>CAXXSW010000007.1:0-587500 GCA_963677625.2 Vallitaleaceae bacterium
GATGGGAAGATGTTCCTTCCCCAAGTTGTTAAAAGTGCTCGTGTCATGAAAAAAGCTGTCGCTTTTCTTTTGCCTCATATTGAAGCTGAAAATATGGAAGCAAAATCAACCAGTGCAGGTAAAATACTACTTGCAACTGTTAAAGGAGATGTTCACGATATAGGTAAAAATATTGTAGGTGTTGTTCTTCAATGTAACAACTTCCAAGTCATCGATCTGGGAATTATGGTTCCTCCTGAACAGATTATTGAAACAGCTATTAGTGAAAACGTTGATATTATAGGTCTTTCCGGGCTTATTACACCTTCATTGGATGAAATGGTTACTCTTGCAGAACTTCTTAAGGAAAAAGGTTCAAATATACCACTTATGATTGGTGGCGCCACTACTTCCATGCTTCATACAGCCCTCAAAATCGCACCTAAATACGACCATCCTGTTATCTATGCCAAAGATGCGACCAAGGGTGTAGAAGGTGCCAAAGCACTTATGGACAAGGAAATGCATCCTATTTATGTAAAAGATATTTATGATGAATATGACCGCATTTCTGGTATTTCTAAGGAACATCAAGTAGCTTTAATACCATATGATGAAGCCCGAACACTAGGTCATAAAAATTCGGCTGGTTCAGGTGATGAGAAGGCCTCCCTTCCTCCGGTAAAAGAACCTAATTTCATTGGTACTCTTGCCATAGAAGCCTCTATTGATGATTTGATTCCATATATTGACTGGACCTTCTTCTTTACAGCTTGGGAGCTTCGTAAGAAATATCCTGAAATCTTAGATGATCCGATTATTGGTCATGAAGCAAAAAAACTTCATCTTGACGCGCTTGCAATTCTTGAAGACTTAAGAGCTAATCAATCACTCACTGCCAAAGGGGTTATTTCCATCGAAGAAGCCTACCGAATGGGGGATGATATTGTTGTTAAAAGTAAGCATGGCGACTTTACTTTCTATAATTTTAGGCAGCAAAGAAAGAACAGTACCCACCTATCTTTGGCAGACTTTATCACTGATAGGGACTATCAGGAAGCAACCGGTAACAAGGACTATATTGGAGGTTTTGCAGTCACAGCAGGAATTGGTGCCCAGGAATTAGTGGCCAAGTACGAAGCAGAACATGATGATTATCATAGTCTTATGATTAAGGTTCTAGCTGACCGCTTAGCAGAAGCCTTTGCTGAGAAGCTCCATCTTGATCTTAGAAAAAATTATTGGGGTTACGCTGCTGATGAAGATTTAAACCTTGACGATCTCCTAGCAGCAAAGTATCAGGGTATACGCCCTGCATTTGGTTACCCGTCACTTATCGACCATTCGGAGAAAGCGACACTATTTAACTGGCTTAAAGTGACAGAACACACAGGAATCACTATGACGGAATCCTATATGATGCTACCTGGTGCAAGTGTATGCGGCCTCTACTTTACGCATCCAAGCTCCCGCTACTTTGATCTGTCTCATATAGATAAAGATCAGGTTATATCTTATGCCAAACGTAAAGGGCTTACTATAAGTGATGTTGAAAAACAGATACGGACTAGAATTAAATACCAGGACTAGGAGAATATCGATTTCAGGCCATAGGCAATCAGTATTAATCCTACAAATACATTCAAAACTAAAATTAAGCTTTCATCAAGAAATGGTGACAAGTAACCTCCTAGAACAGCAATGAGAGTCATACATAAGAAGGTTGATAATATAGCTCCAATACCAAAAAGATACATATGCTTTCTTGTCATTTTTTCCTCGACCATTTTGGTCGAAAAGACGCCTGCCCAAAAAACAAGAGTTAAAGGATTCCCACTTGTCATAGCTACTGCTCGTACAAAAACAGATTCATTAAAGCTATATCCAGGGCCTATACTTGGTAACAATTGGTGTCCAAAAACAGACATAACATATGAAACTCCAAAAATTATGACTACACATCCTCCAAAATATTTCATATAAACCTTAATTTTTGTGGTCCTATCGATTAAGTTGCCTAGGCCAAGTATAGCACCTAGAACAAATAAACCATCCACCAGTGTTACTCCAACAACTCCTTGTAAACTCCTGCCTAAGCCTGATGACAAGGCTACTTGGAGGATGAAGAGAGAAATAGGTCCTACAGCCAACTGTAGAATCATCCCAAATCGAAATCCTTTCAAGATCATATAATGATTTCCCTGTTGATTTCTTCATTTAGGGTAGACATGACAATGGATGTTTTAGTATGAATAACGCCATGAATCCGTTTGAGCTTATGTGAGATAAAGGCTTCCAGACTTTCTGTATCTTCTACCAGAACCTTTAAGAGCAAATCATGGTCTCCAGCTACATGGTGACTTTCCAGTACTTCTGGTAGACCACTGATCGCCTGTTTAAACACCTCTGTTTCTTCAACTAAGGCAATATCTACAAATACAAAGGCTAATAATCCATACCCTAATTGCTTTCGACTAATCTTTGCCAAGTATCCTTCTATTACATGATTCTCTTCCAAATTTCTTATTCTTTCAGATACTGCAGGTACAGAAAGATTAACTGCCTTACTAATTACGGTAGCAGTTGCACGTCCATTCTTAATCAATAAACGAATGATTTCATAATCAATTTTATCCATAATAGCCCTCCTCTTTAATCTTCGTTAACTTAAGCAAACATATTTGTCATATAAAGATTTAACACTTCTATTAACTCATCTACTTGCCAATTACACCTTCAAAATACATAATAATTATATACTTTCACTTAAGAATTGTATATATATTAGACATAACGCAAGATTTATTTAACTATATATATGTTTATGATTAATTTTATTAATTTTTGTCTGCTGACTTATTTTACCTTCCTAATATTTTTAAGCAAAACAAAAAGGCTTTCCTAATATAACAAAAAAAACCTTCCGTCCATGCACTAGTGTAAATTTCATAGAAAGTTAACAAGAACATTCCTATGACAGTCACACTAGTACTCAACTTCCAGTCTTTTCATAAATCTATTCATTCAAATTTTATTTTATAAATTACGGTTAATCCAATTTCTAGACATAGAAAGACCTGTATTGGCAAAAGCATACATTTTCTTTCCTATAGGAGCAATGGGCTTGGATACCCGAGTAATTCCATTTTTTAGCAATAAATACTGATTAGAGGCACGACTACCTGTTGCACACCACATGGCGAAATGCTCGCAATTATTTTCAAGTACACTGTATCCACCAAAGTTTGTACCTACTGTATCTAGAGCCCTAGCAACTACTTCATCTCTTGTAAAAACAAATGGAACAAACTGTAGAGTCTGACATACCCCATCCTTAGTGAACTCCTCAATGGATGATACAATAATCTCACTGTTAGCTCGATCCCAAAAGCTATTGGCATAAAAATGAGCAACCTTATTATCACCTAAGTCTATGCCATAATGTCGGTATCTAGTCATACGATATATTGCCAAATCCAACTTCCTCGACTCAGGATTTCTTCTTAATTCTGCAGAACGCCATAATAGAGGTTCTCTTTCTACATAAATAATATCACCGTACATAGTTTGCTCCTGTCTAAAAGTAGAAATATACTGATGTAATCATACATAAAAATGGAAAATAAATCAATTGTTTTAAGATATTTTTAAGGTTCTACATGAAATTCTAATCTAAAGCTACTGTTTTCTCATCAGTACTAAAGGAAAGAAGCTCTAGTCCTTCATCACTATAAATCACTGCTGTACTCTAAACCGCCATAATTAGACTCCTTATAAACCCTCTTTTGTCTGTACATACGGTTATCAGCTAACTTTAATACCTCATCATAAGATGAAGATTCATCAGGAAAACAAACCAAGCCATAACAAAAAGATATAGTCAAAGGAAAATCCGCCTCCCTAATCGTATACTGATTAAAAAATCTAGACATATCTTCCATAATAACAGTCGCTTCAACCGAAGACAGACCAGGTAAAACAATAACAAACTCATCCCCGCCATATCTAGCAAAAATATAGTCATCTGGTAAGAAAAGCTTAACTTGGTTAACAAAACTCTTTATAAGTAAATCTCCAATATCATGACCATGTAAATCATTGACAGTCTTAAGGTTGTTAAGATCAGTAGATATCAAAACGAAAGGACTTTCCTTTTGCATTAGATCACGAATCAAACGCCTGCAATAACCTCTATTAAATATTCCAGTAAGCTCATCGTATCTAGACATAGTCCTATTAAGATCAATAATCTGATGTAGACGTACAAACTTACTAACTTCCAAAGCAAAAAAGTCTAAAGACTCTACGTCACTATGGTTAAAAGCATTTTCTTGATCTGAATCCAAATTAATACTACCCACAACTGAATTAGATATGATAATTGGAACTGACATAGTCGATCTAACTTTTTTTACTCCTGAACTTGATAAGAGATCAACAATACGTTCGTCTATCTGACTAAGATCTTCTGCTAGGATGTCGGATACAATAATAGGCCTATCCATTTTACCATTTGTCTGCCTATATAAAACAGTGTCCTGAATATCCATTTCAATTAGTTCCAGATAGTCCATATTAAATCCTACAGCAGCCTTAAAAGTCATCTTACCTAAGTCATTCATTATGATAGAACCGAACTTAGCTTTAGGTATAGCCTTTGTGGCAGCTTCTAAGATTAATGAATAAAAATCTTCAGACTCTTCAACTGAAGCAAGGACCTTTAATAGGTCGTAAAGAATCTTATTCATCTGATACTTGCTGTAAATATCTCTTATTTCACTATAGGCACTAAAATACCTTTTAACAAGCAAGGTAACTGCTGAACCAAAAATTATCCAATTAGCTATCATAACAATAAAAATCAGTAACGCTAAATGTATACCTTGCAATTGATCTATTAATATATAAGAAATCAAAAAGCTTGCAGTTAAAAAAGCTGCAGCTAGGAAAACAATTCGAATTCGTTCTTTCATCTTGCACCTTCCACATACAATGTCTTATAATGATT
Source organism: Vallitaleaceae bacterium (assembly GCA_963677625.2). Classification (GTDB taxonomy): domain Bacteria; phylum Bacillota; class Clostridia; order Lachnospirales; family Vallitaleaceae; genus UBA1351. The sequence continues at coordinate 4,988 of CAXXSW010000007.1, forward strand.
ATATCATACGAAGAATATAAGACGCTAATTTTTCATAAGTATACAGCAATATCAGACCAAAGTCTTATGATTCTTTTTTGGTCGGTGTGGAAACTGTGGATAACTCCGATAATGATTATTATTTGAAAACGTTCACTATCTAATTGCTGTAAGCCGTATAAAACAAGGCTTTACATAAGTTTCTACAAAGATACATATTGACTTTTTGGCATTGCCAAAATCAAAAATGTGGATAAAGTCAAAATCCCCCACTATTTGCTCTTGACTTTTTTTTCGTAAAATGATATTCTAACTTTCGTATATATTTATTTTTTTGATAACATTTACGATAAAATTTCATTAAGCAATTTGGTAGAGGCGCGTCTTTTATCAGTACATAATCTGAGGTTTTCAAGGACCTGTGACGATTACGGAAAGGGAAAGATGCCGAAGGACTTAATTCTTGTTATTTAAGATCCTGGTTGTGCAGTCAATAACTGTACGACTGTCACATTCCTATTGAATGTGGGGAGCTACTGGTGTTTTTATTATAAAGATACGCAGTCGGCTCATGTCGGCTGTTTTGTTTTATTAAGGGAAATATCCTAAAGAAGCTACCAAATCGTTAATTACAAGGAGGACTCTTATGTCAATTTTTACCGGCTCTGGTGTAGCCATTGTAACACCCTTCAATCAGGATGGTTCTGTAAACTTTCCAAAACTTCGCGAACTTGTAAACTGGCAGATAGAAAATAAAACTGATTCAATCGTTATCTGTGGTACTACCGGAGAAGCTTCAACCCTTAGTGATGATGAACATTTGGAATGTATTCGTGTTGCTGTTGAGGAAACAGCAGGACGCGTACCTGTCATAGCTGGTACTGGAAGCAACGATACAGCTCATGGTATTTCCCTTTCCAAAAAAGCTGAACATATGGGTGCTGACGCACTTTTACAGGTAACACCTTACTATAACAAAACTTCTCAACGTGGACTTCTTGCCCACTTTGGTGCTATTGCGTCCAGTGTTGACCTCCCAATTATGCTCTACAATGTACCTTCTAGAACAGGTATGATTATTGCTCCTGAAACAGCAGCAGAACTTAGCAAAGTCGAAAATATAGTAGCTATTAAAGAAGCTAGCGGCAATATTGGTGCCATCAGTAAAATGATGTCTCTATGCCAAGGTGATCTTGATCTCTATACGGGTAATGATGATCAAATCGTTCCCCTTCTTAGTTTAGGAGGTAAAGGAGTCGTATCTGTCATTGCTAATATACTTCCTGAAGAAACTCACAATATTGTTGAACTTTGGATGGAAGGTAAGATCAAGGAAAGTCTTAATCTTCAGTTAAAGATGATGGAAGTCATGAACGCTATGTTTGTAGAAACTAATCCTATCCCTGTTAAAAAAGCCATGAATCTTATGGGCATGAATGCAGGTCCATGTAGGTTACCTCTATATGAAATGGGGCCCGAAAATATAGCACTCATGAAAGCTGCCATGACAAGCTTTGGTATAGAGGTGAAAAATAATGACTAGAATTATTATGCATGGTTGCAATGGTAAAATGGGTCATACCATTTCAAATTTAGTAGCCGCTCACCAAGCTTGTAGCATTGTCGCTGGTATAGACCCCAACACAGAAAGTACTTATTCTTATCCAGTCTTCACTTCACTGGATGCGTGTAATGTCGAAGCTGACGTAATTATTGATTTTTCCATAGCAGGTGCTGTTGAAGGACTTTTAGAAGCCGCTATAGACAAAAAACTTCCAGTTGTTGTTTGTACAACCGGTCTTAGCCAAGAACAAATTGATATAGTGCATCGGGCCGCCGACCATATACCTGTGCTCTTTTCAGCCAACATGTCCTTGGGTATCAACCTTCTTATCAGCCTGGTACAAAAAGCTACATCCATCTTGTCGCCTGCTGGTTTTGATATTGAGATTGTCGAAAAGCACCATAATCAAAAAGTTGATGCACCAAGTGGAACAGCTTTATATATTGCCGATTCCATTAATGAAACACTTAATAATGAATTTGATTATAAATATGATCGAAGTAAAGACCGTATCAAACGACCAAAAAAGGAAATTGGAATTCACGCTGTCAGAGGTGGTAGCATTGTTGGTGAACATCAGGTCATCTTTGCTGGTCAAGATGAAGTAATTGAAATAAATCATATGGCTAATTCCAAAGATGTCTTTGCCGTCGGTTCCATTAATGCAGCTCTTTTTTTAGCTGGTAAGGAATCGGGACTCTATAATATGGGACATGTGATCGGTTAATTAAAAAATAAGACCAAGAGCACTATACTTAATAAGTATTCAGCGCACTTGGTCTTTTCTTTTTACAGAAAATATTATATCTATATCACATTCTTTGCTAGACTAATAGCTTAGGAGCCATAGGGGCTCTAAGTCTATGAGGTTGTGGGAATCCTGAGCCAATTAATGGCCTTGCATATAGGTAAAAGTCATGGGTAACATTATTCCCTGCTGCATTTATAAAGTTATCTGGCATATACTTAGTCTTGGCAGCAATCTCATCTAAATTCACTAGACGATAATTAACTGAATATGTACCCGTTCTCTCTATAACAATGGATCCGTCAACGTTATCCCATATTGCAAACTGAGCAGCTTTCTCGCCAACTTCACGTGCTTCTTGTGAATCAACATCTGAAATAGTACTGATAAAGTTACGTTGGGTATAGCCCAAAGTATCAGAACGAACGCGGTCAATATGTAATTGCTCTTTAACTAGTTTAGTAAGCATGTCTCCAAGTGTTCCTGACCCTGATAACTGCATGTTACCATGGGCATCAGTTTCTACATTATCTGTCAATGTTGCTATAATCGGATTACCATCTTCATCTTTAATTCCCTCTGAAACAGCTACTATACAACGACCATACTTATCATACACATCCTTAACATCCTTAAGAAATTTATCAACAGTAAAAGGTCTTTCTGGTAGATAAATAAGATGCGGACCATCATCTGGATACTTTTTAGCAAGTGATGCTGCGGCTGTAAGAAAACCTGCATTACGTCCCATAATAATCGCTATATAAACACCTTTAAGGGCTCTATTATCTAAGTTCAAACCAATAAAGGCAGTGGATACATAACGGGCTGCTGATCCATAGCCTGGTGTGTGGTCATTAATGACCAAGTCATTGTCTACAGTTTTAGGAATATGGATTGCTCTAAATTCATAATCAGATAATTTGGCCTGTTCATTAACGATTCTTACAGTATCTGATGAATCATTACCGCCAATGTAGAAAAAATAGCGAACATCATGGGCTTTTAAGACCCTAAAAATTTCTTTACAATAAGCTGCATCTGGTTTCACCCTAGTTGAAAGTAAGGCAGAAGCTGGTGTACCAGCTACCTTTTCAAGGTTATTGGTAGTTTCTCTGGTCAAGTCCATAAAACGTTCATTAACAATACCTTCAACACCATTTACTGCCCCATATACTTTGGTAATCTGTGGAAATTTTCTTGATTCTAAAACCGCTCCAACCAAGCTCTGGTTAATAACGGCTGTAGGACCCCCGCCCTGTGCAATAACAACTTTTCCTTTTAACTCCATAAAAAACACCTCTCATTCAATAACTCTAGTTTAATAAGAAACAATACCTCAGTCTTCAAGCAGTCCAAATATAGTATAACTACTTATAGAACAAATGGATGCCTCAAATTCATTCTGTTTATAGATAAATTCATGTGAATTTGTACCCATCCATAATGGTGCAAGCTTATATAGTGGAAATTCTCATAAAATATCCTCTATATATGAATAGTATAGCAATGACACAACTTGATTTCAACAATTTAATCAAAGTGAAACAATTTTCATACTATTTGCCAAATATGATAAATTATTCACAACCTTATAGGGTTATTCTATCTATAAATTAAACGACACGCAAAAAGCAGTCCAATTAAGGGCTGCTTTAAAAGAGGATCTAGGTATTGGTTTGTATAAATTCTATTCTTCACTTCGTTTAAACAACATATAGCCACCTACACCAATAACAACCATGGCCCAAACAACACCTTTATCAAACCATGAAAACATATTGTCAAGAAGCAACATGCTACCGAAACCGAGTAGAACAAATCCAATTATTTGTTTAGTTTTTTTTTGCGTATATGGCTTGTCACCTACCGGATTTCCCTCTTCATCATATAGGTCTTGACCTTCTGAGTCATAGGTGTAATCTACTGGTCTTACAGGAACCACAATAGCTGCTACTATATAAGCGATAAAACCGCTGCCGCTAGATGCAAAGGCAATCAGGACAAATATTAAACGAACCAAGGATGGATCAAGATCAAAGTACTCACCAACACCACCACAAACACCTGAAATCATCTTATCAGTAGTTGAACGATACAATCTTTTATTCATGTTTTCACCTCTTAACTTTATATTGTGTATATTTAACTTTCTTGATGATACAAGTATATCCTTCTTAAGTTAAACCACCATATTAATCAGATTAGAGGTTCATTAAAAAACATAATTTAAAGCCCAGTCTTTTCGTCAATGCCCAGCATAATATTCATATTCTGAATAGCCGCTCCTGATGCACCTTTACCCAGATTATCCAATCGAGTAATCACCTGAATCTGATCCTCATTACCATATACAAAAATATCTAGAAAGTTACTATCATTATTCCCTTGTACATGGATACAATTGTCCACCAAACCATCTACACTGTCTGCCTCGTGAACACGAATATAATAAGCATCCTTATAGTAGTCTTTATAAAAGTCTACCAGTTCTTCCTTTGTCATAGGCTTATCCATCTGGTCTACAGCAAAAGGAATAGTAACTGCCAAGCCTCTTTCAAAGTTTCCAACAATAGGTGCAAATAGAGGCTTTTTCTCTAAACCACTTCGGGCCATAATTTCAGGTATATGCTTGTGATTCATAGAAAGTGCATATTGTCTTGGTGCTCTATAAGCCAAATTGTCCGTCGTTTTATAGGTATGAATCATTTGCTTTCCTCCACCTGAATATCCAGTAATGGAAAAAAAAGTCAATTGGATCTTAGGGTTAAAAATCCCAGTTTGAACTAGCGGATATAAAGCTGCAATACCAGCACTTGCATGACATCCCGGATTGGAAAGACGCTTAGATTCTTTTACTAAGGCTTTATGACCAGGGCTTAATTCAGGAAACCCATAAGACCAATCCTTATGGGTTCTATGCGCCGTTGATGCATCAATAATCTTGGTTTCAGAATTGGTAACCAATTGTGCTGCCTCCTTAGCTGCCTCATCAGGCAAACAAAGGAAGACGATATCTGCGCTATTAAGGAGTTTAATCCTCATTTCCCTATTATGTCTTTCATCATAAGGAATGGTTAATATTTCTACCAATGGATGTTGTTCCAACCGCTCATTAACCAGCAAGCCGGTTGTTCCATGCTGTCCGTCAACATATACTTTAAACATATTACGCTCCTATTAGAAAACTATAGATTACTACTTTCTTTTTTTATTATACCATCACTTACATATTAGTCTTTATGTATAAATATTCTAATTAATATATAATTATACATTTTTCTTTTGTTTCTGTCAATATAATTAAAAACTGTGTTATAATAGTGTGACGTATATAACTCAATTTGATGGATAAGCCCTGCTTCTCATGGGTCTTATTATAGAAAGGTTAGATTTATGGATGCACTATCAGTTTTAATCAAGCCCTCATCGGCCAACTGTAATCTTGGATGTAAATATTGTTTCTATTATGATGTAGCAGCAAATCGAGAACACAAAAGTATGGGTTTTATGAATGATGCTACATCGGAACAACTGGTGAAGAAAGCTTTTAAGTCTGTTACAAAGCAAGTCACTTTTGCCTTCCAAGGGGGCGAACCAACCCTTATTGGTTTGGACTATTTCAAAACTTTTATTACCCTTGTTAACAAATATAAGGGTTCCCAAACAGTCAACTTTGCTATACAAACAAACGGAACTCTCCTAACTGAAGAATTCTGCCAATTTTTCCATGACAATCATTTTCTTGTTGGTTTATCTATGGATGGTCCTAAAGATATTCATGATACCAACCGTTTAGACCAGAAAAGAAAAGGAACCTTTAAAAATGTGGATAAGGCAGCCAAACTACTACTCAAACATAAGGTAGAATTCAATATTCTAACGGTTGTTACCAAGATAACCGTCCGACACGTCCATAAAATTTATAACTATTTTAAAAGCCAAAACTATCGTTATCTTCAGTTTATCCCTTGTATCAATGACTTTAATGATCCTGATTTAAAGGCCTATAACATTACGCCAAAAGAATATGGACACTTTCTAGTAGAACTCTTTGACCTTTGGTATAAAGACCTAATGGAAGGATATAATGTAAGTATTAGGATGTTTGACAATTATGTCCAAATGCTTCTTGGTCTCCCTCCAGAAAGCTGTGATATGAACGGTTTCTGTTCTGTCAATCCGGTCATTGAGGCAGATGGTTCTATTTACCCCTGTGACTTCTATGTTCTGGACGGCTGGAAGCTTGGTAATATCAACGAGGAAACTTTTGAAGAACTGATAACAAATAAAAAGGCTGAACTCTTTCTAAGCACCGGTCACCATTTTGATGAAAAATGTAGAACCTGTCCCTATGCCGGACTCTGTAGAAGTGGTTGTCGCCGTCATAAAGAAATGTATCTTGACGAACACGGTCTTTCAGCAGGTGACTCCTATGCCAATTACTTCTGTGACTCCTATATTTACTTTTTTGATCATTGTTATCAAAAGATTGAACAAATAGCTAGAATGATTGGGCCGTCGTAAAATATCTACGACAGCCCAAGGGAAATAGAATAAGTGATTAATTTTGATATCGGTTTTTAAGGGTGATTTCTTCTTCCCCATCTTGTTTATGTTTACCCACTTCTCGAAGGGCCTTTCTATCTTTACCTCCTTCAAGGAGAGAGTACATAATTGGTATGATGACTAAGGTCATCAAGGTTGTCACTAAAAGACCAAAGATTAAGGCATATCCAAACTGTGCATAGTAGGAATTCTTAAAAGATAAGGGCAGGATACCTCCAATAGTTGTCATAGTTGTGGCAAGAACAGGGTTAAACCTAGTTCTCACTGCTTCACCTATAGCTTCAAAGAAAGCACTTCCTTGACTTCTAAGATAGTTCATATAGTCAATTAAAACTATAGCATCATTAACAGCTATACCAACTAAGGATACTAAAGCCATAAAAGCATAGAATCCAAATTCATTACCTGTAAAATATAATCCGTAGAGGACTCCAATCAAGGCCATTGGTATGGTCATGATAATAGCAAAAGGCTGCTTGACTGATCCAAACTGTATGGTTAGTATAATGAACACTAAAAAGATTGCAATGATCATACTACGGAACAAATCACCAAAGCTTTCATTGATCCCTGCTGATTCACCACCATAATCTACAATTGTATTCTTTGGAATATCTATTGCAGCAACTGATTTTTTAAAAATTTCTAGGCTTTCACCTGCATTGTAGCCCTGTTCAAGATCAGCTGATAGGGTAATTACACGGTTGCCATCCTCTCGGTTAATACCGGAAACCCCAACTGCCTCTCGAATACTAATAAAATCACTGGCATCAACAATTTGACCCATTGGTGTAGTCAGCTGAAGCTTGTCTATATCGGTTACCGATTTATCTTGAAGAGAAACCCTTACATCGATGAGTTCCCCATTATTGTTGACTGTAGTTGCAACTTGTCCGTCAATAAGTCGGTTAAGTTCAAGGGCTATATAACCGGTGGAGAGCCCAACTTCTTTAGCTTTATCTTCGTCAATATCATAGATAAGCTGACTAGCTCCATCTTTCATTGAATTTTGAATATTATAAGCACCTTCTATCTTGGACAAGGCATCCTCATATTCCTTGGCCAAAGTCTTATTAACTTCAATATCATCTCCAATAATCTTAACTTCGATTGGTTTACCTACAGGAGGGCCACCAGCACCTTGTGCTTCAAAACTTATCTCAGCATCCTCTACCCCTGATAAACTTTGGCGAATTTCCTCTACACTTTTGAATCCATCAAATTCCGGATTCAAATCTAAAGTAATCATACCACTATTTACCTCATTACCACCAACAGTTGTATTAAACTGCTTGACTGCAGGTTCTTCCATAAGGATAGATTCAATTTCACTAATGATTTCACTGGTCTGCATTAAACCTGTTCCTGGTTTAGTAACAATTTCAAGAGCTACACTTCTGGGTTCTGTTTCAGGGAAAAAGGCAATCTTTAAAGATCCATTGGCGATAAGCATAGATGATGATGCTAATATACCTATTGCTATCAAAAGGACAAAGGACATCTTAATTCTTGACTTGGTCAAATCAGTCATAAAGCTTTGATATCCATTCAAGATTTTATTTTCTCTTCCTTCAACCTTTTTCATGAAAATCGCATCTTTCCCTGTGAAAAATTCTTTGATAAAGATTGCAGTGAGGAAAAATACGCTAGCAATAATTGGAATTCCAATCCAAACCTCTTCTCCATAAAAGGCAAAAACACTTAATAAAACCACAAACAAAAGCTTCATTACTTTACCAGCTATTAGCATTCCTCTAGATACTTTTTTATCTTTTCTAAAGGTTTTAAAGACAAAATGATAAACACTTGGCGTAATGGAAACAGCTAGCAATAGTGATGTAACCAAGGTTATGATGATGGTTCTTGGTATAGTATTAATAAAAGCACCAATAATTCCAGGTAAAATAGCCAATGGGAAAAAGGCAGCTACAGTTGTTAATGTAGCTGATGCAATAGGATAACCAACTTGATTAGTTCCAAATACTGCTGCATCTTTAATAGATAAACCTTTACCTTTTAGTCTGTCCATATTTTCCATAACAATTATTGTATTGTCTACAAGAAGACCCAAGGCAACAATTAAGCCTAATATTGCGAAGGTATTTAAGGTTATACCTACAAAGCTTAGTACACCCAAGGTTGCAAGTAAAGTTAAGGGTATAGTTATGGAAACGATTAATGATTCCCTAAATCCAATAAAGAGGAAGAGAACAAGAATAACCACAAAAAGTCCTGATAATGCATTGGATTGAATAGAGCTAAGGTCATCGTCAACCTGAACTGCTGTATCTCTGGATATAACAACACTAATATCAGAAGGAATCAAACTCCCCACCGCTCCTTCAAGGGTTTCCTTAACACGATCACTTGTTCCAATAACATCACTTCTATTCTGACGTATAACAGAAAGAAAAATAGAATTTCCAAGTCCTGCATCTTTTGTATAAGAACGGTTAAACTCTGTCACAGCTTTATTTCCATCAATAACTTGACCCAACTCATCAAGTCTATATGATTCACCCAATGGGTTAATTATAAGCGTATCTCCAATGTCTCCAATGGAAGTATAGGACTCATCAACACGAATAGAATAATTTTCATTACCAACCTGAACATCACCTAAGGGGAAATTGACATTATCACCTTGAAGCGTCATCACTATATCATTAGTCGTAAGCCCTGCTTGACTTAATTTTTCTGCATCCAAATCTACTTGGAATTCTCTTTCACTACCACCAAAAACCAAAACGTTTTCAACTCCAGGAATCCTAGACAATTCATTTTTTACTACATCTGCATATTCTGTCAACTCATAAAGATCATAGTCTCCTGCAAGGCTCAAACTGATTAATGGTATTTCTGAAGTTTTAAAAGTAGATGTCACAGGATCTGATGCACTCTCAGGAAGTCTTACATCAGAAATTACACTATCCAGTTCCACTTTTTTCTGGTCAATATCAACACTTTCTTCAAAAGATACAGTTATAAACGAAAACCCATAGTTAGAGCTGGATACGAGGTCTGTTACATCATCCAAGCCACTCAGTCTAGCTTCCAAGGGTTCTGTAACCAACTGCTCAACATCCACAGGGTTGGCACCAGGATAAACAGTTTGTACAGTCAAAGTCGGAAAAACAATCTCCGGCAAAGACTCCTTAGGTAAAAGAATCAAACTAACAACACCTAACAAACTAATCATACCGATCAACAAAACCGTTAACTCAAAACGCTTAACAAACAAAAGAGCAACTCGCCCAATTAAATTCTTTTTCATTAAAGTCTCTTTATTATTCATCCAATCACCTTTTCATTCCAATCACATAATTCTAATTCCATTTCCAATCATTTATAAAGAATCCTTAGTATATAAGAATAATTATCATTTACTATATATAACATTATGTGGTATACACTCGATTTTGTCAAGCAAAATATGCTTAATATCAACTATACTATATTTATAATCACATTTTGTGTTATACATAGTTTTACTCAACTAAGTTTAAATCAACTAACTCTTATTTTTTTAGGTCTTGACCTTCACACTATGTTATACTCTATCCTATAGGTACACAAGGAGGGTGACATGGACAATAAAACTTACAGGATTGGGGATTTTGCAGAATTTTCAGGTATATCCAAACGAATGCTCCGTCATTATGACAAACTGGATTTAATCAAACCAGCCTCATTGGATCAAACAAATGGATACCGCTACTATAATGCTTCACAGGTAGATGAGGTCAAAAAAATCAGGCATTTACAGGATTTTGGTTTCTCATTAAAGGAAATTCAAAGACTATTATCTTTACCATTAACCGTTGAGGCCTTCATGGATATCTTAAAAGATAAAGAAGCACACCTAAGAGTAGAAGCTGATACCACCACTCGTCAACTCCTTAAGCTTCAACATTTTATTACTTTTGTTGGGAAGAATCCGGGACAGATTAATTATGTCTCAGATGATACCTTTACTATTATCAAGGAAAATGAAAGGGATCTGACACAGGTTCCTGAGAAAAGGAGTGTACCTATGATCAATCAAGAAATGAGAGAAGAACTTTATAAAGTTCAAAATACGTTAGGGTTCAATGAATTTATTGACACCTCTATATCAAAACATCCTGAGAGCCTAAAAACCATGGTAATTCTGGATATTGATAGATTTGCCTCCATCAACGACCGATACGGCTTTGATGCAGGTGATATGGTTATCTACCAAACCTATAAATTTTTCAAAAAAAGTTTTCAAGCTTTACTGAAGGCACCTGAAAGTCGCTTAGTACGTATTGGAGGTGATGAGTTTGGTGTTTATCTTATTGATACAACAAAAAAAGACATTATCACTGCTTGTAAAGAAGCACTGACAAATATACATGATTATGATTTTAATCAACATGGTATTAATGAAAAACTTTCTGCATCCATTGGAATCTTCCACTCATATGATGTAAAACATTCAAAAGAATTATATCATATGTCAACTAAGGCACTTTTAGATGCTAAACGAAAAGGGAGAAATACATATAGTGTTCTCGAAATAGACGATTAATGGTAATATTTGACCTGAATACGACCTGTTGGATAGGCCTCTGCATAATCCAACAGGTAATTCTTAAAGCCATATAAAATAAGATGTATAAAAATAGCTTTTGACGTTTATCAATCATAAGTCCAGCAGTATCTTTAACTCTTCAACCTTGTAACAATAAAAATCAGCTTTATCCAGCATATATTGTCTAGCCGAATCAATAAAATGAGACCAGCCTGCACAAGCAAAATCGACCCCTGCAGCTAGAGACATATCCAATCCCGGCTTAAGGTCATCTACCATAAGAAGGTCTTTAGGTTGAAGCTTATATTTTCTCATAATCTCTAGTAGGGGGTAAGGATGAGGTTTTCTTTTATTTTCATCTTCATCCCAACCAAAAACCATATCAGGTTCAAATCCAAAATGCTCCACATAATCTCTAATAATCCTATCAACTTCTGAGTGCGAAACAACACATATGACGCCACCAGCTTCTTTAAACCCTCTGATAATTTCATCAAATCCATCATATAAGGGCGGAATCATCTTTGCAGTATAGCCACGCCATACATCTCGTTGAACTTTCAATTCTTCATTGTCATAGGCCAACTCATCAACACACAAGCTATGAAATCCCGGATCAAAACAATAACCTAGAAACTCTTCCAAAGAAAAAGGTTCTCTATCTGGTCGAAGAATACCCATAGACTCAATAAAAGATGGATAATGGATTGTTGGTGTGGATCGTACCACTGTATCATCATGGTCTAAAACCAGACATTTATATTTCATTTAAATAAATCCTCCAATTTTTGTTACAGGCAAAGGCTTTAGCTTTGCTACTAGTGCTTCCAAATCCTCAGGCATTATCGCACCTAAAATGCAAGTTCCAGGCCCCGCTGATTTCCCCATATCAATATTATGGTCCGTTTCCTTAAATGCCAGTCCATTCCTCTCTGCCATTACATCACATTCATGTAAAATACCTTTAGAGCCTATAGGAATCATATCCCTAATAGTCTCAATATCTTTAATTAAGACCATATCAGAAGCTTTTACACATTGATGAAGTCTCATTTTGATTTCATCATTTAGAAATTCTTCTCCTACTTTTGGATAGCCGATAACAACCATCACTTGATCTTTTGTGATTTTTTTAGCCCGATGTCTCGACTTAGCTATCCGTCCAAGAACCGTCACTCCAATACCTGTCATAGAGGTTTCTACATTTTCTTCTGTAGATCCAGTAAGGATACTTTCCTCTAATCCGACATTGTTCATTAACTTTTTAATCCCCTTAATCATACGTTTGCCTGTAGGTTCCATTTCAACACTAAGTGTATCAACAATACTGATAATTTCACCTCTAGCACAAAGGATTTCCATTATTGGTACAAGACAGCTATAATAACCTGTTGTTTCAGGGTCGACTTTTATCACATCACCTGGCTTGTTCCCAATTCCACCAGCGCTGTCACAAGCAATTATCAGATAATCATTACCATTTTCTATAAGTTGCAAATCTCCGTATCTAATCATGAAAAACTCCCTGCTAAAGGTATTTTGTTCTATCTTTTACCAATTCATATATAACCGAACTCAAAATCACATTCACCGATGCCCCAACTATAAGAGGCACCAACATGGTAATAAACATACCTATTGCCCCTTCCTTTCCAACAGAATAGCTTAGAATAAAGGCTGTTACCCCTAAAGAAATGGGTCCATTTAGGAGTATTCCGGTTAAAATTCCTGCTAGCTTAGTGGTAAATCTTTTGTTGAGTCTATAAACCCAACCAAAACCAAAGCAGGCAAGAAACATCATGATAGCTATGATTGTATGTACCGGTAAAGAAAGGTAGAAACCCGCCATACCAGAAGTAAACATATGACCAAGAAAACCTACAATGCCTCCATAAATCGGTCCTAAAAAAATAGCTGCAAAAAATGCAGGCAAAGCATCAAGGGCTATGGAATATCCAGTGATTTTAATCATGGCGCCAATAAATGACATGGCAATAAAAAGTCCCATCAATACTACTGTTCTAATATCTAGTTTTTTCATCTTCTACTTCCTTGTTAAAATTTATTTGCTACAAGCTCTTTTAAACGGTATCCATTCTCTTTCATTTCAAGTTTGATAATGCATCCGTTACTAACTAAAAACTTCCAGCTGGTTCCAGGTTCAAGTTCCAGCAAATTTTCAATTAACTCTCTAATAACACCTCCATGGCTGACGATAATAATTTCATCAAATTGACCTGATTCATGGAGCCTTCCTAAATAATCTATAAATTTATCCATTCGAGCTATAAAGTCTTCATAGGATTCACCACCAGGTATAGCTGTTGTATCAAAATGATACTGAAAATTAAAATAGGCATCAGGATGTTTTTTCTTGGCTTCTTCCGTTGATAAGCCCTCGAATATCCCAAAATTCATTTCACCTATTTCATCCCTAGTTTCCAATTTAATACCAAGCTCCATGCTGATTCCCTGTGCCAATTTAAGGGCACGGCCTCTTGGACTGGATATAATGCAATATTTTTCCTTATGATCTTGAAACTGATGATTGATACTGTAATTTATTTCCATGTACTCTTTAATCCAAAAAAACTGATGCTCCCCACGTTCTGTATACTCGTAATCTTTCATACCATAAATAATATGGTTTTTGTTGGCAGTCGTCTGTGGATGTCTAATCAATGTAATATTCATAGCATGCCCCTTCCTCTGCAATCACCTATAATGAGTTACGTCATCTATGTTTGAAACAAGATACTGACAGATAATAAAAATATGATTTGAGAGCATTCGATCATCAAGCCAATCACATCTCCGGTAATGCCACCCAGAAGCTTATGTATACGATGATTAATAACTTGAGATAAGAATAAAGTAATGGCCAAACCTATAACCATATATATATGAAAAAAAGAACTTACAACACATAATAGCACAATAAGACTTATAGATACAAGTGGAGAAAAACGGTCAATTAGAACTTTTCCAAAACCATCGGATTTAGCGTAAGAAGAAAAACCTGCTGTAATTAAAGCTATAGTCCTGCTAATAAAAGGCATTAACCCAATAATGATTACACGAATATCAATTCCATATAGACTCCCCTCAAGCTTGAGAACTTCCAAAAGTCCTAAATAGAGTCCCATAAAGGCCAATATCAATCCAATGACACCAAATGCTCCCACACGACTGTCTTCCATAATAACCAACATCTTCTCACGATCCCTAGCACTAAATACAGAATCAAAGACATCACTAACACCGTCAAAATGAAGTCCACCAACTAAGAGAAGATAAAAAACAAGAATGAAAAAAGCAAGAAGATTTACCGGTATATAAGTTTCAATAAGGAGGGGTAAATTCAAAAGCCCTCCTAAAAGTAATCCAATGACTGGGAAGAACTTATATCCAGCCGCAAAATCTTCTTCAGAAATCTCAAAATGAATGGGTATTGGTATCCGAGTGACAAAAGTTATCATCAGAACCCATGAACGATACAGTTTTCTCATCTACTTCTCCTCTAAAGCCTCATGAAGCATATCCATAATCTTTGGAATCTCGCTTAAGACCCACTGTTTTTGGCCATCAAAACTTCCATCGATATCTCTGTAAAAAGTCTCTACATACATAATCATAAAGACATAGAGTCTATAGCAAATCACCCTTATTTTCATAGGATAATCATAAGTCAGTTTAATATCTGAATTGTTGTTATAAATATCCCAAAAATAATCGCTGTTTTCTAAATCAATGTATCCTCCTGCCTGTGAAATATCTGCAGCAGGATCACCATAAAATCCCCTTTCGAAGTCAATAATTCCTTCTATAGTCATATCCTCATATCCTTTTATAAAGATATTGCCATCCCACAAATCATAATGGACCAAGGTGGGCTCTTTAACAACATCAAAAGCGAACTTTGACCTTCTCAAAAGTTCATCCATTTTTTCCATATCAAAAGGTAGGTCTTGGCCAACTCTATTTGCATCCTCAATAAGAGCATCCATCATCAACCTAAAACATTCATAATAGCTTTTGTTCAAGCACTTGTCCTTCATAGAAATATATCCAAAGCATTGACCCTTTATTTGATGCAATCGACCTAAATAAGCTGCTAATTGTTCATAAATTTCCCGTCTCATGTCTGGCGATATCTCCTTAACATAATTTGTTGGGATACCATGCAATTTAGACATAAAATAATAGGGGCTTGCAAACACATCGAGGTCAAAATCCTCAAACAATATATAAGGAACTGGAATATCGGTATGTTCGTGACAAAGCTTGTAAAATTTCACTTCAGCAGCCATAATGTCTTTTTCATAAGTTAATATATTCACATCAGAAGGAGGGGCAACCTTAAGAACCATTTCCCTTCCATCCATAAGTTTTACCAAGTAGGAAATATTATAAAACCCATCGTTAAGCTCCTTGGAGGTCTTTAGGTCTACACCAAAGGCTTTTTGACACATAGACCTAATATCTGATTCACTAACTCTTGCTTTTGTTAAACTCTTCATCTTATTCTCCCTTAGATCATATTCTTAATCATTAAAACGCTCAGCTATACCTTGTCCACCCAATCAAGGCATACCCTACTATAATTATGACACTTAGTGCCACAGCTTTCAAAAGTTTTTCCTTAAACTTGAAAAATAATTTTTAATCGAGTATCCATATGAACGGTATCCGCTTCTTCACTTGCTATCTTAGAAACTCTTTCTTCCTTTTTATCACTAGTTTTATTAATTCCACAACCAGTCGCAAAACAAGAGATCACAAAGTGATTTCCTATAAACTATTCCATTTAATCTCCAATGATTCATTGTTTTCTATCAACCATAAAACTACTCCACTGCATAATTAACAATATAAAAACAATGACACTCAATACCAATGAAATCACATCTAATAAGCCAACTTGATCAGTTATGGATAGAATACTATTGAAGGCTAAAAAGATAACACTACACACATAAATCCATTTATTCTTTTTTATATATCCAAACAGCATACCCATAAAAATCATAGGTTCGAACAATAAAAAAATCTTAAGTATTATGTAATCTTCTACCATAGGATACTTAACAAATGAATAATATAGGAAAATACCCAGCCAAAATACTATATTAACAATAATCATAACAATACTCATTTTTTTCACACTTAACTTCACTCTATCCTCCTCAAAAAATCTGATTGTCATTCAACCTTCTATCCATACTAAATACGATATAAATTTACGGTCTTATTATTATATATTTGTCTCCTTTGGATCTTACTAAAAAACAGATCACAGCATAATATGGTGACACTTATATGTTAGGCGTTGTATTATACGTCCATTAGCTATTATTCTCTATTACAAATCGACACTCACTATTACCTTTGTAAATCGTATTTTCTTTTCCTCTTCTATAAAATGTTAAATCATCTCCCATATAAGAACCAAATATTGCATTATCAACCGAACACATAATGGAAGTTAATTCTTTCATGTCCAATGCATTGAAAAATTCATAAAATAAACATCTAGTTACTATAAATTCATATCTCTTTTCACTTTCTTCAATTATATCTATAGTATTAAGTTTTGTAATACCTTCCTTATTTGTTCTTTTTTGATATGTAATCAAGTTACTATATGTCCTTTCATCCTCTACATTTCGAAAGTTAGCCTGTTGAATAGCCATCCCACTTGTCAAAACAACTGCTCTTGTTATTTCAAAAGCTTTATTTTTATCCATCTTATCTTGTAAACACAAGTATAAATGAGCCATAAACGCAGTAGACTCAATAAAATCTTTAGGTAATTCTAAAGAAATTGATTTTTTAAACTTTCCGAATGTAAATAACAACCGAAAAATAAAAAAGGGCCAATTTCTTATATATCCACTTAATACTCCAATCACAATTAGTATAGTTTTAGGATTTGCTATACTATCAATAGTTGTCTTCATTATTAAGTTCCCTCTCTATACATACTCTAGATTTTATGGTTTCACTTGAATTTTCGATAACCAGCATAATCTCTCGGTTAGCGGATTGAGTGTCTCTGACTCGTATGTTATGCGAAGTCTCGAAGCATCAATTCCCAACAACTAATCGTTTCATAAAACACATATTCGAATCATACTTAGCATATCCCAATAACTTTGCGGTGCTGATTTCAATAGAATCCCACGAATATAGAATTAATTTTAACACCTTCATTTCATCGCAGATATATGCCAATGATGTGAGCATTTCTCTCAATACACTTGCACTACTTGAATTAATACCAAAAATCTCCACAGACATATTCTTGTAGATTTGAGCGTACAAAGAACCGTCCAAAGTTTCTCCATAATGCCCTAGGACTATGAACTTATCTAAATTCTCATCCAATATTTCAATGTTCCAATATGTATCTTGTGTGATTATCAGATTTAGATGCTCATATATCTCGCCTTTATTATTAGAATCCAATTTGGCAATTTGTTTACTAAACGAATTGCCACTAAAATTGGACAAACAATACATCTCTGCCTCTTCTAATAATTCAAATTCTTGATCTGATATATAAAAATTCAAGCCTTTATATTCTTTGGTCACATTAATGTATAGATTATAACCTTCAAATTCATTCTCAAGATATTTTAAAAAATGATGCACAATTATATCGTGGTCTCCATCTGTGAATACCCCGCCAATAAATGACAAATAATTATCATCAACAATCCAGTAAATACCTGTGACACCAATTAACTTATCATCATCGTAAAGCAAAAGCAAATCATAAAACTCTTGATCTATCAGCATATTATAGAACTTCTGAATACTTGAAAACGTCTCGCTTTGGCTAAATGGCTTGGACCTCAATTCAAGTGTTTGATTTCTCTCATATGCGAACCTTGCAACATCTTTAACTTTCTCTTTACTACAATTTTCGATAATCATAATTATATACTTCCATTAGTTCTTGACTCAAAGAATCTCATTAATATTCGCCTATGACTGCCAACAATTTCATCTGGCAAATCATCAACGCTGAAATACCTAACATCTAAAGATTCGCTTTGATCAACAACTAGATTACCTGATACTTCTTCAGTAGAATACACTATGGTAACAGCATAAAACTCATCACCATTTGATAACTTCAGATAATTATCTTCACCAGACACCACTTCTTCTAGGTTTAGTTTACCAAGCCTTAGACCAGTCTCCTCAAAAACTTCTCTTCTTGCTGTTTCTTCAGTTGACTCCTTCATCTCCATTAAACCACCTGGCAGTCCCCATGAGCCATAGGATGTAGTCACTCGTTTCTGCAATAATATATCTGTACTATTCCTTAAAACTATAACAACTGAACCAACCAAAATAACAGGGTTATTTCCTACATAACTTCTTAAATACTCAACATAATTCATATTCTCACCATTCGTATTAATATATTCATAATTGTCATCATCCATGGTCGTGAGTTTGTCAACAAACAAATAACTATTGCATATAACAGCCTATATCCGACGTAATTTCCAACGACTTATGACGGTATTCACGCAAATCTTCTCCATAATATAAACATTTTACATAACTGTCTTCGGTTTACGACGCCAATAAGCTTACAAACTGCTAATGCAACCCGAATCGGTTAGTGAGTTAAGTGTCGTTGAATCTTATGTTATGTGAAGTTCAACACACGAACATCATAAACATATATTATTTAGCCTAACATATTCTTCTAATTCCTCTTTAAACTTTGGAAATCTTTCAATGCATAATTTAAAATTCATTGCATTACCTGACAATTTATATAGTTCAATCGCCTTATCATACATATCTGAGTCATCTATTGGTATACTCTCTGGTCTATTAGGATAAAAGAACAGTTCAATATCACCTTTACGATTATGACGTAATAATTCTTCATAAATATTATCATAATATTTAGTAGTCAATACATCTACTGGTTGTAGTGACGTCAATTCAAACTCCCAATCGGTATTCCTAGAAAAATTACTTCTATTAAGCTTATATATATATCCATCACGACTTTCATATATATCTTTAAATGCTCCTCGATATCTTTCTATCAATTGAATTTTAATACCATCATCTATTTTATGCACTTTAAGTGTAAGTAAAAAATCATTCCACCTTGCCAAAAAAATTATTGAAATCAATTTATATTCTGACGCATATACATATTTAGATTTATGAGTAGAAATATTTGGTGTAATTCTACTCAGTCCTGCTATACTACTTCCATGATAAACGTAATGCATATAACTCCTTTCAAAGTGTTGAGTTTCCCCTAACGGACCTCGGTTTACGACGTCAGGGAGCTTACAAGGTCTGTTTATTATTGTGAGGCTTTAAGCGAACACCTATTGCAGGCCAGCCACGGTTAGCGATCGCAGTGTTGTTGATACATTTGTTATATGAAGTTCATCACGCCCGTCTTTCTATCCTTCTATCCATTCTAAATAAGGAATCAACACGTCGTCAACCTCAACTATAATTATATCGTCCCTTGTCGTTTTATATACAACTGCACCTTCAGGAATCAAAGTAGCCGTAAGAAACAGTTCAGTATCAATTGTATATACACCCTGTATTACGCCTATTTCATCCTTCTTCTCAAGATCGAGTTCTATTACCCATTCAACATCATTTGCATTAATATATGCAGATAATCCATAGACAATCATATCAATATTGGGATTATTCTTTAACATATAATCAGGATCATCATGACTTGCTGTACCATTACATCCAACTATGCATATTAAAAGAAACAAAAATATTAAAACACCTCTTAGATTCCTCATATATTCCCTACTTTCACTTCAAAGTGATAAAGTCGAGTAAGTCAAGGAGATTACTCTCCCTTTCTCCCCTAAGAACCGTACGTGAGACTTTCACCTCATACGGATCAAGCTATCTGTAATTAACTCTATCACGAGTTAACAAGCAACACGCCATTTACTGTAATATTCATCATATTCCCTCAGATAAGGATTGGCCTCAAATTTAATCAGTACATGTCGTTTGATTTTAGTATCACTTGCAAATATTAGTTTAACCTTTTCTGTTCGAAAAATCCAATCTCTTGAACCTTCACGAACAAAATATCTGTCCTTTCTCCATTGTTTTGACTTATTGCTATGTCTACGCTTCGCCCAGTTCCATATACTAGCCAACTCGTACCACCCTAGATTCCACCTTTACTCCGAAGATTGTATCCACTTGTCCAACAATACGAAAAGTCATTGGACTCATCTCATACCTTTTGGTCACAGCATTTCAGCCTTATTTCGCTGTTCACGTTTAACGAAGCTTTCGGTAATTCATTTAATTTAATCATAGCGATACATTTACCCTAACAGTCCATTCGCTTTAGGCTTGCAGATTTCCCATATTGTCCCTACGGCTTAACACCCCATCGTTACCAATGACGCACCCATAGGTAGGGTTACACCAAATGGATAGCGCAGTCCAAAGGTCTCTCGACTTAGACAGCCTAATATATGGCTTACCACTTATATATTTAAAGTGCTGGTCGCACTTTCGCCTAACGTTCTTCAGTTGAGGTCATCGTTGAACTTACAGGGTAAGCTCATGGGTGTGAGCTTTGCGAACCCCTAATGCGACCCCGACTCGGTTAGTGAAACGGTGAACGCAATCGTATGTTATATGAAGGAACAAGTCGTCCTACTCTCCATCTAATGAAAGGTCATCCATAAAGCTCAATATTCTTTCACTGTAAGCCCCATCTGACTGTATTCCATATAAATAACGATCTAAACTATCAACATCCTTTAACATCTCGACATATTTGTTATCTGAGTAAACATCTTTATCACTATGCACTGTCACAGCTTCTACAATAATGCTTAGTTCCTCGTCTGTTATTTCAGGTAAATTCTTTCTTGCTACTGTATTATATCTTTCAGTTGCCTTTATAACGAAGTCTTCAGCAATCTTATCATGATTTTCTCTCACTCTAGCTTCAACTACTGCTATATCATGTAATATTGCTATTAATGAACATAATTCAACATCTAAATCATGCTTTATTGCATATAGCTTAGCTATTTGTGAACTTGAGAACATATGCATAATATTCCATTCAATTTCTAATGGCCTATCGATATTTTCATGCGTTTTCCATTCATTATAAAGCATTACTAACATGCAATTTGATCTCTTTACATTTATCATTTTCTCCCTTTCTTTCCATTTCATCTTCATCTCAATGTACACAGACTTGTTCTTTCATATAACGGTCTTCGGTTTACGACGCCAATGAGCTTACAGCCTCCGCTCATACCCGGGACCCTCTGGGTGGGCTAATGCGGTGGTGACTCGGTTAGCGAAGTGAGTGTTGGAAATCGTATGTTAGACGAAGTTCCTCACGGAAGCTTTCTACATATTCTATCCTCTACTATGTTTCTTGCTATCCCATTTAGTATAGTTTGACCAGTCTTCCCATATATCCTTAACATGATTTATCAACCACTCGCCACCGAATGTAATAGTACCCTCATGAGATTTATAAACGACCCAATTCAACGAATCATCAAACCAATATGCCTCTCCGTTCCAGAAATAATCTTCTGATTCCCAAAACATATATTCATCAATATTCTCGATAATTTTGCCTTTGTTATCTTCACATATTTCATATACCTTCGAAACATCATGTTCAAGTAATATCCTTATGAACTTAACAACACTTACTTGATTCTAGAGCTAAGAGATCATCTCTTGTGCTGTCGAACAATGGGTACCAATAGTATTCGTTCTTGTCCCACAATTTCGAAAATTTATTCATCAGTGATATTGCTTCTGTAATTTCAATAGGAAATATATTCATATAATTCTCCATATAGTTATTTACTAGACTAGCTTCATATTTGTCTATAACTAGTGTGGCAGTTGGGTAAGTCAGAGAGATTGCTCTCCCTTTCTCCCCTAAGAACCGTACCTGAGACTTTCACCTCATACGGCTCAAGCTATCTGTAATTAACTCTGTCATGAGTTAACAAGCAACACGCCGTTTACTGTAATATTCATCATATTCCCTCAGATAGGGATTGGCCTCAAATTTAATCAGTACATGTCTTCTGATTTTAGTATCACTTGCAAATATTAGTTTAACCTTTTCTGTTCGAAAAATCCAATCTCTTGAACCTTCCCGAACGAAATATCTGTCCTTTCGCCATTGTTTTGGCTTATTGCTATGTCTACGTTTCACCCAGTTCCACAAGCTATAAAACACATGCCTATCTATGGTTTGAAACGCTTTCTTTGCACATGAACTTCGATGGTAGTTACACCATCCTCTGATGATTGCATTCAGTCCCTTTATAAGAACTTCTTGCTTTTGCATCAGGTTCTTTCTGACAGTTTCACTAATCTTTTTGCAAACACTCTTTACTGATTTCTTTGAAGGTGTTATGATTAACTTGGTTTTGTACTTCCTGACTGTCCAGCCTAAGAAGTCAAATCCTTTGTTTATGTGAGTAATCAACGTTTTGGATTCGGATAGTTCCAATCCTCTTACAAGAAGAAATTCTTCGATGTCTTGTTTCACTTGATGTAGTATTTCTTCATTATTTGCTGTTACGATAAAATCATCGGCATACACTATGACGTGAATTCGATGGTTATTTGCGTATCTTGAGATATTTCCTACAGTATTTGTACTGTATTTTCTGGCTATCATTTCTGCCATTCCATTCAGCGTTAAATTTGCAAGAATCGGTGAAATAATTCCACCTTGTGGTGTTCCTTCTTTTGTTGGATACAAGTCTTTCTTATATACAAATCCAGCTTTTAAAAACTGTTTTAGAATCCGTTTGTTCATGGGTACGTTTTCCATTAACCACTGATGTGATATGTTATCAAAGCATCCTTTAATATCGCCTTCTAGAATCCATTGACCACTTATATCTTTAGATAAACACGTATGGATATACTTCTGTGCATCATTGCAGCTTCTGTATTTCCTAAATCCAAATACTGTCTTAGATAAAACACTTTCAGCTATAGGGTCTAAGGCTAGAGCATGTAGTGATTGCATAGCACGATCGTGCATCGTTGGTATACCTAATGGTCTTAATTTCCCATTTGGCTTCTTTAAGTATGTTCTCCTAAGTGGTTTTGCTTTGTAGCCTTTATTCTTAAGGTTTATTGCACCTTGATATCTCTTCTTATCGCTATTCCATATCTCGCCATCGACTCCGGGTGTTTTACTCCCTTTGTTACTGATGACTTTCTTCACTGCTAAAAGCTTTGCATAATACGATTTTATCAGCAAGTGTTGTAAGATTTTCATTAGACTGAACCTTCCTTCTCTTGCCGCTTTTGCTATCCTTGACTGAAGTCTATTAACCTTGTTTTCAATAACAGTTCAGTTAATCTTCTGCCATTTTCTTCCATCGTCTACAAACGCACGCTTTTCGCTATTTTGCTTTTCTGTATTCATAAAGTTTCAGCCCTTTCATCGCTTTGATAACCACCATGAAGTCTGCACCCTTTCAGGTCAGAGCAAATCTTGAACTCCTATCCGAGTCATTATTCATCGGCATTCGCTTTCTCATGTCCTCCTCTACCCACTGAATGTTGTACTTTTCTTACGGAAAACCTACCTATTAGGAATTCATCGGGCTTACCCAGTTCCATATACTAGCCAATTCGTATCACTTTAGATTCCACCTTTACTCCGGAGATTATATCCACTTGTCCAACAATACGAAAAGTCATTGAACTCATCTCGCGCCTTTTGGCTACAGCGTTTCAGCCTTATTTCGCTGTTCCCGTTTTACGAAGCTTATGGTGATTCATTTAATTTAATCATAGCGATACATTTACCCTAACAGTCCATCCGCTTTAGGCTTGCAGATTTCCCATATTGTCCCTACGGCTTAGCACCCCATCGTTACCAATGACGCACCCATAGGTAGAGTTACACCAAGTGGATAGCGCAGTCCAAAGGTCTTTCGACTTAGACAGCCTAATATATGGCTTACCACTTATATATTTTTAAAGTGCTGGTCGCACTTTCGCATAACGGACCTCGGCTCACGACGCAAGGAGCTTACAGCCACCGCTCATGGCCGGGTCCCTCTGGGTGGCCTAATGCAAGGGTGACTCGGTTAGCGAATTGAGTGTTGGAAATCGTTTGTTATATGATGCTGTGAAATGACCGTCTTAAGCAACTTCATTATCTATGTTTATTAATGTAAATATTGAATGCTTGTGATCCTTTGACAGCGAAAATTAAAACTGCAAAATATGTTGCGATTCTTAGTATCGTGTCTAATGTTCCTAATGTCATTAATGCTGGTAACATATTGCACCTCATCTTTCATTTTAAGAGTTTCTCAGTTTCATATAACGGTCGTCGGTTTACGATGCCAGGGAGCTTACAGGGCGAGCTCATGGCTGTGAGCTTGCGAACGCCTAATGTGACCCCGACTCGGTTAGCGAGCTGTGTGTCGGAAATCGTTTGTTAGATGATGGATTGGGTGACTTACTAATCTTCATCAACTGAAAACGTTACAGTTATAGTTTAATTTCTTAATAGTCTGACATATACAATAAATTCATCTATCATTTACATGTAAAAGTAAATTGATAACTGACGAAGATAAAATTCTATCTACATTCAAAACTTATAGTAGCTAGGATTTCCACGTTATATCAGCATAATCTTTCTGCCAAGATTCTTCTCTACGTATGAGACCACACTTAACGCCAATTGCACCATCTCCTGACCTAAACTTTTCACCTTTAACAACAACTCTATTATCATCAGTTATTTCAAAACTATTTACACTAATCAGAATTCCATCTATTTCATTCCCTATCCCTACCATTCCCTCCTCTTCAAGTGAATCAAAGGATTGTGAAATTACAGGTATTCCATACTTCTCCATATATTTAAATAACTTCTCCACTTCAACTTCTGTAATATATAGCAATGACTCAACATCAATTGCAATATAACTCATCTCGGTATTTAATCCTTTATCTAATTCAATAAATGAATCAAATACAATTCCATATATTTCTGTATATTCTAGATTCTCATAAGTTACGTCAACTTCATTGTCAGCACTACAACCAACTACACTAAAGACTGTTAATAAAAAACAAATTATCTTCCTATATCTACGCTTCATGAAATCCTCCTTGTGTAAACTTATACTTCATATAATCCTCCAATTTACCCTTCGTTCTACGAAACCGAACCCAATCTTTCATCTAACGGCTCTCGGTTTACGACGCCAATGAGCTTACAGTACTTGCTCATGCCCGGGACCCATTGGGTGGGCTAATGCAAGTGCGACTCGGTTAGCGAATTGTGTGTTGGAAATCGTTTGTTAAGTGACGTTCTCTCACGGACTATGCCAATGCACTTGTTATTATCCAACTTACAAACCCTCCAATTATTGCTAAAATAAGTGCGTAAATTAGACTTGCCCACCAATGACTATTTATTAATTGAAATAACCCTTGTGGCGATAAACCATAAATATCTTTAACCTTTGAATTTGTTTTAAGTTCTTGGTTCAGTATTCTTTCAATAATTGAATGAAAAATATCTACCTTTCTCAATGTAGATTGATGTAATTTCACGAAATCCTTTGTTCTAAAATATAATGCTTCTTCTTTTCCTGATAAATAGTTCTGCTTTGTAATACTATTCTTTTCCATTAACTTTTCAAGCCTCGGATGACCAATATATCCGGATCCATACATATCTACAATCTTTCTGGCTAAATCAAACTTATAATTATTATCAATCGAAATAGGATTCCCACCAAGAACAGCGTATCTATTCTCAATTGCTTCAAATCCATAATTTATATCTCTCATATTCCAATGAATCCAGTTGTAGCTTTTATGATGACTAACAAAATCAAAAAACTCATCTAGCATTTTCTTTTCCAACGTATCATATTCTTGCTCAATATTACTAAATGGCATCTTTTCTTTTTCTGCTATCTTGTGTATTGAAAACGATTTAGTTTGAGCCGTCTTGTAATATCTAACAGCTATAGAAGTAATTCTAGGTGTTTTCCCTTCTGGAATATCATAAAAGCTTTCACAGGAATAATGAATTATTAATAGATTGCTAGAGTTTGTGCATAAATCTGTTAATTCATTAATTGCATTTTTACGTTTTTTTATTCTATATTCTACATTCAATGCTTTACCTCCATAATATCGCTCGGTAGTGGGAGAATGTCACTTAACGGACCTCGGTTCACGACGCCAACGTGCTTACAGGGCGAGCTCATGCATGTGAAGCTTTAGCTGAACCGCTGATGCGATCCCGACTCGGTTAGCGCGTTGAGTGTCGCTGAATCGTATGTTATGTGATGGAAATCACGACCACATGCAACACACATCAATTATATTCAACCCAAATCATCCCAGAACTCTTAGTCTCTTCTCGATAGACATCAAGAAAGAAATCTTCAATTGGCTCAACTTCTAAGATGTCATTCTCCATCATCACTTTGTAAGTTCCATTATTTAAGCTTGAGCTCTTTCCATAAACGACGGTCAATTTCTTATGACCATTACCAGTTCCTTCAGAAAAATAAAACTCATCAGGATCACCACCACTGGAACCACCAGATGCAAAATAAAATCTCCCAAACGAAAACATCGTTTTCTCGAATATACATAAATGTAAATCTCCTGACGCATCGTCATAAAGAACAAAAAACTCATCTTCGTCAGTCTTAGTCAAAATTATGCTCTTCACAGACATGTCACGATAGTCAATAATACCTTCAATAATGCTATCCTGATTCATAATATTCACAGCTGTCATATTTGTAATAAAGATTGTTGCTAGAGTGATTATTACAGCAGCAAGCAAGTAAAAAAATTTCTTTCTCATTAATATCCCCTTCTTTATCCGAGTGGTTTCTTTCGCATAACGGTCTTCGGTTTACGACGCCAATGAGCTTACAGTGCTCGCTCATGCCCGGGACCCTTTGGGTGGGCTAATGCGAGTGCGACTCGGTTAGCGAATTGAGTGTTGGAAATCGTATGTTATACGTAGTTTATTACGGAAACCACCATACAATTAGCTATTAATATCATAGTCATTAACTATTAGTTTAACTCTATCTCGTACGTTCTACCTTTAGTATGGATACTACCACCATTACATACATAATCACAATCCCTAATATATCTCATCCCAAGTTTCTCCATTACCTTTCCAGATGCTGGATTCTCTACAGAATATGATGCTGATATCTTCTTAAGTTTGAGAATATCCTTCGCAAACTTTACGACTTCCTTCATGGCTTCGGTTGTAAAACCTTTATTCCAATATCGTTTCGATAAATTATATCCTAATACAAATGCATTATCTTCCTGATTAAAATAAATAAGGCAAGTACCTAACAAATCACCTGTAGATTTCTCTTCTACCGCCCATCTAAACCAATCCTCACTTGAAATTCTACCAATTTCCATTTCTATCCATTCTTTCGTCTTATTTATATCATTGTGGCTTTGCCACATCATATATTTAGCTACTTCTGGATCGGTTTCCCAACCATTAAAAACGTCCTCTACATCAGTTTCAGTAAACGTTCTTAAAATCAGTCTTTCTGACTCCAATCTAGGTGTGATCATAGTTAGTCTCCTTTAACTTAAGCTTTCAATATAAACTAGTAATAAATTTCGTATAACGGTCTTCGGTTTACGACGCCAATGAGCTTACAGCGCTTGCTCATGCCCGGGACCCTCTGGGTGGGCTAATGCAAGTACGACTCGGTTAGCGAATTGAGTGTTGGAAATCGTATGTTATCTGATGTTGAGACTGGAAGTCTTGCTTATTTATCGAAAAAAACGAACACTACAAAACCAAAAAAACCTGCAAGCATGAAAATAATGCTTCCGACTCTAGTTGATAACTTAAATAAATAGCTTGGTTCGCCATACGTATCAGATTTCCACGATTCCGTTAATTGGTAAAAAATATCAGGCTTAAAAAACATAATAACACCTATAACAATAAACATTAATGATAAAAACATATACATGCGATTCACCTCTTCTATATCCAGATAAGTAAGGAGCAATTTCAGATAACGGTCTTCGGTTTACGACGCCAATGAGCTTACAGTGCTTGCTCATGCCCGGGACCCTTTGGGTGGGCTAATGCAAGCGCGACTCGGTTAGCGAATTGAGTGTTGGAAATCGTATGTTAGGCGATGCTCATTATCGTCCCCACTAGATACCTAATCGTCTTGTCAACTCTTTGTACGTTTGGGTAGTTTTATCAATTTCCAGCTTACCAAGCAATATCGTCGCCTCTTCTAAAGGAATATGTCCATAAACATCAGAAATGCTATTTACAATTCCATCATATACCAAGTCATGATAAATCCTATCAGTTGTCAAAGTATAATAGAGATCTTTCTTCAGATGATATGGTACAGGACCTGATACATCTATCAATTTCTTAATGTCATTGTATTCTTGTTTCATTCTACCAAATATTGCGTTATAGCAGAACTCAACCCTGTCATCCCCTTCAAAATAATCTACCAACAAACTATATCCAACTGGGACACTTAAATGTTCATCGTCTTGAAATAGATAATCAGCATACCTATTCATAATATACTCTTTAAGTTCAAGGTTTAAATTATCATACATCATAACCAAATACATTAGTACTGAATATGAAGGAGCCATTTCGTAAACTTCAAACATCAACTCAATTATCGCTTTATCTGATATGTCTAAATCAGTAATTCCATCACTAATACCGTGAATCATCAGTGAAGAATACATCTCGTTGGATTTTGAACTCTTCCCAACTTTAGGAGCGTAAGACCTAACCTTAGAAGCCTCATCTAAAAACTCCTCATATATAATGTTCAAATCTATTAGTAAATCTCTAAGTTCCATAAATCTCCTTTACACCAGATAATGAGTTTCGCCTAACGGTCTTCGGTTTACGATGCCAATGAGCTTACAGTGCTTGCTCATGCTCGGGACCCTTTGGGTGGGCTAATGCAAGTGCGACTCGGTTAGCAAATTGAGTGTTGGAAATCGTTTGTTATGTGATGTTACAAATTGACACTATTATAGCGACTTCCTTTTTCAGTGCTATTTAATAAACAATTATCTTTGAAACATAAATTTCGCCCTGTTCTTTCAAGTGATAATATACCCTCACCCTCTGATTTGTACTTGGTGATGTATCCTTAGGTAAAAGATTACCACTGTTGTCAACAAAGTATGTCTTTGCTCCTAAGTTAAATACTATAGCATCGATACCAGTAGATTTATAATACCCATATGAGTTAATAACATCGATTGTAATCTGATTACCAATAGTATCCGGATGATTAACTGTTCCTTCAATCCAACCATCTCCGGTAAATGCTGGAATAATAAACGCCAATGCGATACCTAACATTACAAAAATAAATATAATTACTACAATTCGAATTACGGATTTATCTTCTTTCATTGAATACCTCCTCTAATGATTTATAGAAATTTTAATGTCACATAACGTTCTTCGGTTTACGATGCAAGGAGCTTACAAGGTCTGCTCATGGGTTGAGAGCTTGCTCGACGCCCTAATGCAGTCCTGACTCGGTTAGCGATCGCAGTGTTGGAAATCGTATGTTATACGACGTAGATAATCGTCAACATATATCGATATCCTATTCACTAATCTTCTTGATAAAGCATACCAATCGATTGGCTTCTTCGAATCCCACTGCATTATGAAAATCTATACTTAATGTATTCTCCAATTCACAATCAGATCCCAATTCCTGACATCCTTTAGTCTTTCCCCAATCTTCTGCAAAACTAACCATTTCTTGTGCAATACCACTTCTTCGTGCGTGTTCCTCAACATATATACCTTCTAGATATGCAACTGGTGTAGTTTCACATCCTTCAACATAATGTGTTCTAACTGATAATTGTATGAAACCTATTAATCGATTCTCTTCATCCTCATATAAAAACATATCTTCATCATCTGCAGCTATTGAAGCCTCAAATTCTTCCCTAAGCTCAGCATATTCATTATCTGGCCACAGTTTGAGACCTAGTTCTACCAACTTACCAACATTACCTTTATCTGCATTAATTATCATATCGCACCTCTTCAATTTATTAGATATACATCTTGAATCACAAAACAGATTCTCTATGTCGTATAACGGACCTCGGTTCACGACGCAAGGAGCTTACAGCCACCGCTCATGGCCGGGACCCTCTGGGTGGCCTAATGCGGTAGGCGGCTTGGTTAGCGATCGCAGTGTCGCTGAATCGTATGTTATGTGCAGTCATATCTTGACCGTAAATTAGTCATTATCTGTTTCAATATACTTCTGAAATGCTTTAGTCCCAACTTTCAGGAATTTAATCAATAAGAACAGTACATATAGACCAACGCCCATAGTAAATAAAATGAATCCAACATAAAGAATCATTAATATTCCCCATCCTAATCCTGAACTTGCACTTCCTACATCACTATATACTTCCATATTTCTCCCTCTCTTTACTCTTAATCTATATCGTTATTACAGCCCTTCCGAAAGATATGATTGCACATAACGTAATGATTCAAGACAGTCCTATATCATACATATTTCTTACATATTAACGACGGAAATTACCGCATGTCGATAATATAGCATATATGCCTATTATATAATCAAAATAATGTAAAATATGTAATTGTCGTTTTGGGAAAATCGAAGTTTCTCCACCCATCATAATTATTCTAGCATATAATATAAGGAAGTACATCTCAAATTTATTACAAATCATTTTCAATTTCTTGCAATTAACTATCCGAATTATAAAGCCTACCGAACTAAAAATATAAGGGAAGTCTGCAAGCCTGAATAGTAAAATCTATCCAATAATTAAAACGTATCAACAATTTGTTATTTTTCCTAACAAATGTCATTTTCAGGATTAGCAACATGTGTCATATTACAGCATATCTTATATCATTTTAAACAAAAAAATTCCTACCGGAACCGGTAGGACTAAGCTAATATCTATATAATAAAAGGGGGGATAGTTATTACAGTTATTATATTAGCAAACAAATGTTGCAAAAGTGTTAACAACCTTTTACAAATGTATTTATTTTTGATAAAACTTCGGTTATATTCATTAGACTTTAATTAAAATTTTCTATTTGCACATATTGTGTTCATATTTTCTATATTTATCAGAATATTCTATTTATTTTTATACTATCTTGAACACATCACTCATTAAAAGAGAAGGCTAGACCAGTCTTTCTGAAGAATTCAAAAGCATAGCAGACTACACGGAACTTTATAGTCATTTATTCCTTATTTTGAAATGGATGTTCACTACAAATTAGTCAAATCAAAAATTGACAAAACCGTTAAAGTGTACTATTATTGTTGTATAATGTGTATTACTTTATAAGTTTTGCATAAAAGTCTACATGCTACATCGCTTTATCCACTAGGGTTAAGTTTATGTGAATTGAATTTTGGTGTACAGGAATTGAAACAAGGGACGTGGTCTTACCACATATCTTTGGGTTGTATTTTTATGCCTAAATAGAAGTTAAAGAAGAAGGTTAAATATGGATCTATCAAATCAAATTATCGAAAAATTTAAGTTACTTGGATTCTCAGATAATGAATCCAAGGTTTATGTGGAACTCTTAAAGCACCCCAATCAAAATGGCTCACAAATAGCCAAAGAGCTAAATATCACCAGACCTTCAGCTTATCTTGCTCTAGATAAGCTTTATAAAAAAGGTGCTGTTTATCTGGTATCAGGTAATTCTAAGGACTATGTAGCCAAGCAACCTAATGCACTCTTGAAAGAACTACAAAATCAAGTTAGCCACGCTGCTAAAGAGCTTATGGAAGATTTAGAACACTTAAACGAAGAAACAAGACAAGACATCTACTATAATATTGAAGGTGAAGAAAATATTATACAAAAAGCCAAAGAAATGATCAAATCAGCACGAAAGGAAATCTACATCAACACCAATTATCCTTTAAGCATCTTTAAAAGGGCTTTGGCATCCGCCTTACGACGAAATGTAAGGGTCATTGTTTTCTCCTTCTATCCCATCAACGACATTGATCTTCCAATTGAACTTTATCAAAAGTCGACCGAACGCAATCCTCAGCGTAATGAGGAAACCCAGTCTATTACCATTGTCAGCGATTATGAAACTGCCCTCATTGCAGGTTCTGAAAAGAACGAAAATTTCATCGGTACCTTTAGTCATAACCGACTTTTTGTTAAAATGATTTCCCAATATGTACACTTTGATATCTATCTCATGAAATTTGAAGAAAAATACAATATCAACTGGAAGGAAGTTGATATGCTTGGAACAATTAAAGAACAGTACGATCTATAGCTATTTGTGTCAAACTTAGTTTACTATGTATGTTTTTTTTAAGAGGTCTGGCATGTCCTCACAGGGAACTGGTTTGCTGAAATAATAGCCTTGAAGGTAGTCGCAACCAAGCTCTCTTAACTCTTCCCATTCCGTCTCTTCTTCAATGCCTTCTGCAACAACCTTCATACCCAGACCATGAACCATGGTAATAACTCCTGATAGGACTTCTATATTCTTCATACCCAGGAGTTGGTCTTTCAAGCTCTTATCTAATTTCACTTTATCAATAGGAAGATAAGTCAGGTATTTAAGTGAAGAATAACCTGTACCGAAATCATCCATGGATACTCTAATTCCTGAGCTTCTTAAATCTTGAAGAATCTTTATATTTTCCAACTGATTTTCCAAAAAAACATTTTCAGTTATTTCAAGCTCAATAAGACTCGTGGGAATACCTGCTTCAGTAATAATACCCATAAACATCTTCCGAAACTCAGGTTCAACTAATTGCCTAGGAGAAATATTAATGGCTATTGGTTGAACAGGTAAATCCTGAGAGAGCCATATTTTGATTTTATGACTGACCTCTTGAAAAATCCATTGTCCAAGTTTGATAATGAAGCCTGT
The DNA here is from genome assembly GCA_963677625.2 of Vallitaleaceae bacterium. Lineage (GTDB taxonomy): Bacteria > Bacillota > Clostridia > Lachnospirales > Vallitaleaceae > UBA1351. Next base: position 38,448 of record CAXXSW010000007.1, read on the forward strand.
AGATTCAGCGACCTGTATAAATTCCATTGGAGAATAAGCCTTATCATTTAACCTGATTAAGGCTTCAAATGATATAATTCGGCCAGAATCTGCTTCAATAATAGGCTGGTAGTACATAGAAAAAGCTTTTTTGTCAAGAGCACTCCTAATATGATCTTCAATCCGTAATTTCTTATCTAAAGTCCTAAGTAATGCCTCTTCAAATATAGTTACTTGATTCTTACCAGAATCTTTAGATTTGTACATAGCAACATCTGCTCTAATCAAAATCGATTCCACGTCACAGCCTTGTTCAGGAAAACGAACAACTCCTGTACTCATGGTAATAGGACTATGTATTTTTCTAAGTATTTTTTCACTCACCTTTTTTTGAACACTTGTGGCATAATTCATGATTATCTGGTCGTCATACTCATTTTCAAGTAAAACAAGAAATTCATCTCCACCAAAACGATAGAGGCGGTTTTCGTTTCCAAGAATTCTCTGTAATATGGAAGAAAATCCCTTTAAAAGTTCATCCCCATATACATGACCATGTATATCATTAACGTTTTTAAAATCATCGATATCTATTAGAACCACTAAGCCATGAATTCCATCATTTAAAGCCTTTGTTAGATGTTCTGTGAATAAACGACGATTATAAAGACCTGTAAGACTATCATGATCCGCCAATTGTTGTATATATTTCTCTTTTTTTCTAATTTCCACGTTCTGTCTCGTCAGGTCTTCCTGACTCGTGGCCAACATAGCAAGGTTAGTCTTGAGTTTTGCATTTGCCAGTTCCAATTGCTTCTTCAATCTGTATTCTTTTTTGAGGGCGATAGCTGCTCCAGTCACTATTAAAAAACCAACTCCAAGAATGACATAAAAAAAGGTTGTAGTACCTTGCCATCCATAATGCGGCTTAGCACTAATAGTCCATTCAATATCATATAAGTCGATAGTTTCACTAATGAAATCCGAATCCAAAGGGTCTCCGCTTTTCCAAATCAAAGAACTTTCATTCATCAAGGGATCGTTACCTCTTAATTGAACATGATTTCTGTCTGCCAAATCTTCCAGACCACTGGCTACAAGAAATTTCCAATAATCAAAGACTATAGCCACCTGACCATAGTAGGCATTATCTACTTCAACTGGTACACGAACGACTATCCCCTTACCTCCTTCAACTAGGTCTACAGGGCCAAAAAAAACAGTTTGCATATTTTCCTTGCTATATAAAAGCAAATCTCTCTGTTCAGGAATCTGGGCCAGATCTATACCGATTGCATCCTTACCCAAATATGAAGGATATACTTCTGTAATTGTTGTGTCTGTAATGAAGACAACATCTTTGACCATATTTTTTTCCGATTCGAAAATACTTGCCGCAAAGATCTCAAAAAGATTTTCCTCAACTACTTCACCAATTTTAACAGTAGCCGCCATACCATTAGCATTTATAATTCTAGAGGAAATCATACCTTCAATATTAGTAGCAACATTAAGCATTTCTTCCAAAAGCGAATCCTTTTCAACTTCGATTTCATAACGGTATTCCATAACTGCTGCAAACAAAAAAACAAGCGACAATATGATTATAGTGATAAAAGAAGTGATGCTTTTCCCTAAATCAATCATATGTCACCCGCCTTTTCTTTGTCCAATCATAATTATTCTATGATGACATTGTATCAAACAAGTGTGTCTAAATCATGTATTTGGTAAAAATTTTTACTTAATAAGTGAAAGAGTCGTTTAACGACACTGATTCTCTAAATGCTATAATCGCATGCCTATTTGACCATCTAACTTAAATACTTATATGCGTTATAGAAGTTCAGAACAACAAGTAGAATTACAACTATATTAAACATTAGATGAAGCATATGTTCAGAAATTTTTTCCTTAATCTTAGTTCCAAGAAGTCCGCCAATAATGGCTGCTGGTATCATATAAACAATAATATTGATTTCACTAAAAACCAATCCACCTGTGACTCCTAAACTTACAATTTTAGAAAACTGTGACAGAAGTATTACGATAATCGAAGCCCCCGCTGCTTCTTTGATTTTCATATTCAAAAAGAGCATAAGGACCATAACGTTAATCGGTCCTCCACCGACACCTAAGAAAGAAGCTGTCGTACCAAGAATAAGACCTACAAAAAAAACAGCAAGTGGATTCTTCAGATCATAATCCGGCAATTTATCCCTTAGTAATACAACCACCAGAATCAAAGCCAACATAATTGACTGCATACCACCGGCAATATGATTTTCCATGAGACTTAACATCTGGCCAAACAGTGCTTTTCCTATAATTCCACCAAAAATAGAGCCTAGTGCAATGAAAGCAATGGAAAGTTTTGGTTTATAACCACCCTTAATGAGTTTATAAGTGGAAACCACAGCCATAGAAAATACCGTAATTGAAGAAATAATACTGATAGCCGCAATGTCAATGTCTTGCATGAACTCCATAGCCGGCTTAATGATAACCCCGCCACCAAGACCTGCCATACTTCCAAATGTTGTCGCTAAAAGTGCTATAAGTATATATATAATAATCACTGCTTATTCCCCTTGTTTGTCAGCTTGTGTCAGTTAAACTTCTATAATCCTCGACTCTTATTATAACGATTTCTCTCTTGGGTATTCAAAAACTTCTTACGGAGACGAATAGCATCTGGAGTAATCTCTACCCACTCATCATCTTCAATAAACTCTAAAGCTTCTTCAAGGGAGAAAATCTTTGGTTTAATCAATTTAAGAGCTTCATCAGCTCCTGATGATCTGGTATTAGTTAACTTCTTATTCTTACAGGGGTTAACGACCATATCCTCACTACGATTGCTAAGACCTATAATCATGCCTTCGTACACTTCAACAGCAGGGCCTATAAAAAGACGACCTCTGTCACTTAAGTTAAAGAGCGAATAAGCCATGGTTGAACCTAATTCTTGTGAAATAAGAACACCATTAATTCTTGATGGAATTTCCCCAACATAATCCTGATAAGAATCAAAAGACCTTACCATAATACCTTCACCTCTGGTATCATTAATGAACTCACTTCTATAACCAAGTAGGCCTCTGGTTGGTACAACATATTCAATCTTTGTGTAGCCATCTTCAGATAGCATATTATGCATAAGACCTTTTCTTAGGTTTAATTTATTGATAACTGTTCCTGCATACTCATCCGGCACATTACAAATAACTTTTTCAAATGGTTCCTGTTTACCATGTTCAGTTTCATGAATCAAAACTTCTGGTTTGGATACAGATAATTCATACCCTTCACGTCTCATATTCTCAAGAAGGATGGATAAGTGAAGCTCACCACGTCCTGATACCTTATAGGCGTCTGTCCCTTCAATCTCTTCTACACGAAGACCTACATTAGTTTCCAATTCTTTTTCAAGGCGGGCCTTAATGTGACGAGTTGTCACGAACTTACCGCTTTTTCCTGCAAAAGGAGAGTTATTAACGTAGAAGTTCATGCTAAGGGTTGGTTCCTCTATGTCAATCATAGGAAGTGGATCAACCTGGTCAAGCAAACCGATAGTTTCTCCAATACTGATATCAGAAATTCCAGAAATAGTAACAATATCTCCAGTATGAACCTCATCCATTTCTCTTCTATTTAAACCGATGTTGACAAATGTCTTGCCAATTTTGCCTCTAGCTAAAGTTCCATCACGTTTTGCAATACTGACAACATCACCTGGATGGATAGTTCCTCTAGTAATTCGACCTATACCCAATCGACCGATATAATCATCATAACCAAGAGCTGAAATCTGAAGCTGCAAGGGCTCGTCATCAAGGTCCGGAAATGGTACAACATGCTTAGTCAAAATCTCAAAAAGAGGCTCTATATCCTCATTGGTATCCTCCATCTCATAACGGACAACACCTTCTCTAGCGATTCCGTATAGAATAGGGAAATCCAGTTGTTTCTCATCCGCACCAAGATCGGCAAAGAGGTCAAAAGTCATATCAACAACTTCCTCTGCTCTTTGGTCCTTCTTATCAATCTTATTAATAAGAAGTATAGGGCATAAGCCATGCTCCAAAGATTTTTGAAGTACAAATCTGGTTTGCGGCATAGGGCCTTCACTGGAATCAACTAAAAGAATAGCTGTATCCACAGTCTTAATGATACGCTCTACTTCTGAAGAGAAATCAGCGTGACCTGGTGTATCTACAATGTTAATCTTATAGTCTTTATAGTTGATGGAACAGTTTTTAGAATAGATAGTAATGCCTCTTTCCCTCTCCAAATCATTACTGTCCATAACACAATCTACTATTTCTTCATGTTCACCAAAAACGCCGCTTTGCGCTAGCATAGCGTCTACCAATGTTGACTTTCCTGCATCAACATGGGCAATAACTGCAATATTGATGATTTTCTTATCTCTCATAAAATCTCCTACTAATTCCGTACACCGTAAAATAAGTAAATGGCTGCCAATGTCTTGACTGCAAATAAAAGAATCATGACACATGGCTCATGAAATCAGTAGTTACTTATCTAACTTGCACAAATCCTAAATTAAGGTAACAACCTCTTAAATACCCGAGGTTTAACTCCTGTATCATACCATCCAAGCTATAGAAAAACAAGAAAAGGCATATGAAAAACTAAAAGTTCTCCATATGCCACATGAAAACGAGACTTACAGGATTTTATTTGTCTATAATGCCTAGCTTAGCATTATAACTCCTTGGCTTATTTTTCTACCAAGTTTAATTGCTTAGTCCAGTCCAATAACCGTCCTATTCCCCTTTTATATATAGTGTATCCTGGTCTCCAATATATAAGCTATCCATGATCCTTGTTCCCTGAATCACAGGAGCTTCTGCCTTAAATTCACCAATGGACGCAATTCTTGCATAATAAACCAATGGTTCATACTGATGGTGGTCCTTATCCTTATAAATGTAGAAATCTACCTCTTGGCCTTCTACATCTCGGTACCACATATATTTGCCTTCATGACGTAGGCCAAGCTGCCATGGATTATCAATAGGTTTCAAACCTGCTGGTGCATAATCGGTTAACCTGTAATAATCATCAATGGCATCATCACCAACAGACCATTCAAGAACAACCTTAACGATGTCTCCTTCTTTAAAGGTAGTTGCTTCTTGATCAGTTTGGTAATTATAATATTTTCTAGTCACTGACAGGTTAGTATCTTGATCTGTCTGACCTTTCATAGGTTCCTTAATTGTTACTGCCACCTGAAGGTTTCCTTGTACCTCATCAATAGATAAAAGATTCAAGGTTTGTCCTGGAAGTTTCAATGTTCTAGCGTATCCATGTTCAAAATCCAAAACTTCTTTTTGTCCATTATAGGTATAAGTTACAGAACCAGCTGTTTGGTCAGAGTTCATTACTCCAGAAGTCGCATAATCATACAACCATGTATTGATTAATACTTCCTTGGAATACTTACCTAATACATATTCATAGAGCTTATTATGTATATCCAGATCTATATGCTCTGCTAGCACCATAGCCATGGCTGTTATTTCAAGATCCTTATCATCAGAACCTGCATCCACAAAAGCTACATTATCATGATCAACCAGCTTAGACTTAACAACCTCCATATACATAAGTTTTGCCATGTAATCATCGCCAAGTTCAGCATATGCAAGACCTACATATAACTTGTCCTTATCAGACAGGTTAGATGCTTGGGCATACTGGTTCAAATCGCCTAAGTTAGATTCATTCAACTTAGCCAAACCGTAAAGAATAGCACCTTTTTCGGTGATATTTTCATCATACCAAGCATTTTGAAGATATAAGGCAAGGTTAACAGAACTGATTCTGTCATCAATAGCTCCAAGCATATTAACTGTAGTCTCAATATCTGCATCGGCATACGGTAAAATAGCGAGACCACCATTAACCATGTAATCATTAATAAGGACTTCAGAGAGTTCATAATCTTGTCCAAAGTTTTTGTTCAGATACTCCTTAGTTAGGTATCCCAAATATTTCTGGTCAATACGTTTACCATTTGAGTGGGCAAGTCGGTAAAGGCCTCTAAGGTACTTAGCCTTTCCTTGATCCGTAAATGTTAAGGTAACATCCCCAGTATTAATGTTGTCAAAAGTCATACCCACTTGAGTATCCATGTATTTTGTCACCAATTGTTCATGGTAAGTCTTATAGACTTCAATAGGGAGTTTTAGTCCATCACCATTACCATCGGCAAGCATTCCCTTAACTTCCACTTCATACTTACCTGCCTGGTCTATCCTACCTAGTGGAAGATTGATTCGTTCATAGACACTACCTTTCATTTGATCACTCGAAACAAGATTTCCTCCCATATCATAAAGATTAACGGTGTAATCAATAGTTTCGCCTCCTTTAAGACTGGATCCGTAAGCTGTCACACCAACATATGGACTGTCTCCAATTAGATAGGTCGATGAAAGACTTGTATTTAGGAAAAATGGTAAACTGACAGGAACAGCTTCTACCTGACTACCTGCCTGAAGTTCTGTAGAAATTGCTGCACCAGTGAGCCTCCATGAAGTAACATTATCCGGCAGCTTAACACTTACCTGACCTTTTCCTTCTTGGTCCAGATTGAAGCTAGTAAAAAGTGCTGTATCTTTAAATTCACTTCTGACAGCAATTCCGTTACTGGTAAATTTTTCCACTAGTACGCTAGCAGCCATATCCATAGGTGCCGCTTCTCCTGATTCAGACGCCGTATCAGTAGTTCTTGCACCATAACCATACAACATATTTGAACCTTCACCCGTATGACTTATATAGGACTGGTATATTCCATTGGAAACGAAGGCATATAGCTCATCCAAAGGATTCACGATTTGATCAGATAAAGCTAAAAGTGCTTCATCAATAAGGCCCAAGTTAACTACACCACCTGTTACAGGCTGTCTGCTTCCATTTACATCCGTATAATAAGCAGCAACATTAACCTGAATCTCTTCACCAGGACGATAACCTTCCTTGTCTGTGGTAATATCAAGTTCAATTTCTCTGGTTGAAAAATCAAATCTCGCCTGCTTTGACCCTGCTTGTACATATGTTTTTCCATTAAAGTAGACACCATTTATATCAACATTAGGAATGAAATCTTCCTTAAATGTAAAACTTGCAGCTGGCTTGTTTGAAGTCTTATATTCAACTATACCATTTTGTGCTCCAAGAAAGAGGAAATCACCTTCAAGACTTTCTTCGCCATAAAGAATTTCTGCTTCCACTTGATCACCAACCTGATAGGAATCTTGGTTAAGCTCAACGCGGTAGTAGTCACCCCAGTATGGTTTGTACCGTCCATAATCACCAAAGTAATAGTCATCTTTAATAACCCTATTATTAGAATCTGTGGTTGTTACAGTTGCTGTATAGTATACTTTATCCTCTTTTGGAAGATCTACCTTAAGCTCACCATGACCATCTGCATCTGTAAGAATTTTAAAACCTTGAATCTTGTCTGTTTTCAGATTATAGTCGTAACTTTTTCTCACTTCTTTATTAATGAAGTCATAATATTCTCCAACTTCTGTTTTTATCCATTCGTTTCTAAAAATGTCACCAGTGATAACCTGACCTTCAACAGGCTCATCTAGGAAGTCCTGTGAAGACTCTGCAGTATCATCATTGATTCGGTCTAAGGTAATGGTGTGAACATCCAAGGACAATGTTCCTACATTATTATCAATTTTAGCATCTCCATCAAGATGTATATCATTTAAGAAAACCCTAAACTCTTCTTGAGACCAGATTGAACCAGATTCAGGAAGTTGAGCATATGATGAAAAGTTGTAATAGTGTTGTCCTTGATTTCCCATTATATACTCAGGAGTATACGTTAAAACATATTGCCCTTTTTTATCCGTTTGTTCTTTTCCACTTGTATACTCAAGTCCACCGATATTATATTCAAAATCTAGGTAGGATACGGGAGTTCCTTCGAAAAACTCTGAGTTTACCGTGATTTCAACAGGTTGTCCGGCAAAGACCGCCTTCTTATCTGTAGAAGTTTCAATCTTATAGCTTGGTTTTACATAATCTTCTACATTAATATAAGAAGTGGCAATAACTGTATCACCGGATTTCACCTGAACTTGATATCCACCTTCTGAAAGTCCTGGAAGGTTTATGTGTCCACTGTAAAATCCATTGACTACATCTACTTCTTCAGTCACATAGCTAAGTTGGTCAACGGAGTATGGAAGAAAGTCCCAATAATAATAAGATCCCATGGTTACTTCAACACTTACTTTATTAATGGTTTCATCTTCATAGCGGTTTTTTACAAAACCAAAGAATTCCACCTGGTCACTTGGTTTATAAAGACTCCTGTCAGTAGTAAAATACTTCCAGTAGTTAGCATTATCTCCATAGTAAGACCTATAAAAGTCTGTATTCATAGAAAAGCATACCGTTTGCATACCGTCTTTTTCAAGTAAGTAAGTTTTTGTCTTACCGCTTTCACTCATCCGGTTATCAATCAGGTCTATAATACCTTCACTATTACTTCTTACAGAATAATCTTTCGTTTGAATATCTTTACTAGTATATGAAACTTTATCTTCTGGAATCATATATTCATGAACATTGACATCAGCCAAAGCTTCTCCACTGCCAAGGTCATGGGTCCAAAAAAGTTCACCGTTGACACCTTGGGTATAATAGAACCCTAAATCAGTTACTTGAATATACGTTTGAGCTTTAGATTCACCCCAAGACACATCAACAAGATAATATCCTTGTTTTAATTGTTCTGGCAGGGTTAAGGTTTGGGGATAAGTTCCGTCATCCATCATTTCATAGTCAAAACTCATGACCTTCTTCAAATTATCTGTATCGATAGTCAGGTTATGACTTCCATACCTTGACCAATATGGCATTACATCAAAGGAATTCAAATCTTTAACAAAATCAAGTATGTCCTTATAAGCATAAACACTTATTTGAGCTTCTTTTGGTGCTTGGTCTTCATAAGCATAAAAATCCCATAAAATTGATGGGGTTTCGTCAAGACGATATTCACTCATATATTGTCTGAAACCTACATATTCATTAACTTCATTATCGCTGCTGGTGCTTTCTGTTTCAAAAGAAAAGGAAACATCATCTTTAAGCACCTTATCTGATCCTTTAAGCTCTAATCCAGCTTTAAGGGTTACTGTATAAACAGTAGCTTCCTTAAGTTCCTTTGGAACAAAGGCAACAACACGTCCATGACTTTCAAAGCTTCCTTTAACATCAGGACTTATTTCAAAATAATCTTCAACATTAGCACCTTCCATATTAAAGACAAATTCTATTCCTGTCTTAACAGGTACATTTGTTGTCTGATTTCTTGGAAAAGTTCCAATTAAAGCAAAGTCTGCCTCTGTTTTGTAAGCAAAAGTTGTACCATCAAAATCAAGTACATATATAGTATTGACCTCCAAGTTCCCAGTCGGGTGAATCAGAATGCCATCTTCATCCTCCTCTAAGGTGAAATCAGTCTCAGGTGAAATCGTTAGGAGCTTTTCAACTTCTGTAATACTGAAGTCCTCTTGATCTTCCTCCCACTTCAAAATAAAATCTGAGTCCGACTTCACACCTGCACTGTCTACTTTTGTCGGAGCGATTAAATAACCATCTCTGAAATTCTCTGCATACACAGTTATCGACTCCTTATTAAACTGTTGATAGGTAAAAATGCTGGTTGCAATAAGAGCTATAGTAACAACCAATCCAATAATTCTTTTCTTCATAAACCTCGTCCTTTCTCTGTAAACAAGCCAAGGGAATATTCTGGAAGTCATGGGATATCCATGATCCACCCTTTTTCGCTTTGTTATTAACGATACTTATAGACTTTAGACGTTGCCAACTATTAAAAAGTTCCATATAATATATTTTTTTTGCAAAAAAATATATTATGATTAAGCATCCCGTAAAATAAAAAGACTTATATCTTCTAATTTTCATCCAATACAAGCTTGACCGGTTTATCCAAAACAATAGAATCTGGCCTGACGATTGAATCAAAGCAAAGGATACCAACACCTTCCTCTGCTGCCATTCTTAAAGCCTGACCAAATTTCGGATCTGTCCTGTCATTGGGTCTAAAGGAATCCACTCCCTTCATCTGTATAACAAAAAGGATATAGGATTCATAACCCTCACGAAGACTTTCCACCAACTCATTAATATGTTTAACGCCTCGCAAAGTAGGTGCATCTGGAAATCTAGATTCTCTATTTTCTTCAAGTGTCACACCTTTCACTTCAACAAACCCCTTTTTCCCTGTCTCGTCATTCTCATAATAAAGATCAAATCTGGACTTTCCATAGGTCACTTCCCTTTTAAGAAAAGTGACCTTGCCAAAAAGTTTCTGTATATAGGTATTGTTTTCAAAACTTTCAAAGGCTACTGCGTTGGGAATCTGGGAATCAATATTTATGAGAAGATCACCTTTATAGAGGGCAACCAGAGAAAATCTTGTCTTCCTATCCGGGTTTTTTGCCGGTTCCAAAAAGACTCTGACACCCTCAATAAAAAGTTCCTTGCACCTTCCTGTATTCTTTACATGAACCGTCTCTACCTGACCTTCTACCTCTACCTCCGCAATAAAGCGGTTAAGTCGTCGTATAAATTTTCCTTCAATCACTTGATGATATCTCATGATACTCCTTACAAATATGTGCTTATCTTTGAATAAAGTTCCACGGCACTAATTGGTTTAAGAACATAGTCATCCATACCTGAGTCACTAATCATATTCTGAGTCTCACAGTCTGCATTGGCTGTAACAGCAACGATAGGTATATCCTTATATTTCTCGGTATTCCGAATGAATCTGGTGGTTTCATAGCCATCTTGTAACGGCATTTGTATATCCATAAGAATCAAATCGAATTTTTTCCTGTGTTCAGATGTAATTATTTCTTCTGCAACCTTACCGTTATTGGCTACAATAACCTTACAACCTTCTTGAATACATAATTCCACCAAAAGTTCCTGATTTAAAGGATTATCCTCTACAATTAAGATTTTTTTGTTGGTTTTAGGCTTAACTAGTGTATCTCTAGGTGATTCACCTACTTCAATTTTACTATCTTCAGCTGCCTGTAATGGCAAATCCACATAAAAAGTAGAACCTTCTCCAAGGGTAGACCTAGCTGATATATGACCCTTCATAAGGGTAACTAGACGCTTACAAATAGCTAGTCCAAGGCCAGTTCCTCCATATAACCTTGTTGTAGACTCATCTGCCTGGACAAAAGGTTCAAAAAGGGATTCCATCCTATCTTCGGCAATACCAATACCTGTATCTTCTATAATAATACGGACCCATAATTTATCAGCGTCAGAATCAACCGTTTGATAATGATTTTCCGTAGGGAAGATATTTATAGAAATCTGACCCTTACTTGTAAATTTAAAGGCATTGCTTAATAGGTTGACAACTACTTGTCTAATCCGATAAGGATCTCCATAAACATGGTCCGGCAGTTTCTTATCAATATTTATCCGGTAATCAATCCGCTTCTTATACGCCTCTGTATCAAACATAGATAAGGCATTAGAAATGACTTTTGTGAGACTGAACGACACATTCTCAACAATGATACTATCTGCCTCAATCTTGGAGAAATCAAGAATCTCATCAATGATTTCCAGAAGGGAATTGGATGCATAGTCCATTTTTTCTAAATATTTTTTTTGAACATCTGTTAACTTTGTCTGTTCCAAGAGATAAATATAGCCAATTGTGGCATTCATGGGAGTTCGGATTTCATGAGAGAGGTTAGCAATAAATCTGGACTTAGACCTATTGGCCTCCTCTGCCCTCATCTGTGCTTCAATCAAAGGGGTAATATCTGTCACCATAATATAATGTTCTCGCTTATTCTGAAGATCCTTAATAATCGTCGACTGATTGACCAGACTCCGTATTACACGACCGCTTTTATGCTTGAGATTTAACTCATATCGATGATAAAGTCCGTCACTATCCTCTACCTCTTTCTCCATACCACCAAAAATAAAGTCTCCCAGCTCCCTACCCAATATATCCACAATCTGGTAGCCTAGCATGTCTGCCGCAGCCTGGTTTACCTCAATAATTCGAAACGCTTCATCTGCTCGAATAAAAGCTTCGGAAATCGTATTCATCACGTAACCTAGCCTTGACTTGTAAAAAGACTTTTTCATTTCCTGTTCATTACTCTGAACTTCCAGATCCAAGTACTTCTTGTATCTTAAAAGAAAGAGATAGGCTAGAGTCATAACAAAAAAAGCCAATGTAACAATAAGAATAAAAGAGGAATTCTGACCAATAGATTCTAAGAAAATTAGATTGTCACTGGTTCGACCAATATAAGTCAAATCTTCACTAATTTTCCTGGTGTAATAGATATAATCATCATCTGTTTCACTTTTTAATTCATAGGAAGTACTTGTAGGTAAGTTCTGTTTCTCAACTAAGCTAAATGAATCGCCATGAAGAACCAAGTCACCATTTGGTGTTCTAATAGTTACATCAATAAAACGTTGGCTTTCAATGTCTATAATACTGGCAGGATTAACCATGGCAAATCCTGAATAGTCATTAGCATCTTGACTACTAATTGGCACCCATCGATAAAGGGTGTTATCACTAAGTTCAGAAAAGGCATTTTCCTTGTCAATCCGCTTAAATTCTTGTGTTACGGTACGAATTTCATCTATGTCACCATGAAGTTCTCCCCTTGTCTCCCCCAAAGGATATATCACTGTATAGTCATGTTGTTGAGACTGAAAAATGTATATACCTTCAATATCCTGATCTCCAATCGACTTAACAAAACTAATTGTTTGATTCATATCATTAATTCTGGAAAAATCAATTTCTAATAGAGGGCTAGGACTATATATGTAAATTGGATGACTGTAGTAATCCAATGTATGCCCAAAAAGCTCTTCATCATTATTCACCACTACAAACTGAACCTTGTTGGTATTGATGGCAAAATTATCATGATTCATTTTACGAAATTCTATTGATTGGTCTAACTGATATTCCATAATTAAGTTTTTTAGCATTATTTCATTTGATACAATCTTATGATCACTAAAAAGTTGATTTTTCATAGCGATTTGGTCCTCATTTATTTCGATCGCAACTAAAGCAATGCCGACAAATAAAAAGATGATCATGACAACTAAACTGATTGTTTTTTGATTAAATCTATGTTGCACTTCATCTAAGCGTTCAACAATCACCAAATCACCTCCTATAATATATAGACGACCAATAAATTCAAAGTTTACAACTGATCCCAATTTGCTTTACCAACCTCTATCATTATAGCATTATCAAATATGAAAAAAAAGCGATACTTAGCTTTTATAAGGTCTGTCGTAGTCATAGGGAACTTTCCTAAAATATAAAGAAGATAGCCCTAGGGCTATCTTCTTTCATCGGAGCCATCACTCCGATTTTTATTCTAATAAGCTTCTTTTAGCCTTTTCCATAGCTTCAATTACCTTATCACACCATGTATCAAATTCAGGATCCAGAACTTGAAGGTCAGTATTACTTAAAACATTTTCAATAGTCCTACGTATCCCTTGATCAAATCGAACACTGGCCTTGAATTCAGGTACAAGTCGTTTTAACTTACTATTATCAAAAACAACCGTATTTGCCTTGTCGCCTAATAGACTACCATTAAAATCATAAGGACCAACTGCATCTAAAAAGTCAGACGGAACATAATAAGCATTCAACTTTGTACCTAGTGCATCCGCAATTGACTGATATACCTGATTCCATGTTAATGATTCATCAGATGTAATCTGAACCGCCTCGCCTATGGCATGGAGGTTACCAAGTAAACCGATAAAGCCTTTGGCAAAGTCCGAGTTGTGGGTCATAGTCCAAAGAGATGTTCCATCGCCATGGATAATAACAGGCTTACCTTCCATCATCCGCTTAACAACAGCCCACGAACCCTTGTCTCCATGAACACCTAATGGAATACCTCTCTCACTGTAGGTGTGGCTTGGTCTAACGATGGTTATTGGAAATCCATCTTCACGGTAACGTCTCATCAAAGCCTCTTCACAAGCTATCTTGTTTCTGGAATACTCCCATCTTGGATTGGATAAGGGTGTTCCCTCATCAATAAGATAATGAGATAAAGGTGTTTGATAAGCTGAAGCTGATGAAATAAAAATATACTGTCTAGTCTTATCTTTAAAAAGACGGTAGTCTCTTTCTACTTGCTCAGGAACAAAGGCAATAAAATCTACCACCACGTCAAAAATATGGTCTTTGATTAGTTCTTCAATTTCTTTTTCATTATTAATATCACCAGTAATATAGGTTACACCTTCACTGCCAAGCACATCATTTCTGTTACCCCTATTAAGAACATAAAGATCTTCACCTTTGTTAATCAATTCCTTTGAAATTGCAGTGCTAATAGTTCCGGTTCCGCCAATAAAGAGTATTTTCATTATAACCTCCTAAGTCTAAGCATATCTTGTCAGGCTCCCATCTTTCCTATCTAGATTGGAATTACACGCCTTATATCTAATTTTATGCTTAAAAACTAGTTGACGCAAGAGTTTTAGGCACTATTTCTTCTTCCAGGTAAAATTGTTTCCAAGAGGTCATCTGGGACAGAAAAATCACCCTCACCAATTCCTAATTGGATATGAGCACGATTAGCACCGTGAAAGTCTGATCCGCCACTTTTCAAGAAAGCAAAATCCTTTATATAAGTAGCTACTTTTAGTCTATCTTCCTTACTAAAGGAAGGATAGTAGTATTCAAGTCCGTCCAGTCCCATACCTTTTAGTTGCTTAAGAACATGTCTTGCTTCTTGGTCGCTTAATCCTCCTAATCCAATAGGTAAATGGAAATGGGCCATAAAAGCCTTCCCTCCACCGAAATGAATAGCATCAAGGGCTGTCTGAACATCTAGAAGTTCTCCGTCTTGATGTGGTATCTTATCCAAATACTTAATCCACGACTCTTTCATAATCCTAGTATACCCCTTATGTATAAGACATTTGGCAAGAGCCTGTCTGTCCATATAATCTCCCACCTGGAATTCTTTTGCTTCTTCCAAACTCATGTCAACTCCCAATTTTCTTAAACCTCTAAAAACAGGACCTAAAAGTTCTTCTTTTCCTTTTCGGTATGTATGATATATTTTTAGAAAATCAGGATTACCAGCATCTATATTAAGCCCCAATATATGCAATCGTCTACCCCTGTAATAAGTATCAAACTCAATACCTTTTATCAGTGTCATCCCTAATCGGCTAGCTTCTTTTGTGGCTGCTTCATGACCTTCAATAGAATCATGGTCAGTAATAGCAACTGCATGTAGGCCTATTTTTTTTGCTAGGCCAATCAATTCTTTTGGTGAAAGGGTTCCGTCAGAGACAGTGGTATGGGCGTGTAAATCAATCATATGATACTCCTTTTTCTAGTCGGCACGTGATTTCATGCTAACTATATCATAAGCCTTAAAAATTTGTTAGAGATGAATTTACCGTAAAATTCTTGCTAAGATCAGGAGATTTAGGAGATTTAACGAAAAGCTCCTTCCGGAGCTTTCTTGACATACCCTACAAATAACTATTCATCTTCTTAGTCTGTTGGCATTAATTTTTCAGAAACTGTTTTGTTAAAAAAACTAACTACCGGACCAAAGCCAAAAGCACAGGCTAGGGTCCCAAGGCCAATAAGTCCACCAGCCAAAAAAGCTATAGCTGCACAGATAGCATCAAAGAATATTCTAGCCCAAAAATATGGGATCCTAGTCTTATCAGCTACAATCAAAGGTAGACTGTCATATGGAGCTACACCAGAATCGGCTGTCTGATAAAGAGACAAGCCAAGCCCGGTAATGAGAACTGCAATAATGACAATTCCAAAGCGCAGGAAGAAACTTTCAAGAACAGGAAAATTGCCTTCCAAAAATCCAATGGAATACTGAACCACATAGCCTACCAAAAACCAGTTGATAATCGTACCTAGGCCAATATACTTCCTGCCCAAGATAAGCTCCCAAACAAAAATAAACGTATTAACTAAAATCAGAAAAACTGCATAAGACAGAGGCTGAAAATCATGTAACCTAAGTACCATAGCCGAAAATGGGTCATTACCCATATGAGAATACTTAAATATGCCGATACCGACACCGATTAAAATATTCCCTATCATGATTCCCATAACCTTACGGGAATTTAATTCTTTTAATTTGTTCATCAATTGCTCCTGTCTCTATATCACTATATGATATGAGTCCCTTCTATTTCTTATGACAGTCTCTTTCACTCGTCACCCTACTCATATTCTATATCAGTTCTTGAATTGTTCAAGAGTTTTATTAAACATATGCTCAATCTGGTCAGTATTGATAGAATAATATATTTTTTTACCGTCTTTTGCTGATAGTTGTATAACCTGAGCCGTTATTAGCTGACTGACATGATGGGAAATGTTAGATTTACTCAAATGCATTTCCTTAGCCAAATCATCAGCGCACATTTGTTGGTCTTTAATATATTTTAACATTTTTAACTTAGTTGGATCAGAAAAACATTTATAAAAGGCAAGTTCTTGGCTTTCCTTGTATTTGTCTGTAAGTATCCATGTCAGGGCCGTCCCTATTGCGACATACATAGTTTGACTTTTTTCTACTTCATGGATATATATAGCTGTATACATAAAACCTGTAACATAGCAAATACAAGTATTGTGATTAGGAAAAGAGTCAGCTTTTCCTATGTGCATCATGTCCAATAAGTCCTCAAAACTATGTATCCTGGCTTCAAAAGTGTTTTTCGCTTCTCTATTAATGGATTCAATTCTTTTTTTTGCTGTCAAATAAGTTGGTAAAAATTCTTCCAGTAAATTTACAAAAACCTCTTTCAACTCTGTAATATTCCGTCTAAGGTAGCTATAGGCAGTAAATGACGGTGCTTCTTTTTGAAGATTGTTCCTGTTGATAGTCCGAATACATTCTTTTACCCTATCATCACTCGCTTCACCTTCATCTATATCTAAAACATTTTTATTATAATCTGCCATAAAAGCTTCTTCATCCATGGTTTTCAAGTACTTGATGTAGTACTTCTCATCAGCTTCTGGGTGATACATAGCATACTTAACAATTAAGTCTTGGAACATATATTTACGGACAAACTCTTTCATTTGTCGGAAGGTGACCACACTTATCTGATGTTCCAACCAATCAATGGTATCTGTTATATCAGAATTAACAAAACCCTGCTCATGAATGACATATTTCTTTTTATCTACTAGCATCTTTAGACTGTATCCAAAATCGATTAACTTGTTATCTTGAAACTTAAACAACTTCAACCACCTCTTCTATATCTACTTCACTTTCCAAATCCAGCTTCTTGTTTCCCCGAATATGGATACTGATAAAGATCAGGGCAATAGCCTGTATATTTAATAGGATATAGGTTGGAAGCCAATTAATCAAGAGTCCATTTAATAAAAATGATAATGGCGTAACACCTTCACTCATTGTAGATAAGAGTCCAAAGAACCTTCCTCGGTACTCTTCAGCTACTGTAGTCTGAAAACGAACACCTAATGGTACGTTTATTGAAACTGCTGCACCTGATATAATCATAAAGATAACTCCGTAAAAATATGGTCTTATCCATCCAATCGTCCAAAAGTCCATGACTGGAAGGCTAAAAGCAACTAAAGACAAGCCTAACACAAGAATAGCTGAGGCAAAACCTCTTCTCGAAAACTTAAGGTTTAGAATGCCAACTAAAAGGGACGCTACTAACATTCCGATAGGGAAAGTAGCTTCAATCATACCTACCAACTTAGGATCAAAGTTATGAATGCTGACCATGGTATAGGGCATAATGACTGAAAAAGCACTCAAGAAAAAATTTAAGACAAGGGCATAAAGACCTAAATAAAGATGAGCTTTTTGTGCCAAACAATACTTGAGTCCAGCTTTCATACCGACCAAAAAAGATTCGGTCACAGCTTTCGCTTCTTTCATTTTTGAGTGCAACTTAAAATCTATAAATACCTCTGAAAAGGAACTGAGGAAAAACGATATTGCATTGATTAGTATAAACATCCTTATATCAACTAGTGCATAAATAAGACCTCCCGCTATTGGAGCACTTATTTGAATAATTGCTACAACTGACTGGTTAAAAGAATTGACTTTTGTTATATAATTGGGACCCACAATATTTAAAAGAGCTGCCGAATATGCATTGTTGAGAAATACAAAACATATATTAAGAAGAACCGAAGCACTATATATCATCCAAAGAGCCAAATCATCTTGTCTGGTCATTAGAAAGAGTGAAATCATTAGTAAACCACATATAAAATCTGCTGCAACAACAATCACTTTTTTGTTGGTCCTGTCAATCAGGTTTCCAACAAAAGGATTAATAAGAATACGAGGCAGGGTAGAAAGTATAAGAGATAGAGCAAAATTTGTCGAACTTCCTGTTACACTAAGGATATAAAAGCTAATAGCAAAACTATATAGGTTAGTACCCAGTATTGAGACACCCTGACCTGCCATAGCTAAAATCATGTTTCTTATTTCTTTTTTCATTGCATTATGATATATCAAACCAATTGATATAATCTCCTTCCCAAATCATAAATGAATAATCCATCTTACGCGCAAGTATATTATATCATTTGTTTATTTATAGTTCAATATAAATCGAACTATAAATTATTATTATTTTTCAAACTGTTTATATTCTACATATATCTTACTATTTTCTCAGAAAAATCTATTAAAAAAAGACATTAATAAACAATGTCTTTTTATATACTTCACTCTGCTCTTTTGAACCCAAGGTGGCTATTACTTGCGCTACTATACGCTTGCCTCAAAACTCTCCTTAACTGAGTTTCTCCGGTTTAGAATAATAATAACCCTGAACCACTTTACAACCAGCGCTTTTAACAATATCTATCTGCTCTTTAGTCTCAACCCCTTCAGCCACCGTATCACAACCAAAATTATTAATAACATCAATAATGGAATGGAAAAGTTTATGGGACATCGGGTCATCAACAATATGGTCAATAAAGGACTTATCAATTTTAACTTCATCCAAAGTAATCTTTTGTAAGTAATTCAAAGAGGAATATCCTGTTCCAAAATCATCCAAAGAGATTTTCATCCCTGTCTTGCGAAGAGCTTTTACTCGGGTATTAACCTCGTCCAAACTGCTAATCAATATATCTTCAGTAATTTCAAGAATAATGCAATGGGTCGGTACCATATACTCACTAGCTTTTTCCAACATAAATGAAACAAAGTTATCACTCATGAAAAAGAGAGGACTAATATTAATAGATACGGTTACTTGACGTCCGTATTTCTTTGTTAAGTCAGCAAAATCCCTAAATATATAGGTGACCATCTTTTCAGTAAAGTCCAACATCATCTTTGTTTTATTCATAATAGGAATAAAATCACCTGGACTGACAAAACCTAGAACATGAGATTGCCATCTGGCAAGAGCTTCAACACCAAGAACTTTTTCATCTTTCATATCAACTTTCTCTTGATAAACAGGATAAAACTCATCATGTTCCAAACCATATTCCGCATGTCTCTTAAGGACTGATTCACTTTCAATAAAATTAAATATTTCCTGAGAATACTCAATATGATTCAGGCCCTGAGCCTTGGCATACTGCATAGCAATATTAGCCTTTTGAAGGATACGCTGAAAGGTCTCATTTAATTCATCATTTCTTACGTACGCAACACTAAACCCAATACGAACATCCAATTGTCTGTTATAGTATTCCTGATCCCAATAGCGATGGGTATCTTCAATCCATTTAAGAACCATATCAGCCTTAACATCATTTACCCAAATGCCGAATTCATTACCACCCAGCCTTGCCACCAGTGACTTACTTCCCAGTTTCCTCCGCCGAAGACCTTGAGCAATAATTTTGATCATGTCATCGCCATATGATAAACCGTAAATGGAATTAATCATCTTCAACTCCTTAATATCCAGAAGTAAAAGGTATCCATTGGAATTCTTGCCCTCTATCTGGCGATCAACATATACTTCCATCATATTCATATTAGGAAGACCTGTTAAATCGTCAATGTAGGCTAATTTTTTTAGTTCCTTTTCCCGGTTTTTTAGTTGTTCAATATTATATTGAAGAGATTCAACCATTTGGTTGTAACCATTGGTCAGTTCCATTAACTCATCTTTTCGTTTGGTAGCTTTCACCTTAACTAACTTATTTTTTTCGTATTTTTTCATAGAAGTGATAATACGAAGAATAGGTTCCAAGACTTTGTCCATATAGTAATTAGCAAAAATAATAATGAAAAAGAGGGTTATAATAAAGAGAGCAATCATGAAGAACATAATATTCATAGCTGCCTGATTAAAGTCAGAAGCATAGGCTGTGGCAACTACTGTCCATCCCCAATTAGGTTCATATTTGGAGTAAGACAACTTTCTACCAATAGTATCACTATCATAATAAGGCCAATTATACTCTAAAAAGCCACCTTCTCGTCCCCTAGCCAACTGCTCTCTGACAATGTACACTTCCTCTTCACCATAACTGGTAACATCATATACATATTGACCTTCTAAGCTGGGGTGCATGACTTCATAGCCTTCATCATTATAGGCCAGAAAATAACCGCTTTCTCCAAGATTCAAAGGCGTTGTCAGCAATCTCGTTCCATCTTCCTGCCTTGGACCCACCAGATAATTTTTTATCCGCTCCTTGGCCTCTTCTTCTGAAATAATTCCAGTGTTTACAGCAAGATTTGCAGATGCTATCATTGAAATAGCCATATTAACACCATTTTCTAGTATAACTTTACCCTTATCTTCCAGTTGATTGCGCGCCACGATATAACTGGGTACTCCCAGCCCAATGTTGGCTATTGCAAGTAATATGACGATAAAACCGATTAGTTTAGTTTTCAGAGACATTTTTCTTTTTTGCATAAGCTTATCCTAACTGATATAACTACTAAAAAACAAAAATCATAAATAAGTTACTACTATTCTTAAATCGAAGCCAATCTATGAATTATTTTTCCACATCATAGAGTTCATTATAAAGACGGCTTACAGACCGATTTTTGTGAATGGAAATAATAGCATTCGCAAATATATCACAAACACTAAGCTTGACAAAACCCTTAGTGTTGTCATCTGTTTGTCCATCTTGGGGCGAAATATTTCCCCCTTCACTTTTATAATCATTGGTTTTCTCATGACTGATAGTATCCAAAATCATAACCTCATCCATGTCAATACTTCTAAGCATATCTCCACAATCACCTGCTAAAATAGGATGGATACCTGCTACGAATATCTTCTTAACTTTAGCTGCTCTCAGCATGTGGATAGCATTGTAAATCGTATTACCAGTATCAATAATATCCACGGTCGTAATAATATTCTTACCCTCAACTTCACCAATGACTACGTGGTCTAAACCATCACCGACTTTGGCAATTCTAGAATCAATAATAGCCAGTGGAACGTCCAATTCTTCAGCCAGTTGACGGTTACGTTTAACAGAACCAATTCCAGGAGCTACCACTACAAAATCTCCTTCAGTCTCACGCATTTTCCGCCTATAATAATCCACAAAAAGAGGCATACCCTTCATATTAATCAATGGTTTCTTGAAGAACCCCTGGATCTGAACTGAATGAAGATCCATTGTAATAATATGATCAATGCCTGCTCTTTCCAGTAGATTAGCTACCAACTTAACACTGATAGGTTCTCTGGCAGAATATTTACGATCCTGTCTTGCATAACCAAAGTAAGGAATAACTGCTGTAATTCGGCCAGCAGAAGCCCTTCTCATGGCATCAATAACAATTAGAAGTTCCATAAGATTGTCATTAACAGGTTCAGAAGTGGATTGTATAATATAGACATCATATCCACGAACGGACTCGTTAACTCTTACAAAACTTTCTCCATCTGAAAATTGACCGGTTACCATATCTGACAAAGGCACTCCCATGGCTTGGGCAATCTTGCCTGCCAGTGGACGGTTGGAAGAACCTGCAAAAACTTTAATTCCTTTGGACTGGTACGTTTTATTCATAACTGCTCCTTTAATAAAACTTTTGTCATCTACTGCTCGCTTTCCACTAATATCTTAACATATATTTAACCTTCGTCAACTCATTACAAAGGAAAAAAGTCCACCTTTTTCATCTTATATGTTCGTATCATTTGCCTATTACAGGTCATAATCTTTCATTGACAAGGGGTCCAAAATTTTTTCTATCTTTCCTTTATTCATAACACCAACCCGATCACATAGGTGTTTTATTACCTTTAAATCATGGGAAATAAAAAGATAAGAAAGCCCAAGATCATTCTTTAAAGATTGAAGAAGGTTGATAATCTGACCTTGTACAGATACATCCAAGGCTGATACCGGCTCATCGCAAACAATCAGTTTTGCTCTTGTTGCAATGGCCCTAGCTATAATCACTCTTTGGTTTTGTCCTCCACTAAGCTGGGTGGGATACCTATCCATAATAGTCGTCGAAAGCCCAACCAGTCCAAGTAGTCGTCTTGATTCTGCCTCTATCTCATCCCTACCCACAATCTTATGAATCTTTAAAGGTTCTTCCATAAGTTCTGCTATTGTCATTTGCGGATCTAATACTGATTTTGAAAACTGAAAGACCACCTGTAGGTCTTTTCTCAATTTTTGCATTTCCTTGTAACTCACAAGAGCCAAGTCTTTTCCCATAAAGAACACACGGCCTCCAGATGGCTTCATTAATCCCAAAATCAAATTAGCTACCGTCGTCTTACCACAGCCACTTTCACCTACTAGACCAAAAGATTCTCCATGGTAAATATTAAAAGATATATCATCAACCGCGTCAACCCGATGATTTTCAGAAAACAAACCATTTTTCATAAGAAAATGCTTGGATAAATGTTTCACTTCAAGAATAGGTTCTTTAGTCATACAAATCTCCCTTCTCTTCTAGTAGGGGATAAAAACAACGATAACGCCTACCATAATCTTCTTCAACCGATGGTAATCCCTTAGAGCATCTATCCCTCACATAAGAGCAACGAGCAGCAAAAGGACAAGCCAGGGAAAAGTCTTTTGGCGAAAGTGCCGTTCCCTCTAGAACATATAGTAGCTTATCATCATTGGCTAGAGACTGGGTACAAGAAATGAGTGCCTGCGTATAGGGATGTCTGGCCTTCTTTAACAGTTCAGCAGTCTTGCCATCTTCAACAGTCAATCCACCATACATAATAATTAAACGGTCACAAAGATATTCTGCAGCCTCGAAATCATGTGTAATCATCATCAATGCCATTCCATATTTTTTACATAAATGCTTTAAGATATCTAAAACCACTTTTTTCATGGCTGCATCAATACCACTAGTAGGCTCATCGGCAATAATTAGGTCCGGCCGAAGAAGAATACACATAGCAATCATAATTCGTTGGTTTTGTCCACCACTTAATTGGGAAGGATACCGTTGTAAAATACTGTAAGCATCCTCAAGTCCTACTTCTTCAAGAGCATCCATAATACTTCCTTTGTGGAAGGGAATCTTATGACGCAAAAGCGCTCCTTTAATCTGATTTCCAATCCTCTTGTATGGATTGAAAGCCGCTGTTGGATTCTGAAAAACAAAGGCTATTTCCTTTCCTCGAATACCAGCCATTTCCTTCTCGCTTTTTTCAAGCAAATTTTGTCCCTTGAAAAAAACAGTCCCCTTGTCCACATGACCTTCCTCCTCATTAAATAATCTTAGGAGGTTCATTGCTGATACAGACTTACCGCTACCGGATTCACCCAAGATACCGACTATTTCTCCATTCGTGATGTCCATATCGAACCCCCTGACAACTTGAAGGTCACCCTGGTCTGTATAAAAAGAAAAATGAAGATTATTAACTTCCAAAATTTTTCCTGAATACTGCGCTTTTATCTTGCTTCTAGATGGTTTCATATTCTTTCTTTTTATCATCTTTTTTACACTTTCATTTGTATTACCTTTACTTAATAGTTACTCATTGAAATGACTTTCAAAAGAATCTCATTGACTTGTCCCAGGTTATAGGGCTGATTTTTTCTTGAATCACTAGTCATTAAATGATTTTCTTCTTGTACACTAAGATGAATAGTTGCTATTCCTCTATCCCAAAACATGGTATTCATCCAGTAAGCCTCTGTAAAGAAGTATTCACCACCATTATTAACCATATCTGCTTCTATTGTTTTAATACCTTCTTTTTCCAACTCCTGAGTGAGATAATGACCGATACTCCATGCAAACTGCCTAGTTATGGGAGCCTGTTTAGTACTGAAAGTCAGTTCCGTGAAGGTCTGATTTGATATACCTGTCATATCGATGTAGGCTTTTATTTTTGTTGAAGAATAAGGAAAATCTTGGGCTAGAATGTGGATACCATGACTGGCATCGCTATAAGTGCCATCACAAAACACAAAGATTAACGATCGTTTATTCTTTTCGCCACATAGACTCTTCATTAAATCCAACTGACTAGTTAGAGCTTCCTTCCCCTCTTGGTTCAGATAATTGTAACCCATACCGATAACAATAGCTTCCTCTTGAATATAAGGGTCTGATCCTCTATAAATGCCGAGAACATCTCTACCTTGGCTTCCCAATCGGCGGATCGAAACACTTCCTCTCAACAAAGCATTTGGGTTATCTTTCAATCGTATACCAATATCTTCAGAAATATTGACAACCATAACATCATCCACCCTATCAAGAACCTTTTTCTCCTTAAGATTGGACCTATCCCTTATATAAATAAAACCTTCCGGTTTAGCATATCTTCCCATGTATTTCATAAAAGAATCTAGAAACCTATCATTATACAACCGACTGTCTATTAAGACAAAAGCCTTATCCAGTTCTTGAATAGAACTGTTTTGACTCCTGTGTTCGACCCAACTCTCATAATCAGTCCCATCATTAAAGGTCCAGTCATGATACAAATCATAAAGATCTAAACCAGTTAAATCAACAATTCCCCCCTCAAAACTTCCATCATGAGCCGTTTCTATACTATAGTCATTAGAAAGATCTAAAGGAAATCTAGCACCTTCAATAACAAGCTCAAGGTCACTAGACTGAATAAGCGCTCCCTCACTAACTTCATATTCAACAAGAAAATCATCTTCCAAGGCTTCCATTCCTAAAGCTTCCATCTCACTGGCAATGTAGGTGGCTAGCTTCTGACTTTCCTGACTTCCTATCATAACCTGATCTTTATAATCTGTCAGATCAGTTTGTGCCTTGATCTTGTAATCTTCCCCAAGTATGACTGTTAAGAAGATTGTTAAAAAGATAAGAAGAGGAATGACGATTAATTGCCTACCTGTTTTTTTCCTAATTCTATTAATAAAATACCCAGCATTCAAGGACATCAATTGTCTGGTATGGGGAATAATCTTAGAATTCTTTTTCTGGACTAATTCCCTAATTCCCTCACCTAAAAGGTTGAAACCTAAAACACTAATAAAAAAAGCCAAGGCAGGATATATAACCGTCCAGGGGGCAACAGATATCATAGTTCTAGATGAAGACAACATAGAAGCCCACTCCGGCTCGAAACTTACATCATAATAAATTATATTAGCAAAATCAGAACTCTTTATGATGCGGAGGTTACCAATGAAGACACTAAAAAGACCTAACTGCATAATCATTGACAAACTTCTTGCAATCTCCATAAAGAATAGGACGATTAATTCAGGGACCAGATGTGGAAATACATTTTGTATAGCAATAGCTCCTCTACTCTTTCCAACAGCTATCTCGCCAGTGATAAATGGCTTATCCAATATAGCCTCAACTCTCTCACTAATCAAAGTAGCCAACTTAGGCCATCCTGTCAAAGTAATAATAATAACAAAAGCTAGGATTGATCTACTTTTGTCAAGACCAATGAAAAAAGCCAAGCGAAGAAGGATGACATTAATTAAGAGGCCTGGTATAGCAGAAAAAATAATATTGGATTGAGTAATCATATTTCTTGCAAAACCATTACCAAAACCCGCTACCATAGCTAAGGGTACAGCAATAATAAAATGAGCCAACGCAATCAAAATGCCCAAACTTATTGTCAGTTTAGTTCCGTAGATAATTAAGCTATAAATATCCCTTCCCAAGTCATCACTACCCATTATGGCTTCATCTGAAGGTTTAAATGGAGCTGATTCCACATCTAGTTTCCCGTCTTCATGAATAAACTTAATCTGTTTAATAGTATATGGGCTTTTATCGGTAAAAGCTTCCGGTACAATCATGACGACGACAATAAAGGCAACGATTAAACTACCAATAATCAGCGGTAAATTATATTTTTTCATGGTCTAAGCTCTCCTTTCATAGGGTTCAAAAGGAATCTTATATATCTAATGATCCATGTAAAGCCTATATAGATCATTCCCAGACTGACTGCAAGAGGAACAAAGCGCTGAACATCATGGCGATTGTATAGATAAAGAAGATAATAAACAACTCCATTATAATTAAAAAGATACTCTACAATAATCATATTAGAAAAAATCATAGTCATGATTGCTGGTATAGAATCCAAAATCTTGTAGATGACAGCTGGCATCATCTCCGTCATATAAATACGGAATTTGGAATATCCCAAAGCTTTAGCATGTCGGATATAATCTTTGGTCAATTCCTCATGTATGGTGATATAGGTAATCCTGGAAATATATATAGTAGGAATTACTGATAGGGTCACAAGAGGAAGAATAAATTTTCCAGGTTGTAGAAACTCATTATATTCGGGAAACTTCCTAGCAAATAAGGTATGTAATAGCATACCAAGGGTTACAACCAAAACATCAGGAATAGAAAAAACTATCAAACTTCCCAATGAACGTAGTTCTTTTCCCTTATTCCTATAAGCTTCATATATACCTCTCCCAATACCAAGAGTAAAAGCTAGTCCTAATGAGGCTGCAACAAGCTTTATACTCTTGCTTCCTGCTGACTGTATAACCTCCATAATATTGCCCACTGTATCTTGAGTATAAGTTGATGGACTAAGCAGAGATTCTAAATAATATATAGCATCTTTAAGAGTCAGATACCAAGAAAAATTAGTCGTCATCCGATTGCCTCTAATAACCACATTCGTATTAGGATCAATATTTGCAATAATAGCAAGTACTAAAACTGCCAATCCGTATGGAATAAGATACTTATAAAATGCCTTCAGTATAAGAAAAGGACCACTTAAAGAAATCTCTTCCATTGAAAAGCCAAAGATCCTTTTATTAGGATTTCTTTTGATAGCATATGTAAGCATAAGATTAAGAAAAGCAAACACCAAAAGCAAACATATCAGAACTTTTTCAAAACCAGTCATAAAATCAATATAGTTATCCCCATATACCTCATGTTTAATAAAATTCATCAACAAAAGAAGACTACTTTCCAGTTTTTCAGGGGATAAACGCCCTAGATTATCGTCCATATTGTTTACAACTTGACCTGAAGATAAGATAACTGATGGAATAGATAAATTGCTAAACATAGAGATACTTCCATTTAGGGAAGGTAGGCTGACAACCTCTACTCCTTTATCCTCTCCATACATAGTCATTTGCTGGCTAAGTATAGATGAAAGAGACGGATTATATAATAGGCTGACAGGATCGTAAGAGTCCTCACCAATAGGGCCTATATGAATGTGTCTGGTTCTATCTGAATCAAAACCCAATTGACTGATAAAATATCTTACTCCTTCCGTATCCGTTTCCTGTCCATTAAAGGCAACAAAAAGAATCGTCTCATCCTGACCGCCAGGCTCTCTTCCAAGAATTCTAGCAATCTCCAAAAGTCCGGCTATACCAGAAGTTCTTGATATAACACCTGGAAAGTGCTCTGACTCTGAGGCCATACCTACATTGTCCATATCTGCTGAGAGAATTAAAATCTGTCCACTATCTTTCTTACCTTCAATAACTCCAATGACATTGGAAGTTTCCACAACAGGGAAATTCATCTTGATACGTATCCTAGCCCTGTCAATCACTCCCAAAGGTCTCCCCTTCTTACCGTCGATTTCATCTCCAAGAAGCTCCTCAAAATCATTGTAAGCCTCTCTAGAGAGATACCCCATAAGAATAGAATCCCCAGTTTTCCCTGAAGTGCTTAAGGATTTAGTTCTTTCATATCTTCTGGCTAAGCCGTAACCTGCTTTATCCGTACATATGAGAAGACCTTTTCCACCATTATCACTAACAAACCTAACCCAATCAGAATCCAAATGTCCGGCATCGACTACAACTACACTTCCATCAATCAATTCAGGCTCTATTCTTAAGAGATTACTACCGACCATAAGTATAGGCCCTTCAAAATCCACATCTCCTCCCATAAAATAGGGTAAGGCATTATAATCTTCAAACATACTTAAAGAAAGACCTATCTGATTATTCGATCCGTAAACAATAAATTCGGGTGCAAGATCAATATCAGGAGTAATTACATGAAAGGATTGACGGTAGCCCTGGTTCACAGACCCTTCTATATCGGGTAAGGTTTTTAATCCATAGGAATTAAAAGCATTTTCAATATATTCAAGGGCCGCCTCATTACCCTTGGTTCCTACTCGTCGTCCGCCATACTTGAAAGATGACAACTCCTCTATATGATTAATGACCTGATTAGTATTAATTTCTAAAAAATCTCTGGAATGTACTCCAAACAATAGATATAGGATGATCGCAATTAGACCTGATCCAATCATCACTCCCACAAAACGCTTCATCACCGTACCCCCAAGCCTTTACGTAATATTTGTTCTTTTTAGTTTATCATATTAATACTTCAAATAATATAAATTCGTCTTTTTTTCAATATCTACCACTTACTTACGATAAATACTTTAATAGTTCTTTAGTCCCATAATATTATCTTGATTTAGTCTTTTAGACCTATTATAATAAATTTAGGTGGTGATTTCATGAGGCGATTATGTTTTTTAAAAGATACTTATGCAAATGTTCCCTTACAAGGAAAAATATTCTATATGCTGGCTTCAGTCGGAACATTGTTTTCCGTGTTCAACGGCTTATTCAGCTTGTCGCTTGGTCTCCCTTTCATTACTACTATTGTCTCCCTTATAACTGCTTTTGGATGCTTGGTCTCCCTTTTCATTGCATATAAAATAGAAAACTATCTAAGTGTGGCCTATGTTGTCTTTCATATTCTTATTCTTTTCACTCTTCCCTTTTTATGGATAACCAACAGCGGTAGTAAAGGTCCAACCGGATACTTTTATATTTTTATACTGATTCTTATAAGTATTATTATCGATCGTCCTAAAATCCCTTTCCTAATAGCCCTGATGATTATTACTCTGGCAATACTGATATATATTGAGGCTACCTACCCAGAGTACATACTCCCATATAAGAACCCTATGTCTCAAATTTTGGATACAGCTGTATCTGCCTTTTTAGTAGGCATAACCTCCCTTGGTATTCTCCTAAGGCTTATGAAAGAATATAAGCTGAGAATTGACGAACTAAACGGCATGCATACTAAACTCTATAAGCTATCCATAACCGATGAACTTACAGGTATTTCCAACCGTCGCTTCGTTATGAACGAACTCGAAAACCAACTAGCTATACAAGAAAACTCCAACATATGCATAATCATGCTAGACATTGATAATTTTAAAACTATTAATGATTCATTTGGTCACCAAATTGGAGATGAAGTGATAAAAGGTACCAGTCAAATTCTGACCAAACTTGTCCGCAACATTGATCTTGTTGGTCGAATTGGAGGAGAGGAATTTCTCATTATCCTAAAAGCTACAGAACTTGAAAATGCTATCGCCAGAGCAGAATCCATGCGAAAGAGAATTGAAGATCATACCTGGTCCCTTCCTTCAGTCAAGGTTACCATTAGCGGTGGTGTCTACCATAGCACCCAAAGGGAAACAATAGATGAAATTCTAGAAAAGGTAGACCAGCTCCTATACGAGGCCAAGACTAAAGGAAAAAATCTTATTGTATGGTAATCCATACTATTATTTTGGGATTAAAATATAGATAATTAGAATTCATCCATTATTTACATTTTGTATACATGCATGACTTATACATTACATATAATTATCTTATACATGCAAAAACAATCTCTTTTTTGGATTTATATTTACATATATGATAATAAATAAATTATAAATAGCAATATGGTGAAAGGGTGATGTATTTGAAGAATTTTAGGATTATCAAGCTATCAATTTTTTTTATCATATCACTTCAAATCGTAACGGCAGCTATAGTAATTAATTATCTTAAGCAAATAGGCTCTCAGTATATACTTAGTATAAGTGTTTTCTTTATGACAACTCTTATCATCATTATCGTTTTTGGTATTGGTTTTATATACTTCTTTCCAACATACCAAAAAACAAATCGAATCTCTAAACTAAATCGAATTATATATGATTTACTTCAACAATCTGCCTATGTTAAGAAACAAAATGATTTCTATCACATTATATTGGAGCGTGCACTAGAATGCATTGACCAAAGTAAAAAAGGAAGCATTATGCTTATGGACCCCAGTTCAGAAAGATTATACTTTGCTGCTGCCATTGGATATGATATGAAAGTTCTAAGTAAAACATATCTAAAACTAGAGCAAACTTATTTATACAGAGAATCACAGGGTAACATTACGAAGACGATAAAGATTCATGATCCCTTTGAATATGATCGCAAAAAAATAGATTCCAAGAACATTGACGAAATACTCAAGGCAGGATCTGATAACATTATGACAACACTAAGTGCGCCAATATATTATGAAGGTAAATTACATGGTATGATGAATATCGATAGCCCAAGCATAAATGCCTACGACAGCTATGATATGGAAGTTATAGAACTCTTTGCGGCCGAAATAGCAAATGTCCTAAAGCTCTTCAAGACAATTGAAAAAAACGAGTTCTATATGAACTATGATAATTTAACCAAGCTGCCAAATAGAAAATTCATACTTGAGATAATGGATAGTATTCATTCATCAGCTAAGCATAAGCGTGGAATATACAGTGTTGTATCTATAGATATCAATTACTTAAAACAAACAAATGATTTATACGGTCACTCTGCTGGGGACTATCTCCTAAAGTCTTTTGCTTGTGAATTTCAAGACTCACTTCCTGAATCATGCTCTATCGGCAGATGTGGTGGTGATGAATTTCTTGCCATATTACCGCAAATGTCTATAAAAGAATCTAAAGAATTACTGGCTTCCATACATGAAAAATTAACCGACAAACCCTTGCAATATAAGGAAAATATGCTTCCCCTTAGCTTCTCCTATGGACTTGCGTCTTACGGACAAGATGGATACGAGATTGATAAACTCATCAACTATGCTGATGAAAAAATGTATAAGCAAAAAAAAGAATTTCACAACAATTATCCCAAGGACCTAAGATAGGTCCTTGGCTTGTCTAATTTTAATGTCAAGGGCTTTTAAGCACTCTTCTATCATTTCTTTCTTAGCCAGTGTTGCACCACAGGCTAATTCATGACCACCACCACCAAAAGCTTTTGCCACTTCTACTACCGGTATTTTTTTTGATCTAAATTCTGCCTTAATTCCATCCTCAGTTTCCGTAAAATTAGCCCAGGCTTCAACACCCTTAATATCTGCCATTGCATTTACCATGCCCCTAGTCACTTCAAACATAGATAAACCACTTTTTTTTATCAAATCCTTTGTATGAATGATATAGCCAATATGGCCAGCATAAAGGTCAAAATGGCTCATAACATAACCCTTATGTCTGACAAAGACAAGAGATTGATTATAAATCCTTTCGTAAACACCTTGTAGATTAGCCCCATATTGTAGCAATTCAGAAACAACAGCAAAGGTATCTTGATCCGTATTTTTATAACGGAATCTACCACTGTCAGAAACCAAGCCTAGAAGCAGTAAATCAGCAATCTGGCTGTTAATTACCATTCCTAAATCCCTAAGGACATCATATACCAGAAGACATGCACTTATAAGCTTAGTATCGACAAAAGACAAGTCGCCAAAATCACCTCTTGAAAAATGATGGTCCATAACAGCCACGTAATCTCCTGACCGATAATTCAAATCACTGACTAAGGCCTCTGAAGGTGTATCTGTAAAAATGACCATTCCCCCTTCATAATCTTGGGCCTTTAGGTCTGTATATACATAGGCAAAATCATCATCCTTACACTCACCACCAGCAAAGATTTCCTTGTCAGGATAGGTAGCCTTTAGGGAAAAGTATAGTCCCAGTTGAGAACCCATGGCATCATAATCAGGAGACTTATGAGTCATGACCAAAATCTTATCATAACCCTCTATCTTCTCTTTTAAAATCGTGTAATCAAATTTACTCATTGCAACTCCTAACTTCTTACATCGAATATCAATTCTATTAATACTATTTGAAGGTAATAGCATCACTATTGCAGATCATAACCTGGTAATTTTCCATATACTGGCCGACAGAACCTACCACATCTATAACCATACCCTTTTCAAGTATTTCAGGGTCGGGATAATCTTCAAGATATTTGTCTATACGAATGCTTGTATACCCTTCGTCCCCATAAACAACAATATCATAACCACCTCCATCAGCAAGATGAACACGCTCAATGGTTACATCTGTCAACCTAATCAAGTCCCCTTCTATATCTTCTCCGATTTCATCAATAGTTACATCAGTCGGGACGACCTCATTACCTTCAGAAATTACGGTGATTTTCTTATCTACAATACTAGAAACTTCCATAAGTCCGTTATATTCAATTATCTTACCTGTTAATTCAATTTCAGTTCCAATATCGTCTAATGCTCCATAGTTATATTTGTTAGCATAGATGTAAACACTAGCAGTTCCATCTGTAATGAAGGCATTCTGCCCTATATAGTTGGTAACGACACCACGAATGGTCACAGTTGAACCTGTTTGCATAGCCTTAGCTTCCTCAATGCTTACTTCTCTAACCGTATCATCATAGTCATAGTTTGGATCATCCTCACCCCAGATTTTAACTTTTGTCTTTTGAACTTTGGACTCTAATGTAATCATCACTGGATTGTACTTGTAATCTCCATATAAGTATTTAACCCAAGCCAAGCCTTCTTCAACTAATTGGTAGTTAAGGAGCTTGCCGTCAACCCATATCCATGCTAAAAGTCTACCGTAATCATCAACAATATCGCTTTCCAAGTCTTTTTCCAAAATAATAACTTCTGCATTTTCAAGAGCATTTTGTGTATAGGCTTTGGCTGCAAGAGCCCAGGGTTGAAGACCTGAATTTCCTGAAGTTTCAGGTGTATCAATAGCAAGGAAACGACAGGCCATAGTCATACCCCCGACCTTAAAATTGGCCGTATCACCATCGGACAAAGACTTATATTCAACAATTTCATACCCATCATCCTTAAATGTCATGCCTTCAAAATCTAGATCAGGCAAGCTTGGCATTTCATAGGCGGATTCATCTTCAAGCTCTGGATTAGATATTTCACTTGACGAGGGGTCATTCTCATAAACATCTTCAGTTACATTTTCACTTATAGAGTCATCATTATCTGTAGCACCTAAACCATCACTACTTTTACAACCTGAAAGGACCATTGATAAAATCATAATGACTAATAGTATTTTTTTCATATTTTACCTCTTCGCATGCTTTTTTGAAATATAAATGATTTTTTTCCTATAATATGAAATGATACATATATTTCTTATTATAGGAAAAAAAGTTGCCTATATTA
This sequence comes from Vallitaleaceae bacterium, assembly GCA_963677625.2. Lineage (GTDB taxonomy): Bacteria > Bacillota > Clostridia > Lachnospirales > Vallitaleaceae > UBA1351. The sequence continues at coordinate 72,353 of CAXXSW010000007.1, forward strand.
TAGGCAACTTTAACATTTCACTTAATTATTGTAAAGATGACATAGCGTCACTTATTGCTTGATCAACAGTCTTAAGACCTGCTATAGCTTCCTCAACAGCTGTTCCCACTGCTACACGGTAGTCATAGGAATCTGGGAAAATTGGGTCAAAGATATAATCAGAACCTTCATAAGAAGTACCTACAGATTTTGTTGGGTTAACACCTGATTCAACAAATTCAAGGTATTCAGGAAGTTCACGAGCTGATTGACGCACTGGAAGATAACCAGTATTCATTGCCCAGTAAGCAGTTACTTCAGGACTCATTAAATAATTCATGAAAATAAATGTAGCAATTTGTTCTTCTTCTGAAGATTTTAACATGAACATATTAGAACCTTGTTGAATAACTTTACGTTCAGAACCCATTGGAACTTGTGCGCAATCCCATTCAAATTCATCAGAACCGATGTAGGCAGAGCCTGAAGTTGATCCAATAAACATAACGGCATCACCATTATTAAAAGGACCTGACATGTATTTATCTTCTCCTGCTGCTCTAAAGTATCCTCCATCAACCCCATCAACAAAGAATTGAAGAGCTTCCCTTGCTTCTGGAGTATCAAACAAGACATCACCATTAGCATTTGTGTAGTCACCACCGTATTGTTGAACCCAAGTGATAAAGAGGTTTTCAAGTGAGTCGTAACCAAACGCTGGTTTACCAAGGATATCACTAGCTGCTATAGAAACATTTTTCAGTTCTTCAAGGGTAGTAGGAACTTCTAAACCATTCTCTTCAAAGAAGGTTTTGTTATAGTACATTACTTCTGTTGACTTGTTAAAAGGTAGTGAGTAGAAACCACCATCTGGGTATGAAGAGTTCTCAATTCTATAACCTTCAAGAATATCATCAAAATCACTGATACCATAATCAGCATTTGTGATATAATCGTCAAGTTTCACCACTTTTTCTGATTGAGTGTAAATAATAATGTTGTTACCATAAGCTTGAGCCAAGTTAGGAATCTCATCAGTTTGAAGAGCAGCCATCACCTTTGCGTGAAGGTCAGAATAACCACCTTGGTATGTTGGAACAACTGTAATTCCGTATTCATTGGAAGCATTGAAATCTGAACAGATTTTCTCAACAACCTCTGAGTAATCGCCACTCATTGCATGCCAGAACTGAAGTTCAATGCCTTCTGATAAAGTGAATGGTTCAGCTACCTCTTCTGTTTCTTTACTTTCTTCTGCTTGACTTGCAGTTTCATTTGACGCATCATCTGAAGTTTCTTTTGAAGCTGATTCATCAGCTGCTGTTTCCTTTGTGTCATTTGTTTGATTTGTGTCAGCATCTTTACTACCACATCCAGCAAATAATGATGCAGTCAGTACCAAAGCCAACAGTAATGATAAGAGTTTCTTCATTCTCTTTTCCTCCCTAAAATGTAAATGTTCATGTACATGTATAATCAAAGTCGTCATATGTTTTTTTAATCTCTACATAAAACAACTCATGATTCAATTGTGTTTACTAAGCAAGTAATTCTTAAGCAGACTCAATTCTCCAACAAGCCTATCCCTTGACGCCGCCTCCTGCAACACCCTCAAGGATATATTTTCTAGCAATAATATAGATAAGAAGTAAGGGTAGAACAACTATAGTTCCTGCAACCATTAAAAGTTGATAATCTGTACCGGCGTCATTACTAAAGTATTTCAAGGCTACAGACAGAACACGCTTTTCCTCCTTATTGGTTACCATTAATGGCCAGAGATATGCATTCCAGGATGCAATCCAGTTGAATAGAAAAATAGTGACTAAAGCATTTTTAGAGTTAGGCACCATAATAGTCCACAAGTACTTCCAATCTCCGCAACCATCAACCTTAGCAGCATCGTAGAGTTCCTTAGGTACTGCCATAAAAAATTGACGTAAAAGGTATATATAAAAAGCAGACGCTGTATAAGGTACAATCAAGGCCCACAAATTATCAGCAAGTCCTAGGTCAACTGTCACGGTCTTGTAGTTGGTTAAAAACAAAAGCTGTCCTGGAATCATCAAAGTTGCTAGCATAAGCGAAAATATGATTTTCTTGCCTCTAAATTCAAGAACTGCAAAGGCATATGCTGCAAGTATAGTAGTAAACAGCGTAATTAAGCTATTCATCAAAGATACAAATACTGTATTCTTGAAGAAAAGATCAAATGGGGCAATTTCCAGTGCTTCCTTATAGTTCCCCCAGTGGAAGACTTTTGGAAACCAAATAACAGGATTAGCAATAATCTCATTATAACTTTTTACTGATCCAGTTAACATCCAATAAAAGGGAAACATAAGTACAATGGCAAAGCCAATCAGTACAAAATAAATAACAACTTTCTTAAAAATCTTCATCATATGTTCTGCAGTCATTTTTTCTTCCCCCCTAATACTCATCATTTCTGTTGATTACTTTATTCTGTACGAATGTCATAATCAGAATCATCAGGAACAGTAGAACAGCCGCAGCCGCAGCTTTTGGATATTTATTGGCATTGTAAAAAACATCATATACGTAATAAACAATGGTTGATGCTGAATTAGCAGGACCTCCATTGCCAAACAAACCGATAACCTCAATATAAGTCTTCAAGGATCCGATGACTGATACAATAGAGATATAGGTTATGACAGGCATAAGCTGAGGAAGAGTCACACGGAGAAAAATCTGTACAGGGTTGGCACCATCTACTTGGGCCGCTTCAAAATAGGTTTTATCAATATTGCTGATTCCTGCCAAAAAGACAACAATCTTAAAGGCCAAGCCAGACCAAACACCGAAAATCATCAAGGAAACCATAGCGTAATTCGCATCTCCTAGCCAAGAAATCGATTGGTCACTACCAAAAAGTTTTAGGATATAGTTAAGCACACCATAATCAGAGTGAAAAATAACCCGAAAGGCAAGTCCGATTGCCATTAAGTTTGTAACATAAGGTACAAAATAGATATTCTGAAAAATCTGCCATCCCTTAACCTTAGAATTAAGAAATGCTGCGATCACTAGTGATATAGCTATAGATACAGGTACAACAATAATGGTATACTTAAATGTATTAATAACTGATAGAAAAAACTTACTGTCCTTCATCACGGAATAATAATTCTTAAGACCAAAACCAGATCCGGTATGCTTAAAGATATTGTATTCAAGGAAAAAGCTCATATAAATAGAACGAAGCATTGGATAGATAACAAATACTCCTATCACCAATAATGCCGGAAACAAAAATAAATAAGCTTTAAGATCATCACTTAACTTGTGTTTCATTATATCCACCTACCCTATTATTTGTGCCTTTCTTACAAAAGTAAGGGACACTCTTTAATAGAATATCCCAACAGTATTATCTTAATATGAAATTAATGTAAAGTCTAGAGTGATTTTGCCTTAATATTTGATCTTTTTTTGTTTATTACGGTATTTGACACATTCATATCATTACATCATGACATTACGACAGTAATATCTTCTGAATTACTAGTCAATTTCCGGTAATAATAAGGTAAAAATCGTCCCTTTTCCCACTTGACTATCAACTATAATTTTACCTTTATGTAGTTCTACAACTTCCTTAGCAATAGACAAACCTAAACCATGTCCTTCAACTTCCCTTCCCCTACTTTTATCCACGCGGTAAAAACGGGTAAAAATTGATTTGAGGTCTTCTTCTGGTATTCCCTTTCCTGTATCTTCAATACGGATTTCAATATATTTTTTCTTTCTATCTCGTCTTTTCCTGGCCCTGATATTGACTTTTCCACCTTCCTGATTATATTTAATGGCATTATCCACAAGTATTGAAATTAGAGAATTAAGAAGTTGTCGGTCTCCATTTACCATTAAATTCTCTTCACGATTAACTTGAATATCAATATCCTTCCTCTTGCCAATATACTGGTAACTGTCCTTGTTAGATTCAAGTATCTGCCCCATCTCCAAGGGCTCTTTGGAAAACTTGACTGTTCCAGCATCATATCTTGCCAACTTAAGAAGTCTTTCAACCAATTCTTTCATCCTCTTAGTTTCAGCTCGAATACCAGTAACCACTTCCTTTCCAAAGTCATCCTGAATGAATTCACCTTCATCTAAGGTATCACAAGAGAGTAAAACAACACTAATAGGAGTTCTAAGCTCATGGGATGCATCTGCTAAAAACCTTTGCTTACTGTAATAAGCTTCCTTAATGGGTTTAATCATACGGCCAGCAATAAAATACCCAATCCCTGCAGAAGCAAATATCCCAATGCCTAAACTTAATATAAGAATATGAAAAAGATTATCCAAGGTCTGATCCACAATACTTACATCTCTTCCCACTGTATAGTAGCCTACCGTTTCATTTCGGACCACTATTGGAAGTTTTTGCACAATAAAAGCTACCTGTTCAGCCTCTCCAACTCTAAAGACCTCAGGCTTATCTTTTACTTCCATCTCTTTGCTTTTTTCAGCTAAAACCTCATTCCATTGATTGAAGTCATTTTTCCACTTAAGAAGTTGACCTTCCTGGTCATAAATAAAATAAAAAGAAAACGCATCAAAAGTTTTCGGAATAATCAGCTCCTGACCATCTGCACCATGAATTTCATTCTCTCTAACTTCACTTGATGATTGAAAGGGTTTATAATTGTAAAGAGGACCAGAGGCCAGTGCTAGCAATGGACTTCCTCCATAGCCGATGTCGTCATCTTTATCTTCCTTTTCACTGTCATCTTCATCCTTTTCTTTATCTTCACCTTTGTCTTGACTCTCCTTCTCTTCTCCACCTTCTTCATCCTGATCACTATCAGAATGGCCTTCTTGAGATGGCTCTTCTTGAGATGGCTCTTCTTGAGATGGCTCTTCTTGAGACCTATCTTCATGGGAAGTATCTTCTACATTCTTTTCTTCCTCTTGATTGTCTTTTTCGTCCCCCTCTTGTTTATCATCTTCATTATATCCTTGTTCATCCAGAGAATCACCTCCAGAATCTTCAACCGAATCATCAAGGGAATCGTTTTTGCCATCCTCAGTTGAGTGTGAATCCAATTCTATTTCAAAACCCGACTGTTCCGCATCTTCGGGTATACCATCAATGACATGTTGTTCCTCATCTATAATTTCTTGTGTCCATTCTGTCTCAGAAATACTAGCTATCATTCGATTAGTTTCAGCAAGAATCTGTGATTCATTATAAGTAGCCAGAAGAAAATAAACTGCCGCAGAAGTTGCTGTAAGTACAACTAAAAGTATAAGACTAAAAACCAGGGCAAGGTGCAACTGCATTCTTCTAAACATACTACACCTCCATCTTATAGCCAATACCGCGAACGGTAACGATTATCTTATCTTTAGACTTCACCTTAATCTTTTTACGAAGTAGACGTATATAAGCCTCCAGATTATTTTCGGTTATTTCCCCATCAATACCCCAAACCCGGTCTATAAGAGTAGCCCGGGTTATAGTATTTCCTGCATTTTCGAAAAGGAGTTCAAATAGCAAATATTCTTTTTTTGAAAAGTCAAACGCATCATCCTTATAATAGGCCTTTTGCTGGGTCCTATCAATCTTAAAGTCTCCTTTAGCTACTTGATCACTTCTGATGCTTTTACTGGATCGTCTCTCAAGAGCTCTAAGTCTGGCTTTCAGTTCTCTAAATTCAAAGGGTTTAACCAAGTAGTCATCTGCTCCTGACTCAAGTCCCTTAATCTTATTATCCAGGGTATCTTTAGCTGTTAGCATAAGGATACCACCTTCGTATCCATTCAATCTCATGGCCTTACAAGCTTCTATTCCGTCCATCTCCGGCATCATCCAATCCAGAATAATAAGATCATAGGTATTTATTGATACATATTCCAAGGCTTCAAATCCATTATGGGCATGGTCCACCTCATACCCCTCCTTTTTCAAGAGATGAATGAGTAACTTTGCTATCTTTTCTTCATCTTCAGCCAATAAAATCATAGGGTTTACCTACCTTTTCTATTGTTTTTTGTCACTTGTTCCACTCTTCTCATTATACCATAGCTTCTTATTTAGGACAGCCCACTCTCCTAAGCTATTATAAGATCTAAGCTTTAATATATACTTAATAACATACTGACATATTATTTAATCATCATCTTCATGATCGTCATGATCGTCATGATCTTCATGGTCTTCATGGTCTTCGTGGTCTTCATGGTCTTCATGGTCTTCGTGGTCTTTGATTTCATCTTGTTCACCATCTTGGTTTTCGTCCCCATATTTTCCATCCTCAACTACCGTATTATTAGTGGCTGGTTCTGAACTAGTAGTCGACCCAGTAGAACTTGTATTATTTGTTGTGGTGTCACCTGAATAGGAAGCAGAGTATGTCCCTACAACAATTGCCAAATCTAATATGGATTGACTATGAGGCGATGAGGCGAAGGCTGATGTAACATCTTTACCTGCCTGAACACCATGATGACTTCCATTCGACCATGCTCCAACATCAGTTACATCGTATACAGTGCCACTGACTGCTATATAGGCCCTACTACCATTTTGGCCATCAAAATTTGCCAAACTTGTAACATTAAAGGTATTAGTGGCTGTCTGTTTATTTATTACTTGTGTATCCTGTTGACCTGTTACTTGTGTATCCTGTTGACTGGCTGAGCTGACTACATCTGCTGGTTTGTTTTCTACAGGGGCGCTTTCACTAATCAAGACTCCAACTAGCTCTGCCTTATTCAAGATTGAGGCCGAATGAGGTGAACGGCTAAAAGCATCTGTCAAATCCTGACCCGCACTGTAACCATGATGCTCGCCAATTTTCCATGCAAAGAGACCAGTCACATCATAGATTTTTCCGTCGATAGCAATATATGCTGGATTACCGTTTTTACCATCATAAGCTGACAATTCCTCTAAAGTCATATTTTCACTTGTATCGGCACTGGTATCGACTACTGAACTTGCTGTATCTAGCTGCTTATTATCCAAGAAACTGAACACTCCTGATGCCTGTCCACCATCTGACATACTTACCTCTTTAGTCGATATTCCCATCTGGGCAAAGACATCAGTTACTACCCAAAAAACCATGGCTACAGATGTCAATATTAAGATACTCATCATAATCTTTCCTACTTTTTTAAATTTCATTTTCCTACCTCCAAATCTAAATTCAATTATCAATTACATAGCAAATCCTTCATAGTGAATACGGTCTTTTTCAACACCTAAGGATTTTAATCCCTTAACAATACTGGTCATCATCTTGGTTGGGCCGCATATATAAAATCCCTTTTCCCTTAATGAGTCTTGACTAAAATCAATCTTTCTCTTGATTAGATCCTTATCTATATAACCCTTTTCAGCTTCTACCCCTTGCATATCTGAATATACGGGAATAACTGTTCCGTGATCCAAAAGTTTTGAAAGCCTATCCAACTCTTGTTTATACAAGAATTCTTCTTCATTACGTATACCGTAGATCAAGGTTACTTTCCGATTCGGATCAGTTTCCACTATATGCCTCAACATACTGATAAAAGGAGTAATGCCAATGCCACCTGCTATAAAAACAAGTTCTCCATCTTCCTCATAATCCAAATAGGAAAAAGAACCGTAGGGACCCTCGATAGAAACATGATCGCCAGTCTTTAGTATGTCCATCTCACCAGTAAAATCTCCAAGATTTTTCACCGCTAAACTAACTTCATCTTTTTTTCCTGAAGATGATGTAAAAGAAAAAGGATGGACTTCTTCTAAACCTGCAAGCTTAATCCTAAAGAAACCGAACTGACCTGGCTTATGACCAAAAGGTCTGTAGAGGGGTTTAAGTTCAATTTCACGGGCAGACTGTGACAACGGTCTAACTTGGCTGACCATCCACTTATTCTCTTTGGATATCCACGGCTTTAAGACTTTATGGTAAATATAGAAGAGAATAGCTACTATAAAGTAGGCCATATACATGTTAGAAATCCATATATTCGCCCTAGCTCCTGATGTCATCATTACATGTATCTGGACAAAAACCAGACCGATAATGGATAGATTATGGAAAGTCTTCATAGACTCATATTTAAAAACTCTCATCCTTCCCATCTGATGACTAAGCCATGTAAAAGGTTTTATTTTCTCCCAATACTTACGGGTATATACAAGAGCAGATACTAGTGTCACCAAAACAAATATATTTAAACCTATACTTCCCATAAGAGTCAAAAATGATTCTCCGAAAACTTCTTCAAACATCCATTGATGGGTCAAAGCCAATCCTATAGATAAGACTGCTACCCTTCCATGAAGTTTGTAAATAGAATCAAAGCCAATCCAGCGGTCAAGAAACTTTGGTCTTGCTGACAAGATGAACTGCCAAAGAAACCAATTATAAGCCATTACACCAACTACCATAGGCAAAAACATAGATGAATCACTATATCTTAAGGGATTACTTAAATACAAGACCCTTATTATGATCATAGGTGATAAAAAATAAATACTATAAAAAATCATTTTCTTCATGGCTTGCACCTCCTTTAACATATGCCTAGTTTACCTTTCTTTTCTGAAAAGAAACTGAAAAGAAGTTAAAGAATGTTTTTATAGAAAAAAAGGCAAGCCTTTAATTAAAAGCTGCCTTTTTATTCTTCTTGCTACTTATTCATCTTCCCCGTTCAAGTAATCTTCAAAAGCCTTCTCACCCTTGTCAGCCCACCATCTTTCAAATAGGGCATCCTTTTCATCGTTATTATAGTCGTAGATACTGGCTTTAGTCTTCTCTGGTTTCAACTCATCCTGTTTCATTTTCTCTTCTTTAGCTTGACCTTCCTTAAAGACTTGTGGATCTATACCAAACTCCTCGCACACTTCTTTTTCCATACCTTTTCTAATGCCTTTTCGTACTTCTGATTCCACCATACCAGGTCCTGTGTCATGGCTCTTTCTGCTGGATGAAGAAAAACCACCAAATAAGAGTTTTCCTAAAATAAATAAGCCAACCCCTTGCCAATAGGATATTTTTCCGAGACCAAAAATGTTAGGCATTAAACTATTCCACAAAAGCTTTATAAACAAACCAACAAGAAAAGCCAAGAAAAGGCCTAATAGAGCCTTCAATCCACTTTATCAGATAATAAGTTTTACTCAAGCCCTTATTATCTTTTTTCAGTAAGGGATAAAACAGCCACGCTATACCAATAACCGAAAGACCGCTTGCGACCTCAAACACCATGACCACCAACCTATTGTCTGTAATTGCTGAGGCAAGTACAAAATAAGCTGTTAATATAAATATGCCTGCATATCGTCCTCTTAATTTTTCCATCTTCTTACTATAATCCCTTTGGGGATTATGCTCCTTTCCTCTCCATTCAATCTAATATGTATACTAACTGATACTATATAGACGATTGAAAATAAACTTTATTGCAAAAAAAAAGAATAATCTAAAAATTATTCCTTTTTTCTTATATGGACCACAGTGAACATATGTATTCTAAATTTCTTCCCTTTTGTAATAGTATGCCTGAGATTCTTTCAAGTTACCTAATTCATTAAGACCTAATTGCTTAAGCCTTTGTATAATTTCCGCTTTATCACAATTAGACTCTACATGTTGGGCCGTTGCTACCAAGCCATCCAGGATTTTTTCAATCATCCCAAAGGGAAAAGAAACCATCATAGTATCATCCGACCACTGACTTAAAAACCGAGTCCCTGAACATAAAAGGGACAGACTAAAATCATTCTCTTTAAGCGGCAGGGCTGTTGATTCAAAACAAATCCCACACTGACCACTGATTTTTATATCTTTTTTAAAACCGTAGCTATAGGTATAGGCTTGAACAAGCCGCATGGCTTGACTAGGCCTACACGCTAACAAAACAAGGTCGGGATTAACTTCTATTAAATCCAAAGACCCCACAAGAACACCATAATTAGGCCGTGTCACTGGTTCAACGCTCTGGTGTTGTTTTTCAGCCAAGATCCTATTGGCATAAAGGCCAGAATCATACCAACCATCAATACCTTCTTCTTCCTCATAATATTCCTTTAGGCCAAGTATTCTAGCGGATGTGTCACAAGAAAAATTAGGCAGGGCTGCTTTAACCCTATAACTCTTTGTCGCCTTTTTGATTAACTGACAGTAAAAGGCTCTTCCTTTTCTTTCCTCAGCCTGACACAATTCATAATCAGCCTGACTTTCCAGTAGTTGAACTCCAACCATATGATGGTCAAGGTCAAGATAGGCCTGAAAATATTGTTCAAGTACATTTATTTCCATTGATATCTAACCTCCATCCGATAAAAAATCCGATCCATAATCATGGCTATTAAGGCTACAGGCACGGTGCCTTTCAGGATCTGAATAGGTTCACTGGAACGAATACCTGATACGATAGGAACACCCAATCCCCCTGCTCCAACAGCAGCTCCCACTGTTGCCGCCGCAATATTAATGATAACAGAAGTTCTAAGGCCTGCAATAATCATAGGCATAGCCAGCGGCAGTTCCACTCCAGTAAAAAGCTGGACCCTACTCATACCCATACCTACAGCCGCTTGCCTAATATCCTCATCTACTTCTTCAAGGCCTTTCAAGGTATTAGTAAGAATTGGTAATAGGCCATAGATGACAAGGGCTGCAATTACCGGTTCAAAGCCATAACCTAATATAGGTACAAATAGAGCCATGACGGCTACAGTTGGAAAAGTTGTTCCAAAATCAGTTACTAGGAGCATGAGTTCTTTTAACTCCTTCAGCTGATATATATGTATGATAGCAGCTATAGAAAAAGCAATGAGAAAAGAAGCCGCTGAAGATAAAAGGACGACCAGACCATACTCTATAGCAAGTTTCCATAAAGGAGCCCACTCTACAATCTCCTTTGTGGTAGGCATGAGTATCCTTAACCAGCTTTCTACCTGTTTAAAATTAAAAACAAAATAAATAAGCAGGACAAAGAGGCTAATCTCACCAAAGTAAAACTTATATAGAACTTGTTTATACTTCTTATGATTCAACCGCTTCACCTCCGAAATAGACTGCCAAGTCAATAAAAGATAAGAGCTTAAGTCCATCTACAGTCTTAAGTCCAATCTTGTCTTGCCCTTCTTCTAACATAAGGGTCATAGCATCCCTAAAACTGGCATTTCCTTCCAAAACAATCTTAGGGGAATCCTTAATATAAACCCCCTTTTCTGAAAGCATTTCCAAAGTAAACTTATCCAAAAGTTCAAAGACAAACTGGTCTCCGAAAAAAGATTTCGTTCTCTCTCCACCTTCTTTTGCCATATGTTCCGGTTTGCCATCAGCCAAGATTTTTCCATCATGTATAAGGATCAGCCGGTTAGCCATCTTTACAGCTTCACCAATATCATGGGTGACAAAAATAACTGTCTTTCCAAGTTTCTTTTGTAGATTGACAAACTCCTGCTGAAGACGGTTTCTAGTTATAGGATCAAGGGCGCCAAAAGGCTCATCCATCAGCAAAATATCAGGATCTGCACCTAATGCCCTAGCCACACCAATCCTTTGGGCCTCACCACCTGAAAGCATCGATGGCTTTTTTGATCCATAACTTTTAGGAATTCCCATAAGCTCCATGAGTTCATCTACACGTTTTTCAATACGCTTATCTTCCCATTTCAAAAGTTTAGGTACAACTGCGATATTTTGCCTAACAGTCATATGAGGGAAAAGACCGACTCCTTGAATAGCATATCCAATTTGTCGTCTAAGCTCTTCCGGCTTCATATCTGACGACTTTTGAGAGTTAATGAATATCTCTCCCTCATCTGGTTCTATCAGCCGGTTAATCAACTTCAACATAGTTGACTTACCGCAGCCTGATGGCCCTAAAAGCATACATAGTTCACCAGGATTGAAAGTGATATTTATATCTTTCAGTACTTCCTGTTTATCATATGATTTGTATATTTGTTTTAGTTCAATCATTGGCAACCTCCTCGCCAGAGTCTTTTCTGCCCTGTTTCAAGAAATCTGATTCTTGGTCCTTATGAACATCTTGATTAGAAACAGTCTTATTAGTAACCTGGCCAAAATACTGGTCAATCAAGGGCTCCAATGAACTTAGAATCCATTTGAGTACCATAGCCACACTAACAACCATCAAGGCACTGAGAATAACCAAATCAGGTGCCGATTGAGCAAGTCCCAGAAAAAGGATAGACCCCATACCTCCACCACCTACGAGACCAGCAATAACTGTATTTCCAACGGCTTGGATTAAGGCTGTTGTAAATCCCGCATAGAGATAGGGCATAACCAGAGGAAGCTCAACCTGCCTGCCAATCTGTTTATCCGTCATCCCCATCCCTCTTGCTGCCTCAACTATATCTTTTGATATAGAGTTATAGCCAGCCAAAATGCTTGTAGTCATAGGCAGAAGGGTATACATACTAAGTACAATATAGGCGGGAACAAAACCAATACCGGTTATACCAAAATCCTTCAATACTGGAAAAGCATTAGCAAGGCCGGTTAAAGGAATCATAACCAAGCCAAGAAAAGTAAGGGTAGGAACAACTTGAGCCATATTAACCAAAGACATGACTGGTCCTCTTCGCCTAGGATATCGATAAGCCTGACCCGCCAAAAATATAGACAAGACAAGCCCGGTAAAACTGGCTGAGACAGCTAACTGCATATGTCTGGCCATCTCTCTTAATATCCGATCATCCTTACTTTCAAATTCCCGTATGAGAGAAAGATTGGTCAGCCAACTCATCTTGTAGGCTAGGAAAAAGACTAGGAGAATAGTGACAAGGACTGCCAGTCGGTGCCACCATGTAACTTTTTTCTTATTCAAGGACTGATAGATCAGTAACATTGAACCAAGAAGGCATAACCAAAATCCCATGCCAAAAGAAACTCTGGCTGCTCTTTCCATATTAGCAAGGAGTTCACCTGCCTTACTTCCACTAATAAAAAAGAGGGAAAAAAGACCAAGAAGACCGCTAACAACCTGACCAAGATCAATAATCCACTCAGGCATTGATGTCTTAACCTTTGGGAAATGGCTAGCTCCCAAATAAAAAAAGAAAAGCATTAGAATCACAACTAGGAGAAGGATCCAATGATTTTCTACTGAAGCTGCAAAACTAACGCCTATTCCTTTTTCGATACGGTTTGGCCTTAGCTGTAAAAAGCCAGGAACCAAACCGCCAATAATCATCAAACCAACCCCTGTATATGCTGTTAATGTCGGTTGGAATTTATTTATTTTCATTTGAGAAAACCATTTTCTTTCAGGTAATCCTGTGCAACATCTTTACCTTCTTCACCACCAAAAGCAACCCTTGCATTCAGACCTTGAAGTGTTTTTACATCTAAGGTATTAAAAACATCTGTGAAAAGGTCTACAATTTCAGGATACTTCTCAGCTACTTCACCTCTAAGTACTGGTGCTGGTAAATATACCGGAGGTACATTTTCAGGATCCTCTAGAATAACCATATTCATTTCTGCAAGAGATCCATCTGTACCATAAACGAGAGAGACGTTGACACCATCAGTACCATCATTTAGAGCCTTAAGCATTTCAGCAGTGTTACCATGACTAAGAATAATCAATTGGTCACTTGTTAAGTTAAATCCGTACGTTTCTTGAAATCCAAGAAGACCTAATTTGTTTTCTGAAAACTTAGATGAACAAATAAGCTTTACTTCTCCACCACTGTTAACATAGGCTGCAAAGTCTTCCATAGTCACCAAGCCATGTTCCTGAGCAAAAGATTCTTTGACAGCCAACATCTCAGTATTATTCGCTGGTGCTGGTGACAACCACAATATATTGTTAGTTTCTTTATCAAAGGTCTTAGTTGCTTCGTAACCCATTTCCGGATCTGACCAAGCACCATCTGCCCCAACTGCTCCGTAGTATTGACCTGATCCTGTATAGTCTATAACGAGATCGACTTCTCCACCTTCCAAGGCTTTACGAAGGATATCCGGTGTACCAAGGGCAGTCTTATCGACAACTTCAAATCCATCTTGCTCTAGAAGAAGTATAAGCATATTTCCAAGTACTGCTCCCTCTGCGTCAATCATACTAGCAACTGTAATGGGTCCCTTAGCCTCTTCCTTTGCACCACATGCTGTTAAGACCATAGCAAGAACCATTGTCATCACAAGTAATTTCTTCAGTTTCATCTTGTTCCTCCTTAATTTAGGTGTCGGCTGCAATCGCCTACAAATTTTGAACAGAGACTATTGTATCAAACATATGGCTTGTTGACAATGAAACGAATGCACTGATTTTCAAAGAAATATAAGAATATTTTATCTATTTATTCTTTTGACAGGAATTAAAAGGTCCAAATATTCAAAAGCCTTCTCTTTATTCTTGTAATAATTGAAAGCATTTAAGTGCTCCTCTAAGGAACCTTCCATACCAAGAGGCTCTCGTCGGTCATAAGCATAATCTTCACAAGCCTTCAACCATTCACCAAAATATTGCCATTTATGAAAATCTCCCATCTTGATTCCATAAGCAGCATATAAACCACCATGAAAAGTCTTTTTTAACATGGGAGCTTCTACCTCCATATCTTCAGGTATGGTAACATAGAACTCATATCCATGTTCCCCTGTCTCATCTGGATTTGGATTGTTAAAACCAAAAACCCTAAAGTCAGCTTTTACATCCCAAAGTTTCTTACTTGCTATAAAATCTGCCAATCTTTCGCTGGCTATGTCTTCTGGATTTTCACCATCGGGGCAATGACTAGCGGCTACTGTAAAATTTGGAATATGAATAATTCTTACATCATCTAACTCTTGTTTAACTGCTTTTCTTTCATCATTCTTCATGGTTTGCTTCTCCTTTAACTTTTGTCCAACTAACTGAGTTGATTCCATGACATGACTCATCAGTTCTTCATCAATTAGATTTAAACTATCTAATTGAAATTCCCTATGTTCAATCTGGTTACTTTCAATATTGACAATAATTTTTTTCAAGATCTGTTCAAGTTCTGCAAGGGATATCAATTGGTTTTCAACATCTAAAAGCTTCTTCTTCATAAGATGGAGTAAACTATATGCGTCAGAAGAAAGAAGAACTTTTTTTATATCTGAAAGACCGATATTCATTTTTCGCAATACAAGTATAAATTGAAGTTTATCAATTTCTTCTTGGCTATAAACTCGATAAGCATAATCTTCTATCCTTGAACTTGTAATCAAACCAATTTCTTCATAGTAACGAAGGGTCCTGGTTGATACATTGAACATTCTTGAAATCCGACTGATTGTATCCATAAAATCAACACCTCCTGGATTATCATAAATGATGACGCGACGTCAAAGTCAAGTCAATAATAAAATCTCTATTTATTTAATATACTAATTTGATAACATAAAAGAAAAACAGCCTTATAAGTAAAAGCTGCTTTTAATTAATTTCTTACTATCGCTCTTTTATATTTTCTTTCTCATATTTTTTTTCAACACTTAAACTGACTCTCTCATGTAAATCCTTAAGCTCATCAAAATGCTCCTTCAAGACCATATAAATTTCCGCACTTAACTTCTCTGGGACTAAGGAATGAAGAACCTCATGAATCTTAGCATCACTCATCCTTGGTCGATAGGGTCGAGATTCAAGTAAAGCTGACAAAACATCAGCAAAAATCAATATATCTAATGGTTCATCAAAATTTTCTTCTGACAATTGCAGGGGATAGCCTGAATAATCCCGTCTTTCATGATGGGCAGAAGCCCAAGCTGCAACTTCTTCCAGTCCCTCTATATCCTTTAATATGAGTGATGTGAACATAGCATGCTCTTTAATTCTTCTATATTCTTCACTTGTCAACTCACTTGTTTTATCCAATAATTCAGTCGGGGTTGCGATTTTACCGATATCATGGAGATAACCGGCCAAACGTAGTTTAAAACAAGTCTCTTTGTCAAGACCTGCAAATCTACCTAATTGGTAGGCAATTGCACTGACACATTGGCTATGACTATTAGTCCAAGGACTTTTCATATCAACCAACTTAGCAAATATGAGGGCCAGATTCTCTGCCTCAACCAAATCCATCTCGTAAAAACCACCTTGCATACTAGCGTACAACAACTCATGATAGGATTGACTCTTCAAGTTTTCCCAGAAACTTTTTTCACGAATAACCTCCAGAAAAACATCCTTCAAATTCGGATGAAACACACTACCAAATCGCTCAATAATCTTATCAATAATCAATTCACTATTTAAATCTTCGGATTTCCCTTCACTTAAGATTTCAATACGATCAGCTAAGTGCAATATGTAGCATTCATAGGGAACTTCCTCTTCAGCAACCTTATGGGTAAGGACATCTTTATAGTTAATATGATGGTGATATATGATTCTGCTAACCTCATTAAATGGTTCAAAGCCTTCCAGCATATAAGCACCAAGTTTTTCATGATGAGATGGGTCCTCAACGTCCACATGTAAAAGCTGGTCCCTCTCTTTAATATTCAAAGCACCAACATCATGTAGAGAAGCTGCTAAAACCAAATGAGAAAGATTCAGATTCACAGATTTATCTTTTATACGATTTCCTAGCTGATAGGCAATAATTGCAGTCCGCCTATGATGATTTTTCAGCAGATAATTATATAAATCTATAGATTTAATTACAGATATTAAAGCTTTTTTGACAGATACATTCTGAAAATTCAAGGTCTTACCTCCATGCTAGCTATCTTCATCAAACAATATGGCCCAAAACAATATGGCCCAAAACAATAGTTCATATTCTGATTATATCATAAGGTTATTGTTTGTTAAGTAGTAACATTAAATATTCCTATATAAAAAGAATGACATGGCCGCCAGACCATGCCCTCTCATACCCTTTATATTAGCTGCAATTTTCCATCCATTTTAGCATCATGACAGCACCGAATATGTATGTTTCAAGACTTACATTCTGAAAATCAGCATGGATCAAAACCTTCTGAAAATCTTGATGCTCCATGTCTATCGTAACCTGCCTCATCAAGTTGTACTCATCTAGTACTTTTGGATTGGAATAACAGTTTGGGTCCCTTCTCACGGTTCGCACCGCTTCAATTATTGTCTCTCCTAAGCTTAGGCCTTTTTCTTTTGCCACAGCTACCATCTCATCATAATCCCGACATCTAAATGCCAACAGCATGATTTCTCCTTTACAAAAGTCATCTTAGGCCTTCTAACCAGTTGTTATCGTGAAGTCTTCTCCGTCAGTCAAAAGATTTTGCTCACTAATTTCATTACTACCAATTGCACTAATCATTAACAAAACTGCGACTACAGTAACTAAAATCTTCTTCATAGAACCTCCTGTTCAACTGTAATTGATGGTATAATAAAAGCATAATAGGATTTAAACCTAAAAAAACACCACATTACATAGGGGTTCATCATGTCATTTGATTATGTTAAATTTGGAAATATTATAAGGAACCATCGGAAAAAAATGAATTATTCTCAAAAGACTGTTTATTGTCTAACTGGTATTTCAATAGAAACCCAGAGGCTTTTAGAAAATGGCCATAGAGAACCTCGCTTGGTTACACTAGAGCGTCTTTCCGAACTTTACAAGGCAGATTTGGTTTATGAGCTTATTCACTCTAGGACCAATACTGACTTTTTTTCAGAAGAATTTTTAGATGATATGCAGAACCTGATTAACACTTTTGATTATGACGGCTTCCTAGCCAAAATCGAAAGTTTAATTGATGACATCAAAAAAGAGTATCTACAAGACACCCAAAAATCCACAAACAATATGAAATTCCTTGAATTCCTTGAATCCTTTAGATATCAAAAATTCTTTACTATTAAATACTCTTTACATAATGTAGCTTTTTTAGAGCAGCTCCTCTACTACTTTTCAAGAAATAAGGCTGAGCTCCTTGGTGATAAGAAACTCTATTATATAGAAATCCAAATCGCTATGATATTAGCTGTTATCTACCGCCAAGACCATGAATTTCAAAAATCTGAGGACCTACTTCTAACCATCATTAACCGTCTAAAATTCATCAACAACCGCAGCAATCGACAAAACGACTATTTTGTTGTCGCTCATATTAACCTATCCTATGTCTATAATAGAAGAAACGAATATATGAAAGTTTTGGAAACCGTGGATAGCCTCATGTCCATGAATGATATTCGAATAAAAAGAACCCATCTCCTTGACCTTCTCAATCGAAAGGCTGTTGCTCTTTTAAGACTAGGTAACGAGAATTACAAAGATGTCTTCACCACAATATTTCTTCTTTGCAACGAAGCAGAAGCTAAAATGCAATACAAGATACTGGTTCAGGTTTTTAATATCCATGCTGAAGAGTTTGTAGATATGAATTATGTTAAAGGTAATCCTCACCTAGACCATCAAACAACATCAAGCACATAAAAAAGATTCCTGCTGTTTAGTAAATTTATGACTTTCCAAAAGTTTTACTTGTTTTATTTTTTAAAGCATGATATACTAAATGAGCTTAAAAGTTATAAATTGAATAGAAGTTTTTTGATAGACCTTTATGGATTTTCATCACGAAATTTTTAAACATTTGAACAATTAGGTAAAATAAAATTTCGGAGGAAAAAGAAATGACTAAAGGTACAGTAAAATGGTTTAACGGCGACAAAGGATTTGGTTTTATTACAGCAGAAGACGGAACTGACGTATTCGCTCACTACTCACAAATCCAAAAAGACGGTTTCAAATCTTTAGAAGAAGGCGAAAGCGTTACTTTCACAGTTGTTCAAGGTCAAAAAGGCCCACAAGCTGAGAATATTGTTGCTGAATAATTCAGACAATGATAAAGGTTTACAATCTTCGGATTGTAAACCTTTTTTTAATGTCAAAATCTTTTGTTTTTAGATGAACAAAACGACTTTGTCGCGTTCGCTTAGCAATAGATAAAAAAAGCCAATTTAGCCTTATAGCTAAATCAGCTTTTATATCATTCATAACAAATAATTCTTAAAATTGATATACTTCAACTAGAAACCACGTTGATACTGAGGAGGTATAGCCTCATTAAGACCTGCTTCCGCATACGCTTGTAATGGAAAATACGGATTACGAAGTAAGAGCCTGCCAAGGGCTACTAAGTCAGCTCTTTCATTTTGAAGAACTTCCTCAACCATGTCCAAACTGTTAATCAAACCAACTGCTATGGTATCCACACCACAAGCTTTCTTGATTTTTTCAGCAAACTGGACTTGATAGCCAGGATAAACATTCATCCTAACTGGCAAAGTACCACCTGATGAAACATGAATAATATCAAGGCCTTCCTTAACTTCATTTATGATATGAACCATTTCATCACCATCAATACCTTCTGGTGCATAGTCTGAAGCAGATACCCTAAGAGCTAAGGCTACTTGATCAGGAATGGCATCCTTAATCTCTTTTATAATTCTTTTCAATAGACGACATCGGTTTTCCAAGCTTCCACCATATTCATCTTTTCGTAAGTTGGTTACCGGCGACAGGAACTCATGGTTTAGATAACCGTGGGCACCATGTATCTCAATCATTTCATAACCGGCCTCTACTGCCCGTCTTGCTCCATCTACAAAGGCTTTAACAACTTCATCAATACCCTCTCGAGTGAGTTCTATAGGTGTTCTGTATTTTTCACTAAAAGGAATAGGACTTGGCGCTACAGGCATAGTATCCACAGCCTCACTTTTACGACCAGCGTGTGCAATCTGAATCCCTGGACAAGCCCCATTTTTCTTAATTCTCCTAGCTATTTCAGTATGACCAGGAAGATGCTCATCACTCCAAATACCAAGATCATGGTCAGAAATACGACCATTGGGCGTAACTCCTGTTGCTTCTACAATAATGAGACCTGCTCCTCCGACAGCCCTAGTTTCATAATGAGTATAATGAAATTCTGTTGCCATTCCATCTAAGGTTCCAGAATACATACACATTGGTGGCATAACCAATCGGTTCTTTAGTTCTATATTTCCAAGTTTATACGGGCTAAATGTTTTCATTATCTACCTCTCTATTCATTCCGTAAGTCAAATTCATATGTTTCACATTATGTCTCTCTATTGATTACAGTAAGGCCTGCTGGCACAAATCTTTGTCCTTGCGAAAAGATATATTTCCTTTTCTTACTGTGATATTTTCTCGACCAATCCGGCCTATAAGTATATCAGATTTTGGATCATGTTCTCCATTATTTTGTTTAGCAAGCCTATCGCTGATGTTAGCATAACAATAGGTGCAAGCATGGAGACAGGTATCGTACTGGCCAATATCAATGGATTCCATACAGCCACATAACGCACGATTACCATCCTTCCTATTCTCATTAATAAGTTTACTTCCAATAAGCTCTGCTATATAACTACCATCTATACAGGCCCCATGTTTGATACCCAGGTCAGCCAAGTCATATTTTTCAGCACAGGTTTCAAGATATAGCCCATACTGACTTGCAATCTTAACTAACCTAACAGAAAGATCTCTTACCTGATTTTCCTCAGGTTCAAGTATGTCAGCTTCTATAAGTTTCTTATGATTTTTTCGATAATGATCCACAAAGGAAATAACCACTTTTTTCGTGTGCATACCAACTTGTTTACACAGTTTTTCAAAGGCTTTTTCATGATAGTCTATCGTATATTTTGGTGTAAATAGAATAGGATCATATCGTAAAATAACCTTTTCTTTTCCTATCTTCTCGCTCAATCTAATAAAGTTTTTGACACTCTCTTTTTTGTCTTTAAGTCCCGGCTCAATGTCTGTTTGATAGGGTGTAATGGTAAAGTGAAAATAATATTCATACCCCAGCTCATGAATCTCATCCAAATCCTTCATCATAGGCCCAGAATTTTTAGTCCAAAAAACGATGCAATCCACTACTTCTCTAGACAAATATATCTTGGATATTTGATTGTGGTTATAAGGATTTCTAACGCATACATAACCATCACGCAAACGATTCATAAACCATTCACTATAAAAAGCCGGTATATCCGTTCTCCTGCTACATGAAACAATCATCTTCCACCTCTTACAATTTTACTTCATTCTAAATATGAAAACAAAGGATGTCACTATATCATCCGAATCCTACTTATGTCCTCACGTATGGCAACAAGTGGCGGGAACTCTTTAGACAATACATATGGGCTTTCCAAAACAATATAACCCTTAAACTTTATATCATGAAAATACTTCATGGATCCATAAAAATTCACATCGCCATCACCTAGTAGCTGAAAAGCTTTTTCCCTGCTAGCAAGCTTATATTCTGAATCTTTAGCATGAACTTCACAAACATAATCTTTAAGACTTCCTGCAATCCTTACACCGTCCTGATTCATCATTCGCCAAGGATTCTGGGTATCAAAAAGAAGTTTATAGTACTTGGAATCCACTTCACTAATAACCTTCAGATTCTGATTAATGGTCATTACATTTTCTGAACCAATTATAATGTTTTTTTCTTCACCAAGTTTCACACAGGACTTAAAAAATTCTATGGCATTATCCACATCATCATCATTATGAATCAGGCTCTTATGGAAGCAAGGAATCTGAAGTTTTCTAATACCCATTTCAGATGCAATTTCAATTGCTTCATGGCTAATCTCCAACAACTCACCATGGTTCTCTTTATGGATGAGACCCTTGTTGATAAAGGCATTAATAGCTAGTGTCGGTATATATACTCCACTATCCTTAGATGCCTCCATTATTTGCTGACGGACCTCTTTCTTTTTCAAAGAATCTTGACCCTCACGCTTAAATTCTATAACCAAACCATCAATGCCAAGACCAGCTGCTTGATGAAAAGGTTTATTGTCTGGCTCAGGTAATACCCATTGACATATTGCAATTGGATTCTTCATCTCGTATCTCCTCGTCACAGTCGTCATTTCATAGACACAGTCTTTCTCATGGTATGCAAAAGCTCCTAAGCGGATTCGAACCGCTGGCCTCTTCATTACGAGTGAAGCGCTCTGCCAGCTGAGCTATAGGAGCATATTTACATTATAACTCAAGTCACCTTTTCTTCAAAGTTCTTTTATATATTATTTGAAGTTTATAGTTCTTTCTCCACTAGTAAAACAACTAATTACTGGTAGACATAATTATCTTTCAAAAACTAATCTGATTCTTACCCTTTCTCTTTGCTAAGTACATCTGCTTATCCACCAAGTCAATCAACATGTCCCATTCTTCGCCTGAATATTCCTTTACGCCTACGCTGGCTGTTATCTTCTCATCACCGCTATACCTATACTCACGGATGCTATCATTCACTCTTTCTGCAATACCCTTAGCTAAGTCTACATTCGTATCTAAAAGTAACATTAAGAATTCATCGCCACCCACTCGTCCAACATAATCACCGTGGCGACAATGTTCCTTAAGTATACCTGCAAATTCTTTAATTACCTGATCACCAACCTTATGACCTAATCGGTCATTAACACCTTTAAAATCATCAATATCAATAAAGAGCAAGGAAAACGTTCCACCCTTTTCCTTACATCGTATAATCTCTCTTTCAACACGATCCATCATATATCCATGGTTATATATACCAGTTAATGGGTCCTCATTCACTTCCTCATGTAAAACCTCATTTTCAATGCCCAACCGATCCTTCATCTCTGTCAACTCCTTAAAGATTGTATCATAAGGCTCTCTAATAACTTTCACAATTACAGCATGGTAAATATAGTAGAAGGAGAGAATCTTAAACATATGTCCTAGCATATTTAACACACCATAATTGTCATTATAGAAGGTAAAACATAGCTCAGAAAAAATAGTCAAGATAAGGGATGCCTCTAAGGTTGTAAAAATATCCTTACCAAATAAATCTTTGTATCGATAAACAAGATATGACGTAAATCCAAGAACGACAATAATC
Source organism: Vallitaleaceae bacterium (assembly GCA_963677625.2). Classification (GTDB taxonomy): domain Bacteria; phylum Bacillota; class Clostridia; order Lachnospirales; family Vallitaleaceae; genus UBA1351. The sequence continues at coordinate 95,266 of CAXXSW010000007.1, forward strand.
ACATATTCACTTATAAGCTTGAAACTAGTCTGCCCATAACCTTCCACAAAGCACTCTGGAAATATATCCGTCGGAAATATGCTAATGAGAAAGGCAGCTGTAACCAAAGACATCACTGTTAGCAGAAAACGATATGAGAAAATTTTTTTCCACCTTACAGAAAGAACAGCCAAAAGAAGCATACTACTTTCAAAAAAACGGCCGGCTATCCATAACTGATTAGCATAATAATTATAGTCAGTAAAAATATGCATACCTTTAAAACCAAGCGTATGCAGAAAATCAAAAATGCCAACAAATAAGTAAGACATACCAATAATCAACAGGTAGTTATTATTGATATACTTACGACCATTATAAATAATAATAAAAATAGTTATTGCTATGGTAATTGAAAAAAATTCACTTGTTGCATGAAAAAACAAGTAATTGACACGACTGACCCAGTAAATGATACCCAGACCCAGCAAGCCCACAATTATCTTTAAGATCTTGTTAACTAGGTTAATATTTTTCAATGAAGACACCTCCAATCCAGACTACACTTTGCAATTCTACTTGCAAACTATTTACATTATACACTAGTTAAAAACTCCATCATCAAGAGCTCGCTTACTTTTACTTTGTTCACTATTCTAGCTCCAAAAAGGTTCTGACCGATGTATTGGATCCACATTAAGGAAGAGCTTAAATAGATCTTCACCCAGAACATCAATCATGACAAACCTTTCATAGGGTAGCTCAATAAAGGCTTCCTCATCATTATTTACCTTCCATTTACGGATAATGTTCTCACCATCTAAATTTAGATAGAGGGTATCATCATACCAAATATCTGTATATTGAAAGATAGCTACACTTCCATACCAAGCAGCAGACTCATCCATATAGGAAACCTGTTTTTCATATAAAAAATCATAATCCTGATTATAAACATACATGGCGCCTTCTTTGTTCCTATCCTGCATGATAATATAATCGTATTTCGGTGACACGCTGAAGATTATTTGGTCTGGGAAGTCTTTGATAATTTCCCCCGTATATATATCGTATATCTTGCTAATCATTTGAGTGTTTGTATCAATATCATTGACACCACCACAAATGCCTATGGACCTATCACCAGTCCAATATATTTCTTGAATCATACCATAAAACCCCGACCTATGATAATCCATATGGTTTTCCCCAATAAGCTTAAAGTCTTCGTCAAGGGTCAGCAAGGAAAATTCTCCATATGTTTCTTCCGCAACCAACAAGACATAGAGGTCTTTACTAGGATGCTTTGATATAGTAAAGATATTCACATACTGGCTCGGAATTTCATAAACGGGAATTAAAGCCTCCTCATCTTTGTCAAATCGAAGGATTGACTGAGGACCACATATATAGACCTGGTCCTTTGAAGTAAAGCCATCATTACGGTAAGATATATACATGTCCTCATCGTACAAACGATCTTTTCCCATATCATAGATAAAGGAATAGTAGCCATACTCTTCACTTGTAGCTAGATGGACTAGTTGATCTACGACACATCCGACATTAAACCTATAATGTTGCAAGCTGGCAATTTCTTTTTCACTTTCCTTTTTTACATCATACTCAACTAAGCTTAAAGAATCACTGCTAATCTTTTGTAAAACATAAATCCCACCCGTATAATCTCGCAAACCACCAAAAGATTGATGTGACTTTTGCCAATTGAAGTAAGTTTTTCCATTTTCATCTTTATATCCATTAGGCGTAATCCCATAATATACCCCTGATTCCATTTGAGTAACTTCTATAATCACTTCCCTATCACTCTTCCATTCAAATGTCATAGAAGGTTTAGATATACCTGATATATCCTCTTGAAGATAATCCTCTTCATAAAGAATATTACGATTAAGCGTGGCTTCCATATCTTCCTGATTAACTGGTTTATTAAAAACTAATTCCACCTTAATATAATCATCAACAATCCCACTGGACAAAAGCATAGTTTCTGTCATGTCCTTATTCCATCGGATCAAGTTATAATCTAGGTCAATAGGTTCAAAGACCAAATCAACGTCTTCACTAAGAATATAGCCAGCCTTTTGAAAAGCTCTTCTGTCCAAGTTGAAAGTCTTTAAATCTTCCAAAGATATAGTGACAAGTGTATTATCTGACTCAAGGGTTACGCTGTTCGGACCAAAAAAACTAGTCAAGGCAGACGTTAAACCATCATCTTGAACGCCAAGAAAAGTGATTTCCAGTCGGTCCGACCAATGAGACATAGGTAGCTCTTCCTTTGGTGCCACTTGAAATTCAATAGTTTGTGTAAGTATTTTTAAACTTACTGAAACAGGTGTTAAATCCTTATCTGCAAGATAGGGAAAAGAAGAGACACCAATTAAGCTTGCTTGATCTTCACTCGGACCAATGAGGACCAAAAGAGTTTCATCTGCTATACCTACAATTTCATGGTAGGGTACTTCTTGTATAAAACTAACCAACTCAGCCCTCTTCTCCAAATCCTCATCCTTATCATAGGCTTCCTCTGTAGTAAGTCCACTATGAAAATTATGGAGATAATAAAGGGATGACTTATCTGAAAAGCTTGTTCGAAGTTGAATATATTGGTCATCACCAAAGAGCCTATCTATTTCAAGCCTTCCGCCCTCATCATGTAGAGCAATGGTATGACTATCTTGTCTTAATACGTCATATACTTTACCACCTTCATCGTCAACATAAGCCACATATCTTTGGTCATTGCTTATGCGCCAGTCACTAATCTGACCGCTAATGTCCATAAAAGCAAACCTTCCATCCTTATCTTCTGAAACGTCTTCTGGTGTCATTGGTATTTTTTCCCTGTAAATCACGTCCCCATCAACATTAAGGCATATGGCCGTATCCTCTACATACAATATGACTATATTTTTTCCAAAAACCATATTATCCAACACAAATTGGGGCTTAGCCTCTTCTTTGATAACACCATTTAGACTTCCTTGCCCTGTAGAATATACCTTCTCAAAAAATTGGTCGACCACAAGAAATTTTAAATATGTCGTATTTCCATCACTTCGAGTTTTCATAAAATATAATTGATCATATTCTTGACCAAGTAAATACAGCTTGCCTTTAAAGTCACCAAAACCATCTTCAATAATAGATATATCTATATATTGGTCTGATTTAATATAATCAGATACATCAAAAGTTTGCACGGTCTCTTCACTATCATCGCTAGACCTATTTGTCTGATCTTCATCTATTACTGGCTTGGACTCCTTATTATTATCCTCCAGAGGTATTTCTTCTTCTGATTCACAGGCTGAAAAAATCAGGGACAACAATATGAATATTAGAAAGATACATATTTTTTTCATACTCTTCACCTCATAATTATTCTAACAGATTCACTGCTAATAAAACAAGAAATAAGAAGCCTGCTCAGTAAACTCCTTATTTCTTTCAGTATCAATATTTCTTTCAGTATCAACATTTATTTCAGTATAGGGAAGCTAGTACGAGACACAGCACTGGTCCTTTCAATGTTGACATAGTCGATATAATAATCACCTTTTTATATCATTCCCTTGCACCATGCTTAAAAACATAGTCCACAAAATCCGTGGGTTCTAAAGGTTTGGAATAATAATAACCTTGAACATAATCACAATCTATTTCTACTAGAATATCTTTTTGTTCAGCTGTTTCAACACCTTCTGCAATAACTTCAACTCCAAGTGTATGAGCCATCTTAATAATCGCATCGACGACATGTCGAGATTTTTCATTAATTATCATTTCATCAATAAATCGTTTATCAATTTTAAGGAAATCAATTTCCATTTGCTGTAGGTATTCAAAATTGCTGAAGCCAGTCCCAAAATCATCAATAGATATTAAGTAGCCATATTGCTTTAGTTCTCTAATAAATCTTTTACTAGATTCTGTTAACTCAAAGAGTATATGCTCAGTTAACTCCAGTTCTGTACCCTTATAGGTCCCCTTTTGTTCATCTGTCAAACGGTAAATTAAAAGGTCGTTAATAAATCCACTAAAAAGAGAAGTAGCCGAAATATTCACAGCCAAATTCACCTCTTGGTTAACCTTCTCCTTAAGATTCTTTATAACAGGTTCGGTTTTATCAATGATTAACTCTGTAAACCGATCCATTAAATTTTCCCTTTCAATAATCGGTATGAACTCAAGCGGGGATATATAACCATAGGTCTCGTGTTTCCAACGAGCCAAAACTTCACCTCCAAAAACTTTTTCATCATGCTTAATATCAATTTTAGGTTGAATTTTAATCTGTATAAGTTTTTCATATACAGCATCATGGATATCTTTCTCGAGGACCAAGATCCTTTGACTTTTTTGATATAGTTCTTCATTGAACCAAATAACGTCAGTTCTTTGGTCTTGTATTTTATGATAAGAATATTTTAGCACCCTTAAATTCTTCAATATAAGGTCTACAGTTTGCCCATCCTGAGGATAGACAGTCGCTAAAATTTTCGTATGAAAATTAATCTTCCCTTGGTCAAACTTCTTATATCTACTGAAAACCAACTTAATCTTTTCAACAAATTCATCCAGTCGACCTGCTTCATCACTAAGATTAAATATAAGAACTGGGCCCTCCCACTTATACAAATTAGAAGTGCCTTTAAGAATTTCCTTTAACTCTTTAACTCTCATAAGAAATTCATACTGAATCTCTTTATGTCCTATTTGCCGATTAGCTGATAAAAGGTTGGTAATATAAACAGCAATAAATACCACAGAATCCTTCTCTCTTATCATCTCATCAAAGTCAAAGGCTAATTGTTTTTCATTAAAGAGACCAAGATTATAATCTACATAGGTAAGTTGCTTGATAAATCGCACAATTTTCTGATACTGAATATTAATCGCTAGTATAAACAGTATAAATAGGGTCATTCCATATATGACTGTAGTTATAAAAAACTGATCAAACCCTTCATCACTTTCTATAGTAAAAGGTAGAACGTCCTTAGCAAAATAAAAAACAAGAACACATGAGATAATGAATACAATCATATTCACCTTAGTATTGTGAAACACAAATTGCATGACCATTTGTATGAAAAGCAATCGAACAAATAAGGACATAATAAAAATCACATTATTTTCAGGCTGATTAAATAAGAAAAAGATAAAAGTAGCCACCATGGATATCACTATAATTCCTATAGATATACTTTCCTTATTATGATACACAAGTCTAAGTCCAATAAATAGCAATACAAGAAAACTAAGATGAAATACAATCTTAGCAAAAAACTCACCATCACTTATTGCACCATAGCTTAGTCCTACTGTCAGAACAGACATTATTCGAGATACAATATAAAAAACAAGAACTATAGTCAGAGAAATCCTCTGATTCCTAGCAATAAAAGTATATATGTCATCTGTCATAAAGGGTCTTGACAGACGTTTTTTTACACTTTCTTTTAGGTTACTCATCCCACACCACTTTCCAGAAAACATATGCTTACTTTCCGTTTTCAGTATAACATAATTAATTTGTGCTTTTAATAATCATATCTTATCAATTATTCTCCATCATTCATCTCAGTTACCCATGTCAAGTTCTATCATGTACTTGCCTTCTGACATACGTCGCCATATAGTTAAATAGCGACCAGTCTCTATGTCAATCTTCCTGTGGTTATCTTTTATAGGAAGTTATTCTTCCAGAACCCCTAGAAAATCTCCTCGTATATCTATAATATCATCAAGGATAAGCTTACAACCATCATCCATAATTACTAGTCGTTCATAGGCATCAATTTTCCATATTACTCCACTTACAACTTTATAGAGGCCTCCTGACTTATGTTCATCTGGAACAAAATACTCAATTTCCACCTTCTTACGGCCTCCTATTTCCTGTATCATCTGAAGTTTTTCATCTAACCTAACTTTAGCCATCTCTGTCAGCTCTATCTTCTGATCAGTCAATCTGGATGTTTCAGAAATCGCACCTTCAAATCCTGTCAAGGCTGCAAAAGGTGAAAACTGAGCGGACCTGTCAGCTATTGGCATGTGTTTTCTATATTTTGAGACATGGCGAGGCATGTCTACAATATCATCATAACGGGATTCATCTTTGTCATCTTTAATCATGAACTTCCTTCACCTCCAAGCATGGATCTACTAGCTAATCTACTAAGCCTTATGACCACCAATTTGTTTATTTCTGTTCATGGTCATAGCACCTTCTTCAAGGTTCATTCCTTTGACAATAGCATTCTTACCGTACCTCTTTTTTATATCAAGAATAGCCTTCTGCATTTTCTTCTCACGTTCAAGGGCGCGTATTTCATTTTCATCAATTTCTGCTTCATCAAAAATCTGGAACAGATCCATCTGTCCTGATTCCTTTTCTCTGGCGGCTTCACTTTCACTAACCACATGATTAGCTGAAAGGTTGACACGTCTTACTAATAGATCTTTGTTAACAATCTGTTCAAACAAGTCCATAACTCCATCAATAATTAACTTAGTTGACGAAGTTTTCTTTTCCAGATTAACACTTCCATGAGCATGTCTAGGTACTTGTCTCCCATAGTAATCAGTTTTAACAGGACCCTTATATTTTTTCTTTATTTCAGGATTTGTGAGGTTATCAATATCATATCCAACATGCAGGACGATCTGATCGGTAACCATTCCTTTATCCACAAGATCTAAGGCCAATAAATCCGTCATTTCACGAACAATAAGCTTAGCCTTCTCGTAGGTATAGGGATATTGCAAAACCTGTCCTGAACCAATGCTTTTGGTTTCCGGTTTATAGGCTTTTACGTCAGCAATTGTGCAAGGCTCATACCCCCATGCATGATCGATCAGGAGTTCTGCATTAATGCCGAAAATCTTATAAAGTAGGTCTTCATTATAATACTCCTTCTTATCACCAATGGAACATCTGGCAATATCACCCATGGTATAGATCCCATGACTTTCCAATTTCTTAGTATAACCTCTTCCAACCCTCCAAAAATCTGTTAATGGCCGGTGAGTCCATAATAACTTTCTATAGGACATCTCATCCAGCTGGGCAATCCGAACACCGTCCTTATCAGAAGGTATGTGCTTAGCAACAATATCCATTGCTATTTTAGATAAATACAGGTTGGTCCCAATCCCGCATGTAGCTGTGACTCCTATACTTTCATCTACATCCTTCAGTATCTTTTTTGCAAATGCCCTAGGAGTCATATTCGCTGTTGGAAGATATTGAGTAATGTCCATAAAAACTTCATCAATAGAATAAACATGGATGTCTTCAGGAGCTACATACTTAAGGTATATATTATATATCTTTGTGCTGTATTCTATATATTTTGCCATACGTGGTGTAGCTGTTATAAAATCCAATTCCAATTGAGGAGATTGACTTAATTCAACTTTATTGTAGGAAGAGCCTTCAAAACGACCATGGGGAGCCCTTTCCTTTCGCCTAATATTTTCTTCTTTTACCTTCTGACTCACTTCAAAAAGCCTGGGTCTTCCCTTAACTCCAATTTCCTTAAGAGAGGGTGTCACAGCAAGACATATTGTCTTCTGAGTCCTAGTTCCGTCTGCCACAACCAGGTTGGTCGTCAAGGGATCCAACTGTCTTTCCAAACATTCTACGGAGGCGTAGAAAGATTTCAGGTCAATGGCGATGTAGGTTCGATTGGTAATAGTCATCTTAATTTCCTCCCTAATTATTTCTACACCACTATTATATAACAGATTTCTGTACAATGACAAAAAGAGTATAATCCTCAGACTATACTCTTCAATATTTTCAAACTGTATATCAACTTAATAGTAAATCGGGGCCTTATTAAATGTAACTCCACTAATCAAACTCTCATCTGACAGGACCTCAGTATCAATGTAAAAGCTTAACACTGCATGTTCTCCAATTTGATAGTCCAAGGTAAAAGGAGGGTTTTCATTTGGTTGATATGACGGATCCTGTTCTCTAATATAAAGTGGATATAATTCATCATAATAGGCTTTGACATCCATAGCATGTGATCCCACTCCATAACCACTATCCAGTTGATATAACGAAGAACTGATACGCATACTGGTAATATGCTTCAATTCATCGACAAACACTGTCATCTCACCCCCTGCACTAAAAGGATCAAACCTTTCGTCATCCATAGCTTTTACTGCGTCTTGGTCTAAAAATCCATAAAATTTACCATTTTCATGGAAAGGAAGATAGTCCTGATCCAAACTTCCAATTAGCTTTTCAATACGGTCACCTAATGTACAGCCCTTTATAGCTTCTGTCACATCATAAAAAATCATTTCCTCTTTCTTCGTTTCGCCTTCATAATCGCTAATTCCTTCTTCTTTTACAAATCCTATATTTCCAGCAGAGTTCATAATAATAAACCAAGTACCCTTATCTGCGACTTCATCATCCCAATCATAAGACCAAACATATTCAAGTACATCAACCGTTTGTCCTTCATAAAAAAGTTCTACAGTCGGTGATATTTCATTTGGATAGACATGAACTGGAAGGCTTCCATTATAAGTCTTTATACCGATTGCCCTTGGCCACTTTTGTCCATTATAGTCTACTATATAATCATTGTCTTCCATGTTTTTATAATCATCAATAATTGATTTGAGAGACAGGACTTGATCCTCTAGTTCTTTTACTTGATCCTCTAGCTGATACTTAATTGTTTCATTCATAGCTCTTTCCTTGATAGCTTTATAAGAATCAAGTTCCATATCATTTAATACTAATCCATCAACTTCATTCAAATAATATACTTTTCCATTTATAATTACCACAAGAGCATCCAAAGTTCCAACAAGAGCTTGTTTCACACATCTTACGCTTGGATATACTTGATAATCCACACTCGTTAGTTTTATCTTCTTTCTTTCACCACTCTCCAAATGAAAAACAACTTCTTCATCCTCATTTCCAAACACAATAAGAGGTGGGGTAACCACATCTGCTTCAGTGATAATCAGATCTGGACCTAATTCAATCCTAAAGGACATATCCAGACTTTCTTCATCAGTATTTTCAATATAAAAACTTCCTGTAAACTGTTCAATACTGTAATCATCTAATCTTGCTTTGAGATCATCATTGACAGTTGTCATTTTTATAGATGGGAAAACAATATCCTTATTATTCTCCTTAGTTACAACTTCCTCGCTAGCACTCTTATCACTGGTCTTATCATTCGCTCCTAAGATTTCATCACCTGAATTACATGCAACACCTAATAACAAGATCACCCATGCAATTACAACAAACCTTGCTTTTATACCAATGCTCTTAAACATCTATATCTTCCTCATCTCTTTCCTTTAAACCTCTTCACTTCAAGTCCTCTTCATCTTTAATCACCAAACATATGTCGGTGCTTAATCCTTCTATATTTTTACTTACGCTATATATGGTAACCTTACTATTCTCAAGTTCCTCTTCTTTTACTTCCTCCTCAGAGGTATAGGCAATCACTTTTACGATCTGATAATTAGCCTGATCTTCAACGACTACAGGATCCTTCCTATAAAATTCAATCTCTCTTCCTTCACTATCAGTTCCTGACAAACCAGTATAAACATCTAACACGTGGCCATCAAGTTTCCTAACCTTATATGTATACTCTACAAATGGATATGCGTCTTTACCAGCTTCTATAGATATCACTTGGACAAACGCTTCCATATCTTCCTTGCTCAAAGATAGGTTCAGACTTTCAACGCCAAGAAAATCAAAAAATGATTGACTCTCATCTTCATTAAGTTTAAGGGCAGAATTACGGTAAAAATCAAGATAGCTATCTTCCCCGTTACCAGCACTAACATTCAAAAGCCCTTCATCACCTAACCATTGGTCAATTCCTATAAGGTAAGATACTCCATAATAATTATACTTATAAGTAATGCCAACATCGTTTCTAACATCTTCTCCAAAAATATTGTTCAAACTTGGATCAATCTCTTGTTGCCCAACAAATCTTATACTCCTGTCGCCATTATTGTTGGTGACAAGTTCTAGGCGTTTTAAATTAAGTTTAACTAAACCATTATAGAAAGTATATGACTCATCAAGATCAATGGCTTCTACAACTTCCCTAGAATCTGGACTTTGACTACTAACATCAGTCAAAAGAATTCCACTAATTAGTATAAGACTTACAAGAAATCCATATTTCCATTTTATATCCCAAGACTTTTTATACTTCTTTTTGACTATGAGACTAACAAGTTTACATATTAGATAGGATACGGCAACAATTAATAACCCATCCCCAAGAAAATAAGGGTAATTAAAGACAAAAGCCAGTCCTGTAATTACTTCAGCTACCAGTAAACCTAACCATCTTCCTGACCATATCATGAAAAATATAATGACCAATGGCAGCAATAATAAAATTAGTCCCCCCATATTTTCTAAAATCTGCATCCAGATAAAAGACCGATAACTTTGGCCTTCTACAAAGGCATGGAATCGATCCAATGCAATAATCTCCCTAATCCATGTAAAAGGAATCATATATATGTCTCTATAAGAATTTATGGGAATACTATGGGGAACTTTGATATGTATAAAACCAAGGTTAACTACTCTAAAAAAACTCAATAAATAGGCACTCAATATAAGCCAAATACCATCACCTTTTTGATATCTATCTATTTTTCTCGTATATTCACCTAAACCCTGATAAAGATTACGTATGCTAATGATAACCTGAAAGATAATATAAACCAAAACTATATACAATATAATTCTCAAAAAAACTTCCCTCATAAAAATCACCTCATAGTAATTCTACCAATTAGGTCTCCTAATAACAAGCTACGTAAGAATATTGTAATAAACTATAGCCTACTATCTGGCCCCCTATCATTGACGCAAAATCCCATATAGAGTAAAATAGAGACAACTTTTGTGAGAGGGAGGATAAGATGGACTTGAGACAAGAAATAGAAACATTCCTAAATAAACGGTCCACGGACCACTATGAAATCGCATACCCTCTTGATGGTAATAAACGGGTTTACCTAGCCAAACTCAATGGTAATACATACCGTGTCATCAAAGTCGTTGACAAGCATATGTTAAGTCCTACCTATATCGAAACCCTTCTTAATCTAGATCTTCCCGGCATCAGCAAAATATACTTTATTGAATCTTTTCAGGATTTTTATATTGTTGTAAAAGAATATGTGGAAGGTGTTACCCTTTATGAATATATCGAAGAGAAAGGAGTCCTAAGCGAAGATGAATGTATACGTATTTCAAAAGGTCTCATTAATTCCCTTGATTATTTACACAACTCTAAAAGCCACCTAATCTATCGTGATATTCAACCAAAGAATATTATAATCGATGATAACAGGGAAGCTATTCTCATTGATACAGAATCCATTCGCATGTATGATGAAAGTAAAAATCAGGACACAGTTATGATTGGGACAGCAGGCTTTATTGCTCCGGAGCAGTTCGGCTATAACCAGTCCTCAGTTCAATCCGACATATTCAGTTTAGGTGCCTTAATGTACTATTCTTTAACATCGAAGACCCTAACCGCTGATGCAAGCAAGAATATGACCAAGAACAAGGAAGTATCCAAAAGACTAAGTAAAGTCATACTTAAGATGTCACGATTTTCACCATCCGAAAGATATAAAAATTTCACAGAAATAAAGTCTGAACTGAAGAAAATTGAGCGTATAAAAAAACTACCGTCAGTATGGATACTCACAAATCTATTCATCATGACCTTAGTCATCATTGCTTCTATAGCAATGAATGTATACCAATATAACCAGTCACAGACATTAGAAAATCAAATTTTCAATAAATCCAGAGACATCATTCAGCTCCAGTCTGACCTTGACGAATATAAGAGCTCACTAGAAGCTGAGCAAGACAATTTAACAAAATCAGAAGAGACATCAACCAATCTTCAAAAAACTGTTGAAGATTTAACTGCCCAAATTCAAGACTTACAAGACCAACTAATTGAACTGCAAAAAGCATATGACATGGAAGTTGCATCTAATGATAAGACCAAAGAAACAACAGATATACCAGAAACAGTCGACGACATACCAAAAACACCTATCGACGAAGAACCTACAGATGATGAACCTAATCCAGAAGAGACTATCGATGACACAACTGAACCAATAGACGACACACCTGAAACACCAGTAGACGATGTATATAGCAATTAAAAAGGAAATACACAGGATTTATACTTCCTTGTATTTCCCCCTTTAATTAAGTTGAAACAAAGGCTTCTCGTGATTCTCACATAAAAGATCGTTCACCTCAAAAGTTGTCATTTGTTTATTAATTGCAAAAATAATTATACTATCTCTCTTCACTTTTGGATAAAGACTGGAATGTGCAAACAAACGAAGTAATTCGTTAGTCCCATCAAGTTCAAGTTTCATGGCGAAACATATCTGAAGTAGTTTATCTCTCGTCGGAATTTTCTCACCACCGAAGATCTTATATATATATGATCTAGATAATTGTGTTTGATTAATAATATCTGTCTTGGTCAGGTTCTTCTCCATCAACAGGTCTTCCAAGACTTCTATCTGCTTTTTATTATGAAAATCTTTTTTGAATTTGTTAAAGAAATCGTTAATACTTGTATTATTTTTCAAATAATCCATTAACTGTTCTGTCTTATGCAAGTTTTTCACCTCTCAACCAAATATCTCTTTTATAACCTAACTATATTATACCTTTTTTAACTAAATAAGAAAAGTCTACTTTTAGTAGACCAAATCATCTGTCTGGCTAGCTATAATTAGTTCATCAGTTAACCATTCATTGATCTTAAAATTTTCATTGATGAGGAGAGTATGTATGAGCAAATATCTATCGTTGTTAGCCATGGTGATTTTTATAAATCAACCCATTATGGCATCAAATCAAGCTTTAACCACCAGACCTAGCTTTCAAGACGAGCTTGGGGCCGTAAAACCTTATGACATCAAGCAAATGCTAACTCCTGTTGAGGGGCAGGGTTACAGATACACCCAGAACACTTATCAATTCGAGGGGAACGGTTACTACTTTTGCAGACAAATTGACTATCTAGACGACATAAAAGATTACAGAACCAGCTTCTATATTCCAGGTAAGGAAGGCACCTTACGCCACTACAAAAACGGCAAGCTAATTGAACAGCCTCTAAAAAATGGCAAGTTACCAACAGGAAGTAAACTCTTTATTGATACCGATGCCTATTCTTATATATTAGGTCAAGGTTACAACTACGAAGAACTGGAAGATGGAACTGTTCAAAGCCTAGGGGCCTCCTCCATATATATTAAACAGTTTGAGGATCGCTGGCGCATTACCTATGTTTTTGATAAACATCCCGGTACTTTTGGAATCATGTGGGGAGTTGGGTCACCAAAGCAACTCGTTGACTTTGATTACGGAAGCAACAAAGATATCTGGGCAGCTTATGATTTAGACGACAATGCCAGAATTCTTTTGGATGGCTATTATTTTAAATCCCCAGATTCCTACATTCCATCCACCTCAAATTCCTATTGGAAAATACCTTCTATGTACCTTGCATCTTCCTTTGTAAAAACAGGGGGGTCACTAGCCTCAGATCTTATGGGCCAATCTCTTCTTTTTACAGGATTAAGGAACATAAACACTCAAGGTTATTTTCCTTCTCTACCTAAAAGTCGATGGCTATTTGATACTTATAATATAGAAGGTGGTTTTTTTGACACACGTTTTAACGCTGACATGATTGAAACATATTTGTTAGCTTACAACAAGTTTGGACACCCGGAATTTCAAGAAGCCTATAAAAGGCTAATCACCCATTACACAAATCATATCCGGTCTAATCATTTTACCTTTACAAGCGGCACTGATATTGGATGGCTAGTCAGCGACTACAGCCACCCAGACCTAGAAACCAAGACCCACTCTTCACTCAACCATCAACTTCAAGCTATTCATATTTATTTAAGCTATTATGAAGTGGAACACGATTCTAACTACTATGATTATGCAAAAAAAATGCTAACTGGCATCAAATTAACTAGAGACCTATGGATCATGGATAGTGGGAATTTAGAATATGCCTTTCTTCCAAACGGAAAAATGGGCTATTCAGATTATCCCTACCTAACCTATAACGACTTACAAAAAGTACAAGACGATTTGATTAGAATAGATGGCCAGCCTGATCCAGATCTGGCAAAGCTTTCTGAATCCAAGCTCCAATGGATGGAAGCGTGTGGTATTTCAGGATACCGAAAATAACTTTTTTAAGTGAATAACATTTGTTCATGCCTGTCATACGATTCAAGTTAATCTATGGCAGGTTTCTCCTTGTCAGAAATTCTATCTAATCATACGGATTAAACCTTCACCCTAAAACGACACCGCATATGGCCCTTTAGTACAGATTCAAGAACCTCTACATGAAGATCTTTTCCCATAATCACTTCAAATGGACGCTTGGCAAAGCCTGCACTACAATAACACCAATCACCGTCTATTTCTTTTCCTGACTTTATTGCAGCCCTAGCCAATCCGCAGTGGCAATAGGCTGATCGCTTTTCTATATCATTAGTACCATGTAAAAATTCAACTGTATCATAAGGAATCTTAGTAATATACAAATAACCATCTTTGTATGTTGCCGATAGCATCTCAGGATGATCTTTCACATAGTCAACGACTTCCTGAGTAATAATCTGTTCAAACCAAACCTTATCCTGGTCACAGTGTTCCTGTAAAACTGCTACCTTTCTTTCATGACGATCTTTAAGATATACCTCTAGACTTTCAGCTTTTTCATAAAACTCCTTTTCTGAAAAAAAAGCTTCATCTGGAATTTCATGATGATTATCAGTCAAAGCTTCCAAGGCTTTTTCTCCTAGATGTTCCTTAAGAAATACCGTCATATCTTGGGCAAAGTCCGGCAATTGACTCATAGGAAGCCCCTCCCTTGGATACCTATATTCTGGTACTTGGCCAGGAGCCAATTTACACGCCTTTCTATATATACTTTCAAGAACCCCTAATCGTCCTAAAAGGGACAAACCATAAACATATACGTCACGATTAATAGCTTTCATCTCTCGAAAAATAAGCAACATATCGTCTACACCAAGTTCTTCTCTTGATAAAAAGGCATCCATATCTTCTGGCTTTAAGCTTTTCTTAGAAATACCACTTTCCTTAATATATTTCTCAAAACTTTCTACTTTATCCAAATCTATTCCTCCTACCTAATTATTACTCACTATCATACTTTGCCTTCACCACAGCCCGCTCTTCTTTTGGAATATCATGCCACCGAATCCCACGAATAGCCCCCTCTAAAGCATACAACTTATTATAGCAAGCATTTCCACTAGCTCCAATCCTTCTGGTAGCCTCTACACTTCCAAGAGCCTTTAGGTCTTCTACACTCTCAATTCCAATACTTTCCAATTCCTTCTCCAAGGTCTTACCAATATTAGGAACTCCTTTAAACGACATTACACATCCTCCTTTTCATATTTAGCAACTATAGCAAACATTCCAACAGCCTCTTGTATAACCATCACAAAAAACACATTCCAGCAAATGCCATTTTGATAACAATTAACTATTGACTATATGACTATATCGTAATATAATAATATACAGAAAAACATATATGGATATATATAAGAAAATTATAACATTAATGGTTACTCTTTCAAACAATAATTGTAGACGTCAACCATTGATTGTTTAAAATTTACCAAAGAACGAACAAAAAAGGAGAATCACAATGGAAAAAATCATCATCATAGGTGGTGTTGCTGCCGGTGCAACAGCTGCTGCAAAAGCAAGAAGACTTTCCTCAGACGCGCAAATCACTATCCTTGAAGCAGGTCCTGACATTTCATTTGCAAACTGTGGACTTCCCTACTATATCGGTGGAGATATTAAAAACCGATCCAAATTGATTTTACAAAGTCCCGAAAGTTTCAAGGATCAATATCAAACAGATGTACACCTCTATACAAAAGCAACAGAAATCGACAGGGAAAACCAAATCGTTCATACTGAAGACGTGGTGACCGGTCACAAGAGAACATTTGAATATACCAAACTTATTCTTGCCCAAGGTGGAAAACCCATCGTCCCTCCCCTTCCCGGTGCCGGTCAAGATCACGTATTCCAACTATGGACCTTAGATGACATGGATACAATTGATGAATATATAAGCAAACAGAAGCCTGAAACTGCAGTCGTTGTTGGTGGTGGTTTCATCGGTCTTGAAATGACTGAAGCCTTAGCAAAAAGAGGCATGAAAGTATCAGTTGTGGAAATGATGCCCCATGTGATGGGTATTATGGAAGCTGAGATAGCAGGTTTCATCCAAGAAGAACTTATGTCCTACGGTATAGATCTTTATACAGAAAAAGCCGTTACCGAAGTCGGTCCTAACGATGTTAAACTTAATGATGGTTCTTCAGTAAAGGCTGACATGGTCCTTATGTCCATCGGTGTACGTCCAACCCTTCAATTGGCAAAAGAAGCAGGTCTTGAACTTGGTGAAGCAGGTGGTCTTCTTGTCGATTCAAGTCTCAAAACTTCCGATGATAACATCTATGCAGCAGGTGACATGATTGAGCTTGAACACCGTATCATGGGTAAAAAAGTTCGTATCCCACTTGCAGGACCAGCTAATCGTCAGGGTAGGATTGCCGCTTCCAATGCACTTGGTTTCAAAAAAGAATACAAGGGTGCCATCGGTACTTCAATTGTTAAAGTCTTTGAAGCTGTTGCAGGTATCACTGGTCTTTCCTTAGCTGCAGCGAGAGCTGAAGGATTTAATGCAGACGCTATCGTTGTTCACAAGGAGCACCATACCACCTACTATCCAGGTGCAAAAATGGTATCTATCCAAGTTGTATATGATAGGGAAACAGGCCGTATTCTTGGTGGACAAACAGCTGGTTATGAAGGTGCTGACAGAAGACTTGATGTTCTTGCAACCGCTATTGCTGCTAAGCTTACTGTTTCTGACCTATCAGACATTGATTTTGCTTATTCTCCACCACTTGGTAATGCCAATGATGGTATTAACATGGCTGCCTTCGTAGCAGAAAACCGTATGTCTGGCTATTCACCTTCCTTAACAGTCGTTGAACTCGATGACTACCTAAAAGGTAAAAATCCAATTTGGATCGATGTCAGAGATGTATTTTCATACAAAAAAGCACATGTTGAAGGAGCTTCCAATGTACCTTTAGAACTTCTTCCATCTGTACTTAATCAGATCCCTACTGACCGTCTCATACTCGTTTACGATGCAACAGGCAAAAAAGGTCATCAGGCTCTTCGAACTCTTTTTGGAGCAGGATTTGAAAATGTTATTAACATCAGCGGTGGTTTCCTAAGTTTAACAAATTACTCAAGGTCTGTAACACCTAAGAACTTCTTAGTGCACTTACCTAAATTAGAGTTGAAAACCATTGGTGGCCAAGAAGAAGAAAGTGAAATTAAAGAAGAAACCACAAAAGTTGAAGATACAAGCGGACCACTAATCATCGATGTTAGGACTCAAGACGAATATCTCTTTGGAGCATTTCCAGGAGCTGTCAACATCCCTCTTGATGTTCTTCAAAATCGTGTTGGCGAACTTGGTGCCAAAGACCGTAAGATTATCCTCTACTGTGCTTCCGGTGCTAGATCTGCCTATGCTATGCAAATTCTTGGCTCCATGGGCTTCACTAATCTAGAAAATGGTGGTAGCTTAAACCGTATGATGACAAGCTATCAATAATAAAAGTCCTCATGCTATACTTCTAATTTTTCAACTATATTTCTAACAATAAAGAGGCTTTGCCTCCTTCGCTTCGCGATAGAACAATAAAAGGAGTGTTTCTTAGGCATATAACACCTAAGAAACACTCCTTTATATTCTACTCTTAAATAATCCTATAAGTTCCTCCGCCATGGCAACTTTTCTAACTAACTGTCTTTACCTACCATAAAGTCCAAATCACACGTCTCTAAAAAGCCTGCTGGTGGAATACCAAAACCTTGAATCACCCTAGTCCAATAATCTACCTGAGCAAGTGTAGTAACAATTGTGGCAAATTCCTTTTCAGTGAACACCTTCTTCATAGCTTTTACCACGCGTGGATTATGCTTAATAGGTGTTCTAATAAGCCCTCTTATATAAGCTAATATCAATTTTTCTTCAATAGATAGGGTCTCAACTTGACTAAGTTTTAACCTTCCCTGCATACACTGAACTTCCTCTTCACTTATGTTATAATCCCTAAAATTGGCACTATTCATATCGATACAAAAAGGGCAGGTAACAAGAAGACTCACCTGCATTCTAATCAATTTCAACGTCCTTGGCGAAAGTTTACCAGCCTTATGTGCAACTAAACCTTCCAAGATCATAGAAGAAATAAAAGCCTTAGGCGTCCATAACAATAACCTGGCTGGCATCATTTTTTTACCAATCTTATTCTCTACAAATATAATAATCCTATCAAGAATCTTTGGAATTTGGGGCGCTTTAATAAATGGTTCTCTAATCACATGTATGACCTCCTTTGTAAGGTCTTGCTAATTAATCCTGAATTTCAAAATTCATAAAGAAATTTACGGTCTCATCCATGTCTTCTTCATCCTTATAAATATCCATAAGTTGGCCTAGTGTAATAGCAAACTCTGCATATCCACTTGGTTGAGCTGTCACAATATGTCCGTCAACAACCACATTCTTCTTTACATATAAATCCGGATCAAAAGGAGAATCCTCTGTCCTTGACAAGCTGGTCGTATATTCTCTGTCTTTAAGAGCACCGGCTCTGGCAAGATGAACAGTTCCGGAACAAATAGCAGCCAACAAGGTATTCACTTCATCCCCTTGTCTTATCAAGTCATAAAAAGCTTCGTTTCCTTCAAGAACTGCCGGATCACCCCCAGGAATAATAAGAACATCTTCCTCAAGAATCTTGACCTCACTGGCGAGCATATCAGGAACTACCGTCAAACCTTCAATACTTCTAAGGGTTTCCCTCGTAAGTCCTAAGGTTTTGACTTCCATACCCGTTCTTAAAAGATACATAGCCAAAACCACTTCAAAATTCGCAAATCCATCATATAGCATTACATAAGTCGTCATTTCAATTCCTCATATTTCACAAACACAATTCAATTATCCAGCCTCCCTGTTCTCAGGTCTAAGACCTCAATACAGGTATATATTACTCTATGAGAGGATGTTCTATCCTCTTCATATCCAGTAAATCATTCTCAAGCATATATTCGGAAGCCTCCACAATCTGACAGGCCCTAACATATTCATCATAGAGAAAATCAAAGTCCTCGTATACTTGACCAGTCACCCGATTCCAGGCCCTTCCTTCTTCAAAAACTTCTGTTGATGATGCTTGAAATATAATATCATCCTTAATAAAAGATCCTTTTAACATATAGGTTACTGACGCTATAAAGCCGGAAGAATCCTCCAAAAGATTATTTCCGAATATCTCCTTGCCTGGATCGAACCCCATCAGATACCCCAAGGTA
Source organism: Vallitaleaceae bacterium (assembly GCA_963677625.2). Lineage (GTDB taxonomy): Bacteria > Bacillota > Clostridia > Lachnospirales > Vallitaleaceae > UBA1351. The sequence continues at coordinate 114,857 of CAXXSW010000007.1, forward strand.
GGCAGTAAATCCACTTGGCCTCCAACCTTATGATTTAGACTTTCTTCCTCACTTATTCCTTCAAAAACCGGTGAATGGATAATAAGGGGAATATTTAACATCTCATCAAAATCATAGTCCTTACCCAAGATACCTGACATAAACATCTTATTCTCTCTGTCTTTACAATTTAATCCATAATGGTCACCATAGATAACAACAAGTGATGACTGATAATAGGGTTTTTCCTTCAAGGCATCTATGAAATCTCCAAGAGCATCATCTGAATATCGGACACCTGCAAGATAATTGGCAAAAAGACTGTCATATCTTACATCCTCCTCATCCTTGATCACTTGATATTCCTCAGGCATCACATAAGGATAGTGGCAAGAAAGACTCACCATAAAAGTATGAATTTTCTCTCCTTTATCATATCGGTCATCCATATCCTCAAGAACCTGTCTGTATAGACTTTTATCTGAAATACCAAATGCGATTTTCTCATCAACAACCAAGTCTTCCATACTCATAAAATCATCAAACCCTTGGTTAGGATAAGCAGCCTCCCTATTCCAAAATTCTCCCATATATCCATGGTAAGCAACTGATCTATATCCTAATTCTTTCAAAATCCAAGGTAACCCTCTATATCTATGGTCCCAAAATTGGTCATAGACACCACCAGATATCACTGGATAAATCGAATTATTAGATGCAAACTCTGCATCAGAAGTATTGCCCCTACCAATCGTCTCATAATAATTATCAAAGTACAATGAATGATCATCAATAAGTTTATTAAGATTAGGCGTTAGCTCCACACCATCAATAGATCGACCAATGGGAAACTGCTGCAAAGACTCTACCTGGATAACAATCAAATGCTTTCCTTCTGCAATACCCTTCAGCTCATCATAATTGTTCTCTTTATTCTGATTAAGGGGACTTTCACCCTTATCATGCTTTTCACTCGTTTGATAATTTTCTTCTTCTACCACTTCAATAGCTTTTTTTACAGTATCTATATAGGTTACGTCCTGACCTGATACCTGCTCATAAATATCCCGAAGATGATAAGTAACAAGCTCACTCTGATTCACAATCTTAAAAGCATCCGCATGAAGAGGATTCACAACAGCCACAAGGAGAGTCAGCACCAATACAAGATTCGCCAGCTTCAACCTAGGAATCCAGTAAGGATCTGCAGGACGTCCAAACCGCTGGTTTAACCTTTTGTAGTACCAAATAGCAATAGGAATATCTGCCAGAAGAAGTACATTAAGAGGTGGTAAAGTCACTTTAAGTGTGTCTGCATCAACGACCATCATAGCATCTAACTGCATCAGCTGCATCAGTGATGGCAACTGGTTAAAGTATGAAAAATACATGGAATCCACAAACATAAGCAAGGATATAAGTCCATAAAGAACCCCAAAAACAATAAAGGTTCCCTTACGTCTACTCAAGGAAAAACTTAATCCAATCTGTATAATAAATAAGGCTGTAATCAGCAGGCCCACCATTCTAATTCCTGTCATGTCTGTAATCCAATAGAAGAAAAACAGCTTAGCAATTAGGATTGTCAGCATCATGATATCCATCTTTAAATATGTCTTTTTCTTTATCTCTCTCATTTTCTCACCCAACCAGTCTAACTTAACTATATATGATGTCGCGCCCATTATATCATAAAAAAGCCAGCCGAAAACATACAACTTTTTAACAATTTATAGATTCATTATTCAAAATTTGTTCATTAACATCCACATATTCTATGTTATAATGTAGTTATATATTTATAATCGAGGATGATTTATATGAATATTCTCATTTCAATTCTTTTTTTTATAGCATTTTCAATATACCTATTTATAGGTCTTCTTGTGTCGGAGAAACTCAAGAATAACCCCATTAACACCTTGTTTTTTTTCATCTGTCTCTCCCTGTGTGTTTGGTCTTTAGGGTTTTCTTTCAGTGTAAGTGCTCCCAACGAAGAAGTAGCTACCTTCTGGAAAAAATTCAGCGCTTTCGGTTGGATTAGCTTGTATCCTCAATTACTTCACTTTTCCCTGCATTTTACTAATACCCTATCACCACAAAGAATGAAAAAAGCTTTCACAAGATTCGTCTTGTTCATCTTATACCTTCCCATTCCTTACTTAATCTATGCCTATATTTTTTCACCCAAATATAAAAACCTATTATATACTATGAAAAACACTCCTTATGGCTGGCATAATTTTTCAACATCCTTAACCATACCTGATACTGTTTTTTATGTATATTATATCAGCTATATGTTGATTACACTAATCCTCCTCCTCAATTGGCACTTTATCACTAAAAAGAACCCCAAAATATCTAGGCCCGTACTTATCTCCATATTTGTGACCTTTATTTTAGGTAGTATTTCTGATATCCTCCTGACATCAGTATTTACTATAAATTATATCCGTATCACGCCAATTCTTATACTCCTGCCAATATATGTGATTATCAAATCAATAAGGAAGGATAATTTTCTTAATGCAGGAATTATATTTAAAGTAACCAATATTATCAATCCCAATATATCTTCTATAACTTTTTTATTTATCTCACTCTCCATGCTATCAGGTTCTGTTTTTAATTATCTTCTTATCGACAATGTTCATTTTATAAAACCTCAAGCAAGCATTATCCTTCTTATCCTTTCCGCACTTCTCCTGGTTATACGAAAGATGAGAATACAGTCATATATAAAAGATATTCTATTGATTTTTTTCCTCTTCCATATGATCGTGTTAGCATCTGTTTACATGCTTCCTACCGGTGGTATAACAACTTGGTCAGGAGCCATCTTAGTCATATTTATTTTTGCCTTCTTCAACAAGAGAAGCAGTATTATCTTTTTAACTGTCGCCTTATTTATATCTCAGATATTAACCTGGTCCTACAAACCTCAAGTTACTACAAGTATCTCCGGTTGGGATTATTCCCTAAGATTAGGTATGTTTTCCTTGATGGTCATCTTCACAGTTTATATTAATAAGCAATGGTTAGCCCGAATAAGAGAGAATGAAATCCAAATTGCTAACCAGCATCAAATGGCTTATTTTGATCCCCTTACCGGACTGCCAAATCGAACCAATTTTACTGAACATTTAGCAACTGCAATTGAACGCACGACTCATTCTCCCAGAAAAATTGCTATACTCTTTCTTGACCTAGACAGTTTTAAGATTATTAATGATACAAAAGGACATGATATCGGTGATCAAATTCTTAAGATCGTAAGTCGCCGTTTATTGTCTTTTTTGGACAACAATACCTTTATCGCACGTTTTGGTGGTGATGAATTTTTAGTCATCTATGATAATGATCCAGACCAGAAGGACCTATCTATTTTCTGTGAAAATCTCCTAAAAAAACTTAATAAACCAATTAACTTTAACGCATATGAATACACGATTTCTGCCAGTATCGGTATCTCTATATATCCAGAAGATGGTTCTAGCGAAAATACCTTGATAAGCCGTGCTGACCTTGCCATGTACTCAGCCAAAGAAGCTGGCAAAGATACTTATGCCTTCTGCACTAAAGAAATGAAGGAAAAAGCTGAAAAAGAAACCCTCATCACCGACCAACTTAGAAATGCTGTCGCCAATAAGGAGTTAAGCCTCCTTTATCAACCTCAAGTCAATCTAGAAACTAATAAGATACACTGTTGTGAAGCCCTTCTTCGCTGGAACTCACCCATACTTGGCCCCCAATCACCTGGCATCTTTATTCCCCTTGCAGAAAAGTCCAATATTATCGACCAACTTGGTAATTGGGTCTTAGAAGAAGCCATAAAACAAAACCATATCTGGCATAATCTAGGTTATACTAACATGAAGATCTCCGTCAATGTCAGCGTATCCCAACTCTACAATCCAGGTTTCCTAGACTATATCAATTCTCTCCTAAAAAAATACTATCTATCTCCAAACTACCTGGAGCTAGAATTAACAGAAAATATCTTTATCGAGAATCATGGTCAAATTAATAAAACCTTAATCCAATTAAATAATCTAGGTGTATCCGTTGCCATTGATGATTTCGGTACAGGCTTCTCTTCCCTAAGCCGTATTAGAGACCTATCTGTTGACATCCTCAAATTAGATCTAGGCTTTATCCGTAACCTGACGCAAGAGGAAAGAGACCGAAATCTTTCCAAAGCTATTATCGATATGGCAGACATCCTGGGTCTAAAAGTTGTAGCAGAAGGTGTCGAAACAAAAGAGCAACTGGATATCCTCCAATCCTACGGCTGCCGCCACATCCAGGGCTACTACTTCTTCAAGCCCATGTCCCCCGCTGAACTGACCCCTTATTTTTAGCTTTTTTAAACTTAAACTATCTAGGCAAGCAGCACAACTTATTATAAATCTCTAACCCTACCCAGATAACATTATCATCCATTTTGCATTATAGTCCATCCCGATAAATCTCATTGATTCTAGCCTGGGCCTGTTCTGATTTATGCTTATCCACCATTCGATCCCTATCACTGATAATTGCTAACATTTCATCCACAACTTCTTCCAAGCTCGGTTGGGAATACCGGTATAGATATCCCACCATACGTTCAGCGGTAAAATCAGTATTCATATACTTGTAAGCGATTTCCTTACAGAACTCATCTGGAAACCCTTTTTCCATAAGCAATTTATATACGGTAAAACTTTTTTCTGATGCCATGCTTAACCTCTCTTTTCAAAAACAACTATAAGTCCATTACGATTCTAGCACTATACTTGGAGATGAATACTATCTTTAATACTAGAACATTTGAAGGCTAATATCCTTAAGTGCTTTGATTAAGGCATCATTTTCCGGTCTAGTCCTTAAAGCCAGTCGAATATACTGATCTTCTAAACCAATAAAATCCTCACAAGTTCTTATATAAACCCCGCATTCAACCAGCAATACCATTAATTCTTTACCTGGAATAGATGTATGACATAAAAAGAAGTTTGTACAACTTGGTATCAGCTTAAGAAAGTCTATTTTTTTTAGTTGTTTTTCCATGTACGCTTTTTCTCTATTATACCATTCTTTCGTTTGGGTTTTATAGTCTAAATCCTTTATTAAGTAAGGAAGAATATCACTAGCAAAAGCATTAATGGTCCAGGGTTCCTTATATTCATACAATTGATGGATTAGGGTCGAATGCCCCAGACCATAACCCAATCTAATGCCTGGAATTGCGTAAAATTTTGTCATGGATCGTATCAAAAAAAGATGTGGATTATCTAAAAGTGATATAGCTGTCGGTTTATCTTCAAAGTCAGAAAAAGACTCATCCACCAGAAGATAGGCGGAGTAATCAGCTAGAGTCGCTAATAACTTCTCCAACCTTTCTATTTCAACATAACTACCCGTTGGGTTATTAGGATTACATATCACAACAACGTCTGGTCTATTAGCTCTTATTTCCATTAATAATGCTTCATCATCTAAGGAGAAGTTATTATCCTTTTCCAAATAATGATAGTCACACAAGGTTCCCTGCTGTTTGAAGGCTCTTTCATATTCATTAAAGGTTGGTTGAATTAATAAAACCTTCTTGGCATGAATCCTTCTTGCAAAAAGATAGATTAGCTCACTTGCACCATTACCCATAATTACCTGGTCTCGACTTAATAATAGTTCGTTGGCTATGGTTTCTCTTGCCTTTAATGAACTAGGCTCCGGATAATACTCTAACAAATGTGATTGTTCCTTCATCCATGCTCTTGCTCCCTCAGGAAGACCGAGAGGATTCAAATTAACACTAAAATCAATCATATCCTTTTGTTTACCATAATAACCACCATGTTTATTCATAGTCATCCATCCTATTTTGTTTGCTAAATGATAGCAGAGTCATGCTACATCTTATACATTAATAATAATCCTAAGCATAATACTAGCATTATAACTTGAGACGCATACATGATACGAATTGTTACAGGAATGTCATTTATTTCAATTGGTCTACTGGCATCACCTATAGAAGGTTTAACCAAAATTGTATTAAAATATCGGTTCGTTCCGCCTATCTGAATACCAAGAAGCCCGGCTACTACCGATTCCGGATAACCACAATTAGGGCTCTTATGGTTTCGACGATCCCTAATAAGAACGCCTAATCCCTTTGTAAAGTCATATTTAAGAACTCCACCACCTAATAGCATAAAGAGACTGCCTATTCTAGCCGGTATATAATTAAAGACATCATCTGTTTTTGCAGAGAAAAAGCCAATCTCCCTATAAGGTTCTTGGATGTAACCTACCATAGAATCCAAGGTATTAATTGTTTTGTACAAATATACTGCTTGTACCGGAAAATTAAAAAACAAACCAATCACCATGTAAAAAAGTGGTGCTAAAATCCCATCCACTGTATTTTCTGCTGTTGTTTCCACCGCAGCTCGAATAACCTCAGTCTCGCTCAAATTCTGTGTATCTCTACCTACAAGATAACTAATAAACCGTCTTCCTTCTTGAAGTCCCTTCTCACTTAAAGCCTTATAGACTTTCATGACTTCAACACTAAGACACTTTGCGGCTAAAGAAGTATATAGTAGATAAATAGTAACAAGGATGCGTATCCAAGGATGAATTAATTCCGCTACATATAATAATACTGTAATAAACAAAGTCACACTACTTGTGGAAAAAAATAATAGCAAAAAACCACCAAACTTTAAAGGTAGTCCTGATTTTCTTATGATTTTTTCAAGTCCATGAATGCCTTTCCCAATAAAAATTATGGGATGGGGAACCTGTATTGGATCACCAAAGATCCAGTCCAAAACCACCGCGCTACATAGAATCAATATACTTTCCATTTACATAACTCCTACTATCCTAAAATAAAACAAAAAAGCTATATTATCTAAAATAATACAGCTTTAATCCCTAATATCTACATGGCTATGGTAAAAATTAGGCTACCATCAAGATGCATCCTCTTAGTTCCGAAGAGAAAATATGCAAAGTGCTACAGGTTGGTATTCTGACTTAAAACTCTAACGCTCATCTTTCCCTTCCCAATAATATTGCTTGTACAACAATTATCAGTGAGTGTAGTTACTTACTACCTAAAGATTTACTCGTTTTTCACAGCAGCGGCTCTGTGAGGGAATCACACCCTCTTCCATATGATTTGAATACATTCAAATCAATCTACCTGTTCACATCTATTCAATTCAATTTTTAAGTATATTCCTCTAAGTGTTTACTGTCAATACCAAATTAAAGAGAGCCTCTACTAGTACCTAAGAAGAGTTGCTAGAACAAGGGGACTCTTATCTTCTAGAAAAACAATGGTAAAACTAGTTCAAGGAAATTCTATAGGTCACCTCATAATTAGTATAAGCACCTACTTCTCCATATCCGGCCACCTTATCTTCAATAAACACTGTTCCTTTTCTATCTAAAGCCTCAAAACCCATTTGACAATTGGCCAAAAAAATCCCAGCTGCAACAGGAGAATAATACCTAGATTTTTTTACGGTTAGTAATTTCAAGGTCACACTTGAAGGATCTTCCTCAACAATGCATCTGGTCGGTTGTCCATTAAAGGATGAAGGAGACCATCGCCCGGCTTCAAAAACATTCTCATATCTTGAGAATATCGACCGATTATCCTTCACCGAGTTCTCCATTTTATTCTCAAGAAAGAACACCTGATCTATAGGATGTCTCTTTCTCGTTTTTAGGTTCATTCCCCTTATTAAAAGAGGTATATATTTGGATGGATAACCTATGGCACAAACACATAAAATATGATGTGAGTGCGCATCAAACCTGTCTCCTAACATTGATTTTATACTTTCATGATCAGCTCCTGGACCAATCCAACAAGTCCCAATCCCTCTCCTTGTCGCTTTAATGACAATTCTCTCCAGCCGCCTTCCAGCTTCAATTATGGCCAACCTATTATATGTAGCAGGTACCAAGGCAACAATAAATTCTGTGGCATTAACAACAGGCCATACATTTATATTTCCTTTTACGCAATAAAACTGGATTCCATCTCCAAACCGAAAAGAATCATATTGGTCTACATTCTCATCATGAATAACTTGTTTAAGAAAAGCCAAGTCATCTTGGTCTAAATATCCTTTCTGAAAAGACCTACAGGACTGACGTTCCCTCATGATCTGAAAAACATCTCTATTCTTTATCACATTAGTCTTTCTTTCTCTTGGATGTAACTGATACTTAACAGTTATAAGATCATATATAAATCTAAGAAAGAGCAATAAGGCAATCGTTCTCAGTATCCAGCTGAATATATCAAATCCAAGCCATCTACTAATTATTGCTACAAGAGATGTCATGAAAGCGATGACCAAAACAGGGACATATTGCAGCCAACCTGTATACATATATTTCTTTTTTAGTCTGCTGAGGTAATTCAGCATATTATCAATCCCTTTCACTAGTCATTGCTCTTTGTATCATTCCTACAGCCTTTTCACAAAGTTCTTTCAGATTATCCATATCTCCACTTATGACTTTTTCATCCAGATGAGTCATCATCCATTGGTTAACCTGAATAACTAAGCTGTAATGTATCTCAAAAAGAAAGCTTTTAGGTAAATCTTGCCGTATCTCCTGCCTCTCATAACCATATTCAAATATCTTAAGAAAAGATTTTCTTATCTTATCCTGGCCTTCTTTTTCAGTTGGGTCTGATGACTGCATGACCCGTTGTATAAATGCCAGGAGTATAGGATTTTCAACTCCATTGCTAAACCTTTTGAAAACCAGCTTCTCTATCCCCTTCCAATATCCTTCCTTCAAAAGCAGGTCTTCCACATTCAGATTCAGATCATATAAACTGCCTAAGACAAAATCAAGAACAGAATTAAAGAGATCTTCCTTATTAGAAAAGTAATAATATAAAGCTCCAGCACTCAATCCTGCCCTTTTACTAATTCGGTTAATGGAGGCAAGATTAAAACTATGGTCTGCAAATTCCTCCAGTGCAATTCTTAATATATGTTCCTGCTTCATTTTATCTAATGTAAAAAATCTTTCAAAAGCCATTAAATCCTCCTTTTGAATCTATATTCAAAATGTAGATTTAATTATACTCTCATCTTCGTCATAAGTCAAACTAAGACAAACCCATCTAGCACTGCTACAATTAGGTAACTATTCATCCCATAAAAGATCTATCCGATGGACGATTTCTTCTTTTGACAGATCAATCCGTTTTGCTCTATCAATTATCTGTATCAAATCCTCTTCCAATATTTCAATTTTACGTTCTTTTAGTAACTCCTGATTTATACCTGAAACAAAGGTCCCTTTGCCGACAACCGATTCAATATATCCACCCTTCTCAAGCTCTTCATATACTCTTTTTGTTGTGATAACACTAACCTTCAGCTCTTTTGCCAAGATGCGCATGGAAGGTAATGCATCACCTGGCTTAATCTTTCCATTAATGATTTGATCTACAAGCTGATCCACAATCTGCTGGTATATAGGTAGGTCAGATGCATTTGACAATATAATATCCATAAAACCTCCTACAAGTCCTTGGTCAACAATATGTTAGAAGAAACCCTAGCAGAAAACCAATAGATACCACTACCAACCAAAAGTGCTAATAAAAGAAAATAAATGCCATTGCTAACAATTTCAATCTCTGCAAGTAAACTAGACGTTACCGCGGTAACAAACATTCCAATAAACATGGCCCACCGTATTTTTTGATACCCTAACTTATAATACAAGGGTGTAATAATACTAAAAAACAAAGAGAACATAAGGACATAAAATCCGATTTGTGTAACATCAAGAAAGATTTCCTCTTTTTGAATCAAATTGATTATAGCCTTAAGTCCCACAATCGTTCCCATAAAAACTAAAAAGGATAAACCGATAAAGACATACCTGGATACCACTATATCCCGTTTTGATACTGGCAAGGCTCCTGTAAAAGTCAAACCCTCATACTTATAGTCATAGGCTGTCAAATAGGAGAAAAATAAATATACAACAAAGATGAACAAGAAATTAGTCGAATAATTCATCACAAAGCTATTGCCTTGATTAGGAATTAAAAACAAAAGATATAACAATGCATAGTATATGGACTTAGACTTCTTAATCAATATCCAATCTCGATATATTAACTGTCTCATTATTTATTCCCCCTGACTGTATGAATCATAATTTCTTCTAAGGTTGCCTTTTCAATCACCAATTCCTGATTAAACTCATTACGAAACCACTCTTTTTCATTAGTTAGAGCCGTGAATCCCATATTAGAATCAAGAATTCCCAAGGTCCTACCACTACTTATGACTTGCTGGCGTCTATCCTTACTACCCTTAATGACACAATATGTTTCAAGCACCTCATCTTTATTCTTTGAAAAAACAAGTTTTCCCTTATTAATAAAGGTAATATAATCAGCAATGCTTTCCAAATCTGCAGTAATATGTGTGGAAAACAAGATACTACGATTTCCATCTGCAATCAAAGATTGGAAGACCTCCATTAATTCACTTCTAAAAACAGGGTCCAAGCCTGAAGTCGGTTCATCCAAAATAAACAACTCCGCATCATGACTCATAGCACAGGCAATCATATATTTGATTTTCATGCCTTTTGAATAAGCCTCAATCTTCTGATTAATGTCAAGATCAAACTCCTTCATCGTCCTAGAAAACAAGTCCCAATCCCATTTTGGATAAAAGTTAGAGAGAATTTTCGCCATATCTTTGGCCGGCAAAAACTCATAAAAAGCGGTTTCGCCAAAAACAAACCCCAATCGGTCCTTAAGTCGTACATTCTCACCAGTAAAAGCCTGTCCGAATAACTTGATTTGTCCACCATCATAAGGTGTAGTTCCAAGAATACTCTTAATAGTCGTTGTTTTACCAGCTCCATTTGGACCGATATATCCCATGATATAGCCTTTGTATACATCAAAGGATATCTTATCGAGACTAAAATTCTCATAGTGTTTCTCTAATTCATTAACTTCCAAAATCTTTTCCAACGCACTCACCTCTTTGTATCTCTCTTTGATTATCGTTCTTGGAACGACAATATGAATATTGTTTATATATATTATATACAATATACACACTTTGTCAAGCCTCATCAAAGAAAAAACAAATTAAAACTGTATGAAACGGTCTTGATTAATTCTATCGATCATCTCATGATCAGTATTATCATACCTGTATACAAATAAAACATTATAAAAATTATCATTTCTTCCAATAATATCAAACTTCACTATATTCACTTCTTCCCCAATAATATCACTCAAGTCTCTTTCATAATCTTCCAAGTCCTTCATAACCAAGTCGTTTGCGTCTAACGTTTCCATATAACTGCCATGCAATAGGGCTCCAAGGCTATAACTAAGTTGAATACTACTTGGAATCAACAATCCCATAGGTGCAATAATGAATAATATCATTATCATATATTTGTATTGAGACGTTAGCCTTTCTTCAATATTTTTGTTCACTTTATCGACAAGTTTATCGTCTATTTTTTTGCTAATCGAAAGAAACTTCTCTTTTACAAAAGATGTAACCATACTTATGCTTATCAAACTAATTATTAGCAACAATGTACATCCCACATTTATTTGAGACACATAAAGTGTAAAATAACTTGCTTTTAGTAAAAAGATTCCACATATTACACTAAAACCTAATATAAAAATCTTTAGCGCAATTTCATCAATCCCCCCTTTTTTTAACTCTACTAGAAAATTCACAAAGGAAGGATATACCATCAAAGATATTATAATCACACTTGGTATTATTACACTTCCATCCATATTAGCTTTCAAAACACATGCTGCAAAAAACAATACTGTTTGGATCCAAAGCACAATTGACAATACTATTCTTCGTAATTTATCCTTACTATTACCTATATGAATAATTCCTGAAAAATATGTTGAATACAAGAGTATCACTAAAACCAACGAGGATACAACAATAATAATATTGTAGGTTATAACTCCACCGTATAGAAGACTGATTAAACCGGCTATTATGACTAACAGGGCTATTGTCCCAAAAATTAACATGAGATATTTCTTAGTGACTACAGCATAAGCAATAACCATTGTTATCAACAGAATAACGACAAACTCTGCACCCAATACAAAATATATATTCGTATCAAAATTAATATAATTATATACAAAGGATTTGACTAAAGAAAACTCACCTATAACAGTTGATAAGACTATTCCTTCATGAAAAAATCTACCGACTAGTATTAATAACGATGCTAAACCGCTAATAATAATAGTCAAACCCATACCAATAATAATGCTTCTTTCTTCTATTAAAGGTTTTACAAAAGATTTCAAGCTAAATTCTTTTTTTTCACTCTCCATAATTCTCATTCTCCTATCTACTCTTATCCAATAATTGTTTTAAGACTTCATTAGCTAGCTTTTCATTTCTCAACTAATTTTCTATTCATATTAACATATGAATTAAGTATAATCAAAATCAATATAATTACGGCTATACTAATCTTGATTAATTAGAAAACTTTCCTATAAAACAAGGCGACTTTGTCATGTTCGCTTTCCTATAGAAGGACAAAAAAAGAGCTGTCTCGAAATTTCATTTCGAGACAGCTCCTTAAGTATTGATTAGAATTGATTAGAATTGATTCGCTTCTTTCCATATGTAGGTGTAACGGTATCGTATAATCCCCTTACCAAAATTAGCTTTAATGTTAACATCGAAAGTCATATCTTTTTTATTATAAGTATTTTCAGGAGCTGGAAGCATAAGCGTTGCATCTTCACCTTCTCTTATTGCCTCCCAAGTATTCCACGCTCCAGTTGTATTAAAACGCGTCCAAGAACTATTATCAAGATCTGCTTCAAGAATAAAATCACTTACATCTCCTATTGTACCCTGGATAGAACCATCAAAAGATATCATCTCTCCCACTTTATAAAATGGCTTTAAATCTGTCCAATAAAAATTCGCTTCATCTTCTGACTGAAGTCTTGAATTTATGCTTACCTTATAATTTAGTCTAATACGGCCTACTTCATAGTTTTTCAGCGTAATGGATGTAGTTGACGTATCAGAAGACGCTAGCATATTTGAAGTGAAGGTATGTACATCTTGATTATCCCAATTGTCTGGTCTTACAACCTCTGATTTTTGGAGATACCAACCTGTTTCTTGCGTCTGTGGCATAGCACCTAATACAACAGTGTTAGTCTCACCGATATAGCCGACTTCTTTGTTAATGATTTCTGCAATCTTACGAATCGGTAGATAAGTGGTTCCCTTATATACCATAGAGTAAGGAACTTGATCACCATTCGAAAGGGTGTAATTGATATCCTTATTAGCCACGATATCACCATCTATCATTAAGTTTATGTTATTAAGCACCACATCAATATAGGAATTAGTTCCACCTGATACTGGTACAATTACCATAACAAAAGTTAAGATACACCCTATAATAAAACCAAAAAATCCACTTTTTAATCTGTTTTTCATCATAACCTCCTAAATTTTGATTGATGCTTTATTATAGCATTATCCGCCATATTAAGGCTTGTTTGTCAATTTATGTCAATGACAAACTATTGACTTGTAAGTTACAAGAAAATAAATTAAAATAAAAATAGATATTTTATTAAAATATAGTAAAAGGTGGATAAGAGTGAAGAGCAGACTAGGTTATCTAATAGAATTATTTCATTTAACCGGCCGTGAATTGGCGTCTGTCGGCCATGTGGATGTATCATTAATCAGCAAGTGGAAGAATGGTAGCAGGACCTTAAAAAGTGATGTTGAATCAGCACTGTTGATTTCTCAATATATATATACAATTGACAAAAAAAGAGACCATTCCTATTTAAATATTATCATGGCAAAAGAGTATTCAACTTATATGGACTATCCCCAAGATAAGAAGATGGCTTTATTTAAAGATTGGCTCTGTCAACCTGCAACTTCCGATGATTTTATGAATTTCACAAAAAGCGTCAATCAGTTAAGTTTGTATACGAGTTCTATGGGACTCGAGTACAGAAGGATAGAGATTCTTAAAGCCCTAGAGCAAGGTCATAATGGTTTAGTCAAAGATGTTGAGATTTTTCTCTTCAATGATTATGATTGGCTGGATAATGATGGTGAATTCAACAACCGATTAGTCGGACATCTTGAGTATCTTTTGCAGACTGATGTTTCCGTACGCTTATATTTAGTATTATCCTATAGGGAGGAAAAGTTTGAAAACCTTATCCTAAATCTCACAAAGTTAATGCTATACACTCATTTTCAACTCTCTACAAAAATTATGATTGCTCCAATTATTAGCGGACATTCCTATTTAATCAATATGAACGAAAGATTAGTTCATGGTATTAGCAATGGCAATAATTATTTCACTGAAATAACAATGGACATTGACAGCAATCAAATGCACTTCAATAATCTCGTGAGTCATTTTAATCAGAAGGATATTAAAAGTAGTATTTTGTCAGCAGATAAGTTGAATTCCCTAATTAAACAAGTCCTAAAAACTGGTAGGCGAAGAGATAATTCTTATTTCATCAGCCAATCATTATTCTTCACCTCAATACAGGAAGACCTTTTGTTGGAAATATTAAACGATAATTTGATTGATGATGAAAAAATCACTAAATGCCTGAATTTCTACAAGCAACTCAATAAAAACTTCAAGCAAAATGTTGAAGATTTCGAAAATAGACATATTTATTATTATGAAGCCTTAGAGACTTTAGCGATGAAGGATTCATTTATATGTTCAAACCTCAGCGCTATTGTTGGTGAAGCCATTATTATACGTAAAGACCAATACATACAGCATTTGCAGCATACGATAAATCGTCTGAAGACCCATAAAAATTATCATATTGCCATAGTTAACGAAAATATAATTGCCAGCTTTATGCATGGAATTAACATCTGGATAAAGGATTCTAATATGATGCTCCTTTGGGCCGAGGCTAATGTAGATAAGGCAGCATATGTTGTTGACTTTGACATTTTAGATATCTATACCCAATATTACAACAAAATATGGTCAACAATATCTTTTAACAATCAAAGAAGAAATATTTCGATTATGCAATTAAATAAAATTATTAAAATATGCCAGATTTAGCTGATACTGCTGAAAAACAGCTACGTCTATTTCACATCAAACTTATAAAAGGGTACTATTTCAGTAAACATAATTCGGTATCCTATCCTGTCAAGCAAGTTCATATGACACCAATGAGGATGCTTATCACATTTCTTTTGTAAATCGTGACTACAACTATACATATTCGCACCAGATGAAATAAATGCAGTCTTTACACTACTTAAATCACTTTTATCCCATGCCCAATCAACTACCTTGGATCCATGATGTGGAGCAACTACATAAGATGGTAATTTACGTAAAAAGGCATCAGGTAAAGAATCGTATTCACAATCCCCAGTAAATAATATATCTTCTGTCATACCCTTTACCTTAAGGCATAATCCAAAATTATTATTTTCATTTAGTCCACGAATATCAAGACCTGATGGACTTTTACCCATCACATTATGTTTACCTTTGCCTTTGCCTATCTCAAACTTTTCATTTTGATAGATGATCTCACCATTATAAGACCAATCGATGGCTATCAAATTTATATCTTTCTTCCATTCAAGATATTTGCATAATCTTTTTGCACTCAAAGACACATACCTCAAATCATTGATTGATGGTACAATCCAAGTATTATTGAAATTGGTATCATTAATAATTGTTACACCTAGTATATGGTCCAAATCCCAATGGGATAGCACTATAACATCACTTTGAATTTTTTTTATATCGCTCAGCGCTTTGTTTCTCAAATAATTTTCATTAGTATTTCCATCTCTAGTTGATAACCCAACATCAAATAAAAGCTTAAACCTTGCACCTTCAATATAATTAAAACTACCCTGTCCAACATTAAAAATTGATATATTAAACTTTTTTGTAAAGGTTGGCAATAGACGATGAAAATAATCAACTAATTCATCTTCCCTAGTCTTATCATAAATATATTGACTAGAGACTTCATAATTTCTTTCTACGTTTCGAATATGTTCAGGAACTTCTTCATTGACAATCCTAAATACCCTATGGCTTCGTTCAAATGGACTTGCACTAAATAACAAATCACCCTCGAAATAATCCCCCTCATAATTTTTTTCTATTTCTGTCACAAGATCCACTTTAATCCATTGGGAATCTAATAATCTCCCGTGCAAAAAAGTATAAACATTATCCACTTCTAATTCCACAATATATGGTTTATAAAGTCGATTTTTCTCATCATGCTCTACATCCATAGAGCTATTAAACAAAATACTATCATACTCAATCATATTCTCAGTAATCAACGAAAACTCAAGTGAATCAACTAATTCTAACATCTCAACATCGGTATTTGCTTTGAGATAGATACTTCCTGCAAGCATATCTCTTTTGTTCCTATAAATCAGGTCCTGATACTTCATGTATAGCCTGTGAAATTCATCTTCTATATTATCATAAAAATTTTGATCAAAAGTTACTTTTTCAAATTTCTTTATTACAGAACTAGTCAAATTTCTAAGGTCATACCAATCTAGCTCATCTCGGGAATATTGTATACACTCGTCATAGACAGTACGAATTTTATCAATGTCTATATTCGTTAGTTTGCTAATAATATTCAACCATTCATTTCCAGTAAACAGTGAATTCTCCCTCTCTCTACAATATAATACATACTTATAAACATACTCTCTTGCTTTAGACTCTTCCTTCTTCACAACTATTCCTCCACAACTTTTCCTATATACCGTATGCCTATAGTATAAGTCTCTTCTGTAATAATTCCAATCTTCAAAAATTTGTTCAATAGTTCAGACGAGCTTTTTCTTTAATTAGGTAGAATACGACTAATCAATAGAACATGATCTTCTTCTCTGCTATTATCTCCGTAAAACTTAATTAAAGGAGATGCTAATGTATAAGAGTAGCTACGCATAATATTGGCATGATCGCTGTTGTTTATAGCATTGCCAATCAGCAAGGCCATTCCATTATACATGCTTCCAAATCCACTTCCTTGAAATTTATCCAGTGCTTCATTCCTACTTTCAATAAGTTCCACATCTAGAGCGGATCTGAATAATATAGATTCTCGAAAATGAACATTTAATCTATTAAAAACCGACATTTTTCGTATTACCTCCACCAAAATTGTTAACTGTATCAAGATAATCATCTAATTTTGAATAACTTATGGTTCCTCCAAAAGACGGGACTTCAAAGGTTGATTTCACACCATCAAAAGCTTCAAAATCACAATTCAAAACGCCAAACGCCATATCCAACTACTCAAACCACCGATCCAAAGCAATATCATAGGTATAAACCAACCCACCATCAACATATTCATATGTTTCAATCGCTGGATTATAATAGAAATAGGCCGCTTGATAGACTGCTACTTCATTGGTGGACTTATCGATTCGTCTCAACTCACCACCCCGCGTAACCACAATACAGTTTTTGAAATCTCTCACAGCTTCACTCATATCACTGTAATCATTACTTCCAAAGCCTAAGGTTGCAAGGAATTCATCATCAAAATGATAGACAACTTCCATTTGGCCAGAGGGCATGACTTCCTTGAGCTCGTATGTTCCTGAATCGATAAACATTGGATTGCCCCTATTTGACTCAATGAGGTCACCGCCATAGATCCGCTGACCCATCAGAACCTCCGTCATCTGATCCTGATAGGCAATATCGAAGACTTGATTCTCAGGCTGTATGAACACAATATAGTGTTTCTCATCAATACCGATGACATAGCCACCAGCGAACTCAATCTTACTGATCGATGCTCCGAATTCGACATCGTCAATATAGAAAAGCTGCTCACGCGTCATTGTCTGAACATCAACAATCCGCCCCGATGGCAACTGATAGAACTTGTGTGGATGTACGTAATCCACAAGATGCTGTGACCATGATTCTGTCTCGTCTTCCCTAGCCATTTTCATGAGATCCCTATCTTCAAAGTGGTAATGCGCATGCCAGTCAAATCCATAGTAACCACCAATCACCTTGTCATCAAAATAGATAACAAGATGCAAATGAGAGTCTTGATACATGGATATTCCCGCAATCTCCAGTTCAGGTGGTATCACAAAGTAGTCATACAGTCTGAAATCCCGATCATAGATGGCAAATTTCTTTTCCTCCTGGTCATCCGTTCTGTATTCAATGACAAGGAAATCGTTGATACTGTAGAGAGCAAGCACTTCCTCATGAAAATACACATCGTCATAATCACCTGATTCATGCTCTATTGGACGCTTAAGTTCAAGCCGATAAAGATTTCTAGACTCATTTTTTTCAATCAGCGTATATGTACCATCACCATGCTCCGTCCTAAATGTTTCAACTTGTTCCTGATAGAATTTCGGCTCATAATGAATTTTCTCAAGCCAATCGTACATGAGTAGACCCGGGATGCCAAGCTCGAAATGGTTCTCAATATAATACTCCTCATAATACTCAATCGTCGTTTGACTAACCTCTACATCGCCTTCTCCCCGATTGACCTCCCCGCCTTCTTTACTAGCTTCTTCGCTTGTACGACAACCGATGAGCAGCAGTATGGTTAAGGCATACAGAATATGTGTGGTATATCTCTTTCTCATAAGTTCTCCTGATTGTATCTTTAATCACATCCTTGGTTCGAATGTAACGATTATAGACCCCCCATCCTTTAAAGAGTCATTCACCGATACAAGCCTACTTATCTAACCATTGTTTTACCAGCATGTTTAGTTAATTTGGCATACATATCTTCAAGAATAAAATGTGAATCTATTGAATCATACACACGAATATGTCTTCCTTCACCTGTAAAACTGTATGACATATCTTTAGAGACTACAGGTACTTCTTTCATGGTGAATGCTCCGATATATTGGTTTATCATTAATCCTACAGTTGGCGAGTCACCTAAAGACCAACTTTCACCAACAGGCCAATCTTTCTTGTCTTTATGAAAATCGTTCAGGTCAACCATTTGCTCAAATAAATACTGACCAATGTCGCCACAGGGTGCAACCCGCATTTCCAAAGAAGTAAGACTGACATTCATACTTCCGTAAACATTCATAGGAACCTGCCAGAGATCAATATTAGATTGGAATACTGTGTTGGCAGCGTCAATATCATTTCCTAGATTAAACTCCCAGCCTCCATTAGGGTATGCATTTCCACCAATCCAGATAGCAGTTAAGCGTTCGGCTATTTCAGGGTGTTTGCGATAAGCACAAGCCAAATCTGTTATTGGACCCATAAACACTACAAAAAGTGGCAATTCATCATCTTTTAAAGCTTCTTCAACAATTAATCTGGCACCTTCAGAATACTCATATTCATCTTTACTGGTGGCATACTTGGAACCTCGTACCAAAGGAATATCATTCTCCATCCCCATGATACTCAATACTTTTTGGCATTCAGCATAACTTTGCTCCATGGTATCATTGTTCCTAGCAGGGCTAAAATGGGCACTGATTATACCCTTAATAATGAATTTCGGTGTCAATAATGCATGGACAATAGCATATTGGTCGTCTGATTCTGCTTTTGCGTCTGTATTAATAATGACGCGTAATTTCTTCTTAGGTGGAACTTTAAATGCTCTCATTCATCTAACCTTTCTATAAGTTTAATATATTTAGTTAACAACAAACCGCCTGACAACATTAACATAAAAAAGAAGTACAAACACTTTGTCTAATTCTAACCGAGTCACAGCATAACACATATTTTCAATTCGCTTTTCATAGGTATCATAACAGTTAGCGTTTTAGTTAGAGTATATGATACCAATTGCATCATTATTCAACCTCTTCCATAATCTAGATACTGAAAGGTATAGTGGTATTCTTTTCACCTACTGTGCCAAACTCAACCAATTCTCAACAGCCCAAGCCGGCAAAAACCATCATTGTAACATCCTGCATTAACTAATAAAAGAATTCATCAATAACAAGTTGAAAGTAGTCTCAAACTTCACCATAACATATCTGCATACGGATTCCCAAATTGTCTTCCATTGGGTTCTCAGGTATTGTTTTTAAACCATTATCCAAAATCATTTTCCCCATCACAGCAAGACTTAAGGCATCCACTACATCATCGATTTTCTTTCGATATGGGACTTCGTCGAGGAAAGCTTGTACTACTTGTCGCGACCTTGCATCATATTTGGTAAGTATGTCCAATCTTTTCTGTATTCCTTGATCAGTCAATTTCTTTTCCATCACAGGTTTCCCATCATTAAGTAGCATAAAACAAAACTCAGGATGACTTTCAATCAATACATTTCTCCACTTTTCATTTTCAAGTAAAAATTCGTCAACCTGTCTTATTGATTTAGAAAAACTAATACTCTGTGCTGAGAGACTTCTTCCTAGAATTTCAATATTCAAAGCTCTAGCCTCTTCATTAGTATCAGAATAAATAGCCTGTCTGCAAGGAACCTCAAAAACACTAGAACCTTTAGCTCCAAGCTTCTTCTTTACCAGACAATCAGGACGAACTTGCTTGTCATTGTCTCTCAAGCCAATAGGAATATCAATTACAATTTGATTGGCATCAGAGTATTTATTACATATATCATCAATCGTATCATATTTTGCAACCTCATATCCCCAATTCCCAAGAGCCACCGCTACCCACTTGCCTTTACAAGCATCTACTCCAACGCAAGTATAGTTCGCTTCATTATTTATATTTTGCTCTTTATCTGAAATTGTATTCTTCATGAAATCAACGAAATTTCTTCTTAATAATTCATCTGTCAATAAATACGATTCTAATAAATACAGATTTTTATTTGATATATTCAATCCCCACTCAGGTTTACTTTTCTTATTCAAATAAGTTCGATTCCTAAATAAGTCATTTTCCCGCTTCCAAGAAAACGACGGAATAATATATACTTGAGGTTCCATACCTTCATCGAAAAGAACAAGTGCTAAATAAAGATTTTCATTATCTACATCAAACTTATCTTTAGACATAAAAACATATGAGGTCCTATCCAATCTGGCAGATTTGACTTGAACTTCATAGAATTCTTTTCCTGCTTTGAAGACAAAGTCTACACCATGATCATCAACTTCGGAAGTGTATACATCTAGCCCATATGATGTTAGTTCCATTTTCACCAAATATTCAGCGTATCGACCAAGTTGCAAGTGACTTAAAGCCTGATAATTTTTGTTTAGCATCGCAACACCTCCAACTTATAATGAAATCCATTTCCTCAGGAAATCCATGTCATAAAATCTACCATTGTTATCAAGTATTCCTAAGTATTCTCCATCTCCTTTTCCAACTGACCAAATAGCATTAACAGAATTCTCTCTATCAGAAATTCCATTCTCAAACACAAATTTTCTCAAGTTACCTTTGCCTGGACCATAGAGTTTAGCAACATAACCAACGACATAAATGCATTTTACATTTGCCCGAAAGCCTTTATCGGAACTCTCCAAAAGGTGCTTTCTAATCAAAAGCTTTCTATTTTCTTCGTCTGAATTCATAAGTTCAATTTTAATCTCACCTAATAAATAAGAATTATAACAACTTTTCTCCCAACTTTTTAACGAACTATAATCCCCGCCTAACTCTATCAAATGATGCAACATACTTTTCAAACTACAAACCGTTGGGATAACCTTTTCAAAAATACTATGTCCATATAACTTTTGAGACAATTTTATATCCCTTGTCTCATTTGTCAAATCCACTCGATTCTGCCACAATATAAAATCAACTTTCTTAACATCTGTTAGCTCATTTCCTACAAAATAATTATCAAACTTAGTCAACCAATCTTCTGCCTCGTCACTCTTCAAAAACTCTGAGTACCAATCTAACATTTTAGTGTACATTTCAACAGTACCAGACAAACGTTTCTCCTTACTTCCAGAAGGTTTAGTCAAGCCAAGATTTTGCATGACATAGACATCCCAAACAGGCATTTTAGGATTAAGTGTTGCCAATAATTTACTGGAAAAGGAAGCCTCAATTCGCCCAGTCCTATTATAGATATGATAAAGTACGTCTTCAAAATTTATCATCTTCCCTTTGGACTCTTCCATATACCTATAATATTCAGTATAGAATTCCTTAGAGCGCTGTCTCATTTTATAGAATCCATTATATGCTTTCTGAAAGTCTCGACTTTCTGCCACATTAACTTTATTAACAAGCTCCATTAGGTTATTGTATTTATTAAAACCGTTATCAATCTTAGGTAATATATAATTCAGGTTTAGCATTCGTACCTCCAAACTCCAGCAAGACTTCTTGTACTCAATCAATCACTTATGCAAATTATTTCCCTTCTTCATAACTAGACGAATCGTAATCATGTAATCACTCAAAGTCATGTATCAAGAGCTCTAGTCACAACAGCTCATTTGTTTTGTATTTTTATCAATAAAGAGACTCAAAAGTATTTAGTGAATCGAATCCTGTTCAGACCTCATGCCATCCATACGCAACTTCCTCACAATCGGTACATCAGCCGGAGCCCAGTCCAAATCTTCAATTTCCATTAGCTCACACCACTTATAATCAATATGCTCAACCAGCTCGAACCGGATATCACCAACAGGTATCAGATAGCAGTGCATTGTAATAGAAAAATCCGGATAGGTATGATCCACAGACATATAGTAGTGGTCACTTAAGACTTCTAGATCAATCTTCATCTCTTCAAAAAGCTCTCGCCTTAAAGCTTCCTCATTACTTTCGCCTGGTTCGGCTTTTCCACCTGGAAACTCGTATTTTCCCGCGACATAGGCATATTTGGATGAGCCTCTTTGCATGCATAGGTATTTGCTTTTGTTGGTTAGGATTGCTGCAGTTACAGTGTGGTGTTGCATGATCTTTCTCCTCAATATCACATTTTCAATTTTATTATGTTATAACTTCATAATAAAGCTAATTAGTACTACTCTTATATAAGCTTCCACAACCGACTTCCATACCCTTCCCTAACACTATACATCACATCCTCAGGAACCTCTATCCTCTCAACCAAATCCAGCCCGCTCCAAAATCGTCATAATTACTTCTGCCAGCAAAAACTTATAATAGCCTCCCCGGTTGCACAAATACGACCGAATCCCACTGAGTTCATCAAAGCCGAAGTCATACTGATGACAATCATCAATCAGCTTCATTGGTCCCTTATTCGACAACTCATCTAACAAGTTCATCAAATAGGTCATATCAATCCGATCGGTGACAGTGGTCGCCGCCTCTATCATGTGTCTATATCCATACTTGTCTTCCAGTACCTTCGCCTCAAAAAAAATATAAAATGCATCCAGTCTCCATTTCCATTCAACATCCTCAAGATCACCAATGATAAACTTAAGAAGACCCGGTTTCATGCTTTCACCAGACACAAGCTCAAAATCATGATTTTCCATTTACCTAACCTCCTGTCACTTGAAACCATTATAACATTTCATTCTGGGGCTAGGTCGTTTACAAAACGACTTCAAACGAATCCTATCGTGAAACAGAGCCCAATAGGTCAGATCCATAACCTCATTCATAGAGCTCCAGATTAATCTGGTCAATATCATATATTCTCTTTAGTATATAAAAAAGTACAATTTTATCATACTCCAGATGATCCGACAGACAATATCCTGCCCTATTCAAGAGTTCATCCAAATCAAGCCTTAAACTCACACCCAGGGCAATGAAATTGGATTTCTTTGGCACACTTTTCCGACGCATAAGCATACCCCTAAACCCTTCTGTTTCCTCATCAAGGTAATCATCTAATTCTGAATACCTTATGGTTTCGCCAAAAGTCGGAGCTTCCAAGATTGATTTCACATCATCAAAAGCTTCATCATCAGATTTCAAAAAGCCACTGTCTGCCAGCAAATCCTCTACCTGAATCTTACCCTCCAGATAGTCATTTAACTCAGGTAAGTATACTCCCCTTATACTTCTGGAATAAACCTATGGAATCCCGATCCCAATCACAATTTCATCAGCCGCTTCCAACTCTTCAATAACCCCTGCCAAGTATCAGGCCTTATATCAGCAAGCTCTATACGACTGCAAACATTATTTTCTGTCCTTCCATCTATATTAAAAACGGATTCATATAAAATCGGCATTACGCTTCTCCTTTAAAAAATACTAAAGTCGTTTGTCAAACGAACTCTTATTTATAATGTTCTATATAATTACTTTTGTACCATTGATGTTGTTGGGAGTATTCATACTGTAATCCGTAATTTTCATACATTTTACCACTTTCTTTCATAAACAAATAAATCGAGGACTGGTACATCCCCGTCCGGTCGAAGAGCCGAAGGATTGTCCTTTGGTTCTTTGATTATCTAATTATTTCCCCTGGTACTCTTAAGATCCTCTGGCTCCGAGAGAATAAAGTCATCATTCAAAACCCAACCTAAAAATCAACGCAAGCTCTCAAACCCTCTATCCTTTGTTACATCACCATCAATACTTAGGGGAATAAACTCCATCAGCTTACTATAAGGATGACTGCTCATATCAATCTTTTTATCCTGTTCTGGATAGAGTATTATGGCTTTCTTTACTTCATCACGAATCAGACAACCTTCGTGACTGGAATAATAGCTCATATGTAGCCTTTTTATCTCTTTCCACATTGCATACAAACCTTGAAAAGGACTTTAAATATTCTTCCAAGTCACCAATCAAAACAATACTTCCCAATAACTCAATGTTAACTTAAACAGTAAATCGATGTAAATTTATCGTATTAACACAAAAAATCATTCAAAGTAATGCTAGGCATTAATGGTTCAATTAGTATGTCAATTTCTTCTAACGACTTTTGTACTTCAACTTTTACTTTATTGGGCGATCAATAACCTTCAAATACTAATTCCATCTGATATGTCCCATATTGAATCAAAATGCTTTAAATATGATTTAAACAATCCCTTTTCTACCCTTTTCAATTCAATAGGTGGTGCCAATGCACCTCTAACACCATATTGGTGAGGTGTCACCAACATTCTATTATCAAACCTGTAGATTGAACAATATAGTGGTGTGTCATGTAGTTTCACTTCAATAGCACCGTTATCAATAAGGTTCCCTAACCTAGCAATACTGATCTCAATCCTTGAAGAAATCGACCCCTCTTTCGCTTCTTCGATATTTCGTTTATTAACAGCATCAGATTCGGGCTTTCCTAGTAAGATTCGTATTCTGCATCCTGCTTTACTCTTTTCCATAAGCATATCTTCAACATCAGGTAACTCTGGGAGAAATGCAACAGCATATCCGAGAATATCAATACTCTCTTTGGATGCCTTAATGTTCGCAATCCAATAATCATTATTGATTTTTGCTCTATTGTGCAAAAAAGCGCAGGGATACAAGCCTATTTGGTCATCAGAAGCCGCATCGTTAAAGTCTTTTATTAAGCTTATATAAGAAGACACCTGATAAGAGGGATGGGGCGTCTCCCTCATTCCTCCACTCAAAATAGTTCTGACAATCCCATCCTTGCCATCAACCTTTTCCACTTCACTCCATTGCTTTAATTCCACCACAACAGCCGAAGGCACCTCATCCTTATATCCGAAAATGATAAAATCAATGCGCTTCGAGCTTGTTGGAATCTTATATTCAATTGCTATACCGGAATCACCAGGTATTTCCTCATCATTCATTACCATGTACATACACCGTAATGAATTCTGCCATAAATTAATCTCACTTTTACCTGTTCTTCCAATCTTGTCTTGAAAATTAGAATAGATTTTATTGATTAAGACACCTCTCTCGACATCTTCCATAAAATCACGTTTAATACTCTCATAGATAATCATCTCGACTCCCCTGTCTCATGAATTACAGTTCAGTATATTTTTTGCTTGTTCCTTTTGCTTTAGACACAGGATATTTCTTCTCGTTTTCATCAATCTTCCTGTGCATATTCTCGATAACATTTATATCCAGACGATCTGCCAGCAAAAGACAATAGTTCATAACATCCGCCAGCTCATCTTTTACTTTATCCATATCATAATCGTTGTTCCACTGAAAGTTTTCAAGTAGCTCAGCAGATTCAATCACGATTGATTTCGCCAAATTCTCTGGACTATGAAACTGGGCCCAATCCCGGTCATCTCGGAATTTTTTTATTCTATTGATTAGGGTTTGCATGATTATTCCTTTCAATCTTTTCTTTATTCAGCTAATTAATATCTTACTCTTACTCAATCACTTTTTCAACTTCAATTAATTAGATCTTCTATCTGTTACAAACTCAGTTCGATAGTAATTATGATCTTCAAGCCCCCACATACCATACCACCAATCCACTTCGTCTATTCCTAACCGAGTCACAGCATAATAAATATTTTCAATTCTCTCTTCATAGGCATCATAGTAGTTAGCATTTTGGTTCGAGTATACGATACCAATTGCATCATTATTCAATCTCGTCCATAATCTAGATACTGAACTGTCTGCGGTCCCAAAGATTATAGTAGGCTCAATTGCAGTTCTATAATTATCTATAGTATATACCATAATCCAAGCATGTTTCAAATCTCCACCTGTCGGAGAATCACCCACTAGGATTTCAGTCATAAACCCGGCATTCTCTAACTCTCGTTCCATATATGCTGCTTGCTCACTACAATCAAACACATTCAGTTCATAACCTGTAGGCATAACAAAAGTATTATTCAAATAATACTTCAAGTCTTTGGTTGTTTTATTATAATCCACTCCTGAATAATAATTCCCAGGAATCTTATTCATATCATTATCATAAAAAATATACGAGTTCATAATATCAGCTTGAAGTGCTGACGCTTTATTTTTTTGTGCCATATACTCTTCCTCTAATTGTTCCACATCAGCTTCAAGACTTTGATTAGCAAGCTCTAGTTTTTTCACATTAGTCTTATTTATAACATTCATAGACTGCAGATAATCATTATCTTGTCTGAGACTATTGATCTCATTACTCATTTCAGTATATTTTTCATAACCTATCAATGTTACAAGAAATAAGCCACCCAATAAAAGGTATATAAGGATTCTCTTCCACATGAGTTATATCTCCATTTTTCTAATTGTCTTCATCTTCCTTCACTACATCCCACCTATCTCGCCAAGCTCAACCAATCCTCAACAGCCCAGCCCGGCATCTCCTCTTCAAGCAGCCATACAAACTCAACCGGCCTCTCACTCTCATGCCTCACATAATGAGCCTTCCCAAGAAAAACAAAAGGACTAGTATACCCATCCATCTTCTTATGCTCCCGGACAAAGAGCAATATATCATGATCATGCTTATCATGATCAATATACCTTTTCAATGTTGGCGACTTAAAGGTCAACTGACTCTGACTTTCCCAATGAAACAAGCGTTCACTCATAGCGTAGTCACGATACATAGTCGTATCCGTAAACTCCTTCTCACTCTTATTCAGCGTAATCAGAAAAATATCCGTCTTACCCTCTTTCAAGTGCAAGACCCCCTCCCGAAAAGCAGGCATCTTCTCACCATCATAATACCCCATGCCGGCCAAAATCTGATTGGTCGTATAAGAGCAGTGAACCTCCAAAGCCAAGTCAATATTAAAGTCCTGATCCTTGACAACAAAGCGAAGATGCTTATACCGGTATTCAAGGATATCTAAAATCTCGTCACCATATCTAGCATCATCACGTAGCCTCTTCAAACCATCCACTAAGCTTGAAAAGCCCATGTCACTAGGCGCCTTCCAGTATAGAGAATAATAGAGAACTGCCATCTCCTTAGCATCCATTCCATCATCTTGTCCTCGGAAAAAACCTATCCATTTAGACAATAACCGACGACTATCCACATAAAAGAGATTTTTATACCGCTTTATCAACTGGTCATCATAAGTTTTGTCTTCCATCTTACCAAAAGCAAGCCTGGAAAGGCTATAAAAACTCCGATTACATTGCTTGCCATAAAAAGTCTGAAGGTCCATATTATAGTAATCCAAAAACTCACCCAAACGAAAGTCCCTGCTGGTCTCACTCCTATAGGTCCTCATCCTACTGACAATCACGCTCTTGTTAACAATAGCCTGCTTAATATTCCTAAGAATATATTCTTTTGCCAGTTTTTCCATCTTCAAATGGCAGCCTCTAGGAAGTGGCAAAACATCATCCTTTAAACAGTCATTTACCGATACATTCGACTTGTGTTTGAGAGCCCTAAAACGCTCCTCGTAAGAATATTTTTCATGTGCCTGCCCAACATAATCAAGAACAGTAAGACATTCCTTATCACTGGCCTCATGATGCCTCAAGCCTCGACCCAACTGCTGAAGAAAAACGGTCAAACTCTGTGTCGGTCTCAAGAAAAGCACTGTATTAATACAAGGGATATCCACCCCTTCATTGTAAACATCCACAGTAAAAACAATCTTAATCTTCCCTGATTCAAGCAAGGCCTTGGCCTTATTCCGGGTCTCCTTATCCGTATGGGTGGTCACTGACAAGGCAGGAATCCCCCCATCATTAAAAGACTTTTCCATAGCCTCAGCATGTTTAACACTGACACAAAAGCCAATGGCCTTCATGTCAGAGATAGAGGACAAGTACCTGACCATACTGTTCATAATGACCCTCAATCGACTTTCATGATATAGGCTGTAAACATTTTCAAGCTCACTCACTTGATAAGAATTCGACTTCCATTTCAAACCCGAAAGGTCAACCGGATCAGCCACGCAAAAATAATGAAATGGCACAAGAAGCTTATGGTCAATAGCCTCTGGCAACCGCATCTCACTGGCTATTCTATCTTCAAAATGTTCTAGAATATTCTTTCCATCCATCCGCTCAGGCGTAGCTGTCAATCCAAGTAAAACTTTTGGCTGGTAATAATCTAGAAGCTTAACATAAGAATCCGCCGCAGCATGATGAAACTCATCCACAATCACAAAATCATAAAAATCTCTGCTGGTATGTTGGGTCAATTCCTTACTGTTAAAAGATTGGATCGAAGCAAAAAGATGGTCAATCTGGTCTGGCATATTTCCACTATATAGAACGTCACCAAAATCAGCATCTTTCAAAACACCTCTAAAAGTCCCTATGCTCTGCTTAAGAATTTCTTCTCTATGAGCTATGAACAATAACCTTGCATCCTTATGCTTCTTTTTAAAGGCCTTATAATCAAAAGCTGCTATCATGGTCTTACCAACACCTGTAGCCGCAACCAAAAGATTTTTATTTCTTCCATACAGCTCTCTTTCAGCCTGCAGTTCATCTAAAATTGCGCGCTGATAGGCATATGGCTGTACATCAAAAACCACAGAGGTCTCTTCCTTGCCATCACTACTTCTTTCCTTCAACAAAGCCTTTCTAAGCTTGTTTTTTGACACCTCACTCAGAGGATCATAATATTCAAAATCATTACTATTCCAATAACTCTCAAAAGTTGCAGAGAATTTTTTCAGAACATCAAAAGAATCTTTTTCTGTAATTTTCAGGTTCCATTCAAGGCCACTGGTCATTGCTGCTCTCGACATATTGGAAGACCCAATATAAGCCGTCGAAAAACCCGTATCACGATAAAAAAGATAGGACTTGGCGTGCAACCGTGTAAGCTTGGTATCATAGGAAATCTTCACTTCCACATTGTCTAAGCTCGCCAACTTCTCTATAGCACTCGGATCCGTCGCTCCCATATAGCAAGTTGTTATAAGGCGAATCTTCCGACCAGGCTTACATACAAAATCCTTTATTTCATCATAGATCAATCGCAGTCCACTCCAGCGAATAAAAGAAACCAGCATATCTATCCGATCACAGGACCCAATCTCTTTTTGCAACTCAGAAACCAAATCCGGCTCTTTCGTTGATCCGGTAAAAAGAGAACTAGTGGCTATGGAAGTTGACGGCCGTACGGGCAGAATTTTATCAGATAGTCCTAGGGGTGAATTCATCCTCGACTGGACAGACAAAAGAATTTCCGATGTTTCGCTTAACTGAAACTCCTCAAAAATTGCGTCGTCCAGATGCAGCTTCATCAGATCAATCAGGCGATTGGAAAGCTCAATTTGATGAATCAAAGTATCTTCCTTCGTACGATCCTTCCGTCGATCATCCCGTACATATTCCAAGGCCTTCCTTGTAACCTGCCCAAGATATTTGGACAAGATAATATGAGCCTCTTCTCTATCTATTTTTTCCTTAAGAATCTGATAGTCTCTGGACTCTAGGTCATTGAGTGCGGTTTGGAGTTTTTGGTTAAGTGGTTGTTCGTAGATTCCTTGGATCATGTTATCTCCCCATGTTTACTAATATATTGTATGATACAGATTGCTTCATTACTGGATTCATCCAACTCCTTATCTAGGGGCATCAGCAATCAACTTCCTCACAATCGGTAAATCAGCCGGAGCCCAATCCAAATCTTCAATTTCTATCATATCGCACCACTTGTAGTCCATGTGCTCAACCAACTCGAACCGGAGATCACCAACAGGTATCAGATAGCAGTGCATAGTAATAGAAAAATCTGGATAAGTATGATCCACTGTCATGTAGTAATATTCACTTAAAACCTCTATAACGATCTTCATCTCTTCGAAAAGTTCACGTTTTAAAGCTTCCTCATTACTTTCGCCTAGTTCAGCTTTTCCGCCAGGAAACTCATATTTTTCTGAAATATAGGCGTATTTGGATGGGCCTCTTTGCATGCAGAGGTATTTGGTTTTGTTGGTTAGGATTGCTGCTGTTACGGTATGGTGTGGCATGAGTATATCTCCTATAATTTATGACTTAACTTTCAAGAGTTTCCAAAATATAATTTGGAATATTTCCAAGTTTTGGCACCATCTGACAATCGAATATATTGTAAATAAGGCTCTTGAACGCTTCTTCAGATAGATCATCCTCCAAGATATGCATTCATATTTGGATTTCATATATATAGGAATACTCTTATCAAAATCTTCTTCTCTTGCAATAGCAATATACTTATTCCTATTCTCACCCTGGTTCATCTTATCACCTTAAATAATCATTGTCTCCCATCAGACACCTCCACTTCTGGTATCTGCTTTATTAACATAATGTTTATCTCAAATCAACAGGACTTTATCCGCTTGAGTAACTTCATTAGTCATCCATTACGCTAAATCATATCCGAGCTTAAGATGAAATTGATCTAATCTTGATTCAACGCCTAGCTTTCCTGCACCAGTTCCAAGCAACAGTATATTAATTGTTGATAAGTTGTTATTTTTTGCATAATCAAATAGTTTATTACATATGTCCCCTTTACATAATACCTCCTTATAACTACTTTACTTAAAAATAAAAGAAATAACTTCCTTACCGTCTAAAACTCTCTTCACTATAGCTATCGGAGTAATTTCAGTAAACCGGACGCTAACTATTACATTCTCAATTGGCTCAGTATAATATCTTATCTGAGGTGAATTTTCTAAAATTTTGACCACATCTTCAGTTAGTAATGAAGAAGCAGAGTTTTTATATTCTTTCAAGAAATCATAAGCTACCTTCTCATCAACTATATCACAAAACATATAAGTTTCGTTCATTTTAGATATATTAAAATTCTCAAGAGAGAGTATTTTGTCCGATTCAATATAGCTACATCCGGCCTCAGCCACATCAAGTTTATCTATACCAAACATTCTGTTAAGTCCTATTTTCTTTTTATGATAAAATCTATTGTCTTCAATTGTTTGGACAGTTTTTAATCTTCTTCGCAGATATTCTTGAGTATCTTTATCAACTGAATAAACATATACCCCTTTTATCCCACGTGTTAACAGTGTCTTATATGTATTCTGTGTTAACCTTAAAAAATCGTCTTGACTATTCTTACCTATTTTAGAATCATAACATTTTGCAACATCTGCTTCCCATCGTTCATCCTTCAAATTATATTTAAATTCTTCACCAATAATCACACCAACATAATCAAATTCAAGTCCTTGCGAAGTATGTATGCATCCGATCTGATTAACTCCGTTGGGATTAATTGCCCAATCAGCCGTTCCTTTCGGAATACCTTTTGCCTTTCTTCCTTTGTAAGTATCCTGAGGATTCCAAGGCATTTCAAAAACAGGAAACCCATCATCATACACAACAACATCAGAAATAAGTGTTCCATCAGACTTAAGTTCCTTACTCCAGGGCCACGCATACCCTGCTACAATTCTAGAATTCATTCCCATATTTTGATACTCTAAGATTTTTTCTCTCAATACATTGGGATCATCAACGATATGAAATTCTAAATCATCTATATTTTCCCATCCGCTAGCATTAGCTGTTTCCCTAATACCTAAAATATCATCAAGCCAATTTAAGTAGCCTTCAGAACCTGCACATCTAAACTGAGCTTTCAATTCATACTCGTATAATTTGCTTCCCAATTGCTGTGCGACCTCTTTAATATGACTGTATGAACCGATATCATTTGGTCTAATCATTTGATTATCGTCAGTAAAAAAGACTGATAAGTGAGTTTTACTAATAATTTCTTGAACTAAAGTATTATCCAATTTTTTTTGCATGGGTGGAGGTGTTGTACTAATTCTATGTGCTTCATCAACAATTGCAACTGAAAAAGTTTCGTTATTCAGTACTAATTCTTTATTATAATAATATGGGTGCTTAAATAATGCCTTTGCACGGTCCTTATCAATCATATTTGCCATACCATTTTTAAAGGCTCCGTTTGCCGCAATATACACACATTGGGACTTTTCATTCAGTATCTTACTTAATAGATTTAATCCAATAACTGATTTACCGGTTCCTGCACCTCCTCTAACGAGTACCACATATTTCCCATCACTTCCGTCTAATTTTCTACTCTTGACGATTTGCATCACTCTATCATATACAATTAATTGATCATCTACTAAAATAAATTCTGACTTCGCATCAATTATATTATTAATATGCTCAATAAGTTTTTTACTTGGTTTAGGAATTGATTTTTCAATAATATCTAATAGTTCAATTCCATCACCCTTTTCAACATTACTTCTAATAAAATGACCTATAGCTTTAACATCTTTTGCTATAAATACTGGAGAACTATCAATATATGGTTTAAACTTTAAATCCAATAATTTATCATGTTCTTTCTCCTGATAATTATGTAGATAAGAACAAGAATATAACTTTATACCATCTCGATTTTCCTTATGAAAAGCACTGTGATAATCTTCTAGAAAATTCTTATATCTAGATACTTGAACTGCTGGATGATTAACTTCTTTAATTGAACCACCTGTATAGGTGTATACTTGACGATCTGTATCTGATTCATCAACTTTATCCCATTGCTTCAACTCTACAATTACAGCATTTTTATTAAGGAACTTATCCTTTCCAGTTATCATAAAATCTAGCCTCATCGACGAACTAGGTAATTGATATTCAATGAGAATTCCACAATCCCTTTTAACTAAATCTTCATTAATCAGCACATCGTTCATCTTACTTAAAGAGTTTGAAAACGACCGTCTTTCAGCATCTGAAGGTTTTCGCCCTAAAATTTTTATAAACTCATCTTCAAGCTTTTGTGTGATTTTATTAAATCGAACATCAATATCAAACTCGTATGCTGTACTCTTATAAATAATCATTGATTTACTCCCATAAAATTATAAATCCATATATTTCTTGCTTGTTCCCTTTGCTTTCTCAACCGGATACTTTTTTCATTTATATCAATTTTGCAGTTCAAATTCTGAATTATATCAATTCCAAGTGCATCAGAAAGAAGAATACAATAATTCATTACATCAGCTAACTCATCTTTTACATTTTCTTCATTGTAGTCACCGTCCCACTGGAAATTCTCAAGAAGTTTAGCCGCTTCAATAACTATAGATTTAGCTAAATTCTCTGGACTATGAAATTGCTTCCAATCTCTTTTATCTCTAAATTTTACAATTCTGTTTATTAATTCTTCCATAAAATCATTCTTCCTTATTAATTCTTCGTTCGATTAATTTCAATGTTGACAACAAAGGAATCATTTGATTCTTCACAGAATCTCCTTTGAAAGTTAATACTATGACTGGCCTTTCAAAATTACTGAATTCAAACACCACTGAGTAAATAGTTTTTAGCTTAATATTTCCGCTACTCAACTGACTAAACTCTTTACCACCCATAAAGCTAAATCCAGAATAAGTGGCACTAGAAAAATCACTCTTCACTTTTAGTTCTATCACTTCATTATACATAAAATTCGATTTAATTCTCATGTCATAGTCGTCAATAAATATTTTTCCCGTTTCCCATACTTTAACATCTCCATTTGAAGCATGAAATACTCGATACTTGTCATTATTATCATCCAGCTGAACCTTCTGACTTTTTACACGTCTTAATTCCTTTTTCATTCTCGCAGAAATTAGAGTTATTCCTAATAAAATCAGAAACAAACCAACGAAAATTTCCATATACCCACCTACTTTTTTCATTTGTGTAATTTATGAATCATAACAAAGCCATCTAATACAAACTCTCAAAATGTAAAAATTGATCTCTCTCAATTTTATCAATCATTTCAATATTTCTTCCTTCCATCTCTAATACTAGCAACACATTATACTTATCATCACCATTTAGTACCTCACCCATTGTTCCACCCTTCCTGTAAAAATAATTCTTCTATTATAATTATTTTTAGCTATGCTAAGTGATTTATCACCTAAGTAATAGTACTATTATAATTACTTTCTTGTAGATAATATTTAATAATCACCTTCAAAAATTATCAATAGTAATCCTTACTGGAATATTAGTTTCTGTTAACTTTAATAAAACCTCTTTTCTTCCAATCTTCTGGATGTATATTTTGAATTAGTTGTTCATCAACATCTTGATTTTCTTATCTCCCAAACCTCAAACCCACTATTCCTAGCAATCTGATACACCGGAACAATAGTATCCTTCAAGTTCCCACAAAAAGCATCTTCCTCAAGTTCCAGTCCCTTCACCAAAATCTCCTCAAGCTGTCTTCCATGACTAATATTATAATAGCTCTCCAATAACTTCTGATTACCACTAGACTCCTTCATATGCCTGATTGCACGATACTGCAATTTGCAAAACTCATCCAGATAACGATCCAACTGCGGCAAACTATCACTTTTTGAACTATTTACATTTCGAAAAGTAGGCGTCAAATTCCAATTTTCATCATGTAGCACAAAACTCCAGGGTATAAAATGATCAATACTTAGAATCCCCATGATTTCATAATTCTCACTTCCAAACATCTCACCAGTATAAATGTCCCTAGTTGGATACTGGTCCAGAAATTCCTTCCAGTACTTAGTTGCTGCCGATAACTTCCTAGCCATAGGAGCTTCCATCTTAAAAAGTACATTAGGCACATTAGGATTCTTGGCTTCAATATACATCACAAGTTTATTTTGTAGCCACCCAATCACCAGCGCCTGATTACGACGTATATACTCCATCCACTCCTTGCGAATGCTTATCGTCTTATCTGCCTGACTCACCGAGTAGAAACACGATTCATCCTCAAGCGAATAGGCCTCAATCAACCGATTCTTCTCCCAATCAGGCAATCCCCTTAGCCTATCCCTAAAAAAAGGACTAATTAGCCGATATGGCACCAGATTAAAAAAATTCTTCTTCCGCTTCCTAAGTTCTCTATCCGCCAAAAGCTCCTCAGAAAACTCCAACTCCCGAAACAACCGATCCTTCTTAATCTCCGGTCCAAACCCATATGTCCGGTTTATATAATCAATGGTCTCACCAAGCTTATCAGAATACCCAAAACTCAATCGAAACTTTACAATAGGAAACCAGGCATTCACAATCATCCGATTAACAATTGCCTCAAAAGGAATAACTGCACGATCATTATGAACGACTTCCTCAATAATCCCCTTTAACCAGAAAGCCTTATAACTAGCCGCCATAATTCCCTGATCCAGCATCCTCTCAAACCATATGGACTTATTATCTCGATAATCCAACCCATCCATACCAATAACCATCACTTTCCTACAACATCCACCCAAGGCTCGGGAATTGTTTCACCCTTAATTCTCCAACCGACTAACCTCAGCAAACTCAACATTATACAGAACTGCTGGATCAGGACTGCTATTATTCCATATAGTAGTATCAGCCATAGTAAAGTCCCCAGTTCCCGCAAGATCACCTGAAGTAAGTTCACAAACTTGTCCAGGTTCGAGCACATATCCCTGTGGAAAAACAAAGGATTGATTTCCCTTTTCTGAAACCACAGTCCATCCCGAGATATCTACAGCTTCACTTCCAATATTTTTTATTTTGACAAACTCGGCTCCTTTATCCAAATCAACAATGACAACACTGCTATTATCAAATTTCAACAACACTGCCAGTTCAGATTCAATATCACCAGAATCTACAAGATGATTCAACAAGCTTCCGCTGCCATCTTTAACATCGCTATATAAGGCATTATAGGAGGCCTTTGCGACATGTCCTCTTAAATACTCCTGTGATACGATTTCGTCGTAGAAGTCCTGGTCAAGCAAACCTTTTTCAAGCGCAAATTCATTAGCATTATTCCATGAAAAATCTCCAGCTCCATCATCATATCCCAGCGCACGTAAAACAAAAGTATGATAGGTTTTAGCATCCATCTTCTGATCAGCTCCAAATACCCCTTCACCAATACCCTTAGTTAATCCTTCCTCAAAGGCATAATTCGTATAGGCAACTCCCCAGTTGGGAACATCTGTAAAATACGACTCCTTAGAAAGGTCCATCGCTTTTGCATCATCCTCTTTACCAAGTAACCGAATAAGCATAACCAGCCCTTCCAGTCGTGTCGGTGCCCGATCTAACTCAAACCCATTATCAGTTCCCTTAAACACCTCAACAATAGATAACTTCTCAGCATACTTCTCATAATTATCCACAACACCATAGACATTTACACCAAACATCACAAGTACCATCATCATAACAACCAATTTTCTCATCATTCTACACTCTCCTCCATCATCAAACCAAATACTGGTAGTCAACCCTTCAACTTCTTCAAATACTCATCCTTCAAATCATTCTTACTCTCCAAAATCTCAATCTTCTTCCTCAAACTCTCAATATAACCCCGAGTCACCTGAACGCCACCTCTAACAGTCACATCCTCATGTTGACTCATATCTTCCAACCACTGATTCACTGAATTCTCTCTCAGAGAATCATAGGTATTATCTTCTTTTTCAAACATCCAATCATCCCCTCTCTAGATCACAATCCCATTACAATGATCAACCTCATGCTGAATAATCTGGGCAATCCAACCGCTATACTTATTCTTCTTTGCCACAAAATTCTGATCTAGATACTCCACTTCAATCTCTTGATACCTGGTCGTTTTTCTTACACCAACTAATGAGAGACATCCCTCTTCAGCTTCATACGTTTCAGATTTCTTAGTAATCACCGGATTAATCATGGCCACATTAATCATCCCCATATTGATGGCAATGATTCTCTTTTTGACACCGATCATATTGGCTGCCAAACCGACACAAGCTTTTTCATTAGCCTTTAACGTATCTAATAGATCAAGGACCACTTGCCTATCATCTTCCGTCGCCTTCTCTGATTTCTGATTCAAAAAGAACACATCTTTCATTATTGGTTTAACCATACGATTCTCCTATTTCCTGCACTACTCAAACAAGGGCCGGGAGTCAAACTACCGCAACCCCATACTCTCCAACCACCGGGCAACAATCCCCTGCTCCAAGTCATCCCTAAACGCAAACCACTTAATCCGAATCTCAGGATACCTATCAATAATATCCCTAATCCGCCGAATCGCCCCACTCCCATGACCATATCTTTCAATCTCCTCATGAAAGTCTGCGTTCTCAATCGTCTCAGCAAACCGATAGAACTCCCTGAAGAAGTCATATCTCTCCGACCGGATAATCACATAATCCTCATCATCCTCCAGTTCATAAGCTTCTTCACTGTCCCTTTCAGCGACAGCAATCGACCCATCCTTCACATTCAGAAAAGGCACCTGGTCTAATCGGTCATCCATAAACATATAGATCCCAATTTCTTCCAGATCATAATTCACATGCTTACCATATATCCGGCTAAGAGCAAGCTTCATATATTCACCAGGGCACACATAGTCACCCTGATCATTCTTCACAATACCATTATTCTGGTGATGGCACAGATGCCGCTGCAAAAGACCACCCTCCATATAATCATCAAAAAACCACTCGGCCTCCCTATAGGCTCTATTTAGATTCCCCATCTGCTTCCTGGTCCCACTGGCTCCGACAAAACACTCTTTACCATCTTCAAGATAGGCCCTGATAGTCTCCTTATCGATCCCCATATCACCCAGGACCACTTCCAGAGACTCCATCACAATCTTATCAAAAACCTTAAACTCCTTGGCCGTCATCCCAAACAGGACCACACTTACCTTAGACTCGTTATTCATCAGATACACAAGCTTCCGCCTGCCATAAGTCCCCACCTTAACATTCCAACCAAACAAGCCACTATACACATCCGGCTTAACCCCAGCCTCAACCTTCAAAGCCTTCAACATATCCTTCGTACACTCATAAATCATCCCAATATCCACCACTTTCCTACAACATCCAACCAAGTACCAGGAGTGATTTGTTTATTAAATCCACAAACCACCAGCCATCTCCGCTATACCAACAATCAAGAAGCCAAAGGATATACCTGCATATTCTATATATTCAATAGACATTATCTTCTCTTAGAACTTGATTTCATAACACTTATAGATCTATACCTTTTCATTTATCTCATTAAGCAGCTCGACAATTCGTCCAACAATTCTCACAAATAATCTCATAATGATACCAATAACAAGATAAACTATAATTGGAATAATACTTTCCATTATGGCAGATAATACAAGTCCAGAAACAACCAGTAAAGCCAATACTATATTCCCATATATGTATGCACTATTTGCCAGTTTATCTATTGAAATTGTAGACTTAGATTTAATATTTCTTTCAATAGTTGGCACAATATATTTAATTAATTCCTCATATTCCTGTTCAGAATAGTCATCTACTGATCCACTTAAATTATAGTGTTTTAGTATGTATCGTTTTTGAACATTTATTCTTTGCTGTACAATACTTTCTTGAGGGGGTTTTTTATTTTCTTCCTTTTTCCCTTGCTGATCATCATCATTAGAAGAAGGATTGGTAATCTTTTCAACCATTTTTTGCTCTATAGCATTTCGTTGTTCGATTATTTCATCCATCTCGATTTCAGATGGCTTTTTCAGACCACAACCATTGCAACGACCTTCATCATCATGCATAATCCTATTACACTCTGGACAGTTCCACATATATCCACCACTTTCCTACATAATCCACCCAAGTACTGGGACTACTTTTCAACTTAACCAATCTCGAATCCAATAATTCCAACATTATCTAGAATTCACCAAAACATATACTAAAAAAGAGCATAGCACAAGACTAGCTCTTAATAATCCTATTTATTTTATACAAAATTGAATTTTTCCTCACAAAATTCATCATGTTTTCCCCACTGTTATTTATCTTTTTTTATACACTCATCTCTAATCATTTTACTCCTATTCTCAGACCATTTCAACTCATCAAAAGAACGTTCATATATTGTTAATTTTTTACAATATCCTTAAAAGCGTCGAGAAAAACAAGAAAAAAGAGCTTACACCCCAAACAGAAAATTCATAAGCCCCTGAGCAAAGTGGCTTCGCCTCCTTCGCTTTCTTATAGAACAAAAAACAAAACCACCGGCTAGAGCCGGTGGTTTCTGATATCATTAGCTTTTCTCCAACTTATTACCAAGTGTCGGAAGTCACCTATAAAACCAACGATAAATCTCCCGCTGATCATATGTAACCTCACCTTCCCCGACATACCGAAGAGTCCGAACCTCCCAACCTTTCTGATAGTCTTTTTCAGCCTCATCAATCTCGGGAACCAGTTCCTTTTCAATCACTGATTCTATCCTTACATCATACTTATCCTCTTCCTGTCCAAGAATCCTGCACCAGAGAAAACGTTCATCCTCATTAACCCCCATCTCAATAACAATATCGTGGTTCAAACTATTTTCAAACTTCAGGTCCAATATCCCATAGGCGTAGGTCGCATCCAGACCAAGTCCAACAAACCGATCTTCACCCCACAAGTCTGTCCCGTGGTTATACTTCTCATGAATCTTTAGATTGGCCAGGAGTGCAACATTAAAAAGAATCGAACTTACCAAACAAAGACCTCCACCTACGGTTGTCGTCGTCACACCATGTTTAATAACAGGTCCCGCACCGAATCCACGCTTAAGAGTTGCATTGCCAAGCGCTCTTCTTAGACTGAAGATCTGCCCAGGCTTCAATATCGTTCCATGAACCAATTGAGCACCTAGACTAATATTACCGATTCTCGTGTAATTAACGTCCCCCAAAGACTCTACCCAGTTTATATGCAAAACAAAATCAGACAAAATCGCCAAATTCTCACTAGAAAAAGACGGAGGAATCTTATCATTAGAAAATCTGAAATACCACCCCTTGGTAAGGCTCTTCATCTCATCCAAAGCCACCCGAAGAGGTATCAACTTAGCCTTATCCCCCATCAGAATCCACCTCCAAAATAAGTCTTCAACCTATCAATCCCTTCTTCATATCTTAGTGATGAAAAAGATAACCTTAAGGTATAAGGCAAACCGAAATCAGACCCAGGTACTGTAGCCACCTCAACCTTTTCCAGAATATCCATAGCCAGCTCCAAACTAGTAGCTATTCCATTAACCTTCATATAGTTTTCACAATCCAGAGTAATATAGAAACTCCCCTTAGAAGGAATAGCCCTCACCTTATTTCCCTCAAAACCGTTAATCGTATACATACAGCGCTTCTTATATTCAGCCACCAAAGATTGCACTTCATCCCTGTGTTCAAGAGCCTCTATAGCTCCAAACTGAACAATTGGATCCAGGGTTAAAAGAGTATGATGCTGAATTACCGTCAGTGGTTCGACCAATTCCTCCGGCACAATGGCATAACCAACCCGCTTGGCATACATCCGAAAACCTTTAGAAAATGCATTAGTCACGATAAACTCCGACTTTGCGTCCACAAGCTTCATAGCCGTTACATTTCCTTCTTCAAAACAAGCATTTGCATAAATCTCATCGCTGACAAAATACGCCTGCCCATCAACCACTTCATCCATCCAGTACCACTCTTCCTCCGTCATCATATTCCCCAGAGGATTCCCTGGCGAGTTGACCACAACAATCTTTGTTTTGTCTGTAAAATTTCTGGCAAAAGATTCCTTATTCAAGGACATAGTCTCAAGATCAATATCATAAAATCGAATCTTAGCCCCAGCCAAAAGTGCCGAAAAATGATAAAGAGAATAATAAGGTCTAGGAATCAAGACCTCGTCCCCCGTTTCAATTAGGAGTTGAAAAATATTCCGAAATAGAGACGATGTTCCTGCCCCAATAATCACCCGGTTAGGGTCCAAGTCAATACCATAATCTACCTCATACTGCTTGGCTAGCTTCTCCCTTAACTCAGGCAATCCCGCTGGAAATACCAAAGTAGATCTGTCAAAATCATGAAGCGCCCTTTCCATAGCTTCATTAATCTTGTCATGAAGGGGAAGCTCCGATTTGCCAAGAGTCAACCGAATAACATCCTTCCCCTCTTTCTCATATTCATAAGCCATCCCATCCAGCTCGAACATAAGAAACTTGTTAGCTCCATAATTCAATTCTGTCTTCATACTTACCTCACCTCATTAAAAATTTATTTTTTTTCAATATCCAATCAAGCGCCGGAAGTCATCTTCCACTTATGATCAAAACACCAATCCTCAATATAAGGTTCAGTCTCATCACTCACATTGGAATAACACCCATGGACGCCAATAAAACCACACTAAAAAAAGAGCGCACAAAGGCACTCCTTAAAACATCAAAATTCCTTCTGCCCAAAACAAGCACCTCCCCTTATATTTACATATCTCCTAATCCCAATTCTATCCCAAACTAAAAGCCAATTAAAGAAAATTCCCATTTTGTAAGAATTTCGTAATTTTCCTCTCTTCTATCCTTTCTGAATGATAACACTTATCCACCCTTCGTCTTGTCTTCCATCTCGAGCGTCTACTGTTTCTACGTATTCTAAGATACAAATATCATTTAGTTTACCGAGTAAATGATCTAGTTTCTCTTTTGTGAAGTTCGTAAATATACGGCCATCTTTTTCATGATTGTTTTCTCGATGTTTAAATGACATAAAAAATACACCGTTTTCCTTCAAATAAGTAATATATTTTTTCAGAACAGATAACATATCTTCTTCCGCTACATGCAAAAGACTAGAACATGCCCATAAACCATCGAAAGATATTTCCTCATCAAACAAATTCTTTGTATCAAACTCATCGAATTTTGCAAGAGCAACCCGTTCCCCCAAAAATTGTTTAGCGTAGTCAACCATTGCTTTACTACCATCGTGGGCGAAGACATCATATCCTTTCTCCTTAAAATACAGACTATCTCTACCAGATCCACACCCAATATCTAGAATTGAGGCCTTAGCACTTAGGTACTTCTCAAACTTACTATACAAATTGCTCATCTCTACATTTTCTGTATCATTGATATATTTTTTCGCATTTTTATTATAATATTCGATTGACATCATATACTCCTAGAAATAATTTAGTCCTTGTACAAATTACATAATCCAATCAAGTACCGAGAATCAGCTATTAGAAAGCCATCCCAGAGCCCGGTTCTTTATCTGAACCAAAACCCGGTTAGCTACCTCCAAATCTTCCTCACTAATATCCGCAAGAATCACTTCATTCCATCCCCTAAGTACCTGTCCCATCCGTCCACGGTAAGCCCAGCCACTGTCACTTAGTTGAATCAAGCTAGCTCTAGAATCCTCCGGATCCTTAACCTTATGAACGTATCCTTTGTCTTTTAACCCCTTCACGGTTCTAGTCATAACACCCTTGTCTAGATGCAGCTCCTTAATAATGGTATCCTGACTAATAGAATCTCCACCATATAGAACCATAAGCGTTAAGCCTTCTGCTAAGTTTAAGTCATCTTCTCCAAAGGCTGTTTTTAAATAGAGTCGGCAATATTTATCTGCTATCCATATATTTTTACCCAAATCTTCAACCGGACGGGGTCCACAATGTCTTTCTTCCAAAACCAAAATCTCCTTTTTACTTTATACGATTATTATAACTATTTTTAGTTGCAAAAGCAAGTATTCTATTGTATAATATATTTAGTTGCTTTTACAAGTATATCCATGAGAAAGGATTTATCATATGAATGAGAAACGAATAAAACTAATGAGTGAGGCTCCTGTTACAGAAGCCATCCTAAAATTATCACTCCCAGTTGTCATGGGAATGATGGTTCAAGTATTTTATAACTTAGTCGACACCTTCTTTATTGGCCGTCTAGGTGATTCAGATCAATTAGCTGCCGCAAACCTAACTACACCTATCTTCATGATGATGATGGCTATTGCAGGTATCGTTGGTACTGGTGCAGCCTCCTACATTTCCAGAAGTTTAGGTGGCAAGAAATACGATAGAGCTAACGAAACCTTATCTCTAAGTATCCTCATTATAGCCATATTAGCCTTGATTGTCACAATAGCCGGACTGTTTTTTTTGGCACCTTTAGTAAAAAGCCTTGGTGCTAGTTCAGACGTTTATCCATATGCCAGAGATTACGGTATGTATCTGATTATAGGTTCCGTCTTCATTATGAGCAATTATGCTATCGGCCAGCTCTTAAGAAGCGAAGGTGCTGCCATGCCTTCCATAACTGGTATGATGATTGGTACCGTCCTTAATATCATACTAGACCCAATCTTCATCTTCGTATTTGGCATGGGAGTAAAAGGTGCTGCCATTGCAACCGTTATTGGTAACGCTGCCGGAGTTCTTTACTACATCTACTACTATGCATCAGGCAAAACACTAGTTAAATTTCACCTAACGTCCATTAAATTTAAAGGTGTTATTTTTAAAGAAGTCTTCACCATTGGTATCCCTGCCAGTCTTAGTCAGCTACTCATGAGCTTTGCTATGGTAATCAGCAATAACATCGCTGCTGGTTACGGAGACGTAGTCGTTGCAGGCATAGGTGTTTCCTTCAAGATAATGACCATTGGTACATTTATCTTCATGGGCTTTGCTGCTGGATGTCAGCCGTTAACCGGTTTTAATTATGGTGCTGGAAATTACTCCAGAGTCAATGAGATTCTAATCAAAGGATTAATGCTAACCACAGGAATTGGCGCTGTCATAACTCTGGCTTTTGGCATCCTGGCAAGACCCTTAATTGGTGTTTTTGCTTCAGATATGCCACAAGTTATCGATAAAGGCGTTCAAATTCTTAACGCAATGAAATGGTCTCTCATTGTTCTGGGTGGCCAAATGTTAGCCAATACAACCATTCAAGCCT
Organism: Vallitaleaceae bacterium; assembly: GCA_963677625.2. GTDB lineage: Bacteria > Bacillota > Clostridia > Lachnospirales > Vallitaleaceae > UBA1351. Next base: position 159,563 of record CAXXSW010000007.1, read on the forward strand.
TTGGTAAAGCAAAAGCAGCCCTTTTCTTATCAATTCTCCGTCAAGGTGTTTTTTTCATCCCTTCCCTATTTATCCTAAACGCTACCTGGGGATTTGAAGGCTTCATACATGCCCAACCTACTGCTGATGTTCTTACCACTTCAGTTGCACTACTAATCCTATACATTATAGTCAAGAAAGCTGAAAAGGAAAAAAAGCAGAAGCTTAACCCTCAAACGGAAATTTCCTAGTTTCAATAAAAACAAACCACTTGCTAAGTCAGTGGTTTGTTTTTATTAAAGATCATATAATTAAAGAATAAAGAGGCTTCACCTCGTTAAAAGTCGGTTGTACTACCAGAATAGTCGCTTTTTATTTTATAATCGCAAATCATTTGTATTATAAGTTTCTATTTTCATTCCTGAAATCATTTGAATCGCTTCCAGTCGTTGCTTTGTGTAAACAAAATATATTTTATCTTTAGGTGGCCATTTCAAGACCATCTCAAATCGGCTATCTTCATCCAATTTTTCAAAAGATATATATATATACTTTACGCCAGTTTTTTCAGGGTGACGTAAATTAAAGACTTTAGTTCCACATACCCCAATTTCTTTCACTTCTGTCCAATTTTTATCTACTACAACTTGTCCTAGAACTTTTTTTGTGATACCAGTTTCACCAAACGATACGATTGCACCGCTTACCATGGCAATGATGAAATAAACAACCCCTAAAATACAAAAAAATACTATCCCAGCCGGCTTACCTATCGTTAACATTATTATTCCAAAACCAAATGATGTAAGAGCCACTCCAGCCCCAACTACAGCTTTCATTGGATTAACAAAATATCGATATTTCATTATTCATTCCTCTTCTCTTATATGTTTATCTTCATCAATTAAAGATTTGTTTTAAACTATTGATTCATCATTATTTTTTTGAAATTAGGTCCCATGCGGCTATCTTTTTTATAAGGTACCACATCACATGTATCCATATAATGCTCTAGAAGACCTTCTTTCATAGAATTGATTATTTCAGCATATTCCTTGGAATCGATGAGATTATGTATTTCACTTGGATCCTTTTTAAGGTCATAAAACTCATCTTTTTCATATAATCTACGTATATATTTGTAATCCTTGGTCCTGTGCATAATTGCCTTGCCATTATACATCTCATCTGAATACTGAAGATACTGTCTAGGATAATAAAGACTGGATGAAATGGGTGTTCCTGATCCTCCTGATTCCTTGCAGTGCTCTTCACCTTTTCTAAAACCACCTTCGCAGTGCACAGAAAATCTTAGTTTATTTTCTCTCAAAGCCATAAAATCAATTAGGGAATGGCCAAAATGGGTGTGACTAGGCTCAAATCCTACTAAATCCTCCACAGTTCCATAAAAATCAATAAGTTCTATCAACTCATCTGATATCCCTGTCCTTTTCTGCATACCCTTAGGTAATTTAACAATAAAAGGAACATTAACCAAGCAATCCTCAAAGCAATTTTGAGCTTTCTCTACTATACCGTAATCACCTGTGTAATCCCCATGGTCACTGAAGAAAAAAATGGCTGTATTATCATACAGTCCATTTCGTTTCAAAGCATCAATGACCTGTCCTACCATATCATCTACCTTGCTACACATACCCAGATAAACGGCTCGAAGCTCTCTATAATCATCCTCTGTAAAAGCGTCCATGTTTTGAATACGGTTTAGCTCTTTTTGAATTCGTGGTTTCCCTTCATAGCCTTCTGGTGGAAGAATTCTTGCTTCTAATTTATCCCTATCTATCCTGCTGTAATAAGGTTCTTTAACCATGTACTCAGGGTGAGGATTCATCCAAGGTAAAAACAAACAAAAAGGCTCCTCACTTTCAAATCCGTCAATAAAATCAACAGCTCCTTTTGTCCATAGATCATCCAAGTCCATACCTTCTTCAAGCTCACCACGATAAAAAGAATAGTAGTGCTTACTTCCAGGTTCTCCTCTTTTTATAGAGGTTTCCAAAGTCTTAGGTTTCTCTTTAACTTGGAAAAAAGTGGTACAATAATCTTCATAATAGTTCATATGATCCGCCGGAATTAAGTCATTCCTCTCATTCATCCACACTTGATACCCATTATCCTTTAATTCTTTAAGTAGAACAGGCTCATGTTCTCGAAGCATATGAGTCATTGTTCTGTGCCCGGCTACATGAGGATACCATCCACTCATAAAACTACATCTCGAAGGTGTACAAACTGGATTTTGACAGTAAGCATTTGAAAAAGATACTCCTTCATTAGTCAAGTTATCCAAGACTGGAGTTATTGAAGCAGGGTTACCAAGATGACTTAACGTATCTGCACGCATTTGATCGGGGTTTAATATGACAATATTAGGTCTTTTGCCGTTCATGTTTATCGTCTTCCTCTCTATTTAATCTTATGAACTTTGCATAAAAAGTGCCCATTTATAAACTTTCTTCAAAGTCTATTATAATACATCTACACCTCTCAAAACAGATTATTTTATTGTACTTTATTAACTCGACAGCAGGACACAAAATGGCCAGGAGCTACTTCTTCAAGCTTTTGTACCTGTTGACATTCTTCAGTGGCAAACTTACATCTGGCAGCAAATCGACATCCAGGTTTTGGATTAATTGGCGAAACAATTTCCCCTTGGAGAATCTCTGGTTTATTCACACGATGAATATCTACTGAAGGTATAGCTGATAATAAGGCCTTAGTGTATGGATGTAAAGGATTTTTAAAGAGTTCTTTTGAAGGACTCAATTCCACTACTTGACCTAAATACATAACACAAATCTCATCAGATATATGTCTTACAACTGACAAGTCATGGGTAACAAACATGTATGTTAACCCTTTCTTTTGCTGAAGTTTTTTCAAAAGATTCAAGACTTGTGCTTGGACTGATACATCCAAGGCTGATACAGGTTCATCACAAACAATAAAATCAGGATTCAGTGCAAGAGCTCTTGCAATACCAACACGTTGCCTACGTCCACCATCAAGCTCATGCGGATAAGACATACTAAGACGTTGATCAATACCAACCAGTTCCATCAACTCAGTGGTTATATCATTTATCTCTCTCTTATTATAACGTTTTGAAACAATAAGAGGCTCTTTGACAGTAGAATCAATTGTTTTTCTCGGATCCAAAGAAGAATAAGGATCTTGAAAAATAATCTGCATTTTCTCTCGGGCTTTTCTAAGCTCTTTTGGGTTTAAATCTGAAATATCATTGCCATGGAGTTTAATCTCACCTGACGTACGTTCAAGCAAATGAATGATAGTTCTTCCCAATGTAGATTTTCCACATCCCGACTCACCAACAACACCTAGGGTTTTACCCTTATTGATATTTAAGGATACACCATCTACAGCATGCAAAAGACCATTTGGAGTCGGAAAATACTTTTTCAAATTTTTTATTTCAATTACCGATTCTGTAATCATACTACCACCTGTCCTTTCAATGCATTTTCAATATGATGGCATCGGCTTTGATGGCCGTCAGGTGTCAGGTACATTTCAACAGTCCCTGACTTGCATTCTTCTGTTGCATGACGACAACGTGGATGAAATGTACAACCTTCCGGCAAGTCAAGTGGATCTGGTGGAAGTCCATCAATTGGATTTAGCCATTCATCATCTTTAGATAAATCCGGAATCGCTCCAAATAACCCAATAGTATATGGATGACTTGGATTATCAAACACTTCTTCCTTTGTGCCATATTCAACTATCTTTCCTGCATAAACTACTGCAACTGTATCACAATGGGTTGCAACAACACCCATATCATGGGTTATCAACATCATTGAAGTGTTGAATTTTTCCTTTAGTTGTTCGATTAACTTCAACACCTGAGCTTGAATAGTAACGTCTAGGGCCGTAGTCGGTTCATCAGCAAGAAGCAATTCAGGATTACAAGCTAAAGCAATTGCAATAACCACCCTCTGTTTCATTCCTCCTGAAAATTGATGTGGATATTCTTTATATCTCTGTTTTGGAATACCAACCAACTCAAGCATTTCTTCAGCTCGTTTCATATGACTTTCTTTGGATCCTTTATTGTGCAAGGCAATTACCTCTGCAATTTGGTCACCAATACGTTGCACAGGATTCAAAGCCGTCATGGGATCTTGAAAAATCATGGAGATTTTACCTCCCCTGATTTTTCTCATTTTTTCTTCAGTGAAATTACTAATTTCAACACCATCCAACCATACTTCACCACTTGAAATACGTGCTCCTACGTCCGGTAGAATACGAAGAATTGATTTAGCTATGGAAGTCTTTCCAGCGCCGGTTTCACCCACAAGGCCCAATGTTTTTCCTTTTTCAATTACCAAGGAAATACCATTAACTGCATGAACTGTTTGTTCTTTTGTAAAGTATTCAACTGCCAAATCATTAATTTCAAGAAATGGTCTACTGCTCGTATTTGAATCTGACATTTTTTTCCTCCATTTCTATCGTTTCAACTTAGGATCTAGAGCATCTCTAAGCCCATCACCCATAAGATTCAATGCTAAAATTGTTATTGCTATAGCAAGTCCGGGAAAGACTACCATATGTGGACTAGTTCTGATAAATTGCCTTGATCCAGAGAGCATCGCACCCCATTCAGATGCTGGTGGTTGAACACCCAATCCAATAAAACTAAGTCCTGCTGCAATGATAATCATATTTGCAACACCCATTGTTGCTTGCACAATCAATGGTGAAAAGGAGTTGGGAATTAGATGTTGAACGATAATTCTTAACTTACTGCAATTAATGGATTCAGCAGCTTCGATATATTCATTGTCCCTGACTCTCATCATCTGAGCTCGAAGCATTCTTGATTGACCCGGAATACCATTGACAGACAAGGCCAATATTGTATTAAAGTATCCGGCTCCTAAAACTGCAGAAATGACAATTGTTAAAAGCATACCTGGCATTGACTGTATAATATCAAGAAATCTCATGATGATATTATCTATCTGTCCACCAAAATAACCAGCAATTGAACCGATAATCGTACCACACAAAAGTGCAATCCCTATAGAAAATATTCCCATTGTAATAGAAAATCGTCCACCATATAAAATACGACTGAGGATGTCTCTCCCCAACTCATCTGTTCCAAACCAATGAGCAAAAGAGGGAACTTGATAAGTAGCAGTCATATCCATTTCAGCATATCCATATGGTGCAATAACTGGTGCCAACATAACCAAAATCAGCTCAGTAACGAATACAATAGCCCCTATCATAGCTAGTTTATTATAACTCAATTGTTTAATAATCCTTCTTAATTCAGAGTTCTTTTTAATTTTTATCCTAGCTTTTGATGTTACAATATCAGACACTTTCCATCACCTTCTTTCTCTTCTTTGCATATCTAGCTTTAATTCTCGGGTCAATAGCTGCATAAATCAAATCAACAAACAGCATTGAGATACTAAACACTACCGCCAAAAAAATAGATCCAATTAAGACCACAGGATAGTCTCTAGAATTCACTCCTGTTACAATATAAGAACCCATGCCTGGAATGGCAAAAATTGTCTCAATAACCATAGCTCCACCTAGCATTCTTCCAAAAAATATCCCAATAATTGTAATAATTGGAATAAACGCATTTTTCAGTGCATGCCTAGTTATTACACTGAACTCAGGCACACCTTTTGATCTTGCAGTCGTTATATAATCAGCACGGATAACATCTAGCATACTTGAACGTGTTTGACGAGCTAGGGTAGCAATCCCACCCATACAACCAGATAAGGCAGGAAGAATATAATATTGTACCCCTCCTATCCCCATTGCAGGCAACCAACCTAATTTAACCGAAAACAGAAGAATGAACATCAATGCCAACCAGAAGTTAGGGATTGAAACACCTAGTAAGGCAAGTGCCATACTAACATTATCTCTCCATTTTCCTTGTGATATAGCTGCCATAATCCCTAATGGTATACCGATAATAACTGAAAACGTAAGGGTTGACAAAGCCAACATCATCGTTCTCGGAAGTCGTTCTATTATTGCTGCTTTAATGCTTGTTCTTGAAATCCAAGATTCACCTAGCTCAAATTTAAAAAATGTATCATATAGAAATGTTCCCAATCGTTTTAAGTATGGATCATTCAGTCCCATTTGTTCCCGCATATTAGATAAATCACTTTGTGTAGCAGAAGAACCCAATAGAATAGTAGCCGGATCACCTGGTGTGAAGCTAATCAGCGTGAATACTATAACCGCCACACCCAAAACAATAGGAATCATCCATAATATTCTGATAGAAATATACCTTAACATTTACTAATTCCTTTCTTTCATAACTTATATCCATAATTGATTAGGTGTCAAAAGATTAACTTTAACACCTAATCATTACATTAGTTATTCATATGTACATGCTGCAAAGTCTATTGTCCCTAACGGAATTTCCACTTTATTCAAGATTTTTATCTTACTCTTATATACTGTTAATGAAGTCGGAAGACAAATACCATAAGCATACACTTTGTCATTGATATAATTCCGTACTTTATCAATGTTTTCTTCCGTAAAGTTACTGTTTTGCCATGTTTCATGAATCATATCTGTCAAAACCATGTCGTTACGTGCCGTTCCGTCACCTTTGTCATAGGAGGTGGCATCATATCGGTTTCCCCAGAAGTTAGGTATAGAGCCGGCTCCTGCAGGAATCATGATTATATCATACTGGGCTCCATCAAAACGCGATGCAGAGAAAAGTGCACTATCAACAATATTCAATTTCAAGTTAATTCCAACTGCCATAAGATAGCTTTGAATCATCTGAGCAGACCTTTGCATTGTTGAGTTTGAAATTACGAGCATTTCCAATTCTTGGTCATTATAGCTTGACTCAGCCAGATATTTTTTTGCTAAATCTACATCATATGGAAAGTACTCTTCTTCATTCCATTTTTTCAAATATCCAACTACACTTTCGATAGCTGAATCGTGCTGAATTGTTGCATAGCCATTATATGTTCCTTGAACGATTCCTTCTGCATCAATTGCATAAGCAATTGCACGTCTCAGGTTGACATCATCAGCAATAACTCTACTTTCGTCACCAGAAAAATATAATTGAAGTCCTACTACACTTGGAAGCTTGACAATATCATAATCAGAATTATTCTCGAAAGCATTGACCGTAGTAGCACTAAGAGATTCAAATGCATCAACTGTACCAGTTTCAAGCGCTATCTGCTGCTGTGAAGCTTCTTTTATTATTTTGTATGTAATCTTATCAAGATTATTAGCTTGTTCAGGCTCCAATAGTTCTTCCTTTTGCCAGTAATCATCCCTTTTTTCCAAAGTAAGGCTTGAACCGGTGACCAATTCTACAACAGTATAAGGTGATGTAGTAATAGCTGAGGTTGCAAATCCATCAGCACTTTCCTCATAAGCTTTTTGTGAAACTACATACGTACTTGCAAGAATAAGCTCAAATGCGTTAACCACATCTTGCTTCATTGTAACAATTAACGAATAATCACCTGTTTGCTCTACACTTTCAACTTTATTGAATGCTGGCTTCAATGCCTGCCTCATGTTTTCCTCGATCACCCAAACGATGTCACTTGCAGTAATATTATTCCCCTCTGAATCCGTTACATAATCAAAAAGTTCTATATTCCAGGTAATCCCATCATCTGCAACATCCCAACTTTTTGCAACTTGTGGAATGTATCGATTATCTGCCGTCTGCAGAGCAAGTCTATCATAAATATAACGTACACTTGAATTATATTGACCTGACGTTGTTCTAAATGGAGACAATGTGTCCCAAACATCACTTGATCCAATGACTATGCTTTTTACTTTCATATTTGTATCATTATTGGTCTCGCTGCTGTTAGATGAACTTTCATTATCTGTTCCATTCGAATCCCCTGAACTAGGATTTGAGCAACCAGTAAAAGCACCTATCAACATGATACTTGTCAAAGTCAAACTAATCCATTTTGTTAATTGCTTTTTCATTTTCATATACTTTCTCCTTTTGAATTGATATAGATTGTTAGCTTTCAGCAGTATAAAATGTTTCACTCTGCTTGATTTATATAATTTCATCTCTTCATTACCTTTTGAATCAATTCATAATCACTACACCTGTAAGTAAAGAGACAAAAGTTATAACATAATTCTCTGTTTACTTTATTCCCATACGTTCGTACAATTCCTCGGGTGCATCATTTTTTAACAAAAGTTCTCTCATAGCTTTTTGAAGTCGTTTGACTTGATTGTCATCTTTAATCGGTTTTTTTTGTTGAGGATCAATTTCCAAATCAAACAATTGAGATCCATAAGTTTTCGTCACACTGTCGACTTGTCTTGCTACTGGGATTTTTAAAACCGGCATATTCTTAGTAAATTCAAACGGATTAGCCAAACTAGCTTTTTCAAGATTAGCTCCCATCCTGCAATTCATATGGTTCGGCATAAGGGTATATTCATAAACCGGTACTTTCCTATTGACCGCATCATGCATATATACATATCTTCCATCTGTTATATTAAGTTGATTACCATGGTAACCGAACATAGCAAATTCACGAACTTGACTATCCAACTCAATGACATCCTTCAGTGGATGCCCACACATATCTTTAGGAATGTCGCAACCGAAATAGTCCAAAAGTGTCGGCGCAATATCAATAGTTTGAACTAGGCTTTCACGATATTCGCCTGATTTTTGACTTCGTGGGTCCCATATGAATAAAGGAATATTAACGATTTCATTGAAACAAGGCATTACATTTTTTGCCCACCAGTCATGCTCGCCTAAAAGATATCCATGATCTGTATTTACTATAAGCATCGTATCCTGCCACATATTATATGCATCCATCATATCAAGAACCCTACCTAAGTTATCATCACACTGGGATACTAAGGCAGCATACTTCATTCTCATATGTTCAACTTCTTCATCTGACTCCTGTATTCGATCATATGGCGGCCAATCCAATTCTTTTCCAATATCCGGCAAATTATACTTATAAAGATACTCTTCAAAAGTATAAAATGGTTCATGAGGGTCAAAAGATTCAATCTGAAGAAACCAATTATCATGGCCCTGATTTGTCTTAATGAATTCCAAACCTTTATCAAAGGTTTCGTGCTGACAACTTAGCTGCGTGGTATTTCGATACATACGATTGATTGCATCTTGCTGATATATTTTTGATTTGAATTTTAATATTTCAGGATTCCTGTCTTTTATTATCGTTGTTGCTTCTATTTCCTTAGAGAGGTTACCTTTCCAACAATCTCCCTCCTGCCCACGAACGCACTCCCAAGTAGAATACCTTGTATGATAGGTTGCTCCACCATCTTCCCAATAATGAACATGATCACTGGCCAGATGTGTATGTATACCTGCTTTATCGAGTATTTCCGGAGCAGAATCATCAAAGGGTTCCAATGGCGACCAACTTCTATGCAAAAAATTCAGCCTACCAGTATGGAGTTCCCTCCGAGCTGGCATACATGGAAGACTGCCTGCATATGCTCTATTAAATGTCACTGTATGTTCTGCAAGTCTTTTAAAATTCGGAGCATCTACCCATTCACACCCATAGGGTGGTAAGAAGTTTCGATTCAACGAATCAAACATTACCATAATTGCTTTCATTGTATCTCCTCCTATTCTAGCCTCTGGCATGAAATGATTTTATATATTGCTCTATGGCAGGATGCAATTTTGTTCCACGAGTTCCAAAACCTTTCTTCAGACGCTCGACATCCTGAGGCTGTTGTGCTGCAATATTTTTCTGTTCAAAGGGATCATCTTCTAGATTATATAGCCTGTCTTCTGAGCCCATTCTCATAATCAATTTCATCTTACCATCAGTTATCGCACCAAAACTTCCAATCACTCCATTAGGATTTGGGATAACCAGTTCAGAAATCCCATACTCTCTTATACAAGTCTTATTTCCTTCTACAATCGGTCTAAGTGAAAGGGATTCCAAACTTTCGTCCGGATTCAAACCTGCATAATCAAGAAAAGTTGTTGCCAAATCCTGTAATTCAACTGGAGTATGGTTACTAATTCCTTGTTCTCCGTTAAAATGTGAAGCATCAATGACAAGTGGAATATGTATTGACCCACGCTCAGGTTTTGACTTACCATACAAGTTGTGATCCCCCATCATTTCGCCATGATCAGCAGCATAAACAATTATTGTATTTTCTAAATCGCCTCGTTGTTTAACAGCATCAATGATTTCTCCAATACGTATATCAATATTTTCTATCATGGCTGCATAGTTTTGTCGCACCAGTTGGTTTTCCTCATTAATTGTACAATCTGCAGCATTGGGGAAATTTCTATCAGCAACTTTTTCTTTCATGCTTTTAGTAATATCCCATGGGTCATGTGGTCCTGAAAAATTAACCTGAATAAACCAGGGTTGATCTTTTGGAAGATTTCTGATTATGTTTATGCTTTTTTCACCTATCCAATTATCTGCATAAAATTCATCCGGTAGTTCTGTTGGATGTGCTCCTCCTCCACGATTCAACATATCTTCCATATGGGTTTCAAGCCATCCTGCTTCTTTCAATAGTCTCCCATATGGTCCTGGTTGATTTTTAATCGCAGCCCAAATTGCATCCATTTTCCCTTCACTATCCGATGCATCAGAAAAACCAATTTGTTCTAACAAGGGATGATATCCGTCACCCCAATACAAATCTGCCTTATTCAGATCAAACTTGCCTGTTCCGGTGACAAAGTAACCTGCATCTTTCAGCTTTCTGTAAAATGTATCCAGTGCTGAATCATAATTGACATTATTATGATAAACCCGACAATTTTTATATCTCTTTCCTGAGGCTAAACACGCTCTTGCCGGTGCGCAAAGGGGAGATGGCGACACTGCACAACTAAATGTTGTACCTCGCTCCATCATTTTCTCTATATTCGGCATATGGAGTTCGAGTGTTTCAATTCCTAGTTTTCTTTTTAGTTCTTCACCGTACGGCATCCAATCACCACGATGCTGATCACTGAAAAGAAATAAAAAGTTAGGTGTATTTCCCATAAAGTTTTCCTTTCGTAATTTGTTTTTATTGGTTATTCGTATAACTAGTATAACTTCGAGCTATTGATTGGTCAATACGACAATTTAAACTAATTTATCCTTTGTTTTTTGTTAAAATTGTATGTTTATTGCCTTCTTTCTTCATGATATACTATGTACTTAAAAGCCGATTGTATAATCGTATAAGTAAAAAATAAATATAAAAAAGTTTACTTTATAAAAAAAAATGATACTATAATATATATATACCCATTCAATGTATTGGAGTCGATTATGAACAAAAAAATAACAAGCAAAGATATTGCAAACCATGCCAATGTGTCTCAAGCAACAGTTTCATATGTATTAAATAATACCCCTGGGAAATCTATTTCTGCGGATACTAGAAAACGTGTAATGGAAGCAGTTGAAAAACTCAATTATATACCAAATAGCGCTGCCAAACGGTTAAAGAATAGCAGTTCTGAATGTATCGCTGTACGTTTAGTAACGACACTCAACACACCTCGTTACTATCATGCTATACAAGGTATCCGTTCATTTCTGGATTCCAAAGGTTATAATATTTTGATATGCAACGATCAAATACGCAACAATACCTTCAACTATATTGATTCATATCTGAATACACAAACAGATGGCATTATTTATATTGCTTCAGATAATAGTGATATTCCTGAAAATGCTTTAGCTCAAATCAAAAAATATGGAATCCCCTTTTCCTCCATTGATTGTATGTCAGATAATGAAGACATCTGTAGCATCAACTATGATTATTTTGCCTCGTCTTATCAACGAGCAGATTATTTGTTAAAAAAAGGATTCAAGAAATTCATATATATACGTCCAGATTATGATAACAAAAAAGAGACAGAGCGGGAAAAAGGTTTTATGGCAGCTATTATCGGCAATGAAGAAATAATCTATAAAATTGAGGTTATTAAAGCTTGGGATGCAAACCAACGAATATACTCACACAATGATTTTTCTTTTGAGCCAAGCGCGACAATGATCAAATCACTCAAGCATATCGTAGACTCAGTTTCTACAGACACTTGTTTCATTTGTAGTTCAAGGGAAATTCAACAAATTGTTTCACTTCAGTTATATAAGCAACATTTAAAGCTTAAGACAGCAGAAACTGAAAAGTGGTACGAACGTTCTATTTCTTACCACTTCTCTCATTATGACTCTGGCTATGAAGCAGCAAGATCTTTATTTGAGCTAATCAATAAACAAGGTTCAATCAGAAAGTTGACGTTACGTCCAATTTTAGAAATGGTTGACCCAGAAGTGTATTAATTACAGAAGAATAAAGAGGCTTCGCCTCATTCACTTGCGATTGTTGCACTAGGAAAGTTTCCCTGACATTTTATGAGACGTTTCTATTCATTAGATTCAAATAGCCAGAGAATTAGATGATGATCGTCGAACTGTTGATAAATATATTAAAGGATTTCATAAATCTAAAACTAGTCATGTTGTTCAAGGGACAGGTATTATACCCCCCTTATATTTTGATAAAGAAAAAGCCTTCCTATCTCACCCACAAGTGAATAACATAAGAAAGCTTTATCAGATAACATCAAAACCAGTAAAGGTAAATGCATCTAGCATGATCCATTATAAAGGATGTCAGTATTCAATTCCGCTACAAAGACAAACAACTTATACCACAAGTTTTTGATAATTATATACATTTGTATTATAACACAGACTTGTGACTGTTCATGAAGTAAGTGATAAAAGATTGAATTATCATGCTGATGATTATATCGCCATTGCAAAAAAATCTCATTCTTTTAAAGAAGAGGGCACAAGACTTTTGTGAATCTTCACCCTATCACCAAGCCATATTCATTTAGTATAACGCTTCCTTTTTTATATTGAGAAATTACTTTCTATTAAAAACAATGCAGTAATTTCCTTCGGATGTCCGACATTTTGAGCATCTGATACATATTGCAGGCTTTTTATCGCCGTCTTTCCACCTTTTTATTAAAAAGGGTTCTGCAAGTAAAGGTCTTGATAGACCAAAAAAATCTATATTTGACTCATTTAATAATTTTTCCATTCTATCAATATTTTTAAATCCTCCAACTGTAATAACCGGAATATTAACCTCACTACTTATAATTTTTGCATATTCAAGAAAATATCCCTCTGCTTGTAATGCATAACCATCAAAGCTTTCTCCCACCATTGATTTTGCTTTTCCATGAATATTCCCTGATATTTCGATCCCATCTACACCGATTTCTTCTAGTTTCTTACTAATCATCCTCGTTTCATCGAAGGTTAATCCACCTGCAAAAAAATCACTAGCAGTAAGTTTAACCAGTATAGAAAAATCATTGCCTACCTTTTCTCTCATTTTATAATATATTTCAAGTAAAAATCGCATTCGATTTTCTAAGCTTCCACCATATTCATCCTTTCTATTGTTGTAATATGGACTTAAGAATTGATTTATTAAATAAGTATGGGCAGCATGTATTTCTACTCCATCAAAACCTGATTCTTTAACTCTTTTCCCTGCATCTGCAAAAGCATTAACAATATAATTAATGTCATCTTTTGACATAGCTTTTCCAACAACATTTGTACTTCTTTCCGGGATTTCACTTGGCGCATAGATAACTCGTTCACCAAGGTTAAAGGTCGTTTTAGTTCCGCCATAGGCGATCTGCATAATAATTTTTGAGCCCTTACTGTGGACTAAACTTGTCAGCTTCTTATATTCATTAATAAATGAATCATCATAAATCCCCATCATGCCATGATTAGGTTGTTCTTCTTTCACCACATTTGCATATCCAGTTATAATCAGTCCTACATCACCTGCTCCTAAATCCTCATAAATTTTATAGAGCTTATCCGTAAGATGAGAATCTTCAGTTGTCATATTTTCCCATGTTGCACTTCTTACAAAGCGATTTTTGACCGTGATCTTTCCTAATTTAGTTTCTTCAAATAATGTTTTCATCTATAACTTCCTTCTTCTCTTTAAAATAGTTTGACACCAAACTAATTCTACAGTAATTGCCATTTAATCCATCAAACACTTCGCCTACACCGTTGTCGTCGTATACTCCATTATTTCTTTTTACCCTACTTCCAAAAGAAACCAAGACAATATCTTTGACAGTCTTAATCCTTGGCTGTTTTTTATGGCTTGGGTTATTTTTTGTCTTATAATCCTCTATTTTAGAAAGGTAGAACTTTCCTAAAATAGAACAAAGAGGTTTCGCCTCGTTCGCTCTGCGATTGTTGCTCTAGGAAAGTTTCCCTGACATTTTATGAGATGTTTCTACTCATAAATTTCACCATACTTCTTAAGCAATCTATCTGGTAATGACTTCCAAAACTTACCGGAACTATAGAGTTCAAGATCAGCTTGATCACTGACATAAAACTCTCCACTAGGTTCATCAACATGGACCGCCTCTCTCTCATAGCGTTCAAAACCGTTGAGTTGGAGTTCTTTTTTCATAACTATTTCTGTCTGGTAAGTTAGGACATCAAAAACTCCCTTAGACACATCAAAAAAATATAGAACAAATATATCCTCAATCGCTTCAATCAGAGCCCAATTATATTGACCAAATTCCACCTGTTTAAACCAAAAATCTGTAGCTTTACTATATTCACCTACCGGTAATCTCAAATCTTTCAAATTTTATCACTCCATAGCTATCAACAAATTCCGAAATCTATTCCCTTTTCTTCATACTCCAACCAATTAACTCAAAGTAAAAATCCCCTTCAAAGTCCTTTGGAACATGGCCTAGATATTGGTACCGCATCTGAGGACCCTTTTCATCACCTTGTGAGCCTCCATAAATCAAGCCAATGGCACTAGGACCATCACCATCACTTTTTCCGTATTCACTTTCCAAGTAATCTGTAGAATAAAAATTTAGATTTATATCATCTGCTTCATATTCCAAAACGACTAATAGGTTGCCTTCTGGGCATAAAGCATCAATAGATTTATGCCTCACCTCCTCAGCTCTCAACCGAATGTCATCTGATAGATGATCATAAACACTTTCAGGTAAATCATACTTTTCACGAACATCAAAAAGAAAAAGACGATGAATCTTATAGGTATGCCATTTACCGTTTTCAGGTTCTAAAACGTGCTTAACAATTGCTTCCAAACCTGTAAGGTTACCGCCTAAGGGAAGGCAGAAGACTTCATTAGCAAAATGATGTTTTGGTTTACTTTTTGCCACAACTGAAAAATTCATTTCAAGACTGTCATCAATTGTCTTACCCTCAAGTTCCATATGATGTTCCATAAGAATCTGAACTTCTGAGGACTCTGGAAGTCGACAGCCATGCTGACTAAAGTACTCCACCCGTTGACTGGCTTTTGGAATATCCAAGGTCCCATAAGAAGAAAAGCCACGAACCTTGTAGCTCTCTCCATAGATTTGAAGTTCCTTCAAGCCATCATGATAAACATCTTCCATCTCATAGTGAAAGCGCAAGGCTTCACGATTATTTTCCGGTTCCCTTGCAGGCTTTGACAACTTTGGCAAGGCCCCAAGGGCCCAAAGTTTTGCCTTGCCTTGACTTACTGTTAAACACAAGGCAAACTCCTTCTTCTCACCTACTAAAAAATATTTATTTATAACAAACAAGTGTTCAATTTCTCTCTCAAATATATTATCCATTTTTACACAGTCTAATTAAAGGTCAGGTTCCACACTCATACCCAATTACCTTTAACAGTAATTATATAGGTAGAACGTAGATGATGAAGTTCTCAAATCTATAGAACTAGCCCAAGCAAACAAGCTTCTCGATAATAAGTATATCATGACTTTAGTGCTACTTGTGAGTATTATTAAAGAAATCTGTCTAAAAAATCTACTTAATGAATCTGTTGACTGGACCCATCCTTAAAAGTAACCACTAAATATCCATCAACCCTATACATCTTATCAGGGCCAATATGAAGGTCCGGGTACTCATCATAAACCATGATTTTTTGAAAGTAATAACGTTGAAAGTCTTGATCAATATCAATATCTGGAAATGCTTCTCTTTTTGCCTCATATACTTCTTCTGCAACTACTTCTTGACTAGAACCCCCTCCAAAATCAGAAGGTACCTCCTCTAACATCTCTCCTGCTTCAATCCTAAGTAATTCATGGGCTGACAACGTATCTAAGTTAATCAGTTGGTCGGTAACCACTTCCTCATAGATTTTCTCTTCGTCCATAGTCATGATAAACTTAACCTCTTCTAAGCCAAAACCATCAATACCGTAATTATTGATCTGAAAACCTTTATTATAGTAAACACACTTGCCATTTGAACCACCTGAACTTCCAGTCATCTCCACACGTCTATCATAAAAATCAGACTTCAAATCCAGATGATATTTCTTTGTATTTAGCTGTCTACTTCCACTTGCCGATTCCTCAATCACCTTTAAACTGTAATTCTTGTCCATATTCAAATCCAGATGAACCGAAAAAGAGAGCAATTTAGGTTCACTTGACTCAACCTGAAGACCTTCTCCCTCTTCATCCACTAATAAAAAATAGACTATGCCATCTTCTTTTCTCTCTTTTAAATCAACAGATAGCTTGGTTTCAATGGTTCTGTCATCAGCATTAAATCCTATATAAGAATAATCAAAATCAGAAACCATATTCATAGCTTCCTCTTCCATCTGATTCATTTGATAAACCACATCACTAGATATTCTGTTCACCTGGTTAGATAACATAGATACCTGACTTTCCATATTTCCTAACTGATTATTCAAATCATTTTGTCGATTATAAATAAAAACCAGGGAAAAAAGTAGATTAGCGACCAATAAGCCAATAATAATATTTTGCTTCATATCTACCTGATTTTTCCTATCCTTGTTACCCATGCCATCTCTATCTCTTCCCATCTTGTTTTCCATCTCTCTTCCCATCTTTCTGTCTAAATTCAAAAGTTATTTTATGTCTAGTAATATTTATATATCATATCTTCTGCTGTAATATTAATAAGCTCTCCAGTCTCTCCATGAACGTCGGCAACAAATCTTTCCCCATACTTTTCAAAGATCACATGATAAATATATCTTGAATTAATTTCTAAGACCACTTCCTCAACCAATGGTTGAATTTCACTATCTAAAGCTTCAACAGCTTCCTCAGACGACAAAGTCGGAACTATTTTTACATAATCTCTGCTAAGCAGACTTCCATCTCCTAGAGAAAAATTTAAAAGCTTTCCATCTTCACTGATTCTTATATCCACCCTAGCATAAATGTCGACATAATTAAAGTCTTTAATAAGATAACTGATATTATACAGTCGAAATTCCCGATTATTATCATCTGAATTTATATATGAATGCAAGCCCTGAAAGGTAAGTAAAGGCTGGTTTAGTCTTTCAATATATGTATCGGCGAGTGCTCTAATTTCCTTTTGATCTAAGGTATCCTTAAATCTTCCCTGCCTCCTATACCCATCAGTGGTATAGTCAACCTGTCCATTTTCACTTGCATAAATCTTTTCATCCAAGTTCTGTTCATCTAGGACATAAGAAATATAGCCTAGTTTTCTTTCTCCAAGGATATCCTCATGATAATCCCTGTCTTCTTCTAGCAATTCCCCAGGTTTATCAAATAGAAACTCATACAGATCATTGGCATAGGAAGAAAGCTCAACTTCCGTCCTCGACCTATCAATGGAGTCATCAATATATTCAATATTTCTATCCAGTTCATAAAAGTCATAATCCAAATCAGCACATGTTACTGAAATTAAGTTGCTTAACATATAATACATCTCACCCTTATAAAAATATAAATAGCTAAGCTCTTCCCTATGCTCTTCATATTCTACATCCTGATAGATAGAATCGTAGCCATCAAGAATCCTTATATTAGCCTGAAGGATTTTAGTCAACCCCTCTTTTTCCTCCTGATTTAAAGATTCTTTTTCCAATAAATCAGTAATCACATAAAGGGCATTATCAAATTCTTCAACAGACCTGTCATTACTATTATAAATATTATAATCTAAATAAAAATCATGGAGATTAACCTTGGAATAATTAAGTCTAGTTCTTTCAAAATCCCTTTCTATGTCTTGGTCAAATAGCATATCCACTATGACACCATTTCGGTAACGAAGGTTTCTCATATAATCTCCAACCAGCTTTTGATTCATATTCATAATACGATTTTTATCCATAAAAATGTCTCTTTGATAGGAAGCATAGAAATGATTTCCAATACCAAATACAATCAAACCAAGGATAATTATCACTATAACGCGCTTTATATTTCGATTCCTATTACTTTTTAGTCTTGCCCGCTTCATATGTTTTAAAGACCGATACTCTGAGGGGCTCATTTTATTATCCATTTCTGACATAAGACTACCTACTCCCTCTCTATGGAAAATTCCCAGGATGTTCCGGATTCTTCCCGGGAAAAATGCACCCAGTTTCCAAGTTTGATAATATAGCTTTCTATAGTATAGCAGACCCTTTCTACCGGAGCTTGATCCAGTTTTGAATCCACATCATAAGCAAAATAATTTTCAGACTCCTCTCCGCCATAGCCCATGGTATCAATCAGATTCCCTTGACTATCCTCTAACTGAATATGATCATTAACATGAATATCGTAGTCACCAACCATATCCACTTGAAAACCAAAGGAACATCCTGACTCAGATCCAAACTCGGCATCTACTAGTTCAATACTCAAGTTTTTATCAACCTCTATGACCTGACCAATAGATGCCTCATCTATAAGAACCATCTGGTCACTGATGACCGTCACCTCACCACCTTCATAAGTAAGTACGGGTTTGCCAAAAGCTTTCGGATCATAACCTCCAATTTGAAAGGCCACTTCAAAAGACCCTTGTGTCTTAGGATCTAGGTTCCCCAAATTTGAAACATCAAGAGTAACACGATCTTCCCGACTTAAGGTCCTAATATCAGGATTAAAACTTTTAGGAAAACCCAGTTCAAAGTATAAGGTAATCTCCGAAATCCTATCACTTAACATAAGAAGCTCTTGCCCAACTTCGTAATGAAGTTCTAGAATCAAGTCTCCTGTTGAAGAGTCAAAGAAAACACCTGTCGGGTCAAGGCTAATACCATCATCCACCACTGGAGCAAAGTCTAATAATCCATCTTTAATGTAGGCTTCAAAACTCTCATACTCCTTAGCCTCAACTGTAAAAAAGACCGGAACCATAACAATCATAACAATCAAGGTCAAGATAGATAAGATTTTAGATGTCCTAAGCCCCCTTCCCAATCTAATAATCCTTCGTTTCAACTCACTGTCACGATTAATAAGTCCTGCTGCATTAATAGCATAGGGACTTTTTTCACTTCCCTCAGACAGGTCTAAAAGAACATGTCCATACTCAGCAATCTCTTCATGTCCGAGCAAGCGAATGACCTCTTCATCACAAGCAAACTCCCCATCGAGCTTCATCCACTCATGACCAATCCATAGGAGAGGATTAAACCAATAAACAGCCTTGACGATCCAGAATATCCATTGAAAGGTTAGATGTTGACGGCGGTAATGAATCATCTCATGTAGAAGTATTTTAAGGAGTTTATCCTCCTCAAGCTCCTTCATGTTGGCTGGTAAAATAATCATGGGACGAAAGACACCGATAAGAGCCGGTGCATCCAGATAGTAAGAATATTTAATTTCCATTTGCTCTACCCCTGCCAGCTTCCTTGCTTCATAAGCAATATCACCATGACTAACATGGATAGCCGATTCATCTTCTTCTATGGCTTTTTTTAAAGTGATATAAGAAATAATTGGAAAAAACATGACTGCAAAAATACCAAAAAGCCATATATAAGCTAAAACAGACATCCAGCGATCAAAATTTGTAGGATAATTATATATTTCCTTATTAAGACTCCCATAAGTAATTACTTCATTATCTGCTAATTTAGATGCTATCTCTTCTCCTTTATGAAAAACTTCAAAAACCTCAGGAGCTGCATTTTCAATGGAAAAGGGACTAGCTATACCAATTGGAAGAAGCATCCTCAACAAAACAAGCAACCATAAGCCATAGGTTAATCTACCGGATAACCGTCTTCCCGCAAGCCAATGAATTAAGAGAATAATAACAATCATAGGTCCCGTTAATAAACTGATATGAACTAGGTTAACTAATACATCTTTCATAAACTCCATCACTGACCATCCTTCTCATCCAGCAGCTTCCTCAATTCATTAATCTCTTCATGACTGAGCCGCTCATTTTTTATCATATTGGTCAGAAAAGCAGCACCCGACCCTCCAAAAACCTTCTCAACAAAGGCTTTACTTTCTTCTCTTATACACGATTCTCTCTTAACCAAAGGAAAATACCGATAAGATTTCCCCTCTTTAGTGTAATCAATAAGCCCCTTCTTCACCAAGCGGTTAAGCAAGGTCTTCACCGTCTTATCGCTCCACTCAACATCACTTAAGCTTTCAATCACTTCTGCAGCCAAAAGATTAGACTCATCCCACAATACTTCCATAACAGGCCATTCAGACCCGGCAATCTTCTCCTTCACAAACTCCACCTCCAAATATAATCTAAAAAGAACGATTACAGTTGTAATCTATTTAATATTACAACTGTAATCGTTCTTTGTCAACTTACATTTAATATGCGCCTATATATAGTTCATCCGTATATGATAAACAGGTTTTTGAATAAAAACCGTCTAGAGTTCCGTATATTTCTTACTAGACCCTTTAGCCTTATCAACCGGATACTTCTTTTCATTAAGATCAATTTTCCGGTGCATATTCTGAATCACATCAATACCTAAGCGATCAGCCAGCATAAGACAATAATTCATTACATCAGCTATCTCATCTTTTACATTGTCTTCATCAAAACTGGCATTCCATTGAAAATTCTCCAAAAGCTCACCTGCCTCAATGACAATAGACTTAGCTAGATTCTCAGGCGAATGAAATTGTTCCCAATCCCTATCTTTGGAAAACTCCCTTAGTCGCTTAATTACATCTTCCATCATCCAATCCTCTCTATCTCACTGTCGTTGACAGAATCGTAAAGTTCATTAGCAATCACTTGTAATTCTTCAAGATTTGTAACAGAATTTGTCATCATATTAAGCATTCTATCGGCCTTAGCTTTTGTTTCACCAGATATTTGATCTGTCTTTTCTGTAATGGAAACAACACCTTCAATCTCAGAACCTATCTGCTGACTACCACTTGAAATATCATTAATTCCATCATTAAGATCCTTAATGATCTGATAATTATCCATGCTGGTTTTTATAATCCATTCCATATTTTCCTTGACCCTACCAAGAGATTCTTGTTGCTGATTATTTAGCTTGTTAAGGATCGTCATATGCTCTGAAACAGTTTCAGTATTATTCTTAAGTTCATTAATATTCATCTTGGTCTCATCTGTCAAGGCTTTAGATGCTTCAGCCAATTTCCTTACTTCTTCAGCCACTACAGCAAACCCTTTGCCATGTACACCTGCTCTGGCACTCTCTATAGAAGCATTCAAGGCTAACAAATTAGTCTGATCTGCTATTCCCTCAATACTGCTGGATAATTCAAGTATCTTTTTAGTCTCTTCACTTAGAAGCCTAATTCTTCTTTCCATATCATCTGCCTTCTCTTCAACCTCTTTACCCTTGTGAGCAAGATCAGAAAGCTCATTTTCAATTCGATTTACCCGATTAGCCTCTTCCTTCAATTGTCCGCTTAGAAGGTCTGATTGATCATTGGCTTTCAAAATTTTATCACTAATAATATCAACAGACTCTTTCTGCCTACTATTAGCCTCAGCAGTCTCGTGAACATATCTGGAAACAATGTCAGCTTCTTCATCCAGTTCTTCGGATATACTATTCAAGTCCTTAAACACATCTCTTAATACCTGACTATTCATATTCAACTTCTCAATAGCTTCCTGAGATGTTTGAATGATGTTTTTCTGAATATCCATATTATGTGTCATTTCTTTCATCTGACGACTGGTTATATCTTGGTAGTTACTAATACTGGAGGCGATAAGATATACAGCTGTAACAAAAAGGCATGTCATGAATATCATGAGAATATAGGTTAATAAGCCACCCTCTGCTCCTTTACCTCCTGATATGTCCAAACCTGTTTTCACACCGACAACAATAACTTGCAAAAGGGATATTACTCCAGATACCTTTTTATTTCCAGTTAAGGCATAAACAATAGCAAAGGGGAAGTAAAAGGCAAAAATGACCATATACTCACTTGTCATAAAAATACCAAACCATACCAAAAAATAAATAATCAAAGTCAAATGACTCGGTAAAATAGATTCTGGTTTCTTTTTAAGAATAATATAGGAAACAATAGCTGATCCCGGGACAAGAAGTATAAAAATAATCAATAAGCTTATACTTCTCTCACCCTGGCTAACCTGCATCCCCAATGCAGCAACGGAAACGACTGATATAAAACCACTAATAATAATCATTGCCCTATTAATTCGTTGAATATAGTTATTATTTTGCACCATACACCTCTCTATCTATGTAGTTATTTAAAACAACTAACCTTATTATACTGAAAAACCTATGGAATATGCAACTAATGATTACTTCGTTAATGGTGAAATCTCACAGTCAATGATTTTAGTCAGATCTTCTACTAATAAATCAACCTGAACTCCTATTCGACCACCACTGCATACAAGCCGTTCATTACCAAGAACACTTTCATTAATAAATGTCTTATATAGCTTTTTCATCCCAAGAGGTGAACACCCACCATGCACATAACCTGTGTATTTTAATAGATCTTTCTGTGGAAGCATTTCAATCTTTTTTTCTCCTGCTGCCTTGGCCGCTTTTTTTAAATCTAGTTCTTTACCAACAGGAATAATAAAAACATATAGTTCCTTGCTAGTCCCAAGGGTTACCAAGGTCTTAAAAACAATCTTTGGATCCATACCAACCGCTTTAGCTACTGTCAAACCATCTGTTTTACCATTTACAAGCTCATATTCATAGACCTTATATTTCACCTTATATCTATCCAGAATCCTCATAGCATTAGTCTTTTTGCTTTTCCCCATCTTACATCCTCTCAATCGCCTTTTTCTTCACCGTCAAACCAATAGGTTGTGCAAGCATAGTCATATTAATGATACTGAGAATTATATTTAAAGTCAACCAATTCATATATCCTGCACCATTGTATATCCATCATCACTTACTAAGCCATTAGGACCAGTTGCCATATAAGTCTCCTTATTGTATTATTGTTGATATATAAACGCTTTTTATACACATCTTATTTTTTATTTGACTCTTACGAAAAGGAGACGAATATGGCCTTATATTGGTTTGTACTGCTTCCCATTCTTGCAGCCATAACATCTTATTTACTCCATTTAAAATACAACAAGTATCTTCTGCTCTTTTTTCAATTAGGCTTTTTAGGTTTCGCTATTATGAATATGATCAAGGTCAAAACTAATGGCCCTATCATCCAAACTATTGGCCATCATCCTCTTGGAGTCGGTATTAGTTTTCAATCTGACATGATCTCTGCCCTTTTAGTTTTAACTACCATATTTATCTTTACCTTACTCATTCTTTTTAATTCTCATAAACCTTATATGACCCATCTTTTTCTCTTTCTCTTTTTGATTTTACAGGGTCTTATTAATGGTATTTTCCTATCCAATGATCTTTTCAACATTTACATTATGGTTGAGCTGTCCAGTATCGTAGTCAGTATTCTCATCATCTTTAAAAAAGATTCCAAATTCGTTTATGACGGTATCCTATATTTTCTAACCAATCTAGGAGCCATGACCCTCTTCCTTTTAGGACTTGGTTTTATCTACCGTATCTTTGGTACCATGGATATGACTCAAATCCAAGAAAGTATGCTTACAATCCAAAATCAAGAAGTACTCCTAGTCCCATTTGTGCTGCTCATGACAGCCGCTTCATTAAAATCAGCAGTTATGCCACTCTTCTCATGGCTACCTAAAGCCCACTGTACAGCAAGCGCTCCTAGCATTATATCTGCGGTTTTATCTGGATTGTATGTTAAGGGAGGGATTTATTTGTTTATTCGAATATCCAATCTATTCTCTTACTCCTTTGATGTCCACCTTCTCTTTCTCATCCTAGGGTTTTCTACCGCCATTGTTGGAATAATATTTGCACTGAGTCAGCAGGATATCAAACTAATACTAGCTTATTCAACGATCAGCCAAGTCGGTCTAATCCTCTTTGGCCTATCTACAGCAAATATCTACTCCTATTTTGGAGCTGTTTATCACATCTTTAACCATGCTGTCTTCAAAACGGCACTTTTTCTTATAGCAGGCATCATCATTGAAAATTATGGAACAAGAAACATTAAGGATATTAGAGGACTTGCCAAAAAGATACCATTTGTAGCAATTGTTCTTCCTCTTGCAATTTTTGGAATTACTGGAGCACCGCTCTTCAATGGCTCAGTATCAAAATATATGCTGCAAAAGGGTTCCACTTTCTCAAGTCTATATGAAGTAGGCTTTGCCATTATCAATCTAGGTACCATCACTATTTTTGTTAAATTTGCTTCTATCCTTTTTGGCGAATCATCAGAAAAGATCAAACTTCTCTGGAATCAGAAAGTTGCCTTGATTTTCCTAACTGGAATTTGTTTTATAGGTGGAATCGCTGGTCCATCTATCGTCTCTTTCCTTTTTGATTTTGATTTTATTATCTATCCTATGGACTACTTGGAAAAGTTACTCCTATACATGGGCCAGGTCATATTGACCCTCCTCTTTTATAGATTTCTGGATCATCGAATGAGATGGTTTGCCTCTATTAGAGAAATCGAACTTAGCTTTAATCAGATTATTGGGTCCATGTTTGTTTTTCTCACCCTCTTTATAGCCTATATGACTTTCATCATGTAACAACTACATTTAGAAAAGGACTTTTCTAGTAAATAAAAAAAACACATTTAAAACCCGATTAGGATCTTAAATGTGTTTCTTTTCTATTCTTCCAACATAAGCATATAAACAATCTTAGCTGCTTCTGCTCGTGTTGCAAAGTCCTTAGGTGCGAAACGGTTATTTCCCTTTCCACTAAAGATACCTGCTTTTTGCATCTCTTCAACAGGTTCAATAGCGTAAGAGGCTATAGACTCATAGTCACTAAAGCTTGTCTGACTTCCATTAGTAGCCAACTGTTTATCTATAGATTTAATTGCTCGATAGGCCATTGCAGCCATTTGCTCTCTAGTTATGTTTTGCCCTATACCAAACTTGCCACTACCAATTCCTTCAGTAATGCCATACTTTTCAGCCGAGGCAATATAGACATTATACCACTTACCTACTTCTAGGTCTGTAAATGATGCCCTAGCCTCTTCATCAAGTAATCCAAGAGCACCTACCAACATCTTAATGAAAGCTTCTCTAGTCAGTAGACCATCAGGATCAAAAGAAATTGAAGATCTTCCGTTTACAATACCTCTTTGAGCTAGAAAGATAATATAAGAACTTGCCCAAGGAGCTTTATTTAGGTCAAGGAAATTCACTTCAAATAAGCTCTCCGGAATAGACTCATCGTCTTGAATCGTCTCTTCTGGATTATTGCCATCTCCTGTTTGTCCTCCGGTATCTCCTGCTGGAGGGTTTCCATTTCCTGTCTCTCCACCTGGAGTATCATCTCCTGTATTTCCGCCAGGCTCATTACCTGCTTCTGCTACAGTAACCTCCATCTCTACTGAATCAAGAACTTCATAGGGAGCTGTTTCATCTTCAGCAAAACGTCCAATTTTTGTCTCCGTAAGTTTTACAGATCCTGGATTTGGTCCATCCTTTGTCATGACAATCCTGCAAATAGTTCCATCCGCTTGAAATATATTATCTATCTCAAAAAAGCCAAAGTGATAAATCCCATCTTTTAGTCTGAAATTCAAGTTATCAACCTTAATATTATCAAAAGTCACATCATCCATATCAAAAGGCTTAACACCTTCAAGGACGAATGCAAATTCTGCTGATGAAAAAGCCTGAGGACTATTTAAAACAATTTCAACTTCAAAAGTATCATTATCAGATGTCACCTCCAGGCTTGTGGCTTGGAAATCCACCGTAGTGGATTCCTCGCCATAGACAAGACTGGATGAAAAAAGTATCAGTGTAAGTATCATTATGCATAAGCTCGTTTTTTTCATAGAATCAAGCCTTTCTATCGGTTAAACAATTGACGGATAATCAAGCTAAAGTCAACAGAATCAATAACTTTATCATTATTAATATCCGCATATTTTACCCTATCCCAGTTATCATCACCTTGAGCAACCTGATAAGCACTAGTTGCAAATGACAAGTCTACAAGGTTGAAGATACCATCGTGGTTAAGGTCATATTTATCGCTAATGATTTCCGTAACAGCAGCATCACCACTTATGACTACTTCACTTAGGCTTGATTGACCAGCCTCTACCATATCCATGCTATTCAAACTTACAAGTGCTTCGATTAAGGCTTCATCAGATTCGC
This sequence comes from Vallitaleaceae bacterium, assembly GCA_963677625.2. Classification (GTDB taxonomy): domain Bacteria; phylum Bacillota; class Clostridia; order Lachnospirales; family Vallitaleaceae; genus UBA1351. The sequence continues at coordinate 186,211 of CAXXSW010000007.1, forward strand.
TAATTTCAAAGACAAGTTTTATAACACTAACGGCTTCCACAGTGTTCACCGGTTCAACATAGTTACCGATAACCCGAACAGTTCCTTCCGTATCAACAGCCTTCAGCAAACCATCAAAACCTTGAGCATTTGTAGCTCGTTTAAAAGTCATGACCTCAGGATCATAAGCAAAAGTAAAATCTATGGCATTAATATTCTGAGCTTTTGCCATATCAATAGTGAATACTAGGTTTGTTGTTTTGTCTCTGTATACCGTGTCTTTTCCTGCTACAATAGCCACTTCATTAACAGCTGCTGGTTTTTCACCAAGAGATATATCTTTTTCGTAGCGAACTCGAATTCTTGGACCATTGGCTCCATGTGAACCTATACCGGTTACATCTACCCAGTCGCCAAGCTTAAAGTCGCTCATAGTCACCCCAACATATCCATCCACATGAATGTATGCAGGACCACTACCATCATCAATCATCATATAAGATCCAGCTTCATTAATTTCTGTAATCTTACCAGCTGTTTTAATTAAGGTACCTACTACACTAGATGACATAGACCCACTAGTCGTAACAAGGCTAGGTTCTCTAACTTCATCAAAACCGATATAGAGAACTTGAGTTTCGTATGTCTTATAAGCCAATTCCATTTCACCCTCAAAGGTTTTAATGGTTCCTGTAGCTATCACTTCTGTTCCTTCAATGACATCTGCTGGATTATCTTGGTATGATCCATACAAACTAATACCTGATGTCTCATCTTGAATATAAATAACGTCAAACAGGGTTTCTTCATCTACAATTGCTGTTCCCTTAACAGTTACAGTATCTCCTTCAACAAGAAGTCCTGATTCAAATGCATTTCTAACTTCCTGTATGGTCATGATACGATCATAATCTGCAAGATAATCTATCAACTGAAGGGTCAAAGCTGTATTACTTACATCATTTCCAATTTCAAAGTCTGAATAGAAATGACGTCCTGCTGTCACCACATGACCGCTACCGATTTCTTCTTTTGCAATCATAGGTATGGTTTGACCGTCAAGACTACCTTCAGGGTTATACATGTATCCACTATCCGTTTGTTTACCAACAGCATAGTTATAAGAGGATGCATTCCCTCCAAGAAGAATTTCAAGACCGCTACTTGGATCATTAACTAGTGGTTGTTTAAGCTCATCGGTCAATGAACATGACGAGAACATACGAATCGCTTCCATATTCTCATTAAGTCCTGATGGCGCTTCCGGTAGGTTGTAAGAGTAGACTGACCATACCATACCACCATTATAAAATTCTGAATCTTCCGGTTCATATACGTTGTCATCATTGAATCGAATACCGGAATTCATAGCTTCCAAAATAGTGTTAAATCGTGTAGGTATATCACTGTGATTGGATTTACCAGCTAGGAATACTCCACCGCCATTAGCTGCAAAATTCGCAATAGCTGTTGACTCAGATGACGAGTACTCACTACCTCTTGGTTGGGTTGCAACAAAAACATCATAACCGGACAAAACTTCAGATGTAATTTCACCTGATTCAATATCCACTTGGTATCCATACTGTCTCATAAGGCTTATGAACTCACCGATACCGCCTGGTGTATCATAGTTGCCATGACTAGCGTCAATTAGAATAGATTTACCATTTTCCGGCACAACGGTAATGGTCTTACTAATTTCTGTAACAGTAGTCACTCCAGGAATCTCAGTCATTTTAGCAATGATTAACGTTTCCCCATCACTAGCTGGTGTCCAGTTAATACTAAGATTAACACTTTCACCTGCTGGAATAGCATCTGCACTTGTTGTGCCAAGAAGATTTCCAGGAGCAACAGCATCTACATAGAAGGAAACTTCTACGTCATTCACTTGATGAAGGCCCATATTGGACACAGTAGCCCTGAGTTCTGTTTCAAATCCTGGAAGTGTAATATCCGGATTAACAACTAATTGGGTAAACTTAACATCTTTGTCAGCTTCAGGTGTGAATATTGGTGCAGCTGTTCCCCATTTACCGTTAGCATGTATAACCTTTACCATATACCAGTTAGCTCCACCTGGAACCACAATATCAGGATTCCACGTAGCTGTAGTTACAGGTGAGGCAAAAGTCTTATTATCAAGAACATTTCCACCATTGGTAATAATGACTAATTCTTTAATCGGTTCTTCATTGTCTGTCGCTTCAATCTCAAAGCTTAAGGTGTCTCCTTGATCGACATTAACGACGGACCCCATCCAAAAACCATTGGCTTTAACAGTCAGTTCAAGGTTTCTTGTTTCCGTTGAATATACACGACGATTGGAAATGGCCTCTTTAATACCATCTTCGGTCAATTCTTTTGCAACAAGAGCAGTTAAATTATCAGGGTCCCCCCAGTTCATGGAGTGGTTATCCTGTCCGTTGGTTGGTGCCAAATGCCATCCGTTATCAAGAGCACGAATAAATTGTTCCTCAGCCCTTGCATAAGAATATGGTGGTGCTCCATTTCCCACTTCCATCATAGACATTTCTTCATCTAACTCAGGAACATATGCCTGGTTGTAGAAAGAATCACTTGGCCAATTAGGATGGTTAAAGGAAGCTAAGGCCAGATCATCTTGTTTTTGAGACAGTTGATCAATCCAGTCATAAAAATCGGACAAACTTCTCATTTGTGATTTAGCTTCAACATAATTTTCACTATCAATCACGTTAATATGACCAACATCACCAAAAGTCATTTCAAAGCCTCTAAGGGCCACAAAATCATCGTGACTATCATTAACTGAACTTACAGTTTCACCGATGCGTGTCCATTCAGATCCTGGAAGACCTTCAAATTGATTAGTATCACTATTGTACTCATAGTTAGTATCATAATCAGCCTTATAAAATTCACTATTTTCATCTGCTAGCAAACTAGTATTTGCCTCATATGCAACACCATCAAACCAATTGGAGTGATCAGTTAAGAACATCCAGTCAAGACCGTTATTAATTGCATAATTAAAGGCCTCACTTGGTGTTCCTTTTCCATCTGAATAAGATGAATGACTATGAGGAATACCGAAATAAAAATCATATTCTGTATCTTCTATTACAGTGAAGTACCATTCGGATGTAGCAATTAATCCTGCGGTATCAGCCACTGTAACTTCCATATACTGATTACCTAAACTAAGTCCCGTCAGGTTCACCGTCACTGTATCATCAAGGATACTTCCACTAACCTGACTACCATTATGTTTAATAACAAGGCTACTTGGATCAATTGGATTTTCATCCGCTTCTATACGGAAAGAAACATCAAGAGTACTGTCATAAACTGAAGACATATCTGCTGGGTATAAACCTGAAATAATAGGTTTACCTGCGTCAGGATTAGCAGGAGCTTGAACTTTGACTAAATCAGATGGATCCCTTAGCTTAATCTGATCAACATTGTACCATGCAGCAATACCTGTCACTTGATACCAGTCACCAACAGCATAGTTATCGGCATCAAATCCATCTGCTTTTGCATGATAAATTGCTGTAGTCTTGCCTTCAGCATCTACGACATCTATATTATAAGAACCAATACCTGTAATCTTAAATTGTGGTAACTTTACAATTGATGCTTGAAATTTACCATCTTCAAGATCAGCAATTGTTACTTCTTGAGATGAAGGTAATGCCTGAGTTCCATCAAGGCTAATATCATCTGATGATGTAACACTGATCTCCAGTTCACCATTAAAGGTATCCAATTGGCCTTTAACGGTTAGCAAATCTCCAATATTATACTCACCAAGGGATACACCTGTTCCATAGGTATCTAACTTAATACCTGCTGTATCATCTTGAATATAGATGAGTGTATCTTTTTCATCAAAAGTTACAACTCCTTGTACCTGCACACTATCGCCTGCTTCACCTTGTCTAGCAAGTGATATATCTATAGTTTCTCCTACTGGAGGCTCTACTTGAGTCTCACCCCAAATAAGGCTAATAAATTCAGGATGGTCAACGTAAGGATTTCGATTTCCTTGAATATTTTGAACTTTTGTATTTCTTGCAAGTTCAAAATCATCTACAGGATCTGCTTTATTCCAAGCTAAAAGTGTATCAATAACACCGTGTTCTCCATAACCACTTGCAGTAGCAGCTATTGAATTCAAGCTATTAGACAATTCAAGGTCAAGGTAATCTTCACCTTCATAGCGTGTAGCCATATAGAAAAGAATTCTTGCCACGTCGCCTTTAACTTCATCCCTAGGTTCAAAAGAGTCGCTATCCACTGAGTTAGCAGGTGCTTCAGTCAATGGATTATCACTCTCATCAAAGTCTAAATGACCTCTTGACGAGTTAACACTTGCGTCTGTAGGTCTTAATTGGTGAAGATCAGTACCAGGACCTGTAGCCGTTCCAAAATCACCATGTGATTTGGCCCATACATGTTCACGGTTCCAAATATCACCATCGCCACTTAAACGCTTTCCATTAGTTTGGGCAGGTACTGAAATACCTTTGTAGAACAATATAATATTTCCGCTAATACTTGGGTCTTCGTCAGTAGTTTCAAGAGCCGAATAGGCCTGTGAATAAGATACCGGGGTATGACCTTCAGTAATAATGTCATTTAACTTAGCTTTAAGGGCTTGCCCCTCTAGTCCATCCGTCCCATCATAATATTCATCTGAAGGTGTGGTTGAACCCGCTGGGACAATACCGCTTTCAGCAAGAGGCATAATCTCAAGATCTCCGTAGTGCATCATGGTAATACCATGAATTTCATCATAGGCATTTCCTACAGTTAGAAAGGCATCTAAAGAATTATCTTGTGGGTCAATCTGAATTGCATTACCTAAACTGTCAACAGCTATATAATCACCATAACTACTTTCTTCTGTTATAGTAACATCGTAGACTACGACTAACTCACCTTCATAATCAGCTTCATTAAAGGTAGTTGGTGTCACCACTGATTCTTCTGGTAAAGCAAGACCTGTGGCAATAACACTTTCTACTGTAAAGTTTTCTAGCTCATCTAAGCCCTTATAAGTTGCTTTTGTACCTTTTACTGCAATCTGGTCACCAATATTAATACCATCTAATGATCCACCAAATAAGTTGATTCCAGCTTTATCTTCATCATTTTCTTGAATAAACATTTTGTTATTAATATTAGTTACAATTCCTACTGTAATAAGCTCATTGCCATCTTCACTTGCTCTGGCTTCTGTAATAGATACAGCACCCGGATAAAGAGGGGCTTCTTCAAGATCTGATATCGATACAGGCATAAGTTCCAAAGAACCGTATTCATAATTCAAAATACCAATCACTGATGTATAGGTTTTACCAACTTCAACCCAAGTATCGCTGTCGGTCGCTTTTGGATCTATTAAAAAATCACCTGTTCCATCATTACATGTATATGTACCATGGTCATCGACACTTAATACTGTAACATTATTCATAACAATCCGTTCTGCTTCATGAAGAGCAGGATCAAGTTCTGTTGCACTTATTGTCTGCAAAGGAAGGTCATTACCTGAAGAAACTAATTCAACAACCTTACCATTTTGAATTTCCTCAAGATCATAATATGTTGTTTTTGTTCCTTCAACTTTTATCCTATCACCAATTGAAACTGTTGTTAGATCACAATTGTATAGGTTGATTCCAGCACCTTCAATGTTACTAGTTCCATCATCAGCCACTTCGATAAAGGCCTTGCCATCAATTGATGTTAAGATTCCCTCAACAGTTACAATCGTATCATCTGCTACTGCTCTGGCTTCTTTAATTGTCATTAAGTTGGTGTAAGTAGGGTCACTGGGGTCTTCAGGATCTGTTGGATCTGTTGGATCTGTTGGGTCTGTTGAATCAGATGTATAAGATCCGATAAAAGAAAAATCATCCTTATCATGACTTTCCCAATCAAGAGATGGATCATAGTCATTTGTTGGATCTGTATCGCCAACAAGATTCTTACGAGTCAAGGTATTATCCTTAAGATCAACACCATTGCTTTCATAATATATATTGCCACCGATTTTACCAATAGAATCAACGACTGTTCCTGCTTTTGTTTCTGTATCATAATCTTTATAAAGTACAAGACAATCATTTCCGTTAAAATAAGTTACTGTTGATTCCAAATCACTTTCAGCTAATATCTCTGCACCTGCTGATGCATGCGCAATAACATAAACTTCACCATTTGCCAATGTCCCACTAAGACTAGCTATATTACCTGGATCTGTATTGCCATTACTGTAAAGGACTACTGTATAAGCATCTAAGCTTACATCTGTTCCGGTTCCATTGTAGATTTCTAAAGCCTTATTATTGCTTGAACCTTCAATATACTCGGAAAATAAAAGATCTGTTACATTATCAGCTGCCAAAACAGTCGAATTGGTGCTAATTGTTCCCATTACCAATGCAAAAAGCATCGTAATAGCCATGAATTTCTTTAGTACTCTCATAATTCCTCCCTATAAATGTATTGTGATTGGTATGTCATAACAAAATGACGAATGTCACAGGTTATGATAGAAGAAGTGCTTTTTTATTATAACATATGCCAATCTAATTGTGAATAAACTTTGAATGAATTATGTATATTTTACAAACATTTTTATATTTTACACTATTTTTACTATTAATTTACTTTTCTACACTTATTGGCAAGACATTTTAGTTAAGTAAAGCCAAGAATTCTCACATCCACCCTTAGAACTGGTTGATATAGGGAAATAAATAAGAAACAATATATGTATTTGTTTAATAACATAGATATATATATACTATTTAGCTCAAATATAAACTATGTTCAATTTACATTACCTGTGTATACAAAAAACCTGTCGTATATTAGACAGGTTTTTATCTCATAGCTTAATTAAAGAATTATATATTTCATTACGACGTTCGTTTTTTTACCAGCAATTACATCTGGTTAATAGAAAATAAAGAAAACATAAGACAAGTGCTAACCTCTCATCTGAGATTCAATAAGTCAGTCCATCTATCAGTTCATTCACCTCTTCCATATTATAATCAAGGGTGAAAGTTTCATAATCCTGATAATTCTCGTCAAAGCGAATAGCAAGAAGGGTTAGTTTACTACCATGACCGGATTCAATCATATCAATAACTTCCTCCCCTTCGGCAGGTTCATAGATCAAGGTCATTTCTCCTGTTTCATTGTTAACATCATAGACTGAACCACCTTGAGTAAGAGTACCATAAGCATAACCGACAATAGCTAGTAATCTACCCGAACTTGTCCACATAATTTTTTTTACTGTCAAATCACTGCCATCAGTTAAAAAATTAGTGATCTGTTCTACTAATCCAGTCTCGGCATCTCCGATAAAAATGTTTCCTACAGTTTCAAACCCAACATAGTCAATATAGGCAAACTCCTTGGAATCAGCCTTGTACAATATCTCACCATCAAACATGGTCTCAATAAAATGATTAATAGGATTCGCCTTTTGGTCTTTCTGTAACTTTTCCATATCTTCTAATGCTGTTTTGATCATACTATTAGATTCCCTGACTTCCTCATTCAGGTCATCAATCATCTTTTCCTGTTCACCTATTGTATACTGGGCATTTTCAAGTTGGCTTTCTAAGTTGGTATTATCAACTTCTAGGGCTGCCATATCCTTTTTTATTTGGCCGGTACATCCGCTTGCAAGAAAAAGCACTCCTACCAATACACAAGCTATATATGAGTTCATTTTCATATTACCTTCCTCCAATCACCATCCAGAAGATTTTTATTTTCGTAAGTAAGTTTATTCCACTTCTTATTCTTTTATTCTACTCTATCATCTTATCTTTAAACACTTCAAAAATCCGATCATCAAAACGAAGGTCTTCACCATCTTTCTCTTCATCTAAACGGTTATCCAAAATAACAATACCATTCATATAATCATCCATAACATAACCTTTTGCCAAGTAAGACGAAAATACCGGTTGGAAAAATTCACCTTCGTATACAAACTCTCCACCAACATAAACCTTAAAATTTTTAGCATTACTAATATCCAGTAACTCAAATCCTAAGAGTGGATCTTCTAAAGCTTTTCCATTTTTTTCCAAATACTCAGGCATGAAATAATACTCCTGAAGCTTCCAATCAATAAATTCCACGTCATCATCTGTAAACAAAACTTCTTCAGATGTCGTTCCCACAGACTTATGTTCCACAAGAATAGTCACTTTAAAATCAGGCTCAGGCTTAGGTACCGACTTAAAGTATCCAAGGGCATCTGACTTCCACATATCAGTATCTTCTTCATCAGAAAGTTCTATATAATAGACATCACTTACATCTGAGTCCGAATACTTTTCAATGGTAAACCCAGAAACAATATCTCTGCTTTCAGAAAAACCATTAATGAATTCCTGATGTTCTTCTGAATAAACAGTATGATCAATCAAGTCATCAATCATTTGAAATAATTCTTCCTCATCAATACCTTGATAGACTCGCATTGTATAATCAACATGGAGCTTTTCAAGCCTTGAATATCTTACCCGTAAGAAAATAAAATCCTCATATTGGTCCAAAAGCTCCTTTACTTGGTCAATGGTTGAGTCCCTAAGAGCTCCGCTTGGAGCACATCCCGTGATCCCTAGGCTAAGGATAAATACTAATATCATAACTACACCTAAATATTTTAATCTTTTCATTTCTATCAACAAGTCTCCTTCTGTATCTAAAAGTTACTTCCTATTTTCAGATTAGCATAAACAAGTCATATGTCAACAAAGGTTTGAAAATTGTAAAAAAAGACTCACATACATTGACTGCTTTCTATCATAATGTTATTATAAGTCCAAATATAGCATAAGCCAAATAAAAGGGGAGTATTATGAATTTCAATTATGATTGCTTGCACTGTCACATCAACCAAGGACTTAAAGTTGCCAAAGAGGTCAACTTAGACTCATCATCAAAGGAAGAACTTCTTCGATCCATACTCTATCATTTATCAAAAGCCGATTTTACTAAGCAGAACCCAGAAATCATGAGTCAAACTTGGTCTATTATTACAAGCGCCATTGATAACAAAGATCCCTATAAATCCTTTAAGGAAGACTACAACCAAAGGCTTGAATCTATAGCACCCCAGCTAAAAAAAGAAATCCTGTCTCAAGACCTATATTTTAGGCGATTTATGTATGCAGCAATACTTGGAAATATTATTGACTTAGGGCCTTCCCATGAATTTGAAACCAATGACTGGCTAAAGCAATTCAAAGATGAACTGAGTCACATAAAACTTGGGGATGATGATTCAGCTAAACTTTATCATGAGCTTAAAAAAGCAAATTCTTTACTTTATATAGGTGACAATTGTGGTGAAATCGTCTTAGACAAACTATTTATTGAATTCCTAACTGATCAGTTTCCAGATTTAGATATCATCTACGTAACAAGAGGTTTACCTATACTTAATGATGTCACCTTAGATGATGCAAGTGCAATCAAAATGAATAAAGTCTGTAAAGTTATTTCTTCTGGTGTTCCTACTCCCGGTCTCATTCTAAATCTAGCAGATGAAAGTTTCCTGGACATATATAAAAATAGGGATGTCATCATAGCCAAGGGTCAAGGCAACTATGAAGGTTTAAGCAATGAACATGACCCAAGAATTTTTCATCTTTTTATGGTGAAGTGTCCTTTGATTGCTCGCGAGACCGGAGTAGCTAACCTTAGTAAGATGTGCTACAGACAAAAAACCTTGTAAACAAACCGTATCTAATCACTTTCATATTTTCCACAATACATGTTTATACACCTTTTACCGACGGCCCTACACTTATTATAGCATGTAAAATTTCTCGTATGAACACCCTAGGAACCGACTTGACACACTAGGAAAAAAGCACTATTATATTATAAAGACAAAGGCGTCTGAAAGACGCCTTTGTCTTTTTTTATATATTTGTAAGGAAGACTTGCATAATCGCTTCAATCATGATATCTAAGGCATACATATCTACCATAGGGAATTCTTAAAGGAAAGGAAAAAACATTATGAACGACTTCAAAAAACTTCTGCAGGAAATGGAAAACAGCATTGAAGATAGCCTAAGAACTGACATTAGTTCAGACAAATATCGAGGCAGTAAAAAACAAGTTATCACCATCATTGAAAAATTTAAAGGGCAATTACTGGAACAGCTTTTTGGCATGGAAGTTGTTGAATCTCAAATCATTTCTTCATCTGCTGATATTATGACTACTCTTAACTACCAAAAAGACTTATCGCAGGAAATGCTGGCTAATGCAAAAACACTTCAAGAAAACAACGATCAGAGTAATCACATGGTAGAAGCCTCAATAAAAGCCGCTGATAAAATCAGTGAATCAACTTCTATGATAAAAAAAACATCTGAAGAACTGTCAGCAACTACTTCTTCGGCTAAAGATATTGTAAACAGGCAAGTAAAACAAGTTTATATGATTATCGACGAAATAAATACAATTTCAGCTATAAGCCTTCAAACACTAGACTCTATCAAAGATCTTCAGTCCAACATAGCGGAGATATCAGAAATCCTAACGTCTGTCCAAAACTTCTATAAGCAGACCAAACTTCTAGCCTTAAATGCCTCCATTGAATCCGCCAGGGCAGGAGAAGCAGGTAAAGGGTTTGCTGTTGTTGCCAATGAAATAGGAAACCTTGCTACTGGCAGTGAGCAGTCCGTCAACGAAATTATCTCTATAATGCAAAATATAAATGCCGGTATTGAAAGTGTTTCCGGAAATTCTGAAAAAGAACAAATAAAGATCAAAGAAACAGTTAGCCAAGCTGACAGTGTCAGTATGGGTCTTACTACGATTACTGATGCCTTTAACTCTCTTGACAAGGAAATCCATGAGGTCAATGAGCTCTTAGATAAAAACAAACAACAAACCCACCAGGTTGTAGACCATCTTGATAACACCAAGGCAGCCTTTGACCATACTAATGAAAGCATTAATAAGCTTAGCAAGACCATTGACCATCAATATAAAGAAACAGAAAAGATGATGCATATAGAAAGAATCCTTAAGGATATGTCTACAAGCCTTGGCAACATCACCCATCAATATAATTTGAACCTATTGGATGGAGCCAAAAAAAGCATTTCGGATAAAAGTCATCAAATTATTGAAGATATGACGGAAAATGTTCTTAAACCTCTAATTGAAATGGAAGAAAAGAAGGAAATACATCAATCTATTTTAGATCAACAATTTAATTCTAGCGATTATATTGAAGCTATTTGGACCAACAAAACAGATGGGACCTTCGTCTATTCTAACCCACCTGCTGGTATTAATAATGCTTCTATCAGAGAATGGTTTAATGAAGCCATTAAGGGTAAACCTTTTATATCCAATATATATATATCAGGCATTTCAAAATCACCCTGTATCACCATTAGTCTTCCCATCATAAAAGGCCAAGAAATCCTGGGAATCCTTGGCCTTGATGTGCAAATTAACTAGTACTATAGGAGCTAGCCCTCTAATATTTTTCAAATTCAGAATCGCTAAGAGATATCTGCTTTCTTCCCTTGCCTTGATCCGAATCATCTTTATTCATGCTCTCAAGCATGCGAAGAACTTCCGGATCAATAGAATCATCACCTGAACCACCTGACCGATTGGTGGTTTTTTTACTGTCTCGAAGTTTAAAGGTTGCAACTTGTGACTTAAGCATATCTGCTTGACCTGACAGTTCTTCACTAGCAGCTGCAGTTTCTTCCGCTGTAGCGCTAGTCGTTTGAACAACATCTGAAATTTGAGATACACCTTGATTCACTTGTTCAACAGCAACAGCCTGATCTTTAGACGCACCTGCTATTTCACCAACCAGAGTAGTAGCTTGGGAAACTCCTTCAACAATCTTATTCAAAGCTTCTGCTGTATCATTAGCAATCCGGGTTCCTCCTTCAACTTTTTGAATAGAACCTTCAATCATTGTCGTTGTCTCTTTTGCTGCGCTCGCCGATCTTGCAGCCAAATTTCTGACCTCTTCTGCAACAACAGCAAAACCTTTACCATGCTGGCCGGCTCTTGCAGCTTCAACAGCCGCATTAAGGGCTAGAATATTTGTTTGGAAAGCAATATCATCAATAACCTTTATAATCTTGGATATATTATTTGAAGATTCATTAATATCACTCATAGCACTTAGCATATCAGACATTTGTGTATTGCCTTGTTCTGCATATTTTTGAGCTGATGTTGCCATCTCTTCTGCTTTTTCTGCATTGGCAGCATTTTGCCTGGTTTGAGAAGCAATCTCTTCAATAGACGCAGTTAATTCTTCAATAGATGAAGCTTGCTCTGTAGCCCCCTGAGATAGAGACATGCTAGAATCTGATACTTGCCTAGATCCTGCTGCTACTTGCTCAGATGCTGAATTGATATTAGTCATAACATCGTTAATGTTTGAAACCATCCGCTTAAAGGCTTTAGCCAGCTGACCCACCTCGTCTTTTGAATTTAAATTGATTACAATTCCAAGGTCTCCATCAGCAATCTGATCTGCTGCTTTTACCATTTGAGATAGTGGCTTACTAATTATTCTAGCAATAAAGATACCAAGAATTATAGCTAATAATACAGCCGCAGCAATCAATGTAATCATAGTCGTTATTGAACCAGCCGTAACCTCAGCATTTTCTTTCTCTTTCTCTTCTGCATCATCGACTTTCATTTTCACCATAGCATCTATGGCATCTTTTTCATCATCTGCAGCTACCCTCATCTCACCTTGAATCATAGCATAGGCTTCGTCGTCTTTATTTTCCATACAAAGCTCTTTAAAAGCAGGTAACAAATCTCCAAAATTCTGTCTGGTAATCATAAAATATGCAAAAGCATCTTTCATTTCACGGGATATGGCCTTTTCTTCAAAAGACTCTGATAAAAGATTTAACTCAGCTGTGATATCTTCGATATTTTGATATTTCTCTTCAATCTTATCTGGATCATCCTCAAGAATCATATCACGGGTATTGACACGAATCCTTTGAAAATATTTGGCCATATCCGCAGCTTGTCCAAGAGGGACCGTCATATTGAAATATATAGTTTGTCCGTTTTCATCAATCGTCTTTATATTACTAATTCCTACAATTCCTACCACGCCTGCAATAACAGCTACAACAATAAAAGCCGAAATCAACTTAACCGTAATTTTCATATTCAGAAACCATTTCATACTCTTTTCTCCTATTCTTTAGCACCCTTAATTTCTTCAACCTCATTTTCATTCAATAACTTTTCACAATCCAATATCAGGGTTACCTGATCATTAGACTTACCTACACTCTTTATATATTTTCTTCCTGTTGAATTAAGATTTGGCGGAGGTACAATATTATCATCACTAATATTAAGAACCTCTGACACCGCATCTACTATGATTCCAATAGATAATTCCAGAACATCGATTACAATAATACAGGTTCTATCATTATATTCCTTAGGCTCTTTCTTGAACTTGAGCCGTGCATCCATTACGGGTATAATCTTACCTCTTAAATTAATGATTCCTTTAATAAACTCTGGCAGTTCCGGCACTACAGTTATAGGCTGAATACCTACAATTTCAGTAACATATAAGATATCAATACCATAGTATTCCTTACCCAAGGAAAAAGTAAGAAACTTACCTTTTTGGGTATCCTCCTCAAATTCATCTATAACTGTATTTACTTCATTGTTCATGTCTTCACCTCTTTTTTTGAATACTAGTTAGTGCTAACTAACCTAATTCTATCATATGTAATTTTAAATTGCCAGTAAAAACCTATAAACAATTTATGAACACATTTCCTCTTTTAAAGAAAAACTTCATGGCAAAGAAATAGCTGCCATCACCTTAGTGATAGCAGCCTTAGTTATATACAATATGTAATTATGAACCTATTGAATTGTATAGTTTTTTTCAAAAACAATATTATCATTGTCGAGAACTCTAAGTGTGTATTCACCAGGACTTAGATTATCAACAGCAATATTTTCACTAAAATACCAAATCGTAAATTCTTTATGAATAAGAGATTGACAATAGTTATGCGAATAAACTACTTCGCCTGATTCATTGTTAATAAACTGAACGCTCATATCATCTATGACATTATTACCCTTATACTCTAAATCACTGCTTACTTTCACCATATAATAAAGGTAATCTTCTTTCTCACTATCAATAGTGATATTTGTGTTATCATAGCCAATATAGTTTTCATAAGCCTCAGCATAGCCTGTAAGGTAAAAGACCTTAGATGCAGATGTAAATACCATTGCGTCTTCAACAACTATATCAACTTCTGCAATATCAAACTCTAGATCAACTGTTTCAAAGAGTTCACCACCAATATAGATATCCACACTTATAGTTTCTCCATCTATATAGTCTTGTATCATATCATTGGATAGATTTAATCCACCAGATAATTCAATATTACTAAAACTATCAGCTTTGGTAACTTTAAGCCTATTTACACCTCCTTCATATATTTCTGTTTCTGCATTACTAGACTTCAGAACCAACTTGTAATCAATAACACCAGTGTCAGTGACTTGTCCCATTGTAATTGGTATCTGAATATCATAAGTAGACTCATAAAGCTTAATAATATCTTTACTTACCTCTTCAATCCAATTGTAATAATAAATTGCAGATTTATCCAGTGATTGAATTGTATATGTCTTATCATTATGAACCTCAAAGGTATCCTTACAAAGTAATTGATCTTTATAGTAGACTTTCACCTTATAGCTACCAATCCATTTCTCAAGTTCATCAAGACCTATTCTATAATAATCGGGGCCAAACGTTATCTTAAATTGACCATTTTCACTAAGATATAACATAGTTGAAATGTCTTCTGTTGATCCATCTGGCCTTTCTACTACAACATCAATTAAAGCCTGTTCCGTTTCCCTATCCACAAATTTTGAAGTGTTTATAAAACCATCCAGAACAAAACCAACATTGTCATAATCCAGATAGTGAAACTTATCTTTTAATACAATATTACGTTCTTCACCGTATGTTTCATAAGTAAAAGTATCAATAGATATATTTGATATTCCTTTTTCACTATATGTAGCATCTGTTTCAATTACAAAAGGTATTCTCAGAACCAAATCTTGACCTATATAGGCCGCTAATCTATACGAACCTTCATAAATGTAATCTATATTAAATTGTAAAAAACTAAGTTCACCTTCAGTATCTATCCCTTCATCTAAATGAAACGTCTGAAGCTCTACCTGAATAGGGTCTCCATAGGAGTCTTCAATACTAAAAAGCAAAGGTAACTCATCATCTTGAGGACGTAGTATGTTGCTTACACGATACTTCAGACCAAGTTGATTGTAATCATCTATATTGAAACGACCATTTTCTATGCTTTCTCTTTCACCATTTTCTTTAATTCCTACTAAACTAGCTTCCATGTCGAAAAAGTCCATTTCAGAAAACATATCCGTGTCCTTAAAATCATAGGCAAAATCTGTACCAGTCATAACACGAATAACATCACTAATGGGAATACATGTGTTCATATTCTGTCCGTTTACAAATGTACCTTGTGTGATACCAACGGCTTCTCCATATGAATTAAGGAGAACACCACCACTACTTCCTGGAGATATAGGCGCTGTCGTCAATAGAAAATTATCTCCATACTCTCCAACTTGACGACTGCTAATAATACCATTTCCAATGGTTAAATCCATAGTCAATGGATATCCCATAGAATATACTGCATCTCCAACTCTTAGGGAGCGGCTGCTACCAATTGGCGTCACTGGATAGCCATTTCCTTCAATGTTCAACACTGCTATATCTTTACTTCTCAGATAATTGTGGACACTGGTAACCTTCTTCTTTGTTCCATCTTCAAACTCTACAAAGAACTCTTCACTTGAACTTATCACGTGGTGATTAGTTACTATTTTTCCTTCTGGAGAAATGTTAAATCCACTTCCAATAGCCATTTCTTCGCCTTCAAATATAGTACTAATTTTAACCATTGACGGTTTAATGGATTGATATATATCTCCACTGGTCATAACTTCACGTTCTGAACTAAAAATCTTATCAATAATTCTTCCAATAACAACACTGGCTTCTGCTCTAGTAGCTCCTTTAAGTGGACCAAAAGTATTATCTGGATAACCATTAATTATTCCTTGTTCAACGCAGACACTTACATAGCCTTGGTTATATTCTTGAATCTGACTACTATCCGCAAAATTGGATTTTCCACTGTTAATTGCCTTAAACTCGTCACCAAGCGCCCTAGTACTTATAACAGCAATTTCCTCACGTGTAATATTTTGGTCCGGATGGTAGTAATAGCCAACAGTAGTATCATCTGATACAAATAAAAAATCTTCCATCCGAATCAGACCTGCTTCAACCGCAGCAGCAATATACCCACTAGCCCAGTGACCGTCAGTATCTTCAAAATAACTCTTCTCTATGGGTTTCATATCCATAACTCCACAAAGAACCTTGATAAAAGCAGCTCGACTAATAGTATTATTAGGTCTAAATGTTCCGTCAGGGTAGCCGTTGATTGCTCCAAGATTTACAAGTCTCTGAACGTAATCCTTAGCCCAATGACCATCTAAATCTGCCATAGTCGTTTGCGCAAATATCTGCTGATTTCCAGCAAAAAGAAGTGTAACCGTCATGATTACAACTAAAGAAAATGATATTAATTTTTTCATTTGTCCCTCCAAATATAAATTGGTACAAGGAATCTGAAAAGAATAATTTGAACGTTCCCCTCCATCCAAAGTCCCTTACCTTTAACAACTTTCTAAGTATATCATCCTATCTCCATTAATTCAATGTTCCTATTGTAGTTCATAATATATTAACAATTTCATCTAATTGTAGACCTACATATTATGATAGAAGTTGTAAATCTTCCTAATTTCATCCAAGGCAAGAAGAAAGGCTTCAACGACTACAGGATCAAAATGCTTACCAGCCTGACTTTTTATATAGGATACAGATTCATCAAAGCTTAAGGCCACCTTATAAACCCTCTCTGAGGATAAAGCATCAAAAACGTCAGCAACAGCAACAACTCGGGCTTCTATGGGAATATCATACTCACTTATACCTTCTGGATAGCCCTTACCATTCCATTTTTCATGATGATATCTGGCGATATTTTCAGCTATTGTATAATAAGCCAGATCAAACTGACTCAATTCTTCATTTAACTGCTTAAAGATATCTCCACCAACTGTTGCATGTTCTTTCATAATCGCAAATTCTTCTGGTGTCAAGCGTCCCGGCTTCTTAAGTATATAGTCCGGAGTACCTACTTTACCAATGTCATGAAGTGCCGCATTTCTTTCTATAGCAAGAATCATTTGACGGCTCATAGGATGAGTATCTCTTGCTAATTCTTTTAGAAAACCAGCAATTACAGTTGAATACTTTACCATTCGTTGAATATGATCTCCTGTCTCAATATCTTTCTTATCAACTAATCTAGCAATGGTATTAGTAATTCGAATAATAAATATCTTCATGAGATAGGAT
Source organism: Vallitaleaceae bacterium (assembly GCA_963677625.2). GTDB lineage: Bacteria > Bacillota > Clostridia > Lachnospirales > Vallitaleaceae > UBA1351. The sequence continues at coordinate 203,792 of CAXXSW010000007.1, forward strand.
CGGTTCAAAGCCCCTGTAATTTCATATAATAAAGAACTGGCAAAACGATAGTTTTCTTCTGAAAAATGGTTTGCTTTTTTACTACTGAAGAAGACAACACCAAATACATTGTTCTTTATCATCAAAGGTAGGCTCATATTAGATCGTATACCTTCCCTGACAATCATCTGCATAGATAAACTATCAGGATTTTTTGCGAGAGAAGCCTCCAGATTGTTATTAATATACCCTTCCCTAGTTTCGATAATTTTTCTTAAATCACTTTTATTTAAGTCTGAGGTGTAACCCACTTCTATCCTCATATCCTCATATGTAGCAACACCATACTCCGTTGTAAGCTTGTTATTAACCTCATCATAAAAAGCGATACCAACGCGGTCAACTCCCATCTTCTCATGAACAGTAACTAAAAGATGATCAATAATATCATCTATAACGTAGGCTTTACTTACCATTTCCTTGAACTCATTAATAACTTTTTGGTCATTAAACAACTTCTTCACCGTATCTTGTATTTTCTTTTCCTCAATAAAAATAGGTTTTGTTACAACTTTATTGACATCATAGTCATGAAGACCAATAAGCCTATAAGCCCTTTCTACTAGCTTCATATCTGTTGAAATAAGCCTAAATACCAAGAGTATCATGCCAAATAAAACAAGAATAAGAAGAACCAAAATAATATTAAAAAAAACAAACAAATTGTCTCTGGAAGCTCTGGAATAAATGAAGTACTCACTATCATATTGAGCAAAATCATCAAGCAAATCAATATAATTCTCTTGAATAATGGATATGCCCTCTGAATCACTCAGTTCCCCTTCTCTTTGGATTGCTTCAGCCCTTAAGGTGATACTATTAAGATGATCACTTATATGAGAGAGTTTTTGTGATAGGTTATTTGCACCTTTTTTGCTCACGAAAAAAACAGCACTATCTTCAAGATTGCGACAAACAACACCAATATGCTCAAGGGCTTTATTTGCGTTTGTCAACAAAAGCTCAATATTAGTGTCAAAAACTGTTTTCATATGGTCATGTTTATCATGCTGAGATAGGTCCTGTTGAGATATATTAAGAATAACTCGAATAGGCAGATTGATTTCATCAAGACGAACTCTTAGTTCATCAGTAAGAAATTCAGCCTGATCCAATTTTCCAAATGATTGTATCATATATACATTCGAAGCAATCATTGTTATAGATAATATTATGATTAAAGATGTCAAAACGACACCAATGCGCTTAATACTCGTCATACTACTCCTTAATCTTTTGCTTATATTTTTCATTATACAACAGAAGAAAAAACATTACAATTTGGGATTAACAAAATCTGACTGACTATACCTATAATACTTGAGAGATGAAGACCAAAACAAAGAGGTCTCGCTTCGTTCGCTTTGCGATTGTTACACTAGAAAAAATAGGAGATATTAAATCAGCTGTTCTCATTTGCTAATATAATATCTCCTTACTCTTTTATTCTAGTGCCTCAAAACCAAATTCAGAAATATCCACTCCACCTTCACTCTTTTTCACAGAAAAGAAGACTCCATGAACACCTTCAATTGCTTCTAAATCGATTCTGACCTCCTGCCAATCGAGACTGTCAACATGAATCTGACCCAGACTAGGACTTCCTTCATCATCAAGATGAAATTCCAAAATCCCCTGTCCTCTTACCTGTAAAACCATAGAGTTTTCACCTTGAAAAGCAAAATATTTCGCTCCACAAACAGCTCCTGTTCTCAGGTTATAGACAAATTGATTTACACGATCTGTCCCTGTATACTCTTCTGTTATTCTTGGCATATCCACTGGTAGATCAGGTTTAAACTCAATTTGATGAGCACCACTTGGCCCCATTAGGTTGCAACAAATATGGGCAGAATAAATACGGTTAGCCGGAAGAGATTTACCATATAAACCGGAACTGGTCATCTCTACCTGTTGAATTGACCCATCAGATAAAATACTCACAGGTTCTGCACAACCCTGGCGACTAAACTGTCTTCCATTGGTGTGTCGATGATAGAAAATGTACCACTGACCTTCTACTTCTACAAGCCCTCCGTGATTGTTGGCTATATAGGCTCTTGGTTTCACATTTCTCTTGTAACCAATATCTCCATTAGATATGATAACGCCTCCAAAAACAAAATCTTTATCAGGGTACTTACTCGTTGCATAACAAAGTTCATTCCCTTGATAAGAAGAATATACCAAATAATAAAGGTCATTGATTTTTCGAATGGATGATGCTTCAAAGAAGGGATGTTCTTCAAAGCTGCTTCCCTCTGCATTTCTATGTACCGGAGCAATAGGACTTGTTTCCCTAATAGTCTTCATATCAGAATCTAACCTAAGACAGGTACACTGGGTCGATGTATTAGAAAGCGCTTTTAGCTGATCTAATATTAACTCCAGAGTTTGGTCTGATTCTTCCTTAAAGTGATCCTGTTTCCTCATTTCCTGAATAGACTCAGGCTTGGGAATAGGGTCTGCTCCAAATCCGGTATATAACCATATATGATCTTTGTCTTCATAGAGAACTCCAGGGTCAAAAGGAAGGTCTTCGCTCCAAATATCTCCATTCTTATCTCTAATATAATCATAGAATTCATAGGGACCCTCTGGCTTACTACTAACAGCAATGGCAATTTCAGGAATAAAGGCCAAGCAGTAGTACATATAATACCTACCATCACTTCCCTGACATACATCCGGAGCCCAAAGTTCCTTACTCCCATCTCTATTATGTGGGTCCTGATCTTTTCTATATGATATTCCATGGCATGTCCATTGGGATAAATCTTCAATTGGTGTCGACCAAACTACATAGTCTTCCTGGCAGTATTTCTGCCCATGGGCCTTATCATGACTTCCGAAAACATATAATCGTTTTCCGAAAACATGAGGTTCGCCATCGGGTACGTATTCCCACCCAGGTAGATAAGGATTTACAAGTAAATTCTTCATCTCCTTCTTCCTCCATCGTAAAATTATTTGTTTCAATTAGCTTATGGGTTATTAAAAATTAACTTAATGCATTTCTTCTGAATCTGTTAATTGGAAATTACTAATCAAATCAGCAAACTCCTTGGATAGTTCGTCTAGCTTTTTACCACTATTTTCTACTTCAACCATTGCTGCCAACATTTGTTCTGCAGATGCCGATGTTTCGATAGTAACGGCGGCATTCTCTTCGGCTATAGCTCCTAATTCTTCAATCGCTTCAATAACTTTTGATCTATTCTTCTCCATAGCCAAACTGATATTCATAATCCGCTCAATATCGATCATGGACTGATGGATACCCTTAGCAATCTCACCATATTTACTTTCAGTTACTTTTACACTGTCCACTTGTTCTTCAACCGCTTCTTTAACAACTTCACCAGTTGAAATTGCCTGTTGGGCTTTATCTTGAAAATCATTCAACATTCGATCAATCTCTTTAGTAGATTCATTGGTCTGCTCAGAAAGTTTACGAATCTCATCTGCAACAACAGCAAAACCTCGACCGTGTTCTCCCGCTCTTGCTGCTTCAATAGCGGCATTAAGTGCCAGTAGATTTGTCTGTTCTGCTATACTTGCAATTAGGCTGGAAGCTTCTCTAATCTGAAAAGTACTTTCATTGGTTTCAGCAACAACCTGGAGAATTTCATTCATTGCTCTCTGACTACTGGCTGTCTTTTCAGTTAAATCCTTGATTACATGAATTCCTTGATTGGACAGATCGGTAATCTGCTTTGATGAAACCTGAAGGCTTTTGGCACTTTCACTACTTTCTTGTATAGTATTACCAAGGGCATTAATATCCTCAGATGCCTCTTGAATATTTTGCGCCTGCCTTGCTGCACCAAGAGAAATCTGTTCCATACTTTCAGAAACAGTTTCAGTTGTTTTTGTTGTCTCATAAGCATGCCTATTCAAATTAGAAGCAGTCTCCCTAACACTTGTTGATGAAGAAACGATTTCTTCCAATAAATCCTTGATTTTTCTGTGCATTTCGTTGATTGCCTCTGTCAGTTTGCCCACTTCATCTTTGGTCCCAACCTTAAGCGCTTGCACATTCAGCTGACCATCAGCAATATGACCTGCAAAATCTACAACTCGATTAATCGGTTTGATAATTGTCCTAATCAATAATACTGAAAAAATACTGGATAGAACAAAGACTATGGGTATAAGGATGAAAAGTAATCCTGTTGTTGATGATGCAGACTGAACCTGACCATCAACACTATTTAGGGTAGCTTCAATTCCTGAAGCTGTTAATTCTTTAATATCTACCCTAAAATCATTTAAAATAGTCTGTGTTGCTACCAATTGATCTTGGCGAAGAATATTAGCATCCAAAACCCCTTGAAGAGATTCTTTGTACTTCTGGCTGTAAACACTTATTTGGGCTAAATAGTTCTGATCTGAAGCACTGCTTGACCCTTTCCTGTATTCCTCTAGAGCAGTTTCAAAAGTTGCAAAATCAGTCAGTGATTTTTCCAACAAACTTGTATCACTAGATAATTGGGCCCGATAGGAATTTTCAACTAAGTTTTTTATCTGATTAGTGATGCTTTTAGCGTTAACAATCCGTTCACGTATATCGGTAAGATAACCTAATTGGTGAGGAGCAATACCGTCCTCTTCAAGCCATTCGCTGTAGGATACTTCCAGTTCCTGCAAATCTTCAATATGTTCCTCAAAATACTCTTCAGCCACTCCTGACCAATCCTCTATAATCTTAGAGGAATCCGCAAAGATAAGTTCGTATCCATCAATACCTTCTTTGGCTTCATAAACCAAGGTCTCCAATTCAGCAAAAGAATTTTCCACTTTTTTAGAGAGCGTTACCAAAGAATCTAAATTATTATACTTATTTATATGCTGGTCTAAGGCTGTAAATCCTTCTTTAAGAGCAGGAATCTCTTCTTCAACCATCAAAAAACTTTCCTTGTTACCCGTAATAATGTAGTTTTCAACGTGACCAGCTAAGCCCAAGACCCCCTCCTCAACTTCTGTTGTCAGTTGAACCAAAACCATATATTCATTTTTTATTTCCTTTGAAGATTGGCTGATATTTGACATCACCAATGTTGTTACTAAGGTAATAGCAATCATAACAGCAATAATGATAGCAAAACTACCTCCAATTTTTGCCTTTAACCCAATCCCTCTAAAGCCCTTACTTTTTACATCCTTACTTTTCAAGTTCTTGCTTTTCAAACCCCTTTTGCCCACAAGATACACTCCTTTCTCGTTTACATATACACCTACACATTAGACTGTCAAAACTGTTCCTTCTCATTTCATTACTCTGTCACTTAAATATATTTAATATTATAACATACGCCTTGATATAATTAGAAAAGTATTAACGAAACAATACGAAAGAGAGGATATAGTCATCCCTCTTATTCCATGCATACCCCTGACTCGTTCATTTTCTTCATGTAAAGGACCAATCCTTGAAAATCATCAGGTTCATCCCAAATAATTTCATTAGCAGTCACCATAACTTTCTGACTTCCATTTCCATACATATCAAGAAGCTCATAAGCTTCATCCAGCTCAATACTAAGTGTCAATACTCCCTTCATATCATATGAGTGCAAAATAAGAATAGCTTCGTCACCGTATGTCCTGAATATGCCTTGCCAACCTTCAGGATGCCTGTAGCTGAAGATTTCCGGACCAAACCGCCTGGAATAACCATCTTTAATAATATGAGAAACCCTTTTATAGAGGGACATACCTGCCTCAATTAATTTCCATTGTTCCTTACTTAAATTAGTCACGTGACCAGACAAACACATCCGACCAAGAAATGTTGCAGATATAGAATAAGCAATTCTACTAAGACTGTCGTCTTTTTGAATTACAGCCCAAATTTGGCTTTGTCTTGGCAAGATTACCCTGTGGAGATTAGCCGCAATAATTGGAATCTCTATACATTCATGTGCGTCAGAAAAAGATGACATACTAGTCGCTCCTACCATTCTAGGTTCAAGCCTATGTCCACCTGATGCGCAGTTTTCAAGAACAATTTCTGGTATCTCTTCTTTCACTTTATTTATAAATCCAAGGGAAGCTTCCATATTCTGCCGAAGTCCTTCACCAAGTGATTCAGCACCATCACATCCTATGCCAATAGTATCATTACAATCTATTTTCATATATTCAAACTCATATTTTTTTAGAGTTCCAATGACTTTATCAGACAAATAATCAATAACTTCTTCTTTCCTCATATCCCAGAAACGGCGCATATTTGTTGTTAAAGTGTATCCGTCTCTTTGAAGGAGCCAATCTGTTTTCTGATAAGCTTTAGCATCTTTTCCCACATTCTCAATTTCAAACCAAATACCAGGCTTTAACCCTTTAGACTTTATAGCCTCGACAGTCTTATGAAGTCCTTGTGGAAAAAGATCCTTGGATACATTGTAATCTCCCATAGAAGTATCCCAAGGTACACCTGGTTCCTTATACCATCCACAGTCAATAACAAAATAGTCAAATCCCCTACCATCAATGGAGTCTAGGATATTCATAATATTGTCGTGTGAAGGATTCCCCCACGTTGTACAATACTCATTAAAAACAAGAGGTAACTTCTGCTCAGATTTAGGGCCTTGATTGGCTGCCATCTTTCCACAGGTTACTAGACGGTGAGATACCATATCCACACCTTGATTTTCACCATAACATACTGTAACCAGGGCTTCAGGACTTCTAAAAATTTCAGAAGGCAAAAGCTCTTTCCACCAATGTCCAAACTCTCTATCCGCCAATCCTCCTGAAAGAGATAAACCTTCATCTAAGCGATAGACTTCCATTTGCCATGAAGCACTATGACCTAACATAGCCCCCCATAAAACATCATTTTCTTTATCCTCAAGAACTACATAAGGGAAGAAGTTATTCACAGCCAATGAACCTATTTGACCAAAGCGTTCACACCGAACACCATGATTTGCCCAGGAAGGTTCCAATAATAAGTCTTCTACCCTTCTAGTCTCTAAACGTCCTTCCATACTCCAAGATGAACGCAAACGGTGAAGGTCCATATTCCCATGACCATCCCCTTGAAGAAGTGGAGACAATCCCCCTAGCGAGAAACTTGATAACATTTCAACTCCAATAGGTTCATCCCCAATATTGGTTAATTCGCTTGTAAGTCGAAATGCCTCTTCACCAGGTATCCATGTTAGCCTATGATCCACTTGATACTTTCCTTTACGTACAAACCTGGTTAAAACACATGTCTTTTCAGTGGTTTCAACAAGCTCCTGACTTTCATATAACAGGGACGTGGTGGATTCACCATTACGCATACTCTTGCCTCCAGCGTATGCTCCTGGATATACTTCACCAGCAATTTTAAGTTGAACTAAATTTTCTGTCCGGTGGACCTTTTCCATATTCTCCTTGTACTGACAGTCCTTAGGTAGCAAGACCAATTCACACATCTTGCTTTCTTCATCTAATATATAAATGACCTGCATATCCCCTAGATTATACCTGTTCAATATCATTATTTTTCACCCTTTCTATTTATCACTGATCTTCTCTAATCATACAATAAAAGCCAAGCTAGAAACAAGCTATTTATACACATATCTATAATTCCTAAGAGACCTATAAAAGGTCAAAAAAAAGTCCCAAGCTTAACTTGGGACTTTTTTCGAATATATCATTTGTTATTCTTCTGTAGGATCATCATTAAATTCCAAGGTTTCTTCCGGAATAATATTAACCTGTTTGGCACTTGCCTGAACAGGGTCTGATTCCATTACGTCCCCTTCAAAAAACACATTAACATATTGACCAACTTTAAGATCTGACATAGTCAATTCTTCTTTTCCGTATACTACAGTATCTTGAGTGACTGTTACATAAGCTCTATGGTAGTCTGCACCATTTTTACCGAGTTCTCCCTCAACAAAAAGTATTGCTGTCTTTCCATCATCACTCAAATTGACTTCTTGAATATATCCTGCAACACCATAGGTTACCAGCTGTGAATCTCCGGCACTTGGTAAGGTTTCGTCATCAGCTGGAATCTGATTTTCAGCATTTGGAATCTCCGAATCTCCTTTACCAGCCTCATCATTACCACATGCAGATAGGATAATCATAGTTAACATCATTAAGATAAACACTTTTAGTTTCATACTAACCTCCGTCATTAAGTCATCTAATATTTTAGCTTGTATACTTAAGACGAGGAAGCTTCTTCAAATGTTCCATCTCAAAGACGAAAATTTGTAATTATACGTAAATTAACTTAATAAATAACCAAGGACTAACCTTTTAGCATTATTTTCTTCTACGATAATCTAGTATCCCAACGTCCACAGAATGGATCAGATGGACTAATACCATTGAAGGCTTGTTTCCCAGTTAACTTTTCAATAAGTGATTCCAAAACAGTATCCGTAGATGCATAGGTATTAATATAAGTTCTCACTCTAGGCGCATCTAAAAGGTGATATGGATTTTCTATGGAAATAAAAACGGTTGGCACAGTTGTCATATAAATTGGAACATTAGCACCCATAGGCATCTCCCACTCAATCCTTACTGTGGTTTGATTAGACTTGGTTCCAAGGTTGGCTATATATATGATTAGATCATAGTTATCCTGTATTTTTGCAAAAGACTCAACTAGGCCTTCAAACCCTTTACTCGCAACATGAATTTCAACATCTAGACCTTCTTTTTCCAGCATTCCCTTAATCTTATCAGGCATACCACCACGAACTGAATAGGCAAAACCAAGCTCTGACTCCACGCCATAAAGGAGCACTTTCTTATACCTGTCAGGTGTAATAGGTAAAACACCTTTCTCTTCTTTAACTATAGTAATACCTTTATCTGCACATTCTTTCGCCCACGCCTTATGGTTTTTGTCTTGACTAATAGCGACCAAATCATCAAGCACAGGATATAATGGTACCTTAGAAGAACCATCGTGAAGACCTAAACTTGCTTTTAGGGCAAGAATCCTTGTCACCGCTTCCTCAAGACGTTCTTCACTAATAATTCCCTTCTCATATCCTTCTTTCATAAAACGGTAGTCTTCTTCCATATTTCTAGCAAATAGGAACATATCACAACCTGCTGCAATACAGGTAGGAACCGCTTCTTGTCTAGGCATAGGAATCGTCATACCTGCCATAGTTGTAGCATCTGATACAACCAAACCATTAAATCCCAGCTTATCTCTTAAGAGACCATTAATAAGTTCATGTGATAAAGATGCAGGTAGAATATCCTCATCTTTAATTCCTGGACTTAGCTTACGGCTATATTCAGGCATCATAATATGGCCAATCATTACGGTTTTAGCACCTGCCTCAATACTTGTCTTATATGCTTCACCATATGTAGCATCCCAATCTTCACAGGTCATATCATTAACAGATGTTACTAAATGCTGATCACGTTCATCTCTTCCATCTCCTGGAAAATGTTTAATAGATGCAGCTAAGCCCTCTTTTTGAATGGCTTCTACATATGCCTTACCCATTTCTTTAACCCTGACCGGATCAGAACCTAAGGTCCTTGTATTCGTAATAGGATTTCTAAAATTATAATCAATGTCAATAATCGGTGCAAAAGACCAGTTAACACCTGCCGCCCCACCTTCGCGTCCACAAATGGTTCCAAGCCTACTAGCAGTTTCCACATCATCAGTAGCAGCCACAAGCATTTGAGATCCCATGCTGGTTCCACTTTCTACTGCGCCATTTCCACCTTTTTCCAAGTTGGCAGCTATAAGCATGGGAAGCTTGCTTTTTTCTTGAAGGAAGGTAACAGTAGCAACTGTTTCTTCAGCTGCCATAGGCCGACACATGAGTCCACCTGGTTTGTAAGTATTTAATAAATTAGTTAAATTTTCTTCATTACTATCATAGGCAACTAGACAAAAAAGCTGTCCTATACGCTCTTGGGAAGACATATCAGAATAGGTTTCTTTGACCCATTTAACATCTTCATCACTTAAATAAAATGGCTTATCCTTAAAACTCTTATAATCCATATACTTTCTCCTTTAATATGCATCAAATGATTTTGTATCTGCTTTTCTATCTTATTATATTGTGGTATACTTAGATAAAATAATCTTTTTTCTATAATATTAATCTTTTTTCCACAGAGGTTGCAATATGTTATTTAATCAGGCAGGCATTCCCAGTCAAACTCACATTAAGCAGATACTAAATCTATATTACTATTCAACAGGCTACCATTGCTATTTTATGGACTACCAGGGGTCTACCCCTCGAGTTGGTCAATCGATTTCATTACCACCTAATCTTCATCCTAAGGAAATAACTGACAGTCAATGGTTAGCAATGAAAAACTCCTTTACAACTGCTGACCTTTTGATAACAGATAACTATGTATATATTTATTATAAGCTTCTTAACAAGGGTGAATTTCATGGTCTTTTTCTCGTCGATATAAGTCATGCCCAATCCATCCAACATCCTTCCCTCATTCATCTGCTTGGTGTTTGTATTCAGTCAAACACTCTAATGAAGGGCAACTATTATGCCAATGAGTTTACAAATATCACACCAAATCCAACAAAGGTATATACAGTCAGGCATCACTCCTACTACAATGAAAAACGTCTTTTTCAGGAAAGACTTCTAACTAAAGATCTATATGAATCCAAATTTGACGACTATATTTTCCCACTACTAGGCCCCAATGAACTCAGGTCTGTAAAAAATTACAGCATCATCGGCTTAAGCCTTTATGCAAGAACCGCCATTGAACTCGGGCTCTCCGCTGATATCTCTTTTAGTATTAGTGACCAATATATACTAGAAATCGAAAGTGTTACAAGTAAGAATCAGGTCATCGCCATCCAAGAGCAGGCTATTTGGCAATTCAAAAAAGAACTAAGTCTTCAAATCAATAATCGTCATCCCTTGATTCTCGATTTCTTAACCTATATTGACAAAAACATTAAAAGCAAATTATCCTTATCTGACTATTCTAAAAACAAAAAAATAAGCTATGGCTATCTGTCAAATCTTTTTCAACAGGAAATGAGTACCAGCTTCCCTAATTATGTACGCAGAAAAAAAATCGAAAGCATTTGCCACGAACTTAAAGACTTATCAAAAACTATTGGAAGTATATCTGAGGACTATGGCTATATGAATCACTATCAGTTAAATCGAGACTTTAAAAAAGTGATGGGTATCACACCTAGTCAATATAGAAAAGCAGTCACCGGAAGCCATTAATATATAAGCCGCCTGTGACTGTTAATAATCAAAAATATTTATCTTTGTATTACTTAAACATATTTACCAGTAATCTACTTACACAAGTCTTCCAGCTGGTCAATGAGACTGGCAACATAGGCAACAGCACTCTTTACAGGTTTATCGCTGAACATATCCATACCAGCTACTTTGAAAAGATCCAAAGGCTTAAGCCTACCGCCTTCTTTTAGCATATTGATCCATCGATCGACAGCTGGTTGACCCTCCTCAAAAATTTTCTCACTAACTGCTGTTGAGGCGGTTAGCCCTGCTGAATACGTGTATGGATATAGACCCATGTAATAATGGGGTTGTCTCATCCATGTCATACCTGCATCCTCATCAATATCCACGGCCTCACCCCAAAAGCCTTTCAAGACCTCAAGCTTGGTACGATTTAAGAGGGCAGATGTTAATGGCTGACCGCTTTCAGCTAAATCATAGACCCGCCTCTGGAATTCACCTTCAAGAAGATGGGTAACAAAGTTATGATAATAAGTGGCAAGGAATTGTAATATAACCCACTTTCTCATCTTAGGATCATCATATTTTTGAAGCAAATACCGTCCTAGTATCATCTCATTCATCGTTGATGGAGCTTCAACGGTATACCTAGAAGGGCGAGTATTAAGATAGGATTGTTCCCTGTTAGCAAGTGTAAAATGACTGGCATGGCCCAATTCGTGGATAAGGGTAAAAGCATCCCTCATATTATTCTGAAAAGTCACGAGAATATAGGAATGACATCCATAAGGTGAAGCACAAAAAGCTCCTGTTGATTTGCCTATATTATCTCCATAATCAATCCATCTATTATCAAAAGCTTCATGAATAATTTCCATATATTCGGGCCCCATAATCTGTAGAGCTTCTATTATAACTTTTTTAGCCTCTTCATAGGAGGCAGATGGATTATAGGTATTATCCATAGGTGCTTTCAAATCATAATAGTGCAAAGTCTCAAGACCCAATTGTTCTTTTAAAAGATTGGCATAACGGCGCATATGGGGCGCTAATTCTTTATAGATTACATTTAACTGTCTTTCATACATTTCCTCAGTTACATGTTGGGACCTAAGAAGCATTTCAGTAACATTCTTATAGCCTCTCAGTTTTGCCATAATAACTTCCTGTTTAACTTGAGTATTATAAATAGAAGCATAGGTGTTATTATATTGTTTCAATGTTTTGTTGAAGGATTCATAGGCTTTCTTTCGAATATGTGCATCCTCATGAAAGGCATATGTACCTTCATATAGGGCAAAGGAATTATGTAACTCCTTGCCCTCTTTATCTTCAAAACTATCAAAAACCATATCAGCAAGTTTCGACACAGAGTATGTCCTATATGGAGCTTCATGAACTTCACTAAGCGAAGCTAAAACTTGCTCAGTCTCTTTAGTCAACTTATGCTGTTTCTCTTCAAAAAGATCCTCTAAGAACCGACGGTAGTTCTCCAACTTGTCTTCATCACTAAAGATTGCTTCAAACTTATCATTATCCATTTCCATGATTTCTTCAGTTACAAAAGTAGTTGCTGTTTCAAACCGACTGGCAAGAGCACCAAAGCGCATATACTTTTCTTGGCTCCTAGTGTCCGATGCATCAACTGCCTGTCCTAGGTGGGCATAATTAGCTAACCTATATACATCAACAATCATCTGCTCGTAAGCTACGATTCCTTGGTATAATGTCTGTCCATTTTCTGTAAGGCGTCCTTCATAGCTAACAAAATCATTAATGGTTTCATCCATCTTAGCAAGTGCTTCCTCAAAGGCTTCTTCACTTGGATATAGATCCTCTAATTTCCAGGTTTGTTCAATTGGTATTTCTTGTCTTGTTTTTCTCTCCACACTTTTTCTCCTTACACAAATATTCTATATTTATCATAACATGACCACCTAAGAATGCAACAGAGAAGTCCATTCTTAGCCTTATAGATGAAGCCTCCATTAAGTGCTAAAGCGCTCTACTAATTCTACAAATCTATTGTCCATCGTTTTCTCAATCTTCTTCCATACTTCTTCTTTTGGAGTCTTAAGATTCTCTCCTATCCAATAAAGAAGGATACCGCTAAAGGCACTGCAATAAAAACGAAGGATAAATGCCCGATCATCTTTGGAAATTTCGTATGACCCAACCTGTCTTTGAGGACCGACAACTTCATCAAGTACCCCTCCTAGAAGATCACCTAAAACTTCTGCTAAAAACATTTCAAGGTGATCTTTACCCAAGGACTTATAGGTGGAAATGCAAAATGCCTTATTAGTTTCCACATAAGTAAGAATCTGTTCCAGCCCTTCATTCCAGGTATCATAAGACCTTGAATTAGCTATGGCACCTACTGCCTCTGTCTTGTAAATCCATCCCAGAAGATCATATATATCCTTAAAATGATAATAAAATGTCTGACGATTGATATCACACTTTTCAACTAACTCAGTTACAGTAATATGCTCAATAAGCTTATGATTCATCATATCTTTTAGGTTAGTTGCTATTAGCTGTTTAGTATATTTGGACATGTATTTCCTCCTGTAAATCCTTATGCCATTTTACTACAAAAACCCTTATTTGTCTAAATTTTTGACAATTAACCGGCTTTGTCTATACAAGCTTTCATATTCATTCAGTACAATAAAGCTAACAACATTTTTAGGAGGAAAATTATGTATTACAGTAATGGTAATTATGAAGCATTAGCCCGACCCAAAAAACCAGTCGGCGTTGAAAACAAAAAAGCATATCTTATTGGCTCAGGTCTTGCATCTCTTTCTGCGGCTGCCTTCTTAATTCGAGACGGCCAAATGAAGGGAGATCAAATTCATATTTTTGAAGAACTTAAAATCGGTGGTGGTGGCCTAGACGGTATCTACGAAGACGGTCGTGGATTTGTTATTCGTGGTGGTCGTGAAATGGAAAATCACTTCGAATGTCTATGGGATCTTTTCTCTTCCATTCCATCACTGGAAGTAGATGGAGCTTCAGTTCTTGATGAATTCTACTGGCTCAACAAGGAAGACCCTAACTATTCACTTCAAAGAGCAATCATCAACAAGGGTCAAGATGCCCATACTGACGGTAAGTTTACCCTTTCACCAAAGGCCTCAACTGAAATCGTCAAACTCTTTATGACAAGTGAAGATAAATTGGATAACATGAAAATTACAGACGTCTTTTCTGAAGAGTTTTTTGCCTCAAACTTCTGGTTATACTGGCAAACCATGTTTGCTTTCGAGCCATGGCATAGTGCTACCGAAATGCGGAGATATTTAACTAGATTCATTCATCATATTGGAGGACTTCCAGACTTTTCAGCCTTGAAGTTTACTAAATATAACCAATATGAATCCTTGGCCCTGCCATTAATTAAGTATCTTGAGGGACATGGGGTTACTATTGAGTATGGCGTCACCGTTAAAAATGTTCTTTTCGACATTGCAAGTGACAAAAAAGTTGCTAAACAACTTGTGCTTGACAGAGACGGTGTTGAAACAAGAATGGACCTCACCGCCAATGACCTGGTCTTTATCACCAATGGGTCTAATACAGAAAACTCAACACTTGGCGACCAAGACCATGCACCAGAATTCAATAAAAGTTTGGGTGGAAGCTGGGAACTATGGAAGGCAATCGCTGATCAAGATGAAGCTTTTGGTAAACCTGATAAATTCTGTGGAAATATTGATGAATCCTATTGGGAATCAGCAACAGTAACAACCCTTGATGACAAAATCCCACCATATATCGAAAAAATATGTAAGCGGGATCCCTTCTCAGGTAAAGTTGTATCAGGTGGTATCGTATCTGTCAAAGATTCTAGTTGGCTCATGAGTTTCACTTTAAACCGACAACCACACTTTAAGGCTCAAAAAGAAAATGAGCTAGTTATATGGATTTACAGTTTATACTGTGACAAACCTGGTGATTACATTAAAAAAGCAATGAAAGACTGTACTGGTGTAGAAATCACAAAAGAGTGGCTTTACCATATGGGTGTTCCAGTAGAAGAAATCGATGAAATGGCTGAAAAGTCAGCTGTTTGTGTACCATGTATGATGCCATACGTAACTGCCTACTTTATGCCTAGAGCAAAGGGTGACAGACCTAATGTTGTACCAGAAGGATGTGTGAATGCTGCCTTTATCGGAAACTTTGCTGAAACACCACGAGACACCGTATTCACAACAGAATATTCTGTACGAACCGCTATGGAAGCCGTATACACCCTCCTTGATGTAGACCGAGGTGTACCGGAAGTATTTGCTTCTGCTTACGATATCAGAACTCTTCTTGATTCAACTGCTAAAATGATGGACGGTGCTAAACTGACAGACCTTCCACTTCCCGCTGAAAAGAAAATGGCTGCACTTAAGTATGTCGGTCTACTTCAAGATACAGTTGCCTTGGATTTAATTAAAGAGTATAAACTTATCTAGACAATCACTTATAAGATTTACATCACTATTTATATAACTAAAAACCACAGATAAACGCTTATCTGTGGTTTTTTATTTTGACTAAAAGCTTCTATATTCTAACAAATTAAAAGCTGTCATAATTCTCATCTACCCATTCAAGATAGGCCTCACTCAACTCTCCTTTAGTCATACCCAATACAGTCTGTATAACCTCTGTAGCAGTTTTTTGGTTATTGGATTCAAAGGTGGGATTAAGGGTAGAGTCGTGAAAAGGCTTCTTCCCAGCTTCTTCAAAAAGACCAATCATGGTATCCCTTCCAAAGGTATCATGAATAAACTTCATATATAAGTAAGATGTGTCATAGAAATCGACAATCTCCTTATGGGTTACTGAGTCAGACCCTAAATCTGTTCTTTCCAAATCCTCTATGGTCTGAGCCACACCTCCTTTGGTCATTTCAGCAAGTACGGAGGAATAACCTTTATCATAATAGGCGGAGCCATCAAACATAGCAATACCTTCTAACATCCATCCTGGTAAATTATTATTACACATTCTAATGGTAATATGATGAACCAATTCATGCTGAACAACTCCAGGGTAACCCTTGTATGTGTCCGGATGTCCTGTAAAAAGTTTTAGAGATTCATCAGGTTCCGACCAACCTGTAAAAAGCCAAGGGTTGGATGGGATACAGCGCTGCCGAAGCATTTCCTGACTATGAAAAAGCTTCATTTCATATCCATCCAAAGGCTTCATCTCATACATAAGATCCAAGTGGTCAAAGGCATCATCAAGCATTTGTCGAAATTCATCCACTCTTACTTCACCCTCCATATATTTGACTACAAACCTGTCTGTCTCCATCAATTCAAAATCATATCCATGATCCATCCATCCCTTTTCTTCTCTTACAAAGAGTAGGGGGTAAGTAAAATCAAAGGTCTCATTGGTCTTGTGTTTCTGGTGGATAAGAACCCTAGCTGAATCCGTATCAATCATATCAACTGACTCAACTTCCAGAGATAGGTCATGAATCCTCTCATCAATCATTTCCATAAACCAACGTTCTTGCTCATTATAGAAAAACTGGTTTTCCCTAGTTATTACTGACATATAGAGATCATAATCTTCTTCCTCAATAGCCTTGACCCTATCTGATATAATATGGTGGATGACCTGGTTAAGATCAGATGGATCTTCCTCAACCACTGGGACTTCATTTTCATTATCATTGTCTAGTTTGACTTCAATCTTGGAATTACTATTTTGGGCCCCATCCTTTTCATCTAATATTACTTGACTGCTATTACATCCTGTAATTATAAAGCTTAAAAGAAGAAATAGAAACCAAGCTTTATGAAAGCTAAAGTAACTCCTACTAGATTTATAATTAAATTTCACCACTTAAGCCGCCTCCTTATTCCCTCTCTTCTATTCCTTAAAATTCTTCTTAATGGCACAAAAGCCTATATTCATTGTATCAAATATAGGCTAAGAATACATATACAATTCATTTATTTCCCATAATATACAACTTGAAAATAAGAAGTTGTTTCAATACTATTCATTCGTCCAGTAATCCTGGCTGAATTACTATGATTAAATATCTCCGGTCTAAAAGTTTCATACCTTTTTTCAAGTAGCAAAGTCAAAAGTCCAAAGGTACTTGGAGAATCAATATAATCATTGGACAAGTTACTCATGGTCTCATAATCATTGTCTAGGATTAGACTTCTGGTATATTCATCATTAAGTTCAGCTTCTTCAGCAGTCAAGTAATGGGAAAAATCAATGGAGCCTACAAACAAGGTCTTCCTCTCTCCAATAACTTCATCAATAGTATCCGCTAGTCGTTCAAGATTTGACAAGTCTCTAGTTTCAGCCAGCATAATGGATAAAACTTTTGCTTGAGGAAAGTAAGTCTTGATATAAGGCATATGAACCAATTGACCATGTTCTAATTCTAAGTATGATGGCTCTGCAATATTAATTAGACTATCTGTTTCAGCTGTCATTTGTGTAAGAGCATATATAAGCTCTTGATCAACAGAAACCTGACCTTGATAAGTATAATAATCACTAGCACCAATTTGAACTCTGGGTCCAGCAGTATAATGGTTGGGACTAATCAGAACTATCAGGTCATAATCTTCCACCTTACTGACTGATTCATAAAAATCAGCAATAAAACTATTGGCAACCAGATGATGAGGAATAATACCTGCAAGAACAGGATTATTTTCTTCAAACTGAATTCTTTTATAATCACCAGCTTTGTAATACGTTTCTCCACTGATGCCTTCTAGAAAAGTAGTTTCAGTAATTAGGTTTCTTGTATCAATCTGATTATCTTCATAGGCCGGGATTAACCCCTTGGCCTTATCATCACTCATATCGTCCTTAACAAGATAGTCTTGATCACTAGTTTCCTGTTCTTCTAATCGATTTTCACCTTGAGCTTTAGGTCCAATTATCTCATCAGGACCATTCACCCCTAAAAAAGTGCAAGAAGTCAAAAGAATTAAAACAATCAGAAAACTAGTCCAATAACTCAATCTTTTTATTCTTCGATTGTCACCCATGTTTCTTCACCTATCCAAACTTCCCCTTCCCAAGGTCTTGCAAAAATAGAAGGTTCACTTTTATATGTACCAGGAGCTGTAGCTTTTGCTAAATATTTGAATGTCAATGAACTTTGCGCTCCATAGTTCCACCTTCTACCTCCGCGAAGGTCTACCATTTGTCCAATACTGTCACCATACAAATAAGTTGATTCTGGATCGTCCAATACACTTACAAAGGCTAATCCTGCCGGCAATACATCCTGAATCTTAAAATATCCTGCTCCATCTAAATGAGTAACAACCAGCTCAACCTCCACTTCATCACCTATATGTATAGGTCCTCCTTGGACATTTTTGTAGGTCTTACTTACTGATACTTCCTGATTACCTAAATCATCAGCAAAACCGACATATTCATGAACTGCAACTAATTCACCTGTATAACTTACCAAACGGAAGGTCTTGGCCTCCTCTGGAGTCATTGTCAATTGAACACTATCCCTGAAACCTATGTTGGCACTAGTTTCAAGTCCATTTAGTTCATAAACAAATTCACTGTTAAGAACCGGTGGCTCCAAAGCTTTTAAGTAGATAAGTTTTTCTGGATCATCAATTCTATACTCAAGATATTTCGTATAGTTCCTTTTACTAATATTATCATATATCCTCTTTGCTTCATCCATTCGATCCATCTCGGTCATGACAGCTAGCATATTGAACTGCATCATTTCGTCCATTTCCTTATTACTATTGAACTGTAGAGGTAGAATTTCTGTTGAAAACTCTTCTTCATAGGCAATGAATTCTAGTATCTGGTCAGCTCTTGAATACTTACCTGCATCAAGACTGGCACGGAGTAAGATCATCTTAGCTTCAAGACTGGTAATTCTATCCCATTCCTTCATGATCTCATCATATATATCAGGACTTTCTATTCCTTCTTCAACAGCCATCCAAATATAAGCCATCATATTTGCAGTAATGACTTCATCCTTTCTATAACCTAACCTTTTCTCCTCATTCAAGCTTTTAATCAAACGGTCATAAATATAGGTGTCCACATAGTCTCGATATCCAATAGTGAGAAGTCTGGCAGTCATGACTGGGTCAAATTCCCCCGCATCTAATGGCTTAATCAATCCGTCAATTGATGGAATATTAACACGGCTTCTATCTGTTTCTTCTCCAAATAAATCAGCCCTATACCAATCAGCCAATCCACCAACAACCCCTCTTCCGTTATGGTCATCTCTTTTCAATCCTACCAAAGAACTTAACTTGTTATAGAAGTCCCTGGCCTCTCGATTGTACACAGAAAGACTTGATACATTGTTGTTATGGTTAATAATCAGACTATCAGTGACAGCTTCTTCTATTACCATATCATAGTTAGCAATATGATCCGTTACTTCCAATGGAAGTCTAATACCATCCCTGTGGTCTCCACTGGTTACCGATGCTTCTACACTATAGACACCAAGGGGGAGTTGACCCAAGTGAACCTGAACACGGTTACCAAACATGTCATCCACAGATTTTTCGAATATCATCTCTCCATCTCCATCAAAAACCTGTATAAAGTAAGTAACTGTCTCACCCATCAGAGAGAGATCACCTGCGGATTTCACACTAATAAAGATATCATCACCTTCTAGATAACGTTCCTCACTCATAATATCTCCAAAGAAGGGAAGGCCTGATGAAACATTGCTGACTTTTTTAGCACAAAGTAATTGACCGTTATAACCTGTAACAGTAACTCTCCAAGAAGTTATGTTATCCGGCAAAACGAAAGATCCACGATAGATACCTGAAGAATCCACCACTACATTCTGGAAATACGTCGTATCCTGAAAGTCGTCTCTAAAGACCTCTCCACCACCTTCACCACCTTTTTCTGCCATATTCGGGTTATCAGTAATCGGTGTTAAGAGGAAAGATGCTATGATATTGGGATTATAATCTCCTTGATACATTTCATTAAGTGGATCATCATCATCTTCAATAATATCGAAGATTGCTTCATCCACAACACTGACATTGACTCCGGCCTCCACTGGATTCCCCTCTCTGTCGAGACATGTCAACTGATAGTTAACCGTTTCACCAGGCTTATAGGCATCCTTGTCAAAATTCACTGATAAATCCATTTCCAAACTCGTGTAATCAATGTAAATATATCTCTCCATATTCCAGTTGTTAAACATAAATTCACCATTATAATATATAGCTTTTATATGAGTATCTGGCATCCTTGACTCATCCATGACAATATCGACTAAAGACTCATCCGTCAGGTGATAATAGTTGATTCCATTTCTTTCTTCAACAATCAGAAGCTTGTCCTTATCACTGTCAATGGATTGACCGTTGAAAAGGAGTTCCATAGTAATAGGCTCGTCAAGGTCAAAAGAAGTACGCCAGCTATTTTCCTCATTAGAATTCCTGCCTCTAATATCTAACCTAAAGCCTTCATCGTTAGCATCGTAAGGATTGTACCACTTACTTGTATAGTAATGAGTAGATTCTACCACTTTTCTATCTGAATTATCTGTTGTTGTCATTATAGCCGTGTAAAATCTTCCGTCAATTAGACCATCATACTCTATCTTTGCCTGACCATTTTCGTCTGTAATCGTAGAGTCTTTGTGTACAATAGATTCATGTTTAATGTTTTTGTAAACATTGTACTGGGTCTTATATATAGCATTATATTTCTGTTCAACAAAAACCTGCTCATAGTAAACTTCTTTAATGGAAATGTCAACCTGCTTACCTGAAACAGGGTCACCTTTAAAAGTATCATAGTCATAAGGATCTGCAGACTCACTGACAAGAATATCATGGCAAGACATACTGACGATAGCTTTTCCATCTTGGTTTTCAATATTTCCTTCTATCATCATATCCCTAGGAAAAACATTCAAATAATCGGTTTGGGATAAATAGTAGTTTTGAATATTAATGCCATATGAGTTCATGTAGGCATGGGTAGGTCTCCAATCATCGGATTCATACAAAACAGTAAGCTCAGCCTCATTCACTCCATTATCACCAGTCAAACTAAGATCATCCACTCTTTTATCTTTATATTGAAAATTTGCATGTTTTTCATCAAATTGATCAAATTTAATTTTAATGCTACCTCCAGGTACCGGAGTTCCATCATAGTAAGATAGTTTACTACGATAAGTAAATTGATCACCACTGGCAACATTTTTCTTATCCAAAGAAGTGTCTAGGAGATATTTAGGCTTTTCAAAATTGCTGATATAGCAATATTCACCCATCAGCTGCTCATCTTCAATATATACTCCTATATAGCCTTCATTATTCTTCACATCTTCAAAAGCGAAAGAGGTCTGGAATAGTCCGTAAGGATTAACCTTTACATCCTTTGACTCAATTAAAGCTCCATTAATTGAAAACCGTACATTCACACTATCAACCTGATTGCCCCTCCTATCTTTAAGAAATCCATTAACCATAATCGTATCTGATTCATGATATAGTTCTCTATCTGTATCAAGATATGAATAAAACTGGTATCTCAAAGAATCGTTGGACCTCCTCACATCCATTGGCATATACAAAATCTCATCTGCTGTCTCTATCTCTACAATAGCTTGTTCATCCTGTACCATTGCAAAGTCAAAAACACCAAAGCCTTGGGAATCCAGTCTTCCTATTTCCTCACCATTTATCCTTACTTGCCCGTCTAAACTTCCATCACCGCCGTCAGTCAACCAAACCATGACGTCATTCTTATCAGCTGTGAAGTACGCACATTTCTCTGTTACCTGGGCAAAAAAACCTTTCTTATCTCTGCCTACTTCTCCAACAAAGTAATAAATCCCCTCGCTAAGATTCTCCTCTAGGATAATATAACCTCCATAATATTGACCGGGTTCAAATGTCACTGGTATATCTTTTAGATAACTACCATGATTCTTCTCAATAAGTTGGTCAACAATATCTGATGCAGATTCCGTTGTCATCATGTCAACCACGTGATTATCAACAGTATAAACAGAAAATTTGTCTAGTAGGTCTTCTATACTATCATCTCCACGGTAAGATATTTGTTGTACTCCCTCTAGAGATAGAACATTATAATTACCTTCTCCAAAAGATACGTAGTGACTGTCTCGGCCTCCAACACTGAAATGAAAAGATAGGCCCTCAAGCACCCCTCCGTCTTTTTCATAACCAGGTTCTATTGTGACTTCATATGATCTGTCTACTTCTAAATCATTCTTAGGCACAAAGCGAAGAATATTCTCACTGACTTCAATTTGGCCTAAAACTGCTGGACTTATAGAAAAATATTCCTCTATATCTTCATCAATTGGTAAATTAAATTTTATTTCAACAATAGTATTGGCTTTTGCCTCATAGCTACCATCGGAAGGATAGACAGACTCCACTTCCAAATTAGGCATAGTAAGAAAAGAATCCCCATATAAAGCATTCTCGTACTCATATTTAGCTTTGACAAGAGTTCCTCTTTCAAGTAATTCATTAAAAGAAATTTCATAAGACAGATCGCCTACTTTAGCTACTTCAAAATCAAGTGCAGGCTCAAAACTTAGATTACTAATGATATCCTCTACGGATACCTCTTCAAAATGTGTCATGAGTAAGCTTGTATTCGTTAAGGCTCCTAACTCATCAACACTAGTTGGTTCAAATTCTACAACAGGACCTGGCACAAAAGACTCGTTTATAACCTCTGCTTCATCCACGACATCCCCTTCATCAACTTCCACAGGATCCACTGTCACTTCTTCCGTATCCGGTTTGTCAACTTCTTCTTCCATAAGGTTCCTAGCAATGACAATCCCAAGAATTATCAATACCACTACGGATAGTATGACAATCATTCTTCCTCTAATATTCATTTTTTCCTCCCGATTTATCCTTATAATGACATATGTTTATCTATGTATATTTTATCAATTGATCGGGAGGAAAACAAGAAATTAAGGAATTTGTAAGAATATTATTACTATATATATGGTAGCCAAACTCTCATTTCATTTAATCCACGATTAGACCAGGTGTAATATGGGATTAAGTTAATCTCAGTCTCTCTCTCTCTGGGTTGGTCAAAACTATACAAAGCTCCTCCCGTCTCTCTTACAAGTCCCATCACCTTCAAATTAATGACACCTTCAAAGTCTGGAGATTTGACTTTCTCTATGACACTATCTTTATTTATACTTAAGTTAAGTACATGTCCTTTATTATCAACACCTTCTGCACAATATACCAAGGGGCCACATACAAGTGCCAATTTATTGGAATTTGATGCAATTTTACTATTGGAATATACCATCTTAGGTCTTAGGTCAAGGTCAACTGTAAGTATTGTATCTTTAGTAAATCCACCTTGGATATACGCATATCCATCTTTCACAAGCGGATGAATAACCTGTCCATCCCTCCGAATGATTGTGTTTTCACTCCAATATGGCATACGTATGGCTAGAGTGATAGACATTTCCTCTCCATATGGCTCAAAACTATATCTTAACTCATGACCAAAAGGAAGGCCTGATTCTAACTTAATAGTTCCGCCCTTATCAACTTCTTGATTTTCTCTGCTCCCTAACTGACCTTGGTCTATGTCCAAGACTCCACCTACAAAAAGATGTGAAAAAACAATATTCTCTTTTAAGCCCCAGGCATAACGCCCTATTGAAGGTAATAATCTAGCTACATTTGGAGGACAACAGGCGCAGGCAAACCAGTTAGGTCTTGTCGGCAAAGCGTGTTTATGGGTCACTGACTTTCCTGAAATACCAGGAATAGACTCTAATGGATTCACATAAAAAAACTTACTTCCATCCAACTGCATACCTGGTAAGACACTATTATACAAGGCTCTTTCCATAACATCACTATACTTGCTATTTATATCTAATTCAAGCATACGACGACCAAAGAAAATAAGTCCAATAGCTGCACAGGTCTCTCCATAAGCAGTATCATTCGGCAAATGATAGTCCTCAGTAAAAGATTCTCCTTCATATGCTGAGCCAATGGCACCTGTTACATACATCCGTTTGTTTTCTATACTCTTCCAAAGAGCCTTACAAGATTCTTTTAATCCTTCATCGTCGTTCATTAAGGCTGCTTCTGCCATAGCCGCATATAAGTACACAGCTCTAACTGCGTGGCCAACTGCATCTTTTTGCTCTCTTACAGGCTGGTGAGCTTGAGAATACTCATAATTAGCCGGTCCGGTATTTCCCCAAGGAGACCAGTCTTTTTTTTCACGCTCCTTATCATAAAACTTAGTATCTACACCACGGACATCAATAAAATGATCGGCTAAAATTTTAAAATGATCATTTCCTGTAGCCTGATACATACGAAGAAGGGCCAGTTCAACCTCTGGATGTCCCGGATAACCTTCTGCTTTTTTTGTGATAAAGCGGTCATACATATGCTCACCCATCCTAGACATAATATTAAGAAGTTCTTCTTTTCCTGTTACATCATAGTAGGCTACAGCAGCTTCCATCATATGTCCGGCACAATAGAGTTCATGGGCCAGTTGAAGATTAGTCCACCTCAGATCGGGGGATTTCAAAGTAAAGTAGGTATTTAAGTAGCCATCCTCCCACTGGGCTCTCCCAATCAAATCAATCAGCTCATCACATCTTTGCTCCAAATCACGGTCTGGAAACAGTTGTAGAGAATAAGCCGCAGCCTCCAACCACTTGGCTACATCACTATCTTGAAAAACCATACCATAAAATTCCTGGTCAATATCACCTGACTCGAGCTTCTTAACTGCTAATTCAAAGTTTCCAATGGCTTGACTTTTCTCTCCAACATCCTCCCGATCATGAAGAATCTCTTCCTGATAAGGAATCACTACATTTTTCACTAATTGCTCATATCCATTAAAGAAGGGGTCATCAACTTTAAAATTCTTAAATAAATCCTTCATCAAAAAAACCTCCACTAATTTAGTATATATGTATTATATTCCTAAATCACCAGAGATCGAATAGATATTGTTCCTATATTTTTGTATTTTATTCCTTTTTCAATATTCTTGTTTTATATACCTAACGATTTACAATCTCGGCAAGTAATGCTTTCTATAAAAAGAAGGAGAAGAACCATATGTTTCTTTAAAGAGTTTACTAAAATAAAATAAATCGCCATATCCAATTCTATCAGCTATCTCGCTAATACTTAGCTGGGTTTCTCCAAGAAGTGTTGAAGCCCTTTGAAGTCTGAGATTTTTCTGATATGCCTTAATTGTCAGTCCTGTCTTATCCTTAAAACACTTTCCCATGTATTTATAGGTTAGTCCAAAACGCTTTTGAATCATATCCATGCTTAATTTCTCGTCATAATGGAGCTCAATATAAGACACTAACTCTTCTAGCCATTTACTCTCCCGACCAGACGCTTCCAGAGTATGAGCCAAATCATAAGTATCCTTGAGTATTTTCCACATGAGAAGATTTCTATCCAAAATTCTTTCAGAAGACTGAATCTTTGTCAACGCCAATACAGCTCTCTCCAATGAGGAACCTTCCCTAATCCTAGTAATTTTCGGTATAGTAATAAAAGCCTCGAAGGAATCCTCACTAACTAGTAAAGGCATTCCTGTTAGTGGTTCATGGTCTTCCATATTATACATACTACTACTAACATCCTGAGTGTAAAAATGGGCATAGTGCCAAGATGTACCGATCTCAAAAGGTTTATGCCCCAAATGGTGGAGCCCCTTCTTAAGAAAAAACAAATCCCCTTTGGTAATTAGCCAAGATTTTCCTTCTTCAATGATTTCCATACTACCTTCAGTAATATAAATCATGACATTAAAATCTGCCTGTCTATCCATATGGCGATATGGCTTCATTACCTTTCCAGTTCCAGCTTCCGCAACAAAAGGCATAGAATTTATTGGCAGGATACACTTATACTTGTCAATAGTTGTTTTGTCGGCTTCTTCATTCATCTAATTGCACCCTTAAAAAATCAGTCATAAATCTTTTATCACTAACAATATCCTGACTTAAATGATCTGCAACCTCATAAGCAAAAATAAAATCTTTTTTTGTAATTATACCTTGATCTAGTGCTTCTTGTAATTCATCTTCATCAATCAATATAGCCTTAAAGTCCGGTCTGACCACAAGATCCAAATAAAGGTCTTTATATGATACACGCCCTTGTTTGTCAGTGTTTTTTTCTTTTATGATATCGAAATACCACTCTACAATATTCCTTTTTTCATCATAAACCGCATTTACTACGAAATAATCCTGATCTGGAACAAAAGTCACACAAAAATATCCTTCATCAAATAGAACTCTAGATGAAGTCTCATAATCTACTGTCAAGGGATACTTTACCCTAGCATCCCTTACAACTGACACATAGCCTTTATAAGGATCTTCAACCTTGTAGATGTCACAAGTATAAGTATCCAGCCAGTCCCATCCTTCACCATCAATATACTTTGTTTTCACTATTTCTTATCCTTAAGAAAATCATCAATTTTCAGAGTCATATTTAGTGCCTTATCAACAGCTTGGAAGTATTCTCCTATTTCTTCCGCAGAAAAAATAGATATCAAGTTTCTTATGTAAGACCGATGATCGTCCATCATATCCTTAGCAAATGTATTTCCTTGTTCAGTTAAAGTAAGAATCGTTGCACGTTTGTCTAAGGGGTCTTTACTCTTACTGATATAACCCATTTCAAAAAGACGCTTTGCCACAGGAGTAAAGGATCCTTTTTCCAGGTCTACCTTTTCAGCCAAGCAGTTCATCCGCGAAGGTCCATCAAACATAAGAATGACTAAGGTCACAAAATGGGCTGCACTCATTCCTTTATTACGATAATTTGTATTGAAGAATCCCTTAAAATATACTTGGTCTACTGCACTTCTAAGTTTAAATATACCCTCCATAGCCCTATCCAGTTCCACTTAAATCTCCTCCATAACCAAAACTTTTTCATCCAATCCACCATATTCCATTCTATCACTTTTGATTTTTCTAAGCAAAAAGATTGAAGTTACTAGAACAGTCAAAGCATCA
The DNA here is from genome assembly GCA_963677625.2 of Vallitaleaceae bacterium. GTDB lineage: Bacteria > Bacillota > Clostridia > Lachnospirales > Vallitaleaceae > UBA1351. The sequence goes on from CAXXSW010000007.1 coordinate 231,146, forward strand.
GCAATTGGTGTCGCCCACCATACACCATCTAAGCCAAATATTCTGCTTAATACAAAGAGTATAGGAAGTAGGAAGATGAACTGGCGAAGCATACCAAGCATCATGGAAGTCATCCCCTTAGCTGTTGACTGGAAGAAAGCAGTTCCCATAAAAGTTATACTTAATATTGGCAGCATAGCAATAAAGATTCGAAGACCTTTTGCAGCCATAGGTATGGTTTCTGATCCTGCTTCTAAAAAAAACATAACAAACGTCGATGCCCAAACTTCCATAACGACAAAGACCACTGTCGAAAAGGCGGTACATATAATCAATCCCATTTTAAGAGTCTTATAGACACGACCGATTTGCTTGGCACCATAATTATACCCAATAATTGGTTGAGTCCCTTGAGTTATGCCCATAATCGGCATGATGAAAAAGGTAAAAAGAGAATTTATGGCTCCCATAGATGTCACCGCCATAGTTCCTCCATAAATAGCCAAATCACGATTAATAAAGGTCATGGCTACACTAGTTCCTATAGTGGAAATAAAACTGGCAAAACCAATACTTAAAATACTCAACAAGACCTTAAAATCCGGAATGAAATCTTTTTTCACCAAATGGATGTTACTACGGCCTCTTAAATAATAAGTCAAATATATCATAAGACCAATCATCTGACCTGCAATAGTAGCAAGAGCAGCTCCTTGAACCCCCATACCCATTATTCCAATAAAAATATAGTCAAGAATAATATTACTAACAGCAGAAACAATCATTGCTGACATGGACAGCATTGGTTTTCCTTCAGTCCTGACAAAGTTGCTTAATATAAAACTTATCATCTGAAAAATAAAACCCATAAGTATAATAGTCATATAATCCTTGGCAAAATGAAGGACTTGTCCTTCAGCACCAAAGATGGCCAGTAAACCATCCAAATTAACGAAGAAGGTTGCGAGAATAATACTGGTAATGAGTAAACCATAAACAACAGTATTACCAAATACATGGCTGGCTCCCTTGTAATCCTTCTCCCCTAATCGAATAGATAATAGGGCCGATCCACCAATTCCAATAAGTCCTGCAAATGCAAAAATAATCATCATCATAGGAAAGACTACTGTTAAGCCTGCCAAGGCCTCTTCCCCAACCAGCTTTCCAATAAATATTCTGTCAACAACATTATAAACGGCATTCACCAACATGGCGATAATCGCCGGTACAGAAAATCTTGCTATAAGTCTACCAATAGGCAATACACCTAGTTCCTTTGTTTGTTTCATATGATAACCTGCTTTCTATATCTGTTTAGTACGAAATCCAACTAATCTTTCTCTATTATTTACTTAGTCAGATACATTTTTCGTTGAATTAGTTTTAATTCTAACCATATTATAGCACCTGTATTTCTTTTTTGTCAATTGGTTTGTTTTCTAACTATTAGAACAAAGAGGATGTTTTACATCCTCGGTTTTGCCGAAGGCAAATTGTTCCAACTGCCGACGGAAAGTCCTATAGAGGACTTTCCTAGTAAAAAACAAAGAAGCTTCGCCTCGTTCGCTTGCGATTGTTACGCTAGGAAAGATTCCTTGACATTTTATGAGATGTTTCTACTCATAAAATTCATATAGAAAACTTTCCTATAGAAGAGGAAAAAAAGACCAGGCATGTCTGCCTGGTCTTTAAAAAGATATGAATGCTTTATCTTTGTTTTCTTTCACCTGTAACTACTTCTTCTCTTTTCTTCTAGCGAGTATACTCTGTAATACAATAAAAAAAGCTAGTATTGAAGCAATAATAATTTTAGACCACCAAGAAGAAAGATTACCCTGAAATGAAACAAAAGTCTCAATAGTAGCCTTAATCAATACTCCAAATAAAGAACCAAAAACATTTCCAATCCCTCCGGTAAGAGGTGTGCCTCCAATGACAGTGGCCGCAATTGCTTCCATTTCAAACCCTTTTGCCAGCTCGACAAAAGCACCTGTTGTGTTCAAGCAAAAGGCTATTCCTCCCAGAGTAGCTAGAAAACCATTAATGACGTAAACGAGAAACTTTGTCCGCTTGACATTCAATCCCATTAATCTGGCAGATTGTTCTCTACCACCAACAGCGTAAACTGCTCGGCCAAATTTTGTAAACTTCAGAACATAAAAAGCCACACATATAACTAAAAATGCTAGAATTACTGTCGGATAAATATAGGGGTTAATCGTCATACCTCTTTTATTGACATATCCTCCAAATGGCAGATAAATCTTGCTTTGAGCCATTTTTAAAAAGGTCGGATTGGTGATGGTAATCATTTCCAAACTAATAATAGCAGTTAAACCTCTGGCAAAAAACATACCTGCCAATGTAACAATAAAGGGCTGTAGTTTCAGATATGAAATCAGCCATCCTTGAAGAGCTCCAAAGCAGAGACCAAAAATGAGAACAAGACCAATAGCAACTCCTGCGTTCATCTTGCTATTTTCCATCATAGATGCAAGCATCATACATGTAACAGCAACGACTGACCCTACTGAAATATCAATACCTCCGGTAATGAGGACCATAGTCATACCTACAGATGTAATAATTAATCCTGCGTTAGATATAAGCAGGTTAAGAAAAACTTGTGTATTACCAAAATTCTTCTCTTTAAATACAATCAAGCCAGCCGCATACATAGCGACAAATAAAATGATAGTGATAATAAGGAGAAAGTTCTTTTCCATAAGCCTAGAGCCTATATCTTTGAATTTACTTGTCCTAATCAGAGCTGGAACTTTCATGTCACTCATTTGATTCCCTCCTCAGCAGGTGTCATACTCAGTCTATTTTTAATATGTTGAAACCATTTTCTTACTACAGGAGATTGGATGGCTACAATGATAATAACAACAATGGCTTTATAGAGGGGTAACTGACTTGCAGAAACATGCATAGCGTATAGGGTTGTGGTCAGGGCTTGAATAGTTATTGCTCCAATGACACTTCCCCACAAGGAAAATTTACCGCCACCTAAACTATTACCACCGATAGCCACTGCTAGAATTGCATCCAATTCCACAAAAAGTCCAACATTATTTGCATCAATGGACATGGTTCTAGAAACTGATATCAGTCCTGCTAGGGCAGCACAAAGGCCTGAGAAAATATAGGTAAAAAATATAATCATTTTAGAATTCAATCCAACCAGTCGACTGGATTTTCTGTTAATTCCTACTGATTCGATAAACATACCAATAGCCGTTCGTTTAAGAAAGAGGTAGCTCATGATGACCACCATAATTGCTACGATAAAGGGTGTGGGTACAGGAACTCCAGGCAAGAAGCCACCAAGGTAACTAAACTCAACCGGTTTAACATAGAGGATGAAACTACCTGTAACTAACTGAGCAATACCCCTACCTGCCGTAAATAATATCAAGGTTGCTACCATAGGCTGGACATTCATAAAAGCTACTAGATAGCCATTAACCATTCCACAGAGTCCACCGATTCCAAATGCAAGCAACACACTGACAAAATAAGGCATATTGTAGGTATTTCCTGTTCCTAAGGCAGCCACACATACGGCCCCTGACAAGGCACTAACTGCTCCAACAGAAATATCAGCTCCTGCTGAGGATGAAGCAACTAGGGTCATACCGACTGATAAAATGATTAAGCCTGACGCCCTGTTAATAATATCAATAATATAGCCATAGAAAACACCATTTTGAATACTTATCTTAAAAAAATCAGGCGTTTGAATCAAGTTAGCAATTAAGACCAAAAGAAGGCATATAATAGGTAGGAAAAGAGAATACTCATAAATTTTCTTATTGAAAAGTTGTTTTTTCATTAAGCATGACCTCCTGCAATAGCTTCCATAATCCTACTTTGAGAGATTTCTTCGTGGGATAATTCTCCAATCTTTTCTTGGTCTCGTAGGATAACCATTCGGTTACAGGTTCTAAGCATTTCTTCAATCTCAGATGAAATGAACATAACCGCTTTTCCTTTTTTTGCTAAGTCAACCACCAATTTTTGTATTTCAGATTTTGTTCCTACATCAATGCCTCTGGTCGGTTCATCAAGAATCAGGAACTCCGGTTCGGTTAAGAGCCATCTGGCCAAAATCACTTTTTGCTGGTTGCCTCCACTTAATTGTTTCACTGGTGTTTCTCTACTAGCTGTCTTAATCTGAAGAAGGTCTATATATTGATCAGCAAAGACTTCCTGATCTTTTCTGTTCATAAGCTTAAAAATACCCTTTCTTGCTTGAAGAGCTATAATAATATTTTCACGAACAGACAGATCACTTAAGATACCTTCTTCTTTTCTATCCTCAGGTAAAAATGCCATTTTTTCACGAATAGCTACTATTGGACCATGAATATCTTTTTTTTCACCCTTAATCCTACACTCACCATCATCTGCTTTGTCTGCTCCATAAAGCAATCTGGCCAACTCACTTCTTCCTGAACCCAATAAACCGGAAAGGCCAATCACATCGCCTTTATAAATGTCTATATCAAAAGGTTTTATCTTACCTTTACTTTTCATACCTTTAGCCTGAATAATCGGTGTATCCTTTTCTGTATGATTTGAATATTCTCTTTCAATAGCCGCCAAATCATCAAAATCCTTACCCATCATTTTTGCAACTAACTGTAGCCTTGGCAAGGACTCAACGTCAAACTCACCTACCAGCTGACCATTTCGAAGGACAGTAATCTTGTCACAAACTTCATATACCTGTTCCAAGAAGTGTGTAACAAAGACAATTCCCATTCCCCTATCTCGAAGCATTCTCATAACTCGAAAGAGCTTTTCAACTTCAGTATCGTCCAAACTAGATGTTGGCTCATCAAGTATGAGTACTTTAGCTGAAATATCCACAGCCCTTGCAATTGCTACCATTTGTTGAATGGCTACGGAATAGTTATCCAAGGAAATAGTAACGTCAATTTTCATATCAAACTCTTCTAATAGCGCTTTTGAGTCCTTGTTCATTCGTTTCCAATCAATCCGTCCAAACTTCATAGGTTCACGACCAATAAACAAATTTTCTGCAACAGACAGATTAGGACATAGATTTACTTCTTGATAAACAGTAGAAATCCCTCTTTCCTGAGCTTCCTGGGGAGAACGATTTATAATACTGCCCATATTATCCATCCAAATGTCACCGCTTTCAAATTCTTCGGCACCGGTTAGAACTTTAATCAAGGTAGATTTTCCAGCTCCATTTTCTCCCATGAGAGCATGAATATCTCCAGATTTTAAATTAAAATCTACCATATCCAAAGCTTTAACACCTGGAAAGTTCTTATTGATCTTTGTCATTTTCAAGATACTCTTTTTTTCCGCCATATCCTACTCAACTCCTTTAAAAAAATTCGCCAGAGAAAGGAGACTCTCTCTGACGATTTATTTATTGAATCATTACCACCCTCAAATTAATATGCACGGTCACCAATAATATCTGCAGCATCTTTCGCGTAGTAAGTCCCTTCTTCTACATATGCGATTTTATCTACCTTTTCACCAGCTTCAAGAGATTGGATAATTCCGGCAACTCTAGGTCCATGAAGCGGATTACATTCAACACTTACGTCCATATCACCGGCAATCATGGATTCAAAGGCAGCTTTTACAGCATCAAATGATACAATTGTAATATCACCTTCTGGCCCACAGGTTTTTCCGGCAGCCTTAATGGCATTAATAGCACCAAAAGCCATATTGTCATTTTCTGCTACAACAACATTTAACTCAGGATAGGATTTTAAGAAAGCTTCCATAACTTCTTGGCCTTTTTCCTGGGTAAAATCGCCAGACTGTTGGTCTAAAAGTGTCCAGTTACTGTGTGCTTTCATTTTTTCTGCAAAACCGTCTGTTCTTCCGATTTGTGCTGATGAACCCATAGTTCCTTGTAATGTTACAATATTGATTTGGGCATCATCTGCAAGACCTTTTAATTCCAAAGCCGTTTCTAATGCTTTCACAGAATCATAACCTTCTTGTTTAAAGTCTGATCCTACCCAAGCCGTAAATAAGGAATCGTCATTAGTTTGAATCATTCTATCAACAATAATAACTGGAATTCCTGCATCTTTGGCTTCACCAAGAACGGTATCCCATCCGGCTTCAGTATTAGGAGCCAAAACAATGTAATCAACATCTTTTTGAATAAAATCACGAATTGCTGTTATCTGTTTGTCTGTCTTTTGTTGTGCATCTACCATTTCGAATTTGTAACCATTTTCCTCAGTAAAGGTACTTTGCATTGACATCGTATTGGCCATTCTCCAATCAGATTCCGCACCAACCTGGACAAAACCAACATAAATAAGATCGCTGGACGTTCCATCACTTTTAGGAGTTGTTTCGTCCTTAACTGATTCCGATGATTCTTTGTCATCATTACTGCATCCAACAAATGAAAGCAATAAAGCCATAGCTAACACAGCTACTAGTATCTGTTTCAAAATTCTCATGCTACACCCTCCAATAAAATAATCATGAATTGTTATACTTATTTTACAGTTCATATCATATCAATGTTCTTAGCTTATCTCCATGTGAATTCTTCTGCAATTAGTTGAAATCTCTCTGACACAATTAACACCAATTGAATTTTCTATGATGTAGATTGAAATTCTTAGGAAACCCTGTTGGGGATAAGCACAGATACCCTTGTTCCTTCATTATAGACAGATGATATATTTAAGCCATATACGTCACCGAATTTTAAGCGAATCCTTTCATTGACATTAAAAAGCCCATAAGATTTTATTTCATAGTGTTTGGCATCACGCTCAGTTGGTTTTTGCATGCTTAATCTTAAAGTTTCCAGCTTATCTTCTTTTATGCCAACACCATTATCACTAACACTAATTTGGACGATATCATCAATGGCTGTTGCTTTGATAAGGATATGACCTGGCCGCCTCACTTCTTTAATTCCGTGATAAAGAGCGTTTTCAACAATTGGTTGTAAGGTTATCTTTGGAATTCCTACACGACTGATAGATTCATCCATCTCTATGTCAAAAGATAGTATATCCTGATAACGGACCTCTTGAATTTCAAGATAAGAACGTACATGTTTCATCTCATCACCTAAGGTAACGACATCACTCCCCTTACTTAGTGATGCCCTAAAAAAACCAGATAAAGAAGTGACAACAGACACGACTTCCTTTTGTTTACCTGCTTCTGCCAACCAAATAATGGTATCTAGTGTATTGTAGAGAAAATGAGGATTTATCTGAGATTGAAGCAAAGCCAATTCAGCTTCTCGAATATATTGCTCATCCAACTTAACTTCCTCTACCAAGCCATTGATTTTTTCAATCATGACATTTAGGGAAGAACCTAGTTTACGTACTTCTACACCTGATAAGTCTTTGGCCCTTATTTCAAAATTACCATTAGCCACTTCATTCGTTATGTCTTTTAAGTAATAAATCGGCTTTACAATACTGTTAGGCACAAGTATTGACACAATTAAGGCTATCAAGATAAAACCTGCAAAGACGATCATACTGATAACCATGATTTCATTAAGCTCAGTGTAAACACCTGCCCTGACCTCATTAATCCCCTTGGTTTCATAATAGGTATACTCAGACATGGTGGATTGAATAAGTGAAGTTACAATCTGTATATCATTTTCCCAAATACTATAGTTTTCATCATAATATCCACCGGCAGCCTTATTTTTGCGTATTCTGTCCACATATATTTCCAAGTTACTCAGAAATTTTTGTATTCTCTGGGCTCTCCAACGGTTTTCTTCTATCGTTGTATTTTCAATCAGATTATCAGTAATATCCATTCCATTGCTAAGTTCTCCGAGAATTTCATTAATAAGTTCATCCGATTCACCGTAAGCTACAAGGACATACACCTTATAATCAAAGTCTTCCTTAAAGGTAATACTGAATCTACTTGCTTCTGTGGCATTGGTAATAACTCTATCGTATTTCTGATTTTCTCCATAAACTAAAAGAATAAGTAGTACAAAAAGAAGAAAAAGAGGTATGATAACCGACAAAAAGGCGATTTGAATCTTTCGATTAAGTCTCATTTTTCTATACATGGCCTTCACCCCTATACTGCATAGGCGAAAGTCCTTCTTCTTTCTTGAAGAGGAAGGAGAAGTAATGAGGATCCTTATAACCTACCATCTGAGCAATATTAGAGCATCGCATATCCGTACATTTTAGTAAGGTCTTGGCTTCTCCCACCCGGACATCTGTTAAATATCTAATAAAACTCTTCCCTGTTGTATTACTAAAGACAGTGCTAAAATGATTAGGACTTAAGCCAACATGCGCTGCCAAATCATTCAAAGACAAATCATCTCTGGCATAATTTTCTTCAATATATTTTTTTGCCATATGAATGAGATGGGCATATTTATCTTCATGTCTACTATCTCTCAAAAGGATAGCATCCTTTAATAAATCATGTATATATGATTCTATACTAGCACTTTCGCCGCTTAATTGGTTAAGCTTACTCTCGTCCATCTGATGTTTCATCAAAAATGCTTCATCTTCGGATAAGTTTTCAACAAACTTTAAGGTCGTAAGATAAAAATCCATCAATATATACTGGGTAAATAACTGGGACTGTCTAACCTCTTCTATCTCCTGCAAGATGTCATCAATAAAATGATTTATGTCTGACAAATTACCTTGTTTCAAGAAGAGCTCAGTTTTTTTCAGGTCAATGTGACATAGTTCCCTGGCATCAAAAACTGCAAGCCCCTCTTTACTTTGTTGACCATAGGTGCTAGCATCGTATATTTCGCTTATACGGTTCTTATACTTATACTTGGTAAATCTAGAGGCATATGCTTTCTCTGCTTCTTGATAAGATCTTCCAATATCACTAATTCTATGAATGACAAGGCCAATTCCTCCTGTCAACTCCATTCCAGCTTCTCTAGCCAAGGCTATATATTTTTCCAAAAACTCCTCCTCAACTTCTTGTAACTTCTCTTCACTATCAGCTTTTATCAAAAGGACATTCCCGGCAATTCCCTTCTCAATTAAAATCACTTGTTTTATTTCTGCTAATATACTTGACAAGAGCTCTGGATTATCACTCTCCTTGCCGTCTATATGCCTAGGATTCAAAGCATCACTTTTTATTATCATCACTTTAAAAACCAAGCCATTTAAGTCAAGGCCAAGTTCTTTGCTTCTTTCAAAAATTTCAACCGATGACAAGTGATTACCCATTATTTTCTTAAAGAACAGGCGGTGCTGATGGTATATATTCTCTTTCATTTCTTCCTGATATTTTTTTAAGTAGATCTTTTCGTTTTTCTCAACCATAATACTATCAGCAACACGCTTCACTGATTCCATTAAGTCTGCACCGTTAATAGGCTTTAAGAGATATTCACTGACACCTAACTTAATAGCCTCTCTTGCATACTGAAATTCTTCATGTCCACTGAGTATAATAATCCTTGCATGTGGTAGTTCATCTCTTACCAAACGTGTCAGTTCCAGACCATCAATAAATGGCATTTTAATGTCCGTAATAATAATGTCAGGTTTTCTATCCATTATCATAGGATAGGCAAGTTCGCCATCAGCTGCTTCTCCACAAAAATCAAATCCATTCGCAGACCAATCAACATTGTTCTTAATACCTTCTCTAACAACACATTCATCCTCTACCAAAAAAACTTTCAGCATATTTGCCTCTCCCATCTCGGATCTATCCCTTTCATTGTATATTCAGTAATCACTTATACTTGCATCTCTTTTCATTTAACACAATAATGTAATCCTTGTCAAATCACCAAATAACCCTTTTGGGAACACGCTAGACACGACGGTTAATCCTGCTAAACATTAATCTAACATTTTTATTTATACCGGTACAAATGTTAGAATTGACTTGCTCTATTATTATAGATATAATCAAGTTGCTAGGTAATAGAAAGATTGATGTATGCATCTTTATATGGTCTATTCTTTTCATACCTAAGTACCATCAACAAGAAAGAGGTATTATATGAAAAAGAAAACTGAAATTATATTAAGGCTGGTTGTAAAAAAACAGAACTAACAGTTTAAATCCTTTGCTGTTATTCTGATGCCTTAATATTTACTTATTAAGGATTATTTATAATTCAAAGGAGGCTCTTATGAGTTCACAACACTTGCATGCGTCACTTAACATTACCAGTGACACTATTAATGATGAAGAAAACAAAACTTTAGAATCACTACAAACTGACTATGCTACACTTTTAGCTGTAATAGGTAAAATATTAAGTACAGAGATAACTAATGCAACCTGGCAAACAAAGCAATTACAGGGTGGAACCGTCGGAGACGTTCAGCTTATTTATGGAATTGCCAATACAAAATCAGGCAATAAAAGACCCTATAGTGTCGTTCTGAAAACTCAAAAAAAGTGGGAACGGCATGGAGATAAACATTCATGGCGTAGAGAATATGATCTATACTCATCCGATCTTAATACATTTTTCTCTGATAAATTCCGTTGGCCAAAATGCTACTATACACAAATATGTGATAATAAAACCCAAATCTGGATGGAATATGTTGAAGGCATATCAGGAACTGATCTGACTGTTGAAATGTTTGAACAGGTAGCAAAAGAACTTGGTCGTTTTCAGGGTAAAATCTATGTGGAAAAACCTGCCCTAGTAAAATCTATTTCTAATGTCAGTGATATTGAATATTACATAAATGAATACAAACGTTACCGTTCATGGGATCAGCTATATAACTATATTCGCTCAGACGATTGTCCTCTTCCAAAACACATCTGTAATATGCTTATTAAACTAGATAAAGATTGGGAATCTATTTTGACACAGATAAAAAAACTTCCAATCATACTTTGTCACAGAGACTTTTGGAATGCTAATATCATTCAAACTGATGAAGAAATCAGAATTATCGATTGGGATACTTCCGGTTGGGGATATATGGGTGAAGATATTGCAAGCCTCATTTCAGACGAACCGAATATAAACTATATGGTTGAATATTACCTAAAGTGCGTTCCTGCTTATTACGAAGGTTTTTCTGACTATGTTGATATTTCATCCATAAGATACAACTGTATTTATGAGCTAATATTAGTTATGTTTGGTTATAGACTTATTGAATGGTATAAGTTTTCAGAGTCAAAAGAAGAAAAAGAGGTCCCTCTCAAAACTCTTGAAAAGATTTATGAAATCGGTTTACAAGCTTTCTAAAAGATTATTGGAGTGAAGGCTCTCATCATATGGTATGGGTTGTTTATCTATGGATCATGATTAAAAAGGATATATATATTACTCTTTCTCAAATTTCAAGGAATTTAAGGATGATTTAGTCACTTTACCCATATTTGTTCCAATAACTCCAAGGATGATCAAAAGGCCACCGACGAAGTGATAGCTGTAAAGCGGCTCTTGTAAAAAGATATATCCTGCACCTATACTCACAAGTGTAGCAAAATTATTGAAGACACTAATTTGGGCTACCGGTATAATAGATATTGCGTAATTAGAAAACAGACTAGATAAAACCGATGCAAACATTCCTAAATATAGGACACTAACTACATAATTTATTTTAAGCAATGGGCTAAAATATCTCGTAATCGAAACTTGACCATAATTGACTACTAAATAAAAAATATGGAATGCTATAAATCCAACAACCATAATAATATACGTCAAGTCAATATAGCTATAATTCTGCAACCTTTTTCTAGCTAATAGCCCATATATGGCTGATGCAATGGCTGATAAAAGAGCAAATATTATCCCAACTTGATCCATATCTCCAAATTTAATACCTTTCATACTAAAAATGTAAATAACACCTGTAACCGATAACACAACACTTATCTTTTGTAGAAGTGTTGTGTTTTCTTTCAAAAGAAATGCAGATAATATTAAGGTCATAATAGGTACTGTTGCATGAATCATGCCAGCTTCTGAAGACGATAATGTATTTAAGCCAATCCCTTGAAAGAAAAAGAATAAAACCGGGTAAAAAATCGCAATTGGAAGTGCTGTTACAAGGTCTTTTTTACTGACTTTTAGTGAGTGTCCTTTATAAATACGATAAAGAGCAAAGCCTATCAAACCAATGGCAAATCTGTGGGACAGAATAAGCAATGTATCTGCATATCCTAAACTTATCTTCATAAATAAAAATGATAAACCAATAAATATTGAAAATAGTACTGCTGCTATATATGCTTTATTTTTCATTATAAGTCTCCTTAATGTTATAAGCTATGTTAAAGTTTTTCTTTGTAGTGCCATTGTATCAGCCCTCTATTTGCAGTACAATGGTACTAAACAACAACTGTGGCGGTACAGTTTTAAGGAGATGACTTACGTGTACAAATATCAATTATTATCTTCTATACTAGAAAAAGCAATTAAAGAAGGCCAATATATTCAAGGCGGAAAATTACCATCAATTAGACAACTGTCTTACGACTTTAGTGCTCATAAGTCAACAGTTATCAAAGCACTTGATATTTTAGTCCATAAAAATCTCATATATGCAGTACCCCAAAGTGGTTATTATGTCATTACAAGATCCACTGAGCCAAGTCAATCTGCCATAGATTTTTATGATTTTAAAACCTCCTCCCCTGACCCTAAACTCTTTCCTTACGAGGATTTTAGACATTGTATTAATCAAGCTATACATAAATACAAAAGTGAATTATTTATATATGGTACATCTCAAGGTTTACCTGGACTTATAAGTATTTCAAAAAAAATATTAATGCGCTATCAAATTTTTACTTCAAAAAATAATATTGTTATAACTTCCGGCGTCCAGCAGTCTTTATCCCTACTCATCCACATGCCCTTAGCAAATAACGGAGATACTGTACTCATTGAACAACCTTCTTATCACTTACTTATTGATCAGCTTCAAACACTAAAGATAAAAATAGCATTTATTCAAAGAGATGAAAATGGCATTGATTTACTTGAACTGGAATCAATATTTTCTCAAGGTCACATTAAATTCTTTTACATTATGCCAAGATTTCACAATCCACTAGGTTCTTCCCTAAAAGAATATCAAAAAAAAGCCATCATTAAATTAGCTTATAAATATAATGTCTATATTGTTGAAGATGATTTTCTAGCCGACTACGAAACCGACAGAAAATCCGATCCACTTTTCACTTATGATTATAATAGAAAATATGTTATCTATCTTAAAAGCTTTTCAAAAATTATTTTTCCTGGTTTAAGGGTTGGATTTGCAGTCGTTCCTGATTCACTAGTTGACTCCTTTATAAAAAGAAAAACATATGCAGATATTGATTCGGCTATGATTTCTCAAGCTGCTTTAGAAATTTATTTTAGAAGTGGTATGTTTGAGCAACATGCCAATAAAATGAATGCTTTGTATCTTTCACGAGCAAATGAACTCCATGATACATTAAAATTACTATGTCAAAATTTTGACAAGATCGTCTATCATGAACCCAAGTCAAGAAGTGTTTTTACTTGCCTTGGCTTACAGCATCCTGCTCCGATTTCTACCTTAAGAGAAAATGGTATTCAGTTAATGAGCATCACTGAAAACTATGCCATAGCTTATAAAAACAAAAAGCACTATTTACGCTTAAATGTTTCAAATATGGAAGAAAAACTTATTAAAGACGGACTAACAAAGCTTTTTAAATTTTTATAAATTTATAGCGATAAGGATATCTTATTTTCTAAAAAAAGTTTTACAATTTATTTTATCCTCAATATTAAATTTAATTATTTTATGAAGTAGTGAATAATCAACCTCTTCAGTCCATTTAATTTTTACTAATCCTTTGGTATATTCATATCCCGATTTTTCGATATCTTCTAAAAAAAGTGCCACACTATACACTTCTGGGCTAAATGATATATGATGTTTTGCCATACTAAAACCTATAATAAAAGTATTATGATCCGTAAACATAGGTTGATTCCACTTTATGACCTCATCTAAGTTTGGAAAGTTTTCTCTTATCCAATTAAATATTTCAATAATTCGATTTTTTTGTTCTGTCGATTCAATTGAATCAATATAATTCTTAAATGCGTTCATAACAACCCTCCTATATTTAATAAAATTAGTATTAACTCATAGCTGTTGAAATTCTATTATTTGGGTATCAGACCATAATGAAGATAGACTTTTTCACATAAGCTCATCATAGTATTATTATCTCTCAATTGATAACAATTGTCAATTAGGGTTGCTTATTAGATACATTCTGTGTGAAAAACTTTCTTTTCCGCATGAGCAATATATTCCTTAATCATATCAACAAGTGCATAGCTTCCTTAACATGGGATACCATAGTATCACCTATTATATTTGCTTTCCTACTTCCCTCATCAATTATTTCTCCAACTATTTTAGGTCGTTCCTCATAATAAGCTCTTCTCTCCCTAATTGGTTCTAACTCTTTATTAAGTGCATCTGCTAACTCTTTTTTACAAGCACTACATCCTATTGTTGCCTTTTTGCACATCTCACACAAATTACCATATTCCCTACTATTAAAAGCTTTTTGATAGCTTGCAACCGTACAAACTTGTGGATTACCTCGATCGCTTAAATGTATACGGTTTGTATCTGTTTTAGTCATCCTTACTTTTTTATCTATCATTTCTTTGTTATCTGATAGATAAATTGCATTACCCAAACTTTTACCCATTTTTGCATTACCATCAATTCCTGGCAATCTTGAAATCTCACTTAAAAGAGCCTCTGGTACAGTTAAAATGTCTTTTCCATTACCATACAATTCATTAAATCGTCTTACTATCTTCCTAGTTTGTTCGATATGTGGCAATTGATCATCACCTACAGGAATCAAATCAGCATTGCAAAAAGTTATATCTGCTGCTTGACTAACCGGGTAACCAAGAAACCCATATGATAAATCCTTATACCCATACTGTTTCGCTTCTGTTTTTATTGTTGGATTATGTCTTAATGAATTTACGCTTACAAACATTGAATAAAAAATTGTTAATTCAGCAATTGACTTAACTTGTGATTGTTGAAACAATGTTATCTTTTCCGGATCAAGTCCGACAGATAGATTATCAATCGCCACATCCATAATACCTTGATTAATTTTTTTTGGATCTTCAAAATGAGTTGTAAGAGCTTGGATATCAGCAAGTATAATAAACGAATCATATGTATCCTGAAGATATACTCGATTTTTTAAACTACCTACATAATGGCCTAGATGCAATTTCCCTGTCGTTCTGTCCCCAGTTAATATTCTTTTTTTCATTCTTGTATTTCTCCTTTTGGCTAGCTAAATTAATGGGTAGTGACCTTATATAGGAGTATACAAAAAGACTCCCATCCCTAAAAGGAATAGAAGTCATCTATTACCACCAAATAGAACCTGATTCACAGGCCGCCACATACCAACATATGCTCTCATCATAACGGTTAGAGTTTCCGTCAACGCCTACTAAGTAATACTATTCGGGTTGCCCTCGCAAGACCATTCAGTCAATCATCCATTACTGCTCTCACACCATCGGCAGTTCTCTGAAAATTTCAAATAGACATACTCTTCTTGTTCATAGGTTTATTTATCAATAACACATATCATAACTTACTACCATAAAGAAGTCAAGTTGAAAAAATATCTACATTTAGCTATAGATTATCTTGATTATTGCCTCTTTGGCACTGCACGGTACCCGTATCACAAATAAGACGGCCAGCATTATGATTCTCGTATCATATGCGCTTTCTATTGTTATTATGTTAATCCCCTTTGCATTTCAAGGATTGATCCCCTTCTTTAAGAATGGGCTATCTTTATGATTTTAAATACCGAAGGCATTGAGTGATTGGAAGTACTAAATCTTTTTAGCAAGCACAGAAAGTGTAACCGCATTTCCAAAAATCCACACTTCTACCCTATGGCTAGATTCGAAAAAATTACTTGCTGTGGAATTTTTTCCACCCCATGTTCACCAAGATAGAGCATTATATAAAGTAGAATTAAAGATTTTACGAGACTGTAGCATAGCAGGAAAAGGATAAGTTACCAATCCTGTAAAACAGCTATCAATAAAGCCATGAGATAGGCATGAGAACATGTACTGATGAATCAAAACACATCCGAGAATTCACATAGCTATGATAAAGTGGGTTTAAAAGAATTAACTAAAGACCTAGGCCATAGCTGGTTGTATGTGGTCGTTTATAATTATTTAATATAAATTCCTAAAAAATGCATAAATTTATTCTTTATGCTAAAATAATAGCATAACAATAATTAGGTATTTAGAAAAATAATGGTAACGTCGTAAACATCTCCAAATGGTGAATATTCATGACATTCGTAAATACACTAGTTATGTGACAGAATTCCCAGAGTTCTTAACTTATAATAATCAATCATATAAGACGGATGTGAACAATGAAATGTATCACAAGAGGGCTCGTTAAGAACCACGCCGCGTCTGCTCGTAACTGACCATCCTAGACCTTTAGAAGTTTCTATCGAATACCACACAAAGCGTGTGTGGTACATAAACAGAAAAGGGTTGATGCGGTATTAGATAGAAACTTGGACATCGCCATAAGAGGTCCGGATGGATTCCAATCTAGTCACAATAGAGTCGAAGATGCATTAAGGCTTCCGATTTCTTTTAAAATAAGGTAATCGCCTCACGAAGGTATTTACTGAGAATTCCGGCACATAACATACGATTCAGCGACACTCCCTTCGCTAACCGAGTCGCCGCTGCATTAGGCCACCCCAAGGGTCCCGGCCATGAGCAGAGGCTGTAAGCTCAGGGGCGTCGTGAACCGAGGTCCGTTAGACGAAATTGATTAATCTGTATTTAGAGCTATCGATTTAGATAAACTAATGAGTATGGAGAAGTACAATGATAGATATTAGAGAACTTAATGAATCTGATTTGAAAGAAGTTATAGCATTAAAGATCGAATGTTGGACAGAGGAACTTGCTGGCAGGGCCAGTAATACTTTGTCTGATCAAGAAGAACTTAGTTTTTGGTCGAAATGGTATCAATCAGCTGAAGAGAATAATGACATTAGAGTGATGTTAGGAGCTTTTATCGGTGATGAGATGCTAGGAGTAGCAATTGGTAGTCTAGCTGATTCAAGTGATATTCCGAAGGACGGTATAGAATTAAATGGACTATGGGTTTATCGTCAACACAGAAGTAGAGGAGTATCTTTAAAGCTTCTAGATCATCTACTTACTTTCTATAGGGATATAGGTAAGAGGACAATCGTTATATATAATTTGCATCATTCGCCGTCGAACGGATACTACCGTAAGTTAGGTTGCAGGCAAGTTGATCAGGTTTATCAAATAGACGGCAAACTTCTTGTTGATATTTTTAACTCAGATGTTACTGATTTGTTAAAGAGTATTGGAAGTCTACTAAATAAATATGCATAGCAATCAGTGGAATTCTATCGCTATAATGAGGACGATTAATAACTTCGTCTAACATACGATTTCCAACACTCAATTCGTTAACCGAGTCACCTCCACATTAGCCCACCCAAAGGGTCCCGGGCATGAGCGAAAGCTGTAAGCTCCCTGGCGTCGTAAACCGAGAGCCGTTATATGAAATATCAGTTTCGATTTTGGAGAAATTGAGGTATACCTAATGAGGAAGCTTTTTGAAAGTAATAGCTATGTTTTAGAAAGTGAATATGAAGTCGTATTTCTCAGGAATAAGATCACAGGTGAAACTGTAGTAGTTGGAGACCATTATGGCGATCCAACATGTGGGTACATTTCTGATGATGAGACGCATTGTATATCATGTGGTGCAGGAGTTATTGTGTATTTTATGCGGAACGTAAATCTTCCTTATTCATATGATAAGCAAGAGTCTCAATGGGTAGAGTTTCATAGAAATGAAATGGAGATCGCGGCAATAAATTACGAGAATAATGATTATGTTTTTTATGACGAAGATGGAAGAGTACTTGATATCAGAATAGAGATAGATCGAAAGTAGTCAACTGATACATCATATAACATACGATTTAGCAACACTGCGATCGCTAACCGAGTCAGGCCCGCATTAGGTGTTCGGCTAAAGCCTCACAACCATAAGCGAACCTTGTAAGCTCCTTGCGTCGTAAACCGAAGACCGTTAGACGACAAGATTTTCTGCTTAAGAAGGAGTTAATATGACTGAAAGAATTATTTATCATTATACGAATAATATAATATCTGTATTGAGTAATAAGGAATTATGGTTGACAAGATCAGTCCAATCAAATGATTCTCTTGACAGCAGAGTTCTAATGAAGTTATTCAGTACTTATAAGTTTTCAGATTTTATATGGAAGTGTATTAACGAAGAATATAAAAAGTTAGGTTTAGATGAAATAAGACCATTACATGGATTTGATATATTTGGTAGACTGAAGCTGATATTTAGTCAGATAGACAATACAACCTTAGATAATATGAATAAATTTAAAGGGAATGATTACAGTGCTTTTTTTCCTTTATATGCACCATTCGTTGTATGTTTTACAAATGAGAGTATGAAAGATAGTAGGCTCTTGTTTGATGCTTATACAAGCAATACTGGATGTGTGATTGGTTTTAATAAACAGAAGTTAAATCAAGTTTGCCAAGAACTAACTCTGAAAGGTTATTCTATACAAATGACAGATATTATATATGATGATTTAGAACAGGTTGACTATATAAAGGATATAATTAGTAAGAGAATCTCAGAGTATTATAGTAAATGCTTATCGCCTGGAGTTGTAAATATTGATGATATTAAGGAGTTAGCACCAATGACAGCATCATCGGCAAGATTCCAAATGGCTGATAAAGACAATAATATAGTGATACTTATTGAGCAATGTTTAAATGGTGTTATAGAATATGTTAGTACTGAGTTATGTAAGACAATGCCAATGCTGAAGAACTCTTTTTGGAAAGAAGAGAAAGAAACTAGGTTAATTAGCTACAATACTTACAAAGATTTAAAAAATCAGTTCAATGTGAAACATACTAAGTCGTTATCAATTGAACAACGACCAAGTAAATATAAAGACCAAGATAATTTTGATTTTGTTAAGCTACCTTTTATGAGTGATGCTATAGAAGAAATAATTATTGGGCCTTGTGTTGAAGAAGATGAAGTTAACAAAATTGTTGATTTAGCTAAGTTATTTGAAGTTGATGTGTTTTTTTCGAATGGTTTTGAAATTGTCGTTAATCGAGAAGGATAAGGTGTCATGTAATTGACGAAAATCTCATCGTCTAACAGACAATTAGCAATACTTTGCATCGCCAATTGCCGGAACGTTAGACGAAAGAATCAATTAGTTAATCTTAGTTTCTTAGGCTATCGAAAGTGGTGCCAGAAATATTTTCTGTTTGTCCATTTGTTACTAATGAATTGTTTTGAAAGGAAGAAGTAATGTTCACTAATTTTAAGATTTCAGCAAAAAGTATCATATCAATCATAGCAATTGCTTTTATTATCTACATAATGGGCCTGCTGTATCCAACAATACAAGAAGCAGGTAGAACATTAGAATCATTTGACTTATATAGAGGTTTATTCACTCTCTTGACGTTTATAATTGGATTACTTATTGAGCTTGATAGATTATTAGACGCTTTTAGTAAAGGTGTTACGATAAATCCTTTAGGTATGCTATTAAGCATTTTGATTCTACTAGTTTTATTTATACCAGTTGCTGCAGGAATGTCAATCACAGGATTTGGAACAGATGCAATTATACTGCAAGAAGGTTGGATTAGAGGTATCTTAGGAGTGTGTTCAGGGATAATATTTGCCAGAGCAATTTGATTGTAACTCGATTTAACATAAGTTTAGAACACATAATTGAAGGTTGTAGAAATTAATGTTTATATAATTCTTGTAAATTTGAGACGAGTTGTGACTTTATAATTTGCAGGTTATCGGCGGCTTCCATTGATTCCATCGTCTAACATACGATTTCCAACACTCAAATCGCTAACCGAGTCGCACTTGCATTAGCCCACCCAAAGGGTCCCGGGTATGAGCAAGCACTGTAAGCTCATTGGCGTCGTAAACCGAAGACCGTTAGGCGAAATGATCATTCTGTACTGAAAGGAGCTACATGTATAGATCTTTATCATATATAGTCATTATTTGCATCTTATTATGTGGATGTTCTGAACACATAGAGAATACAGATTATGAACACGAAGAAAAAGAAGTATATACAATAGATGAATCTCTTGATTATGTTGAATATACAAGCGATGATGGTATTTTCAGAGTCGTGCTATATGTTGAAGAAGGTCCATATATAGCTGATAATAATATTGAAATATATTCTACACTTGAATATATTGGGAACAAAGAATCAATTGAGATATGGCACGGAATTCCATATTTTAATTATCAATTATCTAATGGTGAGGATTCATTCTCAGATGGTCTTACACTAAATTCTTTGAATAAATCCGTACTTAATAAGAATGAGGTTTATATAAAGCCTTTTGTTAAGAACGGAGGATGGTCAGCTGATCAAGAAGATTCAGAATTTTGGGAAGAATACTATAAAGAAGAAGAATTGAAATTGCCAATTGGTACATATACATTGATAGCATATTGCAACTTTAGTTTATCGAAAGATAGTGATGACTATACTAACGTAATTGAAGTCAATATAGTTGTAGAAGAGTAATGGGTCATGATTACTTCGCCTAACATACGATTCAGCAACACTGCGATTGCTAACCGAGTCGCCTACCGCATTAGGCCACCCAAAGGGTCCCGGCCATGAGCGATGGCTGTAAGTTCCTTGCGTCGTGAACCGAGGTCCGTTAGCTGAAAGAAGTTCTTAGTTATGAGGAGAATATATGGTTTTTGAGAAGGTTATTAAGACAGTTGAAATACAGAGAGAATATAAAACATTTGTGGAGAAGTATATGGCTAGCCTTCTAGCAGAGTTTAGTGGGAAGATTCACAGTATTTATATGTGTGGTTCTATTCCAAAAGGAACTGCTAAGCCATTTAAGTCAGATGCTGATTTTACAATAGTATGTGAAAATCCTGCAGATATTAGTTACAAAAATGTAACGTCACTTAAAGAGAATATTTTAGAGGAATTCCCATTAGTTACAAAAATCGATACAATTATATGCTCAATAGATGAAGTGAAAAATAGGCCTAATGAATGGGGATTTTGGATTAAGATAATCTGTGTTTGTGTATATGGCAAAGATATCGGTGAGGAATTAGCACCTATTCATATTTCACGAGACTTCATTTTAGATTTAAATAAAGACACTGAAGAAGAAGTGAATCGAGTTCGAAATGCTCTATTTAATGCCAGTGATGATTCAATGAAATATAGATATATGAAAGGTTACTCTAAGAGGTTGTTGCGTGCTTTATATTCATTAGTTTTAGAAGATGTTGGAATATGGCAAGATGACATCAGTGAGATGAAGAAGTCCATACTAAAATTTGGAGATATTGATTCGGCTTTGGTTGAATACTTGTATTCATGCTATTTAGATACTAATGTAGAGGTTGAAGAATTTTTAGAAGTTGCAGAACAAGTATATAAGCATTTTGAGTGTGCTTTAAGTGAATTGGCTACTTCCAGAAATTCCATCGGCTAACAGCGAACTCCCAACATAACCTTTCTAATCGGAAGGATGGCACACGTCGGGAGTTCACGGAACGTTATCGGACATAATTCATTAGTTTTCTTACTGGACTATAGTCTAAATCGTTGAGAAACTTGATCTTTTAAATGAAACGAAAGGTGAAATATGAGAGAACGACAGACGAAAATGATTCGAAGTATATTAGTTATCGCAATAATTTGTATATTGATTTTATCAATCCATTTAATAAATGAACCATATCAACTAGCAGCTAGACGGTTGGAATTGCCGAAATACGATATACTTAAGGCTATTATTAGATTTCAAATGGTAGCTATAGGTGTTGCTGTGGAGTGGAAACGATTAGTGAGTGGAATTAGGAATGGCTTTAAAATTAATTTTTTTGGTTTGATATTTTGTGTACTTCTAGTGTTGTTATCAATGACCCCGATTTTAATAGGTTACAGAATTGGAATGGCTTCAGTCGGTTATAGTTTTAGAAATCCGATTTCACTTATTTCATTCATTGTTACAAATGGAGTAACATGGAATACTGTATGTTTGTTATCTGGAATAGGGATAGTAAGAACAATTACGGAAGCAAAGTAAGGCAGAGTAAAATCATAGCATGTTTCCATGAATTACATTCGATAACATACGATTTCCAACACTGCGATCGCTAACCGAGTCGGCACTGCATTAGCCCACCCAAAGGGTCCCGGGCATGAGCAAGCACTGTAAGCTCATTGGCGTCGTGAACCGAGGTCCGTTATCTGACATTGGGTGCTACTAAAGTATTAAGAATTAAAGTTGTTAAAAGGAGAAATTCAATGAATAATATATCTAATATTGATAATATACCTAAGGAATATATGTATGATCCGGATTTTCAGTCTAAACTGAAAACGGTATTAATAGGTGATGCTATTGGCTGTGAAAAAATTTATGTGAACATAGACTATGTAAAACCTGGTGCTAAAAGTGTAAAGTATCATTCTCATTCAAAGCAAGAAGAGTTCTTTCTTATTATGAGTGGAAAAGGAATTTTGAGAATAAACGGTAAAGAAATATCGATAGTGTCGGGTGATGTAATTTCAAAACCTTCAGGAAAAGATATCGCACATCAGTTCATAAATAACAGTTCAGAAATACTACAAATACTCGATGTTGGAACCTATGAAAATGATGATATTATAACATATCCAGACGAAGATGTAATGTATGTAAAAAATAAAGGATTGGTTTTTAATATTAGCGATAATGTCAAGAGCTGGACTTCAGAACCAAATGAATAATTTATGGCTATAGAAAGTGTCCGCGCTCAACATCAGATAACAAACGATTTCCAACACTGCGATCGCTAACCGAGTCGAAATCGCATTACCATTTCAGCTGAAGCTTCACACGCATGAGCTCGCCCTGTAAGCTTATTAGCATCGTAAACCGACAGACGTTATGAGAAATCGACTACTGGTTAAGAAAAATTTATACGTGTATTGAGAGCTTTTAAACGAAATGCCTAGATATATTGACAATTGTATATTATTATAGATAGAGATAAATATATAGGAATCGGAGAGATTAGGATGGATGTTTTGAGAGGGAGAATCAAGATTTCATTTCCACTTTTTACAACTGTATTTTCGCAGTTTTGTGCTACAGTCTGAATCGCAGATTGATAGTTTATTTGTGTTTATATTCTAATATCAATTTGTCATACGGTAGATATTTAAATCAGGTTGATACGAGTCGCAGCTTTCGTAGTAGACATCCCATAACATATGATTTCCAACACACAATTCGCTAACCGAGTCACCACCGCATAAGCCCACCTAAAAGGTCCCTGGCATGAGTGGCGGCTGTAAGCTCCTTACGTCGTGAACCGAGGTCCGTTATGTGAAAGAAGAATATGTTTCTGTAGGTATTGACGAAGTATGTGGAGGAGGTGGATGATTTCAAAGGAAAAAAGACATTTATATTGTTAATCCTTCTATTAGTAGCTTTAGATCAAGGTGTTAAGTTATATATTCATTGTATTTGAATTTATATCATTCAAACTTAATATGTTATTACTAAACTTCATATTTGTTTTTATTATATCAGGAACAATTTGCTCACTAATTGATCGAGTTTTATGGGGCGGGAGTTTAGATTATATTTTGATAAAAGGATTATTTATATTTGATATAAAAGATACATTTATAACAACTTTTGAGCTACTAATGGTATTCTTGATAATAAAACACTTCAAACTACTATCAACTATGAATAGTAAAGCGTTAATTATGGAGTTAAAGGCATTTATTATCTCAAGATTTAAGAAAGAAATTATTACTAATGACTAGTAGAAATGGGTTAACATATTCCATCATATAACAGAGTGTTTACGTTCGCTCCGCATATTCACTCTCTTTGGAGAAAGGCATTGAGGGTCAGAGCAAACATCGTAAACCGACAGACGTCAGATGACATAACGCACTACTTAAAAAAAGGAGAATATAAAATGGATTTAAATCAATTGAGACAGGACTGTGCTAGGAAACAAAAAAAGGGGTTGCATTTCATTCTAGGATCTATTCTTATATGGACATTAGTAGCAATCATACATATTACCAATTTACCTATACTAACTAAGAATTTGCTAACTTTTTGTGCGACTGCACCATTAGTTCCCCTGGCATATATGATATCAAAGGTTATAAAAGTAGAGTTTAGCGACACGAAAAATCCGTTGAATCAACTTGGACTATTGTTTTCACTCAATCAGATTATCTATTTGTTAATAGCAATGTGGGTGTATCCAACCGTCCCAGATAAAATGGTCATGGTTATAGCAATAATATTTGGAGCACATTTGTTACCGTATGCTTGGCTGTATGTTTCCAAAACATATGGAGTGATGTCATTACTAGTGCCAATTACAGCACTAATAGTGGGCAATATTTTTGATGTATATGTGTTGGCAATATTAATGGTGATATTTGAGATTACTTTTAGTATACTGCTGGCAATTGAAGTAAGAAAGCTCAATAGAATTTGAGTTATAAGCAGAGGTCCCTTATATGAAATTCCCCTCTTCGACAAATATGGATTGTTCAATTTAGATTAATTTATAGTAACTATTATAGTGCAATGAAGGTATTTTTTAGATGCTTTAATATTGGATTTGCAAAGTGATGCGTATAATTCAGCTTTAAGTATAACTTCATTGTTTAGTAAAGCACATCCTAGAAATAGAAGGGAACAATTTTACCAGATTTATGGTAAGCGAAAAACTAGAAAAGTTGTACTTATATATCAGAATAACACAGATGGGTTTCTTGATGAGTAGACGATTGTTTGGGTATACGTATTGAAAACCTAAAAATGTGAAAGAGGATTTTGGAGATATGTACAGATTATAATAAGTAATCGCTGATTTAAACTACCAAGGTGTGTTATGTGAATTTCATGAATGTAAGATCTTATTTGATTTAATGAAAACACAGGTTTTATTTATCTATTGTTCATAATTATAGGGATAAAAACACGAAAACTTTTGGGAGGAATAAAATTGGACGCTGTTTTGGATATAAACAATCTTTGTAAAAGCTACGATGGGTTTCGTTTGGAGAATATAAATATGTCACTTGAAAAAGGAACGCTGACCGGATTCGTAGGACCTAATGGTGCGGGTAAAACGACAACCATCAAAAGCATATTGAACATTATCAAGCCAGATAATGGGAAAATCACGGTTTTTGGTATGGATAGCGTTACCAATGAGTTAGATATAAAACTAAAGTTGGGGATTGTTCTAGATGATGGGCATTTTTACGAAGATTTGACTTTAAGAAAAATGAAAAGTTTAATATCCCCCATGTATCCTACATGGAATGATAATGATTATCAATTCTATATTAAAAAATTTGAACTACCTGAGAACAAAAAAATCAGGGATTTATCTAGAGGAATGAGAATGAAATACGCACTTGTGCTTGCTCTTTCACATGGTGCTGAACTTTTTATTTTGGACGAGCCTACATCTGGTCTTGACCCTTTGGTTAGAAACGAACTTTTAGAAACACTAAAAGATATTGTAATAGATAATAAGACTGTTTTGATGTCAACGCATATCACTTCTGATCTTGACAAAATAGCTGATTATTTGTTTCTTATATTTGATGGCAAAATTATCTTACAGGGAAAAAAAGATGAGATAAAAGACCAACACGCTATTGTAAAAGGTAATGGTATAGCATTGTTGCCTGATTATGACAACTTCTTTATCGGCATAAATAAATCGTCATGTGGCTTTGAGGGATTAACGGATAACAAATCAGAGCTAAAAAAGGTACTGCCGAACAAAACAACTTATGAAGTTCCAACGATAGAGGACATCATTTTGTACTATACAAAGAGGTACAAATAATGCGCTCAAACCTTCTTAATTTTACAAAAATGCAGGTTTCATCACTTAGTCAAATCGTTTGGCTACAACTTCTATGTGTTGTATTATTCCCGATGTTTTTTAATCAAATTAACATAAATAATGATTTGGCTAATATCATTATTTACTTTACGGGGCTTTTGATGCTGTCTTATTTGCTATTGAGAAATTTTGCCTTCAATGATGCTAAATATAAGACTAAGTTGTTATTCAGCATTTTACCTGTTACACCTAATACAATCATAGGGGCGAGGGGTATTATTATTTATCTTTTCTGTTTAATTGCCACACCACTTATAATTTTCTTTTCCAATGTAACACATATGATAAAACCAGAAATATTTGCAGTTGTGCAGTTACATATTCTGCCATATGGATTACTGCTGGTTGTTATTTTTATGCCAATAGAATTTTTGATTTTCTATATGTTTGATGCACAAAAGGCGGATATTATCGGTGCACTTATGCTCTTTCCGTATATAGCACTTACAGCACTTTTATATAATCATTTATTGAATACACCTCTTTGGGTTGTAGTATTTATTATTGCCGCCTTTATAA
The DNA here is from genome assembly GCA_963677625.2 of Vallitaleaceae bacterium. Lineage (GTDB taxonomy): Bacteria > Bacillota > Clostridia > Lachnospirales > Vallitaleaceae > UBA1351. The sequence continues at coordinate 257,785 of CAXXSW010000007.1, forward strand.
ATATATTTTGTTATAGGCTTTCTATTCAACTATACAAAAATTGGAAATTATAAGTCATTTTTAAAACAAATATATATTTGGATGAGCCAATAACATGTCTGTACAAATTTTGGTATTTTGTTCTCTAACTATTTTAAATTTATGAAAAAGAGATGTATAATAAGTGTGATAATTTGAGTAAGAAGAAGCTTTTGTGAAAGGTTATTCTAGCATTATTATAGAATGTTTGTCATCTGAATATGAAAGTTAGAGGTTATAGAATGAATAAAAACAGCAAAATACTAATACGTGATATGGAGATCAATGATATTGAAAGTTATATAGATTTGTATCATCCTGATCGCAGATTTCATAAGTTTAATGGACCATATTACAAGAAGTCATCTGTAGAAGAGTTACGCATATATGGTGAAGAGATGCATGCTAAGCTTATCGCCGGTGATAATAATGTAATGGGTAATAAGATGTTAATTGTAGATGATACTACTAATGACTTGATTGGACAAGTTAATTGGTATTGGAAATCTAAGGAGACATTATGGATGGAAGTTGGAATAGTAATATTTAATGAAGATTATTGGGGACAAGGAATAGGATATAAAGCGTTGAGTATGTGGGTTGATATGATTTTTTCAAAACGACCTGAACTTATAAGGCTTGGACTATCTACTTGGTCAGGTAATGAAAGAATGATGAGGCTTGCTGAAAAGTTAGGATTTAAGAAAGAAGCTGTTTATAGGAAAGCAAGAATTGTTGATGGTGAATACTATGATTCAGTAAGCTATGGAGTATTAAGAGAGGAATGGGAAGTTCGCGAATAAGCTATAGTACGTGTAGGATCTCCGTATATTACATCGCCTATCATACGATTCAGCGACACTGCGATCGCTAACCGAGTCGCCTACCACATTAGGCCACCCAAAGGGTCCCGGCCATGAGTGGCGGCTGTAAGCTCCTTACGTCGTGAACCGAGGTCCGTTAGAAGACATTACATTGCATACTGGGTTATGGAGAGGATTTTATGAGAATTAATGAGTTTCAGATAGAGAATGAAGGATTGATATGGACATTAAGATGTCCTAATGTAGATGATTCAACCGCATTGGCTGATTTGAGGATAAAGATTGATAGTCAGACAGAATTTATGGATAGAGAAAATGGTGAGGGGATATTATCCAGTGAAGATTTCAAAAATATCATTGCTGAAGATAATAAAGACGATAGAAGCTTGTTTTTAGTAGCTGAAGTTGAAGGAAGAATAGTTGGCTTTGCAAGATGTATTGGGAAGAAACTTAGGCGGTTTAGGCATCAGGCTGATTTTGGAATATGTGTTGAACGTGACTATTGGGGCTATGGTATTGGTAGTGAATTGCTAAATGCTATTGTTATATGGTCTGAACAAGTTGGTTTAAAGAAGATAACATTATCTGTTGTTGAAGACAATGTAAAAGCTATTAGTTTATATAAGAAATATGGGTTTATAGTAGAGGGGCGATTAATTGATGACAGATATCATAGTGATGGAAAATTCTATAATACAATAATTATGGGTAGGATTTCCGGAAACAATTAGAGTTATTGGTAAGTTGACGTATGCAATATCCTCTATCAGACTGGTCCCAACACGCACAAAAACAAGGTGGATGCACGCGTCGGGAACAGCCGGACCGTTAGGTGAAACCCTACCATATAATTTCCATGCTACTTCCATGTAGTGCTGGTATTTGGTGAATAGAAATTGGTTAGTATCAACAAGCAATAAATTTTGCTATGAAGGTATGTTAAGATATTGATTACCATTTGGGGGGATAATATGATAAAAAAAATAAAATCGTTAATAATATTTAGTTTATTATTGTCAATGTTTTTTCCATTAGTCGTATCTGCTAATTCAGCGGAACCGCCTGGGATTGTAGTTATTCTAGAAGGAAGTCAAATAGAGACAGATGCATGGATGATGTATGATGACAAGAAAATATCCGGGCGAAGGATAGATTATCTCTTTGAAGCTCAATTTTGGTACAAAGCGTATTTTTCTGAGGAGAAACCGGAAACATTCACGTTAAATGTAATATCAGGGGATGGACAGATTTACAGCTATGATCTTGATATTAAAGGTCATTATCGCAATACGTATACTGTCAATATGAAGAATATGGAAATTACTTCTGGAAAATCTTTGAGCCGATCCATACTGTTAATCTTTTCAAGGGTTATACTGACATTATTGATTGAATGTCTTATTTTCTACTTATTTGGCTTTAGACAGAAGAAGTCATGGGTAATTTTCCTAGCAATCAATTTAATTACACAGATTGGGTTGAATATATATATCAATTCGGTCGATGTAGCTGCTAGTTACCCAATTATCACATATTTATTTGGAGAGTTTTGGGTATTTTTTGCAGAAATTATTGCCTTTTCTGTTTTGGTAAAAGAAAAGAAATTACTAAAGCGAATTGCATATGCTTTTGTTGCCAACATGGTAAGTCTCATTGCCGGAGGGTATCTACTGACTCGGCTGCCATTATAACAGTAGATGGCAACGGATATGACTGAGATTGAAGAAATATCTAGACTTCTGGGTAAAGTTGAATGTACTCTAGCAGAGAACCAAGAAGATGCTGCAGGTTGGAATTATTATATTGACTTTTATGAATTAGAAAATAATGATGGATGGTTTAGATTTACGTTTGGAGGATGTATTTTGAAAGTGATTTTATTTGATTTTGATGGGGTATTGACTGTTGATGCTTTCGGGTCAGTTACAATCATAAATTATATTGTTAAAGAAACTGGAATTAATTATACTAGTGTTGATAAAGCTTATCGAAAACACAACAAAGAATTGTTGCTTGGTATAAAGAAACATGAAGATATGTGGGATGAGTTTTGTAATGATTTAAACACAACAATAGACTATAGAATTTTATATGATTCTTTTATCAACACCAAACTTGATTTAAAAATGCTTGAATATGTAAGGTCGCTTAAAGAAGCCGGATATAAGTTAGGCATCGTTACAGATAACAAGAAAGATAGAATTGAAGCAATAGTAAATCATAATAATTTGTATGAACTTTTTGAACATATATTTATATCAGCAGAGGTTGGCATAAGCAAAAAAAATAAAGAAATATTTTATAAGGCAATTGAGGCTTTTTCGGCAGAACCAAATGAATATGTTTTTATAGACAATACGAAGGATAATTTAATTGCACCTCTAGAAATAGGAATGCACACTATATATTATGACGATAAAGAGCGTGATATTGAAAGACTTAAGAGAGAGATAAATAATTGGAAATCGGCGTAAATTACCGCATAAACATACGATTCAGCAAAATACCTTCGCTAACTGAGTCACACCTACATTAGGGGGTCGCAAGCTCACACCCATGAGCTCGCCCTGTATGCACCTTGGCTTCCTAAACTGAAAAACGTTAGATGAACTTCACCTAAGAGAGTGTTTTCAAAATCTATCAGTTTTATTGGGTCCGGCTTTGTGAGAGCTGACGGATGTTGTGAGCACTCGGAACGTTAACAGAAATTAACATCTAGATAGGGAGATTAGCACTTCGGACAGGCCTATTCACCTGTCCTATTAAACCCTATGGATGCATCACTCTTTAATGTTAGTGATTGTTTTGTGTTCGTTGAAATATTGCGATTCAGCTGTTCCAGTTTTTCTTCTAACTCTTCTTTCTTTCTTAGGTCGATTTCCAAAGATTCTATATTCTGCTTTAAGTCTCCGATAATCAAATTCTTAGCTTCTATCTCTTGTCTGTGGTTAGAGTCAATCTCATTAAGTTCGACACGTAGGCGTCGAATGAATGAACCCATTTCATCTGCACTCCCTGCCAAACGGTTAATAATCTCAAGATAATCAGAAAAAATATTGTTATCCATATAATATGGATAGCGAATAGCATGATCAATCTCACTCCAAGCCTCTTCAAATATGGTGCGGACCTGTATTTCAGCAAATAGGTCTAAATCATCAAGTAGGAGACGAATTAAATAGTGAACTGATCGATAGCCTGAAGGATGAACCTTAATATCACAGTCATTTTTACTGTAGTTATCAATAAGGTTTCGTGAATCACCCTGCCTAATGTTTGCAACAACCCTTTCTTTCAGTTCCCATCTTTCCATAATGATATGATGGATTGACTCCCAATCTTCTTTAAAAAGATGAAGAATCCTAATACCAATTAAGTCATTGATCATACCACAGTAGTTATCTGGTCTTGGATGAAAGTCTGGATTTTTGATGTTTTTACGAATAATTTTCTCAATAAGATGTTCAGGATCCTTGGTTCTAAACTTTACTGAGTGGACCTGCTGGAATTCTTTTATCTCATCAACTAGCTGGATGGCATAGGCATCCAATTGACTTTTTAGATTGATGTAGTTTTCGTAAATGTCCTCAAGCTCTTTCCAATCATAATTGCACCTAGAGAAAACTTGCTCTGTCATCCTAAATTTCTTAAAAAATTCACTTCTGTCCACTCTCATTCCTCCCATTTTCTAATCACATAGACCACATGAGGTCTTAAGAGATTCCCATTACCCATCATACTTTTATCGTTAAAACACTTATAGCAATCATAAGCATGAAAAAAACCCAAAAACAGTTTACTCTTCTTGGTTTTTTAGCTTCTCTCTCTTCTTTCGAAATTCAACAATAGGTAAATCACCTGGTATAAGCAGTTCCTCCATACGAAGTTCTGTTTTCTTTGGTATCTGGGTCAAGACAACCCTCCGGTCTTCGTGAAGTATTTTAAGATTAAAAAGATTGCTTAATCCTGTAATTATTGGGCCCAATAAAGGAAGTGTCATAAAATTCTGATAAAATCTAAGATATAATTTTGTATGGCTATCATCAATCGGAACAAAGGCTATAAAGATACGGACCTTATCAGAAATACAGTTTTGCCATAAATGAGGAACAAGATACTGAAGATGAAAAAATCTTTCATATTCTGTAATTTCACCCGCTTTCATAGCTAGTGTCCTTCCGTCATCTGGAACATTATGAACATAGAAAGTCATCAAATCATCTTTCCATTCAACTACAGGTCCATGAACAAGACTTTTCTTTCCTCTACCAATAGTTTTCTTGTGAACGAATGGTAGATGCACAACATCAAGCTGGTTCTCAATAGCTCTGGTGTAGTGAACATCCCAGACTTCAGATCTAGTCTGATACAAATACCCTTCTTTCAATTCTTCAAAAAAAGGAATCATTGGTTTATTTTCATCTAATGGATCACCGTACCATAACCAAATAAAGCCATATGCTTCCTCGACCCAATAACTATGAACTTTATATCGTTTCTCAACAATTGCAGCCTTTCCATTAGCTGGAATTAATGTCACCTTTCCCCTGCCATCATACAAGAATCCATGAAAAGGACATTCTATTTGATGATCAACCCGACATCCAAGTGACAGACTGGCTCCTCGATGGCAACATTGATCATAAATACATTGAATCTGACCAGCATCGTCCCTCCACAAGACAAGTTTTTCATTCATGCGAGTAACGCCTAGGGGCTTTTGTTTAACTTCTTTACTCTCCAATATGGCATACCACTGATTCTTAATCATTGGTAGCACCTTTACCCTTAAAGAAACGATCCCAACTTCCTTTGCTTCCGTATAAAGCCAAGAGTATATAAATACAAGCTGTAAAAAAACCTAAAACCATCATTCCAATAGTCCACAAGATTGACTTAAGCAAGTTTCTCTCTCTAAAGAAAATCCACATGGAAAACAATGTAAACCCTACATATAGATCAATCATCGACATAAGACCCCATGGGTTTTCCAATAGACTTTTCCCATCCTTTAAGAAATCACCATTAATAAAACCATTTAAGAGGCCTCCTGTCATAGCACCTAAACCCAGCCAAGTCAAAACTTTCGCGATTTTCATCTTCATTCCGCATACCTCTATACTTTCTATGACTTAAACTATTGTCTTACGTATTGCCTCATAGAGCATTACAGTGATTAATACCTTTCACTCTATTTAGTATATATGCTTATATGAAAATTTTACTTCAAGTATTTCCTTCTGTCAACGCTAGCACTTCCAAGACACCTCACAATTTTACATTATCTATTCCTCTTCTTCTTGAACTTACCTACTTTTGTCAATCGATTGGGTAGTTTAGGTAACTTCCCTGAAGTCTTAAAAATAGCCTCTTCTTCACAGACATCAATACATTTACCACACTTGCTACAGTCAAACTCGTCAATCATATGAATATATCCGGCTTTACCGTCAATACAGTCAACTGGACATACATCTATACAGTCACCACATCCGGTACAAGCAATAGGATCTATGTAGATGACTTCCATAGACAAACAAACACCTGCCTGGCATTCTTTTTTCTTTATATGACTACTGAACTCATCAGCAAATTTTTTGACAGCACCAACAGCAAATAAAGAAGACCGTTGACCGACACTGCATAAACTTCCGTCAACCATGGCATCACCGATTTCTTCAATTAAAGGCAAGGATTCTACATGTCCTTTTCCCTGTGCACTTTGCTTGGCAATTCCATATATCTGGATGAGGCCTTCTCTACAAAAAACACATTTACCACAACTTTGATGATTGTATTTCAACATTTTCTCTTGAGTTTCATGGACAAAACATGAATCCTGAGAATAAGTTCTTATTATACCATTGGTTATTCTTGCATCTTCAAGACAAATATCAAGCTCATCAGGTAGAAGTAAATCGTATCCAACTTCAACTGCCTTTAAACCTTCTATGTTTACCAATTCACTAACTTTCATAGAAGGTTGAACTTTAGTCAGTTCTCCATCATTCCCTTGAACATAAATAACATCTTCGTATTGGCCGTCTATAACTTCGACAAGTTGTTTCATGGTTGCAATATGATGAACCACACTAGATTCTACATCACGCATATCTACAATACCTGTTTCAAGTTTTATACCGTAAATGTCAGCGGTGTCCTTCAAAAGGTCTACGAGCTCTGGAGCATATGCTGGTATCTGAAGAATCTTTTCCTCACCGTCTATGGCTTTACACGCCAATACCAAGCCTTCCATTATTTTTTCAGGCTCATCTTTCAGGAGTTGAAGTAATACACCTTCAATGTCACTATTATCAATAGATGCAATCACCCGAACCGGCCTGCCCTCGCGATTATTAGCTACCCTATGCTCTTCCCAATATGTTGAGAGTGTATATAGTCTTTCACTATACTCACGAATACCTGATTTTCTGACTAAGTCCAGTATACCTTCTTTATTCAGCATTTCAATTTTTTCTAAACCCATCACAATCAGACCTCCTCTCCTTGATCGGAATAATCACTCCATGTTTTTGCCTGTTGTATTTTCAAACGAAGATCACATTGAAGACAGCGGTCAGATTCTTGACAGGACTTTTCATGACCTAGGCCTAAATCTACAATATCAAAATTATCTTTTCTAAGCTCAACAGGTGTCAAGTTACTTTCCTGTCTTTTTTCGTATGCAAATCCTGGACATTTACCAATAAAATCATCCACTTCCTGTACTGGTGCCAAGCTTTCTTTAATATCACCATCACCACCTAAATATATATCAATATTCTGAGCAGCCTCTCTACCTGAGGCAATGGCTTTTACGACGGAAGTCGTACCATAGATAACATCTCCTGCTGCAAAGATCCCATCACTGGTAGTTTTAAGTTGCTTGTCCACCACAAGATAACCACGACTAGCTTCCAGAGTTTCCTCGTCCATCAACTCCGGTTTTTGACCAACTGCAAAAATAATAGTATCAGCATATATTTTTTCCTGGGAATCTTCTTCTTTAACGATAACCGGTCGTCTGTTTTCATCAAAAGTAAAGGACTTAACCTTCATTACTTCAAGACCATCCACATGCTTATCACCTAAAATACGCTCAAAAGTTCTACCTGGATAAAGGGTAATACCTTCTTCCTGTCCTTGGTCAATTTCTTCTGTATCTGCTGGCATGTTTTCACTAGATTCCAAACAAGCCAGACTTACTTTTTTAGCACCAAGACGGACTGCTGTTCTAGCGCAGTCATAGGCTACATTCCCACCACCTAGAACGATAACCTCTTCACCCATTCCTGTGTCCTCACCGGAGGCTGCCTTTCTCAGAAATTCCGTATTAACAAGAACACCTGGAAGGTCATTACCTTCTATTGGTAACCTTACACCCTTGTGTCCACCAATTGTTACAAGTACTGCATCATAACTTTCTCTCAAACTTGATATGGATTCTATCCTCCTACCTAGTTCTATCTTTACACCTGCATCACGGATGACTTCCACTTCCTCAACAATCACGCTTCTTGGTAGTCTATATTCAGGTATACCATATCGAAGCATACCTCCCGGCTCAGCCAAAGCTTCTTTAATGGTAACATCATGACCTTGCTTTCTAAGATAATAGGCGGCTGTTAGCCCTGCTGGTCCTGCACCCACAACACAAACCCGATGTCCTGTTGATTCCAGCTGTTTTCCCTTACCTTTCCAATATAAACCTGTATCACCTTCAGCGATTTGGCGTTTGATGTTACGAATAGAAATGGCTTCATTCACTTCACCCCTATTACACTCTGCCTCACAGACATGATTACATATATGACCCAAAACACTTGGGAAAGGCACTTTTTCCCTAATTACTGCTGCTGCTTCATCGTACTTTCCTTCTTTTGCAAAACGAACGTACCTAGGAACATCTGTATGTGCAGGGCAGGCATAGGAACAGGGAACTGCTGCATCCTTTTTAGTCACTTCTGTTTCAGCTGCCTGGATCTTATCACGGATAGTTCCCGTTGGACAAACTTCTGCACAGGCACCACAGAAACGGCAATCTGCATCAGAAAGCAATTGATCATGAAGGGTTCCAACATAAGTCTCCAGTTCCTTCTTCTTATACTGAAGTACTTCAACACCCCGTAATTCATTACAAGCTCTAACACATCTTCCACAAACAATACAACGATTCATGTCGTGTATGAACATAGGATTGGCTTCCTCGGTTTTAAAACCTTTAGTCCTTTCATGCATTCTCCCTGTCTTAGGGCCTACATATTGAATAAGCATCTGCAACTCGCAGTTGCCATATTTAGGGCAAGAAGTACACTCAGGATGTCCTGCAAGAATCAGCTCCAATGCCAAACGACGCAAACGGATAATTTCATCACTTTCTGTTTTTATATCCATACCATCTTTTGCTTTTAATGTACAGGATGTAACCGGCTTGTCTTGGCCTTCCAAATTAACGATACACATGCGACATGATCCCAATTCACTTAAATCGGGATGATGACACAAATGGGGTATATATATACCAGCATCTAAGGCACAATCAAGTACCCGCTTATTATCAGGTACTTGAAGTTTTCTGCCGTTGATTGTAATTACTGCCATTTTTATTCCTCCTAAAATAACATCATAGGCCCTACACGTCATCTATGATCTTGTAACTTTCTACTTCAAAGGCAGGCTTATGCCTGCCTCAATAATGTCAAACTTATTCTTCCAACTCAGCTCATATATTAAAGCAGAATATTTCTAGTTAGTCCTCTATATATTCCACAGCACTCATACCTGCAAACCGTCCGGTGTTAACTGCAAATCCCATGGAATTCCCAGGTAATAAAAACATATAAGAGTCATCATAGATATTACAAGCATCTGAACCTGCTGCATACAGTCCCGGGATAACATCAAAGTCCTTGTTCAATACTTCAGCATATTCATTGATACGAATACCACCAACTGTACCGTAACCACCAGGTCTAAACTTAGCACAATAGTATGGTGGTTTAACAATCGGTCTTAGATAACGTTTGTCTTTGAAAAACTCTTCATCAACTTCGTCACAGTAATCATTGTAGTCATCAATGGTTTCCTCGAGAGTTTCAGGATCAATACCAGCCAGTTCTGCAAGTTCCTCAATCGTATCAGCGACAACTACATCCTTATTATTATTGTCTTTAGCCATCTGAATCCCTTCAAAGAAATCAGAAACATCCGGATTTGTTCGAACTAGACTCACATTATCTACACCATTTCTGACATAGTCCTTAACAATTGACGAGTCAACGATGGAAAAGACCACCTTATCTTTTTGATGCATGGCAACATTAGAAAGATATGTAGCATTTTGCATTTGATCTTCATTCATAACTCTTTTTCCATGCTTATTAACCAGAAGATTCGGTTGGCTGAATACATTAGATATACTTTGGGGAAGTTCATCCATACCTTCAATAGAGGCAGCCATCTCAATTCGTACCGGTAAGCGGTCGGAACCGGCTTCCCAAGCCATCTCAAGTCCATCTCCCATTAAGCCTGGAATAGCAAAGCTAAATAGGTTTTCACCATGGTCCAAACCTGTTTCTGACTTGATCAACTTCTTATTGGCACCTGCACCTCCGGTACAAATAACTGCTGCCTTACAGGCAATCTCAATGTCTTCGCCTGACTTATCCACTGCTTTAACACCAACGACAACACCGTCTTTTTTTATAATATGTTTAGCTGGGGTCTCCATCATAAATTGGACACCTGCTTCAACTGCTGTTTCATATAAAGCTCTAACCATGAAGGATGCTGCTCTAGGTCCAATACCTTGATCTGTCTTAACAATATGCCAAGTAGCTTCAGATTTAGGGAAGTATTTAAAAGCACCTTCAAACTCCACACCTTTATCTTCCAACCACTCGATAGTTTCAGATGATTCTTCAAAATATCGCTTGACCAATCTAGCGTCTACATTGTAATGGGTGTATTCCATAAACATGTTAAAAGCTTTTTCTACTGTAATATCAACCATCTGTTGTTTCTGGTAACGTGTTCCAATACCCAGTGGTCCCATTCCCATATTTGCTGCGCCACCTGCTGCTGCTGTTTTTTCAAGTACTATAACACGAGCTCCATCTTCAGCCGCCTGAACTGCTGCAGCTAAACCAGAAGGTCCTGCTGCAATAACGACTACATCTGTTTCAAATTTTCGCATGATTTCACCTCATAAATTTTAATGACTCATTTTCATTTAACCTTCAATAGCCCTTTTCATAGCCTCCTGATGACGTCTAACTTGCTCAATACTATCAACTTCTAGTGCATCGTTCAAAAGACGGTTACCCTCATACTCTGTTGAAAGATAGCCCTTGTAACCTGCCTTTTTGTATGCATCAATAATTTCTTGCAAAGGCATTGATGGCTCAATATAGTCTTCTGTTAAGTTATAACACTTAGCATGAGTATGATAGATATATTCAATATTATCAATAACATCTTTTGGGTCATTCCATGTGTATTGAAATGATTCGCCTGCATATCTAAAGTCCGCCTCATTGGCTCCGGCCTTCTTCAGTGCTTCCATGAGTTGAGGGAAACCGTTTGCTTCCATATATGCTTTATGAGCACGTCCCAGATTCAAATCATATTTGATTTTTGTAAAGCCTTTGTCCACCCTGCTTCTAAAAGCATCATCGACAATCTTTACCCCTTCCTTACTTGCTCCCAGCCGAAATGCCTGTTCACGTAAAGCATCAGGAATATCATTACAAAAGATACCAAAGTCAGGCATAAAACCAAAATGCTTGGTTCCTGTTTTTTCAATCATCTTTAGGTATCCCTCTGCCCATCCAGAGTTTAGGGAAAAAGGTGAATGAACTTCTATACAGATTTTTACATCTTTTTGGGCAGCATATTCTAGGCTACCTTCAATAACATCTAAGGGGGTCGCTACCAAGGTCCTCAGGGTTTTAAAATCCAGTTCAGATGCAATGGAAATGTCTCTCTTCATCATATCTACTTGTTCTCTCAGTGTTAACGTCCTATTATCATAAATATGATTTTCAAGGAATGCATCATAGCAGGTCGGTTCTGTCTTATATTTTTTCATCCATCCGAACCACTGTTCTTTAAATTCATCAGTCACTAGAGGGAAATCATCCATCATCTGCTCAGCTAACAATTCGATACCTGTAGCACCCGCTTTTGACGCTTCCCTTATACAGCCTTCTAAATCTAGTTTACCTTCATAATATTCCTGTTGGTAACTGTATAATGATACACTTCGTTTAATATCGTAACTCATCTTGGGACCTCCTATATCTCAAAATCAAACTCACCGGAATAAACAAGTATATGGGGCATGTAGGATGGTGCAATAGTTTGAGTACACTTAATATGATGCTTACCCTTTTCAAGTCCGCCTTCAGTGACCACCGTCACCTTAGCATATTGGCCAAAAAGCCAACGATTGCTGATGACTGTTCTCATCTCCTCAAGGGTAAAAGTTTCCCCGTTGACTGTGAAACGAATTGCTTCCCTATCATACTGGACTCCATCCACTTCAACCTCAATATTCCTGATTATGGATAAGGTTATACCACGATAATATTGTATTTTCATCTCAAACTCGAAGCCAACGATTTGACCGTTTTCTTCTATATTAGTAAATCCTTCAGGATTGTACATCTGCTTTGGAAACATGTGAAAGCTCCTCTCTGTAACTTCAATATTCGTTTTTCCGGTTCAAATGATTACAGTATAACCTCTTCACCGATTTTATCTGATTATAATATGACTTCTTTACCGGTTTCAGCTGATTTATAAATAGCTTCCAAAATTTGGGTCACAACAAAAGCTTGTTCCGGTTTTACCAAAGGTTGTGTATCATTCAATATTGCATTCATCCATTGTTCCTGTTCTTTTACACCTTCAGCTGAAGCTCCACCCTCAAAGAAGTCTACGATACCAGCAGGGGAAATATTTTTTTCCATTAATTGATTATGTTCAACCAAGTTATAGACTAATTCATCTTTTGGATATGACCCACCATGATGAATTTCTGCACCTGCCTTAGTTCCACAAAGTGTTGTAGACGCTTCCATAGATTTTAGTATATTTAATGCCCATGAAGCTTCCAGATAAACAGTCGAGCCATCTTCCATCTTAATCAATCCAAAGGCAGAGTCTTCAACTTCAAATGTTTCCGGATCCCAAGGCCCGAAAACGTTACCAGCAGGACCGTCTTCTTGACGTCCTAATTTATAAAATACCTGACCAGTAACAGAAACAGGTTTATAATTATCCATCATCCAAAGGGTAATATCCAAAGCATGCGTTCCGATATCAATAAGTGGTCCGCCACCTTGTAAAGCTTTGTTAGGGAAAACACCCCAAGTAGGTACAGCACGACGTCGAAGGGCATGTGCTTTAGCAAAATAAATTTCTCCTAATTCTCCTGCTTCACAAGAAGCATGAAGATGTGTCGTATCTTCTCTAAATCTATTTTGATAGCCAATGGTAAATTTCTTACCGGATTTCTTCCAAGCATCCATCATCTTTTGAGCATCAGCAACATCATGAGCCATTGGTTTCTCACACATAACGTGTTTACCAGCTTCAAAAGAAGCAACAGTTATTGGGCAATGGGCAACATTTGGTGTACAAACATGAACCACATCAAAGTCCACATCCTTATCTGCAAGCATTTTTTTATAATCTGTATACACTCTCGCATCTTGAGTACCAAAATCTTTAGCTGCTTTAACAGCCCTTTCTTCAATAATGTCACAAAAAGCTACAATTTCTGCTTTGTCCTTATTCGCCTTTAGGGAGGGCATATGTTTTTGATTAGCTATACCACCACATCCTACAATTGCTACTCGTACTTTTTTACTCATTTCTTTTCTCCTTTTATACTTATTTTTTTATCTTTATCATTCTCTTCTTTAACAAATAATATCTTCTTAATTTATTCTATAGAAAAAGTTGTATTTTGCCTTGTATCTTTTTGATAAGAAAAGCTTGTATTTTTGTCAATCATCTCGGGTCCAGCTTTTCAACAAAACGAGTCAAGGACAAAAAACATATGTATTTTCTGTCCTTGGTGTCTAGCTCTGTCTATTGTGTATCAAAAGATAACTACGCCTCCTTGATCAACCTGTTTAGCATCTCATGATGACGTCTAACTTGTTCTACTTCATCAATCATATGTGCTTCACCTCTATCGTGACAATACCGTTGTCCCTCAAACTCCGAATTAATATAACCTTTAAAACCATGCTCTTTTAAATACTTAATCGGAGTCGCATAATCAATAGCTTTATCTTCAAACTGACCAGGTTTACCTTCTATCTCCGTCATGTGGTAAAACTTACCGTGTATACTGACGATATGAGGAATGATGTCAATAATGTCTTCCGGTCTTGCTGAAGACTCATTGATGGCGATGGCACCTAAGGTCATAAAATGCATGCCATGTCCAGGATATTTCTCATCCATCATTTTTAATATATCATCTGTATTATAACCCTCAGCACTTTTTTCCAGAATCATATGGATCATATCTTGGTTATAATGACGGAAGAAATAATCTATCGCTAAATCAGTAGGGGAATGTTGGAAGACACCAAAATCTGGTACAAGTCCCACATGCTTGGTTCCTGTCCGATTGATCAACTCCATAAGCTCATCCACCATTCTTGGGTCCATAACCGGGTCGATTTTACCATGATTGAGCCCGGCCTTTATAGGCAAGGGCGCATGAATTTCTTTTCCAATACGCACATTATATTTTTCAGCTGTTGGAATAGCCATTTCAATAACTTCTGTCGGTACTAAGCATAAGGCCCTAACATTTTCAAAACCAAGTTTAGACGCAATCTTAATATCATTTTTTAAACGTTCAGCCGCCTCTCGGTAATTCATAATGTGGGTTCTAAACTGATGTACATCTAGATAAATATCCATGGTTACCGCTTTCATATCATAACGGGCCATTTCATTGTTCCAGTCAAAAATAAACTCTTCTGTCGGAAAAGGATATTTTCTTATAATTGCTTCATCAATAATCTCTACTCCGTCAGTTTTCAGGACATCATGGACCTCTACAATCATGTCCTTCCAATTCATTCTCTTGAAAAATTGTTCCTGTTGATAAGAATAAAAAGAAACACCTGTCTTAATCCCCATGTCTACACCTCCCTATTTTGAAGCTCTAACACAAACTTACTAATCGTATTAGTTTTACCTGATCCAGCACCACCGCCTGGCACCGGTGGGTTTTTCAGCCATTCTTCATCCCATGGCATATAACCATACTGTGAAAGAACTGATTGCTGTAGAAAGATTTCATGTTTACCTTCTTTCAAACCACCTGGTTTTTTAACATGAATAAATGCTTCATCATCATAATCCCAGTGTTCCCAGATACATGTCTTAATCACTTCAAAACTTCTTGGTGGCTTACCGTTGATTTCAAAGCTTTGCTTTGTCACTGGATATTTCACTCCATCACATTCAACATAATAGCCGTTGACCAAGCTAAGGAAACACCCTCGATAATCCGCTATTCTTACAGCAAATTTAAAGCCTGTCACTTTTCCATCTTGAACTATATTCTCCAAACTGTCTTTTCGAATTAAAAAATCATCAAACATCTTCGCCTCATCCTTTCGTCAACGATCTAATTATTATCCTTTAACACTACCCATGGAAATACCTTTAATAAAGTATCTTTGGAAGAATGGATATAAGATCATAATCGGTAATACACCGATAACTGCCATAGCCATCCTTATACCTCTACCCGGTAAATCCATAGAAGCCCCCTGTGCTGAAAGTTCAGACATGGTTGCCAGGGTATTGATATTGTTCATAATATTATTCAAAAGTACCTGAAGACTAAATAAATCAGGTTTATTAATATAATAGAGACCATTCATCCAGTCATTCCAGTAGCCTAATCCAATCATCAAACCAACTGTAGCCAATATTGGCTTTGAAAGTGGCATAACAATGACTCTATAAATCATAAATTCACTGGCTCCATCTATTTTAGCTGCTTCAATCAAGGCCGGATGTATAGTTGCCTTAAAACTATTTTTAAATAACATTATATAAAATCCATTAAATACCAAGTTTGGGAAAACCAATGCCCATATACTATTTTTCAAATGAAAGAGTTGGGTCCACATAATATACTGAGGCACCAAACCGCCATTAAATAAAATAGTAAAAAAGACTAGCAGGGTAAAGAGCTTCCTTCTTTTATAATCGCTTCTGGATAGTGGATATGCCAAAAGGGGACCAATCAGGAGACTTAAAGTCGTACCAAAAATGGTAATGAAGAAGGTGATACCATAAGCCTGAAAAATTCGTTTAGCATTGGTGATAAACATATACTCGTAAGAGTAAAAACTTATTTTATCAGTTAAGAACTTATAACCTTCTTTAAGTAGGGTCTCTTCACTTGTGAAAGAGGACATAATCAACAGCCAAAAGGGCAAAAGAGCACATAAGGCTAGAATCACAAGTAAAGTCGTAATAACAAATTGAAATATATATTCATCTTTTCCTTTTACTTTTGATGACATGACTTCCTCCTAAAACAGCGCATTTTCTTTGTCCACTTTGCGAATAACCGTATTGATGACCAGTACAAATATGAAACCGACTACTGACTGATAAGCACCTGCAGCAGATGCCATAGCGATATTATTACTCTGAAGCAAGCTTCGGTATACATATGTATCTATTGTCTGAGTTACAGAAAACAGTATGCCTGAATTCATTGGCACCTGATAGAATAATCCAAAATCTGAATAGAAAATTCGGCCTGCCTGTATCAAAAACAAGGTAATAACCGTTGGCTTTAACAAGGGAAGTGTAATCTTAGTAATCTGTTTTAATCGACCACAACCGTCAACATAAGCCGCTTCGTATAAACTTTTATCAATACTAACTACAGAAGCCAAATAAATAATAGAGCTATAACCCAACATTTTCCACGTATTAACAAAGATAAGTATAAATGGCCAATATAGCTTTTCCTGATAAAAGTTAATTGTTGCATCATCTGCTAATATAGCATTATTGATCCATCCCGATTGATTGCCTAAAAATCCATAAACGATATAGGCGACAATAACCATGGAAATCATATGTGGCAATAAAATCGATGTCTGAAAAAACTTTTGTAATCGTCTAGAGAAAATCTCAGCCAAAGCAATGGCGACAACAATACCCATCACATTACCTAGAATAATGAAAATCATATTATAGCCTAAGGTATTTCGAGTTATGATGAAGGCATCATTAGTCGTAAACAAATATTTAAAATTCTCAAACCCAATCCATGGGCTTTTCAAAACGCCTACGCTATAGTCAATTTTTTTGAAAGCGATCAACACACCTGCCATTGGTATATAATTATTGACCAAAAGGTATAGAAGGCCTGGTATAACCATAAAATCCAGAGCCGACATAATACGTGCTTCTTTTAGAAGAAGCATGGCGTAAAAAATGGTTGCAATACCTATAAGAACTAAAATAATAGCGCCAAAAGTGAGACTGATATCCTTTGAAGCCTCTAGTTGTCCTTTTAGCTGTTGAATAGCAATAGTTTGTATAATCACTTCCGCAATCCCTATTACTAAAAGTATTTTTCCTGTCTTACCTACATTGAATCTATTGGCAAAAACTCCTAAAAGTATAACCAATAAAAATACAATAGCTAGTGCAATCAAGAAGAGATTAGGTGTTACCTCTACCTTTCCTGCCATGACCAGTTTTCCTGAAATGGATTCCAAGCCTGATATAGTATAAACCTTCTTTTTATATGAATATGATACAAACGGTAATAACAACATAAAAAAAGATATGGCACCTAGAATAATCAATTCTATCCTAATGCCCTTTTGATGCCCGATACCCGGAATCATCTTATTCATTGTATAGGTCTCCTTTCTTTTTAGCCTTTTATATTCAATCCGCTAAAATTAAAACGAATCGCAAACTGAAAGCCGGCCACTTCATACTTGAAATGACCGGCGGATAATTCTTATTGATTTGCCAACCACTCGTCAAGTTGTTTCTGATATTCTGCAACAACTTTGTCGATGCCTGAAGCTTTTAATTTTGCAATAAAATCATTATAATCATTCTCACTTAATATACCTGCTGCTAATCCCGGTACATATTCATTGGTCACATTAGTAAGTGCTGTAAGTTCATTTGTAATCACTGTAGTATCAGCACTGAATCCAAGATATTGTGATACGCCACAGGCTTCCATTTCTTCTTCAACCATGTCACGAATATTTGCTGGATTCCCATCCCAAGGCAATGTTATGAATTGATTTCCATATAGGAAATCAGCTGTATGATAGGCAACATTTTCTGCTGAAACACCTTCTGGGAACTTAGCAACACCGTCAACAACTTCATAGTCTCTGCCTTCAATACCCCATGCCAAAATATTGTTGATATCAGTATTGGTATACATCAGGTTCAACATCTTAGCCGCTGCTTCTTGTTCTTTGGATACAGTAGGTATTGCCCATCCAAATTTACGAATGTTTCCTGATCCGATTGGCGCACTGGTTATTTTAAATCCGGTTAAATCATGACCGGCAGCAGCACCATGAGTAACATCTGCACCTAATTCACCGATAATTGTTTGTGCGAAGATAACATTATTTTTAATAAGAATATCACCTAAGTCTTCACTCATAGCTGCATCAGGATAAACTAAACCTTTTTCATACCAGTCTCTTACTCGTGCAATCATTTTTTGGTAATCTTCGGTTTCATAGTAACTAAGAACCTTACCGTTTTCATCTGAAGCTATTAATTTTTGGCTATCTCCAAGGTTATCATAAACACTATTATCTGCGAAACTATCTTCTCCATACCACATACCAATTGAAGTAATAACAGTACCTTCAGCATCAACATTACCTGTACCGTAGACATCATATTTGTCTGTAATGGTTGTCAAAATTTCTTCATATTCTGACCAGGTTTTCATATTCTGTGCTTTTTCAAGTAAGCCTGTCTCTTCTAACATATCTGTTCTCATCAAAGTATAACCTGCCATAGCCATATCTCTATTACATGGCAATGCATAGATCTCACCATTGATACTAGTACCTCTAACTAGGTCACCTAAAATATCTAAAGTCTCTTGACCGTACTTATCCATTAAGTCATCCAATGGAACCAAGGCATTGTTACTAGTCAAAGCTGAAAAGCCTGCTGGTGGAATCGGTGTCAAGTGAATGATGTCTATGTCTTCGTTTCCAGCAAGAGCTAAGTTTAACTGTTGTGAATACTGACCAGGTTCTACATATTGAAGCGTTACGTGGGTATTAATTTCTGCTTCTGTAATAGCATTGACTGCTTCTTCAACTGCAACTACGCCTTCTCCCATAGGTGCAAGTGAAAGAATCATCATGGTTATTTCAGCCATTTCTTCGTCTGCTACTTCAGTTTCTGTCGTGTCAGTTTGATTATCATCTGTGCTGTCTTCTGATTTTGTGTCCTCTGTTTTAGTTCCTACAGAGTCATCATTGTCATCAACTTGTTCTGAATTACCGCACCCAGAAAATAAGGATACTGCAAGAGCAAGCACAAGTAGGATGGATAATAATTTTTTTGTTGATTTCATGCAACTACCTCCAATTTTTTATTATATATAAGTTTCGCGTCCCATGGACAGTATCTACTATACGCTTATCACTAGTCCAAGTATAGACCGCGTATTTGTGGAGGTACTCATTTTTGAACTTCTTTTAAATCCTTGATTTTACAGGCTTTTCACCCCTAGGGTCTTCATTTTTGAGCCAGTATTTTCATGATGAAAATGAATAGATCTTATACAAATAAAACCCCCACTCTTTTTGTAGAGTGGGGGTTATTAAAATAGTATACATTTTTATTGTTTTAATGGATATTTTCCCTGAATTGAGTTGGCGTAATGCCCTCCTGTTTTTTAAAACGAGATACCAATGTCCGGTAATTATAATAGCCGACTTCTTCTGCAATTTCTTCTAAATTCTTATTTGTTTCAAGAAGATATTTTTTTGCCTTTTCCACTCTTAAATAATGCACATAATCCAAGGTCGATTGTCCGATTTCCTTTTTCATGAATTTTGACAAATTGGAAATCCCCATCTCCATGGCTTGAGCAATCTGAGAGACGGTCAAATTCGGGTCTTCATAGTGTTGTGAAATATAAGTTATAACTGCTTCTATCTTATCCTGACTTTTTTCTTTATGTTCTTCCTTTTCTTGCTCTGAAAAATCAATAAGACGGTTAAAAATATCTTCAATCGTCTTTTTTAACTCAGGTATACTTGCAGCATTCAAGAGTTTTTCAAGACTTTTCTGGTCAATATGACCTCTATACTCACTACGTTCATTGAGACTCATTAGCCCATGCATTAACTTATCAATCATACCAAAAAGTTTCACTTTCAAAGTCTGTAGTGATTTAAGCTCATATACATCTTCATCAATAATTTCCAATATACTCTTTTTTGCCGCTTCAAAGTCAGCGACTAAAACCAAATTCAAAAATATTTTTTCCTTCTCAATATTAAAAACCAAGGACTGATTGCCTGCTTCTTTCATAACCTGATCATAATCCAAAATTACATTTTGATCTCCAACAATATTCTTTAATTCAAGTACGTCAACGGCGTTGTCATATCCTAACTTAATACCAAATTTTCCCTCATGTTCAGAGCTTAAGGCAAATGAACCAATAATTCCGAAATTTTTTGTCAAATAATCCTTTATAACCCTTGCCTTATCGACATAATCTATCCCTATTTCAGCATTAATAGAAAGAGGAATAACAAAGCGATTTTCCATGGAAAGAACATGGAGCATACCAAAAGCGCTAAAAAATTCTTCAAAAATGTTAATAATGGTGAAAGTCATCAACTCAAAAACGGATTCATCCTGAATATCCATCCCTGATTCATAAAACAAATTGGTAAAATCATCAATCTGATAGACCAAAACTCTATTACGACCCTTTTTTATTCGTATTTTTATGTCCTTAAGCTCACTGGATTCAACCTGACTGGCCTCTTCTATATGCCATCCACGTATAATCCTACTAAAATACCAGTTCCTGTTCTTCCTCTCCTGTTTAGCAATATAACTCTTATAGGTATCCATAGTATGAACCATATTATCGATGATATCTTCAATAATCATATAGTCATCATCTTTATTTCCTATATCTCCATTCCCTTTTCCATTTTGATATTTGGTCGCCAATGTCTTAAGCTTCCTAATTGGCTTATACTTCAATCGGGATATATATAAGGCGATAAGTACACCTATTCCAGCACTAATAATTACAAAAAGGAGAACATTTTCCTTATAGGTATTCACTTCGTGAAGATATTGCTTGACATCAATCAGAGACACAAACTTCCAATGGCTTATTTCTGACTTAAAATAAGTCATAAGATACTTGTCATTCATAAGCATTTTACTCGCTGGATAACCTTGATTAAATTCAAGACCTTTCCAATCAACTTGATTCATAAGATCTGTGTCATTACTAATAGATTCTCCATAAGAATTGATAATCATCAAGCCATTTCCATCTAGAACACTATAGGCGGCTAGCTGGTCTTCTATACCTCCTAATTCGGCAACTATAAGACCTTCTGGATCAGAAAGATCTGCCAAGACCAAAGGCATTACATAATAAATGTGTGTCTTACCACTTGATGTATCTTTGATAAAATAATAGTTTTCATCTTGCTTCTCAATCATCTGCTGAAAATCGACTTTTTCAACTCCTAACACACTTTCATAGGGAAAGGACTCGTTAATATTTAGTACTGTTCCTGATTCGCTTGTCAGCACATAATGATTTTTCAAAGAAATAAGAGTTAAACTAGCAATCACCGGATTATTGCTAAGTAGGGTTTCAATCTTTCCCTTACTTCTTGTCATAGCATAGTAATTTGCACCACTATTAAAAATATTATAGTTATTGATAAATGCTTCCACATCATTATCATGGGCAATTTGTCTTACACCTGTTTCAAATTGAATAATAGAACGGTCGATTAAGGAAATTCGGTTGACCATAGCCGTCGTCTCAATTTCTTCTATTTTTTCCGATAAAAGTTCTACAGAATTATCATACATAAAGAAACCAATGCCATATGGAATCATCAATACTACTATATAGGAAATAACAAAAGACCAGAATATTTTATTATTAAATCGGCTCTTCATTATTCTGTCACCTCACGTCTATTATAGGCCTTTTGCATAATACTTAGTGCTTCATCCAAGCCCATTGATCTAATGGTCTCTATATGGTCATCCCAATTTAAGGCAACTTTCTTATCAACAATCCCTTTAATAGTATACTCTTCAACATAAGAGGTTATGCTAGACATAATTTTAATCAAACGACTTGATTCTTCAATAGTCAGATGATAGTCTGTGTAGAACAAATCTGCACTTTCCAGCCATACTTCTTTCATATCTATAGCCTCTTTGTTATAGATTAAATTTTGAAAGGTTTCAGTAAATGACAGGTCATATACCAAGCCGTTATGGTTGTTAACGTACTTACCCACACCTTCATAAGCACCCTTGTCATAGTTCATGATTAAATCTGTAAAGACAGGTTCACCATCAATCATTTCGTAGGTCTTTCCCTCAATACCATAATTAGTTAATAAGACACCCTCTTCTGAGTATAGAAAATCAAAAAACTCTACTAACTCTTCCACATGCTGACAAGAAGTAGTAATGGCAAAAAGCTCACCTAAAAATTTATTACGTGAAACCATCCATTGGACATTTGAATCATTTTGATTTAACTTAGGCATAGGAAGAGCAGTCATATTAACTGATTTACCCTGCTCAGTCTTTACATTTGTAAACCATTCTGCATATTGCCAATTAATAGCCGCTTTACCTTGTCCAATCAAATTTTTTCGTTCAAAAATATCCGTAAAACTCCTTATACCAAAATTTTGATCTAATAGGCCTTCATCATACCATTGATTCATAAGAAGGAGATACTCCTGATACCCTGGTTCTACTGCTCCATATTTCATAACACCTTGATCTGGATAGAATAGCTTTTCCTCGGAGTTCATAATAGAGACTGGGGCCGCACCGATACCAAAAGCAGAAAGAAATTCAGCAGTAACATTAACCCCATTTTGCTGTCCCAGCAAAAGTGGTAGTTCAATATTCTCTTCGTCTCTTAAAATACGTAAAAAATTGGTCCAATCATCTATGGTAACCGGTATTTCTACCCCGCTTGCTTCCAAAAAATCATTGCGTATGGATAAACCACCTATGATTGGCATGGATGTCGGTTCATAAATACGCCAAAACCCAGGTAGCTCATTTGTCTCTGTATAAGCTTCACTCAAGGCCTTATTCTCATTCAGTCTCTTCTCATAATTAGGTGCGTAAGCTTCCAAATATGGTGCAATATTAATATAGACCCCATCTCTTATAGCTTTAGAGTAACCGCCTGGATAACCAGAAGTTGTATTATAGATGATATCCGGATAATTTCCTGATACTAACAACTGTTTAAGTATTTCTTCTGCTTCTTTATTTTCTAGTGGAGAGATGAAGTCAAAATAAATATTAGTCATTTCCTGAATTTTTTTCCATGTTATATTGCTCTCAAAATCCATTTCGGAATTGGACCTGGGTAAAAAAACGGTAAAGTGCAAGGGCACTTGAGAGATGAAATGACTTGTATCCACTTGTTCCTCTTCCGGGATACCTTTCTCTTCTTTCTGAAAATAGAAATTGATGACAAGGACCATGATGAAAAGAAAACTTATGCCCAAGCCAATGAAAAGCCATTTATTATTCTTCAATGTCTTAGTCGTTCTTCCTGTTTTGTTTGTTGTATTTCTCATGAATAACACCTGTCCTAACTCAAGATCGAGATGGTCTATACATAAAACTTAATTAGAAATCTATTCTATTTCACAACAAAACTAGGGAATTCTATTAAGCAAGTCAATACAGCCTATCTATTCCCTATTATATCATCTACCCAAGCATTCATCCAACAAGACCATATGTGTTTTACTGATCTTGTTGGATTGAATTGGTTTAGGTGCTTATTTCTATAAATCTCTGGCAACATAATAGCCGTCCCACACAGCCTCCATAACTTGCCCTGGTTTTACATTATCACCTATAATGTAAAATTCTGACCCTACATCACTTAGCTCTTCTGTCAATACCGTATTGGATCGTACACCTAAGGCAAGGATAACCGTTTCAGCTTCTACCTTGACCATACTTCCGTCCCTTGTTTGGCAGACCACGCCATCACTTACTATTTCTACTGCTTTGGTCTCTGTCATAGTCTTGACATATTTTTCCATTTCCATCATAAGTGCCATTTTATGAAAGTCATTGGCTTCTGGTGCCATCTGATCACGCATTTCAACAATGGTAACCTCTTTTCCATTCATACCAAGATGAACACCGGTTTCACAACCGACCAGACCACCGCCAAGAATAAGAACTTTGTCACCAATCTGTGACGGATCACTTTCAGCATCCAAGGCTTTCATGACGTGGGCTCCTTCAATACCTTTGATGGGAGGGATAAATGCCTGCCCACCAGCTGCAAGAATTAAAACATCAGGATCAATGGACCCAGCTAGCTCTCTTGTTACTTCCGTCTTGAGTCGTAAATCAATCTTGCTGCGTTTCACCCTGGCTTCCAGTACTTTGGCAAAATCGAAAAGATCCTGTTTAAAGGGTACCTTACCAGCGAACTTCAGTGCACCTCCCAGTTGGTCCGAGTTATCACACAGTATAACTTCATGTCCCAAGTCAGATGCAGTTATAGCAGCTTCCATACCACCAGGGCCACCACCAACAACTAATACTTTTTTCTTTCGATCTGATACTGGATCAAAATACTTATTATCTAACTCTTGCCCAATCACAGGGTTCACTGCACATGCAACTACATTTCTCTGGGTCAAGGATGCAAAGCAGTTAAAACATCGGATACAAGGGGTAATATCCTCTGCCCTGCCCTCCATGGCTTTTTTAGGGAAATAAGGGTCCGCTAATAGGGCTCGACCTAATTCTACAATGTCCGCCTTACCCGATGCCAGTATTTCCTCAGCAAACTCAGGCGTATGTATACTACCCACACAGGCAACAGGCACACTGACTACCTCTTTAATTGCAGCAGCCAAATATACGTTACATCCATGTTCTAAAAACATAGATGGGTGAGTACGAACGAAAAGATTTTCAGCATCATGGGATCCAGCAGACACGTTAATAAGGTCCACCTTATCCTCTAGTAATTTAGCTAACTCTTTATAATCATCAAGATGCATAGCCCCTTCAATGAAGTCATCACCATTCATCCTCAATTCGATTGGAAATCCTTGACCTACAGCCTTTCTTACTTCATCTAAAGCCATCATTAAAAATCTAGCTCGGTTCTCAAGACTGCCACCAAATTCATCTTGTCTCTTGTTTTCCACTTGCGATAGAAATTGGTTGAAAAGCCAACCATGGGCAGCATGAACCATAACCATATCAAATCCGGCTCTTTTACATTTTCTTGCTGCAAGTCCGTAACTTTTAACAATATGGTGAATCATAGCTGTATCCATCTCATGGACAATTTCTCCATTGGGCATTACCTCATGACTTGGACCATAGGCTTTCTTTTTGCTTACTTCTTCACCACCAATACTGGTGATACCTCCATATTTTCCACCATGGGACAACTCAATGTTTGCCAATGCTCCATGACGCTTAATAGCCATGACAGCTCGTGTTAGGCTAGGAAGGATATTAGGGTCATCTAGTCTAATCTGACGATCATGAGATTTTCCTGTCTCTGAATCTGTAATACTTTCTCCTAAGGTGACCATAGCTGCGCCACCTCTAGCCTTCATCTCAAAATAAGAGATATTATAGGGTGTCAGGCGGCCATCCGGTGTCATATCCATCATACTAGTCGGTGCGGCAATTATTCTATTTTTGAGGACCGTATTACCTAGTTTAATCGGTTTGAGTAAATTTGGATATTTCCTCATTTTTCATTCACCCTTTAACCTTTCCAAACGTGTCTTCTCGGTTCTCCATTCAAATACGCCAGTACTTCACTACCAATAATCTCACCTGACCAACGATCCACATCTATGGTTAAACCTGCCATATGTGGTGTCAAGGTAACATTTCTCATTTTCAGGAGAGGATGATTAGCTGGAATAGGCTCTTGCCAGTATACATCCAATGCTGCACCGGCTATCACCTTGTCCTGTAAAGCATCAATCAAATCTTTTTGATCAATAACGGCTGCTCTTGCCGTATTAATTAGATAAGCAGTCGGTTTCATTTTATCAAACCAATCTTTGTTGACCATATTCTTTGTCGAGTCAAGCACAGGTAAATGAATGCTTAAGATATCGCTCTCTTGCAAAAGCGTATCCAAATCTACAGACTTTACGCCATCCCCTTCCATACGTTCTACAGGGCAATAAGGATCATAAGCTATGACTTCCATACCAAAAGCAAGTGCTCGCTTAGCTACTTCAGAACCAATAGCACCATATCCTGCTATACCAAGGGTTCTACTGTAAAGCTCAAAGCCAATACCATAATCCATATAAGGATGATTTTCATCCAAGGGTCCCCATATAACATTTTTCTTGTCAGGAACTTGATAAATATCCTCAACAGTTTCACCTAAATGTTCTCCAATAACTAGGCCTGTTGAACTGACTGCTAAGTTTCTTGTTGAGGCAATCATTAATCCAATATTAAATTCTGCGACGGCTACAGCGTTACGTCCAGGTGTATGGGAAAGCTCTAATCCTGCTTCCTTAATAGCTTCATGACTCACAGTAGATGGTGTTCCTTTTGCCACACCAATAAACTTCATGCCTGAATCTGCCCAGCTTTTTATAGTCTCAGCCCCTGCTACCTCATCACCAAGGACAACAAGTTCCATACCCATACATTCTTTCTTGGTCATGGCCTCTGTTACATTCCCTTTACCGTGTTTTAATTCGCCACAAATGCTTATATCACAAAAGGATTCTATCTCTTTCAATTTCTTTTCCGGTATTGGTGTACAAAGTGCTAATTTTTTCTTCATATCATTCACCTTTCTCTAGCTTCTCTAAACTGCTTGGTCAGCGGCAATCAGGGCTTTCATCTTAGCGACTGCTTGGTCAGAAAGAGGTTTATAATTTCCTAAAAGTTTCGCATAATAGGTTCCCTGAGCCATTTCCTCTGTATAAATGGTTGCTGCCATCGCTGCTTTAATGGACTTGCCACAACAGAACATACCGTGATTTTTCAACAAGACAGCCCGTTCATCACCTAAAGTATCCACAACAGTTCCTGCAAGGTCAGATGAACCTGGCATAACAAAAGGTACAATATTAACTGGTACAAATTCAGCTTGAGGAGGTGTCAAAGGCATCAAAGGCTCATCACTCATAGCCATAATAGTTGCGTACATACCATGGGTATGAACCGTAGCCCTTACATCTTTTCTGGCTCTTAAAACTGCCGTATGCATAGGTGTTTCTGATGATGGTTTATATGGACCATCTATCCATTTTCCATTCATATCAACAATGGCAATGTCTTCTGCTTTCATGGTCATATAATCAACACCACTTGGAGTGATAGCTATAACAGGTTCCTCTTCATCCTGAACTGCAATATTACCTGATGTTCCTTGAATCAATCCCAACTTCACTGCTTGTAAAATAGCTGTTAACACTTCATTTCTAATTTTTTCGTATTTCATCATTCTCTCCTAACATTTCATTAAGTTTATAGTTTTTTAGTTGTATACGTTTATTTTTTCATTGGTACAAAGCTTTTTTTTGCTTTATATATCTTAAAATCATCATCAGCATGGGCACAAGCAACAGAGTAATAGCACCAATTGTGTAAACCGCCTGAGTACTTGTCTCTCCCCAAGCAAGAGAAGAAATTGCATTAAGAATCAAAGGTGATAATACTTGGCCTAGGCTAATGGCGACAACAATAAGTCCTACTGCCATGGCTGTTGCTTTCTGTTCAACAGCATTAGATGCCTCAAACATAACCCGAGGTACATATAGTCCCTGAGACGCCCCACAAAGAATGGCACCTGTGAACAGTCCTACCAGTGTCCCTGGATAGAAAATCAAGAAAAGTGCACCAAGGGCAAACAAGACCATGGCTACATACAAGGAGTTGTTTTTCGTATATCCGGTAATCCAACCGGTCAAGAGACCTACAACGACCTGAACTCCTGAAAAAGCACCAATTAACAAGCCAGCAACAGAAGAATCTCCCCTATAGCTGCCAGCCAAATGCATGGCTATATTCGTCGAAAAAGAAATAACAAAGATGAACTCAATCACTGTTAGCAAGGCCAAACCATAGACCCTTCTGTTAAGTCGGATTTTTTCATCTTTTTTTGGTCTAACCGGTCCCATATCCGGAAGGAAAAAGACAACCATAATAAGAACTGCAAAGGCTACACTATTTATCCAATATGTATTGGTATACCCTTCTCTTCCAACCAAACCCGCTACAGTCGTGACAAGCAGCATGCTTCCACCTACACCCGCGCTCTGAATCCCTAAAACTCCAGCTTGCTGACGACCTGAAAAATGATCAGATACAACAGCAGTACTAAGGGTTGTCAGTAATCCTAAACCAATTCCTACAAACAATCTTGCTCCAAATAGCAAGCTAAAAGTATCCTTAGCCAAGGGAAGCAAGCCACCGATTCCAATAATCAATATACCAATCATCAAAAGTTTTTTCTTACTTAGTCGTGTCACCAACCAACCTGATAAAATTGCTATTAAGGCACCAAGAATCATGGGCGCTGTAATTAGCATTTGTATCAAAGATGTCCTAACCCTTGGAAAAGCGGCCGCTATCTGTGGAAGTACGGGAGATAGGGTCAGTTGCATAGCTTGACACAGTGCAATACCTACAATAGCCACTTTAATTCTATTCTTATTTGTATCCATTCTCATCCCCCCATATCCTAAGCATTAATAAGCTTCTTCTAAGATACTCAGGATATCCTCTTTACTTATTTCACTTCGCGGATTGAAGTTCAACACTGGTTCCTTAAGCACTTCCTCAGCAAGCATATTAAAATCTTCACGTCCAATGCCTTGTTGAGATAGGGTTTTTATTCCCAATTCCTTAATCATTCCTACCAGCATCTGTGGAAATAAGAGATAATCTTCCTCCCTATCACCTGAGACTTGTCCACCGATTTTTTCTGCCATTTGAATCATTTCATCCTTACATTCAGGTGCGTTGAATTTCATAACATAGGGCAATACAGCTGCATTTGCCATGCCGTGAGGTAAGTGAAAGTGGGCACTCAAGGTATGTGCAATGCCATGTACCAGGCCTAAATTAGCATTAGAAAAAGCATATCCTCCTATGACACAACCGATAAGCATTTGCTCTCTCGCTTCCATATCTTGTCCGTTTTCTACTGCTTTTGGAAGATTTTTATAAAAAATATCTAATGCTTCTAAAGACTGATACCGGGTTAGAGGACTAGCCATATTAGAAATATAACTTTCCACTGCATGGGTAATAGCATCCATACCAGTTGCTGCAGTAACAGACGCTGGCATGGTTCTAGTAAATTCCGGATTAATCAAAACCTTGT
Organism: Vallitaleaceae bacterium; assembly: GCA_963677625.2. Taxonomy (GTDB): domain Bacteria; phylum Bacillota; class Clostridia; order Lachnospirales; family Vallitaleaceae; genus UBA1351. The sequence goes on from CAXXSW010000007.1 coordinate 287,317, forward strand.
CAGGTGTTAGACAATTATCAATAATGACGTATTTACATACCTTGACAGTATCTGTTAGTGCTGTAACATTGGTTATTTCACTAGATGTGCCAGCCGTAGTCGGAATGGCTATTAAAGGCAGCAAGTGACTATTCACTAAGCCAATACCACCATATTGACTGATGGGAGATGGCTTGACCATAAGCACATTCACTGCTTTGGCCAAATCGATACTACTACCACCACCTACTGCAATAAAGGCTTCAACGCCTTCATTCTTAGCTAGTATGGCTGCCTCTTCCACCAATTCATTGGTTGGGTTAGGCAATACCTTGTCAAAAACCACTAGCTTAGCTTCTGATTTCGCTGCGGCTTCCACTACTTTTTGGGCGATACCTGCCCCCTTTACACCTTGGTCATATATAACCATAACCACCTGAGACTTATAAGATTTAATAAGTCCTGGCAATTGTTCTATTGAATCATTACCAAAAATAATATCACTATGTATAAAATGATTAAACTCCATATTATTCCTTTCGAGTATATCTATGTCAGCTAATAATTAGCGGATAATTATATGGCCATCACTAAACTTTGGTGGTATAACAGGAATCTGAAGAAAAGACTCATATTGTCCACCAGTATAGATTAAATGATTACCCACATTATCCTGATCCCAGATTAAGGGTTCAAACCAGTCCTCACGTATATAGCGGCCAGAAATCTGAACCCGAATATGTTGACCTTTATGCCAAAATCTACTGGTAGGTACTATTTCAATGTCAACTGGAACTATTTCACCTGGTTTAAGTTTCTCATCTTCTGTATGAGCCTGTACCGGGTTATAATCTGTAGATAGTTTCTCGTCTAACTTTCGTCTTGACACCCGCATTTTACCCCAGGCACCTGGATGTGGTTCACCAAAAATCGTAATGGGTAGGAAGTCACCGGTAGTTGACAACTTCTGTACATTAATAAACAAATCCATGTCATCATAGCTTTCAGCTGCAACATACAACCTTAATTTCATATAACCGGTTATCTCTGTATCTTCTTCAAAACGGTAATCGAAGGTAACTTGTCCTGTCTTTCCGTCATAAGCAGCATGACTCTCTTCTCTTACAGGCTCTGATTTCATTGTCATCTTCCTACTGTCGAGATAGAGTTTTTCATATTGGGTTCTTTTTAGAGGGAAGCTAGTTTCAGGTCTATTATCCATAAAATTATGGTCATTCACATCTTGTACTTCCAAGCGCACTTTAGGTGTTAACTCCCATCCATTTCTTTCCAACTTCAAATAACGGTTATAGAAACGCTCCAAATCTTCAAGATTTGCTGTAGAATAAGCATCCGGCCATTCAAAATCTCTATGCGCCCGAAGCCATTTTTTAGTGGATTTGATTTTTCTAAATCCATTAATAGAACCTCTTAAATGGAAGTGATTCCAGCAAGCTGTTACATAGGTAGGTATCCGAATTTTTTTCCAGTCTGGGTCTTTGTCCGCCCAATATGGATGATTGATAAAAGGATACTTCTCATAGTTATCAGGAAGACTGTCCATATAATTTGGTCCTATGGCTTCACGCATAACAAAGCGAATAAAGGATTCAGCAGGTATCCCACCTTCGCAGATAGACTCCCTATACATATCACTTGTGCCTTCCCATGGTGCAATACAAGCCAAGTGTGGGGGTTGCTGTGCAGCAATTCTCCATTGAGTCATTGCAACACATGAATTTCCACCTAAGCCAACACGTCCGTTACACCAATCCTGAGTGGCTGCCCATTCAATAAAATCGTAACCATCTCGTCCATCCTGAGACCCGAATTGAATGAAATCGCCTTCTGAATGACCAATGCCACGAGGGTCCACATTGGCAACTGCATAGCCTCGGCGACACCAGTATCCCGGGTCAGGGCTCTCAAATTTAGCCATATCAGATACTGTTCCAGGTGGAACTCCCATAATCTGCCACTCGCTTTGTCCATCAAATGGTCTTTTACCATACCAACTCCATGATACGAGAAGAGGATAAGCTTTCTCCTCTTCAGGCCTATAGATGTCAACATATATGGTTATGCCATCTCTCATCTTAACCGGAATATCCTGAATACATATGATTCCGTCTTCAGCTACATAGGTTCTATGATTCAGAGGAGACTGAAAACGCGCATATTCCTTTTCTTCTCTGGTCATGGCATCCAGTTCTTCTTGGGAACATGGTTTCATCATGCTGTTCATAACTACTTCCACTTCCTGACCGGCCATCGTAACGGTCTTGTTGATTTTTTTAATTTCTGCCACCTTAATTCCTCCTGAATAATCACATTAGGTTTATTGATTTCTCTTTTTGACTGTTGTATACTTATTTAAACATCATAAGTCTATGGTAAAACTTTCAGCCAAGACTTAACAGAACACTTTAAGTCAATCTGTTCAATTTCCATTTAAAAGGAAATCAGGAGGATCTTTAATGGGCCATCCATTCAAAAATACAAAAGCAGAAAATACTAGAAAGCAGATTATGGATACCTATCTGACTCTCATAAAAGATAATCATTGGGAAAAGATAACAGTTAAAGAAATCTATACCAATGCAGGTATTACACGCGGTACATTCTACCAGTATTTTAGTAATATCTACGACCTGATGGAGCAGGTAGAAACCCCTTTATTGGAAGAACTAAGTCGTGATTATCAATCAATTCAGACGCCTGAACCTACTATCTTGACCCCAAATTCCTTTATTGATAAATTTGACATTTCACCACCTGAGCCAATCATTCATTGGTTTGAATTCTGTATGAAACACAAGGTGGAAATGCAGATCTTACTAAGTCCCAACAGTGATCCTTACTTCATTGTCAAACTACGTGAAATCATTGTTCGCCAGATTAATCGGATGATGGACTTAGATGGTATGCCAAAAGATGATTTGCGTGATCCTTTTATTCGTACTTTTTCAGAACTTCATTTTCTATCTGCACGTACCTGGCTTAATTCTAAGGATGACGAATTCCTTTCTACTGATGAGATTATCCATTTACTAAACACCATGCGTATTGGCGCTAATTATCTGGCATATGTTCACCAAAAAAAATAAGAGGAGCCATAAATTCAATGGCTTCTCCTTTTTTATCTAAGGCTATTTTTTCAAAAACAATTTGTGCATTCCAGCCAAATCTTCATCCAAATGCTGATACATACTAATATAATAGGGATATAGTTGATCGTAGAGGTGTGTCCACTTTTCATCTGGACTTACGACCTCATTTATTTTGACAATCTTGGATACAGCTTCAGACAAGTCTGAAAATACACCAACTTTGGTTCCTGCCATCAAGGCATCACCTAATGGCACTCCACCAATTGAATCGTCAATGGTCAAGACTTCTATATTTAGTACGGAAGCTTTTATCTTATTCCAAGTTGAGCTTCCTGCACCACCACCTGTAATTTTTAATTTTTCGACCCTAGCTCCGGATTCTCTAACTGTTTCTACTACATGTCTAAGCGCAAAGGCAGTCCCTTCAAAAATGGCCCGAACCATTTCTTTTCTAGTCGTGCTCAGTGACAAACCAATAAACATACCACGTGAATGATCGTTCCATAGAGGAGCTCTTTCTCCCCTCATATAAGGGAAGAACATCAAACCATTGCATCCTGGTTCTACCTCATCTGCCATTTTATTCAAGTAATCATAAAGGTTCATTCCTAATTTTTCAGCTTCCTGTCTATCTTCTTGACCGAATTGATCAAGATACCATTTAATGGAAGCTCCACTGGAGGTGATCGGAGCATCAAAAATATAGGGCATCCCTTTAATTGAACATGGTTTAGTCACTACCGGAACATTTGGTTGACTCTTTTCCTTGCTTCCGATAAAAACCAAGGACGAAGTGCCTGATGATTCACCAGCCACACCGATTTCACTAATTCCCATGGCATACATAGCTGCCATAGCATCACTAGCTCCTGCCAAAACAGGGATACCAAGAGGTAATCCCGTTTCCTTTGCAGCCTTAGCCGTAACATGGCCTATAATCTGATCAACAGGCACCGGTTTAGGCATAAGCTTATCAAAATCAAGGCCAATGACTTGCCCAATCTCAGAAGACCATGTTAAGCTGTTTATGTCCATACATTGAGTTCTTACCGCCTGATCTAAGTCCATAGAAAACTGGTCAGTCAGCTTAAAATTAATATAAGAACTTGCCTGCAAAAAGCAATGGGTTTGTTCAAAAAGGCTAGGTTCATTATTTTTATACCATAAAATCTTATTGGGAAGAAAGACCACATCCGGTTGCCCTCCAATAATATTGACATAATGGTCAAAACCAATGGTGTCAATAATATGACTCAGCTCATCCCCTGACCGTTTATCCATCCAAACCAGAGCATGTCTTAAAGGCTGCCCTTCCTTATTAACCGGAATCATACTTACGGTATGGGAGCTGATGCAAATAGCTTTGATTTCCTCTTTTCTCTCCACTCCAAGGTCAGAGATTAAGTCCATAAATATTTCCCTTGATCTCAACCACCATATTTCAGGATCTTGTTCAGCATGTAGAGGACCGTCTTGAATTAACTCAACAGGTCTTGAAGCCTTTGAAACCACTTGGCCTCTTTGAGATAAAAGGATGGCCTTTATATTTGTCGTTCCCATATCCATTCCTATAATAAATGCTTCTTTTTTAATCATATGACCTATGAACCCCCGCTTGTCTTGATAAGTCTGAATTTTCCTTAAATACTCGAACGACTGGTATATCACCTTCCACACCATTTACCAGCCAGTTCATGGATAATATATCATCCACTGAAATAATTTCACCTTTTTCTAACTTTAAATAGCCCTTATTATCTCTGATCGGTCCAGTAAAGAGATCATAATGGCCTAACATTATCATTTTTTTCATAAATGCTACTGTTTCCTTAAGATCATCAGGAATCGAATCACTGTATCTTAACAATACTATTTCCGTATCCATTCCCCACCAGTAGCTGACCATACCCTTAGCTTTCATTGGTGCTTTTAAGACTCCATTCTTATAATCTTCTACAATCTTAATATAAAACTTACCCCAGTTCCAGACAGGTTCAGCCACTTGACTACCTGATTCCATACATCGCAAACCTCTTGTAGGGGCCTCTTCTTTGGTAGACTTAGTAACCGGTAGAGAAGCCATATCAACACCTAGCTCTAATAATCGGTTTATCTCCTCTGTTACCTGTTCATCCATCATTTCATTTAGGTTTCGAATCCAACCAGTGTATACCTTGGCATAAGGATTGACAAAACGTGCCCCCATTGTAAAGGCATTGATACTTGCCAGAACTGATGGTATAGGATCACCTATCACATAGCCAAGTGAGTTGGATTTAGTCATAGCACCTGCAATCATACCGGCAAGAAATTCCACCTCAAACATTCTAGCAAAATAAGCATACACCAATTGGCTCAAAGCTTGGTCGCTACAAACAAAAATACAGGCGTCCTTCCTTTCAGCTCCGGCTCTAATCGCTTCATTAAGCATGACAGGAGCCGTAACAAAAACCAAGTCTGCACCTTCATCGACAGCATTCAGAATACAGGCAGAAACTTCATGATCTTCTAAAGATACATCCTTATAAACCTTAGTTTCCACTTCTTGACCCAGCTCCAATTCAAGCATTTCTCTTCCTCGGTCATGGCCAGCAATCCAACTGGAATCCTTGATATTAGAACTATAAATAAAGGCAACACTAATGGCGTCCCTTGATGTTTTTTTCCCTACCAAACCTGATAATATAGACTTCTTGCCTGAAAGCTGATGACTAAAAACAATTTCATGTTCTCCTTGAGTCATACTTTTAAATTCCGAATAGAGTTTCCTTACATGATTCTCAAAATTTTCACCATTGATGCTTGCTTCATATCCATATATGTCCAAATATTTTAAATAAGCATCACCTGTAGTCATAGGTAATTGGTCAGCCCCTATTTCATATAAGTATTTTCTGAATTGTCCATAGTGTACAGATAACTTTGAATCATTGAATCCTTCTTCAACTAAACCGTAGTTAACAATATGAACATACAGTTGATTGAATCGTTCCCCTTGTGACATCCAGATATAATCAACTTGCGTCTTTTCGTAAAAATCCAAGAAATCATAATAGATGCATATTTCCGGGTCTTCCGAATTATACTCAGGTATGACTCGAACCACACGAGCCTGAATGCTATATGCCTCATAGAACTTCAATACAGAAACCCGTTTGTTTCCCTCCTGAACATAATAACGGTTTAAGTATTCATAAACTTTGATGGGGTCTCTAATACCTTCCTGCAAATGAATACGGCACAAACGCTTCCACTTATCTGCAAACTCGCTCTTCCATGGAAGAATAGGCATGAAGTTGTCGGCAAACGACAAGCTTCTCCCCTTGGTCTTGGTGCCAATAATCTTCTTTAACCTGATTTCTTTAAGCCCCAGTGGCTGTTCATTAACCACCTTCTGATCTTCAAGCAGGTCATCTAAGCAAGGAATATAACGCTTTTCACCATCAAAAGATCCATGAAAGTTTCTTAAACCTGATTTTCTTGCCTTATCATACAGTTCCAGATAATCCTCCATATCCATAGTGACCTCCTTAATCTAGGACGAGCTTATACAGGCTGTAGTACGTCCCAATGTTCAGCCAGCATACCATCTTCAATACGATATAGATCGACTACCCTAACCTGGGTATTTCCCAACTTATCATATTTCTTCAGATAAACAGCAGCAAATTCACCATCATCCACTATTCGAATAATATTCAAAGCAAAATCCGGATCCTTCTTAAACTTCTCTGCAAAAGCCTCTTTCAATGCTTGTCTACCTTGACCAACTCCAGGATTATGCTGAATATAATCTCCTCTCACAAAACGGTTGGCAGATTCGACATCATGTTGATTGAAAAACTCCTTATAAAAAGATTGAATCAATACTTTATTATCCATTCACGGCCTCCTTTAGCTATTGGTATATTTTCCATAAAAATGACTCCTATATTCAGAATAGAGTTGATTCCAATCTGGTATGATATGGAATCAACTCTTCTAACTTTTATACCTTATTTCACTGACTATTTGAAAATTAAATATTCTTAATAAGTGTTTTGCAAGTTGATTAATGGTGCTTTTAAGATGTCCAACTTCTCCTTATTACCCATAACTTTTGGAATGGCTATTCCTTTCATGCTTTCGATCTCTAGGTAATGCTCTGTCAATCCTTTCAGAGTTGTTCTAGCACGATTTTGTTCCTCTTCGGAGAAGGTTACCTTAATCTCTCCCTTTACTAAAGACAATTCTCCATTGATACCACAAATAGGACACTCAATATGGCTACCTTCTCTTATAGTAATGATATCATTGTGACAAACAGGGCAGGTTCCCTCTTGACCATACCACTCAACTTGGTCATAGTCCTTTCCTACAGATTCTACGAGATGTTTAGCAAGTCCCTCAACATTGACCAAATAATCGTCATCTAATAGAGGATTAGCTCTTCTTCCCATATCATAAGCATCTATTTGTCCAACTAACTTCATGAGTGTAGACATGCCAAACATATGCATATTAGGAAGACCAAGGGATACCCAGTTCTGGGTAATAGCTCCACCAACAGAAACATAAGCTACATACTTGTTTCTGAATAAGCGCTCATCAAGTAACTCTTTGGCGCCATTTTCGATACGACGTTCCTGTTCCGCATTTGCTGCCGCTCTATCATGAGCAGCTCCAAAACGATCAATAAAGTTCTTGAACTGTCCAACTGGTGCTAATGAATAAACTGGTGCAGCTACAATAATACCATCTGCATCTAATACAGCGTCTTCTAACTCTTGATAATCATCTTTAATGATACAGCGAATCTGCTTTCCATTATCTCTTCCTTTACTACAGGCACCGCATCCAGTACAACGGTCAATATCCATTTTCAAGGTGTTCATAAACTTAATTTCCGCCCCGGCTTCTTGTGCTTTAATCAGTGCATGTTTTACTGTTATATCACAGTTGCCCATGTTTCTTCCGAATGATAATCCTAAAATCTTCATAACTTCTCCTGTAAATCCATAGATATAAATTGGGTTTGAGTGTTAAAAGTCATGGTTCTTATACTTGCATCGACCCATTACTTTTATCCTTCACGACATGTTCTGTACGATTCTAGCAATAAAAGGATGTCTAGACCGCCTTAATTCAACAAATCATTGCTTTACTTTATATTATAGTCTTTTATCTATCTATTAAATAGAACAAAATCAACAAATCTGTTCATTTATTAAAAGCTTATTCCCAAGGACTTGTCCACACAGGTTTACCTGTATATGTTTTAGCTTCCTCACGGCCAGTCAGAACACGTCTAGCGCCTGCCGCAAGAGCTTCCATTTCAAACTCACCTGCCATCACTGTAGTCGGAGCAATAAATCCTATATATTCCTTAATCTTAGAAACGACATAATCACTATGGGAAATGCCTCCTGTCATAATGATCTGATCCACTTGGCCTTTCATGGCGACAGCCATGGATCCCATTTCTTTAGCAATCTGATAGAGCATGGCATCAAGCACAACTTTGGCGTATTTATCTCCACTTGCAATACGTCCAAGGATTTCTTTAACATCAGCTGTACCTAAATGATCTATTAAACCACCATTTTTGCTGCATTTGTTTTTCATATCTCTTTCCGAATACTTACCGGAATAACACATAGAAACAATTTTCTTGACAGCAATGGAACCGGAACGGGTTGGCGCCATAGGCCCGTCACCATTTAAGATGTCGTTAGAATCAACCATTTTTCCCATACGGTGGGCTGTAACAGAAATTCCTCCACCGATATGAGCGATGATTAAGTTCAGCTCATCATAAGCTTTACCTACTGATTGGCTATATCGGAGTCCGATTTCTTTTTGATTTAATGCATGAATCCGGCTTTCCCTATAAACACCTTTTAAACCGCTAATTCTAGCCAACTCGTCAAACTCATCTACATCAGGTGGATTAACAACGAAAGAACTTCCACCGTATTCACCTGCAAACTGATCTGCCAGCTGTGCCCCCAAAGTTGCAGGATGTGCACCAGCGAGACAAGCTCTTGCATGTTCAAGGAGTATATCGTTGATTTGGTAAGTCCCACCTTCAAGAGGCATTAAGCCTCCTCCACGACCTACAAAAGCATCAACGCCATCCAAAGTGTAACCAGACTTTTCTATTTCAGAAAGTATCGTTTCTTTTCGATAACCTAATTGGTCCTTCATTTCTTTAAAAGTCTCCAATACTTCCTGCTCATGAGAGACATTACGTGAAAAGAGACAAGTGTCATCTTCGAATAAAGCAATTTTTGTTGACGTCGAACCAGGATTAATAGCAAAAAATCTCATCTTTTTCATCCTAGACCTCCTTGTTGGCACTGTTTACCAACATCGTCAGATTCCCAACAATCTCCTCAAGAGGGGCCGACCTTGAAAAATCAGTTACCGGTTTAGCAAAACCTTGAAGAAGAGGTCCGTGCGCTATTGCTTGTCCAAAGATTTGTGCAATCTTGACACCGATATTACCGGCACCTAAATCAGGGAATATCAAAATATTGGCTTTTCCTGCTACTTGAGATTCCTCTTTCACTTTCTTTTCTGCAATCTGAGGAATAATGGCTGCATCTAATTGTAACTCACCATCAATTTTTAAATTTGGTCTTTTCTCCCTTGCAATTTCCAAGGCTCTTGTTACCTTTTGTACGGTTTCATGTTCACTGCTTCCCTTTGTTGAAAAGGACATAAGGGCTACTCTTGGCTCCCAACCTAAAACTGAAGATACTGTATCCGCTGATGCAATGGCAATATCTGCCAACTCTTCACTATTAGGTGCAGGATTAACTGCGCAGTCTCCGAAGACCAGAAAATTGTCTTCACTACCAGTAAAGTGAGGGAATTCAACAATTCCGATACTGGAAATGGTTGTCAATCCTTGGGTCATACCAATAAAACTCTGAGCCGCTAAAAGAACCTCACCCGTTGTATGGACCAGGCCAGCAGCCAATGTATCCGCTTGACCTAGAGCAACAAGAGCTGCTGCCAGATTCAATTCTTTTTTGAATTTTCTATTGAGGGCTTTTTCACTAAAAAGCTGGTTTATTTCTAAAAAAGAAGCAATGACTTCTTGTCTCTTGTCTTCATCATTCAAGTCAACAATTTGCATATCCTCCACGGATATCTCTAGACTATTAGCTGCTTCTTTAATCGCTTGAGGGTCACCAACTAACACCGGATGAGCGATACCCATATCTTTTACCTTGCGGGCTGCCTCTAGTATTTTCTTCTCTGTAGCCTCAGGAAAGGCGATACTTTTGGGATTTGATTTGGCTTTTTCAACCATTTTTTCCATAAACTTCATGCTTCTTTACTCCTTTATTCAAAAATTTTCTGTTGATTTACTCATAGTATACTCTTACCTTTAAACATTCATAATTCTTCTTGTGAGATAAGAAAATGGTCTATATATTGTTTTCTTCAATTGCAATTGCATAGGCAATAACATACTCTTTTTCATGAGATAAGGAAAGTTCAATCTTACTGATACCTATTGATCTTGCCAATTCCCTAGCTTTACCATGAAGCTTCACCTCCGGGAACCCTAGCTCACTACGAAGAATTTCAATCTCTTGTAGATGAACAGCATTGCTATGGACTTTAAAGGTCTTAAATACTGCTTCTTTTCCTGCGAAACGTCCTGATAGATAATTCAGTATTTGATCGTCCTCTTTAGCTTCTGCCAATTCCTTTTGTGTATAAATTCGTTTAAAAAAGGGGTCTTCTTTATTGTCCAATAGTAACTCTATTCTTTTTTTATTAAGGATATCTGTTCCTATTCCTTTGATCATCTTCTCACCTACTTTCAGGTTCTTCCTGCATTACTGTAAATGGTTATGGCAGGAGATAGTTATCTCCTGCCATAACGAATAAAAATGACTATCGGTAAGTATAGTTGCCAGCTTTGTATTTAGGTGGTATTACCGGAATCTGGAGATATGATTCATATTGACCGCCTGTGTGTATGATGTGATCTCCTTTGTTGTCTGTTTCCCATGATAGAGGCTCAAACCATCCTTCTCGGATGTAGCGACCTGCAATCTCAAGGCGTAACTGTTGTCCTTTATGCCAAATCTTACTTGAAGGTACAATGGCGATGTCTACAGGTACAATTTGTCCTTTCGACAATTTTTCTTCTTTAAGGTGTGATAATACCGGTTCAAAATGTTTGGATGCTTTTTCATCCAGAGCACGATGTGAGACCCTTAATTTGCCCCAAGTTCCCGGATGTGGTTCCCCTAATATATATGTAGGTAGCCACTTTCCGTCTTCATCGAGTTTCTTGATGGTAATAAATAAATCCATCTCATCATGTTCTGCGGCTTCAACCCAAAGTCTCAGGCTCATATATCCGGTTATTTCCGTTTCTTCTTCGAATTTGATATCAAAATTCACCTCTTCAGTATTACCGTCATAACTTGCCTTGGCTTCATTGGCAATAGGTTCCGGATTAAGGGACATGTTGTCGGCATTCAAATAGAGTTTTTGATACTCAGTCCGTCGTAGTGGAAACTCATTTTCAGCCCGATTTGTTTGATAATCACAATCAAATGCGTCCATAACTTCAATCCTATATCGAGGAGTCATTTCCCAGCCATTATGAATATTCTTCAGATAACGGTCAAAGAATAAAGTCAAGTCCATAATATTGGCAGGATTGTATAAATCAGGCCATTCTTGTTCTCTATGTGCACGCAGCCATTTTTTTCTGGATTTAATCTTTCTAAACAAGTCAAAAGATCCATGTAAATGGAAATGGCTATAGGATGCACATGCATAGACCGGGATTCTGATTTTTGAAAAATCAGGAATCTTATCTTCCCAATAAGCATTCATCAATGGATAGGCTTTTGCATTGGCAACCTGATCATCAATCAGATTAGGTCCTGTTAGAGAGGCAACTATAAACTCATTAAATGAAAGAGCTGGAATTCCACCTTCATAAATGGATTCTCTATAAATATCCACGGTTGCTTCCCAAGGTGCGATACAACATAAACTAGGTGGCTGTTGTGCTGCAATACGAACTTGTGTCATAGCGACAGCAGAGTTACCACCCATACCTACACGACCATTACACCAATGCTGCTTGGCAATCCATTCGATGAAATCATAACCATCCTCGGCATCCTGAGTACCAAATAAGTTGATATCACCCTCAGAATGCCCAACACCTCTTGGATCCACATTGGCAATAGCGTAACCCTTATGACACCAATAGCCTGGATCAGGTGATTCGAATTTGGACATTTCAGAGATAGTTCCTGGTGGAACCCCCATAACTTGCCATTCACTCATGCCTTCTCCTGGTCTTTTTCCGTAAGGACTCCAAGAAATAATTACCGGTAGCTTTTCTGCAAGATCCGGTCTAAAAATATCCGTGTAGATGATCGTTCCATCTCTCAAAGCAACAGGAACATCCTGTTCACATATGATATTATCTTCTGTTTTATAGGTTCGTTGATTGAATTTCGCGCAAAAACCATGTGCTGTGGCAGCTATACCGCCAATTTTTGATAAATCCAATCCTTCTTCAGGATCAACCGGAACTCTGGCTTGACGATAATATGTGTCAAGCTCCTGTCCATTGTAAACCTGCTTTTTTTTAAAGAGCTCTGGCATGTGAAACCTCCTTGTAATTGAATTAGCTTTCGATGAGTTCTACCATGTAGTCAGCGGCTTCACCTAATGTCTTGTTACGTTTAAACTCCATATATGGTACTTCAATATCACATTCGTCTTCAAGGTAAGTTGTTAATTGAGAATAATTGACACTTTTTAAATCCAATGAACTGAACTCTGTATTTTCTGACAGTGTTGCAGCATCGCTACCTAAGATAGCACTAATTCTTTCAATAATCGCTTCTAGTATTTCGCTTCTTTCTTCCATAACTGTTCTCCTTCGAATTTTTAGTTCACTCGGTTCACTTTCAATGTCCTGAAGTCAAACTCCATTTTCAAGGAGTTGATGACAGGTAAACCTGTTATATAACGATTATACAAATTTTACTTCAAAATATCTTCGTTTCACAAAACAATAAGTTATAAAGAATCAAGAGAATTTTTGTTTATCTGCACTAAAAATATGGGAAGTCTTTGATTTTTTATCAATACATTGCTAGAATAGAACCTATGTTAGAAACATTATTTATGATTCAATAAATAGCTACATCCTGATACAATATTTCCAATAGACGAAGCATTGTACAGGTAGAAAGGAAACCGCATGCTATTATCCATTCTTTTACAGCGATTGCCCTCAAATTCATACAAAGTCTTAGCTTCTGCAAATATAGATCATGAAATCTATGTCATTAAAATGTTGACCTCCAAACAGAGTGAGTACCAGAAAGATACCTTGTACTTTGGTCAATTGAGCGCTTTCTCACAGCATGCAGTCAAAGAGGGCCCCATGAATCTCTTCTTATTCGGAGATGACTCGGAAATTGAAGACCTTTCTGATTTTGACCATCATTATAACTTAATTTCTTTGACTGATAAGATAGACCCTTTCCACGCCTACAATCTGTTACAGGATGTCTTTCTTGAAGAACACAGCACAGGTATGATGTTAAAACGCTTACTCAATGCCCTTGTCAGTAATAACGGTATTGATTACATGGCTGACGAAGCCTATAAGGTATTCGGAAATCCATTTTTTATTGTTGACAACAGTTATCGATATATCGCCAAAAACATCGGTGAAGACAAGGTGGTTCCCGGAAGTCATTATGAGAAAATTATCCGCCAGGAAATGGAAATCGGCAGCATCCTTGAGGAAGGTATTGACTTCATCAGAGATCATGACATTGATACCATCCTTTCAGAAGTCCAGACCCCCTATTACTTCTATAATGAAGTATACAAGCAGGGTTCTCTTCTCCTACCTATTCGCGTTCACAATATAGAAGTCGGTCATATGATGTTGCTGGAAGAATTTCGTCCTTTCACCTCCGTTGATAAGGATATATTCTATCGATTCGGCTTTCTGGTTGCACAGGAACTCCAAAAAAGCGCCTTTTACAGCTCCAATAAAGGTCAGCTCTTTTCCTATTTCCTAATCGATCTCTTAAAGGCTGAATCACCGAGTCTACACAATATAACCCGACGTCTAAACATGTTGAAATATACCCTGCATGAAAGCATGACCATCTGTACAATAGCTATATCCAATCAGGATAACCTAAATAAAAAACTTCATATTCTAACACAACAGTTACAGAAAATTTTGACTGGCCATATTTATGCTATTTTCAATCAACAACTTGTCATTCTCTTCAATCTTAACAATAACCTCCCCCTGTCTGACTATTGTATCAATACCCTAGAAAAAGTTGCCAGGATCAATAGTCTTTTAATTGGTTTTAGTAATCCATTTTCTAATGTCACTGACGTTAAAAACTATTATCACCAGTCTACTAAGACCATCAACTATGCAATCTCACAGTCAAAAGACAGTGGCATCTTTTACTACAAAGATTTCACCTATTATGAAATGCTCAACATCTGCCAATCCCAGATTAACCTGATTGATTTTTGTGACCCAGACCTGCTTCGCCTACTGGACTATGATAAAGAACATCATTCTGATATGACCCTGACGCTTTATCACTATCTCCATAAATCAGCTAATAGTATCAAAGCCGCCAAGGCTTTATTCATCCATAAGAACACCCTACTCTACCGTCTGGACAAAATCCGAAAAATCCTCAACAACTCCTTATCTGACGGCGATGACTTATTTAAGTACCATATGTCATTCAGGACTCTTATATATCTAGGTCTATTCTCACCTGATCGGGTGATAAACGAAAAGAATTAGTCATTTTTATAAGAAAAGTGGCTTCTACTTCACTTGTTTAATTCGTAGAATTTCAATTCATCTGCCACAATCAATTCTGCTTCTGTGGCTGCCATAACCTCCTCAAGGCTATAGCTGCCAAGGATTTCACTAAGAACCAATCCATCCTCGGTTACTTTGATCACAGCCATCTCAGTAATAATCATGTCAACCTGACCTGCGGCAGTCAATGGTAGCGTACATGATTTTAATATCTTTGCTTTACCTTTATTAGTATGTGTCATAGCGATGATTACTTTTTTTGATCCGGTGACTAAATCCATAGCCCCACCCATACCAGGCACCATTTTACCCGGAATGATCCAATTAGCCAGGTTACCTTTTTCATCAACTTGTAAAGCTCCCAACACAGTTACATCAACATGTCCGCCTCTTATCATGGAAAAGGAAAAAGCAGAATCAAAAAACATACCACCTTCAAGAAGGGTTACCGGCTTTCCACCTGCATTGTGAATGTCATCATCAATTTCATCTTCAGGAGGAACCGGTCCTAAACCGATGAGTCCGTTTTCAGACTGAAGATACACTTCAATATCATCAGGTATATAATTGGCTACCAAAGTAGGAAGGCCAATCCCCAGATTTACCAAGTCACCATCATTTAATTCCTGGGCTACTCTCCTAGCTATGCTTTCTTTCATGAATTCACCTCTTTTACGATGTAATCAATGAGTGGATGTGGTGTTGCAATACACTCCGGATTCAGGCTTCCTTTTTCAACAATCTCTTCTCCACCAACGACTACGACTTCTGCTGCCATGGCCATGAGAGGATTAAAATTTCTTGAGGTTCCCCTATACACAACATTCCCAATTTGATCAACCTGATGTCCATGTATGATTGCCAGATCTGCTCTTATTGGTTCTTCCAAAAGATATTGTTTACCTTGAACCTCAATCACTCGTTTACCTTCCTCAAGAATGGTTCCTATTCCGGTTGGTGTCAGCACACCACCTAATCCGGCACCAGCAGAACGAATCCGTTCTGCAAGAGTACCCTGTGGAACTAATTCCACTTCCAAGCTTCCTTCATTCATCATCTTACCTACTAAAGGATTCAAACCGATGTGCGAAGCAGTTAGTCGCTTCACTCTACCTGCACTGATCAGCTTTCCAATACCTTTATTCTCATAACCAGCATCCGTTGAAATAATATGCAAACCTTTAACACCACTTTCTTTAATGGCTTCAATTAATACATCCGACGCTCCCGCTGACATAAAACCACCACTTAGGATGGTCATATCGTCCTTTAAGAGTTCCTTAAATTTTTCTTTATCAATCACTTTATTCTTCATTCTTTACCTCACAAGTGCATCACATCTTCTGTCTATCGCTTCAGCAGCTTTCTTTCCTGCACCCATAGCAAGAATGACTGTCGCTGCTCCTGTAACTGCGTCTCCGCCTGCATAAACGCCTTCCATAGACGTTTCCATCGTTGCTTCATCCACAAGGATTCCACCCCACCTGGCAAAATCAATCTTTCCAGTACTTTCCCTGATTAGAGGATTTGGTGATTGACCAACGGCAATTATTACTGTATCTACTCTTATGAATAATTCCTCTCCTTCAATAGGTATTGGACGGCGTCTTCCACCTGAATCAGCTTCACCCAACTCCATTCTCTGACAGCGAATACCACTAACACGATTATCCTCACCAATGATTTCTACAGGATTGGTCAAAAGCTCCAAATGGATCCCTTCTTCCTTGGCATGATGGATTTCTTCCAGTCTGGCTGGCATTTCGGCTTCACTTCTTCGATAAATGATACTAACTTCCTTAGCGCCTAATCTTTTAGCCACTCTGGAACAATCCATAGCAACATTTCCAGCTCCAACAACAACAACTTTTGATCCTATATTCACCGGTGTAGGAGACTTTGGAAATTGATAAGCCTTCATCAAGTTAACTCGAGTTAGAAACTCATTGGAAGCATATACACCATTGTAATTCTCACCAGGAATATTTAAAAACTTTGGTAACCCAGCGCCACTTCCAATAAAAATGGCTTCAAATCCATCATTTTTCAAATCTTCAACAGTAATGGACTTACCAACAATAACATTTTTGTTTACTTTAACACCCATTTGTAGAATACGATCAATTTCATCCTTTACCAGTTTTTTCGGCAATCTAAATTCAGGTATGCCATATACCAGTACACCGCCCAGTTCATGTAAGGCTTCAAAAAGAGTAACCTCATACCCTTTTGCAGCCAATTCAGCTGCGCATGTGATACCGGAAGGTCCGCTTCCGACGACTGCAACTTTAATTCCTTTTCTTTCCGGCTTCACCAGCTCATCCTTGAAGTGGTCCATATAATAATCTGCCACAAAGCGTTCGAGTCGACCAATAGCTACTGGTTGACCTTTTATCCCTCTAACACATTTAGACTCACACTGAATTTCCTGGGGACATACTCGACCACTAATGGCCGGTAAACGGTTTTCTGAAGAAAGGATCTCATAAGCAGCCTTCACATCACCATCAGATAATGCTTGAATAAATTCCGGTATCGGAACCCTGACGGGACAACCACTGATGCAGGGTTTATGCTTACAATCCAAACAACGACCTGCTTCTTCCATTGCCTCATCCAATGCATAGCCATAGGCGACCTCTTGAAAGTTTCCGCTTCGAACAAGGGGATCCTGCTCTCTCATTGACACTTTTGTCAGACTCTTATTCATAGGGTCGCCTCCTGTGAATGCATTCGACATTTATGATTTTCTTTATCTACATAGTAGCCTTGTCGATTGATCAGTTCATCAAAATCTACATCAAATCCATTAAAATCAGGACCATCAACACAGGCAAATTTGGTAACTCCGCCAATAGTGACTCGGCAACCTCCACACATACCTGTACCATCAATCATGATAGGGTTTAAAGAGACACCAGTGGGAATCTGGTATTTATGTGTCAGATCCACAACAGCTTTCATCATCATCACCGGTCCGATTGCAATGACCTCATCATATGCCTGGTCTCCATCAATCAGCTCTTGAAGCACATCTGTAACAAAGCCTTGGGTACCGGCACTTCCGTCATTAGTCGCTTTATAAACGTGACTGCAAAACTGTGACAATTCTTCTTCCAATATCAAAAAATCCTTGCTGCGGCCTCCAATGATGACATCCACTTCAACGCCCATCTCATGAAGCTTTTTCAGCTGTGGATACAGTGGCGCAGTACCAACACCACCACCAATACCCAAAACACGTTTATGAGCCTTAAGTTCAGTCGCTTTACCCATAGGACCGGCAAAATCAAGCAAGTCATCACCAATACTCTTTTTACTTAGGAGACCTGTTGAATAACCAACCACCTGATAAATAATGGTAACGCTTTCTTTCTTCCTGTCAAAATCGGCTATAGTCAGGGGTATACGCTCTCCGTTTTCTTCAATCCTTAAGATAACAAATTGACCAGGTTCACAACGTCTTGCTACAAAAGGAGCTTTAATCTCCATGAGCTCAACTGTATCATTTAACTTCTTCTTGTCCAAAATCTTGTACATCATGCCTCCAATATATCCGCTTTCACCGTCACTACCCACCTAGCTAAACATTTTAATGCCTATACAGGGGTATTAGTTTTCACTTCAATCCTAAGATTTGTCTTGCTTCATCAGGACTTGCAATTTCTTTGCCCATTTCACCAACAATCCTCTTGGTTCTTTCCACAAACTGTACATTGGAGTCTGCCAACACACCTTTAGAATAGAGGATATTATCTTCCATCCCTACTCGCAAATGGCCACCTAAAGCCAGCGTTGCATACATAATTGGGAGATGGCCTTTACCGATACCTAAAGCTCCCCAAGTAGATCCTTCAGGAATTAGGCTCTTAAGAAAGACTAGGTTCTCAACTGTAGCATCCATTCCACCCGGTACACCCAGTACGAACTGGAAATGTAGAGGTGCTTTTATGTAACCTTTTTTCAGGTAATAGAGGGCGTTGTAGACCATACCGGCATCAAATATTTCAATCTCAGGTTTCACACCGACTTCCTGCATTCTCGTTCCCAGTTTCTGCAGAAATTCCGGTCTATTCTCAAACACAGTTGATCGTGCCCAGTTCATGGATCCACAATCATAAGAGGCGATCTCCGGCTTCAATTGGGTAAAGGGCTTCATACGTACTTCGTCATCCAGACCAATCCCTCCTGATGTTGTTGTATTCAGCACGATATCACAGTCTGTTTTACGAATACCATCCAAAACCTCTTTGAATTTACTAAACTCCATGGATGCCTTATCTTCATCATCTCTTACATGTATATGGGCAATAGAAGCGCCTGCTTTCCAGCAGTCATATATATCCTCTACAATTTCCTTGGGCTGAAGGGGAATATTCGGTGTGTCTTTTTTACTTGGCCATGCTCCTGTCGTTGCGACTGTCAGGATAACCTTGTTGGATAAATCTCCCATTGTTTGACCTTCTTTCTTCTAGCGTCAGACTCTAATGATCTGACCTTTCTTAATATCATTAACAATTTTTACAATATGACATATTCATCGTTTACAAACCTTCAACTACCAAGGCTGTACCTTGTCCGCCACCGATACACAATGTAGCTAGACCGTATTTGGATCTTCTTTTATCCATCTCATATAAAAGAGTTGTCAGGATTCTTGCACCTGATGAACCGATAGGGTGTCCCAAGGCTATAGCACCTCCGTTGACGTTGGTCTTCTCAGGATCCAGTTTCAAGTCTCGAACAACCGCCAAAGACTGGGCTGCAAAAGCTTCATTAGCTTCAACCAAATCCATATCTTCGATACTAAGACCTGCTTTATTCAATGCTTTCATACTTGAAGCTACCGGTCCGTATCCCATGATTGACGGATCCAATCCCTCAGATGCATAACTCACGATTTTGGCCATAGGTTTGATACCTAACTCGTCTGCTTTTTCCTTAGACATGATGACCAGCATGGCTGATCCATCATTGATACCTGATGAGTTGCCGGCGGTAACAGTTCCATTCTTTTTAAAGGCTGGCCTTAACTTTGCCAACTTTTCTGCACTTGTTCCTGATCGTGGGAATTCATCTTTATCTACAAGGATTTCACCTTTTCTGGTTTGAATGGTAATCGGTACAATCTCATCTCTAAACTTACCTTCGCTAATGGCTTTTTCAGCCTTCTGCTGGCTGTTGGCTGCAAACTCATCAAGCATTTGTCGAGTCAAGCCCCACTGGTCAACAATATTTTCCGCTGTGACACCCATATGGTAATCACCAAAGGCATCCCATAATCCATCTTTAATCATGACATCCACCACTGTCTGGTCGCCCATCTTGTATCCAAATCGTGCTTTATCCAAAAGATAAGGGGCATTGCTCATACTTTCTGTTCCACCAGCCAGAATTATCTCCGCATCACCTGCTTTGATAATCTGCGCTGCAAGGGATACACTGCGTAGTCCCGATCCGCATACCTTATTAATGGACATTGCGCTGGTTTTGATATCAATCCCGGCTTTCACTCCAATCTGTCTTGCTACATTCTGTCCCAAGCCTGCTGATAAAACATTTCCGATAACAATTTCATCGATACTGTTCTTATCAATACCAGCTCTTTTAATGGCTTCTTCAGCGGCGATAACACCAAGATCAACGGCTGATAATGAAGCCAGCCCTCCTTGGAAGTTTCCTATAGGTGTTCTGACGGCACTTGCTATGACTACTTCTCTCATCTTGTCTCCTTGTTCTGTTTCTAAAAACCGGGATCCCAACCGGGTCCCGGTATAATTTATTTTTACATGCTTCCGTAATTATATATTCTGTCTGGTGCATCAACTAAATCGTCTTCATCGATTTCAGCAACGCAGCGAACCATAGATCCGTCACCCATATGCCATCTTAAGGGGAAGGCCATAAACTTGAATTTCTTACCTACCACTTTATCTAGATCTCCGCCTAGGTTTTCAATACCTACGATGCCGTTACCCAAAAGGTACTTATGACATGGCTCCCAAGTTCCTTCCAATCTATGTTCCTCAAGGAATCCGAACTTCTCCATATATTTTTCTTTGCCATGTACTTTTATGTAAGTTGCTCTATTAAACTCAGCAAAAGCTTCTTCCCCGTACATTTCTTTATATTCATCTGTAATGGAAATACCTAAGTCTCCATTAAGGTTCATGGCTAAAGGTCCACCATTAAGTCCCATGGTTGTATGAAGAGGATGGTCTAGAGCCTGCATATCCATTGCAACACACTTTGGCTTATACTTAGCAAACCATTTTCCTGCCTCAATACCTGTACCACAGGAATAATGGTAGTATTCTTTGGAGTCATCAAATTTCAAATGCATACCTGTACGAAGGCAGACTACCATATCTTCCAATTCTTCCGGCTTGATATTTGCACGTTGACATGCATCTTCCAAATGTTCCGGTTCAATTAGACCCCAGCGATCCACTTTGATATCCAAACATACAGCATCACCATAGTAAGCGTCTGCAGGCATTTCGTGAGTATATCTAGCCCTCTTGCCACTAAACTCATACTCCATAACATGTCTTGGTGCATCAGCGTGGGTACCACAGTGCATAACCACGTCAATCTTTTGAGTCAAAACACCACTCTTTGATAGGTTATGCATTGTATCAATCTTAGGTTTAGCGAAGTATGGCCATAATGGAATATCTGCACTAAATGGATGTGTTAAATCTACAATTACTTTCTTTCCCATGGTAAAATCTCCTTTTTACTTGATTTTAATATTTATCAATGTATTTGTTTTAGTATTTACTTGTTATAAAGTACCTTAATCAGATGCTCAGATAAACGCTTCCTGGACTGTGTCTTATCTTCCTCGGTCCATTCCATAAAGCCTTTTCCACTTTTGAATCCCAAATCTCCCTTTTCCACTTTTTCTTTCAATAGTGGTGATGGCTGAGCTGAACTTTCCAAAAACTTCAAGATATAGCTATGGATAGAGTAAGTCAAGTCTATTCCCACCATATCCGCATTTTCCATAGGTGCCAGAACTGGAAGACGCATACCGAAACTCATCTTCACTGCTTCATCAACAGTCTTAGCATCAGCAATGCCATTTTCAACAATGGATATAGCTTCACGCCATAAGGCATGCTGGAGTCGGTTAGCTACAAATCCTGGTACGTCTTTAGCGACGCGAATTGGATGTTTGCCTGCCTGCTTCATAATGGTCATCACTGTGTCCATGGTAGCTTCCGAAGTTTCTTCTGCCTTAACCACTTCTACTAAGGGGATGAGATAAGGTGGGTTCCAGAAATGTGTTCCCACAATTCGCTCTTTCTTCTCTGCCATAGAGGCAATCTCTGTAATGCTCATAACTGATGTGTTTGTACAGAAGATGGTCTCTTCACTGCAGTAACTTTCCAATTCAACCATAACCGATTGTTTGAGTTCCATGTTCTCCGGAACGCATTCGATAATTAGATGAGCTCCTGCCACAGCCTCTTTCATATCCATTTGAATGGAAATTCTATTGATGATCTGCCCAGTCTCTTCCTGAGTAAAAATGCCGTGTTCCACAAAAACTGACAGGTTGGATGCAATACGCTCACGTACTAGCTCTTGACTTGCAAACTTCTCATAGATGGTAACCTGATATTCTTCCTCCTTAGCAAAGACCTGGGCAATACCACATCCCATGAGTCCTCCACCAAGGATCGTTATATTCTTAATTTCAGAACTTTTCATGCTCTTCTCCTTACCGGCCATTGACTAATTAGCCCAGTATCCGCCTTCTGTTGCTACATTAGCTCCGGTCATGAAGTCGCTGGCTTTAGATGCCAAAAAGATGGATGGTCCAACGAAGTCTTCAGGCTCGCCTAAACGGCCAACAGGAAGTCGCTTCAAGAAGTTCTTATAAACAGCACTTTCCGGATCGAACATCCACTCGGTTAGATCAGAACGGAAAACTGTCGGATTGATGGTATTGACGTTGATGCCATACTTAGCTGTCCACTCACTTGCAAGTGATTGGGCCATCAGGTCAATACCGGCTTTAGCCGTACAGTAACCTGTATAGTTAGCCATTCCCATTTTGGAACGGGCAGACGATACCATTATCACTTTTCCACCTTTTCCTTGATCAATCATTTGCTTGCCTGCATATTTACAGAACAACCAGGTTCCCTGTACATCAGAGTCCATAATCTTTTTCCACATAGACAAATCCTGTTCAATAATTGGTTGTGGGTTATTGTATCCGGCAGCTGTATATAGGACATTGATTTCACCAAAGGTCTTTACACAAGCATCAACAACTCTAATAACATCTTCTTCTACAGCAGGGTCTCCTGCTTCAGCGGCACACTCAATACCCATGCCACGAAGTTCTTGGCAAAGGGCTTCATTTTTCTCAGTCTTACGACCGGTAACAAAAACTTTCATACCTGCCAGTCCATAACCAATGGAGATGGCTTTTCCAAGTGCTCCTGTAGCTCCAGTAATGAGAGCAACTTTTCCTTTTACATCAAACAGGTCTTTCATAAATTCTTGAGTCATCTTGTCCTCCTTAATAGTTGACGATGACCAACATAGATGCCGGCATGTTGGTTTCATTGATGAGTGAACGGCCTTCGTTAGGTCCAATAAAGATAGTGTCATTTTTCTTAAGAACAATCTTCTCTGCCTTGTCTTTCGTATAGATGGTCACTTGGCCTTCCAATACGGTGTATATTTTTTCACTTGGTGAATCTTCATAAGCATAATCAGCACCACCGCCAGGAAGGAAGTGGCTTAAACCCATCCAGAACTTCTCAGCTCCTGTTTCTTCTTTTCCTACAATACGCATGGCTGTCATTCCAAAATGACCTGGCGCTTCATAAGTTTTACAATCTTTAATTTCTCTTTTAATCATCTTAATACCTCCTGAATTTTTCGTTTAATTGATATTGTATGAAATGAGGACACTACTTGTTTTGCTATCCCCGGTATCACTTTATTGTTCATATACAACTTCAAGCGACTTATCATTAATAGGGATGATTACCACTCCCCTTCTTCTCCATATTTTTTCTACTTCATCGAACTTTTTTTTGAAACCGCGACGATGATACCCAATAAGATTGACAAGAATGCTGAAGCCAATACCCTGAACTCTCCCGGCAATAAAAACACGAAAGTATGTAGTGGAATCCAGATAAAGAGACAAGTTTTCAGCCAAGAAAAGCTGACCAAACCATACCAGTCTACCCGATCTACCAACTCTTTTACTGTCACTTTCCCCTTATGCTCTAATTTGACGTCTACATACAGATCACCGAATTTATGGTATACATACAACATAGGGCCAAATGTAAGATTCATAATAGTGCTTCCGAAGAATGCCAAGGCAAAAGTATTGCCAGCAAAAGGAAGCATACCTGATTCCATTGCCAACCTCGCACCTTGGAAATATACTGTAAAGACCAAGGTTATGGCCATCCCAAGCAATCCCCATACAATTGCTTTATAAATTAAACCATTGGGTTTAATCCACCGGTCATTAAGAATACGACCACCTAGCATATCTCCCATTGTTGCCAGAATTGCAAATTTGATAAAACCACCTACATAGGGATGCAAGTCTGTAAAGTAGATAAATCCATCTCTAAGTACCGGTATCACCAACATAACAATCCAGATTAGCAGCAATGCCGCCCATAATAGATCACCTTTAATTTTGCTCATATTTACACCTTTCTAACCAAAACTTAATATCTATTTAAGGGTATCATTTTTCCAACCAAGAATCATTGTGTCAGTATCAGATTTTGAGGGACATATAGATATGCTTTTTGTTCAAAAAAACAACGGGACCATATCCTATAATGCTTGCACATCATCAAAGCTTCTTCACATGATTTTCATAAGAAAACACTGATGACATGAAACAAGCATACACCGGACCTACTAGCTCCTTGTATGCTTGTTAGACTTTCTTATAATTATGATAAATGCATTCTTTTTACTTCTTTAACAGTTTCTTTTCCATCATAATATGTCGCCGTGTCATCTCCAAAGCCTGTCCTGTATCATGGGCTTCGTATTCAGATACGATATATCCGGAAAAGTCAGAATTATCAATTACCTTGAGAATATCCGGGTAAGGAATACTGGCTTCTTCATTGTTCTCAGATAAATAATGAAACTTACCATGAAAGTGAATACAATATGGCATGATTCTTGCAAGGCCTTCAAGGTCTGGCTTATTGTAAAAGGTTACAAAACCATACATACCTTGAAGCGCTACAAACACCGCCGGATGCACTCCAACTTCTTGGAGTTTTTCTAATGCTTCATTATATGCTAACCCATCATAGCGCATGGACGCCGCAAGCTTGAGGTGTTCTTCATCAGCACCTGCCTCTAAAGCTTTGTCCCAGTGGGGCTTGTTAGGTTTCGTCGCAAAACTCCCGAAATCAGGTATCAGCCCAATATATTCTGAGCCCAAATCCTTAATGACTTGAATAAATGGTTGCATTTCAGGCGTGCTTGGTGTCTCAGGGTTATGCAATTCAATACCGACTTTGACGTCGTACATTCTGGCATAAGGTTCTATCTGCCTTAATCCCTCTGCTGTAAATAGATACTGTTGTCTTAAAATTTTACACCCCAGCTTAGCTGCACTCTTAATATCAATAATACAACGCTGAATCATTTCATCTAAGTCCAGGCTTCTTCCCTTAATCATACCCCTGTCCATGTTGGCACCGTAGCTAATGGGTCGAATACCGTACAGAGCTTCACAACGGTTTACCTCTTCTAAAAATTCATCACTGACATTCGGATAGGAAGGGACCATCTGGGCTCCGACAATTTCATAAGCTCTTGCACCCATTTCTGCAGCTGTTCTGACACAATCTTCAAAAGTAAACTGGCCGGTGGCATACTCATTAGTAAAACAATAAAGGCTTATCCCTAGTTTGATATCACTCATCTTAGTATCCTCCTTCTCTTAATGTCAGTCTCTTTTTTCCACAGCTATTCAGAGGCATATATAAATCATCGCCTCCACCTTGTGGAATAGGCATATAAGGAATTCTTAACATCAGTTTCAAATCAATCTCATGTTCACCTTCCAATAAGCCGCCATCCTTCATTACTTCGATTCTAGCAGGTTCTAGCAATCCCCAGAATTCAGAAGCACACTGTGAAAGCAAGCTTGCACCTATAATCTTTCCATTGATGCCGAAAGTAATATCTCTCATCGGTACGATTTCTCCATCAACAGTCAGTTCAAATTCCTCAATGCAGGAAAGAAAAAGTCCTCGATAATAGCTGAGCCGAATGTCAAAGGCATAGCCTATTTTCTTCTTATTGACAACAATGGACTCTAGACTCTTGTCTGTAATGACGTCCACAAAATTAATTCTCATACTAAATCCCATATTTTCCTCCAATTCCATCTAATGCCAGACGCTCTCAAGAGGCCTGGCATTAGATCACCGATTGCAGAACACATCCTCCATAATATATACGATCCTTAATCATTGACTATAGGATTAGGAGGATGGTTTCTTATTGACTTAATCGTCGAACTTAATAACTTGATTCGTTTCGCCGGATTTTCTAACTGCTTCCATGACCTTAAACACACGTTTGACTTGATCAGGCTGAACAAGGAAATCTTCTCCTGTTT
Organism: Vallitaleaceae bacterium; assembly: GCA_963677625.2. Lineage (GTDB taxonomy): Bacteria > Bacillota > Clostridia > Lachnospirales > Vallitaleaceae > UBA1351. The sequence continues at coordinate 313,910 of CAXXSW010000007.1, forward strand.
CTAGTGCATGAATGTAATCATCAAAGAACATACGATGTGCCACACTTACATGAGGTAACTCTTCTGTCAGAAGAAGACCAGGTTGTGGTGGTCCGAAAGAACGAGTTGGACCGGACTTCGTCATGGTCGTCTTCTTAGCAACACTTTTAAGGAGGTGGGCTGTTCTGGCCACTTTTCCTTGGGGATCAAATCCATCAACATAAGCAGTTCCTTCATCCCCGCCCATAAACCAGTGACGCTCAAACCATTTCTTCTCATCTTTCAAAAAGTAAGTACCTAGTTCCACTTCACCCATAATTCCGTTTTCAAATCGAATCAAGATCTTGAAGTAGTCATCCACTTCGCCGTTAATGACATTACGGATATCCGCATATACAGATACAATTTTACTATCAATCATATATAGCATCTGGTCAATAAGATGGACACCCCAATCATAGAGCATACCACCTCCAAATTTTTTGAACACATGCCAATCATGCATATTACCATTGATACCGTAGAGCTTTGTTTGAACAGTGTAGAGATTTCCAATCATTTCCTTATCATAAACTTCTTTCATGATTCGAAAATCTTGGTCAAATCGACGTTGCTGATGAACGGTAAAGCGCACACCATGTTTCTCTACTGCAGCCAGCATCTCTTCTAGTTCTTCTGAATTCATAGCTGCTGGTTTTTCACAAATAATATTTTTCTTATATTCCGCGGCCTTGATGACACAGTCTTTATGCAGTTGGTTTGGTATGACAACCAAGACTGTATCAATTTCTTCCAGCTTGAGTAATTCCTCATAATCTGTAAACTTCTTGACACCTTCTGTTATGGCATCGTCCATTCGATCCGGTTCAACATCACAAATAGCAAGAACTTCTGCCTCATCAATATCTTTTGTAAGCATTTCTTCATGAACATGTCCCATGAAGCCAAAGCCGATAATTCCAAATTTCACTTTGTTCATATTATCCTCCTAGATAACAAACTGATCTAAATACCGCTTGCTTAAGATCAAGGATTGTTGAATTTTTGTGTCACTTCCTTCAAATGCCTTGTCTTCGATTTCAATACAGGTATATCCATCATAACCAATATCCGTTAAGGCTGAAACATACTTGCCCCAGTCCACATCACCAAGACCAGGAAGCTTTGGTGACATGAATTCCAAGGGATAGGCCATAATACCGACTTCATTTAATTTATCTTTATAGACTTTTATATCCTTATAATGCACATGAAAGATTTTGTCCTTAAACTCATAAAGGGGTTTGATATAATCAATCATCTGCCACACAAAATGAGACGGGTCATAATTCAAGCCGAAATTTGGAGAATCAATCAAACTAAACATCCTTGACCAATTGGCAGGAGTCGTAGCTAAATTCTGACCACCTGGCCATTGATCTTTACCAAAGAGCATTGGACAGTTTTCAATAGCTACTTTTACGTCCAACGATTCAGCTAATTGAATAATCGGTGGCCAAATTTCTTCAAACAAGCTGAAGTTTTCATCTACAGTCTTAAATTGGTCCCTTCCGATAAAGGTAGTCACCATACCGACACCTAATGCATGGCTGGCTTTAATAACTTTTTTCAAATGCTCTATATTGGCTGTTCTTTTTTCTATATCACCATCCATAGGATTGGGGTAGAAGGCCAAGGAAGAGATTTCTACCTCTTTCTCTTTACAATAATCTTGAATATAAGCAATTTTTTTATCATCTAGATTGTCCACATCAATATGTGACACACCTGCGTAACGTCGCTCTGCCTTACCTTGAGGCCAGCAAGCTACTTCCACACAGCTGAATCCTTGCTCAGATGCAAAATCAATCATTTCTTCAAATGTATACGTATCTAAGATAGCACTAACAAATCCTAATTTCATTATTCATTCCCTTTCAAGTAAACTAAACATTAATTACTGATAAACAATATTAAGAGATATAATTGCATCAGCAAATATCCTTAGTTAAAATTTAACTTCGTTTCCGGTTTCAGCTGAAAGATAGATAGCTTCTAAAATCTGGGTCACTTTAAAAGCCTGCTCAGGTTTAACTAATGGTTCACCGTCTTCAATGATAGCATCTAACCATTGACTGGCTTCTGCTACTGCTTCTGCAGCACTTTGACCTTCGAAAAAGTCAATACTACCTACTGGTGACATGTGTTCCTCCATGAGGATCCCGTTTTTACCACGGTTGTAAACAAGGTCATTTTTCTCATAGCTCATTCCTGAAACAATTTCAGCACCTGCTTTGGTTCCACAAAGGGTTGTTGCAGCTTCTCTCGAGTCTCTAATATTCAATGCCCATGAAGCTTCCAAGTGAATGGCTGCTCCATTTTTCATCTTGATAAAGCCCATTGCTGAATCTTCTACTTCATAAGTTTCAGGATCCCAAGGTCCGAACATGTTACCCTCTGTCGCCTGCTGTAAACCACCTAATTTATTAAATACAACACCTGAAACACTAACTGGTTCATAATTGTCCATCATCCATAAGGTAATATCCAAAGCATGAGTTCCAATGTCAATTAAAGGTCCACCACCCTGTTGAGATTTGTCAGGAAATACACCCCACGTAGGTACGGCTCTTCTTCTTACCGCATGAGCCTTGGCGTAATAAATATCACCTAGCTCATCATTTGTACAAGATTCCTTCAATGCCAATACTTCGTTTCTAAAGCGGTTCTGGTAGCCAATCGTAAATTTCTTGCCTGATTTTTTCCAAGCATCAAGCATAGCCTGTGCATCCTTGGTATTGTGGGCCATTGGTTTTTCACAAAGAACATGTTTGCCAGCTTCAAAAGAGGCCACCGTGATTGGTCCATGAGATACGTTTGGTGTCAAAACATGAACGACATCAATTGATGGATCTTTTAATAACTCATGATAGTCCGTATAGACTTTAGCATCTGATGTACCGTATTCCTTAGAAGCTTTTATAGCTCTTTCTTCCACAATATCACAAAATGCAACCAACTCCACTTTATCACTTTGTGTTTTCAATGCTGGCATATGTTTATTATTTGCTATTCCACCACAGCCGATAATTCCTAATTTTATTTTACTCATCTTTACTCCTCCATATGCTATTGGTTTGAAATAAACAAGATTCTCTATTAATCCTGATTTCCTTATATTACAATTATAGCTTTTTCACCTTTAAGAATCGTGTCATCTTTTGATGGAAAAGCATGTAATTTTTGCTCTGCTTTTCTTACCTTTTTTTAGTCAGAAAAAAAGCATGAACAAAAAACAACTTGTTTTTTTGTTCATGCTTAACTTTGAACTGGTCTTTTATATCTTATACTTATATTTGACTGAAATTAATTGAATTTCATTGGGGTCCATTGATGTGGAAAAAGTAAGCTTCTTATCTTTGGCTTCAATATGGTTGATTGCCAATCTAGGGACACACACCTGCTTAAGATAATTGATTTCCTCCTTAATAAGGCTCTTGGGACAAGCCATCCTAATCCACTCATCCTGCACACTGCCGTACTGTCGATTAACACTATGAATCTTGATCTCGTAGATGCCCGATTTTTCTACATCTAACTTGTACTCAATGGTTTTCTTATCCAAATCTTCAAACAAAAGATCCTGTTTGAAAATATCCAGGCGATCCTCATGAATCATAAAATAACGGTGATTTAGAAACTTATAGTTATGGCAGGCAATTCTTATTTCATTATAGCCAGTGTCAGTAATAATATAATTATCACCTTTGTCGATTAGACGAGGTCCAAGACGATTCATAAACTCAAAAGCAAAATAAACCGGTTTGGGAATACCGTCTTTGGAAAACACACCGCTACTACCATTCAGTAAGGCATTGGAGTCAAAGTAATCAGCAAATACATCCGAAGCAAACCAGTAACCTAATAGATCAACAGAATCCAGTACTGCTATTAGATTATTCATAATAAATGCACCCTTATAGCAACTGTCATTAAGGATGTTTCGATTGGCCACTGTTGAGTTCCACTCTGAGATGTGAATAGGAATATCTCCTGCTCCAGCAGCCTGCATCACCTCTTTAGCTGATTCCAAGTAATTCTGTAAATAGTCTCTATCTGTCGATGTCTTATTGATGGTATCAGAATTCACCACCCCAATGACATATGGATAGGCATAAAAAGAAAGGAAATCAGGCAAGTTGTGTCTAACAATCCAGGTTTTTAAAAATTTCTGTAAGGCTGTCTCACCAAAACGTATAGATAAGCCTGCTCCGCCTACTTTTGCCTTAGGCAAATATTCCCTAATAATACTGGATACTGTATCAAACATCTTAAGATAGCTTTCAATCTCTCCCATGGACTGGGACATGTAACCTGATTTTTCATCAGCTTCTTCCCGCCACAGTTCAAAGTACCACTGACTCACTTGTTCTGTAGAATAGCGGTCAATAATATTAAGAACAAATGCTTCAAAAAACTGTCTGATGGCCTTCTCATCTCTAAATTTAAGTTCACTGTCATCAGCAATAAGGATATTGGCGACGCTACTAAGGAGTTTCTTTGGTTTGATATTCAATTCAAGATAAGGGTACAATCCTTTACTGACAATAAAATCCAATACACGGTTAAGCTTATCAAAATTATAATAGCCGTTCTTAGCGTTGATATCAATATACATCTCTTGAGAATACAAGTCCCAGATACGAACATACTCAATTCTCAACCGTTTGGTAATCTCACTGATATGGTCTTGCATATTGGATTTTAGAAGTTCGGAGGCGTTTCCAGCATTAAGCATTCTTCCCCAAACCTTTTCAAAAGGTCTTCCCGTAGTGTTCATATCAGTCCGAACAGAAATTTTCGAATGATCTGTTTGCAATTCTGCCACAGGATTATTGGTTATATACGCTTCTACCCTTTCCTTAAGGTGGGAATCATTTTCTTCCCTTTCCTTGATTTCAGAATCTTTATGATAGGTAATTTTATATTGCTTAGGCGGCATCTTATACTTGGCCTTGAATACACGGTTAAAGGTTCCTACATTGGCAAATCCATTTTCCAAAGCAATTCTTGTAATGGAAACATCTTTATATAAAAGGTCATCCATGGCATGATTCAAACGGACATTATTGACATATTCAAGAAAATTCATTTGAAACTTGCGCTTGATGTACTTGGAAAGATATGATTCAGTCAGGAATAAACGTTCCGACAACTCTGAGAGACTGATCTTGTCCCGGAAGTTTCTGGCAACATAGTTACTGATTTGAAATATACGGGCTTCATCGCTTTCTCCGCTATCTACAGAGGATGTGTCCTGGTTTGAAACAAGAAAGTGTTTAATTAACTCATATAATAATTCATAGTACTGTCCTACCAGTCTAATCTTACCTATTCCCATATTCTCGAAGTATTCCTTGACCAAACCTTTAATGACCTTTCTTACTTCGTCATAAGCTGAACTTTTATCAATCACTGAATTACACCAAAAAATAATATGATTCTGATTCAACATTTCGCTAAGATTAATATAATCAATATAAAAACTACCAACAAGGGCATGCTCTTCAGCCTTGAACCCAAAAGGCTTATTACCATTGATCATAATGTAATCATCCTCGTTCAGACGAAATTCCTCACCATCCACCTCTACCACAGCTTCACCGACAAACACATAAAACAGCTCAATTTCCTCATGTATGCTAGGTGCTGCACGATTGGTCTTATGAAATTTAAAGTACATGGGGCTATTTTTTAAGTGTTGTTCCATCCACTGACCTACTTTCCTCTCGAGTTTTTATTCTCCTTTATTCTTATACTCATTATAACTGAATCGCAAGAAACTTCAAGCAGGCACGAGGCTGTTTAACAGAAAGGAAAGGTTTGAAAATGTCTATATATCTCTATTCTGCATATCCAATATAGGCTTGCTTCAGTTCTTTCAGATTGGGAATCTGGCCGGGACCGACTGCCTGTGTTTTGATTTCTGTAGAGTGCTCCAATTTACCTTCCCAAAAGAGACGAGAACGCTTTTGCTCTTTTTCACTGAAAGCAACTTGAATTCTACCATCAAGGACATCAATCTCACCTTCAATACCGCATACAGGGCATTCCACTTTTTCACGGTTGGCACTTACAGTGAGCATATGACAGTGACATACCGGACAGACACCTTCTTCTTCACCACGCCATTTTACTCGTTCTTCATCCGTTTCAGCTAAGAGTGCTTGTGCAATATTCTTACCCAATCGCTTCATTCTTTCCATCTGGACTTCATTGCCCAGTACATGCTCATAAGCCATTGCTCCATAATATTCGTGCATGTCCACTACATCTATACCCATAGACATGGTCATCTCATACATGGTAGGCAACATAAATGATAACCAATTTTTTGTCATAGCCCCACCAACTGAGATTAATGCACCAACACGCTTTTTAAAACTTCTGACATCAGGCAATTTGTCAGGATCCTTACCTGCTTTTATTCCCTCATCGTAAGTTGCTTTACGGAAAGTGATATCATGTGATGGTCCAATACGATCACATACTGTCTTGAATCGACCTGTAGGACTTAGAACATAGGTAGGTGAGCCAACAATAAGTGCATCACATTTCATAATCTCTTCATCTAGTATTTCAAAATCGTCCTTAATTGGACATCCACCTTTACCACGACCTGATACCATTCCCACAACACATGAAATACAACCGGTACAGGCTTTGATGTCTAATCCATCAACATGGATAAATTTCACTTCATGTCCGGCTTCTTCACATTCCATCAAGGCCGTTTTCACCATTACTTCTGTATTACTCGTCCTTCTTCCGAAGGATAATCCTAGAACTCTTTTCTTTTCCATTATAACTCCTTAACTTTTCTTTTTTTTAATACAAACTTACATCCACTCTACAAGCAGTTTTGGTTCTGGGCGCAACTTATCTTCAAGGGCTTCTAGCGGATATCCAATCTGACAAGCATCAAAAATAAACTCATCCTCTTTCAATCCTAAGATTGAGCTTAAGACAGGTCCCTGGTTAAGATCGGTAATCGCTGATACAATCTGCAGCCCTATGCCAAGTGCCGTTGCTTTTAGCCACATATTCTCTAGGCAATAGCCCAAAGCACTTTCTTCTCTAGATGGAAAGCCTTTTCTTTCAGCAATTATAATCAAATAGGGAGCTTTCCATTCCGGCAAACCTTTCTCCTTAATGATGTGCATGACTTTCAGCATCATCTCCATCCGTGGATCAGGAGCTTTCTCAAACATATCTAGTTTCACCAATAAGGTTTCAAAACAAGCTTTTCTAATTTTTTCAGCGATTTTACTTTGGGTTGGAATCACGAAAAATCGTCTAAAATCGTCACTGTCTTTATTAGCCAATCCTGCATAAGGTGCCAGCCTACCAGCTTCCAGTACAGCTTCAATCTGACTTTTTTCAGGCATTCGTTTATCAAATACTCTCACAGAATGACGAGTCCTCATTACTTGATCCACTACCTGATTTACCATTTGATTCTTATTCATTTAACAACCTCCCAATAAAATCTTTGTAGCTCATTAATTGCTTCCTTACAGACATAATTTGTCCTTGTTCCCTATCCCTTTCATTTTATGAAAAGAGACAGCAAAAATCACTCTACTTTTTGTGTAAAAAGTAAGTACTTTTATCCTCTTTGCTTAATCCTTCCTGTATATATAAAAAACAGGACAAAGAAGGGCTCATTTTTTTATCCTCTTCTATTAGTCCACATGGATTACTACTTATTTATCACCTCACATCAAGAGTTTTTATCTGCCCTGACAATCCTATTGCTAACTTCATCTATCTGTCTTTCTTCAGCGGAGATGATAATAACTCCAGTTCCCTGTTTGCTAAACTCTTTTATCATGTCCTTGAGCATTTTTCTTTGCAACTCATCAGCCCCCATGTATGGTTCCATGAGAACGATGGCTGGCGGTCTCTTAAATAACCACCTACCATACAAGACGATCAACTGCTCATATTCCAAGAGATTCTGGACAGGTTGATTCCATGTTTTAGATGGAATAATCGTTTCTTTTCCCATAGTTCCAATCAAAAACTTTTTCAATGAGGAACTGAGGATACCATAAGGACTCATTCTCCGATGAATCTGTAACACCAGGTTATCATAGGCACTCATTTCAGGAATAAGCATTGCCTTAATTGGTATGTTGGGAATGTATCCCCATCCCTTATCAAGTAATCCTTCCAGGCTTCTATTGTCGAAAATTCTCTCCGAGTCTAAAACACCTACAACTTCACCAGACTCAACATGGACACGAAGTGCCCTCCCTTCACTTTTTAAAGGTAAATCCACTTCCATATGACCTGATTTATTTTCATCACCTTCTTCCAGGGGAGACTTCCACTTTTGTATATCTTCTGACCCATAGTTAATGCAGGCCATAACCTCCCTTTCATCCACGTTGCCTTCAAAAAAAGTCCTTAGGCATTTCCCTTTATTAAGAATATGTATCCGGTTGATTATCAAGTCGGTAGGTTCTGGTTTCCTTCCGAATAAAAGGATAGCTAAACCCTTCTTATGTAATTTTCCAATAAGTCGATATATTTCCCTTTGTTCTGTCCCACCATAAGCTTTAAATATGTCATCAATAATAATCAAACGGCTCTTTCTAACAACACTCATAATCATCTCTATCAAATGTTTCTCATAATTGTCCAGTGTATAGGTCTTTTGATAGGGATCAATATCAAGACCAAATTCCTTTAATACTGATTGGACTTTGGCAACTTCCTTTCCTTTTCTAATCAACCAACGTCCCTGATTACCGGGATATAAGTTCATATTTTCCGCAACACTAAAGCGATCCACCAACATATGTTGCTGTCCGATAAAATGAATGCCTTTTAGACCAAGACTTGTATCTCCTGATTGTACAAGATTACCCTCATATCGAATAAAGCCTTCTTGGAAACTAGTATGTCCCCGCAAGACATCACATATGGTTGTTTTACCAGAACCAGCTTGACCTAAAATATAAACAATCTCCCCTTGGTCTACCCGTGTACTGAAATAGGAAACGACTTCACGTTTACCGTGACGAACCATTAGGTCATTGATATGAAGGAGTTCCTTCTTCATATCTTTCCTTCCCTAGGAACTGTTAGTATTACTTCAGTCCCAATACCAAATGCGCTATTGACCTGCAAACCATATTCCTCTCCAAAGAGCAACTTTAATCGATGGTTGACGTTAATGAGGGCGATACCCATATGTTTTTTCAATTCTCTATTTTCAAGGATTCCGTCATTTGTCCTAAATCGAACCTGGATACTACGTAATGTCTCCTCGTCCATCCCTTTACCATTGTCTTGAACAACAATAAAAACGTCTTTTTGATTACTGGTCACCTTGAGAAGTATCTTGCCATCACTAACCCGTGTTTCAATACCATGGAATAAGGCGTTTTCCACAATAGGCTGCAAAGTCATCTTAGGTAATTTCACTGACAAATCTACATCATTGTCAATCTTCGTCAAGAATTGGAATCGATCTTCAAAACGATATTGTTGAATATGGATATAATTATTAATATTTTCCATCTCTTTAGACAGTTCCACAATATCATTTTCTTTATTGATGCTATAGCGAAAATATTTAGCCAATGCTTCTGTCATATCTGCTATCTTCTGATTATGGTCTTCTAGTGCCTGACCACGAATAGATTCCAAAGTATTATAGAGAAAATGAGGATTAATCTGACTCTGTAACTCTGATATCTTGGCTTGCTTCCACAAGATTTGATTTTCTTCATTCTCTTGTTCAAAAACCATTATTCTTGAAATCAGACCCCCCAGCTGTTTATTTGACTTATATCCAGAAGCTGTTGCCATATGAATGAAGTTCATGGCAAGTCTCAGTTTTTTCCAGTAACTGACAGGTCCCATCACGCACCTCCCTGATATAGTTTTCTGAAAACAGAAGGTTTGATTCCTACTTCTTTTTTAAAGGTTTTACTGAAATATTTTTGGTCTTTATAACCAACCTGATCAGCAACTTGAATCATGGAGAGCTTTGTATTTCTCAGTAAATCCTTAGCCTTTTTCATTCTACAGTCTGTAATGTACTCGCTGAATCTAACACCGGTTTCGTTTTTAAATATTGTACTCAAATAAGAAGAACTTAAACCAATTTCCTCAGCAACTTCCTCTAGAGTAAGTCCCTGTCTGTAGTGACCTTCAATATACAATTTAGCTTCCTGAACCGGTTTTCTTTCCTGCTTGGATTTTTCATCTTTAATTCTATCAATAAGCGATGAAAGGATACGCCGCATATTGTGAAGCATACCAACTTTTGAATCACTATTCATAGAACATCTATCTGTATCCATATCATAAGAAGCAATTAGTTCATCTGACATCTTCATCTCATGAAGTTTAAGTAGAATGGTCTCTTTCACCTCTTCCAATACCTTAATCAACAAAAAAGGTGATTGTACAAAGGCTTTCTCATGGATCTGAATCAGCTTGTTGAAAGCTTCCAATAACCGGTCCTTATTTGCAGTCTCCAAAGCCCCACTCAATAACAGATATTGCTCATCCACCTCAGAACTTTCGGGACCTTTCTCTTCCGGATTCAGTTCACTTAGTCGTATAATTCTGTTATGTCCCAAAATACCACGTAGACGTACGGCATCCATACTGGTTTTAATGGAGTAATAGACCTGGTTAATGTTATGGGTCTTGGCACCGATACCTAAAGTTAATTTTAAATCAGAGAATTTATCCACAATACCAAGCAATCGAACAAAAAGCTTGGTCAAATCAGGACCATCTCTTTCTACACTAGGCAGGGGGTAATTCAAAACGGTTATAATACCACCGTACATTCGATAATTAATGAACTCTAGGTGAGATTCAGTCAGCATGTTTTCTATTTCAGCTTCTAGGAGGTTGAGAATATGTTCCAGATCAACCTCACTCTTTTGATCACTGTCCACCCGAAGAAAGAGGGCTTGAAAAATTCCATCTTCAAACTCCAGCTCATACTGGGAGTTAATTTGCTCCAAAGCCATGAAGGTACGTTCTTTTCTTAACATCATAGTATCTACAAAGTGACTCTGCAGCTTCTTCTTATGACGGGTTGAATGATCACTTCTTGACTTCACCATCTTATCCACGGTCTTCTTCAAAGCTTCGTTCAATTCGATTTTATCAATAGGTTTCAAGAGATAAGACTGAACCCCAAAGCGCATGGCACTATGGGCATATTCAAACTGTTTATATCCGCTGACCATAATAAACTCAGCATGACTTCCAGCTTCTTTCATCTTCTCAATTAATCCGATTCCGTCAAGGCCGGGCATACGAATATCTGTGATGACTATATCCACATCTTCTTTAAGTGCAAGTTCATAGGCTTCCATGCCGTTATTGGCTGTCCCCGCCAAAGTTAATCCATGGGCTTCCCAGTCAATTAAACTTTTTATAAGTGTGCATATTTTTTTTTCATCATCTGCAATCAGTATTTTCATTGGATGCCTCTTTTCTCTTCTATGAACGCAAACAGACTCAAGGGATTGTCATTCCCTTGAGTATTATATGTTGCTTATAATCGACAATATTTACCTTGTCTAGCCATATTCCTACTGAAAGATAACATTAAGCTTCTTTCAGTACTCGATCTTTTTGATAATTATTATAGCCTATTGCTGACAATAAGATAATCCCTTTAGCCACATATTGAGGGTAAATCCCCATTCCGATGAGTTGCATACCATTAGCAAGAACACCTAATATGATAACTGCAACCACCACATTTAAAATCTTACCATCACCACCAGCGAAACTGATTCCACCTAATACTGCACCAGTAATACATGTGAATACCGCATCACCAGCCATACCAGCATTGGCGCTCCCTGCTCTGGCGGCCAAAATAATTCCTGCAATAGCGATAAATACACTAGCCACCACAAAGGCAGCGATAGAAATGAAGTTAGTATTAATACCTGCCAAACGGGCTGCTTCCCTGTTTCCGCCTACTGCATAAATATAGCGTCCAAAGTAGGTTTTATTGAGAATGAATACGGCAACAAAAACCATGGCAAACATAATAATAACACTAACTGGTATCCCATAGACATATTGCTGACCGATAGCCTTAAAGCCAATAGGCAGATTAAAATATGATTTTGAACCAGAAACCATAAAGGCAATCCCTTGATAAATCGTCATAGTTCCCAAGGTAACCACCATAGAATGGACCTTCAATTTATTGGCGAAATAACCATTGATGAAACCAAGTAGTGCTCCAACAGCAATACCACCAAGAACGGACACCCATACCGGAAATGCCAATTGTTGCATCAAGATACAAGTGATGATGGCAACTAATGACATCTGATATGAAACAGATAAATCTGCACCACCTGAAATCATAATCAGTGATATCCCAATGGTTGCAATAATAATATAAGCATTTTGTACAAAAATATTGGTAAGGTTTTGAACTGTCAGGAAGTTATCTGATAAGATTCCGAAAATCGCCAACATCAAAGCGAGAACGAAAAGCAGATAGAATCGATTCAGCATTCCGAAAAACAAGTCCTTCATGCTGAAAGACGGTTTTGATAAGCTTGTAGTCTGTGTAATATTATTCATTTTTTCAACTCCTTTATTCTCCTGAAGCCAGTTCAAGAATATAATCCTGGCTAAACTGGTCACATTGAACTTCACCTGTCATTTTACCTTCAGATAATACAATAATACGATCTGACATACCTAATAGTTCTTCCATATCTGAGCTAATCATAACAATCGCTTTTCCTTCATTGGCCAGTTCGTTCATCAACTCATAAATTTCCTGTTTGGCTCCGACATCAATCCCCCTTGTCGGCTCGTCAAAAATCAAAATATTGGATTGGGTAGCAAGAACTTTCGCTAAAACCACCTTCTGTTGATTCCCACCAGATAAATTCACCACTTTTTGGTCTTTGTAAGGGGTTTTAATCATAAGTTCTTTTATATAACGAACAGCCTCTTGATCCATAGCTTCAAAATCGATTAGACCTCTTTTTGCCATCTTCTTTACAATAGAGATGGAAATATTCCAATCAATACCTTGTGATAGAAAAACACCGTGGGCTTTTCTATCCTCTGGAATCAATCCAATACCCAAATTAATAGCATCACTTGGCGACTTAATCTTAACAGGCTTCCCTTCAATAAGAATTTCACCCTTGTCCATTTTGTCTGCACCAAAAATCATTCTAGCCAATTCAGTACGACCTGCTCCTACTAAACCTGCTAAGCCTACAATTTCACCTTTTCTAACATGAAAGCTAATATCTTCATCACCAGATCCCCAAACATTCTTAATTTCAAGTGCATTCTCTTCAAAAGAAGCTTTTCTTTGAGGATAAGTTTCTGTTAATTCTCTACCAACCATAAGCTTGATGAGATCTTTACGATTAGTCTCTGATGTTCTTAGGGTATCAATATATTTCCCATCACGCATAACACTGACTCGATCAGAAATACTAAAGATTTCTTCCATCCGATGGGATATATATAAGATAGTGATACCTCTTTCCTTTAGTAATGCGACAATCTTAAAGAGACTCTCTACCTCATTTACCGTCAGCGGCGCAGTAGGTTCATCCATAACAATGAGTTTAGCTTTTTTGGAAATAGCTTTGGCTATCTCTACCAATTGCTGATGAGCCGTTGTCAATTCACTAACCTTCTTATCCGGATCCAATTCTATGTTCATCAGCTTGAATATGCTGAGTGCTTTCTCTTTTAGTTTTTTATAACTAACCAATCGTCCTGTTTTTTCTCCAAAACAGATATTCTCTGCCACACTTAAACCAGGAACTAGGTTGAATTCCTGATAAATAACTTCTACTCCGTGCTCCTTCGAAAGTCTAGGTGACATAGCTGTATAACTTTTCCCATCAATTCTAATGCTTCCTTTATCCGGTATCACCGCTCCACTTATGGTGCGAATCAGTGTTGATTTTCCAGCTCCGTTCTCACCAACTATGGCATGAACTTCTCCTTTTTCAAAGCTTAGACTCAAATCGTCAATCGCTACCACACCAGGATATGTTTTGGTTATCCCCTCCAGGGATAGGATCTTATCTGCCATATGCTTACCCTTTCTTAACTATAGGAGGGATTCAAAAATCCCCCCTCTTTATATTTCTTACCTGCAAAACACCTTCAGAACATTTTTATTAGTGTAAGAAGTCTATCAAGTTAGATGCATCTATTTCATCAACCTGTGCATAATCTTCTTTTAAATATTCCTCACCATTCATCATGGCTACAGATGTTGCAAAAATATTATCAAAGGCAACCATAATGTCTCCACCAAGCTGTGCGGTTCCTCTAAAAGCAGATTCATTGGTTTTAGATAACTCAATATTTTGAATAACCTCTTCTGTGAGTTCAGAACCGAATATACCAAAGTTAGCAATATCATCAAAAACAGAGCCTGGGCTCATAACATATGCATTGGCACCAATTGCCTGGGCACCGTTATAACAGATGATTAAGTCTGTTTCAGGATTTGTCTGTCCTAGATTCTCAGCTGCCATTTGAGCCTGATCTGTTGAGTTCCCAATTTCAACCACGTTAACAATTTTCACTTTCCTGTTTACATCTTCAATTGTTAGAAGACCTTCAGATCGTGCAGCTGCATCTGGGTTTCCACTGTAGGAGAAGATAACTGCATCAACACTTCCATCTGCCGCCTCTGGAAAAGTATCATTGACCCATTTTGATGCTAGATTAGCAATCGACTCACCAACTTCAAACTCATCAGAACCCATAAATGCATCGTAAGCGCCTGTATTGGTTGTAAAAGCATAAATCTTTACACCTTGGTCCATAGCTCTTTGACATACGTCTGTCAAACTAGAGGACTCGACAGCCATAACAATAATTTCATCTGCTCCCATTGTGATGAAGTTTTCGATCTGCTCAATTTGTCTTTGGGCACTACCATCAGCGGAAGCTGCTTCCCATTGATATCCTCCTGCTACAAACCGGATGCCCAATTGTTCCTGAACAAATGCCATAAAATCATTTTGTGTTGTAGAAATAGATAGACATACCAGTGTATCTTCTGGTGCTTTCACCTCTACTGCTTCACTCGTGTCTGTTTCCTGACTTGTACCTTCTTCTTGTTTTGTTTCCCCGTTTGTTTGTACACCTTCCCCTGCATTGTCTGCTGTTTCAGCTTCATCTTTACCGCAAGCTGCGAAAAGTGAAACCAATATAAGCAACATCAATAATACACTTAAGCTTTTTTTCATTTGTAAAATCCTCCTTCGTTGATAAGCCAATTATATTCCTTCCACAACTGGATACCAATGGGACAACCTTTCGAAAAGGTGTCATATCTTTCGATTACACATATACCTACGGATTGTTCCGCCCCATGGATGAAATCTCTATATCTAAAACTTTCTCAATATACCGAAAGAGTCGGACATCCTATGCTGGCCGACTCCTTAGTTTCACTTTTCCAAATCAAAACTTTTTCGTAAAGTTCTGAGATTCCTACTAAATAAGAACCTTTCTTGCTTTAGTACCCACCAATGGTACGGGAATATATGCTGTTCGAATGCCAGTTGTCAGGGTCACCTCATGTTGACCTGAGGAAAGACCACCTTCTTTTAACACACGTACAATCGCTTCTTCACCATATTCCCACTTATAGCTGGTAAGGGTTGTCAGCTCATTAATAGTAAAGAACTCCTTACCATCAGGGCTAAATCTGATGTCGTCCTGGCTGACTTCTTTTCCATCTACACTAACCTGAACACAGTGAATCATTGAACAGGGGACGCCTCTGTAATAAGTAATTCTAGTTTTCATTTCAAAGCCTCTAACCTGGCCATCTTCTTCAAAATTTCTACATGACCCTTCAGAAAATACATAATTATCAAACATAATTTCTCCTCCTAATGCCCCAAGAGCTTTTTCAACAGTTGCTGATGCCTGATGATCTGGTCTTTTTCAGTAATCTCTTCACCTTCCAAAGCGAAACGGTTGCCTTCATATTCAGTTGAAATATATCCATCGTAGCCCTTTTCATCCAAATAGGAAACCAGGTCATCAAAAGGAATAGAATATTCTACACCTTCATCTGTCATTTCAAAAATTTTACCGTGAATATGTTTAACATAGGACATGTGCTCATCAAGAATAGTAAATGGACTTGCTTCATAGCCTCCTGCAAAAATTCCATACAAAACATCCGCTTCTGACCTTACCAGTTGAGCCATAGCCTTAGGGAGATGGGTTTTTTCGTCCATTTCTCCATTTTTTTCCGCCTGCTCATAGAACTGTCTTGGATCACTACCGGAAGCGAAAATATCATCGATATAAGCAATGATTTCCTCATTCGTTCCCTGTTCTCTAAAGAAGGCTGTGGAAACACGAGGATGTCTTCTACAAAAAATACCAGTGTCCACGGTCAAACCAAGATATTTAGAACCTGTTTCCCTAATAATATCTACAAAACCACTGGTCATAGGATTGTCAAAGCTCATACCCGCATGCACCTCAAGGGTTAGTAGCACATCATATTTTTCTGCTGATGGTAATGCCGGCTTAATGATTTCCAATGGTGTCTCAGAAACCATCCGTACCATTTTAAAGCCTAAGCGGTTGGCCAGTTTAATTTCATCTATAAGGAGTTTCGTCGATTCTTTAGTTGTCAATGTCCGGTTGGCATATAAACCCGTATTAATGAAAATATCGTTACATACTAAGGTTGGCTGATATTTCTCTACAAGTTGATCCCACTTAGCCAAGATCTTATCAGATGGATGTGGTGCTCCTTTAATCATCTGATCACTAATAAGCTCCATTCCTGCTCCCTGTTCATTTAAAAATTTGAATATATCCTCAAGATCCATATAGCCTCTTGCATATTGATCCTGAAGAGAGTACATACTGATTGCTCTTTTTATTTGACTCATAATAACTCCTTTCATAATAAACTAACTATATCATCTACAACCTATATCTCTAGTATATAATCTTCTCCCGTCCATCTCTGCCTTGAATTTTATCAAAAAAAGCTCATTTTTATCATATAAAGTGATAAAAATGAGCTTCTAAGTTATTTAAGAACAAAAATTGTTTTTGTTTTTTGCTTTGAGGGATACTTCTTATCCCTTGACACCACCAAGTACAATTCCTTTTACAAAGTATTTCTGTAGGAATGGGTATACGGCAATAATTGGTAGGGATCCTAAGAATATTTGAGATGCCCTCAGTGTCCTGTCTGATATGGTCGCCAATTCTGCGATTTCTTCTCTTGAAAGCATACTGTAAGATCGCTGGACGATAATGGTTTGAATATAACTTTGCAATGGATAGTTTTCAGGATTATTCATGTATAGTAATCCATCAAACCAGCTATTCCAATGATAGACTAAAGCGAATAGTAATAAGGTCGCCAATGCAGGCTTAGATAATGGTACATAGATTTTCCACAGCGTTGTAAAATGTCCTGCACCGTCAATAAAAGCGGCTTCTGATAACTCTTCCGGAATTTCTCGAAAGAAATTCAACAAAAGGATAACACTAAAGACCGGAACCGCTGTAGGAAGAATCAGGGAAAACATATTATCAAGTAATCCCAAATCTTTCACAACCATATAGGTGGGTATAAGTCCTCCGTTGAAGAGCATGGTAATAAAAAACACCCAAACATAAACAGTTCTATACTTAAATGCACTGTTCTTCATTGATAAAGGATATGCCACTAAGATGATTAGTAGCATATTAAGTGCACCACCAATTACAATTCGCTTAACCGAAGTCCACATTGATTGCCAAAAGGCTATACGTTTTGCAACATATTCATAAGAGTTTAATGAAAAGTCTTTGGGCCATAAAGTGACTTGTCCTGTTGCAGCTGCCGTACTAGAACTAAATGATACTGCCATAATATGTATCAATGGTACCAGACATACCGCAGCTAACAAAACAAGGATGGTTATGTTTACCGTGTTGAATAATTCTCTTTTCTTTCTTCTTTTTTTTATCATCTGATTCACCCCATCACCTCTTTCAAAAAAGTCTGTAATTTGCAAAACGACGGGCAAAATAATAGGATGACGAAATCAAAACAAATGCCACTACCGACTTAAACAAACCAACTGCTGTCGCCACACCATACTGTGCGTCTAACAATCCAATCCTGTATACAAACGTATCAATAATATCTCCACTTTCATATACTGGGGGACTATACATATTAAAAATCTGGTCAAAGCCTGCATTTAACACATTTCCCATACTGAGTACCATAAGTAATACAATGACAACTCTCATTCCCGGTAATGTCACATGCCAAATTTGCTTCCAACGATTGGCACCATCAATCTGGGCTGCTTCATATAAATTCATATCAATCCCCATGATTGCCGCCAAAAATATAATCGTTCCATACCCGAACTCTTTCCATGTTTCTGTCGTAATCATGACGCTAGGAAACCAATCATTACTACCAAGAAAGAATATAGGCTCAAATCCAAAAAATTGTACAATACTATTAACAATACCTCCAGATGGAGACAACATATCTATAAAAATACCACCAAGGACTACCCATGAAAGAAAGTGAGGTAGATAGATAGCTGTCTGAATCCATTTTTTCAGACCATTAGAACGAACTTCATTAATCATAATTGAAACCACAATCGGAATTAACAAGCCTAGAATGATCTTCATAACTGCAATAAATATTGTATTCCATACAACATGATAGAAATTAGGTAGGTCCATGACATACTTGAAATTATCAAAGCCTATCCATTTTTGAGCTCCAAACAGCCCTTTTGCAGGAATGAACTTTTGAAAGGCAATTATAATCCCCATCATCGGCACATAATTAAATATAATAATTATGATTAAACCTGGAAGAATCATAAGATGTAGTGGTAGTTCACGCTTAAATCTTTTACTTATCATTTATCCACTCCTATTAAACCTTACTATTGTAGTGAACTATACCATTCGTTTACTTCTTCTGTAATCTTTTCACCGCCAAGATTGTACCAGTTCTCAACAAATTCATCATATGCATCTATTGATGATTCACCCATGATAATCTTAACGAAGGTTTCTACTTCCATTTTTTCAAGTGTGCTTAATTTTTCTACCATTGTTTCTGTTGGTGCTCCTACAAATTTCTCTCTCAATAATTGGTCATTTTGAATATAGTCATCCAAGATGCCAAAGACACCTTCAACACCATAAATCTTATCCCATCCCCATTGAGATGTATCTCCTGCCAAAAAGGCTTCGATATTTCCTTGAATAACTTTTGGCTCACCTTCAAGGCTAGTCATATCTCCTGATTGTCTAGCATTTTCTATAGCCATAAATGCATCGTAGTTCTTAAGTGGAGGATAAGGTGTAACTGGTGAAAACTTCCAAACACCAACACCGCCATTTTCTACAGGCATATAGTATTTATTGAAATCATTGCTTTCGCCCCAGTTCAACTCAAGATGTAGGTTAAACATTTTTATTAAGGCTTCTGGATGTTCAAAATCCTTACGTACAGCAAAGTATCTAGCGGAACCAAATGTTAAGGGCACCATACACTTCTCGCCATCTTTTGCAACGATGGAGTAACCGGTCCAATCTGCATTAGGATCATTATTATAATTGCTAATGAGTGGCCACATAGGATTCCATTGTTGACCATAATCAACACCGTATTTCCCTGCTACAACGTATTCAGAAACTTTACCACCATCTTTGATACCGAATTCTTGGTCAATCTGACCTTTTTGGTACATATCTGCAAGAACCTTTAAGGTTTCTTTTACTTCAGGTAATACACTTCCGTAAACAAGCTTTCCGTCTCCATCTTCAATCCACATATTAGGATATGCTCCATAGCCTGCAAAAAAGCCTTCAAGACCCATTGCGCCACTATATAAATCTTTGGTAATTGGCAAGCCATATGTATCGTCAACACCATTTCCATCTGGATCATCATTGGTAAATGCATCAATGATAACTAGTAATTCTTCCATTGTCTTTGGTGGCTCTAAGCCAAGATTATCAAGCCAGTCATTTCGAATCCACAAGTACTGCGCAGATTCTACCATTGAAATCATGTCAGGCATAGCCATCATTTTTCCATTGAATGTTGCTGAATCAATAAGGCCATTACCCTCTTGATAATATACCTTTTTAGTCAGATCTGAGGCATATTCCTCAAAATAAGGTGTCATATCCATAATCATATCAGAATCAGCCAATTGCTTAAGTTGTGATGCATTAACCAGAGATACATCAGGTAGGTCTCCAGATGCTAATGTTACATTTAATTTCTGTACAAATGCGTCTGAATTCTCATTACCTTTAACTATCCAATCATAGGAAACATTGATTCCGAGTTCCTCTTTGTAAGCAGTAATCCATCGGTTATCTTCAACAACCTCTCCTGGAGTCTTAGGCAAAACGTTACTAGCCAAATCATCATCAATCCCTCTGACAAAACTAATATCAATTGGCTCAATATACTTGCCATTTTCATCAACATTAGAAGTATCAACCACTATTTCTGTCTCTGAATCTTTTGTTTCATTAGCTGTTTCATTAGTTGTCTGATCACTATTTGATTTTTCCTCATTCGAGGATGCTTTACCGCAACCGCTCATCATAGCTATCATCATTGTTACAAGTAAAACTAAACTCATCGCCTTGTAAATCTTCTTGATTCTCATATAAAACCTCCCAAATAAATAATATATGTTTACTCTAGAATTATATGACGCCCCTATACGTAATACTATTAACTTGTTTTTACATCCAATTCAGTATTTTACCCCTTAAAAAAACCTTCTCTAGTATCTGTTTACTATTCTTTACATCATTAACATTTTTTGTTATTGATGATCTTGTCGTAGTATTCTTGTGGTGAACAAAAGGCCATTCTTTTAAAGAACCTAGTGAAGGAAGTCGGATTCTCATACCCAACAGCAATACTGATCTCATTAATCTTAAACTTACCCATTTTCATCATTGATTTAGCTTTTTCGATACGCTTTCGATCGATGTAGTCCGAGACATTCTCACCTGTCACCTGTTTATAAAATCGAGATAAATAAGATGGATTTAAATAGACTTGCTCAGAAAGCTTGACTAAGGATAGCTCTTCACCAAGATTTTGCTTGATATATAAGTGAATTTTGTCTATAAGCTTGTCCGTTCGATTCGCCTCTTCTTCCGACCTAACTTCAAAAATGGCTTTGCTAATCTTAAAAAGATAATCTATACCATCCTCCCAACTATTATGTTGATCGATTCGCATGAGCTTATTTTGATCGATTTTAAAGGCTAATAGCACATTAAGCCTTCTTTCATTGATATATATTAATATAGCTGTTGCACATCGGTAATATAGTTCAATAGCTATAGCATGATTCATACTTTTAATTGGCTTTAATACATTTAGATATTCCGAAAGTCTAGTAAAATATTCTTCTTGTTGTCCACGGCCAAGTAAGGTAGATATCCATTCATTACTTTGATGGTGGATTTTTGACAAGGTTACTCTTTGACTTTCATCAATACTTATCACCTCCTTATGCAATAAATCCTCTTGACTATAATCATCATATTCTTCTTCAATAATCACGCTACTAGTGGACATATCATCTAAGTCGCCTAGAATTCTTGATAACTTGTTAAACTTATGGTACAAGTCTTCCCACTCACAGGGAATCTTATTCATAATAAAACTAATGTTATTCAGCTTTTTTTCTCTAGTCGTATTTTGAACAAGTTCAAGGATACCTTTCATAAAGATTGTTACTTCTCCATACAATTTCTCAATTCCATCATCAAATCTTTCTGATAGGTTCTTGGGTTGTACAAACATATAAAAACGATTTCTATCATCCACAATAATAAGACTTGCTACTTTAGTCCAAATCTTTTTTTCTATATTTTGTTTCATTGAATAAATGTATTCAACCTGTTCCCAGTAACTGATTTCATTTATACTTCCCGTATTTTCACCCATTACCAATAAGACAGGAAAATCCTTATTAAGCGGAATTTCAAGTCTATCAAAAGCTGTTGAGTCAAAATTGTTTGACTGATTACCGTGTAGGAGGCGAAGTAAAAATTCCTTTTGCAAAAGATTTTTAGCTGTAGCAATCTGTTCTTTTGACTCTTGAATAAAATAGGCCAACTCATTACTCTTATCCAAGTCATCAATAGCGTCTACTACAGCACTGACTACTTTGTCTGGGTCTTCTGATTTTAGAATATACCCGACACTTTGATATTGCATGGCACTATAAATATAGTCAAAATTTGCATAACCAGTTAAAAAAATGACTTTACAACTTGGCCATCTTGATTGAATTTCACCAAGTAATTCAATTCCATCAATCTCAGGCATATTAATGTCGGATAGAACTATATCCATTCTTGTTCTACTTAACCAATGAATGGCCTCTTCTCCTGAGTATGCCTTATAAATATCCAGTTCAATTTCTTTTACACTATTTAAAATTTCGTACAAACCATTCACAATTATCTCTTCGTCGTCCACAATTAGCAAGCGATACAATTACATCATCTCCTCAATCAATTCATTGTCATTTTTTACAATTCTAAGTATTACCTTTAACCCACCGAACCTACTTCTTGCAAATGTTAATCCACTACTTTCTCCAAATAACAATTGAATTCTTCGATGTATGTTTTTTAATCCTGACATCTCATCTTCCTGACCACACTTATTTCTAAGTTCATTTAGATCTGTCAGTAGTTGATCATTAACGTTTTCACCATTATCTTCAAAAATAATATCTAAGCCTTGATCATCTATTACATAATCAATTAAAAGTCTTCCTTCTCTTTTTTTATCAATAACATATTCAAAAACATTTTCAATAATAGGCTGTAATATCAATCTTGGTACTTTTGTCGTTTCATATTCTTCCGGAAGTTCAGAGACTGACAATGTTAACCTTTTTGAAAACCGCATTTTTTGAATTTCCATGTAAACTTTTGCATGTTCAACTTCTTCACTCAAGGAAATCACGTCGGTGCCATTATGGGTAACATATCGAAAGTATTCACCCAATTTTTTAGTAAAGACAATTAAATTCTCATCTCCTATTCTCGCCATTGTATTAATGAGAAAAAAGCTATTATATAAAAAATGGGGATTAATCTGTGACTGAAGATGCTTTAACTCAGCTCTTTGTGTCATGATTTTTTGCTTATATACTTGGTCAATCAATGTACCAATCTTTGCTACCATATCGTTAAAACGTCTATAGATATATTCAAATTCATCAGTAAGATTATGCCTGATTGATACATCCAAATCTCCCTTTTCAACTTTTTTAAAAGCTTTGACAAGCTTTGTCATTGGCTCATGAATATACTTGTATGTTGAAAATGAATATATAATAAAGATGAGTACAGAAGCCACTGAAAAAATCCAAAACCAGACTTGTATCTGTCTTAAGGGTTTCATAATAAGCTTCTCTGGAACATATTTCATCAGTCTTGCATCTAGATATTTAGAATCAGATACAGCAACGTAATAATCATTATGATTATGTGTAACCGTATTAATTATTCCAGGTTCTGCTTCATAGATAAATTTTTTAATAGTTTCGATTGAGATGGACTGACTGGAATCTGAACGAAAATACATGGTATCTAAACCCGAATGGATAGAGAGAATCATTTCACTATCCATATTCTGTGTTAGCAAAGTCAGTGTTTCAATGAGTTTTTCCTTATCAAACTGAATAATAATGGAAAAAAGACTCGTACCTCCACCATATAATCCATTATCATAAGTCGTCATATATATATCATCGTCATAGAAAAGTAATTGAGCTCCTTTACGATCATCTAAGACCCTTATCTCTTCAAACTCACTTTCTTTAAAGTTGACAATCCCATCATTTGCAGATATGGATTTATTAATGGGTACAATGTAGGCAGTAACATCCTTAATATACGGACTACTATTTCGAATCGTTACTAAACGATTTTGCAATTGAATCATGCTTTGTTGCCGCTCATACAAACTAGTTATCCTCCAAAGAATTGCTAATTTGTTAAGATTCTCATCATTCAAGCAGTCATATTGCAACATCTTGGTGTTCTCAAAAGAATCTTCTAAATCATTTAAATAGTATTCTATCTGAGCTGACATAGATTGGTTGATTTCTGTCTTCACAACATTCATGGCTAATAAATTCATAGTCATGCCTAGTAAATAAATAGGTATAATAATCATTAGAAACGTTACCATAAGTCTGCTAAAAATAGTTTTATAAATCCTTCGATGCATCAAAATAGCCTCCATTCATCTCTCAAACTATATTTATTTCTGCTCTAATCTAGAGGGTTTAACTATATATATACATAGATATACAATAGTTTAAAATGAAAAACTAGTCAATAATGGAGTTTTCATAAGGTGAAACAAAGCGAACTTTTCTATAGAGCAACAAAAAAAGACCTCCTGATGCATGAGGTCTTTCTCTAGTAAAGTTTCCTTTACAGTATTCAATCAGATCTTCTTCCGTAAACATGACCCAATATTAGACTATGGGATTAATAATTCTTGACCTGCATAAATCGAATGATAATTTTTCAGGTTATTATAGTCCCCAAGTTCCTGATATGTCATATTGTATTCTTTCGCAATTTTCCATAGTACATCCCCAGTTTTAACCACGTATACTTGATTACTGCTTACCTCTTTTTCATTACTTAGGCTTTTGGTCCAAAGAACATTTTCTGCAAAGTAAGTGAATAATCTTGGCCAAGTAAACCAATCGTGAGCGCCTGGTACATAATAAGAGATGTGTTCAATATTGTTTTCACTAAGTTTTTGTTCAAACTTTGCAGTACCAATATCCGTTTGATTATATGCCATATCCTCTTCACCAGCACCAACCATTAATACTGCATTTTTGAGGTCAGTACTAGATAAATCAAAATTGTCTCCTCCAGCAATTGCGCCACTGAAGTTACCAAAATATGCAAATTCCGAAGCTGCATGCATATATATGTATGAGGTAGTCAATCCTCCCATAGAAAGACCGCAAAACGCTCTATCCTGTGGGCTTTCAGAAACATTAAAATTTTTCTCAACAAAAGGAATCACCTTATTCAATATATTATCTTGAATAGTTGCAAAATCCCAATTATCTTCTTCACTAGGGTATACAGCATTATTCATTGTAACAACAACGGCTTCAGAAGTTTTTCCTTGAGCAATAAGGTTATCCATAATGTTGTTAAGACCACCTTGGTGATACCAATCGCCTTCATTACCACCACCACCATGTGAAACATATACAACTTTGTATGGTTGGTCTGAATTCTCATCAAAATCAGCAGGCAAATAAACGCCAAGATATTGAGTTGTCTTATTCACATCAAGGTACGGATAAAAAGTTACTGTCCCCTGCTTTGAAGTGTCGCGTGTTGCAATCCAAGGATAGTCTTCAGAAGTCCCAACACTTAGAACACTATTTCTTTGCATGTCCGTTGGCGAACCCACATATGGTGCATTATTGGGATCTACTACCCAATCACCAAAAACTCCAAAGTGAGCGATTCCATGCTGGCTACCATCCGAAGTTAAACTATTTGCAAAAGCTGTTGGTTGATCAGCAGCAACCGGCTCCCCCCAAACCGCATTTATTTGGAAGTGATAGTCATAGGATCCTTTTGGAAGAGTAATCGTCGTTGTATAGACCTGATTGGTTTCATCAAAGGTCATATCTTGATAGTAAAAACCACCAACGGATTCCATTCCTGGAAGATACTGGTCTGGTGTATACCTTTTATCAAGGTCATTCATACCCGTTTGGTCTGTGTTCCCAGTTAGATTAGTATAATAGAATAGAAACTCTCCCATCAACTGAATACTAGTAATTGTTCCATCATAATCATTTGGGTCAAAAGTCAATGTTATTGGATATAACTCCTCTTCTGTTGATGCATAAACATCAATATTATTAATTGATATTGATGCAAGCGATACTGCAATTACTAATAATAATGTACCCACTTTGTTAATCTTAATACCTTTCATTTTTCCCTCCAATATTCTTTACTCATGATGCACATTTTAGATTTACATGGTGCAAGCCAGTGTAAACTTAGACATTATGCACTAAAATAAATCTAATATATGAAATTATTTGGTAATTTTATTATAAGAGATAATATTTTCCTAAAATAGGATTATTGTTACCATGAGTTGGATAATAATGACTATATTATCCTTGAAATTGGAAGTAACTTCATACTGAACCAGTTCCGATTTAGTAAATATTTATTCACTCAACCATTGAATACCTTTAAGGATATTTCTATCCCAAAAATCCCATTCATGTGCACCTGGTTCTTCTAAATATGTCAATTCACCGCCATTAGCCTCTAAAAAAGACTTATATCGTCTATTCAGATCCAGGAGAAAGTCTTCTGTCCCACAAGCCATAAAAATCTTAACCTTTTCCTTGGCATCTAAAAACACTTGCTCAGGATCCATATCACTACCAAGAACCTTATCTAAATCTCCAAAAATTCGCTCTGCATAAGAACGTTTTTGCCAAGGCATAGGTGCCTCTTCCGTGTAATCTGCAAGATTATATGTTATCAAGGCACTAGATAAGGCAATAATTTTACTAAACACTTGGCTATACTTAAATCCATTTATAATAGAACCTGCTCCACCCATGGATAAGCCACCAATGTAAGTATCTGCTCTGTCTTCTGAAAGCGGAAACAAACTCCTAGTTACTTGAATCAGTTCTTTTCCTATAAACTCTCCCCACCTTGATGTTTCACAATTATCAACATAAAAATTGTTATCACCATCAGGCATAATTACTGCAATATTATTCTCTTTTGCATAACGTTCAATCCTAGACCCATACAACCAATCATGTTCATCTCCTGTCACACCATGGAGCAAGTATAAGGTTTTCATCTTCTTGCCTCCAGCATAAGGATTTGGATTTGGGTTCAAAAAATTCTCACCAAAATCCTCGAAGGGTATAATTGCTGTAAATGACACAAAACCTCCTAAACAGTTTGAATTGTATCTCGTATTAATAATAGCCATTTTCTACCTCCTCTAAAAGTTTATATTTATCTCATCTGTTTGACAATCTCTTGAATTCCCACCAACAAACACTTTAAATACACCATCTTCCAACAAATAATTCATGTCATTGTCGTAAAATCCTAATTTATCTTTTGAAATCCTAATCTCAATCTCTTTACTTTCATCAGGATCCAAAGCCACTTTTTTATATGCCTTCAAGGATTTTACCGGACGAATCATAGATGCAGCCTTGTCTTGAATATAGACCTGAAGGGTTTCAATACCCTGGCATTTCCCTGTATTTTTTACTTGCACCTTGATTATTAACTCTTCTTGAGTTTGAGTGATAACCATATTTGAATAATCGAACGAAGTATAACTAAGCCCATATCCGAAGGGATATAAAGGTTCCAGGGGAGCATCAATATAACGTGATGAAAACTTACTCTTACCACCTGGTCTACCAGTATTGGGATGGTCATAATAGCTTGGACACTGACCTACCATGGCAGGGAATGTTACACATAATTTTCCACTAGGATTATAGTCGCCAAAAAGAACATCTGACACAGCATTTCCCATCTGAACACCCAACTGCCACCCTTCAACAATAGCATGAGCATGTTGGTCAACCCATGGAATAGCCAAGGGACGTCCATTCATCAATACAACTATAAGAGGTTTTCCTGTATCTACTGCGGCCTTTAACATATCCAATTGGTCACCAGGTAAAGAAATATCAGCTCGAGATGCCGCTTCACCGCTCATACCTATAGTCTCGCCAACAACAGCAACAATAACATCAGAGTCAGCCGCTACTTGATTCAATTCATCTTGATTGAAGGGCTCTTTTACTCCACAAGTTTTAGCATATGTCACATTAGCATTGGCATTTTTCAACCCTTGATAGATACTGACACAGTCCTTGCTTCGCCCCGCTATGGCCCAAGAACCCATAACTTCATCAGGCATATCTGCCAGTTCTCCAACCAAACCAATACGGACTCCTCTATCTATAGGTAAAACTCCATCATTCTTTAACAAAACAATGGATTTTCTGGCTGCCTTTAAAGATGACTCAATATGCTCTTTGGGTAATTCTTCATATAAATTCATCTGATCTTCAGCTACATATGGATTGTCAAATAAACCAAATCCCATTTTTATCGTAAGTATACGTCGAACAGCTTCATCCAATACCTTCATGGATACACGCCCGTCAGCCACTTGAGTTTCCAAAAAACCACTGTAAGCATTTGAGTTCATATCCATATCCATGCCAGCTACGACAGCTTTTTCTCCTGCTTCCTCCAAATCAGATGCAATTCCATGGCGAACGCAATCATGAATTGCATTTGCATCACTTACCACAAACCCTTGGAAGTTATAAGTCGATTTGAGAATATCCCTAAGCAAATACTGATTAAGGGTACAAGGAATACCATTATAATCGTTAAATGCTCCCATAACCGTTCCTGCTCCCTCCTTAATACCTTCTTTAAAAGGGTCAAGGTAGGTATTAAAAAGAACATTTGGAGCCATTGATACCGTATTATAATCTCGTCCACCTTCAGCTGCACCATAGGCGACGTAATGTTTTAAACAAGCAACAAGGTTTTTACCTGATTTATAATTCGAACCTTGAAAACCTTTAACCTTTGCTCTGGAAAAAACAGAAGCCAGATATGGGTCCTCACCTGGTGATTCTGCAACTCGACCCCACCGGGCATCACGGGCAATGTCAACCATTGGTGCAAAAGTCCAATGAATATTGTGACTTCTAGCTTCTTTAGCTGCAATCATAGCTGTTTCTTCAAAAAGTTCATCATCCCAACTACATGCTTCGGCTAAGGGTATTGGAAAAACTGTATGAAATCCATGTATGACATCAAACCCAAAAATCAGAGGAATGCCTAAACGTGTTTCTTCCATAGCTATACGTTGAAGTTCATTGGCCTTTTTAGGGTCATTAATTAAAAAAGACCCAATTCGTCCTTGCCTGATATCATCTTCATGATAATCCTTCTCTGCCTTTCGCATGGTATTCTCAAATTCTTCTTTTGAGATTCTACCTTCTGTCATCATTTCAATCAATTCCACAAAAGACACATCAAAACCTCCAACTATTGATGGAGATAACTGATTCATTTGACCCACTTTTTCTTCAAGGGTCATTTGGGCGATTAAATTATTTATGGATTTTTCCTCTTCCAATGTTAAAAATCGATTCATCATTATATTACCTTTCAATTAAACTCATTATTATCCTATGGATTCTTCCACAAGACTCGTCCTACAAAATCTTCAAAAATTCTCCTCCAGACAGACCACTGATGTCCACCCTCCGGAAAGAAGCTAGTAAAACTTATCTTATTATTATAACAGGTATCTTGTAAATTAAAACTATGATTATAGGCCGCATCATCAAATCTTCCTGCCCCAATATGAATCTCAGGAAATTGATATTGGGGTGATTTGAGGTCAAGTAAATCTCGCTGTCCACCACTCCAAATACCGAAATAAGCGAATTGCTCCGGATACTGGGAAAACAAATCAAAAGCAAGTAAACCTCCTGCCGAAAAACCTGCAAAAGCCCTTCCCTCAGGTCCTTTTTTGATATAATACTTAGATTCTATATAGGGAATAATATCATTCATAATATTTGGAATGCATTTTTCAGAATTATTCCATTGGAACCTTTCATTGTTCATGGCTAC
This sequence comes from Vallitaleaceae bacterium, assembly GCA_963677625.2. Lineage (GTDB taxonomy): Bacteria > Bacillota > Clostridia > Lachnospirales > Vallitaleaceae > UBA1351. The sequence continues at coordinate 343,724 of CAXXSW010000007.1, forward strand.
AACCACCATAGGTTCAGCCTTATTCAAACCAATTAAATGGTTTAAAATATTTTCCAATGCACCTTGATTAAACCAGTCATTTTCATTTCCTCCACCACCATGAGATAAGTATAGAACAGGATATTTCTTACTAGCCATTTTATCATAAGATGGGGGCAAATAGATACGTAAGGGTTGATTTTCCTCTAGATCAACTTGTATACTTGTCTTATATGTGTCACTTAGGACTCTTCCTTTTTCGAACCTAATATCAGGCAACTCAATTGACCGATCCATCTTTTGGAGTTTTTTATTAAAAGGTAGGTAAATCTGACTAAATTTCTGATTTTCCCCATCATAAACCGATAAGTTGTTTGGGTCAGGTATTGTCTTCATAAGAATAGGATTACCGTCTGGTATATCTAAAACAAATCGATAGTTAAAGACTCCCGATGGAAGAGGTATTGTGCAAGAAAAGATTCCTGTCTCATGATCTTTTTCCATTTCATAGATGCCAAGCTTTAGCACTTCCCAATCGAAATCAAATAATTTTGGGTCAACTTCTTTGCTTGATGAATTCTTAATAATATCTGGTTTTTTCAATAAGCCAAGAAGCATATGGGGAAAATAATCGGCTTTCCATTCATGGGGCCAATATCGCCCCGATGTAAAGTGACTTGAATGGTGGCTATCTGAAAACATCCAATCACCTGCAATACTTACATGGTCTAATTCCGGTGCTTTCAAACGGAAGCTTACCACGTAACCTGTTGGTGAATCTGCTGACCTAAAAACACTTGTCTTATCAAGTATATGCACCATCTCTTTAGCTGGGTCGTCAATTCTATATATATTTTTTACAATCATCCTTCATCTCCTTAACTTTAACAAAAGACATGATCTTAACCATCTATTCTATATCAAATAAGGATTTGGCAAACTAGTTGCATCTTTTTTGCCAACAAATCCTTCAGATTCAAACGGGTTAAGATACCAGTCCTGAAAACTAATAAGAGGCTCAGCAAAAAAATCAACAAGATACCATTTCCCAGATATCTTTTTAAAGTAATGTATGTATTTTGTTAATAATGCCATATAGGGAATGCGGTCTTTTCCTTTTGCTTCACTCAATAGATTGGTAGCACTTCGGTCATACCATAATCCAATAGCTGACTCACTTGCATCATCTAGGTGAATAAGTGGAGTTGTTGCCGTATGATAACTATACATCAAAGGTGTAAAGCGAATATCCATACCTGAAAGCCGCATAATAATGTCTTTTTCTGTAAGAGAAGGTTCAGATTTCTTTCCTTGACTTTTAAAATACATTTTAGATGAGATCTCACTATTTTTCATAGATTCACTATAGAAATCCAACAACTTACCACAACGGCAGTAATACCCCCACTTATGGATAATATTTTCAATTTCATAGACATCTTGTGAATCATGAATAGCCTTAAGACAAGTTGATTCATACCATTCACTAGGCTCTCCAGTCATATGATCATATCTATATCCAAAATGATAAGGTTCTCTGGGTAACTCAAAGATAGTATTCATATCAATTGTAAGAATTTTCCATTTATCTTCTTCTAGGTGATAAGTGGCATGCATATGACATAAACAATGAACCACTTCGTAGCTATCATTGCTACTATCGTCTTTTAAAGACTTTTCTAAACGGAAAACCTCAACCATAGACTTACTCTCTCCACTAGTCTGATCTCCCTTTATTTCTATTACAGAAGCAGATGTTATACCAATAAACTTATATAAACCATTATCAGCCGCTTCCTCATCCAGCCATTTTTTCATTTGTTGCTGGATCATTTCTTTGCCTGCAATTGTCTCATTGCCCAAGGGTTCAATCCTTATTGCCACAGTTCCATTATCTGCAAACAATTCTTCACAATTTTTTAACCTACGATGAAAAAATGCATTATGTAAGTTTCTAATCTCTATAGCTCGAATTGATGAGTCTGTCTTAAACATTAACTCAGACTTACTATAAGCAATTAATTGTTCAAGACTTGGAACCTTTGTCAACTTCCATGCTTCCATACTTTGAATGACTTGCTTGTCAATCCTGTCTACAACCATAGTCCCATTTTTATAAATCGTTTCTATTTCCAGCTTTTTAATAATTAGCTCGCATTGATGATTTTGAGTTTTAGGGCAAAAGCTAACCCTATACGCAAACACATCACACACTGCCTTTCCCCTATTAGCATCATGGAAGAACTCATATTCGGGAGATGCCAACATGGCAACTTCAAAACCACTAGCTTCAGTCGCAATTAAGTCCCCTTTACTGTTCCCGATCCCTCTCTTCTCAAGAAATTCTTTGACTGAATTTTTATTACTTTCATGTACGCTTCTTGCCAAGCAATTTTCTAATTCAATAAGTCTTAATCCACTATATTTATCCCATCTATCCTTTTTTAACATATTATCCTTTTACACCACCAATTGTAATACCTTTTACAAAGTACTCCTGAAAAAATGGATATGCAATCAAAATCGGAATAATTCCAAGTACGGCTGCTGCCATACGTACAGTTTCTGTAGGGATTGATGATATATTACCTGCTCCACCACTCATTAAATACTGAGTACTTGAGTTAATTGCATTCAGGATGTTCTGTATACCAAACATTTTCTGATTATCTATGTAATACAAACCATTTTGCCAGTCATTCCAGTACATAACCCCAACAAGGAGACCTAGAGTAGCAATGATTGGCTTGGATAAGGGCAATGCAATTTTTCTAAAAATACCAAACTCTGACATTCCATCTATTCTAGCTGCTTCAATCAACTCATTTGGAATATTATGTTTAAAGAAGTTTTTTGTCATGATAATATAAAAAGCATTAGTTAATAAATTAGGAAGAATATAGGCCCATAATGTATTCTTTATATGTAAAACTTGGGAATACATAATATAAGTCGCTACTAAACCACCATTAAAAAGCATGGTAAAAATCACAAAAAAACTAATCAGCTTTGCAAAGGGAAGCCCAGGCCTGGACAACATATAACTAAATGATAAGGTAATGATAATACATAAAAGAACTCCAATAACAGTAACACCAATCGTAATAATATATCCTCTCCCAAACATTTCCCATTTTGAAGCCAAGTATGTATAAGCATCTATTGAAAATCTAGAAGGTAACAATTTTGCTCCGTTTTCAACAAGTGATTTTTCATCTGAAAGAGAAATCATGGTTAATAACCAAAACGGTAGTATTGAACAGATTGTTACAACTAGAAGGACAATATGTGATAATAATAAAAACTTTTTCTTTCCGTTCATTTTTTCTTCCTTCCTAGAACAATGCATCCTCTTTACTTATTTTCCTAATAATACTGTTAAACAGCATAATCGTTGCAAAGCATACTATAGATTGATAAAATGCAGCTGCTGATGATAGTCCAATATCTCCATTAATCAATAGAGCTCTAAACACGTATGTATCAATCGTGTCGGTTACAGAATATAAGAGACCCTGATTTCTTGGTATCTGATAAAAGAGTCCAAAATCAGATCGAAAAATATTTCCCATTGCAAGAGTCACTAACATGAGTACGGTAGGTTTTAACAATGGTACAGTTATAAACTTAATTTGCTGCCATTTACTAGCTCCATCGAGCTCAGCTGCTTCATAAAAGCTTGTATTAAATCCAACCAATGTCGCCAGGTAAATAATTGTTCCATAGCCAATATTTCGCCATAAATATACTAAGGTCAAAATATAGGGCCAGTATTGCTTTTGGGAATAGAATCGAATACTTTTCAACCCAAGGTTTTGTAAGATTCCATTAAGTGCACCTGTACGATCTCCTAAAAAAGCATATGTCAAATAAGAAACTACAACCATAGACATTAAATACGGTAAAAGAATACTTGTTTGATAAATCTTTTTTCCTACTTTACTTTTAACTTCATTTAAGAATATCGCCAAAGCCACTCCTAAAAGAGTAGTCAGGAGAATAAAAAACAAGTTATAACCAATCGTATTTCGGGTAATGATTAAAGCGTCTTTTGATTTAAAAAGGTATTCAAAGTTTTTCAATCCGATAAAGGGACTATCTGTTATCCCTTTCTGATAATCGAAATCTTTGAATGCAATCAAGAGTCCATATAAAGGCATATAATTGTTGATAAAGATGTATATAAATCCTGGAATCCCCAATGCATACAATGGCAACCATTTTTTATACTTTTTTAATTTACTCATAAAATTCTCCTTAAAATATATAAGAAGGAAAAGTAACTAAGCTTACGATTCCTTCTTATATATCAATAAAGCTCATTGTTCCATATATTATGTCTACTTTTTACAAAAAATAAATCTTAATTGTTTTCTAACCATGCATTAAGTTGTGCTTGGTTTTCTGCTATAACACTGTCTATACCAGCATCCTTTAAACCTTCTTGGAATTCAGGAAGAAGAGATTCTGGTGAAACAATACCACAAGATAAGGATGGACTATACTGTGATATAACTGCATTTACAGAAGCTATTTCAGATTGGACCGGTTTTGTATCAAAGATATATCCCATATATTTTGAAATCTTAGCTTCTTTTAATCCATATTTGTCAATGCTGTTAACAAATTCATCTGTAAATGGCTCTTTGAAATATAATATAGAAGCATTTCCAATTGGTCCAAGAAAACTTCCATAACCTACATTGCTTCCATCTTTACCTTCTGGGTACTGGATGATTCTACTGCCTTCACTTGTTACATAGTGTCTACCTTCTATCCCATTATTAAATAAGTTGGAAACTTCTGTATCTGTATAAAGTAAGCTTAGAAATTCTGTAGCTTTTCCTGGATTTTCACAGTTTGCAGCAATTCCATAACTTAAGTTAATGGTTCCTGATGCAGTTATTCTAACCTCAGAAATTGGCACTGACGCTAAGTTTTTGCCTGTTTGTGAACCCCAGTATCCAGCGCTACTACCAACTCCGATTGGTGTAACAAAACTAAAAATAGTTCCTTGTTTCATAGAATCAATAACTGTATAACCATTACTTATTGAATCAGGTAATAAAAATCCTTTTTCAAACCAAGAATATTTATAATCACATTGTTCTTTATAAGTATCTGACTCATACCAGTTTACAATTTCATCACTTTCATCTGAATTTAATACCGCACCATATGATATGTATGAAGAATCACCTAGGTCTTCATAAGAAGCACCAAATACATACTCGGTATTTACACCATCACCAGCAGAAATTGGGTATTGCTCCATTCCACTATCGATTACCTGTTGGAAGATTTTTTCCAAATCCTCCGGTGAGTTGATTTTCTCGGGAATTTCAATACCATATTGGTCTGCAAGATCTTTATCATACAATAAACTTACAGCAGTTCCCGGATAAAGGCTTGCAGGATAAGCATAAATTTGTTCATCAATAGTACTAGCTTTCAGCAATTCACCAGCAAGACTTTTCATCTCGTCACTTAAATAATCATTCATTGGTAACAATAAACCAGATGCAGCCAAACGATTAGGAGTGGTCAATAGCCCTGTCTGAACAATATCCATCTGCTCATCACCAGCTACCATAAGCTCCAACTTAGTCGCCATATTTTGAATAGGAACAGTTAATAAAGTTACATGAACACCAATTTTGGCTTCAGAAATTTCATTAATAGCATCTTCCACCATTTTTAGGTCTTGGTCATCATAGCCAAAATTGATAACTTCCATAACTACATCAACAATTTCTTGACTTGAATCGCTTTCCCCTTCTGAATCATTTGCATCCTTAGTTTCACTACCAGACTTTTCATCCGTACTTACTTCCTTGTCATTGTTTGTGTCTCCCTTATCACCGCAGGCTACTAAGGAAACTATCATTGCAACAATCAATAACAGAGTCATGATTTTTTTCATCGTAAAACCCCTTTCGTTTTATACATTTTACTAAAAAAGTATTCGTTTACAAAGACAATTATAGCAACGAATACTTCTTCTAAATAGGACATAAGTGATAATGAATTGGACAAAAATGACCTAATATACATCATTCTGTCTGTCTTGATACTGTATTTCTATATTTAGTCGGCGAAATGCCGGTTTCCTTTCGAAATACACGCGTAAAATATGAATAATCACTATAACCAGACAAAGATGCAATCTCTTTAATAGAGAGTTGAGTTTCAGCTAATAACTTTTTTGATGTATCAAGCCTTATTTTGGTTATATATTTCATGATACTTAAACCTGTTTTATTCTTAAATGATCGCATTAAATAGTGAGGATTAAAGTGCAGTTCATCGGCTACATCACAAATATTAATTGTCTCATTCATATGTTCCCGAATATATTTTTTTACCTCAGCCTCAACATCTCTTTCTTTTTCAACTTTTGCATACTCATGAATATCGTAATCGGTTATACCACCCCAATTAACGCTTATAGCTTCCTTATCACCCTTTACAGATGCCTCCATTTTCCTAACTAAGCCATCCACAACACGTTCAAACTCTTGGTAATGTATAGGCTTTAATACATAATCATAACAATTTAATTGTATTGCTTTTCTCATATATTCAAATTCGGGATGACAGGTTACAAATACACAGCTTATGTTATATTCACTTGCTTGAAGCCATTCCAACAGATTAAGTCCTGTACCATTTGGCATTTCAATATCGCATATTAAAATATCAATTTTATGTTGCTTAATTACGTTTATAGCTTCTTCCATACTTAATGCTGTGTATACATTTCTGATTCCACACATTTTCCAGTCTACATTTGAAACAATAGACTCAACACTTCTCGGTTCATCATCAACAACAATAAGATCATACATAATTTAACTAATCCCCCCCTTGCCATTTAGCCTTTAAAGGTAATTCAATAGTAATAAGCGCTCCACCACTATTGCTGTTATCAAATTTTATTACATAGTCATCCTTATAGATCATATCCAACCTTTCGATTGAGTTTTGAATACCTATCCCCAGTTTTTCTTGATATATCCGATTATCTAGAAAGTTATGAATTCTTTCTAAAGTTAGTTCATCAAATCCATTACCATTATCTTCAATTACCAGTTTAAGATAATTTCCCTTTCTTTTCACCGCAATATGGATACTTAACATCTGATCATTTTTCATTGCATATTTAACACAATTCTCCAAAAAAGTCTGTATTAACAAAGGAGGAATAAGGGAAGTGGTCAATTCCTTGTCTATATCAACCCTATATTCGAATCTATCTGGATATCTTTCCTGTTGAATCTTCAAATATACCTCCGCATGCTTTAGTTCTGCTGTAATGCTAACAAACTCATAGTGAAGATTCACAATATACCTAAAATAGTCGGTTAGATAGAGCACCATTCTCTTGACAAGATGAAATTCATTTTCTCTATAAGTATAAATAAGATTCAGTACATTAAGAATGAAATGGGGTCTAATCTGTTGACTTATGTATTTAAGTTCTGTTCTTTGTTGATTAATCTTAGTCTTATACAAATTAAATTCAAGCTCATTGATGTCCCTCATCATTTCATTGAATTTACTTATTAGTCGGTCAAACTCCGTATAATAAACCCTTTCAGACAAATCAATCTGATAATCAAGTTCACCTAGTCGTATAGCTTTCATAGCATCATCCATTTTCTTAAGTGGTTTGGCTATTTCATGTTGAAGCCAGTATCCTATAATAGGACCTAAAATAAATGGTAAGAAAGCTGCTAGAAATAAAAGTTTATTTCTTAAGGGACTATTGCTAAATACTGCAAAAGATGGAATTATGGTTCCAAAACTTATATCCTCATTATAAATGGAAACAGAATAATTCTTATAGGATTTATGATCAATGACAATATTCTCAGCGTGTATACTTTCCTTTTCAAGGACGGCATTGAGAGTTTCGTCCTTAATTGTATTCACATTATTTCTGTCAGCAACATATACAGTTCCTAACAATATATCATTATCCAACCCATATTTTTGGCTTAGCTCTGCAAGAGGTATCCAACATCCCCAATAATAGTTCAGATATTTCTTAATAATAATTAGCTGTTTTCTTTTGTTCATTTCTATAATATGCCAATGATTATAACGAAATTCACTGTTCTTTAATTGATCTGTAAAATACATATGCATATCACTTTTATTTATATCATTGCCGCGAAATATCAAAAGATCCAAATTCTCTACAAAAGAAAACACACCCCCAATATCATCATAAAACGCTGTCTGATTTTCAAGTCGTTCAATAATATCAGATTGATAAATAACATATTGTTCTTTAGGTGTATCTTCATCCATATTACTTAATTGTGCGAAACTTTTACTTGTTGATACGAAATGAATAAACTCATTATCCATTTGTTCTAATTGACTTTTTAATTGATTTAGGGAAATCTGAATAGAATTAATCTCACTGTCAATCATCAATTTTTCGAGATTCATATATCCAAAGATTGTTGATATAATCATGATTGCAGATACAATTAGAATTGCAACTAAAGGAAACAAAATAACTCTTTTTACTATTGAATGATTTTTTCTTACTCGTATATCAGGATTCTTTTTGATCATCACACTTGTTCCTTATACATTCATATCACCTGATTATATTAAAATTTTAAATAACTAACCATTTCACTTAATTATATGCCCTCTATCTGATAAAATCATTATCTTTTTTGCCGAAAAAAAAAGCATTATTCAATGAGACATGTCCATCACAGCCTCATTGAATTAAAATATGACAAATAAAACTTTGTTTTTTTGAACAAATCCTTCACTTAATAATGTTAACGCCCAAATAATTAAGGTCACAAACTCGAACTATGACCTTTATTCATGATACATGTAATGACAATTACTTAGCACCTCTAATCCTTTCAACATCAAAACCTCTATCATATTCACCGAGCCTATTTTCGATTGTGATATAGGATACTTCATTCGGGCCAACACAGAGGTTCAACTTAAGTCTTCCCTGGTTAGATGTCATTCGTTGAGTCCTTATACACGGACTAGATGCTTGCTTAAGAAGTTTCATATCAGCTTTATCAGGACTTTTAGGAGCGCCCATATGAACCCAATCCTTTAATGGGTTACAGACCTCTTCATTCACCGTCTTCTTTATCAGAAAATATTCTTCCTCCTCGACCTTCATATCCAATTCAATATCTAAATTTTCGTCCCCTTCTTCAACAATATTCCATACGATGAGCCTGACATTTCCTTTTTCATCCATAGTAGCGATATGATTGTTACCTCTACTTAAGCCATGCCCACCAAGATCAGAGAAAAATTGAAAAGTCCAAAAAGTAGGCTTAGGGATCGATCCATAGGTTAACAAGCCAAAAGAACCTGAAAACAGACTAAAAGGAACACCGAATTCTTCAAAAACATCTCCAAAGGTCCAATATGAATATAAGGAACAGTAGTCACCAATTTCACTTAATAACCTAGCGATATAGGCCCCGTTCAAATTTGTATCATGAATAGGGTTAATCGGTGTATAGGAGGTATTAAATTCCGTCAAGTGCATCTCCAAACCTTTAAATGCATCAAAGCTATCAATAATATTTCTACTGACTTTAAGCTCATCAATAAATATTTCTGGAGAACGTAATTTCTGATACTGAAAGTGTCCATGACTTATAGGTTCTTCAGTAGCATAGGCATGTCTAGTCACAAAATCAAGCGCTAGACCTTCCCTATCACAAAAGGACAAGAACTCCCTTAGCCACCTTTCATCATCAACGCCACAAATAGCTGGACCTCCCACACGGAGCTGGTCATCACAAGCCCTAAGGGCATGAGCTGTACTCCGATAAAGCTCGAAGTATGCATCCATATCAGCATCCTTCCAAAATCCCGGTAAATTCGGCTCATTCCATACTTCAAAATACCATGATCTCACCTCATCTATACCATATCTTCCAATCCAATGGTTTATACTGGCCTTAATAAGGTCTGACCAAGCTTGCTTATCTTTGGGAGGTGTCGTATTACCTTTCCAGTAAAAGATGTGTTGATCACCTGACGCCATCTTTTCTGGCATAAAACCTATCTCAACATATGGTTTTATCCCTAGTTCCATATATGAATCAAAAAGCTGGTCAACATAAGTGAAATTGTATTCAACAATTTCCTTTCCATCTTCCTTATACACCTGATAAATTCCCATATCATCACAGAAGAGACCATGACCCCGAATATAAGAAAAGCCAATGTCCTTCTGAACCTTTGATAATTGTTCATAATATTCTTTCCTTAACCCCAGATCCAACCTTCCTGTTCCAATACATTTTCTTGTAAAATTATTAAATCTACACCTCATATTTTTATCAATGCTAACTGAATACATACCTCTTTTTCCTTTCCTGGCTTACATGTTTTTATAAAAGTCTATTTTCTAGGATCAATAGAAAAAGTTTGACCACTAACAATCTCTTGAAAAGGTCCAGGTAAACGCTTACTTTCACTAGCTTTACCCCAAAAGTCAAGATTAGCTGCCTCTCTGGCATCCACTTTATTGATATCCGAAATCGCCCTCACATAGTTTTTCTTTCTGGAAAAAGCCCCAGCATAAAAAGGTAAAGATTCCATTGACTGTATAGTCATGGTATATGCTTCTGTGTCTATATCCACTGTCAGGAAACCCTCCTGCCCAGATAGGTCAAATTGATGAAACTCCTGCCAGGCTGGAAGATCCAAACACTCCTCTGGCTGAGGAAACAATATTCTCAAGTAGCCACCAGGCATATTTAAATATATATTTCCTTCTGCTTCATTATCTTTTGTAGGAAACTTAATGGCTGCAACTTGACAGTCATAAAACATATTATTTCGTATAGAGGCCAATCTAGAAGTTCCCCCTCGGGTATGACCAACAATACGGAAGGAAACTGTTTTGGCAAAATAGCCTGAATTTCTACATTTCCCAATAAAGTTATTAACTATATTCAAACGATCTGTACCTTCACCATATATAGCGTATCCATTGGAAATTGTTTCATCACCTAACTTATACCAACCCCCAGAGCCCTTCTCAGCCTTTAATTGATCTTCTTCAAAACGGCCTTCAACATTCCAGAAAATATTATTGTCAATTAAGTTAATATCATCCCTGCTGCATTCTATAAATATTGCCTCTCTTTGTTTAATACCATCTAAAAACAAGTTTTGACTGATTCGATTGTTCTCATTGAACATATCCAACCATAGGTGATCTGCCCAATAGGTCTTGGTAAATACATTTCTTCGAAAAATGCTATCGCTACAATCATGTATCTTAATACCTGCTGCTTCCCAGGATAATTCCATATGTTGCCATCCTGTACCCTCAATGAGATTATCCTCAATAAGTATATTTTTAGCAAAAAGTCCTGCAATTCCACATACACCTGCATTATATACACTTGTTCTTCGAATATGGGTAAAACCAATAATCTGCCCTTCCGTCCATTCATGATGCCAACATTCGTTACCTATATCAATCCCAACTGTATTAGCCCAGTCAATAATACAGTCTTCAATAATCCAATGATGGCCTCGGTAACAAGAAAGAGAACCTCGTTGGGGCACAGGTCCACCATTGGCAGCGTGGGCGCAGGTAATGCCCTTAACTTTAATATAGGAAAGGAAAGGTATCTCAGGGGCAAAGCACTGTTCCCGACAGGTAACCTCAATTATTTGTTCTTCAGGATTAAGACCATCCTCTAATCGAATATGAAGTCGCTGTCCATTAGATTCTACCCAATAACTTCCTTGGTTTTTAGTCAATTGGTTATATAGCTGGACCTGTTTAAGAGGTTTATTGTTGACAAAAACCATTCCTCTTCGGTTAAGGTATGTAGTCATATCCGTCTTATCATACTCAATAAACAAACGGTCATGGAGAATATTTACTGCGCAAAAGGGATTATATCCTTGAAACCATTCCGGTTTCAAATCAATCTGCCAAATAGAAACATCAATATTTTCCCATTCATCTTCCATAGAAAAGCGACGCCAACCCTTACTTTCTTTAAAATTCTCTACGATTTCAGAAGCTTTAATAATCACCTCTTCATTAGGATATGCCTCATAAGCAATCATTTCACTGGGGCCTATTCCTCCAGCTCTTGGTCTGACCCACTCTCTATAAACACCTTCTCTAATTATAACCTTAGTACCAGGCTCTGCAACTTGTGCAGCTTGATTAATAGTCGTGAACGGATATCGTTCACTACCGTTCTCTTCATGACTACTTACCTTACTATTAATATCAACATACAGGATCTTCTTGTAATCATTATCCACTTCCCAATTATCAAACATTTTCCCATTTGGCAACCTTAAACCTGAGTCAATCATTTTTTCCTCCTTCTACAACTATACTTTACCCTTAAGAGCAAAACAAAGCGACTTTGTCGCGTTCGCTTTCCTATAGAATAATAAAAGCTCCATTGTCTAAACCAACAATGGAGCTTTTAGAAACAATAGGGTAAACCTTATTTATATTCCTAAAACTTGCACATCCTTATTTACCCATGGCAGTATTTCTTGCATCGACAACTTTTTGATATTTAGCTTTGTCAAATTCAACCAATGTATCCCATCCGAATCCTACCAATTGTTCTTTGAGATTATCCCAAATTTCATTAAATTCGTTTTCGTCTTCTGCAAAAATCATTCTCCATGATGCATCACAGGTTAATTCTCCACATTGACTTCTAATTAATGCAATATCAGTTGAATCACTTGGTAGTATCATATTAATACTTGGGATAACATCTAATTGACCTACCTTTTGTAAATATTCTACTTGAGTTTCAGCTCCATACTTATCGCTCCACTCATTAGTCATAGTCGTTTTATTCTCTTCGATATAAGAACTCCAGTAGTTATTTGTATACGTTTCCTTTGTGTTGGGGTTAATGGATACACCAGCCATCATCCACTGATTAATCTGAGACATACCATCTGAATAACCGCCACCGCCAAACTCTTCAGGAACTTCTCTATTCTCCATCAAAGCGTAGTAACCATTATCAGTTAAACTAAAAGTACCGTCGTCATTCACAGTATAGTTATAACCTTCCAAGCCATCGTGAACATAAGTCAAACCTTCTGGACTAATAAGCCAATCCAAAAACTCAATAATTCGTTCTTTCTTTCCTTCATCTAACTTTGATCCAACTGCAAAAGCTCTACCATCGCCATAGTAGGTATCTGAAGTTTGGTAATAGTTCATATCTGCAACTGGTGTATGAATGAATGCATTTCTATCATTGGCTCTTTCTGCTGTATTCCAGAAACCACGTTGCCAAGAATACCACATAAGGTGAATCTGTTTGTTTCTAAGTTTGTTAGCAACAGAATCCCAATCCTGAGTTCCTGAATCAGGGTCAACCAAACCTCTCTTATTTGCATCATAGAAGAATTTAAGCATTTTATAGTAGGCACCATCATTATTCGTTAATTCAACCATATCACCTTGGTTACCTAATAAAATAGACCCGTCAACTTCATATCCATACCATTTTGTGATTTGATTGACAGTTTCAATACTTGTATTATCCCAGTCATCCCATAGTGATAACGCATAGGCTGGATCTCCTGCGTCATTTTTAGGATGTGCCGTTTGGATTTGTTCAAGAACATCCAATAAATCATCTAGATTATCCATCTCTGGAGTCCCTGCCTCAACAAAATAATCCCAGGCCATCATTGGTGATGAATAGATTTCAGTATCAGAGTAAGTAGTTGGAGACGTGTTTGTAATTTGACACGGCATACCATATAATTTTCCCTCTTCATTTCCTTCCAATGCACTGTTAAAAACCTTATATTGGTCGATATAATTTTTTAGATATTCTGAATTCTCAATATCTTCTGTAATATCCATGATTAATCCAGCCTGAATACAATCTTGTAAATCAGCATTATCTAATAAGATGATATCTCCTAAATAACCAGATGAACTTCTTGTCTGGTAAAGAGCTTCACCATCTCCAGACACCTGTGGTGCTATAATATTTAATTCCAAGTTAAATTTGTCTTTAACTATTTTGCCGAACCATCCTGTTTGAACTCCTTGATAGTTTGCTGCTACATCATAAATGACAAGAGTTTCTAACTCACGTTCATCCGCCCCACCGTTACTACTTCCTTCTGATGTATCTACTGATGTATTATCCTCTTTCTCTTGACCAGTGTTATCATCACTTTTGTCATTTGAACAGGCTGCCACCAATAACATTACCGTCATCATAAGACATAATAACTTAAATACCTTGTTTCCTTTTCTCATCGTAATCCTCCTTTTAATAAATAGATATCTTAAAATTAAAACTTACCCTTTTATAGATCCAATCATGATTCCTTTTACAAAATATCTCTGGAATATTGGATAAATAAACAATATTGGTGCTACTACAATAATGGTGACCGTCATACGTATTGATGTTGCAGTCTGAACAGTAGCCAAACTTTGTGCAACACTAGTTCCAGACGAAGAGTTAACAAGTGATTTCAAAGAACTCGCCTGATTAATGTACTGATACAATATAAACTGTAAAGTATAGAGTCTGTCTTCTGTAATCAATAGGAGTGTATCCTGAAAAGCATTCCATTGGTTAACAGCCGTGAAGATTGCAACAGTTGCCATAATTGGCTTAATAACTGGTAGAATGATTCTGGTAAATATAACCATCGTTCCAGCTCCGTCTATTTCTGCCGCTTGCTGTAATTCCTTGGGTATGGCTTCAACAAAAGTCTTTGCCAAAATTATATAAAATGGTGAGACAATTGTCGGAAGTATATAGCCTAAGAAATTATTTGTAAGGTGGAGATTTCTCATGGTCAAATACCATGGAATGATACCAGCATTAAAATACATGGTTACAATAACAAACCTATACCAAAACTTTCTTTTCCACATAGTCTGTTGGGTAAACATATAGCCCATAAAGGCTGTAGCAATTACGGTCAAAAAGGTTCCTATTACCGTCCTGCCCACAGAAATCATTGCTGCATTAAGCAATCCCGGAATTCTCATCGCATCTATATAATTCTGTATATGTATTTGTGATGGCCAAAATATGATTGCTCCCTTTTCACTTAAAACATTTGAACTAATTGTATTAATAAAAATATAGTAAAAAGGATATATACAAACAAAGGCAAAAACACCAAAAAATATGTAAGTAAATATGTCAATCATAGAATCTGTAAAGATAATCTTCTTCTTGATTTTTCTGCTCGAATTATTATTTGCAATCATAATATACTTTCCCCTCTCACCCATTTTGATGACGCGTTAGCAAAAAAGAGTAGGATCAAACTGATGACACTCTTAAGAATACTTAACGCTGTTGAAACAGAATATGATCCACTACCCATAGCTAAATTAAATACATATAGGTCAAGCACTTGGATTGATTCTTTGTTGAAGGCGTTTTGGAAGACATAATATTGTTCCATGCCATTAGTAAGAAAGCTAGCTATACTTAACATAAGTAAGACGAAATATGTTGGTAATATACTTGGTATTGTAATAAATCTGATCTTCTGCATTCTCGTTGCACCATCAACCTCAGCAGCTTCATAGAGTTCTCCGTCTATACCTGTTATAGCTGCAATGTACATAATTGCTGCCCAACCGAGGTTTTTCCAAGTCAACCATAACCACATTTTGATCCAGATATGCTCAGATGATTGAAGGAAAAGAATTGGCTTTTCTATGAAATCAAGATTAATCAATAAGTGATTAGCCATTCCTGTACTGTTAAAAATATTGTAAGCGATGGAATAAACAAGTACCCAGCTAATAAAATTCGGAATCGTTGTTACCGTCTGCACAATTTTTCTATAAGGTATGAAACGAATTTCGTTAAGAAAAACGGCGAATATCATTGGCAGCCAGGACATTAAGACTGTCAATCCACTCATAGCTAAAGTGTTCTTTAACACATTAAGAATCTGCTTGGCCTTTATAGGATTCTCGACAAGCGATACAAACCATTTGAAACCAACAAAATCATCCATAGTCATTGGTCTCGGTGGTCTAAAATCGAAAAATGCATATATCCATCCGTACAAAGGATAATAGGCAAATATTGCTACTAAAATAATAAAAGGACTGATATACAAAAACTCTTTATAGCCTCTTAACTTTTTTTTGTTTTGAGTAAAATTCATGCTTTCCTCTCCCTTTAGCCTAAAAACTTGTGTATTTTTACCATGTTTAAATTATATTAAAGAGATTAATGTGATACAATGACCTATAATAAGAACAAATTGACTTATCTTCATCTGTTATAAATAAACAGAAAGGATGATATCAAAAAGTTCATAGTTTTTACGGGTTCTTACGTTAGGCTTGACATATTCATCAATGAAACCTATTATGAAAAAATATAAAGGGAGGATTACTATGATCAAAATACAGTATGTTGATACCGGTGCTACTCACAGTAAAGATTTTGTTTTTGATGTACCCGAAGGACACGAACGTTGGCTTGTTTTGTTAACACGGACGGCAGCCATGTTTGAAGTTGATGGCATTATGACTAGATACCCCGCAAACAGCGCTATCATCTATAGACCCCACCAAAAAATATTATATCAAGCCTGTGAAGACACATATGTTAATGATTGGATTAGGTTCGCTACAGATGAAGATTTTATTCATACTCCTCATCTCCCACATGGGGTGCCCTTTCCAGTTAATGACCCAAAAACGATTCACAAACTTTACGAATTAATTCTCAACGAGAATATTTTTGACCATGAGTATAAAGAGGTCTCTTTAGATTCTCTCATGCGTCTTTTATTCATAAAGCTAATTGAATCCTACAATCAGAAATCAGTCAATCCCCTCCATACAAGCTTAAGCGAACTCAAACGTGAAATTCACAAATTTCCAAATAACGACTGGTCCTTAAAAATGATGTCAGAAAAGCTTAATATTAGTATTGGGTATCTAGAGCTTATTTACAAAGAAGCTTTTGGAATTAGCTGTATAGATGATGTTATAAGTAGTAGGATAAATATGGCTAAAAAACTACTTATTTATACCCAATATCCCATTAGTAATATTTCTGAAAGATGCGGTTACAAAAGTATAGAACATTTTTATCGTCAATTTAAAAAAAATACCGGGTTAACTCCCAGTATTTTTCGAAAAAAACATATAAGCTAATTATATTACACCCTACCATTCACCTGTCTTAATCTATTGGATTTATCCAATTCCATGTGTAGGGTCTTTCCTTTTTCAATGTTTACATCCATTTCTTGATTTCTATAGACCATTTTTACCCTAAAAGACTCTTTAGCATGGATATGACAAGATTCTAATCTGGAATTTGACCATGATAAATCTACATACCCATTACCTCTAATTCTAACTCCTGATATTTGTCCCTTTTTCCATGATTTAGGTAAGGCTGCTAGCAGTATACACCTATCAGAATAGCTTTGTATCAACATTTCGACAATTCCTGCTACACCACCAAAATTTCCATCAATCTGGAAAGGAGGATGGCTAACCAGAAAATTAGCCTGGGTTGATTCTCTTATTAGGGCAAGGAGATTCTCATAGGCTAGATCAGCATCTTGTAATCTGGCATACAAGTTAATAATCCAACTACGACTCCAACCTGTATGACCACCCCCTCCTGATAAGCGTTTTTCTATGGATTCCTTGGCAGCTCTTGCTAGTTCCGGTGTATCATAAACATTAATTTGAGATGAAGGATACAGACCATACAAATGTGATAAGTGACGATGACCTGGTTCTACCTCTTTATATGGTTTCTCCCATTCCATAATACATTGATTAGGGCCAATTTTTGTCGAAGGAATTTTATGAATCGCTTCTACAATTTCAGAGATTTTATCCTTTTCTCCTAAAAGGTCTCCTGCCTTTATGCATTGATCAAACAAATCATGAAGGATCTGATTATCCATTGTTGCACTTCGCGTGATTGTCCCTATTTCGTTTTTTTCATTATAATATGAATTCTCAGGAGACAGGGAAGGATTCGTTATTAGAAATCCATCTTCTTCATAAAGAAAATCCAAGAAAAAGTAAGCTGATTCCAGCATAATCGGAAATACTCTTTTTAGGAAGTTAAGATCTCTTGTATAATCATAATGTCTCCAAAAATGAGTACATAGCCATCCAGCTCCCATAACCCAATAGGACGAAGAAATACATATATCTTGAACTGATGTATCGCCCCATATATCCGTATTATGATGGGCAACAAATCCACGACATCCATATGTTTGCCTTGCGGTTACAGATCCATTTGGAACCATTCTCTCAATTAAGTCAAATAATGGATGATGGCATTCTGCAAGATTACACATTTCTGCCATCCAATAATTCATCTCAGTATTAATATTAATTGTATATTTAGAATCCCATGGTGGAGCCATCTCATTATTCCAAATTCCTTGTAAATTTGAAGGTAATGACCCAGGTCGACTGGATGCAATCATTAAATATCTACCATAATTAAAAAAGAACTCAATAGAAGAATCCAATAAATCTTTGGACTCTAGAGAAGGTTTTTCTTTATCCACCATCAATGTATCTGATCCTTGTATACCCTCTCGGATATTTAAACTCATCCTATTATAAAGTGATTGGTAGTCCCTGATATGCCGTTGTTTTAGGTCTTCATAAGTAAAGGAGGCTGCTTTATCAATAATACTTATAAGGTCCTTTTCTAAGTCATTATACCGAAAATCACTGCCTGCACTTATTAGTATTGTTGCTGCATGCGCTTGACGAACAATCAAATGTTCACCGATAACTTGACAACTTCCTCCATCTGTTATTACCTTCAGGGCCAAGCAAAAATCTTTTTCACTTCTCCCCAAGGATCCATCAAGAATCAAGGTATCATTTCCGTATTTAACTACCTGATTATAATACCTTTCTCTGGTTAACAGAATTGAACAATTAATACTCGCCTTTTCATCACATGATAATTTTAAGGCAATAACCTGATCAACACCTGTAGCAAACATCTCTCTTTTATATTTTTTCTTCTTGTGTTCATAGGTAACTCTATGGATAGCCTCTCCAATATCTAAAACCCTTAAATATTGATCGAAAGCTTCGTTGTGGTCATCCATATTAATATGCAAATCACCTAAGCTTTGATACATACGTTGACTTTGAGGTGTACCTGATAGAGCAAACTTTATTAACTCTTCTGCTTCCTTGGTCTTTCCCTCTACAATGAGTCTTCTAATATCAGGTAAGTATTTCAAAGCATCAGGATTATTTCTATCCATTGGCTTACCATACCAGATACTGTCTTCATTCAACTGAATATGTTCTCTTTCAACCTGCCCATAAATCATACCGCCAAGCCGACCACTCCCAATTGGTAAAGCTTCATTCCATACTGAAGCTGGCCTAGTAAAAGCAATTTTATTCATCTCCATTACCCCCTATACAATCAACTCAAAAGACTTCAGACTTGCACTCCCACCACCTTTATAGGTAAGATAAATGGCTTGTTTGCCTTCTGGCATAGAAATCTCACTTTCATAAGCCTTCCATACATTATCTAGCTGAATAGGTATTTCTGCCAATACAGGTCCGTCCCAAACGGTTCTAATCTCAAAGGTCCCTCGACAATACCCTCTCGTCCATATCCTGATCTTACTCACTTCTTTTAAATTAAAATATTTAAAACCAGCGGTTGCTCCATTTTTCATGTTCTGGATATAGCCGATTTCTTCATCTCCATCTCTTCCATCCTGGGTAATCTTAGGAAAGTCATTGTTCATCCATGAGCCGGTAAAATCGGTATATAAGGATTCAAGATTACAAAATAGATTACATGCCAAATAAGATGGATACTCTCCTTCACCAAGAAGAGGCCCATCATTTAGACCGCAAGATGTCATTTCAACTTGCTTAATCTTTCCATTTTTCCCAATTTCAATTCTTTCAGCACAGGCTTGTCTACTGAAATTAGTCCCATTGGTATGACGATGATAAAACACATACCAGACGCTATTAATTTCAATGATGCTCCCATGATTGTTTCCACCATAGTACATGGGTTTATGTAGGGGTTTATAGTGACTTATCCCAACATCGGCATTACTTACAATTGTGCCTTGATAAACAAATCCTTTGGTCGGATTCAGACTGGTTGCATAGCAAAGTTCATGCATTAAAACAGATGAATAGATTAAATAATATGTGTCGCCAACCTTTCGAATTGATGATGCCTCAAAAAACTCATGTCCTTCAAATCCACTACCTTCGCTATAAGGTTGACTAGGTATGATAAAAACAGGTTCTTCTATCACAGTAAGCATATCCGGCCCTAAAACCGTTGCCATAGCTCCATGCCTAGATTTATCTCCAAGAGCACTAAAACCGGTATAAAGATAAACTTTATTTCCTTCCACCAAAACACCCGGATCAAACTGTGGTTCGTCCCCAACTTTTTTTCCTAAATAGGTCCCGTCCTCATAGGATACATAACCGTAGAAAACATATCTACCAGCAGGCTCGTCACAAACAGCAACTGAAACAATAGAGCTTTTACTATCTACATAATAAAGGTAATATCTCCCATCAATACCTTGGGCCACGTCAGGTGCATAAAGACAAGAATCCCTGTCCTGATTATTCTTAACATCTGTGGTTTCATAAATCACACCTTCATATTTCCAGTCACCCAAATCATCTAAAGGTGCAGACCAACAAACATAATCATTCAAACAATAGGCGTATCCATTAAACCTGTCATGTGAGCCATATATATATAATCTATCGTTAAAAATATAGGGTTCACCATCTGGTATATACTCCCAAGAAGGTAAATAAGGGTTCAGGGCTTGCTTTTTCATCATTAACTCTCCTTTATTGCTAGAATGAAATCTACTACTAATAACTAGCATTATATAAAGACCTCTTCAATGATTCAATGACGTATATACACAAATAGTTGATATATCCTAATCTAGACTCCCGAATCTATTTCTACATTCTTGAATTAAAGCAAAAAAATTAATTCCTGACATAATTCTTTCTTTAATTTCATTTTCATCAACTTTTAGTTCACCCTGATAAAAAGATTATCTTTTCATAACAAACTCTTTACTGTAAACCCTAAAATTATTTGTATGTTCCTCTAATTGTTTAAGCTTGTAGTCAATTTCCTCTTGATTATATTGTTTATAATTTGATACAAGATCCTTAGCAAGGACATGTAAGTCCTTGTGTGCATCATACAATTTAAGGAATAATTGATCATCATTACCCTTATTCTTGATATCTTCATAATAGTGACCAATATTACACTCTGTATGACTTTGAATATCCTCTTCACTTACATGAGCAAAGCCACATAAAACATTATATACTTTCCACTTCAATGTAGCATGTTCGATAGCTTGTAACTCTAAGGACTGTTCCATACTAAGATCTTTATACCATGATACAGCCTTATTCCTGTTATCAATAATCTTATCACTTAAATTATATACACCTTGACCGGTTTTCATACAAACTTCGTCTAATTCTTTAGATTCTTCTTCTAATAACTTAATTCTTCCGTTAATATCTATAGTTGTTGCACTTTCCTCTTCAATATTAGCAGAAATATCTTCAAAAGAGACACTAATATCATTTAAGTTAGATTTCATATGATCCGTTGCTGTTCTTGATTTTGTAATTGCTTCTTTTGAATCATTAAATATATTGACTGTTTCATCAATTTTCAAATTCACAGCAGAAAATTCATCTGTAAGATTATCAATTTTGGTTTTGATATTTCTTGTAGATACTTTTGTACTATCAGCCAACTTTTTAATTCCATCGGCTATAACAGCAAAGCCTTTTCCACTCTGCCCTGCTCTAGCAGATTCAATTGATGCATTTAATGCCAACAAGTTGGTTTCTTCCGCAATGTCGTTAATAAAGTCACTTATATTGGATATGTCATGAATATCACTGACAAGACTCTCGATTTCACTCTTTAGTGATGCAACCTTAACATGAGCTTTTTCAATCTGCCCAAAGGTACTATTAATGGACTGAATGGAATCTTGGGCCTGATCAATCACATTAACCGTTTTTGTCATAGAATCATGCACCTGATGAGCCACATCCTCAATAGCTGAACTCATTTCATTTGTACTAAGATAAATGCTCTTTATAGACTCTTTTTGTCTCGTAATATAATCAATCATGAGTTTAATGTAGTCCATCTCAGTTAAGTCATTAATCACCTGGCATGTATCTAAAAAAAGTTCACGAATTTGTTCTGTTCGCAAGTCCAACAATTGATTGAGATTATCCGTCACAGGCAAAGGGGTTTTAATCGACAGTACTTGACCAAACCCTCTAAAACCACTATAATTCTTCTTTATATCGTCCAACTCTTTTGCAAGCTCTTCTAAACGTTCCTTATCTGCTTCTATTTGTGAAATATTCTTTTTATTTTTTTTGAATATAATTGACATAAGTTTTATACACCTTCCCATTCTTAATTCAATATATCGCTACAAAGCCCCCCATTAAAATTAACAATATTACGATAAATTTTCTTTCATATTATTAACCCAATATGTTTGATTTTCCATATTGAGCTCTCCATTTCTAAACTTTTCAAAGTAAAGCTCGATAAAGTTCTTCCATGATTCCTTTTCTTTTGTTACTAAAATAGGATAAAACCAAACATCATTCTCCATGGCCGCCTTATAATCCCCAAAAGCATCTCCAATCATAATGATTTTCTCTTTGCTATATCCTTTATCTTTAAGCTTCTTAATACACTCTGTTTTAGTTCCATCTGACTGGGAGTAAAAATAATCAACCATGTCATATAGACCACAGGTTTTCCATTCTTCTTCAATTGCCGCTTTGTTTGCAGAAGATACAACAGCTATATGGCCATTTTTCTTAATGGTACTTATTGCGTCATAAACACCATCAAAGGGTTGAGCTAAAGGCATAGCTTCAATAATTTCATTTACCCTGTCAGACCAAATCAAAGCCTTATTCATAATATCTATTCTTAGTTTGTCATAGACCTCTTTCAAAGCATTTGCTGATAGCGCTTTAGTTGTTTTTGTCCATTCGACTAGCTTGTCTATTTCACTTACATCATCTAAATATGAATACTTTTTTAATATGGTGGCCAAGCCTTGAAATCTATTGATTCCACGAGATAGAGAATATAAATTTATCCGATTCCATTCTGTCAAAATTTCATCTCTATCCTCTTGACTGACATTCCAAACTTCAGCAAAAGCAGGACCAAAAGCCTCCACATGTTTTATTGTCATAGAATCAATAGCGCATCCATCTGAATCAATACAGACTAAAAATTCTTCTTTTTCTTGCTTTATCCTATCCATGTATTTTCATTTCCTTCCACTTTATCAATCTATCTTCTTAATTTTTATCAATTCACTATTGATAGCCATTATGTCTTCTTCACTAAAAACTGCCCTCATCTTATTGAACACCCATAATAAGGTAATTGGTGCATCTGGTGTTGCTCTTTCTACAATTTGAGGTGTTTTCTCACGAAGGATATCCCATGCCTCTTCAGACTTCATTAGGTTACTAATTTTGTCCTTAATTGAATAATAGCCTTCTGGGAAAAAATCTAACTCGCTTTTTTCCTGTGTGAACCAGTTTTCAACATTTAAGCCTGGATTAGGGTCAACAAATACATAAGACTCTTCTTTTTCCTCTGTTCTTATCCATACACCTTCGTCATGATATTCTTCGTTATCCACAGAACCCATAACTCGTATATGGTTTTTCCCCATATTCAAAGAGATATCTTCAAATACGAAAACCGAATCACAAGATTTTTGACTTATGAATGTATCATTAACATATAATGATAGTTCATCCAGGTTACTATATACCTTCACATTAATCTTTTCATGATGTCTTTTTTCAAATCTCTTCTCACAAAGGTGGACAAATTTTTGGTCTGACCATCTTGACTTGTAATAATAAAAGGCATCCTTTTTCACCTTTCTGTCAAAACTTACAAGGCCTTTAGCATTCTTACCAACGGTACCTCCCTCATTTCGAACTGAAGATCCAAAGTCAAACATATTCCATACATAAGAACCCCAAAGATAAGGCTTTGATTCAATTATTTTATAGGTTCTCTCATGATAAACAGATTGAAATTCTTCTGAATAATCTTTTACTTTTGGTTGGTCACTATGGAATTTCAGATTACAATCTGCTCCATATTCTGATATACCTAGTTTTACTTGAGGATTCTCTTTATGGAAGTCCTCTAACCACTCGTCTAAATCGTCTTCTTTTCCATAATACCAGCCATAATATTGATTATAGCCTAAAAGGTCTGTAATAAAATTCAAGGTAGAGTCATTTTTTACAAAATACATATTTGCAGAAGCTGATACTCCTTTTGGTAAAAGTTGATGGAAAAGATCATTTAGATCATTAACACCTTTATACATTTGTAGGGATTCTCCTCCCATGGCAATTTCATTCTGAATGCCCCAAAAACATATAGAAGGATGGTGTGAATTCTGATAAACAAGCTCTTTTAATTGTTCCTTAGCATTTTCAAGAACACTAATCTTATCCGGCATGGCCATCATAGGAATTTCAGCCCAGACAACATAACCATCGCTATCACAAATATCATAGGTTTCTTGATTGTGCTGATAATGAGATAATCTAAGACTATTAGCACCAATATCATCAATCAACTCAAAGTCTTTTTTTAGACAATCTGATGTTATGGCATTTCCCACCCCTTCAAAATCCTGGTGTTTAGCTACTCCATTAATTCTAAAAGGTTTATCGTTAAGGAAAAATCCCTTCTCGCTATCAAGACTACACTTTCTAAAACCGGTCTTTATCTTGACTTGATCTATTGTTACATCATCATGAATCAATTTAGCTTCAAAGTCATATAGGTATGGTTCTTCTTTACCATTCCAGATCCTACAATCATCTATGGCAATGTTAGATCTTAAGATTTCTTTGTTTTCCACATGATTTAATTCATCATTGTTCTTATCTGCTTTATCTACTAGGCTTAAGTTGATGTCCACAAGTTCATGACCTACAACTTTTCCATCAGGATCACTAATGGTGTAGTTTATCTTTAAATCCATATTAGTAACAATATGACTTTCAATATCCAATATTCCTCTATTATCATCTTGAAGTTCAGGTCTAAGAATTACCCCTGTACTTCCGTGAAACATAAGGTCAAAATGAGACTCACTAACGCAAATAAGATTAACTGATCTATATAAGCCACCATAGATGGTAAAGTCACCTAAAAGAGGTGATACATCCTCTGTTTCGCTGTTATCTACATAAACTTTTAATTGATTTTTACCGTTCCATGAATAGAATTTAGTCAGTTCAAATCTAAAAGTCGAATATCCTCCTCGATGCTCGCCAACAAACTGATCATCAAGATACACCTGACAAACAGAGTTAGCTCCTAAGAATTCGAGAAATATCTTATCTTGCTTATGTTCATGGTCAATATTCAGATCCTTGACATACACATATCTTCCTCTGTCAATATTGCCATTCTTATTCCATGTATGAGGTAGATCAACAAGCTCTACACCACACTTTTCCTGTGTTTCATTATTATCTTTTACTTCATAAAATGACCAGCCATGGTCAAGGGTATATTGTTTTCTCATTCTTATTCCTTTCAAAAGCAAGACAACTTCTCACATTTAGACAAAGATGTATTTAATCAGCTTTGCTTTCTGCAAGAAGTTGTTCTAGTTTATATCCAGCTCTTAGACCTCGTCTGACCTATTTCATATAGAATCCAGTAATGCCCAAGTTGTTCCTTATAATTTAGTTACCCATGAGTCACACCAAACATTTTCATTATATCTACCTGTAAATGATGATTTCCCTACAATTTTATCAATGGTAGCTCTTATACATGCCCTTGTTGGTGCATAGGCATTAATAAAGGTTTTCATCATTGGAAGATCATAAAGATGATTGGTATAATTCAATGAAACACAAACCGTTGGTACTTCATGTGTCCACCAAGCTAACTCATTTGAGTGAGACGCTGAAAGTTTTACTCGTACATTATTTTCCTGAGCATATCCTTTCATGTTTACAAAGACAAAGACGATATCATATTGGCTTTTAAAATCTTCAACCTTTGGTTTATCCATTATCTTATAGCGGTTAAATCTTGAAGCACCCTCTAATTCATAATCGTAGTATGATTTATTAACATCCACATCAAAACCGGCATTTTCAAGTTCTTCCACCACAATTTGTCTCGCCTTATCCAACCCATCTGTCAAGGATACAGGTGCGCTTTCATAGAAGTATAATCTAGCACGTTTTCTTTCTTTAACAGAAACAGGTAGCAAGTTCTGAGTATCCTTAACCAAGGTTATAGCTTTTTCTGCAATATTTTCTGCAATCTTTTGATGTTCTTCACATCCAAGGACGCCTTTTTTATCAAAAACTTCAGGCATTCTTTTTTTGTGTAGACCTAGCTTTGCCTTCATACCTAAGATTCTTAACATAGACTCCTGAAGACGTTCTTCAGTTATCAGTCCTGACCTATAGCCATCTAACATATATTGCATATCTTCCTCTGGATTTTGGAAGAAGAGGAACATATCACAACCAGCTACAATTGACATTGGCACTTGTTGTGATCTAGGCATCATTGTATTCATGCCTCCCATATGAGAAGCATCTGTTACAACAATTCCTTGAAATCCTAACTCTTCTCTTAGAAGTCCATCTATCAATTCTGGTGCTAATGAAGCAGGCATTATTTCATCATCTTTAAGATTCTTATTATATTTTCTACTATAAGCAGGAAGTGCAATATGACCTACCATGATGGATTCAAGGCCATCATTAATCAAAGATTTATATACTTTACCAAATGTATTATCCCATTCATCACAGGATAATTCATTAACACCTAATACTAAATGCTGGTCTCTCTCTTCAGTACCATCACCTGGAAAATGTTTCACACATGAAAGGACATTGCTTTCATTGTTCCCTTTTAGGTATGCTCTACACATTTCAAGAACTGTATCAGGATCTCTTCCAAATGACCTAGTATTAACTATGGTATTTCTCCAATTCAAAACAATATCTGCCATAGGTGCAAAGTTCCAATTGCAACCAAGAGCTTCAGCTTCTCGTCCACTGACAAGCCCCATTCCATAAGCGGATTGCAAGTCTCCAGAAGCTTCACATTCAGCTTCTGTTGCTACGAATGTACCTTCTTTGCATATACCATTACCGCCAGTTTCACCATTAACAGCAACAAACATGGGGACTTTGCTGTACTTCTGATAGTTTTTATTCTGTTCAAAAACTTTTCTTGCATCAGTTTCGGTAAATCTAGCTCCACCTATATGATAATTTTCTACTAAATGTCGTACGTAGTTTTCATCAGAGCTAGCTCCCAAATTTATAAACATCTGCCCTATTTTTTCTTCCAAGGTCATACTATCTATAGTCTTAAAGACCCATTTAATAGCTTCATCGTCAAGAAAAAATGGACTTTTCTTCAAATCTACTGCCATTTTTTTCCCTTCCAAAATCAATCCTTTATGTCGTTTTTAGCAAACTTCTTTTTCGTTTCCAGGCATTATACCATTCAGTTAACCTACTTCCATATGGCGTAGTAATGACGTTAAATACGAAAACGAACACACCTGTCAAGGCCATAGATACTGCCGCACCCATTTCATTGGATAAGACGGCTTGTAATCCATATGTCATTAGGGATAATGTTACAGCCCCCATAACGGTACCAATAGCTTCACCACAATATTTACTTAAAGCCAATCCAATAAAAACTGGAAGGATGTTTGTAAACAGTGCTCCTACCGTTGATAAAGAAGTAAAAGAAGCCGCTTTTATTGTTTGTGGCGTCCAGATAATTGTTGCAAGCCCAAAAAGTACACCACTATATACGTATGAAATAATAACGTTTTTCTTCTCATTTATTCCAATGTCCACTGCAGCACTTTGATTTCTAGCTAGTAAAAGTGACTGCTTTCCTGACAAGGTATAGTTCTTATAAAAGGTATATACTAGGATTGATAATACAAAAGGTATCAAAACCCCAGGATATACAGTTAACTTCTTAAGTTGTAAATTAGCGATTAAGTTAATACCTGCACCATTAAATACTAGAGGTGTTATGGCTTCAAACACAAGAGCCATCGTTATGGTCGTTATAGCAACTGGTAGTCTCCCATATACATATAGGAGAGAAACAATAACACTGAATAAGGTTGTAAGAACAACACAGAGTATAGCATATATAATAATATTGCTCCCTGTTTTAGCTGCTACGTTTCCACTGATGATAGCAGCCAATAACATGACTGCACCACCAGAAAAGTCAAAACGTCCATTATTAAACTGGAGACCAATACCTAAAGCCATCGTAGTCGCTACAGCTATATTTGTCATTAAGGGTCTCCACATATTCCACGTACCATAGTACATTTTGCCGTTGGAATAGCTAAACACCATCATGATTACAAACATTAATCCTGGCAATAGCAATGTACCTACTATTCTTTTTCCGACACTCATTTTCTTGTTCATCTCAGGCATTGACCTCCTTGTTTCATATCTAATTAATTATTCGTAAGCTTTTTCAGAAAAAGCATCTGATAACATAAATTCTTTAAGTTCTGCATATGTTGCATCTGGATTGAATCTTCTTAGGAATTGCTTTCCTTTTTCCACTGTTACAGATAATTTTGACAAATCTGCATTTGGTATTGGGCTATTGTCTTCAATAGTTGTCATGATTTCATCACTTGAAATTGTGATATACACACCATCAAGAACTTCTGATTGTTCAAAATCAGGATATAGTTTGCCTTGAATAGCATTATCAAGCATAGCTAAAGGAAAGAATATTTCTTCATAGTTTGGTACGTAAAGAGTTTGTACAACACCTGTTCCAACATCATCAATTAAAGTCTGCTCATTTTGGAAACCAGCAGTCAATAGTTTTGTATCAGGATCAGCTAATCCGTTACCAATAGCTGATACTAAGGCTGGATAAATAAACTGTTGTCCTGCACATAAACCAATAATAACATCTAAATCTTGGTTTACAGGTTCATTAAAGAATGATTCGTCCATTGGTTTAAACATCAAGACTGTACCTTCTTCACCTGTGATTTCAATAGGTTCATCAGCTGTCTTATTATACTCTTCTACTCTTGCACGAATGGTTTGGTCTGCAATGGTATATTGAGGATAAGCAAAACCAGGGAACATGGCAACTGCTATTTTTTTGTAACCTTTTCTAACAACTTCATCAAAATACATGTTTCCAATATCAACACCACTTGCATATCCACCAGCAACTGTTCCTAGGAACTTTTCGTTTGTTGCAGCTGATGCACTTGCACCTTCAGGTCCATAAACAGAAGCCATATCTGTTGCTAATCCAACAACATAAAGGTCTGGGTATTCATCTAAGATGTTGCTTATACCACCATCTTGCATAGCAATCAAACCAACAACATCATTTGTCATTGCATTCTTCACTGCTTGTAGGTTACCGGCTGGGTCATTAGAACCATCTCCGTATACAATCTCATATGTATAACCTAGTTCTTCTGTCCACATATCCAAAAAGGCGATGTTGAAATCATAAAGAGCACCACTGGCAGAACTTGCTAAAAAGAGAATTTTACCGCCTACTGCCTCTTCACTTGATGTATCTGTTACTTCTTCGCTTGTATCTTTATCATCTGTACTTGTATCTTTATTATCTGTACTTGCATCACTTGTCTGAGTATCACTATCTTTCGTATCTTTAGTTGTATCTTTTGCACCACAAGCTGTCACCATAGCCAAGACCAATAAGATCGCAAGGGCATTGGTTAACATTTTCTTTCCTAAAAATTTCATAAAAAAATCCTCCTAAAATTCTTACTTATATTTTCTTCATATTTTTTTAGATTACCTTATATACCCATAAAACCAAACATATATACGGCAATCATATATAAAAAACAGACGATACATGACATGTCCGGATTCACATCATTTTTCTGTCCTCTATTTCTTTAAGTTATCTTTTCTTCTTGCATCTACTTAGGTAATGCGCCTAATTTCTTACGGCTTGTCAAGAGAACGACAATTAAAAAGATGGTAGCTTTTACTATAAAAGTCATTCTAGTCGGTAGCCCTACCAAAGGAAGTCCTACATCAAGAACAGAGAAAGTGAAAGCCCCTACAACAGCCGCTGATATTCTTGATCTCATACCTCCTGAAACAGGCATACCACCTAAGATAATGGCGATCATGACGTTCATATGGTATCCTGTACCTGTTGAATCCGATGCAGATCCTGTATAACCCATTTGGAAAAGGGCTGCCAAGACAAAACCCATACCAGCGATAATATAGGCATATATTCTGTACTTCACAATACTAATACCACTTTGCATCGCTGTTGATTTATTTTCACCTATTGCCCTTGTATACTTACCTATAGGCGTATAATTAAAAAAGTATACGGCGAGGATAATCTCTATTACTAGTACAACCACCATGACTATAGGGGATTTAAAAATGCCATAGTCAATGGTCTTTAGAGAAATACTTCTGGTTCCTAAGTTAGAATACATAATCATTATGATTCCTGATAGAATCTGCATAACAACTACTGAAGGAATAATCGATATAACATTGAAGACCGGACCGGAGGCACCATTGATGACTGCGATAACAATCGACAAGAGAATACATAAAAGGATTCCTAGTAGTAAATTTCCCGTTGCATTTCCTGTCATGACTAGAATGGTTGAATACAAACCAATCTGTTTTCCTATACTGATATCAATGTTACCTAATGAATATATAAAAACGGCTCCAACTGACATCAAAGCGGTTACGATAACATCCGACATAAGAGTTGAAAGTTTTTCAGGTGACCAGATGCTTTGACCTGTTAAGGGTGTTACGATTGTAAATAAAATGATGCAAAAAAGCAATCCACTGTATGATATAATCGTGACCCTGTTGTTATGCCAGAATTCTTTTAAATAACTTGACTCATTTACCTTTGTGTTTTCCATCTTTTCTCCTTTAACCATTTTCAGAGTTACAATAATTAAATCATATATTCGATAATGTCATGTTGCGTCAAATCAGGAGAGCGCATGAATTCTTTTGTAACTTCGTAATCTTTCATTATGATAATTCTATCAGCCATTCCTACTAATTCTGACAATTCTTCTGAAATCATGAGTATGGCCTTACCTTCTTTTTTCATCTTCTCAATTAATGTATACATGGACTGTTTTACGCCAATATCAACACCTCTAGTCGGGCAATCCATAACAATAACATCCGATTCTTTTGCCGTCCATTTTGCAAATGAAACCTTTTGTTTATTACCTCCAGAAAGGGTAGAGACTAATTGTTTTCCACTATGGCATTTTATACGAAAGGCTTCAATTTCATTCTCAGCCAACCGATGCTCATCCTTAGGTGAAATAAAACCGCCCTTAGTCAGACTAGGTATGGAAGGTAAAACAATATTAGCTTCAATGGTCGCATTGAGTAAAAGCGCTTCCGTATCCCTGTTCTTAGAAACATATCCAATATCATTGTTGATGGCTTGCAAAGGAGTCTTAATCGTTTTGCCGTGGCGAATCACTTCACCACCATCAATTTTTTCTATACCATATGCTATACGGCCGATATCGCGCATTCCACAACCTGACAAACCACCAAATCCTATGATTTCACCTTTGTGAAGCTTTAGATTAAAGTTCTTGATGTTTTTATAAGTGACATTTTTCATTTCAAGAGCAACTTCGCCCGTATGGCTGCTATCATAGTCTTCACGATAATATTTTTCACCGATCTCACGTCCTACCATAAGATATCTGATTTTTTTCGTTGCTTCTACATCGTCCATTTCTCCACGACTCAACTCACCAACGATATCACCATCTCTTAGGACTGTTAATGTTGAACAATGTTCTAGAATCTCGTCCATATCATGAGAAACAAACACAATGGTTTTGTCTTCTTTCTCTGCCATTTGATGCATGAGTTTATAAAGAATTTCACGTCCATCTAAAGACAAGGCAGTTGTCGTCTCGTCCACAACCAGAATCTCTACATTATCATTCATCAAACATCTTACAATCTCTATCAACTTACGATCTTCAAAGGAGTGGGAGTTAATTGGGTCACTTCCTTTTATATGATTGATCTCAAATTTGGTCAGTAATGCATCGGCTGCCCTATACATCTTCTTCATATCAACGATACCAAACTTGGTAAATCGTCCTTCACAGCCTGCAAATATATTTTGAGCAACACTAACTCCAGGAATTGTATTAGCCTCTTGAAGAATCATTGCGATTCCATGATCTTGAGCTTCCAACATGCTACTTGGTTTCCATTCTTTACCCATATATAGCATTTGTCCACTTGTTGGTGGCTGCTTCCCACTGGCTATAGACATGATTGTTGATTTACCAGAACCGTTCTCGCCTATCAAGCCTCTGATTTCGCCTCGTCTTAGGGTCATATCTACATTCTTTAATGCTATAGTGGGTCCAAAGGTTTTATGCATATTTTTTATTTCCAGGATAACATCACCCATAATATTCCTCCAAACTCTTTTAAATATTAGCTTTTCTCAATCAATAAAGAAAAGCCATATTACATATATTGTCTCATTTACATAAAGGATACCACATTTTTTCCTAATCGATTAGAAAAAAATGATATATACTAGTAATATCTTAATTAATTTTTATCTTTTCCTTGTTTTTTCTTCTTATTTGCTGATATAATCCACATATATCAATCTTTTTTTATATTTATATATTCGATTATTAGGGAGATATCTTATGAATAACAGAACAATAGACTTTATTTCAAAATTACTCAAGGATATATTACAACTTGATATGCACTATTTTGTCGAACCATACAATAATATATCAGTCTTTGATCGATACTTAAGAGACAGTCTTGAAAATTCGGAGAAACTATATGCATCCATTTACAATTTTATAATTAACATGGAGCAGTTATCATTTCATATTATCACCGATTTATACGAAATGAACTATGTTGTGTTTTATCCATATACAGATAGGAAAGATATTATATCCATTGGACCATATTTCAATCAGAAAATCGACAAAGATTACTGGCTGACCTTAACTAAAAAACATAGATTCACACTTTCTGATGCTGAAAATTTAAAAGGTTTCCTATATTCTACTCCTGTTATCTCAAATAATCTTGACATCATTTCAATAATTAGCAATATGATTAATTATATTAATCCCGAAGCCACACCTTTTTCGGTTCTATATCACGACTTTTCAGATTTAGAAACCACTACTAATAATTTTCAATTCAAGGAGAACTACCTTGCACTTGCCAAGCAATTAGAAGAACGATATGCAACTGAAAAAGAACTTCTTCATTATATTTCTATTGGAGATAGCGCACGAGCTTTTGAAGCTGCAAAACGATTTATTAGTGCACCTTTTGAACAACGGCTCAGTAGTTCTGTCAGAGAGCTTAAGTCCTTGTTAATCACAGCAAATACAGCATATAGGAAGGCTATAGAGGTTAACGAAATTCATCCTGTTTATCTCCATGAAATAACGAGTAAATTTGTTAATCTAATTGAAAATGCAACCAGCGAATCATCTCTAAACAACATCTATGAAAGAATGATTCGTGAATATTGTCTTTTGGTAAACAATAAGTCGGTTAATCAATATTCACCTATGATTAGAAAAGTTCTTCACTATATTGAGTTCAACCTAGACTCTAAAATCAGTCTTGGCGACCTTGCTAAACTTAACGAAGTCTCCATACCTTATCTAGCCGCCCAGTTTAAAAAAGAAGTTGGTGAAACCATCATCAAATATACCAATCATCTTCGTATTGAAACAGCGGTAAAACTCTTAAATACAAGTTCCATGTCCATTCAAGATATAGCCTCCTATGTGGGCATTCTAGACTACAATTATTTCACTAAAGTTTTTAAGAAGGAAATAGGCTTGTCTCCAAGAGAATACCGTAAGAAAATTACCAATAGCTAGTAGGTAATCACTTCTAAATTTTACGAGTAAAACCCTGCTATACAGAAATACTGTAAAGCAGGGTTTTTATGATTTTTCCAATGGCTATAAAGCACAGCATTTATTCAAATCATTTGCTACTAGTTTTCAATGTGTGGCTCTTGATATCCATATGTTATATCAAGAAAAGTCAGTGATAGGTCTCCCCATTGTGAGTATGCTGCATAGGTTCCATGATTCCATGTACTACCTAGACCGATACCATGAATACTATCAGCAAAAAGGTGTAACTCACTTCTTGTTAATCCCAGAACATCCATATACATAGTCAAACTTGACACTGGATTAATTGTTGTATCTTTTTCTGATACGACAAAGAACATTTCAGGTAATGTTTTCGTTTCTGGATCAGTGATAGCTCCTTCCATTGCTGCGTATGCAAAAAGTCCGGCATCTAGTGAACCGTCTGCTTCATCAACAGCATCTGGTGTATAGTCTTGGAAATACTCTGATGGAAGACTTAGTGGATCAAAGCTATCAATTAAGCCATTGATAGTCATACCGCCAGCTGAAAATCCTACTGCACTAACACGTTCAGGATACGCTAAACCAAGTTCTTCACCATTATATTTGATATACCTAATCGCACGTTGCAAATCTGCAAATGCCTCAATCTGTCCATATGGAGAAACGCGGTATTGAAGAACAAATGCGTTATAACCATTTTCTTGATAAAATTCTGCAGTTGGATAAGCTTCTGACATATTAGCTCTCTTATAGAATGCTCCACCTGATAAAACAATCATATTTCCTTTAACATTCGATTGGTCTTCTGCCAAATAAGGCACTAAAAAAGGTGCAAAATCTTCTTGATCAAATGTCATATAGAAGTCTTGTGGTTTAGTATTATTAGGCACATCATCTCCCCAAATATACCAAACATCTTCATCAACATCATCTGTTAACTGAACAAGTTTATCACGGTAGCTACTTATTTCATCATTAATCCCAGGATTATCGATAACATTTAAGCGTCCTTGAGCGTCAACAATACTTAAGGAGTCTATAAAGGCACCATACTCATTGAAGGCTTCCTGATCACCGGCCCAAGCTTTAGGACGCATAGTAATCTCTTTAGCCTCATTCATTAAACGAAAATACTCGTTTACCCTAGGTAATTCTTCTTCGCTCCATTCAGTCCATCCCAAGTAAACAGTTGTATCTTCTTCGATTACAAACTTATTATCTGGTATTTCATTTGTAGCCTCACTGTCAAAGTATAATACTTTGTCTCGATTATATCCTTCTTTATTATAAAAATACCTAGTTCTTGAGAGGTCTACTTCGGCCCCTACTTCATAGGTGGAAGTCATCTTTCTGCCACCTTCAATGTTAGGGTCAATAGTCAAGGTAACTTCACCGTTATTTTCAGTTTCAACGGTTTCTGTCGCTTCCTCTTGTGCTTGATCCCCAGTTTCCTCTTGTGCCTGATCTTCTGCTTCTTTTTCTTGATTCTCCACAGATTCTTCCTTAGGAGATTCTGCATCAACTGACTCTTTCGATGTCTCAGTAGTATCTGTTAAATCTTCACTTGTATTTTGAACTTTTTCATCTGAACAAGCAGCAAAAACGATTGTCAAGATTAGCAATAACAGTGTGTGTGTAAAAACTTTCTTTAAAACTCTCATGATATGTCCTTTCTTTTCTTAAAATCTATTTTTCTAATAGATATTAGCATCCTTCTCCAAAATCAAATAGAACAATCACAAGTAAATTAGCAATTTCGTAACATAATTTCTCTTTTACAGAACAATAAACTTTATAACTGTATAATCAAAGCTAATAAAGAACAAAGAGGTTGTCTCACCTAGTCGAATGAGACAACCTAATCTATTTACTATCTTTAATTACAGGTACTTAAACGGTTCTTTAGCATCAACAAAAACAGCTTCAACATCTTCAAGGATAGGCTTCATCCAGGTAGCCATATGTTTCATTCCGGCTTCTTCACTTCTTTCATGTCCTAAGATGATCATACCTCTTTTAAGTCCTAGCATGCCTGCGTCATTACAATATGCACTTAATGTCCATTCAGTAATATCACCGCATATAGCAACATGAAGGTCATGTTTTTCCATTAGTTGCATTGGAGCTTCCTCTTTACCTAGACCAAGGCTTCCTCCACCGACAAAAACACCTACTTTACTGGCTTGCATCTTAGGATCGCCAACAATTCTTATGTGATCCATTTCAAATCGTTTCTTCAGTTCTAAAGCCATCGCTTCCATAGTCATAACCGGAAGTTCATAGAAAATACCTGTCATCTCCATGGGATTCGTAGGATCTACTACTTTTGGCAAACGATATTGGCCCCAGTTTGATTCTTCATCAAAACCAGCATAAATACCATCCGTTTCCGCCATATGCATATGATCATGGCATCTCCAAATAGTTATACCATTTTCCTCAATGAGATTTTTCTTTAGTTCATAAATCTGACTACCTTCTACTAGGTCTTCAGTATCTATTCCTGTATACCAAGTAGGTTCGTGGGTTATAATGAAGTTCGCTCCTATATCAGCAGCCTTCCTAATAACATCAACAGTAGCCATAAAAGTAGTTACAACTTTGGTAACTTCCATCTCGTAAGAACCACTGATAAGAATATCACATGTCGTTCCCTCCGGAAACTCTTCAAGCCCTTGTAATTGATAAATTCCATTTATAATATCTTTAACTTTCATAGTCGTCCTCCTCATGATTTTAGTTATTTAGCCTTTTACTGCTCCCACTACAACACCCTTAATAAAATACTTTTGAACAAAGGGATAAACAAGCAATATTGGCAATATACCTATAACTGCCATGGCCATACGTACAGAAGTGCTTGGTAGGTCTATATCAACAACACCCATAAAGTTTGACGATCCCGACCTTAAGAATTCTACATTATTCATAATCCTAATAAGTAGATTCTGAATACCGAACAATTCAGGATCTGTCAAGTAATACAGGCCATTAACCCAGTCATTCCAATAAATAAGGGCAGTGAACAAACTTATTGTTGCAATTGTTGGTACCGACAAGGGTAACACAATTCTCCAGAATATTTTTAACTCAGAGGCACCATCAATTTGTGCAGATTCC
The DNA here is from genome assembly GCA_963677625.2 of Vallitaleaceae bacterium. Taxonomy (GTDB): domain Bacteria; phylum Bacillota; class Clostridia; order Lachnospirales; family Vallitaleaceae; genus UBA1351. Next base: position 380,969 of record CAXXSW010000007.1, read on the forward strand.
AATAAGGCCTCAGGAATATTGTTTACGTAAAAGTTTCTTACTAATAATACATTAAAAGCTGTTACCATGTAATTAGGAATCATTAAAGCATAAATGCTGTTGTTAATATGAAATATATTTGACCACATCATATATGAGGGTACGATTCCTCCACTAAATAGCATGGTAAAAAACACAAAGAAGGAAAGTGTATTCCTATACTTGAAGCTCTTTTTTGACATGGGATAAGCTAGCATTGTTGTTACAAGAACACCAATGACTGTACCTGTTATTGTTACAAAGATCGTGATTCCGTAAGCTCTTAAAATCATTTCACTTTGTTTAACCATATAGTAGTATGCGTCCAAACTCAAGGCTTTTGGAAAATAGGAATATCCCCCAGACAACAAAGCGCTTTCTTCAGTAAAGGAAGCAATTATAATCAACAATATGGGCAACAGGGTTATCACTGAAATCACAGTCAGAATTATAGTAGCGATAAGCTCAAATCTTTTTTCATCTCTATACTTAATCATAAATCCTCCTAGGTTGCTTAGTCGAGCGGTAAACAACATTTACATCATACCTAAAATAGGGCATTTTCCTTGTCCAACTTTCTTACAACCCCATTGACAGTAACAACCAATACAAATCCAACGACAGACTGATACAAACCAGCTGCTGCTGACATACCTATATCATTGAGTTTCATTAAACTATGATAAACATAGGTATCAATTGTTTGAGTAACATCGTATAGCATACCTGAATTCATTGGCACTTGATAAAAGAGTCCAAAATCAGAATAGAAAATTCGTCCCACGGCCATTAAAGTCAAGACCATGACTGTTGGTTTCAACATCGGTATTGTTATTTTTAATATTTGTTGTAACTTTGTTGCTCCATCAATTTTGGCTGCCTCAAAAACACTTTTGTCAATACCAGCGATACTAGCCATATATATAATCGAGCTATATCCTACCATTTTCCAAAGATAGACAAAGATAAGTATTGCGGGCCAAAACTTAGGGCTCGAATACCATGCCACCGGATCGGCGCCTAGTGATTCTAGAACTGTATTGTTAATGAATCCAGTATCTGAATTAAGGAAGGCGAATCCAATAAATCCAATAACTACCCATGAAAGTAAGTTAGGCAGGAGCAAGGAAGATTGGAGAAAACGAACCCGAATACTTTTACCAAGTTCAGTCATAAGAATTGCAACAAAAACCGCCGCAACCGTTCCAATTACAATAAAAGACAGATTGTAAAGCAATGTGTTTCTTATAATGGTCCATGCATCTCGTTTAAATAGATACTCAAAATTCTTCAGTCCATTCCACGGACTAAAAAATATTCCATCTACATAATTAAAATCTTTAAAGGCAATAAAGACTCCAAACATAGGAATATAATTATTAACCAATAAGTAAAGGATGCCGGGTAAGGCAATTAGGAAAAGAGGACCGGATTTAGCCGGTCCCGCCTTTCTATTTCTATTGTTTTTCTTCATTCTATTCTCCACTTTACAGCTTATTCTTTTGACCACATATCCAATTGTTTCTGCTTTTCATCCATGATCAAATCAAGTCCAGCTGATTCTAATTCTTCGATAAACTGAGGTAATACTACCTCTGGGTCAACGGCTCCACAAACGAGTACAGGTAAATATTGTTGGATAACGTTATTTACTGCTGAATACTCAGTCTTAACACTGGATGAATCAAAAGTGAATCCCATAGCCGGTGATTTTTTAGCTATTTGATTTTGCTCTTCTTCCCATACCAAGGATTCCATGCTAGTTCCTACCATTGGGTGCATGATAAAGAAATTACCTAATGTACCACAACTTAACTGTGCTGTATAAGGTACGTTAGTAGCATCCTTACCTTCTGGATAAGACATATATCCTTCTTCATCCAAAACATAATCTCTGTCTTCTATTCCATAGATGAGTAAGTTAGCAATTTCTGGGTCTGTAAATGTAAGGTTAAGGAAGGCAAGTGAAGCTTCAGGTACATCAGTTGTTGAAGCAACCATCCAACTGAGAGCATTAATAGCAGTTGTATCTAGATATGCATCACCAATCTGTATTGCTCCAAGGTTTTGTCCACCCATTTGTGCGCCTAAACTAGCTGCTGTATCCTCTGGAGGATAACTATAAGCTGCTATATAGCAGAAACTGTTTTCTGCATTCATCAACTCTGAAGAAGTACTAGTAGTTGTAGCTGCATCCTGTAAAATAAGGCCTTCATTATACCAAACTCTAGCTAGATCACACACATCTTTAAATTCTGGCAAACTGTAATAGTCTACAACTTCCATGGAATCACCTTTAAGAACTCCTTTAGGGCTAAAAAGGTCATCTGTAAGAAAATCGACTTCTCCAATTGTCCTTGCAATACCTGAATCACCTTTATTAACAGGAACTACAGGAGTTATATCAGGATATGCTGCTTTTACTTCTCTAAGTATATCTGTTAAGTCCTCAACACTTTTTACTCCGTTCATGTCAAGACCTAGTTCATCAGCAATATCTTTCTTGTAAATAATCATAGGTGTAAGTGCATATGGTTTATAGGTAGGTATACCAAACAATTTTCCATCCTGAACACAGGCATCTAAAATTTCCTGTCCTAAGAGTTCTTTTGTTTCTGGTGCATACTCATCGATCATATCACTAATATCATAAGCCATTTTTGTTGAAACTCTCATGTTGAAATCTCCAAGTGACTGTATGATATCAAGTTTTTCACCACTTTGTAATGAAAGACTGATTTTGGATGCATAATCAAAAATCGCTATTGGCATCAACTGAATTTCAGCTCCGATTTTTTCTCTAGTAATCTTGTTTATCTCTTCTTCAATCGTATCTAATGTATCTTCAGGTGGAATATTATTAAAAGTTGCATAAGCATATACAACTTGGTCATATTCAACCTTGTCAGCTGTGTCTTTTGACTTGTCATCTCCTGCATCTTGAGTCTGCTTACTTGTTGAAGAGTCCTTGCTTTCATCTGAAGCAGAACCTTCATCTTTTCCACCGCCGCATGCTGTAAGATTCAAAACCAGTACCGCAAGAAGCATCATACTTGTAATTTTTTTAATTAAATTCATTGTAAACCTCCCTATATAATTGATACTAATACTATATCAATTTGTATAAGGCAATACTTTTGTTATTAAGGGCTATTCTATTAAAAACAAGTCATTTATTGTTGACTTCGATAATCTTTTGGTGAAAGACCCGTAGCTTTTTTAAATAAAGTCGAAAAATAGGAAAAATTATCATAACCAACACTTTCCGCAATGTCACTAATTGGGGTTGACTCATTTCTAAGTTTTACTTTGGCCTTATCAATTCTACACTGATTAATATAAGATTTTATGCTAACACCAGTTTTTTTCTTATAAAGCTTAGCCAAATATTCCGGAGTTAGAAAAAAATGCTCTGCAACCTCAGTCCGAGTGATGGATTCAGAGTAATGACCATGTATGAATGCATTGATTTGCTCAATAAGAGATGGCGTCTTATTTACTGTCTCTTCATAATCAAAGGTCTTCTCCAATATATTTTTGCACCACTTAATCATATCAACAGGTGAGTCTGTCGCATGATCTGATAATCTTATGCTCCTTTGATCAATAAACAACTTAGTTGCCTGTATACCCTTTTTCATTAAATGAGCATATATAACCTGCAAGACCTCCTCTTTGATAATATAAAGTGAATGAACATTCAAAAGACTGCTGTCATTTAAGTGCTTGAATGTAAGCTTAAGATAACGAAGGATTCCCTCTGTATCTACATTTACGATCATTTGCTCAAACTTTTCAAAATCTATAATTTGTCTTTCGTCGATTTGAGAAATGTATACATCTTTCTCAAAAAAGACACTTCCATATAGACCTATATTGGATTCGAGAAGGCTTCTCAACTTATGATTCACCTCTGTCATATCACTAATTGAACATATATTACTGATACAGCAAGTGACCAATGATTCGAAGTATTTTTTACAATTATCAATTAGTTCATTGCATAATTTGGCAAGTTCATAAGGATCTTCTTCTTCCGAAACCGTAATAAAGTTTAAGGTATCTGCCACATATATCTTTACCACATTTTCATTAGCAATCTTCTTCGTTAACAATTCAGACTGCATGCCTTCTAATATATATTCAAATACGTCTCTTCCATATTTTTCCACATCATTTTCAGAACTGGTTATTCTACAATAAATCAACCTATACTTCTGATTTTTCTTAAGTTCAATGCTTCTTAGAGAGGCTTCCTTTTTAATGTAGCGATAATCAAAAAACTCACCTAAAAGTAGTGTTTTCCAGAAATCTACCTTAGCAAAAGAATAATCAGTCTCTGTATTCTTCTTGTTTTGAATACTTGTAACAATTCTCTGCAAATTAAGTTCAAGGGTATGGATATCTAGGGGTTTGGTTAAGTAGGCGCAAGCGCCATAGTTAATAGCCTCTTGTGCAAAATCAAAGTTTTCATGACAGGTTAGCATTAAGAAATAACTCTCATAGTCATTCGCTCTTACCCACTTAAGTAGATCTAAGCCTGAAGCTTGTGGCATTTCAATATCACTAATAATAATATCTATCTGTTCTTCCTTGATAATCTCAATGGCATGGTCAACATTATAAGCACAAAAAACTTCCTCAATACCTAATTCCTTCCATGGTAGGTTTTCCTGAATTTCATCAATTATGATGTGATCATCATCTACTATTAATATTTTAATCATGGTTTTTCCTCACTTGATGCTTTGTAACTTTTGGAATGTATATTTTATTCAAACATCCACTAGGTTCCTGATTACTTATAATAATAAGAGACTCTCTTTCATACATAAGCTCCATCATTCTTTTAACACTATGTAAACCGGTTCGCGTCCCATCATCTCTCCATAGGACATTGTCTCCCTTCATAAAGCGAATAACTTCTTCCGGGTAGCCTTTACCATCATCTTCAATCTCTATTAATAACATTTCTTCACCTTGATACCTTGTGGTGGTCACTTTAATCAAAAGCATTCTCGTTGTATCAATGGCAATGGCATATTTAAAGAAGTTCTCAACAAAAGAGTGAACAATCATTTGAGGTACTTCCCAATCTTCCAACTCCGATGGCAAATCAATAAGATAAAAGGTACATCCAGGATACTTAAATTCCTGCATTTTAATATAATTCTCTACATGCTTTAGTTCATTCTTAATTGATACTGTTCTAAAACCCACACTAAACATATATCGTACATTTTTAGAAAAGGCATCAATATAATGCCTGATTTCTTCACTTTTATTCTGATTGCTTAGGCTGGCAATCGTCGATAAGGCATTAAGAAAAAAATGTGGCCTAAGTTGCAAACGTATACTTTTAAGTTCTATATCCAAAAGCTCCAGACGTTTTTCATAAGATTGAATCTTTAAGCCGACGATTTCATCAACCATTTGATTAGTCGCTTCCTGTAGCATGTCAAATTCTTTAGTTCTATAGCTACCAATAATTCGACTTTCATACTGACCATTCTTAATTTTTTTCATTTGCCCAATGACAAAATGCATAGGCAGAGCTATCTGTCGCTGGGTAAATAATAATATATACCCCATAAAGACCAAAGCAATACCAACACTTATAGCGACAATAATCATACTCGAATGAGTTTGAAATAAAACACTTTTCCTGCTGGTAAAACAGGTAACATATAGTTCTTCCTTAACGACCTCACCAAGGTTCTTTTTATATTCATCACTGTTAAATGTTTGAAGACTATCTCCAACTTTTAAATCTTCAGGTGGCGCTCCAATTATTTTTCCTACGGTTCCTTTATTGTTACCTAGAACTATAATCCTATCTGCCAATTCTTGAGAAGAAAGAAAATTAAGTAGGTTCTTAGCATTTGTAAATGCACCAATACCTCTTGAACCATTGAAGAGAATTTTATAGATATACATATCTCCTTCTATATCAACAAAATCCCATTGATTATTATGAATTGTTTTTGAGTTAATTTCAGATGCTATAAAAGCTTTAATCAGGCTTTTATGATTATAGTCAAAGCCAACTTTTATAGCATCAATATTTATACCATAATTAGAATCATAAACAGTAAGTATATCTACCGTATCATTTGAATACATCAGGTCCTGCATATAATTAGAAAGAGAAACTGCAGACAAGATCCTCTTGTCTGCATCCTTTCCTCCAATAAGCTCAAGATCCACCCCCTGCATAGAAAGCCGAGTTAGTACTGTATCCATATCCTCAATATTATTCTTAAACTCATTTTTATATATTTCCGTTAGAGCACTGGTAGCATCATTGATTTCATCCTCAAGAACATAATAGGAGGATACTATGAATATACCTAATATTACAGCAAGAATAAGGGTTAGAATTAGTAAATATACAAGTATCTCATTGACAAATGATTTTTTCTTCATCCAAACCTCCTCAACTATAAAGGCAGCCTCCAAGACCAATGATCTAACCTTTCTCCTTACAGTGTACCTATATTATAATCAATTTGAGATATAATTAAAAGCCTTTGTCTGGTCAGGTTGGTAAGCTTCAACAGAAAATTCATAAGTATTCAGGTCCGCCCGAAGTTCTGCACTATAGCCATCGCATGACCATACCCAATGAATTTTCTTATCATCGTCACCTTTGAACTCTAGCTTGTTTTCACCTGTAAAAGCCTTAAAGTTGTTTCGGAATCTAATAAGATCCATTTGATCTTTTACAATTTTACTTTTCAAGCCTGCTTTAACCTGATCTAAAGAAAGGTTAGTACGATTAATCTCTTTATGTCCTGCGCCATCTGATTGACCGACTGCATCATAATCATTTTTCCCTGCAAAAAGATCTAAATACCAAATTTGAGGTTTTCCAGGTGAGAACAACTGTAATGCCCTTGCAAGGAGAAGTTTTTTCTCGCTTTCCCCAAGTGCACTAAAATATGTTGCATTGACCTGGTAGTATATGTCTTTTTTTCCATGAAGGTTTTTAATCAGGCCTCCCCTGTTGACTACAGTCTCAATCAATTTCTCAATTCTTTCTTCACTTAAAAGCCCCTTTAAATCCAAAAGAGGAATACCATCATGACATCCAAGCATATTAACTGTTTTTATCCCTTTATCCTGAACTTCTTTTAACCAACTTACCAATTCATGCTTGGATTGATATTCTATGGCATCCAAAATGAGTCCCGGTAGAAAGAAATCATAGGTCATATATCCTTGTTCTGCTATTTTCTCATGAATCTTTTCTTCATATTTACTATGAATTTCTGGTAGAAGACTTATTCCATGGTTTTGAGATATTGACTTAACCTTTGCCAATAAGTCCCAAGTATCAGGTTCATTAAAAAAGTTCTTTTTCCCAGGTGCTTTTGCTGCATATGCAAAAGCATCCAATCTAATGATAGAAGCACCATAGCTGGCAAGTTTACCGATCGTTTCCTTATAGAATTCCCAGACTTTTGGTGATTGAATATTAAGGTCCATCTGGCCAAGATATCGTCGGGATTGTTCAACATAGTCCGTAATCTGGCTCTTATACTTTTCATATCCGTCCCAATTCATGTCTTGAGGCCAAGCCGTATTATCAACACAGTCATTAATCCTATCTGCCAATATCTCTGCCTTTAAATACTGAAGACCAAGTTCTTCTATAAAATTCTCTGGACGAAACAAGGGATATGTGATGCTTTGATAAAAAGTATTCCAATATGGAACTTGATTACCATCAGGCATTAATACTTTTAGAATAGGTAAACCTGGTTTCCTAAAAAACATATCCTTAATGAATTCAGGTTCAGGTTCAATAATTCCTTCACTGTTTTTAACTCCACACCCTTCCCAAAAGGCATTCCAGTCAATAAAAAAGTCAGCATACTTTGATTCTTGACCTTTTTTAATAAGGTCCTGAAACTGCGGGGATAACACTGAACAATGATTGAGAACAAAATCAAGTTTAAGTTGGATTCCCATTTCTTGTATTTTTTCTATATCTTCTTTCCCGCCCATGACTTCATTTAACTCATAATCTATAACTGAAAATCCCCTATCCAGATCTGTATTATATATACTAGGGAGAAGATATAAGGACTGAAATATATCGTCTCCACCTTCTTTTAAGAAATCAAGGAGTCCATGTAAATTACCTCCCAAACTATCAGGATATATGTTTAAAATCGGTCCATTATTCATATTTGAATTACTCATCAATCACATCTCCATTTTTCATAACAATAATTTTAGCTGTTTTTGACTGTTCTTGGAGTTTCGCCTGTTCTATTTCTAAAACCATGGTTGTAAAAGGGCTATCTGTATTCCCATCCCTATTTCTATTTTTCCTGTGTTCAAGAGTTTCTTCTGGCGTACTATTTAGGAGTATGGGTATATCTACACCTTCTAACTCAGGATTATTACCATGGGTCCATTCAATAATCAATATCTGAGTCGCACTGAAATCAACTTTATCATACCAAATATCTTGTTCGCTTCTTCCCATTCTCTTCAAATATATAGAAGTATCACCTTTTCTGAATTGCTTTACAACTCGATTAATTTCACAATAATCAATTTCTTTTGATGAGCCAAGATAATCGGCCAAGCCTTTTCTTCCATACTCCTGGTATACTTCTAGACCTGGTAAATCTTGACACTGTTTAGGGTTAGACTCTTCTTCTTCCTCTTGAAGCTTTAGAATTTTCTCATTAAGTTCCTGTGTATAGGTGTCTGTTTTTATTAACCCTTTTAAACCTTCTTCTCTGAAATAGCGTATTCTTTCCAAGTCATTTAACTTAGGTATACGATGGGGGTAGTTATCTCCCGAAAGAATATATGCCCTATACCCATTAGCCTCAAGATAGAACCTAAGGACTGAACTAATCTCTGATTTTCCAACTCCAGAGCCACCATGAAGAGAGATAACAATCTTATCTCGGCCTTGGATTGACTTTATTTTTCCTAATAAATTAGGAAGAATCTTCTGTGCTTTTATGACCTTATCGTCATCTATCTGAACTTTATCTCCTGGCATATCTCCTGTAGACAATTTAGAATAATCATCTATTACTGGTATTACTACTGTTTTACTATTCATCATAACTCCTTCTTCTCAAAAGCTACTTTGAGAACATCAACATAATATTCATTAGCCTTTCGACTAATAGCTGTTTGATCACCCAGTCCATCAAATCCATGATAGCATCCTGGGTAAAGATTAAACTCAACGCTTACTCCACATTGGGCTAATCGTTGGACATAATTAATTGTTTCATCACGAAATGGATCCATTTGACCAACGCAGGTATATGTAGGCGGAAGACCGGATAAATCAAGTGCTCTATATGGTGCTGCATAATAGGGTATATTCTCCCTATCCATATCCCCTAGATACATGTTCCAAGCAATTTGGTTGTTTTCTTTGTTCCATGCATTAGGCATGACCTCTTTTGTAATCTCTAGAGCCGAAGGCAAGTCCGACTTATCATCAATCATAGGATATAAGGGCATTTGAAAGACAATCTCAATTTCCTTTTTATCTCTAACAAGCAGGGCAAGCGCTGCTGTTAATCCACCACCGGCACTTGGACCACCTATGCCTATCTTTTCTTTAATAATTCCAAGCTCTTCACTATTATGATAAAGCCATAAAAGACCATCATAACAATCATTTAGTCCAGCAGGATATGGATATTCAGGTGCTAACCTATAATCTACAGAAACTACTATACACGGAACTTCTGAGGCTAATTTGGAACATATTCTATCATCCCCTGTATAATCGCCTAGAACGTATCCGCCACCGTGAATCCAATAAAGGGCTGGTAAACTTTCTTGGCTTTCTACTTTCGGTTTATATATACGTAATTTTCCTTTTCCGTCTCGCCTTTGATAATCAATATTCTCAATAAGCATTCCTTGAGGAATCTCCTCAGGTATAGGATTAAACTGACGCATAATTTCAAGATCAGTATCCAAATTACATTTTTGCATATTTTCAAGATAAGGTATTAGTTCCGCCAGTATCTTATTCTTGTACATACTTATCTCCTAACATGAAGTCATATCCTTATCTAATAATGTGTTAATCCAATTTTCCAGATTTTTGTTTATAAAGGTCCAATTGTGGATACCTTCTGATAAGTATAATTCATGCTTAATATTCTTGCTCTCCAAAAATTCAGAAAAATCTTTATTATTATCTCTAAGAAAATCTTCTGTTCCACATGCCATAAGTATTTGAGGAAGATTCACCTTATCCATAAGGCTTTGGTTAATAATGTATTCAAGGTTCTTATCGCTTTCCAATATATTGTCCAAGTCACCAAAAACCCTTGAATAATAGTTATAATCTGCAAAAGCATCACGAAAGTCCGGTGCCATGCCTTGAATATCCTTCACAATTAAGGCTGATGATATTGCCATGATCTTCCCGAAAGTTTGAGGGTATAAGATACCTGTCCTAAGGGCACCATATCCTCCCATTGAGAAGCCTCCAATGAATGTATCTTTCTTGTCTTTACTAATTGGGAAAAGCTTCCGTGTTACTTCAACTAATTCCTCGCCAACAAACTTGGTATAATAAGCCCCTAAGCTCTCATCGTCAATATAAAAGTTATTCTCGCCACTTGGCATAAAAACAGCTATATTGTATTTCATTGCCAACTCACTAATAATAGAACCTGAAATCCAGTCATATTGATTTCCTGAGTATCCATGAAGCAAATACAAGGCCTTATATGGACCTTCTTCACAAGATGGCCAACCGGGAAGGTCCGGCCTGTCACTTGGAATAATCCCCGTAAAAGTGACCTTTCTCTTTAATTGATTTGAATAGAAATTAATATTGATTTCTGCCATAAAATTTTCCTTTCTTGAGCAACCATTTCATTAATCAGGGACTTTAAAGTAGTTTATATATATGAATCAAAACAGAATCTTTAACACTTCCAGCTTCCAAGCTTCCTACGTAAACACCGTAATTCAACCATTCATATTTTGAATCTTTTGACACCTCAAATTTGGGACGAGTTTTAATGCGACTTCCTTCATCGCTTTGGTCTATAAGACCTTCATTCTCAATAGAAATATAAGCGCCATCATCTGTCTGAATCATATATTTGGCAAAAACATGACTGTATCCCCTTCCCAAATCACGGTTCCAGTCTGCTCCTCCACTTATAACTTTGCCTTTTACCTTGCCTTGAACATCTCCTCCTATGATAGGTATAACACGTAAATATCCTTGCTGTGTTTCTCCCACATCATAAAAGGAAGTACATTCTACATTTAAAACCATGACCAATTCTGCTTCTAACTGTATCATCTTCTGCCACCGTCCTCTTTTGCAACTATCATCGCATATTTAAACTATTATAACAATATCTATGGTAATAAGTTTTCATAAATAATGGAAAATTTTTCGTTTTTAAGGCTTTTATCTCTAACCTCTATATCGTCCTGGCGTCACTCCTGTTCTTTTCTTAAATTGATTGATAAAATTATTGACATCAGGGATTCCAACCTTACTGGCAACTTCTCCTATAGTCATGCCCGTTCCTATTAAAAGAACTTTCGCCCTAGCAATTCGCACCTCTATCAAATAGTTATAAGGTGAAAACCCAGTATACTTTTTAAACTCTCGGCTTAGATGAAACTTACTCATTCCAACACGTATAGCCAGATCATTCATAGATATAGACTGGCTATAGTCTTTCTCCATCATCCGCATCAAACCTTTAATTACTTGAGGAAAAGCAGGTTTCCTATCTATATGACTGTTGATCAAAAGCTCAGTCACCATTTGATCTATACAAGCTGAAGCCTGCCACTCGATAGCAGGTGAGGTCTCTGTATACAAATTCAGTAACTCGATCAGTCGGGTATGATAAGGGCCTGATAAGGCCTGACTGAATTTAACATAACCATTTTCTAAAAAAGACTGGAAAAGAGTTTCCATCAATGGACCATTAAAATGAAGAACACTATGTTTCCAACACTTTCCATCAGTTGCATAAACATGGGGTTTCATACAATCAATCATAAATCCATCACCAATGCCAACTTGATAAGTCTTTCCTTCATATTCCAAGGTCCCTTTTCCGTCGTAGGTATAGAGAATCAAATAGGATTTATATTTTTTTCTTTTGGTAATAAACGAGGACCCACAGGAAAAAACGCTAAAAGACTCCATATGATAAAGATTGGTTTCAGAAAAGGCAGAAATAGGCGGCATAGAAAAGGTAGCCATTGACCCAGTCATTCTAAACTCCAAGTCGGCCTCCTTCTGTCTTCCATCCAAATCAAAGCCCTGGTTTCCATCACCCATTTCTGTTACATTGATCTCATAGCTAGTAAAGGGCAAATCCTCAAACATAAATAGCCTCCTCTTGTGTAGCCTCTTATTAAACTTCAATTTTTTATTCACCTATACAAACGATTCCATAATAGCACGATATTATGATTATACAGCACAATTATCTGATGATTCCTATTTAAGTTAATATTATACTATATAGTATATAGCAATATATTCATACTACATGATTCATTAAGTGTATTCAAGCCTATATTGCAAAAGAATTAATTAGTAAGATGTAAAAAATTGGAGGATACCATGAATGGAAAAATAAAGAAACTCTTAGATGATAAAGGCGGAAACTACATACTTCCTTTCTTCTGGCAGCATGGTGAAGATGAAAAAACACTAAGAATCTATATGAAAGTTATCGATGAAAGCAATATTAAGGCTGTTTGTGTTGAAAGTAGACCTCACCCGGATTATTGCGGTCCCAAATGGTGGGAAGATATGGATATCATACTCGATGAAGCGAGAAAAAGAGATATGAAGGTCTGGATATTAGATGACAGTCACTTTCCAACAGGTTACGCTAATGGGGCTTTAAAAAATAAGCCCAAAAACCTTCATCGTCAGAGTCTTCTCTGCCGTATCTATGACTGTAAAGGAAAAGACTCACTCATTATTCCCAGCCATGAGCTTGCTCATCCTGACCCCTGGCAACCTAGCCAAGTTGAAAAAATGATTGGTTCAACCAAGAAACCAGTCTTTGATGACGACCAACTTATCGGTCTCTATGCCATAAGAACTGACAGTCTTTCTACTAGCTATACCTCTTCAGATAAGTGTATTGACTTAATGAAACTTATTCATGATACTAAGAAAGATTTTGACTTAAAAATTCCTCAAGGTGATTGGAAGGTCTATGCCCTCCATTTATCCAGAAATCATGGCTCCCACTCCGATTACATTAACATGACCGATTCTGCTTCCTGTCGTGTCCTCATCGATGCTGTTTATGAACCACATTTTGCAAGATATAAGGATGATTTCGGTAAGACTATCGCTGGATTCTTTTCAGATGAACCCGAATTAGGTAACGGCCACCTATATGAAAAAGGAACTATTTTCCCCAATTATTCAGATCTTCCCTGGTCTAAAGAACTGGAAGAAGAACTTAAAAACACACTTGGCAAGGATTACATCCGCTACCTTCCTCTCCTTTGGGACCAAGATAAGCATTCAGACTTGGCAGACCGCATACGTCATCACTATATGGACGTCTTAACCAACTTGGTCAAAAAGAATTTTTCTTATCAACTCGGTGACTGGTGCCGTGACCACGGTGTAGAATATATCGGACACCTTATCGAAGATGATAATCAACATGCCCGACTGGGCTCTTCCTTAGGACATTACTTCCGTGGACTTGCCGGTCAAGATATGGCAGGTATTGACGTTATCGGAGGACAGGTTCTTCCGGGCCAAGAAGAAGTAGATATTGTCGACCTTCCATTTGGCTCACGAATAGGTGAATTCGTACATTATATGCTGGGAAAACTGGGTTCTTCTGCTGCTGCCATTGAACCCCAAAAGAAGGGGCGTGCCATGTGTGAAATATTCGGCAACTATGGCTGGACCGAGGGTGTCCGTTTAGAAAAATATTTGGTTGACCATTTTCTGGTAAGGGGCATTAATCATTTCGTTCCCCATGCCTTCAGCCCAAAAGAATTTCCTGATCCAGATTGTCCTCCCCACTTTTATGCCCATGGACATAATCCTCAATACCGTCACTTCGGTCAATTAATGGCTTATACCAACCGAGTGTGCGAACTTATGAACGACGGTCACCACCATGCCCCTGTCGCTATTCTCTATCATGGTGATAGTGAATGGTCCGGCAAGGTTATGTTCACTCATAAGGTAGGCAAAATCCTAGCTGATAGGCAAGTCGATTTTGATATACTTCCTCAGGATATTTTTGTGGACAAGAAAGACTACAAAACCCAAATCAAAGACCGTGTACTAAAGGTTAATACACAAACATATTCACTTTTTCTAATCCCTGAAGTGGAATACATAACAAAAGACACAGCAAAAGGGATCCTAGACATGGAGATGGCAGATATACCTGTTTTCTTCATTAATGAGATGCCCAAAGGGCTTATTGATATACACTTGCTTAAAAAGGAAGAAAAGGAACTTTTAGAAAAATTATCATCCATCCCCATTTTGAGACTTGATGATATCAATGAATATATCCGAGAAAATAAAATCCATGACATACAAGCAAATCCTGCCAATGATAGAATCCGCTATCACCACTATGTTCATGAAAAGGATTCCCATATATACATGTTGATTAACGAGTGTGATAAAAATTATCATGGTCAAATTGATTTCTATCAAATGACTTCTGGAAAACCTTATATTTATGACGCCTGGACCAACACCCTAGAAAAAGCAGATTATTCCAATGGAACCTTGTATGTAAGCCTTGATCCACTTAAAAGCATGATTGTCATCTTTGACAAGGATACACCTATAGATGGTAAAGACTATAAAGAAAAAATGCATTGGAATCAATATACAAGTATAGATTTTGATAACCAATGGAAACGTAGTTTGTGCAAAAGTATCGATTACCCAAATTTCGGTCCTGAAAAATCAGTCTCTATTCCAGATTTATTGGCAGAAGAAGAACCCACTTTCTCCGGTTTTGCCCGTTATGTAAATACTTTCTCTGTCCAAAGTTCAGACCAGATCCAACTTGAGATTACTGATGCTTACGAAGGGGTGGAAGTCTTTCTTAATGGCACCAGTCTTGGTATACAGATAGCTCCCCCATTTAAATACAATCTTAGTAACATGGTGATTTCAGGTAACAACAAACTAGTTATAGAGGTCGCAACAACACTTGAGCGCCAGTTTGCTGGACTACCCGATATATTCGGTCAAACTTGTGAAGCCAAGTCACCAACAGGAATTAATGGAAGGATAAATTTAATGAAAAAGTAACCTCCGTTTCTAAAGGCAAACTAAGAAAGACCGATTTATGCTCTACTTTGCATAAATCGGTCCCTCTGATAATTTCCATATTTATCTTATTCTAATGGCAACAGCTATTTCCTTTAATCTCAGTTTCATCTTTCATCATCAAATGTACTGCCGCAGTCTTAAATGTAAGAGGCAAGGCCAAAATCTTAGGATTATCGCCAACATATTTACTGGCATCTTTTAAAGCTTCCTCAAAAGTTGCTCTTGTCTTCATGCCCATACCTCTAGCAAATCCAGGTTCATAGGCTCCGACACAATACACAGCGGATGTATGTTTTTCAGCCAGATGTCCACAGGACATCATTGAAAAGGCATGATAAGGATGATAAGCATAATTAAAACGATATAAATCTGTATAGTGCTTCTTCATAGCAAAGTTCACTCCATGTTCAGCCATATCCGGAAGGGTATTATGATAATCCTTTTGGAAAAGCTCATAAGTTTCTCTATATGAAGGAAATTCCTCATCATGGAAGTACCCATTGCATATTGAGGAAAAGATCATGACCGTATTATCCTTAAGAACTCTCTTATGTCGAATAATCTGCGCAGAAGCAGCCTGCATCATAAAGATTGGGTTTGTTCCCATACCATTTCCATAATGGAAGTTCTGAGGCATACCAAAAATAACAATATCATACTTTTCTTCGGCAAATGGCACATAGGTTCTTTTATCAGCTACTTTCCAGGAAACAGGTTGCATTTCCTTTGCATATCCTGAAAAAACAGCGATTTGTCTTGATTTAGTATCTAAAACTGCATCACACATAAAAAACTTTTTACCCATAGATTTTTCCATGTGCATGGAAATAGTGTCAAACTTACTCCTCATAAGACTATGAGAATTTACAGGTGTAAAATCCTTTCGATGCATAACATCTGGAACATGATGACTAGCTATTGATTTCCAATGAGTTATACCAGTCGCAGAATGCTTATATCCACCAGAATAACCTCCATAGGGATTACCAAGGGTATGACCGATAAAGACAGCCAAATCAGATTCATACACTTGTCTACTCATGATAACAGGATTATTATTTTCATCAACACCTAAATCTACCAGATTATCATAATCTTCACTATCATGATTGATGATTTGATTCGACCACCAATATTCATTGAAAAGTTTATCGCCTAGGATTCTCTTAATCTCTATCTTTGTATTCTTACGATGAAGACCATTAGAGCAAATAAGTAGAATATCTTCTTTTTTGACACCAGCTTTAAAACACTCTTCTAAAATAATAGGAATTGATGTCTTTCTGTGAGATGTATCCTGAAATCCACCTTTGACACGATCAGGAAAAACAATTGTAACCTTGGAACCTTCACTTACCAATTTACTTATTGGTTCCATACCTATAGGATTGAGTATTGACTTCCTAGTCTCCTCGATTAATTGATCTTCTGGTATATAATCAGGATCAGGAACAGTTTCTCCTGGAATGAAAACATCTGTCCTATCATCTGGTAATTCTACACTCATGACACCTTGTCCATATTCAAAATCAAGTTTCATATTTACCTCCTAAAAGACTTATTTCATTTATTAAATTAATTAATTACATTGTAGCATTGTTTATAGAAGATATCAACTTCTAATCGTATATGTTTTTGAAATGAGTTGACATAGGGTCTTTAGACCTTTTCATCTCAGCATATAAGGCATCTTTAAGCTCTCTTATTTTTTCTTTATATTCAGGTTGATTAATAAGATTAACATATCCATGAGGGTCATTGGTAAAATCATAAAACTCCTCAGGTACTCTGTGTAAAAAGAAGTCCACACGGTCACGGATTTTATCATCTTCCTTAGCCGCCTCAACCATTGCATTAAAAGTCAGACCAGTCATGGACTCATTCCGGAACTGATACTCACCATCAGACCAGACATTATAAATATATCCATACTGACTTGTCTGTACACACCGCATTTCATAGTCTTTATGGGCTGCCGTTGCATTAAACAAGGTATATACTTTATCTCTTGGTTTGCCATCATCTTGCCCAATAAGTAATGGATAATAGCTCCTTCCATCTAATTCCAGATGATTATATTTAAGTCCCATCACATCTAATAGGGTTGGCATCAAATCTATACCAGAAACCATATGTTCTTCATCTCTGATTCCACCCTTGATTTTACCAGGCCATTTTATGATTAAAGGAGTTTTTGTACTATTAAGGTAGCAATTCGATTTTGAGAATGGAAAGGCCATACCATTGTCGCTCAAGAAAATGACTATCGTATGATCAGCATGTCCAGACTCTTCCAGAGCTTTCATTATTAACCCGACGCTTTCATCTGCACGATGAACAGACGTAAAGTAGTCAGCAATTTCTCTTCGTATATCAGGTAAATCAGGTAAAAACCCTGGGACTTGAATTTCGTCTGGCTCATACCTTTTACTAGCTTCAGTTTTTAATCCAAACATTTCCAATTCTTGCTGACTACCAGAAAATGGGCGATGTGGATCATGAGAATTTACCATTAAGAAAAAAGGTGCACCTGCTTCGTCCGCCTGAGTAAAAAAATCTTTAGTGGCATGATAGTAATCTCTAGGAATCCTACCCCAGCGATGTCGTTTATAGTATAAATCCTTCATATAATCCCAACAATACTTATTACTAGGCTGTAAGTGTTCGATTTTACTTATAATACCGTTGTAAAATCCCTCTTCTGATAATAACTCCTGTAAGGTATCCACCCATGGCATAATCGGCATAAATCCATGGGCTCCATTATTATGTGGGTATTTACCTGTCATTATACATTGTCTTGACGGTTGACAAACAGCTACTGACACATGGGCATTTTTAAAATACATACCTTGACTTGCTAATTTGTCTATATTAGGTGTAATCCCATGATTACCTAAAAATCCCGCCGAATCATAGTTCATATCATCCAGTGTAATCATCAATATATTTGGTCGCATGTTACGTATCCTTCCCTATAAACATATCTAAAATAGATATGTTTACTACATCTCATTTTATTGAAGATATTTATGGATAATATTCTTAAGTCCTTCTGGCTCAAAAGCAATTGGTTGCTCAAATTTAGTTAATGCTACCAGTCCTCCGTCAACAGTATCAATACCTGCAATCATCTCAGCATTTGCTTCCTTCAAGCCACCTCCATAAACCACTGGTATGTCTATGTCAAACATTTCAGCCACCACTTCTTTTATATAAGCTGATACAAAAGCAATGTATTCCTGTCCCGGTGGAGTTTTACCAGGTCCGATAGCCCAAATCGGCTCATAGCCAATAACAATTTTCCTATCATTCAATAGTTCAATATTACCTTCCAGACATAGCTCAAGTTGTTTTCGTAAAACAGCCTTAATCCTGACTTGTTGTTCCTCGAAGCTGCCTTGACCTTTTTCTTCACTTGACTCGCCAACACATAAGAGGACATTCATGTTTCTCTTTAAGGCACTTGCAACTTCCTGACCAATTAATTGATTCACTGATTTTTGAGCTTTATCATAAGATTCGCTCTCATTATAAATAAGACTGTCATAGGCAGCCATAATTTCCAATTTATCTTTCCGTTCTTCTGAATGACCAATAATAGACCAACTACAGCCAAGATTCATAGCTGCTGCTGCTGGAAGATTTGACGTAAAGGCACCAAAGTTACCACCTGGTTCGATATCTTGGCGAAAGACCCCTTGACTTCCTATCTCAATTGGATTTATCACATCCAACTGACTTCCAAGAGCACTTTTTGCCTCTGGTAGTAAGGATTCTGGTAACAAATATGCAACAGAAATATCTTTCAAATTATTTAGATCATAAGAGATACTTTCCTTCATAACATTAGAAATCCACTGAACCGGATTTGGATTAGAACAGATACCTCCTAAGTTCCTAGGTACATCAAAACGTTTTAAATTTATAAATATATATTTCATGCTAATCTCCTTCTTTATACTTTACAAGACTGTAGACATAACTTTATCATCAGGAGAATATGGCTTAAGTGGGACATAATTCTCTTTTTTCTTTTAACTATACGAAATCAGCTGTTAAATATAAACTGATTAATGGCATTACCAGCCGCAGATAAAGCACCACCATAGGCATTAAAAGCCTTAAAAACAAACTCCACTTTTCCCCAACGATTTTGTGATAAATGAATATCTACGTATTCAAGAAACTTAGACTTTATTGCTTCATTTGACATTATATATGCATCAACAACAACCATTTCAGGGCTAATGAATTTAATGACATTGCAAATACCAATTGCTAAATATTTGACAGCAGAATCCAGAATCTCCAATACTTCCTCATCACCTTCTCCTGCAGCTTCCATAACTTCTTCTATTCCAAACTTATGTCTTTTCTCAACAATATTTTTTAATATATTACATTGATTGGCAGCACATTTTTCTTTAGCCCTATTGATAATACCAACCTCTGCCGCATATAGGTCCAGACAACCATAGTCTCCACATCTTGGGCACTGGGGACCATCAACTTCAATAGCCATGTGACCAAGTTCACCTGCACCTGCTACTTTTCTACTCAATATACTATTTTTAATCATCAAGGGGCATGCTATACCTTGTGAAACAAACAAATATGCAAAAGATTCAGCTCTGTTATCTTCAAATAATCCTTCAGCTATCGCTCTAGTTGTTACATTGTTATCTACAACAACCGGCATTCCAAAATAATTTTTAAGATCTCTTTCAATATGATGATTAGTCCAAGTAATCCAGGCTGTACTCTTAAGCTCACCTGTTTTATGGTTGACTATCCCCGGAATTCCAAATCCCATTGCATGTATACGGTCACTATCCATACCTGATTCCAAAATAAAGGCATCTACTTCCCTGTAAATTGCATTCATGGTTTCATCATATTCGCCAATTTTCAATTGGGTATGTTTCTCTATAACAAGATTTCCATTAAGGTCTGTTATGACCATATAAAGCCCTCTAGGACTTATCTCCAAACCAATAAAATAAGTATAATCAGGAACAGTCTCCAGCATAATAGGTCTACGTCCTATAATAGTTTCGTCTACTGCTTCACTTGCAACTTCTCTAACAAGGCCTTCTTCAATTAAGTGAGCTACATTATTCGTTATTGTTGCCGGAACCAGCCCTAAAAGAGTAGCTATCTCAGCTCTTGAAATTGGCGAATACTGGTATATGACTTTCTTTATTAAATTGATGTTTGTTTTCTTAGCTTTTGGAAGATTGATCCCTTTATTTATACTCATTTTTTCACCTTCGACCTTAATTTAATTAATCAAATTATTATATCAAAGAATGCCCCTTTATAAAAGGGGCATCCTAAACAATGATTAATTTAATTCTTTATATTGTTCTGCTCCATAATCTTTCATAGGGTCCCAGTTAGGAAAATCTAATGAATCAATTGTAGTTCCTACTGCTTCACAGGCTCTTGTCCACTCTGCAGTCAAGTCGTCAGATAAAGACGTATATGATGATTCATAATCATCAAGACCACCGGATAAAACACCTTGGAATAAATTTCCAATACTAGGTTGTACATCTACAACTTTATTATAGAAATCATATATTTTAGGATCTCTCACCGTTGCAATCGGATAAGTAGCTGCAGTTTCGTTAGCAATGTTAAAGTACTCTATAACTCTTTCATTAGTCATATTAGCCTCTGTTACACCTTTAACGATGGAAACACGTCCACCTTTTGATACTAAATCATCTTGATAAGTATATTTATCACTACCATAATTATACATAGCTGCTAAATATTCAGCTGCTTCTTTAGGATGTTCACTATTGGCATATACTCCCATCCAAGCACCATATTCAGGAGTAGAAATTTTTCCTTTTTGTCCACTGTCAGGTACAGGAACTGCCATAGTTCCAAAGTTCATATCTGGATGAGTGCTTTCCCAAACACCTATACACCATACACCTTGATCGATAAAAGCTGCTTGACCTTGCGCAAAGTATTCTCTAGCTTCTGGTGCACTAATGTTTATTGAGTCAGGATGAATATCACCGTGGTCATAAAGCGTCTTAAATAATTTAGTTGCCTCTAAAACTGCTTGTGAATCATAGTTTATTCTTCCACCGTCTACTAGTGCTTTTGAGAAGTCAGGTAATTTAGCTCCTCCCACATTTGCAAATGCTTGTAATAAGGCATAAACCCTGTTCACTTGTTTACCACCTTCAATAAATGCATAATAGTCACCATTTCCTGCTTCAGTAATCTGGTCACATACATCAATAAATTCTGAGTAGGTAGTTGGAACTTCTGTTACACCTGCTTTTTCAAAAACATCTTTGTTATAGAAAATCAGTTGATTAGTTTGGGTAGCAACCTCAGGAATTGTATAGTAATTCCCATTAAGCATAGCAACACCTTCTGCTTTTGCAGGGTCAATAATTGTATCCCAAAATTCGTCTGGTAAGTAATCATTAAGTGGAACAAACCAATTCTCTGCAATTGCTGTTGGTAATGTAATTCCTACTGGAATCGGGAACAAGTCAGGAGCTTCTCCGGATTTAATAGATGTAACAACTGAAGATTTAAAAGCATCAATAGTCATTGTTGTATATTCAATCGTAATATTTGGATGCTCTTCCATGTAAACCTTGTCAAATGCTCTTCTCACTTCAGCTGTTGAATCACTCCAGTCCACAACTTTTAGTGTAATAGGTTCATCAGAACTAGCACTTTCACTAGAGTCACCTTTTGAAGAATCGTCCTTGTCAGAAGTGCTGTCTTCTTTTTGTGCTGTTGAGTCACTTTCTTTTTTTTCTTTGTCATCTGTAGATGTCGTAGGAACCCCACAACCGGCTAATAGTGAAACCACCATTGCCATAACGAGTAACATAGTTAAAATTTTCTTTCCCATAACTTACCTCCAATTATTTACTTGTTATTTATACATACAAAGGTCTCAAAAAACCTTTAGTAACATTGGTAAATCAACTCTTAACTGCTCCTGCTACACCATCAATAAAATATTTTTGTAGTGAAATATATAGAATAATTACAGGAATAATTGCAATAGTTCCCCCAGCGGCAATTCCAGTCCAGTCTACAGTATTCTCACCTTTAAAAGCGTATAGACCAATAGCAAGCGTCCTAGATTCCGGGTTATTCAATGTAAGTACAAGTGGCTTCAAAAAGTCATTCCAAGTCCATGTTGACTCCATGATCAAAACCGTTGTCGCTATTGGCTTGGCTAAAGGAAACATTACTGATATAAAAATTCTAAAAAAGCCACAACCATCAATCATTGCTGCCTCTTCTAATTCCTTAGGTAACTGACTAAAATAGCTCATAAACAAGAGTACAAATATAACGTGAGCACCACCTGCCGTCGCTAGAATAACCCCTGTCTTCGTACCAAGGAGTCCCATGGACCTTACAATCTCATACATTGGAATAATCGTACTTACGATTGGTATAGATATCGAGGAGAGAAATATAACCAATATAACCTTCTTTCCTATAAAGTCATATCTACCAAACACATATCCAGATAAGGATGTCATAATCAGAACAAAAAGCACTACAAAAAATGTAATTACAGCTGTATTAAAAAAATATAAACCAAAGTTATCAATTGACCAAACCCGAACAATATTATCAAAAGTTGGGCTTTCAGGTAACAGCGACAATTTATTTCTGAAAAACTCATCATCACTCTTAAAGGAAGCTGTTAGCATCCATAAGAAGGGATACATCCAAATCACTGCTATACCAGTTAAAATTACATGAGTAGCCAAACCTTTTATTTGACGCCATGTTTTGCCAGTATTCTTATTGTCTCCTACTATTTGCAACATATTCAGTCCTCCCTAGTTAACACTTTTTTCTAACTTAGTTTTAAATGAGTTGAGTATCACACCGACTGTGATGACAACTACACCGAATATAGTTGCTGCTGCACTGGCATAACCCAATCTTGGTAGTCCCATTTCTGATGAAAAAGCCATTCGATACACATAAGTTGCAATAACCTCTGTTGAATAGAAAGGACCACCATCTGTCATGGTCTTGATAATATCAAAAACCTTTAAGGCATTGATAAAACAAAGAATGGAGATAACACCAGCTACTGGTTTAATTAAGGGAAGTGTAATCAAGAAAAAGGTTTTCCTGCTACTAGCTCCATCAACCCTAGCCGCTTCAATAACGTCCTTAGGAACACTGGATAAACCAGCCAACCAGTAAATCATATACATTCCCATACTCTTCCAAATCGAAATAACCAAAACCGTTCCTAACGCATATTTCCCGTTCCCTAGAAAGTTAATCGCCTTACTAATAATTCCCGTATTAACTAACAAGGCATTTGCAGGCCCTTGAACACTCCAAATGAAAACCATTATGATACCAACGATTGAAGTGGTTGTAACTACCGGTGCAAAATAAAAGGTTCTGTAAATAGTTCTTCCTTTTAACATTTCATTATTCAAAACATAGGCAAAGAATAAAGACACCGTTAACTCCAATGGAACAAATAATGCAGCAAATTTAAAGCTGTTCTTAAAAGCATTCCAAAACTGTTGATCTGTCAATAATTTTTTGTAGTTATCAAATCCAATGAACTCAGCGTAAGAAGTCAACCCAGACCAATCTAGAAAAGAATAAATAATACTAGTAATAATTGGCCAACCTTGAAAGAGAATATAAAATATCAATGCTGGCATGACGAAAGCCCATGCCCATAGGTTGATTTTCAGCTGTTTGTAAAACATTCTTTTACTTTTTTGCTTTTTCATGTTTACCACCCTAATTATAAAATTTTGCCAGTTACTTTATTTAATAAATTAATTAAGTGTTTATTAGATGTTATCACGTTTCAACGCATCTGTCAATAATAATGAAAAAACTACTAAAAAAAATCTTTTTTTGTGCAATATACTCAACAAACATCCTTATCTTAGCAAGGTATACATTGATAGGCCAAGATTATACACCCCCATAAATAATATAAAACTATACACAAATCGAGTATATTTTTCCTTATTCTTTATCTTAATCTTCTGAATTCCTATATAAGCACCAATAGAAACTCCAACACCACCTGCTAGACAATATAAAAGAATTGATCCCTTAATATCCCCGCTAAAAGTAAACAACCACAAACGGTAGAAACTCATAATTAAGAAAATAGCCTGTATAGATCCAACATGAGACTGCCTTGATTTTGTCGTCTTTAATGTATACATTGCTAGTGGAGGTCCGGGAATTGACATCATCCCCATAAACAAACCACTTATAAAGCCCAGTGTTAGTCCAAATATTTTTATTGATCTAACTTTCATGTCATGATTCATCATCATCCAAATGGCAATTAGTATAAGAAAAAGGGACATTATGACCTTAAGTATATAGTCCGGTAAAGACTCAAGAACCCGAAATCCTATATAGCCACCAATGCCCAGAGGAATCAATGGCAATGCAACGACCTTAAAATCAATGTATTTGTAATATTCTTTAATCACCACAAAACTAAGTGCAAATCCGCTAATCAGTATAATAATTGCTATAGTTTTAACTGGTAATACAATGGACATTAATCCCATTAAAATCATTCCATAACCAATACCAATAACTGATTGGACAACACCTCCTATAATGGCTATGAGAAGTATAAGAGCCAAAATCATAATTATTGTTTTAAGCTTTCAAACATATAATGTTTGTACGCTTCAACTCCTGGTTGGTCAAAAGGATTAACACCTAAAATACTCGCCGAAGTATAACACGCCATTTCATAAAAATAGAACATTTGACCAAAATAATATGCATTTAATTCCGGAACTTCCAGAGTCATACATGGAATATTCCCATCAGAATGAGCCTGCAAGGTCGCCTTAAAGGCTATTTGATTAATATCATGGAAGTCTTTACCATCTAGATAATCAAAATAATCTGAACTTTCATCAGGTTCAACTATGAGTTCTTCCAAGGGTTTCTTAATATTGACGAAGGTTTCAAATAGATTCTTTTTCCCTGACTGTATCCATTGACCAAGAGAATGTAAATCCTCACTAAAAGAAGCCGCTGATGGGAAAACACTCTTGTCATCCTTACCTTCACTTTCACCAAAAAGCTGAATCCACCATTTACTGAAATAAGCAAGAGAAGGCTCAAAATATGTCAGTAGTTCAATCGCATATCCCATATTATAAAGCTTATTTCTTACAATGCTATAAGTCAATACGTCTGCATCCTCACTCTTTTCTGTCAAAATTGATGCTTTCATGTCCTTCCCACCTTGAATAAGTGCCTTAAGGTCAATCCCTGCCACTGCAATAGGGAAAAGACCAACAGGTGATAAAACAGAGAAACGTCCTCCAACAGGGATAGGGAAAGGCAAGAAAAGATAGCCTTTATCTTTGGCTAATACTTCCAAGCTACTTCCTCCCGGTGACCCGGTTGCAATAATACGTTTTGCTGCACCTTCAAGACCATAGGTTTTCTCAAGCCTTTGACGAATCATTCTAAAACATAAGCCAGGTTCCAAAGTAGCAAAGTTCTTTGCAATGACATTCACATAAACAGACTTACCTTCCATCTGATCGAGAATATCCTTCATATACTTAGGAGACAGGTTATTACCTGAATAGATAATATCCGGTCCATCCGTTTGTAACGCTTTTATAATAGCCCTTGCCCCTTGATTAGAGCCTCCTACACCAATAAGTATAAAAAGATCCGCATCAGCTCTCACTTCTTCTGCTTTTTTTTCTATAGTCAAAACAACTTCATCATTAGCAATTTCTTCTAAATCCATCCAACCAAGAACTTGATCACCATCATTTTTTTCAGACTCTAATATTCTCGAGTACATAGCTTTATGCTTTTCTCTTTCCTCTTTAAGTTCCGCCTGACTAATGAATGGATCCATTCGGCTGAAATCCATAGATAGCTTATTCATATAAACCTCCCGATATTATGTTTTTATAATTATATATAACGTTTTTTCATGTCTTCTAAGGTCAGTTTTTCAATTTTAGGACCATATCCCACGCCCCCAAATTTAACAACCAAAGTGGCAACTACTTCTTTAACCCCTGCCTTAATCAGGTCATTAACAAGCCTTACGTCTTCATCAGGAATTGTATTATAGAGAAGGGTATCCATTATTGGAGTCAAATAATAACGTGGATCAAAAGCTTCCGGTTTCATCTCCATTAATCTATATATTTCACCAATTGAAGCCGACTTTTGTTTATCAGGATATGCCTTAAAGAATTCGCGTATATTCCTCGTCACAGCCAATCTTAGATCAGTGTCCACATTTATCTTTCCGATTCCTGCAGGTATAACCTGTACCAATTCATCTACCGGTATTCCATAGGCATTCTGAACGTTGCCTCCTGCCTTGTTAAGTTCTTCAACTATATATGCAGGAACCGTAGATGATCCATGAGACACCAACATGCCAAATAAATTTTCATGTTTCAGGTTTTCCATTGTTGCAATAGCTATTTCTTTTCTCAGTTTGGCATTTTTCCCTTTATTGGCCCCATGCATAGTTCCATAAGAAATAGCCAAGGCATCTACACCTGTTTTCTTAAAGAAATCAACAGCTTTTAAAGGGTTGGTATAGGTAGACTTATCTGAAAAAACATGATCTTCTACACCAGCAAGCACACCTAACTCTCCTTCAACAGAAACACCATAAGGGTGGGCATATTTAACAATTTCTCTTGTTAACTCAACATTTTCATCATAAGCTAGGTGGGACCCATCAATCATAACTGATGTAAACCCACCATCAATGGCTGCCTTAACAGATTCAAAATCTTTTCCATGGTCTAGATGAATAGCAATGGGAATCTTACTCTTCTCACCAATATGGCGGATGGCATCAGCAATTCTCTTTGCGCCAACCCTTTTATCTTCTATAGTAGAGTTAAAAAAATCTTTTCTGCCACCCATAAAGCCATTAGCTAAATCAGCCGCTTGTAAAATAGCTCCTGCTCGAAACATTTCATGTACTTCAATAACAGCTTCAGCTTGGGAAATTGAATTTACGTTGAAAGCCCCATAGGCATAACCATATTTATTAGCTGCCTCCAACAAAGGTCGTAATGGAATAATTGACATCTCAGTCTCCTTTTTCTAGCGTTTTATCGCCTTTCATTTAAATAAAATATGTATAATTGGGAAGTTCCATTCCAATTAATGGTTTGCAATAATCAATAAACTCTTGTGTTACATTGAAGTTTTCCCTGTCAATGTATGCATCCGGCATTTCTTTTTCGTGAAGCATAACTTTTTCAATATCTATATAGATCACTTCCACATGGTAAGGGCTGTTAGATATTCTCTTAAGTCCCACCATTTTTCCACTGATTCCCTGATGCATAGCTTCAACAGCTTTTTCTCCTACTAAGATTGCTTCATCTCTATCAACTTCTGATTGCAACCTTGCACTTGCTCTTCCAAAAATACCCGGTTTCTCACTTCTAGCCTTATAACCTAATTTCTTAATAATCATTTCAGCCAGATAAGTTCCTACATCCCCATAATAGGTCGCTCGATCAGTCCTATATATAGGGGGTACTATTGGTTGACCTTCTTTATCCTTCAAACCTTCACTTGCAACCACAACGACGCCTTTTTTTTCATCAATAAGACTTTTAACTCTTGCAAGAAACTTGTCTTCATCAAAGGGCACTTCTGGCAAGAGAATCATATCCGGACCAAGACCATCACAAGTGGCAAGCGCTGAAGCCGCTGTAATCCAGCCAACATTTCTACCCATAGCTTCAATAACCGAAACATGTATAGGCATTGATCTTACATCTTGAATAACTTCTGAAACACTTATAGCCATGTACTTTGCCATACTAGCATATCCTGGACTATGGTCAGTTTCACTGAGATCATTATCAACAGTTTTTGGAATCCCCATAACGTATATGCCCTTGTCCGCAGCATACTTATTAAGGTTTCCACATGCATCCATGGTCCCGTTTCCACCATTGAAAACAACATATTTAATGTCGTATTTCATACACACATCAACCATTCTTAAATACTCTTTTTCATAGAGAGGCGTCCGACTAGTGGAAATAGCTGTACCTGGTGTATGTTTCAAATTTTCTATACGTTCTTGACTGATTGTAGTAAAATCAACAAAATTTTCGTCCATAAAACCCCTAGTCCCTCCAAGGGCACCGTAAACATGCTGAATGTCCTCAGAAGCCATAGCCGACTTTATGACACCGTATAGGGAAGCATTTAAGACACTTGTAGGTCCACCACCATGAACAACTAATAAATTATTCATATATTTCTCCTTATCCTTATTTATAAACTCAAAACACTTTATTAATTCATTAAATTAAATATATCATATTGAATTAAACGTGTCAAACAGTAAACTTCAGCACATATAAATTGTCATGTTTTTCATATAAATATAAAAGAGAAGAATATCTCCTGATTAAAGTAGAGGTATTCTTCTCTTATCGATGAATTAAAAAATCCTTTTTATTTTATGTAACCTATATCTAGACCACATTATGGTCTAGATATATCGGTCGGCCTTCTTTAGCCGATTGATAGACGCCTAAAACAATTTGTAAAGGCTTAATTCCTTCTTCACCGTTTACAACAACCGGCTTATCTTCAATAACACAATCATAAAATTCAGATATTTGTACTGAATGGTGGATGCCCCAATAACCTTCGCCAGAATTACTTTTTTTATGACTATCTCCAAGAAGTCTTGTAGTTCCATCTTTCTCTAAGACTACATCAAAGCCAACAATCTTTATAGTTGCTTTTTCTGTCATTAATTCTATCTGAATCGGTGCATTATGGGTATAGTAATTGGTTGCAAAAAGGGAATAGATACATCCGTTTTTAAACTTAATGGCTGCACTAGCCACATCTTCAACTTCCACGTTTTTTAAAACCCTATTGGCAATCTGACCATCAATCCGCTCTACCTTACTATTAACCAAATACTGAACCAAATCAATAGAATGTATGGCTTGGTCGATTAGTACACCTCCACCTTCTTTTTCCCAACTTCCTTTCCAGTCACAGTCATAATATGATGGTGGCCTCCACCAAGTCAAAGAAGACCTTGCACCTATAACTTGACCAAGATCACCACTGTCTAGTATTTTTTTTGCCTCCTGTATGCCGGGGATATACCTGTTTTGAAAAATAACACCAAATTTTCCTTGGCTCTTATGAGATGTTTCAATCATCTTCCTTGCATCATCTAAGTTTATAGCCATTGGTTTTTCGGTCAAAACATGTATGCCCGCATCAAGACAAGCTAACACTTGATCCTTATGGAGGAAATGAGGGGTACATATGTGTACAAGATCTAAACCACTAGATAAAACTCTATCGAAATCATCCGTAGATCCACATGCTTCAAAGGATTTTGCAAAAGCTTCTGCCCTGGCTAATTCTTTATCCATAGCCAGAACAAGCTGAATTCGATCCAACTGATCTTTAAAGACATCTTTATAGACAATAGAAATCCTACCACACCCAACTATACCTACTCGCAATTTTTTCATATACCATCTACCTTCTTCCCTGGTCTATATAAATTGTTGAAGAAAATCGAAAGCTCTTTCATATCGACCAAAGTCTTCTTCTCCGGTTTCATATTCTACAACCATCCATCCGTCTTGGCCAAGTGTTTCTTTAATAGCAGGAATCAGTTCTTTAAAAAGAGTCATACCTTGGCCAAGATCAACAAAATCTCCATCTTTGGACAAGTCTCTAATATGTACATAATTAATACGGTCTCCATGTTCTTTCAAAAGTTGTATAGGGTCAGCACCGGCCTTCTGAGCCCAGCCAAGATCAAAGCCAAAGTTAAGATCCGGTGCATGCAAAACCAAAGCATGATACAAGGTTGCTTGTCCGGCAAACTCCCAGTTATGATTATGATAATTGAGACTAACACCTAACTTCCGGCACGCAAGTGCTACTTCATTAATTTTCTTAGCCGCAGCTACTATCTTTTCATCAGGAAAACTTCCAAGGTAGTCAAGGATTTCCGTCGATTTTACCGAAAAAACACCGGACAACATAATATTCTTTGAAGGCAGGTCCTTAACGAACTCTGCTACTTTCAAAATATTATCAAACTGGTTTTTGGCTTCTTCTTCATCTTCCCATTTATCCCAAAAGGTAACTGCATGCATAGCAGACATTTGAAAGTCATTGGCTTCTAGTACATCAAGCAAATCTTTTTTATTTTCAGTTCCAAAAAACCTTGAACCAATTTCACCACCGTCAAAACCAGCAGCTTTTAGCTTAGATATAACTTCTTGAGTATTTGTCTTTATTGCTTCCTTAAATAAAACTGCGTGACAACCTAATTGCATAATAACCTCCTATTTCCTATAAAAACATCTCAATGTGCTTCTTAGCCTTAATAATTCCGGTTTGAACCTTTTCTAAACTCCCCTCCCAAACAGGGTCCTCATGTTCAATAGAAATACTTCCTTGATAAGCAATTTCATCAAGGTTAGCCACAATCTTACTCCAATCCACCTCACCTAAGCCAGGTAGACGATGACGCCACCATTGGTGATCATAGAAATGGTTTTCTTCCGTAATATTATGGAGAATGCCAATCCTATTCAGATTATGTCGTAAAATTTCAGTATCTTTTCCATGTACATGATAAATCTTATGTCCAAACTCCTTAATAGACTCATAAGGATCCATCATTTGCCAAATCATGTGGGAAGGATCATAACACAAACCAAGCCTATCTGACTGTATTGCTGTAAACAACTTCTCCCACATATATGGTGATATAGCAATATTACCCATCATAGGACAATTTTCAATAGCAATTCTTACATTGTTTTTTTCTGCTTCTTCTAAAAAACTCTTATACAGTTCAACGACTTGCTTAAGACTTTTCTCCGGATCATAACGCATTCCATAAAAGGCTTCCGGTGTAACTCCGGTACAAGATACTACTGTCTTAATTCCAAGTTTTCCGGCAAGACCTATTCTCTCCATCATATTATTATAATGATTTTTTGCCACCTCTTCATCAGGATCCAAAAAGTTTCGGCAATAAATAAGGGCCCCAATATCAATCTTTCCTTTTTCTAAAACCTGACCTAATATCTCTTCGCTTATAGGTACCGCCGGTCCAACCTCCATATCCTCAAAACCGTTTTCTACGGCCCAATCAGCAATCTTATTCAAATCTTTTAATCCCTGCCAACCTAGGCTGTTGGTATGAAATCCAATCTTCATTTTTTCCTCCTTGTCTGACTATTTTTCAATAGACTTACTTATGCCCTCATGAGCAGATTCATCTAATTTATCCAATATCTTCTGAATATAGATTCCTCTTTGAAAATCTCTACTCGATTGTTTCTTATTGAGAATATTATCAATGAACTCATCAATTTCATCCTCAAATCGTGACCTTCCCTTAAACTCATCAGGCACTTCCTCAACTTCCGGCGTCTTCTTAAAATCAAAAGACTCACCTTTTTCTTTTAATAGGACCTTAACTTTTTCGTCTTCACCTTCATAAATAAGGATACCGCCATCACCAATAATCTCCCACCTGTGGCACGACATACCAATCCTACTTGAAAGAAAAGTAGAAACAACTCCCTTTTCCAATTTTGCAGTAAATACAGCGCAATCATCATTAGTAACAGGTAGTTTATCCTCACTTAACTCAGCATACCGTTCCTTAATTCCAGTGGATGTCAATGCAGTCACCTGTGTAATCTTTCCTTCTGTCGGACTTAATAGATAATCAGTCAAATCAAGCATATGAGATCCAAAATCTGCTAATGCTCCTGAACCGGACCTATCTCGGTTCATTCTCCACTCACGTTTTACATTGTCTCTACCGGCAATTCTTCCACCACCTAATTGATGAGAGCATGCAAAAACCTTACCTATTTTCCCTTGGTCAATAATGGATTTCATGTATTGAATTGCAGGAATTCCCCTATAACAAAATCCTGTCATATTTACCAGTTCAGGATGTTTCTTGGCAGACTCCAACATTTCTTCAGCCGATTTCGCATCTGTGCTTATCGGCTTCTCACAAAGAACATGGACACCTTCTTCCAATGCCTGAATAGATAAGCTCACATGTGTATCATTTGGTGTGCATATACTGACAGCATCTACCATACTTAATAGTTCCTCATAGGTTTGGCAGATATGAACATCTTCAATCTTCTTATCCTTGGCCCACTGACAAGCTCTACCCTCTACTTCATCATATAAGGCAACCAGTTCAGCATCTGGATTCTTCTGATAAGCCATTACATGAGGTAGAGCAATCCCAATAGTATAACCTGTTCCAACAATACCAACTTTTACTTTTTCCATAACCTTCTCCTTCTAGTGACACGTGTCAATAACTTTGATTAATATATACCCGTTTACCGGGTATATAGTTGTACATTTATGTGATTATAACTTTCTGGTGGATCCTCTTTCAACAACAATACATTTTTCCATTATATTCCTTGTTTTTCCTTTGTTTTCGAGAGTTTTCAATAAGTTTTCAGCAGCCTTTATGCCTATAGCCTTCATGGGGAGGTCTGTTGTTGTTAATTGAGGGAAACAATAATTTTCACCTCCGTTGTCCGCCAAAGCAACAATAGAAAGGTCCTTTGGGACCTCAATATTTAACTTATTAGCTATCCGAATCATATGAAGACCAATATGGGCCCAAGCCGCAATGAGAACAGTTTCATCTGATTCTAATAGGATAGTTTCAAGCTTTGCATACATGTACTCTTCATCTGCTTGAAAATAAGAATATATACCTTCATACTCTTTCAGGATGACTCCGTCATGACCATTTACTGCGTCTTGTATTCCTTTATATCTTTCAACTTCCTGTTCTGAATCCAAGTTAGGATATAGGTAGCCTATAGACTTATGACCCATATTTATAAGTAACTTAGTCATTTCATAGGCCCCGGTATAATAGTCAATATCAACGCTATTTATCTCTTTACTATCTAGATGATAGTCTATAAAGACTGAAGGGATATCCTCACTAGTAACCAGCTTGATCTTTTCATCAACCTTATCATATTTAACCTTCTCCTGATGAGCAATGAAAATCAAAGCATCTACCTTATTGGTTTTATACAAGCGATAGTACTCAGGATAATCATTTTCATCCTTTTCATCAGAACAAAAAATCATATTGTAACCTGCTTCCACCAATAATGGTTGAAGGGCACCAACAATCCGAATAAATCGGATTTCATCAATTTTACGTTTCGATACAATACCAATGGACATAGAACGTTTCGTCTTTAAGGCTTGTGCCGTATTATTGGGAAAATACCCCAATTTCTTTGCTGCTTTAAGAACCCTTTTTCTCGTTTCATCAGATATACTGACATGATTCACTTTATTGAGGACATAGGAAACTGTCGTTCTAGATACACCAGCTTCTCTTGCCACATCTGAGCTTGTAACCTTCTTTTTCATACCAAGACCACTTTTCATAGATTTATGACTAATTAATGATATCACGGTCATTGACACGTGTCAATTTTCATAAACTCGACAATTGAAAATCTAAACTTTCTTGAAACTACCTATTCAACCTTAGAAGAACTTGAGTATTTTCTTTTGCCCATAAGCATAACTTTTTCACCGGTTAGCATAATGGTCTTTTCATAAAAAATATCCTTTGATGAAGTACCTAGCATAAGCCTAAGACCACCAGGTTCAACAACAAACTCCATATCCTCATTGTAAAATCCTAATAAGGCCGTTGGAAGTTCAATGGTCACCTTTTTTTCTTCACCAGCTTCTAATTCAACTTTTGCGAAGCCCGCCAACTGCATATTTGGACGAACAATTCTTGCATCCTCGAAGTAATAATATAGTTGGATAACTTCAGAAGCTTTCATGGAACCTGTGTTTTTCACTTTACATGATATAACAATTTGCCCATCATCTAGACTTACATTTTCATTATCTACTTCACAATCTTTGATATCAAATTGTGAATAAGAAAGTCCATAACCAAAAGGAAACAAGGGTTCATCATCTTCATCCACATAACCACCACTAAAAATTGTAGCTGACAAGGGGTCTGGCTGAGAGGAATAACCACTTCCAACCTTATGGTTGTAGAAACAAGGAACCTGTCCAACACTTCTTGGTATCGTTACAGGAAGTTTCCCTTCTGGGGAATGATCACCCACTATAATATCCCTAATTGCTTTACCTGCATATGGTCCGGGCATAAAGGCTTGAATAATACCTTCAACATGGTCTTTTGCCCACTCAATTGCAAATACACCAGGTCCATATAGTACCATAACCACTGGCTTACCAACCTTTTTGACAACTTCCAAAAGTTCTTGCTGTACACCTGGTAAATCCAGTCTCGCCCTGTCTTTACCCTCTCCTCCGGTAACATTAATCCAGCCACAATTGCCACCAAGGGCCATAATGACAACATCAGACTTTTGGGCAAGACCTATGGCTTCTTGGAAATTTTCTCTATTATCACCAATAATATTACAGCCTTTAGCATAAGATACCTCATAACTTTCAGCTAAGGCTTCCTGCAAGGTAGAGCTACCCACCTTAGCAAGTAAGGTTTTCATATCATCCATCTTAGACATTTGTTCTTCGCTAAACATAGCAAACATTTGATCAAATGCTCCTCCTTCACCGGATTTTTTGGATTCTCCTGATTTCTTAGAGCCGGATGACATTTCGAGATATGCCGGATAAGTATAGCCTGAGATTGGATATCTCAGATTGTCTCCATGAGGACCGATAACAGCTATCTTCTTATCTTGAGAGATTGGTAAGATCCCTTCATTTTTCAATAGAGTTATAGACTTTAGAGCCAATTTTTCACTAAAGACTTGTTTATCTTTGTTAGTCATAGCCTCACTGATTTTTTCCTCATCTACATAAGGATGATCAAAAAGTCCAACATCAAACTTAATAGTCAAAATACGTCTAACCGATTCATCTAAGAGGGCTTCGTCAAGTTCACCAGCTCTCACATAATCAGGCAGTTGTCGATAAGCATCTCCGATAGGAATTTCTGTGTCCAAACCACCTTTTTTTGCAATCAAACCCGCTTCTTTATAAGTTTTTGCAACATTAAAATATCGATGCATCTTAGCGATACCGCCACCATCAGATGTAAGCATTCCTTTAAATCCCATAGTTTCACGTAAAAGTTTTCTTGCTATCTTCTTATTTGCACCAACCGGCAACCCATCGATTTCTGAATATGATGCCATCATACCGCCAAGTCCTGCTTCTTTTGCCGCAGCTTCAAAGGGTGTTGCAAATACTTCATAGAGTTCCCGATCATTAAGTCTTGTCGTTGCAGTATTAAGGCCTGCTTGAGTTTCACTATAGCCAAGAAAATGTTTAGCAATACAGCTTACACCTTTAGACTGCATACCCGCCACATAATTGATTCCGAATTGACTGACTAAATAATGATCTTCGCCAAAAGTCTCATAGGTTCTTCCCCATCTAGGATCACGACTAACATCAATAACCGGACTCATAGCTGAATTACATCCTACCGCCTTGCTTTCTTCACCGATGATCTCTGACATTTTTTTAGCTAATTCAGGTTCCCAAGTACAGGCAATATTTAACATAGAAGGAAACACAGTCCCTTTTGCTGCCGGGTATCCTGATAAATTTTCAGTCTGAAGCGCAACAGGTATACCAAGTCTTGTTTCTTCAACAAAGAATCGTTGCAGCTTGTTTCCTATTCTTACTATATCCAAGGGATCACTTAAACCAACAATTGAAAATTGAGTGATTCTACCATGGCCATTGGAAAATCTTGCTTTTACTTTTTCATAATCGAACTTACCATCTGTTATAACATTAAAGGCCAAGTCACCACATAATTGAGCTGCTTTTTCCTCCAGTGTCATCCTTTTTAGTAAATCTTCTACCCTTTCAGCTACAGGTTTTGTCTTATCTTTGTAACTCATATGTACCTCCTTATATTGAGCCTTTTATATAATCATTCTTACTCAAAACTTCTAATTATTTAACACTGAATCACTAGACATTGTTCTCACTAATAACCTTCATTTGTTTTTTTAATCCAAATAAATACACTGGGCCACTTAAACATAGAAAGAGTCCCAATAATAAAAAGGAAGTGCCATATCCTAATCCACCAATAATAAGTCCACCAATAAAAGATCCAAGACCTACACCTACATCCATAGTTACGTAAAAAGTTGTATTGGCTACAGCAATTCGATCAGCCTTGCATAGAGTAATCATAACCGCATTAATGGTTGGTTGTATCATTCCATATGAGAAGGCAAAGAACACAGCGACTAGAACAAACATCCATATATTTGTAGCCATACTTAGAATAAGCATTCCTATAAAGCCTAATATTATGGAGGGGGCAACAAGAGGGCCCATACCTTTTCTATCATACCATTTACCCGAAATCATTCTTGACAATAGAATGGCTATAGCATAAGCAGGATAGAACAAATAAATATTAAACACTTGCATTTCTTGGGCATAGACTGCAATATAGGTTAAAACCATCCCACCAGCAAATGCATAGAAAAAAAGCATATATGCAGCCCGTATAGAGGTTCTTTCTATTAATTCAACCTTACCTTCAATTTTAACACCTACATCCACCTTCTCCATAAATATCGAAATAAAAAAACTAGAAAAAACGGTTATAGCAGCTACTGCAAATGGTATGGTCTGGCCCATTTCTCTGTATAGATAAAGGCCAATAATAGGACCAACAGCTATGGTAACAAAAAAAGCGACGTTATAATATCCCATACCTTCACCACGTCGATGTTGGGGAACAATCTTAGCTGTTATAGTTCCCATTGCAGTTGTATATGCACTAAATCCTATCCCGACAATTACTCTTCCCAAGGCTATTATCCAAATAGACCCTGATATAATATGAATACAAACAGCAGCCAATATCATGGAATGGCCGAATAGCAATACAAAACGAGAAGATTTATGTGCCATGATTCTATTGAAAATAGGCCTTGAGACTAGTGATGAAAAAGTAAATACAGCCATGAGAATTCCAGGAAATATTGGATTATACCCCAAATCATTAATATATACAGGTAAAATCGTATTCAATAAATTAAAACCGGACACAGTAATTAATATGTCAAAAATAATCATCATATATTGTCTTGTAAATAAATTTTTGTTCATATTATCTACCTTGGACTAAATCACTTACATACATAACTTATTCCTCTCTATTTAATTTAATGAATTAACTAATTGATTCTTTGATTTATCGTATCATATGACACCGACAATGTCAACGTTGACCTTACGGGATATATATATCATAATTGATGATTTCAGAGCAAAGAAAAAAAGAGTATGGTATTACGCCAGGTCAGTATAGAAAAGAAAATACAATTACCTAAGTTGTAGCCTATTTCAACATATGCTCCTCTCCCCATCTACTCACTAATTTCAATATAAACCAGACTCCAGATTTCTAACTTTGGAACTAAGAATCTAATAGCAGACCCCCTATCTGTTTCTACTCTGTCAAAGTCAAGCCTTCTAGACCTTCCCCCCTCTTCTCTTGGTGATGCTAGATAAACACCAAGAATCTCTTCATCAATAAGAGCCTGAATGGACATATTCCCTACTGCCTCAGGTCTTCTTTCTTTTCCTTCATTCCACTTTTCACTTGCTATACCCCTATAATTAACCAGTTGAATAGTAATATATCCCTTTTGCTCTTTAATGAGGGTCCACACGATATCAGCCTTTGGATAAGGACAAGTGTTTGCACCTTCAAATAAATACTCGGTATTAATGCCTCCTGTATGAGTCATTGAGATATCTTTATATACATCGGGAAATATTAAGTTACCATATCGGACGATAAAGTCCATATAGTCCCTGATTTCCTCCACATACATATCTTCCAGAGCCTCATGTTTAACATAATATGGGTCAGGAAGAACTCGATTTTCTTCTCCTAAAACGAAGTGAAAACCACCACTTGCAAATATAGTTGCCATAGATAGAATCAGTCCATTCATACAATCCTGACGTTTTACTTGTCTATCTTTATTAAAGTCTTCAAAATAGGCAGCTAGTATAACCTGCTTACTTCCTAACTCTTTAGCTCTCATTACCAATTGATAAAGATGATTATATGTGGTTTGTGGGTCCCAAACTTCTATATATATTGCATCTTGATCGCTTGCAGCGACAGCTTCAATCCCCCAGTTACTTACTGCGTTAAAAGTTATGGCAGGATCTTCCTTTAGTTCTAATAATTGCCTTCTTGTATCTGACACTAAGCTGGAAAACTGGTTATCAAGGTGCTCTAGATGACGTTTTTTTCCTAGATAAGAATAAGCCTTTTTAGGAAAACCATAAGTATCCATATGGATACCATCAAAGTCCATGACACGAATCGCTTCAACAAACTCATGAAGTATGTGCCTTCTCCAAGGAGATGTCTCAGATATGTTCATGATATAGAACCAATTACCAAGATTTTGAGGTCTCCCATCATTGGTGTATAAGGCCCACTCCTTATGACTCTCATAAAACTCTTTTGACGATGCGTATATAGCTCCGTAGGCAAGACTTTTCATACCAACTCTTTTACAAGCTTCAATCTTATTTAAAACCGCCTTTCGGGATAGCTGTCTTCCAAGTAAATCTACAAAATAGTCCTCTTTAGGAATCAGATCTTCATGTTTATACATCCAATCATAAAACTGAACGACATTAATATGGTACTTTAACATACTGTTTATATCTTTTGTATCCTTTTCATCAGCTTCATAAAAATCACTGAGAAAGCCATATCTTGGCCTATCTGACCATGAGTCAAGAACATCGAAGGAAGTGGTAACTATTAAGTCACACAAGGAAACTTCAACCCCATACCCCTGTATACCAAGGTCAGGAGCACTAAACTCACATACCAAGTCTGAACGACCATGTTCAAAAGTCTCGATTCTGATTTCTTCCCATATCATTTGGTGTAAACGGTATATTCTGATAATCAACTTTTCATTAACAAACGTGTTACTATTATTCCGGACTGATATATGTATCCTCACTCCTTCATTAGCCTTATAAAATGCTTTACCTGGATAAACGTCCTCCAAGTAAAGTGATGTAAGTTCGTCTCTCATGGTGCCACCTCATTTCTTACTCTTTTATCGCTCCGTCGGTCAATCCACCAACAACAAAATATTTCTGGGCTGTTATATATGTAATGATAACCGGTAGTAAAGTTATCAATGATGCAGCAAACACCAAACCAAATTTGGTTGCATGCTGTCCATTCAATCTGTGTATAATAACCGGTAAGGTCAAGACACTCTCTTTAGCAGCAAGAATGACTTTTGCCGTAAAATAATCATCCCATGTTCCAAGTAAAACTAATATGGATAGGGTGGCTATGGCCGGTTTGGACAAAGGTATCACGATTTTTCCAAAGATTGTTCGATGACCACCTCCATCGATGACAACTGATTCAAGTAAATCATTTGGTATAGACTCAAAGAAGCCTTTTAAGAAAAAGGTATTGCCACATATACCTGTTCCCACATATAAAAGGATCAGACCAAACCTAGTACCGATAAGATGAATACTATTGATGGTCAAAAACTGAGGAATGATATTTAAAACCCCCGGAATCATTAAGGTAAAAAGATAAATCCTAAAAAGTCCCTCTCTACCATAAAATGGAATTTTAGCAAAAGCATAAGCTGAAAGTGCTGATATGAATATAACAATAGTGGTTGTGAAAACTGTAATGAACACACTATTAAAAAAATAGTTGAAAAGTTCATAGTTCACAATCACTTCTTTATAATTATCTAAAGTAAATACATCTGGTATGATTCTAGGCGGATTAGGTAAGGAGAAAGTAAAACTTTCAAAGGAATTACCAATCATCACCATGAATGGAATTATAAATACTAGAGCCCCTAGACAGAGCATTAAAAAGGTAATTGTCGTCTTAATTGTATGCTTCATATGCTCCCCCTATCTAAATGTCGTATCTTCTCTCATTCTGCGTCTAAGTATTAATGTTACAATTAAAATGCTTATGGCTGTAATAACGCCAATGGCAGCCCCTTCACCAAACTTATAAAGTTGAAAAGTCCTTGTAAAAAGAAGATACTGAAGGACACTAGTCTTACCTCTCGGTTCACCACCAGTTAATACTAATACTTGAAGGAAGACGTTAAAAGATCCAATCAATAGTTGCACAGATAAGAAAAAAGTTGTTGGCTTAATCAGGGGGCCTGTTATATATCTCAATTTCTGAAACGAACTTGCCCCTTCAATATCGGCCACCTCATAGTAGTTTTTATTGATACCTGCTAGTCCAGCAAGATAAAGAATCATGGCATAGCCGGTATTCTTCCAAATACCAAGTACCCATATGGCAAAATTGCCTCCCCACTCAGATTTCAACCAGTTAAAAGGTTCAGCTGCCACCCCTAATATCTCTACAAGAACATAATTAATAGGTCCCTGAACGCCTGGATTGAAAAGATACTTAAAGACAAGACCTGCGATAATCCAAGAAGTAATAACTGGTAAATAAAAAAGAGTCCTGAACAAAAGGGTAAACCTTTTACTGGCTGAGTTAATCCCAACAGCAATAATCAATCCCAATAAAAGGGTTACAGGTGTTACAATCAAAGCATAGAGAACATTATTCCTATATGCTAAAAAAAATCTTCCCTGGGGTTCTTCAAAGAGAGCCCTATAATTATCTATCCCTGTAAAAGTAAGGCTACTTTTCATAATGTCATAATCAGAAAAACTAATCTGTATGTTCCTTATAGTTGGAATAAAAATAAAAATCACTGCAAGTATAAAGCCCGGCAGCACAAAAGGCATCGCCTGTAAAGTTGCTTTCATCTTTTTATTCTTCACTCTCATCATGTCTACCTCAAATCCTAAAATCTTAATCGTGTATATAGCGTTCTCCATATATAATCAAAGAGAACGCTATACCAAGAGATTATCTTAGTTCAATCCTTATTGAGCTAATACACTGTCAATCAGTTGTGCAGCTTCACTCAGCCCATCTTCGACTCCAATGTCACCTCTCATGATGCCATCAAAAGCATCTTTAAGGTATTCTTGAATGGTTGGACTTTCAGGTGAAGGTACCCTGGTCTGTGCTGTATTCAGTTGTTCAAGATATATAGACCATACTTCATCCTGATTAAACTCTGCGTTAGCTGCTGCTGACTTCAGTACAGGCATTTGGCCCATCTCTTTTCCCATGAGGACTTGTACTTGGTCTGATAACAAGAATTCTACAAAAGCAAACGTCTCTTTTGGATGTTCTGTTGATGAAAAAATACCAATACTTTCGCCACCAACAACAGAAGTTGTTTTCCCTTTATAAGACGGAATTAATGCTGGCTTAAGACCTAACTCTTTCCAGTCTCCTGTAAAGGTAAAAAACCATGGTCCTTCAAAAAAGGTAACATATTCGCCTGATTTAATTCCATCCCATGCATCAACTGTTCCATCAATTTCCTTTATAGTAAGTATGCCTTCATCATGAAGTTTTACTAGTTCTTTCATAGCATTGATACTCTCTTGGCTATCCAAGTATCCTGAAGCTTTTGTAAAGCCTTCATCCGTCATCACCCCACCAAAAAGCCAAAAGTAAGGTATAAAATCCCATTCACCTGCTGATGAAACATTAATGGTCGGCTTATCTGCTCCACGACTGGCCTCTATCAGCGCTTCCATTGTCTCAGGAATTTCAGTTAGTCCTATGTCATTTAATGCATTCATGTTAAAAACACCAGCCTTACAGTTAGTATCCAAAGGCAGTCCATAATAATGTCCCTTATACAGATTTGTCGCCAATGGTCCTGCAAATACACTGTTTGCCAGTTCATCAAATCCATCCATCTCCTCAAGAGGCAATAAGGCTCCAATATTGGCAAGACCTGACACATCAGTGAGATCCAGTCTGGCCACATCAGGTGTT
The DNA here is from genome assembly GCA_963677625.2 of Vallitaleaceae bacterium. Lineage (GTDB taxonomy): Bacteria > Bacillota > Clostridia > Lachnospirales > Vallitaleaceae > UBA1351. Next base: position 423,352 of record CAXXSW010000007.1, read on the forward strand.
GAACCTGTACCGGCAGCAATAACAATCGATTCTCTGTATCCATCATTACCCTGACCTATAACCTCAACCTCAATGTTTGGATATTTTTCATGAAACATAGGCAAAATAACATCTTCAAAATAAGGAGATTCTTTATCAGCACCATAATTGTGCCAATAGGTTATTTTCACTTTTTCTACTTCTTCCGGCTCACTTTCAGCCACCTCATCTCCTTGTGTTTTCTCAGAATCGACTTTAACCTCATCCTTTTCTTCCCCTCTTGCTTCAGCTTCTGGTTCGGAGACTGAATTGGTTTCATTCCCACTTTTTCCGCAACCTGACAAGACCATTACACCAACTAAAACAAGCGTTATAAATATTTGAAAATATTTCTTCATTGTATTACCCCCTTTACGATAAATGATTACATTCCCCATTATATGCCTTTTTATCTGACTTCAAATAAACAATAACGATTATATTTGCACAATATCGACCCTAACATCTTTACTATCTGTATTTATGTGTCTATACTAGAATTATACACTAAATGAAGGTCGATATTGGGAAGAAGGTAAGGTTATGCAATTTTCTTTAAAAAGCAATGCTGTTCCTCTAGTCAGATTTATTGGTGAGGTTTCTTACAAGGAGGCCTGGACCCATTTCCCCCGAACGGTTGATGAATATATCATCTATATCATAAAAAAAGGCCAACTCCATATAGAAGAAGGCGGACAAAAATATACTCTAATAAAAAATGACTTCTTCGTCTTTGAACCTGGCAAACACCACGTCGGTTTCAAACCTTCAGTCTGTGACTATACCTATATACATTTCACTTACGACCAAATGAAACCATATACGGTAACTAATGATAAGGATTTTTGTGATGAGCTTCAAATCCGCAGGTATCAAGCCTATAGCAGCAATTGCCTACTTAGTTCCTACCCCAATGACTCTACTTGTTATATCCCAAAGCATTTTAACCTATCAAATTATAACCATTATCATGTTCTACTTCGGGAAACTATAGACAATTATGGCATTCATCAAGAAAACTATAAAGAGCTGGTATCTTGCGAACTACTAATTATGCTCATCAATATTTCAAGGGAATATGCTTCTTCACGAATCGAATCCCTAAAAGGAAATAACAAACCATTTACAACTGCAAGGGATATCTTGAATTATCTCAACACCGAATACCCTAATAAGCTTACCAGTGCTGATATTGCCGAGAAGTTTGAGGGCAATTTTGATTATCTCAATCGAGTCTTCAAAAGGATGACTGGCCATACCATATTTGCTTACCTCAACCTCCTTCGTATCAGCAAGGCAAAAGAAATGATCCTAACAACCCATATGCATTTTAATGAAATAGCTTATTCCGTAGGCATTGATAATCCCTACTATTTCAGTCGCTTATTTAAGAAGATTGTTGGACAGACACCAACTCAATATTTGAATCAGCGATAAATTTTTATGGATATTTTATATGTCTCAATGTAAACCACTTTATCCACACTATATACTAAATACTTTTCAATAATTAAGTCCTTGGAAGACTTTTTAAAATTCTGAGTTTAACTGTTTTTGTTTACCCAATACTAATGCAAGGGCTACAAATGCTACAGTAAAACCTAACTCGACACCAATATATCCAAATAAATCATTTAGATGAGTACTTGTTATAGTTGTCATACTAGCAATAAGATTGTTACCACGAACATACCAATATGTTGGTGTAAAACTTGCTATCTTTAATACAGAATCGCTTAATATATCTTGAGAAACAAAGACACCCCCAATAAAACCACTACCTAAAGCCACAACATTAGTAAGGGCTGAGATTGCATTTCTATTCTTGACTAAAGTTCCTATTAAGAAGCTAATACTTGCAGCACATATTGTAAATATAAAAGAATTTAGCATAAAGAGTAACATGTTGACAGACTGAACATTTTTAAAATTGATTATGACACAGATAAGAAGAAAGATTGCCCAAGTTATAAGGGAAAATACTAAATTCCCTAACAAGAATTGTAGATTCATATAACTTGCTTTTACGGGGGAACAAGAATTTCTTCGTCGGACATCCATTCCATTAAAAACTAATAGTACAGTGGATATGCCAACTATCAAAATAGCAAACAATGAGTATGCCATAAAGTTAAAATAGTACATTGAATAGCTTTCGTCTTGTTTAGTATCAAGGGATTGAGCCATATTAACTTGTGTTGTTTTTGTCATATCGTCTGAAACTAGCTTAGCTAAAGTAGCTACATCCATATCCGTTGAAGTCATATATAGCTTTGCGAGTTGTAAATATTGGTCAATTTGGAGGTTAATATATATAGCATCCACTGAATTTGGCAAAGTTGTTTTCTCAAGTAAAACCTTCTCTCCCGCCATGAACTTCTCAGTATAATTAGCAGGAACTCTTAAAACATAGGTAACTTCTCTAAAGTATAGCGCATCTTGAATGGCACTTTTTTCATCAGGTAAATCTATGATTGTTGCCACTTGCTCCAAGTTAGCTTTAAGGCCTTCAACTAAAGGGGATTGATCTTGAGATATAAAGGCAATATTGGCTTTAGCTTGACTAAATCCCTTTTGATCGTTTGATTGCGTACTACTTATGAATAAGAAGGATAATCCGATGAATACGATGAAATAAATCCCCATCGTTTTTATATTTTTTTTATATATATGAAAACACAGTTTAAATACTGGCATATTTTTCCCTCCTAAGAACTTGATATGTGATTAGACAAAAAACAACTGAAAATCCCATGAGTATCATAAGATTTAATAAGTATCGATCATAGCTATCATAGTAATATAGTGCATAAAATGAATCTGCTAACACATTGACTGGATTCAGTAGTGAAACTATAGGTAGGTTTTTATCAACAAGATATTTAATGTCACCAATCATCATGCCTGCCAAAAATGAACCTGTCATAGTTACACCAATGCATATGCCTATTTTAGTATTTTCATTACCTTTAACAATTGCTCCAACTAAGGCTCCCATAGTAATTCCTACAATACTTCCGACAAATACAGTCATCAGGACTAGTCCGATCTTCGTTCCAAAACCAACACCTAATATAAATTTTAGATAGGCAACTAGAATCAACATTTCTGAAAATTGAATAACTAAAGCTGATGCTAAGCTATATAAAAAAGATTTCAGCTTATGGACAGGAGCCAAGTTCAGACGTGCACCATTATATGATAGATTTGCTTGTATACTTGTAACTTCAGTAATTCCGAAAAAAGATCCGTATAAGCATGCCATCGCAATTAATGAATAAAAATATGTTAAGGTGCTATCTGGTTTTGCATCAGATACAGAAACTTCTTTAGAAAAATCTTCTCTATTATCTGTAGCTTCAAGAACCTTAGACATTGCACTTGGATTTTTGGTAATAATATGGCTTATAGCCGATGTTGTTTGACTATACTGGTCTAAAAATATTTTTATAATACTTTGGTTGATTCCCGATTGATTAATGACAAGAGTCATTGAGTCGTCGACAAGAATATATCCTGCTATATCACCAGCTAGTAGTTTTTCTTTCCCGCTTTCTTCATCAACCAGGATTAGGTTGAACATGGCTTGGTCGCCTTTTGATAAATCTTCTATCGTTTGCTGAAATTGAAGGTTACTTTTATAACCTTCATTATCAACAACGGCTATATCAATAGTATTAAAATTTTCGCCTTTATCGATATTAGTAAGCGTTAAACTAAATAAAGTTGCCAAAATAAGTGGAAATAACATTGTCCAAAAAATAAGGGTTTTATTCCGAATTAATATTAATAATCGATACTTAAATATATGTATAAACATAGCCCCTCCTAATCTCTTAACTCTGTTCCTGTTATTTCAAGGAAGACATCGTTTAGTGTTGGCATTTCAGAATATATTTTTCCAAAATTAATGGCATTTTTGCGAATGTAGTCTAAAATATGCTCTAGGTTATTTTTTCCTTTAGAGGATTTGATAACTAAAGTGTTTTCATTGTATGTAACATTGATTACATTAGGCATAACCTTTATTTCACCTATTTGTTCCTCACTTATACCATATGCTTCAAGTGTAATTGTTTCTCCCAAGGAAATCATATTCTTAAGTTCTTCTTTTGTACCTTGTGCTATGATTTTTCCGTGATCCAAAATCACGATTCGTGAGCAGATTTGTTCCACTTCTTCCATATAATGGGAAGTATAGATAATTGTTGCACCTTGTCGATTAAGTTCAACAATACCTTCTAGAATCTTGTTTCGGCTTTGTGGATCAACGGCTACAGTCGGTTCATCTAAGATAATAAGTTTGGGTTTATGTGCAATGCCGCATGCAATATTAAGACGTCTTAATAATCCCCCACTTAATTTTTTCGGATAGAATTTAACATAATCTTTTAATCCTACAAAATCTACTGCCTCATCCACTAATTTTTTTCTAGTAGCTTTTTCTTTAATATATAAACCACAGAAATAATCAATGTTTTCATATACTGTTAATTCATCAAAAACTGCAACATTTTGCATAATGATCCCAATATCTTTTTTCAAGTCATAGGCATCAGGTGCCATTTCTTTATCAAATATTTCAATCCTACCTTTATCATATTTAAGTAGTGAAAGAATACAGTTAATAGCTGTTGTTTTTCCTGAGCCATTAGGCCCCAATAAACCGAATATTTCTCCCTCTTTAACTTGTAATGACAAATGATCGACTGCCGTTAAGTCTCCATATCTTTTTACCAGATTATTTACATTTACTATCATATTGACCTCCATCAATTCATTTTCCATTATATGTGAACTTGCCACTAATCAAATCCTTCTATTGCTAATTACTACTTGATGCATTCATTATAATCCTATTATTTTTCATAGTGTAGTGAATAGATTCACTTTCTAATGTGACAAATGTCATATTATTGGATATAATGTTCTTGGAATCAAAGGGTCGTTTCCTTACGATTTCACGTAAGATACAATAATTAGGAGGGACCAGTTTATGTTATCTAGATATGCATACATGGATCGTTTAGTTTTATTTATCACCTGCTCTTTTGTATATCTTGCTTCACATAATAATGTCCTAAGTGTTTTGCCCGTACTGGCAGCCCTTAGCATTAGTTGCTTTTTAATTGTTTTTGAAAAAAATGTAGCCTTTAGAATGGTTCTATATGGATTTTCCTTTCTGTTATCTATTTACTTTTTAGATATGGTCTACTTTTTACCCTTGTTCGTTTATGATTTGATAAACGAAAAGCAAAAGTTACTCTATATCATGCCTTTAATTCCTTTCTCTATGTTCATTTTAGATTATGGATTTTATGAAAGTTTACTTATCATCATTATTTTGGTCCTTGCTGTATTTATTCGTTATAAAAGCACGGAAATAGTTACTTATAAAAGCAAATATTATCATTTAATCGATGATACTAAAGAACTCACTATAAAACTAAATAATACCAATAGAAATCTAATTGAAAAACAAGATAATGAAGTCCATATAGCAACCTTAAATGAAAGGAATAGAATTGCAAGAGAAATTCATGATCATGTAGGTCATCAACTTTCATCTGCTATACTCCAGTTAGGAGCACTAATGGCTATATCTAAAGATGAATCCACTAAGGGTCACTTACTGGAATTGAAAAAAACCCTTAATACAGGTATGGATAATATTAGGCAGAGCGTTCATGATTTATATGATACATCTATTGACTTAGATGCTAAGCTAACTGAAATAATAGAAGGATTTACTTTTTGTGATATAGAATATGACAGTATGATAAATCATTCTCCTGAACAAATACAGTGTTATGCTTTTATCGCTATCGTGAAAGAAGCATTATCCAACATTATAAAACATTCAAATGCAACAAAAGTAAGGCTTGTTTTACGAGAACACCCAAGTATGTTCCAACTGATTATACATGACAATGGTTCCGTATATCATTATCATCCAGACCAAGGAATTGGACTAAAAAATATGGAAGAACGAATTGAAAATTTAAAGGGTCATCTTCAAATACAAACAACAAATGGTTTTAAAATATTTATTTCAGTGCCTAAAGAAGGATAAGCATATACCTGGTGTTTTTTTTACGATTAAAATAAAAGGAGCTAACATATGGATATACTAGTTGTCGACGATGATCATCTCGTTTCATCGTCATTAAAAACCATTATAGAATCTGATAGTGATTTAAATGTAGTAGGTATTGGAAACAACGGACTTGAGGCGGTTTCCCTCTATACCTCCCTGCAACCTGACGTTCTCTTAATGGATATACGTATGAACCAAATGACCGGTATTGAAGCAGCAAAGATTATTATATCTTCTTATCCCGATGCCAAAATCTTATTTTTAACAACATTTTCCGATGATGAATATATTATTGATGCATTAAAGCTAGGTGCAAAAGGTTATATACTTAAACAAGACTTTGAAAGTATCATACCTTCAATAAAAATGGTTTTTACTGGTCAACGGGTTTTTGGCGATGAAATAATAAGCAAAATACCAGCATTTATAGTAGATAATAACCAAGAAGACTTATCTGATTTTGACCTAACTGAAAAAGAACAAGTCATTATTTCCTATGTCGCTGATGGTTTGTCAAATAAAGAAATCGCAGATATTATTTGTCTTGGAGAAGGAACAGTACGTAATTATTTAAGTATTATTTTAGAGAAGTTAGGTCTTAGGGACCGAACCCAGCTTGCAGTTTTTTATTATAAGAGGATTAAGAACGCCAAAGGTTAAGGGAAAGGTATATATATAAAAAAAGAAAGGCATGACTGCCTTTCTTTTTTTATCTAATGTTCATTAGGGTGGCGCTGTCTAAGTTCTTTTGCAGCCCATCCTCTATTCGTGTCCTCAAGACGTTGGCAATACTCATCTAGATATCCTCTACAGTGGAAAGGTCCTCCTTCTGCAATAACTCTCCACATGGGATCTTCCGGATGGTCAGGATAATCTTCAGCATTCTTCTTCATATTATCACTGACCCATTTTTCTAACAGATAGGCCCCTTTCCAACACAATTCATCATTCTCTTTTGCTACATTAAATTGTTCATTGGAATCACTTTTCAGATTATACAAGGCTTCGTCTTCATAAAGGCGATATCCGTCGTGATAAGTACGGGTATAAATCCAATCATCAAAAATCACACTTCTTTGACATACATGAGCACATTGACTAACTACCAAATAATCACGGCCTCCATCAGTCCCTTTCAGAATTTGATCAGCATAACTTATACCGTCATAATCCGAAGGTTTTATTATACCGCACACTCGGTGCATCCTAATTTCAGGAGCTCCTCCAATTAAATCTATTAAAGTTGGCAACAAATCAACATTATAATGTAGACCGTTTGATACAACATCTTTTGCTCCACCTGGCCATTTGATAACCATAGGTACATGAGTTACTACATGACTGGCCTCACCATGTTCCTGATAACTTCCTTTTTCACCAAGATGTTCACCATGATCGGAAGTGACAATAATTGCAGTATCTTCAAGAAGTCCTTGACGCTCAAGTTCACTAAGTATTAACCCAATATGATAGTCAGCATACCATATCCCGGTATCATAACCATCAATCATCTTTTTATAATCTGCCATATCTCTCACTTCACCAATTTGCATTGGAGTAGCAGGATTGGTCGTAGACAAGTAACCATCAACTTCCATGGCAGTATGAGGTCCAACTTCATGTTTTCGTTGGTAGTCAATAATATCCTGGTTCATCCAAGTGTCTGCTAATGGTTGATTTTCAAAGGGACTCTTTATTTCTTCAGGTACGCGAATAGGAATATGAGGATCCCAAAAATGGACATGCATAAACCAGTCCTCACGATCTTCATTATCTTTCAACCAATGAATGGCTTTTGATGATACTTCATCAGCAACTTCCAAACCACGTTTCCCAAAATTGTAACACTCACGAAATCCTGCATTGAACCACCATGCACCATGTCTTTCAGGGAAACTTGAAAAGCTCACAGGATATATACCCGCTCTTCCTAAAACAGCAGGCAAATTATGTCTTTGATTCTCATCCTGCATCCCCCTTGAAGGACCGTCCGACCTCATATCTGCACATACACCACCATGACTAACAACACCAGTACGTATTCCAAATTTTCCTGTCACTAGTCCTGCCCTACTAGGTAAACAAGGTGCATCTGCACAATAGTTCCCCAAAAATCGGACTCCCTCCGATGCAATAGCATCAATATTCGGACTAGTATTCCTACCGTAACCATAACATCCTAGATGGTCCGGTCTCAATGTATCAACATCAATCATCAAAATTCTCATTTTTTCTCCTCTTCTAATCATTAATATCCTATGGATTGTGTTCTTTTTTAACTACCTTCTTAATCTTTTTGTAGTGTATTGCAATATTGGATGAGGCTGAACATATTAGCACCGTCTACAATCATCTGCTTAACTTCCTCAACATATGGTTCAGGACAAACCCCTTTGACTTTAGCCCATACCATATCAAAACTGAATCGTCTATCATAATCATAAGGTACTATGTCACATGTCCCTTGATACCATTCTAACATTGCAAGTTGCATTTCCAAAATCTTCTCCTTGTAACTGGAATTCTTAATTTGATTGGAAAGCTCCTGTGGATCCTTTTCCAAATCATAAAATTCATCTTCCTCATAAATACGACGAATATACTTATGTCGACAGTCAGTGATCATTGTAGCTTTTCCATGAGCAATTGGATCTGTTTGAGCCTTTAATCTAGGATAATAGGAATTAGTCACTGGTATCCCTTCACTTCCTGATACATGAAACTCATCACAATGGATCTCTGTATCCATCCGTCCACCTTCACAAAAAACATAGTCCCTATTCGGAACTTCCCTGTTACAAAGTACTGGCCGCAAACTTTTTCCAAAATGACTATGACTAGATTTAATACCGGCATAATCCAGTGCTGTAGCATAAAAATCAATAAGTTCAGCTTTACTATAGGAAATTCCTGAATCCGTACCTGTTCCCTTTGGAGGTTTAATCACAAGGGGAACATTAGTCAAGCAATTCTCAAATGTATTCTGTGACTTTTCACTTATACCAAAGTCACCGGTATAATCCCCATGGTCACTAAAGAAAAAGATAATAGAATCATCATAAATTCCGGCTTTTTTAAGGGCACTACAAAACCTTTGAAACTGAGCATCCACTTTCATACACATACCAAGATATGTTGCTCGCAGATCATTCCAATCATCTTCATTTAAAGCCTGAAGTTGCTGGTTATCACGAATCATTTTCAACATCTTTGCTTTTCCTGATGTTTCTTCCCACTTAGATCTAGCTGGTAGTTTCTCCCTATCTATTGCAGAATAGTAGGGTTCTTCGACTGCGTAAGCCGGATGAGGAAAGTTAAGCCCCAGAAACATACATATAGGTTGATCATCCTTTCTATTTTGCAGCCATTCTATTGCCGCATCCACATCCTCGTCATCTCTAGAATAATTCCTAGATGAATCATCAAGGTCCAACTCGCCTAGATAATGTGAATAGTAAAACTTATCACCTTCTTTTCCTCTTATATGTTTAGCTTTTGGTCCCGGTGCCGGCATAGACTGTCCACCATAATAAATTGTACTTGCATGATGGTTGACTAACCCCTCAATCTGTCCTGCTACCAAATCGTTTCTGGCATTCATCCATACATGATAACCTTCTTTCATCAATTCGCTAAACAAACTTTCTTCACCTTCACGAAGAAGATAACTCATGGTACGATGTCCATGAACATGTGGATACAAACCTGTCAGGAAACTACACCTACTTGGTACACATACAGTGTTTTGACAATAAGCACTTCTAAAAGAAACTGCGTCTTCCTCAACAAATGAATCAAGAAAGGGGGTTTTTGACGCCGGATTACCAAAATGTCCAAGAGCATCCGCTCTCATTTGATCAGGGTTAAAAATAATAATATGTGGTCTTTTTTTCATCTTTATCACCTCAAACTCTCTACTAATATCACTTAATATTCTAACCAACTACATATTCTATGATTTCCAATTTAATATTATTTGTTTATATTCATTTCGTTTTCTTTATCTAAAAGAAACTTATCCAATTGTTCCTGCTTCTCGAGAATAACTTTTCCAATTCCCGCTTCAACTAACTCCTGATTAAAAGACACAAGTGCTATGATAGGCTGGAGTTCACCACAGAGCAGTGGATTCAAGTATTTGTCAATGACTGCCGTGCATGCATCAACCTCAACACTTACCTTTGTTGAATCAAAGATAAAACCCATAGCTGGTGATTCATTAATACGACTGTCCCAAAACTCAGTATCTAAGTCATCCTCCTGATTTGAGCTGTTTTTCAGTCTAACATCTATGCCAACAGGCCATGACCACTCAGATGCAAGCCAAATATCTTTACCTATCTCTGATTCTGAAATATCAATAAATCCTTGTTCTTCATCTAAGTCATAATCAATACCTTTTTCACCATGTGAAAGTAAGGTAGACACCTCAGGGTCTGTAAACATTAAGTTCAAAACATTAATGGCCATTTCTGAATTTTGGCTGTCTTGGTCTAAACACCAAACCATATTACTGTTATCCGATGATACAATCCTAGGAGATAACTGGACTGCAACCATATCATAACTTGTATACCTTTCAATGTTATAAACTGTAACCTCAGATAAATTAGTAAAACTCCCAAAAGCATTACCTGTTGCAAAATAATTCTGTCTAGTTTCTTTAGCACTATAAGCCTTATCCATAAAAAGCCCCTCGTCATTCCACTGATTCATCCGAACACATAAGTCAAGAAAATATTGAGACTCAAATATATTCTCTATTCTTGTATTTCCTTCAGCTGGATTAATAAGAACACCAATGCTGTTAGTAAGTGGATCCACATCTAATCTAGGAATGATTTTACCTAGATGTGATACAATAATATCCATATCTGGATAACCGGCCTGGACCTTTAAAAGCATGTCATGAAGGTCATCTAAAGTCCTAATTCTCCTCCAATCAATATCTAGTTCCTCAGCAATATCTTTCCTGAAAACAAATCCCAAGGATTTACTTTCAGAGTTTGTTGAGGGTATCCCATAGATTCCACCATTTATGGAAGTAAGAGTCCATTCTTTTTCATTAATATATTGGTCTAAACTATTCCTGTAAGGTTCAAGAAGAGTGCTCATATCCTTGACAGCTCCAACTTGGACTAAATGCTCAAACTCAGACAATTGAAAAGCTGAAAATAAATCTGGTAAACGATTCATTTGGTAGGCTGTCATAATCTCATTATCGTACTTGTCTAATCGATAACCGACAATCTTCACATTACATCCTACTTTTTCCCTGGTTATTTCACTGAATGCTTCAGATATTCTTTCAGTTGCTTCCGGGGTATTGACTGTAATCGTGCTAATAATAATTGTAGGAATATCCTTATTTGATAGATCTCTTTTCATACAACCGACGTTTATAAAAGTTCCAATTAATAAAAAGACTGTTATTAACTTATAAGTCAAAAGGTGTCTCTTCTTGTTAGACCTGTTAATCATCAAGGTTCTCCTTATCTGAACTTCCTATCCGCTCTTCATTAGGAGTCTTTCCCATGACCTTCTTATAGGTATAGGAAAAATGTGGAAAATTAAAGAAACCGACTCTAGTCGATATAATCCTAACAGCAAGTTCCGTATTCCTAAGTAAACTTTGGGCCTCATTCATCTTTGTTTGAATAACGAACTCCTTAATGGTCATCCCCGTTTCTTTCTTAAAAAGTCTAGTAAGATAGTCTTTATTAAGATGGACATGTTCAGCCAATTCATCCCTAAAAATAGCTTTATCCAAATGCTGAATGATATAGAGTTTGACTTCTTCCACAACATTATAAGACATATCACTTTTCTTATTCTTCTCCAAATAATCGATAAAATGATGTATTAACGCTTTCATCTGATCAACATTTTTCATTCCTTCAGAATATATCCGAAAAGATTCCGGTGTAGGGAAGATATCTTTGAGAAATCCTTGATCACTTTCTGCAGTATGATAAACCATTTGAAGAAAATCATAGTAAAATTCCTGAAGTAGTTTTCGATTAATAACCCCTGCATCCATAAGTTTATCTAAATACTCAAAAGCTTCTTTTTCAACAGATGATGAATATCCTTCTTTTATCAGCTGATACCAGGTTCTCATATTTGGTAGATCTATGCGAAAATCTTTTTTATGCATGGAATACCTTTTATAGATTCCCTGTTTTAAAGATACATTATCATCCTTGATAGCATGCAGTTTAATCCACTCTTGTCTAACTTCCTGAAATTTATCGACTCTACCCAAATAGAAAGACATTTCACAATTAAAAAAGGTTTGATAAAATCGATGGATTGTACTAAGTCTGAATTCAAAATCTTGATCGGTAATTTCCTTTTCCGACCAAGCTAGCAATGAGAAAACCGGATAAACCATTGGTGTCATCAATACTTTCATATCTGAAGTATCCAGAACCTCTTGGGCAATATTATGCATTGAATCAACCATAATATTATTTTCCCAATGCTCAGTGGTTTGCCAACGAACAACCTGGATGAGTACTAGATACATGGATTTTGGAGATTTTGGCATTCGTTTTCTTTCCTGTAACCGTTGAAATTCTTTGGTAGTAAGACCCTCATTTAAAAAATTCCTTAATGTATTTTTAGCAAAGGTATCTTCATGCCTTTTGTAAGTCTTCCCCAACTTTTCAAGTTCTTCCTTCTGCTTATCCCCAAATATTTTATCCTTGACCTTGAGAATACTGGCTTCAATACTTTCATAAGAAGCAGGCTGGATGATATAATCAAAGCATCCTAATCTTACTGCTTCCTGGGCATAGGCAAAGTCCTCAAATGCTGAAAGAATAATGCACTGACAGGAAATCCCTTCATTCTTCACCCATTCCACCAAATCAAGGCCACTTTCTCCCGGCATCTCAATATCACACAACATAATACTAATATCTTCTGAATTAAGTATTTCTTTTGCCTTTTCAACATTTAATGCTGTTAGTTGAGTATCGATGCCAACCCTATTCCAATTAATACCTTTAAGCATTCCTTGTATTACCCTATATTGATCATCGACAATGAGCAGTTTCATCTTCTAACCTCCCTGTTAATTAGGTTTTTTGTTGCATCACAGTCATGAATAAAAATATCGACATTAGCTCCATCATTATTATAGAAATAGATAGAACAATTATTACCATATGTTAGCTTAAGACGCCTTGTAACATTATAAATACCGATATGTCGCTTGGACTTTGCGTCTATAATAACCTCTTCATTATTCATCAGGGGCAGTAACTCTTCCGAAAATCCATATCCGTTATCCGAGACATGTATAGCAATAATCCTATTCTGTTTATCATTAAGAAGTTTTGCAGTCAAATTAATATAGAGCATTTCATCAGACTTAAGACTATATTTGAAACAATTTTCAACAAATGTAAGGAGACTTATAGGCGGTATATACAAGGTCTCAATATCCACATCATAAGAAATATCTATGACAGCCTTTACCTGTTGGTTAATATTAAAAAGCTCCACATAGTTTTCACAAGCCTCTATCTCCTTGTCTAAAGTTACTAAATGATGGATGTTTGAAAAATTATAGCGCAAATACTGAGACAAGTGAAGAATACTGGCCTGTATATCTTTAAAATCTCCTGACTCAGCCATACCATATAAATTTTTAAGACAATTCAAGTAAAAATGAGGCTTAACTTGAGACTGAAGTTGCTGATACTCCAGCTGTTTTTTCTCAATTTCTTTCTCATAACTCTCAATTTTCAAGTTAGCTATTTCTTCTACCATAACATTAAAGGTATTCTTAACCTGGGTGAACTCCTTGACTTGATAATCATCTAACTGTCTATTTAAATCCCCTTTCCTTATTTGTTCCATTGTAACCACCATGGAAACTAGGGGCTGAACCACAAGATTCCATAAATACACTGATATCAAAGGAACAACAAGAAGAATAAGTACAGCCAGGAAAAAAATAATAATAAGGAAACCATCCATTTTGGAAAATAGGATTTCATAGGGCTCAATATATACAACTCTGATATATTGGAGATTATCCTTAATTGCAATATGCTTTTGGGGGCTACCGCTTATTCTATAATCCTCATTTTCCTCAGGCAATAGAATCTGATTCATCCTCAACCAATCATTTCCAAAGATAACTTGTTCTTTGTCATCAATAAAAATCATCTGCCCCTTGATGTCGTATTCATTATGTACCATAGAATTCAAACGCTGGAGGTCAATAAGGGCCAAGCAATATACCTCTTTATACTGTAAAGCTCTGACTAAAAAGTATCGTTTTCCTATTTCCTGATAGAACCACCGACTTGTTTCTATAGAACTATCCAGCATACTTGTAATCTTGTCTTCAATAGCCTTCCTATTTTCAATTCTATCTTCCGGCTTCATTTCATAACTTGGATTATCTACCATAGAAAACCAATCATTAACAGAACTAAAAAGAATAAGCTGGGATACATCCTGATTCACACTTAAAGTAGAATTGAAATATTGTTCTACTTCATATGCATTCATATAGGCTGCATTATCTGATAGTTTTATAGACATCTTATGAAAATTCTCATCATTACTTGAAAGATCAACTAGAGAATGTTCAATAAAATTCATTTTGGATACCATCGTGCTACTTAAAACATGAATCTTTCTTTCTGCTCCTTCAAAAGCACTCTTCTCAAGACCATCTACAACATACTTAGTATATATAATCAACAATATGGCTACCGGTACAAGTATCCACAAAAGAAGACTAGGAATAAGCCTCCTTAATGATCGTGTTTTTTTTAGCTTCATAGATAATCTCCCAATTGTTGAATGACAGTAAAGCATTTCTATTTCATTATAGACAGAGTTCTACATAAGTTCAACACTTCATATGATTAGCATTGATTTAAATGAATTTACGATTTAATGTAGTTCACATATTTGTAATTCATGTCATCTGCTACTTAAAAAACAGGACGTTCTTTTTATTCATAATGTAGCTCCTTTTCATTTTTTCGATACTTAATGTCTTTATTTCATATTGTCCATTACAAATGTTTACTTTAATATATATTTATTACAAAGAAACGAGGTTATTCATGAAAAATCAATATCAAGTTCACACCACAAAGTTCATTATTTATTCCATACTCCTTTTAACTTTTTTACCTTTAGGAATATATCTCTTTATCTTAGGTTATCCTATACATGGAGCCATTTCTACCATTATTAGTCTCTACTACGGTATCCATGGATTTAAAAACGGCGCTACCATTCAAGTCAACGAGTCCGGAATTAAGTACTGTTTATTTGGCTTATACCGGACCTCTCTGTCATGGAGCCAAATTTCTGAAGTCGGTCTTGTTGGTATAAATCCATTTAATAAAAGAAAACCGGAAAAAACCGGAGCACTGTATATATACTTTTCAAAAGAAAAATTATGTGAAGAAGACCGTTTCAATCTGATACTGAAATGGCCTCCTTACAAACTCATGTACGTCAGCCACACTCCAGAACGTTTAGAAGTTATTCAAGCCTACTGGAGCAATACCATTGAGACCTATAATATTGGAAATCTCATGTTTTAAGTTATCAAAGCTAACTGGATATTATGGGGTCCGGCTAGTCTCTAGCACAGGCCGGAGCTTTCCACCTTTCATCACTATCAAAGTTACACTTAGTGAGTGTCTTAAAGTTTTGTGTCAACCTTATAGCTTTTTTCTCCATATCCTTCAGAGATCTACCCATTCTAACTAATCTCATGAATGCGAACACAGGACACAAAATGATTTGGTGTTATCTCTTCTTGAATCTGCCTTTTTTGACAAACCTCAGTAGCATGCTTGCACCTTGGCGCAAAGCGGCATCCCTCTTTTGGATTAATCGGTGAACTTATTTCGCCTTTCAAGATTTCACGACTATTAACTTTATGTATATCCGGTGAAGGTATCGCTGACAAAAGCGCCTTAGTGTATGGATGACGAGGATTCCTAAAGAGTTCCTTGGAAGAACACTTCTCCACAACCTGACCTAAATACATAACACAAATATCATCAGATATATGACGGACAACTGACAAATCATGAGTAACAAACATATATGTCAACCCCTTTTGTCTCTGTAGCTTTTTTAAAAGGTTCAATACCTGGGCTTGGATTGAAACATCCAAAGCTGATACAGGTTCATCACAAACAATAAATTCAGGATCTAGTGCCAATGCTCGTGCTATGCCTATTCTTTGTCTTCTTCCACCATCTAATTCATGGGGATATGCATTTCTCAATCGATTGTCCAAACCAACAGAATCCATTAATTCTAAAGTTTTTTCTTCTATCTCTTTTTTCTTATACTTTTTTGATACTATAAGAGGTTCACAGATTGTCGCCTCAACAGTTTTTCTAGGATCCAAAGATGAATATGGATCCTGAAAAATAATCTGCATTTTTTCTCTAACTTTCTTTAATTCAGAAGCCCTTAGGTTGGTTATATCTTCACCATTAAGAATGATTTGGCCGTCAGTACTGTCATGAAGATGAATAATTGTTCTTCCAAGAGTAGATTTACCACATCCGGATTCACCAACAACTCCTAGTGTCTTCCCTTTTTCAATTGTAAATGAAACATCATCTACTGCATGAAGCATTCCTCTAGGTGTGTGAAAATGTTTTTTAAGACCTTTTACTTCTATAACTGGTTTCATGCTTCTTCCTCCATTTTCAGTACTATATTGATGCGTCCACACCTACATTCATGACCGTCAGGTGTCTGATGAATAGATATAGTCCCTTGTCTGCATGAATCATCTGCATATTTACACCGTGGATGAAAACTACATCCTTCAGGTAGTTCAGCCGGATTTGGTGGCAATCCATCAATAGGGTTAAGCCACTCTTCATCCTCATTCATATTAGGTATGGCTCCAAATAAGCCGATAGTATATGGATGAGTGGGATGGGTAAATATTTGTTCTTTGCTCCCGTACTCAACAATTTCACCTGCATAAATAACTGCAACCGTATCACAAGTTGTTGCAACAACACCCATATCATGGGTAACCAAAAGCATAGCAGTATTATACTTATTCTTAAGCTCACCGATTAAATCAAGGACCTGTGCCTGAATAGTTACATCCAGAGCTGTAGTTGGTTCATCAGCTAAAAGAAGATCAGGATTACATGCCAAGGCTATTGCAATAATAACTCTTTGCTTCATACCACCTGAAAATTGATGAGGATATTCGTAAAAACGATCAGAGGGAATCCCAACCATTTCAAGCATCGTCTTTGCCTTTGCTCTAAGCTCTTCCCTACTCCCCTTATTATGCAAGCGAATTACTTCTTCAATCTGTTCCCCAATCCTTTGAACCGGGTTCAAAGCAGTCATAGGATCTTGAAAAATCATGGAAATATTGTTACCTCTTATTTTCATCATTTCAGCCTCTGCCACAGACAATAGTTCTCTTCCCTCAAGTTTAATTTCCCCACTTTTAATAGTGGCACCAACATCTGGAAGAATACGGAGAACAGAGCGACAAATAGTAGTTTTGCCGGCACCTGTTTCACCTACCAAACCAAGGGTTTTTCCTTTTTCTAGGACCAAAGAAACTCCATTAACCGCCTGTACGATTTGGCCATTGGACTTATATTCGACAGTAAGATCTTTGATTTCAAGAAATACATTGTTGTTTTTATGTGAATTACTACCCATTGATTTACTCCTTAATTTTTCAGTTTTGGATCTAATGCATCCCTAAGCCCATCCCCAAAGAGATTAAGGGCTAACACAGTTGTTGCAATTGCAAGTCCTGGGAAAATAACCATATGAGGTGACTCGCGAATAAACTGACGTGCTCCTGATAACATTGCACCCCATTCAGGTATAGGTGGTTGAACTCCAAGTCCGATAAAGCTCAAACTTGCAGCGATTGTGATAACACGAGCAACACCCATCGTTGCCTGTACAATATTTGGCGAAAATGAATTAGGAATCAAATGATGAACAATGATTCTAAATTTACTGCAATTAATAGATACAGCCGCTTCAATGTACTCATTTTGTCTTTGTTTTAACATCTGTCCTCTTAACATACGTGCAGCTCCGGGTAAACCATTAACAGACAAGGCTAAAATAGTATTTATATATCCCGGTCCCAGTACAGCTGAGATTACGATTGTTAAAAGAAGTGGTGGTAAAGACTGGATAATATCCAACATCCTCATAATTAAGTTGTCGATCTTACCTCCAAAAAAACCAGCTATTGAACCTATCGCCATACCCATACTAGTACTTATAGTAACAGCTATCAGTCCGAGAGTAAGAGAATACCTACTACCATACATAACTCGACTCAGAATATCTCTACCAAGCTCATCAGTTCCGAACCAGTGCTGGAAAGATGGACCCTGCTGCATAACAGTCATATCCATTAAATCATATTTATATGGGGAAATTATAGGTGCTAAAATTGCAATAATAATCTCAAGGGAGAATATGATTAGACCAATAACTGCCAATTTGTTTTTTACCAACTGTTGCATGACAGCAGCAAGCTCATTTTTCTTTTTATTCCCTGCTAGATTCAAGGAAGCGATATTTGTGTTACTAGGCATGACTCATCACCTTCTTCCTTTTTTTACCAGCATATTGCGCCTTGATTCGGGGATCAACCGCAGCATACATTAAGTCAACACCTAACATGCACAAGCTAAAAGCTATAGCTAAGAAGATTGAGCCGATTTGCACTACCGGATAATCCCTATTATTGACTGCACCAATAATCAAGGTTCCCATACCTGGAATCGCAAAAATTGTTTCAAGAACTAGGGTTCCACCTAGCATTTTCCCAAAAATAGTACCAGCCATTGTTATAATTGGAATTAAGGCATTCTTGAGAGCATGTTTTGTGATAACACGTGATTCAGGAACCCCTTTAGACCTTGCTGTAATAATATAGTCAGCTCTTATAACATCCAGCATGCTGGATCTGGTTTGTCGTGCACTTGCTGCTATCCCATTTGTTGCCCCGGCCATAGCAGGAAGAATATAATATTCCAAACCGCCAATTCCCATAGCAGGTAGCCATTCTAGTTTAACCGAAAAAAGGATAACCAATAAAAGGGCAAGCCAGAAACTTGGAATAGAGACCCCTGCGAGAGCAACCGCCATACTAAAGTTGTCCTGCCATTTATTCTGATGAACAGCTGCTGTGACACCTAGCGGAATTCCGATTCCAAATGCAATAATCATCATAAATATAGTCAGTGTCATCGTTCTAGGTAAACGTTCCATAATAGAATCACGAATACTAACACCTGTTTGCCAGGATTCTCCAAAATCAAAATAAATAAAAGTATCTATCATGAAATTCGAAAGTCGGGTTAAATAAGGATCGTTTAATCCTAATTCTTCTCTTTTGGCAGACAAGTCTTCCTCTGTGGCTGTGGACCCTAAAATAATCTCTTCTGGCTTTCCCGGTGTGAAACTCATAAGAGAAAATACAATCACAGCCACACCAGCGATAATGGGGATCATCCATAATAATCTGTGTATTATATATCTTGTCATGTTTAACTCCTTAAGAAAGCTACGGCTATTATCGAGCCGTAGCAGACAATTTTTATTTCGGTTTATATTCACATGCAGTCGGCTCAACTGCACCAGTATAAGTATAAGCAAGTTTAGTCATGTTTGCATCCTTAGATACAATATCCATAACCATTGGTTGTACCATACCATAGGCGTACATGTTTTCCTTCAAGTAGTCATGTACTTTATTGATATTTTCAGCTGTCCATCCATCAATTGTCCATGTATCATAAAGTAATTGATCCATAACCGGATCTCGACGACTTGTAGCATCTCCGGTCTTGTAAGCTGCCGAATCGAATCGAATAGACCACAGTTCCGCAAGTATGTTACCAGCTACATGGTTAAGAACCATATCATATTGAGTTCCATCCAATCGACTTGCAGTATAAAGAGCTCGATCGACAATATTCAATTTTACCTTAACTCCAATTTGCGAAAGATAAGCTTGAATCATCTGAGCTATTCTTTGAAATGTTGAACTTGATGTCGTTAGAATAATTAATTCTTCACCATTATAGTTTGATTGAGCCAATAATTCCTTAGCTTTCTCTATATCATATGTGTAGTAGTCTTCATCATGCCATTTATCTTGATAACCATCTAGGATATCAGATGCAACGTCATTCATAGTAGTACCATAACCTGCTAAAGCACCGTCTACCATACCTTGTTCATCGATAGCGTAACAGATTGCTTGCCTAAGATTTTTGTCGTTGGCAAGGACACTGTTATCCGCACCTGAGAAAAACATTTGATATCCATAAACCATAGGGCTAAGTTGAATTGTATAATCAGGATTATCTTCAAACTGTTTACCGGTATTGGGATCAATTGTCAAAGCAATATCAATATCTCCTGTTTCTAAGGCAATTCCTAACTGTGATGCTTCTTGAATGATGTAGTAGTTTATTTTATCAACATTTGCAACCATTCTCTTTGGAATAAGAGTCTCATCTGTTTGCCAGTAATCACTTCTTTTTTCGAAGGAGAGTACAGAATCAGTCACAAAATTTGTCATCACATATTGAGATGTAGTCACAATATTTGTTGCAAAAGCGTCAGGACTTTCTTCAAATGCTTTTTTAGATACCACAAAAGTATCTCTTAATACAAGTTCAAATGCACCGATAATATTACTTTTCATTTTAATTCTAAAAGTATAGTCACCAGTTTGCTCAATTGATTCGATTTTTTTAAAGGAAGGTTTTTGTGCGGCAGTAATTGATTCTTCAATCATCCATACAACATCAGCAGCTGTAATATGATTTCCTGCTGAATCCTTCACATAATCATAGATTTCCACATCAAATGTATAACCACCATCCGTAGTTTCCCATTCTTTTGCCACTAATGGCTTTGTCACCATTGATTCATCAAAACATGCTAAGGTTTCATAAGCAATTATTGCAAACGGAGCATTATTACCGATATTAGATCTGAACGGCGTCATAGTGGTCCATGTTGCATTCGTTCCAGCATTAATCTCAATATATCCACTTGAACTGTTCCCACTAGCATCACTATCAGTACTTTCCTCTCCATTACTTGCTGATTCACTATCTGAATTTGTTCCTTCCTTGGAATTACTGTCTGTGTTTACTGTTGACTCATCTTGACTTTTTTTACTGTCACTACAAGCTGATAAGGTCATTACTAGCATGATCCCAACTAACATAAGCGACACTATTTTTTTAAATTTCATCTTATCCTCCTCTTTTCATTCATAATAAAATGTGTAAACCCCTACCCGAGAGCCTATTGGAAAACACCATCTTCCTCCTTCCAGTTTGATTTTAAACTTTAGGCTCTTCAAAAGTATGATACTATAATAATATTGGTTTTCTGATCTATATGCTTTCGATAATCAGATTTCTTATGTTGTTTTTAATACATCTGTATCCCAAACCTAATATCCTTATTTTATAGAAGTTAAGCATATTTATGTGTGATGGCAAAGAAAATGCTATAATGATTTGAAAAAGTGAATTTTGTCCGCACATTTTTACCCTCCCATTCGTTAAACAATATGAAAGGAGTTTTTTTATGTCTTTAGAATTAGACGAAGAATATGAAAAGATTTATGCGTTTTGCTATTTTAAAGTCAAGAATATTCAAGTAGCAGAAGATATAACCCAAGAAACATTCTTAAAATACTTTGAAACAACCCAGTATCTTGAAAAAGGTAAAAAGCTCGCCTTTCTTTATACCATAGCGCGAAATTCTTGTACCGACTACTTTAGAAAAAATCATTATACTGAAAGCCTTGATGACATATCAGAACTTATAGATCAAAAATCAGCAGATAGCTTAACTGTCATTGCTGTACGAGAGGCTATATCAAAACTTAAGGAAGATGAACAAGAAATCGTGCTACTAAGGTATACAAATGAACTAGGCATGGGTGAAATTGCGGCATATTTAGGTATCTCAAGATTTGCACTTTATCGAAAGCTGACTCTTATCACAAAAAAGCTAAAAGAAGATTTACGAAAGGAAGATTTTTATGGATAATAAATTAAAGCAGGCAATCCGACAAGGTTTAACTCCACCTCCACCCCTACATAAATCGGAA
Organism: Vallitaleaceae bacterium; assembly: GCA_963677625.2. Taxonomy (GTDB): domain Bacteria; phylum Bacillota; class Clostridia; order Lachnospirales; family Vallitaleaceae; genus UBA1351. The sequence goes on from CAXXSW010000007.1 coordinate 445,623, forward strand.
TTTATTCACCGTATGACATATCCAAAAACAAGATTTCAAGACGTCCTCTTCTCACAAATCAGATTTGTTCGAAAAAGGGTATGGTTTTTTTATATCCTCTCTACTTGTTTTGCCTATCTTTATACAAGCCTTACCACTATACCGGAAAATATAGTAGGTGTGATTTCAGCAATTTTACCACTGTTTTCTCTTTGTATAGTTACAGAGCTACATAAAAGTATTGCTTTTAATATGGAAGAAACTGAACTTGCCTGTAAATACAATTTACAAAAGATTACACTTATGAAACTTTCCATACTCGGAACATTTAGCTTTGTCATGCTTATGTTACTTGTAGCAATTGCAAGCAAAAATAATTTTGGAATCTTTAGAAATTCAATCTATATCAGTGTTCCCTACTTATTGTCCACCTACATCAGTCTTGGGACCATATCAAAAATTCGCTCTAAAGAAACCATTTATATCTGCACTCTAGCTTGTAGTGGTGTAAGCGCACTTATCTTAATATCAAATAATCTTTATGCTTTTATTTACAGCACTTCTTTCTTGACTTTATGGTTAGGACTATTTGTAATCTTAATAACATTAACCATCTTTAGTTTGACTCGATTCGTAAAATCACAGGAGGAATTACAATGGAACTTGTAATAGACAGAATAACTAAACAGTATAAAAACAAAATTGCTGTTGATCGAGTTTCCTTACAGCTTGAACCAGGGATATATGGTCTCTTAGGGGAAAATGGAGCAGGAAAAACAACTCTCATGCGAATGATGTGTGGCATACTAAAGCCAACAAATGGGGAAATAAAATTTAACGGTATTGATGTATCCCAAGAAGGCTATCGAGATATACTTGGCTATCTGCCTCAAGATTTTGGCTATTATCCCGACTTCTCCGCACAAAACTTCATGTACTATATAGCAAGCCTAAAAGGATTGCCCAAGACCCAGGCAAAGATAAAGACAAAGGAACTGCTGGATTTAGTTTCTCTAAATGATGTTTCAAAAAAGAAAATCAAAACATTCTCAGGCGGCATGAAACAACGTTTAGGCATCGCTCAAGCCCTTCTCAACAATCCGAAAATCTTAATACTAGATGAACCTACAGCTGGTCTTGACCCAAAAGAACGTGTACGTTTTAGAAATCTCATATCCGAGCTTGGGAAAGATAGAATCGTGTTACTCTCTACCCATATTGTTTCTGATATAGAACACATCGCAAATACTATTTTAGTCATGAAAGATGGTCAAATGATACACAAGGGAAGTTTAGAGGACATCATCCAATCCATTGACCAAAAGGTGTTTGAGTGCTTAGTAGACAATAAAGAAGCTAAAAGGTTAACATCAGCATATACTGTTATTAATATGCGTCCAGAAGGTGAGAACACATTTTTAAGGCTTGTGTGCGACAAAGCACCTCATAATACTGCTATACATGTAGCGGCAACTTTGGAAGACTTATATCTCTACTATTTCTCGGAGGTGAATGAAGATGAATAATTTTTGGACTTTAGTAGGCTTTGAATACAAAAAAATAATGCTTAAGAAAAGCATATGGATATGTATCATTTTGGCACTTGTCTCAACTATTTTCGCGGTTTCTGGAATTATTATCGGCAATAATCCTGCAACTGACATGAGCAACTACGATGAAATGCTTATGGATAAGGAGTACACTCAACTTCTTTCCGGAAGAGTAATCGATGGGGACTTAATATTAGAAGCATCACATGCATATCAAAAAATTCCATCTGACGTTTATCCTTATAGCAATAGCAAGGAATACCAAATATATGCCCGTCCTTACTCATCCATATTCACCTTCGTCGACTCGGCATTCACAAGCCCTGGTACTTCTTTTGGATACAAGGAATTTATGACTATATCCAAGGATTTGGCAGACTCTTACTATGAAAAGCGAATAGGACAATACAAACTAAGTTTAGAAAATAATCCTGATTATTCACCACAAAATATAGAAAGAATTATTAAGCTCGATAATAATGTAAAAAAACCCTTTATTATGGAATATACATTTGGATATGAACGTTTCTTCTCATTATCCACGACCAATGCATTCATAATAATGTTTTTAGTAGCTTTTACACTTTCACCTATTTTCGTCAATGAATATAGTCAAAAAACAGATAGCCTGATTTTAGCATCTAAAAACGGAAAACGCTCACAAATTCTTGCCAAAATCTTTACGGGGGTTTCATTCAGTACTTTACTAACCCTATTTCTTTCAATACTAGGATATGTCTTATGCATGCTTATCTACGGATTCGATGGTGCAAATGCACCTATGCAGCTACATATACAATTCATAACCTACAATTTTACAATGATAGAGCTTGTTATTCTTTTATGTATAACAACTGCCTTTGGTAGCCTATTAATGACAGGAATATGCATGTTTCTATCCTCTGTAGCCAATCGATCGATTGTTGTTCTTGCTATTAGTATAACCATTATTCTATTAGGTATGTTCAACAATGTATTTCCAAATAGCATTCGCAAAGTAAAATTTTTCTTACCCTCTTCTATGGGAACATATTTTGATGTTGTCCTAAATCAATATTCATGGAATATTTTTGGAATAGACCTTTGGCTTTATCAAGCTGTTTGTCTTGTAGCTCTTCTAGTCGGAAGTTCATTACTCATCCTAAGCTATCACGAGTTTAAGAATCATCAGATATCATAGGATAATGAACCCATAAATCTAGACAGACAGTTCGTTAAAAATAAGTTAAAATGTATTCATGAAGAAAAGAAGAACTTTTACCTCAGAGCAGAAAACCAAAATTGTCCTCGAATTGCTTAGTGAGGAACATTCATTGAATAAAATTGCTGCCAAGTACGAAATCCAACCAACTCAAATCACACGTTGGAAATCTGAGTTTTTAAATAATGCTTCCTTTGGTGGACAGAAATGATAAAAAACTTTCTATCACCAGACAATGTAAGCTTTTAGGGCTAAATCGCAGTACCCTTTATTACAAACCAAGACTGGTTGATCGAACGGATGAATACCAAATCAAATGGATTATCGATAAGCTCTATACAGATCATGCAAAATATCTATATCCTTATCTGCTTCGGAAGTTGCATATAAATCATTCCAATCAAGTTTGGTCTATTGATATAACATCAAAATTTCTATGGATGGTCGTGATAAAGCATTGGATAACATTCGCATTGAACGATTCTGGCGTAGCCTTAAATGAGAGAAAACATATTTGGAAGAATATGATACCCCTAAACAGTTGCGTTCCATCGTTAATGAATATATGGAATATTACAATTACAGTCGTCCACATCAATCCTTGGATGAATGTACTCCGGGTGAAATCTATAATAATTCACCGGTACAAAAGTTAGTTGCATAATGGTTAACCTCGAGAAAGGAGTATTAACTTGTTTTCAAACTCCTGTCTTGACAAAGGGGAGCACTATACACTGCCATTGGAAATAAAACACCGGCTTTTGTATATCATCAAGCAGAGCTTCAGGTAGCATAGTAAAGGATCTACAGCAATCTCTGACTTCTTACTTACAGACTGTATCCGTCACTTAGAAACAGGCAACTCATCAGATTCATTAAGAAACTTCGGATCTGTGTCTTGACAATTGGACCATTATAATTTTCAGAGTCCCAAAATTGCGAACTTCCCTTGACACTATTAATTTGCTGTTAATGTAAGACTTCCCCAATTACTATGATCAACCCATCCAGTAAGTGGCGGTGTATCCCCAGTATTTGTATTATAATACACCAGCGTTTGTCCAACATTTGCACTATCGTCGTGTAGTTCCCAACGATTCGTATTAGTCTGCCAAAAGATTGTAAAATTGGCACTGTAGCCAGAATGATAGTGATTATACTTTGGTTTACCATTCATGTCACCATCTCGTGTATAAGTCGTTGCAAAATCATTACCACTCGCGTCAGATGTACCGGTGTAAGAATTCGGTACTGTAGCTGCTGTTGTCGTTGCACTTCTTGCTGTATACGCTCTCTTATTACCTACTTCATCTTTCACAATCACATTAAAATAATATAGTGTCCCTCCGGTTAAGCCTGTAATAGATTTTGTGTTGATATCTGCTGTATAACTACCGACGACTGTACCATTTGACTCTATATTGGATACAGTGTCTATGTTATTAGAAGTTGAGTAGTATACCAGATATTCTAAGTTGGCCTCAGCACTGACGGTGTCCGACGCTTTTGTCCAGTTCAATGTCACACTGGTCGAACCCACGCCTGATGTTGACAAGGTGCCGCTGTTTCCGGCTGTTGGCGCTGTAACATCTGTTGTCGTTGCACTTGTTGCTGTATACGCTCTTTTATATCCTTCTTCGTCTTTTACAATCACATTGAAATAGTACAGTGTCCCTTCGGTTAAACCTGTAATAGATTTTGTGTTGATATCTGCTGTATAACTACCTACGACTGTACCATTTGACTCCATATTGGATACAGTGTCTATGTTATTAGAAGTTGAGTAGTATACCAGATATTCTAGGTTGGCCTCAGCACTCACTGTATCTGACGCTTTTGTCCAGTTCAATGTCGCACTGGTCGAACCCACTCCTGATGTTGACAAGGTGCCGCTGTTTCCGGCTGTTGGCGCTGTTGTATCTTTTGTCACTGTATCCATAACTGCTGTGCCTGTATTGCTGGATAAATCTGTAAGAGTTACGCTAAGCGTTAACGTCCCATCACTCAGATTGCTCACATCTATATCTGTTATTTCGTCTGTGGCTGTATTTATTGTGCCATTCCCTGTAACTGCACTTGTCGTTCCGTCGGTATCATCAATACTATAAGTATAAGTTGCATCCACTTCTGCACCACTAAACGTAAAGCTCATAGCCTCTTCATTGCTTGAAATAATTTTGCTCTGGCCTATGCTTACGCTGTAACCGCTTGGCGCTGTTCCGTCTGGCCTTGCACTTGTTGCTGTATACGCTCTCTTATTCCCTGCTTCATCTTTTACAATCACATTGAAATAGTACAGTGTCCCTTCGGTTAGACCTGTAATAGATTTTGTGTTGATATCTGCTGTATAACTACCGACGACTGTACCATTTGACTCCATATTGGATACAGTGTCTATGTTATTAGAAGTTGAATAGTATACCAGATATTCTAGGTTGGCCTCAGCACTCACTGTATCTGACGCTTTTGTCCAGTTCAATGTCACACTGGTCGAACCCACGCCTGATGTTGACAAGGTGCCGCTGTTTCCGGCTGTTGGCGCTGTAACATCTGTTGTCGTTGCACTTGTTGCTGTATACACTGTTTTATTCCCTGCTTCGTCTTTCACAATCACATTAAAATAATATAGTGTCCCTTCGGTTAAGCCTGTAACAGATTTTGTGTTGATATCTGCTGTATAACTACCAACGGTTGTACCATTTGACTCCATATTGGATACAGTGTCTATGTTATTAGAAGTTGAGTAGTATACCAGATATTCTAAGTTGGCCTCAGCACTGACGGTATCCGACGCTTTTGTCCAGTTCAATGTCGCACTGGACGAACCCACGCCTGATGTTGACAAGGTGCCGCTGTTTCCGGCTGTTGGCGCTGACGTATCCTTCGTTACAGTATCGGTCGCATTTCCACCTTGATTCCCATAGCTGTCAGTCAGGTAAACCGTTAGCGTCAGCGTGTCGTCATCAAGGCCGCTGACATCAATACCCGTGATCTGATCTGTAGCGGTGGAAATGAAACCGCTGCCTGTGACAGCTGAAGTGCTGCTGTTAGTATCGTCTATGCTGTAGCTGTAATCAGCGCCTATTTCAGCTGAAGCAAACGTAAGGCTTACAGAACCTTCATTGGCAGCCGTTACCGCACTCTGATCTATGCTAACGCTGTAACCGCTTGGTGCTGTGGCGTTCTTAGTGACGCTATCTGTCGCAGCAGAGCCGACGTTGCCTGCTGCATCAGTTAATGTGACGCTCAGATTCAGTGTCCCATCGCCGAGGCTGCTGACATTGATGTTTGAAATCTGATCTGTCGCTGTTGCAATGGTGCCGCTTCCCGTTACAGCAGAAGTTCCACCGTTTGTATCGTCAATGCTATAGACATATGTAGCGCCGATTTCAGCAGAAGAAAAGGTGAAGCTCAAGGCTGTTTCATTGCTGCTGCTTACTGCACTCTGGTCGATGCCGATGCTGTAACCGCTAGGCACCGTCGTGTCTTTGATGACCGTGTCAGTTTGATCTGTTTGACCTGTTATAGTTACGATTAAGGTCAGCGTATCATCATCCAGACTGCTGACATTGATACTGGTAACTTGATCAGTTGCAGTGGCTATGATGCCACTTCCTGTTACCGCTGCCGTACTGCCATTGGTATCATCTATGCTGTAGGTATAATCAGCGCCCACCTCGGCATAAGAGAAGGTGAAGCTAAACGCTGTCTCGTTTGATGCGTTTATGGCAGTTTGGTCTATGCTGATGCTATAGCTTTTTGGAGTAACACTTGACGTTCCTGTTCCAGTTGAATTCGGGGTTGTGTTTTGTGTTGATCCCTCGCTGACATCTCGCGTTCCAGCTTTAACACCTGCAGTTCCTTCGGCTGCGGTAACAAGTGTATCATCAGTTGTTACCGTAATATTATCAGCATTAGCCAGTACGGTTTTGACACCACCGCTACCGCTGATTGCAGCACTTTCTTTATTTACAACAACATCTGTGATTTGGCCATTAACCTCAATTTCAGTGGATGCCGCTTCGACTGTCAGGTTGGATACTGTTGAATCGCTTTCAACAATTAATCTTGAATGATCACCTTCAATGACTGCGTCGTCAATTATGGATTTTTTTGCTGTAACCGTAACATTACTAGCTAGAATTGTAACCATGTTGACAGAACCTTCTATCAATACATCGTCCTTGCCGTCTACAACAACTTCACCGATGATTATACCCTCTTCGGTGTAAACTCTTACCTGTCCGTTTATTCGCGCAACAACGATATTCTGCATGTTTGAAGTGCCGAGAATCTTAATAGAATTAAGGCCTCCTCCTCGGATAATCAGTCTGCCGGAGACATTAACATTTTCTAAGGTAACATCACCGTCTCCAACACCATCACCGATGATGAGATCGCCAGTAATGTTAACGTCTTTTAAAGTAACATCCGGCGTGTTAATAATCACATTACCGGCTGAAATACTGGTGTATGTGCCCTCGGTGCTTATATAGACCTTAGCCATGTTATATAGCAACTGTGCAAATTCCGCTCTGGTTATGTAAGACAGCGGTCTAATTCTTCCATTGTAGCCATTTACATATCCCTCCTCAATCAGTGCGCAGGCTGCGTCAACAGCCCACGAAGAAATCACACTAGCATCATCAAAGCCATTCAGCACAGCCTGGTCGCCAGCCGGTATCTTAAAGGCTCTGGCAAGTACCACAAAAACTTCTTCTCTTGTGATGCGGATATCTGGATACAGCTTGTTGTTATGGCCGATGAGTATCTCCATTTGAACAGCTTTTGCCATGTCGTCATAATACCATTTATCTTCTTGGACATCTGAATATCCGCTTAAATTTGCCATGGCGGTACTATTAAAGAGGTGATTGATAACGGCTACCATCTGAGCCCTTGTTAAATTATCGTCGGGCCGTATCAGCCCGTTTTCGTCATTTAACAAACCGTTGGAAATGGCGTGTTCAAGGGCAGTTGTCGACCAGTTGTCAGGCATATCAGAAAATTCTGTAGCCAGTACATGTACTGGAAGCAATGCAAATGTCATCATTAATGTTAGTAAAACTGCAATTATTTTTTTTGCCATAATTTCAATCTCCCTTTCTCTCCTGTTAATTATTGTGATATATATTAGGTGGCTCTTGGAACGTATAGAGTATAATATAGGTTGGTGCATATTATGCAATATAGTAAATATCGACATTTATATTGAAGACTTTAATGCTTGGGTAGATTTATTGAGGATTATTCAGACAATAAAGTTTTTTTAATCAATAAAGGTTACTACGTAGTTTCTATACCGCCCATACTACGTCATGATTATATTACGCCTTACAGCGATCACATTTCGAGCGGTATCAATAGTGAAAAACTTGTATGAAAAATGTTATGGGTAAATAAGGTAGCAAAAATGACTTCTGAAATATCTGCAAAATAGATGTATTTATGGTAAAATACTAGAATATTAAGAATGTGAAATTTATGCAGAAAGCGGGTGATGCTTTGAGCGCGAAGCAGTACAATACAAAAAATTTATATTTTACGTCGCGGCTGCTGAAAGAGCTGAACAGCATTTGGGAACATCCCTTGACGATAGTGGAAGCGCCAATGGGCTACGGAAAAACCACTGCTGTCAAGGAATTTTTAAACGGCGCGGATGCCGATGTGCTTTGGATAAAAATATATGACGACTCGACGGATGATTTTTGGAATGCGTTCGCCCGACTGTTCGGAGAACTGAATGATGGCTTGAACAAAAGCCTTATTCAGCTTGGATTACCGGATGACGCAGTCTCTTTACGGGAAACGCTGAGGCTTCTGGGCGGTATTGAATTATCACGTAAATGCATTTTGGTCATTGACGACTATCATCTGCTCGACAGCTCGGAGCTCGACGGATTCCTGACGACTCTGGTCGAAAACGAGATTGAAAATCTTCACATAATGCTGACCCAGCGCTATACAAAACTTCAAAAACTAGAGGAACTATCACTAAAGGGTCTGCTATACCATATAACAAAGGATGCCTTTGAACTGAAAGCGGAAGATATTGTGGAATACTACGGAAAATGCGGCGTATCAATCAGCCAAGAGCAGGCTGAACAGCTTTATTCGACGACAGAAGGCTGGATCAGCGCGCTGTATCTCATGTTGCTCAGCTTCATAGAAGACGGCATACTGCAGCCACCCGATAGTATTTATAAGTTAATTGAAAAAACAGTTTATACTCCATTGTCCGGCGATTTAAAAGAGTTCAGCGTAAAGCTATCCATATTTGACAAATTTACGCTGGAGCAGGCGGCATTTATCGGGGGAGACAGGGACGTCGGAAAAATGCTTTCCTCTATCGTCGGGGACAATGCCTTTGTCAGCTATGACAGCCGATCCAAAACCTATCAGATTCACAGCTTGTTTAGGAATTACCTTAAAGAAGCGCTGGAAAACAGAGGCCAGGATTTTAAAAACGACCTGTACCAGAAGGCGGCGGCGTGGTATTTTGAAAACAGCAATTATACGGCGGCCCGGCAGTTTTGGTATACATGTGGCAACTTTGAGAATATTTTGCTGTCCATCGAAGAAGAAAAGGCTAAAACCTTTACAAAAGAAAATATGAAAACGCTGCGCAAGTACTTAGGCGAATGCCCAGCGGAAATCAGAAGCCGGCACCATTACGCTTTATTAATACTCTCTATTCATCTGATTTTACACAATGAGTTTCAGCTGTTTGGTCGGGTTTGCGGGGAAGTAGCTGGAAACATTAATAGGGACGACAGCCTCAATGATACACAGCGCGGGGAGCTTTTTGGCGAGCTTCAAATACTGCTGGGTATAGCAGCCTTCAATGATCTGAAAAAAATGGCGACCCATTTTGAAGCAGCCTGGCATTTACTGGGCCGGTCTACCTCTATTTTTAATGTTAATGTGGACTGGACACATGGGTCGCCTTCCGTTTTATACCTATACTATCGGGAGAGCGGAAAGCTTTGTGAGCATCTGGCTGATTTAAAAAATGGCCTGCCATGCTACCAGAATTTGACCGAGGGCCACAGTAGCGGCGGCGAATACGTGATGGAAGCAGAATGGTATTACAATACGGGCGATTTTATCAGCGCGGAGATTGCATTGAACAAGGCGCTTCATAAAGCCCGATCTGCCGGACAGTGGGGAATAGAGCTGGCTACCCAGTTTCTAGAGATGCGCGTTGACTTAATGAAAGGTAATTTTGAACATATGTTTCATCTTTTGGACGGGATGCGTAAGGAAATAGCGGATCGGGTTGAGTATCAATATCTGCATAAGGTTGAGCTATGCGAAATGAGCTTTTATGCGCAGCTCGATCAAAAATATAAAATACCAGAAAGTCTGGCCCGGCCGGAAAGCGGCGAAATACAGTTGCTTCACGCCAGCTATGCCATGTTCAACATCATCTACGGCAGGGTATTACTAATTAATGAACAATATACCGAGCTTTTAGGCAGTGGAGAATACTTTTTGAAAACCGCGTCGTTTTATCCAAACCTGCTGGGCGTTATATATACATACATCTATATGGCAGCGGCAAACTGGAAAATTCATAGACGCAATGATGCCCGGGAAAGCCTAAAAAAAGCCATGGACATCGCTATGCCAGACAAGCTCTATATGCCCTTTGTGGAAAACTGCGACTATATAGAGCCACTGATTCGGGAGTATACCACGCAGGGTGTCCATCAGGAGCAGGCACAAAAGATACTGACGCTGTATGAAACCTATGCCGCTGCAAAGGAGAAAATCAAACAGACGTATTTTAACGAGGAAAAACCGAAGCTCACAGACAGGGAAGCCGAGATAGCCCACCTAGCCGCCCGGGGGATAACCAACAAAGAGATTGCAGACAAGCTCTTCATTTCCGTAAACACTGTTAAATTTACGTTGAAATCCGTTTTTTCAAAGCTCTCCATCAGCAGCCGCGCATTACTGAAACAGCATTTTGAAGCATTAAATGAAAAGAAATAGCAAAAAACTACCCGGTGGGTAGGTTACAAAGGGAAATAACCACTGTACAATCTGTATAGTGGTTATTTTTTATTTTGGAGTATTTTTATGACAGAGATTAAAGAAGTCCGTCCGAGAAAGAATCATCAATTGGAGATTCTATTGGAAAACGGCGGCAAGGTAGATCTGTCGTCAAGCATGGTTTTGAGCTGATAAAAAAATAAAATCGTTGAGAAAGAAGGTTATATAATATGCAAAAATTAATCAAAAAAAGGCTACATAAATTTTTATCCATCGCAGTCGTCCTGATTTTTATCATAGGGCTTTTGCCGCAAATTACCCTACCTGCACATGCGGATACAAAGTATGACTTGGTGGTCTACGTAAACGGGACGAACGGCAATGATTCAAACAGCGGCAGTACCTCGGACACCGCATTCCAGACTATAGCAACGGCGATTACTTATGTGAAAGGGCAAAACGTCTCAAACCCGGTGATATATATTGCCGCAGATACATACAACGAAAATCTGACGATTACACAGACGATAAGTCTGATCGGCGATACTGCGGACACGACGATCATTGACGGTTCGTCTTCCGGCAGGGTCATCAACATCACAGCGTCAAACATATCGGTAACTGTTGAAAACCTGACCATACAAAAAGGAAAAGCATCAAACGGCGGCGGTATCTACTGCGAAGGTTTGCTTATTATGAAAAACTGTATCATAAAAAACAATAGCGTCAAAAAGGGAACAGCCGGCAAATATTACAACCACTCCGCTACTAATGGAGGCTCAGGCGGCAACGGTGGTGCTATTTATGCAACTGGTGATTTAAATATAACAGGATGCAACATTGCTGGAAACTCGGCCGGCAATGCCGGCAGTGGCGGTTCTGGCAATAGTTCTGCTGGTGATGGAGGCTCAGGCGGCAACGGTGGTGCTATCTACTCAACCGGTAGTATAAGTATTACAAAAAGCAATATTACTGGAAACTCAGCCGGCAATGCCGGCAGTGGCGGTGGTTCCAATAGTGGTGGTGATGGAGGCTCAGGCGGCAACGGTGGTGCTATCTACTCAACCGGTAGTATAAGTATTACAAGAAGCAATATTACTGGAAACTTAGCCGGCAAGGGCGGCAATGGTGGTTCTGGCTCAGGGACTGCTGGTGATGGAGGCTCAGGCGGCAGCGGTGGTGCTATTTATGCAACTGGTGATTTAGATATAACAGGATGCTATATTACTAGAAACTCAGCCGGCAAGGGAGGCAGTGGCGGTGGTGCCCGTAGTGGTGGTGATGGAGGCTCAGGCGGCAGCGGTGGTGCTATTCATACAACTGGTGATTTAAATATAACAGGATGCAATATTGCTGGAAACTCAGCCGGCAAAGGCGGCAGTGGCTATAAAAATTATGGTAGCTATGGTACTTCCGGCACTGCCGGCGTCGCCGGAAACTACAGTTTGATTTACGCTTCGTCCGGCAGTGCCAAGAACAACTGGTGGGGTTCAAACAACGCGCCCTCCACCGATGAGTCAAGTATTACGCCTACGAACTATCTGCTTCTAACCATCTCCGCCGCTGACGACATAGTTGCCTCGGGTCTGACAACACAAATAACGGTCAACCTAACAAAGAATAATGCTGGAGAAACCGTGTCGAACCTTTTTTCCGGAGGTACCATAAGCTTTTCTGCAAACGGAACATTTGACCCCAGCAGTTCAGAATTTTCCGCCGGTGAGGCAACCGCGACGTATACGGCAGATACAACCGGACTCGACACCATTACAGCGACGCTGGACAGGCAGAGCGTAACGGTAGTTGTTGTGGTGAACGTGTCGGCAAATTTAAAAAACCTATTGATAAGCGAGGGCACGCTGAGTCCTGATTTCAACGCGAACAAAGTGGTCTACACCGTCGATGCTTCGGACATCGACAGCATAGACATTACGGCAGTCACCGAAGATTCTGGCGCAACTTTGAAAATAAACGGTGTGGAGGCAACAAGCGGAACCAAAACAACGGTCAACCTGGATAACGGTGCAAACCTGATTCCTATTGTGGTTACCGCCCAGGACGGGATAGAAAAATCCTATATCATCTCGGTAAACGGTACGGTAAGCAACACCGATTTAAGCAGCTTATCGCTTTCCCCGGATGTACTCAGCTTCGATGCGACGACGTCGTCCTATTACGTTACAGTCGGCAGCGATGTTACGTCTATAGACCTGACCGCATCTACAGATGACAGCAAGGCCGTCATGCTTCTGGACGGTGCGATTTTGTCTCAGAATGTCACGAAAAGCTTACCGCTATCTGTGGGTGACAGCACCGTTGAAATTATGGTCATCGCGCAGGACGCGTCGACGAAAACCTATACCATAATAATCAATCGCGGAACCAGCGACGCAACGCTCAGCGGTCTGTCACTGTCTGGCGTAACGCTTTCTCCAAGCTTTAACCGCACGACTTATGCGTACACAGCGACGGTTGCCAATGCCATCACCAGCCTAACTGCGTCGCCAACGGCATTTGACAATGCCTCGACGGTTACTGTCAACGAGCAGGATACTACAGCTCCTGTGAATCTGTCAGTAGGCAGCAATACGGTCACCATAGATGTCACCGGCAGCGACGGTGTCACGACGAAGACCTACACCGTCACGGTAACACGGCAGGCGGAAATTGAAATCACCAATGTGTCTCTCCCCGTCAGTATCGTCGGGGGCGCTTACAGCGTGACCATGTTGGCAGAGGGTGGCGACGGCTCCTTCACTTGGAGCGCCACAGGCCTTCCGACAGCATTATCTCTCGCCAGTGCCACGGGTATCCTCTCCGGTACGCCGATGGATGGTGACGAAGGGACATATAATGTGACCATCACCGCAACGGACGGGAATACAGTCGTAGGCAATAAAAGCTATACTCTTGTTGTGCAAAAGGGCTGCGGCAATGGCGCATACCTGATTACCTCCGACGGGGACATGGCGTATACCGGCAGCTATACAGCCGACGGTATCCCGAAGCTGACCGTCAATGACGGCGTTTCAGGTTTTACATACTTCGGCGTCGATATTTCCGCCGTCACCGGTCATGCCGGTAAAGAAATCTGCGTGTTTGTACAAACACGAAACGGTGCGCAGGTAGCATTTAGCTTCAATAAGGCCAATTACGATACGGTTGACTATTCGGGCTCGGCCTTCAATGTGCAGGCAGGCGATGTGATACTAGTTTATATCTTGGATGAGCTCACCAACGACGCGGCGAGCAATCCCAATGTACTTTAAGCGGTCGAAGGATTTTATGTCAATGCATACCTTACGGCGGAATGGAGGTTTTTATGGTAGAGATAAAAGAAGTTAAACCAAGAGAGGACTATCAGCTTGAGGTGCTACTGACAAACGGCGGAAGTATCACGCTGAATCTAAAACCTAAGCTTGAAACCATCCGCTTCGGCCTGCTCCGTGACGAGACGTTCTTCAAGCAGGCGGAAACGGACGGCACGGTGATCCGCTGGGACGACAAGATAGAATTATCCTCCAGCGAGATTTTTGAGATGATTAAGAAATAAAATCAGGAGGGATGAAAAGATATGTAAAAATAAAGGAACCCGGCAATGGGTGCCCTTTACCTATGTGGGTACGATGGGCAATGTGATACTGGTATACATCGTGGATTCCTTGTCGAATAATTCAGGTTCGGCTCCGGCCGTTCTATAGTTTGGAGGTTGAATAATGACTAAAAAAATAAGCGCCGTAATATTGACCGGAGCACTACTTATGCAATTGCTAATAATTACAGTCTTCGCGGCGGATGTCACACTGATGTTGAGCAAGCAAAGCAGCTATTCGGGAGACAATATCACCGCGTCCGGTACCTATGACCCGGAAGAATGGATTACCGTAAAAGCCATAGATGCAGACGGCAATATTGTATTTATTGAGCCGGTGCTGTCCGAAGGCGACGGTACTTTCAGCACTACTTTAATTGTACCGGACATTGACGCCGGAACTCTTACGATTACGGCAGGCTCCGGCAGCAATGCAGCAAGCGCCGAGTTCACTGTAAAGCAAAGAACATATTATTATGATGACAATAACGACGGTGATGAAGAAGAGGGCTCCAAGGCGGTAGGTATAACTACACCAGACGGCAAGACTATAACCGGCGCCGTTAAAGAAACAGAGGACGGTTATGATGTCACAATAAACGGAGACGATTTCAGCAGGGTCACAGGCGATTCGGTTAAAATCGCGACGCAGTTTGTAGAGGTCACTTTCGACCAAACGGCGGCTGAATTTATCTCGGACACAGCCGGTTCAGGCAGCATCGTGCTAAGCATAGTAAATACAGACACGTCTTCACTGTCCGACGAAGCGCGGGAACTGATTGGCGACCGTCCTGCTTATGAATTCAAGCTCAATGCAGGCGGTAATGATCTTTCTTCCTTTGGCGGCGGGCTGGCTCATGTTTCCATACCGTATACGCCCGTAGGGGATGAGGATTTAAACAGGATTGTAATTTACTATATAACGGATAACGGCGAGCTTATCGTTATGACAGATTCTACTTATGATGGCACTTCAATAAACACCGGGTTTTCTA
The DNA here is from genome assembly GCA_963677625.2 of Vallitaleaceae bacterium. Taxonomy (GTDB): domain Bacteria; phylum Bacillota; class Clostridia; order Lachnospirales; family Vallitaleaceae; genus UBA1351. The sequence goes on from CAXXSW010000007.1 coordinate 460,938, forward strand.
CAGGTCATTTTTCTATATATGCGGTAGGCTACAACTATGTGGCCTTTGATGATGTTTTGAAAGATGCATGGTATTACGACGCAGTGATATTCTGCGCAGCACGGGAGATTACCAACGGAACGGGCGACGATATGTTCAGCCCCGACACTCATCTGACTCGTGGGCAGTTTATTGTGATGCTCATGCGCGCTTTCGCTATCGGAACAGACAAGAGCGCCGTCGATAACTTCGACGACGCAGGCGATACGTATTACACGGATTATCTCGCAGCAGCTAAGAGCCTTGGCATAACAGACGGTATAGGTAATAATTTGTTTGCACCTGAAGCCGAAATAACAAGGCAGGATATGTTTACGCTTTTATACCGCACACTTGATGCCCTTGAAGAATTACCGGAAATGGTCGGCAACATTTCCCTGTCCGATTTCAGCGATTCCGTCGCAATTTCTGATTATGCCAAACAGGCAATGGAAGCTTTCGTTTCATCAGGCATCATATCCGGAAATGACGGTGACCTTGACCCGCTAGGCAATTCCACCCGTGCCCAGATGGCTCAGGTGCTGTATAATCTGTTAGGGTTATAAAAAGCAAAATCCAGCAGCTTTAAAAGGAGGCCGCAGCTATTACCAGATGTTCCATATAAAGTTATCCAACCTGTCCAAAGACACACCATAATGATAAAACTATATAAGATATAGAAGTCTGTTTTAATAAAATAAGCACTTCATAATCGAAGTGCTTATCCAGCGTTCCTGGCGGGATTCGAACCCACGGCCACTCTCTGACCCTTAGGAGTTCTAGAGGTTGGGTTCTTGTAGTACTTCCTCGTTTTATGAAACTGCTGTAGTCCCCTTGATTAGTGGCTTTAAGGTTTTTATTGGTTTAATAAGTTTTTTAAGTATTATGTAGTTTTTCTAGTTATGGTAGAAAAACTAGTAGAAAATTACCGGCATCATCGCATAAGTCTACAAGAACATTATCAATGATTACTCGAGGTATGACTCAAAGGTTTCAATGTAATTCATGTGTAAATCCTTTCCCCGCAAAAAACCAATGGTATTTTCACCATTGGTCTCCTCGCTCGTATTAGTCGTTTTATCGTGTTTTCAATTCAGTTCTTATGGAATGTCCCTACTTTCCGTTTGTTTCTGTTGGTACTCTCATGTTGTTGACTGCAGAACATAGATTATGCAGTGCGATTGTTCTCTTCAAAAGCAAAAAAAGTGATGGAACGACTATGATTGTCAATTCCACCACTAATATTTTTTTTGGGGGACACTTCTATTTGTTATTTTCAGCAACCCAAATTTTGATTAGTTCAATTAGTTCAAGCGTTTCAATTGTACAATTGTTAGTCTCAACATCATTATTCAGTGTATCAACTACCTTTGTATAATCATTTTTAATTTCTAACCTACAGATATTACCTTGAATCGAACTATACTCCGATGTACCATTCAAGACTTCATCAAATTTATCCATGACCCATTGATAGGCTCTCCCACCACTCTGAATATCAGAGATTAAGAATGTCTCAACTAACTCGATGTCCTTTGGTAATCGTATAACTAAACTTTCTGAATCATTTGCTAATCTAACTCTTTCAAAATGGTGATCGTATTTCAATTTATCCCTCCATTATAGTTTTGGAAATGCTGATATTATTTTCCCAGCACTATCTATATACATTTGTATTTTCATTCCGTTTGCTAACGTTCCTTCATAAGTATTTCCATTTAGGAACACCTTATTACTGAAAGTTTCATTAATTGAGTCAACAACCTGTTGAGGTGTCCAACTTTTCGGGAACATTGTTGAGTATCCACCATTACCAGCTTTAAGAACACCATTAAACTAAACTTGAACTTCATATACTCCATAACTATTTGGAATAGATTCTGTTCCTGGTACAATTGAACCTTTTGCATTTGGCATGCCCTCATAATGGAATCCACCACCATTGCTACCTTCCAGAACGTGTTTCAAACCCGAGTTATTAAAGTTATCAACATCAGTGATTTTTGTTATATCGTAAAGATTACTCGCCCCTCAGATGTTGTACTGCATTGAGTTTAATATTTTAGTACAATTGAAATGAAGATGGGTTGTAACCCATCTTCATGATATTACTTCTGTTTAAACTTTGGACAAGGTTCGAGCCTCTTCAGGATAACTCTTGGCTTTCTATCCTGATACATTTTACAAGCCATCGGATTCTTTTCATTGTAAATGCATTCCTCACATTGAAGTACATGTATATTCCATGTACCCTTATCCATTTTCATCCATCTGTTCTCGTTCAAAATCACCACTCCTAATTTATAATTTCTACTACTAATTGAAGGGTACCATTGACATTAGAAGCCTCTTTAATAATCATTTCCTGACCTTGTTGTAGTAAAACCTATACCTCTGAAGGTACTTTACTTAAATCACCAATAAATGCCCCTTTTATACCTGATGGCGCTTCGATTATTAGAGATAAATCACCACCAAATTGACCCTCAGGTATCATTCTAGTACTCATGAAACCTTTTTTTTCGATTACTTTACCTATTAGCTCCTCTGGAGAAGCATTTTTAAGACTTCCTAACATATCTTTTGATGTACCTCTGTATAAAGTCATGTTTTCAGGTATACTACTTTTGTTTAATGCCTGAGTTAAATCCTCACAATACTTTGCATTATCTCCAACAAAGTCAGCATCAAATCCTATCAGTTTAGCATTTATGTTCCCATAGGCAGCACCAGTATATTCAGTTATTGCTTCTAACTCATTAGCATCTAAAGCTTTGTTTCAATCACCAAAAACATTTTTTGCCCATGCTTCTGCATCAGCTCTATCGGTGAATTTCCTAAAATTACTCGTCCCCTAGTATAATAAGCTTAGAGAATTCATCTAAGCTTTTTTGCTATTATTAAGGGCAAAGCTAATCTATCGCCCCCTTGAGTTCATAGGCTTATCCGGTACTTGAGACTGATACTTCACTTATGAAGTTATACTCCGTCCCCTTGGATCGCCTAAGATTCTCGTTGTCTGAGACTGATGCTCTTCCCTGATAATCAAACGCTTTGATGACATCTTCGAACCTTCACTTAATTGAAAAAACTTCCCATCTTTGAGATAATAACCTCATAGCAGTAGGGAGTCTTCGGATTAACTCCCCTGAGGGTTTACTCCTCGATGATGAGACTATCGCCTCTGCTTCCTTGGATTTTTCGAATGAGCTGGATGTTGGTGCTTTTGCTTGTACTCTTCGTATCTCATGCTAGGTTGTAACCTGGGAAGTACTGAGGGTTCATCTCAATAAAGGCTGCTAGATTGGAGGTCATCATATGTTAATCGTTGGTATTGATATCGCTAAACGTCGACATGAAGCATCTTTTATTAATGATCAGGGAGATGTATTAGGAGCATCTTTTTCTTTCCCTAATTCAAATGCGGGTGCGCTTAAACTTCTAGATCACATTCATAAACATAATAAGAACAACGAAGAGTTCGTTTTTGGTATGGAAGCCACAGGTCATTATTGGTTGTCAATCTATTCTTACTTAGTAGAACGAAACTTCACAGTTCACGTCATCAACCCAATACAATCAAACAGCTTGAGAAAATTATATATTCGTAAAACTAAAAATGACTCAAAAGATTCCTTCATCATTGCTGAAGTTATCCGTTTTGGTCGTTATACTGAAACACGGCTAAGTAGTGAGGTCATCATGGCGCTTACGCAATTAACAAGATTCCGTTCTTATCTTGTTGACCAATCTACTGAATTCAAACTTAAAGCAATCGCAATCCTTGACCAAGTGTTTCCAGAGTTTGAGAAACTCTTTTCTGATACCTTTGGTGTCTCTGCAAGAGCCATTATGGAAACCTACACAACACCAGAAGAACTGTTTAAAATTAGTACAGAAGATTTGGCTGAGTTCTTGATTAAAACCAATCATGGTACACTTCGAATGCCTAAAGCTAAACAAATCAAGGAGTCAGCTGCTAAGAGTTTTGGTATCACCTTTGCTACTGATGCATTTGCTTTTGAGCTTCGCCAAATCGTTGCTGAAATCTCTTTTATTGAGGAACAGATTACCATCTATTATGAACAAATCGATTCACATTTAGAATCTATACCGGGTGTCGATATGGTTCTTGCTGCAACCATTGAAAATGAAATTGGAGATATTTCTAGGTTCTCTGATCCATCAAAAGTTGTTGCATTTGCAGGCATTGATCCAAGTGTTAGTCAATCCGGTGAATTCTCGTCTAACCATAACAAAATGTCCAAGAGAGGTTCACCTTATCTTCGTAGAGCCCTATGGATGGCTGCTGTCGATGCCGCTAAATATGATCCTGCAATGAAAGCTTATTATCACAAAAAGATTGCCGAAGGTAAACATCATATGACCGCTATTGGTGCGGTATCAAGGAAACTAACGAATATAATCTATGCTCTTATGCGTGATAAGAAGGACTATGTGCCTGTTCTGCGTCACGATTAAACTAAATAGGTAAAGAATAGAGATCTGCTGGTGCAGACCTCTATTAGTGGTGTTTAAAAATATAGTACTTCAAAATCCTTATTGTCTGTCTCGATATCTTTCTTCAGGACACTTGCTTTTTCACCTTGAATAAAAACATTTGAGTTTAGCCAGTCTACAAATGCAGTAGAATCATATTCGCAATAGACTTTTACATCATTTATGACCTTCCAATATTTATGGTCAACATCTTTATCGAACATCCACTTTAAAAATTCTTTTTGTAGCAATTCCAAGCTTTTATCACATGTTTCAGGAATTGTAAGCTCATCACCTCTAGTTATTTCCTCGTCATACTTAATATATATATTCATCTACTTTATTAACTCCTCTAACTCTTCTATAATCAGGATATGACCCTGTTTTCCACTATGATAATGTAGTATATTGCTAGCTGCACCAGATCTATCTGGATGAATTTCAGGTCCATGCCAAGAGATATTATACTCGTCAGCCCAATTCATTAGAATATTGGCTTCATCAAGAGTAGAACCGCTACTCTTCTTAGCGTCTTTTGCTAATTCTATCACAGTCTGTTGATCCGGTGTATATCTCTTTGAGTTATCAGCAAATAATTGCAAGTTCATTTCTAATGGACCATCACTTGACTTTATATAGCTGGTCTCAGATGTAGTACTGCAGTCAGTTCAATAACAATTATACTATAAAAAAGTGATGGAACGACTGTGTTTGTCAATTCCACCACTTTTGTAGTTCTTATTACTGCTATATCCTTATAATTATCCTTTAGCTAAAGAGTGTGCAAATTTCTTTTAGAAGGTCTTCAACTTCTTTCTTACTTTCAGGACAACTTATTAGATAAACATTAGATACTTCTGTCAAGTAATAAAAATACTCATCAAAACTTAACATTGTAGATATTTCTACTTCACTTGTCCAATCATAATAAATAACAAAATTTGCTTTATCCTTTGATTCGCTGAACTCGCAGTCATGATACTCATCACCAAAGCCACCAAGTCTAGTAAAGCATTTTAATGCTTCCAAAAAACTTTTTGCTGGAAGTGATAAATAATAATTAACCATTGCCGCGTACTTATTGTTTAATCCTTCTAAAGCCCTACACCTTTTCATTATCATCCTTTCTAGAAATTGCTTACTGGATGGAAATTGCTGATTATACCCGTTTCCTTATTGATATATCCAATAAATTTAATTCCATTTTCTGAAGTATCTTGTACCATGTTATTAATATTATTACCATCGGTTAGGATTATTCTTGCATTATCTAGCCCCTCTTGCATAGCCTGCTTTCCATATTCTAACATTTGCGCATCCGTAAACTTAGAAGAATCATAGAATGTTTTAGTCTTTATCCCCTCTTTAAACCCTGTTCCATCTGCACGTTTTACTTGATACTTAATTTCATATACTCCATCAATACCACTTTCAATTCTTTCGACTATATTTATTTCTTCACCAATACTATCTAGATATGCTTTTATAGTATCCCAATTATGACCACCTGAGATTCCTTTACTACGTGAGAAACTTGGTGTAACCATATGAGTATCAAGCCCAGTTGCATATTTCGCAAGATTACTCGTCCCCTAGTATAATAAGCTTAGAGAATTCATCTAAGCTTTTTGCTGTTTTATCACTGTTTATCATAGTTCGTCCCCTTGAGATATATTAATTCTCGTCGCTTGAGACTGATGTTTCACATAAAATCATTAAAGCTTTCTGGTTCTTCGAACCTTCACAACGTTGTCAGTTCTACTTTAAAGTTAGATAATAAACTCATAGCAGTAGGGAGTCCGCGTTTACTCCCCTGTCGGGATTTTCACTCCGTGAAAACGACTTTGTCGCCCTTGTTCGTCGGGTCCTTTGAGTGTTAATTCTCCTCCTTGATGAGACTGTCGCCTCTGCTTCTTGAGATTTTGCGAATGAGCTGGATGTTGGTTGGCATTTGCTTTCTCTTCGTATCTCGTGCTAGGTTGTAACTTAAGAAGTGGTGAGGGTTCATCCTAATCACACTGCTATCGGTATTTTTACTTTGTAAAAATGACTTCGTCACCCTTGTTCGTCGGGTACTTTGATTGGAGGTCGAAACATGTTAATCGTTGGTATTGATATTGCAAATAATCGACATGAAGCATCTATCATTAATGATAAAGGTAAAGTTCTTGGAGCATCCTTCTCTTTCACTAATTCTAATGCAGGTGCTGCCAAACTTCTTGATCACATACATAGAGCAAACAAACATAATGAAACATTTGTCTTCGGACTCGAAGCAACTGGTCACTACTGGCTATCTTTGTATTGCTATCTTGTAGACAGAAACTTCACTGTCCACGTTATTAATCCCATTCAGTCAAACAGCTTAAGAAAACTATATATTCGTAAAACAAAAAACGATTCTGTTGATTCCTTTATTATAGCAGAAGTTATTCGTTTTGGTCGTTATACCGAAACTCAATTAAGTAACGAACTCATCATGGCACTTAAACAACTGACTAGATTCAGATCATACCTTGTTGATCAATCAACAGAATTCAAACTTAAAGCTATCGCTATACTTGATCAAGTCTTCCCTGAGTACCACAAACTTTTCACGGATACTTTTGGTTCATCATCTAGAGCATTATTAGAAACTTATACAACACCTGAAGAAATCTTAAAAATTAGTACTGAAGACCTCGCTGATTTCCTTAAGAAAGCAAGTCATGGAACTGTTAGTCATGCAAAAGCAAAACTTATTAAAGAATCAGCCAAAGACAGCTTTGGCATTAAGTTTGCAACTGATGCTTTTAGCTTTGAGCTTCGTCAAATCATTGCTGAAATCTCCTTTATTGAAGGACAAATCAAAGAAACTGAAAAAGAGATCGAATCCTATTTTGTACAGCTAGATTCACATTTAACAACGATACCAGGTATCGGTATTGTTCTAGCTGCATCGATCGAAAGCGAAATTGGTGATATCTCTAGATTCAAAGATCCATCAAAACTTGTTGCTTTTTCAGGTATTGATCCAAGTGTAACTCAATCCGGTGAATTCAACTCAAACCATAACAAAATGTCTAAACGAGGTTCCCCTTACTTGCGAAGAGCCATCTGGATGGCAGCCATATGCGCATCAAAATATGACCCAGCATTAAAAGCCTATTACAGTTAGAAAAGAGCTGAAGGCAAACATCACATGACCGCTATTGGTGCGGTATCAAGGAAACTGACGTATATAATATTTGCAATAATGCGTGATAAGAAGGATTATGTTCCGAATATCTAATTGCGCCAAAGTTAATTATGTTGGAATAGAGATCTGCAAGTGCAGACCTCTATTGGTTGTGCTCTCTATCATTATTAATCTACAAGCAAAACATTCTTAAAGCTTCAAAATTATCATACATATTCTCATTTACTTTTTTGATTTTTTTACCATTGAGTTTATTATTCAAGTATACTTCAGACATAAAAGGCTTATTATTCAATCGGAATTCTATATCCTTTCGTTTAAATGACTTTTTCATAAAAAATCTCTGTATGCTGACCTCATTATCGTCTATATATATTTTATATGGATAAATCAATTCGTACATAACCAATGATAAGAAAAAAAAGCTAATATATGATAACCAAAACCAGGTCTTATACGTATCAATTTCTATTGGGTACTCTAATAAGATGAAAATCAGTTTACTTAGTATCAATGCAATTCCAGCAATGAAAACTCGCTTTATGCACAACATTTATGTCACTTCCTTTCTACTTAGGCCAAGTCCAAGATTCCGCACCACCTATTTCTATTGAGAATCCTGATACTCCATATGTTATATCTATTGAATTTATCCTTATATTATCATCTGTAAACCCAATAGAGGTTCCTACTCCTACTGTTGGTATAATTGGTACCGTAAATGCAACATTGATAGAAGTAGTTCTTCCATAAAAATCTGTTAGATCGGTTGCATCATTTGACCACACATACTGCAACAAAATATTGGCTTCAATATTGTATACAAATGTTTCAGCTTCAGATTCTGTCCATACTACATTATTATTATCTCTAATAACTCCATCACCTTTTTGCATCCCATAGAAAAGCGCTAAGCTAGAACTAACTGATACTCCATCAACACTAGAATGAAATGGACTGTTGCATTCAATAAATTCTAGAAGTCCTTCATCTTGTGCACCACTTGGCTCTCCAATTGTATAAATTTGTATTACATCATCACCAAATATCTCCAGCAATTGATCATTACTCAGCATAACGGGATCATCTGAGTATAGTTTTTCGTTTCTTTCATCAATTACTCTTAGTATACCATTAATATCGGGATCACTTGACTTTTCATAGCTGGTCTCTATCCTTCATTAGATTAAATCGATTCCCTTCTACTACAGCCAATGCACTCTGATATTCGGGAGAGTCCATAATGCTTTTCAAGAACATATTTTTCTTCCGTTCTGATATATTTTTAACCTGCTTCATCTTTCTTCGATATGCATGAATAACCTCAGAGATTATGATGTAGCCTGATAACCTAAGTTCATCATAAATGAAATACGTATTATTATGCCTGCGTTCCACCCTCAATATCTTTTTATCCTCTAGCTCGTTAATGTACTTTCTAACGGTAGAATGATTCATATCAAAGTTTAAAGCGATGTCCTCAATGGGTGGGTAAGCGTAACTGTTGTTTCCCATATACCCAATAATATCAAACAAAATAATCTTTGCTTGGTGACTTAAGTTAGAACACCTAAGTAACTTGTGGGGTATCTGGACAAAATACTTATGACACACATTGGTCAAATCATCTGATGCTAATTCTGTCATTACCTCTGTTGCTGATTTCTTTGAAATTGGTTCTTGTTTTTTTTTACTCATTCCGAATACCTCCTAGTTTTTTTCGAGGTGCTTTATTGCCCTCACCTTATCAGTCGTAGCGATAATATTTTTTGTTGCGATAAAATTTATAGCTAGTATAAGTTTTGACTTTTATAGACAGAGGAACGGCGAACCTAAGAGAATTCACAACAAAGGTGGGGTCACCTATTCAAACCTTTAAGCATAGTGCTCATTCGGGGTATACTTATTACCTCGAGTATGTTAGAAGGGCTTTAAAAGGCTATTGGAAAGCCTATTAGTGGACAAAATAAAAGATGCTCTACTACTACTGGTTATAGTAGTTAAAGCATCTCTTTTGGAGGTGGGGTACAATGAAATTCAATGCCACCCACTTTATTAGTCGGTATAGGGTATAGTCTTGTTGCGGTTAATATTGGTGTTCTATCAAGACCTTTCTTCCCCGCCCAACTAGTCATAATCAGGATGGGAACATTGTTGGCTTTAAGTAAAAGAAAATCCAGTTAATTTTTCTAAGATTTTGAGAAACCCTATTTATATAGTGTTTTCAAGCCTGCAGTGGGCGGGAAATTTCGAGAAATTTTCTCACATATAACAAGGGTAACCTCTAATCTTAGTTGTGTTAATGGTTTACTGGGTACTGGGTGGGGTTAAGCAGTTTCGTGTACAACTACTCTTATAGATTCATTGATGCTTTTCTTACCATAAAATATCGATTCATCAATGAACTCTGCTGAACTAATGCTTTTTATCAAATTATTCTCATACTCACGAAGTTTTTCTTTGATAGGGTGCCTTTTTTCCTCTTCAAAACATTTTAACATCTCTTCTTTTAGAGACTCTGAAATATCAGATTTACATCTAACACCCAACTGCATTAATTCTAATTGGTCTTTAGGATTCAAATAAGTGTTTACTAGTAACATCTCATCTGATGAAGATTTAAAAATGTATAAATCCCCAGTGCCAAGGTTCTCCTTGGAAAATTTCCCTTGACAACCATGAAATATCTTATCCTCAATAAAATCTTCATCAATTGTGAAATTAAATCTTCTTCCTAATTCAATTAATTTTTCATCTTGTATATTACTCCGCATATATGTTACTAGATACTCTTTATACATGTTTCCTCCTAATTGTGATAAATATTTATTTCAATATTTGGATATCTGTCCATAAATTGAGACATAACTCCTCTGCAACTCGCACATGGTTCACGTGTTGTAAACAAATCTATTGTTCCTGTAGCATCACGATTATTACCTAGCTGTGATGCAATTTCTTCAAGGATTTTTGATTCGGTATCTACTTCTCTATCAAAATCTTTAACCACACTAGTATCGAAAACTCTATCACTTTCATTCTTTAGTAAAACTATGTTTTCAGATTCGATGTAATCTAACGATTGTTGATTAGTAAAGCTTCCTTTTCCTATATCAGTAACATCATCAAACTTACTGAAGGCATTCATCTCTTTTGAAACTCCATCAATATCTATTGTTGCTGTTCCAACATTACCTGACGTTCTACTTTGACTCCTTGTCAGAATATCATCAATCTTATTCTTGAAATCAGTTGCTTTATTGGACAATGTTGAATGAAGACCTGTCCCATTCTTTATTATGTTATCAGTTCTGATATCCGTTATTGCTTCAGCAATAGTTTTAGGTTCACTGGTAATATCACTAATTTCCAACATTTTTGCTTTGATATCTGCTGTCTTAATGGTATCGCCATTCTTAAGAACCAATTCATCAACGCTATCAAGCATTTGAGCTATCTCATCACTTGACTTACCAGCTAGACTAGCAACATCATCTGCAATGTTAAGTTTTCTAGTACCCTTAATGCTATTATCAATTTTACCACAAAAATTCCCAACTTCATCATCGATTTTTGTAGCTATATCATCAACATAGCCATCAAAGAAGGATACAACCTTATCTATACCATTTACGATTGGCTGACCTAGCCATTTGTATATCGGGGATTTCGTAATTGCTTCTGATATTTTGCCGCCAATCCCTTTCATAAAACCAACTGCAAGATCAGCTATATCCTTAATTTTAGTTACTATTGCAGAGTTATCAACAATTTCAAATAAATTTCCAATCTGTTTAAGTAAATCTGCAATATTATCGCCTTTATCAACTAATTTTGCCACACTCTTGAACAGTGTACCCACAGCGTTTCCAACGAAAGGTACAATTGCTGCCACAACACTAAAAAACGCTTCTAGAATATTGATTTCAGGCAGAAGACTAACTCCTGCATTCAGAACGTCAGCAAAAGTCCCGACTCCTGGGAAAAAGCCTACTACATCAAGTATTGTCGTAACAATGTTTTTGATGTCTTGACCACTAATCCCTTCGTTTCCTTGCAATGTAGCTTCTTTTGCAGCAATTTTTTCTTCCACATCATCTCGCCATGTAACAAACTTTGAATTGACTTCTTCAAGTTCATCGCCACTCCACACTTTCATTTGAGCTGCTGGAGCTCGAGCAAAATCGTCACTTAATCCCAACTCTTTTACCATGTTAATACATGCAAGATTTTTACTATCTGCCTCTCGGAAACTACTTGCATTCTCTGATTCTTCTTTCAATGCAATGAGTTCGAGATATTGATTGGTGAATTTTGAGTCCTCCCATATTTGATAAAGATCTAATAGGGACTCCAAAGTCAAGCCATCACTTAACCAGCTTTCTAAAACTTCATAAGGAACATACATCAGTTTAGAAATAATACTATCATTTAATCCTAACTCTCTTAAAGCACTAGAAGCTTGCTGCTCATAGATTCCTTTCAATGTTTCAGAAGTCGCATTATCAAACTCTTTTCTTAAACTTAAAAATTCCTCATAAATTGATGCAAAAGTATCTGTTTCTACTGGCGTCTTCTCATATCCGACTATTTGGTCTAGGTTAATAACCTTAGCACTAGAGCTACTACCTCTACCAAAGATAACAACAGCCTTATTACTTAATTCATCAAATTTAACTAGTTTAACAGTTGACCCTTCTGGACATCCATTGATTGCAGTGTTAATTGTTTCGCTACTATATCCTGTAACACTGATTTTGTCCAAGTAGGCATCATAGAAAGCACTCAAACTAAGTGATGCACCAAAACTATCATCATTAAGTGCAGTCCTAAGATCCGCTGCCTTCGCTGCAATATCAGCTCTTTGCTCTGGGCTTGTTTCAGTCTCATAACGGGCTTTTAGCTCAAACATCTGCTTGATTTGGCTAGAGCTTGGTTCTATAGGAAGGTTTTCTTTTCTTGTATATAAGTAGCCTCCCGTACCATCAACGCGAACTGAATCAATGATCTTTCTTGACACAGTACGTTTTTTTTCTACTGGCTCATCAACGGTGTACTCTACATCGACCATACCGTATACTGCAGGTTGGTCAATTACAGTTTTATAAACCCAATACCCAGAACGGACTACGGACCTTTGACTTTCAGTAACTGGTGGTACCCAAACTTTTTCAGTCGAATAATTATATCCGGTTATTACTTTTCGTCTACCGTACTTTGCCGGTTTAACGACGATGGTTTTATACCTATAATATCCTGGCCTTACCATTCTCTGAACAGCCTTATATCTAGTTTTTGCTACTTTCATTGTTGCCCATCGCCCTTCATTAGGCAACTTTGGATCATACCGCCAGACCTTCTCATATACGTAATAAGTATATGGTTTATACTTCGTTATATATACCGGAGGTATATACTTATCCTTTACTTCACGATACTCAGCCGGTGACACTACATAAGTTTTAGTACCATAGATAGGCGTCTTAATTGTCTTATTTACATAGTAACCAGGTTTTATAGTTACCGTTCTGTATCTATATTTTGTAGGAACATAATAATCTTGAACCCTCTTATATGTTGCTTTACTTATTAATTGTTCTTCTTGTCTAACATGTGTAACAGGCTCAATAACCGTATATGTTTCTTGAACTGTTTCATACCTAATTTCCTCCTTATATACAGCTGTAATATAGCTTCTATCCCATAAATATTCTGGATAGTTTACATCATAAGGATCAGATTCACTACCGGAAATAAATACTTCGTCGGTGTCTTGACTACCGCCTGTAACTGCCTGTACTTCATTAACTGTTATAGCACCCATTACTATTGTTAATACTAATAGAAGGCTCAACATACGTTTGTAAAAATATTTCATTCTCTCTCCTTACCACTAAAACAAGCTCTCTTTCATGACGACATATTTCATAAATTCACTCATGGCAAATAAAGACATTGTAAGTTTATTCAAACTCATGTCTTTTGTACTTTCGTAATTTTTATGTTCTTGTGTAGTGCCTGTATTAGTTAATTGAATTGTATAGATTTTTTCTTCGATCTCTGCTATTAAGTTCTCTTCTTTTTCTCGGAGCCTTAAGGTATAATTCTTAAGTTCCTCAATCCCTCTGTTTATACTCTCATCACACCAATCAATACCACCTGTTACTCTTAAAAAAATGAAAGATAGATTGATCTGAAAAGTCTCCCTACCATCTGTTAATAGTGAATCAACTCTTTCAATAGCATCATTTACATGACAAAACACATCTGAAAGTAATGTAAGATCAACCAAATACTTGCCATACTTTTTCGAGTCCTCATTGCATTCATTTACATGAGTTATTTCTACTTTCTTTTCATTAAATGCTGTCACACCAGCCTGATCATCAAGCCTATATTCTTTGATGGATTCATCAACATATTCTTCATGCTCCGAACCAATATTAGGACCTTCTGATGCATCAGACATATACATACTAATAAGCAAAAAGCTACAAAACGCAAACACAAATAGCACTGATTTTCGCATAGTCTCACCCCCCTTCATAAAAACTTATATCTAAAATACAAAAGCACCTTCTGTATCCAGATTTTATTTTTTGGAAATTAGTTCACTAAAAATGGGTTGCCGCCAAAGGTTTCCCATTTATAATCAAATTCACTCTTACCATTTAATAATTGATCATATAGATGTTCAAGATTCGGTTGAGCCTGGATTTGATTATGTTTTAGGTTAATCGCAATTAATGACTCACCTTGTGCCAGAACATCCGCATTATATATATGGTTAAAGCTAAGACCAATCACTTCAATATTTTTCATCAAGTCTACACCAATTTTGATTTCTTCTATTTGATTCTGATGTGCTTCAACAATGAGCAATGGCAAACTCGAAATTGGTGACAAGTCCCGGAGAAAATTATCAGTAACGTTCAAGCTTATCAAACGGTTACATGATTCTATCCCATCCAGAGACACTAAACTTTGCCTAACCAATATTAGGGTTTGAAGGTTAGGAAACATACTCAAGTCTTCTAATGTAGAAATTTGACCTCTCTCTTCAACTGTAACTTTTTGGCCTTTATAGGTAATTGAATCATAATATTTATCACCTAAAACACTACTCTGGTCAACAATGAACACATCCATGTGGTCTTTTATCACATATGAACCTATCACTACTATTTCTTTTACTGTCTCTAAGTCTGAATAATATATTAGATCATCATCACCCTTATCGAGCAAGACTTTCAAAGCTTTTTCCATGCCTTTGTCTTTAAAAATAGCAGTGTCGCTATCTATATAAGAGAACTCTCCCGATGTTACCATTTCTCTGTCTATACTTCGAAACCCTGACCTAATATCATCACTCTCACGGATATTTTCCTCCACAATCTGCTCACTATGTACTAAGTTTATATCATCTTCGATTGAATCAGCGGTAATATCATTATCCACCTTAAGCTCTTCAGAAATACTTTTGATTAATGGAATTGATACAATCACAATACCTAAAAATATTGATGCAATAATAAAGATTGAAGTCCTTCTTAAAGCAAATTCAATCTTGTCTTCTTTCGTTCGACTTGGTTTTGAAATCTGTTGATAATCAGCCGGGTTAATTAAATAGATTAACTCGCCACTAGTTACCAGATAACGATGTGGCTTAATATTCTCCTCAGACAGTTGCTTACATAGCCTCTTGATTCTTTTCTTATTATTACCTGTGGCAACAATTTCTTCAATGACATTTCTATATTCTACCTTTTGCATTAAGACTTGAATACCATCAGTGACTTCTACTCCGTATACTTTTTGAATTGCCATATTTGACAGTTTTAAGATACTTTTAAAATACTCATCAGTTTGCTTTGAGTATTCATACCTTCTCAATTCATAGATTTCTCCATACCTATCCTTCACATATAGTAAATCAAAGTCTGAAGCTCTATCTACTTCCTCAATAATTTGAAACTCTTCACCTTTAAATATCAGTACTTTCATTTATCTCCCCAGTCAACTTCTACAATTTTCTGTATATTATGTTAGGCAATATAGCATTCAGCTCCATATCTGTTAATTCCTTCGTCACCCGGCAAAATGTAAAAGATGAAAAGTACAAAGCCTCCAAAGGGGACCAATGATAGAAAATACCACCATTTTTGTTAGAAGGCATACCACAAAAGAACGTCCGCCAAAACATCAGAAAACTTCCAAACAATAAAAATAAGCACTTCATAATCGAAGTGCTTATCCAGCGTTCCTGGCGGGATTCGAACCCACGGCCTTCCGCTTAGGAGGCTCGAAAGTGACCCCAGTCTAGGGAATCCTTATGTACCAAGGGTTTAGAGGCACTTCATACTCTTGATGGCCCTCCGCCCTTATTGATTTCGCTTATTGTTATGTTCTACTAATTTTACTTATCATACCAAATACTCTAACACATCGCAACTAGTGGTTTTGACGCAATATCGTAACAGATACGATTAACATGAGCCACTTCATTAACAATCCTATTAGAAACTTTAGCAAGTACCTCATGAGGTATTCTGGACCAGTCTGCTGTCATGAAGTCTGATGTATCAACAGATCTTAGGGCTACTGTGTAGTCGTATGTTCTTTCGTCACCCATAACACCTACTGAAAGCATCGGTTTTGATTTTTGAATTATTGTAGGCTAAGACTTTCAATATTCTTAACGCCATTATTGTAGCAGAGTCAGCCTACTAATACAAGCTCTTTACTTATGCATATCTTATCTACTAATACATTTGCATAATGATTATAAGCAACAACGTTTATACTTTTTCCCACTTCCACAAGGACATGGCTCATTTCTACCAACTTTTCTAGTATTGGTTTTCTTTGTTTCTTGAAATCTCTTATCAAACACTGAACTCGGAACTTCCCCCTTTGAAACAAGCTCCCTCTTTTTTAAGTTGTACACTAACTCCAGTAAATAAATCACAACAGAGAAATTCTCTATACATAAATCAGCAAACTCAATCAGGTACATTCTGACTTCCCTAGTATTACCACGATGAGTATCTTTGAAAACTATCTCTTGACTCATATAGTCAATTTCAGCATCAATATGCTGTATGGCATTTCGTATTCGGTTTTTCAAGTTACAAGTTGGTGGACTGAATGGTTCTGTATCATCTAGAAACTCGAGTTTCTTGTATTTAGAGCCAGTTTTCTTGATACCCTCATAAGTTTTATTATTTAAGCACTCATTATAACTACTTCTACATGCTATATTATTTAAGGCAATAACAATATCAATGTTGTCTAGAATCCATTCATAGCTACCAGCGTAAAAACTAGATAATTCCTCAAAATTAGTTGTCATAATTCCATATTTTTCAAAATCTACATTACCTAGGCAATCTGCATTCCTTAATGCAACAACTGGGATTAGTTGCTCGTATATGCTTGAGAATGCATCGACAAACTTGAAAGCCTTTTTTTCTATTTCATCTAGCTTCAGAGTACTATCTTTAATGTAATCATTTACCTTTGAAAAGTTTTCTTTTTTATCCGTTATAAGCTTTGAAACCTTCATATATTTGCTAATAGTGTCTGGTTTTAACGCCTTGGTTATCCCTGTTGTGGTAATTAACATTTGATGCAATGCCATATTGGCATCCAAATTATTATTTATACCAGGAATTGGAATAAATTCATAGTGGCTTAGTTCCTTCTCAAGTTTAGGATACAGAATTGAATCTTGCCCATTCCACAGCAAGTCATACATAACTTTTAAATTCTTCCAACTATCATCAAAATACTGAGAGAAAATCATTGCATTTTTTGTTGCTTCTAAAGCCACTTTGTTGTCATTATAAAAAATGCCATTCCTCATATAAGGTGGTAAATCATGCTTGTCGAAATCCCTAAGGTACATCTTACTTGTTGGAAATTCCGCAGATAATTCTGCACAGTACTGATTGTTCATCTCTTTTTTTTCAGTTGTTTCAGGATGTGCATTCACTATATCAAGCTTTATCCCTAGTGTATCTTGGTTTATCAAAAGCGTTCCATATATATGTGTTTTACAATTGGGACAGTGAATATTAAATGGTATATCATAAAATCCTATTTGAGCCCTGAGATTTATGTTTGTTTCACATACACTACAAACCAAAAAATAATTATTCGTCACCTTCATTCCCTCCAATCACTATTATTATGAGTCTTCTAGTCTAAAGTTGATTACATTGTCAGAACCAACTAAGTATTCTAAGCTTTCTATCGCTTCCTCAGATAAGTCGGTAAGAGCAACAACAGCAAGTTTATCAATAGCCCTTGAAGCAATTACGTAGAAAAGGTTCCTAGTTCTATTGACTCTATCACTTCCACCATCAAGTTTTTCGAAATACTCATTAAAATTATATTGATTCCATGAAGTGTCATCAATAACAGCAATAACGTTCTTGTACTCACTACCTTTAGTTCCATGTTTCGTAGAAAACATGCTATCATTTTTCTGTGCTTTATAGAGACTCATAAACTCTTTATAATGTATGATTTTTATTTCTTCTTTCAGTTCCTTACTCATTTCACTATCATCACGCACTCTGGCAAATCTTGTTGAAGCTCTTAATACTTGATTACTCAATACCATCTCAATAACATCGTGTATTTTCATGTTTTCACGTTTTGAAATCAATTTATCAATTAACTCAGCTAACTTCATTTTATCCTCTATGGAGTTAATGCTATAGCTTGTTCTTTTTAGAATTGCTTGTATATCTGAATTTTGATAAAAATCAATTAATTCCTCGATTTCAAACATGAAGTTTGCGTATTCACATCTTCTATTAGTTGCATTCGAGACTAAGCAGTCTTTATCCACATATCTATTGTAAAACGTGTATAAAGCTGTATACCCATTTTCTTTAGCTAATAGATTATGCGTTAAATACAATACTTTTAACTCTGCCATTTCCATGTTCATCTTTGATGCAATTACTTCTTTGCTAAAATCACTATCCTTACAAAGAAAAAACTTACACTCTCCTGCCACGTTAGCTCCTGTTGGTACTTGCTCAATATCATCACGTACCTTGTTTAGCAAACCAATAACCTTTTGTGAGCATCTATAATTCTGATTCTTAACAATTTCAACAAGACTGTATTTTGAATCAATCTCACCTACACCGGTTCTATAAATTTTCTGCATTTTGTCACCAAAGAAGCCAATCAATGCTTCTTTATTCGGACTCAGGTAGTCTAATAGTAGCTGTATAACACTTTCTTGTGTGTCCTGATATTCATCAATCAAAATAATGGGATAGCTATCCGTAATTAGCTTTCTCAAGTCCTCATATTGACTCACCAAATATGTGGCAAGAAGTATAATTTCATCGTGACTAATCAACCCTTTATTAAAATATGGTCTATCCGAATAAACAATCTTACCTGTGTATTCAGTGAGTTCATAGTGAGCATAAGCATACTTTATGTGCTTGTTCACTTTGCCTTCATATGTCTTGGTCGTCTTATTCTTTGTAGAATCTATGTCTTTTCTTAGTATATCCATCTTGCTATCTATAATAGCAAGTAATTGAATCTTCATTTCAAATTGATAGTTCTTAATAATACTCCACAAGAAATCGTGAATTGTACTTACTACAACTATGCTATTGTGCTCTAGTCTTTCAATAATCTCATTCTTTGCAACATTGGTATAAGTTATGCACACAATTTTCTTATTAAGCTTCGTAAACTCCATCTCTTTAGAATGTATTATATACTTCAACGTTTCGACAAGAGACCATGTCTTTCCACTACCGGCTCCGGCATCAACAATAAAGTTATTGCCATCATCAATACACTCGAAAATTCTTTTTTCTACTTCGCCAGCCATAATAACCCCCCTTTGATATAATTAGGGATATTCCATTTATCACACTTCACAGTTATAAGGTCAAAAGCTAAATCCGTTTTCTTACTGTTTTTGTCAATATACTCCTGAATTATAAAAGAATTGTTTCTAATCTCATTTTTTGATGGATATCTGCTCAAGATAGTTTTTATACTTAAGAGTTCAGCTTTATTGTCAAACATATACCCACAGTTATCAATGATGAATGCTTCCTCAAAACTGCGACCACATTTTACTTGCTTTTTATGAATGTTCTTTTGATATACCACTCTAATATTTCCAGAGGTACAATCATCTTCACTCAAGAAGATAAGTTCATTGATGTGTTTTTTCCCCGGCAACCATTGTTTTATTGTTGCATTACTAGTCAGCAAACCAACTTTTGCGGTTACCTTACATTTTTTATATGATGTTTTATTTTTGACAACTTGTGGACATACAGAGTCAATATCAGTAATAATTAGGGTTCTCAACTCAAGGAACTCTAGTAGTTCTTTGAACTTATGCATGTAAGCTCCACCAACCTCTATATCAGTTATGTACTGTTCTGATAAGTTTGTGTCATTCATCTTACTAATAAAGATCGGCATAAGAAGTCTTTCAACTGTTCCTTCATACAAAATTGCTTTATCCGCAAAGAATAAGTCACATTTACCTAATGTTAGATACTGTTTCAAGAACTCTATAATTTCATTAAACTCAAGTTGCTCACTAAAATCCATCAAATCTTTTATCTCAATATTTTGAGTTCTTTTACAAAAATATCTTATGCTTTCCAGTTCAGCATCTGCTAAAACATGTGAAGAATGAGTTGTAATCACGATTTGCACATTAAAATTCTTTGAAACTAAGAACTCATTTATTTTCTTGATAAATATACTCTGCATTTGCGGATGCATATGTGCTTCTGGTTCTTCAATAAATATAAGATTCAAATCAGATGGTGTTGATTCATTAAGTATCTGGTAACCTAGTATTTGAGATATGATGTAAATAAGGTTACTATACCCTAATCCATTGTATTTTTCAGGTAACAGAACACTGTTATGTTCAAAAAATAATCTTACATTATTCTCAAGTAACTTTTCTGTACTCAAGACTGATTTCAGTTCAAGATTTTCGTTATTCAAGCCTGGAAAGCCAAATATTGAAAAGGACTCAACAAAATCTTTAAAGAATTTTTTCAATTCGACATCTATAGATACACCTGCTAAATCAACAGACTCTTGCAGTTTTTTTGAGCTATTTCCTGCAACTTCATCGTCACTCTTGATGTCAAATTGCTTTTGAAATACTTTTGATAACTTACTACTTGAGTTTGAGTTACTATCATCTACATTTCGTTGAGCAGATATAAAATGACATTTCATCACTTTTTTTACTTGTGATAAAGTAACATTCTCTGTAGTAATTTCATCGTCATATGGTCTGATTTGTTCTTTGTAATGCTTATCAAAACATGCCATAAACTTTTCAATTATCGCTGTGTCATCATATTTACCTTTTTGGTCAACCAACTCTTTGACTCTAATCAAGAATTTCTCTGAAGAAACAGGAGCATATTCAAAAAGGATACTAGTAGTATTGCTTGAATCTAACCTAACAATAAAAGGTTTGAGAGCCGCCCAATTATCATCATTACAATACTCTATGTTTATTAGTAAGCGTATTTTAGGTATAAGACTCTGTACTTTACGAATCGTTTCTTCCCTATTGTCGTCAGTCATTGCAGAATACTGCTTAAATGCTTCCAAAAACTCTTTATGACATTTTAACGAAAAATCCTCAAACTGAAATGTATGAGTTGTAGAACAGAAAATCCTGAACAATTCTGAAAAAGATGTCTTTCCCGAGTTATTCTTCCCCACTACAAGAGTAGTGCCCTTATCCATGTTGATTGTTGCACTGTAAATCAACCTAAAATTGTTAATTGAAACACTCTTAATTTTCATCTCGCCCTCCAGCAAATTATTATGTTTTCTTACCCTTATTATTTGTTATTTATTAGTATATCATAATCGTCATTACTTGTATCCAGTATGTACCTATCACTTACTTAGTTACTAACACTTACACGAATAAAACGCCATTTTCAGTACCTCGCGTACTGAAAACAGCGTCTTTATTTCGTGTTGCTTTGCCTATCCAGGGGATAGGGCAAGCAATTATTCACGTTTCTTTAGGCTAAGTTTTAGACTCTGCTTGGTCATTTTCTTAGTCATTCTTTTAAGTTTCTTTTAAGAGAAAAACCCCTAAACCCTTGATATCAGGGGCTTTAGACTTATTTTTAGACAACAGAAATGTCTGAACTAACTAAATAGTTCCTTTACTTCTTCTGCCAAGTGGTCAGTATCCTCATACTTCTCTGGGTCGATATTAGTCCATACACCACCGTTCTCAATCCACTTATACAGCAAACTTCTCATTCTTATAGATGGGATATAAATATATATTGGTTCATCATTACGGATTGCTGAGCGATAGAGCCATTGAATCAACTCGGACAATGCCCATCCATTCTCTTCAATACTGACTTTACAGATATCTTGGAAAAAAGCGGCTTCAATGGGGTTCATAAATCTGTTACTAATATAGGCAAGTTTCGTTTTATGAGAATAACTATTTGTACCTCTAGCATTTATAGGAATATGTTGCTTAGTATAGTTCCCTGCCACCTTCTTAAGAATCTTATCCTTCTCGCCCTTTACAACAGTCCATAATCGTTCATCAGCTTTAGCCTTTGTAATATTTTTAAAATAATTTGCAAGTCCTAACCTAACAAAATTGGCATTCTTCTTATTCATCTTACTAAGCTTACTACTAGATAAAGATGTATCACTAAGTACTCTATCCTTTGGAACTTTTTCTTTCTCTTGACCGATATAATTTATTTTACTTTCATGTATGTTGATTAAACTCTTCAGCCATTCTATATCCATGAATATTTGCTTATTATCCAGTTCGTATCTAACGTTTGGAAACTTATTGTTCTTTGTATCATTCGTTGGCTTCACAGACTTATACCTATAATCTATACCTAGCCAATCGAAATAATACCTTTGAAACTGGCTACTAAACATATATGTTAAGACATAGACTTTTTCAAAGCACATAAAGTTATAGGGGTCCATAGTCCAAATAAGTTTTGAGTCTCTAACTAAATACACAGCTTGATTCTTAATAACTTCCTGAAAACCTGTATACTCCTTATTAATAGAAAGACTTGCATCTTTATCTGCAATCCATTTAAGCCTACTTGTCTCTTCATCGAACTCAACAAGACCAGCCTTTTCCAGTACCGGAACTGCATCTTTACCTAAACCAACTCCGTTAACTACTTCGACTACTTCATCAAGTATTAACTCGTAATCATGGGATGAAATAAAAAGTCTCATATCCTCTGACATATTGATGAACATCCTATGAGTTGATACTATATTGTCTCCATTTAGTATTAGCTTAAACAAGTCGTCACTTTTGTTCTTTCCTTTTGAAACTTCTGGTGTCTTAAAATAAGCTAATCTGCTTTTTAACCTTTCTATTTCTGATAAATATGGCGTTATATAAACAAACTTCTTCTTATGTCGATTTTGCTCCATGTACTGAATAGCCCATTCAGACTTACCATATCCACATGGTGCATCGACAACTGTGACAGCTTTTGAGAAATTCAGGGCATAGTGCTCTCCAAATTTTGACATCCTATCTTTTTTTTGCTCTTTATACTTTTTTGTTTCTATGGTGAGTAATGCTGCTAATCTAGCCATCTGAGCTCTTTGATCCAGATTAAGTTCTATATCATGAATAGGAGCATATACCCCCTCTATATCATCGATACTGATAATAGCTTTAGTACCCAACTTATTGTCTATGACATCCTTTATCTCGACCATATTGTTATATTTTGCTTCTGTAACAAAAACCACGCGTCCGCTTTTCTCAATATAAAATTCATTAAATTCCATTAGACCCTCTTACACATTCAAAGACCATTTTATCTTTTTCTCCATCGTTTTACAAGATTTATCTAGTGTGTGTAGATATAGGCACATATTATTGTATTAAAAAAGCCTATAGGAAAATGAAAATCTTACACCCCCTATAGGCTTGTCTTATCTGTTTGATTCTAATTGTATGAACTTGTAAAAGGTATTACGCTTAAGCTGTGTGAGCTTCATTGCCTCTGTAGCAGTTATCACTCTATCTTTCCACTGATGATACACTTCATCCCAGTTAGAAGGCTTCTCAATCCTCTTACGACCTTTATACTTGCCCTGTTCCTTTGCAATGGCAATACCTTCCTTCTGACGTTCCAGTAAGTTAGCTCGTTCAAATTCATTGATGGATGCAATCATACTGACTAATAGTTTACCTGTCGGTGTTGATGTATCTAGCCTTTCATTCAGAGATATAAGCTTCACTTGCTTCTGGTTCAGCTTGTCTATTATCTCCAACAAGTCCTTTGTTGACCTTGCCATTCTGCTAAAGTCCTTAATATAAATGACATCACCACCACGGACATACTCGAGCATCTGCTGTAATTGCTCCCTGTTCGTGTCCTTTGCAGATACCTTTTCAATGAACCATCTATCAATTGTTGTCTCTTCTTCTATAGCTTTGACTTGCCTTGCTTCATTCTGGTCTACTGTACTGACCCTTACATAAGCTATCTTTGCACCTTTACTCATAATCTATCTCCAATCTATTTGTTTGAGGGTACCGTCAAGATTTTTTCGCAAATTTAAAATTAGCCGTCTGGTTGACGCCCACTAGTTGACAATGGATTCGATGTCCATTTGATCCATTGTGTTGAAGTGTTTCATGTTGAGGTATCGTTTTGAGCTCCATTGCGTTCCGGCTACATGTCGTAGCCTAGCGCATACTAGCATCAGTGCCGAATTACCATCTGGAAAAGTTCCCACAACCTTGGTTCGTCGCCTGATTTCTCGATTCAGACGTTCTATACTGTTGTTAGTTCGGATTCGGTTCCAATGCTCATATGGAAAGCTCATATATGTTATCGTCTCTTCAATACCATCTTCAATCTTTTGAGCAGCCTTATGTAACTTCATGGCCTTGAGATCTTCGGCGACTTGCTTGGCTTTCTCTCTAGCAGCAGACTTGCTTTCGCTGGCATGAATTGCTTTAAGCATTTTTGAGACTAGTTTCATCTTGGATCTCGGAGTTACTGAAAATACATTCCGATAGAAGTGTACTGTACAGCGTTGATATTTAGCTTCAGGAAAAACCTCTGGTATGGATTCAAGCATACCAAGACTTTTGTCACCAGTTATGAGTTTAACACCAGATAAACCACGTTGTTTCAGCCATAACAAAAAGGATTTCCAACTTTCTTTATCTTCCTTCATACCTTCGGCTGCACCTAGGATTTCTCGGTATCCATCTTTATTAACACCAATGGCAATGAGAATGGCAACATTCTCGTACTCACCACCCCAAGAGCGTTTCATGAAGATTCCATCAACATAAACGTAAGGATACTCGCCACCGTTTAACGGGCGATTACGCCATGTTTCGATATGCTCGTAAGCTTTCTTATTAAGATTACTTATTGTACCTGGTGAAACTTTGGTTCCCCAGAGGGCTTCTGTAATATCTTCGACACGGCGGACAGAAACACCAGCAAGATACATTTCTATAAGTGCTTCTTCTACTGAACATTCACGACGACGATATCTCTCGATTATGGCTGTTTCAAACGGTATGCCTTTCAACTTGGGTACCTTCAATGTTACATCACCAGATGTAGTGGTCAGATTTCGTTTATAGTGACCAGAACGATATCCCTGGCGTTCCTGGGTCCGTTCATACTTAGAAGCATTTAGAAGTTCATCAGCCTCTTGGTTTAGGAGATTGTTGAGGGTTTCCTCAATACTGGTTCTCACAAGATCTTTAATTTCGGTTTTGATTACTTGTTCGTTAAGTTGTATAATGTTATCGGACATGATTCTTAGCCTCCTTTGATAGGTTTTTGTGTGGTAACTTAATTCTACCAAACGGCTCGGACTCATGTCCTTTAAATTTATGAATTTGCGAAATTAATTATACGTTATCTGTTTGAGCTTAGTAGTTGATAAACATCTGTTTGTTAAAGCGAAATACAATTCCAAACAAACACATTTACTGTGATTCTGTTTGTCTGTTTGAACCGTAATCTAGATAAACAATATGAAAATTTATCATTCAATTTCGGTTTTTCTTGCTATGTTCTTCGACTTATAAATCAAAAGAACCCCTTTACGAGGTTCTAATAAAAATGCTAATGACTTCGAACTAATGATTCAGGAATCGACCAATCCTCAAAATATTTAGTAACTTCTATTTCTTCATCTCTATTTTCAACAACTTCACCATTGTCCGCTATCTCAAAATACATATGAAACTTTTTGCTTTTATCTGCTATTTTTTTTGCTGCTAATCTATGTTTATGAAATTGAGCACTAGTCATTATCAAACTCTTGTAGGTGCCTCCATGATTCATTACAAAAATAAAAAGGTGTATATCATCGCTGTGTGTATCAACCTCATCAACCCTAAACCAGAATCTGTTTTCACCATGCTCTTTACTGTAATAGAATTTACAACCAATTGGATATTTCATGCTTTTTTTCTTGTCATCAAGAACCATTTCGATTCCACTACCCTTCTCGCGGCTAGCAACTTTAATATTATTAAAGCTTGGGCAATTAGTTTTAATTTGTTTTATCGCATATTCTCTTGCAGTTTTCCTTGATATTGTCTTAAGTGATGACTCTCCATCTACCATTTTATCATTTATACTAATTGATGACTTCTCTAATTCAAGCACTCTTTCTTCAAGACAGATGATTCTATTTAATAAGTCCATAATTATTCTTTCATTTTCCACATCTCTACCTCCATTTGATTTACAGTTTCTTAACATAACAAAATCTAATTAGATAATAACACTTTTATTGGATTTAATCTAGATTTAATTAGATTTAATCAAGATTATTTCATTAAATCTAATATTCATGTGTTTATCGTCGATTTAAGCCTATCGTTATATACATCGATAAGTTGCAGGAAACCCCTAACCAAAGGGATTATTGGGGCATATACACCCCAAATAATACCCATCGTGATAAGGTTTTCAAAGTGTCTGTGTAGATGAACCACATTGATTTGCTAGTTCATCAACTACCTACATATCACTATCATTGAAGTAGGGCATCCAAAACACCTGCCTCACGGTGCCGCTTCTGAATATCATCAAAATTTAACTGGATATACTGGCGTGTTGTTGTAATGTCTCTATGACCCATCATCTTCTGTAACGTGAACACATCAACATTATTTCTTACCATCTCAACAGCTGCCGTATGCCTAAAGATATATGGTGTACAAGTCTTCTTAATACCACACCTCTGTCCATATCTCCTGTACTGTCTAGACATAAAACCCGCATCAGCAACAGTTCCAAACTTTGAATTGAATACCGTTTCACAACCATTCTCTAAGTCAATCTCTATCAGCTCTTCTAACAACTTAGCAGTTACTTTTGATAGTGGTAAAATACGCTCTTCTCTTGTCTTAGAGACTGTAGCTCTCACCCTTACCTTCCTATTGACTAGGTCATAATCATCTACTACAGTCTGTACTAGCTCACCAATTCTGATAGCCGTATCAAGTATAACAACCATGCTTACGTAGTCTCTATAACCGTGATAGAAGCGTGTGTCACACTGTCTCATCATCGCTTTAACCTCTTTCTTAGTAAGCGGCTGTATCGTATCTATTGGCACTTTGACAAGTTTCAGATGTTGGGAAATGTTCACATCTACATGCTGATGAAGATACAACCAGTTAAGGTAACACTTCAATGTCCTTAACCTGATATTGATGGTACAGGGCTTGTATGACATATCCACATGCATATGGTAAATGTAATCTTTGAATATTCGGACTGAAATCGTCTCTTTTCTAGACCCTCCGCTTTCGATGGCGGACACCCTAAAATAGTCCTCAAACACCCTCATATGACGCCTATGATTGTGTAGGGTTCTCTCTGCTAAACCCTCTAGTAGCTTGTCTTTCATGAATTTGTCATGAAGTTTAAAGAAGTCATCCATTGTCACTGCGCTTTTACCTCCGCCTAGTTATTACACGGCAGGGTATTTTGAAGCACAAAAAAAGACTCTACAGAAGTGATTAACTTCTCCAAAGCCTTGATTTATAAGGTTTTGCACACCTACCCACAAGGACTAATCCTTGCAAGCAGATGCTTCTAACGTTCCTGGCGGGATTCGAACCCACGGCCTTCCGCTTAGGAGGCGGACGCTCTATCCTGCTGAGCTACAGAAACTTATATGAATATTAAAGGTCCGGGGATAGATTCTATCCCCAAAACCGCAATATCTATTGTACTACTTTCCGACAGTAAAATCAATACTTCCGTGTACCCAAGATGTACCTTTAAATCTCATGCCCTTTGTAGGCTTGCCAACAAGGTCCTCTGAATTGATATAAACATCTAGAACCATATTCATACAAGATAGCTTAATTCGCCACACGTACTCTCTGGTTACCCGGTTAACTAGCTTCTTGGCTTCAATTATAGTCCCAAGAACTGAATATATGTCTGCTTCATCACCAATTGGTATGAAGAATCCTTCTAAAATAGTTAAGAGGTCTTCATTCTTAAGACGTTCTCTTAGAATCTTGGTTGCTTCAAGTGCTTCTTCTTCCAAGGCATCAATAGCTTCTTCATTACCTTCTCTGGCTTCATTAAGAAGTTCCTCACGTATAAGTTGTTCAGCGATTTCTAGGTTTTCATCATCGTCATCTTTATCGATTGGTAGGATAATGGTTCCTTCAACTGCGAAGTTTACTACCTTAACACCATTGATATAGACATCTTCTTCAGTTTCAATATCGTGGTAGTCTACCAGATTCTGAAGAAAGAAACTGACTGGTGTCCCTGACTTACGTTCTTCACAAAATGCACTGTAGCTATGGACATCAGGTCCTTCAACAATATCAACTTCATGGGTATCAATTATATCTCTTCCTTTTGCATAAGGTAGTACCGTGTGAATCAGAAGTTCTTCACTGTCATCAATTTCTCCTCTTACGACTAGACCGAAGTCCTTACCGTAGGATTTATAGTATTCAACTTTTACTGTTCCTTCTTTATCACTGGTTATATAACGATCTGTTGGTTTCTCAATAATCTGGGTTACCAAGCTTTCTGCTTTTTCTTTAGAATCGTACTCGCTAAAACCAAGGGCTTTAATATATAGCATCATGGCCCTTACCTCTTTTCGTAGAATTAAATAGATGGTGGGAAATCATCTTTACATAATATAGCACTTATTGAATAGTTTGTAAACACATATGGTCAAGCACTTCTTATCAAGTTTTGATTATGTGTAAAGAAAATAGCTTTCAACACCGAAGTTTTTTGCATAAAAAAAACACTATGATTGCTTATCTAGTAGAAAGCTCTTCATAGCGTCTGATTACTTCTTCATAACTTAGAGGTTTACTAAGTGTTTGTATTGTTTTTTTGTTGCTAAGACGGTCAAGTATCAGTTTCGTAATCGACTTCAATCTCTCCATAAGCTCTCTCCTTTTTTGCAATATCCCTTAATATAAATATATTATACAAGGCATATATTAGAAAGAGATTAAGGGATTGTAACAAGTTTATTACAATCCCTTAGCAAAACCATGACTTCATGGTCGTATGTAATTTAATTGTAATGGCACTTATTTCTGCTTAAAAAACAGCTTTTTGCCATTTTGATAAGTCACGTCCTCAACTTCTTCAGGTGTTACCCCTTTAATCTCCGCTATAGCTTTAATGATATGCACAAGATTTGTGGAATCATTTCGCTCACCACGATGAGGTACAGGTGCTAGATATGGTGAGTCAGTTTCAACTAGGATACTTTCTAACGGAATCTCCTTCACCACTTCTTTAAGGGTTTTAGCATTATTAAAGGTAACCACACCACCTACACCAATATAGAAGCCTTGTTTTATATATTCCTTGGCCATTTCAACACTACCACTGTAGCAGTGGATAACACCTTTAGGTTCACCAAGTTCCGCTTCCATTATAATATCAAAAGTATCTTGGCTGGCATCTCTTGAATGAATGACTACCGGAAGTTCAAGGTCCTTAGCCAGTTTAAGCTGTTCTCTGAACCACAACTTCTGGATACTTCTTGGCGAATGATCATAGTAATAATCTAGACCGATTTCTCCAATGGCTACTACCTTCTCATAGGCCGCCATATGTATTAAATGTTCTAGGTTCTCTTCTTTCATTTCTTTAACATCATGGGGATGGACACCAACAGATGTAAATATAAAAGGATATCTCTTAGCCATCTCAATAGAACGTCTGGATGACCGAAGGTTGGCACCTATATTAATAACATATTGGATGCCTTCATCAGGAAGCTTTTTAAACAAGGCTTCCCTGTCCTTATTAAACTGTTCATCATCATAATGTGCGTGACTTTCAAAAATCATATCTCACACCTCTTTACATTTCAGTAGGTGACTGACAGCAATTTGCATCGTTTATAGACTTTAATTAGCTGACAGTCGCTCCACTATCTAAATCTTTATCAACAGTAACGACGGCAAGTTCACCTGCATCATTAGATGCTGCAAGAATCATACCCTCTGACAATTCGCCTCTAAGTTTTATTGGTTTCAGGTTTGTAACTACAACAACCTGTTTTCCTACCATTTCCTCAGGTGAATAATGATCAGCAATACCCGATACAATCTGGCGTACTTCTTCCCCAACCTGTATTTTGGATACTAAGAGACGATCTGCTTTAGGATGTTTTTTACACTCTAGAACTCTACCGGTTTTAAATTTAACTTTTGTGAAATCATCAAAGCCTATGAAGGTTTCTTCTTTTGTTTCTTCCTTAGAAGCCTTTTTATCTTCCTTGACTTTTGCTTTATCTTCCTTCTTAGCCGCTTTACTTCCAGCTTTAGCAATGGCATCATTTTCTTTTTGAATAGCCTCAAGAACTTTTTTCTCATCAAGTCGAGCAAAAAGAACTTGTCCATCACCAACACTGTCCCCAACTTTCATACCGTCAAAAGATTCAAGCGATTCCCAAGTATTGACACTGGTATTAATCTGTTTAAAGATCTTATCAGCGGTTTCAGGCATAAAGGCTTTCAACATAACAGCACTCATACGGATAGATTCAAGAAGATTGTAAAGAACAGTTCCAAGTCTTGGATGGTCTTTTTCTTCTTTGGCAAGAATCCATGGCATGGTTTCATCAATA
The DNA here is from genome assembly GCA_963677625.2 of Vallitaleaceae bacterium. Lineage (GTDB taxonomy): Bacteria > Bacillota > Clostridia > Lachnospirales > Vallitaleaceae > UBA1351. The sequence continues at coordinate 491,830 of CAXXSW010000007.1, forward strand.
TATTTATTGGTACGACGAAGCAAGGTCCAGATTGCATCCATTGAATCGGCTACCTTCAGGTCGTCCATTTTGTCCAGTATTTTTCCAGGTGTTGCAAGAGCTAAGTCTTTCAACTCTTGATCAATAGGTTCTTCAACTGTATTGTCCTGGATAATACCGTCAAAATATTTTTTCTGCATGGCAATAGTACGGTTAACCAAGTTACCAAGAATATTAGCAAGGTCTGAGTTGATACGCTGTACCAATAACTCATAAGTAAGAGTTCCATCCTGGGCAAATGGCATTTCATGGAGGAGGTAATAACGGACAGCATCTACTCCAAAATGGTCAACCAATTGCTTAGCATAAATCACATTACCTTTAGATTTACTCATCTTATCTTCACCAATCATCAACCATGGATGACCAAATACCTGCTTAGGCAATTCAATATCAAGAGCCATTAACATAATCGGCCAATAGATGGTGTGAAAACGAAGAATATCCTTACCTATAATATGAACGTCTGCAGGCCAATATTTCTTAAATTGGTCGGTAGAACCATCTGGATCATATCCAATTCCGGTAATATAATTACTAAGAGCATCAATCCATACATATGTAACATGCCCTTCATCAAAGGACACAGGTACTCCCCAATCAAAAGACGTCCTAGACACACACAAGTCTTGAAGCCCTGGTTTAAGGAAGTTATTGATCATCTCATTTTTTCTGGACTCCGGTTGTATAAACTTAGGATTTTCAGTAATATGTTTCATGAGACGGTCTTGGTATTTGGACAGCTTAAGGAAATAAGCTTCTTCTGTTGTTTTTTCAACTGGTCTGCCACAGTCAGGACAGTTTCCATCATTAAGCTGACTTTCTGTAAAGAAAGACTCACAAGGTGTACAGTACCAACCTTCATAGACACCCTTGTAGATGTCACCTTGGTCATATAATTTTTTGAAGATTTTCTGCACGATACGCTTATGGTCATCATCGGTTGTCCGGATAAATTTGTCATAGCTGGTATTCATGAAATCCCAGATCTCACGAACTTCTCCGGCAATCTTATCTACATGCTGCTGAGGTGAAATTCCCTCTTCACCTGCCTGGAGCTGAATTTTTTGACCATGTTCGTCTGTTCCTGTCTGAAAAAACACATCATATCCCACTTCACGCTTAAAACGAGCGATGGCGTCTGTTAATACCGCTTCGTAAGTGTTCCCGATATGAGGCGTTCTAGATGTATACGCAATGGCTGTTGTTATATAGTAAGGTTTCTTTGCCATGTTTGTGTTGCCTCCTTCAATAATCATTACAGTCGATTATACACTACCTTAGGGTGATAATCAACAGATGAACACCCCTGAAGTCCTTGTTTTTCTAAGATTCAGGGGCATATATACTAACCTTTCGGTTTAATATTCTCTTTAAGCTTGTGCTTGATGGCGACGGTCTTCAAAAGCCTTGGCTTTTTGCATATATTCAACAGCTAAAACATGCTCATCCAAATTGGAATAACACTTACTTAGCTCTTCATACATAAGAACGGTCAATGAGTTATATGTCTTCTCTTCATAATAACTAACCGCCATAGTAAGATAGTCTACAGCTGTCTTATAGTGAAACATATTAAAATGTGCATTACCAAGAACCATATTCATTCTAGCTTTACTATAGTCATCCAACATCTTATAGTCAATTCTCTTAGACAGGGTAACAACTCTACGATAATCCCCTTCTGTCATAAGCAGATAAAGATTCTGCACTTCCTTTGCTGCCATCATTTTCTTAATTAATTGCTTAGCCTTCCTATTATAGGCCGTTGCTTTTTCATGATCTTGGCACATGGAGTAAACATCAACAAGCTTAGAATATAGTTCATATGCACTTAGCTCATTATCCAGCATAAACTCATGTTCATAATCCAAAAGTTCTTCTAAAACCAACTTCGCCTCTTCATAATTGCCTTCTTTCATAAGAATAGACCCATATTTAAAATGGGTACTAATAAAGACATCTCTAATAAACGAGTTCTGGAAAATATAAGGTGAGTTAATTTTTAGTTGTTCCATACGGTCAATGATTTCCGTCAAACGATTACCCTTATAATCCTCAACCAGTTCTTTGGCAAGACCTGCCAATTCTTCATTGTAAGTTTGATTACCCATACCACCACTCCAAAAGATTATTATTTTTCCAGTTTCTTCTTCTCTTCCTGGAAAAAAGTATCCACTTTCTTCAATGAACTGGTTAATACCTTCAGTTCATCAATCTCAAGACTTCCTACAATCTTCTCCACCATACGGTTGTGAAATTCCAAATGATGTCTAAAAGCAGATTTTCCCTTATTCGTTAAAGATACCAGAACAACCCGACGGTCTTTGGAAGAGCGGATTCGTTCTACATATCCCTTCTTGACAAGATGATTAATAGCTATAGTTAATGTTCCTACGGTAATAGATAAATCCTTTGCAATTGAAGACATATTCCTAGCCTTGTTAAAGCCAATAGCTTCAATGGTATGCATATCTGTCATGGTCAGTTCTTTATATGGACCTTTGGCAAGACTCTTCTCTTCTACCTTCAATATATCGTTAAACAGATGAACCAAAATTTGATTCAACACTTCCCTAGATTCTTCCATATAATCACCTTTGTCTAGAATTGACATTATTGTACTTCTCTAATTATTGCCCCTTATAAAGATTAGTAGTCCTCATATCTATTGTACTAGAACTCATCAGAAAATGCTAATGTTTATTCTCTGATGAGTTCTCTATTTAACTTTTACTCTATGGCCATAATAGCATCTGCAACTTCTGAAACACTTGCACCACTATATAAACTAGTAAGTGGATCTTGTAAAGCCATATAGAAGCTATAAAGATTATTATTCTGATTTTCAGTAATTCCATTCTCTACCAAGGCAATATAGTCATCAACTGGAATATAAGAGTAATATTCCATTTGATCCCGCATCGTTGACGCAACAGGTATAGATGCCATACTATTAGCTACATTGGCAAATTCGTAATTATCATCCATAATGTAATCATAGAACATAGAAAGCATATCTATCTTCTCCGGTGCTACAGAAGCCGTTAAGCTCGAAGTATAGAGTCCTGTTCCAATATTATAAAATCTAGCCTTTCTGCCTTCAGTTAAAGGTAAAGCTCCTTGTGAATAATAGCTGTAGTAGTAGTCTTCATAAGATTCAATTCTATCATCCATAAGAAAAGATGCCACTTCATAATTATCCATAAATGTCATCATCTCTTCCATAGTCGTTAGGTATGGGACTATACCATTATCAGGCATGGTAACTATATAGGTGAGTGCCTCTTCAACTATTTGTCTGTCCAGTCCAAAATCTCCACCAGTCAAATCAATAGGCTCTCCACCTAATCCGTAGTATATACCAAGAAATCCTTCCGGACTATCCGCAGGGTACATAAAGGAATATTCATACCAATCAGATTCAGCAGTTAAATCTTCAATAGTTGAAACGCCGATTTTGTCATAATCGCCATAGAGCATAAATTCAGGACGAATAGTCATTGGAAGCATATACTGAACGCCATCTATTTCTCCCATTTTAAGGGCATCTCCATAATATTCATAAGCAGAAGTATCATAAATATCATTTATATCACCAATAATACCCGTTGAACTTAATTCTTCAGCATAATCACCATAGGTGATAACTGCATCAGGAAGGTTATTAAGATTCAATACGGTCAAATCATTAATTATAATCGGTTCAATTATAATTCCTTGAAGTGAAGCACTATTAAAAAGTGATAAATAGTAATTATATGTCATATCTGAAAGCCCATACAGTCCAACTTTTACACTAGATGGATCTGTCACGCTATATGTATATGTCGACATAGGGCTATACTCTTCAGATTCATAACTATAGGCAACAATATTAATAGTGTGTTCCCCAACTGTTAAAGGAATACTATCGTAATAGTACTGAACATTACCTTCATAAGTTGCTGGATCTGTTCCGTCTAAAGTATACATAACATCATAATCGTAATTATCTATAACGTAATTAGTTATAACAGGTTGAATAACCTGATCATAAGCGCCGGATACAATATCAAGTTCAGGAGCTTCCAGGTCTCCAGTTATCACGTCTCCATCATCTTGATTATCATCTGTATCATCAAAATCATCATCCAAGCTATAATCTCCATCATAAACATCCAAGTAAGCATAGGACATGCTGGAGTATTCCTTGTAACGGTTGGTAACCACTAACTGAAGGTTGATGTAACCTGCTTCATCGAGGGTAATTCCATCCTTATAAACCATACCATTAGTTCTTGGATTAGACCCATCAAAGGTATAAAGAAGGGTCGATCCACTTGGAACCTCAAAGGTTAGCGTATCCCCAACATCATATGACCATTCAAGCTCATCAGTGTCAATTGCAGTTGGCACTAATTTTTCATACCAGTCACCTGGTTTTTCACCTTCACGACGTATATCGCGCCCAAAATCTCCCACTGCATCAACAGCACTAACTAAATCAAAATCATCATTATCCAGATTATCATCAATCATATCCAGATAGTCAGCCAACCAGGAGTTAGCTTCATCAATGAGCCCGTCTTCTATATAAGATTTTGCAACCAAGTCCCATGCTTCCAAGTTTAAAGGCTCTTTTTCCAATACTTTCTTAGCCTCATCAACTGCAGCAGCATAGTCACCCTGTCGCATCATACTCTTAACTGCCTCAATCCCTGTAGGTCCACCAAGCTGGCATCCAGCTAAAATTAGAACCAACATAAGTGCTGATATTTTTCTTAACATATTCTTCATCTCTTCCTCCACTTTCAAGGCTTATGTCATTCATTTATGCCTTGTATTATATTATTACTTTTATTGCCATAATATGACTTCTCTATTGTACCTTGTTAACGGTAAATATACAAGATTTGAACCACAATAATCTTCCCATAAAAACCCCTATACTCAGTGTATCTCATATCGAGTATAGGGGTATAAGTATACTTATAATGTATAAAGTAATAATCAATGACTAAGTATACAAGATATATTTGTGCTCAAGTACCCAAAGCACTAGTTAATCCTTATTACTTAATCAAGCTCGCATTAAGCTATCCTGACCATTAAAAGGTGCAAGATGAGGTCCGGTAAATAAGTTATTTTCCATAATATCACTTCTTCGAATCAATCCGATAAATATACCGCTGTCATCTACCACTGGAACAAAATTCTGGAATCTTGTCATATCCATAACCTTTTCAAGGCTAGCATTAATGGATACAGCTTCTATCGTTCTAGACCGTTTAAGGGAACCAATATGAACTTTCTCTGCATCCCGTAAATTAAGGTCCATATGATTCTTTACATACCAAAGAATGTCTCCTTCTGACAGAGTATAAACATATTTACCATTCTTATCTACAACAGGTACAGCTCCAAACTTGTGATATTCCATCTTTTCCATGGCCTGCCTAAGTGTCATAGTATTCTTTAATGTTACCGTTTCGCTTTTAGGTGTTAATAAAAACGCTATATTCATTTTTACATCTCTCCATTCATCTGTTATTATATCAACTGTTCTATACTGTCAAGTTTTAGTAATTTCTAGCACCATTTAAGTCTAACAGATAAATATGAAGTTTGTATGTTGAAATATTTAAAATTTATTAAAAACCAGCTGCTTTATGCTTCTAAACCACTAACAAGTTCTTCAATATACCCTTTAAGCACTTGATCATTACCACCGCTAGCATGAATGTTCTTAACTATAGCCGTCCCTACAATAACCGCATCAGCCAAACCACTCATCCGTTTTACATCTTCCTTGCTAGAAATACCAAAGCCAACTGCTACAGGAATTTTGGCATAGGTTTTCACCTCAGCCAGATAATCCTCTAAGTCCTTATGAAATTCTGACTCTCGACCTGTTACACCCATGGATGAGACAGTATAGACAAAACCGCTTCCATGAACTAGGGTATAAGCCATTCGGTCTTTAGATGTTGGTGTGGCAAAAGGAATAAGCGCTACTTTATCCTGGTCCATAAACTGGGTTAGTTCGTCTTGCTCTTCATAAGGGAGATCTGGAATAATTAAACCATCTATCCCCACCTCTTCACACTTTCTAACAAACTTTTCCACACCATAAACAGTTAAGGTGTTGAAATAAACAAGAAAGGCAAGAGGCACCTGAAGGTCTGACCGAATCTCAGTCAGCACATCAAATATCTTGTAGATATTGGTTCCATTTTCAATAGACCGCTGACCAGCAGCCTGAATGACTGGTCCATCTGCCAGTGGATCTGAAAAAGGGACACCGATTTCAATAACGTCGCAACCACCAGCAACCATTGCCTTTAATAAAGATGGTAATTTACTGATATCAGGATCACCGGCTGTCAGATAGCCAATAAAACTTTTCTTACCATTTATTTTTTTGTCTTGTAAGACTTCTTCTATTCTATTCATCAGACAACCTCCTATTTATTTAGACTTTCCAAATTGGTTTTTCCCTGTTCGTAGTATGCCATGACTGTATGGGTATCCTTATCACCACGGCCGGAGATATTGATAACAATAATATCTTCTTTAGATGTGGTCTCAATTTCCTTAACAGCAAGAGCAACCGCATGGGCACTTTCAAGAGCAGGTATGATGCCTTCAACTTGAGACAACAGTTCAAAGGAATCAAGGGCTTCCTTATCCGTTATTACTTCATATCTAGCCCGATTAGTGTCATTAAGATGGGCATGTTCCGGCCCAATACCGGGATAATCTAGGCCTGCACTAATAGAGTGAGCAGGTATAATATTCCCATCTCCATCAGCAAGAAGGGCAGTTTTCATACCTTGAAAAACCCCAATATGAGCTTTTACTTCATCTGAAAGAACCACTGCGTGCTTACCTGTAGCAACACCCAAACCACCAGCTTCGGCTGCAATCAATTCAACACCCTTATCATCGATAAATGGATGAAAAATGCCTATGGCATTCGAGCCACCACCTACACAGGCATATATTCTATTTGGCAGACGACCTTCCTGTTCAAGTATTTGTTCCTTAGTTTCATCTCCAATAATTCTTTGGAAATCCCTTACCATGGTTGGATATGGATGAGGACCAACTACAGAACCAATAATATAAAAGGTATCCTCTGCGCACCTGACCCATTCACGAATAGCCTCATTGGTTGCGTCTTTAAGAGTCGAAGTTCCTGACGTCACTTCAACAACTTCCGCTCCAAGTAACTTCATACGAAAAACATTAAGGGACTGCCTTTCGATGTCTTCTTTCCCCATAAAAACCCTACATTCCATACCAAAAAGGGCTGCACCTGTGGCAGTAGCTACGCCATGCTGTCCAGCTCCTGTTTCTGCAATGACCTTTGTCTTTCCCATCCGCTTAGCTAAAAGAATCTGTCCCAAGACGTTATTAATCTTATGGGCACCAGTATGATTTAGGTCTTCTCTCTTTAGATAGATTTTGGCCTTACCATATTTTTCTGTCAAACGGCTTGCAAAATATAGGGGTGAGGGTCTTCCTACATATTGCTTAAGATAATACCTGTATTCCTCAAGAAAACTTTCATCTTCCATTGCTTCTTTAAAGGCTTTTTCCATTGCTTTTAAAGGATTCATTAATGATTCCGGTACATACTGACCACCAAATTTTCCAAATCTTGTCATACTTTCAACTCCTTAAAAAAGGCTTCAACTTTTGCCTTTGTCTTAAATCCATCTTCTTCCAATCCTGAATTAACATCCAGAATATCTGGTTTCACAATATCTATGGCTTCTTTTGCATTTCCGACATGAATACCACCTGCAAGAATAACCTGGTACTTACCTTCCGGCTCTAGGGAATCTAAAAGTTGCCAATCAAAAGTTTTCCCTGTACCACCTTTTAACTTCTCATGATAGGTTTCAAAAAGAATTCCATCAGCGATTGGCCCATATAACTTAACATTATTAAGACTGGACTCATCCTTTACCTGAAGAGTTTTCCACACAGGAACCGATATCTGGTGGATGTAGTCCACAGATTCATTTCCATGAAGCTGAACAATGTCCAAATCGCAATATTCAATAATCTGTAACACCTTACCAAGTTCTTCGTTGACGAAGACACCAACCTTCTTAATATCATTGCGAAGATTGGCAGCCAATGCCCTACAATCATCAGGACTTACCCTTCTTTTCGATTTGGCAAAAATAAACCCTGCATAGGAAATAGGATACTCATTAATGATACTGACTTCATCGGCTCGCTTAATGCCGCAAATTTTAATCCTTGTCATTGGTTCCACCTCATGCCTTTGTCATATCTTTTCTAATCCTATATGCTTCTTTCAGAGACCGTGAGGTTTCCCTTATATTATCACTTTTCATAAAGTTCTCTCCGACTAAAATAGCATTCATTCTTGTATAGGATAGGACTTCCACATCCTTAGGCGACAAAATACCGCTTTCACTGACCATAACACAATCCTTGGGAAGGTATTTTGCCAATTCTAGACTAACATCAATAGAAGTCTTGAAGGTTTTTAAATCTCTATTGTTGACTCCGAAAATCTTAGCTCCTGCCCTAACTGCACTTTCAATTTCTTCCTTGGTATGTGTTTCCACCAATGCGTCCATACCAAGTTCTTCGGCCAAATTCAGAAAGTCTCTAAGTTTAGCATCTGATAGGATATTAACGATTAAAAGGATAGCAGAAGCGCCTAAGGCTTTAGCATTATAAATCTGTATAGGGTCGATAATGAAATCTTTACAAAGGGTAGGAAGCATTACTTCCCTGCTTACCTCTTCCAGATACTTATCTGACCCAAGAAAATAATCCTCCTCCGTCAAAACAGAGATAGCTTCTACACAAGATTCATATTCCCTTGCCAATGCCAAGGGTACAAAATTTTCTTTAATTAGTCCCTTAGAAGGTGAAGCCTTCTTTATTTCACCTATAATTGACAGTCCATCACTCATTAATGCTTCATAGAAACTAGGACGCTTTTTTAATGTTTTTATCTTTTCTTTTAGCTGGTCTAGATCTAGATTTCGCTCTTCAAGACGAATTCGTTTTCTCGATACAATTTCACTTAAATATATAGGCATTTCTTCACCTCGTTTTCAAAAACTATTAGTCTTATGGATAAACTCCTGTAATTTCTTTCTAGCATGACCACTATCAATCAGTTTACTAGCCATCTGGACACCAAACTCAATAGAAGCAGCCTTACCGCAGATGTAGAAAGCGGCTCCTGCATTTAAAAGAAGAACATCACGCATAGGACCAGTCTTACCATCAAAAAGCTCTCTCAGTATCTTGGCATTTGTAGCCCTGTCACCACCTTTGATTTCAGATAGGGAAGCTGACTTTAATCCAAAATCTTCTGGCTTAATACTATAGTAACTTAGGTCTCCCTCTTTAAGTTCACAAACTTTAGTTTCACCGGAGATAGTGATTTCATCTAATCCATCTGTTCCATGAACAACCATAGCTCTTTTTACACCAAGTTCTTTAAGGGCATTTCCATATACAGCAAGAAGACTTTCATCAAAAACACCAACCAGATGATAGCTTGCATTCGCTGGATTAGACAGAGGACCTAATATATTGAAGATTGTCCTCATACCCAGAGCCTTTCGAACAGGCCCCACATGACGCATGGCGGAATGGAAAGTTGGGGCAAAAAGAAAGCCGATACCGATATCATCAACACAGGTTTTAACCTGTTCTGGTTCCAAATTAATATTAACACCCGCCTCTTCAAGCACGTCTGCACAGCCACACTTACTAGACACTGAACGGTTACCATGCTTAACCACGGATATACCACCGGCAGCAGCAATAACTGCAACAGCCGTTGATATATTAAAAGTTCCTGATTGGTCACCACCCGTTCCACATGTATCTAGCGTTACAGGGTTATCTATAGTTATAGTAGAAGCTTTTTCTCTCATCACTTTAGCTCCTGCAACAATTTCTGAATTCGATTCACCCTTCATCTTGAGGGCTGTCAAAAAACTGGAAGCAATAATAGGATCCACTTGACCATTCATCAAAGACATCATAGCACTGGTCATTTCTTCTTCACTTAAATCCTTGCCTGCAATTATAGTTTCAATATAGGTTTTCATAGTCCCTTCCTTTCTATTCTAAGGTCTAGCTATTTATATTTTCCATTCATTCCACTATGCGAATATCTTTAATGGTTTGAGTAAATGTTCAACTTAGCTATATTTTTACTTGATGCTTAAAAAGTTTTCTATCAAGGTCATACCATTTTCAGTTAAAATAGATTCAGGATGAAACTGAAGTCCATATACCGGATAGGACTTGTGTTTCATAGCCATAACTTCACCTTCATATTCACTGAGAATATCCAGGTTTTCAGGTAAGCTTTCTTTTTCGACAACCAAAGAATGGTATCTGGCCACCTGAATTGGTCCCTCAATTCCTCTAAAAATTGGATCATCGTTAACTTCAATCACACTGGACTTTCCGTGATATAAAGATTTAGCGTGTTTAACTACACCTCCAAAAGCATCTCCAATGGACTGATGACCTAAACAAATACCTAAAATTGGTTTCTTCTTATAAAAATATTTGATAAGGTCAATACAGATACCAGCCTCTTTAGGTGTTTTAGGTCCTGGTGATAAGACTATATGATGGGGATTCATAGCCTCAATCTCTTCAATGGTAATCTTATCATTTCGAACCACTCTAATATCTTTTTCAAAGCGACCAATATATTGGTAAAGGTTATATGTAAATGAATCATAATTATCTATTAATAATAACATAGCGTTCTCCTAATTCGTTATGGCAGTAACCAAGGCTTTGGCTTTGTTTATGGTTTCTTCGTATTCTTTCTCAGGGTCTGAATCAGCGACAATGCCTGCTCCTGCCTGAATATTAATTATGTCATCCTTAATAACCATTGTACGTATTGCAATACACATGTCCATGTTTCCATTGAAGCCAAAATAACCGATAGCTCCACCGTAAATACCACGTCTTCTATTTTCCAGTTCATCAATAATCTCCATAGCCCGAATCTTAGGCGCTCCGGAAAGAGTCCCTGCTGGTAAGAAACTCATGAGAACGTCAAACATAGAGAGTCCCTTTCTTCTTATACCTGACACAAGAGAAACCAAGTGCATGACATGAGAGTATTTATGTACTTCCATTAACTGGTCGACATGGACTGAATCAATTTCTGATACCTTACCCATGTCATTTCTACCAAGGTCAACTAACATCATGTGTTCAGCCCGTTCTTTTTCATCAGCCAAAAGATCTGCTGCTAACGCTTCATTCTCTTCTTCTGTTTGTCCAATCCGTCTAGTTCCAGCAATTGGACAAGTCCTTATAACATCGTCTTTCATTTCAACCAACATCTCAGGAGAAGATCCAACAATATAATAGTCATCCATGTTAAAAAAGTACATATAGGGTGATGGATTAACCTGACGAAGCTTACGATAAAGATCAAAAGCACTAAGACCTTCTTCATAACCGGAAAGTCTTTGGGAAAGAACAACTTGGAAAATATCACCATCTACAATATATTCTTTAGCCTTTACGACAGCGGCCATGTATTCCTCTTTAGTCATATTAGATTCAAAATTCATATTCAAAGGTTGGGAGGAACGAAGAATTTCCAAAGGACCGGAAATAGCTTCTTCCATATCCTTAAATCGCTTATTGGCTTCTAGCTTTCCTTCTTCATCATCAGTAGCTAAGACCACCAAGTGGATTTGGTGAAAATGGTGGTCATAAACCATCAACTCCCTAACAAAAAGGAGTTGGGAATCCGGTGTCTTAATGGTATCATCATTGTCATCGGGAAGTATCTCATAATTACGAATCATATCATAAGACACGGTACCCACTGCACCGCCTATAAAAGGTAGATCCGTCGTATTAGTCACCTCAATACCACCCATAAGTTCCTCAACAATAGCTAACGGATTTCCATTAAAAGTCTCCTTAGCCTGGCCCATATAAGTGGCAACTTCATCCTTATATGCCTTAACAACCATATAAGGGTTGGCTGCCATAAAAGAATAACGGCCTCTTGGAAGTTCCTTACTTTCCAGTAAAAAACCCTGTTGATCTCTTACATATTTAGAATAAAGGGAAATCGGTGTTTCTGTATCTCCTGAAAGTTTACGTTCATAAGTTATTAGTTTCATCTAAATCTCCTTCAATTTCATATGGAATCCTTGTTAGGGTTATTGAATCTGAGTTATGAGTTGGATGTCTTCTTCACATAATTCACTTCCTGCTTCGCAGTCAGCCGCGTTGGTCGTCGAATGACCATGCCAGCATGGTCGCTCTCCTCCCTTATAACACTTCCTGCTTCGCAGTCAGCCGCGTTGGTCGTCGAATGTCCATGCCAGCATGGTCGCTCTCCTCCCTTATAACACTTCCTGCTTCGCAGTCAGTCGCGTTGGTCGTCGAATGACCATGCTAGCATGGTCGCTCTCCTCCCTTATACGCGAAAAAAGACGTATTCATCCCTTATTGGGACGAATCGTCTTCGCTATGCCACCCAAAGAGAGAGGTCTTATTTCAAGAGTCAGTATACTGCCAATCTATATTTCTAGCCATATGATATGGATTGAAAATGATTTTCTAGCTTGAGTATCACTGAAAAAATGAAATAAAAAAAGCACTTCCTTTGAGACGAAATGCTTACCACTCAAATCCGATTAATACGGAGAATAAATAAATTCTCGATATCACGTCTCTGTAACGGGAGAACCCGGCGTAGGCTACTGTACTTCACCCTGCATCTCATGGAACCATTCCTAGTTATTGTATGTATCGTACCTCACACCAAACGACGACTCGCTGAACACCTAAAAAACTAGTACTTTTTCCAATCTTTGATTGTATCTATTCCTATTGTTGGAAAAAGTATAGCATAGTTCTTTAGTATTGTAAAGTACGAAATTATATCCCTTTCACATATAATTATCTACTATTTTATTTTTTTGAAGGCTCTTCATGTATTTTGAAGCGCTTTATAACAAGTTCAAGTTCATCTGCCATTTGTTCTAAATTAGTCGCTGTTGCTCCAACTTGCTCTAATGTAGCAGATTGTTCTTCCATAGCGGCAGAAGCTTCTTGAGTGCTGGCAGCATTTTCTTCAGCTAGAGCTGAAAGATTGGAAATCAAATCAACTAAGTTATTTTTTTGGCTTTCCATATCATTTGAAGATTGATAGATTTCACTGATAAATGAACGCATACTCTCTACAGCTTCGTCAATACCATTAAACTTCTCATTAGTTTTATGTACATTACTGACTTGTACATTTGATAATTGACTGACAACATCCATGGTTGATACAGCTTCTTTAGCCTGTTCCATCAACTCTCTTATGGTAATGGTAATTTCATCCGTAAAACTTTTTGACTGTTCTGCTAGATTTCGTATTTCATCTGCAACAACAGAAAATCCTCTACCTGCTTCACCTGCCCTAGCCGCTTCAATAGCCGCATTTAAGGCGAGAAGATTTGTTTGGTCCGATATTTTTTGTATCATTAGGCTAGCATCTGCAATATTTTGAGCATGCTTATTGGTTTCTTCTACTATCCGCTGGACCCTATCAAGTGCCTCTACATTTTCTTCACTACTTTGAACCAATGTTCTAACGATTGAAACACCTTCTATTTTTAGCTGCTCTACCATATCAGCTGTGGTCACTAGCTCACTAACAAATTCCTTATCTTGGTCTATAAACCTTCCTAGGGACAAGACTGATAAATTTCCTGACTCTGTGTTCTCAGCTTGAACACTGGCACCATCTGCGAGTTCTCCAATTGTACTAACAAGTTCTTCGGATGTTGCTGATACCGTTTGAGAAACTCCATTCATTTCTTTTGCTGATCTTGATACCTTTTTAGAGTTTTCTGAAATCCTAGATATAATATCCCTCATGCTAATTTCAATTTTATCAATAGCTTTTGCTAGATTACCAATTTCGTCCCTTCTACCGACTAATCTGATGTCAATGCTTTTAGTCAAGTCATTCTCAGCTATAGCGTTGATACTTGCAATAACATTTGAAATTGGTTTTGTTATCCCTGAAGCAAGAAGACCTGCTACAATAAGACCCAAAACTATACTTACCACAACAGCTACCATATTACTCATGTTGGCAGAACTTGTAGCTTTTGAAATATATTCTGTCACACTTGTTCGAATTGTTTTGGCGTTTTCAGCACTAGCCACAGCTACTTGTCTCATTTCATTCGAGGCAGCTTTCTGTTCTAAGACCAGTTGGTCAAAGCGGTCAAAGGCTTCTTCGTAAAGAATAATACTATCTTCAGCCTTCTTCAACAATTCCAAAACACTTGGGTCATTAATTTCACCTAAAAGTCTAGCTATATCTTCGTCTACTAAACTCATCCTATCTCTATAAACAATTGCTGTCTCTTCATTTTCAAAATTGTCATAATTGAGGGAAGCAAACCTTGCATGTGTAAAAATATCAAAAGTTTTTTGTATAATTTCATGCCTGGCTATGGCATCATTCTTATCACTAATATTATTCTGGCTTTTAACATATTGATATTCAATTAATATAGCTTCTGATAAAAAGTCCTCAGCTTGATCACCGTATTCATTCCTGTCTACACGAATAGACTCTTTTTCCTCCTGTAAGGACACATAATTTAAAAAGGCCTTTTCAAAAGTAATAATGTTGTCTTCCAATTCCATTATAGGTTCTGCATTATCACTTCTAAGCATTTGTTCTCTTGCTGCACCTAGAGATTGGAGACTGTCTTCAAGATAGGCATGAACTAAGGTAGCTAATTCAGGGTTTTTATCAGCTTCATAACGAACCTGTTCTATTCTTGCACTTAAAATTCCTTTTTCTGCTTCTTCTACCAAAGCAAGAGTTACACCTTCTTTATTCAGCAATCCGTAATTCACAAAGCTCAAAATTGATACTACTATTACCAAGAAAATGACCATTCCAAAGCCTAAATACAACTTAATTCTTAAGGGTAAATTCCTGAAAAAATTTTGTTTAACTTGAATATCCTTATCAATTGTTTCCTTTATTTTATTTTTCTTCATTTTATTTTCTTTCATTTTATTTTCCTTCGCTATTCATATACACAATAAGTTACTCTTTACAAGCAAGGCTTGTGCTTATGCAATTAATACAAGTTTAATATGTTATGTATTACTATATTTCAATTTAAAAAACGTATGTCTTATTTATAACAAAGAGGATGTTTTACATCCTCGGTTTTGCCGAAGGCAAATTGTTCCAGTTGCCGACGGAAAGTCCTATGGAGGACTTTCCTAGTAAATTAAAATAGTATAATAGTCCTATTTATTTATAGGACTATTATACCCTCTATTCTGCTTTTTGTCTGTTAACATTTTATGAATTAAATTGACTAAAGAAATGAAATAAAAATATCATAATAGAAACAATTAGACTAGGTATTCATCTTATGTTTTGTTATAAGCTTATAAATACTAATCAAAATGAATTTTCTCGACCATCCTATCTCTTTTTATAGAAAATCTTGCCTGATAGGTGTAAAAATATCTAACAATTTCCCCTTTTTAATACATTGGGTTCCGTGTAAAGCTTCTGATTGAAAATAAATAGAATCTCCTTGATTCACAATATAATCTTTATTTTCTATTGAAAATTTAAAGCTTCCTTCTAGTACATATGTCATTTGCTCATGGGGATGACGATGTAATGCTCCAATTGCTCCTTCCTCAAAAGTAACTTCAACCATCATCATCTTTTGATCATATGATAATATCTTTCTTGAAACTCCATCACCTAAATCCTCATTCATAATTTCTTGATAATAAAACACTTTATTCATGTAAACACCTCTCTAAAATAGATTACTTAGTTATCTCTTTTCCGATAACTACTTTAAATTTAACATTTATATTATTTTCCAAGGATGACAGTGACTTCTATTTGGAAAAAAGAAAAGGGCTACCACCTTGGAAGGATAACAATACGTACAAAAGAAAATCAACTCTAAGGGCTAGGAAAGCTCTTCAATGGTCAACTTTTAAATGGAAGTGTAATCATGACGCTGTTTTTAAACATGGGAATCGATTCAAACTGAATATTTACTTGGTCACCATAATAGTGACGAAGCCTTTGATATACACTATAAAGACCAAAATGATTGCTTGTTAGGTCATTGTCCTCACCTTGCCCCTTAAGAGCCTCCTCTGCTTTTTCTATATCTATCCCAATTCCATTATCATTAACTTCAATGACAACCATATTATCCTTAATATATGCATTAATAGTTATCTCAGGAATACTTCCCACAAATAAATGCATATCTTTCCCAAACCCGTGAATAATAGAATTCTCGATTAAGGGTTGCAAAATATATTTTATGACTTTCCATTCTTTTAAACCTTCTTCAATATATTCTGTAAAGCTTATTTTGTGATTATGACGATAGTTCATAATATTCAAATAGGACTGGGCATGTTTGACTTCATCATTAAACAATATCACAATATTACCGTAATTAAGCCCTATTCTTAGAAAACTACTTAAATGACTAATCATCTCTGATGCTGAATTATTATGTTTGCATAGTATTTCCATATTGATGCACTCTAGCGTATTATACAAAAAGTGTGGATTAACTTGTTCAGACAACAGATTAAGCTCTGCCTGAAATTTTGCTGATTCTTTATCCTTAATATCACTAAATTGACGTTGAATTGTACTATGCATAAAATTCAAAGCATCATTTAGTCGACCAACTTCATCATTATATAAGGTTTGGTTCGGATGGTCATATTCTCCATCCGAAATCTTTTTAATCACATCCATCAACCGTGCAAAAGGTTTAGTCAAAAAATTAGAAAGTAGCAAAGACAAAAATGTCGCAAATAGGATTCCGGTTATCGCCAACACAAACATAAATTTTCGCATGGCATCTAAACGATGTATCACATGGTTTTTTGAAACAATATTTATTAAATGTAAATCAGAGTATTCAAAGGCTTTTGAAAAAATCATATATTCATTTCCTTCATAAATCATAGTCGTATCTATGTCTTTTTGAAGGGTCCTATCTTCTTGAAAAACAATATTCTTAACCATCTCATAGTAGCTGCTATCTGAACCAATATTAATAATACTCGTTTCATTAGATAAGATTAATTTAGAATCCGTTGATTCATTTGATGAAAATTTCAGTATTTTTTCTAATTCATAGACACTTAAGAAAAGGACAATAAAGACTTCTGCATCATTATAATTGTCAACAACATAAAAATAACCATCTTTTGATAATTGTTTAATTGGAAATACCATAGGAATAATTTCATTTCCCTTTGTAAAGGGGCTCTCCCTTATGGGGAAAAATGTAATGCCATTAACATTATTAAGATCATCATTAAAATAATCAATAACGGAAAAATTCTCATGGAGCGTTTGGTTAAAATGATATATCAATTCTAAACCCTTTGTCATGACAATTCCGGAATCAATATATGGTGAAGAATGGTTTAAACTAAATAGTCCTTCTTGCAAGTCTGCTTTATTACTGGTTGTCAATCCGGTTTTTAGTGAATTGCTAATTGTTTTTTGGAAACTATTGCTTGAAACAAATTCGTTAACATTGTCTAAAATTGTAAAATACGTATACATAAGTGCTTGTTCACTAACATTTATGGCAAGGTTAGACTTCTCGTATGTATCTTCTAAATATAACTTTGTAAAATACTTATTTGTAAGCATTGTTAAAAAAGTGCATAGGACTAGTACTATAAAAAACATACTCGCCATGATTTTTTTCGATATACTAAGACTTAACAAGCCACTCTTAAGTTTCAGCAACATAGGTACTCCTCTTTTCATATACATCACTAATTATCATATCCTTACTTACTTCCAACAAATTCTGAAGGAGTTTCACCTGTATGATTTTTAAAAGCCCTATAGAAAGACCGATAATCATCATATCCCACTGAATTACCCACTTCACTAATGGATAAATTTGATGTAATAAGAAGCTGCTTTGCATAATCCATCTTTTTACCCAGCAAATAATCACGAAAATTTATACCGGCATTTGTTTTAAAATACACTGTAAAATAAGCAACACTTAGATTAACATAATTAGCGACGTCAGTAGCGCTTATTTTATTCTTAAAATTACAATCGATATATTGCTTTGCTGCTATAATAATCGAATCAGGTTGAGATAGCATATCTTCTCTAATCCATTCAGACAGATTATTAAAATACTCGACTATATATTCTTCCATCAGGTCCAATGTTGTTATATGTCCTAAATCAGTAAAGGGGACTTTTATGTATAACTCATCTATTACGATTTGATAGTTTGACTTCAATGTTTTTTGAACGTCTGACACAAGATAAATACACATACCTTTAATATAACTCGGAGGAGGCATAGGTACATAAAATAAGATGTTGAAAAACTCCTTACAATACTGACTAACTTTTTCTTTCTCCCCTTTACGTATATATTCAACTAGTGGATTAACATCCACATTATTAGCACTTATTTCAGGTTTTTTTGAACATATAATCTGGCTATTATATATTTGTATTGTCGTATCATATAGTTTATAGGTCAATGCGGATAAAGCTTTCGTAAAAGAATAATAAGAACGTTTTAAAGTCTCTTCTTTATCCCCAATACCAACAATAATCGGTATTTCATCTAACAATCGGAACTTTTCAAAACATTCTTGACAATATTCATGAACAGACTTGTTCGTCTGAATGCTTTCCGTATTTATGATTGCAATTATTTGAAAGTGGTTATACTGCCATACTTCATTCTTAAAATCAGTAAACACTTCTTTAATGATTTCTATAACCTTTTCAATACTTTCTTTAGATATTTCAATATTTGTTTGTTTTAATTCGAAAACTATAACCTGAACAGGTTCATCTTTAATTGTCATTTGTGATGATTGAATTTTACTATTTATTTTTTCATCAGACATGATTTCATTTTGAATTAATTGATTCAAAAATAATTTCTTTGAGTCCTCTTTATATAGCTCCATTTCAATATTTCCGTAATTCTTACCTTTATCATAAGCTATTTTTATATTGTCTGAACAAACCTTTAGCTCAGCTATTAATTCAGCTAATCTTAAAGGTTTAAGGAGATAAGCTTTTACACCATAACGAATGGCTTGCTGTGCATAAGAAAAATCATTATGGCCACTAAGAATAATAAACTGTAGATCCTTATATGCTTGTCTGGATTCTTCAATGAGTTGAATTCCATCTAGTTTAGGCATTCGAATATCAGTAATGACAATATCAGGCCTATAGGTATGAATCATTTCAAGGGCTTCTTGTCCGTCTTTTGCTAATCCAACAACCTGCATATTCAAAGAATCCCACAAAACCGCCTTATTCAATCCGTTTCGTATCGTAAATTCATCATCTGCAATTAATACTTTTAGTTTATTCTTAATAATAATCACCCTATTCAACTGGCTAATTCAAACACATTTCCATGTATATTATACCATTTTTCATTTCATGCGGCATTGTTTCTATAAGACCTGAAACCTCTTTATAACCTTTTGAAAACAGGTTAATAGCGTCAATGGAACAAGTTTGGGGTTCGACACATATATGTAAACCATCACTTGGAGTGTAGACAATCATATGAGAAAAATCCTCACTACATTGTATTGACATTTGATAATCAGACCACTTAATAATTGCCTTTTCTTTAAGACCACTCCCTTTTATTTTCTCCAACCCATTGTTCCTATCCTCCGGAAAATAAAATACAGTGTCGAGCTTTAAGTCTTTTACAAACTTAAATTCACTTAAGTCTTCCTCACTCTTATATGTGCTATATATTTCCCCTGTATTAATCATATCTAAAGCCTCTAGTGCCTTATTCGTCCTTAATTGAACACATGCATCTCCCTTTTCGTTATAAAAAAAGGGATGTATACCAAAGCCATAGGGCATAGTTACTGAACTCAGGTTTATTATTTCATAATTATAGTAAATTCCATTGTTATCTAATACAAGAGTAATCTTTAGCTTACACTCAAAAGGATACATATGAAAATCTTCATGCTGTGGATTCCAATGTAGTTGACCCACAATATGATATGCTCCATTATTTGGGCCATTTTCTATAATTTGGAAAGGAATATGACGTACCAGTCCATGCATTTTAGTCGTATAGTATTTTCCTTGATATAAAAATCTATCATTGCAAGTTCGATTTGGCGTAGGAAACATAATAGGAATTCCATAAGTCAGGCCTTTCATTCGCCTTTCTTCATCTAACTTAACAAGCGTATGTCCCTTCCAAGATAGAAATGATATATTCATTCCATCAGCAAAATCAATGTCAACTACAAAATCCTGATACTCAATATGAACCACCATTCCTTCACCCTTTCCATAAGAACTTGTCTACATATTAATCATTATATGAATTGAGTTAAATCCTCTGACCCTTTATAAATCAACTTTTCATCCTGAAATGTTAAAGACTTACTTGCTTCATCATAACTAGGATTTAGTTCAAAGCATCCTTCTATGAACAGCTTAAACGTATCATATTTCCTTTTGTCACTAGCTACACATATGTAGGCCTGATTAGATCCATAAGTACGATATTCACAATTAGCTAGCTGCCCTTGATACAGCTCCATTTCTTTGTTGCACCAAAGTGCTATATAAGCGTTATTCTTTCTCGCAAAAAGCCATCTACCTAATTGAATCCTTTCATCAAACTTTTCATTTGGCCAAAAGGCGTGTGTAAAATGTATAGGATATTCTTTTGGAATAACATAAATACTTCCAATTATATTATCAACCTGCTTAATTAACGGAACAATACCATTACCAAACCAATAGCCCGGACGAAGAGAAGTTGTATCACTAGAAACTCCCGGTTGATTAACAAAAACAGGCGTCTGATTATCAAGGGCTCCATACCAAAGATGTTGTTGGTATCCATATACTCCCGGTTCAAAACAAGTCGTTCCATGAAATCTTTCATTTAAGGACTTTGTATATAGATGGGACTCTTTAACTGAACTCTTACATAAAGATAAATTTTCCCATCGTTGAAAGTCTTTATCTTGTCTTGGAGATTCAACAGAAGTCATCACATAGTCCTTTTTCTTATATATATGGACACGGGCATTTCCTGTCGTATAAGATTCTTCCACTTCACTATCCATCAATTCAACTAAGTGCTTAGGAATTTGATATTTTGATGTAGCGTAGAGACCAAGCCAACCTTCAGAATACTGATAAGGTGTATCTGGATTTATTAGATGAACTAATGCCTGTCCTCCTTGTTCAAAAGGATATAATACATCTTTATAAACCCTACCCATTGGACCGACGACGGCACCGTCAAAGGTATGTTTTGCTATCATGATTAACAACTTATCTGCAATCTTAGTCGCTTTTTCAGAAATTTCCTCATCGCCAAAATCAATAAGGTTTAGTAAGGCAACAAATGTAACACTCATGTATATAGAAGCTAGAAATTCTTCGAATCCTTCTTTTTCTATATCTTCTAACCAGTCTAATACATTCTTCCTACCAAAGTCAGAGAGTTCATTTCCATACATCTTTGCCCTTGTAAAATAAGTATCAGGATATAATTCTCCACAAAACATAGCTCCACTATAAAATAACAATGAGTGGTTCTCGCTCCAAAAGCACATAGCATCTGAGCCTTCATGATTCATCCAATATCTAAAGTTTGTCAGCACCTCTTTTGCTCTTGCCTCTAGCTTTACATCCATAGGATATTTTTTCATATACCTTATAAATCCGGCAATCATAAAGTCAGCACAATCATAACGGTTTTCTATTTGATTTAAGGTTTCGTAAAGGAGGGCTTCATCTTTATCCCAAACTTTTCCAAGTTCTCTTCTTGCCAGGATATTCGCCATAGCAAAACCAAAAGAATTGTCTCTATTGAGACTTTCAACCTCGGCTATTTTTTCAAGAATATCGATTCGATTCTCTTCAAAAGATTTTTTATTTCCATAAATCGGTTTTATATCCATGTATTTTTCAAAATGACGTTTCAGTATCATTCCAGAAACCTCACATGTAATATGGACGTATGGATTATTAAGTTCCAATTCGATTACTTTTTGGCCTGAAACATCTTTTCTTATAGGTTCTTTCCCCACATCAGCAAAATCATAAGGATCTTCCCCGTAAGATACACTGGTTAGTGAAGGCGCTTGTATTATATTAGTAAGTTTATTTCCATCAAGTTTCAGATTATCTAACCACATACTTGCCTGTCTAATTTCTGATAAATCACCATATCGATCATCAAGGCCAGCCTTAATACCACTAGAATCTCCAATTAACTCAATAGCAAAAATCGTACGTGTATCTCTCACGCCAAGATTTTGTAGACGTATAAGAATTTCATTATATCCTTCTTTAAGGTCAAGTTGTAGCTCTTGCTTTTTTATAGGCTTATAGACAGGTGTATCTATTCCACCTATATAACTACTGTTACACCATATACTAACCGCTGCATATGACCATAAAATCACATCTACTTTTCTTGCTTCCTCTGTATAAAGACCTGTAACTGCCAACATTTCAATTTGCCGTAACTGTGAATAAAAATGGCTGAAATCAACAAACCAATTTCCATAATCATAATGATATTGCCATGGTATTCCAAGTTCACTTTTTTCCCCTAATTGAATATTTCTTTCAGGAGTGGCCATTGGCCTATCTACAATCATGTTACGTAAATGCTTTTCATACTCAAATTGATCTGTATATTCTTGCTCGCCTACCTTTTTATTTACTACATCTTTATTATCAAAACCCCTAATAAGATCATTTTTTTCAAGTAAATTTTCACTATTTATTTCAATGGGTCCTGAAATCAAATATTCTTTTATAAAATTTTGCATATATTAGCCTTTCACTGCTCCTGCAGTTAGTCCATTCATAAAATATTTACTTGTAAATACATAAATTAGTATAATCGGAATAATAGAAATAGTAGCTCCGGCAAACATTATATTCCAAGCTGCTGTTGCATCTCCACTATTTTTCAACATAACAACACCGACTGTTAAAGGGCGCAACTTATCATCAGACATGGTAAATACTAGTGGTAATATGTACTCATTCCAACCTGACCTAAATGATAAAAGCCCTATCGTTGCCAAAACCGGCTTTAATAAAGGAAGAATCACTTTATAGTATATCTGAAAGAAAGTACACCCATCAATTTTAGCTGCTTCATCAAGAGATTTGGGTATGGCATTTACAAATCCTCTTGCCAGGAAAATGTATGTTGCTTGACCTGTACCTGCCGAAATTAATATAACACTTAATAAGGAAGTATTCATTTTTACCTTCACAGCTAATTCAAACAAAGGTCGCAAACTCACACTACCAACATTAACAAACATAAAGGCAACAAAAATTCCATATAAAAGTTCTTTACCCTTAAAACTTTTTCTTGCAAAAACATAACCTGCCATACTTGACACAATCAAAGATACTAACATAACTCCTATACTAATGAATAAACTGTTTTTTGTATATACAGCAAAGTTAGCCTTTTCCCATGCTTCAAGATAATTATCAAGAATAAATTTTGTTGGTATAATATGTGTTCCACCACGTAGTAATTCTGCATTATTTTTAAATGAACCCATAATTATATATATAATCGGATAAAGTGTAAAATAAGCAATAACTAGCATAACAAGAAAGATTACGGCTCTTATTATTTTTGTATTTGTAGAGTATATTACAGTATTTTTACTCATAACAGCTCTCCTTTTCTTTAAATTACATCATCTAGTTTTTTAGCAAAGTATAAGTAAATTGCTGTAACAGCACCGATAATCATTGCCGCAACAACACTTAAAAGTGTTGCATAACCTATTTGAGGTTGTGTTGTAGAAGAAAAAATCAAATTAAAGATATAAGAGAACATAACTTGCGATCGGTTATTGGGACCACCATTTGTTAATACCATAATGGACTCATAATCTTTGAAAGCACTTGTTATAGCCAGCATAAGAATAACTTTTAGGACTGGACTTAACATTGGAAGGGTTAAATAGAAAAATGATTGTATACCATTAGCCCCATCTATTTTTCCACTTTCATAAATTTCTTCTGGAATTGTTGTCATACCAGATGCAAAAAGAATCATATAATTACCATAGCCACCCCAAACTGCAACAAGGATGATGGAAAGCATAACTATTTTTGTATCTCCCAACCAATCAATAGGTGTTTGAATAAGGCCAATTGACTGAAGTGATGCATTTAACACTCCGTTAAACACTGCAAAAATAAATCCAAAAATCAAGCTATATACGGCAGAACTTATGACAGTAGGTAAAAAATAAATACCTCTAAGCAGATTACTACCCTTAATTTTTTGTGTTAATAAGACTGCTAATAGCAGGGATACCGGAATAATAATAATAAGTTTCATAGAAGCGTATTCAAATGTATGAATAACACTTTGCCAAAAAATCTTGTCTCTAAATATACGTTCAAAGTTGTGGGCTCCTGTGTAGTAAGCCTTAAAACCGTTATAATCATAAGCAACATATCTAAACATCCAAATGAAGGGATAAATAGATACAACAACTAATAAAAACACAGCAGGAGCCAGCATAAGCGCTGAAATAAAGCCCCCATTGTTATAAGCTTTTTTTAGTTTCATCAATACTGCTGATTGATTCTTTTCCTTGTTCATAAATAGTATTCTCCTCTTAGAAGATTAGATGCTTCTTCTAATCTTTAGTAGAAAGGGGACGCCTCATGCGCCCCCTTCTATAAAATATTTTTATAAGCCTATCTAACGCTCAATATCTTAAAGCAATTTGTAACATTTCTTAAAATCGTGTCTTATTCAGTGAGATATTCAAATGTACCTGCATTCGGATTAAGTGGATCAAAATCTTTAATTACTAGTCGTAAAATCTTACCCGCTTTAACATCCCTATCAAGAGCATCATTATATCGTTGATTCAAATCAGCGATAGCTTCATCAATATCCAATTCACCCATCATTACATACATAAAGATATCACGGTATGGGTCTCCTTCTAATGCAATTGAAGGTAAAACAGGATATACATTCTCATAAGGTGTTAATTCAAAGTCTGCCATTCTACCGACTTTGCTTTTGTCAATAACAGAATCCATGTAAGAGGTAATTGGCAATGAATAACCACCTTCAAGATATCCTTTAAGGAATTCTTCACTACTGAAATACTTAATAACTTCCCATGCTAAGTCCTTATGTTCTGAGGAGTTTAACAATAAGTAACCTTTTTGAGGATTAATAGTTTCAGATCCAAGAATTTCTCCCTTAAGTGTTGGTACTTCTGCAACTCCCCATTCAAAGCTTGAGATTGGGAATTGACTCGTAAATACGCCTGCTTCTTGAGATGCATTACCCCATATTGCAAATTTACCATCTGCAAATTGAGCTCTCATTGCATCAACACCTTGGCTAATAGAGCCAGGTAATACACTTTCGTTTGTAAATATTTCTTGCGCTTTTTCTAGAATTGGTTTATATCCGTTAAAATCAAATCTACCATTTACGTAATCATATCGATATATACCTGATATTTCAGCAACACCTTCTAGCCATCTTTCAAAAGGACTACTTGATGTAAATCCAACACCATAATACTCTCCGTTACCCGTTTCGGTAACTTTTTTAGCAAGTTCTACTACTTGATCTAGAGTTTTAGGGAACTCAGTGTAACCAGCTGCAGCCAATAAGTCTTTATTATATTCGATACGGACACCACTTCTCATGCCTGTTGGTACCCAATATGTTTCCCCATTTAATGTGTTAAGACCTTCAAACATCAATTTAGATGCTTCAGTTACTTTTTCAAATTCAGGGTCTTTAATATACTCAGTAACTGGAGCAACGATTTCTGACTCGGATAATAAATTAATATCGTAGCCACCACTCGAAGCACTTACACCAGCTATATCAGGGGCATTTCCTGCTGAGTATGCCATTGTTAACATGTTAAAATAGTTTTCTGCTACAACTGTTAATTCAATTGTAACCCCCAAGTCATTATTCTTATTAAATTCGTTAATTTTCTTTTCGACATATTCTGAATCATGTCTGTCTTCTGTCCATACTTTGATGATTGTTTTTTCGCTTCCTGCTTCGCTATCACTACTTGTGCTTTCTGATTCATTACTTGCAGTATCAGTGTTTTCACTAGTAGCTGTACTATCTGTCTTTTTTGTATCTGTTTCTTTTGTTCCGCACCCCACCATGGAAATAACAAGTGACATTAAAATTAATAAACTTACTAACTTTTTCATTATTTTGCGTCTCCTTTGATAGATATTATCTTGCAACAAGCTAATTATATCAGCTGATTGCACAAAAGTAATGACAGGTTTAAAGACAAATATCACTCTTTTTATGATTTCAATTCACTATTTATTTGATTTATTCTTTGATATGTGATTATAAATGACAAACCGGAGTCCCTATTATAGGCAACTCCGGTTTGCTGGTTTGATTCAATGTCAAGTCTTGACTATAACTTATATCTGTAGGCAAGTTTACCCTTTACATCACCTATATCATATAAATGGAGATTCCCCTTATGGTCCTCATCTTTAGCTGATATAATAAAAAGTGTCTTTAAATCTTTTCCACCAAAAGTACAGCAAGATGTATGAAGATTAGGTGTTCTTAGTTCTCCAAGCTTTTCTCCTTTTTCTGGATTATAGATACATAGCTTAGTTCCACCCCACATAGCCACCCAAAGGTTGCCATCTTCGTCCATTGTCATGCCGTCAGGATGACCATCCTTTGGATCCACCTCCACAGCAACCTTCTTATTCTTAAGAAGACCATTCTCATCATAATTATAGGCAAATACCTTTCCACTTGGTGTATCAATGTGATAAAAGATTTCTGCTTTTTCATTCCAAGCCATACCATTAGGAATGGTAAAGCCTTCATATTCAGCTATGATATGATTCTTTCTTATACAATAGAGCTTACCTCCACCCTTAGCTTCCGGATGATCCTGGTCGATAAACATCGTTCCAATCCAAAGATTACCAAAGGGATCACATTTACCATCATTAAAACGAAGCCTTCTATCCTCATGGATTATTGCGACTTCTTCAATCTTTTCCGTCTTCACATCAACCAGTACAAGCCTGTCGTGAAGACCGGCTAACAAATTGCCATTAGGAGTCAAAACTATAGTACCAATATAATCACCCATATCGAAAATTTTTCTTTCACCCCTTGGATAATTGATGGCATATATTCTGAATCCTTCTATATCAACAAAATATATAACCTGATTTTTCTCATCCCAAAGACAACCTTCACCTAATTCCAATCCTCCAATTAAACTTTTCACGACTTTCTCCTCCAATCATTAAGATCCTGTAGAACAATAATACCGCGTACCGAATCGAAAGGCAAATAGTCCAACTACAAGAAAGACGACACCTAAAAGAGGCATAAGAAATCCACTGGCTATATAGTCCTGCTTAATCAAAGCCCGCATAGGAAAATAAGATACACTTCCAAGAGGAATCACATAGATGAATATTTTCTTGAACCAGTCCCTATATATATCAATAGGATATTGAGCCGTCTGAACACCACCATAAGTAAAGGCATTCATAATCTCCAAACTTTCTACCGACCAAAAAGACAAAGTTGCCTGAATAATCATAAGACCCAAGAAAAAGCTAACCCCACAAATAAAACTATATACTAGGAGGACTATATCCATAAGACCTAACTGGTGACCGAGGCCATGAAGCCCCCATCCCATAACAAAAAGTCCTTGGACAAAACGTCCAATTCGCATCATTTGAAACTCACTTGACATAATCTGTAGGCTTAAAGCCCTTGGTCTTAGCAAAAACCTATCGAAACTGCCCTTTTTCACATGGCGGTCAAAGACATCATATCCTCGACCAATACACTCAGCCACAGCAAACGTTCCATTAATAAATCCATAGAAAACCGCAACTTCATATAGACTCCAACCTCTAATTTGGTCAAATCTAAGAAAAAGAGCGTACATCCCCATAAACTCAATGAAGGTGATGAGAAAGTGTCCCACTGTCATATAGATAAATGACATCTTATATTCCATTTGTTCCCTTATCTTGATACTGACCATTTTCCAGTATAATCTAAAACTCTCCATATTAACCTCCCTGAACAACAATCCGGCGACTGGCTTTTGCCATCATCCATTGACCAAATCCAACAAAAACCAAGGTCCAAAGGGTTTGATTCATAAGTAAAGGCAAAAGATCTGAAAACCCATAAAGACCCAAGTAAAACCGATAAGGTCTATCCACCAGGCCACTGAAGGGTAAAAATCTAAGGATTGGCTGAGACCAATCAGGAAAAAAGGCAAGTGGAATAACCATACCAGAAAATATGGTTACCACTGCCGGCATCATTCGCTCAATACCATCTCCTATGGTAAATAAAACAGATATAGTGATAATATTAGAAATAGCTGCCCCTAGAAAAAGCCCTGTTATAAGTGTCACTATAAAAAGTACCAGGCCAAGGCTATCTACTGGTCCTGACATCTTAAGGTCTTCTGGCATGACTAACATAGCCAGCATAATTAAGGGAAGACTTCGAAGAATAGTCCCCGCCAATCGCTGACCCTGAATTCTAAAAAGCCAGAATCCATAAATACTCACAGGCCTTACAAGTTCATAAGCAAAGTCACCATTTCGTATCATGGCTATGACTTCACGGTCACCTACCCAAGGTAGGAGAAAGAGAAAGGCTTGTCCCAACCAGATATAGGTAACTGTCTGTTCAAGAGTCATAGGTAGGTCATTACCCATACCTGAATCAAAAAAAGCATAATAAATCATAACCGTAACAAGGCCGAAAAAGAGTTGAGTCCCTAGGCCTGCTATAGCCACCATCCGGTAGGTAAGTATCAGTTTAAAGCGCATCTTAAAAATGCCAATAAATCCTTTCATACTTCACCTCCTATATGCCCAGAACTTGGTATAGTTTAGCAATGATCTCTTCAATGGAAACCTGATGGACAAAAACGTCCTCCACCTTATAATTAGATGCGCACCATTTAATAAGTTCACTAGCCTTTACCACTGCCGGGTCAAAGTAAAAAGTAGCCGTATTACCTTCAAGATTTACCAGTCTAGCGTCTGGTAGGTCCGGAGTCTTCCCGGCTTCCACCAGCCCCTCGGCAAAATCAACAACCAATTTCCGCTCGGTTGTCACCATTTTTCTTAAGCCGTCCATATCACCATCATATAGGATTTGACCCCTACCGATGACAATGATGCGACTACATAATGCTTCAATATCATCCATATCATGGGTAGTCAGAATAACCGTTGTTCCAAACTCCCTATTGATAGTCTTAATAAAGTCCCTGACAGCCAGTTTACTGATAGCGTCAAGCCCAATTGTGGGTTCATCAAGAAAAAGCACTGGTGGATTATGAAGCAAGGATGCTGCAAGTTCACACCGCATCCGTTGACCCAGGCTTAACTGTCTTACAGGCGTGTTAATAAAACCGCCCAAATCCAGCTTGTCAATTAATCTGTTTTTCATTTGTTGATAATCATCATCTGAGATTTTGTAGATATCTTTCAATAATTCAAAAGAGTCAATAACAGGAACGTCCCACCAAAGTTGCGACCGTTGTCCAAACACCACACCGATGTTCTTTACATGTTTTTTCCTGTCCTTATAAGGAATAAGTCCATCAACTTCACAGTAGCCCTCTGAAGGTGTCAAGATACCACTCATAATCTTGACTGTCGTCGACTTACCAGCACCATTAGGTCCGATATAACCAACCAGCTCACCTGAAGTGATTTGAAAAGACACATCGCGAAGTGCGTGTACTTCCTCATATTCCCGTTTAAAGAAATGTTTGACAGCAGCTCCCATGCCGCTTCCTCTTTTCGAAACTTTAAAAGACTTACCAAGATGACTCACACGTATTTTTCCCATAAAATACCTCCGTCGTTTACATGGCGCAGGAAGTCTTAACTTCCCCGGTATTGGATTTCTCCAACCATTATCTTATTGTTTCGCTTATATCTGCCGATGATTTTGCACCGAACAGAAGAACATCATAGCACTAAAAGAAAAAGCTGTCAAACCATAATAAAAACTGAAAGTAAAAAACGATTAATACATCTCCATAAATTCTCCATGGGCTTCAATAAGCTCATCACACATTCTTACAATATCATCTAAAGAAAGCTCTGCGGAGGTATGAGGATCCAACATTGCTGCCTGATATATCTTTTTTCTATCCCCTGTTACTGCTGCCTCAATGGTTAAGAGCTGGGGATTAATATTCGTCCTGTTCATAGCCGCCAATTGAGTCGGTAACTTGCCAATTTGACATGGATGAATACCTGATCCATTGACCAGACAGGGCACTTCCACACAAGCTTCTAATGGAAGTTCATCAATGAGTCCTCTATTCAAAACATTTCCACCAATTTGAATAGGTTCATCATTTACGATAGCTTCCATGATTCTTGATGCATACTCATGGCTTCTTGTATGTTCAACTTTGCCTCCTCCAAGTAAATCATCTTTTCTTTCTTTCCATCCCTTAATCTGGTTAATACACCGTCTTGGATACTCATCCAGGGGTATGTTAAATTTATCAATCAGCTCAGGATACTTAGATTTTATATAATATGGATTGTACTCTGCGTTGTGTTCACTTGATTCAGTACAATAGTATCCAAATTTCTCAATATAGTCATAGCGAACCATATCTGCATGTTTTTCACCTCTGTTTTTTTCCGCTGCACGTTTTCTAATCTCTGGATAGAGGTCATTTCCATCCTTATCTTCAATAGACAAGAGCCATCCCATATGATTAATACCTGCAATCAATTCTTTTCTGCCTTCAAGTTTATCCTCCATATATAGGCCCTTTAACAAGTCTTCCGAGCATATTTGAACGCTATGACAAAGACCAATAGTCTTAACTTTAGTAAATCGTTGCATATAGCCTGTTAAGATAGCCATGGGGTTGGTGTAATTAAGGAGCCAAGCATGAGGACAAACTTCTTCCATATCCTCAGCAAAAGCCTTCATCACTGGAATGGTTCTAAGCCCGCGCATAATACCACCAATACCAAGGGTATCTCCTATGGTTTGCCTTAAACCATATTTCTTAGGAATTTCAAAATCAATAAGAGTACTTGGTTCGTAACCACCAACTTGAATGGCATTAACAACAAAAGTGGCACCTCTCAGTGCTTCCTTCCTCTCATGGACTCCACAAAAAATCTTAAGACTCGCTCTTGACTCATTCTGATTCTTATTAATGGATTCCAAGACAGCCAAGGATTCATTTAAACGCTCCTGATCAATATCATATAGGCAAATCTCACTGTCCCATAAAGCCTCACTGCACAATACGTCTCCCAATACATTTTTTGCAAAAACCGTGCTACCGGCACCTAAAAAAGTAATTTTCATAACATTATCTCCTTAAATAAATATTTATTTTATTGTACCAAAGACAGTATTGATGTAATATAAATTATGATGTTACTTTTTTGCTATTATGTTGTTTATTTTCATTTGGAAATTGCTTTACCAAGTCCGATACGTCGGCTTAGCCAAATAAAATCATCAAAAAGTCTATCCATACATTCTATTTAATAGAGGTGAACCAATGAACGAACATCAAGAAAAACAAACCCTCTTTCATCAAAAAATATCCCTAGGATTAAATCTAATTTTTTGCGGTTATCAAAACTGTCTCCATAATCATAGCTTTGGTCCGGCTATAAGACCTCATTATCTTTTTCACTATATTCTTAGCGGTCAGGGAAGCTTGCTAATAAACAAGGCAACTTATTCACTAAAAGCCGGCCAAGGATTCATGATTTATCCTGGTGAAACAACAACTTATACAGCTGACAGTGAAAACCCTTGGGAATATGTCTGGCTAGCTTTTGAAGGTCCTGATGCGGATACCCTTTTGACCAAATGTGGTCTAGAGGCCGGTAATAACTGCTACACCGCTATCAATCACCTACAAGTTGCTGATCTATTCAAGGACCTTATTATAAGCGCAAAAAAAGAACCATCCAAAGACCTTTTGCACTTATCAAAAGCTTATGCTCTTTTTGATGCCATGTCCGTCAATCAGCCGGACCTTGATGAACAAGCACCTGCATCACTGCAAAAAGCTATCCATCTCATCAAGAGCAATTATGCCTATGACCTAAAGGTCTCAGACATTGCACGTGCAGTAGGTTTGGATCGTTCTTATTTATACCGATTATTTATTGAAGGAACCGGAAAATCCATTCAAGAATTTCTTATCTCATACCGACTAAAAGTTGCCAAGCAGATGATGATGGACGGTTCCAGCTTCATGACTGAGATTGCTTACTCCTGTGGCTTTAAAAGTTCTTCTTCTTTCAGTCGCCATTTTACAAGGCATTTTGGAATAAGCCCTAAGCGCTATCAAAAAGAATATTGTAAGTAGAAAAGTTTCAAGTAGCTAAGCATTTCTCCCTATTTAAACAGGTCAAATAACCTATCTAAAAAGCTTTTATCCTCTTCGACAGTCACTACTTCATCAACTTTTTCCTCACTTTTTATACCGCCTGTCCTAAAGAAGAACTGTACGGATTCAATATTATTATTCTTGTCTGAAACAAAGGATTCTAAAGGAGCGTCGTCGCCCATGAAGTTAGCAAGCATATCATCTATTTTTTCCTGCATCTGGTCTTCCATTTCAGAAGTTCCGTCCTTAAATTGTTCAGTACCTTCTTTATATTCAACCATTCCATCTCTAATAGCTTTTAAAGCTTGTTCAATCTCTAGTGATCCTGAGTAAATATCATCCATGGAACCTGCTAAAAGCGATGCATTCCAGATATAAGTTTTCATCCCATCTGAAACTTGGGACAAACTTGGTGCCATCATTTCAACCCCATTAATATATGTGGTCATTCCTTCAGTCAGACTAAATGTCTGCTCCAATTGCATAAGCATTGGTGCAAGGGCTTCATTAGCAGTAAGAATAGCTTCGTAGTTCTCTTTGGTTAAGGTTGGAACTTCCATCCCCATAGCAAGCAGTTGACTTTCCACCTGACTCAAAGCAGCTTGTTCAAACTTACTTAAGCCTTGTTTTAATCCCTGACCCTGGTCACTCATAGCTGTCAGACCACCTGAAATTTCTTTCAAGCCATCATAAAGAGCTACACCACTATAAGCAAACTCATTAATTCCAGTCTTATATTCTTTCATACCACTTGTCAGCTCAGATAAACCATCCGTTAATTGAACCAAGCCATCTTTAAGCTCACCAGCGCCATCATCCAGTTGACTTACCGCGTCTG
This sequence comes from Vallitaleaceae bacterium, assembly GCA_963677625.2. GTDB lineage: Bacteria > Bacillota > Clostridia > Lachnospirales > Vallitaleaceae > UBA1351. Next base: position 525,275 of record CAXXSW010000007.1, read on the forward strand.
ACAAATCACTTATTTGATCTGTAAAAGTATCTGTATTGATGTCCATATCGAAAACCATCTTGACTGCATTAATATTAATAGGATCCATCTCCAAGTCCTTAACATAAGCAGAAACTTTTAAATCTGCTTCATTTCCGGGAAGGATTGTAAATGCAATTTGCCTTTGTCCTGCTGCATCGACAATAGTTGCCCCTTCAGCTTTAATGTGACTGGCTATAGAATTAGATAAGGATAGTTGAACCTGAAGAGCATAATGATCAAAGAAATACTCTTTATCAGGATTACCTTGTTTAATCTTAATCTCTATATCCAATTCCCCATTGGCTCCGGCTAAATCCTCAGCTTTCACTTCTTTTCCATCCAAGCTATAAAACACTTCAAAATTCCAGGGAGCCTGGTCTCCTGACAACGTGCCCTGATAATAAAAAAGATCTTCGGATGTTGGAATTTCAACAAAGCCATCCCCTATATTTAAGGGGTCTGTAGATGACAGATTTTCTACTTCTGTATAGTTTCCATAATCCACATCATGTCCATGAACACCATTAACGACATACATATAATCTAAGCTTCCATCTTCCTTAAGAACACCATAAACTGACTCTTCTTTATAATTATCAATATCGACAGCCTGTATCGAGCTTCCAGCAAAAACTACTACAAGAATCAAAACAAAGGCCACTGTTCGTTTTAAACTACCCATGAAAGGTTTCCTCCTTCTCTAATTTCTCTTCATCCGTATGTAAATGATGAAATCCATGTCCAAGTGTTGTATACTGTATCACCTTATCAAATAAAACTAAGAGTGCTGGCAAAACAGCAACAACCATAACAAAGGACAAGACTGTACCTCTTCCCAGAAGTAGTCCAAGCTCTTTGATCAATGCCTGTCCTGTTGTAGCTGCTAAGGTAAAGCCAGCCGTCGCTAAAATCGTTGCAGAGATAAGAACTGCAGCAACATTATTTTTCAGAGCATGCCACATAGCATCATGTTTATCCATTCTTTTTCTTGCATCCAAATACCGATGGGTCATAAGAATGGCGTAATCCACCGTTGCCCCCAATTGAACTGTACTTAGAACCAAGTAACCAATAAAACTAATGGTTATACCCGTAAAATAGGGAACAGACAGGTTAATCCATATAGCCGATTCAATGGTAAAAATTAAAATCAAAGGAATCGTCAAAGACCTAAAAGTCAACAATAGTACGATAAAAATACCGATAACAGCAATCAGATTTATTCTTGACAAATCAACTGCCACAACATTTTTCATGTCATTAAGGGTTGGTGACTGACCAGCTAAATAATATTTATCATAGTAGTCGGCGGTAATTTTCTTAATTAAATCTACTGCTTTAAAGGATCTATCTCCTTCATTCTCAAGATTGGTATAAAGCATAAGCCTTGCATAAGTCTCAGTGTAAAAATTATCAACAGCCTCATCTGGAACATAGTCAAGAGGAACTTTTGTTCCGACCATACTTCCATAGGCTACTACTTCTTTCATAAAAGGAAGTTCTTGAAGCTCTTCAATTAACTCAACCTCTCGTGTTCTTCCCTGTCGTGGAACCATAAGGAGAAGAATTTGACTATTACCAAATATTTCTTCAATCATCTCCTTGTCTCTTTCAGGTCTAACTTCCTCTGTTTCCATTTCCATCCCGTACTTAAACTTCACGCTAGATTGACCTAGAAAGGCAGGAACAACTAATAGAAGAGACAGCACAAGCATTGGGATTTTAATTTTTAGAAGCATCCGGCTAAGGCCTCCAGGATGTGGCATAAAATTTTTATGCATCGTTTTATCAATCCACTTATAGAAGATCAGGGTAACCACCGGCAAGAAGACCATAACACTAATAAAACTTAAAGCGATTCCTTTAAAAAGATTAATCCCTAAGTCTGCTCCAATTCCAAAACGCATGAATATCAAAGCAGAAAAGCCAATGATTGTCGTTAATGCACTAGCTGCCACGGTTGGCATAGACTCTTTCATAGCATAGAACATAGCCTCTTCCGGTTCATAGGTCTTTCGTTTTTCAGTGAAACTATGCAAAAGAAAAATGGCATAGTCCATGGAAACGGCTAACTGAAGTATGGGACTAACCGTCTTGGTAACAAAGGATATCTCTCCTAAAAAAACATTAGACCCCATATTAATGAGAATAGCTATACCAATAGTTCCCATAAAGAAAATCGGCTCAATCCAGGAGTCAGTTGCAATAATCAACATGATGATAATAATAGGTATAAGAATCATCATCGCATTAGCTACTTCACTGACAGCTCCCATTTGTGAACTTGCAGTACCAAGGGCTTCACCAGTTAAGGCATTATCCTTACCAATAACTTCATAAACCCCTTCAACAGCTCCTCCCTCCATTCCACTGGTGATTATCAAGGAATATAGGGCTGTTTGGTTTTTATAATAAGAGTGACTTATGTTCTCGTCTAAGTAAGAACTTGGTACGGAAATCAGTTTTTCTTCACTAACAACATCATCCAACCACATTACTTTTTCAACACCATCAATGGCTAGGAGCTTATCTTTCATATCAAGAGCTTCCTGTATAGATACATTCTTGACCATAACAGACAGGTTGGGCATGCCTTGATTAAACTCTCTTCCCAGAATATCAATAGCCTGAGTCGAATTAGCTTCTTTAGGTAAATAGTCAACCATATTATAGTTTACATCTGTACCTGATAGTAATAATAAGCTTAGCACAATGGCAATACCAAAAAGTAAAAGAATCGATTTTCGAAACTTAATGATGCCATGAAGTATTGTATTCATGTATTGCCTCCTTTTTAAACATTATGTATAATAACTGTGACTCTGTATATTTTATAGACTCTTTGTTGTAAAATCAACAAACATATGTTTTGAGTCTGGTAATTATACAACAATTCAAGATATTCTGTTCAATAAACATCAATTTAAATTATATTGGAGGGTATTACATGTCTAAAAAAGAAGATCGCCGGGTTAAAATGACAAAACTATTACTAAAGGAAAGTCTTATACACCTAATGGAAAAAAAAGATATCAATAAAATCACCATTACTGAAATCTGCCATGACGCTGATATTAACCGAGCAACTTTTTATGCACATTTCAGTGATCAATTCAACCTCTTATCCAGTATTGAAGAAGAATATGTAGAAAAAATTATGACCGACTTGAATTATTCAGACCGTGACAAGGAAGACATCAATCAGTTTATATGGGATATACTTATATTCATCCGTGAAAATGATCGCTTTAGCAAAGTTCTTTTAAGTGACCGAGAAGATATATCCTTTATTAAACGTGTCCTGGGACTGGTTTATGACCGCTTTTTTGATGATATTGATATTAACACCAAAGAAAAACGTCATCAGGCAGAACTAATCTTTTCATTTGTACTCTTTGGGTGTGTTGGAATTATTCAAAAATGGATTAGGGAAGGTTATCTGATAGAAGAGAAACAACTGGCTATCCTAATCACAGAGCTAGCCACTTATCCCCGTAGCAATTTAGGTATAGACTTCTAAACTATTAATAGGTCTTTTTACTAGAAATATAATTGATATACACTATCGACAATTGTCATAAGCATATTACTGATTAAGACAAACAATCGTTGCAAGATAAGCTTACATATTATACACTTAAACTACTATGAAAAAAGAAATATATATTAATCTAACGGACAATTACAAAGCAGTTGCTATAAGTGATGTACATGGTCATCTGCAAATTTTCAACTCCCTACTGGATCAATTGAATCTGGATTCCAATGACCATTTGATTATCATTGGTGATTTTATTAATAAGGGGCCTGAAAGCTTAAAAACCCTTCGACGTATGATAGACTTGTCATCAAGACCGAATACAACCATCTTAAAGGGTAACCATGAATATTTCATTTGTAGGTATTTATTTGGTGGTGAATCAGACCTTAATTATTATACCAATGATGAGTTCTTGAACTTTATTATCAACTGGCCTTTTGATTCTATTCTTAAAGATTTCTGTAAAGACCAGGGACTAAGTCTTGATTCCTTTAAGGATTTCGAATCACTTCGCGCTATGGTTTTTGAACATTATGAAAGTGAAGCTAATTTCATCAATAATCTACCTATACTAGCCCACCTAGATGATATGGTTTTTGTTCATGGCGGTTATGATCCGACTTATCATCTCGACATAGACGAAGGGAAATTCCTTAAATTTGACGACTTTAATCGACTTAGCGGTGTTCAAGAAAAGACTGTTGTCGTAGGACACTGGCCAACCTCTAACCTCAGGAAGAAACGGAATACAAACCAACCACTTTTTAATACAGAAAAAAATATCATCTCCATTGACGGTGGCTTGGGAGTCAAGACTTCCGGTGAACTCAACGCTCTAATTATTGAAAAAGAAAATGGTAAAAAAAATATACATTATATTCAAGAAAATAATTTTACAAAAAAGACCATTAAAGAAGGCTACCTTTTCAACATTGAAGACAAGATATTTGTCAATTATCCACACTTTGACCTTGAACTTATTGAAAAAGGTGAATTAATGACCAAATGTCGCCATGTCCATACAGGCAAAGAATTAACAATTTTTAATTCTCTCTTGAACTTTACGGGAGACCAACCGAAAGTTATCACCACCTACATCAATCACTTTCTTAATCTTACACCTGGAACTGAAGTCGAACTGGTTATGACCTATGATGATTGCGCCTTGATTAAGTATGGTAATGAGTTTGGTTGGGTACTTAGTAGACAGCTGGATTAATCAAATCGATACATATCTCCAGCCAATTGATTCATAGCTTCTTTATTAAGAATTTCAATCCACTTGCCTTTTTTACGGATAAAACCATCCTCTTCCAGTTCTTTAAAGGTCCGGCTAATATGACGATAGGTAACCCCTAAATGGTCCGCCACATCTATCATTGATGTAAATAATTTAAAGCTTTCATTCTCTTCCATATGAAGCATTATGTATCCTGCCAGCTTTACTTTTAAAGGCTGGCATAAATTCTGCGAACTAATCTGAGTAATATTATTAAGCCTTCTCCCAAGAGAATCAGCTATAAATCTCAAAAAAGGTGGATAGTCATAATATTCTTTTTCTACATATTTTCTTGCAAGCCCAATAACAACAAGGTCTGATACCGCTTGGGTATAGGTGCTGTATGTATCCCGTTTAAATAGTTCAAGGTCACCATAAGAATTTGGAGCCGATTCAACATTGATTAAATATACTTTTCCGTTTTCCTGAGTAGTAAAAACTTTTACCCTTCCTTTAGCTAGAAAAAACATATACTCAAACTCTTGATTAGGACGACATAGAAACTCCCCTCGTTCTAGGCTAAAAAGTCTAGCTTCCTGCCTCCATCCATCTTTAAAGATATCATCATACTCATATGTCTTGGCGTATTTGTCCAACAATTTTTCAGTTTCTAATTTCTTCATAAATTTTACTAACTTTATCACAACAAAATCTTATCATGATCTTTTCTCCTTCTTTACATCCATGCTAAAGTATTCTTATTAATTTCAAAAAACAGGACATATGTCATGTTTTATTCCATTATATCATGATAAGCTCATATTAACACTATTTCTTGTAGCCTATCACTTATATATAGGCAAAGATAAAGCTATTTCCAGAAAGGAACTCCAAATGTATAGAAGCCTAGGCGCACTTAACGGCATGGTTATCGCCATAATGATTTATAGCAATAGTCTCATGATGACAGCTATTGGCAATACACCTTCCCTTATGTTAAATCACATGATTGGTTTTATAACCATACTTACAGTTATACTTCTGACTAAGGAAGAATGGAAATCAATAAAAGGAATTAATCTTATCTATCTGGCAGGTGGTGTAACAGGATTAATATCCGTATATTTTACCAATATTGCCTTTGTCACCTTGGGTGCAACCCTAACCTTAATGCTAAGCATGATTGGTCGCATCGTTACCTCTTCTGTCATAGATCATTTTGGTCTTATGGGAATGAAGAAATATCCATTTAGACCCATCAAGCTTATCGGTATCTTTTTTATGGCAATAGGTTTAGTTTTTATTATCATGGGATAGATAGAAATGAGGCAAGTTCACAATCAAAATCACCTATTTTTTGAAAGGATATTCTATGTATATGTTCCTAGCCATTATCGTCGGTGTCTCCATTGTAGTCGCCATGGTTCAAAACGGTGCCTTATCTGAAAGAATCGGCTATAAAAACACAACCCTTATCAATTTCATTACCGGTTTCCTAGCTTCAGCTTTGATTTTTATATTTACAGGTTGGCATCTTAAGACTTTCATTAATTTAAAATCCATGGGACCAGTAGGATATATAGGTGGAGCTCTTGGAGTTATCGTCGTACTCCTAAGTAATATTGTCATCCACAAAATCCCGGTTATTGAATCTGCCATGTTGGCTTATGTAGGTCAATTAGCCTGTGGACTAGTTATTGATGCCTTAATGGGAATCAATTTAAGTTTTGGCAAAATCATCGGATGTGTCTTGATTATTCTTGGTGTAATCATAAACTCTTATATTGACCGATCTAAATCCAAGAAGTTAAAAATCATAAGTCAAAACTCCTAGCAAAAGACCGTCCAAATAAAATAAACAATTGATAAATTTCCAAAAACGTCTATACTATTAATGTGCACCAAAATCTAAACAATCCTTACTTTCGAAATCTGGAGACCATATGAATAGAAAAGACGTATTAGAAATAACAAGACGATTTAAAAAAGATGCCTGTACTATCTCAAGGGTAACAGGATGTTATGTCAACGGTGAAAAAAACTTGCACTTAACCTTCCGTGAATCCTTTCACAACTTGGAAGATGAAGCTTTCTTCAAATATCTGGAAATCGCTAAAAAAACCCTTTCTGGCGGTATTGGCAATAACCTTTTAGAACTAAATTTTATCCTAGATGAAAACTTAGAAAGTCCTCACCAACAATCTTTCATGATCCTTAAAAAAAGTGGCTTAAAGGATGATAACTTACTTAATCAATTCTATCAATCCATTATTGACAGCATAGACTTACCAGGTAACTTCCTCATCCTTCTCTTCCATGATGTCTACGATGTTATGACAAGAACTAAAGACAATATCCAATTAGATGAATCCGAAGAAGTCTATGAGTATATGATCTGCTCCATCTGTCCTGTTTCTCTTTCCAAACCAGGATTAGGCTACTTTGAACAGGAAAAACAAATCAAGCCAAGAATTAGGGACTGGGTTGTAGATAAACCACTACTTGGGTTTACCTTCCCTGGTTTTATCGATAGAAGCTCAGATGTTAATGCCATCATGTATTATACGAAAAATGCAAAAGAACCTCACAATGAGTTTATGGAAAAGGCCTTAGGATGCGGTCCTAAACAGACAGCAACCATCCAAAAGGCTTCCTTCCAATCTATTATCGAAAAATCCATCGGTGCTGATGAAGAAGTTTCCAAAAAGGTATTTACCAATATCCAAGAAAACCTTAACACCATGGTAGAAGAATACCACGAGATGTATGAAGATACCAGTGCAGAGCCTATAGCCCTATCTAAAGAAAGCGTAAAAAACATCCTCATAAACACTGGATTATCTGATGAGATATCTGCTAAAATCGAAGACTCTTTCGAGGAAGCTTTTGGAGAGGACCTACCCCTTGCTGAAAACCTCATAGACAGCAAGCTTATTAAAGCCAATGCTCAGAAAAAAAAGGAAGAACAACTAATAAAAAAAGTTCAAGTACTGGAAACTCAGTTGGAAGAAGTGAAGAATGTATCAAATGAGGATCATATCCAAGAAAATGACCAAATGCTAGGTCAAGATTCAAATGAAGCATCCCATGAAGATGACCTTCCAGATGACCATGAACTTAATAATGAAAAAGCTGATGAAATCCAAACAGAAAGCTTATCCTCCATCTACGATGTCGTTGTCCACGTTAAGCCTGATAAGCTTCCAACCATTAAGACGGAAGTCATCAATGGTCAAAAGTGCCTTGTGGTTCCTATTAACGACAATGAACAGGCAGCTATAAATGGTATGAAACACCTAACATAAATATATAAAAACAGGCTTTTATATGACATAATCATATGAAAGCCTGTTTTTTATATAGGGTTTCTCTTAAGATAATCTTGAAATCCCTTCTCTTTCCTTAAAATCTAAAGTATATAAATGGATTATAGGTCTCGCCAACTAAGAATACTAATGCAAGGATCATAACAATTATAAGATATCCGTCTTTAACCACTGCCAAACCTTTTCTCCTATCCATATGTGCTCCATCTCCAATAATTTTTTTTACGACAGGTGTTGATCCGATTCCTGCCAAAGCAAAAAATGGTAGAGCATATAATATGGACTGATAATCAAACATTAATGAATTCATAGTTGTTGGCTGATAAACGAATAATGTTTTTAGGCATGACTTGATTAAATCAATATCTTCAATCCTGAAGAATACCCAACCTATGACTACCAAGAACATCGCATATAGATGTTGAACAAAGCTTGGAGTTTTAGCTAAAAACCTGCCATATACATATTTTTCAAGTAACAATAAAAGGCCGAAATATAATCCCCATATGATATAATTCCAGTTGGCTCCATGCCAAAATCCAGTAAGAAACCAAACAATAAGTATATTGATAATCTTATGCTTTTTATTTCCTCCTAACGGGATATAGATATACTCCTTGAACCAAGTTCCTAAGGATATATGCCACCTCCTCCAAAATTCTGTAATAGACTTTGACATATATGGATAATTAAAGTTCTCAAGAAAATGAAAGCCGAAAATACGTCCCAAACCAATAGCCATATCGCTATAGCCTGAGAAATCAAAATATATCTGGAAAGTATAAGCTAAGATACCAATCCAGGCCATAATTGTACCTGTTTCACTTCCAAAATCATTAAAAACACGATCTGCAATCAAACCCATTTGATTGGCAATCAATACTTTTTTACCTAATCCAATGATAAATCTACGAAGACCTTCACTAAAATCTGTGATGTTCTCTCTTCTATTAGTCAATTCATCCTCTACAGTAATGTACCTTACAATAGGCCCTGCAATCAATTGAGGAAATAATGTAACATAAGTTGCAATGGGTAAAATTTTCTTTTGAGCCTTTACATGTCCTCGATATACATCAATAGTATAAGACATGGTCTGAAAGGTATAGAAGCTAATACCGATAGGTAATGGCAGATCATGTAGATGCCAACCTGTTCCAAATATTGAATTGAGATTATCAACAAGAAAATTTCCATATTTAAAAAAACCTAGAAGCCCCATATTAAAAAGAATAGAACAAATAAGATAAATTTTCGCCTTATAAAGCTTTCCTGCTTTTTTAGCAAGATCAATCAAGCGAGAGAAAGAATAATCATTTACTGTTGATAACAGCATAATACCGACATAGATAGGTTCTCCCCAAGCATAGAAAAAAAGAGAAGATACCAGAAGCCATACATTCTTTAACTGTCTATTTGGTAATATATAGTATATGCCTATTACCATGGGCAAAAACATAAAAACAAAGGTTAAACTTGAAAATACCACTTAAATCTCCCTCAAACTCATATACTGTCAGTCACCAACAAGAAACAAATCGTTGGCATAAAAAAAGTAGTAACCAGAAAATAATACTATATCAATATCATTCTTTTTAGTAAAAGCACTAAAATCAAAAGAATGTCCATATTCTGATTCATAATACCTAAAATCTACAATATAGGTTTTGTTGAAATGGGAAGCTATAAATTCGTTAATCGGATTGGAAAAAGAATCAACAAATATTAGCAAGTTTTCCTTCTTCTCTTGATGAAAATCATAAGTAACCAAGCCATAGTCAAAGCCATTACAATCTCCATAATAATTCTTACCGGTTTGAATTTCAAAATCACCTGACATATATGCATCTTTCTTCCCATAATCGGCAGGTTCGTCATTGATATAGACCTCATGCTCAGGTAATGATCCATATAGAATACTAAAATTATCAAAAACAGAATAATCTCCTGTCTCTCTTGATTTATACCCTATATATTCCAAACCATCGATCAGGTGAGTTTCTAGCTTAATCAAAGGCTCATCTTCACCAAGGATCAAGTGAATAATATCCTCATATCCCTGTCTTTGCCCATTTACATTCCAGTGATGGTCTGTTTTAAAGAAATAGTTTGCATAATCCTCAAGTTGCTTAGTAGCCAAAACACCAATAGGAATAGATGGGTCAACCATATCCCTGAACTGCTTGACTATATCATGGGTAAACACACCATCTATAAATCCAAGATCCACGTCTGTTTCAACATAATAACAAAGCATTTTCAAGTCCCTATACTTTTCATGTAGTTCATTGATGTTATCAGCTTTGTTCTGAAACAAATCCTTTTGAGCTTCTTTGTCTCTTTTCTGATATACCAATTGCCCTGTCTCATCAATTTGAACAAGATTACTTGAAAAAGGTGTCAGTTCAACATGAATATCAGCTTCTTCTAGATGGTAAATCTCATCTTCCTCCAAGAGGACAATCGATTCTTCCCCATCCACTCTGGTTTTTTCATCCTCTGGTAAAAGGGTCTCTTCATCATTTGCTTTTTCAATATTCTCTGGTTCTACTACATGTTCAGATGAACCTGATTGACTCGAATCCACAGCAATTTGCTTTTCCTTACCAAAGACTAATCTACTCACTTTGATAGCCTCTACGGTTGCTGACATGGATAAACTTTTTACTTCGTTATAAGTTGCTTTTAAACGCTCGCTAAAAACAAGTTGATCAGACAGTGCTCTTTCCAAATCATCTTGAAATTTTCCAGATAGATAGTCCTCAGTCGTCAATTCAGGAAATGTATTCAACTCTCTATTTTCAGCATAGGATATATCTTTGATCCCTCTTATAAAAATCCCTACAAAAAGTAGGATAATAATCGTAAAAATTCCTCCTACGAATATTTTATCTCTCATCATCAATCTCCATATTAAACTAAAAATCTAGTTCACTTACTCCATCAGTCCACAAAATGCTGATAGACTTCTCGTTTTGGAAGTCCTCTTTCCTTAGCTATCCACTTAATGGCATCCTTCTTAGACATACCTTTAATCAGACAATCCGCCATCTGATCATCCATGGAAATCTCCGCTAGAACTTCCTGTTTCTCTTCTTCCAAAACTTCTTCTGATATCCCCTCCAAAACAAGGACAAACTCACCTTTAATGTCCATATCCTCATAATAATCTACAGCCTCATCCAAGGACATCTTTAATACTTCCTCATAGCGTTTGGTTAACTCTCTAACCAAACTAATACTTCTCTTACCGCCTAATGTTGACCTTAAGTCCTTAATTGTATTCTTTAATTTATGTGGTGCCTCATAGAACAGAATAGTTCTGGTCTCTTTACTGATTAATTCCAGTCTCTTCCGACGTTCTTTTTTCTTTAATGGTAAAAAACCCTCAAAAACCATTCGGTTGGTATTCTGGCCAGAAAGAATCAGAGCATTGACAAAGGCAACCGGTCCCGGAATAATCGTATAAGCTAAGTCTTTTTCCTGGCACCTTAAGACAAGATGGCTGCCAGGGTCAGAAATCCCAGGCGTTCCTGCATCTGTTACCAAGGCAATTTTTAAGCCTCTTTCAAGGTCTGACAATATAGATTCTGCCTTGTCATACTGATTGTGTTCATGATAAGAAACCAGTTTCTTATGAATATCAAAATGGTTCAAGAGTTTAATAGAATGTCTGGTATCTTCTGCAAGGATATAGTCTACTTCCTCAAGAGTTTTTACTGCCCGAAATGACATATCATCCAAATTTCCAATAGGTGTTGCCACTAGGTATAAACAGCCTTTAGTGGTCTCCATTCATATCACCTGCTTCCTTACTGTTCGGTCTTTCCATGCCATAAATATCATATATCTCATCTGTATATTCATTCACAGACTTATAAACAACCAGTGGTGGTTCTACTTTTATCATAGGCTTTCCATGGCGAACCGCCTCTATAAGGACCATATTAGCTTCCTTGTCCACATAAGGGTGGACCATGCGCAGCCGCTTAGGTTCCAACTTATACTGCCTTAAAAGGTCAATAATATCAATAAGTCGATGGGGTCTGTGGACCATATAAAAACGACCACCAACCTTTACCAATCGACTGGCAGCACGAATAACATCCTCAAGGGAACAAAGAACCTCATGCCTTGCAATGGCCTTAACTGACTCAGGATTTTTTAGTCCTTTGCCTGCATTCATATAAGGAGGATTCGATGTAATCACATCATAACTTGATAAAGGAAGCAGCTGATCTGCTTCCTTTATGTCTCCATGAATAATGGTCACTTTATCTTCAATTTTGTTCAATATAACGCTTCTTGATGCCATATCCACAAAAGCCTTCTGAATTTCCAACCCTGTGTAGTGAAAACCACTTCCCTTTGCTTCTAACAGGATCGGTATGATACCTGTCCCTGTCCCAAGGTCTAGATGTTTTTCACCAATTTTTACCTGACTAAATCCGGATAATAATACCGCATCCATTCCAAAGCAAAAACCGTCAGTATTCTGAATAATCTGATACCCTTTAATGTGGAGATCATCAATACGCTCATTCTTCAAAATCTTCATATAAATGATTAATCCCGTTTCATGTCCTTCTCTTTAGCTTCCAACTTCTCAAGTTTCTTTAGTTCAGCATATTCTTCTTTAGATAAACGGTTGTTCTTCTTATTCTTCTTCCGCTTAACCTTCAATTCATCTAAATGGTATTCAACAATATCCACATTATCATTATCACGAATAACGACTTTAACCAATTGTCTAAGAATATTCACATGCTTGACTTCTGCCTCCGTTCCACCAGGCGTTATAACGCGGTCGCCAATACTTGGAAGCTTCTTGTTCAATTCAATATAGGTCTCTTCTTCATACTTGAGACAACACATCAAACGTCCACATACACCAGAGATCTTAGTCGGATTAAGGGATAAATTCTGCTCCTTAGCCATCTTAATGGATACTGGATGAAATTCTGATAAATGTGAGTAACAACATAAAGGACGACCACATATACCAATACTACCAATCATCTTGGTTTCGTCACGAACACCAATTTGACGGAGTTCAATTCTAGTCTTAAATACTGATGCAAGGTCCTTAACTAATTCTCGAAAGTCCACACGCCCGTCAGCTGTAAAATAAAAGAGTAGCTTATTCTTATCAAAAGTATACTCACAATCAATAAGTTTCATCTCTAACTTATGCTTTTTGATTTTTTCAAGACAGGTTCCAAAAGCGTCTGCTTCTTCTAAACTGTTGGCTTCTTCCTTATCCAAATCTTCATCAGTAGCAATACGGATGACCTTCTTAAGTGGTTGAACTACTTCATCATCGTCAATTTCCATAACACCTTTGACAACATAACCAAATTCAACACCTCTGGCTGTTTCAACAATAACATCTTCTCCGGCTTCTATCTCAAGACCAACCGGATCGAAATAATATATCTTGCCCGCTTTACGAAAACGGACACCTATGACTTTAATCATTTCTTGTCCTCCAAATCTGTGAACATGGTGAGTACTGACAATCCAAAATTAACATTCAGTCGCTGCCAATTCAAAAAATCATGGCTATTTCTAACAAGTCTAACTAATTTGGCGGGATTTGCACCAACAGATAAGTCAATAATCTTAAATTCCATGTCCTTATGTATCAATCCATCAGCCATTCCAGTCTCCTTATAGTATAGAATATCACGAATAAGACTGACCAGTATGTCAAGAACCTCCAAATAATGATCCTTGTACTCTGAGAAAAGATTAACAGCCTCCATTATATCATATTCTGTACGGTTTATAAACACATCCAGACATTTTACCATGTCCTCCCGCATCCCATTAAAGGATTCAGAATCAATAAGCTGAAGGGCCTTACCTATATTACCTCTAGAAAAAGAAGCTATTACCTTTGCTCGGTCACCCTTTACCTGTTTTTTTTCCCTTAAATATTGTTCAATCCTATTTAAATCAACCGGTTTCAAGGACATCTTCACCGTTCTTGATAAAATGGTCTGTAAAAACTTTTGTGAATTATCTGCTAATAGGAAAAAAAGCCCATACTCCGGTGGTTCCTCAATAGTCTTAAGAATCGAGTTCTGAGCCTGTATAGTCATAGTATCTGCTTGATCAACAATATATATCTTATACTTGCTTTTATATGGCTTAATACTTATATCATTAACCATCTGCTCTCTCACATCACCAACACCATAACCTGACTTTTTAGATGGCTTAACATAAATCACATCTGGGTGATTTCCTGTATCAATCTGAACACAGGACGGACAAATACCACAAGGTGTATCCCCATTAGGATTTTCACATTGAAGAAGCTTAACAAAGCAGTTGGTAAGCATTTTTTTACCCATGCCTTCTTCTCCTTCAAGAATATAGGCATGGGAAACTTTACCGTACTTATATGCAGTTGTCATATGAGCAATAATACTCTCATGTCCAATGACCTCTTTAAAAAGATTCATAATACCTCGATTACCTTTATACCATCATATCCAGAAGAAGTCCCCGAATCTCTCCGACTTTTCCAAGGATATTTAGGTGACTTTTTTCGTCTTTAAGGAGTTCCTTAGCCAATTCATCTAAGTTCTGGTCCACAAGCTTCACAATACCATAAACACGATGGCGACCACGCCTGTCTAAGAAATTCTCTCTGGAAAACTTGTGGGAATGCGTCACGATTTCATTCATAAACTCCTTAATAGACTCCCTATACTTACGCATATCACCAACATCCATATGCTTGGCAATTTTATCGCCTTGTGCAGTTATGGATTCAATCATACCGTTCAATTTGTCCCGAAGTTCTGTTTCTTCAACCTTACTCAATAATGTAAACTTAAAATTTTCATTACTGACGGTCTCCGTTCTCTTTAGAGCTTCGCCTTTGGATATTTCAGATATCCGGTTAACATTCATGTCCATCTTTTACCTCCAAAAGGAGTCTATTTAAATCTTAAAGTACTGATCAACATCCATAACAAAAATGGTTGCTCCACCTACAGTTATCTCAACAGGGTAGGAAATCATACTATCAGGAATATTGGAAACTGGTGGATTAATCATGGACAATTTCTTACTTGTTTTACAAACATCCTTGATAATAGTGACCACTTCGTCTACCTTCTCTTTGTCAACACCAACAAAAAGAGTAGTATTTCCTGTTCTTAATAATCCACCTGTACTGGCAAGCTTTGTTGCCATAAAACCGGCTTTTGTCAATTGTTCCATTAGGTGATGAGCATCTTCATCATGAATTACTGCTAAAACCAATTTCATACGACCACTCCTTAGCTCCTATACTAAATATCGGTTAGAATACCTTTGTTCTTTAGCCCATCAAGAATCGCTTGATGTACATCTTCAATACTCTTAGATGCATCTATCCCAATCATACGGTGACTGTTCTCATTGACCAAGCGATGATAGCCTTCTCTGACAAATTGATGAAATTGTTCTTTTTCAGCTTCCAATCGGTCCAGTTCCTGTTGATTCTTTTTCCGGTCCATACCCTTACGGTGTTCCAAATCCAAGAAAAAAGTTACATCCGGTTCCAATCCATCCGTAGCAAAATGGTTAATCATACGGATGTTCTCATCACCAAGTTTTCTGGCAAAACCCTGGTAGACCATACTAGAATCAACAAATCGGTCACAGATTACGATATGCCCTTCTTTTAAGTTAGGTACAACAAGTTCCCTTACATGCTGAGCTCTAGATGCAGCATACAAAAGAGCTTCTGTTACAGGCTCCATTTCTTGATATCTAATATCAAGAATCAAGTCACGAATGACTTCACTAATCACTGTTCCGCCAGGTTCCCTTGTTATAACAACGTGCTGTCCTTTCTCTTCGAAGTAGTCTTTCAGGCGATTAATCTGGGTAGTCTTCCCTGATCCATCCATCCCTTCAATCGTAATAAACAAGCCTTTCATCATTTACCTCAATTTCTTGCCAGATGACTTAAACTAGTATAATGTCCATCTTTTGTTAGTCATCTGCTATATTGTTATCTATAACATAAGTATAACATATTTCAGCCTTCTTGTTTACACCATAAACGTCTTTGTTATGACTCACCCAGTTTCTTATAAGATCTATATGAACATCCTCTATTTTTTCTCCTGGAACCAATAAAGGAATTCCTGGAGGATAGGGAACAATAAATTCACCTGCAATCATTCCCTTAGCTTCTTCAATATCTATAGATGACTTATTACCTTCTTCAGCTTCAAAAATTGATAATTCTCTAGTAGGTTTATGAAAATATATGTCCTTTATTTCAATTTTTTCACCTTTGTTTGTCTCTTCATTTTTTCGGACAAGATTCTCAGTCACCTCTTCTACTGCATTCATAAACATCTTAATGCCTTCCATATCGTCTGCAATGGTCACAATCCCAAGAATATGATTCATACCAGACATTTCCACCTGAATAGATTTTGTCTCTCGAAGGGCTGAATCTATTTCCCATCCAGTAAGATTATCCATATTTAAGTCTTTATTAGGCCTCCTTAAGATTCCTGTTAACCTAAATATGTCATGATTGGCCCCCATCAGCCAGTGCATATAAGAATTATCCTTATTCCGCGTAAAAACTTCTGCTTCAAGTTCTTCTCCTAGAGTATTCAGCTTAACTCTATTTCGATCCATATATGCCACACCTTCAACAATAGAAGTCATAAGCACATAAGACGGACTGGAGGATTGGTAAATGGCAAGATACTTTTCCAAGTTATATATGGCAACTCTACCAGCTTCCAAAGCATTACAGCTCACATGAAGTAACCCTGTCTGTGTTAGACAAGGCAAGGTTTTATGAGTAGACTGGACAACCAAGTCCGCTCCAATATTAAGGGCTGATTTTGGCCCCCTTGAACAGAAATTTAGATGAGCCCCATGGGCCTCATCTACGATAAGTGTAATTCCACGATCATGGAGAAAGCGGCTGATACCCTCAATGTCAGAGACCTGCCCTTCATAGGTTGGGCTAGTTACAACCATTGCTTTAAACTGATAAAAATCTAGACCTTCATTCTCAAGTGACTCAAGATCATCTACCTCTACTGGTCCATAAAAGCCGCCTTTTTCATAAAACCTGGGATATATATAAGTTGCTTCTAAGTTCTTAAGCAACAAACTGTTATATACAGATTTGTGACAATTTCTTGCTACCAATATCTTATTCGTAAATCCACAAATAGAACTAATAGCGGCGAGTATGCCCCCAGTAGAACCATTAACTAAAAAATATGATTTACCACTGCCATAGATTTCAGAAATATCAGCAAGGGCCTCCTTCAGAATTCCTTCCGTATGATGCATATCATCAGTTCCAGGAACTTCTGTTACATCCAGATCATATACATCCTCAATCAGTGAAAGTCGCCCGTTTTTATGACCAGGCATATGGAAAGACCGTGTCGTTTCTGTGTAAATTTTTAATGTATTGTATAATTTTGATTGTTTGCCGTTCTCACTATTACTCAATTATGACCTCGATTAGATTTGCTATTAAAATATACAAAAACATTATATCATTTTCATGGACACATAGCTACTAAAGTCACCTTCCATCTTCTTGCCTAACTAAATAGCAAGCTCCTATTCTCGAGCCATTGTATTAAAGAATATGTCCCGTGTATAATGATCCATATCACTATCAAAAAAATCAAGAAAGGCATCTACTACCTTAGGGTCAAACTGACTACCGCTACACTCCTTAATTTCCTTAATAGCTGCTTTTGCTGAAATAGGGTCCTTATATGTAGTAAAACTAGTCATGGCATCAAATGCATTGGCCACAGCAATAATTCTTGCCATTATAGGTATAGATTCCTCTCGTAACCCTTTTGGGTAACCACTACCATCCCAATTTTCATGATGGGCATAAACGGCAGTAGCTATTTCCATTGTATCTGTTGATGTGGATAAAATCTTAAAGCCCAGTTCAGGATGTTTCTTGATTTCTCTCCATTCCAAACCAGTAAGCTCAGTTGATTTTTGAAGTATTTCTTTATCAATAGCAATCTTACCTATATCATGCATTAATCCAGCCAGACGGAGCTTCTTAAGTTCAAATTCAGATAGGCCCATATTCTCACCAATTTTTTCACAAAGAACACTAACTCTTTGAGAATGCATTTCTTCTCTAGGTTCTGCCTGATGCAAGGCTTGTACCATGGTCTCTATCATATTGCTCCTGACGCTACCTGCCTCTAGAATTTTATTGCTATGAAGATGATTTTCAGCCTTTTGAATCAGGTACTTAGCTTTTATAGGCCCAGTGGTATGAAGGACCCAGCCAAAAGAAACACTAAAGTTAAAGTGTTTCTCTAAGTCGATTTCATCCCTAATCTCCTGAACAGATGCCCTAACTTCCTTTTCTGTTGAGTTTTTAATAAGGATAATAAATTCATCACTTCCCCAACGTGAAATCCCTACTATATTCATCTTTAGATTAGCAATAATACTACTGAGTTCTCGAAGAACTGTATCCCCTCGTTCATGACCAAATGCATCATTGATGATTTTAAGACCGTTTATATCCAACATAATAAGCGCAAGAGGAAATTTTCTATCTTTGATGAGGGCATCCAACTTTTCTTCAAATACGTGTCGTGTCAAGAAATTGGTCATAGGGTCATGGGTTCCAAGATAAGTCAACTTCTCCGTAGTAACAAACATATTGACAGCATTGTTAACTTTTAACCGAAAGCCAAATTGCATATCGTTATTTGTAAAAGGTTTTTCAAAATAGTCATAAGCTCCAAGGGCAAGTGTTTTCTTGATTGTATCACTCTCACCAACTGATGAACAAACAATTATAGGTATATTCTTAGTCGTATCATGTGACTTCAAGTCTTTCAGAATATTCACTCCATTGATATCATCCAATAAAAGGTCAAGGACAATACATTTGATTTGATTTGCCTTAATCTGATCCATATACCCTTTACCTGTTGTATTTTCAATGACATTGAGGTTCATCCTACTTCCTTCGACGACCTTCTTCATCAGCATTCGATCAACTGGTGAATCATCAATAACCAATATATTCAAAGTTTCCATATTATACCTCCAAAGCTAGGAGCGGATTTTTCTTTAACTTGTCTATAATCAACATGCATTTTTCAATATCCCCTTCTTTAATCAGCTCTTCAGCCTCTTCAAAATCTCTCCGCATGCGATCAAAGCGCACTGCTCCGGCTGCACCTTTCATTTGATGAAGTTTCTTGGCAACTCCTTTATAATCCTTACTTTCCAACTGCCTTTCAAGATTAATAAAAGCTTCATTTGCCTGTTGTATATATGTAATAATCAAGTCCATACACGTATCGTAATCAAAATCGATTTTTTTCATTAATGATTTCACTGTTATGTCCAGATATTCATTTACTTCTGTATCCACAATTTCAGCTTCTGTCTTTTTCTTTTTTTGTATACCTAAAATAGACCTAACAAGGTTTAAATCCACAGGTTTAGATAGAAACTCATCCATTCCTGATTCCAAGGCTTTTTTTCTATCATTGTTAGATGCATAGGCTGTCATTGCATATATGGATCCTTTGAATCCATTAGCACGAATAGTCCTTGTTGCGTCAAAACCGTCCATAATCGGCATCTGGCAGTCCATAAAAATCATTTCATACTTATTGATTTTACATAATTCTACAGCCTCTTTTCCATTAGATGCAATATCGTGATTAACTCCATGTTTATTTAGAAACTTATCCATGAGTTTCTGATTCACCATGTTATCCTCAACAACTAATATCCTTCCGATTATACGTTTAGCACCATCTTCCTGATTATTAGTCAGAAATTCTTCTGCCTCTTCAGTAGCCATATCATAGGTAAAGGAAAATCTAAAAATTGATCCTCTACTTTCTACACTATCAACTTCAATAATGCCGTCATAATGGTCAACAATTTCCTTACAGATAGTCAAACCAAGACCAGTACCACCAAACTCTCTGGTTATAGAAGCATCCGCTTGGTAAAAAGGTGTAAAAAGATATTGTCTCACCTCTTCTTTGATACCAATTCCAGAATCCTTAATTTCTGTAAGTAGTTTAAGTTTACTGCCGTTAGTAAAAGCTTGGACCCTAACTTTAATATAGCCCTTTTCAGTAAACTTTACAGCATTACTGATTAAATTGGTGAATAATTGTGTTAGCTTAATTGGATCACCCTTAACTCTAACATCCAAAACACCTTCATAAGTATCTGTAAATTGGATATTGGCATTGTAATTCATCATTGTCTTAAAAGGAACAACACTATCTTCAATCACTTTACCCAAGTTGAAGGTCACTTCTTCAAAAGCCATTTTCCCCGATTCATATTTTGCTAGATCTAATATCTCATTAATAAGATTAAGAAGGGTTCTTGAGGAATTTTTAATGATGCTGACAATCTCCTCTTGAGATTCGTTCATAGGTTCCAATTCCAACATTTGGATGAAACCAATAATGCCATTAAGAGGGGTTCGCATCTCATGACTCATAACTGAAAGGAATTTAGATTTTGCATTGTTGGCTTCTTCTGCTTCTTTAACACTGGTTTTAAGAACTGTATTCAGAAATTCCAATTCTTCTGTTCTGCTTTGCACCTGTTTGTCCAGGTTCATATACATATGTTGGATTTCTTGCTCTGTATTTTCTCTTTCCTTAATTTCTCTTTTCAGTTGATCATTAGCTTCTTCTAGCTCTCTAGTTCGTTCAAAAACCTGGTTTTCCAACTCTTCATTCAGCTTCAAAACCTTATTTTCCCTTTCAAGAGCAATAGCATACTTATCTTCAAAGTCTCTATATAACTCGACAATCTCTTCAAAGAAAAAATCTTCAGTCATGTCATCTTCTATGGTAAGACCATCTACATGACTTTTTGCTCTTTCCATTAATATCTCTATCTGTTTATTGATTTCATGGCTATAATGGTATAAATTGTACCAGCCAAAAACAGCAAGAATAATAAAAGAGATAATTAATATAAGACCACCTTTAACCAGGTTGCCATAGAGGGGAATTGGATCAAATTCAAAAACAACATAAATATTTAAACTATCAATCCTACTAAAACCTACATTTATCTCAGGAATGTAACCAGTCTTTTCACTACTCATTCTCAAGAGATCATAGTTCTCATACATTTGTCCATATAAGTTATGTTCATCTACTTTGCCGACAATATATTTACCTTCTTGGTCTAATATATGTATAGTATTCACGTCTTTATAATACTTTTCACTGCCAAAATATTCTGAAATCCCTTTAAGGTTGACTCGAACTATGAGACTGTATGTCTCCATCCCTTGTATAATTGTCAAGGTGGGCAAATCCGTAACACTAGATTTATAAATAGGGCTTACATAGATATGACCAATTTGAGCCTCATTATAAAAGGGCTCTCCTGAGAGATTTTTTCCAATATAGGTATCTTCTCCTGTATCCGTATTAACAACATATCCATTTAAATCTACCACTTGTATTTCTTCAAAATAATCATAGGCTTTCTTTAAAGTCTGTAAATATCTAGTTACCTGATTAGATTTAAGGTCTTCAGCACTAAGTATTAAGTTGTCCACTTCTTCAAGAAACTTTAAGGGAAGTACAATGGCCTCTTCAATCTGATCGCTGACCAAATCTATAGTAGACCGATTTTTCCCTTCCCACTCGTTCCCTATCCTTGCTCCAACCTGTAGGATAACAAGCAGGCATATAGCAAATGTTAATAAAAATATTGTTATACTCACTTGTACAACCCTATCTCTTAGCTTAACCATCTTCTTCACATTAATACCTCATCTAAAAGTTCTTTGGCACTGGATAAGGTTTGATCCAAATCATAATTTTGAATATGAAAGAGATAAGAATCATCACCTTTTCCAATGGTTCTTAGTATGTTGTCCAATTTATTAACAACCGCAAAACTATCTTGAAAACCCGTTTCCGGTAAAAGAACCAGAAATGTTGAATGATCATATTTAGTATAAGCGTCTAAATCTCTGGTTACCCTCCCTAGGATTTGAACAATCCTATTCTCCAAAGATAAAGACATGTTGGTCTCCAAAAACTGAATCTTTAGAATACTAAAAAACCTTCCGTATCTTTTGAATCTTAAGAATTCGTATTCTAACTGGTTCCTAAAAACTGAAAAACTGACTTCCTTTCCCGCAAACTCCTCATTAAGCCTTTTGTTCTTTTTCTCTATCCATTTTCTATTTTTCTTATTGACTGCAATTAGTTTCTTATATTTCTTAATAACGTTCTTAACGTCTATCTTAGGAAGAAGAATTCTCCAATCTCCCTCTTCTTGTACAATCTTACGGATAAAATAATCCTCTTCAAGCCGGTTGATTAGGTGGTTTAATTCTTTAATTTTAACCCTCACCTGAACGACTTGGCTTTCATGAAAATCATCAAAACCAAAAGCTTCAATTACCCTATCAAAATCCATCAATTCATGAACTTCTCCAATAAGCTCCTGCCAATGTCTAAAATCTTTTTTATAGATAATCTTTTGGTTGTAGCTTGATAACATATCATAAGCACTATCATATTCCTGATTACGTATATAAAACAGATACTCATCAAGACAATCCAAAACGGGTTTAAAGGCAAGGTCATGGGGCTTATTACCATAAAAATTTCTTATGTTAGGGTTTTGACTAAGTTGGTACTTTCTCCATATATGATTGTAGTCATTCCGTTTTTTTATGTCCCCAAGAACACTATAGGCTTCTTGAATTTGATGAAAAAAGAAGTGATTTCCTCCATTATCAGGATGAAATTTTTTTGACAAATGTTTAAATGCACTACGAACCATATCCTGATCAGCCATCATATGTACTTGTAATATGTGATAGTAATCTTTGAATGTTTCCTTATGCTCCATAGTCCGACCCTTGTCTTTTTACTTTTTTATCAATTCTAGATTATCCATGACCTCAATCAGCTTATCAATATCCAAAGGCTTGGTCGCATATGCATCTGCTCCCTTTTCAAAAGAATCATCAACCACTTCTGTTTCTGATAATGCAGTAACCATAATAATCTTCGAAGGATCTTTAATGTCATACTGATTTTCAAGATCACGGATTGTCTTCAATACTTTCACACCATCTACCTTAGGCATCATAATGTCTAGGCAAATAAGGTCATAAGGCTGTCCATCTCTAGCCGATAACATGAAGGCATCAATGGCTTCCAATCCATTAACAACCATATCACAATCACCATATTCTTCTAGTACTTTCCACAAAAACTTTCGGCTAACCATATCATCTTCTGCTATTAATATCTTTAACATCTTTCCTCCTTGATCTAAGCAACATGGACGTCCACATTAACCTTACCACTTCAGTTTATGTCATCAGCTGCTTATATTCATTTAGTCTAACCATCAGTTCCGGTATCCGTTTCATAGACTCTTTTCTAGCTTCCATCATGATTCTGAAGGTTACCAATCTTAGGTCATCATTTTTCATTTGAGCAAAACGATCAGACAAGGCACCAGCACCTTCTTCAATTGCCATCCAATCTCTTTTCTCAACACTTTTGTTCAAGCCTAGGATCAACTCATGGAGGGCCTCCTTTTCATTGTTAAAAAGTAACGGCCAATCACGATCCATAAATTTCTTGACCATTTCTGATAAATCTTTTAATTGAATGGGTTTAGTTAAATAAAGATCAAAACCATGGTCCATAATTTTCTTTTTATCATCTGAAAGGGCTAGTGCTGTAAGTGCTACAATCGGAATCTTTTTGCCTTTATCCATCTTTCTTATCAAATCTACGGCATCAATGCCGCTTAAGACAGGCATCTGAATATCCATAATAATCAGCATATAACTTGGGTCATCCCTAAATCGATTGACTCCTTCCATACCATCTCCGGCAATATCCACTTGATAACCATCCATAGTCAATTGCTTAGAGATAACTTTTTGGTTTATAATATCATCTTCAACCAATAGTATTCGATTAGACACTTCAATACTTTCATCTAAGATATAAGACCGACTTTCTTTTTCATGTTCGTCAATGATTTGTTCAGATTTTTTTCTAAATATAGGCTTCTTATCTCCCTCAGCTTGAACCCGTCCTTTAAGAGGTATCCTAAAATAAAAATCACTACCATGGCCCATTCTTGACTCATAATCCAGACTTCCACCTAATTTCTCTATAATGCTCAAGGATATGGCTAGTCCCAATCCGGTTCCACCTTCTTGCCTAGTGTAAGATCCATCAGCTTGGATAAAACTTTCAAATATATTGTTGTTTTTATTTTTATCAATACCTATACCAGTATCCATAACATGGACCTCCAGTTCATAGGTCCCATCATTCCTTGATAATAGATGATGACTTATATGAATATTGCCCTCATCAGTAAACTTAAGTGCATTTCCCAGAAGGTTAACCAAGACCTGTTTTAATCGAATCTCATCGCTATTAAAGGTATCAGTATCTATGTTCCAGGAATCAATAATAAGTTGAATGCCCTTCTGTTTAGCCTTAAGTTCATACTCTTTCTCCAAGCTACCCAAAAGTTTTGACATACTGAAATTCTTGTATTTCAATTCAAAACGACCAGCTTCAATTTTTGAAATGTCCAAAACACTGTTGATAATATGAAGTAGGCTTAAACTGGACTCTTTAGCTGTATCTAAATTATCTTTTAATTCTCTATCTTTAAGATTTCTTCTGGTTAAGTCAATCATACCGATAATTCCATTAAGAGGTGTTCGTATTTCATGGCTCATATTTGAAAGAAATTCACTTTTTAGCCTATTGGCTGTTTCTGCCTCTTCTTTTGCCAATTGAATAGAACTTTCGTACATGACCTGCTTGGTGATATCCTGAAGGGTGATTAGCATTTGCTTCTGACCATTTCGAAAGAGCTTTACAAAGCCCATCTGGTAGTTCTTATGAAAAATTTCATTATCAATATAATGTGTATATCTAATTTTCTCTTCAAATACATCACTATTATTCTCAAAAACTTCCTTGATTTTCTCACTAATTCGGCATCCATGACATTCCGGACCCCTTCCACATGTTCTTCCTGAAGCACCGGCACATTTTAGAACGTTTCCCAGTAATTGATGTTCATCTATATCTGATTCAACGTTAAACTCCTTAACCAAATAAGGATTAACCTGAACAACTTCTTTTTTTTCATTAATTACTACCAAGCCTATAGGCATTGAGGCGACAATAGATTCATAATTAGTGCTTTGTTCCTTATTCTCAATCTCCAATTGTCTTAACCTACTGATATCCCTAAAAGAAATAATAACATGAATATTATCATCAATAGGCATTGGTGAAATACTGGCAGATAAAAAGCACTTCCTACCATCAACATCTATATATGCACCTTTTTCCAAACCTCTAGGACGACCTGTTCTTTGAACCTCCTCTATAAAACCCCGAATTATTACAACGTTTTCTTCACTCATGACAGGAAGAACATCTTCAATAGCACAATATATAGACTCATCCTCGGAAAGACCAACGATTTCACAGGCTTTCTTATTGATACACTGTATGACAAACTCATGATCAACAAGGATGACACCGTCTCCTAATTGTTGAATAATTTCAAAGTAATCATATTCAAATTGATTGCTATATAAATTTTTCCCAAATCTGTTGACATCTTTATGCATCATAATCACCTATAAAATCATTTTCTGCTGTTTAATACTAACTAACCCTGAATCTACAGAAACTGTGACCGTTCTGCTGACCTGACCGCCGACGACTTCCTTTTCAGGCTTAATATTATATTGCCTTAGTTTATTTCTTATATAAGCCACATTCCTAGACCCGACCTGAAAGACATCCTGAGGATTCTGGGCCTCAGCTCCTCCAACAAGATAAACTTGTAGATCCACTGTCTGCTCTCTGGTTTCCCTATTAAAAAAATTTACTAAGCCTGGAATAATATTCTCTGCAAAATATGCTGGTCTCAATTTACTGTCTTCAGGTCTTCTGTGTTCAGGCACTTTAGGAAGAACAATATGCGCCATTGCCGTATACTTTGTTTTTGGCGAATGGATAATCAGAGCTACGCATGAACCCAAGGCATGGGTCACAATACATTCTTCACGGTTATTTGTTATAACATATTCTCCTATGCCCACAATAAACATCCATTCCACCTTCTTTCTCATTTCAGAAAACGCATGACTTGGTGTCCCATCATTTCTAACGATGCCTGTTTTGTTATACCATTTAATTCGAATGCAGCCTTTGGCATACCATAAACCACACATGACTTTTCATCCTGGCCAATAGTAACAGCACCCTTTCGCTTCATTAATGCTATCCCTTTGGCCCCATCATATCCCATACCTGTCAATATAATTCCCATAGCCTTGTCACCTGCCGCTTCTGCAACAGACTGAAAAAGAACATCAACTGAAGGGCAATGACCACTTACTTTTTCATCTTCAAAAACTCTTAAACGATAGCCACTGTTTTGCTTTCTTACTTGAACATGACGATCTCCCGGCGCTAAATAGACATGACCCTTTTCTACGACATCACCACTTGCAGCCTCCTTGACATGAAAATGTGTCTGTTTGTTAAGCCGTTCGGCAAACATAGTCGAGAAAACCGGTGGTATATGCTGAACAATAACAATCCCTGGCAAATCTTTTGGCAATTGTTTCAGCAAGTTGAAGATAGCTTCAGTTCCACCAGTCGATGCCCCAATAGCAATAATATTATGGACCCTTAAAACCTTACTGGCTTCATGGCCTTTTCCTGGTTTATGGTCGACTTTAATACTTGCTTTTGATGCAGCCTTGATTTTAGAAATCAAGTCAATAATAAAGTTCTGGACACTTTCAGGTGAATTCGCTTGAGGCTTGGTCACAAAATCAACCGCTCCTGCATCCATGGCATCAAATACTCGATTACTAATCGAGCTAACAACAATAACAGGAATTGGATATTGAGGTATAAGCCGTTTTATAAACTCTATTCCATCCATCTTAGGCATTTCAATATCACAAGTCACTACATCCGGTTGAAACTCCAGAATCTTATCTCTAGCATCAAAAGCATCAACAGCAGTTGCTACCACTTTAATGTCCTTATCCACTTGTATCCCTTTTGTCAGTATCTGTCTAAAAACGACACTGTCATCAACAATCAATACCCGAATCATAAGCTTCTCCTAGATTTTTCGATAAACAGCAGGTTGTATATATTCAAAGTTACTTTTGTCCCTATTTATAGTTTCTGAGTGTCCGATAAAAAAATATCCTCCATATTCAAGAGCATTATACATTTTTTGGATCAGAGCTTCCTTAGTAGGGTTGTCAAAATAAATCATAACATTTCTCAGAAATATAACATGAAACTTTTTCTTAAATGGAAAGACCGGTTCCAAAAGGTTAAACCTACGATAGATAACTTGATTTCTTATCCTTTCCTTTACTTGATAATTTTCTTTATCATATAGATCAAAGTATTGTTGAATCCATATCTTAGGTAAGGAATTGACCTTATCCTTGGAATATATCCCTTTCCTCGCTTTATCAAGAACGATAGTAGATAAATCAGTTGCTAGGAGTTTCTTATCCCAAAACATAGCCTTATTGCCAAAAAACTCCTCCATCAACAAGGCAAGTGTATAAGGTTCCTCTCCTGAAGAAGATGCAGCACACCATACACGAAGATCCCTATGTGTCATCGAATGCTCCAAATAAGGTAGAACGACTCTTGAAAAAAAATTAAAATGTTCTGGTTCCCTCATAAAATAAGTATGGTTGGTTGTCACTTTATCAATAAGGATACTTATCTCACTACCATCATTATTCCTTTGAAGATAATCATAGTAGCTAGTAAAATCAGTAAAACCACGCTCAGTCAAAATCATATTAAGTCGACCTACCAGCATTGTTTTTTTCTCATCTTTTAAGTGGATACCACTATGTTTCTTTATATAGTTTGAAAGTTTACTAAACTCTTCATTAGTTATGTGTATCATCAGCTCACCTATTATTAAGTCTGGGTAAGTAAAACTTACCCTATCGTTTTATCATTAATATTTCTCAAAGTCAGAATCACTTAGGGAAATAGAGGTTGATTTTGATGCATTTGTATCACTGTGTTTCATTTGTTCCAATGCCATCAGAACTCGAGGATCCACTTGATCATATTCATTATCATTACCTCTTCCCCTTTTATAGGAATCTTTTAATCTAAAATTAGCTACTTGGGCTTTTAATAGCTCCGCCTGACCAGATAATTCCTCACTGGCTGCCGCTGTTTCTTCTGCCGTTGCACTGGTTGTCTGAACCACATCAGAAATCTGGTTAATCCCCTGATTGACTTGTTCCACACCAAGCGCTTGTTCATGGGATGCAAGAGCAATATCTCCAACAATTTCAGCTGCATTAGAAACACCTTCCATAATCTTATTAAGTGCAACTGCAGTTTCATTGGCGATTTTAGTTCCACCTTCCACTTTATTTATGGACCCTTCAATCATGGCCGTTGTCTCATTAGCAGCATTAGCAGACCTAGCTGCTAGATTTCTTACTTCCTCAGCTACAACTGCGAATCCTTTACCATGTTGACCTGCTCTTGCCGCTTCAACAGCAGCATTTAGTGCAAGAATATTGGTTTGGAAAGCAATATCATCAATAACTTTTATAATCTGGGAAATATTTTTAGAAGATTCATTAATACCTGACATAGCATCCAACATACTCGACATTTCCCTATTACCATGTTCTGCATAGCTTTGTGCTTCTGTTGCCATTATTTTTGCTTTTTCAGCATTTTCAGCATTAGCTTTCGTTTGGGCTGAAATCTCTTGAATACTAGCCGTTAACTCTTCAATAGAGCTAGCCTGTTCTGTTGCCCCTCGTGAAAGAGACATGGAGGACGATGAAACCTGTCCAGACCCAGCAGCCACTTGTTCCGAAGCAGCATTGATATTAGTCATAACCGAATTAATATTATCTGTCATCTGCAAGAAGGCTTTAGATAGCTGCCCAACTTCATCTGTATTCTTCGTATCAATGGTCACATCCAGATTTCCATTAGCAATTTCGCCTGCTAGGCCAACCATTTTTTTAATTGGTCGTGTAATCATTGTAGACATGAGAACGCCAAATGCAATTGCCAGTATCACGCCAACTACGGATATAATCAATATAAGGCTTGCGGCCCGTGTTACTGAATCTTTAGCTTCTTCTACTACACTTGCAACCATTTCGCTAAATTTAGCCAATAATGCATTGTGGTTGGCTTCGTTAATCGTCAATCCCTGATTCACCATTTCTAAAAAGAGATCATCAGATTCTTTTGCAATTTCATCCATATCCACCAAGACTGCTAGTACCTCATCCATTGCTACATTAGTCTGATTATCAAAGATATCATAGATTTTTTCTAATTTTTCTTCATCATCAGAGGCAATTAGTTGATTAATATCTCGACCTGTTTGATGAACCAATAGATGGTTGCTTTTAATGTCTTCCATATATGTGTTAAGTGTCTCGTTCCTGGATGTATATGAGTCTAGCCAAAGTCCCAATGCGCATTTACTTCCATCTAGTTGTCCTGAAAACTGCTCGTCATTCCGAACATCTTGAGACAGGGTGTAAATCCAACTAAGATGGTCTCTTTGCTTTAATCCAATCTGATACCTGACTTCACCTGGATCATCAATACCCTTATCTGTTATTTCCTTGGAAATATCAATAAACTTTTCCTGGCCGATTCTCCATGTTGCCAAAAGACTCACAATATCACCCCAAAGCTTCTTTTCCTCTTCATTTTTTTCAAATCCATCATATTCAAGAACAGATGCATCTAGATCCAACCATATACTATCAAGCTCATCATAGATTTCAATTTTTTCTTGATAAGTAAGCTTTGGTGACAAAAGAATATTAGAAATATCGGATATCTCATATATCTGACCTTTCAATGTATGGATAACATCTACACTTGGAAGACTTTTGTTTCCAAGATCATCCATATTCACAAAACCAATTGCCCCAATAACCCCTGCTATTATAGCGACTATGATAAAAGACGTAATCAATTTTGTTGCAATCCTCAGATTCAAAATCCACTTCATATCGCTTCCTCCAACTCAGACTAGCCAGCCTGAAGATTCTCTACTACTGTTGCCATATCGAGCTGACCAACGTCTAATATCAGGCTAATACTTCCATCCCCAAGCAAGGTACAGCCGCCAAGACCTCGTATTCTCTTGTATTTTTTTATGTATTCCGGAAGAGATTTAACAACTACTTGCTGTTGTCCCAATAACTCATCAGCAAAGATACAACAGCCCTTTTCATTTTCCTCAACCATAATCAAGATACCATCATTTACTTTAGTCACTTCCGTTTCAACCTCATAAAAATCATGTAATCGAAGAACCGGATAACACAGACCTCGAACCATAATCATTTCATTTCCGTCAGTATCTTCAAAAATTTCTTCATTCTTGGGTCTGAAGGACTCCTTGATGGACATAATAGGTATGGTAAACCTTGTCTCGCCAACTTTTAGGTTCATACCTTCAATAATGGCCAAAGTAAGGGGTATTTTAAGGATAATTGTAGTCCCTTTTCCTAGTTCTGACTCAACCAAAACTGATCCACCTACGCTTTGTAGGTTCTGGGCTACCACATCCATGCCCACACCTCGTCCTGAAAACTCAGTCACTGTTTCCTTTGTCGAGAAACCAGGGTGTAAGATTAAATTATATAGTTCACGATCTGACATGTTTTCCATAGCTTCTTGAACCAGACCATTCATTACCGCCTTGTCATAAAGCTTCTGTTTATCAAGCCCTTTTCCGTCATCCTTAATGATGATCAAAACATCACTACCAGAATTTTTTGCTTCTAGTACAATCGTTCCCTTTGATTCCTTGCCTGCTGCAAGTCTGTCTTCTTTGCCCTCAATACCGTGATCCAGAGAATTACGGATAATATGCATAAGAGGATCAGCAATCTTCTCGATGATATTTTTATCCACTTCTGTTTCTTCACCATATACAAGCAAGTCTACATCTTTTTCCAGCTTTTTAGTCATATCCCTAACAATACGATGCATTTTCATAAAGGTTGTTGATAGTGGAACCATTCTTATAGCCATAACCATATCTTGAAGTTCAGAACTAATCTTATGAAGTTGCCTTGAAGCCTTATCAAAGCTTTCAATTTCAAGGTTGGTCACTTCCGGGTTCTGGGAAACCATAGCTTCAGCAATAACCAGCTCACCAACCATATCCATTAATTTATCAAGCTTATCTACATTAACACTTATGATACTCTGTTTAGATGATAAAGATACTTCTACCTTCTTCACCTTTTTCTCAACGAATTTTTTGGATGTTTCAGGAACCTTAACATCCTCTGGAATTTCCTCACCTTGAACAGACTTAGCCAAATTTTCATATGCTTCCCGGTCTATAGACTCAAAAGTCATTTCATCAAGAAAAATAGTACCTTCTAGATACTTCTTAATCTTTTCTTCTTCTGTCTTAGTCTTAAGAACAATTTGAAAACCATTTTTTTTGATTTCATCTGCACTTTCATCATTTTCTATGATATCACTAGGTATATAGAAGACTTCATTTACCAAGTCAACAATATTATGGACTACCGTATATGCCCTAATGTTTTCCATCTCTGAGTCTTTCTTAAACCTTAAAACACTTTTATAATACCTAGCTTCATCTACCTTCTGACTAGGACTAATGTAGTACTTCTGTTTCGTATCTGTCTTCTTATTTTTCTTATCTGTCTTAATTCCATTATTGGTTTTCATTTCATTCAGATAAACTTCCACCTTGGCCAACAGTTCTTCACTATCGCCATCTGGCTCTTCACCTTCTCTGATTTTCATCAATTCTATCTTATAATAGTCAATACTTTCTAGAATGATATCAACCAGAAGGGTAAAATCATACTCAATGTTATCCTGTTCACGGATGACGAAAAAAACATCTTCCATGCGATGAGCCAAAGTACTCATCCCATTGTACATCATCATGGCAGATGAACCTTTAATAGTATGCATAAATCGAAAAATCTCATTAATGGATTCTTCCGTAAAAGTGTTGAATTTTTCACTTTCAATCATCAATTGCTCCAATGTCTCAACAATCTGTGAAGTTTCATAGACATAGGCTTCAATCATGGGTTGATCAATATATGAATTGCCCATCAACTCACTCCTTCCTTATTTTGTTAAGCCGTCCAAAACCTCCACGAGCTTATCCTTTTGGAATGGTTTAACTATAAATGAGGATGCTCCGGAAAGCACTGCTTCACGAATTAAATTCTCCTGACCCATAGCAGACACCATAACAACTTTTGCATTAGGATCTATCTTTTTTATTTCTTTAAGTGCTTCAATCCCATTCATATCTGGCATCGTTATATCCATGGTTACAATGTCCGGATTAGCTAATGGAAATTTTTCCACTGCTTCCAGCCCATTTCCTGCTTCTGCAACAATTTCATAATCACAGGACTCCAACATTTTCTTTATACTGACACGCATGAATGACGCATCATCTACTATCATTAATTTTGCCATCTAAACCTCCTTCATTGTTAGTGAATGCTAACTAACTAAATTTTAGCACAAAAAAAGGAAAATGCAAAGTGCATTTCCTTATATTCACAGCAACTTAAAAAATGTTCAAACTCTGTTCACAGATAAGTCCTAATCAGCTAAATAAGAAATCAGAATTTATAAACTGGCAACTCAATAATAAAAGTCGTATGGTCATCAACCACCGATTCAAACAGAAGATCTCCCCCACAAGAATTAAGTATTTGCTTACAAAGAGGTAAGCTTAACTTATCATCATCCCTGTATATGTGGATAAAATCATGATGGTAAAACTCATTAAAAATGTAGTCACGTTTTTCAGGTGGTATACCTGAACCATAATCCGTAACTGCTATCCTAAAATAATCCAGCTGTCTTTCTTCATTTCTAAAACAACCTATGGTTATCGAAACTTTTTTATTTAGAGTATGTTTAGCCGCATTACCCAAGACTTCATGAAGGACTGACTCCAAAACTGTTTTCTCAACCACCAGCATACTATCATTACATTGAATTTCCGTTATCCGAACCCTAACATGCTTATACTGACTAATTACATCATCAACAACTTTCATGATATCCACCTTAGTCAACTCAAACTTACGTCCCTGAATTTCAACATATTTAGAAATCTGATTGAGTATATTCCTTGAATTCAGCATTTCTTCTTTCATGGCCTTAAAAAGCTCCGCATTCTCAAGGTCAAGACTATCTTCATCAATCAATTGAGCCATACCCATCATTCCGTTTAGCGGAGTTCTTAAGCGATGATTAACATCCTTAAGAAATTGATTCTTCAGTTCCATGGCATTTTTTGCACGTTTGATAGCATACTTCAAGTTCCTTTCTGATTCTATTCTTTCTGTAATATCTGTAAATAAGGTGGCAAATTTCTTGTTACCAATTGGATAAGCTGAAACTTCAAAGTACTTGTCCAAGGCTGAAGAATAATTCTCGAAATATCTATTAACACCTTCAAGTGCCACCTCACCATAAATTTCAATCCAATATTTTTCTGTTTGAGGCATAATATCCAGAACACGTTTACCGACAATCTCTGATGCCGCAAAACCTGTCATACGTTCAAACGCATTATTAACTCCTAGAAATTCATAGTCGACTGCCCTACCTTCTTCATCAGTAATGATTTTATGAAGAGCGAATCCTTCTTTAGCGTTATTTATAAGTAAGGAATTGGCATTTTCTGCAAATTTATAACGTTTAAATATGGAGAAATCGTAGATACTCTTAATGTAGGCTAATCCTAAGACTAAAGAAGCAATAAAAATAAGTAGTAATTTATCTGAAAATTCATAATCACAAGCCATGAGAACGGGGTAAGTTAATGTTACATAAGCTACAATAAAAATTCTGATCATCCGGATATTTAGAATAGAATAGACTGTTGCTACTAAGAGCATAATATGAAAGAAAACAAAGGCCCTCTGGTCAAAAAGATAGGCATAATTAGTTGTTACTATAGCAATACACCACAAAGAAATATAGAGCATAGTTTCATAAGCTTTATCCAACTTCTGAAAAAAGCCTAATACAAATACGATAATAAGCGTGACTGCAACTCCCACACCAATCCATCGAAGACCTAAATAGTCACTGTCAGTCTTCGCATAAAAGATTAGCATCAGCACGTTGAACATCAGGCCATAGACAATATTAATAGTCCGAAGTACAGCCTGTCTTTGTTTCCAGTAATCCATCTGCTACTCCTTATTCGACCCCTTAAATAATTTGACCCTTAAATTATTCGACCCCATAAATCATCGGACAACTTAAATAAGCTCCAGATTCTGAAGAACTTCTCTAAATTTATCTACATCAATAGGCTTCCATGCGTATGCTTCACAGCCATATTTATAAGATTCCTCCACTGTCTCCTTATCATTTAAAGCAGTTGTCATAATTATTTTGGCAGGCATCTCACCTTGCACTAAATTTGTTGCTTCTATTTCTCTTATTGTTTTTAAGGCTTTTATTCCATCAACTTTAGGCATCATAATATCTATGCAAATCAGATTATAGTACTCCCCACTCTTTATGGCTTCAGCTACCATATCAATAGCCTCCAATCCATTGATTGCCAAATCACATCTACCATATTTAGATAAAAACTTATTCATAAATAAACGACTGGTTAAATCATCTTCCGCAATAAGTATTCTCATAAAAGCCTCCTTTCTCTATCATGTGTCAGCAAACGATCAATATAATCAACCAAATGCTGGTTGATGTCGTAACTCTTGTCTCTAATACGCCACTCGTACACCTGGGAAAAAATAGTACCATTGATTAGGCTTGCTACTTCTCGGTCGCTAAAGTCATCATAAGCAATCAAGTCCTTCCTTGCACTACTGACAAGCTCTTCTAAAAAGTCAATTCGACGGGTAACTATTTCCTGCATACGTTTCTTGGTTCCCTCATGATATTGATATAAGTCGAAGCTAAACATAACTGTAGTCAATTCTTGATAGGACTGATAAAGCTGAGCATATCGACTAACATAGAACCTAATACTGTCGATGCCAGACAAATCCGTCTCTTTAATAGTATTAATGATTTTTTCATCATAGCTGGCAAACTCTTCTATAATTTTATCCAGTATCTCTTGCTTACCTTTGTACTGTCTATACAGTGCTGGTTCTGATACGTTTTGTGTCTTGGCTAAATTTTTAGTTGTTACACCATTAATCCCTTCTTTGTCAAAAAGTTCAATGGCACTAATCAAAATCTTATCTTTTCTTCTTAACATCTACACCCTCTTGCCTTAAAGCAAATTGTTAGTTAACACTAACAAAAGTATACCATGTAATCTAAAGTAATGTAAATAAAGAAATATGCCTGATCTGTAGCTTATTCTTTCCTACAATGAAAATAATAGCTTATAATCTCTAATCATCATTTCAATTATCGTTTGTTCTTATTCTTTAATAAAGCATCTAAATATTCTGAACCCTGTCCACTGGTTTTAGGCTCTTTTTTCTTAGGCAACTTGACTTTTTCCTTCATAGAAGAAAACTTTTGAGCCGCTTCTTTAAGAGGTGGCTTAACTTTTCTATGTATAATCTCCGTCATAAATAAGATAAAACTTAAAACTAAAAACCAATAAGTCAGGTCCCAAGTTCCTTCTACATCTGGTAAAGGACCTTTAAACACTTCTTGGGGATTCTCGATTAAACGTCCACCGGTAATCAAAGCCATATCTTTAGGCTTTATTCCCTTTCCTGATAAGAAATCATACTCTTTTGAATATCCAATATTAACTGCTGTTATAACCTGTTCGCTTTCACTGCCACTCCCTAGCTCAAATGTTACTAGATAAATTCCCTCTCCTGAAGGTTCAAATTCGCCGCGATAAGAGCCTGGAGCAATCGCTTCCAGATTTATATCACTTGTTACACCGTCAGGGCTTGAAATCAAACCTTGAATAGAACTGTAATCTTTTTCCTTGACCAAACTAGTCACATCAATGATTCCCTTACCGTTCTTATAGTATCCTGAAATACCGTAATTGGTATTAATATCCTGTTGAACCAACCAAGACATGGTATTAATCCAAAAACTTTGATTACCTGACCAGGACAACCACTTAGATGACCATAGTCCCTTCATATCCGAAGTGAAGGCTACTGCCCTTCCTAATCCATACTGCCAAGAAGCAAGAATAGGATCTTCCTCAGGACCTTCAAGTATTAGCTTGGCCTTGTCCTTGACTTCTGTAGCCACATAACCATCCAGTTGTGGTATCCCATCGACTCCTGCTATGATAGGAGAATCAGCCGTAACTTTAGGAAAAAAAGTTATATTATTCAAGTATTTTTTTCCTGCCATAAAGGCTTCCTTTGTAAAAATACTTGGTATATCTGTAAATACATCTGTTGCATAATATCTTCCATTTCCATACTCAGCCAATAATTGGAGCAAGTTCTTATCCGCACCACTTCCAACAGCAACCGTTGACAAGGTCATATCTTGTGAATTCATCCGTTCCAAAAGAGGTAAATAGCCAGCTTGCTCTGCTTGACCATCTGTCAGGAGAATAATATGTTTAAGACCTGCATCCAATTTTTCTAATTCCTCAATAGCCAATTTTAAGGAAGGCTGAATTGACGTTCCCCCACCGGCTCCAAGCTTAGAAATTTCATTTTCAATGGCTGCCTTATCTTCACTGAGTACAGGCTCAACTACCCATTTCGGTAAAGAATCAAAGCCTAAAACACCTATATAATCTTTCCCCTCCAAGACTTCCAAACTTCGAATAGCTGCCTCTTTAGCAAGTTCCATCTGACTGACTCCAAAGTCACCAGCACTCATAGAACCTGATTTATCAATAACAAGGATTAAGGCAAGGTTCGGTTTTTCTTCTTTAGGTTTAGCATCCATGTTAAGAGGAAGGACATCTTCCAGTATGGTCTTGTAATAACCACCGGGTCCATAGGCTGTCTCTCCGCCAGTTACCAAAAGGCCTTTGCCTTGAAGCCTTACTGCCTCTTCCAAATGAACAAGAAGTTCTTCTGAAAGGCGGTCAATGGGTACATTAGCTATTAGAAAACCATCATATCGAATCAACTCCTCAAGAGAATTCGGAAGTTCTTCTGGGAGAACCGATTCTAAAATCGCTGACGATTCCAGCATACCCATAAAATTGAGGGCTTCTTCCTTTTCTCCCTGAACCACTAAAATTTTAGGTAAATCATTAACCATAGTAAAGGCAGATACAAAGTTATTTTCTGTATAGGTATCTTCTTCAACAATAATTTGGGCACCGTAAGTTACCAAACCAGTGTCTGTTATCGTATCGCTAAACACATATAGATTATCACCTTCCGAAATATCTATAACTTTTTCATACTTCACCTGATTATTTGAGTAGATGTAAAGAACTCCACTTGTTTCAACATTTGATGAAATTTTGGCCTGTAGCTCTACTGTTTGATTTCTTTCCACTTTCTCAGGTAAAATAAGCTCGTCAAATTGAACCTCATTGAAATCCACTGATGAAAAATCCACAATATCAACTACCGTATCACCACCAGCAAAGCTTGCAAGCTGCTTTCTAGCATCTCCAACATTCTCATATCCATCTGTTAAGAGAACAATTCTTCTTTTCGTTCCTGATTCAATAATAGAATTCCCTGAAATCAAACCATTCTGAATATTTGTAAACTCTGGATTCAATCGGACGCCAAGTCCATCAAAGCTAAAGGTCTTATCTGGAAGTTTTTCAGCTTTTGCTTCTTGGCCAAAGGCTACAACACCGATTAAATCCTTATCACTTCTTGACTGACTAGCTTCTTTAATGAATTTTTCCATATCTTCTTTTTGATTTTCCATCGATTTAGAAACATCAGCAATAAAGACAGTCGTTACATCTTTAGCTTGGTGGACAATTTGTATTGTACACAAGGATAAGGACAAGAAAAGCACTGTCATAATGCGAAGAAGACTTCCTAATAAATATCTTTTTCCCAGACTTCTATAATATGTAAAAAGAATAAAACCTATGAGAACTAATCCTATGAGAAGAGGATAGAAACGACTTATACTAATATTCATGAATCTTCCTCCTATATCCAAATATGGTCCATTCCAAGCCTAAAACCAATAAGGCAATTAATCCTAAAATCACCTTTAAATCCTTATTCTGCAAGACAGAATCTACAAGATCCTCGTCAGCTAAACGCCCTTCCCCTAACATCTGCTTGGGATAATTAACTGCAAATGCCTCAGACCATTGATCATAATTATTCTGCTGAACCACCTGATATATACCTGCACTTAGTAGAACTGGCATCACCTGAGTCTTCCTATCAAAAGACAAAGGATAAGTAAGCCCACCTGGTGATATGACTTGGCCTTTGCTTCCACTTGGTAAAATACTGACTTCTAGATTTTCACCAACATAATATGATCTATCTTCCACCATTCGATTACTTAGGAGATAATCGAGTGAATTCATCATCAAAATAGGAAACTCAATGGACAGGGGCATATTAGTGTCTTGTATATCAAAGCCATATACAAGGGCTCTATTATCATTAATTAATGTCTCAAAGGCAACTGCCCCATAATTAGTATCATAAATAATCTTGCTATCATCTTCTACATCAAAGACAGCTGTAATCCTAGTAGCAAACTCTGGGTTCTCAATATGGTCTGTAATATGATGATCTTTTGTAACAATTTCAGGATTTTCAGCATACCCCAAAAGATCAATCTCAGGTAGCTTAGAAGGAGCAAAAATCATATAGGAACCACTGGCAGGGTATTTTTCCGGGATAACACCGTCATATACATAAAGGTCATAACCATAAAGTCCTTCTACCTCTGAACCTGTATAAACCTCAACATTGGGATGAAGACTCAAGGCTTTCTCCAAAAAACTATTCCCTTCAGTAATCAGGAGGACCTTTTGTATCTTTTCTGATTGAATGACTTGGTAGGCATGATTATCTCCTGCCAAAATATCCTCATTGTCTATTTCCACATGGAGAACTTCTGCTTCATAAGGAATATCTTCAAAAAATAGCTTACCACTTTCTTTAGGTCCAACATCTATCTGCTTACTTGCGAAATATTGATTATCAACATAAAGGCTGACCTGAACTAAACCAGCCTCCACATCATGATTAAAGACTTCTGTCAAGGCTGTAATGGACCCTTCCTTCAAATATTTTGTATAGGTGATATCATGAACTGAATAGTTTTTTTCGCTGGAAAGGGTTCGGATATTTCCAACTCCCGTAAGAAACCGATCTCCAATATATAAAATTTCCTGTCCTGGTTCTCTGACGCTTTCTATGCTTTGTTCCAAAAGCTCCATAGAACACATACCATCAACAGCATCTATCTGATCAAGATAGGATATCAACAAGCCCTTATTGCTTTCATTCTTCACCAAAGTCTTGGGCACGTCTTCAACAACCATAATAGTCACCATACTTCCATCATCCAACTGTTTCAAGTATTCTTTTGCCTCTTCCTTGGCTCTTTCCATTCGGCTGTCTCCAAGGTCAAGTGACTTCATCGTGTAAGATGCATCAAGTATAAGTAAAAGGTTGGCCGATTCTTTCTTGCCTACAATAAAAAATCCTGCCAAAATCAGGACCATTAATAGAACCACCAGCATTTGAAGAAACATCAGTATGGAAGTCTTTAATTTTTTAATTCGAAGGGCTTTTTCAATTTCTTCCTGCATCTGCTTCCATAAATACAAACTGGGAATAGCTACTGGTTTATTTTTAGGTCTCAGCATATATAGAATAATAATAATTGGAATAGCCAGCAGTCCCAGCAATCCCAAGGTGTTGGTTATCCCCATTTTCTCACCTACCTGACTGAATGTAATCTAGAAATAAATTTTTCAATTGGATCCTCTGTACTAACCAAAATATAATGGGCTCCATACTTATTACACAAGGCCTGTATCTGATTGCAATGCTGGCGTAAGTGTTTCTTGTATAGATTAATAGCAGAAAACCCTGTTTCAATATCCATTTTTTCTCCAGTTTCACTGTCAATTAACATGGCATTTTCATCAAAGACAGGATCTAGTTCTTCTTTTGAAAGAACATGACACAAGACGACTCTTTGTTTCTTATAAAAAAGAAGCCTTAAAACCTTTTCCAACTCATGATCGAACATAAGATCACTAATAATAACACTAATCCCTTTTCGAAGTTTAGGTTGCCATTCATAAATTGACTGGTAAAGGTTAGACTGTCCTCCATATTCATGATTTTCCAATAGATCAACAACTCGATTGAAGCTTTTTGTCCCTCTGGTGGGCATCGTAAACCGACTGATACCCTGACTCCATAAAACGTTAGTCACACTATCGTAATCTGCTAAGGCAGCATAAGAAAAGGTGGCAGCAATCTTAAGACCGGTTTCCCGCTTTCCTTGATTATCCATAGATTTACTGGTATCAGAAAACACAGTAACCAGCGTTTCCATTTCCTGCATAAAGAGTTTAATAAATACCTTCTCAAATCTGGCATATGCATTCCAATCAATACGTCTGAAATCATCACCTGGCATATATTCACGATAATCCGAAAATTCCACTGAGCTACCTATGGCCCTCGAACGCTTACTCCCCATGTTTCCTGACTTCAGAGAGAGATTCATACGGAAAGTTAGGGCCTTTAATAATTCCATGAAATCTTGGTCAATAATTTTACCCATTTTATCTCCATCTATTTCTTCATTGACTTAATCAGTTCACTAATAATCCAATCCGGTGTCTTACCGTCTGCCATAGCATCAAAGTTTAGTGCCAAGCGGTGTCTCAGAATAGGGTATGCCATAGCATCAATATCTTCAAAGGCAATATTGTACCTTCCATCAAAAAGAGCTTTAACCCGACTGGTCTGTATAATCCCTTGGGCCGCCCTTGGAGAAGCCCCTTGACTCACATATTTTTTTACGACTTCAGGTGCATGATCAGAACCTGGATGACTGGCACTAATCAACCTCATACCATATTCCAAAACGGCCGACGCACATGGAACCTTGGTAACTGCATCTTGAATTTCAAGCAGTTCTTCACCACTAGTCACACAGACAACCTCCTCTTCACTTGTAACCGTTGTCAGCTGAACAATATCTCTCAGATCATCTACACTAGGAAACTCCACATTCAACTTAAACATAAAACGGTCCAACTGAGCTTCCGGAAGAGGATAGGTACCTTCCTGCTCAATTGGGTTCTGGGTTGCCATAACCAGATATGGCTTGGACAGGTCATAAGTCCTTCCGCCTATGGAAACCGTCTTCTCTTGCATAGCTTCAAGCATGGCTGCCTGAGTCTTTGGTGTTGCCCTGTTAATCTCATCTGCCAAAACAATATTGGTAAAAACAGGACCCTTCTGAAACTCAAACGCTCCTGTATTTTTATTATAAATATTTGTTCCTGTAATATCAGCCGGCATTAAATCAGGTGTAAATTGGATTCTCTTAAAATCTAATCCAAGAACCTGGGACATCACCCGAACCAGCCTCGTTTTACCAAGACCTGGAACACCTTCAAGAAGAAGGTTTCCTCCCGAAAATAAGCAAATGATCGTATCCAAAATCAAGTCTTTTTGGCCAATCATATGCTTAGCTACTTCTGCCTCAATCCGTTGACCTACAATTTTTACACTTTCAAGTTTTTCCATACTTCCTCCCTATATCAGTCTCACTAACTATATTTTTATGCAATAATATATCTGATAACAGCCTTTTGCGATTGTCTTCATTTATTCCAGATCACTAAAATACTCCAAAATAATATCTTTCATGACGATAGGTACATCTAAAGATTCAACAGACTGGCTTGCCTGATCAAAATACTCTCTATAAAGGTCCTGATAGTCCACGTATTCACCAAGCTCTGTCATTCCCTCTTTTTCAGAAGTAGAGTTGGTCCCACCTTGCTGTCGAGTTCCTTTTACAAAACTAGGTTCACTGGCTCCGCCAAGTCTGGAAGGATCAAAAAGATATTCATCCGTAGTGCCTGTTCCTCTTCCCGGACCCTGTCCACTTCCTTGACCAGATCCGCTTCCTTGGCCTTCTCCGCTTCCTTGGCCTTCTCCACTTCCTTGGCCTTCTCCGCTTCCCTGGCCTTCTCCGCTTCCCTGGCCTTCTCCGCTTCCCTGGCCTTCTCCGCTTCCCTGGCCTTCTCCACTTCCTTGGCCTTCTCCAGCCTCTGAAGATTGTCCTGCATTACCACTTTCTCCCGAACCATTACTATCTCCACTGGACACAGGCATGCTTGTTGAAGATTGTCCAGTACTTCCAGCACTCACCTCACCACTGCTTTCTGAATTAGAAAAAGCTAAATCGGATATACTTCCCCCACTAGAAATCTCTCCTGCCAATTCATTAATCTTATTAGCCAATTCTTCTGCCAGTTTACTTTCAGTGTCCATTTTAGCTAAAGCTTCCAGCAACTTCTCCAAGTCTTCAGCTGACACTTCAATATTTTCCAAAGTCTCATCATCAATACCTTCTTTTTTATTCTCCTCTTGAGCTTGTTCTAATAATTGACTTAAATTCTTAAGGGCCTCTTCCACACTCTCTCTGCTTTCTTCATTCTTAAGAAGTTCAGCTAGAGACTTCATGGCTTCAGTCATTTCTAAAAGGTCTTGTATAGACTCACCTGCACCATTTTTGTCTTTTGTTTCCATTGATTCACCTATGGACTGCATCTGCTTTGTAAGATCTTCCAATCCAATAAGATTTTTCAATTCTTCATCTAAATTCATTTTCTTAAGCTCATCTTTGGCAATAGATAACTGCTTCATAGCCTCTTCTTCACTTTTTGCTTTTTCTAACTTGTCAAGCAAGGGTGCCAACTTATCTTCTAGCTCTTTTTTCTTCTCATCACTAATTTCATATTTATCCAATAATTCATCTTTTTCCTTTGTAAACGTTTCTTTTTTCTGAGCCAGCTTTTCTTTTAGAACTTCTTGTTGCCTAGCTTCTTTCTTTGCATCAGAATCAATCGAATACAAACCAAAAGCAAGTATTACTAAAAGGATTCCAGAAAGACCTAGCTTCCACAAGAACTTAAATGAATATTTTCTCTTTAAGTTGCTTGCCTCCAGATAATCATAAGTTTCCTTTCTCTGAAGTTTAGCTTCCACGCTATTATCTTCAGATAATTCACTAAAAGTTTGAAGTCTTTCTTTAGCTCCCAACTTATCAGCAATCCTATATAAAGTCTTCTTGGAAGGTACTAAAAAAAGTCCCAAGATTAGTCCCAAACTTAGTGTTCCCGAAATTAAGTAAATCATCATTTCTTTCATAAAGGGAATAGCTAGGAAATATCCAACAATACTTACTGCCATGACAAGAACTCCGCCTATAAATGTTGATAAGAGGAGTGAATTGCTAATATTTTCCACATACCTATTTAATTTAAGTGGTCTTAAATATTTCTTGACTGATTTCATTTAGGA
The DNA here is from genome assembly GCA_963677625.2 of Vallitaleaceae bacterium. GTDB lineage: Bacteria > Bacillota > Clostridia > Lachnospirales > Vallitaleaceae > UBA1351. The sequence continues at coordinate 568,963 of CAXXSW010000007.1, forward strand.
TCATAATCCTTCCCTTTGTCACAATCTTATTTACCAATATGTTCTGGAATGATGACCCCTTGCATTATTACGTTCTATATAAACTTCAGTCACTAACTTCCAGTCTTAAGCCATCTATTCATTAATCTGTTCATCTTTATAGATTGAACGTTCGTTGGTAAAATCGATTTCTGTGAATATATCTACTTCCTTTAGACGAATTAAAATGTCATTATGTACATAATCCATTAGTCCTAGATCCTCGAAAGGATATCTAAGAAAATATTTAGTGGAAGTATTCTTCATTTCAAGTAACCTTTCCAACTGATTATTCAACATAATAATATATTCGTCATTAAGGGCTACATTAGTAAAATACAACATACTTCTAACTTCAAAAACCGTATCTAGTTTATCTGCCGAATCGATGACATAACCTTCAATGCTTTCATCTTTAGGGTACAATATGTATCGATATAGGTCTTCATGCTCTTGCCTTAGAAACTTTTTAATTCTACTATCAAACATTTTATGTTCAATAGTTTCAAGAGCTTCCTTGAATCCTTCAACCAAACCCTTGGTTGGTCCCAAGACATCACCAGTTACAGACTCTAGTGCATCATGAAAAACAGCACGAAGCAGGAGCTCTTTCCAATCAATTCTATGACCAAACTTATACTCTTCCCATCTTGCTAATACAAAAGACAAGATGGCAACATTTGTCGTATGGGCAGACACTGAATTAGTATTTAAGGAATCGCTATTTGAGTACCTATCAATATTCTGGATTTTCCTAAATTGATCAAGTACCCTGGTAACGTCACCTATCCTTCCTCCAAAAATCTCCAGCTGGTCCACCTCTTCCTTAGCAAAGCGAAGACCACTAGAAAGACCAGTTTCTACTAGTTGATTTCTATATTCAAGGATGTTCTGACAATAAGGATCGCTGTATTTGGGATTAATGTACTTAAGTTCCTGCCTAGCTTCCATAATCCGTTCAATAATTCTTGATGCCTCATAAAGTAATTCTACCAACTTATTATCGGACCCAATCATATAGCTTCTCAGATCCTTAGTCCAACTAGCAGGCATGTAGGTCCTGTTCTTATCGAAGATCAATTCTTTCATCTCAAGAACATAGTCCCCTTCATCATTCAGTTCCTTTTGAAGAACATAGGAAATATCACCAAGCTCTGCCTTCAATGTATTCCCAAAAATAATTCGAAGAAGAAGAAGCTTCCAATCAACTGAATTTCCCAGACGTTCCTCTTCTTTTGCCAAAAAATAAGCAATATGAGCTACATTCGTTGAATGTTCCATATAAGTGTTCTTCTTAATATAGTCTTCATTATTGTAGCGTATTATATTGTTAGACTTTCTTATATTTAAAAGAAATTGCCCAATCTTTCCGTTTTTACCATGTGCTTTCATTTCTCACCTTACTTTAATTTCATTAACTTTCTTTTAGACAAGGCCAAACAAATAAAGGTTACTATACTATAATACACTACATTTGCCATCCATGGGCGAACCCAACTAAAAATTGTAGAAGACGTATTGATCCCACCACCTACGTTAAAGAAAACGTCAAAGTTCATACTCCCATAAGTCATCAACTCCAATCCGCCAAAAAAGGGATTAGACGAAAAGACAAGCAAACTAAGTTCATGGGCATAAGTTTCAAGAAAAACTAAAAAGCTCTGACTATTACTATAGGAAACGTTCATAAATATCGTAACAATAATAATCATCACAAAGGGTAGAACAATCGTCGCCCCAAAAATAATATAGGACATAACGATAGAGGATATGTTCTTCTTAAAATGAGTTGTGGTAAACATACCTATTGAAGAAACCATTACAGCTGTAGCCATAAAAAAGAGGATAAGTTTCAATATATCAAATAAGGTAACTCCACCAAAAAGTAAAATAACACCTGTAAAAGGTAATGCCGCAATAATCAACAAAAAAACGAAGGATAAGGCAGCACTCATTTTACCAAAGATGATTGACCAAGGACTAATATCTGTACACAAGAGCAAATCCATAGTCTGTCTTTCTTTTTCGCCACTTATAGAAGTCGCTGTAAACACTGGTAGAATAAATAGAAGCATACCCAGTTGGAAACTACTGATAGCCACATAAATTCCTGTAACCACAGTTGGGTCAAAGCCATTAGTACCATAGGAATATGATGAATATTCAGCTAAAAACGCAATACCAACAACAAATCCTAGTATTCCCAGATAGAGAAAAAGAAGAATGGGTGTCTTCCATGTTCGCATCCGGGTCTTTAGTTCACGTTCAAGAATTGGATTAATCATCATTTTTCTTCACCCTCCTTGGTTAAATGTAGGAAAATAGACTCTAAGTTCCCAGCTGTCTCTTCAAAGTGATACACTTTAAGATCATGATCAATCATAGCCTTCAATAAATTCGCTTTTCCTACATCATCACCTCCAAAAGAACATTCCAAATAACCATGGCCTTCTATAATATCACTAACTTCAGGCCTTTCCTTTAGTATAGATAAGGCTCTTTCATCATCACCGGTGACTTTAATTTTCAATTTAGAGAGATGATTCAGTTGTTTCTGAATTTCATTAACTGATCCTTTTGTTAACAATTCCCCTTTTTCTATAATACCAATGGTTGTACACATTTCAGCCAATTCTAAAAGAATGTGCGAACTGACTACAATAGTTTTCCCCATTTTCTGAAGGGTTTTTATGATATCACGAAATTCAACTCTAGCTCTAGGATCAAGACCAGATGCAGGCTCATCCATTATAAGAACTTCGGGATTATGAATAAGGGCCCTAGCCAAACACAATCTTTGTTTCATCCCCCTAGACAAATCATCCACATAAAAATCTTTTTTATCACTAAGGTTTACCAATTCTAGAAGTCGTTCTATGACTTCCGGTCTATCAACCTGGGGAACTTTATGGACACCACAGTAAAAATTCATATATTCTGTAGTCTTAAGGTCTGCATAGACTCCAAAAAAGTCCGGTACATAACCAATTATACTCTTTGCTTTTTGAGATTCTTTCCTTACATCATGGCCCCCAACATAAATAGTACCTTTGGTTGGCTTCAATAGTCCTGTGGCTATCTTTATAGTTGTTGATTTACCCGCCCCATTAGAACCGACGAAACCAAATATTTCTCCTTTTTCAACTTGAAAACTTAAGTCCTTCACTGCCTGAAAAGAGCCATAACTTTTACTTAGATTCTCGACACGTATCATTATCTTGAACTCCCTTCTACACGGATTTCAGGCACTTCAATTGCTATGCCATCATATATACTTTCTCTTATAACCTCATCCAATCGAATCACCATTGTTATCTGATTGTCTTTCATATATACATCTGAATCCAGCTCAAAAAACTCCTCAAGTTCAGTAATTTCTTCATAAGCCTCCGTTATAGGATTGTAGATTTCATATACTGTTCCTTGAAGTGTATCTATGGCAGAAAACTCATTTTTGTCCCAATACATATATTCAAGATATGCAGGATGAACTTTCATTTCCAACTTTTTAACATCAAAATAATCAGGAATATTAAAGGTCGCTTTTACCAAAGATTCCTCATAAACATATATTACTTCATCGCTATCGCCTCGGTATTCAATCATTTTATTATGCATCTGAGTTTCAGACTTACCAACTGCAAGTTCTGGTACAATAAATCCTGCCGGCAAATCAAGCCAAGTTCCTTCAGCAAAGTCTAATGTAGACTGAACAGTAAAAATATTCTTGCTGAAAACAATAGGTTCCTCACCATTAACTGCAAGATCATAGCCAACTGGAGACTGATTAATGCCCACCAACTCCACTTCATCAAATCCTGTTTGTACATGATTGTAACCAGTATATCGGTCTCCAGACCTCTCCAACAATTCAACGTTTGCACGCATCTCCTCATTTTCTGTCTCCATATAACTATAAAGGTTATATTCGTCGCGCAACTCATCTAGCATAGTATACATATCCGCATAGAGTTCATCCATACCAAGTTTAAAAGTTAACTTTTCTTCAGACTTGATATCTCCAACATAGGCGTAGCCATTGCCCCACTTAACATATGCAGTTTCCAAATCAAAAGGTGACTTATTATACACATCTAGAGTCAAATCATCTTGATTTATATCAATAGCTACATATGCCCCCTCATCGTTCACATCCATTGGTAAAGTCTTATCGACCTTGAAATTAATCCTAGACCATAAAGGTGAATCATACACTTCATACTTGTTCTTAGTTCCTGCTGTTACCTTTCCAATAACAGACCGATTTCCACCATAATAGTAGTTGTTTTCCGACATATTTTCAAGCGGCTCTGAGGCATCCCATTCTACCTTCAAATTTCCGCTTTTATTGTTAAAGACAGAAAGTTCTGTTTTCACAGTTAAAAAGTTGTCACCATCTTCATAATTAATTTCAGATATAGTATTAACAATAGCTTGATTATATCTAGTACCAAACCCAAATATATAAAGAATAATTAGACAGAGAAAGGATAAAGCCGGCACACCAATCCACATTAGGTCTCGTCTATCTTTAATCTTAAGGACAATATACATAATCGGCCCCGCCAGTAGAATATAGAGCGCAAACACAATAGCCATAACCAAGTATGGAGGATTTTTATCAACAGGAATATACCTTAGCATGTTTCCATACTTACTGTACCCATAATCATAATATACATCCACATCGCTTTGAGTATAAGTATATTCTAAAAACCTGTCCATAATAACACTTCTTGATGGAATACTTTTAATTGCTTCTTGATTCATATCAACCAAAAGATTAATGATTTGTCCAGCCCCCATCATGGTATACATGGCCATATTCATATTATCCTCTTTATAAAACAACACATTTTCATAATCAAGAGCACTACCCTTAGCAACTCCAAGTGGTAATTCCAATGGATATTTTTCAAATAGGTCTTCTTTATCTACTTTAACAATCGATTCTACATCGAAGTTAGTAATGGAATCCGGCAGAAAAGAATACAAGCGTTTATAGTCTTCACCGGTTTCCACAATCAAGATGCCACCTTGTTTAACCCAGTCAAGTATCTTAGACTCTGTCACTTCACCAAACTTAAGATTTGTATTGTCACCAATATACATATAGTTGAAAAACTTAAGGTTGTCTAACTCCTGCATATCATCAAATCCATCAAAATACATAACTACAGGACTTCTTTTTTCATCTGTTGCTTCAACTGTCCCACTTAGACCATAGTTACTATAAGAAGTGCTATAAGACTTCATCTTCTCATCATCCATTTGATAATAGGCATATGAAACCGTATTTAGGAACTTGTAATCATCCGGCTGATCACTGATAACAGCAATAATCGGCTGATCAGGTGCAATAAACTTATCCACTTTAACAGTGTCCTCGTAAATCGTACGATTACCTGTAACAATCTCAACTTCTATATCTTTTTGAATGGTATAGAAAGGGATTGTCATATAAATATCCTTTGTTCCATTCTTTGGTATTGTAAATTCCTTAGCATAAACAATAGATTCATATTCATTCTTATGAATAAGAACCTGTAACTCAGCACTTAATTCATCACCCTTATTGGTTATTGTTGCTTGGAAAGGATTCCCTTCTGTCACTTTGACTGATTTATCAAAACCTATTGAAAATTCTGCATCTAGTTGGTTGGTATTATTCTGGCATCCACTAAAGATTCCCAGGATCAAAACCAACATAAAAACATGCAGTAAAAACCTATTGAACTCTCTACTCATTATGCTCTCTCCTACCTTTTATAATCGAACTTATCGCTCATTATCCCAATTATACCATTTATTGAATGTTGAATTCTTAAGTCTTTATTAAAACTTCCTTTCATTTATCTGCTTCCATATAAAAGAAATATTCTTGAAATTTGCAAACTAAAAAACTGCTGATCAATCAACAAATTAATCAGCAGCTATTATCTCATAGAATTATAAGGCCTCATGCTATAAAAACAGATGCCTGATCAGTAATTAAAATCAAACTAAAAAAACAAAAAACTATCAACAAAGTTATGCCTTGACTCCAACCTTATCCACAACTTTAGCAGCCAAATCATCGAATATTCCTTTAGCAACCTCATCCAGCTTGTCTTTCTGTGTTACAGCACCATTAATTGGTAATTCAGCCAGTAGTTCGACATCCATTTCCTTAAGGAAGTTATCGATTTCACTCGATTCAAAAACTCGGATTTTGTCATCACAATGAGGACACTGCATATAACTCATATTCTCAACAACTCCAAGAATTTCAATATCCATCCTTTTGGTCATAGCAATAGCTTTCGATACAATCATAGAAACCATATCCTGTGGAACACTAACCATAACAATACCATCTAAAGGGAAACTTTGCATTATTGTAAGAGCCACATCACCTGTTCCTGGTGGCATATCAATAATCAAATAATCCAATTCACCCCAAACAACATCTTGATAAAATTGTTTAACAGTATTGGTGATAATTGGGCCACGCCAGATAACAGGCTTATTTTCTTCTTCAATCAGAAAATTAAGACTGATAGCTTTAAGACCTTCTTCTATATCAACAGCTTCTAAACCATGCTCATACATAAAGGCTTTCTTACTTTCCGCATTTAAAATTCTTGGAACACTAGGACCAGTAATATCAGCATCTAAAATACCTACTTTATATCCTTTACGATGCAGTGACAAGGCAAGATTCACCGCAACTGTCGATTTACCTACACCACCTTTACCACTAAGCACACCGATAATATTGTTTATTTTATTATTTGAGTTCGTGCTAATAATCTGGCATGAACCCTTATCTTTTACATTACATCCATCCTTTGATGAACAACTATCACAACTTGAAGCCACTTGCACTTCCTCCTATCTATAATCAATACCTTTATTATAGCCATGATAGTCATGAAAAGCAAGCTCAAAGTCGCTCTCAGTCTATTTTTTAGCTTATGCCCAAAACATTCTCTATCTTTTTTCATTCTTTCACTATTTGCTTCACAGGTACTCCTAAATCTTTTCTATCCTCTATTTTTATATTAAAACGCAAAAAAGACCAGTGGGCGCTGATCTCTTTGCGTGAAGAATTCCCATAGGATAAGGAATATTACTATAACTTAAAGGCATAAACTCTATATAAACCAGAAGTCTGGCTCATATCATTTTTAAATACCCACAGGTGTGGGCAGGTGTTTCTTTTGATTTTTGGCTCCGAATAGAAGTTTATCTATTCGGAACCATGTAACAATTTTTTATTTTAGGAGAATTATAATTGTGTTACTTTTTTAGGTTTATTATATGTCTACTATAATTTTATGACTCATATCTACTATAAAAGTATAATGATTAGCTTATTATATTTATCGGATTTGAACACCTTTCATTTCAAAGTCAGCATATGATTCCATGCCATGCTCTTCAAGGTCAAGACCAATGTGTTCTTCTTTAGCGGAAACTCTAAGTCCAATGATGATATCAACAGCCTTAAATACAATGAATGCTGCTACAAATACCCAAATACCAACCGCTACTACACCGATAGCTTGAATACCGAGGAGGGAGAAACCACCACCGTAGAAGACACCACCATCAACAGCGAAGAAACCGACCATTAATGTACCGAAGGCACCACAGATACCATGTACTGATGAAGCACCAACCGGGTCATCAATCTTAAGAACCTTGTCAACAAATTCTACTGCAAATACAATCAAGATACCAGCTAACATACCGATAACGAAGGCACCCATTGGGGACACAGCCGCACAACCTGCTGTAATAGCAACCAAACCTGCAAGTGCACCGTTAAGTGTCATAGAAACGTCTGGTTTCTTATATCTAATCCAAGTAACAATCATAGTAGCAATTGCCGCTGCTGCTGCTGCGATATTGGTTGTTACAAAAATACTAGCTACCGCTTTCGCATCGGCTTCTGATCCCATTGCAAGTTGTGAACCTGGGTTAAAACCAAACCATCCAAACCAAAGGATGAAAACACCAAGTGCACCAAGAGTGACTGAATGACCAGGAATCGCATGTGATTTACCATCTTTTGAATATTTACCTAGTCTTGGTCCAAGAATCCAAGCTCCAACTAAAGCTGCCCAACCACCAACACTATGTACTGCCGTTGATCCTGCAAAATCTGTGAAACCTCTTTCTGCTAACCAGCCACCGCCCCAGATCCAGTGACCTGATACAGGGTAGATAAATAGTGAAATAAAGAAACTATAAATCAAATATGAAATAAATTTAGTTCTCTCTGCCATAGCACCTGAAACAATAGTCGCCGCTGTTGCACAGAATACTGTTTGGAAAATAAGTGCTGTAAAGTCTTGTTCAAAAAATAATTCTGGTTTACCAAAAAGTCCTGCAACGGACTCACCATACATAATGTTATAACCAATTACCCAGAATATGATGGTTCCAACTGAGAAATCCATCAAGTTTTTCATAATTATATTACCTGCGTTCTTTGCTCTGGTAAAACCTGTCTCAACCATTGCAAATCCTGCCTGCATAAGGAATACTAAAGCCGCAGCCACGAGTACCCACATCGTATCAATAGCAAATTTTAATTCTTCCATTATATTCACTCCTTTTAATTAAATCGCTTAGTCCATTTTACTTATCCCAAGTAAAAACTATCCTTAATCCTCTATATAGGTTTCAATCTTTATGTTTTGATATCCGTTTATATCATTTAGTGTTTATTATAGAGCTTTTACGCCTTCCTCTCCGGTTCTAACCTTGATGACGTTTTCAACAGGATAAATGAAAATCTTACCATCACCGATTTCTCCAGTTTGAAGTACTTTTTTCGCTACTTCAACAACTTTTTCTACAGGTACTTCGCAGACAACAGTTTCGATACGAATCTTTGGAAGAAGATCGATACTATATGGGTTTCCTCTGTAGTATTCTGTTTTACCTTTCTGAAGTCCACACCCAAGTACATTTGAAAATGTCATCCCCGTAATGCCGATCTCGTTCAATGCCTCTTTAAGAACTTCTGCCTTGCTAGGACGTGTGATAATGTCCACTTTAGTAATCTTATCCATTATAGAACCTCCTTTTGAATATGTTTTTATTAAATGCTTTGTAGGCGGGTAGTCAATTCATCCTCTTCACAAATTATAAATTTGAATACAAAAAAAGCCCACATACTCTAAGCTCATTGAGCTTTAGTATATAGACCACATCGCCTACAAAAACAATACATCTTTGTATTAGTATTCCTCTTTTGTACTACTTCTTTTATGTTTCACATTATACAAGTACCATAAAGACTTGTCAACACTTTTTTGAAAGTTTTTTAACCATAACTTGCAAAACTCCCTTTCATCCGAGAAGTCACACATGTAAAAAACTCCGCTAATCCTTGATTACCAAGGGCTTTAGCAAAGTTTAGTCTTCCAAAAACATTTCGGAGTTTCCATTTAAAATGAATTAATTTTTCATTTTTGCATAAATTCTTTCATGCACACCTAAAACTTCTTCATGATTCCATACATAAATTCAGTCCATTCAATAGCTTCATAATAATACTGGGTTATATGATTCCAATCTTGATTTATTTTTTTTATGAATAGCTCATCCAAATCAAATTCACCTTTTTCAAAATGAAGAATAAGATTATAACTATCTGTGTATGGACCTTCTTCGTACATCAAAGCTGACTTAACATCATTAGATAGAGGTAAGTACTCTAGTACTTCTTCCATAGGCTGATCAAGTAAGGCATCAATCACTGATAATATTCCGACCAACATCATTTCATTAGATTCTTCCTTCAAAGAGGTATTATTGGCAAGCATTTCCATAAATCTAGCTCTTGTCATTGAAAGCTTAATGATTTCGTCGGGTACATCTGAGGACAAGTCCTGAACCATAGCCAAACTGACCCATTTTTCAAGAGACTTAATCCCAAGTATGGATATGGCGTGTTGTATGGAAGTAATACTTTTACTTCTTGTAAAATTCATATTAACCAATTTGAGCACTTTATAGGTTAGTGTTGAATCCGTCTCTATAATAGAAGCAATTTCTTTATAATTCGGTTCTTTTCTGTTTAACTCATTCATAATCTGTATATACTGAAAGGTAGATTCTTGCATTTTCTTCCCCTTCATCATACTTGGTTTGCTAAAGTAATAACCTTGGAAAAGCTCATAACCTAAGCTTTTAGCCCAATCGAATATTTCCTGAGTCTCTACTTTCTCTGCTAAAAGAATTTTGCCTTTTTTCTTCCATTCTTTTGCTATTGAAGCTATCGCTTCTTTTGTATTCTCAAAAAAATCCACTTTTATAATATCTGAAAGCTTAACCAGTTCCTGATATTTGTATCCTTCTACATAATCATCAACCGCTATTGTATATCCCGCCTCTTTTAGTTGCCTTACCTTATCAACAAAAAACTTATCCGGTACAATATCCTCCAAAAGCTCAATAACTACCTTATCCTTATCCAATAGGTAGGGTATATCATAATCAATAAGATGCTTGTCAAAATTAATAAATGCTCTACCTTCACCAACTAATTTATCTATCCCAAACGTATAGTAGGAATTCAAAATAAGTAAAGAGGTGGCCACATTACTTGTTACACTTCCATCAAAAAAATTCTTCTCATTATTCCTGTAGAGAAGTTCATAGGCGAACACTTCATTATTCCTATCAAAAATCGGTTGTCTAGCTACATAAACTTCCATATTTGCCCCTTCTAATACCCCAATTACCAACACACTCAATAGCCATTTATTGAAACCATGTCCTCAAATAAGGCAAGCCTAATTTAAGATACTATAAATTATACTGGAAACTTAGCTCAAATACGTTAATAAAATATGAATTAATTAATAATTTTATTTTTTGATATACCCTACCTCTTAAACTTAAAAGATCTCACACATGGATTATAAGTTTCTTTAAATTTTAAGAAATCATTGACAAAATCCACAAAAGGCTTTATTCTAAGCATAAGACATGATGGCTTTGCCTTCATGATTAGTAAAGAAAGCGAGGATTTTTATGTTAGTCTTATTCTAATTTATGGTTTACATTTGTATAACCATAATATGCAAGAAGTTACTAGGAACTATACGTTAAACGTAGTGCCGTTACTTAGGTAGCTTATTTGTCATACATGAATAGGATTAAGATATAATCGAGCTTGCTTAATGTATTCTCATACGTATATTTAGCCCGTGGTATATCTGCGGGCTTTATTATGTCTTAATTTACATATCATAGGACGACTTCCACACAACTAAGCTAATCTGGTGTTTTCTACTACGTAAACTCAAAAAAAATGGAGAATCCAATGAATTTAGAAACTTTAACAATAATTGAATACGATAAAATAATTAACCGCTTGACTGAATTTGCCTTAACTGATGATGCCAAAGAGGTCATTAATCAAATCATGCCATCAACAGATTATGAGCGTATTTTGCAACTGATGAATGAAACCACAGAAGGCCGACTTATTCTAGATAATACCTCATCCATTCCTTTATTAGGTATTAACGGAATACCAAGTCTACTTGATAAACTTAATAAAGAAATGGTTCTACAACCTGACCAACTGGAAAAAATTAAACATGTCTTAATCATGACTAAGAAGTTCAAGGCATTCATGGAAACAAATCATCACTTGGCACCTAATATTAGCCAATATGTATACTCCATGTACGAGCTGCAGGATGTCAAAGAAGAAATCAATCGCTGTATCTACAATGGTAAAGTGGATGACAAAGCAAGCCCTCAGCTGGCCAAGGTTAGAAAACAGATGTATATTGTGGAAGGACGTATCAAGTCCAAACTCGACAGCATGACCAAATCCTCTGCCATTAAAAAGTATCTCCAGGATAGCTCTGTTACAGTAAAGAATAACCGCTATGCCTTGCAGGTCAAGTCAACATATAAACACGAAGTAGCAGGTATTGTCATTGATAAATCTTCAACTGGTTCAACCTTGTTTATTGAGCCAACAGCCATTAACCGAATGCAGGAAGAACTAAACCAGTTGAAGTTAGAAGAAGAAAATGAAATCTATCAGATTTTATCCTACCTAGCTGCTCTAATTATGGAATATGAAAAAGAACTATCCATTACATTAGAGACTTTTATAGCTTATGATGTCATATTTGCAAAAGCCAAATACTCAAGAGCTATTGATGGCAACAGTGTCCAAATCAACACTAATCAATTTATTGATATAAAAAACGGGCGACACCCCCTACTAGGTAAAGAGGCTGTACCACTTAATCTAACCATTGGAAAAAACTACCGTGCTTTGGTTATTACCGGACCAAATACAGGTGGTAAAACCGTAGCCTTAAAAACAATTGGACTTTTTACCTCAATGGTTCAAGCCGGACTTCATGTCCCCTGCCAAGCAGACAGTAATTTTGGAATTTTTGGTGACATACTAGCAGATATTGGTGATGGACAAAGCATCGAACAATCTCTTAGTACCTTTTCCTCTCATATTAGGAAGATTATTGATATTGTCGCTAGGTCTAATAAGTATACCTTAGTCATACTTGACGAAATCGGTTCAGGAACGGATCCAACAGAAGGTGAAGGCTTGGCTATTGCCCTCCTTGATGCCCTATATAAGAAAAAGTCTACTATCATTGCAACCAGTCACTATGGAAAGGTTAAAGAATACGCCAAAGAAGCGGATGGTTTTATTAATGGAAAAATGCATTTTGATATCGATTCATTAAAACCGACCTATCAATTAACCATAGGTGAAGCCGGTGAATCCAATGCCTTCGTCATTGCTCTTCGTCTAGGACTTGATCCGGATATAATTACCCATGCTCATCAGGTCACCTACAACGAGAAAAAAGACTATGGCGAGATAAAAACAAACCAAAAGCTAAACCATAAAGCTGGATTCAAGAAAGCTAAAAAGCCTAAGAAGATAAGTTCTGAGTCTCAGATTACTTCTATAAGCCACCTAAATGAGCATGCACAGGCCAACAAACTAGAAGATCAAAACCAACACGACTTTACCATTGGAGACCAGGTCTTCATTAAAACCCTTAATACAAAGGGAATTATCTTTGAACCTGCCAATCACAAGCAAGAAGTAGGTGTCTTTGTTAACAAGAAAAAAATATATATTCACCAGCGCAAGGTTAAGCTACTGATTAAATCCGACCAACTCTATCCTGAAGGCTATGATTTTGATATTATCTTTAAATCAAAGGAATATAGGAAGAACGAACATATGCTTAATCGTAAATACGTTAAAAATTTTACTGCTCAAATCAAAGAAGAAGATCTGTAAGCACCGCTTACAGATCTTCTTTCTCATCTAATAAATTCAGGCCTTTCTACACACTTCTTTTTAATTCAATAAATTTCTTTTTTCCCACCTGAAGGACATCACCATTTTTAAATTCATCCAAATCTAAGTTATTTACAAGTTCTCCGTTAAGTTTTACACCATTTTGTCCTACTAAACGTCTTGCTTCTGACTTAGAAGAGGAAAAACCAGCTCGAAGAATAAGATCAAGAATAACCTCCCCAGCCTGAATCTCCAATGTATTTAAGTCTTTAGGTAAATGACCATGGCCCATAACTTGTATAAATCTTTCCTTAGCTTTAATCGTTTCTTCTATAGAATAATATTGACCCACAATTGTTTCCGCCAGCTTTATTTTTACCGCTTTGGGATGAAGACTGCCATTTTTTAATCCCTCCATCAAATCATCAATTTCACTACTTGTCATGTCCGTAAGCAAAAGAAAATACTTTTCCATTAAGTCATCAGGTATCGTCATTATTTTTTCAAACATAATCACTGGTGATTCATCAATACCAATATAATTTCCCAGACTCTTACTCATCTTCATTTTTCCATCCAAACCTTCAATAATTGGCATAAAAAGAGCAGCCTGTTTCTCTTGTCCTTCTTTGGCCTGCATATCTCGTCCCATAAGTATATTAAACTTCTGGTCCATACCTCCAATTTCTACATCAGCTTGAGTTTCGATAGAATCCAACCCTTGAAGCATGGGATATAGAAGTTCATGAAGATAAATTGGCTCCTGACTTTCCATTCTTTTTTTGAACCCTTCTCTTTCAAGCATTCGAAACAAGGATTGCTTACTCATAAACTCAATCATATCCTTTAGTGATATCTTACTCAGCCATTCAGAATTAAAACATATAACTGTTTTATCCGGATCAAGAACCTTAAATAACTGCTCTTGATAAGTATCAGCGTTTTCCAATACCTCTTTTTCTGTCAATTGCTTTCTTAACTTATTTTTACCAGTAGGATCACCTATTCTTCCTGTAAAATCACCTATTATCAGTAAAGCTCTATGACCTAGGGATTGAAACTGTCTTATCTTTCTAAGAACTACCGTATGGCCCAGGTGAATATCCGGTGCCGATGGATCCAATCCAAGCTTGATGGTCAAAGGCTTGCCGGTACGATAATAAGCATTTAGCTTCTCCTTAAGCTCTTCTTCACCAATAAGTTCCAGTGCACCTTTTTTGATTAGTGCCAAGTCTTTTTCCAAGTTCATGTTTCTGTCATTCATACCAGTTCCTCCTTCTTATTTTCTTCAACCATCAACTTACTTGAATCCTCGATTAGCCAACTTAAATCAAGATCTACTCATTTCCACATATCCATACAGCGAATCCTTTAAGTATTAATAGGTTTGCTTCAGTAGAAAATATATGAAACCAAAAAAAGCCCTTTATCCGAAGATAAAGGACGATTATATCGTGGTACCACCTTTGTTAATTGCATCATCGCTGAGACAACCTTATCAAGTACGGGCTTAAACCTTATACTCTAGCGCGATAACGGACGCTTCCGTTGCAGCCTACTCGTTCCCTTTTGGTGCAAAGACTCAAGGATGTATTCTCATAAGCTTTCACTTGCGCCTCTCACCTACCGGCAACTCTCTGTAGTTTCCATCTATGATACTAGTTCCTATCATTGTCAATGATTTGAAGTTATGGCTATTATATCGGCTTCCTGGTAACTTGTCAACTAATAAACATAAAAGAAATGAAACTCTAGAAAAAACCTTTAATATCTAACCCATACAAGAATCTAAAAAAAGTCTTTCTAGACCCTTCAATTTATATCGGTGGCCTCTGTTTCAGATAATACATAAGACGCTTCTGATAATTTATATTATTTAACAATAATTATCATAATAGTATTTACGGTCATTATGTGTGTATGTTATTATATTAGAACATTAACAGAAAATTCATATATGTTGCACATAATAGACACATAGAGGGTGTATTATAATACTTGTAAGAAATAGTTACCTCTTACATATTAAATACTCTCCCCCTCATCCTTTACAATAGCACCTGACTTTAGTCGGGTGTCTTTTTTTGCAAAGAAAAAAGAAAGCCTAATGCTTTCTTTTTTTTAAATGAGGCACCGGGGGCTCGAACCCCGGACACCTAGATTAAAAGTCTAGTGCTCTAGCCTACTGAGCTAGTGCCCCATATGTAATTAATCGTAAATAAAAATTTACGAATGCCCAGAGGCGGAATCGAACCACCGACACGAGGATTTTCAGTCCTCTGCTCTACCGACTGAGCTATCTGGGCATGTTGTCAATACAAAATGTAACTTGATACATAGGATATTTATACTATCCTAAAGAGTTGCGGAGAGAGGATTTGAACCTCTGACCTTCGGGTTATGAGCCCGACGAGCTTCCAGACTGCTCCACTCCGCGATATAATATTGTGATATTGTGGCAAATCATGCCAAAAAAGTAAAACCTTATCGGCTTTACCGAAATGGAGGGAGAAGGATTCGAACCTTCGAAGCTATCGCAACAGAGTTACAGTCTGCCCCCTTTGGCCACTCGGGAATCCCTCCTTATTGCTTTTAAAAGCAAAAGCCGACGATCGGACTCGAACCGATAACCTGCTGATTACAAGTCAGCTGCTCTGCCAATTGAGCCACGTCGGCATGACGTATATGGAAATTTAATTTCATTTAAGTTGAAATAATGGGCGCAACAGGGCTCGAACCTGTGACCCCCTGCTTGTAAGGCAGGTGCTCTCCCAGCTGAGCTATGCGCCCAACTTAAATGACGTTTCAATATGAAAATGTCACTTTAGCGACCCAGAAGGGACTCGAACCCTCGACCTCCGGCGTGACAGGCCGGCGCTCTAACCAACTGAGCCACTGGGCCATACATTAACAATCATTACTAATTATACTAAATAAAGTCAACCTATCGTTTACCAAGTGTAAACCACTAAATAACCTAAATCTATTATACTCTAAAAGCTTGGGAAAAATCAGTCGCCTGACTTCTCCTTTCTTTTGTTCAAGCCCTCGATCTATTAGTATCGGTCAGCTAAACATGTTACCATGCGTACACCTCCGACCTATCAACCTGGTAGTCTTCCAGGGATCTTACTCCATTACTGGATGAGATATCTTATCTTGAGGGGGGCTTCACGCTTAGATGCCTTCAGCGTTTATCCCTTCCCGACTTGGCTACTCTGCTATGCCATTGGTATGACAACAGATACACCAGAGGTCAGTCCATCCCGGTCCTCTCGTACTAAGGACAGCTCCTCTCAAATATCTTGCGCCCACGACGGATAGGGACCGAACTGTCTCACGACGTTCTGAACCCAGCTCGCGTACCGCTTTAATGGGCGAACAGCCCAACCCTTGGGACCGAATACAGCCCCAGGATGCGATGAGCCGACATCGAGGTGCCAAACCACTCCGTCGATGTGAACTCTTGGGAGTGATAAGCCTGTTATCCCCAGGGTAGCTTTTATCCGTTGAGCGATGGCAATCCCACTTTCTACCACCGGATCACTAAGTCCTACTTTCGTACCTGCTCCACCCGTCGGTGTCACAGTCAAGCTCTCTTATGCCTTTGCACTCTACGAATGATTTCCAACCATTCTGAGAGAACCTTTGAGCGCCTCCGATACCCTTTCGGAGGCGACCGCCCCAGTCAAACTCCCCACCTGACAGTGTCCCCACACCGGTTAACGGTGCTAGGTTAGAAATCCAATGATACAAGAGAGGTATCCCAACAATGGCTCCACCAAGACTGGCGTCCTGGCTTCTTAGCCTCCCTCCTATCCTGTACATGTATCATCGAATCCCAATATCAAGCTAGAGTAAAGCTCCATGGGGTCTTTCCGTCCTGTCGCGGGTAACCGGCATCTTCACCGGTACTACAACTTCACCGGGCGCGTTGTCGAGACAGTGCCCAAATCGTTACGCCTTTCGTGCGGGTCGGAACTTACCCGACAAGGAATTTCGCTACCTTAGGACCGTTATAGTTACGGCCGCCGTTTACTGGGGCTTAAGTTCATAGCTTCGGATTACTCCTAACCACTCCCCTTAACCTTCCAGCACCGGGCAGGCGTCAGCCCCTATACTTCACCTTTCGGTTTTGCAGAGACCTGTGTTTTTGCTAAACAGTCGCTTGGGCCTATTCTCTGCGGCCTGCCTAAGCAGGCACCCCTTCTCCCGAAGTTACGGGGTCATTTTGCCGAGTTCCTTAACAACGCTTCTCCCGTCGGCCTTAGGATTCTCTCCTCATCTACCTGTGTCGGTTTACGGTACGGGCACATATCAATCTATAGCGGCTTTTCTTGACGGCATGGATTCAGAAGCTTCCCTACTTTATTTCGGTCCGCGTAACGCTTCAGCCTCTGTATGACGGATTTGCCTATCACACAGCCTTTGCGCTTACACCAGTTTTTCCATTCCTGGCTCTTCCTATCCTTCCGTGTCCCCACAGTTCTGTTCATATGCGGTACAGGAATCTCAACCTGTTGTCCATCGGCTACGGCTTTCGCCCTCACCTTAGGTCCCGACTTACCCAGAGAAGATCAGCTTTACTCTGGAAACCTTAGATATTCGGCCGAGAAGATTCTCACTTCTCTCTCGCTACTCATTCCGGCATTCTCTCTCGTATACAATCCACCACTCCTTACGATATGGCTTCGTCTCGTATACGATGCTCCTCTACCATTCCTTACGGAATCCTCAGCTTCGGTGTTGTGTTTTAGCCCCGGACATTTTCGGCGCAGGACCTCTCGACTAGTGAGCTATTACGCACTCTTTGAATGTATGGCTGCTTCTAAGCCAACATCCTAGTTGTCTTCGAAATCCCACATCCTTTTCCACTTAACACATACTTTGGGACCTTAGCTGGAGGTCTGGGCTCTTTCCCTTTTGACCATGGAACTTATCTCCCATAGTCTGACTCCTGATCATCATCTATCCGGCATTCGGAGTTTGATATGTTTCGGTAAGCTGTGAAGCCCCCTAGACAATTCAGTGCTCTACCTCCGGTAGACTAAATCAAGGCTAGCCCTAAAGCTATTTCGAGGAGAACCAGCTATCTCCGGGTTCGATTGGAATTTCTCCGCTATCCACACGTCATCTCCACCTTTTTCAACAGATGTGAGTTCGGTCCTCCATTACCTTTTACGGTAACTTCAACCTGCACATGGATAGGTCACC
>CAXXSW010000007.1:592500-862500 GCA_963677625.2 Vallitaleaceae bacterium
ATCACCAATCCAGATTATCCTATCCAAAAGACTATCCTCATACTTGTAATCGCCTAAAACATAATCAACTTTTTCATAATCATCATCATAACTAAAATAGGAAATACTGGTAACCAATTTATTTTCACTAACATTTAGATAGCCGGTAACCATTTCCTTAACGTCAGGTGATGTGGCATGATCAATCGGATAGCCTTCCTTAATAAACACAGTTGCTTTTTCAACAACGTCTTCACCTTTTTCATTAAAATAGTGAATATAATTCTGGTCTTCGTCTTCCTCAACAACAGACAGGAATCCTCCTTCGTTTATGTAGATGTCTAAAATCGGGTAACTAACATCAACATCATAAAGAAAACCTTCTTCATTAAATACCAAAACCTTCTTTCCCGTTATTTCAGCCACAGCAAAATTACCGCCCTTATGGACCAATAAAGGAAACTCCATAAAAAAACTTTTTGCCCAAATTTGTTCACCTGTCGCTTCTTTTTTTATAAGTCCATTTTTACTACACTCATAAACATAGCCATTTAGTGTAATCATACTAATAAACTCATCACTTAAACTTTCTTTATATACCGGACGCAAGTGAGCCTCGCCTCCGTTAAACCGATAATATGAAGGACGTATAAACAAGGTATATATACTACCAAATATAAGTATAATCAAAACAATAACGGCAAGAAATGTATTCCTATTCTTCATACAATCCCTCTCCTCTTTTCAAGTAATTTACAACAGTCCATGTAAATCTTATATTTACTTCATTATATCAGATTACTTTTTATCAAAACAT
Organism: Vallitaleaceae bacterium; assembly: GCA_963677625.2. GTDB lineage: Bacteria > Bacillota > Clostridia > Lachnospirales > Vallitaleaceae > UBA1351. The sequence continues at coordinate 593,297 of CAXXSW010000007.1, forward strand.
TAAAGTTTCCTTACAAAAAGGACACTTCACGCAAAAGAAGTGTCCTTACTTACTAAGTAACAAGTAAAAATCTAGCCCTTAATCAAATCTTCGTAGGTTTCAACGTACTCTTGAGCTGATTTAGCCCAAGAAAAGCGGCTATGCATACCCCTATCAATCAATCCGTTCCATTCATCCTTGATATAATATATTTCCATTGCCCTTCGGATGGCTCTAAGAAATTCCTGATTGTTGTAATTTTTGAAAAGGAATCCTGTACTCTTGTCATAATCACTATCATAGTCTGCAATCGTATCGCCTAGACCACCAGTCCTCCGAACGATAGGTACAGCACCGAATCTTAATGAATAAAGCTGAGACAATCCACATGGTTCAAAAAGCGACGGCATAAGAAACATATCAACAGACCCATAAATGCGTCTTGCCAAAGCTTGATTAAACTGTATATTTACACTGACTTTGTCAGGATATTGCTCACTTAATGACATCAAACGGTTTTCATAGAAATAATCACCTGAACCTAGAATAACAATCTGAACATCTTCATGAACCAACTGTTCTATGGCATAAATAATCAGGTCAACACCTTTTTGCTCTGCTAGGCGGGTAACAACTCCCATAAGAGGTACATCCTTAAGAGGCAACCCTAACTCCTTCTGAAAAGCAGCCTTCTGCTTGGGTTTTTGGACCTTAAAATTGTCCTCTGAAAACCTGAACTCAAGAGCTTCATCAACTTCTGGATCATACTTATCGTAATAGATGCCATTAACAATACCGGTTATTTTATTTGAATACTTACGTAAAAGACCATCAAGCCCATAACCATACCATGGGGTTTGAATTTCTTTAGCATAGGTTTTACTTACTGTTGTTACAAGATCTGCATAAACAATTCCCGCTTTCATATAACAGACCTTACCATAATATTCTATGGCATCCATATTAAAATACTTTGAAGGTAAGTTCAAATCTTCTAGAACCTCTTTATCAAATACACCTTGATATTGAAGGTTATGGATAGTAAAGACAAGTCTAATATCCTTATAAAACTCCAAATGAAGATATTCCTGCTTAAGAAAAAGTCCTATTAAAGCAGTCTGCCAATCGTTCAAATGAATAATGTCCGGCTTTAGGTCAAGAAAAATAAGCATTTCTAAAGTTGCTTTACAGAAAAAGCCGAAACGCTCATCATCATCTCCATACCCATAGAATCCATCTCTTTCAAAATAATCATTATTCCCGATGAAATATGTAATAACACCATCCATCTCATGTGTATAGACATCTGCTACTTTTGCTTCACCGCCTGCTTCAACGATAAAACTAAACTCCTTTTTCAAATCGTACTTATTCTCAACTCCTAAGTACTTAGGCATCACCCTTGTAACATTGATGTCTTGCTCTTCAAGAGCAACCGGCAGCGCTTCTGCTACGTCTGCCAATCCGCCTGATGCGGCATAAGGAACTGTCTCCGGTGAAACGAATAGAACTTTCATATTGTCACCTCTCAATGAAATAATTTACATTGCTGCTTCGTTTATAATATTTTTGTATGTTAAACTCTACAAATATTATAGCATAAACGATTTCAAGTTGTCATATATAAGATGCATTGTAATTTTTGTAACATTTGTTCAATTTTCAAACTATTCATACTACTATATTTACTTAAATATAGGGGCAATTTCCATCTACATATGTGTAGTAATTCCTTAAATACTTTAACATGGTATATATAAGATATTAATGATATAATATTATAAATTAACTTGATACTGATTAAGCATAGTGTTTTTGACTGACTTTTACAAAGTCATTATTTACTTATCAAAGACATATTTTAGGAGGTTAGCAATGAACGAACTTAAACAACGCAAAGATATGAACCCTGATTTTACCTGGAACCTTCATGATATGATTTCCGACTTGGATACATGGAATAAACTTTTCGAAAAGTCTGAAGAAAGAATTACCAAGTTAGCTGCATATCAAGGTAAGGTTACAGAATCAGCAGAAACTCTTTATACTTGCCTTAACATGAACGATGATTTTCTTATGGATATGTATCGCCTATATATTTTTTCCAATATGAATCTACATCAAGACACCAATGACTCAGACGCACAGGGTCTTGTACAACGTGTGAGTTCTCTCCAAGTAAAAGCTGCTGCTGCTCTTTCCTTTATCACCCCTGAAATTATGGGTACTGATGAAGAGATCCTTCTTAATTATATTAAAGAAAATAAAGATCTTAAGCTCTATGAACACAGCCTTTTAGATATGCTCCGCCAAAAAGCTCATATTCTCCCTAAAGAACAAGAAGAATTAATGGCTTTAACAGGAGATTTTATCGGTTCACCTCAAGAAATCTTCTCTATGTTCATGAATGCAGACTTAGTTTTACCAGAAGTTATTGATAATGACCACAATACTATTCGTCTGACACATGGTAATTATCTGAGACTATTAAAAAGCTCAGATAGAAAAGTCAGAAAGACTGCCTTTGAAGCTATGTTCAAAACTCTTGAGGGAAATAAGAATACCCTAACTAGTGTTTATCTAGCAAGCCTTAAAAAGGATGTTTTTACCATGAGAGCAAGAAAATTTGATTCTTGCTGTGAGGCCAATCTTAATGATAAAAACATTGATGTCAGTGTTTATGATAATCTCATTGAAGCCGTTAACGAAAATCTTCATCTATTACATCGTTATGTGTCCCTACGTAAGAAACTTCTGAGGCTTGATGAACTTCACATGTATGATCTTTACACGCCTATGGTAGCTGACATGGATGAAACCATCACCTATGAAAAAGCCAAAACATTGGTTAAAGAAGCTTTAGTACCTCTTGGTGAGGAATATCTTTCACTTCTTGACAAAGGATTCAATGATAATTGGATTGATGTCTATGAAAATAAAGGGAAAAGAAGCGGTGCTTATTCATGGGGAACCTATGGCACTCATCCATATGTACTTCTTAATTACCAGGATACACTCAATAATACCTTTACCCTAGCACATGAAATGGGTCATGCCCTTCATACATATTATTCAAACGATACTCAGCCCTTTGTATATCATGCATATCCAATATTCTTGGCTGAAGTAGCTTCCACTGTTAATGAATCACTTTTAATCAATCATCTACTCAGTATTACAGAGGAAAAAGAGAAACGCATGTATCTGATTAATCACTATATGGAAAGTTTTCGGACAACCCTGTATCGTCAAACTATGTTTGCAGAATTCGAGCGAATGAGTCATGACCTTGTTGAAAAAGGTCAACCTGTGACATCAGAAGTCCTTAACAAAATTCACTATGATCTAAATAAAAAGTATTATGGCGACGACATTGTAACTGATGAATTCATTAAATATGAGTGGTCAAGAATTCCACATTTCTACTCACCATTTTATGTTTACCAGTATGCAACAGGTTTTTCATCTGCAGTTGCAATTACTGAGAAAATTCTTGGAGAAGGTGAACCAGCAGTTGAAAAATATAAAACCTTCCTGAAAAGCGGTTGTAGTAGATATCCATTGGAAACGCTCAAAGGTACAGGTGTCGATATGACAAGTGCCGAACCCGTAAGAGACGCCCTTAAGGTTTTTGAAGGTCTCTTAACAGAAATGGAAAAGTTAGTAGACTAAGAAAACAAATAAAGAGCTTTCCTATTAGAATAAAAAAGAGCCATACTTTTTCAGGTCATCCTGAAAATATGGCTCTTTTATTGTTTTTATTCTTATCAGTTCATTTTTTCAAAGATAATAAGTAAAAAATAATATTAACCTTTAGGTTAAAAACTGGCCTTTATAGCCCCATACATCCTTATCATCAAAAGTGATATATATACAGTCCTGTTCAAAACCAAAACTATCAACAAGAAGTTCATTAATACGGTTACAAACAAGGGCCTTAATACTTTTGTCTTGTTTACCAAAAGCTTTTATATCAACAAATGCACCTTTATGAATTAACTTCCGACCAATAGATAGACGATACTTATCCTTAATACCTACCATAATGGTATCAATGCCCTTTTCCATTTCATCTGAAATAATTTCTAGCATCTCTACTTGAAGTTTTTGCATTTGTTCTTCGTTTAAACGCTCTGGTGTTCTAATATCAATAAACGGCATATAGCTACCTCCTAACGTAAGTGGTAACTATTATTATAGCACAAAGGAACTATTTCGCATAACGTTGGCCAATGAGCTTGGCAAAATCCAAGTTTCTCCGCTTCACCCAACGACCATATATAAATCCAACACTCATGATTGAAATCAACAAAATTCCTTCAAAGAAGTAGCTAGAAGGCATTAAATTCATATAGTTAACCTGACCATAGTCCATAGCCAAATCAAGAACTGGAGAAAGTCTACCACTTAATAAGGCCAAGGGCAGTGTATAAAGTTGACAAATATATACTAAAATTCCACTTTCCGGAGGTAGATGAACCAACCGAACATGCAACAAATATATAAAAGCTAAAAAAATAGGCATAGCATTAGCAAGGATTAAACCATGTATATATCCTATGTCTTCAGTGGCTAACTTGTTCCCCAACCAAAACCAAAAAGACAGTAATATAAAAGGTGCTATAACCAATATAACCACACCTAACCCAGGTATCAAAAGGGTTTGATTAACGATTAAACCCAATAAAAAAGGAGACAAAATATACAAAGGATATTTAATCCGATTCATAAATTTCCTCCTCCCAATCCCATACCAGAAAGAACTTTTATAGTTTTTTGGATCCTAAAAATATCTTGGTCTTTTTCTTCAATATAGGATTTTAAATTTAAGTATTCATTATGTTCCTCTGTTAACATATTTAAGTTAAGACAAGCCAAAAAAACAATTATCCCTACTACGAATATAATCTTTCTTTTTCTCATACTCTTAACCTCATTTCATGAATGCATTCTCATCAACTTAAAAAGCAACTCCATATAAACATATACCCTGTAGGTAGAAGTTACAAGTTAATTTGCTTATTCCATTCATTTCATTGTCTATTCAAACATGGTCAATCTGTACGACAACTTGATTCTTATAGGTATCATAGAAAAAAAGAATCTCTCCTTTTTCTCTTTCAATCATCTTTTTCACCTTATTAAGACCGATTCCACTAGAATCTTTCTTACTTGAATAACCTTCTTTGAAAAATCCCTGTATGTCCTTAGTAGAAATATAAGGACTGGGATTACGGACTTCCAGATGATTCTTATACCCACATCCTGAGATTTTTACATAAATCTTACTATTAGCATTGACCCTATTGTCAATCCTATTTTCCAATATAAACTTGTCATCTTTTTCATCTTCACTTGTCTTGTCTTCTTGAACAGAAGCTTCCTTTTGAATGGAGGTTTCTTTTTGAATAGAGGTTTCTTTTCGAGCCAAACCATCTTCTTGGAACTCTGTGGAAGTTACCATCATATCCCTTGAAACGGCCTCTATAGCATTATCAATAATGATGCCATAGATTTCAACCAATTCATAATCAGTATAAGCCGTTCTAAGTTGACAACTTTCTATATTTATTTTCATTATAATACCTAATTTCTTAGCTTCTTCAAACTTACTATAAAGAAATGCAGCAAGAATCTTATTATCTAGTTTGAGAAGCTTCGTCCAAATTCGATCTTCATGAAGTCTCCCAATATAATCATCTAGCTCTTGATCATTATAGGCATCACTTAATTTCATGGCCCTAATAGTCTGAATCTGATTATGATAATCATGTTGATTACGTCTAAGTTCTTCAACCATATCACTGATAACTGGTAAATAGGTTTCATATACTTCCAATTTATCTTTATAAACCTTATTGAGAAGAGCATTTTTCATCACCAAGGTATTGAGGAGTATGCCAAAAAGTATCATCCCAAAAACCGAATTCAGAGAATCAATTGTCGATTTCTTGGCGTAATGCCAAACAATGGAGAAACCATAAAATATCAAAAATCCACTAATAACTATCCAACGAAAATGACGATTCCCTGACGTCATATACAAGCGTATGTGTTCAATAGGCAGTAATTTCACAGACAGATAGATACACACAAGTGATATCACTTGACCTATAATATTAAATTTAAAATCAATAACAATTTGCGGGAAGAAGAAGGAGTACACAATAAGATAGAAAACCTGAACAACAGTTATATAAACAATGGTAAACATAAACGTCAACATTATTGTCGAAAGGTCTTTCTCATTAAAAAGACGCAAATATACCCATGTTACAAAAAACATAAAAACACCCAAAGTTATATGATTAATGACCACACTATTAAAAATCATACCTGATACAAGACTAGCAAAAGCGCCTAAAAAAATATAAACACCTTTTTGCCATATTCTTACCTCTAATTGTTTATGAATACCATGGATAATTATTAATATGATAAGCAAATCAAAAACATTAAGTATATAATTTTCCAAAGTCTCTTTCAAAACAAAGCCCCCACACTTTTCTTGTAACTAGAACCTATGGGTATCATGGTATCGCAAAATTGAAGTTTTACCCATTGATTACTTAAATCTATCTTTTCTATATAATTACCATTAATGACATAAGCTTGATGTACCTGTACAAAAGCATCGTTAAGCTGTTCTTTGGCATTTTTAACTGACATGTATTTATACTTAATTTCCTCATATCTAGTACGTATGACCAAACGTCTGTTTCGACTTTCAATGTATAGGATATCATCCATATTTACCCGCTGCTTAATTCCCCGAAAGTCTAAGTTAAAATACTGGGTCTTTTCAGGTAAAATGATGATAAAATCCTTTAGCATCTTATGAAAAACCTGACGAATGATCTTTTCTGTATATGGTTTATGAATAAACTCATAACAATGGGCATCACGAAAAGCAGTCAGTTCCAGATCGCTTTTACCTGTAATGAAAACCATAGGAACAAATGCATATCTACCATCTTTCCTAAGCTCCTTGGCAAGATCCAAACCACTGCCTCCAACTATATCTACGTCAATGAAAAACACAGAAATCGTGTTCTTCATAGCCAGTTGATATGCCTCTTCATATGAGTCTGTGTTCAAAACAACAAGCTCATCATTTAATTCTTGTGCTAAACGTGTAAGATAATCCCGTTGAGCAGGATGATCTTCGATAATAAGAATCTTCTTCATGCTTATTCTTCGTAGAGAAATCCTAAATCATCCAAAGCTTTTTCTATGGCATCCAGATCACTCTCCCTGTTTGCCTCCACCGTATGGTAATGAACATTATCTGTCAATGCCATTAGTGGTGTGAAATCTACTTTGGCACATTTCTCTATATACTCCCTCTTTTGTTCAATATTCTCTATAATCATATCTGCCACAATATCTCCATATATTGGATGATGGATAAAAACATTAAGCAGAGATCCTCCATGTTCCAAAATAACGGTCAACTCATCATCAATATCTACAGTCTCATGCTTCAATGCATAAACTCTCTTTGGCCTATTCATATGGAAAGAAAAATAAATATAGCCATCAGCTGTAGATATAATTTGCTCTCCAATTGCGCGAAGTAGAGCAATATCCTGAACAATTACCTGACGACTAACTTCATATTTCTTTGCCAGTTCAGAACCCTTGATTGCCTTTAGTGACTTTTTTAAATCCTTGCGGATGCACTCTCTTCTCTCATTCCCGTGCATGTTCTTCCTCCAATATCTTTATAACCAACTCAAAAACTACACTTTCAGACTTATTATAAGCACGGTATCTAATCCTATGCTTGTCAAATATTCTAGAAGCAATAGATAAGCCGAGACCTGTACCTTCGACTTTTTTCTTGGTCTTTCCTTTGTAAAAGCTGTCAAAAATATGATCCAAATCCTGAGATTCAATTAAATCTCCTGAGTTTTCTATACATAGGATAATCTTATTATCAACCTGTGTCAAGTCAACACGGAGGTATCCATTACTATGCTTTAGGCCGTTGTTAAGTATGTTAGTAATCCCCTGTTCTAATTTGAGGGCATCACCCTTGATACATAGACAATCAGAATTTTCAAACCCGGAAAAATCAAAGTAAAATTCAACATTTCGACTTTTGGCCATAGGTTCATATTTATCTAGAATCTTCTTCATAAATAACTTAAAATCAATGACTTCAGACTTGAACTTCACATTATCCGATTCCAATTGTGACAATTGAAGCAGGTCTTTGACAATGGTAGACATCTTGTTGCTTTCCTCTTCAATGACCTCATAATAAGTCCCAATCTCATCTTCTTCAAGAATATCATCACTTAAGGCCTCAATATAGCTTGAGATAATAGAAATAGGTGTCTGAAGCTCATGGGAAACTGTCGCAACAAAACGTCGCCGCATTTTATCAATATTCCTTCCCTTTTCCAGTTCCTTATTCAGGTCATGTATATTCTTCTCAAGTGTATCACCAATCTGATTTAAACGACTTCCAAGCCGGCCGATCTCATCTTCACGCTTGCCATGATATTTAACTTTGAAACTAAGGTCGCCTATGGACTCTGCCACCTGATGAAGTTGCTTGACGGGCGCAGAAATACTTCTGGCCAGTATCATAGCCAATATCATAGCTGCCACAAAAACGACTGCCATAAGATACTTAAAAAAGGATTGGACCACATTAATGGCCTCGTCTATTGCAAAAACCGATACCTGTAAAAGAGCAATTTTGCCATTTTCCAATTCCTCAATGTACATAAGCCACCTAGTCCCTTCAACAGGATAGGCAGTCTCATAAACATATGCCGTATGACCATGATAGGAAATCTCCTCGATAATCTTTCCTCTCGTATACTCATAACCCTTGGAGTTAAAGATAATCAACTTTGTGCTTTGGTCAAAAATACTAATCTTGCCTTCAAAATGATAGCCCAAATATTCTATATACATGAGGGCTTCATCTTCACTATTACTGATTTCGTAACGCTTGTTAATATCATCAACAACCAAGTCCATAGCTTCGATTTTCTTAGAATAATAATAATCATCAATTAAATTGTCCATGCCTACCATAAAAACAATAAGCATGAGAAGAATCAAACCAATAAAATACATGGTTATCTTGACTCGTAACGATTTCATTAGGTCACCTTTATCCTCGGTACATCTATCTCTTGTATCAGCTTATACATCATATATAATAAACTTAAAATCAATTAAGCCCTAGGTTCAGCAAGTTCAAACCGATAACCAACACCTCTAACTGTGTTAATTCTATCACCTTCCTGGTTTAATTTCTTCCTTAGGCGTTTGACTACTGTATCCACCGTTCGATCATCACCTTCAAAATCATATCCCCAGATCCGGTTGAGTATTTGCTCTCTGGTAAGAGCTTGGTTGCCATTATTAATAAAATAAATCAAAAGTTCATATTCCTTTGGGCTAAGGATAATATCTTCACTTCCAACCATGACTCGCATGCCCGATAAATCAATACTTAAGTCACCAATCTTAACCTTATCTGTAGCAGCCACTTTACCGCTTCTATGAAGAAGAGCTTTAACTCTTGCAACTAATTCTCTTGCCCTAAAAGGTTTTGCAACATAATCATCTGCTCCCAGTTCAAATCCAAAAACTGTATCTTCCTCATCTGTTCGGGCTGTTAGCATCATGACAGGAACCTTACTGGTTTTTCGGATAGTTTTCAAAGTCATCCATCCGTCCATTACCGGCATCATCACATCTAGTATCACCAAATCAATATCATTAAGCTCAAAGGCCTCTAAGGCTTCCTCGCCATTTTCTGCTTCAAAGACTGCGTATCCCTCATTAACCAAATATTTCTTAATGACTTTTCTTAATTTATCTTCGTCTTCGGCTATAAGTATCCTAGTACCTAGCACCTTGTCACCAACTTTCCTATAATATATTTTCTCGTTTTTTTATTAATATTATATCATATTCATATGGCATTTATGTGTTAACTTATGTTACAATATGTATACATTTTAAAGGATGTCACAATTAAAACATGTTGATTTCTAGGATTGATTTTTTAGGACTCAGCAGCCCTTGAAACAATGGAGGCAATATGTTAAATTTCCGAAAAAGGGTCTATCTTGCCCTCTTGATTACACTGATATGGTGTGTGCTTAACGAAAAATTTAATATTGCAACATTACTCACAGGCATTATTGTGTCCATTGTCACTTTGTTCCTTCTCAAAATCCTACAGCCACCTACAAGTAAAACATTTAATTACAGCACAGGAGTCATAGGTCTTATCAGATACGTGTTTTTTGTTTTTATCGATATCTATAAGTCTGCTTTTCGTACCATCAAACATATTCTTAAAGGAGAGATTAACCCTCAATTTGTTGCCTCTTCCACTAGAATTAAGAAGCCTTGGCTTCAGGCCCTAATCGCTAATGCCATAACTCTGACACCTGGAACGGTAACGATTCACCTAAATGATGGAGAATACACCATTCTCTGGTTATATCCTCTGTCTGTCAGGCCAAAGCGAATCAAAAAAACCTTGATTCAGGATTTTGAAGACTTATTGATGAAGGAGGACCGACGTGCTTAAGATATTTCTCTTTCTTTTTACTTTTACATTGTTCTTCCATCTTTACCGTATCATTAAAGGCCCATCTGTTTGGGATCGACTTTTAGGGCTCAACCTCTTTAGTATCAACATGATCATTCTAATGATTTTATACGCATTAATTAATGAACTTGATTTTCTACTTGATATTGCTATAGTATATGCCATGCTTGGTTTTATTGGCATTGTTTTTATTACTCGTTTTATTCAGGGAAGGGGGCAGATCTAATGGCTATTCATGAAATTATAGGAAGTATACTGGTGATTTTTGGATTTATTATCACGCTTTTCGGTATATATGGGCTGATGAAATATAATAATTTCTATTCTCGTCTATCCCTATCTTCCCTTATTGACTCGGCTGGATTTATCGCCATAATTGTTGGGCTTATGGTTTATAACGGGTGGGATTTTGGCACTCTAAAATTAGCCTTTATCCTCATCTTGATGTTATTGATCAACCCCTTATCTAATCACGTCATCGGTCGTGGTGCCTACATCAGGAATTATCATCCGGAAAGAGAGGAATAAATGATTCGAGATTTTTTCTATATCACCCTAATCATTTTTGCTATTCTCGCCATACAAACAGGGATTCTTAGAAACGCGATTATCTATCTATCCGTTTTCTCACTGCTCTGTTCTGTTGTGTATCTGTTGCTAGGCGCACCTGACGTAGCCATCGCTGAAGCCGTTATCGGTTGTACCTTATCAACAATCCTCTATCTGGTGGCCCTTCGTAAGTACCGTATCTTTACTGTTTATTATCTCTGTGATTCGGTAGATGTTGATGACCTAACCCTGCAAAAACAAGAAAAAGAAATCCTTCGTACAAGTTTAACCAAGTTTGCTTCCTCCAAGGAACTACAGCTTGATTTCATCAATACCAATACCCCTCTTGAAAATATTGAAGATACATCCTCCTATGAGGTTTTCATCATGCACACTACTGAAGGTATTGACCTATACGGAGCCAGAGATTCCTACCAATACGAAGAACTTGGCAATCTTATTACTAGTACCATGGATAAGAAGGTTACCATTAACTATGCCAGCGAAGAAGCCGGGCCAACCATTGCAGACGAATAGGAGACCACTATGCGACGAAAACTAATTGCATCCTGGATGGGCATTCTCTTCTTATTAATTGCAACAATAGAAATAGTTCCTGTTGAATCAGCTGATCACCTTTTTAATTTTTTTACAAGGGGATTTTATGAGAATACAGGTAGCCTTAATGCCGTTACCGCCATATATCTTGACTACCGAGTTTTTGATACTTTATTTGAGACCTTAACTCTTCTTGTCAGCGTCATTGGCATCATATATTTTTCGCGGCATGAAGGCATTCATTAGAAAGGAGGAGATTTATGGCTACAGATTCCTTACTACTAAGAATTACCATGGGTGCAATCTATCCCTTCATCATTGTTTTTGGTATCTATATCATCGTTAATGGCTCTATGTCTCCTGGTGGAGGTTTTCAAGGTGGTGCGATTATTTCATCCGTTTTTATTGTTCAGTATTTCACCACCTATGAACAAACAGTTAGCCTTGACATTCTACAGAAACTAGAGAAAATTCTTTATCTTGCATTAATTTTTTTCGCCCTTATTTTTGCTATCCAGTTTAGAGGGCTTATGCCCTTAAGGATAAAGCCATACTATTTGATGGCTATGAATATACTCATAGGAATTAAAGTCACCTGTGGTTTAAGTGTGATTTTTTATCGATTTGTACTTTTTGAAAGTAGGTGATTTGATTTGGAAGCGGGATTCTTAAACGGATATACAATTGCACTTGCCTTGTTTTTTATTGGGGTATATGGTCTATTAGCTAGACGAAACATCATCAAATCTATCATGTCCTTTGGTGTTATTCAAGCTGCCATCATTCTTTTTTTCTTAAATATCAACCTTTCAGATGGAGCTAGACCACCTATTGGAGATGAAAGTTTAATGGCTGATCCTTTGCCTCAGGCCTTAATGATTACTGCAATTGTTATTGGAGTTGCTGTAACTGCTGTTGGACTAACGATGTTTATCAGTCTCTACCACCACTATGGTACAACCAACTGGAAGAAGGTTGTAGCCAAAAGGAAGGAGGAGCGGTAATGCCTCTATACCTCTTTATTATCCTTCCTTTAGTGACAGCCCTTATAGGTTACATTAGTCATGCTCGATTTTATAAGCTTTTACTTATCTGTTTTCAGATATTTTTTCTAGTCATGGCGGTCCTCAACTTCATCCATGTTAGAGCTTATGGTGAAAAATACCAAGTGATCGGTGGATATGATGCCGGTATCGGTATCGCTCTACGAGCCGATCGATTTGGTAGTCTTTTGGTCTTACTATGCATTTTTATATTCACCTGTCTTATTATTTACAATTATCACAAACGTTATATGACCCACCTCTTTATGTTTCTTTTTTTAGCTTTGCAAGGACTTATAAATGGCCTTTTTCTTTCCAATGACCTATTTAATATTTACGTATTGGTAGAAGTATCAACCATCGTCGTATCTGTACTGATTATATTTAAAAAAGATTCCAAATCAATATACGATGGTATCTTATACTTCCTTACCAACCTTGGGTCAATGACCTTATTTTTCCTTGGTATAGGATTTATCTATAGGGTCTTTGGAACCCTAGATATGGTCTTAATTAAAGAGCGGATAGCCTTGGTGGAAGATCCAAAAACATTAATTTTACCCTATGTTCTTATGATGACAGCTGTATCACTAAAATCAGCAGTTATGCCCTTATTCAGCTGGTTACCTAAGGCTCATGGAACTGCAAGTGCTCCTTCTATAATCTCCGCCACTTTATCAGGCTTGTATGTAAAAGGAGGCATCTATCTTTTTATTCGTGTATCCGACATGTTTTCAGACGTTTTTGACACACGGACATTATTTATGTTCCTAGGTTTCACTACTGCCATAGCAGGTTTTGTTTTTGCTCTAAGCCAAACCGATATAAAATTAATATTAGCCTATCATACTATTAGTCAGGTTGGCCTAATTCTTTTCGGTCTATCCATTGACAGCATCTACTCTTATCATGGTGCTATATATCATATCTTCAACCACGCTGTCTTTAAGACCACGCTTTTCCTCACCGCTGGGATGATTATTGAGGAATACGGAACTAGGGACTTAAGAGAAGTCAGAGGTCTATTAAAACGAATGCCCTATGTCGCTATAGCTATGATTATAGCTATTTTCGGAATTACTGGAGCCCCACTCTTTAACGGATCTTTTTCCAAATACATGATTCAAAAAGGTGCTGGTAGTTCCCTACCCTACGAAATCGCATTCACAATTATTAATCTTGGAACTATTTTGAGTTTTGTTAAATATTCTACCATGCTTTTTGGCACACATACAGAACGTTTTAAAATCAGGTGGAACCAAAAACTATCCATCCTAACGCTAGCAGGTATCTGCTTCCTAGGTGGAATTTTCGGACCTGCCATTATGTCCTACATGTTTGATATACACATTGTCATCGGACTAGGTGATTATCTCCAAAAGCTACTTATTTATGGAGGACAACTAGGATTCGGACTTCTATTTTACCAATTTCTTTATCACCGAATTGGCTTATTTAAGACTATACGTGAAGTTGAATTATCCCTAAACCAGATTGTTGGCTCTATGTTCTTATTCCTTTCAGTGTTTGTAGGTTACATGGTTTATAATTATTAGTTTATACCTAATAATTATAGTAGACATATGGGTCAGGATATGGGTCTATTGGGGTTATAGTTGGGTTTTCTAGAGTATAGACTTCTACATTTCGATCACCGGGTTCGTAATAGAACTCCCCAAGAGACAGGGTTCCTGTCACTCGAAGCCATTGGTCTTTTTCATATTTTGCAATATCATCAGATAAGACATAAATACCAAGGACTGAGGCATCAGCAGCACAACAGGAAACATAAAGTCTACTGACAACAGCTGTTGAATTTGGATAATAAGTCTCACGGTATACAAAACCGTCAAGGGTAAAGGTTTTTCCTATGTAGTCGTCTGGATTATCATTAATTCCTACAATGGTTTCCATAAAGTCATCAGCAGCTGTAATCCTTGACTTATCCTCTTCTTGCCCATCTTTTGATGACTCTGTTTCATTTTCCTTAGAGGATAACTCTTGCCCAATAGTCGCATCTACCTGCTTCTCTTCATTATCAGCTTCATCCTCTAGACCTATTCGATTTTCTTCACTATTGCTTTCATTTGCTATATCTAGTTGGTCCTCTTCACTGGCATCTTCATTTAATGAATCTTGCTGAACTTCATCTGTACTTACTGGAGCATCTTCACTCCTCAAGGGTGCATCACTAAGGTCCCTGTCACTTTCCAACTCTTTTATCTTCTCTAATATACTGACTTCCTCTTCGTCAAAATTTTCTTGATTATTATTAGCAAGGTCTGTCTGCAAGGCTTTCAAACGTTGGCTATCTTCTTCATTCACTAAAGTAAAACTAGTAGACTTATTCATAACAGCTTCTGCTGAAATTTCTGTAGGCTTCATTATAATCAACATAAAGAAAACAAGATATGGGGTCAAAACAACCCATTTATAGGAGGTCCCACCTCTTCTTTTTCTTGCAAGGTAAGCATCATACCAGGAGTATATAGCTAATAAAATAAAGCCAATAGATGCAAGCATAAGATAGACCACCATCCTTGGGTGTAAGAATATAGTCAGTCGCCCCGTAAAATAATTCCACAATATGAGTCCACTTAAGATTGTATATATACTAGCATTTGTTATCTTTTTATTCATAGTATCACCTCTCTATATAATCCATGCGCTAATAAGTGACAGGATAAAACATACACCGGTAATAACACCTACTAAACGGATGACAAACCCCGGCTTAAATGAAGCAGATAGCATAATAGTATTCTTAATATCAATCATAGGTCCATATATGAGAAAACCAAGCATGGCTGCATTAGGGAATGTAGATCTAAAGGTGGCTGCTATAAAAGCATCAGCTTCAGAGCACAAGGACAAGACAAAAGCCATTAACATCATGACAGCAATAGATAGCCCCATATTATCAGATACAATAGTAATCGCATCTCTTGGCACAAAAGTCTGCATGCTAGCTGCTATAAAACCGCCAATAATCAAGAATTTACCTACGTCAATAAATTCATTAGCTGTATGGGCCAAGACGTGAAGGGCTCTGCGGCCCCAATTATTTTTTTTAGAAGGATTGTCATAATGGGAATCGTGGTCATGCCCACATCCACAACTTGCTTCATCATGGTGTGTATGATCACATCCACAACTTTCCTCATGTTCATGGTCGTGTTCGTGATTGTGATTATGTTCGTGATTGTGATTATGTTCGTGATTGTGTTCGTGATTGTGTTCATGGTCGTGTTCACATCCACATGCACTTTCATGACCATGGTCATGATCTATACCACAAGAACAGCTAGTAACTTGTTTATCTTTTATAATAGTCTCTTTTCCAACAAGATATTCCATAATAAGACCGATGGTCACTGCACCGATAAAACCAAAAATCATTCGGGCTAAAACCATAGAAATACCACCTGAGTATGCATAGTAGGTGGACAAAAGGACAACCGGATTAACAATGGGAGTTGCCAGCATAAATGTAATTGCAATTCCACTTGGAACACCTTTCTTAATCAGCCTACGCATAATTGGGACGATGGCGCATTCACAGACGGGCATGATAAGACCGACAGTTCCGGCTAATAAGTAAAAACGAAGACCTTTATGATGAAAACGGGAGGATATCCACTCCTGAGACACAAATTCTTCAATTAATGACGACACTAAAGTTCCTAGAAGAACAAAAGGAACTGCCTCAAATACGATACTGATTAATGCTATACTAAAACTTTCTAACATGTAAACTCCTCCCAGTGCATTTATGCCTTACATTCAGATTATAAGCCGCTTCCTACCATTATAATAAATAAATATGACAAATATCAAACAGAATCTTAAAAACTTCATTATTTTTCAGACGGTCAAACCGTACCATTTACAAAAACAAAAATAGGAAAACAAAGAGGCTTCGTTTCGGTCCCTTTCCTATAGAAAAAAAGAGTTTGGTTATCCAAACTCTCAGCCTATATCTCAAAAGCTATTAGGTCTTCCTTAAGGTCAAATCTATTTACAAAATTCTCGCATAATATTCAACAATCAAGTGGTCGTTAATACTAATTGGAACTTCCTCCTTTAAAGGCAGCCGACTTAAAGTAGCCGAATAGTTGTCTTCATTAAATTCAATATAGGGTAAATTAAAGATCTTCTTTTCATAGAAATTCTCTTTAAACATAAGCATTTCCCTTGACTTAGCTTTTAAGGTAACCACATCACCAAGCTCAAGTGCAAAAGAAGGTCTATCCACTTTCTTACCGTTAACAAGTATATGTCCGTGAACAACCATCTGTCGGGCCTGTCGAATCGTAGATGCAAAATTCATTCGATATACCATGTTGTCCAATCGGCGTTCCAAATCATAAATCAGCTTATCACCAGTTAATTCCTTGCTGTCCATAGCTGAACTTACATATCTTCTAAATTGTTTCTCCAATACTTCATAATAGCCTCTAAGGCGTTGTTTCTCTAATAGTTGCTGTCCATATGGTGACAACTTCTTCTTGTCTCTTTCCTGTCCGTTTCCTGCACGTTTCATCGCTTTTGGATGACCGCACACGTTTAAGTTAAGACTTCGGCACTTCTTAAACCTTGGTCCTCGCATTCTTGCCATGAGCATTTCCTCCTAAATTCTTATTACATATCATTTCCTTAAAGACTCTAAAAAAAGTCGTGAATTCAGGATGAATCATTATTGGGATTGACGGTACCTAAATCAGGCTCATGAATATAAACAGGAAATGATATTAATTATCAATAAGCATTATATAAGTGTTTGAACCCTTTGTCAATCATTTTTCATTTATGATAAATTATTGACATTTAAGGCGGAAGAGATTATAATTATATTATCACATGAGCAATTGTTCATATAATAATATATTAATCCCAATTCTCTATAAAGGAGTCAAACAATGAAAGAACCTTGTTGCGTCAACGAAGAAAATGTAACCATCGTTCAGAATAATTTGCCTGAAGAAGATGATATCGTTGATATATCAGAAATTTTTAATCTTTTAGGTGATCCAAGTAGAATGCGAATTATGGCAGCACTTTGTATCAAAGAACTGTGTGTTGGTGACCTATCATCTTTTATGGAAATATCTCAATCAGGCGTGTCCCATCAGCTCCGGCTTCTGAAGAAAAACCGAATCGTCAAAACTAGAAGGGAAGGAAAAAATATCTATTATTCTGTAGAAGATGATCATATCAAGCAACTTATCGATATTGCATTAACTCATATACATGAAAAATAGAGGTATACTATGAATCAAAAAACAGATAAAAACAGCCAAAAGAGACTAACTAACAACACCTTCTATCTAGAAGGGCTCAACTGTGCCAATTGTGCGGCTAAAATTGAAGATTCCTTAAAACAAAACCAAAGTTTTACTTTCGTTAACTTCAGTTTTGCAACAAAAAAACTTGTCTTGGAATCAGCATCAACTAATACTGATACCCTTAGGATTCTTACAGATACGGTGAATAGCATAGAAGATGGTGTTGAGATTATTGACGAAAAAACATATGAAGAAGAAACACAAAGCTCCACAAGTAATAATTCTGTCTCTGCAAGAGACATCATCAAAAATAATTGGAGGACACTCATAGGGTTAGGAATACTTGTTCCCACCATGATTTTAGATGATGGTTTTGAATTGAGTACTATAGGCTATTTAGCAGCCTATATTCTTATCGGTGGAGATATAGCTTTTAGTGCTTTTAGGAACATCTTAAGAGGTAAAATCTTTGACGAAAACTTTCTTATGACCCTAGCTACACTTGGAGCCTTTTTCCTAGGAGAATATGTTGAAGCAGTAGCCGTCATGCTCTTCTACAAGGTCGGAGAAGGCTTTCAAGATTATGCTGTTGACCATACAAGGAGAAGCATTAAGTCCCTCATTAATCTTAAAGCAGAATTTGCCAACCTGATGAAAGACCATGAAGTTAAGCAAATAGACCCTAAAGAACTTCAAGTCGGCGATATCATTCTTATAAAACCGGGTGAAAAAATCCCTGTTGATTCAAGTGTTCTTGAAGGTTCTTCGACTATTGATAATTCAGCTCTAACTGGTGAAAGCTTACCTGTCCATGTTACGATAGGTAGCAAACTCCTTAGCGGTGCTATTAACCTAAATGCAAGCTTGACAGCTCGAGTCGATCAAACTTTTAACCACTCTACTGTTGCCAAGATTCTAAACATGGTAGAAAATGCAAGCGGGAAAAAAGCAAAAACAGAACAGTTCATAAGTAAATTTGCCAAGGTATACACTCCAATAGTGGTACTTTCTGCTCTTTTATTATCCCTTCTTCCACCCATTCTTGGTTATGGAGATTTTAGGGAGTGGATTTCAAGAGCACTAATATTCCTTGTCATCTCTTGCCCATGCGCCCTAGTTCTCAGTGTACCCTTAGGGTATTTTGGCGGATTAGGTGCTGCCAGTCGATCGGGAATCCTAATAAAGGGCGGTAACTACCTAGAAGCCTTAAACACTATAGACACTTTTGCCTTCGATAAAACCGGAACCCTGACAAAGGGAAACTTTAAGGTGGCAAAGTTTTCAGATAACAAAACTCTTGAACTAGCCGCCTTAATTGAAATCCATTCCAATCATCCTATTGCCACTTCTATCGTTAAGGCATATGATGCTGATGTGAGTATTAAAAGTGTAAGCCAAGTCAAAGAAATTCCCGGAAAAGGACTTGAAGGAATCTATGAATCCAAGCTTCTTCTTGCTGGTAATGAAAGGCTTATGGAGTCCTATGGAATCAACTTTACTAGCGATAAACACATAGGATCTATTGTCCATGTAGCTTATAACAAAAAATACATAGGAGCTATCTATATTGAAGATGAAATAAAAGAAGGTTCTAGAACATTAGCAGACAATTTTAAGTCTTTGAAAAAATCCATTATGATGCTAACTGGTGATCAAGGACCAATTGCCAATCAAGTCGCTGGAGAACTTGACATTGATTTAGTCCACAGCCAGCTTCTTCCCGGCGATAAATTATCCACTCTTGAAACCCTGATTGATCAAGGAAACAGGGTATTATTTGTTGGTGACGGTATTAACGATGCCCCTGTTCTTGCAAGAGCAGATATTGGAGTAGCCATGGGTGGTCTTGGCTCCGATGCTGCTATTGAAGCTGCTGATATGGTTATTATGAACGATGACCCTTCAAAACTTCTGACAGCTATGGATATTGCTAGGAAAACCCGGACTATCGTCCTTGAAAACATTGCTTTTGCCCTTGGTGTCAAATTATTTTTCTTATGCCTTGGTGCTCTTGGATATGCTAACATGTACGAAGCAATCTTTGCTGATGTAGGTGTTGCCTTAATCGCTGTCTTAAACTCCATGAGAACCTTAAGATTAGGCAATTAGGAGTCTGTTATTTTCAAGAAACCCTTTCCCGATCCAAAAACAACCTTAGTTTCGATAACATTAACAAATGCATGCTTATCTATATCCTTGATAAGCATGCGAAGTTTAGCTACTTGGTTGATACTAATAATGGCATAAAGCAAGGTTCTTTCTTCACCTGTATAGGCGCCTGTCCCCTCAATGATCGTGCACCCTCTAGCCAAAGAACGGTTAATGGCCGATGAAACCTCTTCCGGCTTTTTAGTAATGATAAACAAGGTTCTTTTATAATTAACACCTTCTAACATGAATTTTACGGTATAAGAAGACACATACATAGCAGCCAGTGTTTCAATAGCCTTGTCCAAACCAAATGCATTAATGGACAGGGCTACTATTAGGACATTAAGACCTAAGTTTAAAGTAGAAATACTATAGGAAAAATACTTATTAAGTATTTTAGAAATAATGTCACTACCTCCCGTTGAGGAATTGGCTCTTAGAATCAACCCCATACCCAAACCACTAACAACACCGCCAAGAAGGACTGTTGTAAGAACTTCATGTGTACCTAATTGGACCCACTGATTTACTTGAATGAACAAGGACAAGGATATCATACCTATCAAGCTAAAAAAAATAAACTCACGATTGATATAATAATAACCTAGGATAAAAATAGGTATATTAATAATCATAATAACCAGCGAAATATTAAAACCAAAGGTTATGTTCAGGTAAATAGCAATTCCCGATACACCACCTGACAAAAGATTATTAGGTATATACAATCCATTAACTGCAATGCTTACTATAAATGCACCAATGATGGTCATTAAAAGGCTTTTTACAAAATTCACAGTATTTTTTTTCATCTTAAAAACTACCTTTCTATTAATATATTCTATCTTTTGCATCTTAACATAGGGCCTTTTTAATATCAACCAACCTAGCTCAAAAAATAATCTTCTTTTAATAGATAAATGACTGCAATAAAACCCCTGATCCTAAAATCAGAGGTTTTTGATTAATCAACTATATTAAATAGGTTTATCTCCTATTTTACTTCACTGCCTTAAGTCTGATTTTTGCTGAAGCATCTCCTTTTCTCATAAGATATACGACTACTCCAATCATTATCAAAACTGCAATCAAGCCAGGTAAAAAGCCTTGTCCCAATCCACCGGTTGTAATCAATGTCCCAACCTGATAGGTAATAAAAGAAACAACATATCCCATACCTAATTGGAATCCAACTCCACCCCATAACCATTTTGGACTTTCCATTTCTGCATTCATAGCACCTATAGCAGCAAAACATGGAGGTGTAAATAGGTTAAACATCAGGTAGGAAAGAGCCGCAACACTTGTTAGACCCATAACGCTAGCTACATCTGAAGCTCCATCAACTAATTCAAGAGCATCTGCATCAATAAAATTCGTAATGGAATAGACAACAGCAAGCGTACCAACAACGTTTTCTTTGGCTATGAAGCCTGTAATAGCAGCTGCTGCTAATTGCCAAACGCCAAAGCCTAGTGGAATCAATACGAAGGCAAATGGAGAAGCAATGCTAGCAAGGATACTTGTATTCTGGGCATCCTCTGCAACCACTTGGAACTGCCAGTTAAAGGTCTGCATAATTTGCACAGCAGCATTACATATTAGAATAATCGTTCCTGCCTTGATAATAAAAGCCTTTGCTCTAGAGAACATGGAAATTGTAGCTCTCTTAATACTTGGGAATCTATATTCAGGAAGTTCCATAATAAAGAAGGAACGTGCATTTCTTTCCCCTGTGATACGAACAACAATTAACGCACCAACAATAATAATTGCAATTGCCATAAAGTACATGGTAGTACCTACCCAAGCCGCATCATCAAAAAATACACCGGCAAATAGGGCAATAACAGGTAGCTTGGCTCCGCAAGGCATAAATGGAGTCAGCATAGCTGTGGTTCTTCTCTGTCTTTCGTTCTTAATTGTTCGAGTTGCCATAACACCTGGAATAGCACACCCAGTCCCAATAACCATAGGAATAATAGATTTACCGGATAGACCAACCCGCTTAAAGAAACGGTCCATAACCACTGCTACCCTAGCCATATATCCACAGTCTTCCAATAAAGCCAAAAGGAAGAAGAGAACCATAATTAAAGGAAGGAAACCAACAACTGCTCCAACACCACCTATAATCCCGTCAAGTAGGATAGAAGAAAGAACAGGTGACACACTTTCTCCCATCAATCCTTCAACAAATCCATAAAAAGAATCAATCCAGCCAACCAAAACATCTGCTACTAAGGGACCAAGATGGGTCTGGGAAATCGAGAAAACCGCCCACATGATAAGAGCAAATATAGGAATGCCAATAATTTTATTAGCCAAAATCCTATCCGCCTTGTCTTGCAAATTAACCTGGTTGCTTTTTATTTTTCTCTTTTCAACCTGTTCAACAACATGTTTTACATACTGGAAACGTTTTTTGTCTGATGCTTCTACTTCATCACGATTAGTTTTATCAACCAAACCGGAATCGAAAGGAGCTTTTTGCGTCTTTTCTTTAACTTCGACTACTTTTGAAATAAGATCAGTTAATCCGTTATTGACAACAGCTGTCGACGTCGTCTCAACAACAGGACATCCGAGAAGCTTTGATAAAATTTCCACATCAATGCTTGTTTCTTTTTTCTTGTTCACGTCACTCTTATTAAGAGCCACAACAGTTGGAATGTTCAGCTCAAGCAATTGAGTTGTGAAAAAAAGACTTCTACTTAAATTGGTCGCATCAACAATATTAATGATAACGTCCGGCTTTTCATTCTGAACAAATTCACTGGTAATACTTTCCTCTGATGTAAATGGTGACATTGAATAAGCGCCTGGCAAGTCTACAGCAACAATATTTTGTCCTGTAGTATTAAGGCTTTTCTTGATGTTCCCCTCTTTCTTATCAATGGTAACACCCGCCCAGTTTCCAACTTTTTCTATTTTTCCTGTAATCGCATTGAATAAAGTTGTTTTACCACTGTTAGGATTACCTGTTAATGCAACTTTCATAATATCCTCCGTACTTAGTTTTCTAAGTCTAGTCAATAACAATTCTCTATTGACAGTTAACCCTGGTTAACTTTAGATCCAAAAATCAAACTCAGCCAAATGAGTTAGCCGAATCTAACAACTTGTAGATTACACTAATTGAGAAACATTGTCAATACCTTTTTGAATTTAAGTTAAGCTTTTCACAACTTTTATCACTTTTGTCCTATAAAAAGAGTCCTACATTGCACATAAACATGCTAGTAGAACTCTTTCATCTGATTCTGGTTCATCTATACTTGACTATATATTTTTCTCTTCTCTATCCTATAGGTTGACCAAGAAAAAGCCATAGACCTAAAACGACAAAAAGAGCAGCCCATATATAAAAGAATATAACAGTACCCTTATCACCAAGAACTTTTACAAATCCTTGAATTTTCCCCATCTTCCATACGGCTTCCGGTTTCTTGTAAGCGATAAATACAACTACAAGTGCGTAAATTAGAGCTAGTAGACCTAACATTGGATTCCAATTCATATAATAACCTCCTTTGTAATACCTTCATTAATAATGACTCATTTAATTACTTCTTATATGTCACACCACTATGATGCTTTCTTTCACTCTCACTTATTCAAGACCTTTTCGGATTTTTGGCATGAGTAAGAGATAAACGACAACACTAATACCAAGAACCAAACCTCCGTATAATAAGGTATTCGCCCACGTTGAACGATAAGTCAAGATTTCATCCACACCTTTATAAGTCCAATAGAAAGGGACCCAATAAGCAACCCACTGCCATTTTTCGCCAAGTAATTCCGCAATAGCAACTGAACCTGCAAGAGGGAAGAAAAGCATTTTTACTGAACCTGCTGCATCCATAACCGTTTCGTTATTGATTCCCTGAATAAATCCAAAGAGAATAGCGATGACCATGGATACAAATACTAGAACAAGCATCTGGGCCCAATTAATATCATTAAAACCTGTTATAAGCAGCATTGTAACAGATCCGTATAAGGGAAGTACCATACCAATCAAGGACTTGGCAAATATGTAACCTGATCTTGATATTGGTGTCAAGTGAATGGCACGTATAGTCCGGTCCACTTTTTCCTCAATAATATTAATAGCGATTAACATACCACCAAGAACTGCTGAAAACATCATAAATACATTAAGTAAAAGTTTCTTAAGAGGTGGTACATCTCTACCAAAGTCGTGAATAGTCGCATTGGTGTCCTCAATTTGAGCGTCATTTTCATATAAGGCAACCATCAGAAGTGCATAATCGGAAAGCTGCTCCATTTCATTACCCTGACGGATGACGACAAAGCCATCATCTTCCTTAACAATACCAAAAACTTCGTCACGCCTTGAAATCCGTTCTTCAAGAGCAGATAAATCCTTGTAGGTTGAAACTTTTGCAAAGTCTTCTAAATAGGTAACCATACCCGGTTCCTGGCCTTCAATAAGGGCCAGATTAATAGTCGTGTCATTAACACTTGGCGCAATCAAATTGATAGCAACTCCAAACAGAAGTGGGACTATAATAATATATAGGGTAAGAAAATCCCTCATGTTGACTTTAATGTCTCTAAGAAAAATAGTAATAATTCGTTTCATATCAGGGACCTCCTTTCTAAACGGACAGATTACCTTTGAATCGGTAGTTAGATAATAGGAACAAGATGATACCACCTGCAAAGAAGCCTGCTGATGAAATGAGTACATACAGCATGTCTCCTCCAACCATGATTGTCTCCTTGAAGCCTAGAATGAGATGATAAATTGGTATCATCTGGATCCACAAGGGATTCCAACTAGGAATGAAATATGCAATAGCCGGTAGCATAAATACCATCATAACCGTATAAATCGCACCAAAGGCCTGAGTTAAATTATCAAAGAAAGACGTAATAAAGAGTCCCAAAGTTGATGCAAAAAAACCTGATGTCAAAAGTAAAAGGATAAACATTGGGTAATTCACCTGACTTCCCATCACCGGGATAACAATAGCTAGTGACGTTACCAAAGTTACCGTCATTAAGGTAAGAGCCTTACTCAAAAGGTAAGTAGATACTTTTGATGCTGTAACAGCATAAGCAGTAATTATACCTTCCTGTTTATCAAGGAAAATGTAAGCTGCAATAATGAAAAGTCCCATAAGAGAACCGTTAAAAGTAATCAGGGAAGGCAATGCCATCTGCCTTGAATTCAGCTGTTCAATTCCTGTTTCCAAAGACCTGACTTCAATCTGGTCAGCATCTTCAATTATTGTCTCAAGATCTTTAACATGTAGAACTGAATATAGGTTTTTCAGTCTATCTGATTCATAACCTTGAATATAATAGTCATACTTTAATACATTCTCCTGTGTGTTCCATGATATAGTCGCCCCAATCAAGGGTCGTTCCTTTTTAGTAGCTTCAATCATATCTTCGGGGTTTTCAAAAAGATAGATTTTTTTCTCATCTGAAACATAGAGATCTGCCATAATCACCTGATCATCAATCTCAAACTCTACTTCTTCCGCTTGACCGTCTAAATCGCCTTCCATGATATTGTCCATAAACTTACCATATATGGGTTCAGGCAATTCAAGTACAATAAACTCATCTTCTGTGGAGTCAAAATTTTCAGGAATAGCAAAAAGTAGAATGAAAAGAATGATGACAGTCATAAGTATTTCTATATAGAAATAGAAACCTTTTGAAGAAAGCTTTAGCTCCTTCAAGTAACTGTACCATAGTTTCATTATACAAGCCCCCTTCCGGTTACTTTAATAAATATTTCTTCAAGCGTAGCCTCTTTCGTGTGCATTGTTTGAATTTCGTAAGTGCCAATAATGTCCTGAAGTTTTTTCTTATCCAAAGGATCAAGAGTTGAAAAAGAATCTTTCATTACTTGTCCCTCTTTAATGTACTCCACTTCAACCAAATGTTCACCATATTGAAGCTTAAGGTTCTTGGGTGAGTCAATAAGCTTAATATCACCATCAACTATAAAAGCAACTCTATCACATAATTCATCTGCAATGTACATATTATGGGTCGTAAGGAAAACAGTAACCCCTTTCTTATTCTCAGCACGGATAATGTCTTTAATATCTGCTGCAATAGATGGGTCAAGTCCTGTTGTCGGCTCGTCTAAAAACCATAAAGTCGGGTTGTTGATCATGGATCTGGCAAAGGTTAAACGGTGCTTCATACCCTTTGAAAATTCACCGGCCCGAATTTTCCCTTTATCACCCAATCCAACAAGATTCAATAGTTCCTGAGGGTCCCTTGTTTCAACATCAAAAAGTTTACGGTAAAAATCCAGATTTTCATAAGCAGTCATTTTAGAGTATACATTGGATTGTTCAAATGACATACCAATCTGGTTGAACATATCGTTTTTAATATGCTTCACATCATATCCGGCCACTTCCACCTGACCCTCTTGAAGCTGGAGTAACCCTGTCAGGATACCTTGTGTTGTTGATTTTCCAGCACCGCTTGGTCCCAAAAAACCAAAAACCTCTCCTTCTGTAACTTCAAAATTAACATCTTTGACGGCATACTTGCCATCTTTGTTATAAGAATGTTTTAAGCCTTTAACTTTTATCATCTTATGCCTCCTTATCATAGGGAATCACACTTTACTTGCTTCTTTCGATTAATAAGTTCAGAAAGAACAAATGAATCATAGAATCAATGTACTAGAATTAATATATTAACATCAACTTTCTATAACATTAATTCTTATATATGTAAATCCCTTCTGGGATATACAAGGTAAGTTATCATTAATGATACAATAACAATGCCTAATGAAATAAACACATATATGGGGTCAAGTTCCAGTTCTCTCAAATAAACGGATGGTTCAAAATACTTGAAGGGAGTTATATATTTTAGATTCTCCAAGTCCTCCTTAAAACCAATAGCTATACTGACAAAATAGAGAAGCATGAGAAGTCCCATGGAGTATGAGCCTGATCTCTTATACCTCCTCATAACCGAGGATAAAAGCATCCCTATACTCATAAATATCATCATAATAATAAACTGGCTGGCAAACATAAGCCACATAAAGGTATTGAAGCTAGCCATCTTGTCATACTGGATTGTTACTCCATAAAGTTGGACAATCATGGATACGTCCATAGCCAAACATAGAATAATCCCAGCAATCAGCTTTGATGTAATAGCTCTATATCTTGAAATTGGTAATGTCATAAAAAACTCTGCTGTTTTATCTCTCTCTTCTTTTGCAATTATAGAACTACCAAGAAGACCAGCGTAAATACCTAGTAGTAAGATAAAATAAACACTGGCAATAGAGAAGAATCCACTGACAGTTGTCAGATTGGCTGCACTCATAGAAAATGCATCCAATAGCTGTTGGGGCATCATCTCAATCACCTCAGCCATATCTGGATTATCATAATAAGCTGAAAATTCTGATGTCATGGAAATGATAAAAAGAAATATACATACATTCCAGATTATGAATGCTTTTAAGTGAGCTTTAAGTTCTCTTTTCACTATATTCATAGGTCACCTCCTGGGCATAACTATAGGGAATGGATATTGCGCCGGTTAAAAAGAAAATAGGTTCCGACCACGGATACGAGTATCAGACCTATACTGATCAGGACTACTGACCAGTGAAGTTCTCCATTACCAAGAATATATCCTGGTTCGAAATGATAAAAAGGCGAAATAATACCTAGAGTATTACTATCTAAAATCCCAGCTACTGCATTCAACATATAAGTCCCGAAAGCCACCGCTACTGAAAAACTAAGAACACTACGTACTTTTTTCAAAGAAACAGATATCAACATTGAAAAAGTCATAAAGACCAGTTGAAAATAAAAGTTACTAAGTAAAAGTAAAATAACTTCCTTCATTTCATAGGGTTTGCCGTCATTAAAAAGCTGGAGTGACAAAATTGTTCCGAACCAAGTTGCCACATTCGTTATAAAAAGAGCTGTATATGCTGCAAGAAATTTAGTCATTAAAACCCTATTTCTTGAAACAGGTTTACTCATAAGAAAGTCTGCTGTCAATTCCCTTTCCTCCACGGACAGAAAAGAAAAACCATAATTACAGGCTTGAATAGCTAAACATAGTTGGATAAAGGTATAAACGAAAACCAAAAATCCAGGCACAGTCGCCAAAGACAAACCACTTGCCATACCAAAGGCATTTAAAAGTTCTTGAGGATAGTTCTCCAACATCTTATCCATAAGTGCTACATTAGAACCGAAGGTAGGATAAAAAGACATAAATATAATCAATAAGGCTATAATGGTTAAGGACCAAGCCAAAACCGATTTTAGGTAGGATTTCGCTTCATAAATATATATATTCATTCCATCACCTACTTATAATAGTGAATAAAGATTTCTTCCAAGGTTGGTTCTTCAATCAAAACATCCTTAACCTCTTTAGAACTTATCACTTTTGTCATCCTATTAATATCACCCTTAAAGTAAAACTTCAGTTCATTCTGATTCAACTTAAACTCTGTACAACCCTCCATAGCAAAGTCACCTTCATGGATATTTTGACCTCGAATGGTTATTTTCTTATAATTATCTTCTCTTAGAGTTGCAATCTCTTCAACCCGAACTATTGAACCATCTTTAATGATAGCAACCCGATGACAAAGCTGTTGTACTTCAGCAAGAATATGAGAAGAAAAGAATATAGTCGCTCCCTTTTTATTCTCCTCAGCAATAATGTCAAAAAATTTCTGTTGCATTAAAGGATCTAACCCACTGGTAGGCTCATCCAAAATAATGAGCTTTGGTGAATGTAAAAGACCTTGGACAATACCAACCTTTTTTTTATTGCCATAGGATAAATCTTCAATTCTCCTTGAAAGATCCAATTCCATAATTTCAGATAATTCCTTAATTTTCTTGCTACAATCTTTCTTATAAAAACTTGCTGAATAATTGAGAAGATCCTTAACTCTCATCTTGTCATAGTAGAAAACTTCTGAAGGCAGGTAACCTATATCTTTACGAATTTCCGGTCCATATTTAATGCAATCTTTACCAAAAATTTCAGCCGATCCACTAGTTGGGAAAATCAAACCCAATAAGGTTCTAATTGTGGTAGACTTTCCGGCTCCATTAGGTCCAATAAAGCCAAATATCTCTCCTTCATCAATGGAGAAACTCACATCTTCAATGCCCTTGACCTTTCCGTAGTATTTAGTCAATTTTTTAATCTCTACTACACTCATCTCATACCTCCTGGAATAATCCCTAGTCGTCACTTACTTATAAAAGTTTGTCTTTAACATATCTAAATACTGCTCTAGTTCTTTTTTAAAATGATCGACATCTAGTTTGCCTGTAGATCGCCATACAACAAGCATACTTTCAGCAAACTTCTCAACAGTCCATTGGGTTATATTCAAAGCTCTTTGAATTTCTACTCCCTCTTTGAAGAGACCGTAATCTACATTCTCTTGATAAAATCGCTGATAAAAATTCGGAACCATATCTTCAGCGATCTTCTTAAGTTCGTCAAAGGTTTTACTAGCATACAAACCTTTTGAGAATTCAAGAAGACCCGGATATTTCAAAAACAACTTAAGTTTATACTCTGTAACTCCAGCAATCCTGGCTAGTAAATCACCATTCTCAAAATCAACATGGTCCAGGACATCTTTCATGGTCCTGTTCAGCAAGAAATTCACCATATAATCGTAAATAGCTTGCTTATTAGTGAAATAATGGTACAAAAGTCCTTTTGAGATACCAGCTTCCTTTACAATGACATTAGTCGAAGCTTTTTCAAAGGAATTCGTTCCAAATTCTTTCATAGCTGCGTTAATAAGGGCCATCCTCTTCTCAGGGTCCATTTTTTCTAATATATCTTCCACTATTCTTCATCTCCTCTTACAGCCTGTCTCTAATCTTATAAGCTAAGAGTCTTAATGGTTTATCTTCTGCTTATGTATTCACAAGAGATACTCTTAGCAATTTGGTGTGTACTTGCCCTAACATCAAATCAATTGACCAGACAAGTCACTGACCGATTGAGTCACTGACCAGATAGGTCTATAAATTCATTATACTCCCACTGACCAAATTGGTCAATCAATTTTCTATTTATACGATTTATTATACAATAATACTTTAATTACCATTTGCATCGCCTTAAATCCCTCCAATTTCTCTAGAAATATCAGATTATCCAATATTTGCATCAAATTTTTCAAGTTCTCCAAGATAAAACCACTATATAATGAGGGCAAGACATCAAATTCAATCACTTTTGTGCAAAATCACGCACATCATACCAGGAAAGGAGAACAAATGATTATTGATACAAGCCTGGTGAAATTAAACCTAGATGCAAAAAGTAAAGAGGATGCTTTAGAAGCTTTAGCCACTCTTGCAGCGGACAACAATAAAATTAATGACCAAGAATCCTACATTAAAGCAGTACTTAAAAGAGAAGAAGAATTTTCTACAGCAGTAGGTTTTGGTGTTGCCATTCCTCATGGAAAATCTGATGCCGTCAACGAGCCCTTCTTTATGTTTGCCACTGTTGACAGCATAGATTGGAATGCTATGGATGGCAATCCAGTTGACATGGTATTTCTCATTGGTGTACCGACCAGCGATGCTGGCTCCACCCACTTAAAAATACTAGCAGCCTTGTCACGCAAACTTATGAAAGCACCTTTTAGAGAAGCCCTTCGAGGAGCAAACACACCTGAAGAAGTCATAAGAGTTTTGGAAGAAAATGAATTAGGTTTATAAAGTTGATGAATCTTCATCACACTAAATTATAAGTTATAAGAGGAGGCATTATGAAAATTTTAGCAGTAACAGCTTGTCCTACAGGTATTGCTCATACTTACATGGCAGCAGAAGCCATTGAAGAAGCTGCAAAAGCCAAAGGATATGAAGTCAAAGTTGAAACAAGAGGTTCCGTTGGGGTAGAAAACGAATTAACAGCAGAGGATATCGCCAGTGCAGATGCAATCGTTCTTGCGGTAGACACTAACGTTCCAATGGAGAGATTTGCAGGTAAGAAATTAGTTTCAGTTGGGGTAGCTGAAGCACTTCAAAAATCTAGTGAACTCATCGAACAAGCTTTAAAAGCACCAGTATATAGTGCTGGCAATCTTGCTGATGAAGTTGCTGATCTTAAAGCAAAAAGAAGCGCTGATAGAAAAGGTGCTTATAAACACTTAATGAATGGTGTATCATTTATGATTCCATTCGTTGTAGCAGGCGGTATTCTTATCGCACTTAGTTTCCTTGTTGACAGCCTTATGGGTGGCTGGGATGCAACTTATGCCAGCGATACACTTTCAGGTGTTCTAATGAATATTGGCGGCAGTTCAGGCGCCTTCGGTCTTATGATTCCAATCCTTGCCGGTTATATCGCTTATTCAATAGCTGACAGACCTGGTCTCGCCGTTGGTATGATTGGTGGTGCTATTGCAACTCAAATCAACGCAGGTTTCCTTGGTGCAATTGTAGCCGGTTTCTTAGCTGGTTATGTTGTAAATGCTATCAAAAAATATATTAAGTTACCAAAAACCCTACAGGGTATTATGCCTGTTCTAGTTATCCCAGTACTTGGTACATTGATTGTTGGTCTTCTACTATTCTATGTAATCGGTGGTCCTGTGGCAGCTATTAATACGGGTATGAATGACTTCCTTATGAGTATGCAAGGTGGTTCAGCAGCAGTTCTTGGTCTTATTCTTGGATTAATGATGGCCTTTGATATGGGTGGTCCGGTTAATAAGGCTGCATACGCTTTTGGTACTGGTACCTTAGCAGCAGGTTCAGGTTCCATGATAATGGCTGCTGTTATGGCAGCAGGTATGGTTCCTCCAATCGGTTTAGCCCTTGCTACATTTGTATTCAAAAATAAATTTACTCAAGCCGAAAGAGAATCAGGAAAATCCGCTCTCGTTCTTGGTATCTCCTTTATCACTGAAGGTGCTATACCATTCGCAGCAGCTGATCCACTTAGAGTTATACCTTCAATCATGATTGGTTCTGGTATTACTGGTGCTTTATCCATGATTTTCAAAGCTACACTAAGTGTCCCTCATGGCGGTATCTTCGTCTTCTTCGCTGTAGAGCATATCGCCCTATATGCAATGGCAATTCTTATTGGATCTGTCGTGACAGCAGCACTTGTTGGCTTTATTAAAAAAACAGTTGAATAAAGCAGATCCTTTATTACACAAATAATTAAACACCCATGAATAGCTCTTTAGCTTATTCATGGGTGTTTTGTATTTTTAACATGTGATTATGACTCCGCTATGTAGTCCCAATCTCTTTTATATATGCTTAATTTCCACAAAAACTTCCGGTTCAAGACTACCTTTCAACAAATGAAGATGTTTCCTTCCCCTATAGGAAAAATCTGAAGGCATATAGGCATTAATAGGCTTTTTGTCGTCAATCCAACCTAATTTGTAATACATCTCAGCAACAAATTCACTACAGAAAAACTTATCTAAGGGGATGGATTTCCTAAAAATCCTTCCCAAGACAACATCCCAAATCATTTGCCAAAATGATGGATCTTCAATACCGTGATAAGTCTTGTTTAAGGCGAGAACCTTATCATTTAAACTCGTGTCTCTATCCATATTCAACTTACGGTAACCAAAGTTTGCAGCTTCATACTTTTTCAACTCATCACCATAATGCTCCATCCGCTCTCTTAAGCTTACCAGTTTGACACCTGGTTTTTGGTCATGAAATACTGCATCCGGAATATTGGTTAGTGATGTGGCTTCCCATATTAAAGGTTCAGGATTATCATCCAGTTTAACAATAATGCCAACATGGGACCATTCACTTAATTCCAACAATTCGATAAATTTGCTTCCCGAATATTGTCCATTAAACAACATTATATCACCGGTTTTCATACCTGGGGCTAGTTTTTCAAAATCCACTTTTGTTTTTTTCATAGATTGACCACCTCATAACTTTCCACTTTTATATTATTCTTACCTGACCTTTTCACATCATACATAAAGGCATCAGCCCGTTCAAATAATTTTTCACTACTTTCACCATTCCAAACTGCAACTCCACAGGAAAAAGACAGTTGGCAAACTTCGAAATCCAACTTATTCACTTCTTCCTGAATCCTTTCCATAACCCTTCGAACTACTTGTCCATCACAATCACTAAATACAATGACAAATTCATCACCACCATAACGGCCAACCATATCTTCCTGGCGTACATTGCTTTGTATTTTTGACGCAATTTGTTTTAGCACTTCATCACCATAAAGATGACCATAATGGTCATTGATTTCCTTAAAATGATCTAAGTCAAGAATTCCCAGGTATACCTGTTTACCGTGGCCCTTGTTCTCATCAATTAATTCTCTTAGGTGCTTATAAATGGTTCGTTTATTATAAAGGCCTGTAAGATCATCCTTCTCTGAAAGAATTTTCAATTGCATATTGATCTGGTTAGCTTTTAATTTATCTTCGTAGGTCTTAAGGCTATAGTTGTAAAACATATTAGATATAAGAAAAGCTAATATGTTAATAAAAGCGGCATTAAACATGTGAGAGAAAAGATAATTAGGGTTTTTCTGGTAGAAAGGCATACCAATTGCAAAAGCAACAAAGTTAAGAATTAGAATCATCGCTACATACTTAGGCTTCATTCGGTTTCCGGCAATTGTAGCCATAAGAACCATCATATATATTGAAATGTCATTTGTAATGGCTTGGGCTGCAAAGGTATTTAGAATAGCCATAAAAATCATTACAAAAACCGAAAAAGAAATAATTAGTGTAGAATAAACTACTGCATACTGGGCCTCCTTTTTTATCTGCTCTAAAAGAAAGATAACAATAAGTCCTGCCGCAATAATAGCAAACTTGGTAATGATTAACTGGCTGCCATAAATAGAATTTTCTTTTAGTAAGTAAATCACCGCTTGTAGGGTGACGACAAGTAAAACTAGTGCACAAATAAACTGCAGACGTTTAGCATTTTCAAGATTTAAGGTTCTACTAAATTCCTTCTGATGCTCTTCGTTATGATCCATTCTTCCTACCTCATATTTTTCACTCACCGCGTCATCAAAATAATAAGACCAATCACCGATCAACTTAAGAGATTCCCAGTGTAATTCCAATATTAACCACTCTTATTATTTTACCACGCCAGGCCATATATTAAAAGTAAACAGTCATAAACATTTATTCTAAGAAAGGTATAATAAATTTTTGATTTTCTTCATCAAACATATTTTTTTTGCTGACCAAAACAACATCCACATCAATAAAATCAGTCCCATTACCACCATTGGCTAAACGATTGGCTTCATAAACGCTAAGATAGCCCATATTAAAAGGTCTTTGAACAATAATGGCTTTCACTATATCCTTTTCAATATAGGAGGCCGCTTCTTCAGAAATATCGAACCCAACAATATTCACTCTTTCACCTAGATCAAGGTCTTCAATCGCTTTTGCAATTCCAATTAAAGTTGCCTCATTAGTCGCAAAAAGTCCTGTGATTTCCGGATGAAGTTTCATCATTTCAACCGCCTTCTCATATGCAATGTCAGAGTCATTCGAGGAATAAAAGATTTTATCAAGAACTTCTATCTCACTAAAAGCTCCCATACCTTCAATAAATCCATTTTCCCTATCAATGGCTGAAGTTGCACCCTCCAAATGAGAAATAATACCAACTGTACCTTCTTCGCCCATATATTTTGCCAATTCTTTAGCCAACATGTTTGCTGCTGCCACATTGTCAGTTGCAATGAAACTATGGGCGTTTTCAACATTGACATCTGAATCTACAGTCAAAAACGGAATCTTCTTGTCCATAACCTCTTTGGCTACCTCAGCTAGGGCATTGTAATCACTAGCAGCAAGAATAATTGCCATTGGGTCTTCATCTATACCATCTCTAACTAAATCTATCTGATCGTCCAGATCAAGCTCTCGCTCTGGTCCTACAAAGACGATGTTTGCTCCAATCTCATCGGCAGCTACTTTTACTCCACGTTCGACACTGTGCCAAAAGGTAGAATTTTCTGAACTTGTCTTTGATACAAAATAGATAACATCATTGTCCCCTCTCTGATTAAGGCTAATCAGCAACACAATTAAGGCAACTGACAAAAGACCTCCTAAGCCAATAAGAAAGGCAGATAATTTATTTTTTTTCATCGGCATCCTCCTTAACAAAAACTTTAGGCAAAGTCATGGTAACTTTAGTTCCTTCAAAAACTTCACTTTCTATGGAAACACCAAATTCGTTACCATAATAGAGCTTGATTCTTTGGTCTACATTATAGACGCCAATTCCCCCTTTAGAGGTTGACCCATTGGTATTTTGGTTCAGGACTTTTCTTAGGATGTTCTCATCCATACCTGTCCCATCGTCCTCTACTATAATCTGGAGGTTTTCACCTAAGTCCATTACCCGAATCCAAATATTACCTGGGCTTGCCGATTTTTTTATTCCATGATATATAGCATTTTCAACAATTGGCTGAATAATGATTTTAACCATTCTACAGGTCAAAAGGCTTGAATCTGCTTCAATAGAATAATTTAATTTTTCTCCATATCGCAACTTTTGTATCTTAAGATAGCTTTCAATGTGTTCTAGTTCCTGTGACAAGGTTACAAACTCTGACCCCCTATTAATACTGATTCGGAAAAGCTTCGCCAGGGAATCCGTCATTTCAACAACCTCTTTGTTCATCTGAGCCTCTGCCATCCATACAATGGAATCCAGTGTATTATACAAAAAGTGAGGATTGATCTGGGCCTGAAGGGACTTCAATTCGTATTTTCTCTTGGCTTTTTCTGTTTGTTTATTAGTCTCAACTAAGTTTTTAATCCTCTTAGTCATATCGTTAAAAGAATCAGCAAGCTCACCGAATTCATTCTCTTCATGAATCATAACTTCAGCATCTAGGTCACCATTTTTAAATCGGTGCATACCATCACTAAGGTCCTTAATCGGATGAAGAAAGCTACGTGATATGATGATGGAAATAAGTATTGCAAGAACTAGGGACAAGCCTATTAGTACTGTATAGATTTGCCTGGTTACCTGGTCATAAGGATTTAATTCGTCCTCATAAACCGCACCAACTACCTTCCAACCTGAATAATCCGAAGAAGATATAATGTATTTTTTCACCCGTTTATCTTCCTTTGAAGCCACTTGTCCATCTTTAGCATCAACAATAAGCTTGATTGCCTCATCACGTATACCACTATAAATCAATTCATGCTTTGGATGATAGATAATACTTCCAGCTTCATCAATAATGAACATATACCCCTTTTCACCAAGACTGACATTATTTAGCATATCATCAATAAGCTTGAAATTCAGGTCAATGACAGCCATACCTAAAAACTCACCTGTTGTCTGGTCATTGATGCTCATACCACAGGACACTACCCACTTATACCGATCAACAATCAGATTCTGTATATGTGCATTGGAGATAAACATGTTGTCCACATCTCCAACCATCCCATCTTTCATACCAAGCTCCTTTAAAAGAATAGGACTTATAGACTTATCCTTAGTAAGAAGAGAAGCTTTAAGCTCATAACCTCCATTATTAACAACAATCTTTCCATCTTTTCGAACTAGAAAGACATTAACCGCATCAACTCTTGATACAAGAAAATCGCTCAGTATATTTCCGATGTAATCCGTCGACACGCCTTCATCTTCACCAATAAAAAACTGGTAGATTTCCTCATTTGATTTAATGGTATTCAATGAATTCTCAATATTTTCAAGATAATATTCTATATCGTAATTAATCTGATTTACTAGCTGAAAGACGTACTCATTAGTATTTTCATCCACTGTCCGCATCGTTATTAAATATGACACAATTCCGATGATACTGACAATCATGACAATAGCAATGGAATAGGATAGGGCAATAAGGGTCTGTATACTTAGTTTCTGAAAACTTCTAATCTTCATGACCTATCCTTTCTTACGCCATTCCGATGGTGTCAACTTCACATTTTTTTTAAAATTATAGGAAAAATAATTAGGATCTTCATAGCCGATTGCAATTGAAATTTCGTACATTTTTTGATTGGTATTGGTTAGAAGATATTTAGCCTGGTCCATTCGAATTTTTGTTAAGTAGTCCACAAAAGTCTCACCTGTTGATTTTTTGAAAAGTCTGCTAAAATGTCCGGGACTTAAATAGAGTTTTTTACAAAGGTTTTCCAGACTAAGGTATGGGTCTGAATAGTTAGCTTTAATATAATCTATAGCAGCGTTAACATGGCCCTGTTCTTCATTCTTTCGTATATCACGTATACGGCTTGACAACATTTCACACAGGTCTATGTAATAAGCCTTAACTTCACTAAAATCATTCAATTCAAAAACCTTACTGAATATGGAATAATCCAATTCTTTATCCCCTTCATCCACATGACGAATATCATTATAAGCCTTATATATCGTCATGGTCATTCGAAGGAGCATAGTCCTAAAATCTTCGATATCAATTTTTTCATAGTGAATCAGGGAGAAAATATAGGAAATAATCTTCCTCAGATTATCAACATCTCCAACCTTGATAAAATTTTCTAACTTAATAAGCTCTTTTTCCACCTTGTGAAAGGCAAAAGACGACTTGTTCTCAACACTGGACTTAAGAATAACTTTTTCATTTCCTTCTAAGACCTGATATTCAAGGGCTGTAACTGCATCCTGATAACCATAAGATAGGTCCTCTAGATTTTCATAATTATCGCTAAGACCTATGGTAGCATCCATACCGAAGAATTTTTTGATTTGATCTGATATATCGCTTAAACTTACAACTAACCTATTGACAAAGTCTACTTCCTTCTTGTCTTGGTTCTTGAAAATCATGCAAATCTGATCTCCCGGACCGAAGAAGACGACATCCTGTCCAATCTTACCCAAGAGCTCCTCTGTCAAATTGAAAATTGCAAAATCAAGAAGAGGTCTATCTGGTCCCCAAAACTCTTTTTCTGCCTCCTTGCTATCTTCAATTTCCATAACCCCAACACGATAAGTGTGTGCTAAAAGATTAATACCAAGTTCATCCGTTTTTACATTGAAGTTAGTTTGGCTATAGCCAAGTATCAAATTCATCAAATATTTATTCTGAAGAAACTTTTTACTCTTTTCATATTGATGACGCAAAAAATCCAGGTTTCTCTGGTCATGAAACCTTTGATCCATATCCTCCCTAACTTTTGTCAGGGTCTGGGTAAAACTGTCTTTAGTAATCGGTTTTAAAAGATAATTGGACACATTAAGTTCAATTGCTTCCTGGGCATATTCAAATTCATTGTAACCAGTAAGGATCATAATGGTCAGTGAAGGGTGAATCTTCCTAATATTCCTGGTCAATTCTAACCCATCCATAAAGGGCATAGAAATATCTGTAATGACCAAATCTACCATCCTATCCTCCAAATAAGCTAGAGCAACTTGACCATTATCCGCCTCATAAACCAATTCAAACCCCAACTGCTCCCAATTAATGATTCGAGAAATAATATTACGAATTGGAATTTCGTCTTCCACAATCATGACTTTGTACATTATATTCTCCTATTCCAAAACTCCATATTCACAAGAATCTCCGACTTAAATTCTAATAAATAATCAACCTCTACATTATCATTATTTTACCACATAACGACAGGGTATTCGACCACAATTAAACTTGAATAGAAAAGGTATAAGCCTAAGTTCATATAACCGGCTCTATATTAACATATATAATAAAAACATACTTAAACACTTTAAAAAGATGTCATATGCAAAACATATATTTATGTTAAGCTAACGACATCTTTCTTTAAAGCATATTTAACTTTTCTTAAATCTTTAGTCTAATTGACTTTATTATAGAGTTTTGGAAATAGCTCTTGATCTACAAAATAATTCTTAACTACAACACTAATAGTAATAAGTCCAAGAACAGCTATAATGACAAACATGATATTATACCCCAGTGCGTCAATAACAAAACCAGCAACAACTCTACCACCAAGGCCTCCAATACCATGCCCTATTCCCATGTAGGAAGAAACCCTACCACGATGAGAGGCAGGAATCCGACGGCTGACAAAAGGAGAGGCTCCTATCGTATTGATGATTTCACCTAAGGTGAAAACAAAAATCATAATAAAGAAAACATATCGGGCTGGTTCATTAATTATAATCAGAAAACTTAATGAAAAGAGTCCCACTCCAATCATAACCTTAGGTAGTTCCTTCAAATTTTCCAGAACTTTTGTTAATATAGGTGTAAACACAATAACAATGAAGGCATTAAAGGACATAAGTACACCGTAGAGAAATGCTCCATCTGCTCCGAATATATTCTCCAAGTAGAGAGTCAACGAAAATCCCCATTGTTCATATATAAAGGCACTTATACCAAAAATAAATATCATAACAAGAACAGATTTTCTCTTTTTAAGGATTTCTAATGTACTCATGGTATCAATTTCACTTGTTTCGTACTCGTTTTTCTCTTCTTCTTCCATATCTTCAGGCTTCACTGATTTTACAAAAATCACAATAAGTAAAGTAGAAGTGATTGTAGTTAATCCATCTAAGAAAAAGGCCAAATTCAAGTAATTCTCAAATAGGAATCCACCGATAGATGCTCCAAAAACCAATCCGAGATTCATACCCAGATAATTCAAGGAATATACTTTTTCTCTTTCATTAGGTTTACTAGCTTCCATAAACAAGGCATCAAATGCAGGCCATTCCATTGTGGCGAAGGTTCCTGCCACTGCAAAAAGGACTAACATTAAGTAACCCGGTTCTAAAAATGCACAAGAAACAAATAGTACAACACTAATGGTATCAAAAATGATAATAATCAACTTTTTATTAAATCGGTCAGCAAGTTTACCACCCATATAAGTGGCAGGAATCATGACAATACCTACAATGGCTGTAACTAAACCAATAGTAGCCGGTGTCATCTCCATCTTATTGCTCATAATAAAACTAATCATTGGCCAAATAAAGGCTCCCATATTAGTAACAATTCTAGCAAAAAAAATAATATATATTGAGCGTGATAATCCCCTATATTGGTCAAACACACCAAGCATATTTTTGAACATATTGATACCTCTTCACATCTTATTAGATACCTATATATTCTATCATAATTCATCTTCCATAACTATGGGTGTTAGCTTTACTAATGAAACTTTAATATATACCCACTAACTAGACCAATCTATCTTATCTCTTCCCTACCATCAGCATATTTGGCAAATCTGCCTTTTTCCTTACCATGCACCGGGTCTGAACGATCCCAAGGCCAACCTCCAAATCGACTGTTTTGGAAATCATCATATGCTTCTTGTATTTCCTCTCTGCTATTCATGACAAAAGGACCGTATTGAACCACAGGTTCCTTGATTGGCTCTGCCTGTAGAACTAGAAAAGACACTTTAGAAAGTCCACTCTTAAAGACTAGGGCATTCTGACTTAAATAAGCCTGGTGGTTAGGAGGCAATGATTCACCATCAATTTCCAGACCATCGCCATTATACAAATAAATAGCACGTTCTTGAGTCACCGATTTAGCCGGAATCTCTATTTGGTCTCCAGCGTCCAATTCAACCAAAAAAATATCTACATGATTGCTTTCATCAGCAGCCCATGATTCAGGTGCAGGTTCAACCGCTTTTTGGTTATTATAGCTGCCTGCTATCAGTCGCAATGAGGAATGACTATCTTCATTGGTACTCAAGTTAATAATCGGTATATTTTCATGCCAAAGCATTTTAAAATGTGGTTTCACAAACTTATTCTTCTTAGGTAGATTCAGCCATATCTGAAAAAGATGCAGGGGATTATCCCTATCTTGATTGAGGAGTGGAAACATTTCTGCATGCTGCATACCG
This sequence comes from Vallitaleaceae bacterium, assembly GCA_963677625.2. Classification (GTDB taxonomy): domain Bacteria; phylum Bacillota; class Clostridia; order Lachnospirales; family Vallitaleaceae; genus UBA1351. Next base: position 634,394 of record CAXXSW010000007.1, read on the forward strand.
CTACCTGCAGTCATCCACTGAACATCCCCTTGGCCATATCTTCCTACTTGTCCCGCTGAGTCTGAATGATCAACAAAGCCTTCTAAGACAATTGTCACTGTCTCAAAGCCCCTATGAGGGTGTTCTGGAAATCCTGGTACCGTATAACCATGATACATCTTCCAATCATTACTTAGGTCAAAATCCTGACCTAGATTTCTTCTAGATAGGGGCATATCTGGACCGAGATTACTTTTTCCCTTGGGATAGTAATCATGATGGTGTGCACAAAATAAAAAAGGGTCTCTGGTTTTCCACTGAAACCCCAGTGGTGATTTAGACATAATTGATGGCATAGTGACCTCCTGCTTCTTAATGCTAAATGACTCTTACTATTATAGGATATCACATACCCATCCACCTATAAAGTCTTAGTACTTATATTAAATCTTAGCCCGTATTTCTAATATTCCAGTTCAACTCTTGTCTTTTTCGGTTAGCCCTATAGCTCATTGGCGTTTCTTTGGTATACTTTTTAAATATTTTTATGAAATATCCCGGCTCACTAAATCCAAGCATATCGCTAATTTCCATCACTAGCATATCGGTTTTTTGTAAAATTTCTTTAGCGCATGATATCTTTAGTCTGGTTACAAAGGTCGAATATGATTCCCCCATCTCTTTCGAAAATAAACGACTCAGGTATGGTGGACTAACATGGCAATGATGGGCAACTTCTGTCAAGGAAAGTGCATGATTTTTAGTAGAATAAATATATTCAACTGCCTCAGCAACAATTCGATTGGATACATTTGATACATCCACTTTCTTTTCGTCTATACAAAGCTTCTTTTCATCTATATTCACTTTCTCTTTTTTCAGAAAAACTTTCGATAAGGAATCACAAAGATGATATACCATAGTAACCATATGTTCCAATTGTTCTCCCGTAAACCTTGGTATCTGGTCATAATATTCTTGTAATTCTTTCTTTATAATAATATGTTGAGCATCATTAATAGAAAAAATTTGTTCAGGATTTAACTTGTAATCCCCCTGTTCCAGATGTACTTGACCAGCCATTACCGCACCTAAATAATTTCCCTCAACAATAATTGGGATGGCTATATCAATAATTGAAAAATGACAACGGTAAATAAAAGGTTTTTGAGCAATAACCCCTTCCAGACTTCCACGCGCATCACATTTCTGACAATATCCACCTAGCTTCTCATCATCACGAACTCGTTTACAAAACTCTGAACAACCACTGTGGGAAGTCACCGGAATTCCTCGATAATCTACCGTCACAATTGCCATTCCTGTAGCTTCAGAAATTGATTCTTGTAGCATCTCCCATGATTGGATATCAATCATATGGCTAAGCTTATTTCTTTCACCCACAGCTACACCCCCTAATAAATCATGACTTGTCAACAGGAACTAACATCACTGGCTCTTTACCACTCCAGTCAATTTTGGAACTTAAAGAACGAAGCATTCTTGTAAATACTTTCAAGTCCTTGTCTGATACTTCTTCTCCTATTTGAAACATTTCGCTAAAGAGAAGAGAGGCATACTGTTCTGAATATTTCTGATACTCACTCTTCCCTAATGGCGTAACACGAATAATAATATCTTTCTTATTTCCTTTAATATGATATTTTTGTAATATTCCTTTTCCAACCAGCTTATTTGCTAATTTTGTAAATGAACTTGCCGTAATGCCCAAGCGCTTTGCAACCTCAGACATTTTTTGGTTATGTTCTTCATTTTCAAGGAGGTATTCAACTATCTGAATCTGTGAAAAAGATATATTTACCTTGTCTCCCATAAATTCCTTATTATGTACACTCATATAACTATTAGCAAAACAAATAAGTGCCTCAACCAACTCTCTATATTCTCCTAACCATTGTAGTTTCATATTCCATTTCCTTTCCATTAGAAATAATATTGTTTCAATTGGAAACTATATTATTTATTATATGCCTTACCCTATAAGGATGCAATAAAAAAATCTAACCAAATTTCTACTTGAAATTTGGTTAGATTGAATAGATAATGACTGTGCTATTAGAAGTCACATAAGGGCAATTTTAAAATGAAAAGTTTACTGAAATGTTAAATGCTCCACTACATCTGTAAATATAACTCCTAGTCCATATGCTCCTGCATCTGGATGACCGATACTACGTTCTCCTACTGTTCCAGCACGTCCCATATGGGCAACTATTTTTTCGGTTTCCTTTGCTCCCCTGACTGCTTCCAGAGCTGATTTTGTAAATGCAGTTTCTAAATCTGACATAGTCTGACCACATTTACTCCAATAATCTGCTGCGGGAACTAGTGCATCAATCAAAGTTTTATCCCCTACAACAGCACCTCGTCCAAAAGAACGCTGACCAGTTACCTGAATTCCTTTAACTGCCGCCTGCATCATTCCTGCAAATTCAGTGACATCTATCTCAGTTCGACCTCCTATATATTTGCCTGCTGCTCTAAATGCAGACCCCCAAATTGGTCCTGATGCCCCACCACAATATTCCATAATGACTAAAGAACATGCATTTAAAAATGCACCGATATCTTGCGACTGCTCAGCTTTTATGCTTTTCCATTCCTGCTTAAGCTTACGAAAACCTTTAGCAATACTCATGCCAAAGTCTCCATCTCCTGCAAATGAATCCAATTCACAAAAAGGAATTTCATTTTTAATTATGCAAGCACTCATACAATCAACCATATAGATCATATTTTCCAAGGATATCTTTTCCTCTTTAATTGTCCCATGTTGAGGATTCTCCTCTATTTCATAAGTATAATCCTCTTCTTCACTTTGAGAAGATTCATCCATAAAATCAATACCTGGATTTTCTACCCTATTGATACTTTTTAAGACACTCGTGTTGCATGGTGCTAGTAGTAGTCTTTTTAGTTCTTCATCAAGTTTCATTAAAGAAAGGGAAGCACCTGCCATATCTATACTTGTCATATAGTTACCAACCAGAACATATGGTGTCTTAATGCCTATTGCTTTTAACTGAACTTGAACAGAATTATTCAATAGATACAATTCCTGCAAGGGTGTACTGCCAAATCCATTCACTAGTAATGCAGCTTCTTCATTTTCATGCAAACACAATTCTTTTACTAGGTCTCCCACAATACGCTCAGCCAAGGCATCTGCTGTCACAATTTTTTCCCGTTTAATCCCAGGCTCTCCATGAATACCTACACCAAATTCCATTTCATCATCATGAAGTTGAAAAGTTGGTGTTCCTTTTGCAGGCACTGTACATGAACTAAATGCAAAACCAAGACTTGCTACATTAGCTATAGCCTTTTCTGCTATAGATTTTACTTGACCAAGACTTAATCCTTCTTCTGCTGCAGCTCCTGCCACCTTATGAACAAACACAGTACCTGCAACACCACGACGTCCAACTGTATACAGACTATCTTTAACCGCTATGTCATCATCGACTTTTACATAGTCTACATCAATACCATCTTCTTTAGCCAGAAATGCCGCATTCTTAAAGTTCATCATATCACCGCTATAATTTTTGATTATAAGCAATGTCCCTTTTTTGGAAGCTGTCTCTTTTATCGCCTTGTAAACCTGTATCTGTGATGGCGAAGCAAAAACATCTCCACAAACCGCTGCATCCAACATTCCTCGACCAACAAATCCAACATGTGCAGGTTCATGACCACTTCCACCCCCACTAATGAGGCTTACCTTGTCAATATTTCTATCTCTTCTAGTCATCATCTTATATTTTGGAAAAAGCTCCAATTCAGGATGTGCATATGCAATACCTTTACACATTTCAATTACAAGATCTTGGGGGTTATTTATAATTTTTTTCATTTTTTCTCCAATCCAATTTATGCCTCTTTATACCTTTTTCCAATTCGATCAGCAGCCAGAATCGCTGCAATCACCATGTTTGGCGTGACATCAAATGGCATTGAATGTATGGATTCTTCAGGAATACAGGCATTGTCTGCAACAAGCTTTAAGTCTTCTTCTCCTATATTCTCAAGTCCAATATCTTTTAGGCAAACCGGCAGACCTACACTCATGCAGAATCTTACTACTTCATCAATCTCACTCATTGGAGCATTTTCTAAAACCAATTGAACCAGCGTTCCAAATGCTACCTTCTCACCATGAAAATATTTATGTGTTTCTTCAAGACTTGTAAATCCATCATGAATAGCATGTGCCCCTGCTAAGCCACCACTTTCAAATCCCAATCCTGATAGCAAAATATTTGTTTCAATAATATTTTCAAGGGCAATCGTCACTTGGTTAGAATCACAAGCCTCTTTTGCCTTTAAACCATCTTCCAACAAGCTACGATAGCAGAGACTTGCAAGTGCAAATCCTGCTTTTGTACCCTTAGCCGATAGCTTATGACTTTCACCTCCACCACAGGGTAAACCAGCATTTACATTGGAATATGAATGCATGGTTGCCCGTGCTTCAAAATAAGTTGAAAGCGCATCTCCCATTCCTGCTACTAAAAATCTAGTCGGCGCACTAGCAATTACTCTTGTATCCACTAATACCACACTTGGATTTTGTTTAAAATATGCATAATCTTGAAACTTACCATCCTCTGTATAAATAACGGCTGAATGGCTTGTAGGTGCATCCGTTGCCGCAATTGTGGGAACAATAATTAAAGCTTCACCTTCAGCAACACATTTCGCTGTATCAATCGCTTTTCCACCACCAAGTCCAATAGTGCAACTACAGTTCTTTTCTTTTGCCAATACCTGTAGTCTTTGGATTTCATTTAAGGTACATTCTCCTCCGAAACTACTTTCCACAAATTGAATGCCAAACTCTTTTGCCGTCGACTCAAGTTTTTCTCTTACTCGTTCTACATCCTCAGGATGAGCAATTAATAAAGCAGACTCCCCATATCCTTTAACAAAATATCCAAGATTCTTAATTTCATCTTCTCCCTGTACAAATTTTCCAGGGCATATAAACGCTTTTCTCATTAGTCTTCCTCCATTTATTCAAGTCGATTATGATGTGATTCCTAAGATCTACACTAAATTCCAAAGTAATAGGGTATTTGCAACAGGTATCATGGTAAATAACATGGCATTTAAAAATCCTGCAGTCCATACATTATTCGTTTTTTCATATATTTTTCTTGAAAATATAGCAGCGAGTATCAAATAGGGAATCGTCGCTAAAAGACCAATTGATATCATCCCGCTTGCTGGCCATTTAGCTGTACCTGTAATGAATAGACTTCCATATTGCATAAGGAACCATATAAGGAGTCCTCCAACAGTAGATAAGACGGAAACTAAATATCCATGCTTTAAAGCTCTGGTATTGACGTTCAATACGACAGATAGGACAAAATAAATCGGTATAAACATGGGTAGATATTTTAACATGGTTACAAAATGTTCCGTTTTAAATACCTTTACAGCTAATGTCCATATCCTAAAATCAACATTAAAAATACCATCAAAGGAAAATACAATTATGTACCCAGCCGCAAATGTGATAAGGGCTGTTACAAAGGCTGCAAAAATGGAAATTGGTTTGACTTTAATACCGTAGGCTTCGAGTTTGACTCCATATGGCTTATTCATAAAATAATAGACAATGATGGCTAATACTATAAAGATAAGTCCAACAATCAAAGCCCAATATGCAGACCAATTTGTTGCAGTCGAATTAAAATAAGGACTTTGGGCAAATGACTTAAATTTAAATAGTGCAACAATCATAAGAACCATAAAGCCTGTTGAAATAAAACTACCCTTAGCATAAGCCGCAAACCTTCCACTTGTATCTGTAGTGGATTTTGCCTTGCTTATGAATCCTATAACAAGCATGATTAGCGCAAATACAATTGTAATTGTCCTAATGACTTGAATATCTCCCGCAACAGGAACAAATGATTCGTCAATATTCATAAGGGGTAAGTAAAGAACTGCCGGTAATATTGCCATGACAACAATTAAGGCCCAAAAGATAACTTTTCTGACCGGTTTATCAGGTAAGGAAACAACTGGTGTTTCTTCTGTGACAGCATTTTTTAAGAACCCAATCTTTGTAATCAAGGAAATGAAAGGAACAAAGAATAGGAAAAAACCAATTAAGGCAATTAAGTTTCCTGCTTCCTTCAACCACCATGCTTGATTAGCAGATGTCATATTTGCTAGAGTCATATCATTGCTTGTAAGTCCATTAAAGGCCGTTTGGAAGAAATCAATAATATGGGACTCTGCCTTAATCGAGAAATGATTCTGAGCATGAGTTTCGTTTAATAAATATACAATATGCTTACCTGTCTGGGATTCTCTTGCCACTGTACCATCTTCAAGAACTACCTCCCCAGATTCTACATTATAAAATTCTCCTGAACTTCCTACTTCTCCATCTTTTAAACCTAGGTACATTGCACCAAGCTTATTATTGTTAATAAAATCTTTATAGTAAGCTCCTGATGTCTCACCAAAGAAGAATTCATCATAATGACCAGATACTATCCCCATGGTTCTATTTCCGTATGCCGCAAGAATAGCTTCAGTCGGTGCAATATTATTTGTGAAGCTAAAATCAGCACTTTCCGGTATTGCTGCATGTATCATGCGATGTCCACTTTCCAATGATTGCATTTCATCAAAAAATACCGCCATAACTGTTGATAATCCACCCATTGAGTGGCCGCTACAACCAATATAACCATTACCGTCCCCATCTTTTAAGGTATAGTCTTGATTATAGGCGTAATTAACCGCATCAAACATAGAATATACCCAGAAAGTTCCAAATTCAGCTCCATTAGGTATATCCTCTTCCCAACGTGATAGTCCATGGTCGTATTGGTCTACCAACAAGACTATATACCCTCTTCTTGACATCTCAACGGCTGTAGCGTCTTGCATTTCTTTTGTATTCAAATATCCATGTGTCAGAACAATTACTGGCCTAGGATTATCAGCTCCTGCTCCTTCAGGCATATATAAGTAGGCAGACAGGCTTCCCCTTTCTGTCTCAAACTCAAATTCTGATACCTTAACATGTCTAAAATCAGTGTTTATCGAACTTGCCAAACCACTCCCAACAAGCATCAATACAAATGCAATCACCAACCATTTTACAGATTTTCTTGTTTCATTCACCATAATACCTCCTATTTTTGTGTTACCTTCCAAAAACTAAGTCATTATTTTAGATTACACATAACTTGTTCTTGGAATCCTTCGATACAACAATATTTTTTGCTACCCTTCAATTACACATATATTATAGCTTTTTGGAGGTTAAAAGACATTGAAATACCATGACCAAAAATTGGACAATTATAATATCATATATCATAAAAATACCATTTGAATGACAAGATTTTGTTCTCCTTCGTCTCAGATAAGCTTCAAATAATTAAAGCTTACCAAGTCTATCCTAAACCCTGTTTTTCCCAAAACGAATCCACTAATTGAACGACTTCCTTTTGACTTGTTTTTCTTAATGCTTGTTTTGCCAGTGTCTTTGCCTTACTGGTATCGATTTGATTTGCTAGATTTTTTTTTTGAAGAATCTCCGATGCACTCATGCTAAATTCATCTAGGTCCAGGCCGATTAATAGTGGTAAGGCCTTTTCTTCACCAGCCATTTCTCCACACATTCCTACCCATTTTCCTTCTTGGTGTGCACTATTTATGACCATATCAATGAGACGTAGTAGGGAAGGATGATATGGTTGATATAGGTATGACACATTTTCATTCATTCGATCTGCAGCAAATGTATATTGAATCAAATCATTAGTTCCTATGGAAAAGAAATCTACCTCTTTTGCTAATATGTCTGCCGCTAATGCTGCTGCCGGCACTTCAATCATTATCCCAATTTTGATATTCTTATTAACCGCTTTTCCTTGTGAAATTAATTCATCTTTTGTTTCTAGCAAGTATTTCTTGGCCTTTTTGAATTCATCTAGGGTAGCTATCATAGGAAACATAATATGCAAGTCACCGTATACACTTGCCCTTAGTAAGGCTCTCAATTGAGTTCTAAAGATATCAGGCATAAGAAAGCATAGACGTAAAGCACGACTTCCTAAAAAAGGATTATTCTCTTTTTCACACTTCAGATAAGGAAGGTTCTTATCACCTCCAATATCTAGAGTTCTTACAATAACGGGTTTATTCTTCATACCTAGTAGAACTTTTTTATATGCTTGAAATTGTTCCTCCTCGTTCGGTGCTTCCTTTCTTCCCATATATAAAAACTCGGTTCTAAAGAGACCAATGCATTCCCCACCATTCTTAATCACATTTTCAACCTCTTCTGGATTGCCTATATTTCCACCAATATCTAATCTTACATCGTCTTTGGTTACCGTTTTTAAATCTCTATATTTATGCCAGTTTGTTTTTTTCTTTTCCTCTTTTTTCATAATCGCCTTATAGTCCTCAATTTTTTCTTGTGTAGGATTTAAGTGTACTTCACCTAAATCACCGTTTATAATAACGGTGCTTCCATTAACCAGATCTTCAAACCCTGATTTTGTTCCAACCACTGCCGGTATTTCAAGACTTCTTGCCATAATTGCACTATGACTGGTTCTTCCTCCAATATTTGTAATAAAGCCTTTAATAAGAGATGTATCTAATTGTGCTGTATCCGATGGCGTTAAATCTTTAGCAACTAAAATAACCTCTTCATTAATTGCACTTAATGTAGGGACTTGTCCACCTTCAATATTTATTTGAAGTCGTTTGGTAACATCTTTAATATCACCAGCACGTTCTCTAAAATATTCATCATCCATATTTTCAAACATTTTCACGAATTTATCTGATATGACTTTTAATGCATAGGCTGCATTAATATATTCTTCCCTTATTTTAGCGACCACTCCACCTGAAAATTCGGGGTCATTCATAATTTCAATATGGGCAAAAAAAATAGAAGCTGTTTCTTTATCTATTTTTTCTTGGGTTTTAACCTGTAAGTCAAGAAGCTCTTTTTCTGTTTTCCTACAAGCCGCTTGAAACTTTTCAACTTCTTTCACTATATCCTTTATTGTTTTTTTGACAATTATCGGTTCTGTCTGAAAATATTTATATACCTTGCCGATTTGTATTCCTCTACTTGCACCTATTCCAGTCAACATCTTAGTAACCTCCGCACTATTTTATTAAAATTTTTCTCAAAAAAAGCCGTGCACCATCATGTATTAGGTGCAACAGCTATCTTATTATTCCTCACAATTATTAGCCACAAATTGAACCAAGGCATTTACTGCTTCAAGCTCATCAACGCCTTCCGCTTCAATTTCAAGGACACTGTCCTTATGAGTTCCAAGTGCCAAAATATTTAAAATTGATTTAGCAAAACCTGTCTTTCCATCACAAGAGACTTTTATATCAGCTTTATATTTACTTGCTATTTTTACAAACTTCGATGCAGGTCTGGCATGTAAACCTATATCGTTTGTAATCGTTACTTGTCTTGTATACATTTATCGCTCCTTAACAATATATTGTACTTATCTCCTAGTTACTGTATAGTTCTTCTCCATTGGATTCTATTATTTTTTTATACCAATAAAATGATTTCTTTTTATATCGATTAAGTGTTCCGCTTCCATCATCATAGCGATCAACATAGATAAAACCATATCGCTTCTTAAGTTCAGCAGTTGATGCGCTGACAAGGTCAATGCATCCCCATGTGGTATAACCCATTACTTCAATACCATCTTTAATAGCTTCATGAACTTGAATAAGATGTTCTCTTAAATATTCAATACGATAATCATCTTCAACGGTTTTTTCTCCCATGACATTCTCAACCAATTCATCCTTGGCTCCCAATCCATTTTCTACGATAAAAAGCGGTTTTTGATATCGGTCATACAACTTATTCATAATTAATCTTAAGCCTTTAGGATCAATTTGCCATCCCCATTGAGAGTTTTCAAGATATGGATTACTGACACCGCCCATTATGTTTCCTTTTCCAGACTTATTACTGTCATCAGTTGATTCACATAAGCTCATATAATAACTAAAAGAAATAAAATCAACCGTGTTCTTTAGAATGTCTTCATCATCTTTATCCCAGTCTATTTCTATCCCTTTTTCTTCAAACATACGCTTCATATATGAAGGGTATTTACCCCACACATGTACATCAGTAAAGAGCATATTTTCCCTCTCTATTTCATAAGCTTTAAAAACATCATCAGGATGACTGGTCAAAGGATATACAGGTAAACCAATAATCATACATCCAATTTGTGATTTTGGCATAATTTCATGTCCGATTTTTGTAGCAAGAGCGCTAGCAACTAGTTCATGATGTATTGCCTGATATAAGTCCTTTTCGGTCAGTTCATTCTTTGGCGTCCATATTCCACCACTAATATACGGTCCATGAATAATAGAATTAATCTCATTGAAAGTAAGCCAGTATTTAACTTTATCCTTATATCTATTAAATATTGTCGTCACATATCTCTCGAAAAATGTAATCATCTTGCGGTTTGTCCACCCATTGTACTCTTTAGCTAAATGTAAGGGTGTTTCATAATGGGAAATAGTCACCAACGGCTCAATCCCATATTTATGACATTCATCAAACACACGGTCATAAAATTCCAATCCTGCTTCATTGGCTTCTTCTTCATCACCTTTAGGAAATATTCGGGACCATGCGATAGAAAGTCTAAAAACTTTAAATCCCATTTCAGCAAACAGCTTAATATCTTCTTTATATCGATGATAAAAATCAATTGCAACGAGTTTCATATTATCTTCTGTCGGTTCTTCTGTTAAGGGACCAAAGAGTCCTTGGGGAGAAATATCTTGAATACTTAACCCTTTACCATCTTCATTATAGGCCCCTTCACATTGGTTTGCCGCTGTAGCGCCTCCCCATAAAAAACCTAGTGGAAATTTCTTTTTCATATACTACTCCTTTATTCTGTTAACTTAATCGCTTGACGAATAACATTATCCGCCTTTCCCATTCCATAATCAATAGCGTTAATAATATCAACCGGTTTCTTTGTATGTTTTTTTACATTTTCAATCTGATAAGCAATCTGTGGGCCGAGCAAAATCACATCAAAATCCTTTTCATAGTCTGAAACAGTATTAACCGGATGGGCTTCAATTCTCCAATCAAAGCGATCTGTTCCCTCTAATGATTTAAGCATTTTTTTTACTAGAACTCCTGTTGACGCACCTGCTGCACACACGAGTAATATATTCATTATAGACTCCTTTCAACTCTTTTATCTAAACGTTTTGGAACTACATCTGTAGTTTCCATGTAGTATTTAAGAGCTCTTTTTTCAAATTCATTTACAATTGATGCATATCGATTATTACTTATTTCATTATTCAACTCATAGGGATCTTCATCCAAATTATAGAATTCGTTTTCTTCATATAAGCGATATATAAATTTATACTTTTTATTTCTTACCATTAATGCCTTAGTATGGGCCGGAATCTGGTCTTGAACTATAGTTCTAGCCCAATATTCATTATAAGGCTTATGTCTTGAATCACTACAATGGTCTTCTCCAAGAATCCGTCCACCTTCAGTAAAAACAAAGTCCCTATGTTCCTTTTTCCCATGAAGAAGAGGCAGCAGTGATTGACCAAAGTGTGTATGCTTAGCTTGAACATCTGCTATATCATATATGGTCGCTTGTAGGTCAATTAATTCGACTAAAGCATCTTGTCCCTCTGATGATTCAAGCTTAAAGGGAGGTTTGATAATCAGGGGGACATTGGTGAGGACATCTTCAAAAGTGTTCTGAGATTTTTCTGCAATTTCATAGTCACCCGTATAATCTCCGTGGTCACTAAACATCATCACCAAGCTGTCATCGTACATCCCTTTCTCTTTTAAGGCATCCATTAAACTTCCAAAACCTTCATCCAGCTTTGTTCCCATAGCTAAATAGACACGTTTAACTTCTTTAAGTTCTTCATCTGTCATCTTATAAAGCTTTTGGTTTTCTCTAATACCTTTTTCCATTGCAGGCTTTTTTTCTAGCTGTTCTGATGTCAAACGAATAGGTTGTGGAATTTTCTCAGGATCGATTTGATCATAATACTTCTTGTCTACCTGATAAGGTGGATGGGGTAAACTCAATGCTAAATATAACATTAATGGTTGATCTTCATTATAATTTTTAATAAATTCAACTGCATCCTGAATCTCTAGCATATCCGTATTTCTTTCATCATCCAAGTTTTTAACACCATAGTAATGGGAATATCTAAATCTTTCAGGACCGGTCATTCGCCTTGTTTTTTCTTCTTTCATCTCTCTGATCATCTGTTTGTTTTTTTCACTTAGAGCTCCATCAGAACCAGTCTGATGTATAGAAAACAAGGCTTGATATCGGTTATTCCTTTCATGACAATAACACCTTAAATCAACATCTTCCCGTAAAATGTCATTTCTGCCACCCCAATATACATAATATCCATTGTCTTTCATATTCCTGAGTAAATTAGGTTCATTGTCACCTGCTAAATGATGCATGGTACGATAACCTTTTACATGTGGATAAAGACCAGACATAAAACTTATACGACTTGGGACACAAACAGTATTTTGGCAAAATACATTATTGAATCCAATCCCTTCCTTAGCCATTTGATTGAAATTTGGAGTAACTGCCGCTTCACATGAACCATATCCGATGGAATCCATCCTATATTGATCTGCAACAAACATGATAATATGTGGCTTCTTCATTTGTATCACCTACTTACCTTTTCTAATATTCCTATTACGCTACTTCATTGGTTTCCTTCGTTTCTTCTTCTTGCTTCAATAATTGTAAATCGTAAATTTTTACGAATGGTAGGTAAATGAGTACGACAAGCCCTGTAATAACAAGCCATACCACAACTGCTTTCCAATCTGTTGTTGATAAAAAAGTTGCTAGAAATCCCGGAATAAAGTTAGGTACCTGATAGGATGGCAAATTAGTTAGTCTCAAAGCAAATGACATATAGCCAAGAGTTGTAGATACAAGTACTGCAATTATACGAGCAATAGCCAGTGGAGGATTAAGGACAACTGGAGCCCCAAATCCTATGGGTTCAGTAATGTTGAATAGCATAGGTATGAAACCGATTCTTGCCACCGTTTTCAAATGTGTCGACTTAGCTATAATGAGCATAGCTAACACCATACCGATTAAAGGCATTACATATGCTGTATAAAATCCCATAGTAAAAATATTGGTAGGTTCAAGCCCTTGAGAGATTAGTTCCATATTCTCTGCTGTATTTTTTAGTAAAAAGGGCATAACTATGGGCGTAGCAACAGCTCCACCATGAATTCCCAAACTCCATAAAAAGTGAACTAAAAAGGCTATGAGTAAAATCCCTGGAAGCGAGTCCGTGAACTGAACGAGGGGTCTGAAAATCACAATTATAAGCGCTGGAAGAGTCAAAGAAAATGAGGCTAATATTGCATTTATTACAAGGCCAAGTATAATTATTAAAAAAGTTGGTATTAATGCCTCAAAAGGGCGTGCTACCATTTCAGGTACAGAGTCTGGAAAACGCAGTGTCACATTTTTATCTTTAAGTAATTTTACTAAAACAACAGTCACGATTGATACGATCATTGCTGTGAACAGACCTAGTGATCCAAAATTGGAAATGTTGATTCCACCTTCAATAGGCGTGTAGGTAAAAATCATGAATAAGGCTCCTGCACTAATCAGGTTACCGAGAGAATCTTCATGTAGCTCATGGGATAAAATCGTTGTTATTCCAATAAGTGTCCACAAAGATACTAAATCCATCGTTGCAAACTTTATGGCACTTAAAGGTCCAGCGAATTCTATTGCAAACTTATGCCAAGCTAACATAATACCGGTTGCTTGTTCACTACTTCCTGATGGTGAAGCTAATAGGGTTGCAAATCCACCGATTATCAAAATGGAAATCGTTGCCATAAAGCCTTTTTGTACACTTCTTACATAAGGATTCTCAGAAAACTTTCCTAATACCGGTGCAAATTTTTTTATAAATGTCTTAAAAAAATCCTTTAACATTTTCTGTCCTCCTTCTTCTCATAAATTTCAATTAACTCTTTAATCAAATCAATAGCCAACATACCTGTCATTAAATGGTCTTGGGCATGTACCATCAAAATATTCATATGAACTACTTGTCCATTTGCTTCCATTGTCAATAATTTGGTCTGAACCTTGTGTGCTTCAACACTTAATTCATCGGCTGATTTTAGCTTTTCTGTTGCAAGATCAAAATTCCCCTTTTTCGCTTCCATCAAGGCTTCTTGTGCATAACTTCTTGCTTGCCCTGATGAAATAATCAATGACATGACCTCTTGCTCCAATTCATTGTTATACATCTCTGTTTCCATAAAACTTATCCTCCTTCTTGAATTATTTATATTATAGTTACAATCAACTCCTATTGTCAAAGGACATTATTTATGCATTTTTCACATATATATTCATATATATTACTTTTCACCTTATACTATTTCAAATTTTGTCACAGTTATTCTCTCATAATGATTAATTTTAATGACATTTTGAATATATAGACCTCTTATTTCACAGATTATCACTTATTCCATCACATTATGACTAATCTGTGTTTTTTTATTTGATGTTATTGAATGATAATGCTATTATAGAACTAATATAAGCTGAAATAGATAAAGAGGTGATAGAATGAATTCGACCAAGGATACTATACTAAATTACTTAGAAACTCACTCAAAAATCAACCCCAATCAAAAGTCCACATCTTTTACAACAAAAGAAATTGCTGAAAAACTTTTTATTGAACGAAGTAATGTTTCTCGAATTCTGAATGAACTTTACAAAGAAAATGTAGTTCTCAAGGAAGCTGGTAAACCTGTTATTTATCGCCTAAACCATAAGAACTATTTATCTGTTGACCAATCTTTTCACTCTCTTATCGGTTATAATCAACTACTAAAAACCAAAATCAATTCATTGAAATCTGCGGTCAATTACCCACCCTATCCTCTTCCAATTTTTATTAGTGGAATGGAAGGTAGCGGTAAAACTCTTATGGCATCCTGTATTTTCTCCTACACAAAAGAAACAAAGCTATTTGATGATAAAAGCACATTCAAGACCATTAAATGCGGAACACTGGAATCCATAGACTTATTAGTAACACTCTTTGAAGACCTTCCAAAAGGACTAATATTATTTGATAATGTCAATTTGCTCCAAAGCAGTTACACCACCTACCTCATTCACAAACTCAAACACTATTATTCAAATGAATCACTCATCGAAAGAAGTACCCACTTCATATTCACTTCAACAGAAAGGTCCAGCCCTTTATTCCATCAAAATATGGGCATGTTAATTCACATGCCCAATATTAATCGCTATTCTCTTAATGAACGTTTTCAGTTTGCAAAAATGTTCTTACTAATTGAAGCAAAAAATTTAAAATCAGATATATATATTGACAGCAGTACATTGGCATTATTTTTATTGTACTCACCTCAAAAAAACATCACCCAATTAGCCAATGACATTCGTATCACCTGTGTTAATGCCTTTGCCAACAAAAAAAACGACAGGGTAACCATTAGCTCCACACATTTACCCACAGAAGTCTTAAAAGGATTTTTCGATTATACAAAAATGAAAGAACATCTAGATGAAGTTCTTCGTCCTAAAATGATATATACTTTTAACTTTCATAAGCAAATGATGTCCATTTCAAATGATGCTTCTTATCAGGATCTTATAACCTATACACCAAATGTTAATACACCTAGTCTAACAAAACATTCACATATAACTAACATTCAATTTATTGTCAACCAATTATTCGAATCTTCAAGCCAAATTGTAAGCAAGCAACAACTGAAACGTAAACTCGGTGAAAGGCTGTACAATATTGTTCTTAGTTTTTTTGATCAATGTCAGGAATACTTTGAACAGCTTTACACAGATAAGCACCTATTTGCCCTATCCATCATTCTTGAAAAAAAAATTCACCAAGAGGAAACAAACACTCTCTTTACCATGGAACAGTTTAATTATGTTTTATCTCACTATCCGGAAGAATTTAAAATGACGACTGAATTTTCTCGGCAATTAGAAAAAGAATTTCATCTGAGCTTTTCCCTACAAGAGATTGGCCTAATGTCCCTGACAATTTCCTCAAAAAACACTATTTCCAATGATAAATCTCATCCAGCACTTCTAATTATTATGCACGGTGAAAGTGGGGCAAAAAGCATTGCAAATGTTGTCAATCAACTGTTGAGCGTAAAAATAGCTCATGCCTATGACATGCCTCTAAATGAGCCTATCTCAGAAGCATATAAAAACATAGCTAGTCTTATTCAAGAAATCGACCAAGGACTTGGTGTTCTTATTCTCTCAGATATGGGGTCCCTATCTTTTCTTGGAAGTATTCTATCCAAAGAATTCGATATAAAATCAAGGACATTAGAGATGGTTTCAACCCCTATTGCTCTCGAATCAGCCCAGCGAATATTAAAAGAGAATGATCTTGATATTATATATAACGATTTAACTCATTATAGTTTTAAAAACTCTACCTTCCAAACGGGACTTTTTAAGCTTAATCTTCCTAAAAAGAAAAACATAATTATAACCCTTTGCCTTACCGGCGAAGGGAGCGCTATTAAGCTAAAAAACATGATTGAAGACAGCGCCATCATTGATTCCACAAATATTGACATCATTCCACTTTCCATATTAAACCATAAGGATGCCTTGCAACAAATCAATAAAATAGCTAAAAAAAGGGATATTTTGGCTATTGTTGGAACTATTAATCCCAACATCCATAATATCCCTTTCCTATCAATTGACAAAATGCTTATGAATAACAATTATTCTGAGCTAAAACAAATAATCGAAAACAACTTGGATTCTTCTTTTGAAATACAAGCAACAACAGATGAAGAAATATTGAACAATGTAAAAAATTACCTTGACGAAGAAATCCACTCATATGTATATAAGAAAATTCATGATAAAATCATTGCATTTATTAGCGATTCAGAAAACCAATTCCAAAAAATTTACTCCATTGACAAACGGATAGGACTTATTGTTCATATAGCTAGCTCTATTGAAAACATTATCCTTAAGACACATGAAAATTCGATTACAAATATGTCCCTTTATCATAAGGCCTATGAGAAAGAATTGTTTATCATTAAAAACAAGCTCTACCATATAGAAAAAGCTTTGCATATACAATTTCCTGAATCTGAAATCATCTATTTATTAATCCTTTTACTTGAGCTTGAAGAAAATTAGAATTCATATTCACAAACTACCTATATATACCTCACTCCTACCTGGACATAAGTTCGGCAATCGTTGCCTTTATGGTCTCATATCCTTCTTGAATATCGGTAACTCCTAGAACAGATGCCTCTATCGGACACTGACCGTCACCGGTTCTATTCATGATATAAGGAACCCTTTTATCATATTCTATTTCTAACTTATGGTGCTCAGCCAATTCCAGTGCGCTTTCACTTATAAGGGGGGTTTTTATGCTAGTAGCGCCAATCAGAACTGCTAGCATAACAGCACCTCTTCCCATAACTCGGTCAATAACCGTTAAGGGTAGCTCTGAAGGTCCAAAAGCTTTCATATATTCCATCATAGGGCGAACTCCCTTATATTCAGAAGTAAAGACAACCTCGTCACCATTCATGATGATACAAGTTTTATTTTGATAATCCTTAAACCAGTTACGCATATATACTTTCTCCTTTATTATTCAGACAAAAGAGAACTGCTTTCTCTTATTTTGAGGTCAAAGGGTAAGTCAACTCTTTTTGCATAGTTACGATTGGATCCGATCTTGTCTACCAAAAGTTTTACTGCTTCAATTCCCAGACTTTTTCTTGGTATACTAACAGTTGAAAGGGTTGGTGTAACAAAACTTGCCATCTCAACATCATCAAGTCCGATAATAGCCACATCTTCGGGAATTCTAAGCCCATGCTCTTGAAGGGCTTTCATGACACCAAAAGCAGTTGCATCATTAGCGCAGTAAAAAGCTTTGGGAATCATAGTCCTTTGTGGCTTATCCAGCCATTGATTCATAGCATTATAGGCATCTGTAGTATACAATCTTGTGTGAATTACCAAATCAGAATTATAAGCGTCACTCATTATTTCCGTATAAGCTCTAAAACGATGCTCATTAACCAGATTGACCTTTTCTTCCATTTCCTGGCAAAAACCAACATAGCCAATAGTATCAAACCCCTGACTCAATAAATGTTTAATGGCTGTCACAGCACCACTATATCCATCACAAATAACTTCGTCAAAACCTTTATTGACCGCATTAGCACCTGCATATACAATATGATTGAAATGATTTTGAATCATATCTAAAATATCCTCGCCAAACCTACCCGTTAAAATTAAACCTTCAGCAGGATGACTGCTTATGTAGTTATAGACATCCCCAAAATCAAGATGATAAGTAGAAAGGGCAAAAGCCATCTCATATCCTTGTCGCCTCAATTCCTCTTGTATTCCAATACCAATACATGAGAAGAATGGATCTGTCTTAACATCTATAGTAGAGGTATAAAGCACACCGATTTTTCCTTTTCCTAAGTCTGAGTCACTTGTACCTTTAACTAAGTTCTTAGCAGATTGATTGGGGACATAACCCAATTGCTTCACCGCATCCCATATTTTATTCATGGTTTCTGCACCTGCCGGATTTTCTCTGTTTCCATTCAAAACTCTTGACACAGTTGAGACCGATACACCAGCAGCTAAAGCCACATCTTTCAGTGTTACTTTCAATAGATCCACCACCTTATAGCAATCTAGCCAAACGTTTGGCTAGATATAGCATATATTATATATGTTTCTTTGTCAAGGCAAAGCTTTCTACTTGCAGGTCCAAGAATTGTAAGAAAATTAATAGCTTTAATTACACTAATAAACCTCTCCATCCTTCTGGTATATGAGGAATAGTTTCAAGCCATGAAAAATACTTATCCTTTATATTCCCACTCATTTTCTAAGACTCCGTATTGATAAGAGTCAAACCACAACGGTTTCCCATCTGCTCCCTCATCAAAAAACATATTTCCTATCCGTAAGGCTTCCCGTCGCATACCGATTCGTTCAAGCAGTCTCCAAGACGGTTCGTTAAGCACGTTACACATGGCAATAATCCTATGAGCTGCATAATGAGAAAAACCATATTCTACAATAGCTCTCGCTGCTTCTGTAGCCAAGCCTCTTCCTTGATAGTGTCGGTTAAATACGTATCCTAGGGTATAGGTCTTGGCCTTTCTTGGTTCTACTTGAGCAAAATATACATTACCTATTAATTTACCACTAGCTTTTAGCTCCACAGCAAGAAATGTATCAGATTCCTGTCGTTCCATAGCTTCAGATTTACATTCTTCCAAAGTAAACATATCATAAGGTTCAAAGATAACCACTTCCTCATCACCAAGATATTCAAATAGATCATTTGCATCTGTAGATTTGAATTTTCTTATTAATAAATGTTCTGTCTCAACTAATACTTGCCTATCTCCCTTAAACCGCTGGTTTATCCAATCCTTTTTATTCAGTTCATAATCCACAGCTGATTGTATTTGACCTACTTGGTCGGTAAAGCAGTTCTTACGAACACCTAACTTAAGAAAGCCCAAAGATTCATAAACATGCTGGGCCCTTATATTCTTAAGATTTGTGTCCAAAATAATCTTCTTATATCTCCTCTGCATAAAAAGTTCATGAATCAACATTCGAAGAAAACGACGTCCATAACCTTTCCCTTGTTCATTGCTACTACAGATCTTAATACCAATTTCTGCTATACCTGTATCTACATTGGTATAGCTCATCTCACCAACTGGATTTCCTTCTACTTCTAGAATCAATCGCCGTTTGGTTAAATCAGAATCTTTCAGGAGATTAGCTGCAATATCAGATGTTTTAACACCAAGACCCAAAGGAAAACCAGCATGGGCCATCACTTCACCGTCATTCCACCATCCACATAGAAGGTCTGCATCTTCACTTGTAGCATTTCGAATAGTCAACTCTTTAGATTGAATGTACATCCTTGAACCCTCCTACCTCTTTTTTCCATTGTATCACAAAAGAGCTCTATATTCTAAATTTGAATATAAAGCTGGTTGCGTTAATTTATCGTCGGAAAAAGAAAGATAGAATTATCCCTCTGTGAATTTATAAGAATTGTTCTTCGGTTAGTATAGCATACTTTTATCCGCAGATACCTCTTAGTTTTTTTGTTAGGCAATACATTCCATCGACTTTTCCTAAACTTCCTGCAACTGTATCACTATTCCAAACATCTGTATACTTTTTCTGTTTCTTTTTTATCTGTTGATCAAGTGCTCTTCTTATTTCGTCTTGTATCTCTCGCTCTTGCTTTTCGACACGATATTTCAGCAAGTCATATATATTTCCTTTATTGGCTGAATAGGCTCTTAATTTTGCCATCTGTGACGCACCTTTTGCCGACCACCCTAACGGCCGACTGCTTAATCTACTTGCTAATATGTGACTAACTTGCCCTTCAGCGCTGCATCCCATTCGTGCTAATTCATCATTGTTTGGTCTGACTATGGCATCCCAATGATTCCTTATGTACACTTTTGTTCTTCTGATTTGTTCTCTTTTCTGATCACTTTCCGCTAAAGATGTAGCTATCTCTAACACTTTATCTATGGTTGTAAAATCTTCCATACTGATTCCGTCATAAACTGCTGTTCTTGCATCTGAAACTGAATCTCCTAAATGTCCAACTGCTCTCATTATCGATTGATTCAAGTGGAATTTATCTAACACAAAACAACATTTTGAACCTAATACATCAACTCCTGCTTTGATCCAAGATGCTCCATCTCCCATGATATAGATGCTTTCCAAGTATTCTTCATCATAAACAGCACCTATATATTCTAGCACTTCTAACCAAATATCTTCACTCTTTTTATACACTCCACAAAAGTAATGTTTGTTCCTTAGTATATTTCGTTTACTGTTTGGACTTTCTTTCTCTATTCCTTCAAATATACAGGCCAACCTTGGTTCTACTGTATTGGACTTCCTGCCATATTCATTTACTCTGAGGTCACCTTTTTTCTTGTTGAACTGGAGCGACACATGATCTTCATCTGCATTTATGTAGAGTGCTTTTATCTTCTTCTTTTCTTTGTTTTTAGGAATAATTACTGGTATTTCCAGTGTGTGTACATCCCTCATAATCGCTTGTTTACTAATGATGTCATCGGTTACTGTTGCATTCTCTCCACTAATTCTATAGCTGCTATCAATAACATGTTCTAGTCCTTTAGCAACTACATCATCACTTTTCCTCATCTTCTTCGTAATGCCACATGCTTTATCTGCTAGATGTATGCACTCGCCGGTTTTCTTATCTTCAAAGTACGTTCGTTTGTATGTTATTACCCCGCACGTACTGGTAAAAGAATTTTCATCATTCGAGCGTTCAATAACGTATCTGTCTTTTCTATAACTGGATCTTCGATACACTCCATCGATCTCTTCAATCGTTTCTTTAATAATAGCCCTTTGCAACTCCTGTAGTGGTTTGTTCAGCTCTAGGACCAACTCTCCAATATCCATTTTTTCATCACTAATAAAACTTTTTACTATTTTTTCAATATTTTATATCCCTCTGTCCATGAAGTGTTGTATACTGTTATGCATAAGAAAACACCTTTCCTGTTATGTATTATTTGTTTCTAGGCAAAACTTATAATATCACAACTTAGGTGTTTTCTTTATTTTTTCTTTTCCGACGATAACTTTACGCTAACTATAAAGCTCTATGCCATACTTAGTTTATAAGATATTCAAGTTTTTTCTTAACTTCATCAAGGCTAATAGGAACCGAGTCATGTTCTTCTTCAAAGTAATACAAAAGCTGTCTAAGAACTATGGCCTTTTCTTCATCCTTCATTACAGATACTGCTTTTTCAATGGCTGTACTTTTAAGTTTGACTAAGTAATAGTCTGCCATATATTTTTCAAGGAATGAATAAGCCTCTTTATCGGTATTGATTTTACGTATTTCCTGAAGAAGGGTTTTGCTCTTTCCAAATAAGACATCCCTATTCTTAAAGACCAATATACCTATTAGAAAAATCAGGAGAATTCCTCCGATACTCCCTCCAATTAGTATTAGCTTACTCTTTGACAGCTTCAGCACAATTATATCCTCAGGCACTTTAGCAAAAGTCTTATCAATAACAACCGGTTGGGACCTATTCTTATCAAAGACCGGAGAGCCTTCACTAGGTTGATCTACCACTTGACTACCTTCTACATAGACCTTTTGGGAATCTAGGCTTAATTCCTTATACTCTCCACTAGTCACGTCAAAATAAGGGATATTGATCTCTGGTATGACCAAATCTCCAGGCATCTTAGCTACCAGTATAATTTCAAATTCCTTTTCCTCTCGAACACCGTCTTCATCCATCTGGACCGGTTTATCGTTAACTGTTTCATAAACGGAAAAATCTTTAAGGTTGATATAGTCGACTAAGCTATCAATGGCATAAAGATTACCTTTTCCTGATAGGGTAACATTATATGTAATAGGTTCATTGATGTTCACTGCACTACTGCTTAATTGTCCCTCAATGGTCAAGTCCCCCACAAGGCCACCATATTGTGATGGTTTACCAGCAGCTGGTAAATCTTTTACCGTCAAAGACACCTCATCTGTCTTTAGGTAAGTCGCTTTTGTGGAGCCAAAGAAGCCACCTGTACTCAGGTTAACCTGAAAATCAAAGGCCGGTAAAGTGTACCTACCAGGCATGGTTGGTGTTAATTTTAACTGCTTTACCGTATACATGACATACTTATTTCCATCAATAGTCGTGTAATTAGGCTTATATTCTTGGTCGCTATTTTCTTCAACAATAAATCCATCTGCTGTCAGACTGTCAGTAAATCCAAACTCGGACACTTGATATCTTGAGTACAATTCATAAGTTACAACCACATTATCACCATAGTAACAACTATCTCCGGATATGGTTGTCCGAATAAATATATCATCCTTAGCTCCTGAAAGACTTTCATCCTTTTCCTCTACAGTCACAGTCACACTGTTGGTCTCATATTGGACACCATCAATGGAAAGAACCGCTTGTAAGGTAAAGGTACCCACTGATTTGGGCATAATCGTATAATTGCTTTTAACCTCTTTGCTAGCCGCTCCGTTGATAATAGAAGTAGAACTGGACTGGCTATTAGAAAGGACCTCAAAATTATCCAACCCTTCAAAAGAAACTAGTTTCACATCTCCACTGACATTTCGCAAAATTAGGGACATTTCAGTAGATACATCCATCTGAAGCTTAGTATCATTCATTTCTATTAGGACTTCTTGGTCTGCTGCATATACAGGCAGTCGAAAAAATCCTGTTAATAAAACACCTATCATCATAAGCATAAAGCTCCCACGCCAAAACTTACCAGTCATTCTTTCCACCTCCTTCATCACTGTTAATCACCTCTTGATTATTCTTTAGACTTTCAGCCTCTTGAGCTTCTAACATTTTCAATATAGTATTGACAGCTTCTGACTTATCATCAGTATTTTCTGTTCCCTCTTGGGCTTGATCTATTGTACCGTCTTGACCTTGATTGCCTTCTTGACTATCATCTCCGTCTTGGCCCTGATTGCCTTCTTGACTGTCACCTTCTTCTTGATCCTGTTCTCCTTGCTGATTCAGATTACCATCTTGATTATCGCCATCTTCTTGGTTCTGATTAGCCTCTTGATTCTGACTTTCCTCCTGGGTTTGGTCGTCCTGTTGGTCTTGGCTATCCTGCTTACTTGTGTCACCATCCTCTTGCTGATTCTGCTTGTCCTCTTGACCGTCACTTTCTTTCTGGGTTTGGTCGTCCTGTTGGTCTTGGCTATCCTGCTTACTTGTGTCACCATCCTCTTGCTGATCTTTCTGGTCTTCTTGGTCCTGATTATGACTTTTCAATGCTGCCTGAACAAATTCATAATTATACTTCAAGTCTACACGGTCCCATTCTTCCTGAATCCCTTGTTCATAGTATTTTAAAGCCTGCCCCCATAATTCTTTCACTTTTTCAGGATCTCCATTTTGAGAATCCTGGTAAGCTTCACCAGCATGATAGCATGCATTACCTACAATAAGGGGGTCCGTATTACCTTGAACAAGAAGGGGTATCGCTTTTTCATAATCACCGGCTTTCAAAAGCTCATCAGCTTCAATTAAGTCACTTGGAGTATTTGGCAGTAAAAGAATACTTATGAGGAGCACCATTGTTGCCATAAGAGTCATTATCCGTATCACTTTCATGATTTCCTCCTATTCTGAAGAAGGAATCCTAATAAGAGACTTACAATTCCGGCTCCTAAAAACCATTGATACAAGAGATCATACTCCTTGATTTTCTTCCTTGTTGTTTCCCCTTTTTCAATAAGAGACAAGTCTGACAGCAAGAGAGGCACTTCACTTAAGCCTGTATCAGATAGGTAATACTTACCTCCAGAAAGATTTGCCATTAATTCCAGCATATCTTCATCCAATTTCGTAACGACAGGGTTCCCCTGATCATCTTTTTTGTAGCCGCTGGCTCCTTGGCCGCTGGCTTTTTGGCCATTGGCTTTTTGGCCGCTGGCTTTTTGACCATTGGCTCCTTGGCCGTCACTTTCCTCATAAAGAGGAATTAATCCCCCATCTTTACTTCCGATCCCGACAGTAAAAACTTTAATTCCGGCATCTTCAATGATTGACTTAATCTTTCCCATATCTGCATCATCTTCCTCACCATCACTTAAAAGAACCACCACTTCATTACCTGTTCCGGCCTTATTGAAAGATGCTACCGATAAATTAAGCGCTTCTGCCACATCTGTACCTCCACCACCGACCATATCTGTATCAATGACCTCTAGGTACATTCTAGCCAAGTCATAATCATCTGTTAAAGGCATCTGTATATAAGCTGAAGACGCATAAGGAATGAATCCGATTCGGTCACCATGAAGACCAGCAATAATTTCATTAATAACTTTCTTACTCCTATCAATACGTGACGGAATCACGTCCTGGGCCAACATACTCTTAGATGTATCGATGAGGAAATAAACGTCCACACCTTGACCCATAACTTCTTTTGTTCCTATCTCTCGCTCAGGTCCTAGAAGAGCAAGGATCACAAGAGCCAATCCCATAACAAGAAAAAACCCTTGGAGATAGTTGAAAGAAGTGGTTCCCTTCATCTCAAGCCAGTTTAATATAGCCTGCTTCTTCCTGTATCCAAAAAACGCTGCCATAAGAATCGCAATAGGAAAAATCAGCCAATAGATATCTTGAAGTTGTCTAAATTCCATATTCAAATCCATTTTTTCCTCCCTCAGTCCTTATGGTATACGAATGAAAAGATATCGATCCAAGAAAATACCT
The DNA here is from genome assembly GCA_963677625.2 of Vallitaleaceae bacterium. GTDB lineage: Bacteria > Bacillota > Clostridia > Lachnospirales > Vallitaleaceae > UBA1351. The sequence continues at coordinate 659,922 of CAXXSW010000007.1, forward strand.
ATAAGCATCAATAACAGTCCCAACTTAATGAAAACGAAGGCCAGTTCATCGTAGAGCATGAACTCATCCTGATCAAAATCTGTTTTTTCCAGTTGGTCAATATCTTCAAAAGTTGCAGTCAGTTTTTCCTCGTCGGCCGCCCTAAAATATTGTCCACCTGTCGAGTCGGCTATAGATTGTAAAAGGGGTTCATTCAAGCCTGAATCCATGGTCTGATAACGGGTTTGTCCCATAAAATCCACAGGCATAATGGTTTGATCAGTCCCTACACCGATAGAGTATACTTTAATACCTTCCTCTGAAGCCAATTGGGCTGCTGTATCAGGACTGATGGCACCTGCATTATTATCTCCATCAGTGACGAGGATCATGACCTTAGAATTAGCCTGACTTTTCTTCAATCGGTTTATTCCAACTGATATAGCCATTCCAATTGCTGTACCATCTTCACCTACTGAAGCCGTTGACACATCCTGAAGAGAAGCTTTGACCACATCATGGTCTAAAGTGAGAGGTACTCTTGTGTAAGCAGTACCTGCAAAGATAACCAAACCAATTCTATCTTCAAAACGTTTGTCAATAAAATTATCAATGGTTTCTCTAGCCACTTCGAGTCGGTTAGGCTTAAAATCTACTGATTCCATGGAACCTGATACGTCTAGAATCATCATAATATCAATGCCTTGACCTTGAGCCGGCAAAACATCTGTAGGAATTTGAGGCCTAGCCATAGCAATAATAAAAGAACACATGGCAGCAGCTATAAACCATCTGCCTATGCGGTGTTTAATGATGCTGGCTCTACCTGTTTGTTTAAGCAGTCCGACATTAGAGAAAGGTAGGGACTGTTTCCCTGACAGTAAGAAAAGTAATATGACAGGGATAATAAAGACCAAAAAGTACCATTGGCTAAACCGCATCTTTGACCTCCTCGTTATACTTAATAACCTCTTCCATACCACTAACAATTGACTTTAGGGACTCCCTTAAGGTGTTGATTGTAGCTTCATCTACCAAAACATCGCTATATTTATAGCTATCACAGTCTTTCAGCCACTGGATGAAATTCCTAAATGGTTCTTCTTCAAAAATACCTCTAGCAGTATTGGACTGAAAATGAGTTTCTAACTGACTAGTTGTTAAACCTTCCAATTTTACACCTAGTCTTAAGGACAGATATTCTTTAACAAAGCCAGTCATCTTACCAAGAGCATAAGAGTCCTTGCTTGAAAGTTGGTCCAGATTCTTATCAAAAGCTTCATAAGCAGACATCTTCTCAACTTTTTTCTTACGTCTCTTGAATAACCAAAAACCATTAGAGATAATAGCTCCTAGAAAGACTATACCAAGAAGGATAAACAAAATAGTTTTATTGGCCCCCTTATGAATGTCCAAATCTTTTTCAAACAAGGTATCTCGCTCTATTGTATCAAGTGTAGAGGCTACCTTAAAAACAATAGTCTGACCTCCTAATTCAACGGACCATTCACCAGGTTCCATAATAGTCATAACCACTTGATAACCTTCATCCATCGGTTCAATTTCCAAAATATCAAAAGCCTTAAAAGCCTCTTCAATCATCAATTTAGAAATAGCCGGATCTTGAATTTCAAGTTCTATATGATCCCCTATATAGATAAGGCGATCATTTTCTTCATATTGAGCTGCCGCAACTGGAGCAATCTGAGTCATAACGAGCAGGCAGGCAAATAAAATCTGTATAGATCTATATTTTAGTCTCATGACAGACCTCCCCGTTTCATAAAATAAAGTCGAAGGAGTTTCACATAATCCTCATCGGTGTAGACGCTAATAACATCCTTCAATTCAGTTTCTCTTTGAGACATTCGATTCTTCTTCATCTTCAAAAGATCCAGGGTAACCACTTCACCACTTTCTAAATCCTTAAAAGTAAAAATGCCTCCATAAGGCAGCTTTTCTTCTTTTCTATCCCTGACTTTTATGAGCACCACATCATGCTTGCGCTTCATAGTCTTCAGGGTCTTCTCATATCCCTGGTCCATAAAATCAGACAAAACAAAAACAATACCAGGCTTCTTTACCATCTTGGAAAATTGAACAAGGGCATGGTTAATGTCTGTACCTTTACTCTCTGACTCATAGGTCAGGATATTTTCGATAATAGAGAGGACATGTTTTTTTCCACTTTTGGAAGGGATGACCTTTTCCACCTTATCGGTAAACAGCATCATCCCTACCTTGTCATTGTTTCTAGCCGCAGAATAGGATAGGGTAGCTCCAATCTCAGCAATCAAGTCCTTCTTCCCAGCAAAGTGATTAGAATAAGACATATCAATTAGAAGAAACATATTGATTTCCCGTTCCTCAGAAAACTGTTTGACGAAAGCCTTATTATGCCGGGCTGTAACATTCCAATCAATATGGCGGACATCATCTCCTGGGTAATATTCCCTTATATCTTCAAATGTCATCCCCTTGCCCCGGAATCTGGAACGGTATTCTCCTGAAAAAACTTCCTCCACCAGCTTTGCCGACTTAATGTCGATATGACGGATTTTTTTGATCAGTTCTTTGGAAATCAAGGCAAACGCACTCCTTCAAGTATACCAGCAATTACATCTTCAGGTGTCTTGTCTTCTGCTTCTGCCTCATAGGTCAGAACGATTCTATGACGAAGGACATCATAAACGATAGATTTTACATCATCAGGAGTTACATAATCCCTAGCTCTAAGATAGGCCATTGCCTTAGCTGCCTTAATCAAGTTTAAGGAAGCTCTTGGTGAGGCTCCACAAGAAATGTATTGGGATGGTTGTCTTGTCCCAAGAACAATGTCAAGAACATACTCCTTAATATAGTCACCTAGATGAATATTTTCTACTTCCTCTCTCAGTCCACTAATAAGGTCCTTGGTCATGATTGGCGCTAAGTCTGGTTCTTCATAATCAGCCATGGTAAAGCGTTCGATAATAGCTCTCTCTTCTTCCCTGTCAGGATATTCCACTTTCAGCTTCATCATAAAACGATCTTGCTGTGCTTCTGGCAAAGGATAAGTTCCTTGCTGTTCAAGTGGGTTCTGGGTTGCAATAACCATAAAGGGTTTGTCGAGTATATAAGTTTTTTCACCAATAGTCACCTGCTTCTCCTGCATAGCTTCTAAAAGAGCAGATTGAACTTTGGCAGGTGCCCTGTTAATCTCATCAGCCAAAATCAGGTTGGAAAAAATCGCACCTTTCTTCACTTGGAAATCTCCGGTCTTTTGATGGTACATTTCTGTACCAAGTATATCTGCCGGCAACAAGTCCGGTGTAAACTGTATTCGCTTAAATTCCATACCGGTGACATGGGCTATAGTACTGGCAGTAAGCGTTTTTGCCAATCCCGGTACACCCTCTAAGAGAATATGTCCACCGGTCAGTAATCCAATTAATATTCGGTCGATCATATAGTCCTGTCCAATAATTACTTTTTCCACTTCCTGCCTGAATGACTGTATCAATTCTCTGGTTTGCGTCACTGACTCTTCCACTGTGTACCCTCCTTCATAAATAGGGAATAATCTTTTCGATTCAATAGTCTAAACTATATTTGTGGCAAAAATATGGCAATACAAGTATCCCTTACATTCTTAACGTCAATTCTGGATTAACAAGGTATATGCCAAACTCATTGGAAAAACCACAACTATGTCGAACGGATTTCCTTTCGAATGAATCCAATATAAGAAATAAGAAAAATAAAAAATACGAAGGCAATCATAAACAGTAGGTGAGGTAAGATAACCATAAAGGTTTCAGACAAGGGTAATTGCCCTTTGATTGCACCTTCCATCTGTTCATAGAAAACCAGTCCAAGACTTCTAACCTCAGGATTCATAATGGCTGCAATAACATTGGAATATAAGCTTAAGGGTGAGAACATCAGCAAAGCAATGATGAGTTTCTGTTGATTTACAATTGCTGTAACATCCATCGTATTTTCTGCGGGGTAAACAAGGGATGCAATCCCTTGAATAAACATGTTAACAAAAAATGTCATGAATATCCAAAATCCTATGCCGACCAGGGCAGACACCGTTGCTTGCTCGAAAAAGATGGATAAGGCTAACGCCAATGCATACCACATACTGACATAGAATATAGTCACCAAGACATACAAAAATATTCTTAATGCCTCCTCAGGTGTCGGTGGTATACCTAACACAATAATAAAGCTGCCTGTAAGAATCCCGAACATAAATAGAATTAAAAAACTTAATACTGCAATACCAGATAAAAACTTAGCTATAATTACTGAATCTCTAAAGATTGGCTGGGCCATGAGGCGACTCAGGGTTCCTCTTACCTTCTCAGCATTAATGGAATCAAAGCCTAGAGATAGTCCTACTAATGGCAGAAGAAATGAAAGAAGGGATGCAAATGATGGCAGGCTACCATTGGTTTTCGTAAATATATCCAAATAGACGTTTTTCGAAGCATTCATATCAGTCATATCCATCATACTGAAGGCATTATAAAGCCCTACACCACAGATAAGCATTGATATTATAAACATAATAAGAATCCGTTTGTTTTCTAGGTTTTCCCGTAATTCCTTGCGAAGGAGAACCCCAGTTGTACTCTTAAGCTGTTGCATCAATTGCCACCTCCTTCTGACCGAAGCACTTTCGGTAAATGTCTTCAAGATTAGGTTCAGCATCCTCACCCAGATACTGGTCGCTTAGTTCCCTGATCGTCCCTGATGAAATAAGCCTACCATGATTAAACATACCTATTCTTGTGCATATCTTCTGCACCTGGTTCAAGAGATGGGATGAAATAATGACTGTCTTATTGTCGTTACTGGTTAAACCAAAAATCAGTTTCAACATATCCTCAATACCATCTGGATCAAGTCCCAGTGTAGGCTCATCCAAAATGATGATCTCTGATTGTTTGACCAGAAGGTCTGCGACACCAAGCCGTTGTTTCATTCCTCTTGAAAAGGATCCTACTTTTTTACTTCTATGCTCATAGAGACCTACCCTTTTTAAAATATGATCAATATCTATGCTCTCAAGAGGAATCTGATTTAGTTCTGCTATAAACTCAAGATTTTCTCTGGCTGTCATATAATTATAAAAACCGACATTATCTTGAAGATAACCAACTTTTTGTTTAACCTTAATTGGTTCTTTTGTCGAATCGTAACCAAAGACACGGACTTGTCCGCTTGTAGGCTCTGTTAGACCCATCATCATTAGTATGGTAGTTGTCTTTCCAGCACCGTTTGGTCCCAAAAGGCCAAACACTTCTCCTTGACGAATCGTCAGATTTAAATGGTCTACTGCCAGGGCATGTTTATAACTCTTCGTTAATTCATTACACTCAACAACTATTTCATTCACACTTATCGCCTCCCGTATTTTTTGATGACACCGTAAAGGACCAATACAAAAGCTACAATGATTCCAAGTCCAACACCGCCCCAGATTTTTGATGTTACAAGGGTCATCCTAAACTCTATTTGCTCATTTACTTCAGGTGTTTTTGCAGATATATTCATCACATAATCACCTGAAATAGCTTTCGCATCTGCTTTCACATAGGCAATAACTTCTCTGGTTTCACCTGGAAGTATGGAATCGATGACTTTTTCATCAAATCGAGTTTCCCATCCTGTCGGTTCCCAAGAACTTAGTTCAATGTTCTTCAATTCAGAACCCCCGGTATTCTCAAGTTGTATTTTGATCTGCTTTTCTTCACCGGCTACTAGCTGATCACTAAGTTTTCCACTTGGTGTTGATAATTTGATTTCATATAAACCAGTAATCTTTATAGACAGGTCTTTACTCAAAACACCGTCATTAGACTTTGCATTAAAGGTAATTGGATAGTTTCCTTCCGGTGTAAACTCTGGGACTGTCAATTTCATAGTCACATCTTTATTAGCTCCTGCTTCTACTAAGATGCTTGCAACTTTATCTGTTGAGCCAGATGGAATAAAGGACGCCTGCCATCCCTTGGGTAACTGGGCATCAAGGCTATAGGAAACATCTTTCAATCCATTGTTGGCTATATTCAAACGATAGGAAAAAGATGTTTTCGCATCACCGGACAAGTCAGGATAATCAACACTAAGCTGATTCTCTTTATAGGTCACTTCCTTTACTTCAGCAACCAAAGGTAGTATTTGCTTTCCCTGAGAAGGGGAATCAACATAGAAATCCATTTGATATCGGTCGTTCTCAGTAGACAAGGGAATATTGACTTTCAATTTTGCATTAAGTTTCTCATTCTCATCAATGTACACATCATTCACTTGTTTATTCTCAACAGTCAATACATATTCCCAATCCTTAGGTATACTGTCTGTTCCAACTTGTAGAATTTCTGCCGACCCTTTATTATTCTCAATCGTTATATCATAGGTCAGACTTTCGCCAGCATCAGTATATTGAACAGGAAATCTGGTAAAAAGCTTTATACCGTCATCTGCTGCAAAAACCGGTATACTTGTAGCCATCAATGTCAAAATCATCAAAATTCCTAGAATACTTCGCTTCATCTTCTTATCCTCCATTCATTATCATTCATTAGATTTTCCATATACTAATATAAATAATGTGTGTGGCATTTTTCGTGCAGAATCGTGGCATTTTTTTGTCAAAAATGTAAATTTTGCAGTCCTTAAAAAGAGGCAAATATTATCCTTTCAGAGTATTTAAACAATGAAATCGAGTTGTATTCATCTGATATATCTATTATAGTTTAACTATAATAAATAAGCTGTCTTTAATTGATATATCAATTAAAGACAGCTTATCTCAAACACAAGGAGTAATAGGAGAAGTCTAAATCCTAGAAAATCCGATTTCCTATATATTTCTGATTGTAATTGTAGCAATCGTAGTAGGTACGTTTGTCTTAACTAATAGACCTCAAAGGTAATGGTCCTCATGCTCTCTGACACCACATATTCAAAATCTATAATATAAACTGTTATGATACTTGAATCATGCCCAACATGCTCATATTCTGTCAGACATATATCCACTAGACCACGAGTTCCTTTTGGCCGAACTATTGCAAGATATTCTTGCCTATTTCTAGAATTTTCCAGGTCTACCTTCTCATTGTCACCTATTTCAAAAACAACCTGATTCCCCACACGTACTGGCTTTATTTTACTCACAAACCGTTCTGTAACCTTCATACAGTCTCCGCTAAACTTGAAAGAATCCATTATTTTCAGTCCCTGTTTTTTCTCAACATGAAGGTCCCTTATATACTCTTCAAGACCCTCTATATCATATCCGGCACTAAGTTCTGTTCGTATATGATTTTTCTCTAGAACCAATAATGTCGCCTTACTATCTATACCTGCTTTCTGCTCATGCTCTTCAATGATAGGGACATTATGACTTAGTGAACGATTGCAAAATATAGTATATCGATTTTCATTGAAATAGTCCTTGGTGTATTCACCAGCACCTAAATCTGTCAATATTTCATAATCATTCTTATAAAAAATGAAGGAACCCATATCATTGTGGTTATGTGCTTCATTGTTGCTCCCTCCTTTAGCCGCCAATTCGTAGGGATAAGAACTTGAAGACACTAACCATTGAGCATCAGGCAACCGATAGCTATCAAAAGTCTCTTCTTTCATGCTTACAGCAGGTCCTTTATACTGAACAGTCCAAACCAAATCTCTAATCCCATTACACCAACGAAAGCAAGGGTCCGTATCATATTGAGCTACCCTATGTCCAGGTGGAACTATGACATTTGAATAATGAGACGCTAGGTAATAGGTCAATCCTCTACGGTATAACTCAGTATGGCTACTGTCGGAAAAAGATACTGTCTCCCCTCCTTTAAAGTAACACTTTTGTTGAAACTCCACAATCTTCTGGAGCTTACCAACATGCATCATGCTAAATGCTCTTTCAGGTCTTTTAATTCTCAACAAATCAAGAAAGGCAAAATAAAAAGACAGTCCATATGTCCAGTAGGATAAACCCTCTAGGCACGTACCGTCTGAGCCGAAGCTATCAAGGAAGTGCTGAAATGTAGGTTCCAGCTTATCAAGCAATGGGTCAATATATTCGTCCTCCATCATATACATTGCTGAAACCGCAATCGAGCCGGCACAAACAGCGCACCAGTTGTTTGACATATCTTCCCAATTATAGGCCTCCTTTGCACCCATATATTCATCAAGAACGCGTCTTTTAGTTTCTTTCCTGCACCGATCCTTTACCGGTCTATCAAGTTTGTTACTAAGTAAGTAGCATATCTCTGATAGGGCAAACGCTGTTTCTGCAGCAAAAAGATCAATGGTCAAAGGTTTATCAATATCCATATGTGCTGGAAGAGCCCATGTATATTCATTGCATACTGCCCATAGAACTTCTTCCAACTGCCTAAGATCTTCCTCCCTACCATACAGCCAAGATGTAAGTGCTAGGGTTACTAATCTTTTTCTTCTCTCGAAATAAGCATGTTCATAGTTCACCCGGTTACCACTGACATAATAATCACGAAATTGAGAAAATGGGAGTTCTGAAATAATCCTATTATCATATTCCTTTCTAACTGTAGCTAGGTCTTCAATATACTTCTGAAGTTCAGGTGTTGATAAAACATCATTCCTTAGTTCTTCTCCATGTATATAATCTATCATATTTTACCTCCACTATTACCTCCTGCTTTACAGGCTCTTATAACATACAGAAGGCTATGACCTATAATCATGGTGTAACTCAATAACCTATCATTGGTATCTTTTTAGGCAACTCACTGTAGGCTGGCCTCTTCCCATGCCGAATATCATATAGAATCTCGCTGGTTTCTCTCACAGCTTTCATCATTTCAGGATAAGGCTGAGTACAAACATCTACCAAACCAATCTGATAGTTTTCGCCATCAAATCTTCCCAGTGGAAACTGGTCAAAAAACTGAAACCAATGCGCTCCAACCCCATATGGATGTTCAGCGCATTTTTGTACAAACATACGCCATGCATTTGCTCTTTCCTTCTGATTGACAACTCCTTTTAACCCTGTAGCAGTAAGTCCTCTATCCAAAGCTCCAAAATGAAATTCACCTATCAATATTGGCTTATCGACACCAGCTTCCATAACAAAATCCATGTCAATCATAGGATCAAAGGAATAGCAGTTAACAGAAAACACATCCATATACTCCCAACCGACGCATAAGTCCTTATTAAAGGCTTTACTCCACCTGACTCCAAGATTTAAGTGGTTGCAATCTACCCTTTTACATGCTTTGGCTGGAATTCGCAAGTATTCATTAACCAAAAATCTAGAATAGTGTTTCAAATCATTTTCACACTCTTGCGATATCTTTCTGGCATTCTTAATGGGTTTATCAAGATCATTAAAGTCCTCAAAAGTGCTGGTCCATTGTTTATTTAAGGACTCAACTGATCCATACTTTTCCTTCAACCACATCTTAAGTCCTTGTCTACAGTAGGTTTGCTTGGGATTATAGAGCACTTCTTCTGCGATGATGACGTCCTCAACAAAGTTAAACTCTGGTTCGTTTCTCATAAAATACCCAATCATCATCGGTTCATCAACCAAAGGTCTAAGTTGAGACGCAAATCTTTCAGCATTCCTCTCATATTCTGGACTAAGTACATCTGGAAAGTCCCTAAAAATTCTTATTTCAGTATCAGGAAACTTTCCTCCCAAATGATGAGCAAAGGGGATGGGTGTTATAACCTCTTGGTCTTCTTCAATCCAGTATCCTGCCGGATGATTGCCTGAACTATTAATACCATTAGACATTAAAATATGGTATTGATTCTTATACCAGGACTCTCTATAATTCGACCCATACACCTGCTTGAGATTATTTCCTGTAAAATCAAAAAGTGTCACGGTTTCTTCTTCCATATAAGGGGTTCTACGTGCTGTATAAGTATGATATAGGTCCTCATTTCCTTTACTATCAGGTAGGGTACAGAACTTTTCAAGACTGTCTATTCTTCCTGACGGTTTCAACTGGGAAACACCACAAACCCCAACTGAGAAGTATGAATAACCATCTGGATCAAGGAGATACCACCTACCATCCACTTTTGCTGTTGAGAAAAAACCGGTTCCCTCCCTAATCTTGTAATCCAAGCTGCCACCCCATCGACTCCAGTTGGCAAAGGGATATTGATGAGGGCCTTCCGTTCGAAGAACTGCGTCAACCAAGTCATCCTTTGACTTAATCTTTCCCTGCCAGTCTTTTGGCTTCCATTGTCCAAACTCATCAATTAAGGTTTTATCTTCAAGGGGATAATCTTTAGGCGGTTGATGACTCATATGAAACCCTGACAGACTCACTTTCACATCATGAAAGGTCTCTTCTATACCAAGTTCTATCCTTTCGCATTCTTCCATCTCAATACGATGTCCATGGCATACCAGTTTTAAGAGTCCTGGTGTCCTATTAGTATAAATCGTGTGGTTATCCATCAAGTTCAAGTCAAAGCAGACTCGTGTTTTGACTCCTGGCAAAAGACCAAACCGATAGATCAGCCTCTCCTCTTCTTCACCAATGGCGAAAAAGCGCAGCATCATGGCCACGCTATGGTCTTCGCAAACCTCAATATCTCCTATAATGTATCGATACCCACTATCACATGCACCTTCTAAGGATATACCACCACCCTCTCTTCCAAAGACAACACTCAAAGCATCACTATCGATTCTACTTATCTGAGATAAGCGACATACCGATCCGCTTAAATCTAATATCTTCATCTTGTTCTACCCCATTCAATCTTTATATAGTAAGTTTAGACTGTTTTTGTTTACAGATAAAAACACCATTCTTAAGACTTATTTCCTTGACACTTGAACGTCGTCAAGGTTAGGTCCACTTAGTTTCAAGACTGTATCATCATTTGCTTCTTTTACATATACAATCAATTTTCCCTCATAGGTTTTCCTATAAGTTTCATTGTATGCTGTCATATCCTTCAAATCACCATTGTCTATTGCTAGAATCTTACCTTGCCCCTCTAGTTCTACGTGAATTTTAAGATCTCTGTCTACAACAATACTTCCATTTCTATCTTTCAAATTCACCTCAACCTGCCAAATACTATCCTCTTCTTCATAGTAATACTTGGAACTAAACCCTGTATCTAACTCCCAAGTCTTAGCTTCTATAATCAAGTCTTCAAGGGGTGTATGTAGCTCATTCACAAGGCTTTCACCTTGGTATGTCCCTTCACAAACCAATTTACCATCATGATATTCGGCTAGACATTCATAGCCTGATTCAGTCTGTACAAGGCCTTTGACAGGCGCCCCATTCAACTTAAGGTTTATATCTTTTGAATTTGTAAAAATCCGAATATGAATGAACTCGCCTTCAGAATATCTCCACAAAGGTCGAAACATATTATTCCTTTCCTTGCCTTCCCTTCGAGTCAATATCTCCATAACAGGCATATGAGACCACAATGCTTTTCTGTAAAAATATTCGGCCTTCTCAAAACCAGCAGTAGTCAAAAGTCCTGCATTAGAACCACGAATAGGCCAACCATGAGCCTCACCAAGAAAATCAATACCAGTCCATAAAAACTGCCCTGATATATAATCACAATCCACTACCGTTTTCCAAACATCATATTGATGTCCATTTTCACTACCTAAAAATGGCTTGTCTGGATATCGTTTATGGTCACTTTCATAATGCTCTTCCTTATAGTTATAACCAATGACATCCAAAACCTCAATGAGACCTATTTCTCTAGACACCTCTGGATAAGCCAAAGCCATACTGATTGGTCTTGTTTTATCATATTTCAGTACTTCCTCTTTTAAATCTTTTGCAATCTTAACTATACGCTCTGCATTAGGATTAGTCGGTTTATATAGACGTTCCTGTTCCGGTTTATTATTATCATTATTCCCTGTCATTTTTTTAAACATAGGATGACAGTATGGATCATTAGGATAGTCAATTTCATTACCTAAACTCCACATAATAATGGATGGATGATTTCGGTTCCACCTAATAACGGCTTCAATATCCTTCTTGCACCAAGTATGGAAGTCTTCAAAATATCCTTGATGTTTTGGTGGATAGACATTATGCCCGGTTGACCACTTATTCTTTGGTCCTTCCCACTCATCAAAAAGTTCATCTATAAAATAGAAGCCCATTTCATCACATAAGTCATACAATTCTCTGGAATGGGTATTGTGGCTTCCCCGAATTGCATTACAACCCAACTCCTTGAGTTTGAAAAGCCTTCGACGCCATACCTCCTTTGGCACTGCTGCACCTAACGCCCCAGCATCATGGTGTAAACATACACCTTTTAATTTTTTATTTATTCCATTAATATAAAAGCCTGTATCTGGATCAAAGTGAAATGCTCTTATACCAACAGCAGTCCTTTTCTTCACTTGACCATTAATCCTAATAACGTGAGTATATAAAACCGGGTTGTCATCACTCCAAAGATTAGGTTCCACTATTTGATGAAGAAATTTTAACTGTTTAATCTCTCCAGTCTTAAAGGACATGTTCTTCTTGTCATAGGCAACCTGTCTACCGTCCCGGTCTAATAGATCTGATTCAACTAGCACATCATCTTTATCTTCAACGCTGTCAATTTCAAAAGAAGCATGACAAACAGCTCTTTCCTTTGTAACTTCATCAGTATGAATGACTAAAGAGCCCTCAATAAGGTCTGTCGGATCTATAATATCAACATACACATTCCTAAAAATACCCGACCCTGTAAACCACCTAGAATCAGCAATGTCTGCATGTCTGACCTTTACTACAATGAGTGTTTCATCTTCACCAAAAGAAGCCATATCAGTGATATCAAACTCAAAGGGTGTATAGCCGTTGGCCCATTCACCACAGTAATAACTATTACACCAGACCATTGCCCTCTTGTAGACGCCTTCAAATCTTAGCTTAATCCTTTTTCCTTTATCTTCTTTTTTAAGTTTCAGCCTGCCTCGATACCAACCGATACCTCCTGGCAAATAACCGGTTCCACTAGAATGTTCTTCAGAAAAAGGATAGTGTACAGACCAGTCATATGGAATTGATATCGCCTGCCAAGACCTGTCATCGTATCCTTTATCCCAATAACTCATATGGCTGTCAAAATGTAAATCTTCAAGATGAAATTTCCAATTATCTTTTATTAGCATCATTATCTCCTTGTTCTTTTATAGGATCCAATGGATTCAATTAACATTTAGCCCATTGGATCTCATAAAAGAAATGCCTATATTCACCTATAAAAGGTACAATATAGGCATTCTAAATCAAATCTTTTATTTACCTAAATATGCTTTGAAATCATCCATTTGGCTTTGTAGTTCAGCCATTACTTCGTCATATCCAGCTGCCTTCATAGCATCTCTAAACTCCTGAACAGTTGCTTCCGGATCATCTACCTTACCGAATGCAATCAGTGGCATATATGTTGCATATACATTGGCCATATTAGAAAGGTAAGGGGCAATTGCATCTGTTTTTGGAATGAATTGTCCATATGGATAGTCAATTGCGACTTTATTGAACTCATCAACAAGTGCCTCATAACTTGCATGGTCTCTCGCTGCATCTTTTAATTGAAGGTCATCATTACGACCCCACCAGTAATCGGTTTGAATACTGTCAGCATCATTGTCGTAACCTTCTGGACGGGCGAAATAGCCGTTTTCATCAATTACATATTGAACTCCTTCGATACCATAATTGAATAGGCGATAGGCATCTTCATCATTTCTAAGGATGTCATATACCATCAAGGCTCTTTCTGGATTCTTTGATCCAGCTGCTATAGCTGTGGCACCATGTGTAATCGATAATTTTGTTAAGTTTCCAGATTCTTCTCCAAACCAGAAAAATCCAGCAGCAGCTCCTTGTCTTTCTTTTAATTTAACATCATCAGTTCCATACCAAGTTTCTGTATGATGCTGGTCAACAGATGTTTGACCTGCAAGAAATTCTTCACGGTTATCACCAGAATAGTTCAGGCAGTCCTCTCTCCAATAACCAGCATCTGACCATTCTTTCATCAATTTCGCAAAATCGATAAAGTTATCATCTGTCATATATGGTGATTGTACAGTAAAGTTATCACTTCTACTACCACCGAAAATAGGAACTTCAAGACCATCAACAAGGACAAAATCACTAGTTGATGCGATATAGCCACCAGCTATGGTTGTCGCAATACCTGAAGAACCTGCAACATCCCATGGTATTACATCTGGCTTATTTTCTTTTACCGCAGCAAAGTAATCGCCCATATCAGCCCAACTATGTAAGCCATCTGTAAATCCAAATTCATCTGCCCAATCTTTACGATATATAAAACCATGGTTAATCCATTGGTCAAAGTTATCTTCTGGCATAAGGTAAATGTCTCCATCTAGTTTACACATGTCCCAATGGGCATCACTTACTTGCTCAAATGTCTTTGGTGCATAAGTGGCCAGCATATCTTCTGTCAAAGGTAAAAAAGCACCTCTTTTTGCATTTGGCCATGCATCAAGCCAGTCAGTCGCTGTACCTACTAAGTCAATACTTCCATCATTTGAAGCTAATGTAAGGTTATAGTTAGTTAAATAATCTGTCCATTCAATCCAATAAATTTCCAACTCTGCATTAACTTTTTCTGTAAGAATCTTGTTCAATTCAGCAAACATTTCTTCATTACGTCCATTTGTTGGTTTATTTCCTGTAATCATATAAGTGATTTTTACATGTTCACTTGTATCTACTGACTCTGAATTGCTAGTATCTGATGAACTTGTTGTTGATTTACTATCCCCCGTTGATTTGGTATCCTCTGTTGACTTCGAATCATCATTTGATGAAGTATCACTTGTACCCCCACAAGCCGCTAAGCTGAAAACTAGTACTAAAATCATGATGATCGATAAAAAATTACGTTTCATTGAACTTCCTCCTTAATATTTTGCTTAACATATTATATAAATCCCTATAGGATTAATATCAACCTTTAACTGCACCGATTGTTATACCTGCTATGAAGTACCTTTGTACAAATGGATAAAACAGGATAACAGGGCCTGTTGCAACAACAGCTGTTGCCATTTTCAATGTTTCTTGAGGAAAGGATTCAAGAACAACATTTTGTCCGGCGACGGAATTCTTAAGTGCTGCTATTTCGTTAATAATTTTATACAGATGGTACTGTAATGGCTTATAATCTATTTTTGCTGATAAAAACAAGGATGAAAAATACCATTCGTTCCAATACCCTAATGCGATAAATAATCCAATTGTCGCCAAGGCGGGCTTAATCATAGGTAAAATAAGCTTGATGAATATGGCCACATCTCCTGCACCGTCAATTTTTCCTGATTCAGTAATCTCATAAGGTATTGATTTAATGAAATTCTTCATCAGTATAATTAACCAAGGTGAAAGAAGTAATGGAAGCCATACTGCCAAATAAGAATCCTTCAAGCCATAGTATTTTGTCATGAGGATGTAAAAAGGTACCAGTCCTCCTTGAAAAAGAGTCGTGAAATAAATAAAAAACGAAATATGATTCCGATAAGGAAAATCTTTTCTTTGAAGAGCATAACCCGTCATTGAAATGATGAACAAACCAACGACAGTTCCCGACAAGGTCATAAAAATTGTAACTCCATATGACCCTATGAGCATTTTTGCATTCTTAAAAAGCATCTGATATGCATCTAGGTTAAAATCCTTTGGTATAAGGGTAAAACCATTGGTTGACACATACAGTTCAGAACTAAATGATGTTGAAATAATCAATACGAAGGGAAAGAGACACATAATAGCAAAATAAGTTATAAATGCATATCCAAAACCACGTATAATCCTATCAGAAATATCAAGTTTTATTTTTTTTTGTGTGGTATCACTCATATCATCCCTCCTAGAATAAAGCATAATCTTCGTCAATTTTTCTGACAATCCAATTGACAGTCATAACCAAAGCAAAACCAAATAGCGACTGATAAAGTCCAACTGCACTGGCTGTAGTAAAATTAAAGTTCAATAACATCGAACGGTATACGTAAGTCTCGATAATATCTGTTGTATTAAACAAAAGCGAATTGGCTCCTATTATGTTCCAGAACATACCAAAATTACCTCTAAGAATACCGCCCATTGAAAACAGGAGAAGTATGATTATTGTTGGTTTAAGACTTGGAATAATGATATGAAAAATCTTTTGGAATCCATTAGCACCATCCACTCTTGCTGCTTCAATTGTTTGCTTATCAATACCCATTATGGCAGCAAAATAAACAATGGAACCATATCCGGTGCTTTGCCACAAATGGACCAATACAATAATTGGTGGCCAAAAAGCGGGATTTGAATAAAATTTCACTGGCTCCCTTCCAAGTTTTTCCAATAGTGTATTTACGAATCCAAACTCATAGTTAAATAGGTTATAGGTCATTAATCCGACTATAACAGCAGAAATGAAGTATGGCAGGAACATTAGAGTCTGGCTTACTTTCTTAAATTTCGTTGAAACCAACTCATTAATAAGAATAGCCACAAAAATCTGAAGTGCATTACCACATAATATAAAGGCTACATTGTATAGAATTGTGTTTTTAGTCAACAGCCATAGTTGACCTGATGTGAACAAAAACTTAAAATTTTGAAAACCGACAAAAGGACTTCCGAAAATACCTTTATTATAATTAAAATTTGTGAAAGCTATGTATGCTCCGGGCATAGGCATATAACTAAATATGATAAAAAAAGTTATTGCAGGCATACACATCATAATCAAAACACGATGCCTCCAAAGATTTCTAAAAAAACTTCTTTTTTTCACGGTATTCGTTCGCTTCACTTTCATATCCCTATTCATCTCATCATTGGAATCTATTCCTTTTTCAGATGATTTAATGTCCTGATTCATTAAGCGCCTCCCTTATTTTTTGTAACCGGTTACAGATAGTATTATAGCACTTCATTTGTCTATCGTCAATATAAACATAAATATTATGATTTTTGTTTATATTTTGTCTTTTTTTACATACATTCTAGTTCAACAAGCCTTGAAGCTCCAATGTACCCAGTTTTTATATGTAATATTGCACATTTTTTTCAAATATAATGTAATCGGTTACATTTTCTCACATTTTTTTCCTGTTCTTGGCATAGGAAATAATCTTTAACCTAATACTTTCGAACAGGATTCTCTAATAAGCAATTTGGGTAGTATATGTTGCTTCCTTGGTACATCTTTATTCTCAATTAATCTTATGGCTGAATCAATAAGCACTTTTCCAAACTCAGGATAATCATAATCAATTGACGTAATCCCAACCAAACCCATATCAGAAATAAACGTATTATCAAAACTAACCAAAGACACGTCTTTTGGAATAGACATCTTATGTTCAGTAATGGATTTTACAATACCAACAGCCGCAAAGTCATTAATAGCAATAACTGCACTTGGCAAATCACCACCCTCAAAAAGTCGATTCATTTCCTCATAACCATCAGTCATCTGGTAGCCAGATTCATTACTGACAAAACTATCAATGTATTCCAACTCATATCTTAGTATCGTTTGCTTAAAACGAAGTCTCTTCTCAACAGTAGACTGAACACTTGAGTTTCCACCTAAAAGAGCAATCCGTTTATGGCCGTTCTCCAGTAAATGGTTCAATACTAAATCTATCGCCTGTTGTTGATCAATATTGACCTGATAGCAATCCGTTCCGTCTAATTTACCAGTAATAACAACTGGCGTCTTCACCATCACATCATTAACTTTCGAAGCAAACTTCATATCAGACAATAATTCATCTACTTTTCCGCCAATAAGTATAACGGCATCGACATGTTGTTCGTTTAATTTCTCAAGGTGTCCAAATTCCAGTGAATTTATATTCAGTGAATTAAAAAGTAGCAAGGAATATCCCTTTTCATTGGCTCTTCTCTCACACTCGATAAAAAGGGATGCATAAAAGGGATTCCGAATATCTGCTGTAAGCACGCCTATAGTCATGGTCTTTTTATCATTGAGCCTTCTCGCCATTACATTCGGTTTGTAGTTATACTTCTGTATAATATCTTCAACAATCCTACGTTTTGAGTCCGATACATTATTCGCATTCGTAAGAACTCTCGAGACGGTTGCAGTGGAAACACCGGCTTCTTTAGCAATATCGTAAATAGTTATAGCCACGTTCTACCTCCTTTCATAGGTCAGTGATAACCAGTTGACATCATTATTATTGTACACTCGAAACCGGTTACATTCAATACTTTTCACTACTTCACGTAAAATTATATAAAAAAAGACAAGAAAATAACTCCCTTGTCTTTTTATCACCTGTTACTCAGAATCTTTACTTATTTAATTTCTATACCTTTAGTACTTCATAATAAGGGTCGTCAACTGTACACAGCTGCCATTGATGATTATCTCCCACATTAGGGTCGCCTGTTTTCATGAACTGACTCCAAATGGATATCATTCTTTTTGACAGTGAGTAGTCCTCTTTGGTAAAGGGGCGCCAAGAGTATTTAAGACCTCCAAAAACATACCATAACTCGCCTGAATGAAATGCACCACTGTCATCACCCGGCAGTTTATGATCAAAATAATACACGTAAGCCTTACTTTTCGCTTTTGAGTTAGCAATCTTCGCAAACTCTATATCCGCTTTATGCATTAGGTTGTTTTCAGGTTTTTTATCATCTGTTCCTTCAGTTGTTAGATCATCTCCATTGGAACCAATCATATAATTGATAGGCAAAAATTCACCATTCTTTATTAATTCATTACCATCTCTCTTTAACAGTTCACCGTCGATAACGGGAACAAAGGGCAAACCTCTTTTTTTGGCAAATGATTGTTCGATCACCTTACCGACCGCCTGCATAAAATCCTCTGCAGATATATTATGCAAAGTATCCAAAGCTCGCCTTTTGCTTTCCTCATTTTCCATACATTTTTTGCTGTCAATCCCAATAATATCAAATAGATCTTCTGCAAGTTCAGAAGCCTTTTCTATACTTCTATACTCAGCCAAAGGATTTTGATATCCACCACCACTTTGGAGAATCATATTTCTAAATATACCTTCTGAATGACTAGAAAGAGCAAGCACTTGAAGACTCATAGCTCCAGCCGATTGGCCAAAAACTGTCATATTATCAGGATCTCCACCAAAAGCACTAATATTTTCTTTGACCCAAGAAAAAGCTGCCAGTTGGTCCCATATTCCATAATTACCACCAGCTTCATTTTCTCCGTCAATACCAAGCAAGGGATGACTTAAAAATCCAAAAGCCCCTAGACGATAATTTATTGTTACAACAATAACTCCTGTGAGTGCTAGCTCCGTACATACAAAAGGCAAATTACTTCCTGCACCACCCATAAATGCACCACCATGAACATATACAGCAACGGGTAAATTTGTCTCCTGATTATGTGGTCTACAAATATTTAAATACAATGAATCCTCACTCATATCTACTAAGAAGTCCGGATTACCATAAAATTCTTTTTTATAAAATCCCTCTCTGATTGGTCCTTGCATGCTTTTAAATCTATAATGATCTGCTTTATATACTCCTGACCAAGCTTCAGGCTTTTGAGGTTTTCTAAATCTTAATTCACCAAGTGGTGGTTTGGCATATGGTACGCCTTTATAAACAAGGCACCCATCTGACAATAGACCACTTATTTCTCCATATTTTGTGTTAACATTCATAATTCTTCTCCCTTTCTCATTTATGCTGCTGTCGGTATTCCTGAGGAGTCATTCCTACTTGTTCCTTAAAAACCTTAGAAAAATAGGATGAATAGGACATACCAATTTTTGTTGTAATATCCGTTATTGACAAGCAAGTTTTAACTAATAGTTGTTTGGATAGAGCGATTCTTTTCTGGGTTATATAGTCAGTTAAAGCTACGCCTGTTTCTTTCTTAAACATACGACCTAAATAGCCAGGACTCACATGTACCATAGCCGCTATTTCATCCCTATGAAGGCTCCCAACAGTCATATTTTCAGCGATAATCTTTTTAACTCTATCAGTAATTTCTTCTTCCTCGTGGTCAGTCAAATCTACCACAAGCTCAGACAAGTCAACTGTTCTCTCCAGTTTCAAAATCTTTTCTTCAACGTCTTTTATAATTTTCGCCATTTTTATATATGGGACTGGCTTTAGGAGATAATCTTCCACCCCTAATCTCAGAGCTTCCTGAGCATATGAGAAATCCGCATGTCCAGTATAAAAGATGCATTTTACATCAGGCTTATTTGTTTTAATCCATCGAATCAATTCAATCCCATTACCATTAGGCATTTCAATATCAGAAATAATGATATCGATGGGATAAGTTTTAACCATTCTTATTGCAGTATCTTTACTATGGCTCTTATAAAGCTTCCCTATCTCTAATTCATCCCAATCTATACCTTTTTCAAGTCCTAACAATGCCAATTCATCATCATCCACTAATAATATATGAAATTTCCTCAAAATGATTTACCTCCTTAGATGCCTTGACCTAGAACTAGGAATCTACATCCATATCTATTTGATTTAAGTCAATATAAGGAATCTTTATGATAGTAACTGCACCCTGCTTGTTCTGAAGTATAATCTCTGCCTTATCTCTATATATTAATTGAATTCTATGATAAATATTGTAAAGACCGATATGTCCATCTTTATTCTTTTTGTCCCAATCAGAGTTCATGATTTCTTCAGGATAACCATAGCCATTATCAGATACAATAATCCACAAGGTTTCATTATCCCCATCTCTATAAACCTTAACGTTTATCTCACATACCTTTTTAGTTAAAAATGCATGCTTGACACTATTCTCAACAAAACTCTGAATAATAAAGGGCGGTACAAGAGACGACATATTTCCATCCTCTACATCTAGATTGAAAACGACCTGGTTTATATTTCGAATATCCTGAATCTCCATATAATACTTAACGTGTTCAATCTCCCTGCGTAACTCCACCAAGTCATTTGCCTCACTAAACATATATCTAGAATAATTGACAATCGCCGATGAAATTTTCTGGATTGTATCATATTCTCTACGCTCTGCAAGAGCATATATTATGTTGAGCATATTTGCATAAAAATGAGGTTTTATTTGAAGTTGTAGATACTGGGTGGTCGCCTTCTGTGCTTCAAGTTTGACTTCATACTTTTCGATTTTAAGTTGTTTGATACGTTCTACCATATGATTAAAGGCACTTATAAGCTGTGTTATTTCCAACATATGATAGTTTTCTTTAATTATAACATCTAGTTCGCCTTCAGAAATCTGATCTATTTTCTTTGCAACTTTGCTAATCGGCCGTTCTACATACCTACGAATAATATAAAATGATGCAGGCAAGGAAAATAATAGGAATACTATAACTGCAAAGAAAACGATTCTAAAAACCCACAAATATGACGTAATACTACTTTTTTCTGTCAAAATACCAAAATAATAGCCGGTTTTCTCTGAAACATATCCGGTCTGGAGATATTCTAAACCATCTATGGAGATATATTCACCTTCATTACTTATTAATAGTTTCTCACCAAGAGCTCTAGTAGACATTATTGGATTTCCCTTGCTATCAGCAGCAAAAATAATGCTATCACTACTAAAGGTACCTTTTTGCAAGGTATTGAGTATCTCATTCTCTGAAACACATACGATAAAGAAACTACCTTCAATCTTCAAGAGGCGAATCATATAATTTTTGTGGTCTCCTGTTACTATCATGTATCGGTCAAGATGATTGATTTCTCCAGTTTCAACCCTATTTTCAAAAATGGCCTTCACTTCTTTACGTGATATATAGTCGTCTTGTGTTCCGGCTTCTAACCATGAATCTTCATCATCCCTGTCCGTATAGATCATAATAAAATCAATCATGTCCGACCAAGAAATGATGCTTTGCATAGAAGAAACAACCGTATTTCTAACCGATAGCAATTCTACAGGATCCCTTTCATTTTTCAAAGAATTATATAACAAGGAAGCTTTTTGTGTTGCTCCACTATAGAGTGATTCAAATATAAAACTATCAACAATTTCGAGAGATCTTTCAATACCATTTTCTGCTATATATATCCCATTTTGGATACGATCTTCCACAGTGCCTGTTAAAATCCGAAGCATATATGATTGTGCCATAAAATATACCAATAATAGAAAAACGAACAAACCGATCCAAACTCTACCAAACCAACTTTTTAATGATATATTATTCTTTTTCACAATCATAACACCTCTTAGCACTAATAAAGCCTATGACGTGCAGATTAACCCTTTAATGCCCCAACCATAAGTCCTTTCATGTAGTATTTCTGAAAGAAAGGGTAAAGGACAATCATAGGAAGCATACCAACAACTGCAACCGCCATCCTAATACCTAATGTTGGAATCGTAGCAGTATCAGTTGCAACACTTGATGCATCCATAGACTGAGCTAAATATTGCACATTGGTTAACATATTATTAAGTAACGCTTGTATACCAACTAAATTCTTGTCTGTAATAAAGTATAGACTATTTTTCCAATCATTCCAATACATCAAAACTTTCATAAAGCCAATAGTTGCTATGATAGGTGTACTTAGAGGAAGAACAATTTTAAAAAATATGCCAAATTCATTCATACCGTCAATCCTGGCACTTTCAAGAATTTCTTGCGGAATACTACTTCTAAAATATGCACGTGCAATCATGATATGAAATGCATTAACTAATAAAAAAGGAAATAACAATGCGCCTAATGTATTCTTAATATGAAAGATATTAGACCAAATCATATAGGATGGTACCAAACCACCAGAAAACAGCATGGTAAAAAGAACATAAAAACTCAGGACTTTCTTTCCTGGTAGTTCCGGAACTGATAAAGTGTAGGAAATCATCGTCGTCATGATTACACTAAGTACTGTTCCAAACAAGGTAACCACTACTGTTATAAGATAAGAATGGAAGATGCTTCCCTCCTCAAATATATATCTATATGACATAAAATCAAAGTTTCTCGGTATGAGCGAATAACCATATTTCAGTATATCAGATTCAGATGTTACAGATGACATAATCAATAACGTAATCGGAAATAATACGATTACGGCAAATACGGTCATGATGATATGTGTCATAATTTGAAATTTAGTGTCATTATTAACCATTTCAGACCTCCTAGAACATTGCGTTTTCACTACTTAACTTATTGACTATAGCATTAGTTATCAACACTAACCCAAATCCAACAACGGATTGATAGAAGCCAGCTGCAGCAGACATACCCATATTTGCAGTATTCATTAATCCTCTATAAACATATGTATCAATCGTTTGGGTAACATCCAAAAGTGCACCACTATTCATAGGCACTTGATAAAAAAGTCCAAAATCAGAATTAAATATCTTACCAACAGAGAGTATTGTTAGCGTTATGATTGTTGGGACAAGACTTGGAATGGTAATATTTATAAAACTTTCAAATCTATTTGCACCATCAAGATTGGCTGCTTCATAAAGTCCTGGATTAATGGCGGACATATTCGCTAGATACAGAATACAACTTGTGCCAGTAATCTGCCATAAGTGAATAAAAACAAGGATGAAAGGCCACCATGCCTGCTCACTATAAAAAGAAATAGACTCAAGCCCAAGCGGCGATAAAATATGTGTATTTATATAGCCTGTATCTCCTGCTAACATAGCATTAGCTAAATAGGATACTATAATGATAGATAAAAGACTAGGAAACAAAATTATTGTTTGATATATTTTCCTGGCCATATTTCTTTTTAACTCATGCAATAAGTATGCAACCAAAATTGCAACCACTGTACCCAATATAATAAATGTAAGATTATACAGTATTGTATTTCTTGTCATAATCCATGCGTCGGAACTTCTAAATAGAAACTTAAAATTATCTAGGCCTACCTTCTTACTGCCAAATATACCTCCTTTTAAGGTATACTTTTCAAATGCAAGAATCAATCCTGACATTGGTAGGTAATTATTGATAAAAAAGTATATGACAGCAGGCAAGGACATGACATAAAAAGGCCAATATTTCTTAATTAGTTTTCTAACGGGTTTTTTTTTCATTATTCTACCTCATATTCATTTCGAAAAGAAGCGCATACCATATACTGTATGCGCTTCTTAGGCATATCATCAGTTAGAAGTTTTTAAAAACTCATCTAGTTGCCTTTGCTTCTCAGCGATTACAGTTTCAATTCCAGCGTCTTTAAGGGCTTCATTAAATTCTTGTAAATATTCTTCAGGGTCTAAAGCACCTGTCTCTAATCCAATTTGATATTTACTGCATACATTATCTAATTGTGTTATTTCATTAGTAACATTGCCTGTATCAAAGCCAAAACCTAACCCAAGAGACTTACCAGCAGAATTATTACTTTCTGTTAACAAGCTTGCATAATCAGGATTTTCTGTCTCCCAACGGATTCTATTAATATTAGATATTCCTGCACCAAGATGATAAGTTGAATTCGAACGATTTTGACCTTCTGGATAAGTAGCCATACCATTTTCGTTAATAACGTAATGTTCTCCTTCGATTCCATAACTAATTAAATTTCCTATTTCTTCATCAGAAAACCACAGATTTAAAAACTTCATACTAGCTTCAGGATGATCTGAGTTAGACATAATAGTGTACGTTACATTATTATAAGTTCTAGCTAAAGGAGTTCCTAAGAAAACCACTCCCATATCTTTATCACAAGTTGTTGATTGGTAATACGCTGTATTAAAATCTGCTTGTCCTAATGTTGAAAATGCTGCATCATTTTTTGTTAAAACAGTAAATCCATCTGTTTGTGTTTGGATATCCTTACTTGAATATCCTTCTACATACCACTCATGAAGAACACTGCATAGTTCCTTATATTTGTCTGTTTCAAACAAATTCTCAATAGTTGATGAATTAGTTGGATCCATAAGCACACCATAATTATTACCAAAATCGTCCCATAGACCATACTTGAAGTTATTAGCAGTATTACCATTATTAGCAACAAATGGTGTCATTTCCGGTTTTGCATTTTTTACTGCATCTAAAACACTACCCCAGTCTTCAATTGACTTTACATTTGCCACTTGATCTGTAAGTCCTAGCTCTTCAACTACATCTTTTCGATAAATAATTCCCATGGTCCATGCATAGGATGCATAAATAGGAATAGCATACTGTACACCATCTATCTCTCCACTTTTTAGGAAGTCTCCTTCTTGTTGGATGATGTCCTGTCCATATTCTTGTGTCAAATCTGTCAAGTCATATGCTGCTCCTTGTGATACAGCATTTAAAAATCCTCCGTAATTGGCTAAAATATCAATATCTTCTGTGCCACTTAAGAAAAGGGAATATTGCTGAAACCATTGTCCAAATTCAAAGGTTTTAAATTCAACTTCAACCCCTATTTTTTCTCTGGAAATATTATTTACAGCTTCCATAACCTTGTCAATATCATCAGTTTTACCACTTGTAGGTACATAAATTTTAATCTTTTCAATTTCCTTTGGAGCAGAGTCTGTAGCCTTACCATCATTATCATTATCTTTATCTGTTACCTGTTTATCCGAGTCAGTATCTTTGTTAGTCGTTGTCTCTGTCTTTCCACATCCTGAAAACATGGATATAATCATTGTGATGACGAGTAATACTGTAAACAATTTTTGTTTCATAATAAACCTCCCAATATTTGATACCTTAATTTTACACGAAATCATGGCTTCTCTATATAACAAACGAAACACCTATTTATATTTTTGGAACTAATATCATAAGTTTCATATGATTTATGTTAGATTTAATCTTACTATTGCTAAAAAATAGGCGTTCATGAATATATAACAAAATATACTTTTTCATGTCATGACATACAGCGCTTTCACCTTATTTTTTAACCAAAATATAAGAACTTATAACAATTCCCCTCCCCTCTTTACAATTCCAAGTTTTCCCTATATACTTAAAGAAGTTCATGTTTTAAGACTTAATAAAAACTTATAAGAATAGAAAGAAAAGAGACCCGAATTTATGTTTCGTATATGGGGAAAACTCATGAAAAACAACCGTTTCATCCATGATATGGTTGTTGAAATAGATAACCCGTCCATGAGTCGTCAAGACAAGATTGAAGAGGCTTTGGATCAATTTACCATGGCTTTCGATTTAGAGAAACCCATGTGGTTTGACAAGAATACGAAGGAAATGGATCAATTTTCCAGAACACATTTCTACGACGATCAATTCATTGAGAGTATTACATTTGATTACCTGGAAATAGAAATCATCGAAGACGATAAAGAAGATGATTAGGTAAACATAAGGATGACGCATAGGAGGTTGGGATGAACTCCACCATGCAGGGAAACAATCAGACCAGACAAGAAATTAAAGACAAAGTTTTGGATGATATCTATTTTGGTATGATCTTATTAATTGTGCCCTTAGCAATTATCTCATGGTTTCGGTTTAATCATTTAGGTAGACGTGACCTTTTTTTTGTTACCATCAGTTTTCCACTCTTATTAGCCTTCATTCATGCTTTTAAGAAACATATCTCTTACCTATACAGGGTTTGGTTTATTGTTGGTGCTTTCTATATCTCAGGTATAGCCGCTTATTTGCAACTAGGTATTGTAAGTATTGGTCTTACGCTTTTTTTTGCAGGTAGTTTTGTAGCTGTTATGCTCTTATCACGTAAAACTTCAATATTTATACTTTCTTTCAATGGTATCACTATCTTGGTAATAGCCATACTCACTATCATGAATGTTATCCATTTTGATTTTGATTTCGAAAAAGTCCTCTATAATTTTGAAACATGGAGTATCCAACTACTTGGATATGCTATGATTAGTATTGTTGTAACCCTGGCTATAAGAAGGGTTAATAGCTATAACGAAAACTTTATAGATGAACTTCAAGCTAAAAATACAGAGATTCAGGACAAACTTAATCTGATTATGGAAAAAGATGAAACAATAAAAAATAAGGACAGCCAACTATTGTCCACCCAACTATTGGCTGATAGCAGTGAAGCTATGTATCAAACCCTCTTTAATAGTTTAGATGAACTCGTATATGCTATGGATTTAGAGGGACATTTTGAAGTAGTTAATGATAATCTTCTTAACACCCTAAAAACCAGTGAAGATGCTGTCATTGGAAAGACGATCTATGAGATTTTCCCAGGTACAGATATGGAGACCCAATGGGAGTGTACCAAACAACGGGTAATAGAATCTGGTGAAAAGGATATCCAATACAATACGTTTAAAGATCCAGATGGTAAGATTAATACCTTTGAAGTAACTCTACTTCCGATTTATATTAACGGCCAAATAACAAAACTTATGGGAACCAGTAGAAATATAACAGATTTATTAGATAAGGAAGAGACCATTCATAACCTGGCTTTTACTGACCAACTTACTGGAATCAAAAACCGTATGGCCTTTAAAGACTTTATTGAAGATCAAATCAAAAACTATACGATTGGAACTTACCCCTTTGTCATATGTCTTATTGATATTGATAACTTTAAACAGGTTAATGATGTAATCGGTCACCTAAAAGGAGATGACCTTATTACCTTAATTGCCAGTCGTCTAGAAGATCAATTTGAAGATGCTCTCATGGTTGCCAGAATCGGTGGTGATGAATTCGCAATTGCGGCTACAATCAATGATTCTCTAAGGGATACCGAAGACTTGATAAGCAGAATCAAAGCTTCTTTTATTGAGCCCTTTCACATGGTAAATGAAAGTTTCACTTTTACCGTCTGTACAGGAAGTTCGATTTATCCTTATGACGGGAAAAATTTTGAAGAGCTCTTTTCCTGTGCTGATTATGCTCTTTTTAATGCAAAGAAAAAAGGCAAGAACAAACACGTTGGCTACAAACCTTAATCTTCATTCCCTGCCTTCCTAACGGGAATATATACTTTAATATAGTGTATATCCCCTTCTGCTTTCTCATTGTACAAATCCAGAATATTTCTTTCAAAACAATCACCATCGATAATAAGCTCCTCATGATCAATGTATTGAAGCATTCTAACATATAGGTCATCTATCTCCTCATGGTTAAAACTTAAAATTTGAATACATCCAGTAACATATAGTCTTGAAGGTATCTCATAATAAAACGCATTGGCTTCTTCACAGGCTTCTTCTGATAAGATACCATATGAGGCATACTCATGAAAGAACTGTTTGTATAGGTTTTCTCCCTTTATTATAGAGATAATGTTACTGTACTTAAGCCATTCAGAACTGATATTCTGATGAAAAGACACAATATGTCCAGGATCAATTCCTAGCTTCTTGTCTGAAAAATCTTGTCGCAGTATATAAAAAGTAGGTTCTACTTTGTGCTCTATTTTTTCCGTATCAAAGTTTTCAAATCTGTCTAAAAGCCTCGAGGCTTGGTATTCTAAGTACTTCATCCTCTCAATTTGTTCGTGCAGTTGCTCTCTTTGCTTCCTTAATTCCTCACTGATAGACTTCTTACTACTTGAATGAAGTAAGTCAATAATACGGTCAATAGGCGTACCAATAGACCTAAGATGTAAAATCGTGGAAATCATTTCAAACTGGTCTAGGCTATAATATCGGTATTTATTCTTTTTGACTAAACAAGGTTTTAGGAGACCTACACGATCGTAGTGTCTAAAGGTTTCTTTTGTCTCACCAAAAATCGAAGCAATCTCCCCTATAGTAAATAAGTTCTTCATACAACATACCTCCCTATTTTACCCCTTTGTCCATAAAAGATATTATCCTATTATTGATAAGAAAACACCTTCTTGTGTATCGTTTGTTCTTAGTCAAACTTATCATAACACAAGAAGGCGTTTTCTTATACTTTATCTTTTCCGACGATAACTTTTCAGTTTATGCAGATGACAAGGATAGCTATATGACCTATAATAAAGGTATTAACCTTATGTTTCATTCAGAAAAACAAATAGGGAAGATAGAGTTAAACCCATTGATTGATGATGTAATCGATAAAATAATTATTTCTATGTTTTAAAGAATACCCATATTCGTTATCTATATAAGAAGATTGAAGATGACATTACTATTTGTTGTTCTCAATCTTCAAAATATTTATCCTGTCGAAATGTATTAGATAATTCGACATTAAGTTTACGCTAGCCATGGGGATCACATTAGTATACAAGGAGAAAAAGATGAGAATAGGAGCCTTTGCAAAAAAAAATAATGTTAGCATCGACACTGTCCGTCACTATATCGATCTAGGATTAGTGCTACCTGTGAAGGAGAAGGGTGGTCAATACAGCTTTGATGACCACTGTCAAGATCAGATAGCGGAGGTAATGACCTTGAAGGATATGGGCTTCAAGCTGAAGGAAATCAAGAATCTCTTTTTGTACAAACTACTTGGTCATATGACTGGCTATCAAAAAGATGAGTATTACAGGATGATTTTTGAAGACAAACACAGACTGTTGACTGAGGAAATCGATGGATTGATATCAGCTAGAAAAAGGCTGGCAAAAGAGTTGGCAATCCTTGAAAGTCATAAAGAGAACCGCCATCATACTCTTGGTGTTCCACTTTCTGCCTTGAATCTTCTTGCGTGTCCAAGGTGTCAAGGGGCACTGACCATCAGTAAAGGGGATATAAAAGAGGACGCCATCATCCACGGGATTCTGCAATGCACTTGTGGTAATGAGTATATCATTGATGACGGTATCCTTATGATTGATGAGGGCATTGAAGACTACGAGTTTGAGTATGAGGGCACTTACGCTTCGCAGTATATCAATGCAACAGACAACGATTATCTAGCAAACATCTATAAGCGGATAAACTGGATTCAGAGGATTTTAGATTTTGAAAGCCTAAAGGGAAAGACAGTTCTTGAACTTGGTTCCGGTGTTGGCTTCGCCATCCGAAACTTGTATCACTTGCTGCCGGAGGGTTGCCACTACATTGCTGTGGATCATGACTTG
The DNA here is from genome assembly GCA_963677625.2 of Vallitaleaceae bacterium. Taxonomy (GTDB): domain Bacteria; phylum Bacillota; class Clostridia; order Lachnospirales; family Vallitaleaceae; genus UBA1351. The sequence continues at coordinate 689,966 of CAXXSW010000007.1, forward strand.
AAAAGACATCAGTTTCTAAAGCGTATTCTGGAAAAATCCATTGATAAGAAAAAGATTATTTTTATTTGTGGTGACTTCAGTAGAATCCCCTTACCTAAGCAAAGTGTTGACTGGATTCTCGATTTCTCAGGGACCAGCAATTATAGTTTTGACCATAGTGACTTTCTCTTAGATGAAGTCAGCAAGTATCTTAAAGACAAGGGGCACTTAATCGGCACGTTTATACTTTTTAAGAAATATATAGAGAACAGTATAATTGAAGCTAAATTTAGAAGTAACTTTCAGCTGAGCCATATACAGAAGAAACTATCTGAATTGGGTTATATAAAAATCAGTGACCATGAATCGGAGGCACTGTCCAAAGGCGGTGAATATGAAAATTATTTCCTTGAAGGTGAAAGAGTGGCATCATATCAGTTCTATGGACAAAGGTTGGGTTGACCCGACCTTTGTTTTGTTTTGTGAAAAATAAGCGTATGAAATCTGTTGACATCGTGTTGTGACCATTATGTAACATAGTTATAAAGATAACTTATTATATAAGGAGTGCAATACATTGAATATTACAAAACATTTATCAGTCTATAAGGGATTACCAAAAAACATATACATACTTTTTATATCAATTGTAATAAATAAATTCGGAGGATTTATTACACCATTAATGACTTTGATTTTGACGGTGAAAATTGGTTTTACAGAATCTCAAGTCGGTCTGTATACCACTATTGCAATGTTTTCACAATTACCCTTTATAGTGATAGGTGGAATTTTAGTAGATAGATTTGGTGGAAAAAAAGTTATTGTATCACTTCACTTAATAGGCTCATTATTTTATATAACTTGCGGAATGATGAAACCTGATTTAACGGTTTTAATTTTGATTATAATGGCCTCTAATATTTATGCAATGGCATCACCGGCGTTCAATGCCTTAGTGCCTTTGGTTACTCCTACAAGCTTGACTAAAAATGCATATTCATTAGTGTATCTAGGACTTAATTTGGGTTTAGCAGTAGGACCATTAATAGGTGGTGTTTTATTTAATAATCATTTAAATCTATTGTTTTTTATTGATGCTTTTACTACTATTTCCTCTGCGGGATTAATATTATTCTTTTTTAGCAATGATAACGGTGATAGACAATTAGAAACAGATAAAATTATAAAACAGGAAAATAATAAAGCAGATACAATCTTTTCTTTTTTACTTAAGAACCCAAGCCTTATAATTTTTTCATTTATCTTGTTGGTTTATAATTTCTGCTATATTCAATGGAATTTTATGCTTCCATTGCAAACAGTAGCTTTACTTAAAGAAATTGGTCCAAAGATTTTTGGATTTTTAATTACTGTTAATGCTATAACGGTAGTAATCTTTACACCCTTGTTAACATCATTGACGCAGAAAATGCCACCATTAAAAAGCGTATTTATTGGTGGCATTTTCTATTTAACCTCATTTATGATGTTTGCTCTAAGCAAGTTTACCTTGATGTTTATATTAGCAATAATCATATTAACAATTGGAGAAATTCTTGTCACTATAAATTCAAATAATTATATTGCAAAATCTACACCATCCAAATATATGGGGAAGGTAAGTTCTTTATTATTTATAGTTAATGGTATGGGGTATGCTATAGGTCCGGTTATCATGGGTTATGTTATCATTTTTACTGGATTTAGGAATGCTTGGTTTATAGTATCGGCTATTATGCTGTGTTCAGTAATATCTATGTATTTCGCTAGTCATATTGAGAAAAAAAGCCGCCGAATATCTTCCTAAGGCTCGGCGACTTATTTAATTGGTCTCTACTAATTATTCAAAAACTATTAAGATAAAGATTATCCATTTCTTTACTTCCAGTACACCGTCACCCCCTGCCTTAACACTTATCATCAACGTTATCTATGGTAATTGTCTTCATTAACTCAGACAAATCTATTATGGGCTTACTAAAAGAGCGTGAAAACAAAACGAAACAAATAATGGAAATCAGCACAGCAACCAATCCAACTAGAACACCTGCTAACAGCATCGTAAACAAAAGTATTCCCAAAAATAACTTTCTTCGTTGACATTTGTCTTAGGCAAAGCTTTATACTAAGAAACAAAGAGGATGTTTTACATCCTCGGTTTTGCCGAAGACAAATTGTTCCAACTGCCGACGGAAAGTCCTATGGAGGACTTTCCTAGTATAGAAACAAAGCGACTCCGCCTCGTTCGCTTGACGATTATTGCAACTATCATTCTTCTCCAGTGGAAAACTTAAATTTAATTAAATCCGTTAACTGTACCATGCAAGTAATAATTAGATAAAGGAGTTAGCCATGAACTTAACAACAGATAAGAAAAGACTCATTGATACATATGGACGTGAACGAATTTTTAACGGTATAAATATGATATTTAAAGGGATTGATGACCCAAGCGCTCCAGGTGGCCGTTCATATATTAAAAGTTATACCAACAAAGATTTTGCCAACCTAAAAAGAAAGGGTATAAATCTTATTCGTTTGGGTATTATTTGGGATGCCATTGAACATGAGATGGGAGTCTACAATGATGAATATTTAAACTGGATAGAGACGCTTCTTGATCAGTGTAAGACCTACGATATAGGAGTCTTTTTAGATATGCATCAAGATCTTTACAGTCGACTATTTGATGGTGGCGCACCTGAATGGGCAACTCTGACTGATACTAGCACTCACACTCCGGGAAACTTATGGAGTGACGCTTATCTCTTCAGCGACGCAGTCAATACTGCCTTCAAGAACTTTTGGCAAAACAAAGAATGCTCCGACGGTAAAGGCCTTATAGACCACTATTCCCATTTATGGCAATACCTTATTCGCCGTTTTGGAAACCATGAGGCCATCATCGGATATGACTTTATGAACGAACCTTTTCCAGGTCAACATTCCTTAGATATTATGAAAAAGCTCCTCATGACCTACAGCCACTTAACAGGTCAAAACAAAAGTCCTGATGAGATGATAGCTGCTTTTATGAACCAAGAAATGAAGTATAAGCTACTTCAGAATCTAAATAATCATAAGCTTTATAAAGCAATGGCTGCCGCTAGTCAACCTATGGTCAATGCTTTTGATCAAGGACCTTTAAAGCATTTTTATTATAGAATGACTAAGTCACTTCGCCAAATATCAAATAAGGGACTAGTTTTTACAGAAAATTCCTATTTTTCCAATATGGGTATCGAATCTGGTATTGAGCCAATCATAGTTGACAACGTAAAAGAACCTCTACAGGTTTTTTCCCCACATGGCTATGACTTGCTTGTAGATACACCTGCAGTTGTTATGGCAAGTAATTCTCGTATCAAAACTATTTTAGATGCTCATCTAAGGGTACAGGACCGCCTAAAAACACCTGTCATTTTTGGAGAATGGGGGGCCCATGGCAGTTATCAGTATGGACTTACTCATATAGAGTTTATACTGAATTATTTTGACCGACAAAAATGGAGTCATACCTACTACTGTTGGGAAGATGGTATAATAAATTACCCAGTTATGGACAAATTATCCCGACCTTATCCTCAAGCCACAGCCGGAGAAATTATTGATTATGGCTATAACTTTGAAACCAATACTTTCCACCACTACTGGTTTGAACGTGACATGCTTTCTGTTCCGACAGTAATCTACATACCTAAAAAACCCATAGCCATAAGAGGTGTTTCCGACTTCACCCTAATTAAAATTGACCCTAATAGCTATCTACTGCATATACCATCAAAAGGTCAGGGCAAGCGTCAACTAAATATACAATTATAAGGATGATTTACTCTGACAAATCATGATGGTCTTCACATCATAATTCTTTATTAGAAGTATTTTCTATAGAATTAAAAAGAGACAATTGAGTCTCTCTTACTTTTTTCTCATACATAGGCATTCCAAAGTAGATTCCCTCTTCCTTACACCTCTGCTTAAAATAAGCCTTCATCTTCTTACCGTTAATGCAGTATGCTCCATAATTATTCTTAAATCTTTTTTTGTATTTTTCTACCAAGTCCGGATCGTATTCTGCCAGCTTCTTATAGTAATAGTCTCTCTGGCGGTCTCGTAGGGTAACGGCAAATCCGGGATAAACAAATTGAACATCATAATCCTTACATGCCTTAATAATGGCTTCCAAGTGTTCACGGTCTTCCATAATAAAGGGTAATTGTGGCATAACTAAAAGACCTGTCTGTATGCCTAGTGAGTTCAAAATCCCAACGGCTTCCATTCTTTTGGAGGGAAGTGGCGCAGATGGTTCAATAATTTTAGCTAGTTCATCATCCATTGTAGTAATTGTCATTCCAACACACACATATCGTTTGGCAATCTCACCTAAGACATCTACATCTCTAAGGATCAAGTTACTCTTAGTAGCCAGATTAATCCTCATGCCATACCTGTCAATTACCTTCAAGCTTTCTCTGGTCAGTTCGTATTTTTTCTCAATTGGCATATAGGGATCACTCATGGCACCTGTTCCGATAGTATAACGTTTCCGCATGCGTCTTAGACTCTGGTCCAATAACCTAGCTGCATTAGTCTTCACAATGACCTCCCCATCGAAATCATCAATATGATAACATTCAGACCGAGAATCACAATAGATACAATGGTGCTGACATCCTCGATATATATTCATATTATACTGCACCCCAAACCATGAAGACGGTTTTGAGGTTCGACTGATAATTGTTTTAGCTTGAATTTCTGTAATCTTCATTGGCTCACCTGACTTTTGTAATTGACTCTTGTTCTTAAGTCTATTATGCAACATTTTCCTAATAAAATCGAGTAGTCAAAGGTTTAATTAATACCATTTTAAGACTTCTTCATTCTCTTCTTATATTCAGCTGGTGATTCTCCATAGAATTTCTTAAATTGCTTGGTAAAGCTTCTTGCATTACTGTATCCCACCTCCGCAACTATTTCATAGGCCTTCATACCACTTGAAATCAATAACCTTACAGCATGTTTAAGACGTAGGTACCGTCAAGTTTTTTTCGCAAATTCAAAAACTGAGCTTATTGCATTGATATCAACATCAAAATAAAAGGTTCCCATATATTTTGACTGTCCAACAGCACCTGAAACATCAAAATAATTTCTACCCATTGTAATAACCATATTCTCCTGTCCATGAAAGTAGTCATTAATCCTAGTTAGATACACGATCATAGACTTATAACTAGTATCTAGGTCCATATCCGGTATGACCTGGTCCTGGTCTATATCCAGTCGAAGAAAGGAATTAGGAAAATATCCATAAAGATTCCCGTCCCTATCCAAGAAATAGGTCCTCAAAACATTTTGATCAATGAGAGCAGCATAGCGGAGAAACTTATTCATTTCTTCTTTTTTGATTTTAAGTTGATTCTTTTTATAGGTTTCCAAGGCTGTCCCTTCAAGGTCTACCTCTTGGTCTTTAAGAATATTAGTAATTGAAAAGGGATCTTCGAAAGAAAAGGCAGGAAAGGCTTGATTTGTACTATTATAATAATAAGTAATCTTGGAAAGTTCATTATAATCTTCCACTTTTGATTCAATAAGAGATACCGCATATTCCATAGACTGGGAATAGCCTTCTAAAAGGGCCTCCCTATACTCCTTAAAAACTCGGTTAAGGACAAGGGAAGCAATAACAACCATGGGGAGTATACCTCCGACCATAAAGGCAATTTAAAATTTATGATACATACTAAGCACTCTTCTTTTAACCATTGTTTCTCCATTCATTGATTCGCTTAAGACTAATGATGGCAGGTTATAAGCTTAAAGATAATACTGTTAATATAACGAGTATTCCAAAGATTATTTCACAACTACTTACTTATGTTTGATTCTTTTGATAAAGTATTTCCATTCATAAGAAAGATAACTATTCCTGGAAGCATAAAAATTGTTGCAGCTGCGAAAAAAATATCTGGTTGAGTATTTGAAATTTGATTCAGTAAAACTGACATAGGTCTATCTTCAGGTGTTTTTATAAAAATAATTACTTGCTCCACAATATTCCAGTAATCAGAAAAAAATATAACACTTAAAGCAGCCAAAGTTGTAGTGATATGTGGCTTGCACAGTTTATATAGAATGGTAAGCTCTCCTGCACCATCAAGCCTAGCCGCATCTATCACATCTTTAGGATAATTCTTCAGCTGTTGTCTTATTAAAAATACACCTAATGGATGAAATATTGCAGGTAAAATTATCGCAAGATATGAATCGTTTATACTCATCCACTGTGCAACAATAAAGTTAGGTACTAGTAATAATTGAATAGGCATTAATAATATGATTATATAAAAAAAGTATATATATTCCTTATATTTAAATGATGAGTACTCAAAAGCATAAGCTGTAATAGGAGCAATGATATATTGTCCCATTATTACGCAAGTAACAACTGCTACTGATATAAGATAATTCTTCATCAAATACTGGTGTTCACTGAATAGTTTTATATATTGCTCGAATGACAATTTTTTAGGAATGAAACCAATGTTAACAAAATGGAAGTCTTTAGAACTTAAATCTTCTACATTAATACTTAACACTTGAGAAGAATATCGACTTGTCAGTTCTGTAGAATCCATTAATGAGTTGGTTACAATGAAAAATATCGGTGCTATTGTTAAGACAATACACACTATCAGAAATATTGATCTCTTGATTTTTCTCCTTTGAACATACATAACTTTTTTCATTCGTCCCCTTTACATGCACTTATTTTTTAGCAGAATTATATCTAGTAGTAATTGTCTGTGATCTTTTTTTGAATTCGAAAAACAAAAAATAGTACAAAACCAATCACAACAAACATAAAATAGGCTGCTGCTGAAAGTTTCTGTAAGTTGATAGCTAAGAATTGATTATTCATGTAGTGTTGAAGTGTATATATTCGATTAGCTGGATATGCCCCATAAAGAAGGTATATCTCTTTAAACACTTTAAATGAGTTTATAAATGACATTAATAAAACTACGAATGCTGTTGGTGAAATATAAATGAGTGTCACATTCTTGACTACCTGAAACGGGGTTGCACCTTCAAGCCTATACTGATCATAATATACTCGTGGTATTTTGCTCAACCCTGAAATAAATATTATTATGCAGTACCCTATATTCTTCCATGTATAAATCAATATCATAATCAGAAAGGATTCATCTGTCTTACTATAATTTGTTATTGTAAATCCTAATTGATATAAGACCTTATTTATTACACCGTTATAATCAAAAAGCACTTTCCAGAAATTAATGATAGCCCCAGAAGGAATAATCAAAGGTAGAAGTAGCATAACTAACATCAACTTCCTATTTCTATTCATTGAGTATAGTAGAAGAGCTAAAGCAAACGACAATACCATGTTAAATGGAATTGAAACAGCGATAAAAAGAAGTGTATTGTTAGATGCAAGCTGAAATGTACTATTTTGAGCTAAGTCTATGAAATTGCTGATTCCTATGAAATTTTTTTCTGCCATATTATCTATTACTGCATAATAAAATGAATAGATAAAAGGTACTCCATAAAAGAGTAATACCCCAAGTATACTTGGCAAAATAAATAACGTATGCCATATGTTTCTTTTATTCTTCATAAATTCTCCAAATAATAATATGTCAGTAGAGTTAAAGTTATTAATGTAAGAAAACAAATCCTTTTATAACATGCTTATTCATCAAGATACCTAGATATGACATCTTGAATTTGAGTTGCACAATCATTTGCAGACATAAGGTTTCTATCAAAATAATCCTGCAAAAGGTCCTTAATTATTGAATCAATATTTGGGTCATAAAAACTTTTTGCATCTAAATTCCTGTTTATATTATCAATATACTCAACTTGCCATAACTCACCTTCTGAAAAATGATCTGCTAGCTGTTCATAATTATGTCTGTTTATAGGCATAAATGATGTTCCCGGGAGCTTCCTATAAAACAACTCAGAATTTTCATCATCAAACTCGTATTTTTGCTCGCTTGATACAAATTTTATAAATTCCCACGCTAGAGCTTTATTCTTACTTGATTTTGATATAGCGAGTCCTAAATCATTAATCGCAAATGTGTTTTTTCCATCAGATGAACTGAATTGATATGGTTTAGTTTCATTAATTGATATATTAAATAACTCCTCCCAGTCAAAAAAACTTAGTCTCCATATTTTTGTTAATTGGTGACTATCCTCAAAGTCAATTGAAGAAGGCCCATTTACATCAGGTTTAAATGGAGCAAATGGTAACTCATTCATAATTATTAAATACTCAATAAAGTCATCTGAGTCAAGTGTAGAACTAAGTGTGTCTGTATCAATGTAACTTCTAATCTCAATGGGATTGCATATAGTTTTTATTACAGCTTCATTATCGATGACCATATCCTGGTCCATCATTTCATCTTTCTTTGCTAAATTATATATTGAATCAATATCTTTGTAATTTATAGAATTAACAGTGTTAAAATCATAGTCCAAATCACCAACGATATTTTCATTAAATTGGATGAAACTATAAGAAAATGATTGAGGAAACCAATTTAGCTCTCCGTTATGCTCACAACACTTAAGGATATTAGTATAGTAGTCTTGAATCTCAAAATCAGAATCCTGTTCCATAAAGTCATACAAATTCTCAAACATACCACTTTTGGAGTACTTATAACTTGATATCAACTGTATCTCATATATATCAGCCCCATTTCCACTCAACAGTTCAGTAATCATCTGCCCTCTAAGTGTTCCTATATCACTTTGGAGAATTTCCTCTGTATTTGGAGCTTTTACATCTATACTCACATTTGGATGTTGTGAACAGAAAAGATCAATCATATGATTCATAGAATCATTCCAAAATATAGCTGAAATTGTTAGTTCACCAGTTAGATCTTCCTCAGAATTATTAATAACAATATTATCTTCCTCAATGTCATTAACATTTTCAACTGGATTACATGCAGTTAAACATAATAGAAAAATAACAATAAGTAAACACTTGATTTTCATTATATTCAATCCTTTCCGTTAGCTAAGATGGTTACATATTGTTTCATGTATTACTTGCATATCTTTTAAGGAACTAATCTTTAGACTTTCATCTATGATTTTTTGCTTGACATCCAACAAGAAGAGTGGCTTCGCCTCGTACGTTTCGTAATTATTACGCTAGAAAAGTTCTTCTTTTCTCCATAAATATATTATAACTTATTCTTAGAACTATGTCGTCTAGGTTTCTAGGTTCATTATATTATAGGTCGTTCTTGCTTTGCTGAACCAGCTGTTATCCCTTTAACAAAATATTTTTGCAAAAGTACATAAATAACAAGAGCTGGAGACTTCTACCTCAACTTGACCTTCAAAGTCAAAGGTAGACATAGATGCAGGATGTTGATCTCGCATATCAATTATAACCTGATAAGAGGGAACTTCCTGCCATTCTCCATGAGGAGGTCTGACCCTAACCAGAAAGTCCTCTTGCTTAATGACATAGTCAGGAATAGGGTATATCTTAATATTATTCATAGTATCTCCTTTTATATTACTATCCATAAACGATTCAAAAACCTAAAGCAAAATAATAACTATCAGTCTATCACTTAAGGGATACGAAAAAAGTCAATTTTTTAAGGTAGATAGGCACATTTTTAGCTTGTTTATAATTTTCCAACACTTCACTTTATAATAAAAAAACGCCCATATCTCCATGAGCGCTTTCTTATATATTTTAAATAATTATGGAAGTAACAAGGAAATCAGATGAATATAAAGAGGTAGAACAAGTAGTGTTGCAACCGTTGTAATCGTTGTAATCATAGCTGCATACTGAAAGTTACCTCCTACTTTTTTTGAAATAACCGAAGTAATAGACATCGCAGGCATTACTGCCTGAATTAAAAAAACCTTTTGCATCAATATGGGTAATCCGGCTAATGTAACAGTGGTAAATACCAATAAGGGTGTCATAACATATCTTACAAGTAAGAGAATGACCATGGACTTATCCCATTTTAACTTAAAAATATTAGTCTGAGATAATACAACCCCAAGGTATAACATGGATAAAGGAGTCATCATACTTCCCATATGACGGCAGGGTATCAAAAGGATGTCAGGTAGTTTTACCCCATACCATACCAAACCTAGTGAAAGAATAAATGCAATCATTGGTGGTGTAAATATCTGTTTCATTGTACTCAGAAATCGATTCTGACCCTTAGATACCTTACCGTCTCTAGCTATAATACCCGCTCCTATGGTCCAAAACAATATGACATTTACCATGAAACAAATAAAAACATAGGGTAAGCTTTCATCACCAAAGAGACCAGTGTTAACCGGAAGTCCTACAAATATTGTATTTGATATTGATGCAGTAACAACAAATGCACCCCTTTGATTCCTTGATAAACCGATTACTTTTGCCAAAAGAATCCCAATGCAGAAAACAAAAAGGGTAATAAACAAAGGTATGTAAATATTATTGAATATTTCCATCAACTGGTTCCTGTTGAAACGGGTTGTAAGACTTGATATCATATAGCCTGGGACTGCGATTGACAAAACAATTTTTGAAAGTAAATTGGCTACGTCTTCTTGAAGTGACCAATGTTTTGCTATCCCATAACCTATCAATATCATCAAGATGATACTTCCGACTATTTGAATTGATTGTAAAGAACTCATCGCTTCACCTTTCTGAACAGTCGTTTTTACTCAAATGGCTTATAATAAATGGTAGAGCATCTTATTTTTAATTTCTGAGCTATTTCCACCAAGTACATCAACTAAGGTAAATGCAAAGGGAAATGTTGTCGCAGGTCCCCGACTTGTGATTAGTTCCCCATCAATGACAACCGTCTCTTCCCTGTAATCCGACTCCTTGAACATCTCTCTATATTTGTCTGCCGGATAGGAGGTCAAGGTCCTTCCTTTTACGATACCAGCTTCCTTTAGAACCATTGGTGCTGCGCAAATTGCTGCAACATACTTCCCATCTATTTCATTAAACTCCTGTACCCAATGAATGACGTCAGCACTGTCTCTTAGATTGGTAGCTCCAGGCAAACCTCCAGGCAAGACGATCATGTCATAGTCCTCTAAACCATCCTGAATTTTTGCATCAGCTTTTACAACAATATTATGTGACCCTTTAACATAGTCATCTCCTAAACTAATTCCATTACATAGAAATCCAGCTCTTCGCATAATATCAATGACAAGCATTGATTCTCCTTCTTCAAATCCTTCCGCTAACATAACTGCTACTTTTTTCATATCTTCTTTCTCCTTCCGAATTGAATTTTCGACCTGATTATAGCAATATCAAAACTAAAAAGCCATCATTTTCCAGATATTGGAAATGATGGCTTTCTATTACATTCTTATTGATTATCAAATATCAACTGACCATATTGTTGTGCGATTAGACTTCCAACCAACTGAAGTTGAAAAGGATGGGATGCATAATCTTTCTTAGATTCAAAACACAACGCATCATAGACAAATCTATTTTTACTTGCATCTTGATCACTGGTTACAAAGTAGATTCTAGGTATTTGGTCCGACGCCCTTCCTTTCAGCGCTTTTGTCAAATCTAGATAAATCCCTTTGTAACTAAAAATGATGATTAAATCCTTTCCTGTGGAATGACTCACACATTGTCTTTGCTGAGCAAAGGAAACCTTGTTTACCGTATGTTTCCCTAGAATCATCAAGTCACTCTGAAGGTTCATTGCAACAGTTTCTGCTTTTAGAAGTCCTAGTAGCAATACATTCTCATACCGATATATATCCCTAACCAGTTTTTGCAAAATCTCTCTGTCTATTGAATGCATCACTTTATAAATACTGTCACCAACTCTTTTTCCAAACTCTTGGATTTGTGTATCAATTGCCATATGCTTATCATACAACTCAAAATCCAATTCTGCTTCCATCAAGATTTCTCTTAATTCACTGAAACCTGTCAGTCCGATTTCTTTGCAAAACCGACTAATAGAGCTATTGGAAACATGACACATGTCTGACAATTGTTCAATATTACATCCTCTGACACTTTCAATATTATGCAGGATATATGATGCAATCTGACAATTAGTTGATCCATCATTCTGGCTTACAAGTTCTGATAGCAGTACTATTGTCAGTTTATCCCATTTCATATAACCCCTCCTTGTCCCAACCTGATTATTTAATCTAATTCATAAAGACTTCCAAAACGATATCCTTCAGCCTTCAAATCTGTCAGAATATCATCAAGAGCTAGAGTATTGGACTCAGACACAGCATGAAGAAGAATAATAGCTCCGTTATGGACATTATCCATAACATGCTCATAGGACACTTCCTGACCTGGCTGATTATCTGGATCCCAGTCATTATAGGCCATGGACCAAAAAATAGTCCGATATCCAAGTTTTCTAGTTAAATAAAGTGACCTTTCACTATATTTTCCCATTGGCGGTCTAAAAAACGGGTCTAAGTCTTGACCAGTCAACTCTTTATACTTATCATTAAGTCCAACAATCTCATCATAAAACTCTTCCTCATTCAAAGTGGGCATAGAGGGATGATTGACCGAATGATTAGCTACTAGATGGCCTTCGTCAACCATTCTCTGAACCAGATCTGGAGATGTATTGATATAATGACCAGTAATAAAGAATGTGGCCTTTACATGGTTGTCCGCTAGTGTATCCAATATGTCGCTTGTATAGCCATTTTCATATCCTTCATCAAAGGTTAGATAGACCACTTTCTCATCCGCAGCTTTTTGATTAATAAAATATGCATCAAAAAGGTTCAAGTCTACATCATAATATCCTGTAACCGGATCATGGTCCGTATTTCTTTTAAAAGACCAACTTGTTTCAGTATTATCAAGATCAGTTAAGTTAACATCCAATGTATAAGGTTCATCATCTTCAAACTGAGTGACAAATTTAGTTTCAACGACTTGCTCAGCCTTTTCTGCTTCCTTTTCTTCGTTCGTCTTTACAGGATCTTCTTCTACTGTTTCTTGTTTAACCTCTTGTTCATCCTTATCTTCTACATCTTGAACTGTTTCCTCAGGAAGATTCTCTTCCTCCTGGTTTTTTTCTGTATTGTTAAACTCAACTTTTGTCTCTGTGCCATCAGGCTCTAGCTCATAAACTTCAATGCAACCTGTAAGTAATAAGCCTGCCAAGACTATACTCAAAAGCCTTTTCATGCAATCACCAATCCCTTTCATTATGTCTTTTTATCCTAATGCAGTCTTATATATAGTTAAGAACTACAAGTATACAAGCTTCTACCACTTGAATACCATTTTCTTCAGCTTTTTTTACCAAATTCTTGCTAACCGTACCGGGCTGAAGCCAAATTCGCTTCACACCTTTTTCAATACACTCGTCTAACACTTTCATACCGATATGAGGATTAACGACAAAGTTAACGACATCAATATCTCCTTCAATATCCAAAACACTTTCATAAGCTTTTCTTCCATCTATATCTTCATACTTGGGTGTAACCGGTAATGGATTATAACCAGCGGCCTCTAGCTTTTTTACTATCATGTAGCCATATCGACTTGCTTTCCTACTGGCTCCGACTACTGCCCAATTCTTAAACTCTAACCAAGGATGTGCACTCATTTAAGTCTCCTTCCTGTCTTTAGTCCTCCCACCAACAACAGCTATGACAATACTAATACTACCCTATCATCATACACCACAAAAGTAGATTTGCAATGACAAGTTTATTATAATTTTCTTAATTTTTCAAACTCTATTGTCTCAGATTCATACATTTATGCATATCTTTTCTATAAAATATCCATGGTTACAAGTAAACGATTATGATATGCTGATTAAGATAGTTGAACTTTATACTTCACTATTGAAAGTGATTAATGAACCCGGCAAATAAGGTATTGATAAAAGAGGTGACCTATGAAAGTAAAACTCACAGATAGACTTGGTAAAACAATAAAAGAAACTAATGATAGCAATCAATGTCATTTTTCTCTTGAGCAAAGCTATGGTTTCGAAGACGAAATACATATTGAAACCCAACCGAATTCTTTCCTAACCATAAGCCTAGATAAGCACATCCAACCAGCCACTGTCTATACACCTTCGGGAAAAATCCATTATGTCATTCCAGCTGGTTGGAAAACCAAGGCCTTACACCCTCAAGCATTTAAAGATATGATTAATATAAACGTTGTAAAGACTGATTCCAGTGTAATTTCTTCTAGAAGAAACTTAGCTTTTAATAGCTTGGACAAACGCTGGGATACGGGCTACTTCCCCCATGCGTCGGCTAATGTAGTCACTCGTGACGAGCCTTGGTTCGAGGCAAAAAATGCAATTGATGGATACTTGAACCGAGATGGTCATGGCCCCTTCCCCTACCAATCTTGGGGTGGCGGTCTACGAGATGATCTTGAGTTTAGGCTAGACTTCGGTCGCCCCGTTCTCATTGACGAAATCCACCTCTATTTAAGAGCCGATTTCACCGATAACCATGATATTCATTGGGAATCCGGAATTCTTGAGTTCTCTGATGGACACCAAATGACCATCCATATGTCTGGAAATTCCGACGCCGATATTATTACCTTCCAAGAAAAAAAAACCCACTGGATTAAACTCCACCACTTAAAAAGAGAAATAAACGCCGCTTTCTCGGCCTTGACTCAAATAGAAGTTTACGGTAGGGAGGGCTAGACTCTTTTTGTTCATTTTGTAAAATCCCAACCTATTCCCTAACATTTCCTTTCGTGTTAAACTATAATTGACTTTGATAAAAAAATAACACATAAAAGAGGAGATCGATTATGAAAAAATTACTTACCCTTTTACTTACACTTAGTCTAGTCGCTTCATTGTTTATCGGATGTGGCAGCAAAAAAGAGACTGCTGAGGAAAGCTCGAATGATACAAATAAAGAAGAAACTACTACTGAGACAAAAGATGAAACAACTGAAGAAGCTGATGCCGTTACAACTGCTTCTATCGTAACTGATGGTCCTGCTCTTGTTACAGCTCTTAGCCCTGATGGCGCTTGGATTGCTGCAACACTAAACGACATTGAAGTTACTGATGAAATCGTTGTTGACGGTCAATTCGAACATAGAGAAGCTGTCGACCGTAAATTAGCGCTTTATGACCAAGATGAAGATCATAATATTACTGCCCAATATACCTTAACTGCTCCTAAGATGACAGTTAAAAGTGAAAACTTCCGAATTACTGGTGGTACTTTCAAAGGTGATGTTTATGTTGAAGCTCCTGGTTTCAAGTTAGACAAATCAGCCACAGTTGATGGTGATATCTACTTCGCTTCTAAAGAACTTATGGATACATTTGTTGTAACCGAGACTTCCAAAGTTACCGGTCAACTTTATATTGATGGTGTTGATGTTGTAACAAGCGCTTCTATCGTAACTGATGTTGATGGCCTTGTTAAGGGACTTAGTGCTGAAGGTACTTGGATTGTTGCAGTCCTTAATAACATGTCCTCAAATGAGGATATTCTTGTTGACGGTCAATACGACCATAGGGAAGAAAAAGCAAGAAAACTTGCTCTTTATACTCAAGACGAAGAACGTAACATTACAGCTTCTTTCACTATAACCGCACCTAAGTTAATTGTTAAAAGCGAAAACTTCAAAATCCAAGGCGGTACATTTGTCGGTGATGTTTATGTTGAAGCTAATGGATTCCATATTCAAGCTGGTTCTGTTGACGGTAACGTATACTTCGCTAGCCAAGAATACATGGATTCAATGGTTGAAGATGAAACTGGCTCAGTTACTGGTGAAATCGCTGTTCAATAGTAAAGATAGTTATTTATGGGGCATCTCATCTATTGAGATGTCCTTTTACCATGTGAAAGCAGGAAATCAATATGCTTAAAAAAATACAAATAATATTATTTAGCCTTCTATTATGTGGCTGTTCCATTTTACCTGGTAGTAATCGTGAACCGGTATCCAGAACAGGCTTTGTTCTAGGCACGGTCGTTACAATAAAACTTCTTGATAATGGTTCAGAAGAAATTCTTGATAATGTCTTCGACCGACTAACTGATATTGAAAATCATATGTCCGTAAATATAGATACAAGTGATATTGCTCAATTGAATCAACTTGGCACTTTTACTGTATCTGACGATACATTAGCAGTACTCACAGCAGGTCTGGAATTCGGACAACTATCGGAGGGAAAGTTTGATATTTCCATGGGCCCCATTGTAGATTTATGGAAGATAGGGACCGAAGATGCACACATACCGGATCCAGAAGAAATTCGAGATCAACTGCAATATGTCAATTACAAAAACATTATGATTTCCGATCATACCGTCACCATACCCCAAGGTGCAAAAATAGATTTAGGTGGCATAGCCAAGGGTTACGCAGCTGACGAAGTCAGCAAAATTTTACTAGAAAATGATGTTAACAAAGCTATTATTAATCTTGGTGGAAATATTAAAGTCATTGGAGAAAAAGCTGAAGATACGCCTTACAACATTGGTATTCAAGGGCCTGAAGAAATGCGTAATGATTATTTGGGTATTATCGAGGTAGAAGATAAAACCGTTGTAACTAGTGGAGACTATGAACGTTATTTTATTGAAGATGGAATCAAATATCATCACATTTTTGATTCCACCGGCTATCCTTATGTGACACCAGTCGCATCTGTATCGGTCATCACGGAAAGTTCAATGATGGCAGATGCCTTATCAACTATTCTTTTTCTATCACCCATTGATGAAGGAATAGCCTTGTGTAATAGCCTAGAAGGCGTTGAATGTATATACGTTACAAAAGAAAATCAACTCTATTTCTCGTCTCAAGAATTGAAAGATTCATTTACGTTGACAGATTTAGAATTCACAATACAATAAAGGAGAAAAAAATGAGCGAAAAGAAAAACATTGTTGTTCTTGGCGCCGGCTACGGTGGTATCCTTACCGCTAAAAAGCTTGCAAAGAAATATCAAAAAGATAACAACATCACCATTACGATTATTGACAAAAATGCTTACCACACGATGTTGACAGAACTACATGAAGTTGCAGCTAATAGAGCTCCTGAAGAATCCATTCGTATCGATCTTGAGAAAGTCTTCTTTGGTAGAAAAATAACTGTAGTCCTTGACGAAATCAAGAATATTGATTTTGACGGTCAAACACTTGAAGGTATTAAGGACACATACGACTATGATTACCTAGTTCTTGGAACAGGTTCCAAACCAACCTTCTTTGGTTGTAAGGGTGCCCAAGAACATGCCTTAACCTTATGGTCCTATG
Source organism: Vallitaleaceae bacterium (assembly GCA_963677625.2). Taxonomy (GTDB): domain Bacteria; phylum Bacillota; class Clostridia; order Lachnospirales; family Vallitaleaceae; genus UBA1351. The sequence continues at coordinate 707,306 of CAXXSW010000007.1, forward strand.
AAGATGCACTTAAGATAAAGTACCGTATACTTGAAGCATTCGAAAAAGCCAGTGTTGCCAAATCAGCCAGAGAACGTGAACATCTTTTAACCTTCGTTGTTATTGGTTGTGGATTCACCGGCATCGAAATGATAGGTGAATTGGCGGAATGGAAAGAGCAACTCTGCTTCAATTTCAATATACCAGCTGATGAAGTTAAACTCTATGTCGTTGACCTTCTAGCTAAAATCCTACCTACCTTTGACGATAAATTGATTAAAAAAACTGAAAAACGACTCAAGAAACTTGGCGTTGAAATCCTAACAAAATCAAATATTATAGAAGTTCAAGAAAATGCTGTATGTATCGAAGGTAGAGCATGTATTAATACTTATACAACCATCTGGGCAGCCGGTGTTGAGAGTAGTGATATACTTGAACATTTATCAAATGAGCAGATCAAAAAGGCACCTCGTAACCGTGTCCAAACTGACGAATTTCTTCGTTCATCCAACCACGACAATGTTTTTGTTGTTGGTGATAACATCTTCTTCATTCCTGAAGGTGAAGAAAGACCGGTTCCGCAAATGGTTGAAAATGCAGAACATTCTGCAAAGCTTGTTTCAAAAAATATTATAGCTACAATTGAAGAAAAACCATTAAAACCATATAAGCCTGTTTTTCATGGTGCTATGGTTTGTATAGGTGGTCGTTATGGAGTCGCTCAAGTAGGTGGCAAGAAAAAGCAATTTATCTTCTCAGGATTTATTGCCATGTTAATTAAACATGTAATCAATATGATTTACTTCCTAGAAGTATTAGGTTTCCATAAATTGTGGACCTATATGATGCACGAATTCTTCCATGTACAAAATCGTAGATCTTTTCTTGGTGGACATTTCTCCAAGCGTTCGCCTAATTTCTGGCTGGTACCCCTTCGTATCTTTGTTGGTGCGAAATGGTTTACAGAAGGTATGCTTAAGCTACCTAAGATTCTTGAAGATCCAAGTAATATTTTCCTTATGCCTTCCAAGGTAGATGTATCAGCAGCATCTGAAGTTGTAGAAGATACGACTGAGGCTGTAAAACTAGCAGCAGATGCCAATATAATAGAAAAAATATTGCATTATTTTGAATTATTTAACTCATGGGATGGCCCGTTGCCAGTACCTGATTTTATTGCTAATATAGTAGATAAGTCCATGGACCTGGTCTTCTATCAATCAACTGGTGAATTCACTGCCATGGCCAGTGTTTTCCAAACTGTAATGGTCATTGGAGAGATACTTATTGGTTTAGCACTTATCGGTGGTTTATTTACTATGCTGGCCTCAGCTGCTTCAGTTGTTATGGGTGCTATGATCTGGGTATCCGGAACTGCCCCATTAGAAATGCTTTGGTTTATGGCAGTCGGGGTTGCCTTAATCGGTGGTAGTGGATCCACTTTCGGGCTTGATTACTATGTATTGCCTTTCCTTAAAAAGCAATGGATGAAACTAAAGTTTGTCCAGAAATGGTATCTCTATTCCTAAAACCACTACCCTTAAGACATATAAGGGCTACATGTGTCAATACAAATACCTACGATTGAAGAAATAGGTGATTTCATGTCAAAACAATTAATCAACGACCCACTTATTCTAGCTCAACTGGAAAAAGTTAAAATAAATATGCAAAAACAAACCCGTTCAGGGGACCGTTATCTTAACGGTTCTCTGGACTACCTTTTCACTACTGGTGGCAAGATGCTTCGCCCTCTCCTACTTCTTATTGGAAGTCGAATGGGTAAAATATCGTCAAAAAAAGAAGAAGAAATCATCAACATGGCAACAGCTATTGAGACTATTCATCTGGCAACACTTGTACATGATGACATAATCGATCAAGCCAAAACCCGTAGAGGCAAAACCTCCATTCAAGCCAAATACGGAGCTCCATATGCTGTTTATATGGGTGACTATCTTCTCAGTCAATGCTTCCTTATGCTTACCCATCTTAATCTAAAAAAAGACTTGGCTGTCAGACTGGCTAAAGTGGTTACTCAGATTTGTGTAGGAGATATGAAGCAGCACCATAAACGTTACGATATTAGTATCACTCCTTTTGAATATATAAAAATCGTATCAGGTAAAACAGCTGCCCTTATTTCAACAGCTTTAAGCTCAGGTGCTTATTATGCCAAAGCTAAAGATGAGCACGTCAAACTTCTTGGCCGTATCGGCTATGAAATTGGAATGACCTTTCAGATTCTTGACGACTTACTAGACTACACAGGTGATCCAAAGGTTGTAGGCAAAGAGTTACAATCTGACATTATAAGAGGTTACTACAGTATGCCCGTTATCTTGGCCCTTCAATCAGAAGCAACCTATGCAGAACCTTTAGCCAAGTTATTAAAGGAAGACTTGACCCAAGACGAATTGAAAGAGATTATGATAATCATCAAGGCTTCAGGCGCAATAGAGATGACAAGAAACCTTGCCTTAAGGTATAATAATAGGGCAGAGGAATTAATTAACCGTCTACCTGAGGGTGATACTAAATCCATGCTGATGGAACTACTACCACAATTAATTAACAGGATACTTTAGGGTTTGGAGGAATACCATGATAAAACTTCCAAGAAAAAGGCTAAGAGAGATTATTTTACTTGCCTTTTTTTGTTTACCTATAATTATATGTCAAGGATGTTCTAGCAAAGATCCTATTTATAAACCTGGAACCTACATCAATCAGGCAGAAGGCTACTACAGTACCCTAACAGTAGAAGTCACCCTAAGCGCTTATGCCATCGAAGAAATCAACATTCTTGATCACCAAGATCCTAAGGTTCTTTCTGATATTGTATTTGAAAAGTTACCACCTCGGATCATCAAGGCTGGCTCAACAGACATTGATGCCATATCTGGTGCTACCTATACCAGTGAAGCTCTTTTAGAAGCAGTCAAATTATCACTAATAGAAGGAAAGGAGACCATGGAATGAAGCTCCAACACAAAACATTTTTAATGCTATCCATCCTTATGGCAGTTATTGTAGGCCTCATCTCCATTGTCTATATCTATCAAAGTAATGCTTCCCTAGAAAACCAGTTAAAAGGTGCTTCTCTGGATATGGCTATTACAGTTTCTGTCATGCCGGACCTTATAGAAGCTCTCTCAGAAGGTAAACAAGACGATAGTATACAAAAACTTCTTTTACCTTTAATGAAAACCACCAGATATCAATACATTATTGTCATGGATATGAAGGGTATTCAATACTCCTATCCCTATGAAAGTGGCCTTTATAAGCCCTATAAAAATGGAGGACAGGCCAAAGTCCTTACAGAAGGACTCTCTTATGTATCTCTGGACAACAATGAACTCATATCAGCTGTTAGGGCTTTCGCGCCTATATATGATGGCCATAGGCAGATAGGAGCCGTTCTTGTCGGCCTATTGACAACAAGTGCTAAAAGCGAAAATCAAAATTATGTATCGATTATGGAAGGAACCTTAGTATTCGGTATTATCTTAGGTCTTGGTGCTGCCATTATTTTTTCATTGAATATAAAGAAATCCACCTTTGGACTTGAACCTAAGGACATTGCTCTTTTAGTAACAGAGAAGGATCTTATTTTCCAAAATATAGAACGGGGTATAATTGCAGTTAACCATGAAGGTTATATTACTCTTTGCAATAAGAGGGCTTCTAGTTTTCTGAATATTAAACAAGCGACAGGAAAACATATCCAGGAAATTTCACCCTATCTGAACAAGATCTTCACTAATACAAGAATTAAAGGGAGCAGTCACCACCACCAAGTTTGTAGCCTGGAAAAAAATGTCAAGGTTCTCATTCATTTGTGTCCCATTAAAGACGCTGATGGTAAAATAACCGGTCAAGTCCTAAGTATGGAGGACATGACTGAAGCGAGAGTCCTTGCTGAAGAGCTAACTGACTATCGGTCCCTCATTGAATCTTTAAGAGCCCAGAACCATGAGTTCATGAATAAGCTACAAACCATTTCAGGACTGATCCAACTTGAAAACTATGATATGGCCTTAGATTTCATCGAAGGTCAGGCTAATAAGAACCATCAATTTAATAGACTTCTAACAGCACAGATTCATGACAACAATATTGCCGCTCTTTTACTCGTTAAGTATGAACAGGCCTCAGAGAAGAAAATAAAATTCTATATTGACGAAGATTCAACAGTTAGAGGTCTCCCCAAGTCCATTTCATCTGAAGATTTCTGCCTTGTTATAGGAAATATCATCAATAATAGTATGGATGTTTTAGAAAAAGCTCTTGACCCTTTTATTAGCATCTTTATATCAGCAGATGAAAACCATCTAGAAATGGAAATCAGTAACAACGGTCCACCCCTAATTGATACTCCGGAAAATATTTTTAAGAAGGGATACTCCTCCAAAGGCAGCGACCATGGTTATGGGCTTTATCTGACCCATTCCACCATCAGTAATGCCGGAGGTGAAATCTACTGGAAAAATGAAGAGGAGGTAACATGGTATGTCAAAATCTGACGATCTAAAAATTATAGTAATTGAAGATGATAAGATGGTCATGAATGTCATTGAAGAATTTTTGTATAAACTCAGCCACACAGGCATTGCAGGCAAAGCAAGTAATATTTCATCAGCTAAAAAGATTCTCAAGGAAAAAGTTATTGACCTTGCTCTTATTGATATTTTCTTACCAGATGGATCAGGACTGGATCTTCTTAAATGGATTCGTATGGAAAATATTAATGTCGATGCCATTATGATTACAGCCGACCAAAGGTCCCTATCCTTAGAAAATGCCAGGCGTTATGGTGTATATGATTATATTCTTAAGCCCTTTAAATATGAACGTTTTCAAGAGGCTATTGAGAATTTTCGGAAAAGAAAAGACTTAATCGCCAGTAAAGACTATATACAACAGCACATTGTTGATCGTATCATCACAAACAAGAACAGCGATGTGGATTGGAAGAACCAGACCTATGAGAATATCATCAATTATTTGAAGGAACATCCAGACCAAAGCTATACTTCTTCAGAAATTGCTCACGTTCTTGGTATATCAAGAATCACTGCCCGTAAATACCTAGAAGCAATGGAATTGGAAGGTGTCATCTATCTGGAACTATCTTACGGCAACGTTGGCCGTCCCAAAAACAAATACTCTTTTGAAAGGAAATGAACATGACCCTGCAAGCTTACTTAAAGCTGGTAGAAATACAGACAAAAACTGCCAGTATCATCCCTTATATCATAGGCATCGCCTATACTTATTATCGATACAATGACTTGAAGCCATTGAACTTAATCATCTTTTTCATCAGCCTTATCTCCATCGATATGGCTACGACTACCATTAATAATTTTATGGATTACAAACGAGCCTATAAAAAACATGGCTATAATTATGAAGAACATAATGCAATTGTCTCCCATAAGCTTTCCGACTTCCAAGTTATGACAACTATTGCCATCCTATTAATTATTACAGTTGTTATGGGTATATGGCTTGTCTTCAGAACAGATATTGTTATTCTTCTTATTGGAATGGTCTCCTTTGGAATAGGGATTCTTTATTCTTTTGGACCCTTGCCAATTTCTAGAACCCCACTTGGTGAGTTGGTTTCTGGAATCATGATGGGTGGTTTTATATTTTTTGTCACTGTATATTCACAGGTTTTTGACCATGGCTATATTATTTTTTCTTTGAATCATTGGGTCTTCAACTTCCAGGTTAATCTTAAAGAAATAATAGCTATTGCTTTTGTCTGCGCCCCCCTTATTCTTATGATTGGTGGTATCATGCTTGCCAACAATATATGTGATATCAAGGACGATATTGAAAATCAACGCTATACTCTACCTTTTTTTATTGGTAAGCGATTTGCTTTAATTGTTTTTGCCCTCATATACCTTGGATCCTATATACTGCTAATCCTAAGTATAGCCTTTGGTTTTCTACCACTAATCAGCGCTTTAACCCTCCTTACTGCTATTCCAGTTTATAAAGGAGTACAAACCTTTTTCAAAGAACAAAAAAAAGAGACGACCTTTGTCATCTCTGTTAAGAACTTTATGCTTTATGGTATCATTTATTTTTTCAGTCTCCTACTTCACATCATTGTAAACTCTGTGGTTGGGGTTTTATAAAATTACCTAATATATTGCCTTTAAAGAAATTGGCTGTTATACCAACAAATAGCCCGGTTGCCAAACTTGCTGCCATTATCATAGGGCTGTAGGAAATTGCTACAGTTATACTTCCTGTTATAAAGGCCAAAACGGTTAACTGGGCTATGTTATGTAAATATGCTCCCATGACGCTAATACCAATTGGTGTCAACCATTTAAGGAAAAACTGATAAAGGAGTGCCATACCAAAGAAACTTAAGAGGCCTCCGGCCAAACTATAAACAAATCCCATAACATTACCAGTCAGAAGTGTTGTCATCACAATCCGAATGATTACCACTGCAAAAACCTCTTTCTTTCTGAAAAAATAAAGGGCTGCTACTGTTATTGTATTTGCTAAACCGAGCTTCATACCCGGAACAGCTATGGGCATAGGAATAAACCTTTCATAATAACTTAAGACAATAGCTACAGCAGCTAAAAGAGCTAAAAAGACCATTCTTTGTACACTACTCCGATATGGCATCGACTTTACCTCCAATTTCTCCTATAATCTCTACAGAAAATCGATTAGGCAAACATACAATGGCATCACCACCGTATTGAGCTTCTTTTGTATTGACACAAATCCTGTCCTTACAGTCTGCATCGTGAACGTGGACCTTGCCATCATGAATGATTAGGGTATTCGTTCCAAGCTCACTGACATATGTTTTTTCCACATCCTGATTCAAGGCTAGTCTATCTACCACTTGTCTCTCAATGACCACTTCCACAATCATATCATCTGATACGATACGACCCATAGCATGGCTAATCAATAAGCCTGTGCTGGAAATAAGAAAAAATAGAATGATGATTATGTCACCAATTTTTAACTTCATGTAATTCCTCTTTTATATCCATTATAAAGTGTAAGTCAGATAGATTGTCAATGTTTTGACATTCCATCTTCATTTTACCACAGGTCTCTTTCCAAGTAAAAATTTCCGCTTTTACATAATGAACAATATTATGGTAAAAAGATATAGAGGCCTTATACACCATATATTTAGCTAGGATATGTGATTTTCTGTATCAGGTCATCTTCACTGATATTTATATGGTCAAAAGGTAATAGGTTTTTGATTTTAGCAGTATTCAAAACTTCTAAAGGTTGCGGATTTACACCTGTCACATAAACCTTGATATGTTTATGTGAGCAATACTCCAAGGTTGATTTAAAAGCCTTTAAACCAGTGGCATCCATCACAGGAACATGAGACATACGAATCAAGAGATAATCTGTTGTATCCCTTATGGCTGTCATGGCATGAACAAACTTATCTGTTGCACCAAAGAAAAAGGGTCCGTTTATTTCGTATATCTGAATATTGCTTAAGGCCCTTAGTCTTGAATCAGTCTTAAGATTCACTGTCTCACCTTCAGAAGCATCCAACTCCATATTAACCTTGGTCACGTCACTCATTCTCCTCATAAAGAGGAATGCAGCTAAAACCATTCCAATCTGAATAGCCTCAACTAAGTCAACAAATACGGTAATGAGAAAGGTGGTCAAAAGAACTAAAACATCACTTTTAGGTCCTGAAAACTGGTCAAGAAACTCACGCCAATCACTCATATTATAAGCAACAATAATAAGCACAGCCGCTAAGGAAGCCAAAGGTATTAGCCTTACCAGAGGCATAAGAAAGACCATCATCAATAACAAGGTAAGAGCATGAACCATACCGGCAACCGGTGTACGACCACCATTTTTTATATTGGCAACCGTTCTTGCTATTGCTCCTGTTGCTGGTATTCCACCAAATAAAGCTGATGCCATATTAGCAACTCCTTGGGCAATAAGCTCCATATTCGATCTGTGTCTTCCTCCAATCATCCCATCTGAAACTACAGCTGAAAGAAGGGATTCAATAGACCCAAGTATGGCAATGGTAATAGCTGGCATCATTAATGTTTGTATATCTTTTATAGCAACATCAGGTACACTTAATTTAGGCATTGCAGCCGACAAACTTCCAAATTTTGTTCCTATAGTCGCCACATCAAGATGAAAAACCTTGACTATAATTGCCGTCACAATTAGTGCTATAAGTGTTCCCGGTATTTTCTTACTCACTCTGGGCCAGAAGATAATAATTAGCAAGGCCACAGTTCCGATAAGTAAGGTAACTGGATTAATTGTATCAAAACTATTTATGTAGACCTTCCATTTCCCAATAAACTCAACAGGAAGGTTACCCGCTTCAAGCCCTAAAAAATCTTTTATCTGAGAAGTAAAAATAGTTAAGGCAATACCACTTGTAAAGCCTGTTGTAATGGGATATGGTATATATTTAATGACACTGCCCAACTTGATAAAGCCAAAAATCATCATCATGACACCAGCCATCAGCGTTGCAATTGTCAATCCCCTAATACCATGCTCCATCACAATGCTATAGACGATAACCATAAAAGCTCCTGTAGGTCCACCTATCTGCACCCTACTTCCACCAAGGAATGAAATAAGGAAACCTGCAATAATAGCTGTATAAAGTCCCATTTCAGGTGTCACCCCTGATGCAATAGCAAGAGCTATAGAAAGAGGCAAGGCAATAATGGCAACAATCATTCCTGCAATGACATCCTTATAAAACTGGTCCTTTGTATAGGTTTTAATAGTTGTAAAAAATTTTGGTTTGAAAATAAGCATGTCTTATACCGATCCTTTATATTTTCTTAATTCAGATACATTATACTCTTATTGGAAAAATTTCTTGCAACACATTAAAGGCTATCCACAAAGTGGATAGCCTTGGAAACCGTATTATTTACTTATATTATAAGCTTTGTACGTTTTCAGCTTGAGGGCCTTTAGCACCTTCAACTACTTCAAAAGAAACTTTTTCGCCTTCTTCAAGAGATTTGAAACCGTCTTTTTGAATTTGTGAGTAGTGTACGAATACATCGTTTCCTTCGTCAGAAGTAATGAATCCGAAACCTTTGTCGCTATTGAACCATTTAACTGTACCTGTCATTAACATGTACCTCCATAAAATTTTGTTCCTTGACTAATGATAATAGGATACTAGCCAATTCGCAAAAAATTAAGCTGATACTATTTATTCTCATAATACAAGGTCTCTTTTATAATACATTATTTCAGAAATAAGTCAAGGGTTTCAGCCATACTTAATGAAAATATGTTCCATTTTATTATGAAATTCCTCTAAAAAAACCAACTTTTTCGAGCATTTTATGGTAGACGTATATAATAGATGGCTCTCCAGAGTAATTTTCAATCTCCTCAAGAGGAATCCATTTCAACCCTGATGTTTCGTCTTTATTTAAGACCAAATCATGATTCTCATAAGCTTCAAAAACATATGCAACATTTAAGTGAAGATGGGGAGCTACATATTTTCCCTTCTTAATATGACTGTCTACCAAAAGTATATCTATAGTTGCAATATCTGTAATTACATCGAATTGCTTAATACCTGTTTCTTCTTCTGCTTCTTTAAGAGCAAGTTTGAGCATATCGTCTTCTCCATCTGCATGACCACCGACCCAGGTCCAAGTCTTATAGATATTATGATGAATCATGAGCATTTTTGTATGGTCTTTATTGAGTATAATAGCAGACGAGGTCATATGAGCCACCTGGTTTTCTCTCAAAAGGATATTATGGGAATAATCTTCAATATACTTCAGAATAATTTCCTTATCTGTACTTTCCTGTTCATTAATTGGTTCATAATTACGAATTTCTTCTATATAATTCATGATTCCTATCTCCTTATTCTGTTAAGTATATTATGTAAGATAACTCTCTTCTATACTCAATCTATTATAGCAAAATTCAACTTTTTATGCACACCTCTTGACAAGTATATCGGTTGACGATATAATAGTATTACGTTAGCCGATATATCAGCAAGCGATACTATTAACCATGCAACCGGACTGGTCATAAATCTTAGATTTACTGCTCGTCCATGCGTCCTGGGAGGAAAAAATGCCTGAAACTAATGCCCGTAACACCTTAACAGAAGCTGTATATTATATACTCATATCCCTATTTGAACCCATGCATGGCTACGGCATTATGAATCATATTGGAGAGATTACCAAGGGAAGGGTAACTCTAGGAGCTGGTACTCTCTATGGAGCCCTTAATACCCTAATGGACAAAGGATGGATTGAACCGGTTCATAAACCAACTGATTCAAGAAAAAAAGAATATGTCATTACTGAAATAGGTAAAACCGTAGTTAAACAGGAAATTATTCGACTATGGGAACTCATTGACAACGGTACAAAAGTAATATCAGAAGGTCAGGTCGATATTAGTGAATCTGATACACAGGGGGTATAAAAAATGAAACGTATAGTTAGAAAGATGTTTTACGACTATGAGAAAGAAGAAAAGTGGCTCAATATAATGTCTCAGAAGGGTTATAGCTTAGTCAAATACACCTGGTGTAAATATGAGTTTACTACTGAAGACCCTGAAACCTATATCTATCGGATTGAGCTTCTGGATTCCCTGGCATCAACCCCTGCCTCTGCAGACTACCTAAGTTTTCTTGAAGATAATGGAATCCAGGTTATTGCCTCTTACTTACGATGGGTTTACCTTCGCAAAAGAGCCTCTGATGGCCCCTTTGACTTATATACCAACAACGAGTCCAAAATCACCTACCTAAAGAAAATACAACTCTTTTGGACTTTACCTGCAATTGCAGAATTACTCATCGGATTTGCCAACATCTTAATAGCCTTCTCTCTGATGGTAGACGACTCAGGCATCGGCAACATATTCAATTTTAATTTTTACATCGGATTTTTTTCCATCCTTTTAGGATGCCTCTTCTTATACCAGCGCCATAAGATTAGCACACATATTGAACGATTAAAAAGTGATATGATTATATCTGACTAATAGTATATCAATTCTAAGAAAGAAACATATTTCTTTACAGCAAAAGAAGTTGTCCTAGGACAACTTCTTCTAGCCGTGTGATCTATGAAATTGTAAGTAACATAGCTAATTAAACGAGCCAAATACTCCATACTTAAAATATTAGTCCAAATTCGATGCAAAGAAAGCTTTAAGATTTGCAGCGATTTCTTCTTCATCTTCACCGTCAACAACAATTGAAAGAGAATCATTATGACCAGCTCCAAGTGTTAGGATACCAAGAATACTCTTTGGGTTAACTTCTGTTGTTTCTTTAATGATCTTGATGTCTGACTTTGCTTTTTGACATACTTTAACGAGTTCTGATGCTGGTCTTGCATGTAATCCTTCTGAAAATGCTACAACTGTATCAAATTTAATCATTTCTTTTTCCTCCAATATAATGGTTTGATTTTTGTTTAAATATGTTAATGATAGTTACTTACTACAATATTTCTATACTTCCATTCCTTTTATGATCTCTACTTTATTCCCAATGACTATATGACTTTAATAGTAACCTTAGATGCCGTTGATACTAGGTCTGACTCCTCAATTACCATGTGGCTTTGAGTGCTGATAGCAATGGAAGATGAAGCCACACCATAAGTCAAAGCTTTTGTCATCTTAGCCACTTCGTCCATATCGCCATGTTTGGTCAGACCATATATAACACCTGCCAACATTGAGTCACCTGCTCCAACAGTTGAAAGGACTTTGACCTTTAATATATCAGCTTTCAGGGCAAAATCTTCAGCTACCAGTATACTTCCGTCTTCTCCCATTGAAATAAGAATGTAGGTAATTCCGTATGTCCTTATCATGTCCCGTGCTGTCGTTACAATATCCTCGTCTGAATCAAAAGTCTTACCAAGAGCTGTCTCAAACTCGTGAATGTTTGGTTTAATGAGGAATGGCTTACCTTCAAGAGCTAACTTAAGTATTTTACCGTCTGCATCAACAATGACTTTTGTTTTCTCGGCAAGTTCGATTGCCATCTTCTTATAAAAATCCTCTTCCACACCTTTTGGTAAACTTCCGCTAAAGACCATGTAGTCACTTGCAATACCTAGGCCAGTAATCTTACTTTTTATTTCAGTCAGCTTATCTGTTGATACCATTAGGCCGGCTTCATTGATGTCTGTTGTCCTGTAACCTTGATCTGGTTCAGTAATCTTTAAATTAGTTCGAGTTACACCAGGAGCCAGAACAGGTTCCAGCGTAATACCGTCTGCATCTGCATGATGTTTAATCACGCTATAATTATCACTACCAACTAGACATAGGGCCTTTGTTTCCTGCTTAAGCCCTGACAGTATTCTTGCTACATTAATACTCTTACCACCTAAGGTCTCCACTTGTCCCGATACCCTGTGAACTTTTCCTAATGCCATCTCGTTGATTTCTACAATTTTATCAATTGCAGGATTCATGGTTACTGTCGTAATCATAGGTTACTCCTTTTCTTGTACAAATACACTCCGTTCAGTCTGCCTAAATGAAAAGTTTAGTCCTACCTTTGTCAGCTTTCCTCTACTGCTTCAATGAACTTGACACCTTCCCGGATAATCCTTTGTTTCATTTCTTCATCTTTAAGTCGTGATGTGATTATATAATCAACTGCAGTCAGAGGCATAATCTCACATAAAGCAACCTTGTCAAATTTACTCTGGTCAGCCAGTATATAGCGCTCTCTTCCTCGTTCAAGAATTGCTCTTTTCATCTCAGCTTCTTCAAAATCCGGAGTTGTAAACCCATATTCAACACTAATGGCATTGACACCCATAAAAACCTTGTTAATTCTAAACTTCCGAATGGTATCAATGGCAGTCTGCCCAACAACAGCTAAAGTTCGATTTCTGATCTTGCCACCAACAATATACTGGTCTGCATTTGGATTTGCAGAAACATATTGAGAAAAATGAGGAGCATTGGTAAAAACTGTCACATGTATCCTTGATCGTCCAACAAGTTTAGCCAATTCAAGAGTTGTTGTTCCCCCATCTAAAAAAATACTGTCATAATCTCTTAAATAGGAAAAGGCTTTTTGAGCAATCTGCCTTTTTTCAAAAAGGAAAACACCCTCTTTCTCATTAAAAGTATCTTCCCTCTCTAAGGGAATATCAGATCTTGCAATAGCACCGCCATGAACTCTTTCCAATTTCTCTTCATCTTCAAGAACGGTTAAATCCCTACGAATCGTTGCTTCTGAAGCTCTAAGCGTTTCACATAATTTCTGAACTGTCGCACTTCGATCTGTATATACAATTTCAAGTATTTTTTGTCTTCGTTCTTCAGGCATCATAAGAGTCACCTATGCCCATACATTCGCTTCAAAAATTTCTTTAGGCTCTATATTGATTAACATATCCATTCTCCTTTTTATATAATCCACACACAATTGCCCTATAAGTACGACTTGTATTATCATTTTATCACTTCAATCAATTTCAATCAATACCGATCAATAAAAATCAGCAAATCACCGAAAGATTTTGATAATCCTTGGTCATTTTCTAAGTTAAACCTATCAAAACAAGATGTTTCAATCAATATCACTCATCAAATTTGATTGTTTGTATCTCTTCAATCCCTATGATATAATAATGATATCAATTATCATTAACGCGAAGAGTGGATTCTTATTGAATTTATGAAAATACTATAATCTATCCACCTTCAGGATTCGAGGTGACTTTATGGACAAGAGTAACAAGAGAAAAGGCCTAGTCTATGGTGCTTTTATTGGTGACGCCATTTCCCTAGGACCTCACTGGATTTATGACACAGATCAGATCAAACAAAATTTCACTCCAATTAAAGGATATACCAATCCTGACTACACCTCCTACCATCCAGGTAAAAAGGCTGGAGACTTGACTCATTACGGTAGACAAAGCATGCTTCTTCTTGAGTCTCTTGCTGAAAACAAGCACTTCTCTTTACATGACTTTAAAAAGAAGTGGCTACGACTTATGTTAAGAGATGATGTCGATTTCTATATGGATCACGCAACAAAAGAATCTATTTCCCTTCTACGTGACTCAGATATAGGATCAAACTCAGATGAACTCGGTGGGTATGCACGAACCGGTCCACACTTTCTTTTATCTTATGAAGATGAAGAAGCTTTTGAAAATAGCATCATTAAGGAAGTGCGTTTAACCCACAGTGACCCTAAACTTCTAATTATATCCAGATTTTTCATCCGGGTGACCATCGATGTTTTAGAAGGACTTTCCATTAACGAATCATTGGAACGTCATGTAAATATAGATCCATTGATTTATGATGCTTATGAAGTAGCCCTAGCTGATCGGTCATCCATCGTTGATGGAATCAAAATGATTGGTCAGTCTTGTTCTAGTAAGTACGGCTTACCTGCAGTCCTTTCAGTTCTACTAAAGGCTAAAACCTTCAAAGAAGCTCTTATTGAAAATGCTTATGCTGGAGGTGACAGTGCTGGAAGGGCCATGGTCATTGGCATGATTTTTGGTGCAAGAGACGGTTTTGACGCCTTACCAAATGACTGGATTATGGACTTATCAGATAAAGATAAGATAGAAGGTTGGACGAATCAACTCCTGTCGCAATCATAAAATTCATATGCAAGAAGAGTGGCTTCGCCGAAGGCAAATTGTTCCAATTGTCGACGGAAAGTCCTATGGAGGACTTTCCTAGTAAAGAACCAAAAGAGCATTGCATCCCCATTAAGGATGCAATGCTCTTTTTAAGTTTATCAAACTCTTCATCTATAATGCCATAAATTCATAGGAACTGCATTCTTAATTTTTTGTCTGCCTCACCTAAATTTAGGTTAACTACCTTGAAAATTTGTTCATAATTTATTTAAAATAAAATATTTTACCTTATAAATATTAAATGATATAATATGGTTAGTAATTACTAACTAACTTCTTTTTAGAAGTTATTATGAGGAAATTTGTATAGATAATTGAAAGGAGTATACATGAATTTTCGCAGTATGAAAACAAAATTAATTACACTAATGATAGCACTAATAGCTATTCCTCTAATTGTTCTTGGTATTTCATCCTTGAACATGTTTAAGAAGGAAACAGAGGAATCCGTAAGCGCTAAATTATATGATATGGTCTATATGACAAAAGATATCATACAAGGAGAATATGATAAGGCCACTCTTATCACACAGTTGATCGGTGGTGACCATTCAATAACGGAATTCATTTCCGGAAACACAGAATTTCGAGATGAAGCCTACGAGATTCTACAAAATCATTACAAACAGCAAAATGATATTGTCGACAGCCTAGTGCTAACAGATAATAATGCTCAAGCACTTATGACTGACACAAACCCAAATGTTAATCTTGATTTAACAGACAGGGCTTATTTAGGTGAAGCCCTAGAAGGTAGAGTCGGCATCAGTGATGTAATACAATCTAAGCTAACCAACATTCCAGTTATTGCCATAGCAAGTCCAGTCTACAAAGATAATGAGATTGTTGGGGCAGTTATCGCTTCAGTCAAGTTCAGTAATATAAGTGAATATGTAAGAAGTATAAAAGTTTTTGATACTGGCTATGCTTATCTTTATAACAGCGAAGGACTTACCTTATCCCATATTGATCCAGAAATGGAATTTCAAGTATACCTAAACAAACAAGGCATTCCAGAGTTAGAAGATATGATTGTTGACTTCAATAATGATGTAGATAACGAAAAATTTTATACCTTTAATGGTGTCTATAAGTACGTTCGCTATGCCAAAGTTGGTAATATTGGTTTAGCAGTTACTGCTAACTATGACGATTACATGTCAGCCAATAATGCGGTTGCAAAAAGTGTTATTATCATCCTTGTATCCTCTTTATTACTAGCCATTGTTATCGCTTATATATTTACGCAAAGCTTAATAGTTAAGCCACTAAGAAATGTTAAAGATTCAATGGTCAAGGCAGGCACAGGAGATTTGACCGTTTATAGTAATGTTAATCAAAAGGACGAAATCGGAGATATCTCTGCTTCCTTCAATAAGATGATTGCTAAGATTAAAAATCTACTCATGGAAATCAATCAAGCGTCTGACCAAGTTGCATCAGGTTCCGATCAAGTATCACAGTCAAGTTTGTCCCTGTCTCAAGGTGCAACAGAACAGGCAAGCTCTGTTGAAGAGCTAAGTTCTTCCATAGAAGAAATCGCTTCAATGGCTAGGGATAATACAAAAGAAGCCAACACAGCATCTACCATGACCCTATCTGCCCAAGAATATGCTGAAACTGGAAACGGCCAAATGACTAACATGTTAGCAGCTATGGAAGAAATCAAAGATTCTTCCAACAATATCTCAAAAATTATTAAGGTCATTGATGACATTGCCTTCCAAACTAATATTCTTGCCTTAAACGCAGCTGTAGAAGCTGCCAGAGCGGGCCAACACGGTAAAGGTTTTGCTGTAGTTGCAGAAGAAGTCAGAAATTTAGCTTCCAGGTCTGCTGCTGCTGCTAAAGAAACAACAGACTTAATCAATGGATCAGTGGATAAGGTCAACGAGGGTATGTCCATAGCTCAAGGATCCGCAGATGCCTTACACTCTATTGTTGAAGAGGTAAGCAAGGTTACCAACCTTATTACTGGCATTGCCAAATCTTCAGATGAACAATTATCAGGTATCGAACAGATTAATATGGGTATCGAACAGATTTCTGAAGTCATTCAATCAACCAGTGCTGTAGCTGAAGAGACCGCTGCTGCCAGTGAAGAATTATCCAGTCAAGCAGACCTTCTCAAGAGTCAAATAGCATCATTTAAAACTGAACAGGTAGCAGATCATAAGAAGACAAGTGAAAAAAATCAAAAGTTCTTAAGTATGGATTTATAAATAAGGGAGACATTGAATTGCTTTATGTTTAACACTTTGATATACTTGACTCAAAAGATAACTATTATCAAGTATTTTAACTTCCATTTTATATTTTTGGACTTTGGATAATAGTTAAAATTGAAGTTGAAAGGAAATTATTATGAATGTGTTAGACAGATTTTTAAGATACATCGCTGTTGAAACTACCTCAGATGAAAGTTCAACAACATGTCCAAGTACTAAGGGTCAATTAACTCTAGGAAATATTCTAGTCGAAGAATTAAAAGCTTTAGGCCTAGAAGATGCTAATATGGATGCAAACGGTTACGTTATGGCTACCCTTCCATCCAATATAAATACAGATGTTCCTATCATCGGTTTTATTGCCCATATGGACACTGCTCCTGACCTTACAACCAAAAACATCAATCCCCGCATTATCAAAGAATATGATGGCGGTGATATCACCCTTAACAAAGAACTTGAAATTGTTCTATCTCCAACAGATTTTCCTGAAATGTCCGTTTACCAAGGTCAAGACTTGATTGTCACCGATGGAAAAACCTTGCTTGGTGCAGATGATAAAGCCGGAATAGCTGAAATTATGTCAGCAGTTGCAAAACTTGTTGAAAATCCAGATATTCCCCATGGAACAATCAAGATTGGATTCACTCCAGATGAAGAAATCGGCCGTGGTGCTGATATATTTGACGTCGAAAAATTCGGAGCTGATTACGCCTATACCCTTGATGGTGGTCCCATAGGTGAACTGGAATATGAAAGCTTTAATGCCAACAATCCAAAACTTACCATTCATGGCCGTAATGTTCATCCAGGATATGCCAAAGACCGTATGGTCAACTCCATGGACATCATGATGGAACTACACGCTATGCTACCGGTAGCAGAAAAACCACAGTACACATCAGGCTATGAAGGATTTTTTCACCAAACCCACATCCAGGGGCTTGTTGAGCAAACGACAACTGGCTATATCATTCGTGACCATGACAGAAACAAATTTGAAGCCCGTAAGCAACTCCTTGTTGATGCTGTAGACTTTATTAATAAAAAGTATGGTGAAGGAACAGTCGATCTTGAAATGAAAGACTACTACTACAACATGGGTGAAAAAATCGAACCTGTTTTCCATATTGTGGATATTGTTAAAAAAGCAATGGAAGATCTCGATATCGAACCAATTATTAAACCAATCCGTGGTGGTACAGACGGTTCTAGACTTTCCTACATGGGTCTTCCATGTCCCAACATTTTCGCGGGTGGCCACAACTTCCACGGAAAACATGAATTCGTTCCGATTCAATCTATGGAAAAAGCTGTTGATCTTATTATTAGAGTTATATCTGAATTTGCTAAAGGTTAAATCTATATCTATAGGTTTTGATGAAAGATTCAATTCATCAATAAATCAAACAAAGAGGCTTCGCCTCGTTCGCTTGCGATTGTTACGCTAGGAAAGTTTCCTTAACATTTTATGAGATGCTTCTACTCATAAAATTCATATAAAGAACTTTCCTATAGAATTATAAAAGAGCTAATTACTAAGTCTCATAACTTGTAATCAGCTCTTTTTATATGCTGCTTCATGGTCAAAAAAGAAGTCTATGCCTGTCCATATTATGAAGTCAAACGTTCCATCAAAAATCCAATGTTCTCATATTCAGAATCTTTATTATAAACCAGCTTCAACATTTTACGAGCATGATCAAAGTCAAGTTCATCCATATAAGCTTGTCCAAGCAAGTACTGAACCTCCATCAAGTCATCTTCCTGAAATTGGTAAGCTTCAAGAAGGGGTTCAAGAATAGGAATTGCATCCTTAGACTGACCGTTCATGAGATAACACTTTCCAAGACCCAGTTTGGCTTTTTTACTCTTATAAGTCTTGGCTAGGTCCATAAAAATCTTACCTGCTCCAGGATAATCTTCCTCTTCCATTTTGATATCTGCAACATTTTCAAGAATATACCGATTGCCCTTATAAATATCTAGAGACTGATTAAACATTTCCATAGCATCAGTCTTCTTGCCCTCCTTATAAAAATCTACACCTTTATTGAAGATTCGCTTACAATGTCCTTCTGCCGAAAAATATGAGCTCACAACAAAGACAAGACCTATAGCAATAATAGAGAATCCTATAATCAGGTTAAGAAAAAGAAGTCCGACCCCGATAATCATAACCACAAACCAAGGAGTCAACTTTAGGCTTTGTTTTACGAGAATTCTTTTTTCTATACTTTTTGGTAGACTAGTCTGAATTCTATCTTCTTTTTTTTCATTTACTTGACCAATATTTTTATTTTTATGCTTTCCTTTGTCGTCATCCTTGACTTGGCTCTTGTCGTCACCCTTATCTTGGCCCTTAATGACATCAACAACATCCTTAGTAGATACCCAGGTTTTGGTCTTCTTTAAATCCGTACCAGGCACACTCATAGTAGTTTTAAGACCCTTAGTCCCAAGACTGACCCTTGCCCCCGTAACTCCACCACTTAGGTTAATTCCCGAACGACTGATATTAAGTCTAAAACCATTTCCAAGCTTAATACTCTTAGCCATTTTCTTTCTTCTTTTTGTTGATGTTTTTCTTTTCCTTCTCTTAGCCATTGACTTCCCCTTTCAAACTTTCAACTCATCCTCAATATGAATACGCAGGCCAGTATGAAGATAATGAAGCTGTTCTCCCATGATGGTCTTCAAGTGCTTATAAGCTTTATCCCCTGTACAATGTCCCGTATATAATTTTATATTTTTTCTAATAAAATAATCACCTAAACCTGCAACAATATCACTAGATTCGTAGGTTTTACCTCCCCTGTGATGGAGATGTAATCCGCTAATGACGTGACTCACCTTTTTTCCCAACTTTTTCTCTACATCATCTACAATATTGATGATACCATTATGAGCACAACCTGCAAAAAGAACACACGAATGATTACCTATCATAACAAGATTCTGCTCATGGTCAAAAGAATCATACTGAAAAGACTCACCATTTTTTACAATGAGCCTTTTATTACCAGATGGCTTTGGACTCCTCTCCTCAATATCTGAAACAAGAAGTACACCTTCATCTATTTCTGTTATTTTATCTACAAGAACAATATTAACCTTTGTTTTGATATCTGGATTTAAGCCTACATACTTAAGAGGATTCTGGTCCAAGTCAATATCTGTCAGTGAATCAGGAACTTCAGCAAGACTATAATAAGGCCTAAAGGCTCTTTTATGAATATATACTTTTGCTTTTTTATTCAATTCTAGAAAAGAAAGAAGACCTCCTCCATGATCGTAATGTCCATGGGATAAAACACCGTAATCCACATCTTTTAAAGTAACTCCCATAGATTGTGCATTTTTAATAAAGGCGTCAGATTGACCAAAGTCAAAGATCATTTTCCTTTTTGTATCCTGTCTAACATATTCCACTAGCAGTGACAAACCATGCTCACTCACTAAGCGCTCATTAATTGTAGTATTTTCCAACAATACGCTGATATCCATAAGTCCTTCTCCTCTGCTATTTAATACCCATCTTGAATATCTGAATTCACTACTTTCATTATACTAAAAGAGGATATCCTAAGCAACTAAGAGAAGATGACAAGAACTTCACTATATGTTCCCAGTTTAGAGAAAATTTTGATTTTAACAGAATTAATAATATTCCTGAATCACATTCTTGACCTGATTATTGTGCTTTCTGTATCCCTTATTACTAAACCGACTATCCAAAGAAAAGTTTCTTATATATGTCCTGCTACAATATTTTCGGTTACTCATCACTCCATCAAAAAATAACATCTCAATACTAACTAAAATGATTGCATAAAGACTTTCTCGTTTTTTATTATCTCTTTGAAAAACTATTCTGAGAAAATAATTAATAAACGACTCATAACGATTAAGAAGGCCATCCAGTAAACCGAACCTTCCCTCTACGTTAATCATCGTTTTATGTCCATTATCCATATCCTCATTTATGTCTTGTAAATCATCTGCAATCTGAAGAATAACACCATATCCATATGCAAACATAGACTCCTCATTTGTCAATGCACCCTTTACTAAATAAGCATCAGCAAGAACAGATGATCCACCTTTATAGAAGGTATACCCCAATAAGTCAATGTCAAAAAGAGAGTCCATATTCTGCTGGTCTAGACTCTTATTCTGCCCATCTAAAATCGCCAACAAACTGGTAAAAACCTCTGGATATTCTTGTCTGGAAAATTGACCTTCAATGAGATCAATCATATGAAAAATCCTAGTTTCTTCCGGGTTAAGACCCTGACTTTCACCAGTCTTAATTTTAGTATAGAAACGTTTATTAAAGGTCTTTTTCTCATGGTAACTAATAGTCGGGTCGTCTAAATAATTATCAGTCAGAGGATATAACATACTATATGCAAAAACACTGTCAGTTAGCTCAACTTGCATATCATAGTAAATTTGAAGGGATATCATGACCCAAACATTTCGAAGGGCCTGAAAAATATCATCAAAACTAAAACTATCGTCTAAGTCTTTAGCTCTTTCCATAAAAGCTAGAGTCATTTCATAGTATCCTTCCTCATCTAGAATCTCACAGGATTTTCGCTCTACTCCTAAGGTTATATTCAAGAAATCCATGACACGATCTTTAATAACAATTTTCTTCTCTTCTGACATAGGCTCTCTTCTATCCATATGCTTAAAAAGATAAATCATCTCTTTCTTAAGACCTATAAACTCCTGGTCATTAGCCTTAATAAGTTGCCTGTCCAGATATGGACGTATCAAGGATGGTTCCTTTAACGGTGATGACTCCCACCACATCTTTCTATATTCTTGCAGTAGTGATTCAAACAAAAACATTATACTCTCCTTAATTTTTACATCTCTATAATATTAGAGACTTTCTTATAACTAATCATACATGATTTCAGCCTTCTTATCCTTAGAAATCCATTAACTTTCATATTTCCTGGGAAATGAACCTATCGCTAATAAAAAAGATGGTTGCATGAAAATAGGCCATGTGAAAGATTCACTCGGCCTATTAATTGGAAAAACTCTATTTTAAACTTAAGAAAAAATTACCATAATAAGTTGATTCTATCTATATGAACAAAGAGGCTTCGCCTTATTCGCTTGCGATTGTTGCGCCTGGAAAGTTTCCTGACATTTTATGAGATGTTTCTACTCATGAAATTCAAACAGAGATCTTTCTTATAGAACAAGTGAAAGCGTACATCAATTATCATACTCTTCAAGAAACATATGCCGTTCACCATCCTTACGGAAGCCAATAACGGTGTCCATATTTACATTATGCATGGCATTGAAAATATTCATATCAAGGCCTGGATCTTTTTTGTTAAGCCTCTTAACCAACTTTTTCATCTCTCCACGTTTAGAGCCACCTCCTTGATCATCAAGGACACAGTTTTCCGTAAATCGGCAGGCACACTGGATAAACTTGAGTTCATTCATATTCATCCATTCAATAATAGCTGCCTCTTTAACCATATAGAGCGGACGAATCAACTCCATACCTTCAAAGTTAGTAGAGTGGAGCTTAGGCATCATGGTCTTGATTTCAGCTCCGTAAAACATAGACATCAAGGTAGTCTCAATAACATCATCAAAATGATGACCTAAAGCGATTTTATTGCAGCCAAGTTCCTGGGCATTTTTATAAAGATAACCTCTTCGCATCTTGGCACACATATAACAAGGACTTTGGTCCATGGTCGCTACAACATCAAAAATATCTGATTCAAAAATATGAAGAGGTATCTCCATTAACTTAGCATTTTCTTCAATCCGCTGCCTATTAATGTCATTATAACCAGGATCCATACATAAGAATTCAATCTCAAAAGGATACTTGGAATAGCGGTGAAGAAGTTGCATACACTTGGCAAGGATCATAGAGTCCTTACCGCCGGAAATACAGACAGCAATCTTATCCCCTTCCTGGATCAGGTTATAGGTATTGATGGCCTTAACAAATTTAGACCAAATGCTTTTCTTGAAGTTTTTATTAATGGTACGCTCAATTTCCTGAGCCCTGCTTAATTCTCTCATAATATTTCCTTATATATCTTGCTAAAACTTTCTTTAAAAGTCTGAATCTCTTCATGACTTGTTAAGTGACTTATGCTAATTCGTAAAGTCGACATAGATGCTTTTCTATTACCAGTCACTGCAAAAACAGGCCTGGAAGGCGTGTTTTTACCTGAACATGCCGGTTTAGTTGACAGATAAATACCCTCCTCAGCTAATCGGTCCCGAAAAACCTCTCCCTTAATTTTCTTAAAACTAATATTAATCAAATAAGGCAACCCTTCTTTTGGACTGTTGATTTGTATATCTCCAAATCCCGCCAAAAATTCACGAAGCTCACTATTTAAGGTCCTTACATGCTTCAACCTTGCTTGTAGGTTATCATAAGCTTGGTCCATAGCAAGAGCCATAGTGTCAATCATAGCAAGTGACGGAGTTCCGCTCCTATAGGGAGACAGACTTTTACCACCATGATGTAGGGGTTCTATAATCAAGCCGTCTTTTAGGTATAGACCTGCGCTGTTATTAAGTCCATAAAACTTATGGGCTGCAAAAGAATAGGAATCAATAAAATCAAGATTTATAGAAATCTTCCCAACAGCCTGTGTTCCATCAACATGAAAAAAAGCCTGGCTTTCTTTCTTAATTAATCTTCCAATATCTTGAATATTCTGGATAATCCCCACTTCACCATCAATATGACAGAGGGTAACAAGGACTGTATCAGGTCTTAATAAGTCTTCTAGTTCATCAAGATCAACATAGCCCTTGTCAAGATCTATAAAGTCAACGTCATAACCTTCATTCATTAAGGCACCAACTGCACCATTTACTGATGAATGCTCCAGATAAGTGGTTATAATATGTTTACCCTTGTTAGGATAACCTTTAACCAAACCTTTAATGGCCAAGTTATTGGCTTCAGTCGCTGTGGATGTAAAAATCAGTTGATTACCGTCTATACCAAGATGCCTGCCCATACGGTCTCTGGCCCTTGCTAGAATCTGAGCAGATTCTTTTGCCAAGGGATTGTCTGTATTGGGGTTATATGGAATTGTCTGTTCAATCTCTGCAAATCGACGAATAACTTCTGGACTGGCAGGGGTGTTAGAAACATAATCCAGATAAATCATAGTACTCCTTTATAAATATCCCGGGTTTTACTTAACCGGTAAGCTTCGAACTAAAACTAACTCATGTCTTATCTGACTTCAATCAAGGCATTATAATATTATACTTGACCAAGGGGCTGATGACAAGTAAAAGAAAAGAAGCCAATTTCATTCAGCTCCTCATGTATCCTTATATGTCCTTATCTAATCATTAATTTTCCTCTTGCCCTTCAAGCCTTTAACCCGATACCAATAAGTATACTTCCTTTCAAACCCCATCTTTTCATACATCAAAATAGCCCTAGTATTTTTATTAGCCACCTGCAAATAGGCACTTTCGACTCCCTGACTTACACCGGCCTTAAGGATTTCCTGACAAATCTTTGTACCATAACCTTTTCTTCGATAATTTTCATCAACGACTATATCAAAAAGACCAATCCTACCGTCTTCGATAACTCCAAGCCCACAGGCAATCATCTTTTTCCCACTCCAAATACTAGCACAAACAAGAGGATTACCAATAGACTTCAGCATTGTTTTTGCTGTTGTATGCATCGATTCAATAACTTTGTTTATGCTAAGGAACCCATCCAACCAATCCGGTTCAATTTTACCTTCAATCTTTACGATACCTGTAGATCCTATCTTAGGTGGGCAAGCCATAGTCATAATGTCAGCTTGCTTTTCTACCCTATATCCATCATTTTCGAGAAGTTGATCCAGACCTGCTTCCGTTTGATCCGTCAATTTAAAGACACAAGGTAAGCCCATTACCTCATATTTCTTTTCAACCCTCAGTATCTTCTTTCCCAAATCTTCTCTAGAGCGATAAAGTGGATTAATAGAATTACCTCTGTAGGTGTAACCATTAGAAAATCTCAATATCCAACCATCATAAACCTCTGTTAAGAGTGCTGGAAATGCATTAATCGCAAGTTCTTCATACTTTTGTATACTGAACATAAGGGCTCCTCCTAATACTCTTTACCACTACCAAAAAACAGTTCTTGAACGTCTTGATGAGCCTCTTCCATATCCCAGGTCAAAGCCTCCCTACCACTTAACTTTATGATACCAGACATCTGGAGTTTTATCATATTGTCATCACTAACCAATTCATCAAAATCCATTTGAACTATATAGTTAACATAATCTAGCACCAGAGCCAGTCCAAAATCTGACTTAATAAGACTGTATCCCTTTGAAGCAATCTTCATTAGATTATCAGCTTCACCATGAATAATCACCTGGTCTACAAAGGCTTCCACAAAGGCCTGTTGGTTTTCAATACGGTCCAAATCTCCCCAGGCATACTCTCTATATCTGACAAACTGCTCTGCTTTATCACCGTCAAGTACCTGCAAACCTTCTTCAAGATGAATCATTAATCCCTGTAGGGGATCTTCTTTATCCATTTTTTCAGGAACATAAATCTCAACACCTCCGGCAAGGTCTACAATCTCCCTAAATCCACCAGTATCAATCACTGCAAAATAATCAATATCTGTACCAATAATTCCACTGACAATATCTCTTACGACAAATAGAGCCTCGTCTGTACGATACTGATTATAAAAAACTTCTGTTAACTTTTGATCTAAGGGCATATTTGGATATGCAGAATTTGCACGAATGGACTTAAAAGGTTCTTCCCGAAAATTTATATAGAAATCTCTTGGTACAGATACGACTTTAACAATTCCTGCATCAGCATCTAAATGTCCAACCATAAGAACATCAGTCATACCTTCAACAAAGTCTTGACCAATCAATAAAACCGTCAAGTCCTCAGCCTCAAAACTTGGTTCATCCGTTCCCTGACCTTCATCAAGAGATGTTTCACCATCACCTGAATCATAGCCATCATGCTTATCCGACTTCTCAGTATGATTATTTGTGGATTCATTACTTGCCTCAAGACCTACCTCTTCTTTGTTTTCTAAATTAGTAGTAGGACCTGCTACTCCACTCTCTTTTGTCATAACAATATATGACAAAGCAAAAATGGCACAGACAACTAAAGCCAAAATTCCTATACGCTTTGTTTCTTTTTTCATGGTCTGCTCCTCATCACCTTAATATATTATGTGTTTTTCTACCTTGTTCAATAAGCCCTTACTCACTGAACTTGTATCTATCAATGCTTGTCACTTCCTTAATTCTTCCTTGGTCATAATTACTCCTATCGGATCAGGAGTAAACTCTTTTCTCATTATTCAGGGATAGAACCCTAAGACTTCCATCCCACAAAAAATTATAGCATACTCTTTTCCACTAATGATGAATCTTTAATAAATCTTAAGAATTGACCTTATTCTCATAAAGTCTTTCAATATTTCCAACTATTTTTATTAGGGTATCCTTCATTTCCTCTACTTCCAATGACTCTCCATTTACTTGTTTCCAAAGCATATCATCTCTTTTAATCATCCATTTTTCGATATCATTAATCATATACATCATTAGATATTTTTCCTTCTTAAGAAGATCAACGGCATCATATCTGTCAATATCATGGTAATTGCCATCCAAGCGCTTGGTTAAATATGATTCAAAAAGATCATTCATCTCTGCTATTGCAGTATTTGAATCTAAATTAAGGACCTCTAACTTACCCATAAAGGTTTCATAAATCTTCAGTCCCTGCCCTCTAAGGGCTCTGACTCCATATACCAAAAACAAGACACTGCTTATTGAAAACACTCCAAGTAGTCCAACTATAAAAGCCATGAGTTCACCTCCTATTTCTACATTCTCTTATTTATCGAATACATTTATATCCCGACAAATCCTAAATAATGATATACTTCTATTATATCATTTTAAGTAAGAAGGTGGAGAGAATGAATTTTATTGGTGTTGACCTAGCTTGGTCAAGGAAAAATCCAACCGGTTTTTGTATCATCAACCCATCAAAAGAAATCCTATTTTGGGATGCATCCAGATATAGCAATGATCAGCTGATTCAATTAATTCTCAATTATCAGCCAGCTATAACTTCTATAGATGCACCTCTAGTTGTAAATAACGAAACTGGTGGCCGTGCTTGTGACAGTCTCCTAATGAAAACTCCTATTCACGGTAAATATCTTAAGCTATATGCTACTTCAAAAAAATACATGTTATCCACATTTGGTGCTATTCGAGGTCAAGATATCTACAAAGAGCTAGAAGAAGTCCACGGTTTTTCTTTAGGTTCACATATTGTGGAAACTTTTCCTACAGGTGTATTCCTATCCCTGTTTCCTGAACTCTATAACATGAAATACAAAATTTCATCAAGACTACCTCTATCTGAACTGATAGATAACGCCAATCAACTACTAAATGCCATTAAAAATCTAGGTTTTATGCTTCCTGACTTAAATCTACAGGTTATAACAACAAAGTCTTCATATAAAAACTACGAGGATAAAATTGATGCCTTACTCTGTAGCTTAAACTCATGGTACACCTATTTGGGTCAAGCAATGACTTTCTCCTGCGATAATAATGGATTTACTACATTAGCAAAGCTTGAATAATCCCTAGCCCACCATAAGAATTACCAGTCTCATTTTCCAATTACATCTTTTCAATAACATCTAGGCCAAGAATTTCAAAACCATTAATCATAGCCTGTTTGACAGCTTGAATCAGGGCCATTCGCGCCATAATCAAATCATCATTCCCAGCGTTTATTACTGAATGACTATGATAAAACTTGGAAAATTTCTGAGCTAGACTGAACAAGTAGTTAGCAAGAAAATGAGGACTTAATGACTTTGTCGCCGAATCTATAACATCATACATTCTTCCGACTTCCATGATCAATTCAACTTCATCAGCTTGTCCCAATAAAGAAACATCTACATACTCCAAGCTATTAAGCTTACTCATAATCTCAACTTTCTCACTCTTACATTTGTTCTCTATGCTAAAAACTCTTGCCAAAGTATACTGAAGGTAGGGCCCTGAATCGCCCTCAAAGCTAAGAGCCTTATCCCAGTCAAATGTTACATTCTTCTCATTAGACGTTTTTAATATGGCATATTTAACAGCTGAATATCCAATTGCTTTTGCCACTGATTCACTGACCTCATCATATCGTTTTTCAATTTCCAAATAAGCCTTTTTATACGCCTGGTCCATAAAATCTTCAAGTAATACCACCCGTCCTTTACGGGTAGCCATTTTTCCCTCTGCTAAAAGAACAAAAGCATAGTGAATAGATTCTGGAGCTTTAACTCCAAGAAGGTCAAGAGCTGCGCAAATCTGCTTATGATAGAGAATTTGATCTTCCCCAAGAACTATCAGATTTCGGTCTGGATTTTTCATAGCTTTGTCCAAAGTATAGGCAATGTCTCGAAGTGGGTATAAGGAAGTTTTATCCTTCCTCGTTAAAACCAAATAAGGTGACCGCATAGGTAATGCATAACCTTCAAGATTAAGACACAGCCTCCCCTCTTCATCCTCTTCCAATCGACCAGTCTCTTCGAAACGATTGAGAATACTCTTTAATGTCTCATCAAAAAGATAGTCAGATTCATAATCAAAGCAATCATAGGTTATACCTAGTTCTTTGAGTATAGTTGTTTGCCCATCAATACAAACATTGACCAATTCTCTAAATCCTTTCTTTACTTCTTTGTTACCATTTTCCAACTCATATAAAAGTTTAAAAACCTGGTCCTCAAGATTTGGATCGTCATCCAGCTTATGGTTCATATCAATGTATAGGTCAAGAAGGTCTTCAAAAGAAACAGTTGCCGGATCTTCTACACCAAGCATCAACATAGCTATCTGCTTACCAATATCATTAACAAAATAATGAACCTCCGTTTCATAACCCTCAAACTTCAATAAACGGGTTACTGCATTACCAATCATAGCGTTCCGAGCCCGTCCAACGTGTGGCGATGCATTAGGATTGATAGAAGTATGCTCAATAAGAAGTTTTTGACGAACTCCTGTATTTAAGGAACCGTAGGTTTGACCTTTAGTTAAAACATCCCTGATAATCTGATCAAAAAGATTATCAGTCTTGATAAAACAGTTTAGATAGCCACCCTTGACCTCTGTTTTATCTATATAATCCAAGCTCTCAATTATCGTTCCAATTTCCCCTGCAATGTCACCTGGCGGCTTTTTCAGTTGCCCTGCCATTTTGAAGCAGGGAATGGATATGTGCCCCTCCTTCATACTTGGTGGTTGAAAAAACTGAATATCGTAATTCTTTAATTCCCCTGATAAATCTGATAAGATTTTCTTCTCAAATAAATACATTGTCTCCTCCTTTAAACAAAATATAGAGAATTTTCCTATAAAATAAAAATGAGATGTTTCTACTCATAAAATTTAAATAAAGAATTTTCCTATAAAATAAAAAAGCCCCATCTCACTAAGAGACGAAGCTTCGCGGTACCACTCTAATTACAGAAATCTACAAGATCTTGGGTCCAGGACCGGTGCATCTTATAAACTTCTGCCACTCTAATCCTTAACCCGGACGATTGGATCTTAATCTTATGCCCTAAAACCTAAGCATATTTTTATAAGATGGTTCAACAGCTCTTTTTATCGAAAATGTAATCATCCGCTTCCACTCTACCGGACTCGCTTGCACCAGTGATTTTCAATGACTTCTCTGCATCATAACCTTGTCTATATGATTCTTGTCTACGTATTATGTTATATATAAACATAGGATTTATATATTGTCAATGTTTTTATGTTTTTTTCAGACTATTATACCCCATCCGTTTGCAACTTAAACATCCTCCTATACAAACCATCTTCTATCAAAAGCTCTTCATGAGTTCCTGCTTCAACCACCTGACCATCATCCAAAACCAAAATCCGATCTGCACCAATAATTGTGCTTAGCCGATGGGCGATAATAAAACTTGTTTTGCCTTCCATAAGATCTGTTAATGACTTGGAAATTATTTTTTCTGTTGCTAGGTCAACACTAGAAGAAGCTTCATCCAAAATAAGAATCTTTGGATCCATTAAGATTGCTCTTGCAATAGTTATGAGCTGTCTTTCTCCTTGGCTTAGGTTCATGCCTCCATAAATGAGTTTGCTTTCGTATTGCTGAGGCAACTTCGATATAAAAGCATGGGCTCCGGCAATAGTTGCCGACCTTATTATATCTTCCCTAGATGCCTCAGGATTTCCATAACCAATATTATCATAAATAGTCCCGGAAAACAGATAGGTGTCTTGAAGAACAAAACCAATATGTTTTCTAAGGGTTTTACGACTAATGTTCTTAAGAGATTCACCACCAATACGAATTTCACCAGTTTCCACATCATAAAAGCGGGTAATGAGATTTACAATGGTAGTCTTTCCAGCACCCGTTGGTCCTACAATAGCTATCTTACTTCCTTTTGCAACCCTAAGATTAAGGTCTTTAAGAACTGGTACTCCTTCTACATAAGAAAATGAAACATGGTCAAAATCGATGGTCCCATCCATAGATTTATTGTCTTCATGGACATCCTTTTCCGGTAATTCATCTAAGACTTCGAAAACCCTCTGAAGGCCAGCAATGGCAGACATTAGTGAATTATATATAGAGGCAAGTTCGTTTAAGGGACGGATAAACTGCCTTGAATAGGCGATAAAACTGGCAACAACACCAACAGTAATCAGACCACTAACAGCCAAGTAACCACCAACCAAACCGATAATACCATAGGTTAAGTTATTAATCACATTAAGAACCGGCATTAAGAGTCCCGTATAGAGTTGAGCCTGTCTACCGTACTTGTAAAGTTCGTCGTTAGCCTTGTCAAAAACGTCCTGAAAATACTCCTGCTGATTGTAGGTTTGAATAACATCCAAACCATAAACGGTTTCTTCAACTCGACTATTTATGGCCCCCATGTATTTTCTCTGTTGTTTATAGAGTTTTAAGGTACGCTTAGCAATGAGTCTGGATAAAAAATAGATAAGGGGAACGGTCCCCATGACACAAAAACAAAGCATAACATTAAGCCGAAGCAT
Organism: Vallitaleaceae bacterium; assembly: GCA_963677625.2. Taxonomy (GTDB): domain Bacteria; phylum Bacillota; class Clostridia; order Lachnospirales; family Vallitaleaceae; genus UBA1351. Next base: position 738,407 of record CAXXSW010000007.1, read on the forward strand.
CATGATAACTGATCCGACAACCATAATTCCACTTCGTATAAGAGCTGTCGTTGACTGGGTAAAAACAGTATTAAGGCTATCAACATCATTAGTCAACCTACTTACCAAGTCACCATGACCATGGGTGTCAAAATACTTGATGGGTAACTGACCTAGTCTTCCAAACAATCTATCTCTCATAACTTTTAGCACTTTTTGAGTTGCACCAATCAAAACAAAATTAGTCAGCCATGAAAACAAAGTAATCATCACATAAAGTCCTGCTAATAAGCCCAGTGCCTTTATAAAGGTAGTGCTTAACTGTCCTTTAGCCAGTAAATCAACTAAATATCCAATCTGCCTCGGTACATATAGGTCCATTAAAGACGTCATAGCAACAAGAAGAAAAACAATTAAAAAACTAAAGCTAGAACCTCCTGTAAAACTTACTAGTCGTTTCAAGGTTTGTCCAATATGATCGGGCCTTACATTTTGGGAAAAACGGGCAGATAGGCGACCAGTAGAAACTTTGTTAACATCTTTTTTCAGTTCTTGATTCAATTCCTGATTTTTCATGTCCCTGCCCCCTCACTTTGAATTTCATATAACTCTTTATAATAAGGACAAGTATCCATGAGTTCATCATGACTTCCAATACCTGCCATATGACCATCACGAAGAACTAGAATTCGATCCAATTTTCTTAAGGTTGAAATCTTCTGGGCAATAACCATAAACATCTTATCTCTTGTCTGCATTTCCAGAAGATGGTCAAATAGTTTTTGCTCAGTCAAGGCATCTAAGGCACTGGTTGAATCATCTAAAATATAAAATGAAGGTTTCTTATAGAAAGCTCTTGCTATAGAAACCCTTTGCTTCTGTCCACCGGACAAGTTAACACCAGCTTTACCAACTCCTGTATTTATACCCTTTTTCATATCAAAGACAAAATCACCAGCAGCCAGTTCTAAGGCTTCCTTAACACCTTTTGCATCTTCTGGACCAAAGGTCATATTACCGGCTATGGTATCCGTGAATATGATTTTTTCCTGATAAACGACACCCAAATAATCTCTGTATGAGGAAATATTGTGGTGATTAAGAATCTTACTCCCAATGCGAACTTGCCCCTCTGTAGGTTCCAGAAGACCTGTAAGAATATGAACCAAGGTAGATTTTCCAGAACCTGTGGTACCAAGAACACCCAGACTTTGGCCTGGCTTCAACCTAAAATCAATACCATAAAGAGCATCTTGCCCTTGGCCAAACCTAAAGTTCACCTGGTCAACATGAATACCCTTATGTAAATCTTCAGGTATAATCTTACCCATAAATTCAGACCGGTCTAAGCCGCCTTTTTCAAGCAAATCCAGGTCCAAGTCTCTTTCCACTTGAAGAATCTCTTCTATACGTTTATTAGATGTTTTAGCACGGATGTACATATTGAAAATTCTAGACGTTATATGAACAGCAAACATGAGCCTAGACAAGTAATTAATAAGGGCAATTGTATCACCAACTGAGCCTATTCCCTGACCAATCCAGCCTACACTTAGGTAGATTGCCACTGCTATTGCTCCGTTTATCACTAACATAACTAAGGGGTTAAAGATAGCCTCAAACCGCATGGCTGTCACCGTTGTCTTTTTAAGAGACTCTGTAATGCCTGTGAATTCATGATTTTCAAAATCCACCCGATTAAAGGCTTTTACTACCCGTATCCCATTCAAGAACTCAATGGTCTTCTTATTCATCCGGTCAAGGACTAATTGAATTCTAGCCATAAGAGGGTAGGCGTATTTTACATTAATAAAAAAAATAATCCCTGCAATTGGCAAGACACTGATATATATCAGAAAATAATTCCTCCCAAATTCCATAACCATAAAAAGCCCCCCAAAAGCCATCAGTGGCGCTTTTAAGAAGACTCTCATTGTTCCGTTAAGAAACATCTGGAGCTGGTTCACATCAAAGGTCAATCGGTTTATCAACGATCCTCTTTCAAAATCTTCTACTTGAATAATATCCAATTTCAAAACAATCTGATACAGCTTTTCCCTAAGATCTCTGGAAAAATTAAAGGCAACATGGGTTGAAATATAGTTACGCATGAGAGCACAAATCAAACCAAAAAAGGCAGTCCCAATCATCAGGCTGCCCCAGTAAAACACTCTGCTATTGCTTGCAGTCATAACCCCTTCATCAATCAACTTAGATAAAAGGAAAGGTTGCAAAATATCAGCTACTGTTTCAAGAGAAAGGAAGCTGATAGCTACAAAAAACATGAGTTTATATTTTTTCATAAATTGAAGAAGAACACTCATAGCTGTCTCCATTAGCCGTCAATTATTTTTTGGCAGATTCTGTTTAGGTCATCTTCTTGCTTGGCGTTGATTTTTTCTAAGTGGGTCTTGATTTTCTCAGGGTCAATAAGATGTTCTGATGCCATAATAATCCGATTCTTCAACTCAAGGGAATCAAAGGGATTGACGTAATATACTGCATCACCACAAATTTCAGGAACTGAACTCACTGCACCAACAATACATGTCTTTCCGTATTTCATTGCCTCTAGCGGTGGCATACCAAAACCTTCATTAAGGGTTGGGTATAGGAAAAAATGACAATGTTTATACAGTGCTTCCAAATAAGCTGGCTCAACATAATCATAAAAGGTAAATTCGTCTCGATTATGAACCCTGGCTTGAATTTCATTATTTGGTTTGCCTACAACAACTACATGATAATTTCTTAATAGATTTCTCTGTTTCATTTCATCAATGGCTACAATAGCTCTAAAAGCATTCTTAATCCATCTATCACCACCAAGAATCAGAATAAAATCATCATGTTCAGGAACAATCCCCTCTACTTGGGCTTCATTCTCAACAATGAATTTCATAGGAGTATAGTAGACCTCAATAGACTTATCCAAGTGATCCGGAAAAATATTAATCAAGGAATATTTAGAGTGCTTTGAAACACAGACAATCTCATCCAAAGCATCAAGACTATCACCATAACGATGAATTTGGCGCTGACGAATCCGCTTGAAGAAAAATCGTTTAAAATAAGTATGAATTTTTCTCCTCCATGTACTCTGGTACATATATGAAAAATCATCAATTGGCATTTCTATTTCACGAAGACCATGAACTGTACCAATAGTCTTGATTCTTCCGGGAAACATATGCTTACGATAATGATAAGGCCAACCGGTAAAAAAAACATCAAAATGTTTATGCTTAAGGACATCTTCAATTTCCATATGTCTGTGTATATAAATAACTGGTATGTTCTTATCTTCTATCAAGTCTAAAATCCATTGATCCAAAAATAATTTATCAGAAAAGAACACCGTAATATCACTTGTATCACCATGATTCTCAACAAGACGCTTAAATACAGTTTTCATATATTCACCAACACCGTGGAACTGTACACCTTCCATAGGTTGACTTCCTAGGAGATCAAACAGAATTTTTTTCATCAAATACCCTCCAATATAGTATACCTGTATTTTATCAGTAAACAAGAGGCACTGCAACTATGTAAAACATTAAAGCATACCAGATATTCATCACCCTACATCAGATAAAATTGTCATGCTTAACTCCCTAAAAAACTCCACCTTCTCTTTAGATAAACCCCAAGAATCTAAAAATATAAGGAAATTTATCATCCAGTAACAGATGACAAAATCAGGAATTGAACTTCAAGGCTTCATTTAGTCCAAGTGGCTTAGAAAAATAATACCCTTGTATGCAATCAGCTTGAAGTTCTGTGGTAAGTGTAACCATATCTTCATTCTCCACACCTTCAACTACCACATGAACTCCATTCCTATGGCATAGCTCTATAATGGAAAACATAAGGTCAAACATATTGACATCTTTTCGCATACCCCAAGTAATCGTTCTATCAATTTTTAATTTAGTCAATGGCATCTTAATCATACTATAAAGTGACGCATAACCCGTTCCAAAATCATCCATAGCTACTCCAACTCCAATTTGTCTTAATTGGATCAGGTGGTCTTCAATAATCTTAGAGCTTTCTAAGGTTACAGACTCTGTAATTTCAATAGTTAAATTAGATGGATTCACCCCACAAGTACCAAGCTCATATAAGACCTTATCAATGTAATCTATCTGCATTAATTCTATAGCTGAAGCATTAACCGATATCCCAATATCTGTGTGGTTATCATCATTATATCTTTTAATAAATATTAAAGCCTCATGCAGGACAAATCTACCAATTTGAATAATCTCCCTGTTTTTTTCTGCAACAGGAATAAATTCATCTGGAAAAATCTGGCCTAAGGTTTGACTCTTCCACCTAACTAATGCTTCAAAGCCTTCCATATGATAATTATGAGCATCTATAATAGGCTGGAATTCTACAAAAAAGTTTCCTTGACTTAATTCTGAAAGCATTGAAGTTTCTATATATATTTTTCTAAGGACCCGTTCTCTAACTTCATCTGAATAAAAAACAGCTTTGTAGGTCTGTCTACTAGAAGCCTCACTCAGTGCTAGATATGTTCGATTAATGATATCTTCAGCGCTGATATCCTCCGAGCTCAAGGGATAATGAACCACTGCAGAACGGAAGTTCGTTTCGACCATTATATTATATTTTTTTCGTAATTCGACATTTCCCTTTTCAATTTGTTCAATGAAATCAAATATTTGATTACGAGTCAAAACTTCATGGGTAAGGCATATGATTTTCTGGTATGAAACCCTATAGACACTATATCGATCGCTACAAAACTCCTTAATTTCCTTACCAGCAATATACATAATCTTATCTGCATACTTCTGGCCATGTACAGTAATTACCTGAGGCATAGAATGAATATCAATAAGAATAAGAATCCCTTCCTTATCTTCTTCAATATCCTTTCTCATATCCTCTTCCAATTTATATCGATTATAAAGACCGGTCAATTCGTCATGAAAGGCCAAGTCAAATAGTCTGTCATTATAGGCTTTTGAGGAAGTCACATCTGTATGAGATCCTATCATAAAGTCAAAAGAACCGTCTTCTTTGAAACTGGCTATTCCCTGTGCTTCTATCCAAACAATCTGGCCCTCTTTATTTATAACCCGGTAGTTAGATTTAAAGGATTCAATACCCATTTTCTCATGAGTATCTAAACCTTCAATAAACTGATGCTTATCATCTGGATGGACAATTTCTATCCAATCCTTCAAGGTTGAATCTTTCAAAGGCAAGTTAAATTGTTTATAGAAAGTTGCATTGAAAAAGACTACCTCATCTCTAGCATTCATTTCCCACAAACCGGTATTAGAAGAGTCAAAGAGCTTGACCAGTTTTTCATAATGGTTTGCTTTTTCAAATTGATTGTAACTCATCCTCTCTCCCCTTTCACCTATACATATATATATTCTATCATATTTATGATTGTATGGACATAAATTACCATACAGGATGAAGTTAATTTATCTTCAGAAAAAAGAAGGATATAATAATCCTTCTTTCCTAGAACTTATTTTTCAATTTTCACTTAGGTCAGATGATTGTCTCCCACAGATTATTTGTAAAGATACTCTGTCATTAGGCTACTTAAACGACGATAAAACTTATATCCTTGATCGTATATTTCTGTATTATCCACAATTGGCTCATGAACTCTTTGAATTTTAACAGTTTTCTCCACAGCCTCATTAAAATCCTTATAAAGTCCAACTCCAACACCCGCTAAAATAGCTGCACCGAGACTTGTTGCATGATCTGAATATGGTACTTCGATTCGTTTACCACTAATATCTGCCTTAATCTGAGTCCATACTTGACTATTAGCACTTCCTCCAACACTGATTAATGTATCTACACCAGCACCAACTTCAAGTGCTGTTTCCAAATTATGTCTTAAAGAGTACGCCACACCTTCCATAGTTGCTCGAACCATATGCTTCCTTGTCTTATCAAAGGTGATTCCATAGTAAACGCCTTTTGCATTTGCATTCCATATAGGTGTGCGTTCACCCTTCATATAAGGCAAAAAAACGACTCCTTCACTGCCTGGTAGAACCTGGTCTGCTTCTTCTGACAAAATCTCAAATGAAGATATCTCTCTCTGGTCTGCTTGACTCTTTTCATAGGCCGCCAATTCTCTGTTAAACCAATTCAGTGTACCTCCTCCACCTGTTGTGCCACCCTGAAGCAACCACTTACCTGATATAATATGTGCTCCAAGAATCAACTTAGGATGTACCAAAGGTTCATCAAGACAGATGCTCATACCACCAGCTTGCCCCCCTTGTTCTTGGGTCTGTCCAGGACCCATGACACCAGCACCTAAGCTACAGCAAGCGGCATCAAGACCTCCGGCAACAACAGGTGTTCCGGCTTTAAGTCCCGTTAATTTAGCGACCTCGCCTGTAACACCACCAACAATCTCATGACACTTTTGAATAGGCGCCATATGATCTAAAGATAGGCCTAACCTATCTACCATGTCTTCATTCCATTTATTATTTGCCATATCATAAAAATGAAAGCCATAACCTTGCGATGGTTCCTGTGATAGGTTGCCAGTCATCCGATAAACAAGAAAAGCATTTGAGTTAAGAAATTTATATGTCCTATTGTATACTTGAGGCTCATTATTTTTAAGCCATAGAATCTTGGGTGTAATATAGGCTGCGTCCACTGGATTCCCACTGAGTTCAATAATAAGTTCTTCTCCAACCGTATCTTTCATCCACTGGGCTTCCTTACTAGCTCTTCGATCTAACCATATCATAGTCGGATAAAGAACCCGTCCTTTTTCATCAATAGGAATACAGGCCCAAGATGTACCATCAATTCCAATACCCTTTATATTAGCTGAATCAATTCCCGATTCATTAATCATCTCACCAATACCCTTAATCGCCTGCTTCCACCAATCTTCACAGTTCTGCTCTACATATCCATCTTGAGGATAATAGGTCTCATAAGATTTCGTTTTTGAACAAATAACCTGCCCTTCTTGATCAAATACAGTCAACTTAAGCCCTGATGTTCCTTGGTCGATGGCTAGTAAAAAGTCTGCCATTATACGACCACTCCCTTTTTCAAAATTACATTGGCATAAAGTGATGCTTCACCTGTTGCTATAACAGCGTATGCTTGTTTTGCCCTTTCATAAAAAGCAAAACGTTCCATATGCTCAATCTCTTTTTTTCCTTCTTTTTCCTCAATAATCTGACCATATATATCCCAAATTTCAGGCACATAAGGATCTCCATCAACCACTTCCATAAGGGCTACTGGTCTATCTACATAAACATCTAGGGGCATTAAATCAAGTATTGCACTCATAACATCTGCTACACCATGTCCGTCTAACCTTACTAGCCTCTGCCCATAATTAGCTGATGGAAAGTTACCATCAGCAATAACAATTTCGTCGCCATGTCCCATTTCCATAAGAATTTTTAAAAGGTCCGGTGAAAGTATACCTGGTATATTTTTTAGCATTGTTTTTCTCCTTTAATTCAGCATACATATAATTACACTTAGCCATATCAATCTCTTATCAAAGCTTTATACATAGTCAGCAACCTTTTTAACTTCTGCTTGATCAAAATACTTGATAACAAGAGCCTCTTCTACATAACCAGTCTGAGCATATTGGGTATTGGCTGTTCCACATGCAGATGCCATTTTTAGTAAACTTTTTTCATCCAGTCCACGTCTAATGCCAACAGCCAAACCGGCAACAAATGAGTCACCGGAACCTACGGTGTTGATAACATCTACAGATCCAAGAGAAACTTTATATATACCATCTGAAAGCCCTGCCAAAGATCCATCTTTTCCTAAACTTATTATCGGCATCTCGATGCCTTGAGATTTAAAATACCTTATAGCCTCCATCTTGTCTTCCAAGCTTTCGAGCGGTCCCATATAAAGCTCCTTTAACTCGTCTTCATTAGGTTTAATAGCATAAGGTTTTGCCTTGAAACCTGCTGAAAATGCATCACCACTTGAATCAAGGATAACCTTAATACCATGAACTTTAGCTCTTTCAATCATATGACTATAGAACGTTGACGGCACCCCCTTAGCAAGGCTACCTGAAATGGTTACCACCTCAGCCCCTTCCATCAATTCCTCAAAAACAACCATTTGACTAACAACTTCTTCCTTACTTAGGACCGGGCCACCTTCAAGTACTTCTGTACACTGGTGACTTTTTCTATCCGTAACATTAATACAGATACGTGTCTCACCTTCAATTTGGCAAAAAGCAGGTTGTATACCTAGGGCTTCTATACCTTCTTTAATATATAATCCATTACCACCACCAAGGGGACCGGTTGCACACACTTCCTCACCCATCATCTTAGCGACTCGGGCAACATTCAAGCCTTTTCCACCTGGTGAAACAATGGTCTCACTTGGTCGATGAACTTCTCCCAACCGATAGTTGTCCACAAAATAAATCTTATCAATGGCCGGGTTCATGGTTACAGTTAGAATCATCCTTTACCTCTTTTCTGTACGATCTAGCAAAAGACCGAGAGCCTACTTAAAATTCAGCAGCCAATCCTTCTGATCCACAAAGAAGAATTTTCTTTTTAACAACTTCTTTAACGGCATTTTTTGCAGCTCCCATGTAATTACGAGGATCGTTCTCCTCTGGATTGGCTATGACATCACGAATAGCTGCAACCATAGGATTCTTAAGTTCTGTAGCGATGTTAATTTTAGCCATTCCAAGCCTGATGGCCTTTATAACCTGATCATCAGGTACACCGGATGCTCCGTGTAAAACCAGGGGAATATCGACTAGACCATCAATTTCTGCAATCCGTTCAAAGTCAAGATTAGGTTCTCCCTTATACATACCATGGGCTGTACCTATAGCTACTGCCAAGGTATCAATCCCTGTATCTTCAACAAACTTCTTAGCTTCCTCAGGTATAGTGTAAGAAGCATCTGCTTCATTAACGAACATATCATCTTCTACACCACCGATTTTACCAATTTCACCTTCAACCTGAACACCCACTGCATGAGCCATTTTGACGACGCTTTTTACTAAGGCCACATTTTCATCATACTCATGATGGGCACCATCAATCATGACAGAAGTGTATCCGTTTCGAATACAAGAAACGATGGTGTCATATGAAGGGCAGTGGTCCATATGAAGGGCTATGGGTATATCATATTTATTTCCTAGAGCCTTAACAATAGCTGCTACACTTTCAATACCTGCATGACGAAGGGTTCCCGGCGTTGTCTGTATAATGACCGGTGCATTGAGTTCATATGCACCTTCGATAACAGCTTGAATCGTTTCTAAATTATGTATATTAAAAGCCGCTATAGCTTTCTTTTCTTCCCTTGCTTTCTTTATTAACTCCAATGAACTTACTAATGGCATATTTTTCTCCTTTATAATTCAACAATGACTTTTCCTGATACCTGTCCTGCTTCAATGGCTTCAAATGCTTGCCACATCTCTTCTAAAGAAATCTTCCTATCAATCAAAGGCTCAACCTTGATTTGCCCCGTCCCTAAATAATAGGCTGCCATTAACCATTCTTTTCCAGGATATGGAGATGAGTATGACATCCAAGAACCTCGAAGAGTCAATTCCTTTCGATTTATATATTCAAATTGTTTAGGTTCTATAGAAAAAGACTTATGTGGCGTTCCTATATACATGAGAGAGGCTTTTGCTCCTGCAATTTCAAGACACAGTAGTTCAGTCTGAGGAACTCCAGCCGTTTCCAGTACCATTTCAAACCCTTTTCCACCGCTTATCTTAGCTACCTTTTCAGCTACATCATGGGTCTTCGTATTAATTACATAGTCTGCGCCTAAGAACTTGGCAACTTCCAACCTAGAATCATCTATATCAAAAACTGTTATTTCTCTAGCTCCCATGATTTTGGCACATTGAAGAGCTAGTAAACCAATCGTTCCCATACCTGTAATAGCAACACTTGACATAGGCTTAAAATCCATAAGGTAAAGGCCATGAAGAGCTACAGTAATAGGTTCTATAAAAGCACCCTCCATATAACTACAAGTTTCTGGGAGCTTGACTAGGTTGACACCGGGAGCTTTAACATATTCAGCCCAAGCTCCAAACTCTCTTGAACCGATAAAACTATAATTTTTACACAAGGCGTGTTGGCCACTCAAACAGGCATCACATTGATGACAGGGCTTGAGGGGAGCTACAGTAACCTTATCACCTGGAACCACATGACTTACCTTATTACCAACGGCTTCTACCTGACCTGAAAATTCATGACCAAATACGTTAGGATAATAATGAGAAGCACTACCAAGAACTCTTGGAATATCTGATCCACAAATACCGCTAGCCTTAACTGCAACTAAAACCTCATCAGGGCCTATTTCAGGCTTTTCTATTTCTTCAATACGAAGGTCTTTTTGACCATATAATACCGCTGCTTTCATTCCCTTTAGCATCCTATGTTTGGACGCTTCCTCCTTTATGAGTTTTACTCTTGTTCACTTATTTACTATGTATTCAGCATTTCCCTATATATAATAGGGCAAGCCTTGTCACACTATTTCGTAATTTCACCATTTATATCCCAAAGGTCTTCCCATGAATTGGCACCTTCCCAAAGAAATACTTGCCCCTTAATCAGACGGCAGTCTTTATTGATCTTACTAAGGGCTTCCATCTCTTCATCAGTGAGAGGATCTCTTACAGCCGCCATTAGATTACTTTTATATTCATTTTCTCTTACTGAAAATGGAATTGGAATCTGACCGCGTTGAACTGCCCATTTTACACAAATAACTGCGGGATGTACACCAAGTCTTTTTGCTGCTGCAACAACGACTGGATCTTCAATATCTACTGTATCTTTTTCAGTCTTATCTCTATCTGGCCTTGTTGGTGAACCAATGGGGCAAAATCCAATAGGTTGCATACCTTTATCCATACAATAATCATAGAGTTCCTCTTGTTGGAAATGTGGATGAAGCTCCATCTCATTGATAGCTGGTTTAATTCTCATCAGGTCCCAAACAGCTTCAAACTTAGGTATGGTCATATTAGAGGTACCGATGTTTCTTACAAGTCCCATATCCACCAAGTGCTCCATCTGTCTCCAAGTAGCCATAAACTCATCTACTGAAAAAGGTTTAGAATCAGGATTTCTAGAATCTCCATCACAACCCGGTGCATGGTAATTAGGAAATGGCCAATGAACCAAATAAAGGTCCAGATAATCCAGTTTCAAGTCCCGAAGAGTAGTTGCACATGATACCAAGATGTCACCTTTTCCATGCATGTCATTCCATACTTTGGAGGTGATCCATAAAGCTTCTCTTTTGACACCACCATTCATGGCAATTTCAAGCACCTGACCAATTTCCGGTTCGTTCATATAAACAGCAGCACAGTCAATATGTCTGTAACCTACGGATATTGCACCAAGTACCGCATCTGCAATTTCTTCCTTTGAAAAACGGTCAGAGCCAAAAGTACCAAGGCCTACCGCAGGAATTTCATCACCTGAGGGAAGTTTTCTCTTAGGTACACTATTTGGATTAATAGCATCTTTTGCAATAGAAAAATGTGTTCTTAAATCTGACATGATCCATCTCCTTTATTCACTTAAAGTCATTTTTACCTCATGTATAGGTTACGTATATTCAAGTATGCGAAAAGGTTTATGCATATTGTTTCGTTTTGAACTTTCTATATATCGCGAAACGTTTCGTTGTTATGGCTAAAGATATCCGGTTCCACTTATAAAAAGCAGATACCGGTTTTGTTAATCTCCTTTATACTTATCTACAGACTCTTTAATAAAAATTTCTGTCTTGAGTCTATATGTCGCTGGAAAACTCTGATAATCTCCCTTTAACCGCTTCATCAACAATTTAGCAGCCGTCATACCAATCTCCTTCATAGGCTGCTCAACGATAGATAGGGGTGGTCTTACAATCTTGGAAATCTGAATATTGTCAAAGCCAATAATAGATAGGTCATCAGGAACATGAATATCTAAATCATTGATAGCCATTATAGCACCAATGGTCATTTCATAGTTAGTTACCATAACGGCACTTGGTCTTTCCTTCATTTGCCAAAAATAATTAATGGCCTTGTAACCACCTTCAACGGTATAGTCACCATTATAGATAAGCCTTTCATCCATGTCCAAGTCATAATCTTCATGAACCCTGACATAGCCTTTTCTTCTCTCACCAGCAGTATAGGCAGATTCAGGACCGCAAACAATACCGATGCGTTTATGCTTATGGATAATCAAAGCTTCTACTGCCTGATATGAAGCATTCAAGTTATCTGCCAATACAGAGTCACATTCAAGCCCCTTAATCATTCGATCCAACAAAATAATTGGAATCTCTTGGTCCAAAAGGCTCTGAATATAGTCTTTATCTCCTGCATATGAAACCATAATAATGCCATCTACCTTCTTGTCAATCAGAAAGTCTAGCTTCTTCCGTTCCAGCTCATCATCTTCTCTAAAGTCACAGATAATGGTTCCATAACCTTCTTTCAACAATTCATCTTCAATTATTGATACAATTGTTGTAAAGAATATATTCTCAAAAGAAGGAATCAATATACCAATGGTCATAGTCTTATTGGTCTTAAGCCCGGCTGCCATTTGATTTCTCTTGTATCCAAGAACGTCAATAGCTTCTTTAATAATCTCTCTATTTTCTTTCAAAACATTTCCACCATTCATATACTTAGATATGGTTGATATAGAAAAGCCTGTATATTTTGCCACGTCTTTGATTGTTGCCATTTAGTCCTCCATCACGAAACGTTTCGCTACAGATTCATTTTAACACATATTTCTCTATTTGCAAGTATAGTTTAATCGAAAAGTAATCCCCTCATCCTTAGTATAAACTGCTTAAACTCAGCTAAATCCATGGCCCGTGAATAGCGCTTAGATTCTTTTCCTTCGACAAAAATAACTGTTGTTGGCGCTGTATAAACACCATACTCGCCTTGTACTAAGGGTTCGTCTTCCAAATAAACCTGACCAAATACAATATCTTCTTCATCTTTTAATAAATCATTGATTTTCATTTTTAAGGGTTCACAGACACTACAGGTTTTCGTACTATAGATAACCACAGTCAATGGATGCTTGTTAATTAAGTCTTTAAGCTCTTTGATATTTTGAATATTAAACATAGTATCAACTCCTTGGATAAATAAGTGACCTGTAAACAACATAGTTTATGGTCAGCCAACATATATAATCAATTAGGAACAGGTAGTTAGGAACAAATCCTATTGACATTTTACACCTATCCTATCCTTTTTCATACACTTTTCATACATTTATCATATATTTATGCCAATGTTAACTTTTATAATGATGTCATAGTCATCAATTATTAGTAACAACTAAACCATTCATATTTCATTTGAAAAGGAGTTTATTATGAAAAGAAGAATTTTTACCCTTGCACTTACCTTATTTTTAGGCTTTACTACCATAAATGCCTATGCCGCTGAAACAGTTCCATCTGAACGACAGCAAGTACCACCAAAGGAATTCTCCATCGATGTTTTTGAAGAAAAATTTGATGAAAAAATGGCTGAGCATCAAGAGACAGCCAACCAACGCGTAGCTGAAAGAGTTGCTGAATTCGATTCTAGGCTTGCCGACGTTGAAGAGAGATCAGCTCTTCGTATGATTATCATTGAAGAATACACACCTGAACTAGTCCAGGATTTTAAAGCTCTTGCTGACGCCCATCTCATGGTACACCAAAGCTTATTCGACGAACACTTACGTATCCGAACCGAACTCCAAGATGAAACCAACCAAGGACTGGAAGCACTTAAAGTAGACTTATTTGCATCACTTAAGGATGGTTCCATGACCACTACGGAAGTACGCCAAGCACTCAAAACTTTTTTCGAAGAACAAGGAGAGCAAGCAAGCGAATATAGAGAAGCTTATCTTGAAGAAATTGAATCATTGGACACTGAAAATAAAAGCAATGGAGAATTAGCAAAAGAACTTAAAGCAGAACTTAAAACAGCTCTAGAAAACGAAGACTCTGAAACCGTCGTTTCTATTCTCTATCAATTAGTAGATCTGGCAAACACACATGTTGAGTATGATTATGCAAAACTCGCTATTCTAGAAACTTATTAATTCAAATCTTTATAATACTATAAAATATTTACAATCTTTAAACCCTACAAAATTGAAAAATTTTGTAGGGTTTTTAACATATCTTGATTTTGAGATATTTCCATGATATAATTATCTTAAATTTAAGACAATAATAACACTCGACCATGCAACCTGGTCTGGTCGTAAATCTTCCGATTTACTGCTCGACCATGCAACCTGGGAGGTTCATATGATAAGAAAACTTTCACATAAAAATATGGGACGAAGTCAATTAGGATGGCTAGACAGCCATTTTCACTTCTCCTTTGCAGAGTATTACAATCCGAAAAATATGCATTTTGGTGTACTTAGAGTTCTCAATGACGATCTGATTGCGCCACATACTGGTTTCGATACCCATCCTCATAAGGACATGGAAATTATTACTTATGTAGTTAATGGACATTTATCTCATGCTGATAGTATGGGGAACGAACACACCATCCAGCGTGGTGAAGTCCAATATATGAGTGCAGGTACCGGTGTTTATCACAGCGAGTATAACCATGGTGATGAAACCTCTAGACTTCTTCAACTCTGGATTATACCTGATAAAAAAGGCCATACACCTAATTATGGTGACTATCGTTTTACCTGGTCTGCCAGAGAGGGGCAATGGCTCCATATGGTTTCGCCAATAAAAGGAAAAGGACCTATTCAGATTCACCAAGATGCCAATATATACGCCCTAAGTCTGGATAATGGGGAAAAAGCAACCTTTGAACTTAAAGATAACCGTCAACTCTACCTAGTACAAATTGAAGGCGATAGCCTCATCAATGGCCTTGAAATGACAAGTAGAGACAGTCTTGAAGCTATTGAAGAATCCATTGCAATAGAGTCAAAAACAAAAAGTCACTATCTTGCAGTTGAAATGGCAAAATACGATTAACAGTTAAGGCTAATCATATAAATATAGCTTTTGTCCAGATAATTTTGTTATGACTGATGTATGGCTCATTAGTACTAAAATACTTCCTAAAAACTCTTGACATGGAGTTCACTCCATGATGTAAAGTAAAGATAATTAATTATCAGCAAAAGGAGAAATGGGAATGAACAATTGGAAGGTTAATTTATATGTAGTATGGATTTCCCAAATCATTTCATTAATGGGCTTTGGACTTTGCCTACCATTTATTCCTTATTACATTCAGGATATGGGAATTACTGATACCAGCCAACTAAACTTGTATACAGGACTAATCAATTCTCTTCCTGCCCTTGGTATGGCCGTAATGGCACCAATTTGGGGATTACTTTCAGACCGTTTCGGACGTAAGACTATGATGTTACGTGCCGTTATTGCTGGATTTTTTATCTTGATTTTTATGGGTCTGGCATCTACACCAAACCAACTATTGATATTAAGATGTATTCAGGGTCTCTTTACCGGTACAGTAACTGCTGCTACTACTTTAATAGCAAGTAATACTCCTGACCGTCGTATGTCTTATGCCCTTGGATTCCTTTCATCCTCCACTTTTATTGGTTATTCCTCCGGCCCTGTCATTGGGGGCTTTATTGCTGAATCTTTCGGTTATCAGATTACATTCTTTGTTGGAGCGGCTTTGATGCTTGTGAACTGCTTTATTGTACTCTTTATGGTCAAAGAATCCAAGCAATCATATGCTAAGAAAAGTGCTAAACAAAATAAGGCAAATCGAAATCCAGATTTCAACAAAAAAATCTTCATTGGCTTAATGGCATCTCTCTTATCTATCTTATTTTTACTGAGAATGTCACGGAGTATATTTACACCTTTCTTGTCCTTATACGTACAGGACATTCGAGGAACAATTGTAGGTAGCTCAAGTGTAACTGGTCTTATTAGTGGTCTTGCAGGTTTTGCTACAGCTTTATCCGGAATCATTAGCGGCAAGTTGGGTGACAAGTTTGAAAAAGTCAAAATCATGCGTATAGCTATGTTTTTCAGTTTTGCTATTGCTATACCACTCATGTTTATAAGTGACTTAAGAATATTTGCCCTTGTCTATAGCTTACTCATGTTTGCAGCAGGAGGTATCGAACCTCTTACTATGTCTATAACCAGTCAAAATACTCCTGCAGAAAAAAGGGGATTTCTTTTTGGCATACAGGCCATGGTTGCCAGCATAGGCTGGTCCTTATCTCCCATTATTGGTAGCTACTCTTCAACAAAGTATTCTTATTCCATTTTATTTGGTATAATATCAATAATCATGGCGATTGCTATGATTGTCACCTTTAGTCCCTATATTCGACAACTAATGTCAAAAGACAAAGACTCTGATATTTTACCACAGGTAGTAGAGTCCGCCGATTAAGTAGGAGAAGATTCATGAGAATTTCAGAAGTGTCTAAATTATTTGATCTTAGCGCTGACACCATACGTTATTATGAAAAAATAGGTCTCTTAGAACCCATAAGCAAAGATTTTAGGGGACGAAAAGATTATCAAGAGGCTGATCTAAGACGTCTTCGATTTGTAAAAACTATGAGAAAAGCCGGTGTCAGTACTGAACGTATTAAGACATATGTGTGCCTTTTCAAAAAAGGAGAAGAAACTCTCCAAGTCAGAAAAAAAATATTAATCCAGCAACGAGATGAAATGGAAGAAAAACTCCATAATATGCATATTGTTTTTGATGAACTAAACTACACCATTGACCACTTTGATGAAACTTTTGCAAAATGGGAAAGAATGAAGCGTCATCCCGAAGAATTTACAGAAGAAGAATTGATGACAGCCGAAAAAGAACGCTCTATTTATTTCCTTGAAATCTCAGATTATCACTAATAAGCGTTTTTTTATACTGAATTTATAAAAATAAAACAAAGAGGCTTAGCCTCTTTTCCTTTTATCTAGAATAAAAAAACCGAGAATTAAAATCCCCGGTATCTTTCATATCTTTTTTCAGTTAATATGTCCTTATCCAAAGCCTTTAACTCTTTCAACTTCTCAATGACCATATCCTTCAAAGGATTAATTATCAAATCAAAACTTTCATGGGCTCCATCAAAAGGTTCTTCTATAATCTCTTCAATAATATTGAGCTTGTGTAATTCTTCAGCAGTTATTTTCATTTCTTCAGCAGCCTGAGATGCCAGTGAACCGTTTTTGTATAGAATAGAGGCAAATCCTTCAGGGCTTAAGATAGAATAGATAGCATTTTCAAACATCCAAACCTCATCACTTACTGCCAGTGCTAAGGCACCACCTGAACCACCTTCTCCAATAATAATAGAAAGTATTGGAACCTTCAAATCACTCATTTCGAAAAGATTTCTTGCAATGGCTTCACCTTGTCCCCGCTCTTCAGCTTCCAATCCACAAAAGGCTCCTGATGTATCCACAATATTAATAATAGGACGGTCAAATTTCTCGGCCTGTTTCATTAGACGTAAAGACTTTCTGTACCCTTCAGGATTACTCATCCCAAAGTTCCTTTTAACCTTTTCACGTGTCTTAGAACCTTTTTCCTGACCGATAATAGTAACAGGTATATCACCTATAGTTCCTATTCCACCGATGATTGCAGAATCGTCACTAAAGAAACGGTCACCATGAAGTTCCATAAAGTCAGGACAAAAGTGTTCAATATATTTAATGGCTGTGGGACGGTCTGTCCGTCTCGCTTTAAGTACGCGATCCCATGCTTTCATTTTTCACTTCCTTACTGACAGGTTATTCTTACCTGTCCTGAAATCAATCTTACGACAATCTTAATGAAATCAATCCATCATTCACCTATAGTCTTCAATACTTCTTTGACTTGGCTAAGAAACCAACTAGGCAAAATGATGTAGCTTTAAAAGTCTTACCAGCTTATCCTTCAACTCACCACGTTTAACTATGGCATCAATAAATCCATGCTCCAGTAAAAATTCTGCTTTTTGAAAACCTTCCGGTAATTCCTGCCTAATGGTATCACGAATAACTCTAGGGCCGGCAAAACCTATAAAGGCTCCTGGTTCCGACAGAATAATATCACCTAGCATAGCGAAACTGGCAGTAACACCACCAGAAGTTGGGTCAGTCAATACGGTAATGTAGAGACCGCCAGCTTCGTGGTGTTTTTTAAGTGCAGCAGAGGTTTTAGCCATTTGCATAAGGGAGACGATTCCTTCTTGCATTCTGGCTCCACCGCTGGCAGTAAAAATAATAAGAGGCAAACTTTGGTCAGTAGCATATTCAGTGAGGAGACTTATTTTTTCTCCTACAACACGACCCATAGACCCCATAAGAAATCTTGAGTCCATAACACCGATAGCCACTTCAATGCCATCAATGGTGCCTGTCCCAGTGACAACACCTTCATCGATAGCTGTTTTTTCTTTCAGACTTTGGATTTTCTCATCATAACCTTCAAAATTCAAAACATTAAAGGTTTCAAGATTCGAAAACATATTCTTGAAAGAATCTTGGTCAAGAATAAGCTCTAAACGGTCTGGTGCACTCATTCTAAAGTGCTTTTCACAGTTGTGACATATATGTAAATTATTGGAAAAATCTTCTTTATAAATCACCTGTCCACAATAGCTACATTTGATCCAAGAACCATTAGGAACATTGGGTTCGTCCGAATGTACTACCTTTGTTGTGGACGGCATCTGAATGTACTTGGTTTTCTTAAAACTTATTTTCATCCTAATCTCCTTGATCTAATAGACAGACATTAAGACCTAGATTGCATCTTCTCAATAAAGCTGGTATCGTAATCTCCTTCAATAAAAGAAGGCTCATCTAAAATCTCATAGTGAAAATCAATATTAGTCGTAATACCTTCAACAATAAATTCACCTAAGGCAGATTTCATTTTAGCCATTGCTTCCTGTCTGTCCTTTCCATGGACAATAAGTTTTGCCAACATGGAATCATAATAGGGAGCTACGGTGTATCCTTGATATATAGAACCATCAATACGGATACCTTTACCTCCCGGCATAAAAAGACTGGTAATTTTTCCTGGTGACGGTCTGAAATCTTTAGAGGCATCTTCAGCATTAATCCGACATTCAATGGCATGACCATTTAAGTTAACGTCTTTTTGTGTCATCCCCAAAGGAAGTCCTGCAGCAACTTCAATCTGTTTCTTTATTAAGTCAACTCCAGTAATCATCTCTGTAATAGGATGTTCCACCTGGATTCTTGTATTCATTTCCATGAAGAAAAACTCGTTTTTATCATTAAGAAGGAACTCAACGGTGCCTGCATTATAATAGCCGATAGCTTTTGCAGCCTTAACAGCTACATCACCCATTTTTTTTCGAAGTTTAGGCGTTAGTGCAGCTGAAGGAGCTTCTTCAACGATTTTTTGATGACGACGCTGTACGGAGCAATCACGTTCACCCAAATGAATGACATTTCCCTTTTCATCACCTATAATCTGGAATTCAATATGCTTAGGATTGACAACATAACGTTCCATATACATATCTTTGTCTCCAAAGCAAGCAGCAGCTTCTTTTTGGGCCAATACAAACATGGACTTAACTTCTTCCAGATTTGCAGCGACTCGCATACCTTTTCCACCACCACCGTTGGCAGCTTTTATTATCAATGGAAAACCAATTTCAGGAGCAATTTCTACTGCCTTATTTACGTCAACAATAACACCATCTGTGCCTGGAACTACCGGAACACCAGCATTAATCATGGTCTCTCTAGCTTTGGATTTATGCCCCATAAGCTCCATCATTTCTGATGTAGGACCAATGAGTTTAATATTCGACTCTTCACAGATTTTTGCAAACTTAGCATTTTCTGATAGAAAACCGAATCCAGGATGTATAGCATTGGCACCGGTAATAACCGCTGCACTAATAATCCTAGTAATATCAAGATAGGAATCTGTCGCCTTAGCAGGTCCAATACATACAGACTCGTCAGCTAGCATGGCATGAAGAGAGTCTTCATCTGCAGTAGAATATACAGCTACAGTATGAATACCTAGTTCACGACAGGCCCTAATGATACGAACTGCAATTTCACCACGATTAGCTATTAGTATTTTATTAAACATAGGATCACCTACCTACAAAAAAGGTTAGCTCTGCAGATACGGCCAGTTCATCACCGACTTTTGCAATGGCTTTTCCAATGCCCACAGGACCTTTTTCCTTGATAATCTCTACACTTAAAGTTAAGGTATCTCCAGGTACAACTTTCCTTTTAAACCTAGCTTTATCAATGCCTCCAAAAAATGCAATTTTCCCTTTATTTTCTTCTTTAGATAAAATGGTGACTGCACCAGTTTGCGCTAATGCTTCTATAATAAGGACTCCCGGCATAACCGGCTCTTCAGGAAAATGACCTTTAAAAAAATATTCATTATAGGTCACATTTTTAATACCACGGGCACTTACCCCCGGTTCATACTCATCAATTCGGTCAATAAGTAAAAACGGTTCTCTATGAGGGATGATTTCCATAATTTCTTTAATATTCAACATATAATCATCCTCCTAAACAATTCTAAAGAGAGGTTGTCCGTATTCAACACCTTCTTCATTTTCAACAAGAATCTCTACAATTTCACCATCTGCATCAGCTTCAATTTCATTCATCAATTTCATAGCTTCAATAATACAAAGAACATCACCTTTTTTGACCTTACTTCCTACACTTACAAAAGCTTCGGCATCGGGACTACCAGCTGAATAAAACGTTCCGACAATTGGCGATTCAACCAAGTGACCACCTTTAGCAGCAGTTTCAACTATAGGATCTTGATGGTTGATTTCTTTTTCAGACCCTTGCTGGTCCTGATTTGTAGCAAGTGAGTCTGGTCTTGATTGAACTGGGGCTGCAATTACAGGTGCTGGAGGAGCTTGCACTCCAGCCTGTCCTCCACTAAGTCCTGCATATTCTGAATTTGACAAAAGAATATGTGATCCTTCATGGGTAACATCTATATGTTTATACCCTGTTTCTGTCAGGGTTTTTATTAGGTCTAGTACTTCATTGGTATTCATCTTGTCTCCTCCTAGAATTAGTCTACGTATTTTTTGAAAAGAATAGACGCATTATGTCCACCAAAACCAAGTGAATTACTAATGGCATAATTGATTTCACTTGCTTGGCCCTTGTGTGGTACATAGTCAAGATCACAGTTTTCGTCTGAAGTTTCCAATCCTGTTGTTGGATGGACAAACTGATCTTCAATGGATTTAACAACAACAACAGCTTCTACACCACCAGCTGCACCAAGAAGGTGACCTGTCATGGATTTTGTTGAATTAATTTTTAGCTTATAGGCATGATCACCAAAAGCATTTTTAATGGCCAGTGTTTCAAAATGGTCATTATATGGAGTGGATGTACCATGAGCGTTAATATAATTAACTTGGCTTGGATCAACATTAGCCATTTTCATAGCAAACTCCATAGCTTTACCTGCACCGGTTCCGGCTGGGTCTGGACTGGTTAAGTGATAAGCATCACAGGTTGCTCCATATCCAACCAACTCAGCCAAAATCTTAGCTCCACGGGCTTTTGCATGTTCCAGTTCTTCAAGAACAAGAACGCCTGCACCTTCACCCATAACAAAGCCATCACGGTCTTTATCAAAAGGTCTTGAAGCTGTTTTTGGATCTTCATTAGTAGAAAGAGCTGTCATAGTTGCAAAACCTGCAACACCAAGAGGTACAATAGAGGATTCTGCACCACCGGCAAGCATTACATCGGCAGTTCCAAATACAATAGACTTAAAAGCTTCTCCAATAGAGTGTGTACCGGAGGCACAAGCGGTAACCACGTTAATATTGATTCCCTTCATACCAAGCTCGATTGCAATATTTCCTGAAGCCATATTGGTAATGATTTTAGGAATTAAGGATGGTGAAACACGGTGTGGTCCCTTATTAAGCAACTTCTGCTCTTCTTGCTCAATCGTTCCAAGCCCACCGATACCACTAGATACAATAACTCCTACACGATATGGATCCTCTTTATCTAGATCAATACCAGCATTGGTCCATGCTTCCTTAGCAGCCGCAACAGCAAACTGGGCGAAAACATCGTATTTTCTTGCATTCTTACGATCCATATAGTTTTTAGGATCAAAATCTTTAACTTCGCCAGCCAATTTTACAGTATAATCTGTCGTATCAAAATGTGTAATAGGCCCAATGCCTGAAACACCACTTTTTAAGTTATCCCATGTACTTTTTACATCAAGACCGATTGGTGTAATTGCACCAAGTCCTGTAATTACAACTCTTCTCATAATCGTCTCCTTACATCGTCATACCACCATCGACAGCTAAAACCTGTCCGGTGATATATCCAGCTTTTTCTGAAGCAAGGAATTCAACAAGATTCGCTACGTCTTCAGGTTTTCCTAATTTATTTAAAGGTATCTTATCCATAATACTCTTCTTCACATCGTCATTTAAGGTATCGGTCATTTCGGTATCTATAAAACCGGGAGCGATAGCATTAACACGAATATTTCTAGCGGCATATTCCTTAGCCAAAGATTTAGTCATACCAATAACACCGGCTTTACTTGCTGCATAGTTGACTTGCCCAATATTGCCAACTAAACCGATGACGGATGATATATTTATGATGTTACCCTTTCTTGCCTTAAACATGGTGCGGGTAACAGCCTTAGTACAATTAAATGTACCCTTTAAATTAATGTCAATAACACTAGAGAAGTCATCTTCTGTCATACGAAGCATTAATTGGTCTTTGGTGATTCCTGCATTATTAACCAAAAGATTTATAGTACCGACTTCTTTTGTAATAGTTTTAACCATGGTATCCACTGCCTCAAAATCAGCAATATTACATCCATAAACCATACCATTTCCACCTAGAGTTTTTATCTCATTAAGTACTGCAAGTGCTCTTTCTTCAGATGAGGCAAAATTAATGACTACATAATAGCCTGCTTTTGCAAGCCCCAAAGCAATAGCCTTGCCAATACCCCTACTAGCTCCTGTTACAAGTGCAATTTCCTTGTCCATCATATCCTCCCTCTTATGCATGAGTAAACGCATCTTCATTGAGGATATCTGCTATTTTTTCCACCTGTTCCAATGAGTCTACGTTATATACTTTTACTTTTCTGTTAATCTTCTTAATTAAACCTGCAAGAGTTTTCCCAGGACCAATCTCAATAAAAGTATCTACACCTTCAGCAATCATAGTTTCAACAGATTGTTCCCACTGTACCGAGCCCTTGAGTTGGTTTACAAGAAGACCCTTAATATCTCTAGTATCGCCAACAACTTGAGCTGTCACATTAGTTACAAGCTTAATTTTCATCTCATCAAAAACAATCTCATCAAGAACTGATTCGAACTGACATGCTGCTGATTCCATCAAGGGTGAATGAAATGCTCCTGAAACACTTAATGGAATCACACGGGTTCCGTCTGCTACAAGTTTCTCTGATACTCTTTGTACAGCAAGCTCTTCGCCACTAATAACTACTTGAACTGGACTATTATAGTTAGCGATGACGACGGTACCGTCATCTTCCAAACAATAGTTTTTAATTTTTTCTTTATCACCTTTAACAATGGCAGCCATAGCACCCTTTGTCTGTGCTCCGGCTTCTTCCATAAGAAGACTTCTACTTCTGACCAACTTGACAGCATCTTCAAAACTTAAAGATCCTGCAGCAACATGAGCACTATATTCACCCAGACTAAGCCCTGCTACAAAATCCGGTTGAACTTTCAATCGATCGGTAAGCTCTTTATGCAAAGCCATGGACACTGCAACCAATGCTGGTTGAGTATATGCTGTTTGATGAATTGGAGCTTTTTCATTACCAAGTAAGTCGATTAAGTCAAAATCCACCAAACGATTTGCAAGAACAAGCATATCTCTTGCAAGCTCAGTATTGTCCAATAAATCCAATCCCATTCCAGTTTCTTGAGCTCCCTGTCCAGGGAATATAAATGCTAATTTATTCATGATACCTCCAAAACAACTCTTATCTAATGGATTCTTCCTTTTTAAAGCCAGAGACTTTTTCAAATTTTAGAACTTCGTCCACTCCATCAAAGAGTTCTTCAATAATTTCTTTGCAGCTTTGTCTTTTTGATACTAACCCGGCTACCTGTCCAGCCATAATAGATCCACCGATTACATCACCGTCAATGACAGCTTTTCTAAGTGAACCAGCTCCCATAGATTCAAGCTCTTGAGGTGTGGCACCGTCTTTTTCCAACTTAATGAATTTTCTTGTTAATTTATTTCTAAGAGATCTTACAGGGTGTCCTGTTGATCTTCCTGTAACATCAGTCTCAATATCTTTTGCCTTTATTACTTTTTCCTTATAGTTGTCATGAGTACGACACTCATCTGCAACTAAAAATCTTGTTCCTACTTGAATAGCATCTGCACCAAGGGCAAAAGCGGCAACAACACCACGAGAATCAGCAATACCGCCTGCTGCAACAACAGGTATACTTACACTGTCCACAACCTGCGGAATAAGGGCCATGGTTGTCAATTCACCGATATGTCCACCAGCTTCACAACCTTCGGCAATAATGGCATCTGCTCCTGCACGTTCCATCATCTTAGCAAGTGCACTAGATGCAACTACAGGAATAACTACAATGCCTGCCTCTTTCCATTTCTTCATGTATTTTCCCGGATTACCGGCACCTGTTGTAACGACAGGAACGCCTTCATCAATAACCATCTGTGCTACTTCTTCAGCATTTTCGCTAAGGAGCATAATGTTTACTGCGAAAGGCTTATCTGTCAGCTTTTTACAGGCTCGGATTTCTTCGAGAATAACAGAAGACGGTGCATTAGCAGCAGCAATAATTCCAAGTCCACCTGCATTTGAAACTGCAGCGGCTAGTTTATGTTCTGCTACCCATGCCATACCACCTTGAAAAATAGGGTAGTCGATGCCAACAAGTTGAGTTAGTCTTGTTTTCATCTTATTCTCCTATTTGTTTGCTTCTATATAGTCAATTGCGTCTTTTACTGTTTTGATGTTGGCTAATTCTTCGTTAGGAATTGTAACACCGAAAGTATCTTCGATAGACATTACCAATTCAAACAAGTCTAATGAGTCAGCACCAAGGTCTTCATTGAAAGAAGCTTCCATTGTAACCTCCTCTGCATCTACACCTAATTCGTCTACAATAATCTCTTGTAATTTTTCAAAATTCATCGTCTCTTTTCCTCCATTATCTTACTTTTAATTTAAGGTAGGTCGTCATCTCCCACCCTTATATATGAAAGACCTTAGTCTTCATTAACTTATATGTGTTTCAATTAATCCTTTGAATAGCGGCACTAGGTTTACTTAATCTTAGAACTTTACAATAGCTGTTCCGTAGGTTAGTCCTGCACCAAAGCCAGACATAGCTACTGTCTTGCCTGTAAGTTTTCCCTGAGCGTTAAGCTCATGTAATGCAATTGGGATGGTAGCTGCAGATGTATTTCCATATTGTTCCATATTCATATAGAACTTATCGATGGGTTGCTT
This sequence comes from Vallitaleaceae bacterium, assembly GCA_963677625.2. Taxonomy (GTDB): domain Bacteria; phylum Bacillota; class Clostridia; order Lachnospirales; family Vallitaleaceae; genus UBA1351. Next base: position 764,037 of record CAXXSW010000007.1, read on the forward strand.
CAAACGTTTCGCGATTCCGTCAAGAATTCTTGAATTAGCCTGATGAAGAACATATAGGTCCACATCTCCAGCTTCCATTTCCATCCGTTCAAAAACATCCTTAAATAATTCGGATACTTTTTTAACTGCGAATTGGAAAACAGCCCGACCGTCCATAGCAAGATAGCAATCACTACTTTGTTCATAGTAAGGAGTGTTATTCTGACGCACAGGAGATATAAGGGCATCATACTGTTTTCCTATTGACTTTGAAACGGTATCCATAATACCTGTTTCTTCTTGAGTTGCTTCTATTAGAACTGCACCTGCACCGTCTCCGAAAAGTACACAGGTACCACGATCTTCCCAATTAAGAAGTTGACTTAACTTTTCAACACCTATAAGAATTGCCTTCTTAACCTTACCGGTCTTAATAAACTGATCAATAACATCCATGCCATAGATAAAACCTGAACAGGCTGCATTAACATCAAAACAAAAGGCATTATCTGCATTCAATCTATCCTGTACCATACAAGCAACACTTGGAGTTGAATAATCGGATGAAATAGTGGCTGCTACAATCATATCTATTTCTTCTGCCCCTATTCCTGCCCTATCTAGTACTTCTTTTGCTGCGCCTGATGCCATATCAACGACGGATTCGTCTTTAGCTATCCGGCGATTTCTAATACCCGTTCTAGAATAAATCCATTCATCAGAGGTATCAACAATCTTTGTTAAATCATCATTGCTTACATTAAATTGTGGCAAATAGTTGCCGGTTTCGCTTATTTTTCCATGATACATAACTGCCTCCAAGTTGCTCATTTAAAGCCCAAATCAACTTTCTAAGTCTATTAAAATCAATAAATCTATAGATCTTTAATCTTTTGATATTAAAATACTTTGATTTTCAAAGCATTTATTTTGATAATCAAAGTATATCACAAAACATAAAGTTGTCAAGTAAGGAATTCTTATTTCTATCCAAGAAGAAAAGAAGCTTTCTTGACAAGGTCAAGTCCAGCTTCTTTCTCCATGCAATATTACCTACACAACTTCTAATTCTAATAATCACTTATAAACTATTTTTCTCACCGTCTCATATAAAAGTCCATATTCTAGAGCAAGATCAAGTACAGTTATACCTATTCTTGCCCAGAATTAACCATTGACTACACGCCTTGTTGGGTATGCCAAATCAATGGTCTCATTTTTATCTATGACATCAAGAACATCTTCCCAGACCATATTAACTGTTGTTCTTCTGCGTTTAGGCTCACATAGATAACGAAGGGTCAGGGCAACGCCACTATCCAAAACATCTGTATAGACAATTGGTGTTAGTTTATTATAGTTAATCATATATTTCTTTGATGCATTATTAATCTGTTCCGCAACATCTTTGGTTATAAAATCTGTGTCCTTGTTGCCAATTTCTAAAAGTAATTTTTTCATAAGACGCCAATCACTTTCAAAGGTAACCACTACCTTAATCTCATTCCAGATATATTCAAATCCCTTAGTATAGTTAATGGTCGGATGAATAAACACAAAGCTGTTGGGAACATCGATAATCCTACCAGTAGACTGCTCGCCTTCATTTACACTCGTTACCTCCATTAAGGTAAACTGAAAAATTCTTTTATCAATAACATCACCTTTTTGTGATCCTATAGTTATTCGATGCCCTACATCAAAAGGTTTTCTAAACTCAATAAAAATCCATCCGGCAATATTGATGAATATTTCTTTCAAGGCAATAGCGATACCCGCTGATAATAAACCTATATAAGTGGTCAGACTGGTTACGGAATTACTCCAAACAAGTATAATTCCAATGATAATAATGAAACTGGCTGTATAATTGATTCGTTGTCTATAAATATAATACTTCTTATTATCATTAAGTTTCTTAAACATAATCCGTATGATCAGTCTGGATAATAGCATTGTGACGATAAAAAGAATAACTGACTGTAAAATCTTAATTCCTGTCGTCTCAGTAAATAAATAATTTAAGATATTCATGTTTCCCCTCCTAGCTTGCATAAGTGACCTGCAAATCTAAGATTTACAAACCGCCTATTCTTGCATATTTTACTTTAAACAAATTATACCACTTAGCCTCTTAATATGCTATTCTATCGTCAGTTTGTTACTTGTATTTCTTTCTAATCAAATGCTAATGAAAACCTAGGTAAATCCAAAGATTGACTTGTTACTATATACTCAACAGAAGATCTCTACAAGGTTTAAGTGGAGAAAAAGCAAATAGGAGGAAATTAATGAGCAAGTATGATTATCTTCACGCTTTATATCAAGAACTGATATCATTAGACATTAGTGAACGAAGTACCATAATGCGTGATGTTGAAAATAAATTTAGAGAAGCCGAAGACCAAGGCTTAAGTGAGCTCTCCGTAACCAATAAACTGGGCCACCCAGCCCAATATGCAAGCAAAATTCTATCAACATTTACTTCAGATGAAGCTTCATCTGATATAAACTTTAACCCATCTAACAGCGATGCATCTGAAGTTGAGGTAACCGATGTAGATAATACTACTGATACAGTAAGTGCTGTTGATACAAACGATGTATCCAAAGAGTTTCTTGAAAAAGATTATGTTGATGAAAAAGCCGATAAACCTTCTATTGATTTAAGTTCTTCACTAATTATCGGTCATGATGCAAAATTGGTAAGAGCCAAAGACCTTGTAGATGTGGAAGATCTAATTGACGAAAAATCGCAAGCTAAAACCAGACCTACGGAATCTGCTCCTAAAGAATCAGATATTAAAGAAAAATCAACTAAAGGCACAAGCACACCACCTATTCAAGCTAGAAGAGCAAGACCTCCAAGAGAGACTAGAAAACCTAGAGTCCAGCAAGTAACAAAATATCATCATGAAGAAACTCAGCCACAAAAGGTTTATACAACTCCTTATCCGGTTCAAAAAAAATCTTCTGCCAATCATCCTGTTAAGATGCTTGCCATTGCACTTGGATTGTTTTTCTTTAATCTGACTTTTGTTATTGCACCCTTTCTTGCTATTTGGAGCGTAGTCATTACCTTGATTGCTACTGGTTTTATTGTTGCACTTGCTGGTGTTGGTGTTCTGATCTCAGCATTCTTATCCATACCTATGGCCTTTATAAGCGTACCAACTGTCTTCCTTAATCATCCGATTTTACTCATTTGTTTCGGATTCCTGATTTTAGGCCTTGGAGGGCTACTCACTATAGCAAATATATACTGTGTTCGATTCTTTGGAATGTTAACAGCCCGTTATTTGGGTTGGAACATCCGACTAATAAGGGGGTACTAAATGAAATCATTTAATCGAACGATGGGAATCGTAGCTGGCATCTTTTTCATACTCGTTGTTGGCAGTGTATCTATTGGAGCTTCATATATAAAATCCAATAAACTTGATAGTCTGGAATTTTGGAACGAAACCACAAATCTTGATTATTCCGATGATTGGGATTTTGATGGAATCTTCTCAAACAAAAAGTCAAGTGAATATGATACTAAAGAAATATCTGACACTAAAACCTTTTCACTTCAGCCTGAGTTATATGTCTCCTCTTCTTTTGAAGAAATTACCTTCATTGAGGAAAATAGAGATGATATTCAAGTCGATTACTATCGCGAATATCCTGACGTCGATTCTTATCGTATTAGCTATGATGCAAGTGAAAGCAATAACCGGATTACAATTACTTCGACCTTGAGTGTTCGGGATATAGCAGTCAACAAGCCATACCAAGGTAATATTGAAATTCATATTCCTGTGAATTACCAATTTGAACAAATTACATTAGAATCAGCTGCTACTAAAATTGAATCTGATAACATATATACTAGAACAAAAGAGCTTAATATAACTGCAAGTCTTGGAGATATTGATATCAATATTGATAATCCACTGGAAATTTTAAATGTTCAGTGTTCCATGGGTTCTATTGATCTCAATGTGGAAGCTGATATTGACACACTTAATATAGAATGTAGTCTTGGTAAAGTCGATTTGAACTTAGAAGGTGAAATCGTAATTTTTAGTATTCAAAATGATATAGGCGATACCAACGTAGAAGCTGAAAAACCTATTGATGAAGGCAATATCAACTCTAATCTTGGTGACGTTACAGGTTCTTTTAGAGATAATATTTCAACCCTTTTTGTAGAATGCAGTATGGGTAATATCGACATGTCTTTCCAAGATAACAAAAACATGCTTGTATATATAGACACAGATCTTGGCGATGTAAGTGTAGACGAAGCCTTTAATATAAGTGAAGAGCCTAGTAACTTTATATTCACTTCTTCTCTTGGTAACATCAACATTGAAGAAGATTAAATTTTCAATTTTATAAATAAATACAAGCAGAACAAAGAATCTTCGCCTCCTTCGCTTTACGATTATTGCACTAGGAAAGTTTCCTTATAGAATAAAAAAAAACTAATCATTAGGATTAGTTTTTTTTTAAAAAATATCTTTCACTTAGGTGGTAAATAAACAGATTGGTTTCGGCCTCGATTTTTAGCTTGATAGAGAGCGCTATCTGCTCTTTTTATTACTTCATCAATGTTGTCATTTTCTTTGACAAGACTGCATCCAATACTTACTGTGACGTTTCCCACATTCTTGAAAGACAGGTGTTGTATGTTTTTTCGAATACGTTCAGCTAAATTATAAGCTTCATCTCGATTAACATTAACCAGTAAGGCTATAAACTCTTCACCACCCCAACGGGCAAAATGATCTGTTTCTCTTAATGTTTCTTTAGCACTCCTAGCCACCTTAACAATTATTTGATCTCCAACATCATGACCATATGTATCATTAACTTGTTTAAAAAAATCAATATCAATCATTAAAATAGCAAAGGGTACTTGATATCGTTTAAAGCGGATCATTTCCTCATGGCTATCTTGTGTAAACTTAAGCCTATTATGGACTTTAGTCAAAGGATCAGTAATAGATAATTTTTTTATTTCTTTCAGATTTACTAGCAATTCCTTGGAAAGATTCTCATAACGTTTGACTAATTCCTGCATAATCTGGTCCTGAATACTAAAATCAACTTCCATTGCTTTATAGTCAAGAAGAACCTTAACAAGTTCTTCCCTGGACATTTCGTTTATATTATATAAGGGTATCTTCTTCATATCGATTCCACTACAGCATCAATTCCAATATGCTCCAATTGTCGCAAATGAGCTATTATCACTTTTATTAATGCTTTTCCTTTAATAATACTTCCATGTTGAGGGGCAATGATTTCAACATCATTAATCTTCTCTATTTGGTCCAAGGCATAGTCTAAAGCCCTCTTGGATGTCATAATGCGTTTATGAAAATTATTAATACCAAATATAGGGCATGTCTTTCTATTAATTCGACAGTCTTCAAGCTCCATACAATTATAACATTCCTCATCTAATTGGAGATACAAGTCCCAAATTCTACTATAAGATCCAAAAATATCACTGGAAAAAAGCGTCTTTGTTTGGCTGTCATAGGTTATAAAGCTACCTGGACTATGGGAATATGGTGTTTTGATAAAAGTAAGTTTTCTACCAGTCTTAAAGGTAAAGGCCATACCAGTAGATTCAATACATTGTTTTGGCCTTGTTGCTCCATAGTACTCGATAAAAACATTATTTTCACGGTGGCTTAAAATAGCTAGCTCTTCGTTATGAATCATAGCTTCTAAATGTGGTAAAGATCCACACAAATCCGGATCGTAATGTTGATAAATCAGACGAACAATATGGTTGGGATTTACACCAGTCTGAAGAATTTTCATCATAACAGTGCTAAAATCATTTCTTGAACCTCCATCAATAACAACGGCTTCATTACCCTCTATAATAATATAGGGATTACAATGGAGACCTACATGATCATCTGCATAGCCAATCCAATAAATACCTTTTCCTATCTCAATTGGTTTTGAATAATCCATTTTCCCTATAGCTTCCATTATCCTATCCACCTTTGATATAACGCTTGCTTATATTGCCTGAATGCCAAGACCAATAGCTTCATGCTCAAAGCCACGTCTTGGAGAACCAATAAATCCGTAAAGAACAACTGCAATCCAGTCTCCACCTGAATTTTCACCTACTACCAATTCACCTCGAACCACAGCAAAAGACAAACCTGTTGTCCTAAGCACCGCATCCAAGGCTATATCACCTCGACAATAACCGGTTAGTGCTTCACTCACTGCATGATAAAGGGCGTGTTCCTCATGATAGTTTTCCCTGATCATATCTTCCCTGTAAACAGCAGTCTCTACAGCTGCATATATTTTTTTCACATCCATGGTGCCTACTTGCCCACGAATGAGATGGTAGCCCATTTCATCATATTTTGTTATTAATTTGCTAGCACTTTCTTCATCTGCCAAGGCCAAATTAATAGCTATCTTACCAATACCAAGATGCTTCATAAACTTGTCATGTCAAAAGACATATCCTCCTACCTCTAATTAGAACAAAGCGACTTAGCCTCGTTCGCTTTGCGATTGTTTTCGCTAGGAAGGTTTCCTTAACATTTTATGAGACGTTTCTACTCATAAAATTCAAATAAAGGACTTTCCTATAGAAAAAATAAAAGAATGATTATAGTTATTATAACATATAATCATTCTCACTTGCCTTATAGATTTTTTACAAGGAATACTCACCTAAGACTTTACTTTCAATCATTAATGCCTGACGTTCCAATTCCATGACTTCCTTGCGCATCTCTCTTACATAAGCTTCATCCTTAATGGAGTCCAAGTTAATCTTAATGTTTAAACAAGCACCAAGTACAGCCGTTCTTGAAATCATGGTGGCTACCAAGCCATCAGTTAAAGCATTAGAATTTCCTTTTTCAACGATGATGGCGGTTAGTTTTTCAACCTCAAGAGCTTTTTTTGCCACTTCAAGGGGTGTTTGACTAGCTAATTTTAATCCTGCTTGAATGGCTTCAGTTCTTACTATCTTTTCTTCATCACTTTCCTTTGGTAAACGAAAGGCTTCCATAACAACATTAAAGCTCTTAGCATCTCTTTCTACATCAGCTAGCAATTCCATCCTAAGGCTCTCAGCTTGTTCAGCCACTTTTTTCATATCTTCCTGAACGTCTATATATTTTTTCTTGCCAATTGTAAGGCCTGCAACCATCTGGGTAAGTGCTCCGCTTAAAGACCCACAAAGGGCGCTGACACTTCCTCCTCCCGGAACTGGTTCTTTTGAAGCTGTTTGATTACAAAAATCTTTTATACTTAAATTTTCCATCTTTTTCCTTTCTCGCTTACAATAATACCTTCTTTAATGACAGTTTCTACTAAGTTCATACCTAAATGATAAGGTAGAAAATCAATGGATGGCTTACTCAAAATAAGCATATCTGCTTTCTTACCTACTTCAATGCTTCCAACCACCTCTTGTCTGTCTATGGCACAAGCACCGTTTTTAGTTAAGGCACAGATGATTTCTTTTACTGTCATCCTCATCTTAAGAGCCGCCAGACTAATAACAAGGGGTATAGAATAAGTGGGACAGGATCCCGGATTAAAATCAGTGGCAAGGGCCAAGGCACAACCACTATCAATTATATCTCTCGCTCTGGCAAAGGGTTCACTAAGACTATAGGCTGTAGCAGGCAATAGAGTCGCTACTGTCTTACCTATAGCCAAGTCTTGGATTCCTTGGTCTGATACAGCCAATAAATGATCTGCAGAGTGAGCTCCAAGTTCCACAGCCATTTCTGTTCCACCTAGAGTCACCATCTCATCTGCATGGACCTTTAGTTTTAAACCAAACTCTTTTGCCGCACTAAGATAATATTTAGATTCAGCAACACTAAAGACTCCTTTTTCACAAAATATATCTGCAAACTCTGCCAAATTCTGGTCTCTCACTTCCGGTAAGACTTCATTAATGACAAAATCAATATAACCTTCCTGATTACCTTTATACTCAGCTGGTAAAGAATGTGGACCCAGAAAAGTTGAGACAATATCAATAGGATGGTAGCTATTTAACTCCTTCATGACCTGAAGCTGTTTCAGTTCTGTATCAAGATCTAAACCATATCCACTCTTACCTTCCACCGTCGTCACACCCATGGTCAACATACCATCCAGACGTTCAATACCAAGGTCGTAAAGATCTTCCAGACTGGCGGCTCTTGTCGCTGTAACGCTACTGGCTATACCGCCACCGGCATTCATGATTTCCATATAGGACTTACCTTCCAGGCGCATTTTAAACTCATTTTCCCGATATCCACCAAAGATAAAGTGGGTATGAGAATCAACAAATCCAGGTACAAGAGTTTTTCCATGACAGTCCATAATCCTGAAGTCCCCTGTTTCATATAGAGATGGATCATAGTCTTCCATAGACCCTAATCCAAGAACCACATGATTACCTGTAACAACAAAAGCATCTTCAATGGTTCTTATACGATTCATATCTTGGCCTCGAATCGGTGCTGGCTCATCAACGGGCACCAACTGAGATATATGTTTCAAAATCAGTTTACTCATATCTCTCTCCTGTCTTTAACCTGGAAAGTCGGTCTTTCCACACTTATTCATTGAGCAATCGATACTCTAAAATTTGGTTCATTGAAAAATTCTCAAGACCCATATAATACTCAGCAGCATCTGCTATTGCACCAAGAGGAACAAGTCCAATGATTTCACTACCAAGAACGTTAACACCATACCTGCGACATTCCATTTTTACTGTTTCAAAAACGCGGTACATAGCTGTTTTTGAATAATCTGTCAGATTCATGGAAACTTCCACAATACCTCTGTCTTCAAGCTCAACTCCCATGGCCTTACAGAATCTGAATCCACCGCTTAGGTGGCGGATTTGCTTGGCAATTTTATCTGCAATATCTAAACGATTCGTATCCAATTTTATATTATAGGCAATCAATGGCATTCTAGCACCAATAGCAGTTACACCACCAGTAGGATGAACATGTCTTGGCCCATAATCCGGAACCCACTTGTCATCTTCCATTTTTTCATTCATACCTTCAAATTGCCCTTTACGAACCTTGGCTAGATTAGTTCTATGACTTGCACTAGCGGATTTTTCATAAAGAAAAAATGGGTAGTCATATTTTTCACTAGCAAGACTTGCAACTTCTTTGGCTAAAAGATCCGCCTCTTCAAGGGTCATGTTTTTAATTGGAATAAAGGGAATAACGTCAACACAACCCATTCTAGGATGTTGACCTTCATGTTTGGTCATATCTATATGCTTAATAGCAAGGCCTATGGCTTCAACTATGGCTTCTTTCATGACTTCCGGCTCTCCGATAACCGTCACAACACTTCGGTTATGGTCCTCATCTGACGAGTAATCAAGAAGTTTAAGACCCTTTTTTCCCCTAAAAGCATCTACAATCTTCTCCAGATTTTTAAGGTCTCTTCCTTCACTAAAATTTGGTACACATTCTACTATTTTGTTCATGGTCGCTCTCCTATTATGGCTTTATGCCATTATTCGTTTATTATTCTAATCGTTTGGTATTTCTTACTTCTTATAACCACTGAAAACTTTCTCAATGAGATCATCACCGGCTACATAAGGCATGGTAATATGATTATCTTGACCATAGTTCTTATTGTAATCAGCAACAGTTTCCATAGCGTGTTCGTTACGGGCCCAGTTTCTTCTAGCTACACCTACCATTGTATCCCAAGGAACACTAGCCATCAATATGTAATCTACCCTTTCGCTACCGTCAAGTACCATACCAATTCCACCATTAATTGCCTTACCGATGCCTACACCACCACCATTATGAAGGGCTACCATACTCATACCACGAGCTGCATTTCCTGCAAAACACTGAACTGCCATATCAGCTGTCACATTAGACCCATCTTTGATATTGGATGTTTCTCTAAAGGTTGAGTCGGTTCCTCCTGTATCATGATGGTCTCTTCCTAACATAACCGGACCAATTTCACCCTTACGGACCATATCGTTAAACTTAAGAGCAATGTCCCGGCGTCCAATAGCGTCTTGATAGAGAATTCTAGCCTTGGTCCCAACAACTAACTTGTTTTTTTTGGCATCACGAATCCAAATCCAGTTGTCTCTGTCCTGACCTCTTCGGTTAGGATCAATAAGATCCATAGCTGCCTGGTCTGTCTTGTCAAGGTCTTCCTCTTTGCCACTTAGACAAACCCATCTAAAGGGGCCATATCCATAGTCAAAAAGCATGGGGCCCATAATATCTTCAACATAGGATGGAAAAATAAATCCTTCACTTGTATCATAACCGTTTTTGGCTATATCCTTGGCTCCTGCATCAAAGACAGCCTTCATAAAGGCGTTGCCGTAATCAAAGAAATAGGTACCATGCTGACTTAATATTTTTATAAGTGCAAAATGGTGCTTGAGTGATTGGTCTACCATATGTGCAAAAGTCTTCTTATCTTCACGCAAAAGTCTTGTTCTCTCTTCAAAATCAATACCTTGTGGACAATAGCCACCATCATAAGGCACATGACAGGAGGTTTGGTCAGATAGAAGGTCTATATGTATCTTATGGTCTACAGCATATTCTAATAGATCAATAATATTACCATGAAAGGCAATAGAAATCGTTTCTTTTATCTTCTTATATTCTGCCGCAATGTCAAAAGCCTCTTTAGGATCTGACGTAACTTTGCTAACCCAACCTTGATTTATACGAGTTTCAATCCTTGAATAATCCACCTCAGCAACAATACCGACACCACCGGCAATTTCAATGGCCTTAGGTTGGGCACCACTCATACCACCAAGCCCAGAGGTGACAAAGAGATAACCGGAAAGGTCTTGGGTCTCGCCGACACCTAATTTTAGTCGTCCTGCATTAACAAGGGTGTTAAAAGTTCCATGAACAATTCCCTGTGGTCCAATATACATCCACCCACCGGCCGTCATCTGTCCGTATGAGGAAACACCAAGAGCAGTTGCCTTAGACCAATCTCGAGGATTATCAAACATACCAATCATTAGACCATTGGTGATAACTACCCTTGGACTGGTTTTATGAGATTTAAAAAGACCAAGAGGATGTCCTGATGATACAACTAACGTCTGATCCTGGGTCATAATTTCCAGGTATTTTTTAATCAATCTATACTGCATCCAATTTTGACAGACTTGTCCTGTTTCACCATAAGTTACTAGCTCGTATGGATATAAGGCAATATCAAAATCCAGGTTGTTGTCTATCATGACCTGAACTGCTTTTCCTTCAATACAATTACCCTTATATTCATCAAGAGGTTTTCCATACAACTTACCTTCCGGTCTGAACCGATAACCATAAATACGTCCCCTAGTCAAGAGTTCTTCCAAAAATTCCGGTGCGACAGTTTCATGTAGTTCTTCCGGTACATAACGAAGTGCATTCTTAAGAGCTAACTTCATCTCTCTATCTGTTAATAGAAGCTCTCGCTTAGGGGCTCTTCTATACTTAGGATCAAATTCAGGCATGGCTGGCAAATCTTTTTCTAAACTTATCCTTACTACATCTTTATAATCATTCCTTTGACTCATCTTTCCCTCCTGTCTTATGTTTACGGATCTTTACCGTCTTATTACTTTTTTCTGACTCTTTACTTATTCGATGGTTTTACCATCTTTATGATAGTAGGTATGATGCTGACCTTTTCTCTTTCCACTTTTATCAGCTGAGAAAATAATATCTGTTAATTTTTCACTAGTTATCAAAGCTTCACAATGATTAATATCATCATACATTTCCTTATCAATATCAAAGGTCGGTACAACAGAGCGAATCATCTTGTATGTCTTTTCCGTAACTTGTCCAAGTTTGCGCTGACCTATTTCCTCCCATCGAAGATCAATAGCTTGAGCTGAGCACATGAGTTCCATTGCCAAAACCCTTCTTACATTTTTCAGTACTTCTCTTGCTTTTCTTGCACCAATTGTACCCATAGATACATGGTCTTCTTGATTAGCTGATGACGGAATGGAGTCTACACTGGCAGGATGACTGAGTATTTTATTTTCTGATACGAGAGCTGCAGCTGAATACTGAACAATCATGAATCCAGAGTTGAGCCCTCCTTCCCTAACTAAGAAGGCCGGAAGATTAGAAAGAGCAGGATTGACCAGACGTTCAATACGACGTTCAGAAATGTTAGCTATTTCTGCAAGGGCAATACTCATAAAATCAAAAGCCAAAGCTACGGGCTGTCCATGAAAGTTACCACTGGAGATACCTTCCTTTGTATCACAGAAAATAATAGGATTATCTGTCACAGAATTCATTTCAATTTCCACTTTTTGTTTAACGAATTCTATGGCATCTCTTGACCCACCATGTACCTGTGGAACACAACGGATAGAATAAGCATCCTGAACCTTTATTTCTCCCTGAACGGTGGTCATTTCACTGCCTTCCAGCATGTGAAGAAGATTTCTGGCTGTTTCCATTTGACCATTATGAGGGCGAATCTCATGAATTCGTGGATCATAGGCTGTTGTAATTCCACGAAGGGCTTCAATAGTCATAGAAGCGCTAAGGTCAGCTATGTCCATCATAAGAGATGCATCATAGACAGTATGAGCACCTACAGAAGTCATGACCTGAGTACCATTAATAAGGGCAAGACCTTCTTTAGAAGTCAGTTCAGTCGTTTTGATTCCTGCTTTTTTCATGGCTTCTCCACCTGTTAGAATTTCGCCCTTATATTCAGCTTTTCCAAGCCCTAGCATAGGAAGAACCATATGAGCAAGTGGAACCAGATCACCACTGGCACCTAAAGACCCTTTTTCAGGTACTATAGGGTGAAGCTTTTTGTTTAGCATATCCACAAGCACTTGAATGGTTTCATAGCGGATACCTGAATAGCCTTTGATTAGGTTATTTATCCGCAGAAGCATAATGCCTCTAACAATCTCTGTATCAAAAGGCTGACCACTACCAACAGCATGAGAAACAATTAAGTTTTTCTGTAACATGGTGGATTCTTCTTTATTAATCACCACTTCTGAAAAATTTCCAAAACCAGTGGTTACACCATATACCACCTTTCCTTCTTCAACAAAACCGTCGACTACGGCTCTTGATGCATGTATTTTTTCCAATGCCTCGTGGGCAATTTCCACTTTTGCTTGATGACGGGTAATGGCAATAAAATCTTCCAGTGTTAAATGAATCCCGTCGATTACTATTTTTTCCTGTCTTTTCATCTGCTTACCTCTTTCTATGGATTTATGCCTTTTGATATGAAACAAAGAGGCTCCGCCTCCTTCGCTCTGCGATTGTTTTCGGTGGGAAAGTTTCCTTAACATTTTATGAGGTGCTTCTACTCATAAAATTCAAATAGAGAACTTTCCTATAGAAGAAACAAAGAGGCTCCGCCTCCTTCGCTTTTCTATAGAAAAAAAAAGCAAACAGACTGTATGAATACAGTTTGTTTGCCTCCTGGTTTCTATTATCTATAGGCTAATTTTAATTTGTCGTTCACTTTTTCATAGGGTATGAACACTTACTTTTATTATACAGTATTGGTAGCAGATTCGCAATGTGGCGTGCTAAAGGGATACAGTTAAGTTCGTTTCTCCAAAATCCATTTCATAAAGCGCTCAACTTCAATATCCCATACTCTCCATTCATGACTCCCTTCAAGTTCGTGGTAATGACAAGGAACCTTAAACCTTTCCATGGTATCCTTAAAGGATCTTGATGCTTCAAGAATAAAATCCTCACTTCCACAACTCACATAAAAATCAGGAAATTTAAGACCTTCACTTGCTAACTTTCCGACAAGCCAGTAGACATCATGTTCTGTACCTACCAGATGGTCCACATCACCAAAAACAAGTCGAACATCTTTTTCTGTTCGTTTCAGCCAGTCTTCTGCATCTTCAGGCACACCTTGATTAGCTGTCTGGGCAATAGCTAAGGCACCTGAAAAAGATGCGACTGCCTGGTAACGATCAGGATAGGTTAATCCTATTTTCATGGCACCGTAGCCACCCATAGATAACCCCCCTATATAAGTAAACTCAGGTTCATCAGTGATAGGGAACCATTTTTTTAAAATTTCTGGAAGTTCTTCAGTTAAATGGGTAAAATAGGGTTCACCTGAAACCATATCTGTGTAAAAAGATTTACCACCCTCAGGCATAACAACTGCAAAGCCTAACTCCATAGCATATCGTTCAATGGAAGTCATTCGCATCCATCTGGAATAATCATCCGTATATCCATGTAAAAGATATAAGAGGGGATACTTTCCTTTGCTATCACAAAAGCCTTTGTCCTCATCTGGTAGCAAGACATTCATTGCCATGTTTCTGTTCATTACAGGGGATGGATAATTAATATGAAATACTGCCATAATGCTCTCCTTTATTCGTAGGTTTATATATAGTTTCAATATTACGAGGGAGTCCAGCTCCTTATTTTTCCAACAAGACCATTTACATAGTCCTTAAAAATAGGATAGTACGAAGAAGGAGAACCGTCAAGTATTCTTAACTTCAAAATTGTTATATATTACGATATAAGGTGATATATTATTCCCACTTGAACATTTTCAATGATAATCCTCCAAGAACAATAAAAAACCCTAAAAGAACTAAAATCTGAAGTCCGAAATCAAAAACAGACTGTCCAAGCCAAAGGCCTCGAACCAACTCAATACCATAGGTTAGTGGAAAAGCTTTAGATATGTTCTGAATCGTCTCAGGCATAAATTGTAAAGGTAAGGTTGCACCGGATAAAAAGAGCATAGGAAAGTAAATAACATACGAAATAGCCAAGGCTGCTTTTGCATTCTTTGTAAATCCTGCAATGAATAAACCAATAGAAAATATACTGACCATAACCAATAAGACACCAAGAAATACCATGATAGGATTTCCATAAAATTTCAAATCAAAAACCATGATTCCCACTATAATTAAGAGAATTGAACCAATAAATGTAACAATAGCATTTACGACCAGTTGGGCAAGTAGAATATCAAGTGGTTTAATTGGTGTTGCCATAAATCGTTTGAGTATCTTTCTTTCTCTGTATTGGGAGACTGTAATAGGTAACGTCATTAAACCAGATACACTGATGACCATACAGATATAACCAGGTGTAGAAATATCAACAGATCCATGTCCACCATTGTAAGAAGACGGGTCATTACCATACATAGATCCAAATAGAAGTAACATCATCACCGGAAAAACCAGTGAAAAAAAGATATTCATAAAATTCCTAACATTCATTTTCCATTCCAAAACAGCTGTTTTTACTAGTATGTTCATTATTCTTCCTCCCATTTCTTGCCGGTAAGGCTTAAGTATGCGTCCTCAAGACTTGGTCTTGAAATATTGATTTGCTTATAATCAATATCATGCTGGTTTAAGGTAAGAACCACATGACTGATAATGTCTTCATCATGACTATATACTTTCACAAGTCCATCTTCATAGGAAACTCTGGCAGGTTTACCAAGTCTCTTTTCCAATTCAAGGGAAGATTTCTTATCTGCTTTAAAAGATACTTCATGGTCAAGTTCAGCTTTGTCAATAACACCTTTGACATCATCTAAGGCTATTAGTTTTCCACCATCAATAATTCCGATTCGATCACAAAGATAGGAGGCCTCTTCCATGTAGTGAGTTGTTAAAAAGACCGTTCGTCCTTCTTCTTTCAAACTCTTGACCAAGTCCCACATTTCCCGTCTTGCTTTAGGGTCAAGACCAGTGGTTAACTCATCCAGAAAAACAAGCTTTGGATTTGCGATAAGTGCAAGGGTTATAGCTACTTTCTGCTTTTGACCTCCAGAAAGGTTGTTAACGTAAGCATTTAACTTGTCTTCAAGACCAAACCGTTTAAGAAGGGGCATATAATCCAGCGGCTCCTTATACATGGCCTGAAAGAACTCACAGATTTCCTTAACCTTTATTTTATCTTGATAGGTTGTTTCCTGGAGCTGTACACCAATATGATCATATAGTTTCTTACCGGCTCTTAGCACATCCATACCTGCAACCTGAATTTCTCCACCGTTTGGTTTCTTAATACCAACCATACATTCTATAGTTGTTGACTTACCTGCACCATTCGGACCAAGAAGACCGAAAATGGACCCTTCTTCTACTTGAAAACTAATATCGTTCACAGCTCTATATGAACCGTATTTTTTGCTTAAGTGTTTGACTTTAATAATTGACATATAATCCCTCTTTTCCATAATTATCATTTAAAGACGAAGCTTATTTTTGTGAATGAAGCCATCCAAGCTTTCTCAAAGTGTTTATGAGCATAGTATAGAAGTTAAGACAAAAAAAATCGACCCCTTGTCGATAAGCGGTCGATTTCATCTAATAAGTGGTGCTTTATAATGTATCAATTCGGTGATAACCATGCCAGTCTGGTACCTGATCATAAGATTTACCAGTATGGACCAGTTCTATATACCCTTCCTGAAGTTTGTTAAGAAGTGTAGCTTGACTAACATCCAGAACAAAATCTACATGAACCTGAACCATACCTTGGAGCATTTCTTTGGCAACCCGGATTTTAGCTTCATCTTCACTTTCACAAACAAAAAGGCCGGCTTCATGAACCTCCAACATAGACTTGGGGTCATAACCTCCAGCAAAAACAAAAAAAAGTTTTAAGGAACTTTCAAGGCCCTTCTCTGAAAGCTTAATCTCATAGCCATCTGCCCCTAACAAGGCCTTATAGCTATCGACATGTAGCTTTAAATCCAACCCTTTCCAATTCTCCCGTAAGACATCATAAGTCTCTTCAATATCTTTTGCAATAACAAACTGAACATCATGGATTTCAGAATGTCCTCCAGGTAGCTTGCCACCAAGTGTAATCATATAAAGATGCTTCATTTTATTTCTCCTTTAACTATCCTGTCTCTTTGATAATTTATTAAGTTCCTCATTAAGTTCCCTTGCTCGTTGACTCCAATATGTTTTTATACCCAACCAGATTATACCATAGACTACAATATACATAAGAATAAAGAGAAGTCTTCCAAAAAAAGATCTTGGTGCCCACCCAATAGAAAAGGCCAAAGGAATATAGGGTAAGATCAGTATACCGTGTGTTACGGTTTGTCTAAGTAAGCTCCATTCTTCAACATCATAAACCACACTAACGGAACCCATATAAAAACCAACAAACATGGCCATAAAATAATGAAAACTTAGGGACTTGAAGTCCATGAACATTTGACCCTCTGCCCCAGCAATAAGCACTAATACAGTATAACCAATAGATAGACCTAAAAATATACCGAATAAACCACGAATAAAAAATGTTTTCACATATGCTGTCATTTAGGTTGACCTCCCAATCCGATAAATTCTTTTACCTTGGAAACAAACCGTCTGGAAATAATTTCTTCATGACCATTTGAAAATTTAACTACCAAGGACCCGTTAAAAGTAACTTCAATATTTTTGATACGATGAATGTTTACAATAGCTGACTTGGAGATTCGAATAAAGGAAGTACCTACTAGAAGATCTTCAACTTCATATAACTTCTGGCGAATCTCATAGGTAAAGTTTTTACTATCGGCAAAAACTTTACCCTTTATTGTATAGAATAAAGATATATCTTCTGGACTTAGAACATATATCTTTTGATCAATCCGGCCAGAAATAGACGGATGTACAGGCCTCTTCTGTCCCGCATCCGCTAAATGCCTCTCCTGATTTTTTCTATCATCTTCTAGTCTGGCCAATATACCGGCCACTTCCTCATTCATCTCTGGTGCCTTTATTAGGACGGATACCTCTTTATAATCACCATTAATATCAATTTCGTATCTCATTTTACCTCCTAGGACGCATAAGCGAGCAGTAAATCGAAGATTTACACCCCGTCCAATAATATCATAATCCTAAACAATAGCAAAAATCGACCCCTAAGTAACAAGCGGTCGATTTTTACACATAAGTGGTTTTATTAATTAAATTGATTCATATACAACTTATAATAGTCACCTTTCATAAGCATAAGCTCTTTGTGACTACCCATTTCTTTGATTTTACCGTCTGCTATAAGTATTATTTTATCAACAAATTTTACTGTAGACAACCGGTGAGCAATAATAAAGCTAGTACGTCCTAATAGAACATTCTTAATAGCCAACTGAATTTTCTTCTCTGTGTTAACATCAATCGAAGAAGTTGCCTCATCCAATATAAAAATACTTGGATTGGCAAGTATTGCACGGGCAATAGAAATAAGTTGCTTTTCTCCAGAAGACAGCTTAGCTCCCCCTTCACCAACCTTCGTTTCATAACCATGGTCCATATGTTCAATAAAGTCATGAGCTTGTGCCATTTTGGCTGCTTCAATAATTTCCTCTTGACTGGCTTCTAAGCGACCATAACCTATATTCTCCATAATCGTTCCACTAAATAAAAGGGGTGTCTGAAGAACATAACCCAAGTTGGATTGGATAAATTCTTTTTCAAGAAAACTATAGTCAACTCCATCTAAATACATCTTTCCTTTGGTAGGAGCATAGAACTTACAGATTAAGTTAACGATTGTCGACTTACCTGCTCCTGTCTCACCAACCAAGGCAATTTTCTCACCGGCTTTCACTTCCAAGGAGAAATTGTCAAGAACTTTTTCACGTTCATCATATGCAAAGTCCACATTTTCAAAAGTGATTTGTCCACTGATATCAAATTCTTCATGAGGTTTATCCACATGTAAGGACTTTTCTTGGGATAAATGTGTTAATACTCTCTCAGCAGCAGCTTTAGCCGCCTGTACTTCGGAAATAACCCTAGCCACCTGAGTAATAGGATCAAAAAACATGGAAGCATAATTAATGAAAACAATCAGAGTACCAAGGGTAACCCATTGGTTTTCTAGATATATACCACCAGCCACAATAACCGTAGCAATTCCAAGAGAACCAACATTCATGGCAACAGGAATATAGACACTGGAAAGGAAAGCACTCCTAATGGACTTGGTCTGCATCTCATCAGTAACTACTTCAAATTCTCGGGCATTTTTCTCTTCTGTTACCAATGTCTTAGATGTAATCGCACCGGTAATTCCTTCATTAATTAGACGAATCACATCTGAATTCAATCGGCGAACTTCTTTTTGGGTATGGAAAATCTTATTCTGAAAAAAGTAACTGACCCCAACAAGAATTGGAATAATAATGGAGACTAAGGCTGCCAGTTGCCAGTTAATAATAAACATAATAATTAAAATCATAAACATAAAACTGACAGACCAGGTTAGGTCTACTACAACACCCCAAGACACAATATCTGCTATCTTACCAATATCAGATGTAATCTTTGACAGGACCTTACCAACACCCTCCTGGTCGAAATAGGAAAAATGAAAATCTTGCATGCGGTTAAAAGATTCTCTTCTAAGCATATATGCCAGATTAGATTCCAATTTACCTGCCTGTATAATGAAAAGAATAATTAATATCCCGAAAATGACAATAACCGAACCGTATAGTAAAAGGTATGGCATCAAGCCCTCTGTCGTTCTTGGTGTAATAAATTTATCGATGGCGATTTTTGTTGCAAGAGGCAGAATCGCATCTAGTATCGCAATCCCAATCAACATGATAAACAGAATAACCATGTCCTTTAAATATGGCTTGAATAAAGATTTAATCAAGTCCTTGTGTTTTTTAAACATGATGCTCCTCCTCTCTGTAATCCGATTCTTGAACATCACAAACTTCTCGATAAAATTCGTTTTTCTCCTTAAGTTCATCATGGGTTCCACTAGCTGTAATCACACCATCTTCCAAGACATAAATAATATCCGCATCCATAACAGATGTAATTCTATGGGAAATTAATATCATGCCTAAAGAATCCTTAAGTTCTTTTAAGGCTGCAACAATCTTTATCTCTGTATCAGTATCTACGGCACTTAAGGAATCATCAAAAATCATAATTCGAGAATCTTCTATAATCTTTCTAGCAATGGATACCCTTTGTTTCTGGCCACCGGATAGGGAAACTCCCTTCTCTCCAACCATGGTTTCATAGCCCTTGTCAAAGCCTATAATAGACTCATGGATAGACGAAATCTTAGCTGCTTTTTCTACCTCTAAACGACTTAAGTGATTACTTGAAATTTTAATATTGTCCTCAATGGTCTTAGCAAAAAGAAAAGTATTTTGCATAACTAAAGATACCTTTTTACGTAGGTATTTCTTGTCGATATCCGCAATTGGTATATCATCAATGGTTACCTGACCGGAACTTGGATGAAGCATACCAATAAGAATATTAGCTAAAGTCGTCTTTCCTGAACCGGTAGGACCTACTATTCCTATCATCTTACCAGGTTGAACACTCATGGTAACACCCTTAAGAACTTCAACTTCATCATAAGCAAAATGAACGTTTTTAAGTTCCAAATGTCCATAAAAGTCCGGTTGTAGACCAGTATGATCTTCCTTAATCTCATTCAGGACTTCCTGGATACGGCCTGCTGAAATTTTACTTTTACCAAACTCGGTAAGAAGTCGTCCCATCATACGCACAGGCCATATAATCATATTGCCATAGCTAACAAAAGCAATAAATGTACCTACAGTGATCTGACCATCAACAACAAAATAGATACCTGCAACAACTGTAATCATAATCTGAGCAAAACACATAAAATCAGATAGACCCCAGAAAAAGGCCATATTAAAGATTAGCTTATAAAGAGCCGCTCGGAATCCTTCATTCTTCTCATCAAAACGCTTTTTCTCGAAAGACTTTCTATTAAAAGCCCGTACCACCTTAATACCGGATAAATTTTCTTGAGCAATAGTAGTAAACTCAGATTCCGCCTCTTCCACGACTAAAAATCCCTTTTTAACAACATTGTAGAAAAAATAGGAATAGGCGATAATCACCGGAACCAAGCACAGTGCATAAACCGTAAGCCTAGGGCTCAAGGACAGCATAAAGACTGACACGACAACCAATAAAAACAAGGCTCTAACCACTTCAATCAACTGACTGGCCAAAAAGCGTCTAATGGTCTCAATATCTGTTGTCGCCCTCTGAATTAAGTCCCCAGTCTCCATATTCACATGATATTTATAATCCAATTCCTGAATATGTGCAAACATGGTATCTTTCAATTTCTTAGCAACAATCTCCCCACCCGTTGCTGCATATTTAGTTCTAAAATGCATAACGATACCATTAAGAACGGAAAAGCCAAGGATTATCCCCGCTGCTAAAAGAAGATTAGCTACTACAGATCTACCTGTAAATAAAAACTCAGCAATCTTCCTAAGTAATGGGTCATCAATCTTTACTTTTTCAATATTAAAATCTACAATCAGCTTAATCACAATAGGATTAAGTAACTGAAGAACAGCTGCAATAAAGATACTTATTGCAGCCAGTATAAAATACCTCTTTGACCCTTTGTAAATATTTTTATCTAGTCCAAACATATTATGTCCTCCTAACCTATTTATTATATCAAATTTTAGATTAAAATTGGATTAGAACTATCATTTTAAAATTTAACATTTTATCTTCTATATCAGTGGTCTAAACTCTGAATCATAGGTTTCCAATATTTCTTTAACCATCTGAAGTCCTTTTTTTAGTTGGTCTATGGACTTGGGAGAACTAATGGATAAGCGAATTCCCTTTTCGTTCACATCAACCCCAGCGGCAAAACGATTAATGCCAAAAACCTGGACCCCCTTCTCCAAAGCCATATTTTCAATTTCCTGCTCAGAATAGTGACTGGGTATACGAATACATCGATACATGGATGTATTGCACTCCCGATCCTCATCACTTCCGAATATTTGGTCAAAGAGCTCATTTCTCTTAGCTAACTCTGTCATTTTTAATTTGACAAATTCGTCGTACTGACCAGTCGATTGTAGTAGAGACAATATTTCTCCTGTATAAGGTGAAGCCATCCATGTTAGATTATTAATCCCTTGTTTAAGCTTATGAATGTATACCATAGGTGCAATAACATAAGAAATCCTAAAGGTTGGACTGATAGCCTTTGATGTTCCATGGATATAAAAACTAGACTCAGGAATCATGGAGCTAATACACTTCAAACTGGAGTCTTTGGTGAATCCATAGGTACCATCTTCAATTAATAGGAGCTTTTCTTTCCGAATAACTTCTGCTATAGCTTTTCTTATTTCCGGTTTCATCACTCGCGCACTTGGATTATGGCAATCTGGCATTAAATAAATCCCCTTGACCTTTTCCCTTTTACAAGTTTGTTTTAATTCACCCAAATCCATAATAAAGTTATTACCTTTAACAGGAACCAGAATAATTCCCAAGTACTTAGCTAAAGCCTTAAGACCTGTGTAAGTAAAATCATCAACAATAATCCGGTCCCCCTTCTCAAAAAGAGTAGTGAGGATGACAGCTAGGGCGTTTTGAGTACCAGAAGAGATAATAATTTGCTCTGGTTTCGCATTCACTCCATGCCGTTTTAACCAATTGGCAGCAATATAGCGATGCTTGATATGCCCCTCTGGCGGGCAGTATTTCAGTGCTATATTATAATCAATAGATGATGCCATTTCTTTAATATAAAGCTTCAATATATCATTAAGTTCGTATAAAGGTAGGGTCATACCAAGACTGATAATATGGCTTTCCTCATAATCGGTCAATAAATCTACTGGTAACCCGGCGCTACCACTAACATATGTACCTTTTCCGATAATTCCCTTAAGAAGACCTTTCTCTTCACACAGCTTATAGGCTCTAGTTACTGTACCATGATTTACATTCAAATAATCAGCGATAACCCTTTGTGGTGGTAGCTTCACACCATGAAGGAGTTTTCCCGACTGAATATCTTCCTCAATAGAAGACGCTATCTGTTTATAAACAGAACCATCCTTATCTGACAATTGTGGAACCCAATGAATTTTATTTCCATAATGATTAATCATGATTTACTCCTTTTTGTCATCCATACAATTAGGTGATTGTACCACTCAAATCTTAAGACTATAATAGCATAAAAAAGGACACCTGTTAATCATGACCTATCATCCAAGAATTATTAACTTAACTTTTAAAAAGGATGAAGAGAAGGAGGCCAAGATGCTATCGATTATTCTCTATGGTATTTCAATTCTATTTTCACCTGGACCAGTAACACTAATTGCTGTCAATAAAGGTATTCACAAGGAACTTAAGACAAGCTGGGGGTATTTTATCAGTATTGGTATAGCTACCTATGCACTTCTACTCATTTATGGCTATACTGGTAATCAATTTATAAAAAAAGACTACCTGCCTATTATAGGTATCCTTGGCTTCATCTTCATGATTTACTTGAGCTTACAAATGTTCAAGAAACCTACTCCTAAGAATTTTTCCATCAAGACTATGCCTACCCATCGATCCATGGGCTTCAAAGAAGGCTTGGCTCTTCAGTTCTTTAATCCAAAAGCCAGCCTTGCAGCCCTACCTATAGCACTGGTCCAATATCCTGGAGTAGATATTTCAGGCATTAAAATTGCCCTTGTATCCCTTATTTTCTTAGGCTTTGGAATTCTATCTCCTTTACTTTATTGCCTTCTGGGCCAGTTTGCCTCTTCCTTCATCAAAAGCACTAGGTGGCTGGGACTTTTTAACAAGGGAATGGCTTTATTATTAGCCTTTGTTGCCGTAACTATCTTAATTGATATCATATAATTTCCTAAGTAGATAACATAAAGACAAGGGCAGGCATATGCCCACCCTTTTCTTTACTTCCATTTCATTTTGTACAATTAACTTTTCTTATCTTTAATAAACAAAGGAATAATGAGGACAGTCATAAGAAAAGCGTAACCAACACCAATAATCAATACACTTCCAAGAGTAGCAATTCCTCTATAACTAGAGAAAATTAATGATCCAAAACCAATCATGGTCGTTAGCGTTGTTAAAAGTATAGCCCTTCCTACCGATGAAAATACTTCTTCTATCTTTCTATCTTCTTCCAGATAATGATGAAGAATATGAACCCCATCATCGACCCCAATGCCAATAATTAGAAGGAGTCCAAGAAAATTCAATATGTTAAAATCCAATTTAATCAAAGTCATAGTTCCTAGTGTCATGATTAAGGCAGCAATTAAAGGTATAAAGCTAATGACTGCATATTTGATAGACCTAAAATGCAATAGAAGGATAAGAAAGAGCACAATCATAATGACAATACCCGTTAATAAAGCTTCTGAAGCAGCTGTCTCATACATTATTTTCATAAAGAGTGGTGTCCCTGTAACATTAGGTGCCTCATCAGTCAGTTTATTAACAAAATCTATACCTTTATCACTTTTCAAATTATCCCAAATGCCAAAAGAAGGGTAGAAGCTAACTAAAAAGGAATCTCCGTCTTTACTTACAAACTGTGCCTTGTATGAATCAGGCAATTGATCTACTGTCAAATATGGACTGT
The DNA here is from genome assembly GCA_963677625.2 of Vallitaleaceae bacterium. Taxonomy (GTDB): domain Bacteria; phylum Bacillota; class Clostridia; order Lachnospirales; family Vallitaleaceae; genus UBA1351. The sequence continues at coordinate 788,510 of CAXXSW010000007.1, forward strand.
CTGCCATCCTCTTACCAATTGATACCAATGAATCATAAAAGATGTCATTGATTTCATCAACATTCACTGACTGATCACCTGAGTATCTTTCTTCCGAATATTTTTGATTGAAATCAGTAAGCAAGGTCCAATCAAGGGGACGTTTTGGAACCTGTTCACTCATCAAATTATTCATAAGGCTAGACTTGACATCAAAACTATCCTTGTCTCTGTCTTGAGGCAGCACATCTGCAATAGACGAAATATCATGAATACCGTCATAGTCTCCAAGAACCTCTTCCAATCGGTAGACTTCTTCAAGAGAATCCACAGAAACATTTAGAGCATCTGTCGACATACCATATTCTTCTACCATATAATCCATCCAGGCAATAGACTCTAATCCCTCCGGTTCAAGATTCATCAGGTCCAAATCAAATTGGATACCACGTCCAATAAATCCCATGCTAGCAATAATAACTAAAAGAACCATTGCAAAGATAGGCTTGTGCTTATATACAAATTTGGCTATGTAGCCAATAAGTGGGTATTGTCCCTTGATTTTTCGTATACTTCCTTCTTTTTCCTTCTTAAGAATAATTAGAGCAGGGAGAACCCAGAATACCGCAATTAAGGTTGTACCGATTCCTATAGCCATAACAGATCCAAGTTCACCTAACATGTCCAACTGACTCATATTTAGAGCCAAAAACGCACAGGTAGTTGTCAAGGCACCAACAATGATACTAGGTCCTGTCCTAATCATACTCTTTGATAAAGCTTCCATCTTGTCTAAACCAAGGGAACGCTGTTCAGTATAGGCACTATATAAGTGAATGGAAAAATCAATACCAAGACCAATAATCATAGCTGCTGAAAAAGCAGTCAACATATTAAGCCTTCCTATAATCAAACGAATAAGGCCCACATCCCAAATAACACCAAAGACAAGTGGTATAAAGGTAAAAATAGGAGCTGTCATACCTCTAAAAGCAATATAGAGCAAGACAAAGATTAAACCTATTGCCAAGAGTGTTGTCAACTGTGAATCCGATTCAATACTTGCTGTCTCATCTCTTCCAACGATGTGAATGCCGGTTATTCCTATTTTTGAATCTGGATATTGGTCTCTTAAGCTAAAAACAACCTCTTCCATGGCTGCTACACCAGGTTCCAATTTCTGCAAATCCAACATGTCAAATGAAGGTTGAATCATCACGGTGGTCATTTTACCATCAGGTGATGTAATAAGGGTGTCTCCAGCAAACATCAGCCTTAATGCTTCTTGGTAACCAACTTTTAGATCTTCACTATCTACCTTGCCCTCCATAGCTTCTAAGGTTAGGTCAGATATATCCAATAAAGCTTTTTTTGTACTTTTTATATATTTTCTATCTTCATCACTTAAATCCGATTTTTTTAGTTCCTCGTCTAATGTATCCATATACCTGGACATTCCCATATAGAATGAATCAAGATTGGGATCTGCAAAGAGATATCCCATCATCTCAACCTCTTCCAGTGACATATAATTAAGCCCATAGTCAATAGCAAAATCTTGGTCAAGTCCTGCCGTTACTGACGATACATAATCCGTCAGACCATTCATACCGCTTTCAACATTTGATACAATTTCCTCCATTTCCTCATGGTCTTGGGACTCAACAATAACAATGACATTATCTATGCTTGGAAAATCCTTCAAAATCTGATTATATTCCTGAACGGCAGGATTTCCTTTGGGTGCCAAGGCAACCCAGGAGAGCTCTAGATTAAGTCCACTTGCTGACCATATTGCAAGTACAGAAAAAATAAGTGCTGCTGCAATAATCCCTTTGGGATATTTTGAAACCAGTTTTATGTTTTTTTCAATTATCTTTTTCATATCTACCTCTATTAGGATAGGTAGCCTTTACAAATAAAATCTATTTTTTTCTTGATATTACTAACCAATTCTTCTTTTGTTGCCTTTTCATAATAGACATACATGGAAAATTCATAGAATATAGTACTATAAATCGCTTCTGATAATAATTTAGGATCTGTGTCAGAAAGAATTAATCCTCCCTTAATCAGGCGCTCAATATATTCCTCTGTCATGGCCATATACTTAAAGTCTATAGAAGCCAATTTCTCAATCTTATCAAAGTTTTTTTTACTAATGCTGAAAAAAACTTGAATCATCTCTTTCATCATGAACTTTGGAATTTTAAGCACCGGAGAATAAAGTTTCTGAACATAGTCAGCAATTAACTTATTAGCGTAATTACCGACAATTCTAGGTTGACTTAATTGGTCTTCATTCATTTGAAATTCCATTGTAAAAGCTTCCGTATACAGGTCTGCCTTAGTACTAAAATAATTAAATAAAGTACCTTCAGCAATACCAACTTGCTTGGCAATCTCCTTAGTGGAGGTTTTCTCATAACCTTTTACAAAAAAACTCTTAGATGCCACAGCAAGTATATCCTTACGTATCTGTTCTTTCTTTTCTTTACTAATTCTTGCCATTTTATATTTTTCTAGCAAGGGACAGGCCCTTGCCCTCCTTTCATATTGGTGATCAATCAATATGAGCGCATTCATATGAGTACACTCATATTATAATCCTGCTGGTATATTAATGTCAAGACTTAATTTGAGTCAACTCATATAAACTCATTGTAAGACTAAAATAAGTTTATCATAATCGCCAAAAAAGACATCATCGAAAAATTTCACCGATGATGTCTTAAGTCTTATTTACTTACCTATAAGCCTAATACTTTAGTTTAAAATTCGTACTACAAATATGACACAAAATCTCAAGATTATTTGTTAGCAAAGTAGTGACGGATATGATTTGCAATTCTTGGTGATGCCTGTCCATCTCCATATGGATTCTTAGCACCTGCCATCTCATCATATGCAGCCTTATTATTTAAGAGTTCATGAGCGGCGTTAAAGATAACCTCTTTATCTGTACCAACCAACTTCAATGTTCCTGCTTCTACTCCTTCTGGTCTCTCTGTTACATTTCTAAGAACCAATACCGGTTTCCCCATAGATGGTACTTCTTCCTGAAGTCCACCTGAGTCAGTCATAACTAAATATGAACGATTCATTAAATTATGCATATCAAGAAGACCTAAAGGATTAACTAAATGAATACGGCTATGATTTCCTAAGATTCGATTAGCCACTTCCTGAACCGCAGGATTTAAATGGACTGCGTATACAAGTTCCACATCTTGGTTTTCATTGACTAATCGTAAAACAGACTCACAGATATCTTCAAGAGGTTGTCCAAGATTCTCTCTTCGGTGAGCAGTCATAGCAATAACCTTCTTACTCGTAAAATCGATAGCGTTAAGTTCATCAAGGGTAAAAGTATAATCATTAGAAACTGTTGAACTCAATACATCAATAGCTGTATTACCAGTAACATAAATATTCTTATCATCTACACCTTCAGCCAACAAATGTTGTCTGGCTGTCTCTGTCGGTGCAAAATGCATATCCGTAAGCACACCGGTTAGCTTTCTGTTCATCTCTTCAGGAAAAGGCTCATATTTGTTAAAGGTTCTAAGGCCTGCCTCAACGTGACCAACAACAACTTTGTGATAAAAGGCTGCCAATGATCCAACAAAAGTTGTCGTTGTATCACCATGAACCAAGACCACATCCGGTTTCACTTCTTCCATAACCTCTTCTAAACCTTTAAGCGCCCGCCTTGTAATATCACCCAAACTCTGTTTTGCTTTCATAATGTTAAGATCATAGTCAGGCCTAATATCAAAAACCTCAAGGACTTGGTCTAGCATTTCTCTATGTTGAGCAGTTACACATACAATACACTCCAAGCCCTCAGCAGCTTGAACAGCTTTAACAACCGGTGCCATCTTAATTGCTTCCGGTCTAGTTCCAAAAATAGTCATTACCTTCTTCATAATTCCTCCACTGGCCAAGGTCTTTTATCAAATGGCCGTATCCCGTAATTCTCATTGTAGTGTTCCAAAGTTCTCTTAATAGTGTCCTCATCATAAGACTTAAAGTCTTTACCAAAAAGTTCATAGGGGCTGTCCTGGCTAATAGGACATACAGCTAGACAAATACCACAGTCAGTGCCAAGGCTCCTCCATGAGTCATAACATTTCTCCTGGTTACAATACCAGTCATCCTCATTGTCACTAGATGATATAGCCTTCCCTGGACAGGTTCTTACACATTTTTCACATTCTCGACACAAGTCTTCCAGTCTAAAATCAATAGGTTCATCTGGTATTAAAGGTAGGTTCGTCGTGACCACACCAAGGCGTATTCGACTGCCATATTCCAAGCTAGTAATCATACCGTTTCTGCCAGCTTGTCCAATACCTGCTGCTTCAGCCAGAGGAACACATTGAAGCAGGTAGTTGCCATCCATATGATTTCTAGCTTCATAACCCAACTCACGAATAAAATAAGAAAGTTGCATACCCACAGTGGCACCATCTACATATGCTTTAGATGTTTCCACACTAATGGGGACCTTAGGAGCTCGGTTCATGATTTCCTTTTCCATTTCAACGGCAAACACAAGAGCATATTCATGAGATAGATCAACCGGTTCTCCATAATTCTCCATATGTCTTCCTCGATAAGAATAGATATGCATAGGGTCAAGGTCAGTAATCCCAACTTTAACTGCTCCATAATGAAGTGCTACTGTCTTTAAAAGATGACTTATTTCCTTAGGCTCCACTTGTGTGAGGTTAGGGTTTGGTATCCCTTCCGCATGAGCCTGAATATGTGTCAAAAACTTGAAATTAGCATGAGCAAGTTTTGATAAAACCGGATCATACATGGTTGAACCTATCTCTCCCAGGTCAGGTTTTGACCGAATGGTCTCATCACCTTTTTTTCTCTCTGGATGTTTACTACAGTAATATTGATATTGTTCTGAACCTTTAACTAAACCTGCACGGGAGAACATGGTATCCCTTTCATCAATCTTCTTTTCTTTCATACTAAACCTTTTCTTTTTAATCTCAATAATGTTCTTGTCTTCCCTATAACAAAATTATCTACTTGATTTATAAGAAAAGTCCAAGGATTACCCTGGACTTTCAATTATGCATTTATATTATTCTATAGAATCATATCAAATACTGGCTAGGCTTTAAGATGTCTTATCCTTATGGCGGCTAAAAGCAATATCTCCTAACCAAACTGAAAGAATAAAACCAATAATAAGCAAGGCAATGGCAAAATCCTGCATAACAACCAGGATAGCAGCAATACCAAAGAATCCACTGATCACATATAAGGTAATAACAGCCCTTTTGTGACTCAATCCTCTGTCTACCAAGCGATGATGAAGATGACCACGGTCACCAACATGGATTGGTCTACGATTAATCGTTCTTCTGATAATAGCAAAAGCAGTATCAAAAATCGGTAATGCCAGTATGATAACGGCTACTATCAAAGTCAAGGCTGTATAGGTCTTTAACATAGTCTGAATCGAAATAACTGCCAAAGAAAATCCTAGAAATGTAGATCCCGTATCTCCCATAAAAATCTTAGCTGGATAAAAATTATGAGGTAAAAACCCTAAACATGCTCCAGAAAGTGATGCAGTTAGTACAATAGCTATACCTGCAATAATAGGATCACCAAATAGAACAGCAATAACCAATAAAATCAAAGATGCAATAGATGCAATCCCCGCTGCAAGACCATCCAAACCATCTAGCAAATTAACAGCATTAGTAATACCGACAATCCAAAAGAGGGTAATCAATGGACTGAACATACCAAATTCAATCTTACCTGCTTCGATAAAAGGTATAGATACAGAATCAATAACCGTTCCTGTATAGATAACGATTAAGGCTGATAATACCTGAAAAATAATACGTACTCTCGGTTGTATATCATAAATATCATCCAATAAACCAACGATAGTTATAACTGTAGCCCCTATAATCAAACCTGCAAACTGCTCAATTTGCCCATATCCTGTAAGAGGTACAAATATAAGAACAGTAAGGATAAAGCCAAAATATATGGCCATACCACCGCCAACTGGCATTGGTTCCTTATGCATAGTTCTCTCATTAGGATAAGCAACAGCTCCAATTTTAAAAGCTAACTTCTTAGCAACCGGTGTAGCCAGATTAGCCAATAGAAAAGCTGCTACAAAGGCTCCTATATATATGAAATATTCACTATATTCCATTAAAAATCCCATAGATTACTCCTATTTAGTTCCGTAGAGTCTATCTCCCATATCTCCAAGACCCGGAACAATATAACCGTGGTCATTCAAGTGACTATCAAGAGCTGCGATATAAATATCCACATCCGGATGAGCCTCTTGAAGACGTTTAACACCTTCTGGTGCTGCTACTAAACACATAAAATAAATCTTTTTAACACCTTTATCTTTAATAAATTGAATAGCCGCTGATGCAGAACCACCAGTTGCAAGCATTGGATCAAGAACAAAAATTTCTCTTTCAGATGCATCATAAGGAAGCTTACAATAATACTCAACAGGTTCAAGTGTTTCTGGATCTCTATACAAACCAACGTGACCAACTTTTGCTGTTGGAACAAGATTTAGCATACCGTCAACCATACCTAATCCAGCACGAAGTATTGGGACAATTCCAAGCGTTCTACCTTTAATCTGTTTTACTGTAGTTTCTGCTACAGGGGTTTTTATTTTTACGTCTTTAAGTGGAAGATTTCTTGTTGCTTCAAAACACATTAACATAGAAATTTCTGATGCAAGCTCACGAAACTCCTTTGATCCTGTGGTCTCACGACGTAAAATACCTACTTTGTGCTGAATTAATGGGTGATCCATAACAATTACTTTTGACATATCTGCCTCCTTATGTAGTGAATGTAATTAATATAATGCATATTTTTCCATATAATTATTTTAATTGAAAAGACTTATATTTCCATGATACCCACTATTAGTCTTCAATCTTGCTAATTCTTTTTACATGGCGCTCGTCGCCTGAAAAATCAGTGGTCAAAAAGGCCATAACTATATCCTTTGCAACTTCTGGTCCTGTATTTCTTCCTCCCATAGCCAAAATATTGGCATCATTATGTTCTCTTGTTGCAACTGCACTAAAATGATCACTGCAAAGAGCACAACGAATACCTTTAAACTTATTGGCTACAATGGAAATACCTATACCTGTACCACAGATAAGAATTCCTTTATCTATTGTACCATCTAGTACTGCTTTTGCAACTGGCTTTGCTACATCAGGATAATCGATTGCACTCTTATCATAACAGCCGAAATCCTTGTACTCATAGCCTTTAGTTTCCAATAACTCGATGATCTCTTGTTTCAAATCAAAACCACCGTGATCACTACCAATTCCTATCATTATAGTTTTCCTCCTACTAAATGAATAATTTCTTCCAATTCATTGGCACAGGTTCTGTAGACATTCATATCACCACCATAGGGATCTTTAATATCACCCTTTCCACCAACAAACTCTTTTATACTATATACATCACCCTTAAAACCATGCTGGATAATTAATTCCTTATGACCTTCTGTCATGGTCAGAATTAATGTTTGGTTACCATACTCATCTTTATCAAAGGGTTTTGACCGATGAAAGGCAATGTCGATTCCTTTTTCACGCATAGCTTCTATAGCATGGGGATTGGCCGGTGACCGACCAAAAACCATTAAACCCCTTGAAACAATACGATAGTCCCTATCCTTTAATTCCTTTTTCATTAACCCTTCCGCCATAGGGCTTCGGCAGGTATTACCTGTACATATTAATACAATTTGACTGTACCTTTCCATCAATACTCCTATTTCCGGCTCAATACATCCCCAAGTATATGATCCTATATATTTAAAGGCTGATAATATGATTACCAGCTGCTTTATTCAGTCGGTTCATTATGGCCACAGATACTTCATCACCAGTAAACTCAAAGGAAAAAATCTCATCAACTTCAAGGGTATCCATCTTTCTTAAAATCTTAAAGAGATTTGCACCTATTTCCTGTTGATTATGGACAGAACCAATACTTTCAACAACATCAATACAAAATCTATCTTTATTATGCTCCGGTGTAATAACACCAACTGTCTTACCATTTGCTATCAATTTAAGACTTTCTTCATTAATATAGGCAATAATCGCTTCTTCATCATCACCTGATACAATACGAAGCTGCCCTTTTGGAGCATAATGCTTATATTTCATTCCCGGAGACTTTGGAACATGTTTGTTATCTTTTAAATGTGCATCATAAGTGACCTCGCCTATCACCTCTTCAATCATAGAGCGTGTAATAGAGCCAGGTCTAAGTATACAAGGAATATCTCCTGTAACATCCAAAACAGTAGATTCAAGACCTAATTCGCTTTTACCACCATCAACAATCATATCTACACGACCTGATAAATCGCTGATGACATGATGACCTCTAGTTGGACTTGGCCTACCTGAAATATTAGCACTTGGTGCAGCAATTGGAACACCAGACTCTGCAATAAGACGTCTTGCCATCTCATGCTTTGGCATACGAATAGCCACAGTATCCAGACCACCGGTAATGCGATAGGGAACCTTATCTGTTTTTTTAAAAACCATAGTTAAAGGACCAGGCCAAAAAGCATCCATAAGGGCCTTAGCCTTGTCGCTAACATTTAGGACATAGTCTTTAAGCCAAGCCTTATCCGCAATATGCATAATTAGAGGATTATCACTAGGTCTACCCTTAGCCTCATAAATCTTCATAATTGCATCTTCATTCAAAGCATTAGCTCCAATACCATAAACAGTCTCAGTAGGAAAAGCAACAAGTCCACCCTGCCTTAGCACAGCTCCGGCCGCCACGAGATCATCTCTATTCAGTTGGCGTTCACTGTTAAGTGTCAGGATTCTTGTCTCCATGATAACCACCATTTCCTAATATTCAGAAAAATACCATTTACCATTATAACACAATTTAATCATTTGAGAAGACTATTTCAAGTCGAATCATATCCTGCTTTAAAATTCCATTTTCATAGACTTCATCTTTATAAGTATTCGTAAAATAATCTGGTTCTATACCAACAATTCGCATACCACATTTTTGAAAAAGAGCCAAATGATCAAGAGCGGAATTAGAGGTAGAGAACTCCAACTTATGCATTTTAGCTTTTTTGGCTAAATCTATAGCCTTTTCAATGAGAATACGACCGTTGCCTTTCCCCTTATAGTCATCAGCAAGGGCTATGTTCATAATTTCCATAATACCCGGTTTGGTTTCGAGAAGAATCATTTCACCAATAGTTTGGCCATTATCTTCTAATATATAACAAGTTCCTCTGTCAATATACTCATCAATCATGTCCTTGGAAGGATCTGCTGACAGTAAAAGATCATAAGGTATTTTTTCGTCACGATGTAATTCTCTAATTTTCATCTGTTACCTCCTTTTTTGACTTATGTGTAAATATATGTATCCGGTACATTTTCATAGCTGTATCTTCTATAAATATGAAAGGTCTATACCTTGTTGATTTCAAGTTTATTGGACTGTAAAACTACTATATTCATTAATAATATTATAACATAAATAGCATCTTTTTCATGAATTGTAAGGAATTTTAAACATTTTCAAAAATAAATCGAATTCTTCAAACGCATGAGGCAAAATAATCTTCGGACAGACAGTGTTATCACTGATTCCTGAAGTAAATCCAAGGTAAGTCTACTCTTGTTCCCCTAATGATTCTACTCCTTCCACGAATCTAATCGTATAGGGTGCATTTTCATATAATCTCTAGGTGCCATATGATATATTTGCTTAAAGCATCTGGCAAAACTTGTATAGTTCTTAAAACCGGATTCATATGCTGACGTAGTTAGGGATACCCCTTTTTTCATTAAAGAAGTTGCTACTTTCAGCCGCTCTCTAATAATGAACTGATGAAGAGTATCACCGGTTATTTCCTTAAATCGATGCATTAAATAGTATTTATTAACATACAAGTCATTGGCAAGCTGATCTATTTTCAAATCGCTTGCTATCTCCTTTCTAATTTTCTCTATAGCTGAGCCAATGAGCATATCTTCCCTTGAATAATTACCATCATATTGGAGATTGTGATCAGAGATTGTTCTAAAATACTGATCAATAAACTGGATAAACAAACCAATTTTAGTCAAACTTGTAAGCTCTCTGTTCTTATAAGGAAATAACTCTAAAAGGCTTTTAGCTTGGCTATAGGTAAGTTTCGACCTATAAACGGTATCCCTTATTTGCCTCCGTAAAGAACGATCATTACCCTGACCTAGATTATCCACAAAGGCTTCTGACAAATAAACAACGCAACGCCTATAGGTCATACTATCCCTTATCTGAACCTTATGCATCTCAAAGGCAGGAACCCACAAGATGCTACCTTCACTTAAGTCATAATCCTGTCCTTCTATGGTATAGGTGATATCTCCCTTATATACAATGACACATTTATGAAAATTATGATGGTGATAATGAATGACTTTTTCCTCTGTCTCGTCTAAAAAGAAAAATCGAAAACCACCTTCTACATATCCTTTTACCTTCATATCTAACCTTCTTTATCAATTAGTAAGACAACAAATTTGAAAGGGACAATAAACTAACCAACACTATAAAGCACTTTTTGTGTAATATATAGCAATATACATATATTTATATACATATATTGTTATTATAATGGTATTAAACATGAATTGCAAAGGAGTATATGATGAAAGGTATTTGGCTTCCTATAATTACACCATTTAAAAATGATGAAATAGATTTGATATCCTATAAACGTATGATTAATCACTATATTTCCCAGGGAATATCAGGAATTATTCCTGCCGGTACTACAGGTGAATCTCCTGCACTTATGGACTATGAACGAGACCTACTCTTACATACAACCTTAGAATATGTAGATGGGCGTGTTCCTATTTATTTTGGTCATGGAGGTAATTTTACTAGAAAAGTCATAAAAGGTCTTAGTCGTCTAGAAAACTCCGGTATCCAAGGAATTTTATCCGTATGTCCTTACTATAATCGCCCCAATCAAGAGGGAATCCTTCAGCATTTTACATCCATTAGTGAATCGACAGACCTAAATATAATTTTGTACAATATACCTTACCGCACGGGACGCAATATGGAAACTGATACTATCCTTCGCCTGGCTGAAAAGGATAATATTATTGCCTTAAAAGATGCCAGTGGTAATTTTGTTCAATCCACAGATATATTAATGAAAAAACCTGAAGGTTTCTCAATTTTATCAGGTGAAGACGTCAGTTTATTCGCCTCACTTGCTCTAGGTGGAGATGGTGGTATTGTAGCCAGTGCACATCTCAATACAGCAAAATACTTAGACATGTTCCATGCTTTTGAAGCTAATAACTTAGACAAAGGAAAAATAATATGGGATGAATTATATCCAATCATTCCTTATCTCTTTAAAGAACCCAATCCCGCTCCACTTAAATACTTACTGACCATACTGGGATTAATAGATTCTGGAGAGTTACGCCTACCTATGACACCCTGTTCAAAAGAATATAAGGAACAACTAAATAAATTTTTTGATCATTTGAAGTTACAAGAAGCCATTTAGATCCACTTCATATCATATAAATTTCTTTAAAACAAAGAGACTTTTCTATAGTAGAAAAAAAGGAGTAGGACCTTAATCTTTATGATTAAGTCACACTCCTTTTTATTTATTCTCAAATGAACTGCTACCATCTATGGGTCTCAAACTAATCACATTATTCTTCAATAGGCTTGGTATACTTAGAAATCACTTCCCAAATACCATCATTTTCAAATCCGATTCTCCACCCTGCTACACCACCGATATCATAATCACTGGCAATCTGCATACGCATCTCAACAGAATTAACATCTTCCAGCCACATTCTATAACGAATATCGTCTTCTATGTACTCTGCGTAATACTGACCAATATCTTCCAGCCATTCCCATTCTACATCCTGTTCATCCATATAATTTTTGGCATAGTCCATACCCATAGCAGTTGAAGAAACTTTTACTTCTCCATCCACCTCTTCTTCAATCCATAAGCGCGTATAAAATGGAATTCCTATAATGACTTTTTCTTTAGGTACTTCCTGCATGGTATAATAAATACCTTCATCGGTCCATGTCTTAGATGCAACCGAACCAGCAACAGGTGATGTTCCCCAATGCTCGTCATAACCCATTATGATAATATAATCCAGGTACTCTGATAATTCTTCCCGACCATAATGTCCAGTCCAAGATTTAACTACAGGAAAATCTGCTGAAACTGTTAAACCCTGCTGTTTGGCATATACAGCCATTTCTTTGCAAAACTGTATATAGAATTCACCATCAGCTTCAGGAATAGCCTCCAAATCGATATTAATGCCATCCAATTCATAAATCGAAGCATAGGCCATGACCTGGCGGATTACTTCAGCTCTTTTTTCTGTTGATGAGATTACCTCGTGGGTCATTGCCTTTGTATATCCGGAATCCAGATTATGTAAAAGGGCCCACACTTGATATCCATTTTCGTGAGCCCATCTAACATAATTCAAGTCTGCAAATGATTTTACATCTCCATCGGTCCCTTCCAGAATAAACCAGGTTGGCGATATGACATCTACATCTTTTGTATTCTCCATATACTCTTCAATTCTTAAGTTAGTACTGGAAGAATTAATATAATTCCAAACCATATTCAGTTTTCCATCAAACTGGGATGATGGAAACTGATCATAGGATTTTATAGGTTCACGGTCAAGACTTTCTGTTGTAATACTTCTAATATATTCTTTCCGGATATATCCAAGAAATCCTTCCTTAGTCACGACTTGATAGTAATCACCATCTTCTTCATCAACAATCTGAACGTCCATTCCAATATAGGCCTTGTGAATATAAGGTGACTTATCTTCCGGAATACTTCGAATATAGACTTCACCTTCCTCATAGTACACTTCACCAGAAGTCATACTTTCATACCAATCTCTAATCTGTAGAACATGGTATTCTTCGCTATAAGTGAAATCATGATGAGAAAACTTCTGAACCAAGGACAATGGCAAATAAGCAACTTCATCAAAAACAGTCATGCCAATATCGAGCTTTAGAGGTTCATCATTAATTGTATAAGTTAATTCATCAGTTTTCATCCGAATGATGTCTTTCTCGGTTGTATATGTAATGGTTCCTTCCGCAGCATCGTAAAAAAACTGATCGTTAAGATAATCGGTAACAACATCAATTGGAAAATAAAGATATCCTCCAATATAACGAACTGAATTATGTTCTGAAATAATCCTACCATTAACCAAGGTGACAATATGATCAGGATCTGCTTCTTCATAAATGGTTTCGAAATCTATTTGTGTCTCTACAAAGACAGGTTCTTCTTCATCGACACGAACGGCTTCTAAATATTTGTTATACATGGTCATAACGAATATCACTCCTGTAGCAAACAGGAAGACTCCAAAGAGACCAATCAAAACAGGTTTTATATATGCTTTCATTCAACATCCTCACTTTTTGCTAGCATGCCTTTCTGTACTAAAATAAAAATACCAATAACCAACAATATATCACCAATACTAAACACACTAACAGGTATAATCGGTATATCCAATACAAAAAGGTCAGCAAAAATCTTAAACTTTGTATCATCAGTCATCATCATATGGCCTCGGTCAAAATATGGATTTCCACCTGTTAAGGTCATGATTTTTTCTGTCACTCTCACTGGCATCTTTCCTTCATTTAAAGCGATAACAAGAAAATTCATGATATGCCCAGCTCCGATAATCCATACAGAAAACAAATGTCTATTAATAATGAAGACACCCATTATTATAACATAAGATAGTAGATGTAATATATAAAATAATCTATCGTCAATAAATTGTGCGTTAATTGAAATAAACTGTATTAAAAAAGCTACTGTTACTATGTACCAGAGCTTTATTTTTACGTATTCAAAATTAGAAATTCTTCCCTTTCTCAAATAGCCAACTAAAATGGCTATTATAACACCTGCAACTAACATAATACTCCTTTACAATTAGACCTCACCCTTATATGCGTAGTGCCCTGTATCTCTTTTTAGTTTTGAAGTCGCTTTTTTATCTTTTTTTTCCACTATTTTAGGTTCCAAAACAGCTTGGTTAAGTTCATTATTTTCATTAACCAACTCTTTTGTTCTTTCAAGAATGTTATCATCGTGACTATCCTGATGATCGACTTCCCCAATTTCTTTACTTAAGACACCATCTATAAATGTTCTAGTTAAAAGAGGGTGAAATTGAATACCGCTATATTTTTCCAACTCACTAATAGCAACTTCCTTAGACAAGGCTTTACGGTAAGGTCTATCCGTAGTCATAGCATCGTAGGAATCAGAAATCATTAAGATAGATGCCTCAATAGATATTTGTTCACCTTTTAAATGCCCTGGATAGCCTGATCCATCATATTTTTCATGATGTTGAACAATTATATTTGAAACTTTTTTAAGAGAATTCACATTACCTAATATTTTAGCACCTATGGTTGAATGTTCCTGAATCAATTCAAATTCATCTCTTGTAAGTTTTCCAGGTTTATTCAATATTTCGTCTGGAATTCCAATTTTACCAATATCATGAAGTAAAGCAGCTGTCTTGATTATTTCTATATCTTGCCTTGATAGACCATATGCCTTGGCTAAAGCTATAGCATATTTTTCGACACGTCCAGTATGACCTCCTGTATATGCATCCTTAGCATGTAATGCTTCATTCAATGCGTGTATGGTATCTAAAGCCATTCTTTGTGACTCAAAATATAGTTTAAAAGAGTATCTAGCAAGTAATAGAGGAATTATAAAAACAAATACAAGGCCTCTATTCTGTGTCTCAATATACATAAGAAATATACCGATTGAACCTATAGCTACAGTACTTGGAAAAGTTTTTATAATTGATCTCATAATATCAATAGTTCTGTATTTTTTAGTTATTTTATAAAGTAAAGTAACTAGTAATAAATTGACAACCTCAGAAACTAACAAGGCTATAACAACAATAATAATAGCGAGTAAATAATTACTTACTCCTTTCCACGCCAATGTTCTCTGATTTAGATATTGGATAACAAAAGCACATACGCCAAAGGTAATCATCATTGCAGATAAATTAAAAAATGTTGTGCTTTTCTTTGTATTGAAAACATGTTTTCTCGTACCATCATCCTCTGGAAATCTAAATAAAACACCCACGGCTACGACTAGAACTACAAAGAATGGGTACGACATTAAAGCCACAAAAATGTATATAGCTGGCGCTACAGTAGTTGTTGCACCTGATGAAGGACTAATAATGTGGAAAGTTTCAGCGATGATTGCTAGGGAACACCATAGAAGAATATCAAATATTGTAATCTCAATATTTTCTGGAAGATTCAAAAATAATTTATATAGTAAGGCAAAGGCAATTATTGTGATAAATGCAATGTAAATGTTTTGTTTCGCTCGATTACTCACAATGACCCTCCTTCTTTTCTAAAAAATAGCCGGCGTGGAAATTACAAAGTCACTCTGTCAGTCACTTGCCATGCAGCACCTGAAGCAAGAAGTAATGTTACCATTCCTAATAATACATTAACTAATCTTCTCATTCTAAAATAGCCTCCTGTAGTTTTACTCTGTCTGATCCGCTAAATAAACAGGCTATTTTCTCTTCGCTCATTATTTAATAATATTAAAGTTGCCGGCTATGTTTTTTAAATTAGGGTTTATAGTGTTTCTAATTGAAGAATATGCCTATTGATGGCGTCTAATGTAGCACGAGCAACCGCTTCATTCAAGTCAGTCGTAATCCTAGCCGTCCCAATATAGGTCTCTTCTCTATGGTGATAAATAGATGTAATACTCACAGCTATTATCCTCACATTAGTCAAATTCACTTCCTTTGCATCTTCAAAAACAAAAACATCATGAATACCTAAATAATTCTCAACAGCCTGAAGGGCTGCTGTACCAGTTAGGCGCATAGCATTAGAAGTAGTTTTAATACCTGATGATGTACTGACATATGTTTCAGAAAATTTTTCTAAAGTGACTGTAACATCCACAGATGTACCAAAGTTACCATATCCAATTGATTTTAATTTTATTCGGGGGTCTTGCTCAGTTTTTACTGAATCCCCTTTAACCTGAGCAATAGAAATCTTCTTATAATCAACTACTTGATCAAATTCAGAAAGTAGAATAGCTTCAACATCCCTAAGTATTTGCTTAGGACTGCGTCGTAAATCAGAAACGATATGAATTTCTTCAATAATCCCTTCCTCATTAGCTATAACTTTTGAGCCGATAACGGATTGAATTTTAAGTAAAAATTGCTCGATATTTTTTGTCATTTGGAATTCCCCCAATTTTTATCTATCACAACAATTATAGTATATAATAACTATATTAACAAGGGAAATCCATTAGTAAAATCTACTTATTTACATAGTAAAATGGACGAATAAAAACCTGTATTTTGATAATTTTATCAAAAATACAGGTTTATTCTTCTTATTAAG
This sequence comes from Vallitaleaceae bacterium, assembly GCA_963677625.2. Taxonomy (GTDB): domain Bacteria; phylum Bacillota; class Clostridia; order Lachnospirales; family Vallitaleaceae; genus UBA1351. The sequence continues at coordinate 805,094 of CAXXSW010000007.1, forward strand.
ACTTTACCCAATATGGATTCAGCCTTAATCTCTATATGAAATATCTTAAGGATAAGATATGTTAGAAAAAATTATGTAAACTAAAGCCAGGCTAAAATAAAAATAAATTTCTAATTACCACTTATTGAATATCAACTTTAAAGCTATTGTCTTCTTCAATAATCTTGGGTACATTAATTGTTAAGATTCCACTGTCAAGCTTAGCTGTAATTCCTTTAGAATCGATTTTCTTTAAGAAAAAGGCTCTTTGCATTGATGCAGATTTACGTTCTTTACGAATATAATTCTTACCTTCATCTTCCGTCTCTTCTTCTTTCTTGACCTGAATCATAAGTTTATCATTTTTATAATCCACAAGAACATCTTCTTTAGAAACCCCTGGAAGCTCAGCTTCAAATATATAATTTGTTTCATTATCTTGTATGTCTACTTTAAAAGCGTCATTATAAGTAGCATCATTTGGAAAATCACTTAGAATATCATCAAATAAATTAAATAAGTTCGATACTTCATTTCTTCTTGTTTTGTAAGGTGCAATTCTATACATGTTAGTTCCTCCTTGTAAAATCATTTATCGTTTATATTTTTTACTCTTTTTGTTTGTTAGCACTCTTTAACGTCGAGTGCTGATTACATACATAATATACACCCATCTCATAATTATGTCAACTAATAAAATATATTTTTATACTTTTTTAATAAATGGTTTGAATTTGATGAACAAGAAAATACTTGAAAATTAGATAAAGACAAAAAGACCATCAAGAAAGATGGCCTCTATTGAGTAGGGAATAAGTGTTAAAAGGAATAACATGCGCTTTTGGGGCAAAGCTTCATGCTAACCGCTTGCAATAACAGTACTTCACGTTCTGTTATTAACATTATATAATGGACAGTAAGCTTTGCCTAGTGCCCTAGGTAACCCCATAGAATGACTTTAGTCACTTTCACTAGTGTCTTAAGTCATTCGACTTAAACTTCCTCTGTCATTTGAAGGCTACTGTGATCTCTTACAATAGGTATTGTAACATGTAGATTAAATCCTTCTCCATCGGGTGATCCACATGAGAAAAATCCATCCAATTTCTTTACCCGATGCTCCATTCCTTTAAGACCATTCCCCATTTGAAAATCTTCACATCCTATACCATTATCAGCAATAATAATATCAACTGAATGTTTAGAAAAACGAACTGCAATAGTAATCTTACTTGCCTCACCGTGTCTCAAAGCATTTGTCATACTTTCCTGACATATTCGATATATGGTGTCATAATAGTCCGGTCTGACCTTAATAGGATAGTGGTTAGTAATAAACTCAACTTCAACACCTGAATGAGTAAATTCAGTTGTTAGATTTTCAAGATCATCAATAAGATTCTCAGTTGTTATTGTCGTCTCTTTCTTTTTAGTTAAAGATTGTTTCAATTGATTGATGCCTTTTCGAGTAGCATCCATAGCATGACTTACTTTTTCTCTGGCAAATTCCGGATCCTGAGCAACTGTTTTTTTCATAATCTCTAAAAGGGAGATGACAACCGTAACAGAATGACCTAAAATATCATGAACTTCTTTTGATGCTCTATTTCTTTCCTGCTCAACAATTAGCCTCTTTTTAACACTGATATTCTCACTTAAAGTCTTATTAATATGTTCAAGACTTGCATATTTTTCTTCCAGTTCCTTAACTAAATCATAATGTTCTGTCATATCCAAAAACTTCAGTATGGCTCCGGTTTTCTCACCAAATTCATTATAGGATTTCTGAAAAGAAACCAAGATATGCTTACGCTCTTCGTTATGAATAAAATTTACTTCTATCTTATTCTCAGATATAGGACTTGATATAAAGTGATTATATGTATCGGCTATATTCTCATAATCTTCAATATATTCATGAAAAACCTCAAACATATCTTGAAACTTATTGTACTTCTTTAAGGTAATAACTCCCATCGTCAATATTTTCATTCTTTCATTGTATTCAATAACTCGGGCATCATTATCTAAAATAATAATACCTTCATATAGATTTTCTAAGATTTTTATCCTAGTCATAAGCTGGATATCAAAATAATTGTGCATAAAGGAAACAAGTCCCAGTATTAAAATAAGTATATTGAACATTATAGGTGTCAAATCATAAGGTATAGGTAGAATACCAAAAACGTATGCTACATTAACTAGCATAGGAATGATAAAACTTATAGTCAAAAGTACTTTTGTCTTAAGTGAGTATACTGGTGAATAATATGAAGTCATAATCATAACAATAGCTCCTAAGAGTAAACCATAGGAATAGAAAGTGTGAAAATAAAACCAAATACCTTTGACACTCCCCTCTTTAAAAAGCTCTATGAAAAAGAGATGATGAAAATTGTTAGTAAAGAGCACAAAGAAATTGATCATACATATAAGGCCAAGTCCAGTATGCCATTTGACTGATATCTTACGATTGTACTTATATAAATATGCAAAAGCAAAAAATTCCAAACTGACAAATATAATTCCGATATATTCGAAAACCGCCCATATAAATATTACAGGTTGGCTAAAACTAACAATTCTTAATATTTTGGCAACTATCCATATACCCAAAAGCAATTCTACACGAAAATAATATTCGACCAATTCTATTTTATTGGTTCTTAAAAAAAGGTAAAAATTTATTCCTACCCCTACCAATAAAAAAACTGTATATATCACTATTTCGTAGAATTCCAAAATACTTAATTCATGCATAATAACCTCTAGATTAAATTGTGCTTAATAGCAAAAACAGCTATCTGTGTACGGTCCTTTAGTCCAAGTTTACTTAGTAATTTTGAAACTTTATTCTTTATCGTTCCTTCTGTAAAATTTAATTTAGCAGCAATCTCTTTATTACTTTTTCCATTAACCATTTGCTGAATTATCTTGATTTCCATAGGAGAAAGGTCATATCTATCTATGGTATCATTGTTTTTCTGACGTTCGTGGGTAATTCTAAGAATTTCTTCTTTCAATACTTCAAGTACATTACTATGCATAACATAAAGATTATTATATACACTCTTCACTGCAAGAATCAATTCTTCCGGCTTGATATCCTTAACAATATATCCATCTGCACCATTTTCCAATGACTTAAAAATACTTTGGTCATCTTCAAAAGTTGTTAAAACCATAACCCTAACTGTTGGATATAATTCCTTTATCCTCTTCATGGCTTTTAATCCACCCATTTTAGGCATATTCAAATCCATCAAAATAACATCAGGCCTATAATTTGCGCAGTTTTCAATAGCTTCTAATCCATCTGCGCCACCATCAAAAACTGAAATTTCATCATCTTGTCCTAGCATAAACAATAATGTCTGCTTTAATAAAACCTGATCATCAACTACCATTACCTTTATCATATCATACCTCCCATTTTTTTATACTTAGATACCGCATTTCTTACTTCTTTAAGACCGGTTCTTGCTTTATCAATAGCCTCATCAATGGTTTCTTCTATATTTTCCTGCTTTTGCTCCATTAGCAAATCGATGACCTCCAATAAAGTTAAAAGCTCCATCATAGAATGGCCCAATGTATCATGTATCTCCGCCATAATAGCATTTCTTTCTTCCTCTATGGTTAATTGCTGAACTGTTTTTACATGTTGCTTCAAACGCTCATTGGCATTGGTCAACTCTTCATTCTTTAAGGCAAGTTCATGAGACATTTCATAAATCTCTGTCATTTCAAAAAAAGTAAGAAGTGTCGCAATCTTATGTTTTCCATAATCAAACAAAGGTTTTGCCGTATAATATATAATAACTTCCTTTTTAAAAACTGATATAACATTAAGAGTCCCTTTCCTAACACCTTCAACATGCTTTATCTCCAGTGAGTTTCTCAAGTCATTAATTTGCTCATCAGAAACCACATAAGATTCAATTTCATGAAAAAAACCTTCTATATCTTCAGGATACTGAAGTGACTTGTAACCAAAAATTTTCTTAAAAAATTCTGTATTACTATCAATAATCATACCCGAATCATGGACCACTAACATACCCTCACTCATACTGTCAATGGTTTCATTAATAGCAATCGGAAGAACATCTAAAAACTGATACTTAAGAACAGATACGATAAATAGAAGACTTGAAAAAGGAATAACAACCTGTGTGACTGAAAATCCTAATACAAAAAGACCTAATGTATGTAGACCATGAACTGCAACCGGTAATACCATAGCAATAATAAAGTACATTGACTGTCTCTGTCTCACTAGATTAATCATATGCTTTTTACTTAGAAAAAAAAGGGCCCCAATAAGAAGATACGCGAATGTTGTAAACATAGTCAAATAAGTAATTGGTCCAAAGACCTCGCCATCCAAGAAAAAATCTTTATAGAAATAATGATGTAAAGGATTTGTACAAGCAGCAATAAAATTAAAGGTCGGTAAAAGGACAGATAAATAAAAAAATACCTTCGGCATCATCTTATGCCTGGTATAAGCGTAGGCAAAATGCATAAAAGCATAACCAACATATGAAAGAGAAAAATACTCAAAACAAACAATGACCCATCGGATATGAACGGTTGGGGCTAATCTCTCAAAAATATAAAAAACGGTCCAAATAATAATCAAAATCTGTCCGGCAATAAAAAAAGACATCACCTTACCGCTTCGACTTCTTGATAAAATATAGATGAGAAGAACGCAGGAAATCATTGCTGAGAAGAGCAACAATGCAACAACTACGGTTTCATTTACTCGCACATCCATTAATGTCGGCATGATTTCACCTACTCCCTTCACTCATCACTCTGTTTTTATCTATTTATCTAGTTGACTTCATACTTGAAAATAGTCCTACACTATAATAATATCCAAAATATCTTTACAATGCAAGAAGCGATTCTTACGAATCGCTTCTACCCTCTTGATTACTCTCTATTTACCTTTACATAACACTGTAAGCTCTAACAGTTGTTACTAGCTTTCTCACATCTATTATTGTAATACCTTTTACCTATCTGTCATAGTCACTTTAGTCACTGATAGAGATGACTTTAGTCACTTCTTTACTGCACAGTGTTAAATTTATATTGTTTTTCTATAAGGAATTATAGAAATAACGAAAAATAAAGGCATTGATACTGGAAACTAGAATTACCAACGATTTACCCTCATAGATAATACTCTTAATTTCTTTAGCAGTTAGATTTCTTAATTTCATAGTAGCCTTCTAATCTCTCAATGCCCTACCAGTTAAGGCTAAAAATACGGATTCAAGATTCGGTTCCTGTACATCCATAGAAAGAATAGTAATACCAAGTTCGCTTATTTTATTGATTAATTTTTTAAATAAATCATCATCTTGAAGAGCTGTCAATACGATTCTATCCTCTTCAACTATGACTTTCTCAACAGAGGAAATAGATTTAATTGCCTCTGTAACACGTTCAGACTCTATATTCACTTTAATATGAATTTCTACATTTAGGTTATTAGCCTTAATCAAGTCTTCCTTGGTACCTTCGGCTATAATTTCCCCCTTATCCATGATACAGATACGATTACAAAGATACTCAACCTCTTCCATATAATGACTAGTGTAAATGACAGTCATACCTTTCTCTTTATTTAAATGTAAAACTGTATCAAGTATATGTTTTCTTGATTGTGGATCAATCCCAACTGTAGGCTCATCCATAATGATAAGCTCCGGATTATGTAAAAGAGCAACCCCAATATTCAGTCTCCGTTTCATACCACCTGAATAGGTTTTTACCTTATCCTTAAGTCTATCCTTAATCCCAATAGTATGCGATACTTCTTCAACAGCCTTCTTTAAAGTTGGTCCTTTAAGTCCATATGCTCTTCCCCAGAAAAGAAGGTTCTCTTTACCTGTAAGCATAGGATACAAAGCAATTTCCTGAGGTACGTAGCCAAGATTTTCCTTAAGAGCGTTGGGATTTTTTATAATAGATTCATTGTTATAGAGGATATCTCCTCCATCGGGTTTCAATAAAGTTGAAATCATCGAGATAGTCGTTGACTTTCCCGCACCATTAGGTCCGAGAAGGCCAAGTATCTCACCTTGATTAACTTGAAAGTCAATACCCTTAACTGCGTGTACAGTTTTATACTTTTTATCTAATCCTTTTACCGATAGTAACTCCATATTTATCCTCCATTTTACTGATTTACTTTTTTCTATATTCTTATTATCTTATTCTAAGCTTTCTTTTTATCTAACCACTTCAATAAACTTCTCTATGGCTATTTTCAACCTACCTATATCTTATCACAAAACAAAGAGGCTCTGCCTCGTTCGCTTGCGATTGTTACGTTGGGAAAGTTTCCTTGACATTTTATGAGATGTTTCTACTCATAAAATTCAAATAAAAAACTTCCCTATAAAGTAAAAAAAGCCGTGCCATCTACTTTTAGCACGACTTGACCTATTTAGATTATCATACTTCCTTGATGTTTTCTACTGCCAAAGTTTTTCAAAAATTGCTGAAAGATACCTAAAAGATCTCTCTCAGCACTTATCTTAGAACTTGCCTCAAGCACAGGTTTATCTCCACTTGTCTCCTCAAGCTTACTGCATTCCTCTTTTAAATCTTCTAGAATTCGAACAAAGTAATAAAAGCCTTCCATATGATTCATCCTATTAAAAAATCTGGATATATGTGATATGAACTTTATTAGATAGTTTAAATAATCTTTTTCATCAAAATTACATATTGGAATGTACATCATCTGTATATTTAGGCTTTCACCATTAAAGTCAACCATAATCTCTTCTTGACTAGGTATAAAATTTCTTGGATACAAAAGATAAGTAGATGATTCCTGAATAATTAATACAATCTGTTCTATAATTCTAATCATATTAAGTACTGAACCTTCTTTCTCCATCCACTGTCCAAGATTCAAAACCCCCTCTCCTTGTTCTTTTTGATAATAAATATAGCTTGATACTTGTGACATACTATACTGAAATGGACGTATTCCACTAATACTTTGATAATAAAACATTTTGACCTGATAAAGTTCAACCTCTTCATGAGACAATTCAATAACCCTAGCAATCTCACCATAAACATTTAATTCACTTATTCTCATATCCTCTACTCCATAAACTCAGAATACTCCATTGCACCAAATAATTCTTCCAGCAAAACCTCTACCTTTTCTTTAAACATGAAGGCTAGCCCTATAATGATTATTATAATTAAGGCTATTTCTACAATACCTAGCCCATCTTCATTAGTAAGTGGTTCCATTAAGCGGTGTCTGATTCTCATAATCTGACTATGGCACTGAATACTTTTTAAATGCAATACATTTAAACCATCGATTTTCTTATTCATAATACTTATTTTTCTCATTCTCTTCCTCTCTATACTTCATCTGATATATTTATATTAAGGTTTCTACTTCCATAAATGCAGGTACAATAGTCAGCATCAATACAATGATAAATATTAAAACCATGGGCATAATTAATTTTGTACTTGCCTTTTCACTTTCTTTTCTTGCATGATGTAAACGTAGTTCCCACATCTCATGGGACATTGCTTCTAATTGATTCTCCATCTGTGAATCTCCTAATTTAAGGTTTTGAGCAATCAATCTAGTAAATCGATAAACTTCACGAATCTTAAAACATTGATTTATGTTTTTAAGCACTTGATGAAAATCTTGACTTTGTTCCATCATATAAATAATGTTCTTTAAATTTTTTTCATGCGGATCATCTTGGCTCATCAAATCCACCCTACTTGATAAAGCATTCCATAAACTTTTATATACGGTCATACCACTTTGATAGAATAGTAAAAAACTGTGAACTATATAGGTAAGATGGACTTTTCCCATACTTCTTTCCCTATCCTCTTTTAACTTCTTCTCCATATGTGCTAAAAGACTGAAAAATGAAAAAACGATTGGTATCAATAGAAGATTTTTAGCCGTCAATTGCTTAGGATCCTTTTCAAAAAAAACATAATCCTTTGGCATATCTATGCCTTCATAAGCAATATCATCTCCTAAATCTAAGCCTTTTACATATTCCTCTAATTGATAAGCACCAAATAAGTCAAGATATTCATGTGTAAAACTTGTCTCATCAACCATAAATACGTATGATCCCAAGAGACTGGCTTCTTCTTTTTGACCATATTTCAATACAATCCTATAGTCTATTTTTATGCTTGTTTCTCCCTTCACTTCGTCCAGAAAAAACCAACCTTCTTGATTCATAATATGACTCTGATCAATTTCATATTCAATAAGACAGTCTCCTATTCTTACAGGCAACTCAATAGGTCTATCCACTTCACTCAACATCTCATTATTCCTTATATTTTGATTTAATAAACTTTTTTGAAACTCTATTTGCGCTTCATGGAGAATATATTCAATCTCCTTATCATTAGGATCAACTAATGGTACTTCAAGCATAATACTATGTTGATCTCCATCTTGATACTTATAATAAAACTTTTTCTTTTCTTCATTACCATATGGTTGTGGCTCAATTCTTGATATTGGCTTAACTTCTTCTTGTCTAAAAAGCTGAATAAACAAAATACAGCTAAGAAAAGAAAGAATAATTAATATCTCTTTTGTATAAACAGGAAAAGCTTTTGCCAGATACACCAAAAATTTCTTTTGCTTGTCATCAGCACTATTTATTTCTTGCTTTCTAAATGGATTTTTAAATTGCATCCTTTTACCTCATAACTTACCCAACTTAACTCAGTTTATACTTATAATCCATACAGCTTAAACTTGAATGTCTATAATCCTCTTACCAAAGTATCCACTAATCAGATATAAAACCAGAGCCACTAACATCATTAATCTACCACTCACCGTTCCATACATTAACTGATAAAAGCTTCCTGATACACTTCTTAAATATAAAATCATCAGAGGAACAAATGACATCATAATCAAGAGTTCAAATCTTTTCTGAGTAATAATAACCTCAAGCTCCTTCTCTACCTCAACCTTCTGACGAATCATCTGAATAGTCATATCAATGACATCCTCCAAAGCCCCACCTGAATAAACCATCCGTTCACAAATATAAGTAAAATGTAAAATCGTCTCTACAGGATATGTTTCTGCAAGTTGCTTCATAGCATGACCAATGGACATATTAACTTCAAATGCCAACTGAACTTTCTTCAAATCCTTCAATAGTGGATAGTTCCCTTTATCTTTCTCCATTTCAAGAAGGGATTGTTTGAAACTATGCTCAAAGGATCTTCCAACTCCAATATAAGAAGCCAATGAATAGATAAATGTAACAAAATCCTTCTCGATTTGTCTCAAATACGCCTGTCTTGTATAGTTTTTAATCCCTTTAATATAGATAGTCCCAAGACAGGCAATGACTATTGCTATCACAAAGGAATTAAAAAATAGATATCCAAGACCAAATAGACCTACAAGAAATAAAAGAGTGTAGATAAGCCACTGCAATTGCCCTATTCTCCTTAATTCCATAGCCACTTTTCCATATGGACAAGCGGTGTATCTGTTTTCTTAAGTATATCTTCCTTCTCATCATAGAGATAAAGGGGTGACAGGTGGATTTGATCGCCAACCATTCCCACAATCTCAGATATTTCTACAACCCTTCTACCAATATCCTTAATCTTTTGTATATGAATCATAATATCAAGAGCTGAACTTATCTGTTGTCGAATTGCCATTAAAGGTATATTCATACCTGATAAAACCATGGTTTCCAAGCGAAAAAGCATATCTTGGGTTGTATTACTATGTCCTGTAGAAATAGACCCATCATGCCCTGTATTCATCCCCTGAAGCATATCAATAGTTTCTTCACCTCTGACTTCACCAACGATAATCCTGTCAGGTCGCATGCGTAGTGATGATTTAATCAAGTCCCTAATAGAAACATGGTGATGATGATCTGTTGACACTCTAGCTTCTAAAGATACGAGATTATTAATTGCTGTCAGCTGAAGCTCTGCTGAGTCTTCTATTGTTATAATTCTTTCTGATTCAGGAATAGCATCACTTAAGATATTTAGTAAGGTAGTCTTCCCTGAACTGGTTCCACCAGAAATAAAAAGATTATATTTTTTCTTTACCAATGCTTCCAAAAAATCCATAGATTCATGGTCAATGGTTTGATTTTCAATAATATCCTTTCTTGTTAAACGACTTTTCGGAAATTTACGAATTGTTAAGGTTGGTCCCTTAACAGCTATTGGACTTAATACAATATTTACTCTAGAACCATCATGCAATCTGACATCACATATAGGATGCTTTTCATTAACTTTCCTATCCATCATATTTACAATCTTTTGTATTAGATGAAAGATTTCATCATGAGATTCAAAGGCTAAGTCTATTTTCTCAATACTTCCATATCGTTCTACATAAACTTGATCCTCTCCATTAATCATAATTTCAGTTATGTCATCATCATCTAAAAGCGGCTGTAATTTACCCAGACGTCTAAATTCATTAAAAAGCTTTACAATCAAGTCCTCTTTCTCTTCAATAGGTTCGTAAAGAAGATCTTGATAAACCATATTCTCTACTAATTCCATTACGCTGTCGTCATCTATAACCTCCATCCTATTGATCTTCGTCAGAACTTGCTCTCTTAGTCGATCTACCTTCGATGAATCAGATAACTGAAAAATTCCATTTGTCTCTTTTGCAATAATCATGTTAATACCTCGCTTATAACTCCATATCCTTGTCTATCACCCAATATCCAAGGCATCTTATACTGCTGGGTGATAGTTTCCTGAACTTTCTCTTCTAGACTAATAAGAATTCTTTCTTTACTAATCTTAAGGAGTTTATCAACTATTCCATTAATGTGTATGCCTGAGAAATGTAAAATAATCTCTTCATAACCACTATAATGTTCCAGCCATCTCACAAAATCCTGAGTCTGTGCTAAACTAAGGCTATCTAAATCTTTCATATTCATAGGTCCGTATATGACATCCAAGTCCTCACCTATCTTGCAACACATATGCTTAGCCAAAAAATTCATATTACTTTTTCTCTTCATAAGAGAAAAAAAATAGCTTAATGATGTTCGATAGTTTTCATTTTGTGTTTCATAACCATAATATGGATCAAAAAATAAAACTAAACGGCGGCGATTAGGTGAGCACAGGCTTAGTTTATCTATAAGTTCCTGTGACTGGTTAGACCTTACCATAGGAGCAAAAATACTTATAAGTCTGGTTTCTTTTCTCTCTTGAACCACTTCCTGAGGCATCAGATGAACATATGATGATTTAACAGCCTTAAGCCAGTCAGTAACTTTTTGAAATTTATTAATAAATAAATCGGTTACCTGGATCTCAACGACATCCTTTCTACATTCACTCATTATATTGGTATCTTCAAATATCTTTTTCCAATAATTTGTCTCCTTAACTATTTCTACACTCCTTGTCGAAAAACTACCATCACAATGAAAAAGAATTAATGGTCTAATATCTGAAACGATATCACCTCTTGAATCATTCATCTGTATACACTTGTCAAACCAATCTGTCATCTCCTTTATCATCCTTATTGGTACACAAATAACACCGGATCCAAGTATAGTCCTGTCCAATGTATTTAGGGATTCAATTGTAGTCAAACCATAGAATTCAAGATTAGAAAAGCTTGACTGACCTATAGTGGTCATTGAGATGACTGATTGTACAGCCCTAAGATAATGGCTATCATCATCGATTACAATCAGTCGCATAGTAAACTCCTTTATTAACTTGAGCTGATGAAGTCATTTGGTATCAAAAGGAATACACATTCATCCAACAGCTGATAATAAAATTCTAGCCAATTTCTCCCTACTTGTAAAGCAAAAAAAATGCACATGAAAACGGAGGTTTTCATGTGCACCTAATCTCTCTTGTGGAAAAATATGTGTATAAACTAGAAATATTTTTAAATGACAACTGGACTGACCGGGATTGTCTCTACTTCATCAATTTGTTAATATTCAGGTTGTGGCCTAGTAGAGTTCATAAACTTAGTATATTGACCAAACCAAGCAAGCTCAACCGTACCTGTTGGGCCGTTTCTTTGCTTTGCTATAATACATTCTGCCATTCCTTTAGCATCTGTATCCTTATTGTAATACTCATCTCTATAAAGAAACATAACAACATCGGCATCCTGCTCAATCGCTCCTGACTCTCTAAGGTCAGAAAGCATGGGGCGATGATCAGCCCTTTGTTCACAAGCTCTAGACAATTGAGACAAGGCGATAACCGGTGATTGCATCTCTCTAGCAAGAGCTTTTAGAGATCTTGATATCTCTGAAATCTCCTGTTGTCTTGATTCTCCATTTCCACTACCACTCATTAACTGGAGATAATCGATAAGAATCATATCCAAACCTTTTTCCAATTTTAATTTTCGGCACTTGGCCTTCATTTCAGCAACAGTAATACCAGGTGTATCATCAATATATATATGTGAATCATTTAGGATAGCTGCACCACTAAGAAGATTTGACCATTCATCATCGGTTAGGCTACCGGTTCTTACTTTTTGGGCATCTACCATAGACTCAGAACAAAGCATACGATTAACCAACTGCTCCTTACTCATCTCTAATGAAAATATAGCCGTTGACTTTTTTTCCTTAATAGCAGCATGTTGAGCAACATTAAGGGCAAATGCTGTTTTTCCCATAGAAGGTCTTGCAGCAATCAATACAAGATCAGCTGGATGTAACCCAGCCGTTTTGGTATCTAAATCAATGAAACCGGAAGAGATACCTGTAACAGCATCTCCATTATCATGAGCTGATACAATCATATTCAAAGTTGGATTAATAAGTTCCTTAATATCGGAGAATTCCTCAGTCTTACGGTTTTGACTAATATTAAAGATCTTTTCTTCAGCACTGTTTAGAATACTTTCCAACTCATCCTTATTCTCATAACACTCAGTAACAATTTCCTGACCGGTTTTAATCAAACGTCTAAGGACTGATTTTTCTTTTACAATTGATGCATATTCTTTAATATGAGCTGAAGTCGGAACACTCATAGCCAGCTTTGAAAGATATTCGAATCCACCTATCCGCTCGAACTGTTCATCCTTTTTTAGATTATCCTGCAAGGTAACTAAATCCACAGGGCTATTATGATTATGTAGGTCAACAATACTATTAAAAATTATCTTAAGATCCGGATGATAAAAATCATGCTGGTCAATATGTTCTAATGCTATGCTAATAGCTTCACGGTCCATAATCATGGAACCGATAACAGATTGCTCAGCCTCCAGACTGTGGGGGGGTATGCGTTTAACTATTTCCTCCACTGTTTTCACCTCTCATTAGCTTAATTACTCAGCTTCAACTTTCACTTTGAATTCTGAAGTCACTTTTGGATGAAGCTTCAGTTTCACAATATGGGTACCTAATGACTTAATAGGCTCTTTTAGGACAATTTTCTTCTTATCTAATTCTAAACCAAGTTGGGCTTTTGCCTCTTTTGTAATCTCTTTTGAAGAAACTGAACCAAACAGACGACCACCCTCACCAGCTTTAATCTTGATGATTATTTGCATTTCTTTAACCTTTTCACCAAGTTCCTTAGCTTCCTGAAGTTCTTCTTCTCTTCTTTTTGCATCTGCTTTTTTCTTAAGTTTAAGTTCATTGATAGCTTTATTAGTAGCCTCAACACCCTGTTTTTTTCTAAATAAAACATTTCTGGCAAATCCATCACTAACTTCTACCAATTCACCCTTTTTACCAACTTTTTTTACGTCTTCTGTCAAAATTACTTTCATTCTTCTTCACCTTCCTCTAGAAACTCATCAATGGTCATTTTTAATTTAACCAATGCCTCATCGATGGTTGTATCTGCTAACTGGGCTCCAGCAACACTAAGATGGCCGCCTCCCCCAAGTTTTTCCATAATCAACTGTACATTAATAGCGTCAAAAGACCTTGCACTAATATAAATAGTACCATCAATATCAGTGCAGACAAAAGATGCCTTAATTCCCTGTATATTCAAGAGTTCATCTGCTGCTTGAGCTGCTACCAATGTTGGATTTCCAATATCCGATGGGCTGACACTAATAGCCATTGTCTCACGGTAAATAGATGCATCTTTAACTGCCGATGCTCTGGCCTTGTAGGTTTCCATATCATTTTTAAAGAATTTTCTGACCCTAATAACATCTGCACCATTACGGCGAAGAAATGCTGCTGCTTCAAAAGTTTTTACACCTGTTTTAATAACAAAATTTTTGGTATCAACACTGATTCCTGCAAATAAGGCATCAGCCTCAACAGGATCCAATTTAACCTTATCTGTAATATACCTAAGAATCTCAGTTACCATCTCACAAGTAGAAGATGCATAGGGTTCTACATAACTAAGAACTGGGTTTTCAATAAACTCAGTACTAACTCTATGATGGTCAAAGACAACCAGTTTAGTTGCAATCTTAAGTAAATCTGGATACTCAACGTATGAAGGACGGTTAACATCTACAACTACAACGGCAGTATTACCAGTTACAAACTCCATAGCCTTTTGTCCACTAATAAAAATATCTTCAGGAAAACTATCACTTTCAGTCACACGATCATGTAATGCCTTAACTGCCGTTGTCACATTATCAATAATAATATGAACTTCCTTTTCAAGCATTCTTGCGCATGCATAAACTCCAATAGCAGCCCCAAGAGAATCTAAATCTTGGAACCTGTGTCCCATAATAATAACATTATCTGATTCTGTTAAAAGTTCCTTAAAAGCATAAGCCTTGATTCTTGCCTTAACACGGGTATTTTTCTCAACACCTCTGGTTTTACCTCCATAAAAAGAAAACTTATCATGATTCTTAATTACAGCCTGATCACCACCACGTCCAAGAGCTAAATCAATGGCTACACGAGAATAATCTTGACTTTGGGTAAGATCTGTCTCATGAATTCCTAAACCCACTGATATGGTTACTGGAAGCTCATTACCAATGTTAATTTCCCGAATATCATCTAATATGCTAAACTTATTCTCTTCCAATACTTCCATATATTTCTTATGAAAGAAAACAAAATACTTATCTTTTTCCATCTTCCTAAGAACACCATTAACACTGGTTGCAAACTTGTTAAGATTACGATCAATAAGGGCAATTAGAAGGGGTCTTCTAACATCTTCAATTGAAGAAAGAACTTCATCATAATTATCAACGTATATGTAGCCTATAACAGCTTTTTGTTCTTCATTAACACGAAGAAGCTCATGTTCATTTGTAACGTTATAAAAATAAAGACTGTAATAGAAAAAGTCTGTAATATCTTTTACTAAGGCAGATTGATCCACTTCCAACTGATGTTTATGGAAAACAACCCGGTAATCTTCTTTTTCATGTTGAATCATCTTCTCACTTGGTTCTTCATAACTTGGAAAATCATCCGTACTTAAACTGGAAAAAAAGCTATGAATATTCTTATCAAGTAGACTTGGATCTTCTAACATATCAAAAAAACTGTCATTAAACCACATGATCCTACCAGTCCCATCTATTATACAATGAGGAAGATCAAAATGGACCAAATGTTCTTTTTGAACTTCACTAACCTGAATAGACATATTCATTGTAGCTTTAAGGATGCGACGCTGTCCCAAGGAAAACATAATAATAAAAATAATTAAATTTAAAACTGCCGCAATGGAAATCAAGACACCTACATCCTTATTAACAGTTAAAGAATATCCAGCCAGAAGCAGAAATACAATAACAAAAAATAAGGGCCACAATATATACTTAATAATTCGAAAGTTCAATCTTGTCGTATGTTTACTCATTTGACACCTCTCTAAAGACATGAATCTTTTCATAATCTCTACCATTATAACACATTTAATTAAAAGTTACATGCTCTTAGTAACACCCTAAATTTGTATTAATGCTAACATATTTAATCAAATTTAAATCAGGTAAAAAAAAATCCTACCGGTCTAGGTAGGACTAAGCAATTATTAATCTATCAAAATAAAAGGGGGGATAGTTTTACAATATTATATTACCAAGACCATATGACGCTTTGATTAATAAGTTATTACGAAAGTATTAAATCTTAAGAAATTTGCTTAATTCTATGAATTGTTCCAAGTTTAAAGCTTCTCCACGTATGGTTTGTGATATATCAAAAGCATCTAAGGCCTGTCGAATCTTATCCTTAGAAAGCTCCAGCTCTTTCTGATGAGATAATGTATTAACCAGTGTTTTTCGTCTTTGTTGAAAAGCTCCTCTAATAATCTGAAACATATAAGTATCATCAAGGTCCATACTTGTATATTTATCTGTAGCTTTTAAGCAGATAACTGACGATCCAACTTTCGGCTGTGGTATAAAACAATTTTTACCTACTTCTACTACAACTTTTGGATCTGAATAATACTGAACTGCCAAAGTCAAAGCTCCATAATCCTTAGTCGAAGGTTTAGCTTTCATCCGATCTGCAACTTCTTTTTGGATCATAACCGTAATGGACTCAAGAGGAATATGACTTTCAAAAATCTTCATGATAATTGGTGTTGTAATATAATATGGTAAATTGGCAACTACTTTCACCTTTTGCCCTTGCCATCTTTCCTCTATAAGTTGGTTCAAATCTACCTTCAAAACATCTTGTTGAATGATACTTACATTATCATAATCTGAAAGTGTTTCAGTTAAAATTGGAATCAATGTCTGATCAATCTCAATAGCTATGACTACTTTTGCAGCCTCTGCCAAATATTGAGTTAAACTGCCAATACCTGGACCGATCTCAATGACCACATCATCCTTTGTCACTTCTGCACCTTCTATTATTCCTTCAAGAATATTTTGATCAATCAAAAAATTCTGACCAAATTTTTTCTTTAGATTAAATCCATAACGCTCCATGATTAACTTGGTACGAAGTGGTGTTGAAATCTTATTATCCATTTAATTTCCTTTTCTTTCATGCAGGCCCCATTTAAAAAAAATACAAATATATCTTCTATCTATCATATCATTCCAACCGCCTGCCAACTTGGCTTTATCTACTTACTAGATGAATTATATCATTTGTATAGGGTTATTGTCACCTAATACCTATAAATAGGCCTTCTTCTATATTATTTATTTTTTAAATATGTAGTAGACTAAATCAATTTCTTATTATATATTTGTTAATATAGTATAATAAAAGAGTATATAATATATATTATCAGCTTATCTCCTATGAATATACCTTTCTTCTTTACATTGAAAACATAATAGTGTAAAATGGTATTAAATTAATATCGTAATATTCAAATATAAGAAAGGGATTTAATCGTGAGAATTTCTGAATACGAAAGTGCATCGGAATTACTAAAACTTTTAGGTCATCCTGCTAGACTATGTATACTTATTGGTATCTTGGAAAAAGAAAATGTTGGTTGTAATGTAACCTATATGCAATCCTGTTTAAACATTCCTCAATCAACAGTATCTCAACATCTGTCTAAATTGAAAGCAGCAGGTATCATAAAAGGTGAACGAAACGGCTTAGAAATACAATATCGGGTAGTCAATGACAATGTAGAAAAAGTTATAAAGGCATTAAATTTAATTTCATATGATAATGAATAATAAAAAGACATATTTCCTGGGAAATATGTCTTTTTCGTTTATCTTAATGTAACTAAATATATAAATAACAAATAGATACAAACTATTACTTCACATACAATAGAAAATGGTATTATCTTGCATCAAACTTAAACATTTAATATGAAACGATTAATAACTTCTGCGACAGCTCCTTCATTATTTGTAGCCCTTGTGATGTAATCTGCAACTTCCTTTACACCTTCTGAAGCATTAGCAACAGCACATCCATAACCAGCATACTGAAGCATAGACACGTCATTGTATCCATCTCCAATACATATAACATCTTTTCTAGAAATACCCAGATGCTTAGCCATCCATTCTACCGTTAATCCTTTATTAACATCAATATGTGTTACTTCCAAATAAAATTTCTTTGAATAAAAGCAGTTAACTATACCTGCATACTTCTTCTCAATTTCACTTTTAATTTTTTCTAACAATTTCCTATCATTATGATGATACAAGACTTTTAAACTATACGGCAAAGACTTAATGTCCTTTAGAACTCGAACTTTCATATTCGTTCTTTGCTGATATACTCTTGAATACTCATTCTCTTCTTCAACTATTAGATGACTATCATAATATAGTTGAGTTGTAACATTGAACTCATAACCAATATCAATAAATTCACCCATTAAATCTTGTTTGATAGGTTTTAGGTATATATTTTCACCCTTTACCGTATCAATTCTACCCCCATTAAAAGATATAAAATACTCATCATCATCATGAATATCCATGGTCTCTATAAATTGCATCATTGAGTCATTGGATCTACCAGAACAAAGCATTATAACATGTCCCTGATCTTTTGCCTTTTTAATAGCTTCTATATCTATATTAGAGATAGTTAATTCATCTGTTAGTAATGTATCATCTAAATCAGTTACTAGCATTTTTCGCATCATCTCTTCTTGTATCAAACATTCTTAATACAAACTCCTTTCACTTGCCTACTTAAATCCCTTATTTTTTTTACATATCTGAAAAAATTCTTATTCCTTTTTATCCATTAAATAAATAGTATACAAACTCCATTTTAGAAATAATGCCATAGATATATGATTAATATACTGCAATTGATTAGATTTCTAATTAATTAAATCATTTCTCATTAATTGTTTCCAAAAGGATTTTATTCTCTTCCGGTGTTAAGGTTTCCACTGTAGCACCTCGTTCAACTTTTTTAGAATATAAATATGAAAAATCATTATTATGCAGATTATGTAAGATAAATCCGTCTCTATTATCATCTAACATAACCAATATAAAACTAAGTTTGCCACCTTGATTTTCAAAGGCATCATATTTATAGAGATTTACTTTTGAATAGACTTTCTTTAATCGCTGATCAAAGAGATCCATTCGATGAAAGACCTCTAGTTGGTCTTTTTTCATTGCTTCTATTGCTTTTTTATTCATAAGTATATGTTCATCAAATGAAAAACCACTACTACCTTTATTTAGCTTTTTATATTTACTTTTAAATAAAGATAAGTTAATCATAGTAATGAAAAGCAAAATGAAAAGTATAATACAGGTAATAAGTAAACCTATAATAAATTCATCTTGAGAAGTTTCAATAACTGGGATAAAATAATCCATATACATCAGTTAGCGTAATAATTAGTGCACTTATCTATATTACTACGCAACTCCTTTCATTTTTAATTTCTTAATTGTTCCAATAAATCAATAATACGATCAAGTTCATCATTAGAAAAATATTCGATTTCTATTTTTCCTTTATTCTTCTTAGCATTGATATTAACTTTAGTTCCAAGAATTTCCTCAATATCTTTTTGGAGAGATAAAATTATTGGATCTAGGTTTTCATCTTTTTTTGCTAGTTGACTCTTTTTTGGTGTTAAGACTTTCTTTATAAGTTTTTCTGTTTCCCTAACACTAAGTTTTTGATCAAATATCTGGGTTGCTATTTCTACTTGTAAATCCTTGTCTTTAATAGCAATTAAGGCTCTAGCATGCCCACTTGAAAGCATTTCATCTATAACCATTTTTTGAACTTTCTCTTCCAACTGAAGCAGCCTCATAGTATTTGCTATTGCTGATCTTGACTTAGCAACTTTTTCAGCAATTTCATCTTGTTTAAGATTAAAAGTATTCATTAATTTTTGATAAGCAATAGCTTCTTCAATTGCATTAAGATTTTCTCTTTGAATATTCTCAATTAATGCAACCTCAACAATTTCTTCATCCGAAAAATCTTTAACAATTACAGGTATTTCCTTTAAACCTGCAACTTTTGCTGCGCGCCAACGTCTTTCACCAGCGATAATCTCATAAAACTTATCTCTTTTGGCAACAACTAATGGTTGTAATACCCCAAAATTACGTATAGATTCCGATAATTCTAATAAGGCATCTTCATCAAACTGTTTTCTAGGTTGACCTGGATTAGGTTCCACTAAAGTAATCTTTACTTTCATTATATCTTTGTTATTTTCTAGAGCAATCTTTTCTTCCATATCATTAGGAATCAATGAAGTAAGACCTTGCCCTAAACCTCTTTTTCTTGCCATTAGTCAACCTCTCTTTCTATAACCTCTTGCGCTAATAAACGATAGCTTTCAGCCCCCTTAGACTTAGGGTCATATAAATTAATCGGTAAGCCATAACTTGGTGCTTCACCTAAACGTACATTTCTAGGTATAATTGTCTGATATATATTAGTTTTAAGTAATTCCTTTTTCACTTCTTCTACAACTTGTAGAGACAAATTTGTTCTTGAATCAAACATTGTAAATACAATTCCCTCAATTTCAAGATGTGGATTTAATCTTTTTCTAACAAGATTTATCGTATACATAAGTTGTGACAATCCTTCAAGAGCAAAGAATTCACACTGAATTGGAACTAATACCGTATCCGAAGCACATAATGCATTGATTGTCAGTATACTTAGTGATGGAGGGCAATCAATAATAATAAAATCATATTTATTTTTTTCATCTTTAAGCAATTCTTTTAGGATAAAACTACTTTGATCTACATTTATTAATTCAACTTCAGCGCCAGCTAATTCAACATCTGATGGAATTAAATCAAGATTTTCAAAAATATCCTTCATTCGTGTTTTGTCTAAAGTTTCCTCTTTAAGCAACAACTCATACGTTGTACTTTCTAACTCTTTTTTATTAACACCCAAGCCTCTAGTAGAGTTTCCTTGTGGATCAATATCAATCAACATTACTTTTTTGCCTGTTTCTGCTAAAGATGATGCCAAATTAATGCTAGTCGTTGTTTTACCAACTCCACCTTTTTGATTCGCTACTGATATTATTCGACCCATTTATTGAATCCTCCTCAATTGTCATTGCTAATATTATATCATATGTTTTTTAATGAAACTATATTTAAACAGAATCTTATTAAATTCTTTTACAAGATGTTTCACGTGAAACAAATTCAATTAGTATATTATCAAGAAAAGATGTTTCACGTGAAACAAATTGTCACCAAAAAAATCTTTATGATTTAATATGTATTAATGAATAATTAAAAAATTTGTATGGAAGAAAGCGACTTTGTCTTCATATTTCCATAGAAAAACTGAAGCACCTACCTACAACATGATAGTAGGCAGGTGCTTCAGTTTAAAAGTTTTAATTAGAAAATATCTACAAGATTATTCTTAATTGCATATACTGCTGCTTGTGTACGATCAGATACTTCGATTTTCTTAAAAATATTTGAAACATGGTTCTTAACAGTTTTCTCACTAATACACAACTCATCAGCAATTTCTTTATTAAGTAGCCCTTGTGTAATAAGCTTTAATACTTCAATTTCACGTTTAGTTAATTTATTATGTTTAACTTGATTGTCTAGCTCACCATTAATCTTTTTAAATAAAAGAGATGCCATATTAGGTTGTATATAAGATTCACCACTATTAATTGAACGAATAGCTTTAATAAGTACATCAGATTCTGAATCTTTTAAAACATAACCATTAACACCAATTTCGACTGCTTTATAAAGATATTCAATTTCATTATGAATTGTTAGGATTAATACATTTACATCAATCTTATCACTTTGCAATTTAGCTAATACTTCTAAACCATTCATAATAGGCATATTAATATCTAATAAAACAACATCTGGTTTCAAATCAACAATTTTGTTATAAGCATCCTGGCCATCCCCTGCTTGTCCAACAACTTCAATATCGTCTTCTAGCTCAATCAATGACTTAAGACCTTCCCTAACCATCGAATGATCGTCTGCTATAAGAATTCTAATTATATTCATTCTCTGTTTCCTCCTTACTCTTCTCCTCATTATTTACTTCAATCGGTAGGATAATATGTATAACAGTACCCATATCCAATTGTGACTTGATAACAAATTCGCCAAGAAGTAAATTAACCCTTTCCTTCATCATAGACAAACCAAAACCTTTTTTCTCATCCTTTAGGTAGGTATGAAGCTCTTCTGGATCAAATCCAATTCCGTTATCCTGAATTGTTATCTCAGTATTTTTTTCGTTAAAGGTTAACTCTAATATAACCTGATTAGCTTTCGAATATTTCTGTATGTTATTTAAAGCCTCTTGGACAATTCTGAAAACTGTTAAAGAAATTACCTCAGTTATATTTTCACCTTTAGTTACATTATTATATTCAACATTAAGCTCTATAGAAAAGTCATTTTTCTGTTCAACTCTGTCAATGTATCGTTCTAGCGTAGGAACTAAGCCCAAATCATCTATCGACATAGGTCTTAGATTATAGATTAATCGTCTTGTATCATCAATAGTCCCACGTATTAGGGTTTTTAGAGTCTGTAATTCAAGTCTGGCACGATCGATATCTTTATCAAGTAATTTGAGACATAACTCTGATTTAAGAATTAAATTACTAAGACTTTGAGCAGGACCATCATGCATATCTCTTGCAATCCTGGCACGTTCATCTTCTTGGGCTTGGATAACACGAAGCCCCCAAATTTCTTTATTTTGAATATCGTCAATTTTCTCGGTAATCTGTTTAAGATTTCCAGTTAATACTCCATGGGCAATATCAAAATCATTTGATAACTTATCAGCCTTCTCGGCAATCTTCCTAACAGACTTAAGATGAATCTCCAACTCATTACGTCTTTTAATGATATTCATTTCTCGTTCTTTTTCAACCGCTAATTGAACTCTTAATGCATCTGTATGATCGTAAATCTCTTTCATCTCTTCATCAGAATGCTGTTCAAAGTTCTTATTAACAACGAGTAAGCGCGATTTACTAATTCGATATTCTTTATCAAGTTTTTCAACACGATCAATCAAATCACTGGCTTCAATACGTAATCTGAGAAATTCATCTTCCAATTCTTGATATTCTTTTTTAGCAAAATGACTTATTTCCTTAATTTCATTATTGCTGGATTCAATACTACCTATAGTAGTATCAATAATGATATCAAGACGTTTGTTCTCTTTATTATACATAGTCTACCCCAGTGTGGAATTAGTTATACATAAATATTATAGCATTAATTACCTATATGTTACAAGTCTATATTATTAGTGCCTATGACCATTATTCACTATATTCTTGTATATATCACAAAAAAGTTAAATTAAGCCAACAATAAAATTCTAAGCCAAAAATGCTATAATACTTACAAGTTCTTATAACCATTATAACATTTTTATAAAATCTCTGGTGAAACATAATGATTAATTTGTCTTTAGTATTGTAATTTTGCATTTAATGATTCATAATAATAGTTAACATAGAAAGTGTATCGTGCAAAGGATGGTAACTATGAAAAATAATAACTGGATTACGCCTTTAGTCATAACTGGATTAGCTATACATACCTTTAACAATAAGTTATTCAGTATCTCTAAAGATAAGCTACGAAAAAAAGAATTTGAACATAAAGTATTCAATTGGAAATTTGGACCCATTAGCTATAAGGAAGAAGGTCAAGGACAACCAGTATTAATGATTCATGATACGTTTTCAGGATCATCTTCTATTGAATTTGATAGAATAATACAACAAACATCAAAAAAATACAAAGTTTATGCAATAGATTTATTAGGATATGGCTTTTCAGAACGTGCTAACATCACTTATACTGCCTACTTATACATTCAACTAATTAATGATTTTATCCGTGATGTCATTAAAGAAAATCACATTTCTGTCATAACCTCTGGAAACAGTAATATTTATGCCTTGTTAACATCACAACAAGATACTACTCTTATCAGTAAATGTATCATGATTAATCCAATTGATCTAAGAGTAGCAGCGCTAAATCCAAGTCGAAGAGATCATACAGTAAAATATCTTCTTGAGCTTCCTTTCTTAGGAACAACCTTATTTAACTTGGTTCATAGTCGCTTGAACTTCAAACAATTATTTAATAAAGTCCATAATAAGAGTTCAATGAAGTATTATATCGATCAATTTTATCACAATGCTCATTACAGTGATTCAAGTTCCAAATATGCATTTGCATCATATATCAGCAACTATATGAATATTGATATTCGAGAGGCTTTAAAAGCGTCTAATATCAGTCTGTATATCATTAGCGGAAGTGATAGAGAAGTGAGCACAAAAACAATTCACGACCAATATACTGATCACAATCCATCCATTGAATGTGTCACTATCAAGGGATCATCAGACTTTCCCCATTTGGAAAATCCATTTACAACTTACGATCAAATACAGCTGTTTTTACATGACTAATCAAACAAATCCCAACTCAGTTAATTTCTAAAACATAAAGCAATTAGTTTAACTCCAATAAAGTTAAACTAATTGCTTTTCTAATATAAATCTATTTAGTTATTACAAAATATATTTTTATATTAATGCTTACAAGGCATAACCATATTTTCTCGATTTAAAAACATACTTTGATGTTCAATTCCTGCTTCCAAATAAGTTTCACCATATGCAATAAATCCAATACTTTCATAAAAAGATAAAACCTGAATCTGAGCATGAACTTCTACACGTGACTCTCCATTTCTAAAGCAAAAATCTACTAACTTGCGAACAATAAGATCTCCATACTTCTTACCTCGATGTTCTTTAAGTACCGCAATTCTTCCTATTAAAGGAATCCCATCATCATAAATAATTCTACCGGTACCAACAGCTATATCATCTTCCATAATTATGACATGATAAGAGTCTTTATCATTACTATCCTGTTCAATTTCTTTAGGCACTCCTTGTTCTTCAATAAATACCTTTTCACGTACTGCATATTGTCTATCTAATCCATCTGATCCATGAACTATTTCTGCAAATATCATAACTTATCCTCACAATCATTAATTATATAAAATAAACCTATAATGATTAGTTATCATAAGGAATATCAATGGTTATCGTATATTTATCTTCATCTTGACGAACAGTGTATTTAGCATCCATACCAGATGAATTAATAGCATCAACTGCTTGCTTAATTGTATTTGTAAAAAGCCTAATATCCTTAATAAATCGCTTTATTTCAGGCTTCTTCTCAGGTTCCTTCTTAGGCGAAATCTTCTTTTCAATATACTTTTCCGCTTCATTTACTGTCATGTTCTGTTTAATAATATGCTTAAGTATATTTATCTGTAAATCCGTATCCTTTACCTTTAAAAGAGCACGACCATGTCTTTCTGTCAACTTATTATCCATAATCAATGATAAAACTTCATCAGAAAGATTCAAAATTCTTAACTTATTAGCTATTGCAGATTGTGACTTGCCCACAATATTAACTAACTCAGTTTGTGACAATTGAAAATCTGCCATAAGCTCTTTATAACTTTTGGCAACTTCTATAAAATGAAGATCATCCCGTTGTATATTTTCGATCAAGGCCAAATAAGCACTATCCTTATTAGAACTTTCTTTTACAATCGCTTGAATTTCAGTAAAGCTTGCAAGCTTAGAAGCTCTTAATCGTCTTTCACCAGCTATCAATTCATAAAGTCCTTGATTATTCTGACGTACGACAATTGGTTGAATCAAACCGTGATTCTTAATTGATTCAGACAATTCTCTTAAAGATTCTTCATTAAACACTTGTCTTGGTTGATGAGGATTAGCAACAATCTTTTCAATAGGTAATGTAATGATTTCGTTCTTCACAGTATCCCTCCCAATTTTCTATAGTATAACACACATTTATTTCCCAGGAAATATTCTATTTCAAAGGACTCTTCTGTGGCTTACCTGCTTTTCTTGGATATTTTATTGGAGTTGTTGTTATTTTATCAATTATAACAAATCTTCGAATAACTTGTTGATCTTGTAATTCAACTTCTTCAATACTACTTATTTTACCACCTAAAATTGATATAGGATTTCTTGCTTTTTCTATTTCACTGTCAGTATCAATTGATTTATAAGCGATGAAATATCCTGTTTCATGTACAAAGGGAAGGCAATATTCACTTAAAATAGAGAGATCACTAACAGCTCTTGAAACACAACAATCAAAAGATTCTCTATATACAAGATCCTTACCAAAATCTTCCGCACGTCCATGAATAGGTTCCATATTATCT
Organism: Vallitaleaceae bacterium; assembly: GCA_963677625.2. Taxonomy (GTDB): domain Bacteria; phylum Bacillota; class Clostridia; order Lachnospirales; family Vallitaleaceae; genus UBA1351. The sequence goes on from CAXXSW010000007.1 coordinate 831,331, forward strand.
AAATTTAATTCCTGAATAACCTGATTTAAAAACTTCACTCGCTTATTTAAGGAATCAAGTAATGTCATACGTAAATGTGGAAATACAATTTTCAATGGAATACCAGGAAGTCCAGCCCCAGTACCAACATCAATAATCGAATCAACCTCATTCATATCAAATACCGAATGAATAAGTACACTATCGTAAATGTGTTTATTAGCAAAATCAATTTCGTCTGTAATGGTGGTTAAATTCATAACCTTATTCCACTCAAGAAGTAAATCATAATATTTATATATTTGATTATATTGGTTTTTATTTAGTGTAATACCAATCTTTTTCAATTGTGGTTCTAGGCATTGTCTAATTAATTGCATACTATCCATAAATTCCTCTATTCTTAATGTGCATTAACAAATATGCTTATTCTATTGATTAACATATCTCAAATTCAAAAATTAATTACCAACATAGTGTAACGCCATTCAACTAATCCTATTCCATACGCTTCTTTTGACGTTGTTGCTCTAAATACACCAATAAAACAGATACATCTGCTGGAGATACACCTGATATTCTACTTGCTTGGCCAATAGATAGGGGACGTATCTCTTTCAATTTTTGCCTTGCCTCTATACGAAGACTAGAAATATCATCATAATTTATTTCTTCTGGTATTAATTTTCTTTCCATTTTCATATATTGAGCAACTTGTTTCTTTTGTCTATTAATATAACCTTCATACTTAATCTGTATTTCAACTTGGTCAATGATATCTTCTGATAAATCTTCTCTAGAAGGATCAAGTGGAGCAAGCTTATTATAACTTAATTCTGGTCTTTTCATTAATTCTTTTAGAGTCATACCCGATCGAAGCAATGTTGAATTATATTGTCTAAGTAACTCTTGAACTCTATCTGTTGTCCCTACAACAACTTTATCAAGTCGCTTCATTTCTTCTTCAATTTTATTTATTTTATATTTCAGATAATCATATCTTTCTTGATTAATCAATCCTACTTCATAACCCTTCTCAGTTAAACGTAAATCTGCATTATCTTGTCTAAGAAGTAGACGATACTCCGCCCGAGAAGTCATCATACGATAGGGTTCTTTGGTTCCCTTTGTAACCAAATCATCAATGAGAACACCTATATAACCTTCTGAACGGTCAATAATCATCGGTTCACGATTTTTAATTTTAAGTGCAGCATTGATACCAGCCACTAATCCCTGTGCCGCAGCTTCTTCATAACCTGAAGAACCATTAAATTGTCCAGCAGAATACAATCCACTAATGTTTTTAAATTCCAATGTAGCTTTTAGTTGTAATGGATTAATACAATCATACTCAATAGCATATGCCGTTCGCATAATTTCACAATTTTCAAGACCAGGAAGTGTTCTATACATTTCTTTTTGCACATCTTCAGGTAAAGATGATGACATACCTTGTACATACATCTCATTAGTATCTTCCCCTTCAGGTTCTAAAAAAATCTGATGTCTTTCCTTATCAAAAAAACGTACAACCTTATCTTCTATAGATGGGCAGTACCTTGGTCCAGTACCTTCAATATTAATTTGGCTATTGGATCCATATAAAGGTGATCGATCAAGATTTTCATTAATAATCTCATGAGTTTTGCTATTAGTATATGTAAGCCAACAGGAAATCTGATCTCTTGCTATCTCCTGGCTTTTATTAGTAAAAGAGAAAGGTACTATTTTTTCATCGCCCTTTTGTTCTTCCATTTTTGAAAAATCAACGGAACGCTTATCAATTCTTGCTGGCGTACCGGTTTTAAACCTGTACATCTCTATACCATTAGCAACTAAACTGTCCGTCAAATGATTGGCAGCTTGAAGTCCATTAGGACCTGAATAAATACTTACATCACCATAAATACACCTTGCCTTTAGATAAGTTCCAGTTGCTATAATAACAGCCTTACCTAGATAAATAGAACCAGATATTACTTTTACCCCTTTAATTACCCCATCTTCAACAATCAATTCTGTAACTTCATTTTGACGAATCTTAAGATTATCTTGATTTTCAAGGGTTAACTTCATCGTTTTAGAGTACTTATTCTTATCCGCCTGAGCCCTTAACGAATGAACAGCAGGGCCTTTTCCAGTATTAAGCATTCTAGACTGAATAAAGGTTTTATCTATATTAATACCCATTTCACCACCGAGTGCATCAATTTCCCTAACCAAATGCCCTTTAGATGTCCCACCTATACTTGGATTACATGGCATCATAGCTATAGAATCCAAATTTACAGCAAAAACAATAGTCTTCATACCTAATCTGGCAGCTGCAAGACCAGCCTCAACACCGGCATGTCCACCACCGATGACAATCACATCTAATTGATCTTCTATATAACTCATATGTACTCCTTTATTTTCCTAAACAAAATTGACTAAATATTTGCTTAATAATGTCATCTGTTACTTTATCACCGGTGATTTCACTTAAGTACTCATAGGCATTATGAAGATCAATGGCATAAAGGTCTTCTGTTATTCCCATATTAGCTGCCTCAATAACCTTTTGAAGACTAGCAACTGTTTTCTCTAAGGAACGTTTATGACGAATATTATGAATAACAGTTTCATTATCTAATTGAATATTACCTAATAAAAACATGGATTTAATCTCTTCTTCTAACCGATCCAGGCCTTCCAATAAAGTTGCACTGGTTTCAATAATTGTCATATCTTGTAAGTGAGATTTCAAATGTTCTTTCTTCACCTGAATATTCAAATCACTTTTATTCATAAGAATTATAACTTTTTGACCACTAATCAAGTCCATAATTTCATCATCTTCAGATGTCAATGGTTGAGATGAATCAACAACAAAAAGTACTAAGTCTGCATCCTGTATTAAACTTTTAGACCTATCAACACCAATTTTTTCTACAAGGTCATCAGTCATACGAATCCCTGCTGTATCGATTAACTTAAGGGGTATTCCATGAACATTCATATATTCCTCAAGGGAATCTCTTGTTGTTCCAGGTATATCAGTTACAATAGCTCTCTGCTCTTTAAGCAAGGCATTCAAAAGAGATGATTTACCAACATTAGGTCTTCCTACAATAACTGTCTTAATACCTTCTCGAATAATTCTTCCATTATCATAAGAATCGATTAAATTCTGAATACTGTTACGAATACCCTCCATAGTCCCACTTACCTGGTCAGATGAAAGTGCATCAATATCATATTCAGGATAATCAATGGCTGCTTCTATATAGGCAATTGTTTCAATCAAATGTTTTTTTAGACCTTCAATTTCTTCTTTAATGGTTCCTCCTAGCTGATTAACTGATGCTTGTAATGCAAGCTCAGTCTTTGAATGAATAACATCCATAACAGCTTCTGCTTGTGACAAATCGATCCGCCCATTTAAAAAGGCCCTTTTAGTAAACTCTCCTGGTTCAGCAATTCTTGCTCCATGTCTAAGCACCAATGACAAAATACTCTGCATTACAACTAAGCCACCATGAGCATTTATTTCAACTACATCTTCTTTTGTATAGGTATTAGGGGCTAACATAAATGAAACCAATACTTCATCTAGAGTGCGATCGTATTCTGGATCATGAATATGACCATAATGAAGAGTATGGCTAATAAGATGATCATAGTCCAAAGATTTTTTCGGTTTAAATAGTTTCGAAATAATCGTTAAGGCTTCATCACCACTGATACGTATAATACCAATTCCTGCAGATGCCAGGGGAGTACTAATAGCTACAATAGTATCATTTAACATATTTTCTCCTTTATTTAAGCAACGAAAATCCTTTGACCATTTTCTTGCTGACTTGCATAAATTTATAAAGGCCCAAAACTTTGTCTGAAGGAATCAGACTCTGTATTTGGGCCATTTTCTTAAGTCTATTTTTTACGATTTGGAACAATAATCACTTTACGGTATGGCTCATCACCTTCAGAATGAGTGGTTACGAACTTATTATTTTGTAAAGTTGAATGAATAATTCTTCTCTCGTATGGATTCATTGGCTCCAAAGTGAATTTCTTACCGGATTTTTTAACTTTATTTGCCAAGTTGCCTGCAAGAGTTTCCAAAGTCTTCTTGCGTCTTTTTCTATAATCTTCAGTATCAAGCTTAATACGAATATAATGATCCGATTCTTTATTAACTACTAAACTGACTAAATATTGAATAGAATCAAGAGTTTGGCCTCTCTTGCCAATAAGAACACCCATATTATCGCCACTTAAGTCAATATTCATATTATTCTTGTCATCAACTTCTAAGGCAACATTAACTTCCATTTTCATTTTGTCAAAAACACTAGCAAGAAAATCCTTTGCTATATCTTCTAAACTTGACTTTTTACTTACTCGTACTTTAGCTTCTTTACTGCTAAATAAGCTAAATAATCCGCTAGGTCCTTTATCCAGTACTTCAATTTCTACTTCTTCACTGGTAGCTCCGAGTTCAATTAATGCTTCTGTAATAGCATCTTCAACAGTTCTGCCTGTTTTTTCTACCACATTCATCCGTACAACCTCCATCTACTTTTTCTTCTCTGCATCCTGGTGCAAATGTCTATTAATAACTAATTGTTGTCCTAGTTGGAATATACCACCCATTAACCAGTATAAACCAAGACCGGCAGGCAATTGAATGGCGAAAATACCTGATATAAAAGGCATAATATACATCATAGTCTGATTAGTCGATGCAGCAGCACCGCCAGCTTGAGCACTTTGATTCTTACTCATAGATGCCTTAGTTGCAAGAAACTGAACAACAACATTAAGAACAGGAATTAAAACACCAACTGACATTAAATCAGGCCTGTCTGCTAAATTAATTCCCATAAACGAATATATATCAGTTAAATCCTTAACAATTGGTTGAACTGAACCTTGAATATCACCGAACAAATTATAAAATGCCGTCCAAGTATCTGTTTGAAATTTATATAGGACATCAATAACTTTCTCTGTATTTGTAATATCAAAATCTTTAATTTGTTGAAATGCACTTTGAAAAATTGCATAGGCTTCATTATCACTGCCTTGAAGTGAAGCAAATTTAGCAGGATAGCCATCGACTGAATTAATCTGTTCAACAATAGCGTAGTATTTTTCACCTATACCTCCAATATAAGCAGGTATATTACGCAATACTGAAAATAATGAAAATATAATTGGCATTTGAATTAAAAGTGGTAAACATCCACCAAGTGGATTCACACCATGTTCTTGATAAAGAGCAGATAACTCAGCTTGCTGCTTCTGTTGAGAAGCCTGGTCTTTCTTGTTTTTGTACTTATCTTGAATTTTCTTAATTTCAGGTTGAATCTTCTGCATTTCCTTCATAGACTTCTGTTGTCTAAAAGCTAAAGGAAGCATTAACAAACGTGTAATAATCGTAAATATAATAATACTTAGTCCAAGTGAATAAAAATCAAAAGTATTACCAAAAAAATTATAGATGGCATCCATCAGAAATCCGAAAAACTTTGCGATATCACCTATAATTGGTGTTCCGGACTGAGTTAATAAAACTAGCTGCGAAAACATTAATGCTCCTCCTTAGTAGGTACAGGATCATAGCCACCTTTAGCAAAAGGATGACATCTTAAAATCCTTCGTATTGATAAATAACCGCCTTTAAAAAAACCAAAACGTTCCAATGCTTGAAGGGCATAGGAACTACAGGTTGGTGTATAAATACATGACGGCTGTTTAAGTGGGGAAATAAATTTACGATAGAATTTAACCATAAATATCAACACATTTCTTAAACCATTTTTTATTATATTATGATAAATCCATTTCATAAAATCACTTCATCTCTAACTGTGTAAGTATCCCTATCATTATAACTGATAAATCCCTTTTTAACAATTAGCAAGCCTATTAAAATACTATTAATTTAATATCTTATGTAATTTAAAGAGATGAAGCATAGCACTTTCAATTTCATGATAATTTTTATCCTTTGCTGCAAGTCTAGCAATTACAACTATATCATATTTTCCTTGGATATGATCCCTGTTTAATCGAAAACTTTCTCTTACCATTCTGGCAAACTTGTGACGAATAACACTGTTACCGACTTTTTTGCTTACAGAAATTCCTAATCGATGTTGATCTAGATTATTAGGTTTGATATACATAATTAGTAATCGATTTGCAAAAGATATCTTCTTATTATAAACAGACTGAAAATCTCTGTTTGTTTTCAATGAATTGATATGCTTCATCCAATCACATCTTTCTTCTATTATCATTAAGTACTTTTCGACTTTCTATTAGGAAGTCGAAAGGTAATTTTCTATAAAAAAAGCCACATATCAAATGTGGCCTTCAGATACTTAAGCTGATAATGTTTTTCTACCTTTAGCTCTTCTTCTTGCTAAGACTTTTCTACCGCCAACAGAACTCATTCTTTTTCTGAAACCATGTTCTCTGGATCTTTGTCTCTTCTTTGGTTGGAATGTTCTTTTCATCTTGGCACCTCCTTCGATCTATGTAATCCACTATTTACTTGGCTGTGTCGCAATTTAAAAACAGTCAAAAAAATAGCTGCTTTTATAAGCGTTATTTCAATTATAGTAAACTAGTATGGATTCGTCAAGATAAATTTTTACAAAAAAATATTTTTAAAAAGTTATCCACAAAATCAACTTGTTTTTTTGCAAAATTGTGGATAAAATGTTGCTATCTGACTTATCCACAAAGTTATTAAATGCTGTGGATAACCCCCTTTAATTTTTAAAAAGTTATTCACATGACAATTTAGAAAATAGACTACATTTTTCATTTTATCTTTTCTAATTGTTTGCATAATTTTCTGTTGAATAATGTGAATAACTTTTGTAAAATTAAGTTATCCACAGTTTCAACAGCAACCTGTTGATTAATTATAAACATTATCCTTTTTTTCTTCAACCCCTAACCTGTTGAAAACCTATTTTTATTCATGTATGATTAGTAATATTATAGGTTTAGTATGGATAAATAGCCGAATTTTTGACAAGGGGGTACCGTGTAGTGTCGCAAGATATTCTACAAAACTGGGATAAGGTACAGGACTTACTTCAATATGAATCCGACATTTCCAAAGTGTCTTATATTGCTTTCCTAAAGAATCTGTTACCTTTAAAGCTTGAAGATGACACCATAGTTATACAAGCTGAAGACAAAATCGTCATCGACATCATAGAAAAAAAGTATTTAAAAACAATACTAATAGCCATCACAGAGGCTATGGGTGAATCCTATGATGTTCGATTTGTACTGGAAGACGAAGATAGTAATGACCACCACCATCAAGTATCACCATCTAATATTGCTGATCAAAAGTATAGTGATGATCCAAGTACACTTAATGACCGCTATACATTTGAAACTTTTGTTGTGGGTAACAACAATAAATTTGCAAATGCTGCAGCACTGGCTGTTGCCGAAGCTCCAGCAGAAGCATATAATCCCTTGTTTATTTATGGTGGAGTTGGACTAGGAAAAACACATCTTATGCATTCCATAGGTCACTTCATATTAAATGAACATAATAATGTGAAGGTTTTATATGTTTCCAGTGAAAAATTTACCAACGAACTGATTAATTCAATTCAGAATAACAAGAACGAATCATTTAGACAAAAATATCGAAATATCGATGTTCTTCTGGTAGATGATATCCAATTTATTGCTGGTAAAGAAAGAACCCAGGAAGAATTCTTCCATACATTCAACACTTTATATGAAGCAAAAAAACAGATTATTATATCTTCTGACCGTCCTCCAAAGGAAATTGAAACCTTAGAAGAGCGACTTCGCTCTAGGTTTGAATGGGGTTTAATTGCAGATATCGGTGCACCTGATTTTGAAACAAGAATGGCTATTCTTAAGAATAAAGCCGAATTAGAAAACCTAAATTTAGAAGATGATGTTCTTCAGTATGTAGCTAATAATATCAAATCCAATATTCGTGAACTGGAAGGTGCGGTCACAAAAATTGTCGCTTATTCAAGACTAGTTCATTTAGGAAACTCTACTATTACTAAGAAGATTGCCGAGGATGCTTTAAAAGATTTGATTTCCCCACAGGAAGATAATATCGTTACACCGGAATTGATTCTAGAAGTTGTCAGTGAACACTATAATATCAGTTCAGCTGATATTACAAGTAAGAAGAGACCTCGTGAAATTGCCTATCCTAGACAAATAGTTATGTATCTTTGCCGTAAACTGACAGATGCCAGCCTACCTAAAATTGGTGAAATTCTTGGAAAGCGAGATCATACAACTGTTTTACATGGATATGACAAAATCAACACCGAAATTGCCAAGGATGCTACCCTAAAGAATTCAATAGATATCCTCACTAAAAAGATTACAGGTAAATAATCTGTGGATAACTATTTAGATAAAATGTGGGGCAACACTGAATAGGCTGTGTATAGATTTTTTTACTAAATTTGGCATGTGTATAGTTTTGAATAACTTTTTCATCCTTTCACATGTTTATACCACTAGTTCAGTCCATGATTCATAAGGCTTTAGACTATTTATCAACAAATCAACAGCCCTTACTATTATAATTATTATAAAAAATCTTTATTTATATTATTTTTTGTGCGAGAGGAGTTATTCACATGTATGTCGTTTGTCAAAAAGACGAATTACTCACAGGAGTAAACACTGTACTAAAAGCAGTATCAACTAGAACGACACTGCCAATCCTTCAATGCATCTTATTAGATGCACATGAAGAAGAATTTAAATTGATTGGTAATGATCTTGAACTTGGTATTGAGAGCAGCCTACAGGCTACTGTTGAAAAACCAGGAAGTGTTGCTATTGATGCAAGGATTTTCAGCGAAATTGTAAAAAAATTACCAAATAGCGATGTTCATATCAAAGTTGATGAACACCAATTGATGACTATTACCTGCGATAAATCTGAATTCAATATACCTGGCCAACCAGCCACTGAATTTATCCAATTACCTCAGGTAACCAAAAATCGTCCCTTAGTTATATCACAAAATGTATTAAAAGAGATGATACACCAAACTATATTCTCTATTGCCATTGAAGAAATTAGACCTATTTTAACTGGAGAATTGTTTGAAATTAAAGACAATTGTCTGAATATTGTTTCTGTAGATGGTTACCGTGTATCTATAAGGCAAAAAGAATTGGATGATAGTTTTGATGATGTATCTGTTGTTATACCGGGTAAGACATTATCTGAGATTCAAAAAATCCTTGTTTCAGACGAAGAAAGTGAAGTTGCTATATATTTTACAGATAAGCATATCCTTTTTGAAATGAATAAGTCTATAATTGTATCTAGATTGCTTGAAGGTGATTTTCCTAAGTATGATCAGATTTTCTCATCGGACTATGAGACTCTTATTAAGGTCGACCGAAAATCTATGTTGTCCAGTATTGAAAGAGCAGCTCTTATTGCCAGAGAATCTAAGAAGAGCCCTATTAAGTTCAAAATTGATCTTAATACGCTTGCTATTTCTTCAAATACGGATCTTGGGAAAGTACATGAAGAGATGGATATTCACCGTGAAGGTAATGGATTGGAGATTGCCTTTAACCCAAGGTATTTGATTGATGCTTTGAAGGTTATTGAGGATGAGGAAATTCAACTGACTTTTACAACATCCCTTAATCCATGTATCATTAAGGATCCGGTTAAAGAAGCTTACAAGTATCTTATTTTGCCAATTCGTTTGAATTAATATGGGTGAACCAATGTTGGGTATTGATTAGATTAAACCCTTTTGGTTAGAATTAGGAGTCTATATGCAAGAAATAATCATTGACACAGAATTCATTAAGCTAGGACAGGTCTTAAAATTGTCCGGATTAGCTGATTCAGGTTCCTATGCCAAGCTTTTTATTGCAGATGGTTTAGTATCTGTTAATGGTCAAGTGGATTTACGAAGAGGAAGAAAAGTATATCCAGGTGATGTGGTTGAATTTCAAGGTGATGCTGTTAAGGTTGTTAAACAGATCATTTAGATTCATTTGTAGAATCGATGGAATATATAAATTTGGAGTGTCAGTTGAGTACCAAGAGACTGGGACCTAATTAAAGACATAAGAGAAAAGTTGGGAAACCTATGATCATCAAAGATTTAACACTCAGTCATTTTCGTAATTATGAGGAGATGACTGTGTCTTTTGATCCACAATTGAATATTATTTATGGCAATAACGCTCAAGGTAAGACCAACATTCTAGAAGCCATTTATGTATGTGCCACTTCAAAATCTCACCGAAGCCATGTCTTTAAAGAGATGATTAAGATGAATGAGAAGGAGGCACATATTCATGTCACCATTTCAAAAGATCAGGTGGACTATGAAATTGATACCCATCTTAAATCTATAGGTAAAAAGCAGTTTGCTATTAACAAGTTACCTATTAAGAAAATGGATGATCTTCTTGGCGTTCTTCACGTTATTATGTTTTCACCGGAGGACTTAAGCTTGATTAAATCTGGACCTAAAGAGCGTCGTAGGTTTATTGATATTGAGTTGTCTCAGCTTAATAAGATATACTTTCATTACCTTCAGCAGTTTCATAAACTTCTGAAACAAAGAAATGCTTTACTCAAAGAGTGTCAAAGAAATGGGTCTATTGAAAATAGGGAACAACTAGATATATGGGATATTCAGTTTGTACATTATGGATCTAAGGTTATTGAGGCTAGGAAATCTTTTATAACTGAGCTTAATGAAATTTATAAAAGTCGTCATTATGATATTTCAGGTGGCAAGGAAAATATGGACCTTCAATATGAATATAATGTTTCTGTAGAGGATTTTGAATTGAAACTTAAGAATAGTCAAGATAAGGATATAAGGTTTGGGTCAACGAGTGTCGGGCCTCATCGTGATGATCTTGTTTTTGATATGAATGGTGTGGATCTTCGTAAATACGGTTCCCAGGGACAACAGAGAACAGCTGCTTTGTCTCTAAAGTTGTCAGAAATTGATTTGGTTATCGAACGGAAAGATGAAAAGCCTATTCTTCTTCTGGATGACGTACTTTCTGAATTAGATGGTCATCGGCAAAAATACTTAATGGAACATTTAACAGGTATACAGACCTTTATCACTTGTACGGGCGTAGAAGACTTTATAAGCCAAGATAATGGTCGTCGAGAGTTTTTTCATGTAATTGCCGGAGAAATTGCATAATTTAGCCAAATACGCTATAATAGGGTAGATGTCGTTCTATGATATGTAGAAGAATTTTCCCTATGAAGATTTGGCATGTTTTTTCATGTAAAAATAAATTTTATATGAATGTTGTAATAGAGTTTTTTGTCGAATAGGAAAGTCTAACTTTCTTGTTATAGAAAACACACATAAGAACATAGAATGAACCTTGGCTTAGGAGGTTAAGAATGAGCAATAATTTAGAGTATAATGAGAATCAGATACAGGTTCTCGAAGGTCTGGAAGCAGTTCGGAAAAGACCGGGGATGTATATTGGTTCCACGTCCTCGAGAGGTCTCCATCACTTAGTGTATGAGATCGTTGATAACTCTGTTGATGAAGCACTTGCCAATCGATGTAGTCGTATCGAAGTTGTTATTCACAAAGATAATTCTATCAGTGTTATGGATGATGGTTATGGTATTCCAGTAGGTATTCACCCAACTCAGGGTATTCCTGCGGTTACTGTAGTCTTTACTGTTTTGCATGCTGGTGGTAAATTTGGTGGTAGTGGATATAAGGTATCTGGTGGACTTCATGGTGTTGGTGCATCAGTTGTTAACGCTTTATCAGAATGGTTGGAAGTAACCGTGTATCAGGACAAGAAAATTCATCATCAACGTTTTGAACGTGGTGAAGTCATGAAGCCATTGGAAGTTATGGGTGGTACGAGAAAACATGGTACCTATGTTCACTTCAAACCGGACGGTGAAATTTTTGAAGAACTGGTTTATGATTTTGATATCCTTAAGAATAGACTTCAAGAGATGGCATTCCTTACTAAAGGTTTATACATTTCCTTGGAAGATAAACGTAAAGGTGAAGAACAAACTAAGGAATTCCACTATGAAGGTGGTATCAACGAGTTCGTTGCTTACAGAAATCGTAATAAGGAAAAATCCTATAATGAAATTTTCTATTGTGAAGGCGTAGCCAATGATGTTATGGTTGAAGTTGCTTTCCAACATAATGAATCTTATGTAGAGAATGTATTTACTTTTGTAAATAATATTAATACACCTGAGGGTGGTACGCATCTTTCAGGTTTTCGTTCATCCTTAACAAAAACCATGAATGATTATGCTAGAAAAAATAAATTCCTTAAGGATAATGAACCCAATCTTTCTGGTGAGGATGTTCGTGAAGGAATTACTGCTGTTGTCAGTATAAAGATTTCTGACCCGCAGTTTGAAGGTCAGACAAAACAGAAACTAGGTAATAGCGAAGCAAGAGGTGCTGTTGAGACTATACTTTCTGAACAGTTGACTTTTTTCCTTGAGCAGAATCCTAATGTTGCTAAAACTATTATTAATAAAGCGGTTATGGCAGCAAGAGCAAGACAAGCAGCTAGAAAAGCCAGAGACTTAACCCGTCGTAAGAATGCCCTTGAGAGTAATTCATTACCAGGTAAGCTTGCAGACTGTTCAGAAAAAGACCCTAGCAAATGTGAAATATATATTGTCGAAGGTGACTCTGCGGGAGGATCTGCAAAATCAGCAAGAGATCGTATGACTCAAGCTATTTTACCTTTAAGAGGTAAGATTCTTAATGTAGAGAAAGCAAGATTAGATAAGATTCTTGGAAACAAAGAAATCAAGGCAATGATTACTGCTTTTGGTGCTGGTATATCTGATGATTTTGACCACGAAAAATTAAGATACTCTAGAATTATTATTATGACAGATGCTGATGTTGACGGTGCTCATATCCGTACCCTGTTATTGACATTCTTTTATCGTTATATGCCTGCTTTAGTTGAAAATGGTAATGTTTACATTGCTCAACCACCTTTATATAAGGTGACAAAAAACAAGAAATCACAATATGTATATAATGATAAAGCTCTTGATAAGCTTCTTGAGGAAATTGGCCGTGATGGTATTGCCCTACAAAGATACAAGGGTCTTGGTGAAATGGATGCTGAGCAGCTATGGGATACGACTATGAATCCAGAAGACCGTATTTTACTTCAAGTGGCTATAGATGATGCAGCTGGTGCTGATGAGATTTTCACGACCTTGATGGGTGATAAAGTTGAGCCTCGTCGTGAGTTTATTGAATCCCATGCCAAGCATGTTAAAAATCTGGATATATAGGAAGGGGACAAGATGGAAGAAAATCAAAATAATCGTATAATACCCGTTGAACTCCAAGACGAAATGAAAAAATCTTATATCGACTATGCTATGAGCGTTATCGCTTCCAGAGCACTTCCAGATGTGAGAGACGGTATGAAACCAGTTCAGCGTCGTATTTTATACTCCATGAGTGAACTTAACTTGTCTCCGGACAAACCATATAGAAAATCAGCACGTATCGTTGGTGATACCATGGGTAAATATCACCCTCATGGTGACTCATCTATTTATGAAGCTATGGTTCGTATGGCTCAGCCTTTTTCTGTTCGTGAAATGCTGGTAGATGGACATGGTAACTTTGGTTCCGTGGATGGTGACTCTGCAGCTGCCATGCGTTACACAGAGGCTAAATTATCTAAGATTGCTATGGAAATGCTGGCAGACATCAATAAAGATACTGTAGATTTTGGTCCTAACTTTGATGAATCCTTGAAGCAGCCTTTGGTATTACCATCCAGATATCCTAACCTTTTGGTTAATGGTACTAGTGGTATAGCCGTTGGGATGGCTACTAATATTCCACCACATAATTTGAATGAGGTAATTGATTCGGTTGTTAAAATTATCGATAATAATATCATAGAAGATAGAGATACTGAGATTGATGAATTACTTGATATCATTAAGGGTCCCGACTTTCCTACCTATGGTAAGATTCTTGGTAAATCAGGTTTTATACAAGCATATAGGACAGGTAGAGGAACTGTAAAAGTTCGTGCAGTTACAGATATTGAGCCTATGCCAGGTAATAAGCAACGGATTATCGTTACTGAATTACCCTATCAGGTTAATAAGGCAAGGTTGATTGAAAAGATTGCTGATTTGGTTAAAGATAAGAAAATCGAAGGTATCTCTGATCTTAGAGATGAATCTGACCGTAAGGGTATGAGGATGGTTATTGAGCTTAAGCGTGATGCTAATGCTAATGTAGTCCTCAATAAATTGTATAAGCATACCCAACTTCAAGATTCTTTTGGAATGAATATGCTAGCCTTGGTTAATAACCAACCAAAAGTTCTTAATCTGAAAGAGATGTTGGATTATTATCTTGAACATCAGAAAGATGTTGTAACAAGAAGAACTAAGTATGATCTTAAAAAAGCAGAAGACAGAGCCCACATTCTGGAAGGTTTGCTGAAAGCTCTTGACCATATTGATGAAGTCATTAAGATAATCAGGGCGTCTAATTCAACTCCTGAAGCAAAAATAAACTTGATGGAAAGATTTGGTTTTTCTGAAGTTCAAGCTCAAGCTATTGTTGATATGCGTCTTCGTGCTCTTACCGGTTTGGAAAGAGAAAAGCTTGAAAATGAATATAAGGAACTTATGGAATTAATCAAGGAGTTGAAAGCAATTTTAGCTGATGTTAAACGTCTTCAGGAAGTAATCCGTGAAGAGCTCCTGGTTGTTAAGGCTAAGTTTGGAAATCCTCGTCGTACAGAAGTTACTTATGATGATGGTGAAATTGATATGGAAGACTTGATTAAGGAAGAGACTACAGCCATTACGATGACTCACCTTGGTTATGTTAAACGTATACCTATTACGACTTATCAGTCTCAAAACCGTGGTGGCAAAGGTAAAAAAGGAGCTGCTATTCGTGATGATGATTTTGTTAAACAAATATTTATAACATCAACTCATCATTATATTTTGTTCTTTACTAATCAAGGTAAAGTATATAGGATGAAGGCTTATGAGATTCCTGAATCAAGCCGTACAGCAAGAGGCGTTGCTATTGTTAACCTTCTGCAGTTAGGACCAGGCGAAACCATAACGGCTGTTATTCCTCTTAAGGAATATACAGAAGATAAGTATCTGATTATGGCAACTAAGAATGGTATGATTAAAAAATCATCTATTATGGAATATATTAATATTCGTGTTAGTGGTCTTCAGGCTATTACTCTTCGTGAAGGCGATGACCTTATTGAAGTTAAATTGACTGATAATAATCAGGAAGTTCTTCTAGGTACTAAGTTTGGACAGTGTATCAGATTCAGCGAAGATGATGTTAGGGTGATTGGTCGTACATCTATAGGTGTTCGTGGTATTAACCTTAATCCTGAAGATGAAGTTATTGGTATGCAATTAGTATCTCAGGGAACTGATATATTAGTTGTTGCTGAACGTGGTCTTGGTAAACGTACAAAAATGAAGGAATTTACTGCGCAAAATCGTGGTGGTAAAGGTGTTAAATTCTACAAGATTACGGCTAAGACAGGAAATGTTGTTGGTATGAAAGCTGTTGATGAAGATAATGAGCTAATAATGATTACCAACGAAGGTGTAGTTATTTGTATCCGTGTTGCTGACATCTCTACTTTCGGACGAATCACTTCCGGCGTGAAATTAATGGATCTTGATAGTCATATCCATATTGCAAGTATTGCAAGAGTTAAGGAAATTGATGAGGTACAAGATGAAAATGAACTTGGAATCGAAGATTAAAAATAATTATAATAAATAATTTTAATCATGATGATTAAAGGTGTGCTGATGAAAATCAGGACACCTTTTTTTGGATTTCAGGAAATGCCTCAAAATAAAATTATAACTTGAAATGTGTCATGATGAGTTAAGAAAAAATTCCTTCTAGACAACGAAATATGAGCAAAGCTCATAAGGTGATAAAGCCGCTTAAATGGCAAATGTAATTAAAGTGTAATAGTGTTGTAATGACCTCGACAGGATAGTTTTGTTATAATATATCTTGGAAGTAGTTTATAGAAATGTAGGTGATAATATGAAACATTATTTAAAGCATGTCATGCTTATTTTAATAATTACAACAAGTATGGTCACAAGTACATTTGAAGTATGGTCACAGGAAGAAAGTATTGATGACGATGAAGTTGTTAGAACTATTGAATCTTTAAATAAGATAAGAGCAAGGTATGATTTACCTGACTTGTCCTATAGTAATATATTGAATAAAGCAGCGAATTTACATAGTAAATATATGGATTTTAATGATACATATTCCTCATTAGAAGATTCTAGTAAATTATACTATAGAGGTCGATATCCTTGGGATAGAGCAGAATATGCTGGCTATGATAAAACATATATTTTTGAAGCTTTAATGAAAGATGTGTCAAATTATTCCTTGGGTATAGATTTTCTATTAGAAAATCCATATTCTAGATATTATGTACTTGATCCATTGTATCTAGAATTAGGAATGAGTAAAGAAAATGATTATATAACTTATCTTTTTGGTGGTGAGAGAAGAAATGAAAATTATTCCTTTGTTTACCCCTTTGATGGTCAGCAAAATGTGGATGTTGTTTTTGATAATAAATATATCCAGAATCCATACGATCAAGTTAAAGAAGATTATAATTTAGTAGGAGTTCCAATAACATATAGTCTGTATATTATGGATGCAAAAATATTAGAGTATTCTAATTTGGATGTGAAGTTATTGAATAAAAAAACTAATCAGTATATCAAAACAAAGGTATATACATCAATAAACGATAGAAAACTCATAAATAGTATTATGATATTACCTTTAGAACAATATGATTATGATACAACATATGAGATATCAATTGATGCAGATATAAGTTTTAGTAGTTCAGTTAAGTTTGAAACAGAGAGTAAAAAGAAAGCTGTTAATTATAAAGGTAGATTTACTACTGTTAGTAATACTTCTGTTACTACGGATGTTTCATTTCTTACTAGACAGAAATTTATCGTAGATTTAATGAAGCAAGAAGTTTCGGCATCTCATTATGTACTTAAGGAATCACTTGAAATTATTTTCCCTGATGTAAATATCAATGATTCAGATTATCGATATTTATATACGGCCTATTCTAATAACCTGATTAAAGGTTATCTTGATGGTCTATTTCGTCCTGATGCAAATATCAGTAGGGAGCAGGCTTATACTATTTTAATGCGTAATTACATTAGCATATTTGGAAATATTAAATTAAATGAGGAAGATAAAAGTCTTCAATTTAGTGATAAGGATAGCATTAACGACTGGTCTTATGATATGATATTAGCTGCTAAGAAAATTGGACTTCTAATTGACAATAAATATGAATTTCAACCACAAGAATATATAACTATATCCGAATTCAATAACATATTGAGCAGATATGTTGAAGTTAGTAGTGATATACCTAACATAAGAAATTAATTTTTAGCATATAGGCAATAGGTTCGGACAAAGGAGAAAGTATGATTGAACAAATGTTTGCAAGTGAAAATGTAAGAACTGTACCCTTGTCAAAGGTCATCCAAAGGGTCTGTCAAATGACTCGAAATGCCAATTATTATGTGAATGATGATATTAAAGACAGTCTAAAAAGTGCTTTGGAAACAGAAGAGTCTGGAACAGGAATTAATATTATTAATCAACTCTTAACTAATGCTGACATAGCTTCAGAAAAAAAGGTTCCGATTTGTCAGGATACAGGGATGGCTGTTTTTTTTGTTGAAATAGGACAAAATGTCTTTATTGAGAATGATGTTAAAGACAATGACAATATAAGGCTTGGAACATTGACTGAAGGTATTAACGAAGGAGTAAGGCAAGGATATCAAAAAGGGTATTTAAGAAAATCAATTGTTAAAGATCCATTTCATCGTGAAAATACAGGTGACAATACGCCAGCAGTAATACATTATGAACTTGTCGATGGTGACAGTCTAAAGATCCATTTTGCACCTAAGGGTTTTGGTAGTGAGAATATGAGTAAGATTTACATGATTAAGCCAGGTGATGGTATTGAAGGAGCTAAGAAGGTTATCCTTGAAACTATTGATAAGGCAGGTCCTAATGCTTGTCCACCAATGGTTGTTGGTGTTGGTATTGGAGGCAGTTTTGAGAAAGCTGCTATTCTTTCGAAAAAGGCTTTGTTACGTCCGATTAACCAGTCTTCTGAAATTCCCTATGTGAAAGAATTAGAAGAAGAGCTTTTGCAGAAGGCTAATTACTTGGGGATTGGTCCACAGGGTATGGGTGGGAGAACTACTGTACTTGGTATTAATATTTTGACTCATCCTACTCATATTGCAGGATTACCAGTTGCTGTAAATATATCATGTCATGCGACTCGTCATGCATATGCAGAAATCTAAACGGTATAGATAGAAAACCTAGTACATTGAAATTGAAAGGTATAGATATGTTGAGAATAGAAACCCCTTTAACTTTTGAAAAAGTCAAACAACTTAAAGCTGGAGATGAAGTACTTATTACTGGTACTATGTATACGTCAAGGGATGCAGGTCATATGCGAATGATGGATCAATTGGACCAGGGAGAAAACCTTCCTTTTGATATTAAAGATAGTATTATATATTATGTTGGACCTTCACCAGCCAAAGATGGCGAGGTTATTGGTTCAGCAGGACCTACTACGTCTTACCGTATGGATGGATTTACACCTAGATTGCTTGAAATTGGATTAAAAGGTATGGTAGGAAAAGGAGCAAGATCTCCTGAAGTCATTGAGTCTATGAAGAAAAATGGTGCTGTTTACTTTGGTGCAGTAGGTGGTGCAGCAGCTCTACTTGCAAACTGTATTAAAAAATCAGAGGTTATAGCTTATGATGACCTTGGTCCTGAAGCGCTTAGACAATTATATGTGGAAGATTTTCCAGTTATTGTTGTCATTGACAGCTTCGGTCATAATATATATGAAAGTGAAAAAGAGAAATATAGAATTGTTGAATAATAACAAAGAAACATAGTGACTTTTAAAACTTATATCATGATATAATGACATAAGTTTTGTAACCCTTGTTGTCAAGGGTTTTTTTTAGGTTTATAATACCATTAGATTGGAGTTAATTATGAAACAAGAGTTAATCCGACATAAAAAATACCATCTTTTTGTGCTAATCATTATTTTTTTTGTAATGTATGTCTTAGTAATGACATTAGTTGAGGTACTGAATGCAACTATTAATTTTGGAGCAGGACCACTTATAGCACAAGTTATTTTTTTGTATATTTATCTGATGTTTATTTTGAGACATCAACTTCATGGTTACATGTATACAATAGAAAAAAACCAATCAGGTGAGCAATATTTAAAAATTGAAGATATTCTATCAAAGAGAAAGAAAACATTGCAAATTATTCCTATGAAGCATATTTTATCTATTGAAAAGGATAAGAAGTATAAAAGGAATAGATATAATAAAGTCCTTGTTACTAGGAAAATACATATAAAAAACACATCAGTTTATTATATTGAATATGGTGATATGATAGATATAAATTTAGTCAAGATGACATGTTCAGATGATTTTGCCCACATATTAATGGAGGCTGTTAAATAGTACTTTATTCATCATCGTTTGTATCCACATATAGTTTGCCAAAAGCGGTATATGTGTTACAATATAAATGTTCATATTTGTACAATACTTATGTACACATTCAAAAGGGAGGTCATTATTAATGAAAAAGAAAATTTTAGCTTTAATGCTAGCTGGTGTTTTAGTGTTTGGATTGGCAGCTTGTGGTCAAAAAGATACTAAAGAAGAGACTAAAGAAGAAGCAACTACTGAAACAACAGAAGAGACTAAAGAAGAAGCAACTACTGAAACTAAAGAAGAAGCAACAGAAGAAACAACAGAAGAAACAACAGAAGAAACAACAGAAGAAACCAGCCAAGATACTGTAGATTTTTCAGTTGCACTTGTTACTGATACAGGTGGAATCGATGATAAATCATTTAATCAAGGTACTTGGGAAGGTGTTGAAAGATTCGCAGCTGATACAGGAGCAGAAAAGACTTATTCTCAATCTAACTCTGATGCCGATTATATTCCAAACCTATCAACATTTGCAGAGGAAGATCATGATTTAATTATTGCTCCTGGATTTCTTTTTGAAGGTGCGATTACTGAAGTTGCTGGAAATTTCCCAGATCAAAACTTCTTAATTATTGATACAGTTGTTCCTGATCTTGATAACGTTGCTTCAGCTGTATTCTCAGAAGAACAAGGTTCTTTCTTAGTTGGTGTTGCTGCTGGTAAAGCTGCTCAAGATGCTGGTAAAGATACAGTTGGATTTATCGGTGGTGGTGACTTTGACTTAATCTGGAGATTTGAAGCTGGTTATGAAGCAGGTGTTAAAGCTGTTGATGAGAATATGACAGTACTTAGCGACTATGTTGGTGACTTTGTAGATTCAGGTAAAGGTCAATCAATCGCTTTTAAAATGTATGATGAAGGTGCTTATGTTATCTATCATGCAGCAGGTGGTGCAGGTAATGGACTTATCAAAGAAGCTAAAGACCGTCGTATAAATGGTGAAGATGTATGGGCAATCGGTGTTGATAAAGACCAATATGATGATGGTATTTATGATGGCGAAAATTCAGCAATGCTAACTTCAATGATGAAGCGTGTTGATGTTGCTGCTTATACAGTATCTGAAAAAGCAATGAACGGCGAATTCCCAGGTGGAGAAGTTCTTACATTTACACTTGAAAATGGTGGAGTAGGTATCCCAGAGACTAATCCTAACCTTTCAGATGATATAGTAGCTCTTGTAGCTGAATATGAAGCTAAGGTTAAAAGTGGAGAAATTGAAGTTCCTAAAGTTCCAACTCGTTTACAATAATTAATATGCATTATTGACATAAAAACCAAGACTTATGTCTTGGTTTTTATTTTGACACTTTATAAATAATGACATAGATACATGTTATCTGTATATTTTGAAATTTTAGTTAAAATTTTTTTGATACACATTGAGAGGTGTTAATTATGGAAGCAAAAATCGAAGATATTCTTAGTATAGTAACCTCTGATTCTTTAACTTATCAGCAAAAATTATTCAATTTAGCCAATACTTGTGAACGATTGATTTCCCCTATAGACTTACTTGGATATACAGATGAAGAAATGGAATATGTGAATAATCAGATGATCTGTGATCTTAACGAAGGATATGCTCTTTATAGACCACGATATATTGTTCCTGATTATAATGTATATATTGAAAAGGGCTGTTCTTTTTTAGAACTTCCTAAACCTACAGATTTAGATGAATGCTTGGACGGACTTTTGATTCTTTATTCGCATGTGCCATCCATAACATCTTTTCCTGTATTTATCGGTCACCTTGATCGTCTACTTGATCCTTTTATTAATGATGAAGATAAAGATTATATAAAAATTAAACGTTTTTTGAATCATATAGATAAAACTATTACTGATTCCTTCTGTCATGCTGACATTGGACCTTATGAGACAGTTGCTGGACGGCTTATTCTTAAGGCTGTTATGGAACTTGGAAATCCTACTCCTAATATGACTATCCGCTATGATAAGGATAAGACATCCAAAGCTTTTGCTACATTAGCAGCAAAATCCTGTCTTTTGGTTTCTAAGCCATCTTTCTCCAATGACAAGTATTACATAGATGACGTAGGAGAACATGCTATCTGCTCCTGTTATAATGCCTTACCATTTGCAGGTGGTGCTTATACACTTAGTCGCTTAAGACTAGGGACTATTGCTAAGGCCGTTAGTAATCTGGATGAACTTATTCATGATTTATTGCCTAAAGTATCCAAACTTATGTTATCCATAATGGATAAGAGAAATACCTTTATTGTGGAGAAATCCAATTTTTTTGAGTCAAATTTCCTTGTAAAAGAAGGCTTTATTAAAAAGGATAATTTTACAGCTATGTTTGCAATTGTCGGATTGGCTGATGCAGTGAATCAGATGTTGAAATTGGAAGGTCTTGACGAGACATTTGGTCAGTCTCAACGTGGTGATGTAATTGGACATCTGATTATGGAAGCTGTAAAAAAAGAAGTAGATACCCACAAAGGCGTTTATGTTAGTCGTACTGGAGATCGGTATCTTCTTCATGCCCAGGTAGGTGCAAGCCTCCATGAAGAGGATGAATATAATAATCCAGCACACCGTGTTCGAGTAGGTCAGGAACCTACATTGGTTGATCACCTTAAGCAGTCAGCTCCTTTCCATCGTTATTTTCCGTCAGGTACAGGTGATTTATTTGCCTTTGATCAAACATATTTAGATCATCCTGAAGCTATTGTTGATATTATTGATGGAGCTTTTGCGAGTGGCTATAGATATATTACTACTTATATGAAGAATACGGATCTCATTCGTGTGACTGGTTATCTAGTAAAGAAAAGTGAAGTAGAAAAAGCTAGAAAGAATCAAGCCGTTCTTCGTGATACGACCTGGTTTGGTTCTGGAACTGATGATATGGCTCATGTATTTGACAGAACATTGAGGAAATAAGATGCTTAAGTTACCGGTACATAGGATTATTCCTTTTTCAAATGTAGAAGGAATTGGAAATCGGACTAGTATTTTTGTCCAGGGCTGTAACGTAAATTGTCTCTATTGTCATAATTCAGAGACAATACCAAAAATGTCTGAAGCAGCTAGATACTTCACAGTAGATGAGCTGGTTGAAGAAATAAAAAAACAAATTCCTTTTATTAGAGGAATTACCGTTTCCGGAGGAGAGCCAACTCTCTACCATCGATTTCTTACTGAATTATTCCATCGAGTTCATCAATTAGGCTTAACTTGTTATATTGACTCTAACGGATTTTTTAATAGAGAAAGAATTGAACCCTTAATACGTGTAACTGATAAGTTTCTGTTTGATGTAAAAGGTATAGGTAAGGCCTTGGAGACTTTATGTTTTTCGGATTTTTTGATTGAAGGTTCAAGTAATGGTAGAATAGAAGGTGGAAGATTTTTCACGGAAAATGAACATATTCATAATCTTAAATATCTGTTATCTTTAGATAAGGTAGAAGAAGTTCGCTTGGTATATATTACAGGATATTATGATCCTGACCAAGTCTTGGGAATCATTGGGGAGGCTATGGCAGCTACCCGCCAGGTACCGTTGAAACTTATTAGGGTGCATGGTAAAGGATTGACAGTTGATAGGGCCAAAATGTTAAAAGGTCATATACCAAAGAAGTCCGATATGGAAGCTCTTCGAGATCTAGCTTATTTAAAAGGTATTCATCAGATTAATTACATTTTATAAGGAGCGATGTTATGGAATTCGTAATTGAAATGTTAAACATAACAAAAGAATTTCCGGGAATCAAGGCTAATGATGACGTGACATTATGTGTAAAAAAAGGTGAAATTCACGCATTATTAGGTGAGAATGGGGCAGGAAAATCCACGCTTATGAGTGTACTTTTTGGTTTGTATCAACCTGAGAAAGGTAAAATCAAAGTACGCGGCAAGGAAGTTGCCATTACTAATCCTAATATAGCTAACGAGAATGGAATAGGTATGGTGCATCAGCATTTTAAGCTGGTAGAGAATTTTACTGTTACCGAAAATATTATTTTAGGTTTGGAACCCAAAAAGTCTTTTGGTCGTGTAGACATTGAAACTGCAGCAAAGAAAGTTAAGGAAATTAGTGAAAGATATGGTTTAGCGGTTGATCCTTATGCAAAGATAGAGGATATTACTGTTGGTATGCAACAGCGTGTTGAGATTCTAAAAATGCTTTATCGTGATGCTGAAATCCTTATCTTTGACGAGCCGACTGCTGTTTTAACACCTCAGGAGATTCATGAATTAATGAAAATCATGAGGGAATTGGTTAGTGAAGGTAAGTCAATCGTATTAATCACACATAAACTGAAAGAAATTAAAGAAGTGTCTGATCGTTGTACGGTTCTTCGTAAAGGACGTTATATCGGGACGGTAGATGTAGAGAATACGTCTGAAGAACAAATGGCAGAAATGATGGTTGGTCGTGAAGTTTCCTTTAAAGTAGATAAGGAAGAAGCGCAAGTTGGTGATGTGGTTCTGTCAGTTAAAAATTTAAATGTTAAGAATAATCGTAAATTACTAGCTGTCAATAATCTGTCTTTAGATGTTAAAGCAGGAGAGATTATGTGTGTTGCCGGTATAGATGGCAATGGTCAATCTGAACTGATTGAGGCCCTTACAGGTCTTCGTAAAATCGAAAGCGGACAGATTACTCTTTATGGTAAAGACTTAACTAATCTTAGTGTCCGTGAAAGGACCTTATCCGGTATCGGACATATTCCAGAAGATCGACATAAACATGGTTTGGTACTTGATTTTACCTTAGAAGAGAATATTGGTCTACAGACTTATTTTAAAGAGCCATTATCTTATAAGGGTATCATTAATTTTGAAGAAAGAAATAAGGTTTCAGAGCGTCTAATTGAAGAATTTGATGTTCGCTCAGGACAGGGAAGCGCAACAGTTGCCAGATCCATGTCAGGTGGTAACCAGCAAAAAGCTATTATTGCCCGTGAAGTTGATCGTTCACCTAATCTTTTGATTGCGGCACAACCAACTCGAGGTCTTGATGTTGGTGCTATTGAATATATCCATAAACGTCTTGTTGAAGAACGTGATGCAGGCAAGGCTGTACTTCTAGTGTCTCTTGAAATGGAAGAGGTGCTGAATGTGTCTGATAAGATTGCTGTCATCTATGAAGGGGAAATTGTTGGTATTGTAGATGCAGATAAGACTGATGAAAATGAATTAGGTCTGATGATGGCCGGTTCTAAGAAAGGAGTAACCAATTAATGAATCGTTTTAGAAATTATTTGGCAGACGAGAAAAACCATAAAGTCTTGATTCCTATTATAGCGGTTTTACTTGGTTTCCTTCTCGGAAATATTGTAATGTTGTTAACTGGTGAAAATCCACTGGAATTATACAAAGCATTAATACAAGCGATATTTGGTGTTAAGATTGATAATATAGGAACTGATAAAACAGTTTTCACTGTTCGTAAAGTCGGTGAGTATTTTGTCTATGTTATGCCTATCGTTTTAACTGGTCTTTCAGTTGCTTTTGCTTTTAAAACTGGACTTTTTAATATTGGTGCTGAAGGGCAACTTCTCATGGGAGCTTTTGCGACAACTTGGTTAGGTATTTACTTAGATTTACCTACAATTATCCTAGTACCAATCGTTATTCTTGGAGGAGCATTACTTGGAGGTATATGGGGATTTATTCCGGGATACCTAAAAGCCCGATTTAATGTTCATGAAGTTGTTGTTACTATAATGCTGAATTATACTGCTCTTCATTTAACTAACTATCTGATGAAAGAGATTCCTGGTTCAGACAGTGTTAAGACAGTTAAGTTAAATGAAGGTGCGCGACTTAGCAGTGAATTTTTGAAGACTTTAACATCCAATTCCAGATTTCATTTTGGTTTTGTAGTTGTTATCATTGCATTAATACTTTTCTGGTTCATCATTAATAAGACAACTTTTGGTTATGAATTAAAGGCAGTCGGTTACAACCCTCATGCTGCAGAATATGCAGGTATGAAAGTTAAACGGAATGCGGCTTTATCAATGGCTATTGCTGGTGCATTTTCAGGGCTTGCCGGTTCTATTTTGGTAGCTGGAACCTTTGGATATGGACGTGTTCTTGCCCACTTTGAAAATTATGGTTTTGACGGTATTGCCGTTGCTCTTATAGGTGGAAATACAGCAATTGGTTCTCTTCTTAGTGGACTACTTCTTGGTGCCCTTAATGCAGCCCAGCCAATTATGCAGGGGCAAGGTGTACCAAAGGCTATTACGATTATTATTTCTGCAGCGATCATCGTATTTGTCGCTATGCAAAAAGGTATCTCATCATCATTGAAAAAGTTAAAGGGGGCGAAATAATATGTTAGATCTTTTAGCGTCCATTATTACATCGACACTTATTTATTCAACGCCAATTATCATTGCAGCTCTAGGTGGATTGTTCTCAGAACGTTCAGGCGTTGTAAACATCGCTTTAGAGGGTTTAATGGCCATTGGTGCTTTTGCATCTGCGGCATCGATTGTTTTTATTGAGCCTTACACTAACTGGGCACCTTGGATATCGCTTTTGTTTGGTATTGGGGCTGGAGTTTTAGTATCACTCCTTCATGCATATTTGAGTATTAATTTTAGTGCTGACCAAGTTATTTCAGGTACAGCAATTAATATTTTTTCAGGTGGTATCACTATTTACTTAGCCTATATTATCTTTGATCAAGAGAGAACTGAAACTTTTTCTAGAGGTTTTATTAAATCAGACGTACCACTGCTTAGTAAGATTCCCTTTATTGGTGATGCTTTCTTTAGTAAAATATATATGACGGTTTATCTTGCATTAATTCTAGTTATTGTTGCATGGTATCTTCTTTACAAGACATCTTTTGGCCTTCGCCTTCGTGCTACTGGTGAACATCCTCAAGCAGTAGACTCTATGGGTATTAGTGTATACAAGATGCGTTATATCGGTGTATTGACTTCTGGTGGTTTAGCTGGTCTCGCTGGAGGTATTATGGTATTGACTCAAAATACACAATATACAGCTTCAGCTGTTCATGGGACAGGATTTATTGCTTTGGCTGCACTTATATTCGGGAAATGGAGACCTGCTGGTCTTCTTGGTGCTAGCTTGTTCTTTGGTTTTTCGCAAGTATTTAGTTTATACTCTTCATCTATCTCGGACCAACTTAATCAGCCATGGATTGGTAACTTGCCGAATGAGTTTTACTGGGCACTACCATATGTCCTAACAGTTATTGCACTGGTTATTTTCAGTGGTCAGTCAGTTGGACCTAAAGCTGCCGGTGAGGTTTATGATAAAGGTAAACGTTAATAACTTATATTGTTAATTATTAATATCATCCCAGATATGAATATTTATATTGAAGGGGCCTCTAAGGGGGCTCTTTCTGCATGGTAAGGACTTACTCCAAAGGAGTCAATTACTATTGATAGCGTAATAATAGTAAAGCAAATGAGGTGGAGCCTCTTTGTTTTATATACAATATCTTCACGTCTTTATGATGTGACTATAAGATTTATAGACTATTAATATAAAATTAATAGAAAATACTTAATATGTTAAAAGAACTATGGATATGGTTTGGTATAATGAAATTATGCAGGCCAGTGGCTGAACAATCATCTGAAAAGCTTCTTATATATATGAAGAAAGCATATATATTAAATATAGAAAGCCATATGATTTGGAAAGAGGTATAAGCTTGATTGAGTGTAAAACAAAGATAGAGCAGAAGAAATATAGAAAAAAAAGCCTTAAGGCTAGGGTGAAACGACTACTTAGGATTAATAACGGTATCACAGTTATCAGTGTACTTATTTTGATGCTATTTGCAACTATGGTTATTGTTAGTATCGTATCCAATGGTTTTTCACAAGTAACAGCAAACTTGATTGCTGCAAATGTCTCAGATAACTATCAGGAGTCTGAAGAAATGTATCAGATGAATGACAACCTTCATGCTATGTCTAATGATGAAAAAAAGACATTGGGACTTAAAATGATTAATATTGATGGTAAGAAGTATCTTGACAGTACGAAAGTCGTTATACTAGGCGAGGAACACAGTATATTTGAATATGAAGTTACTGTTGGTGGGTCTGAGATATACAATTCCTTTACAGAAACCAATGAGGATATGATGCTTGAAGTTTATGATAAGACAATGGATGATTATAAGAATTTTTCATCTTCTGCTCCCATTGTTGATCTTGAAGGAAATGAAGTCGGCACCATTATGGTTTATATCAGTCCTTTTATTTTAGCTCTTGTATTTGGACTTTCTCTTGCAATTGGTATAGGTGTATTTTTCTTTAATCTATTTTTCTCATCATTAATATCCTCGATCATGTCAAAAGCTGTATCAAGGCCTCTTGAAGTATTGGCGAAACAAATAGAAGGCTTGGCTAGTGACGATCTTGAAGATGCTTTTAATGTCGTACTTGAGGTTAAACGTCCGGTTTCTGAAGTCGTTAGTCTTAAAGATTCTACTAATAAGATTATGCAAAAGATAGCTGAATATTATGAAATCACTACAGCTCAAAATGAAGAACTTTTGGCCCAGCGGGATGAATTGGAATCTCAAAATGACCAGCTTCAAACTACTGGTCATACCCTTCAGTCTATGAATAATGCATATCTCAGTCGTACCATGAAGTTGCAAAATCTATTGGACAATGTAGGGCAGGGCTTTATGACTTTTGGTCAAGACCTTAAGATTAATTCTGAATATAGTCTTACATGTGTAGACATGTTATGTGAATATGGTGAACGTGAAGATTTGGCAGGTAAAAAGGTTACAGACTATGTATTTGATGAACCTGACCAAAAAGAGTTTATAGACTCACTCTTGATAAAAATTATAAATGGAAGTGAAAATGAGCGTGAGCTTTTTATGCCCCTTCTACCGGAAGAAGTTGAACTTCATGGGAAAATACATAGGATCGAGTATAAATTGGTTACAGACGAACAAAATCGTGATCTTATTATGCTTATTTTGACTGATATAACTGAAACTAGAGATCTTGAAAGTCAGATGATGGCAGAACGAGATATGCTTCAGATGATTGTAAAGGTTCTTCTTAATAGAGATGACTTTCTTTCTATATACAATGATTTTCTAGTGGATATGAATCGGTTTTTTAATTATATTGAAGACGAAGAGTATGATGATATACTTCGTAAAATTCATACTTATAAAGGAGTTTTTTCCCAATATTATATGAGCAATATTTCAGATACTCTTAATAAGCTAGAAGATGAAATATATGAAGCGGGGACTATGGACTACATTCGACAGGTAGAACGAAGTAGGGTTTTTGACGCTCTTAATAAGGACATTGATAATATTAAGCGATATACAAGTGAAGATATTCTTGAAGAAAATGGCTTGTATGCCGTTAAAGAAGAGAAGATTATTGAGATAGAACAGAAAATAAAGAGTATCCTTCCAGCTACAGAATTTAACAAGGTTATTCCAATTATTAAAAGTATCAGGTATAAATCTGTTAAAGAAGGTCTAAGGCAGTATCCTGATTATGTAACGAAGCTTAGTGAGAGAATGGAGAAATCAGTACTTCCATTTGAAATACAAGGTGATGATATATTTGTCGACTTTGATGTATATCAAAATCTTTTTAAGAATATGGTCCATTTATTTAGAAATGCTGTTGACCATGGAATAGAAACAGAAGATGAGCGGATGGAAACAGGAAAAAGTCAAGCAGCTACTATTTCCTGTCAGGTGAAGAGGCAGAATAATGAATGCTTTGAGATTGTCATTCAAGATGATGGTAGGGGAATTGACTTGAATGTAATAAAAGCGTTAGCTCTTAAAAAAGGATTGATTCAAGAAAAAGATATGGACATGATGGGTGAAAGTGATCTACTTAATCTGATATTCCAGCAAAAGCTTTCAACTAAGAATGAAGCAAGTGTAATATCAGGACGAGGTGTCGGGTTGGCCTCCGTTAAAGACCAGGTAGAGAGCTTAGGAGGTAGCATTAAAGTAAAAACGGACATTGGAAATGGAACGACTTTTATTCTCTCTCTTCCCATATTACAGGGGACAGACATTATTTTCTTTGAGCCAGATCAATTTATTGATCATATTGATCAGGTTGCATTAGGCTATATGGAAGGTCATAATATCAATTTCGAGAATAGTGAGAGAACCCTAGAGGATAAGATTGTCGTACACCGAGTTAGTTCTCTCATTAATATCAAAGGTTCTTTGGATGGACTTTTGGTTGTAAGTACCAATGAAAGTCTAAGCAAGAAATTGGTAGAAGCTTTCATTATTGGTGGTGTTAGTCAAGAAGAGGTGGAAGAATATTATGAAGATGTTCTAGGTGAGATTACCAATACCATTTTAGGTAATGTTTTGGGTTCGTTGGAGGAAGATGGTATATACTTGACTATGGGTGTACCGGTAATATTATCTAACAGAAATGCCTATATTAAATACAGTAATAGGCAGATATATAGTATTAAATATTATTCAGGAGATGATATCATTACCTTCAGTATTTTGATGACAGAAAACATAAATCTAAACCAGGATTTATCTTTTGAAGATACCAGTCTGTTTTTTGACAAGGAGGAAGAATAAATGGCACGAGTACTTGTTGTAGATGATTCAATTGTAATGAGAAAAAATCTGATTACTATACTAGAAGATGATGGTCATCAGGTAGTTGGAGAGGCCAGTAATGGGCGTCAGGCTGTTACTCAATATGAAGAATTGGAACCAGACCTTGTCACCATGGATATATCAATGCCTATTATGAGTGGTGTTGAAGCTGTTCGAAAAATAATTAATAAATCCCCAGAAGCCAAGATAATCATGATTAGTGCTGTCAATCAAAAGAAAATGGTTTTTAACGCTATCAACTCAGGGGCTAAACATTATATAATCAAACCTATAGACGGTAAAAAGGTTATTAGTGTTGTCAATGAAGTCCTTCAGATGGAAAAAGAAGAGTCAAAAGAAGAAGTAGTGGAAGAATCCAATTGCAAGCAGGGATTTGAAATAAACAACGTTAATGGATCCTTTATCATTACTTTTAATAGTGATTTAGATAAGTCAGACCATAAACTTCTTAATATGGCAATTCGAGGTATTCTCTTTATTAAGCCTTTGAAAGTTGAGTTTAATTTTGATGCATTGGAAGATATCAGTCTGGAAGTGCTAAGTCCTATTTTATCATTGGCAAAAGAAATTGAAGATCATGAAGGTGTTGTTACCTATGTTAGTCAGATTTCTGGATTAAAAGATAAACTTCCTGACTAGTGGTATAAATCAAATATAAAAGTGAAACAAAAGAAAAATGAGTCAAAAAGTATGAGTTAAAAGAAATTGGATCAAATTCAAATGAAATGGGTATATCGACCAAGTAAAATAAGGAGGAAGTATGAAACCTCTCGTATATGTAATTACCAAAGATGAAGTATTTCGTAAAAGAATG
>CAXXSW010000007.1:867500-980979 GCA_963677625.2 Vallitaleaceae bacterium
AGTACTGTGAAGGAAAGGTGAAAAGAACCCCGGGAGGGGAGTGAAAAAGAACCTGAAACCCTGTGTTTACAAGCAGTGGAAGCACGTTAAGGTGCGACCGCGTACTTTTTGTAGAACGGTCCGGCGAGTTACGATTGCAGGCAAGGTTAAGCACTGAAGGTGTGGAGCCGAAGGGAAACCAAGTCTTAATAGGGCGTCAAGTCAGTAGTCGTAGACCCGAAACCGGGTGACCTATCCATGTGCAGGTTGAAGTTACCGTAAAAGGTAATGGAGGACCGAACTCACATCTGTTGAAAAAGGTGGAGATGACGTGTGGATAGCGGAGAAATTCCAATCGAACCCGGAGATAGCTGGTTCTCCTCGAAATAGCTTTAGGGCTAGCCTTGATTTAGTCTACCGGAGGTAGAGCACTGAATTGTCTAGGGGGCTTCACAGCTTACCGAAACATATCAAACTCCGAATGCCGGATAGATGATGATCAGGAGTCAGACTATGGGAGATAAGTTCCATGGTCAAAAGGGAAAGAGCCCAGACCTCCAGCTAAGGTCCCAAAGTATGTGTTAAGTGGAAAAGGATGTGGGATTTCGAAGACAACTAGGATGTTGGCTTAGAAGCAGCCATACATTCAAAGAGTGCGTAATAGCTCACTAGTCGAGAGGTCCTGCGCCGAAAATGTCCGGGGCTAAAACACAACACCGAAGCTGAGGATTCCGTAAGGAATGGTAGAGGAGCATCGTATACGAGACGAAGCCATATCGTAAGGAGTGGTGGATTGTATACGAGAGAGAATGCCGGAATGAGTAGCGAGAGAGAAGTGAGAATCTTCTCGGCCGAATATCTAAGGTTTCCAGAGTAAAGCTGATCTTCTCTGGGTAAGTCGGGACCTAAGGTGAGGGCGAAAGCCGTAGCCGATGGACAACAGGTTGAGATTCCTGTACCGCATATGAACAGAACTGTGGGGACACGGAAGGATAGGAAGAGCCAGGAATGGAAAAACTGGTGTAAGCGCAAAGGCTGTGTGATAGGCAAATCCGTCATACAGAGGCTGAAGCGTTACGCGGACCGAAATAAAGTAGGGAAGCTTCTGAATCCATGCCGTCAAGAAAAGCCGCTATAGATTGATATGTGCCCGTACCGTAAACCGACACAGGTAGATGAGGAGAGAATCCTAAGGCCGACGGGAGAAGCGTTGTTAAGGAACTCGGCAAAATGACCCCGTAACTTCGGGAGAAGGGGTGCCTGCTTAGGCAGGCCGCAGAGAATAGGCCCAAGCGACTGTTTAGCAAAAACACAGGTCTCTGCAAAACCGAAAGGTGAAGTATAGGGGCTGACGCCTGCCCGGTGCTGGAAGGTTAAGGGGAGTGGTTAGGAGTAATCCGAAGCTATGAACTTAAGCCCCAGTAAACGGCGGCCGTAACTATAACGGTCCTAAGGTAGCGAAATTCCTTGTCGGGTAAGTTCCGACCCGCACGAAAGGCGTAACGATTTGGGCACTGTCTCGACAACGCGCCCGGTGAAGTTGTAGTACCGGTGAAGATGCCGGTTACCCGCGACAGGACGGAAAGACCCCATGGAGCTTTACTCTAGCTTGATATTGGGATTCGATGATACATGTACAGGATAGGAGGGAGGCTAAGAAGCCAGGACGCCAGTCTTGGTGGAGCCATTGTTGGGATACCTCTCTTGTATCATTGGATTTCTAACCTAGCACCGTTAACCGGTGTGGGGACACTGTCAGGTGGGGAGTTTGACTGGGGCGGTCGCCTCCGAAAGGGTATCGGAGGCGCTCAAAGGTTCTCTCAGAATGGTTGGAAATCATTCGTAGAGTGCAAAGGCATAAGAGAGCTTGACTGTGACACCGACGGGTGGAGCAGGTACGAAAGTAGGACTTAGTGATCCGGTGGTAGAAAGTGGGATTGCCATCGCTCAACGGATAAAAGCTACCCTGGGGATAACAGGCTTATCACTCCCAAGAGTTCACATCGACGGAGTGGTTTGGCACCTCGATGTCGGCTCATCGCATCCTGGGGCTGTATTCGGTCCCAAGGGTTGGGCTGTTCGCCCATTAAAGCGGTACGCGAGCTGGGTTCAGAACGTCGTGAGACAGTTCGGTCCCTATCCGTCGTGGGCGCAAGATATTTGAGAGGAGCTGTCCTTAGTACGAGAGGACCGGGATGGACTGACCTCTGGTGTATCTGTTGTCATACCAATGGCATAGCAGAGTAGCCAAGTCGGGAAGGGATAAACGCTGAAGGCATCTAAGCGTGAAGCCCCCCTCAAGATAAGATATCTCATCCAGTAATGGAGTAAGATCCCTGGAAGACTACCAGGTTGATAGGTCGGAGGTGTACGCATGGTAACATGTTTAGCTGACCGATACTAATAGATCGAGGGCTTGAACAAAAGAAAGGAGAAGTCAGGTAACTGATTTTTCCCAAGCTTTTAGAGTATAATAGATTTAGGTTATTTGATGGTTTACACTTGGTAAACGATAGGTTGACTTTATTTGGTATAGTAGTTTTTGAGTAGTTGAATATACTTCGAAAGAAGATTTTCATATTCCTCAATAGCTCAATGGTAGAGCACACGGCTGTTAACCGTGGGGTTGTTGGTTCGAGTCCAACTTGGGGAGTTATAAAGGATTTATTCTTTATCAGCTTTCTTTATATTGTTTACACAAGGCCCGTTGGTCAAGCGGTCAAGACACCGCCCTTTCACGGCGGTAACAAGGGTTCGATTCCCTTACGGGTCATTTTGGTGGCGATGCGTCCTTGGGAAACACCCGTTCTCATACCGAACACGATGGTTAAGCCTTGGACGGCCGATGATACTTGGTTGGAGACGACCTGGGAAAGTAGGTGGCTGCCAATTTTAGTATAAAAATATATTTTTAGATGGTTATATGTTATAATGTAATCAAATTATGGCGCCATAGCCAAGTGGTAAGGCAGAGGACTGCAACTCCTTTATCACCAGTTCAAATCTGGTTGGCGCCTTTATTCATCACTTTTGGTGAAATTAAGTAAATAATATTATATCGCGGAGTGGAGCAGTCTGGAAGCTCGTCGGGCTCATAACCCGAAGGTCAGAGGTTCAAATCCTCTCTCCGCAACTCTTAAAAAGCCGGTAAATACCGGCTTTTTTGTTATCCTACAGGACAATTCTCTATTTAAATTAAGCTAGTAAGTAAGTTTGCTATAGACTGATCAATTTGATTCCAGTCATGTCTATCTAGGGGCTGATTGTCTTTAGGGCCTAGTAAGCTTTTCTTATTGATCTTTGCCAGAACCTGAGTCTATTATCAAGAGAGGATATTTGATCTAAAGGTTTGAGATCTACCAGATAATCTTTATTAGTAAGCTTATCTGAGATATATTGACCTATCTCTTTAGTCTATTTCTTTAGTGGTTTCTGTTTCGGTGTAATATGCTATGAGTATATTCTTCATTTTCATCCTCCTAGCAAAGTACTATTATTATATATTAGAGTATAGAAGAGTTAGATAAGACCTGTTTAATGATAAAATCAAACGTTAATTAAAAGAAGCTACTTGCCTTTAAATTAGGCGAAGTAGCTTCTTTTATGACTATTATTTATTATTTAGGTATAATAATAACTTATTTGTACTTGATACTTTACTATTAGTGGCATTCAGCACATATAGATTCCAGATTATCAATAATTTTCTTTGCATCAAGATAACCGATAAAACGTTCAGCAACTTTTCCTTCTTTGGTAAGGACAACTGCTGGGAATTCAGTTACATTCAGTCTATCTGCAATACCACTTGATTTGTAGATATCAACGCGGTTAACAATAACACTACCTTCAAAATGGTTTTCAATCTTTTCAATTTCCATGAGGAAATCACGACTTTCAGCGTCAACTGCATTGTAGATAAAAGTAAGACCAGGTTTGTCTTTTTGCATAATTACTTCGTGGAAGACTTCACTTTCAGCAATGTATTTTTCAGCTGCATAGCCAGCAATAGCACCATCACCAACGGCTGTTGACACTTGTCTTAACCACTTATCCCTAACATCTCCAGCAGCAAATACTCCAGGAAGATTAGTTTCCATTTTTTCATTGGTGATGATATAACCACGACCAGTTAGGCGAATTTGGTCTTTGACAATATCTGTATTAGGAATATAGCCGATAAATTCGAAGCAGTTATCACAAGCTACAGGAACTTCCTCGCCAGTTTTATGGTTTTTAAGTACCACAGTTTCAAGGTGTTCATTACCTTCAAAACGTGCTGCAGTTGTATTCCATATAAATTCCATTTTAGGGTTCTTGAGTGCAGCTTCTTTAGCAATTTCATTACAGTCCATTTTGCCTTCGTGGTGCATAACAGAAACAATAACTTTTTTGGCAAATTTAGTAAGGAACATACCTTCTTCAATAGCTGCATCACCACTACCAATGACAACTACAGTTTTATCAGTATTGGCAGCTGCATCACAAGTTGCACAGAAAGAGATACCTTTGTCAAATAAGAAATTTTCTTCTCCTTCAGCATGAGTGATACGGTTTTTACTTCCTGTTGCAAGAATAACGGACTTTGCAAGGTATTTATTTCTAAAAGTTTCCACAACTTTTTCATCACCTTCAAGATTTACAGTTTTAACGTCTGTAAGTTTGAAATTAACGCCCATTTTCTTAGCTTGTTCTTTCATAAGGTTAGTTATATCTTCACCTTTTGGGCTATTAGGGAAACCAGGGTAATTTTCTACTTCGTTTGTATAGGTAGCAAGTCCACCTATAAGGGCTTTTTCAATAAGTAATGTGTTTAGACGTGCACGTCCTGCATATATTGCAGCAGTTAGACCAGCAGCACCACCACCGATGATGACTACGTCATAATGCTCAACTTTTTTTTCTCTAGCCATGATTGTTCCTCCAGATTATCATATTTCTCATCATTAACAATTTTCAGTTTTCTGTAGACTATAAAGTAAATATAAATGGTTTATAGTCCATTTGTATATATTTTAGTGCGGAAAGGTGTGAATTTGGGCACGGGAGAAAATCCTACATAAATGTATGATTTTCTATGCCCTTATATTGTTGTTTAAGGAAAGATAAAATTTCCCTTGTTTATGCGAGTTTAACTAAGATGTTTACATAAAAAATTTGACAAGTAGTTTACTACCAACTACTGCTCCACCGAACATGGCTATAGCAAATACCCATCCAGATAGAGATAAGGATGCAATACCACTGAAAAGTGCACCTATGTTACATCCAAAAGCAACTCTTGCTCCATAACCCATTAAGAGGCCGCCAAGAGAGGCTGCTATAACTTGCTTCTTGCTTTTAATCTTTTTAATTTTGAATTGTGAAGCAAATAATACAGCAAGAAGTGCTCCTAAAATAATTCCTATATTTCTCCAGCTTCCTGAGTGGTTAAGGAAACCGTTATTTAATGTAGCCTGAGCGCCATCACTGGAAAAATAATACCACTTGTCGACGCTGCCACCGAAGGCTTCATAGATCCATGCTCCCCAGTTGGCGAATACGCCGGATACACCCCATGGGTTTCCGGTTGTTGCCAACGTTACAATTTGGAATAAGGATAGTAGAACAGCTCCGGTAACGTAAGGCCAAGCATTTTTTAGCCATTTTTTATAAAACTCATTATTGCTGATTTTCAACATGGTTTCTTTAAATGTACTCACGTTAAGACCTCCGTATAAGTCGCTATTTACTTAACTTTTTCGATAATAACTTCCCACTCGCCGTCGTCAACTTCTTCAACTTCAACGTTGTGGCCGTCTTTACGAGCCCACTCAGGAACATTTTTCATAGCACAGGAGTGGTCGATTTGGCAGATGAGAACATCGCCGATTTCCATTTCTTTTAATTTATTCTGAGCCTTTACTAGTGGAACTGGACAAGCTTCACCGAGGCAATCAATTACGATTTCTTGCATGATAATTCTCCTTTATATAATTCTTATGATCATTGGTATATTTAATTACTTAACTTTTTCGATAATAACTTCCCATTCGCCATCGTCAACTTCTTCAACTTCAACGTTGTGGCCGTCTTTACGAGCCCACTCAGGAACATTTTTCATAGCACAGGAGTGGTCGATTTGGCAGATGAGAACATCGCCGATTTCCATTTCTTTTAATTTATTCTGAGCCTTTACTAGTGGAACTGGACAAGCTTCACCGAGGCAATCAATTACGATTTCTTGCATGATAATTTCTCCTTTTCTGAATTCATTCTTTTTGGATTATTATATAATGATTAATGATTTGCTTTTGCATCTTGCCATTTTTCAGCGGCAACGTATAGGCAGAAAATTAAGAGTAGTTGAATAACTACGGCACCAAACCATCCGAATACATCAGGAAGGAAAACTTTGACACCTTTTGAAATAAATACATCTTTCCACCAGCCAAAGTGATTAGCTCCAAGTAAAGAACCAATAACGAAAAAGACTAGGGATATTATTTGCATGATAAAACCTTCTCCAACACGCATTAATGTACCGGAAGCACATCCACCTGCAATAACCATTCCCACACCGAACATGAAAGCACCGATAACAGTCGCTAAACTGATTGGTACCACATAACTCATACCTGGAATTGGAAGACCTTGTCTAAAGTAACCATATTTAATAGCTGCAAAGCCAATGGTAGTTATAGCAAAAGCAATAAGTACTGCTCTTGTTAAAGTCGTTCCGCCAGTAAGATATGGATCACGCATGGAAGCTGTAAAACAAAATCTTGCACGTTGAAGGATATAACCAAAAGCTAAACCGGTAGCAAAAAACAATGCTGTTCCATTATCTCTTCCCAATAAGAAAAAGGCGATAGCGGCAACGACAACCAATCCAATAATCGCTTGTGGTAATTGGCTTTTCTTAGGTTTTCTTGCTCTGGATCTGCTTGAACTTCTACGAATCGTTGAAGTTGATCCTGTATCACTCATGTCGATACACTCCTTTTTTAAAAATATTACTAAAATAATCTAAACTTTAACAAAGTTTGATAGCTTTTAGACAATGATTTTCGTTGTTGTGTAATTCCCATATCTAGGATAACACAAATGACAAGGGCTGTGAATCCATGCCTTTCTTATGCAGTATAAGCATTGCTTATAACAAAAAGTATGTTATAATCTTCATATATAGTAATATTAGATGAAAAATTAACCAATTTTTTTTAATGAAAAAGGCTTGTTTTTTTTGAGGTGATTCTATGCATATTGATGCACTACGTTATTTCCATAATGTTGTTGAAGAAAAATCCATATCTAAAGCAGCAGCAAAAACTCATATTTCTCAATCAGCTTTAAGTCAAATGATTCACAAACTTGAAGAAGATTTAGGTGTTCCTTTGCTGAATAGGTCCAATAGGGGAGTTACTTTGACAGAACCTGGAGAGATAGTGCTTAAGTATTCTAATAATATCATTAAGAATTTTGATAAAATGATGGATGATTTGGAACGTTATGATGCAAATGAGAACAAAATTGTCATTGGTGGGACCTGGTCTTTGGCTGCATATTCATTACCCTGTATGCTTTATCGTATTAAGAAGCATTTTCCTGATTACAGTTTTAATCTGGAAGCTAAGACAGTTAATGAAGTTATTCACGATATTCGTGAAGACCTTACAAATCTTGGTTTTGTAGATATGATTATTGAAGATCCCGAACTGGTTTATCATAAGATGGGACAAGAAAAGGTTGTTCTTATTGCAAAGAGGGATTATAATATTGCCGATAAGATTAATATTAATGACTTAACTAAAGTTGAGCTCATTATGTGTACGATGAACAAGAAAACCTGTGAACACTTAGATGATGCATTAAAAATTGTTGATATGAAATTGGATAACCTAAATGTTATTTTTAATGCGGATACTTTAACAGCAGTTAAGTCTTCAGTTCTTAATGGCTATGGTATGGCCTTTGTGCCCTACGAATCCATTAAACATGAATTATATGAAAAATCCATCAAATTGGTAGAAATAGAAGATGTGAATTTGGACTATGATATATATATGGTTAGTAAGAAAAATAAAAAGCTTTCACCATCCGTTCGCGATTCAAGAGAATATCTTATCGAGATTGGGCGTAAAAGCTTTTGCTAGGAGATATTTTTGGTAATGGTGATTTCCCAAACTCCATTGATGACTTCATCTATATGTAAGGTGTAATGCCTTATGGTGAAGTACTCTTCAATGGATTCTACAACACAAGAGTGGTCAGTGACCATGGTCAGATGATCGCCTGGTGTCAGGTCCTTAACTAGGTCTTTGGCTTTTAGTAGGGGTACTGGGCAAAAATCACCGAAGCAATTAAGTTTTTCCATTTTCAATCCTTTCTTTGACTATTATATCTTATTCCCAGTCTTTTCACATGTCAAGAGGGTTCCTATGATTAAATTCCAACGTCCTTATGAGTTAGATCAAAGTTTAGAATATATACGAGACACATTCCATGAAGAGCATACTGAGGGTGACGGCAAGTATACGAAATTATGTAGTGACTGGATCAACAGACGGATAGGTAGTCGTCATACTTTTATGATGAATTCTTGTACATCTGCCCTAGAATGTGCCGTTCGTGTGATTGGTCTTGAAGAAGGAGATGAAGTAATTTTACCTTCTTTTACCCATCCATCGACAGCTAATGCAATTGTTCTTGCAGGTGGTAGACCTGTTTTTTCACAAATAGAAAAGAAACATATGACCCTTGATCCACAACGGCTTGAAGAAAAGATTACACCACGGACTAAGGCGGTTATGGTGGTTCACTATGGTGGAATCAGCTGTGATATGGATCCTATTATGGATATCTGCCGTAATCACGGATTAAAAGTAATTGAAGATTGCGCCCAGTCTTTTTTGTCTACTTATAAGGGTAGGTATACGGGGACGATTGGTGATTTTGGATGTTTTAGTTTTCATGGGACTAAAGATATTCTTGCAGGTGAAGGTGGTGGTCTTATTGTCAATAATGATGAAGATGTAAGGTCAGTTGAGATCTTTAGGCAAAAAGGAACGAACAGAGATTCTTTTGCAAGAGGGGATTCAGCCTTTTATGAGTGGGTCGGTCAGGGTTCTTCATATTCACCTTCTGAATTGAATATGGCTCTTTTGTACAGTCAACTTGAAAAGGCAGATGAAATTTTGGCTAATAAGCGTAAGATTTATGACTATTATAAACATCACATAAACAGGATAATTGAGTCTAGTAATAGTCAAAATCGTCTTTTTTGTACGAGTGGAGAAACTATGTCTGCTAATGGTCATCTTTTCTATCTGGTATTTAATGAAGAAGAAGATGGGATACGTTTTGTCGATTTTATGAAAAGACATGATATTGATGTAAGAACTCATTTTGTGCCTTTACACGAAAGTATAATGGGAAGACGATATATAGATGATACAAGAGATTTTGGTTATGAAAAAGGACTAGGCAAGCGCTTGGTTCGACTTCCTCTATATGCCAATCTGGAACATGTTGATTACTATAAAGTTGTTGTGGTGGTGAAAGATTATCTCTTATGATTTCAATTGTAATACCAACTTATGGACGACAAGAGAATATTCGTAAAAACATTCAGCTGCTAAAGAAGTTGGATCAAGCAGGTATTATTTATGAGGTCATTTTTGTTGATGATGCGAGTCCTGATAAGACTAGTCAGGTGATAAAAGAAGTCTGTAATGACCATCTTCATGTTAAAGGGATTATTATGGCAAAAAATGTGGGACAGCAAAATGCTACTCTTGCAGGTATTCGGATGGCCGAATACCCTTATATTGTAACTTTAGATGATGATTTAAGCTATGATCCCCAGTCGATTATAGCTCTTTTTCATGAGATGAATAAAGGTTATGAAGTGGTTTATGGAGTTCCTGTGGATAAACATGATGAAACACATAGGAAGCTGGGGACAATGGCTAAAGAACTTCTTTTTTATCTATTTCTTGGCAAACCACCAGGTCTTCGATTGACCAGCTTCCGGATTATGGAGCGGCGTGTTGCTGATTATCTTTGTGAAGACTCCCGGTCTAAGGTTTATCTATCGGCCTGTATTTTAAAACACACTAGGAAAATTGGTAACCTGCCCGTACATCGTTTGACAAAAGGTGATCCCTCCAACTATACTGTATGGAAGTTAGCAAGATTGATGGGTCAGATCATTGTAGGTTATACATGGGTTCGGTATTTATTTTTTTTCCGTAAGCCTGTCGATCAATACGAAATAAAGGAGATTTACCATGAAACTTCTGGTTCTGGGCGGATCTAAAGCACAAAGACAGTGTATTGATGAAGCGCATGAAGATGGTCATCAAGTCGTCGTTTGCGATTACCTACCGACATCTATTGGACACAATTTAGGAGATGAAAGTTATCTTGTATCGACTTTCGATGAGAAGGGAGTCTGTCAAGTGGCAAAAGAATCTGGTGTTCATGGAATTATGACCATGGGAACGGATCAACCGGTATACACTGGGGCATATGTCAGCCATAAGTTAGGACTACCTTATTTGCTTTCTCTAGAAACAGCGCTTGGAGTAACTAATAAAAAGACTATGAAAGCTATCTTTGATACATATGATATTCCTACGGTTAAATACGAATTAATAGATATACCTAAGCTTGATGCTATGATGAAGGAGCGTACCCAGGGACTGGACCTACAGTTTCCGATAGTTATGAAACCAGTGGATTCACAGGGGCAAAGAGGTATCTTTTATCTGGAGGATTTAGCAGGCATCAGAGACCATATTGAGGAGACTTTTTCCTATAGCCGCAAGGATCAGGTTCTAATTGAGGAATATTATGCTCATGATGAAGTGACCTTCAGCGGTTGGGTCATGGGAGGGAAGTTGTATCCTCTTATACTTTCGGACAGGGTGACTTTTCAGGATAAAGGTCAGCTTGGTATCTGTCTTTCCCATGAATGGCCATCCAAATACTTTAAGGATTATGGCCAAGAGATTATTGGCTTGTCTGAAAGAATTGTTAAGGCTTTTAAGATTGAGGAAGGTCCTGTCTACTTTCAGTTTCTCATAGGTAATCAAGGGGTTAAAGTCAATGAGATTGCTGCACGGATTGGTGGTGCTTATGAAGGCTTTTTTATACCGGAGGTTACAGGGTTTTCAATTGTTAAGGCTCAGATCAATGCACAATTAGGTTTGGCATATGATGATGAAGCCTTGATGAATTATGATATAAATGAAGACCATAAACATATATCTGTTCAACTTTTTTTTGTAGAAGCATGTAAGATAGGGAAGATGCCTGATGAAAGTCAGGTCTTGGAAAGGGAAGGAGTCCTTGCTTGTGGCTTTCATGTTCATAAAGGGGGGCAGACTCCAGTTATTCAAAATGCTACAGCCAGAGGTGGTTATATAATTTTGGAAGGAAGCAATCGCAAGGAGTTGGAAGAAAGGATTCATAGACTCTATGATTGGTTTAGGATTGAAGATGAGGAAGGAAGGAATCGGTTGATTCATACGGATTATGATGCTTATGGAAGGTCTTATTTTCACAAGTCCTATCCTCATCAAGAAGATTTTTGATAGGACGGTTTCTAAGAATGTTGAAATTTCTTCTAAAAATGATGATTATTGAGAGGTTTACAATGAATAAGACTGATAAAGTAAATACTTGGATAAAAGGATTTGTAATCTGTTTTCTTGGGACTTTACTTATGGCAGGATGCGGATCAGAAAATAAAAAAATTATTGTTGCAGACCAGTATGGAATTGCTTATGCACCTCTAACCTTAATGAAGGAAGAAGGAATACTTGAAGAGTTACTTGGTGACTCCTATGAAGTGGAATGGGTGAAGTTAGCCAATATGGCTGCCATAAGGGAGGCTATGGTTGCTGATAGTTTAGATGTTGGATTTATGGGAATTCCTCCTTTTTTGATTGGCGTAGATAACGGCATGGAATGGAAAATGTTTAGTGGGTTATCCGAATCTCCTTTAGGTCTAGTTGTTAATGATCCTGAAATTACCAGCCTAGAAGACTTGCTGGGAAATGGAAAGATAGCCTTGCCTCAGCCTGGGTCAATTCAGCATATTCTTTTGAGTATGACAGCAAAAGAGGTGCTAGGAGATGCAAAAGCGTTTGATAAACAACTGGTTTCTATGAAACATCCAGATGGGATGATGGCTCTTCTTAATAACGAGGATGTTACAGGTCATTATACATCTCCCCCTTATCTTTTCCAGGAACTGGATCAAGAGGGAACCCATCTTTTGATTCAGGGAAAAGATGGAACCAAAGGAGCTTTTACCTTTATTGTCGGTGTGTGTAGACAATCTTTTTATGAGGACGCGGCATATGAGTCTTTTCAAGAGGCTCTTCTTAAGAGTATAGATTTGATTAATGGTCGAGATGAGCAAGCTATAAAATTGCTGGCAGAAGCCTATGAGCTTGATGTGGAAACACTTCTTGATTATATGGGTAGACAAGGCATGTCATATGGTAGAGAAATAAAAGGTTTAGACCAGTTTATGGATTTTATGGTGGAAGAAGCATATATTAAGGAGCATTATGAGGAAGACCAGGTTATTTGGAAATGATAATTTCATAAAAATATTTTGGCTTTTAATTTTGGTCGGTTTATGGGAGCTTGTACCTTGGCTTGGCTGGATCAGTCCCTTGGTATTGCCTAGATTTTCGGTCGTTCTAGAAGCTATGTTGAGAGGTTTGCTGAAGGGACAGCTTATTTTACAGTTAGGACAATCCGTGCTGATTATTATAGTAGGTCTAGCTTTTGGTTGTTTTTTGGGCCTTGTTTTTAGCTATTTGGGATATTTTCATCCTGTGATAAATGGTCTTCTTGAAGTTTTATCAGCTATTTTGCATCCCCTACCTGGAATTGCCCTTTTACCGGTAATAATTCTGTGGTTTGGAGTTGGATTTGACGCTGTTTTTATGGTTATTCTTCATGCTGTTATCTGGTCTTTTTATCTGAATATGCGGTTAGGATATGATATGATTCCCATATCATTAAAAGAAGCAGCAAGAAATAACGGTGCCAGTAACTGGCAGCTCTTTATTTATGTTTTGTTGCCAGGAGCGAAAGAGACCATGTATACAGGGCTTAGAATTGGCTGGTCTAGAGGATGGAGAGGCTTGATTAGTGCAGAAATGATTTTTGGTGCTATTTCTTCTCTTGGGGGAATCGGTTGGTTTATGTTTGAACGACGAGCCTTTGGAGATACGGTTGGGACTTATACAGGTATTCTTTTAGTGGCCTTGGTTGGCGTTATTGTTGAGCAGGTCTTTAAGCAAGAAGGGCAAGAGACTGTGTCAAAAGTGTAAGAAATACTAATGTGGAACACATTTTAAAAGCTTTTGATTAGGGCTTCAACTACTGGCCTAGTTGTTATTCATGAATGACTTCATAAATAAATATTTTCCAGGGATAATCTCCCATATAGCGGATGATACGGCTACCATAGAAGGCATCTTCAAAAGATGCTTTTAAGGTGGTATTTTTTTGGAGAAAT
This sequence comes from Vallitaleaceae bacterium, assembly GCA_963677625.2. Classification (GTDB taxonomy): domain Bacteria; phylum Bacillota; class Clostridia; order Lachnospirales; family Vallitaleaceae; genus UBA1351. The sequence goes on from CAXXSW010000007.1 coordinate 881,005, forward strand.
TGATTCAGTTCATAGTAATAATCATCATCTCCATAGAGAATAGTCCACATAGGATTTCGGTGGATATAGTCATATTCTTCGTAGTAAATAATGGTATTTATACCTCTGTCTTTGATATAGTCAGATATGGATTGATCACCTAAAAAGGCTATATTTCTTATATCATAAAAGACTTGATCTTTAAAAACAAAGCCGCTGCTTAGGTTGCCTAGTATGATGGCATTTTCAGGAATTGCAGTACGAAGTTGATCTTGGTACCTGTTGTAGTCACTACCTGCTATGGCTTGATAATCTTCGTATACCACTTTTATGTTTAGGAGGATAAAAAATATTAAGATAAGGCTTATTAGACTAGATGGTAATGAAAGGCTTAATTTGAGGAAAGAGATCTCTTTCTTTGGCAAATAGTCTTTTAGTGACACAAGAGACTGTCCTGTTAGTAATAAAAGAATGAAGACAAGAAATACAATAGATGTTGTATTGTATCTTCCGATTATAAAAAGAGCTATGTTAAAGGCAACCGTCATCAGGGCTAGGTTAAAGGGCCAAGAGGATAGATAGTTGATAATATCCTTTTTGTAGCTTCTTCTAATTATAAGTGTAAAAGGTATGATTGCTATGTGTAAAAGGACTAATGAGTAGCCAATAATCAGTATGTAATTAATATTTGGAATATAATAGGTTCCAGTAATCTGATAAAAAACTTTCAGATAAAAGTCTCTGAAGTTCATCAGTCTGGATACCGGGCCAGCATCAACGCCAAGGGTTTGGCCGTATTGGAAGTATTCACTTATAAAATTGGGGTTCATGATAAGGCTTATACCAGCAAAGATAAGAGCAAAAAAACCGATAGTTAGGATAAAGTGTATCAATCTTTTGAGGCTGAGTTTCTTGATGAGTGTGTCCTTGAGTATAAGTATACCCACCATAGCAGCAATAATGAAACTGTTTGGGTGAATACCTATAGAAAGACCTAGGGTTAGACCAAGGCCAAGTACCTTGTTATTATCTTCTTGGTAGAGGAAGATACACAACATAAGTAATGTAATCAGAACCATTTCCTGACGGGCAAAATGACTGGCATAGATGATTTGTATATGGCTTGTTATGAAAATCAGTATTAATAGGTTAAGGATTTTCTTTTCATTATTCTGGTCAAGCCATAAATAAAGAATGATTATGGTGGCAAGAAGAGCGATAAAGCTTAAGATTCTTACTGAAAATATAGTGTAGCCAAAAAGACTTATTAGAGGCATCTGTAAACCATGATAAAAAACCTTAATGAGGTGAGGTGTTCGGGGCATAAGGTCGAAAAAAGACTCGGTGGTAAAAACACTGCCTTTTGCCATCATTGAGTGGGTTAGTCCGGCTAGCCAGGCTTCATCAGAATGTACTAAAGGGAATGTGCTTAGGGTAGTCAGGCTAAGTCCTCCATATAGAATTGTGTATAGGATAAAGGATATATGTTTTTTCATGGCTCTCTTTCGTTAGATATTTATCAATGTTTTTATAACTTTTATTATATTTTTTTGACTTAAGCTTAATATAAAGCTAAGTTGAAATTTTTGCAAGTAGATAAGAGAATGTATCTAATTATCTTAATAATACAATTTAGACAAAATTATACCAGTTAATAATAATTATTTATTAAATTAGTTATAAGTTAGTCAAATAGTACATAAGTATTTCTTATGACCACAGAGACGACTTGTCCTTTATAATAGATATATAAGTGATTGTTGTTGCGAAGTAATTCCCAAGATTGCGTTTTTTTTAACAATCTTTCACTTTGAGGCTAGTCATATCCTCGGTTTATTGTGTACTCTTATGTATTGGTATACCTTGGTTATGAATTGTCTATGCATCCTAGGAGGTATCACATGAAATCAATGATAGGGAAAGTTTCAGCACTGATCGTGCTGCTTTTAATGTCACTGTTTTTTGTTGCATGTAATGCGACAGAATATAAGGATAGTGATCGAATTATTGAGGCAGCTGATCTGGTTGATTTGCTTTCTGACAGTAATACGGTTGTTATCGATGCAAGATCTGAAGAAGATTATAACAAGGGACATTTGGCAGGTGCAGTTAATCTACCATCATCACTGCTAACTGTTTCAGATCCTGTAAATGGAACAATTGCACCAAAAGGAACTATTGAAGAAGTTCTTGGCGCTCATGGCATCAGTGCTGACTCCAACGTGTTTATATATGATAATGCCGGTGGTGTTCATGCTGCTAGAATATGGTGGGTAATGAAGGTTTATGGTCATGAAAATGTAAAGGTAATCAATGGTGGTGAAACAGCTATTGCATCCTTAAATGGAAAAGGATTGACATTGACTGTAGATGAAACTTCAATTACACCTGTAACTTATACTGCAAAAGATGCAGATACGTCTATGATTGCCACCCTTGAAGATGTTCTTGATGTCGTAGAGAATGGTAAAGAAGTATGTATTCTTGATGTCCGTTCAGCAGCAGAATATGATGAAGGAGCCATTCCGGGAGCTATATTATATCCACATACCAAGAACCTTTATGCTGATGGTACCTTTAAATCAGCCAGAGATATTGGTCTTGATTATAAGGATTTAGGCATTGAAAAAGATGAACCAGTTATTCTTTATTGCAAGTCATCTTTTAGAGCGACACAAACTTTATTGGTACTTGAAGAGGCTGGATATACTAATCTTAAAGTCTATGATGGAGCTTGGTTGGAATATTCAACTAAAGATGTGCCAAAAGAAGAAAAGACAGAAGAAAAAGTAACACCTAGTGCTGGTGATGGGTCATAAGATGGACCTGCTTAGCGTTAGAGTTACATACTAAATGGTTACAATACGTACACTTTACTGGTGTATCAAGATAATAGGGTTTAAGCGGAGGATTCCATGAAGAATTTGAAGAAAATATCAAGCATCCTGTTGATTTTAACACTTGTTTTATCATTAGCTGCCTGTGGTGAAAAGGAAAAAGAGACTGCATCAATGGATTTGACTGAAGATAATTCCAAAGCAAGTGAAGAAACAACAGATAAAGGACAGGAAGAAACAACTAGTGAAGAAACAACTAATGAAGAGACTAAAGTAGATGCTACAGAAGATACTTCAGAAGAAGTGACAGATCAAGCTACTGAAGTTAATGGAGTTGAAGCAGCAATAAGAGCAGCTTTTGCAAATCTCCCAGACCACATATATAAAATTGGTCAGGTTGATTTCTTAGATAAAGTTCTTGCAGGTGATGATATGGTTATTATTGATATCCGTTCAGCTGATGCCTATGCTGCAGGTCATGTTAAAGGTGCTATCAGCATGCCATGGGGCGGAACTGCTATTAGTGATAACATGAAATATATTCCACAGGATAAAGAAGTTTTCATCTATTGTGTATCCGGACAAACAGCAGGACAAACAGTCTTGTTAATGAATGCAGCTGGTATCAATGCTAGAAGCGTTAATTTGGGTTATAAGTTTGGTATCGCAACAACTGAAGGTTATGAAGATATCATTAACGAAACGACTGAAAATCCAGTTGGTACAACTGAGTATCCAATTGAGGCAGATATGCAGGCGGCTCTTGATGCCTATTATGCAGGTCTTACAGATGTAAAAGGTACAACTTATACTAATTACAAGGTTTCGGAAGATGATCTTCTTGCTATGATGGAAGGAAAGGAAGATTTTTATCTTCTTTCAATTAGAAAAGCAGATGATTATGCAGCTGGTCATATTGAGGGTGCTGTAAATGTTCCTTATGGAGCGACAATGCTTGAAAATCTAGGTTCAGTACCTATGGACAAAAAAGTTGTAGTCTATTGCTATTCAGGCCAAACAGCAGGTCAAGCGACTGCAGCTATGAGAATGCTTGGTTACGATGCAGTATCATTAAATGGTGGTATGGGTGTTGGAGCTAATGCACCAATTGGTTGGACAAATAAAGAATATCCAGTAATTAGTGAAAGTGCTGTTGAAACAGGTACTGCTGCATATTTTGCAGGTATGCCAGAACATATCTATAAAATTGGACAAGAAGATTTTGTAAATAAAGTTCTTGCAGGCGATGACATGGTTATTATCGATATTCGTTCTGCTGCTGCATACGAAGAAAGCCATGTTAAAGGCGCAATTAGCCTTCCATGGGGTGGTACAGCAATCAGTGACAACCTTAAGTATATTCCACAAGATAAAGAAGTTTTTATCTATTGTGTATCTGGTCAAACTGCCGGACAAACGGTTATGGCTATGAATCTTGCAGGAATCAATGCTAGAAGTGTTAACCTTGGATTTAAATTTGGTATTTCAACAGTTGAAGGTGTAGATGCAGTTCTTGAAACTGAAGTAAACTCAATAGGAACTAATGAATATGCCATTGATCCTGAAATTCAAGCAGCCTTGGATGCTTATTATGCTGGTCTTGCTGATGTTTCAGAGACGACTTATAAGAACTACAAGATATCAGAAGAAGCTCTTGAAAGTAAAATGGCTAATGGCGATGACTTTTACCTACTGTCAATCCGTCAACCAGATGCTTATGCAGAAGGACATATTGAGGGTGCAGTTAATATTCCTTGGGGTAGCGATATGTTAACACAAATCGTTGAAACAGTTCCAAGGGATAAAGATATTGTAGTATACTGTTACTCAGGTCAAACAGCTGGTCAAACAGTTGCCGCTATGAGACTTCTTGGTTATAATGCAGTATCATTGAATGGTGGTATGGGCGTTGGAGCTAATGCACCAATTGGTTGGACAAATTACGGTGGAACTGTCGTTCAATAAGCTTAGATATATAGACCTAAGTGAGAAAAAATAGATTGATCCACATGTAGAAAACATTATATATTAACAAATATGAGAAGCTTTGCCTGAAAGTTATAGGCAAAGCTTTTTTACACCTTTATATGGATGGGGTATAATGAAATAAGAGAGATATAAAATTAGATTTTTTTTATGGTATACTTAACAAGTAAAGATTTGAATATGATTAAATAAATGGAGGCTGTATGAGAAAAGAATTGAAAATTGCGTAGCAGAGGCTATTGCAAATAAATGAAGAGGGTAATGGCCTTTGCGAATCCTAAAATAAGATATGTTAGGAGGCGTAAAATGAGCTATTTGAATGCTGAGATCATTCTTCCAAAGGAACTGGTCCAAGTAATCCAAAAATATATTGATGGTGAAACAATTTACATACCCAAGCGAGGGGATAACCATAAATCTTGGGGGAGCCAGACGGATACGAAGAAAGTAATGGCTTTAAGGAATCGGAATATATTTATGGAATATGAGACAGGCCAATCAGTAAGTTTTTTGGCTGAAAAATATTTTTTATCTGAGAAGAGTATATATCGTATTATTTTAAATCAAAGAAAATGTGGATAATGAATTGAGCGTTAACATTTAGTTGTTGACGCTCAATTTTTTGACCTAGGAAGGAGGCCAAGCCTCTTTATTCCGTTTATTATTTGTTAATGATAAGGCATTGGTTGATCTATAGAAAATAAAGTGAGTCTCAACTTCAATTATAAAAAGAGTTTGAGGTATATATTGTTGTTCTCTCTTAGTATGATAAACATAGATAAAATAAGGAGGAAATCAAATGACTGGTGGAATCGTTTTAGCATAGCACAGGCTATGCATAAATAAAATTTAATATGCATAGACCTTTTGAGCTCAAGTGGAGGATCAAAATGACCTATGCTAGTCTAAATAAAATAGAAATAAAGGTTGTATCTAAGGGATTGCCGAAAGTAATAAAAAACTGCCCAAAATGCGGTGGTGGGAGTCATTTTATCAATACTGGCAAGTTCCGGGTCAATGCCAATAAGAAGTATTTGGATATATGGCTGATTTTTAAATGCGAAAAATGTAAGTCAACATGGAATATGACTTTATATGAACGTTTAAATTCAAAGGACATGGATGGTAAGTATTTGAAACGTCTTATGAATAATGATAATGACCTAGCTATGTTTTACGGTTATAATCGTGAGTGTATTCGAAAAAATGGTGTAAAGATTGATTATAGCGGACTTGTTTACAAGTTGAAGGGACCTGATGTGGATATAATACTTAAAGAAGGGAACCGGGTATGTATAAGGTTTTGGGCTGAAGAAGAGCTAGCTTGTAAATTAATACATCTTTTGTCCGACTTGCTTCAAATTTCTGCAACAAAAGTAAGGAAGCTTTTTGCAGATGGTTATATTCAATATCATAATCCTAAGAAATTTCATAAGGAAAAACTAGGCAAAGATATTGAAGTAATTTTAGCAAGTAAAATATGGGAAAGGATCTATGATAGTTGATCATAGACCCTTTTTCTTTCATTACAATTACATAAATGATACAATAGAGGTAGAAAGATTGACTGTCCATCCACTTAAAGTGAGGTGTTCTAAATGGAACAATACTTAACAAGTGAAATAAGGCATTGGCTTATTACCGGAGATCCGGCCCTTACTTATCTCGTATATAAGGACTTGATTTTTGACGAGCTCTTAGATGAATTTGGAGATATGAAGGATGCCTGTAAGGCTTTAGCTTATAAACGTCGCCATATGTTAGACAAAGGATGGGTTTTTGACCTATTGTCCAAACAGAATGAAAATGGACATTGGGGAAGAGGCTTTTATCAGCCCAAATGGGTGAGTTCACATTATACCCTTTTGGATTTGGCTATGTTGGGAAGCCCAACAACAGATGGAATAAGAAAGGCTTTGGACTTGATAGTAAGAGAGAATAAGTCAGAAGATGGAGGCGTTAATCCTACCAGAGAAATCAAAGAAAGTGATGTATGTATTAACGGTATGTTTTTAACTTATGCCTGTCATTTCGGGCTTGGAGAAGAGAACATTCATTCAGTTGTTGATTTTATTATTGATCAGCATATGGAAGATGGTGGATTTAACTGTAGAAAGAATCGATCAGGGGCAAGTCATAGTTCTCTTCATTCAACAATTTGTGTTCTTGAAGGTATAGAAAGTTATTACCGACATGATTATAGATATAGGCTGGATGGACTTCTTGATCTTAAGGAAAAAGCTATTGAGTTTATTCTTATGCATCATTTATTTAAGTCAGATAAGACCGGTCAGGTTATTCATAAGAATTTTACCATGCTTTCTTATCCACCAAGGTGGTATTATGATATCTTAAGAAGCTTGGTGTATTTTGCCAGGGCAGGTGTAGAATATGATAGTAGAATGAAGGATGCCCTTGATGTACTTATGGAAAAAAGACGTAAAGACGGAAGATGGCCAGTGCAAAATAAACATCCCGGTCAGGTTCACATTGATTTTGAGAGAACAGGGTCAGCTAGTAGGATAAATACATATAGAGCCATCTTAGTTTTAAAGAAATACAGTGGATATATAGTTTAGAAGATATTTTGGAGGTAGGCCATGGGAATAATTAGTATACGACCAATGAAGAAAGAGGATATCAGTCTTGTTTCGCACTTAATCTTCATTAGTTTTTGGCAAAAGATGTTACCACTACATGCCCTAACAGAGGAAGAGGCCCTTAGATTGATTGAAGGTCTTATGTTTTCAGACCCTAGATCTATGGGTTATTATTCTGTTGCAACTTTGGATGATAAAGTGGTTGGTATGATTAAATTGAAAGAGTTTGAAGATAAGGAAGATTTCATTTTTAACGACCACAAAATGTTATTGAAAATAGGTGTTGTCAAACTTATTAAGGCAGGAATACTTTTATCTGCACTTGATACCAAGGTTCAAAAAGGTCACTTGTATGTTGAAATGATAGCAATTGACGAGGGACATCGTGGTCAGGGAATTGGTAGTAAATTATTGGAGTTTGCCACTAATCGTGGAAAGTCTAGAGATAATATACGTACCATTAGTCTTCATGTTATTGAAAAGAATGTAAAGGCAAAAGCTCTTTATGAACGGATTGGATTTAGGGCAATTCGGTCTCAATGGAATTCAGTTGTTAAGGGTCTTGGAGGCATTCGAAAAGTATATTTTATGGTTAAGGACATTTAGCTAAAGATATAAAAGTGATGGGATCTTTTCTATTTAGGAAAGTGATACCACTTTTGTACGGTGTTTTCTAGAAGATAATAATGTTTGATGTAGAAGAGAAAAAGTATAGTCAGTATGAGGTTTAGGACATACAAAAGGACTATTTCCAGAAATAGGGAAGCAACAAATGTAATGACCAAAACCAAACCTACAAAAATCATAACTAAGAGGTGTATAAGTCTTTCATGTTGCAATTGAGAGACTTTTTGATTATGAAAAATCAAGTCATCTTTTGTGGGAAGATAACCTTTATTTATTTGTGATTGGATAGTGTCTATCCAGTGATTATGTTCCTTAATAAAGTTTTTCATTTATTAGATTCCTTTAAAGACTTAAGTAGCGTTTTCAATAGGTTCTATGTAAATATTACCATTTACCAAAGGACAGTTCAATTAGGAAATGAGTATAGGTGTTAGAATAATGATTTATTGTTAAATCTCTTATTGGTGGTTTTATGATAGAATAGTGCTAGGAGATAGAAATGTTTTAAGACAAACTTGAAGAAAAAAAGAAGTCATATAAATATGCGGATATACATAAGGAGGCCATATGAAAATTGGAGTAATCGGAACAGCTCGTATAGCAAAGAAAAGTGTCATACCAGGTATGATGGGTGTAAAAGAAATCATTCCATATGCTATAGCCGGAAGAAAAAAGGAAAAAGTAGAAGCTTTCAAGGAGGCTTATGGATTTCAAAAAGGCTATGATTCCTATGACCAACTGCTTGAAGATCAGCAACTTGAGGCAGTATATATTCCCTTACCTAATGGTATGCACTATGAAATGGTTAAGAAAGCATTATCAAAAGGCCTTCACGTGATATGTGAGAAGCCATTAGCTACCAGTAAGGAGGAAGTAGAAGACCTTTTTGCACTTGCTGAAAAAAAAGGCCTAGTCTTACAGGAAGCCTTTGCTTATCGTTTAAGTCAGATTCACCAAATTGTTCTTGAAAAGATCAAAAATGGAAGTATTGGCAAACTCAAATACATTCAAGCTCATTTTACCTTTCCTATGTCAGATTCAAGTAATGTCCGTTTAAGTAGAGAGCTATTTGGTGGAGCAACCTATGATGTTGGCTGCTATAATGTTAATCTTATTCGTTATTTAGCTCAAAGTGAACCTATTCAAATTCTTGCCAGTGGCAAGGTGGATACAGAACTGAAGGTTGATACTGAAAGTACTGCTATATTAACTTTTGAAAATGGTGTTACCGGTATATCTCACTGTTCTTTTGATGAGAGTTTCTCAAATGAATATAAGATTATGGGCACTGACGGTAGGATTAGTATTCCACTTGCCTTTAATGCACAAGGAAAAGTAGAACTTCTTTTTGAAAGTGGGTCTGATGTGAATAAGGAGACTTATGATATCACTGATAACTATCAATTAGAAATGAAACATTTTTATGATTGTGTAAAGGGTAAGACCAAACAGATTGTTAACAAAGAAGATTCTGTTGCTAATGCAGCGGTTATTGATCAAATTTTGGAACAAATAGGGTATTAATTTTCAAGCAACTTGCCATGAAAAACCAATGATGTTACAATACACCTGTACGGACAAGTTATTATTGAGAGAAGGTTACTATGAAAAAATGGTTGGGGTTTTACGGTTTATTGGCGCTTATACTGCTTGTGGGGTGCAGTGGAGCAAATGAAGTTAAGGTAGGTATATCCATGCCTACCAAATCTTCGGAACGTTGGCTTTTAGATGCCAAATATACGGTTAGTGAATTAGAAGAAAAGGGCTATGAAGCAGAGATTGCTTTTGCTGAGGACGTGGTTGGTAATCAGGCTTCTCAAATTGAAAGCTTTATTCAGGATGGTGTAGATCTTCTTATTGTTGCGCCTATTGATTCCGAACCTTTACATCAGGCCTTGCAAAAAGCGGAAGATAAGGGAATTCCTGTTATTTCTTACGATAGATTAATCTTGGATATGGATAGTATCGATTTTTATGTATCCTTTGATAATTTTCAAGTTGGGGTCTTACAGGGTGAGTATTTGGTGGATTCTTTAGATTTTTCTAACGGGCCTAAGGCTATTGAATTGTTTGCAGGATCACCTGATGATAACAATTCCACCCTTCTTTTTGATGGAGCTATGTCAGTTATACGACCTTATATAGAGTCAGGGAATATTGTTGTAGCCAGTGAACAATATGATATGAAAGAAATATCTACTCTTCGATGGGATAAGATGATTGCAAAAAGTCGAATGACTTCCTTATTAAATCTATATTATCAAGATCAAGATATTCACGGAGTTCTGTCACCATATGACGGAATTAGCCGAGGAGTCGTAGAAGCACTTGAGGAATATGGTTATAGTAAGAGTGATATGCCTTTTATAACCGGACAGGATGCTGAATCCTTATCTATTAAGAGTATATTGGACCAAAAACAAGGCATGACAGTTTTTAAGGATGTACGTCTACTGGCCAAGGAAGCAGCGGATATTGCTGAGAAAATTATTGACGATGAATTGGATAGGAGTCAGTATACTACCCTATATAATGGTAAAACAGATGTACCATCGTCTTTTACAGAATCTGTGGTTGTTGATGAAAATAACTGGGAAAAGGTTTTAGTGGAATCAGGATATTATAGCTTTGAAGAAATTGTAGGTGACTAATTGAGAATATGAGCACTATCTGGATTTAGGACAGGTAGAAGCTTATAAGTGGATAATGTATCAAGAGTTCTGAGTCAGTAAAAATTAAGGTGGTTCAGACTCTTTTATTTTTAACTTGAAATGTACGTACAAATTAAATATAATATACATACAAGTTATCGTGATTAAAGGAGAAGGTATACAAATGATGAAAGATTGGAAAAGGGTTATTGAATCAGGCCAGGCTGTTGTTGGAATGGAACTTGGCTCCACAAGAATAAAAACAGTTCTTATAGACGGAGACAGTCATGAGCCTATTGCTTCCGGCTCATATGATTGGGAGAATCAACTAGTTGATGGATACTGGACCTACAGCATTGATGATATATGGAAAGGAATTCAGGCTAGCTATAAAGACTTAAAGGACTCTATTCTAGATACTTATGGCATAAGTATTAAATCGGTGAAAGGTCTCGGCTTTTCTGCTATGATGCACGGATATATGGCTTTTGATGAGAATGATGAATTATTGACCCCCTTTAGAACCTGGAGAAACAACCTTCAAGGCCAAGCCAGTGAAGAATTAACTGAGCTATTTGCTTATCCAATACCACAGAGGTGGTCTATTGCTCATCTCTACCAAGCTATGCTTAATAAAGAAGAGCATGTCAAAGATATTTCTTTTTTAACAACACTCGCCGGTTACATCCATTGGAAATTGACAGGTAAAAAGGTTATGGGAGTAGGAGAAGCTTCTGGTATGTTCCCAATTGATACAGGAACAGGCTCATATTTTGACCACATGTTAGACCAGTTTGATGAAAAAGCATCTGAATACCCATGGAAGATTAGAGATATTATGCCTCAAGTTTTAACAGCTGGTGATAAAGCAGGTAGCCTTACTGAAGCAGGTGCTAAATTGTTGGACCCAAGTGGTGATCTACAACCCGGTATTCTTTTTTGTCCGCCTGAAGGTGATGCAGGGACAGGAATGGTTGCAACCAATTCAATCAGTCAAAGAACAGGTAATGTATCAGCAGGTACATCTGTTTTTGCTATGATTGTCCTTGAAAAGGAGTTAAGTCGGGTACATGAAGAAATCGATCAGGTAACAACACCAGATGGCAGTTTGGTTGCCATGGTTCATTCCAATAACTGTTCATCTAACTTAGATGCGTGGGTTGGTCTTCTTGAAGAGGCTGCAATCACCCTTGGTGCTAATTTTGATAAGGACACCCTTTATGGAAACTTATATCGAAAAGCTATGGAAGGTGATGTAGATTGCGGTGGTCTTTTATCTATTGGATACCTTTCAGGCGAACATATTACACATTTCACTGAAGGACGTCCTCTTTTTGCCAGAAAACCGGAAAGTAAGTTTAATTTGGCTAATTTTGTTCGTGTTAACTTATATACTGCTCTTGGTGCATTGAAGATTGGTATGGATATTCTCTTTAAAGAAGAAAAGGTGGAAGTAGATGAAATCTTAGGTCATGGCGGCTTCTTTAAGGTTGAAGGTGTAGGTAACAGAGTTATGTCTGCTGCTGCCGGAGTTCCTGTTACCTTGATGGAAACAGCTGGTGAAGGTGGTGCTTGGGGTATAGCTGTTCTTGCAGCCTATGCCGCCGGTAAAGGTGAAGACGAAAGTCTTGGTGATTATCTGGATGAGAAAGTCTTTAAGAATCAATCAACCAAAACTTTTGAACCTATTCCTGAAGAAGTAGCAGGTTTTGAAAGTTTTATGGAAACCTATAAGAAAGGTCTTGAAGTTGAAAAGGCTGCAGTAGAATATATGTAGTTTAGAAACTTTATTTTATAAGTCCAGTGCTTCATATCATAAATTAATCCCTTTTATTGTAAATACTTTTGTTTTCTTGTTTCGTATAATGTACGTACAAGTTAACAAAAGTATTTTTTTTATTCAAATAACTTTAGGAGGGAACAAATGAAGAAGGTATTATCAATTTTAATGGCAATGGTATTGGTCTTTTCACTGGCTGCATGTGGAGGAAGTGAAGAGGAAAAAACAACAAATGAAGGATCTACAACAACAGAAGATAGCAAAGATACAACAACAGAAGAAAAAGGTCTTGTAGGTATCGCTATGCCGACTAAATCATCCGCTCGCTGGATTAGCGATGGTGAAACAATGAAATCTGAATTTGAAAAACTTGGATATGACGTTGAACTTCAATATGCAGAAGATGATATTACAAATCAGGTAAATCAAATCGAAAACATGATTACAAAAGGTGCAAAAGTTTTAGTTGTTGCTCCAATTGATAACAAGTCAATGACTGACGTTCTTACAAAAGCCAATGACCTTGGAATTAAGACAATTTCCTATGACCGATTGATTCTTGATAGTGAATATGTAAGTTATTACGCTACATTCGATAACTTTGGTGTTGGAGTCCTTATGGGAACTGCAATTATTGAAGGTCTTGATCTTGAAAATAAAGAAGGTCCATTTAATATTGAATTATTTGCAGGTTCTCCTGATGATAATAACTCAATCTTTTTCTTTAATGGTGCTATGAGTGTATTAAATGATTACATTGCATCTGGAAAATTGATTGTTCAATCCGGACAAACTGATTTTGATCAAGTTGCTACTCTTCGTTGGGACGGACAAGTTGCTCAACAAAGAATGGAAAATCTTTTGACAGCTCACTATTCCAGTGGTGAAACAGTTGATGCAGTATTATCTCCATATGATGGATTATCTATTGGTATTATTTCAGCTCTTAAGTCAAATGGTTATACTCTTGAAGATATGCCTTACGTAACTGGTCAAGATGCTGAGCAGGCTTCTGTTCAAGCAATTATTGATGGATGGCAATCACAAACAGTATTTAAGGATACAAGAAGTTTGGCAAAAGTAGCTGTTAATATGACTGAAGCAATTCTTAGTGGAAAAGAGCCAGAAGTTAATGATACTTCAACTTATGACAACGGTGCTAAAATTGTTCCTTCATACCTTTTAATTCCAATTAGTGTTGATATTAATAACTGGGAAGAAGAATTAGTAGGATCCGGTTACTGGTCACTAGATGATTTTGATTTGAAATAAGAAACTGTAACAATAATGGGATAGCCTTTTGGCTATCCCATCCTATGACAAAAAGGTGAGTGCTATGGAATATATTTTGGAAATGGATGATATAACGAAAGTTTTTCCCGGTGTCAAAGCCTTAGATTGCGTTAACATTAAGGTAAAAGAAGGGGAAATTCATGCCTTATGTGGTGAGAACGGCGCAGGAAAATCCACATTGATGAAGGTGCTTAGTGGTGTTTATCCTCATGGCACTTTTGAAGGGAATATTTATTTTAAAGGTGATTTATGCGATTTTAAAACCATAAGAGACAGTGAGAAAAAGGGTATTGTCATTATTCATCAGGAATTGGCTTTAATACCAGAATTATCAATTGCAGAAAACATTTTTTTAGGACATGAACGATTAAAAAATACGTTTATTGACTGGGACACAACGTTTAGAGAAGCAGCAAAACACATGAAAAAAGTTAAATTGAAAGAAAATCCGGCAACACTGATTTCTGATATTGGTGTAGGTAAACAACAGCTGGTTGAAATAGCAAAAGCATTGGCAAAAGATGTTCAGCTTCTTATTCTGGATGAACCGACAAGTTCACTAAATGAAGAGGATTCACAAAATCTTTTGGCCTTAATTGTAGAGCTGAAGAAACAGGGAGTAACCTCTATCATGATCTCCCATAAACTTAATGAAATTGAACAGATTGCAGATTCTATTACTATACTTAGAGATGGTAAGTCTATTGAAACACTGGACATGGCAAAAGGTGAAGTTAATGAAGATCGAATTATTAAAAGTATGGTTGGACGGGAATTAACAAACCTTTATCCAAGTAGGGATGTAGAAGTAGGCGATGTGAAGTTCGAGATTAAGAACTGGAGTGTGGACCATGCCATTTATCCTCATCAGGTTGTAGATAATGTGTCTATGCATGTTAGAAAAGGTGAAGTTGTCGGTATTGCGGGGCTTATTGGTGCCGGTCGGACGGAACTTGCTATGAGTGTCTTTGGCAGGTCTTATGGTCGTAATATAAGGGGAGAAATCTTATTTGAAGGAAAACACATTGAACTGAAAAATATTCAGGATGCTATTGACCATAAAATTGCCTATGTTACTGAGGATAGGAAAAATTATGGACTCAATCTTATAGATTCCATAGCAAGAAATATAACTATTACTAAGTTAGATAAGATTTTAAAGTCAGGCATTATTGATGATGATAAAGAAATCATGCAAACATCTGTCTTTAAGGAATCTATGAATATTAAATGCTCCAGTATTGAACAACATGCAGGTAACTTAAGTGGTGGTAACCAGCAAAAAGTTGTTCTCAGCAAATGGATTTTTACTGAACCGGAGATACTGATACTGGATGAACCGACAAGAGGGATTGATGTTGGAGCCAAGTATGAAATTTATACCATTATCAACCGACTGGTTGAAGAAGGTAAAAGCGTTATTCTTATATCGTCTGAGCTACAGGAAGTCATAGCTATGAGTGATCGTATCTATGTTATGAACGAAGGTGTAATCACTGGCGAACTTAGTGCAGATGAGGCAACCCAGGAAAAAATCATGAAATTTATTGTATCAAAGGATAATTAGAAGTCAGGAGCGAATAGAGATGAATGAATTAAAACGATTAGTGAGAGACAACATTAGACAATATGGTATGATTTTTGCCCTTGTTGCCATATTGATTTTCTTCAATTTTTATACTGGTGGTATCTCCATGACACCGCTGAATATAACTAACCTGGTACTTCAGAATGCATATATTCTTGTACTTGCCATTGGTATGTTATTGGTTATCTTAACAGGTAACATTGACCTTTCAGTCGGTTCTGTAGCAGCTTTGGTTGGAGCAGTCAGTGCCATACTCATCAAAAAGATGGATGTGCATTGGATTATTGCATCAGGCTTGGGACTTCTTCTTGGAGCCGGTATTGGTGCCTTCCAAGGATACTGGATTGCCTATGCCAAGATACCTGCCTTTATCGTAACACTTGCAGGTATGCTTCTTTTTAGAGGTTTGACACTTGTAGTTCTCGGTGGTCAGACAATTGGACCATTCCCGGAAGCCTTTAACTTAATTAGTGCAGGATTTGTACCCGATGTTGCAGAGGCACCTCTTCATATTGTCACCATACTTGTAGGTATTATTGGATCTCTGGTATATATATATTCTGTAATTAAGTCAAGACGTAAGAAGATAAAAAATGATTTCCATGTAAATCCATTGTGGATTGATACCTTGTCAACAGGTATATTGCTTATAGCTATAAATGCATTTACTATCACCCTTGCAAGATATAAGGGATTTCCGAATATTTTTATTATTCTTTTTATCCTTATTGCAGCCTATACTTTTGTTACTAATAAAACGAAATTTGGACGTCATGTATATGCCCTTGGTGGTAACTATAATGCAGCAAAACTTTCAGGTGTTCATACTGAACGGACCATGCTAAAGGTCTATATGAATATGGGTATGATTGCAGCCCTTTCTGGTCTTCTTTATGCAGCTAGATTAAATGCGGCAACACCAAAAGCCGGTAATCTTTTTGAGTTGGATGCTATCGCAGCCTGTTTCATTGGTGGAGCAAGTGCTAATGGTGGTGTGGGAACCATCATTGGAGCTATCGTCGGTGGTCTTGTAATGGGTGTTATTAATAACGGTATGTCCCTTGCAGGTCTTTCTATCGACTGGCAGCAAGTAGTAAAAGGTTCTGTACTTCTATTAGCGGTTTGGTTTGATATCGCTACAAAGAGCCGTAACAAAATGTAGTCCAATATCTTGCATGCAGGTCATTTTGAGTTAAAAAGCAAAAGCAAAATAAATAACTTCCCCATAACGAATGTTGCAAGATAAAGGTGTCGGACTTGTGTGAGTCAGACACCTTTATCTTTCCATATAATGAGTATGAACACAGAAAAGGAACTTTCTTGTTAATAAAAGGCTGATTTGATATGATGTAGGAAAGGAGGTATCACCGTGAGTAAAAAAATATGGTTTGTTCTTGTTATTGTTTGTTTAATAGGTTCTCTTTTTTTGCCAGGTCTCTTTTTTGCCGGTGATGCCCACAAGGGAATTTCATCTGAAGTTCAGTCTAAGAGAGGTATGGTTGTTGCAGGTATATACCGAAACGGATCTGCCGTTGAGTTTATTGAAGAAGGTATTTCGACTAAAGAGAGGCTTGAACAAGCAGGAATTGTTGATTTTATTTATATGGATTGTAGACGGGACCCGGGTCTCTATATGAAAAGTGTGACGACTATGATTGAGGAAGACGTAGATGGTGTGATTTTGTCCCAGCCATTTGCCGGCCAGTTAAGAGAAATTGACCGTCTTCTTGAAGAAGCGGATATACCTTACATTATCGCTGACTTGACCCTTAATGATGGAGATGATGGTTTGTCAAAGGAGATTGAGACTTCTACTGTTAATGTAGATGATTATGCGGCTGGTCATATGACTGGTGACTGGATGGCTAACTACACTATTAAAAATGGTTTAATTGATAATGAGACTGTAGGACTGCTCTATCTGAGTCAGGATAGTCTAGGTAATATGATGACCCGAAAAGAAGGTCAGATGAATCGATTTCAGGAAATGATTCCATATTTTGATCCTAACTTTGTTTTTGAAGCTTCCTTTGATGGTACGGTAGAAGATAGTCTTGATAAGACTACAGGTATTATGGTCAATGCCTTAAATATTTCATACTGGTTAGTATTAGCTACATCTGATGAAGGGGCAATTGGAGCTGTTAGAAGTCTGGAACAACTGGGAATGGATGGTAAGGCAGCTGTTGTATCAATAGGTGGAAATTTGGCTGTCAACGAATTCAAGAAGGAATATTCTGCCTTGAAAAGTTCAGGCTACTATGCGTCTACGAAAATAGGCAGCGAAGCAGCGGATAAGCTTTTAAAAGTAATGAGTGGTGATAAAGAGGCAAGCTCAACAGCCTTCAACACAGTAATAATTACTCGAGATAACTATTTGGAATATGTTGTTGATTAATAAAAATGGATATGTGACAAGTAGATTTGCTCAAAAGATAGCAGTGAATGAAACCGGGAGCTACTATGAAAAGAATAATTACTCTTTACATTAACAGGCCTATACAACAAAAAATGATGATCGTGATGTTGATTGTTTTGGCACTTACGGTAACTGTTCTTAGCTTGTCCAATATTACAGTCCTTAATCGGTCTTTTAGTGAAGTTACAAATGAGCAGACTGTTGAAATGGCAGGTCAGGTAACGCTGCGTATTGAAAATTTTATCTTGGATACCAACCAGTTAATTGATTATATTGTAAGTGAACCTATTATGGAACGTTTTATGGAGGGAAGTCTAAATGCCCAGGAGGAGGAAGAACTTCTTTTTGCTCTTAGTAGATATTCTTCGAATAATAAAGATATAGCAGGTATTCTTCTTGTTGATAAGCAGGGGGGTATCTACTCAGATTCAATGGAAGCCATAGATAATAAGCCATTAACTTTTGAATCCTGGTATATTGAATCATCAGCAGCACCTCAAGACTTTCAAGTTTTTTCCAGGCCAATTGGCCGAAATATTACTTCTTTTTATGACTCATATAAGGCCGATAATATCATCTCTGTGACTAAGGCGATTGTAGATGACCAGGATATGGTTGCAGGTGTCATCCTTATTGACATGAAATTAGACAAGATAGAGTCTATTATAAACAGTGCCAACCTATCAGATTCCGGTTTTTTATATATTGCTGATAAAAACGGAGATGTGGTCTATGGTCCTGTTAATGACATTATCTATCGTATTCATCAGTCTATGTTGAATGACAGTCGCTTGGTTGATATTAAAGGAAAGACCTATCAGATTATTGAGCAAAATACGGGAATCAAACAGTGGAAAATTGTTGGTGTCTTTCCACAGGATGTGACCATGCGAATTATTGCGGAGGTCATCTACTACTTCATTATTTTTGCCCTTATTATCATATTTATAGCTGGTGTTTTTCTAAGTCGATTGACCAAGGCTATTACAAGGCCAATTGGTGAGTTGAAAGGTCTTATGGAAGAGGCTGAAAAAGGACGATTAGACGTTCGTTTTGAAAGTGAATACGATGATGAGGTATCTAGGCTTGGTGGTAGTTTTAACTCCATGATTGAGTCTATTGACCGCTTGCTTAAGTTGGTCTATACAGAACAAAAAGCCAAAAGAGAAGCTGAGCTTAAGGCCTTTCAGGCCCAGATTAAGCCTCACTTTTTATATAATACCTTAGATACTATAAATTGGATGGCTATGGAATATGAAGCTGATGATATTGTGGAAGTTATTCAATCCCTGACTAATCTATTTAGAATTAGTTTAAGTAAAGGAAATGAGATTATTTCTTTAAGGAATGAGATGTTGCATGTGGCGTCCTATCTGACGATTCAAAAGGTGCGTTATGAAGATCAGTTTGATTATGAAATTGATTGGGATATGAATCTAGGTGATATTCAGGTGGTTAAGCTGATTATTCAACCCATTGTGGAGAACGCTATTTATCATGGTATTAAAGGTTCCAAAAGCACAGAATTCATTCGTATATCAGTTAGGACGAAAGAGGATTTATATATAACTGTTGAAGATAGTGGAAGCGGTATGAATCAAGAGATGGTAGATTATTTTAACAGTGTATTCAATGGGACTATTGACAAAAGAGATACGACAGGTATTGGTCTTATTAATGTTAATGAACGTCTAAAGATGAACTATGGTGAGCGCTATGGTTTGTCTTTGACCAGTGAGATTGATAAAGGGACAAAAGTCATTATACGACATCCAATAAAGTAAGTTGAGGTGAAGGTATGTATAAGATAATCATTGCAGATGATGAACCAAAAATCAGAAGAGGTTTGAAAAATTTAAAGTGGGATACACTGAATATAGAGGTTGTAGGGGAAGCTTCCAATGGTGAAGATGCCTTAAATCTTGTCAAAACTCATCAGCCGGATATTGCCTTGATTGATATTAATATGCCCATTATGAATGGGCTGGAACTGATACAGGCAATTAATGATATTGGCGGGTCCTGTATGGTGATTATTATCTCTGGATATGATGAATTTGAGTATGCAAGGGAAGCCATTAAACAGGGGGTATATGAGTATATCTTAAAACCTGTAGACAGAAAAAAATTATTTAAAATTATAGAATCAGCTATTGAAACTCTGGATAATAAGTCTAAACAAGACCGACTGATTCAATGGGCCAACAAGCAAGTTGAGCAAGAGTCGGATCAAGTGGTGAAACAGTATTTTAAGAAGTGGATTGCAGGTACCTTCAATGACTATGAGATTGACCAAAATCAAGAGATTTTAGGTTTGAATCTTCAGAATATGAATCGACTTTTGATGATTAAGTTATTACCTGTTCATGTCATTGGAAGTGTAAACCTTGATCCGACTTTACAGGATTTTTGCGTTCTAAATATTGTCAATGAAACCATGGAAGATTTTTTAGATAAGGTTGTTGTTGGCCTAGAACCCAACTTGTATGTGGTTTGCTATCGACTGGAGGAGAAAGAAGACCATAAGATATCAGAAATAAGTGCCATGGAGAATATATCGTCTAACCTAGCTGATTATTTGAATCTTCATTGTCTTATGGAGCATCAGGAAAGCCATGGATTGAATAGGGACTTTACTCATCTTTATCATAAGGGGATTGAGGTTTTTAAGGAAATGGACCATTGTTCTCCTATTGTACAGATGGCTATTGAGTACATTAATGGTCATTATGGACAAGTGGATTTATCTATTGATCATGTAGCTAAGGTCGTTCGTGTGTCTTCTTCCCATTTATCAAAACAGCTTAGGAAGGAACTTGGAATTTCTTACACTGATTTTGTTACAAAAGTTAGAATTGAGGCAGCTGTTGCATTAATGAAGGATCCATTACTTCGTATATATGATATTGCTGAAAAGGTAGGTTATTCAACTCAGCATTATTTTAGTTCAGCTTTTAAGAAAGTTATGGGTGCGTCTCCTGCCAAGTATAGAAAGGACCACTACCATGGATAGACACCAATGGGTTTTTGCAGGACTAGTTACGGGTTTGGTCATAGTCATAATTATAATGGTTACCTTTCTTCAGGTTGATAGGAAAGATGAATATGAGACGGTTGATTATTTAATAGGAGTCAGTCATGCTAATCTAGTTGAAGAATGGCAGATTGCCCTTCACAATGATATGAAAAAACAGGCAAATGAATTTTCTCATATAAAACTGATATCCACCAATGCAGGAAACTCTAGTTTCCAACAAATTGATGATGTGAATAAACTTAAGGATTATGGTATTGACCTTTTAATTATATCTGTCAATGAAGTAGGGGCATTGGAGTCAACAATTGAGGAAATAAGTGGAGAAATACCGGTTATTCTTCTGGATAAAAGTGTGGACGGAGCAGATTATGCCCTCCATATCAGTCCGAATTATTACGATATCGGTCTTAGGGCTGCTAATCGTTTTGACCGATTGTCCGCTGGCTCTAATATGCATATCCTAACCATAAACGGATCCATTGAAGATGAGTCAGCTATTCAAATGAATCAGGGATTTATGGATGGAAGTCTTCAAAGCGGACACATAGTTATATCTGACCAGATATATGTAGATTGGTTAGAGCCGGGATACCGTGACTTTCTTAATAAGACATTGGAAGAACAACTTTATAACGGAATTTACATTCAATCAACAGAGCTGGTGTTAGATGTGATGGAAACCTTAAAGTCTTTGGGAAAAAAAGTGCCAGTGGTGGTTTCAGGTAAATATATATCTGATAAGTATCTTACTTACCTTGATATTGGTGATATTGATACCCTGATTTATACACCACTTGGGGCAACAGAGGCCCTTAATTATGGCTTGTCTTTTTTGGAAAATAAGATGGAATTAGGTTCAATTCCAAAACGTATTACTATGAATAGCTTTACCATCAATAAGGAAGATCAGTCACCTGTAAGGAGTACGGAAAGGAACTTTTCCAAAAAAATAGGTTTTATTGGAACGGATCTTTTTGATGAAAATAATATTCTCCATGATTTATCTAGTCAGTATGAAATGATTTTTTATGAGAGGAAAGGAGAGGATTCTGAACAGATTCACGTCGAACAAATCAAGGAGTTCAGAGAGTTGATGGATCAGAATGTTGATATGATTATTATTCAACCGGAGAAGACCAAGGGGTGGGATAACCTTATGGAAGAGGCAGTGACCACAGGTGTTCGTGTTATTATCCTTGGTAATAAACAAGTCTATGACCGCTTTAAGGTCAGCGATAATATGGTTTATATTGGGCCTGATTATGATGACCAGAGTATTCGTATGACTAACTATCTGATTAATCAGGTGTATTCTACAGAATATGATATTGGAATTCTTGAAGTGACAGATTTGACGGAAACAGCGGGAACCAATAAGAAGTCAGAAAGTTTAAGTCAACAGATTTCAGGTTATTCAAGAATTAATGTCATTACTAAAATCAGTCTGGATGCATCCGAGGTGGATTCAGATTTTAAGGAAGCATTACAATTAGCCTTTAACCGATATGAAGATGATATTAATGTCATCTATTTACATAATGACTTGTTTGCAGACCGATTGGAAGAGGCTATGGGTCAGATTCGAGATGAAGACTTAGTTATTATCGGAAGTAATGATACGGGTATTTTGCAGGATAATCCATTTATTGATTTTCAGGTAACAACGGAGTTGATTTATGAAGATCAACTGTTGACTATGATTGACAGTCTCTATGAGACAGGATATTGGAATGTGGCGGAGATATATTTACCTAATCGGAGTCAAGTAAATTAAATTGTATCATAAGCGTATCCATGCTATAATCAACTTGTACGTACCAGTATGGAAAGCAGAGGACAAGATGGACAATAAACCTAAGTATCAAATCCTGAAAGAAAAGATAATTGACTATATTCAAGTGAATGAACTGAAGTATAACGACCCAATAAACTCAGAGATGGAGCTAATGGAAATGTTTGATGTCAGTCGTCATACTGTCAGACGGGCCATTGCGGATTTGGTAAATGATGGTTGGCTATATAAACAGCAGGGTAAAGGTACCTTTGTTGATAATCCTGAAGGTGAAAAAGCCGGTGTTGGAAAGTCGGTAGCTGTTATTACGACTTATATGAATGATTATATTTTTCCGGAAATCATTTCCGGTATTGAGCATCGATTAAGCGAGCATGGTTATACCGTTCTTATTGGAAATACAAATAATAAGATTGATAAAGAAAGACAGATTCTTTCTAATATGCTTGGACATAATCTTGCTGGCCTAATTGTGGAACCTACGAAAAGTGTTTTTCCCAATCACAATAAGGATATATATGATGAGTTTATATCAAAGGGTATACCGGTGCTTTTTATACATGCTACTTATCAAAATGTTAAGGCCTCTTATATTGTTGAAGATGATGTTAGGGCCGGATATATGGCGACTAAGTATTTGATTGACAAGGGACACAAGGATATATGTGGCTTATTTAAAGAAGATGATATGCAGGGACATGGTCGTTATGAAGGTTATTTGAAAGCGATTCGTGAAAGCGAATTATCTATAAGGGATGGCCAAGTCACTTGGTTTACGACGGAGACCAGGACACAGGTACTTGATTCTTTTAAGGAAAAAAGCAAGGAAGAACTTCTTGATTTAGGTTCAGCCTACGTTGTTTATAATGATCAGGTAGCTAATCGATTTGTAAAAAGAATGCTAGAGAAAGGTGTGTCCATACCTGATGATTTATCAGTTATTAGTTTTGATAATGCTAGTATTGCAAGAAATGGAAAGGTTCACTTGACTACGATCGCCCATCCTAAGAAAGGTGTTGGCGAGTTAGCAGCAGATGGATTAATACAATTGCTTAACAAGGAAGTAACCGTTATTGAAAAGGTTTTTGAACCAGAGCTTATTGTAAGGGATTCAGTTAAAGACCTTACTTAAGAAGTTTTCTAATTATTAGGTAAGAATGGGCTTTAGGTCACCTAAAGCCTTCAAAATAAATCAACTTGTACGTACATATCTAAAGATAGGAACGTACATAAAAGAAGAATTTCTATGGAGGTATAGAATGAAGTTAAGTAAAAATTATGTATTTTGGTTTGTAACAGGAAGTCAGCACTTATATGGACCTAAAACCTTAGACCAGGTAAAAGCTGATTCAGAAGGCATTGTAAAAGGCCTTAATGAATCTGGTAAATTCAACTATAAGATTGAATATAAAGATTTCCTTACGACACCTGAGGAAATTTTGGCATTAACGAAAGAAGCTAATAATGATGAGAATTGTGCAGGTATTATCGGCTGGATGCATACATTTTCACCAGCAAAAATGTGGATTAAGGGTTTAGATTCCCTTCAAAAGCCTTTTGTTCATTTACATACACAATTTAATAGAGACATCCCATGGGAATCCATTGATATGGATTTTATGAACTTAAATCAATCCGCTCACGGTGGACGTGAATTTGGTTTCATTAATTCTAGACTTCGTCTTCCACGTAAAGTCATCGTAGGATTTTGGCAGGAAGCTAAGGTTCAGGAAGAGCTTAACAGATTCCTTAATGTATGTGTTGGTATTGCAGAATCTAAGAGCTTGAAGATTGCTCGTTTTGGAGATAACATGCGTTATGTAGCTGTTACAGAAGGTGATAAGGTTGAAGTGGAAATCAAATTAGGCTGGGAAGTTCACGGCTATGGCATAGGTGATTTGGTTAAGTATGTAGATGCTGTTACGGACACAGAGGTAGATGGACTTTTTGAAGAATACAAGAAGTTATATACCCTTGAAAGTGATAGACCAGAAGATATTGCCTCAATAAAATATCAGGCTAAAATTGAGATTGGTATGGAACGTTTCTTAGAAGAAGGCGGTTTTGGAGCTTTTACAACAACCTTTGAAAATCTGTATGGTCTTAAACAATTGCCAGGACTTGCTGTGCAGCGTCTTATGGAAAAAGGCTATGGTTTTGGGGGAGAAGGTGATTGGAAGACAGCCGGTTTCGTTCGCTTAACTAAAATCATGGGTATGAATGGTGGCCTTGGTACATCCTTTATGGAAGATTATACCTACCATATGGATCCTGAAAATCCTATGGTCCTTGGAGCTCACATGCTTGAAATATGTCCAACGATTGCTGATGGTCCTGTTAATATTAAGGTTAATCCACTTGGTATTGGAGGAAAAGATGCACCGGCAAGATTTACCTTTGAATGTAAAACAGGTCCAGCGATTAATGCCTCTATGATAGATATGGGTGGAAGACTTCGTTTGATCATTAATAATGTTGACTCAGTAAAAGCACCTCATTCTATGCCTAAACTTCCAGTAGCTCAAGCTATGTGGGTTCCTCAACCTAGTCTTGAAGATGGAGCAAAAGCATGGATTTTAGCTGGTGGAGCCCACCATACAGTCTACACACAAGATGTAACAACCGAGCAGCTTCTTGATTTTGCTGAATTCATGGGCATAGAATCACTGGTAATTGATAATGATACAGATATGAAAACTTTCCGTCAGGAACTGAAGGTCAGTGACTTGATCTGGAATCTTAAATCTTTGAGATAAGAAAGGATAAGCATGTTAGAACAATTAAAACAAGACGTTTTTAAGGCCAATATGGACTTGCCAAAGCGTGGACTTGTAACTTATACATGGGGAAATGTCTCTGGTATTGACCGGGAAAAGAAGCTTATCGTTATTAAACCGTCCGGTGTGGAATATGAAAATATGAAAGCCGAAGACATGGTTGTTATAGATATGGATGGAAATGTAGTTGAAGGAAGATACAAACCTTCCTCAGATACAGCTACTCACTTGGAACTTTATAAGGCAGATCCGTCTATTGGTGGAATTGTTCACACCCACTCCAGGATGGCAACTTCTTTTGCACAGGCAGGACGCAAGATACCTGCTTTTGGAACAACCCATGGTGACTATTTTTATGGTGATATTCCCTGTACCAGGCCTATGACTAATGAAGAAATTGCAGGTGCGTATGAAAAAGAAACTGGAAAAGTTATTGTAGAGACTTTCAAGACCAAAAATCTTGATTTTGACCAAGTTCCTGCAGTTTTAGTACATGAGCACGGTCCCTTTACTTGGGGAACAGATCCGGCTCATGCGGTTTATCATGCTGTTGTCTTGGAAGAGGTAGCTAATATGGCTTTTGCAACAATAAACCTTAAGGCTACTGGCCAACAAGCCAGTATGAAACAGGAACTTCTTGATAAGCATTTTCTTCGTAAACATGGAGATAATGCCTATTATGGTCAAAACTAGTTAATTAATGATTGATAACCCATATCAATGAAAAACAACTCATACACTGGGATAAAGTGGAAGTTAAGATTGTCCCTGTGCATGGTTGTTTATCAGATGTGGGTTTATTTTATATGAAATTAAATCTTTCTATTAGAGGTTTTGTGCTTAAGCGTATGTATTCACCTTGTCAAAGACCTTAATAAGGTCAATGATTTCTTTGCCAATTCTCTTCTGAGCTTCTTTAGTTGAGGCTCCGATATGAGGGGTTACAGAAAGTTTAGGATGTCTGAGAAGTTCTAAGTTAGGTGTTGGTTCTTCTTCAAAAACATCTAAAGCTACACCGGCTAAGTGGTTTTGGTTAAGAACATCCAACAAATCATCTTCTGAAATGACGCCACCTCGTGAAGTATTGATGAGGAAGGCATTTTCTTTCATTTTAAGCATCATATGCTTGGTAATAATTGGAGGAGTGCCTTTTGAATAAGGTACATGAATGGATATGAAATCAGAAGTCTCAATTAGTGTGGGAAGACTTACGTAATCGTACATAACATCATCCACTCGACCACTGGGTTTAGTATATTGGATATGCATACCAAGTGATGCAGCTCTTTTGGCCGTCTCTCTGGCAATTCGTCCGAAACCGATAAGGCCTAGAGTCTTTCCGGCTAGCTCAACACCCTTATAGTGTTTTTTATTCCATTCACCATCTCTCATACTAACATTGCTGATGCCGATAAACCTGGCTAATGAGAACATATGACCAATGACAAGCTCAGCTACAGAGGCACTGGATGCATATGGTGTATTACGAACTTCAATGCCCTTTTCTCTAGCGTATTCGTAATCGATATTGTCTATGCCAACACCTGCACGGATAATCAGTTTTAATTTGCCTTCAAGGGCAATATCGATGAGGTTTTTACGGATTTTGGTAGCGCTTCTTATAATGATGATGTCACAAGTTTGAATAGCTTCTTCTAGCTCTTGTCCTTGGTAGTGGTTTGTATCAACTTGGTAGCCAAGAGACTCCAATTCCAGCTTTGCTCCATTATCAATACCATCGTTTGCTATGATTTTAATCATATTAGCCTCCTCTAATGTGATAGGTTTCCTTTGATAATCATCTTATGTAAATCTATGTCTATTATATCATCATCATCCATATAATGACAGAAATATTTCATAAAAAATAATCATGAAGGAATATCTGCAATATTTTATTTAGAAATTGTTTTATGTTTTCTAATGGTTTTTTTGTTATAATATAGACATATGCAATCGAACCTTCTATGGTTTGGGGGAATTCATGGATAAGCTAGAAAAAAGAGGCAGAATATGAAACAAGAGATAGACTATCAACTTCAATATCCGCATAAACGTATTTTTTTAAGTACAGGACTTGTATTTCTAGCAAGCACCTTTTTTTTGCTTGCTTTTGTGACGAATTCAGTTAATACTTGGAGAAATGAGGAAAGTTTAGATATTAAAGATGATTACATCATGTTACAAGACGAAATCAGAGATTTGATGAATACCGGAGTTTTACTTTTACAAGGCTATGAGTCTTTTTTGTCTATGGAAGAATCTTTTTCTGTGGAGACATCTGAAAATTATCTAAAGTATCTCCTTGATGAATCCATGCAATATATCAGAAATGTAGGTATTATTAAGGACACAACAATTATATATAATTTTCCGATGAAAGGTAATGAGAATTCCATTGGCGTGGACCTTAGCCAAATTGTTGAGCAAAGAGATTATGTTCTAAAAACAAAAAATGAATTGGTTAGAGTTTTTCAAGGTCCTGTTCAATTAGTTCAAGGTGGAAGTGGATATATTAACCGTGTGCCAATAAGGGATAAAGATGGAAAATACTGGGGACAGGCCAGTATTGTTCTTAGTGCTGATGTAATAAATAAAGAAATATTGAGACTGGCTGAAGAGTCTAATCTTGCTATTCTTATTTTTGACAACGAAGATGAAGACAAGCTAATTGTTGGTGATCCAGCAGTACTTAATGAGCAACCTATGAGGTTTGTTAACGAAATTGTCAACAATTGGGTAATCTATGTGACAGCAGCTGAGGGAAGAGCTGACTATAGTCTTAGAATTGTCTTGATGTTAGGTTTTGGTTTTATTATCATTATCTTTATCAGTTTTGCTACTTATTATTTCCAAAAAATTCATTTTGATCTTATTGAAGTCATGGCTCATGACCATTTGACTGGGGTCTATAATCGGAATTATTTGGAAACTGTACAGTATCAAGTGACTAAAACAGCTAAAACAAATCAAAGCAAATATGGCTTGGTTCATATAGATCTGGATGACTTTAAGTCGATTAATGATAAGTATGGCCACCATATGGGTGACTTTGTCCTTAAATCTTTTGGTAAAACCCTAAGTAAAATTAGCAGAAGAGAAGATTTGCCTTTTCGGGTGGGTGGAGATGAGTTTATGATTATATTACCTTATATTGAATCAAGAGAAGAATTGGAATTCTTAAAAGTAAGAATCAGTCATGATATTAAAAAAGACTTTGCAGTCGATGAGATTTTATGTCAGGTAAATGCAAGTATGGGTATAGGCTTATATCCTGATGACGGTGAAGATTTTGACAGTGTCTTGAAAGTGGCAGATAAAAAGATGTATAATGAAAAAGCCAATCATAAAGGAAAGAATAATACATAAACAGGAGTATACATATGGAAGTAAAAGTTGGAGATATTGTTACCATGAAAAAGCCCCATCCATGTGGGTCAAAAGAGTGGAAGGTTCTGCGAGTAGGTATGGATTTCCGCTTGAAATGTTTGGGTTGTGACCATTTGGTCTTGGTTCCACGCAATAAGATTATGAAGAATATAAAAGCTGTAAGAAGTGAAGAGGAGTAGTATGAAAGTATATGATGACTTGTCCCCTCAGGGGAAGAAGCTCAGACTAAGAAAGGTCATTGAAATTGGATTGAAATCCTATGATTTAGATATTGTCCAATTTCATTTTTTTGAAGAGGCTACCAATATGCTTTATAAGTGTTTGGCATCAGATGGAAGTCTTTATATGCTAAAGATATTTGATGAGATCAATTCAACCTATGAAGATAATCTTGTTGAAGTTTTTATGATTGATACTTTGAGAGATCACTCGGATTTGTTCCTCCCAGAGATTATTGCAGCTAGGGATGGACAGGAAATCGTATCTATTGAATCTAAATATACAGATACTCCAAAACGAATGGTTATCTACAAATGGGTAAGTGGTATCTCTTTTGACGGGAATGAAACATTAGATGGATTTTATGCTCTTGGGCAAAGCATGGCAAAAATGCATATGGCTACAGCAGGTTTAAGAGTTCCAGATAGTCTCTTTCCAAAAAGATTTGATAAGGTTTATTATTTTAAGGATGAAAAAGCCGTTTATCATGAGGAAAAATATAAGGCGTTTGTTAGTGATGAGTTTAAAGAGATAATGGATAAATTGGTTCCATATACAGATACGTATCTAGCCAATCTTTTTAAGAAAGATGGGATGCAGCTGATCCATGGAGACTTGAATCCATGGAATGTTATGATAGATGATGGAAACATAAGTGTCATCGATTTTGAAGATACTTCTTATGGATATGCCGTTCAGGATATTGGTATAACTTTATTTTACTATCGATTTGATGAGAACTTTGTCTATCAGGATTTGAAGGATAAGCTTTTTGAAGGTTACCGTTCAGTTTGTCCACTACCGGAAATGTCAGAAGAAGATATAGAAATGATAATCCTTGCCAGACGATTGAATTTCATGAATTATATACTACTTATTAGTGATGATCCAAAGGAGTATATAGATATTAATCTGAAACGGGTGAAGATTGTAATGGAGGAAATGGATATTAAACTCTAGGACTGGACCAGCCAAAAACTCCTGTAAATATGGTTTATAAGGGAAGATTGAGACACTGAGAGGTGTCCAATCTTCTTTTTAATTTAAGTATATATGCCATTATGCTAAAATAGAATTATGATTATAAATATCCGTCCTTGACTCTCCACTATAAGGGAGGATTTATACTTAACATAGGTCCTCATTAAGACCTTTAGTCAATGAAAAAGTGATAAAAACGGAGAGTCTGAAAGGAGTTAGCTATGAAATATGAATGGAGAAAAAAAGAAAAGCATCTTTATCTGCCTAAAGAGGAGCCACAGTTAATTGAAATACCTGAACATAAATTTCTCACTATTGAGGGAAATGGTAATCCCAATGGCCCGGATTTTGCAGAACGGGTTGGTGTCTTGTATTCCTTGGCATACGGTGTACGTATGATGCCTAGAAATGGATTTGAGCCAGAAGGATACTACGAATATACAGTTTATCCACTTGAAGGTATCTGGTCGATTAGTGAGGACGCTAAGAAGAAAAAAACATGGTCTAAGGAAGATTTGACTTATAAAATTATGATAAGGCAACCAGATTTTGTTACAGAGAATGTAGCTGAGGAAGCTTTAAAAATAGTTGAGAGGAAGAAGCCTCATCACCTATTAAAAGAAGCTAAGTTTGAGACTATAACAGATGGTTTGGCTCTTCAGATTTTGCATCTGGGACCCTATGATGATGAACCGGCATCTTTTGCCAAGATGAACGCTTATATGGAAGCTAATGGTTTATTAAAAAGAAAGCAGGACCATCGAGAGATCTATTTAACAGATGCCCGAAAAACTAACCCGGACAAACAAAAGACAGTATTACGTTATTTTGTTGAAAAGGTAAACTAGGATATTAAGATATAGCACATGATATATGTAGGCAGTAGTCTAGAGTTTGTAGAAAGGAGTTTCCATGTATAAGATTGGTGAATTTTCAAAAATTGTCAGTATAACTGTTAAAGCCTTGCGCTATTATGATGATATCGGCCTAATGAAACCAGCCTTTATCAATGAGGAAAACGGCTATCGTTTTTATGATGAAGCCAATTATCAGCAGGCTATTTGGATTAAATCCATGAAAAAGTTTGGCTTTACCATTAAGGAAATCCAAGAGGTACTTCCGAATCTGAGAAGCGATGATGATCTTACTGACTATCTTTTTGAGAAAAATAAGCAAATTGCCCATCAAATACAATCCATGAAGAAACTACAAGGACTCATTATGCATGAAATTCGAAATTTGAAAGAGATTGGAGTTGTAGAGATGAATACAATAGTTGAAAGAGTATACATTCCTGATATAAAAGTGGCTAGTGTAAGATATAAAGGAACTTATGAAGAGGTAGGAAAATACCTTGGCATCCTCTATAAACATGTTGGAATGAAAGGGGTTAGTGAACCCTTTTCTATGTATTATGATGAATCTTATATGGAAGAAAATGCAGACGTGGAAGTCTGTCTTGAAGTAAAGAGTGTTGTTGAAAAGGGTCAAGTCACAAGCAAAGTTCTTACTGGTGGAGAGCATGTAGCTATTACGCATATTGGACCTTATGAGACTATAAGTAAATCCTATAAGGCTATTGCTGATTATATGAATGAAAATGATCTTCGGGCAGATGTACCAAGCAGGGAAATATATATAAAAGGTCCAGGGATGATTTTCAAAGGAAACCCTGAAAAATACGAAACCCGAATTTTAATCCCTATAAAAAAGTAAAAAAGCTTGGTCCTTATTTTGCATATAAGAAAGAATAAGGAAAAAGAATGGAGATTGAAAAGAAACAATTTAGAGCCCTTTATTTACCAGTGATAAAAAACATAGTAAATAGGTCGAAATAGTTCTTGCAAAAACCTTGTGTAGATAGTATAATATACACTTGTGAAAATATCCTTGCTTTTGCTATAAAAGCAAAGGCCAAAGTCCATAAGGAGGTGCAATATGAACAATTACGAATTAGCATTAGTAATCAACGGTAAGCTTACTGAAGAAGCTCGTGATGAGGCTTTAGAAAAAGTAAAAGGCTTAATCGAAAGATTCGACGGTAAAATTGCTAAAGTTGACGAATGGGGTAAAAGAAGACTTGCTTACGAGATCCAAAAAGTAAGAGAAGGTTTCTACTACTTCATCACATTTGAATCTGAAGCTACAGCTCCAGCTCAAATTGAAAAACGTATTCGTATCATGGAAACGGTTTTACGTTTCTTAATCGTCAAAGCAGAAGCATAATAAGAGAATGAGATTTAAGGAGGGTTCACGATGAATAAAGCGATTTTAATGGGAAGATTAACACGAGATCCAGAAGTTCGATACTCACAAGGAGCAGAGCCGATGGCTATCGCGCGATATTCATTAGCTGTTAACCGCTCGTTTAAACGAGACGGTGAACCTGACGCAGACTTCATAAACATTGTTGCTTTCGGACGTCGCGGTGAATTTGCAGAGAAATATTTCAAAAAAGGTATGCAGGTTGTCGTTGTTGGTAATATCCGTACAGGAAGTTATGAAAAAGACGGTCGTAAGATCTACACAACTGATGTTGTGGCAGAAGAGCAACATTTTGCGGAAAGTAAACGAAATTTTGAAGAGAGAATGTCTTCAGGCGGAGGAAACTCTTTCTCACAACCAGCTGCACCGGCAGCCAACAATACCAATGTTGATGGTTTTGTGAGTGTTGATGATGACTTCGATGATGATGATATTCCATTCTAGAATACGAATTTGAGATTAAATTAGGAGGAAATAACAATGGCTTTTGATAGAAGAAATAACAACAGAAGAAGAAGAAAAAAAGTTTGTCAATTTTGTGCAAACAAAAGTACTACAATTAACTACAAAGATACTAACACTTTGAGAAGATACGTATCTGAACGTGGTAAAATCTTACCTCGTAGAATCACTGGTACTTGCGCTAAGCATCAAAGAGCTCTTACTGTTGCGATCAAGAGATCAAGACACGTTGCTTTGTTGCCATACGTAGCAGAATAGTGATGATCTTTGCCTGGGACTAGCCCAGTCTAAGTGAATAAAATGGTAGATGAATGGGCCTTACACTTTGTGTAGGGCCCTTTTTGAATTTGGTTAAATTATTCATTTTTAGTAGACTTACTCTTTAGCTGATTTACTTCTATTGAAATTAGTGTTATTGGTCACAAATTGCTATCATTTTTTCAAAATGGCTTATAACATGGTCCTTACTCTTATCAATAAAAGATATCTGATCCCACAACTGATTGAAGAAAAAATGAAAGGCTTCAATCATTGTTGGTTGAAAGGACATAATTAAATGGTTCTGCTTTTCCTTAGCCCAAACAGCAGTAAAATAGTTGTCTTTAATCCACATATTGGTATCTACTAAAGGGATAGGAGTTATAGAAGGTATAAATAAGGCGACTTCGAATAAATTATGTTTTCTAATACGATCTATTGCTGATTCCAATAGCCTCTTGTAGTCCTTCTGAGTTAGGATTACCGGTTGTCCAATTAAGACTGAGAGATGATTGAATTCAAAGCTTTCCTCATAACATTTTTCTTTGAGTGCTTCCAAGTTATAGATATGTCTGTTCTTGTGTATCTTGACATTCTTGGAAAAATTATGTGTCAGCTCTTCGTAAAAAGTCATAAATGTTGAATGGGTATTCTTACTGATTTTATTTCTTAGGAGAAGATCAGATAAGATGGTCGGGTTTAAAAAAGGTGAAGAAGATTTCGTTGGATTTAAAATCAGAGGATTCTACGTTTTGACCTACAGATGTAAACTGGTCCCACATACTAAGAGCTTGATTGCCTTTAATTGCTGATATAAGGGGTATGCTGTTGTCTATCATATCCTGATAGGTTTGACTAATTGTTGTAATTGTTAACCTATCATTGGTTAAGACAGTAAAGCGATTATTCCAATTATTGTTGGGCATATAGCCACTACAAACCATAATATTCTCAATATAAAAGATTGTCTGCCAGGGTAAACGTTGATGATCGGATTTTAATTGCCAAGCCTGTATCTTACCTGCGAGATAGATGGGTACCCAATTAAGAACGGCTTGCATAAGCTCTTTAAAAGACCTGGTCATGGTATGGATGATGATGATTTCGTGGCCTTGCTTTAAGATTTTAATTAGTGACTGGGTCCATGTCGTTAAAAATTGAGGGTCTTGGGTCATCCAGGACATATCTTCATTACTATAAAGATAGAAGCGAATTGGTTTTTTCATTCCCATGATTTTGTCAAATAGGTAGAGAGCTGCTTGACGTCGACCATCATTTCCCATATAGGTTCTATAGATGGTTTCACTTGAGGGAGATTCAATGTTGGCTCGGATGATGCCAGATGTATCTTCAGGAGTCAGAGGCTTACCCAACCAAGACGAAAAGGCAAGTCTAAATGATTCGAAGTCGCTAGATTCTAGCCCTATAAGGAGACGGATGGTAGAGGTAAATTGTTCCTCGTCATAAGCTGTAAAAAAGTCTGCAAGTTGGAGGAGTGTATCCATGTTGGTTAAGGTCCGTTTACCGCTTTTCCAACGACTGACGAGTGACATATCCACATGAAGAAAAGAAGCGATTTCTTTACCGCTTGCCCCTGTTACATTCATTATTAATTCTAATCTTGTTCTTGAATTAGTCTTCAATAGAATCCTCTCCTTATAAGTATATTCTATCAAAAATTAAAAAAAAAGCCAGATATTTCTATCTGACTTAATGGTACATGTATTTAAGTTTTTCTCCCCAGCTTTCTGTTAATGGTTGATAATATAGCGTAACGCTTTGTCGATTATTTCAGCTGCTTCTGCCCTTGTCAATGGCTGGTTGGGTTTAAAACTACCATCAACATAGCCTTCAAGTACATGGGCTTTATAAAGGGTATAGACATAATTTTGTGCCCATGGACTAATCTTAGAGTCGTCTATGAAGACCGGCTTGGAATCTAATATGGTCAGGTGGTAGGCAATCGTTATCATTTTTGCCATTTCTTGTCTGGTCAGCAACTGATTGGGTTTAAACTTGGTATCGCTATAACCCTTGATGATTCCTAAACTAAAGGCTGTTTCAATTTCATTTTTAGCCCAATGATTCTGAACATCAAGGAAGGGAGTGTTTGATGCTTCCTGTCCTTCATTAAGTGACCGTAAAACCATAACCAAGAACTCACTTCTAGTAACATAATTATCGGGTTTATAAGTGCCATCACTGTAACCTCGTAGAAGACCGTTGCCAAGAAGTGATTCAATGCTTTTTCTTGCCCAATGGGTAGAGATGTCGATAAAGCCTGTTGGTAATATTTCAGGAATATTTTCTTCAGGAATATCCTCCTCAGGAGTATCTTCTTCAGGTAGATCATTAGGGGTCACCGTAGGTGCCACAACAGGACTGTCATTACGAGGCGGGTTAACCATTTCTATATCAAGAGATGCTTCAATGGTTTCATAGTTACTTGTTTCCACTGTGAAATATAGGCTTATATCTGAATCTCCTACAGATTTTACTGAAAGATTTAACTGATTTTCTGTTACACTTGGCGTAGCTGAAAATATATCATCACCATCCAGTCGATCAAAGCTAAAAGTAAGGTCCCCATAATCAATGAATTTTATTGTTGCAAGTTCAAGATTGTAGTTATAATTCCTTTGCCTATTCTTATAGAGTTTAAGTGGTTGGTCAAAAGTAACTTCCTGGCCTGGTGCTTTATGAATGGTTGCATGGGCTGAAAAATCATTATCAGCAAAGGTATAGTTATTAGCAATTGAAGTATTTAAGAGTTGGCCTGTGACCATAAATGCTTTATCTATACCAGCATCAGCTGTAACAAAAGAACCTGAAAGTGTAAAGTCAGTATCTTCAACTAAATTTTCTCCTTCAAGAATATTGTCTAAAGTGTAATCGTTAATAAGGCCATCTAAACTCTGATCGTATACCTTTTCTCCTATTAGGATATTGGTAATGGTAAGAGGTCTTTGTGCTATTGTTCCTTTGATAATATATGGTGTTGCAAGGCTATAGTTGGATATATCTGCACCTTCTAAACCTAAATCAACTGAAACGTCAATATTTGAACCAGCAGACGAAGAGGCAGCAGTTCCGGTACTTGGTACAAAAAGATCAACACTTTCCCCATCAACTATACCATTCAAGTTTCCTCCAACTATATTCATAGTGGTTAAGCCATCATAGACTTTTGTTTCTGCTAGTAAGTCGATAACTTCTAGAGGTTTAGGGGATATTTTCCCTTTTAATTCAAGTCTGCCTTGATACTGTGAATTGGAAGATGAAATGGTAACGGTTAGCGTGTAATTCCCAACATTTTTAGGCGGTGAGTCTAAAACCTTATCACTTTCATCTTTCCATAGATAATCAAAAGTAAGGCCTGGTATATTTTCTCCTGCAAGATTGGAGGCAATTATGGTTCCACTTGGTTCAAGGGCTAGACCATCATAGTTTTTTTCTACTAGGTTAAGTCCACTAAGTTGCAAAGGTTCTTTATCAATAAGCTCAAATTTTATGGGAACATCAATAGGCGAATAATTATCAGTTATAATTTGGACAGTGAAAATAGAAGACCCGTTTGTAACTGATGCCGATGTATAGTCTAAGTATCTATTATCCCTAATTGTAGGCGGAGTTTCAAAAATATCATCACCTACAAGTGACACATTCATATAGGTACGACTACCGGTATCTGTTTTGCTTAATTGGATTTGATCCATATCAAAGGTATAATCTTGAATCATATCTTTGGTCATATTTAAGGTAATTGTTGATGTTGATGAAAGATCATCACTTTTTACGATGTTCCCTGTGGATGAAAATGATGTTTCATCAAGATGATAATTACTCATAAGAGGAGTATTATATAGAGAAACTGAACCTAATACCTTGAGATTGGAGCCAGTTTCTTTTTGTTCAAAACTTCCATTAGCACTGTAATCTACATCAATTTGTGGATCTTCACCATCTGCAAGACCTATAAATGTAACTGAATGGATATTGGCATCCATAGTTCCATCATATGTCTTATCTGCAACAGACCCGGTTAATATGGAAAGCGCCTTAGGCATGATGGTAACAGTAATGCTGTCGACTTGTGAAATTGAGTAATTGTCAGCATCACTCCCTGATAAAGAAACATTTCCTATGCTAACACTTTTATCTTGGCCAACACTAGGAGATTGGATTTGACCTGTTGTCGGAAGAGAAAGACTAAGGTCATCTCCTGGAATTTTATCATTAATGGTGCCACCTGATAAGCTAACGCTGGTTGACCCGTTATAGTCTCTATCCGTGGCAGTAATATCTGATATAGAGACTGTTTTTTTGGTAATTGAAAAACTGATATATTCTTTTCCGTAATAGTTGCTGTCAGATTCAAGAATAGAGTATTCAAAAGTATAGTTACCGACATCTTTTGGAGGGGTAGCTAAAATCTCTCCCTTAGAGTTTTTAAAGACACCGTCATAGCCAGATGGACTGACAGGGTTTCCTTGGTTATCATAGGCTACAATCGTACCATCCACTTCTATTGGATTGCCATTGTATTCTTTATCACTTATAGATAAGCCTGATAGGATAACTTCTTTTTTATCAGGAACAGTAAAGGTGAATAAGTCTATATCGCTGGAATCTAAATCATTGTTAAGATTGATAATCATATTGCCGCTAGCTGTGGTGTATATAACATATTGAATACCACCATCTTCAACAGTAGCTACTTTTTTATGGCTAGAATTTAAAGGTTCTGGTAGAGGAATTGACTTGATATTATTAGATTGATACATATATAAAGTTGTTGAATCAAGACCGGCTATATAGGCTTGGTTATTGTAATCCAGATCTATTGCTGAAATATTAGTTGGTATACTAAGCTCTATCGGACCTAGTCCATTTTGATATAGTTCGTAGGAACTTCCAGAATAACTTAAGCTGGCTACACTTCCATTAAAGTCTTCAATATCCTTTAAATCATAGCTTCTTTTACAGGATGTCGTAACTGAAGGACTATCTGGAGTCCAAACCATATGGCTGTAAGAGTCATCCCAACCGCTTAAAGAAGATTTGTAGGAATCTATCCTTTTAGATTGGATATAGTAACCATGAGAAGTCATTCCGATTTTGGGTTCACCACTAGGGTATTGTTTCCAACCGTCACCGTATGCATATTCACCTTGGCCATAGAGTTTGACGTCTTGTTGCCATGAACCACTTGAATTGGATAAGTATATTAAGTCTTGACTGCCATAATATGAAGAAATAGATTGTCCACCGTAGGTATCAATATAAACCATATGGACATTGCCGTTAGAGTCAACAGAAATATCTGGTGTCTTGATTTGTCCGATAGTAACAGAGTTTCCGTTTTTATCAATGTTATTGGAATCAAATGTTTTACTCGATATGGATTTTCCTTGAGTGATTCTTGTATAGACAAGATCATAAACCTGATTGACGTAGGCTATATGTACAGAACCATCTGAGCCAACATCCAAAGCGCCTATAGAACCACTACCTAACTCTAGATGTTCCCAATCATTATTCTCACTTTTAAACCAGCCTACATACATTTTTCCCTGACTTTCGTAAAGGATAGCTATGGTTCCTGGTGAGTATAATTTTGCATCCCAGATTTTCTTCTCTACAGCTTGTACACTATCGGCCTGAGTTGGAGTCGTATAGATAAAAAAAGATGATAGGATAAGTGCTGAAATTAATAAAGTTGCTTGAAATCGTTTTAACATGTGTGACCTCCTTAAAATAAATCTCTACCTAGCTGAATTTTAGCATCATGGGTCTAGAGTCTCAATAGGAGTTGGGTCTTTGGCAAAATGATTCAATTATTAGAAGGTTTGACACGAGTTTGACACGTGTGTTTTCCAGAGAAACAGGCTTTTTAAGAATTTTAAAAGAGAAGTTGTGTGTGCAAATGCTTTCCTGTATGATAGAGATAATAAACTACCTATTAATATTGTATAATAGGTCTTGAGATGAGATTAACATGAGAGGCGACTTAATATGAAAGGCTTAGTGGCAGGTTCAAGAAAAAATATATTCATACTTCTGCTAATTATTTTTTTGGTAGGATGTAAATTGAATCAGGCAGAAATGAATACAGATGAGATTAAAAATCAAGAAAAGTCGACAGAATATAACGACGATGAATTAGGTGCTTACAGTGAAAGTACAAAAGCACAGGAAGCAAATGTATCAGATGGTGAGGAAGTTTTTGATTCTGTGAGTCAGGATGTCTATGGCCTTAACAGAGAAGAAGATTTATTAAGGAAGGGTGATGCGACAAACGAAAAAAGTATCACCAAATTTTTTGAGCAATATGAGGATATTCTTGTTTGTGAACAAGCAGCGATCAAAGAGCGAATCATGATTGATACTAGTGGGTTGAATATTCGTAAAAATCCATCAGCAACTAGTGATAAAGTTGGTACAGCTTACGATGGTGAGTCATATGTGATTGATGAAGAAGTTATCGGTGAAGATGGAAGAACTTGGTATCGCATTGACTTTCCCTACAGTCGGCCAAATGACAGTGGGTATGTGCATGGAGACTATTGCATCAAGATAGATAAAAACTTTAATTATTACTCTAGACGAATGCCCTATGAGTTCATTAATGCAAAGATATACCGGGACCATGATATAATTAAAACCAGCCGATATAGAAATTATGATTGGAACCAAAACATTAAGAGTTTCAATATAACCTTGTCCTATGATAATCTACAAGCCCAAAGCCCATATTTAGTATCATGTCTTCCCAATGAGACCATTGAGAGGATTGACGCTTTTTTTGATAATAAAGATAGTGGGTTTATCAAACATGGTCGTTTCTATGCCCTTAATGATTACCAAACACATTATGATAATTTACTGTCATCAATAGTAGATATTGAAACGCTTCATGATAAAGATAAGTTTTTGTATATTAAGACTTTGGATTACAAGAATCAATATGAAGCCTATACAGACTTTGAGGACAATCTATATCTTCGAATTGACGGAATGTCTCAAGTCCTAATAATTGAAGATGTTGATGATTATGTACTATCAGAAAATTATCTTTTATATTATATTGAGGATGTGTTGAATGTCCTAAATCTGGAAACGGGTGATCTTCAGTACCGGGTTGAAATGAAGAGTCTGGATGATTTTTATGTTCAAGGTGGGGTGCTTTATTATTATAATGGAGTAGACAATTATGCACTAAGTGATGAGCAAGTGCTTTTTCTAATTGAAGGAAAGCTCTTTGCAAGAGAACTATCCACAGGACAGGAATATTTTCCCAATGGATTTCAAACATCAGGTGTCGTCTTTGATGATACAGGTGCTTATATTATCCAAGAGGAATTAGGTGAATATAGACTGTATCAGCATCAAAAAGGGCAGAACGAGTTTATTCTTAATCTTGAACTTGCAAGCAATAGATATATTACCAGCTACTTTCAAATTGGTGATCTTATCTATTGTGGAACCGGTACAGATCTTAATACCGGTGAAATGGTTTTTGCCAATAAATACGGTCAAGCTCTTTTAGATAGATGAGACTTGATTGAGTCTTTTGAAAAGGCTTTAGTTTGTTGATTTCACGTAGTAATCTATAAGTTTTTAATTGTCATTTTACTTATATAAGCGTAAAATAGTTCATAAGGAAATAATTGGACTTGGGAGGTAACATGGAAAATAATACTGGATTTATGGATTATCTTCTTGAGGAGACCATGAGACATAAAGGAACCGACCTTCATCTTTGTGCTGGCAGCCGGCCTTTGATGCGGGTTAATTCTAGACTAGTAGAGGTGGAAGGAACCGATAGACTTACACCGGATGCTATTGTTAGTTTTGTTGAGGAGTATTTAGGCCCAGCTAATCTTGAAGTGCTAAAACGAAATAAATCGATTGATATATCATATTCCAAAAGGAATCTGGGGCGTTTTAGATGTAATGTCTATTATCAGAGAGGTACCTATGCAATGGCAATACGTGCGTTGCCCTTGGAGATTCCCAAATTTGAAGAGCTGGGACTGCCAGATGCTATACGTGAACTAACAGAAAAAACCAAGGGATTGGTTTTGGTTACTGGTGCTACAGGGTGTGGTAAATCTACAACTCTAGCTAGTATGGTGGATATAATCAACGAAAAATATAAGTATCATATTATAACCATAGAAGATCCTTTGGAATACCTGCATAGACATAAAAATTCCATGGTGACTCAGAGAGAAATAGGTGAGGATGCCCTTGATTTTGGTACGTCATTAAAGGCGGCTCTTCGAGAAGACCCTGATGTTATTATGGTTGGCGAAATGCGAGACATGGAAACCATTAGTATTGCGCTGACGGCAGCAGAAACTGGCCATTTGGTCCTTTCTACCCTACATACATCTAGCGCCGTAAAGGCTATTGACAGAATTGTAGATGCTTTTAGTATGGAGCAGCAGAATCAGGTAAGATCACAATTGGCTACTGTTCTTGAAGGTGTTATATCTCAACAGCTAGTGCCACAAAAAGACGGTAAGGGAATGCAGGCTGTTACAGAGGTAATGCTGACTAATCCGGCTGTTCGTAACCTTATTCGTGAGGGTAAACATTATCAGATTAATAATTTGATTCAAACTGGAAGTAAAATGGGTATGGTATCTATGGAAAGACAACTTTCCGATTTAGTTAAAGAAGGCTCTCTTGATAGACAGACCGCCTATATAAAAGCAGCAGATCCCCAAATGTTTGAAAACTACATGAAGTTGAATTAGGAGGATTAGAAGGATGAATGCAATTTCTAAAGAAGAAACCATTTTATTTGCTAGGCAGTTGGCTTTGGCTATTCGAAGCGATTTACCTTTGACAGGGAGCTTGGAATTGATTTCAGAAAAAACCGATCATCCAGGTCTAAAAAAGGTCCTGTCGGAAATGGTGGATGACTTGAATATGGGAGAAATGTTCTCAGATGTTATCAGTAAGCATGAAGTGTTTCTGACTCCTTTCATGGTTCAGATGGTAAAAATTGGTGAAGAGAGTGGAAATATGCCGGAAGTACTGGAGCAGGTAGCTCAAACCTATGAAAAACAATTGGAATCAGGCAATAAATTAAGAGCAGCTGTAACCTATCCTATTATTTTGACAGGACTTATGTTTGGTGTCATCATCCTTTTGATTGTACAGGTTATGCCCATGTTCAATGACGTCTTAAAGTCATTAGGTGGTGAGATTCCTGGATTTACAAAAGTTATATTAGATGTAAGTTTATTCCTTAGAGATAAGGGCCTTATTATTTTGATTGTTCTGGCCATTATTGTTATTGGTTTCTATATTTATAGCAAAACAGAAGATGGAATTGCCTTTATGGAT
This sequence comes from Vallitaleaceae bacterium, assembly GCA_963677625.2. Classification (GTDB taxonomy): domain Bacteria; phylum Bacillota; class Clostridia; order Lachnospirales; family Vallitaleaceae; genus UBA1351. Next base: position 923,306 of record CAXXSW010000007.1, read on the forward strand.
CGATTAAAATTTAAATTACCTATATATGCTGGGATAAATGCTTCATTACTTGCAACCCGTTTTGCTAGAAATCTGGGAACCCTTATTAAAAGTGGTCTAAATTATCAACAAGGATTGGAACTGATTAAACCAACCATGAATAATAAACATGCAGAAGATATGATTGGAAAGGGAATCGATGGTTTGAACCAGGGAGAAAGTCTGGAGTCTGTTATGGATAAAATGAATCTTTTCCCACCAATTCTTATGAAGATTTTTGGTGTTGCAGAAAAGGCAGGACAGATGGACAGAGCTCTTTTGACAGCTGCCGATGAAATGGAAAAAGAGTTGGATTACCGAATTGCTCGTTTAACAAATGTTGTGGAACCGGTTTTGATTATTATTTTATCTTTGATTGTTGGTTTTATCTTGGTATCAGTAGTGTTGCCTGTCGTCAATATTATGAATTCAATTGGATAGTGGTGATTGTATGAAAAACTCCCTTAGAAGAACGTATATCATAGGTCCTCTCGTAATTTTTATCGCTATTGTTTTGATTATGGTGGGTATCGACAAGGACCATGTGAATAAGATGTATACACGGGAAAATGAAATAGAAGGCGTTATTAAACAGTATGCTGTTGCCTGTTATGCTCAAGAAGGGGCATATCCTAAAGACTTAAGATATCTGGAGGAAAATTACGGCCTGATTATTGATGAAGATACCTACTATTATTACTATGATTTTTTTGCATCAAATCTGATGCCGGATATTGAAGTGGTAGCCATAGAAAGAGGGAGGTAAGTCATGAAAAGAGTATCTGTTGAGTCAGTTCTTGTCATGTTCCTTTTTATCCTTTTTACCGCTAGTATTGGCATGCTTATTGTCGAAGGTCAAGGTTCTTATTCAAGAATCATTAAGGAAAAAGAAGAAACAGAAAATATAAGGATTGGTATTTCCTATATTAGTAAACGAATGAAGCAAAATGATTTTGCAGGAAATATACAGGTGGTTTCTCAAGATTATAATGATGGAAATGCCATATCTATTGACTTAATGGCAGAAGATGAAGGCTATGTGACCTATATATTATGTCAGGAAGATGGTCTTTACGAAATCTATCAAGACTTAGGGGCTCCCATTGATATTGAATATGGTGAGAAGATTGTTGATCTTCCTGCCTTGTGGTCCTTTGAATATGATCAAGACCATAGTTTGATTAATATTTTGGAAGGTGATAAGCTTCTTGGTGCTGTCTATATCAGAAAAGGGGTGGTGACTAGTGACTAAGGAAAGTGGTTTTACCCTGGTGGAAGTTATAATTTCTATTGCTGTACTTAGTATCTTATGTGTTATTTTTTTACAGCTTCTAGTTAAGGCAGATAGTATCCTTGACGATTCTATGGTACTCGACCAGGTTATTATGGATGCGGGAACTGGAGTGGAGCAAGCTAAATCTATGACAAGTCTTGAATCCTTTAGTAAAGACAATCTTTTTAAGGATTATGATATTGTTGTTAAAAAAGATTCTCTTATTATGACCAAATCATTATTAGAAGACCTGGATGGTGAGTACTTATTGACTATACATTTAGACCTTCAAAATCATGAAGCATCTTATGGTGGACTTTATAATCTAGTGGCAAGTGTAACTGAAGATGGGGAAGAGATTTACAAAATAGGAACTTCTCTTATTTTGGAATAGGAGGGCTAATGAAGAGAGTAAATAATCAAAAAGGCAGTACATCAGTTCTTATTATCCTTCTTATGATTGTCTTAATGGCTTTTGGTGTGGCAGCTTTAACTACAGCGTATGCAGGCCTGAGACTAACACAACGAAATTCTGCTTTTGTACAGGATGACTACGATTTGGAAGGAAAGGCAGAGACCATTAAATATGACCTTCTTAAGTTATTGGATGAACATCGTTTGGAAACAATTAAGGCTGTTGGATTGGACGATCCTTTGTTTTATGATTACCTATATACAGAAATAATTAATGATATATATGGCTTTGCCGAAAAATCCAATGAGTTGGAAATGGTTGGTTTTGAAGAAGATCTATTCTTGTCGGATTTATTTGGCGGTGAACGGATTGGTACTTTTCATTATCAAGTGGCTTCAGATATGAAGGAAGATAAGCTCTTTAAGGTTGAGTTAGATGTTTATTTACCTGATGGTGAAGGAAAGTTAGGACCTAAGGACCTTCTGGTTGTCAATCGCTGGCAAATGTCGACAGATAGCCTTGGGGAAGTTGGTGAGGACATTTTTTATGAAGATCCTTTTGCTAATCCTTCTGATGAGGATAAGGACCCTTTTAATTAGAGGATCTTATGAGAAGAGTCCCATACCAAAGATTCCAACAATAACGACGCCAATATCTGCACTCATATGGATAAAGTAAGAAGCAAAAAGGCTGTCAGTTTTGTGGACAAAATAGGAAAAAATAAGGCCTCCTAGGAATAAACCAACTATAGTAAGGATCGTTAGAGGTAAGGTAAACCATGTGGCAAGGATGGACATGTGATATAAAGCAAAACATAGTGAGGAAAATACCGCTGCAATTATCGGGCGGTTTTTTAGACCCATAAAAATGAATCCTCTAAAAAAGAATTCTTCAATAAAAGAATTAGCAAAAATGGTATAAAAGACAGGAAAGAGAAAAATGCTAGTATTGATTTTTTGGCGGTTGACAAAATCATTTTTAATTGTTGAAACATCAATAAAGGGTTGTAAAAGCCAATAGGCGCAAACAATGACAAGAATGATTACTACAGAGATTACAATAAGCCTATATAGATTTTTTTTCTCTAATCTAAATGGGATTTTATGTTTAAAGACCAGTTTGTTTAGGAGGATAGGTAGTAGGAGAAAGACTAGAAGTTTGGCTCCAAGACTAATAAAATAAGAGAGCTCAAAGACTTGACTTAATAGATATAATAAAAGTATGGTAATTATGCTATAGAGAATAATCCATCTTGCTTTCATTTTAACTCCATTCGTGTAATAGACAGCAGGTATTGTTTCTTATATGAGTATTAGGTTGATATCTAAGGATTGATTTACTACATCCTAATTATATAGTAACAAAACCCTATTGGAGTTTGATTAGAAGAATCTTACAAATATCTTTCAAAAGAGATGAATGAAAAAGAATATATTAAATATAAGTGTGGCCATAAAATAGTGTAAGGAAAAAATAGTGATTAAAACATATGAAAAAGAAGATAGGGTCATAACCTGTCAAATAATATTCAAAAAAAGAAAAAGCTTAGGTATCTATATTGATGTTTATGGAAATATTGAACTTCGGGTACCAAAAGGAACATCTGACCAGGCTATTGATAAGCTAATTGATAGTAAATGGAAGTGGATAATCACAAGGTCTGATGAGATGAAAGAAAAAACTAAAGGTTTTAAAGTAAAAGAGTATGTAGATGGTGAGGAATTTTTATATCTAGGTAGCCATTTTTCTATCAGGGTGATTGTTGACACTGAGTTAAAAAAAGCAAAGGTTAGGTTTGAAAATCTAGAAGTCAACAAAAAGCCGGATTTTAATAAGGATACTGATCGACGGCTTCTTATAGAAACACCATCTGAAGATGAAGACCTTCTTAAGAAGGCTATGATTAGATTTTATAAGCAAGAATGTAAAAAAATAGTAGAATCTAGACTAGGTCACTATCAACCATATTTTAAAATAAAGCCAAGGTCCATTACAATCACTTCCAATAAAAAAAACTGGGGTTCCTGTTCTTCCTTAAGAGAATTGACCTTTAACTGGAAGTTGGTCATGGCTCCTATGGAGGTAGTGGATTATGTGGTGGTTCATGAAATGTGTCACATGGTTCATATGAATCATGACCGTTCTTTTTGGAGATTGGTTGGAAAGTTTATACCTGACTATGAGAATAGGCAACAGTGGCTGAGAGATTCACATTGGAAAATGGTAGTATGACTATATGGTTACTGGCAGATGTTTGTAAATACAGGTAATAAAGAATATCTGGAATTAATAGATTACCTCCCGCTCTTGAAGGGCAAAGTTGTTGAACTATGCCCAGGACAAGAGGGGTAAGATAGCCTTTGCGCCAATCAAGAGAAGACATTGATTTATTTACTAAGTATTTCCTCAATAGCATCTTCTAAAGGTGTCAATGGGTGACCAAGAACAGCTTCAAAATCACTATTTTCAACATGAAGGGTATCTGTAGAGATATCCTTTTGTATTTGTGTGACTAAGTCGGCGATATGGTCAGGAAGGCCAAATGATGCCATAATCTCATGATACTTTTCAAAGCTAACTTGTGATACTTCCACAGGTTTTTTGACGACATGTGATACAATTTTGGCCAGCTCTTCAGTAGTCCTTGATGGTCCTGAAAGTTCTAATATCTGGTTTTTATAAGACTCATTAACAAGAACTTTAGCAGCAGCTTCTGCATAGTCTTTACGAGGAGCCCAACCAACTTTACCTTCTCCTGTTGCACTAATCCATGGAGCACCTGAAGCAACTCCGCTGATAGATGAAGATTCATTTTCAAGATACCAGTTGTTTCTTAGGAATACATAGGGAATGCCAGTTTCTATAATTGCAGCTTCAGTTTTTCTGTGAACCTCTGCAAGGAAAAGCTTACTATTGGTAGCATCACCAAGACTGGTGTAAGCGATGAATTTTACACCACTGGCTTTTGCTCCAGCTACTGCATTAAGATGTTGACGAATTCTGGTCTCATTATCACCATCAGTTGAAATGATGAGGAGACGTTCGATGCCTTTGAAGGCCGACAAAAGACTGTCTTGATTATCAAAATCACCTTGTCTTACGTCAATCCCTTTTTCAGCCAAATCAGATGCTTTTTGTGGATCTCTAACACTGACAGCGATCTGATCAGGTTCAACAAGATTAAGAAGTTGATGGATTACAAGTTTTCCAAGATGTCCGGTTGCTCCAGTTACTAAATATTTCATAGATTACCTCCCAGGTTGCATGGGCGAGCAGTAAATCTAAGATTTACGACCAGCCAGGTTGCATGGTTTATTTTAGTCATTATATATTTTGCAAAATAAGTTAATGTCATGTATAATAACAATTATATATCATACAAACTAATATACAAGTACGTTCATTATTATGGGTTAGTATCAAATATGATACTAATGAAGAATAGAAGGTAGTTGTTAATAGATAAAACTGGAAAGGAGTGATTGTATGCTGGCTCTTGAAGATTTATTTCTTAAATGTCCATATGCAACATCACAAAAGATATTATCAGGAAAATGGGCGTTAATGATTCTTAATAATTTAAGTGACGGTCCGGTAAGATTTAATGAATTACAGAGACTTATGCCTGAAATGACTCAAACAACCTTGACCAGACAGTTAAGGTCATTGGAAGATTATGGTGTTATCACTAGACATGTATATGCACAAATTCCACCTAAGGTTGAATATGATCTTAGCGAGATTGGCCAGGCTTTTATACCGGTACTAGATAGTTTAAAGGTATGGGGTGAGGCTTACATTGAAAATCGAAAATTGCAAGAAAATAAAGAGACATGACTTATGTCTCTTTTATCTTTCTTCAGGTAAGTTCTCCATTCCAGCATCATGTCCTAAAGACCGACATGATGCCTACAAGGAAACTTTCCTTCCCTGCTACGAAGTTTTGCTTGCGCAAAAATGTGGGAAGACTCTTTGTTCTTTGATATAGTTAATGATTAGATACTATTACAGTTAGATGGGCTTTAGTATACTTTGTCAAAATCTACATAAAAATGTATGAAACCATTTTCATAATATACACCATATTCATTGCCATCAGCTTCCTGAATTGCTTTGATTATGGATAAACCAAGTCCGTATCCGCCGTTTTCCCTGGTACGGGCTTGGTCTTCTTTATAGAAGCTTTTCCACCACTTATCCATCTCAAGAAGGTCAACTTGTTTATAAGTGTTAGATACGCTTAGGCGAATGTGGACATCTTGAGATTCATTATGTGAATGTTCTTCTAGGCTAAGTGTTATTATCTTTCTCTCATCAACATAGGCAAGGGCATTGTTAAGGAGGTTCATGATGACTTGTTCGCTTCGAAGTGAATCGATATGGAGTTCTATGTTTGGATGCGTTTTAAGTAGGGATAAATCTGCCCGGAAGTCAATGGAAGCCTGTTCAATAAATGGCTCTTGTTTATTCAGTATATATTCAATGAATTCTTTGGCATTAATCTTTTCTTTATAGAGTGGAAAATCACCAAATTGTATGTGGTTGATGTCAAGAAGCTGGTTGACCAAGGTGTCCATTTTCTTGGCTTCATCAATGATAACATCACAGTAAAAATCGATTTTTTCAGGTTTCTTATGAAGGTTGATCTGGAGCCCTTCGCTATAACCTTGAATTAGTGATAAAGGGGTTTTAAGTTCATGCGAAACGTTATTTAGAAGGGTTTTTCTTTCTTGATCGATTCTTAATCGTTCTGAAACTTCCTCTTTGAGACTTTTATTACTGTCTTCTAGATTGCTAGTATTTTCTTCCAGTGCATAGCTCATCTCATTGATATTTTCAGCCAGTTTGCCAATTTCATCATTGGTGGTTACCTTACAGGTTTCATTGAAATTTAGTCTTTTGATGGAGTCAGTTACACGGAAAATGTCAAGAATAGGCGTAGTAAAGTGTTTGGCAATGTAATTGGCGGCAACAATGGTGATGAAAAGAATAAGGGCACCAGTAACTAAGATAAATTGATTGAAGAAGGCTACGTTTTCAGAAATAGAGGCTAGGGGTACTCTAATCTCTATTCGCCAACCATTATCTAGATGTCCTGTTAACATATATGAGGTTGACTTGTTTTTAGGGTCAATAAAGTTAATTAGATGAATATTTTCATTAATATCCTCTATGTTTTCGCCTTCAATTAAATTCATAGGTGGTAACTTAAGATTAAAGGGAAGGTCCTTTCTATTATCATCTTGAAAAAGTCTATTATTTGGTAGGTAGACGGTGTTATTTTCTTCATCAATAATGGCAAGTTCCATAAAGGTTCTACTGTTGTAGAGGAGATTATAAAGGGATTCAGAGTTGATTTCATCTTTGGACATAGTATTTATATCTTGGTAGATGCTAATGATTTTTCCTTTGGTACTTTTCATATAAAAAGGTTCTAACAGGAACGTATTGGCAAGGTATAAAAGTAAGATAAATAAAAGGGTGATAGATCCGATTTGGACAAATAATTTTTTGCGAATAGAGTTCATATGGTCACCTCGATTCCATATCGTTTACTTCAAACCGATAACCGATACCGCGAACAGTCTGAATGTAGCTGGTTACTTTTTCTAACTTTTTTCTTAATCGGTTCATATGAGTATCGACGGTTCGCTGAGTTCCATCATAGTCAAAACCCCATACTTTATAGAGAATTTGGTCTCTGGACAAGACAATACCTTCATTTTCGGCTAAATAAAGCAGAAGTTGGAATTCAGTCTGGCTTAAATCAATAGCCATATCGTCAAGATAGACGATACGTTGGTCTACATCTATGTGAAGTCGTCCCTTTATTAAGGTCGTATTGTTGCCGTATACTCTGCTAAATAGGGCATTCACTCTGGCAACAAGAATTTTGGGACTAAATGGCTTACGAATATAATCATCGATACCTAAGTTAAAGCCTCGGAGTTCATCTTGGTCAGAAGTTTTAGCAGTTAGCATAAGAATAGGAGCATCAGTTAGGGGAAGAAGTTCTTTTGCAACCTCAAATCCGTCATAAAAAGGCATCATGACGTCTAGAATAATTAGTTTACAATCTCTATGTTTATAGAACAGGTCCAGAGCTTCTTGCCCATTTGCTGCTGTAATGACTTCATAGCCTTCAGCTTCTAAAAAGTCACTGACTAGGACTCGGATTCTGGTCTCATCATCTGCAATAAGAATTTTGCTTTTCATAGCTATTATTTGCAGCCGGCTATTACCCAGCGCAAGCTCCTTTCAAGATATAGTCCTTAGTTTTCTTGCTATTTACAATATAACATAAATAGATAAATGGTTCATGGTTTCCTATATTATAGGACTTATTTGTCACAGGAATGTTACAAAATTAATTTAATTAGGTGTTGTGACACTCTTGTGACATTGGCCTTGTAAAGTAAGTGTCAAGCAGAACGAGAAAGGAGAAATTGACATGATACAAAAAGTATACCGCCATGAAAAAAAATATAGCTTGAATTGGAATGAATTTCAAATAATCAATCATAGGTTATCATATCTTTTGACAAGAGATTCCAATTGCCCACCTAAAGGATATGAAGTGAAAAGCTTGTATTTTGACAATCCTTATGATTATGCTCTTGATCAAAAGGTCGAAGGAACTGACCTACGATATAAATTTAGGTTGAGGGGTTACAACAATGATTTTACCAGATTGAAGCTTGAAAAAAAATCTAAGTACAATGTCATGACACATAAGGAAAGTGCAGGTATATCATTAGAGGAAGCAAGGTCTGTAGTATTAGGTAATTATGAGTTATTAGCTAGTAAGGTAGATCCCATTTATCAGAATTTTTATTACAAACTTAAACATGACCAATACAGACCAAAAATTATTGTTAAATACAAGCGTATTGCTTATGTTTATCCCGTTAGCAATCTTAGGATAACTTTTGACTTTATGATTAAGCGAAGTCATAAGGTCGAGAAGTTTTTTAACAGTGATAATAGCTATATGGAAGTTTATAATCCAAACCAAGTTATTATGGAAGTAAAGTTTGACCACGTTTTGCCGACTTTTATAAGAAGTGCCATTCAGTCACCGCATGCCATGCTAGCATCATCATCAAAGTATGTAGCGTCACGTCTTGTATGTTCCTAGAATTAGCTGTTTGAATTTATGTGTAAGATTTTTTTTATTAGTTTTAGTAGATTATGTTTGGAGGTAGTCCCATGAGTTTTCAAGATATTTTTAAAGATAGCTTTTTAGAGTCCAGTGCTTCTTTATCGGCACTTCAAATTTCATTAACCCTGATAATTGCCTTTGTGATTGGAGTGTTTATCTATCAAGTTTATAAACGATCTTATCAAAGTGTGGTTTTTACTAAAAGTTTTTCTATGTCCCTAGTTATGATGACTATGATTACAGCCCTAGTTATTATGGCAGTAACTTCCAATGTTATTCTGTCTCTGGGTATGGTTGGTGCGCTTTCTATTGTTAGATTTCGTTCGGCTATTAAGGATCCTATGGATATTGTGTTTATGTTTTGGTCTATAGCAGCCGGTATTGTTGCCGGAGCAGGCTTGTATACCTTGGCACTTATTGGTTCTATCCTTATTGGAATTATCATTTTAAGCTTTAGTGGAAGTATTACGGAAGATACACCTTATCTTTTTGTTGTTCACTTTGAAAATGAAGCAGACGAGAATAAGATTCTTGATAAGGTAAAATCTACTGCTGAGCGTTATTATATAAAGTCAAAAATTATTGATTGTAATCACATTGAATACACTATAGAAGTGAGAATCAAGAAAAATGAGATGGCTTTTGTCAACGAAGTCAATCAAATATCATCTGTGTCTAGCGCTACCTTAGTTACTTCTATGGAATTTACACAGTAGGCTATAAAGTAACAAAAAGTTTGTAGATGAACAGAAAGTTGGTGACACTATGAAGAAAATCAAATCCTCATTAACTCTTATCATACTTGTAGTCCTCCTGGTTTCTATAAATGGATTTATCGGAATGTTGACTGGAAAGGGAATCGTTACATCTGCTGAAAGTACGAATCAGGATATGAAAGAATCTGTTATATTTCCTCATGATCAGGTTGTCGAAATGAATATAGATATGGATGAATCAGTGTATGAAGACATGATTACAAATGCTATGAATGAAGAATATGTAATGGCAGATATTACCTACAATGGTTATGCTTTTAGCAGTGTTGCCATAAGGCCTAAAGGGAATTCTAGTCTTAAGCAGGTTGCCAACTCAGGCAACGACAGATTTTCTTTTAAAATAGACTTTAATGCATATATTGATGACCAGGATTTTTTTGGTATTACTAAAATTAATCTGAATAATCTTTTTGAAGATCCAAGTCTGATGGCTGAGTATATTTCTTACGAGATGTTAGATAGTTTAGACGCAGTTGGACCAGATACAACTTATGTGGCTTTGTCTATTAATGGCGAGTATTATGGCCTTTATCTGGCTGTTGAAGAAGTGAATAAACCTTTTTTGGAAGAAAATTTTGGTAATAAGGATGGTCAACTTTATAAACCTGAAATGGGTGCTGGTGCAGACCTTTCTTATATCTCTGATGACCCCTCAGATTATACGGGCATCATTCTTGATGATGAGTATATGACTACTGGTAATGAATTTGTACAGTTCGTTAAGACTATAGATCAAATTATTGAAGAAGGTGGCGAGACAGCAGCTTATCGACTATCGGATGTTATGAACGTGGATTCTTTTCTCAAATATCTAGCCTTAAGTTCCACTGTTATCCATATGGATGCCTACCAAGCAGGGATGTTTCATAATTACTATCTCTACTATAATACAGATACGGGCTTGTATGAATGGATTACTTGGGATCTCAACATGAGCTTTAATGGTTTCCCTATGGCTGGACTTACTGATGAAGAAGCATGTCAATTCTTTATTGATGAGCCAGTGATCGGCAATATGGACCAATACCCTTTAATTGAAGCTGTTTTTACTAATGAATCATATGTTGAAACTTATCATGAGTATATAGAAAGACTAGCTACACAATATTTGGATGAGGACAATCTTGAAAAAAGAGTAACAGCTGTTTATGATTTGATTAAAGATTATGCAGAGGCTGATACTAATCCATTTTACGATATGGCTACTGTCCAAAAAAGCATATTCGACTCTGGAGCTAATGAAAATATGTCAATCCTTGAATTTGCAAGTTTTAGGGTTGATAATATATTAGCTCAACTTGCTGGTGATTTACCATCAACTAACAATGGTATGGGTAATCAAGGATCTGGTGGAGATATGGGGCCAAGAGGAGGTATGAGACCAGATGGAGGTCAAGAACCAGATGGAGGTGTGAGACCAGATAGAGATATGATGCCAGGTGGAGGTATGAAACCAGATGGTGACAAGAGGTTAGTTGGAGATATAAGGTCCAATGAAGAGATAAAGCCAGAGGGAGCTGTGTCAACTAACCATGTAGATACAAATAATCTTGGGCTTATTGGAGGACTTATAATTATTATAAGCGGATTTGGCATTTATCTGAAATTCAGAAAATTTTAATACACTTAATATTAAAAAGAGCCTCCATGAAGAGAAGGCTCTTTTGCTGTAAATATATTATGAAGTAAGTTATTCAAAAGCTTTGAATAGTCTTAGCATGGTCATAATAGACTGTTGTCGTTGATAGCCTGCCTTAGGTGCAAATTGGTTATTGGAAACACCTTTCATGACACCAATATCATAAACATAACCAACATATGGCTGTGCCCAATTGGCTATATCCGTGGCATCTGAATAAGCCGGAAGGTTGGAGTCAGTGTTTTGTCCAAGAGCAGCAGCTGTGGCAGTGAGAAATTTGGCTGCCTGTTCACGGGTAAGACCCATGTCAGGTTTGAAAGTACCATCAGGATATCCGGATGTAATACTAAGTGTATGAGCTGCCAGTATATCAGGATTTACAGTATCACTGAAGGTATCAACCGATGACAAGGTCAGACCTTCCTGCTTAATATAATCTTCTATACTCATATCTGTTTTTACTTCAATCATTTGAATCGCTAATACACAAAATTCTTCTCTTGTAATGGTTTTTTCAAAATCGCTTTGAAGCTCGTTTGGAATCAATTGTAGACCAATAGCTTCTTCTACTTCTTCATAAGCCCAGGTCGCTGGTGCATCCTGAAGATCATTAGCAATGATTTGAAGTGGAGTGTTTTCCCCCCAACTATCTACATCACCATGTCCTAGAACTTTATATGAGTTGTCTCCGGCTGTTCCAAAAGTCTGATCCCTAAAAACGACAGCTATATGTCTTGCTCCAAGAGCCATGGCTTGAGCGTTATCATAAAGTTTAATGGGTACATCAGAATAAACGAACTCATTTTCATCACCCCAAGCCCAAAGAGTATGATCTGTTTTAATAACAGCCATTTGATAGCCATTTGTATCACCAGCGGCACTTTTTACATTATCCATCACTTTATAGGGAGTTCCTGGATCATAGACATAACCATTTTCTGTATATATACCATTGTTACCACTGGCTCCCCAGGAATATAATGAGTTATCCATACGAATAGCCATTATTGTAGGTGAGCCAGCATTAATTTCTCTTACATCGTCAAGAATTTTTATAGGTTCAAGAACAGGATCTGTTGATCGATTCCCCACTTCTGATTCATAGTTGACTCCCCAAGCCCACAGTTCATTGTCGTCATTAATTGCGTAGGCACAAGAATTACCAGCAGCCACATAGTGACAATTGTCTAAAACCTTGGTAAAACCTTCATTATAATCTAGACTTCCATTACCCGGTAAAAGATTGTTGACCCAAACACTGCCGTCGGTTTTTAGTACAATTAGACCGGATTCATCTAAAGATGCCATTTTTACGTCGTCAAGAACTTTTGTAGGTACTAGGAAAGAAGGATCATATTCACCATTATACAAACCAGACAGTGAACCCCAAAGCCATAAGGAGCCGTCTTTTTTAACCGCAGCTCTTTGATAGTTTGCAGCAGATACACTTTTTACGCCATCAAGGATCTTAATTGGTGTCCATACTAATTCACTATATCCAGTTCCTCCACCAACAAAGTCAGATCCTAATCCCCAGAGTGAGCTATCTTTTTTTATAAAATAACTAACGGAGTCTGACGCAGCTACGATACTTGCTGATTCACCAGCAGCCATAACAGTGACTTGGTTGATTTGTAAGGTGCTTAATGTTATAAGAAAACATAAAGCTAATGAGATGGTTTTTTTCATCGTTTTGTTACCTCCATATTTTAACCTTAATTAATATTATATTTATAATTTTACGGGACATACAAGAAAATCATAGTGTAGGAGGTCATTACTTTGTTTTATTTTCAATGACATTGTGTCAATAAAAAGTGAGGATTGTCATTTTGGTCCTATACACAAGATCATTTTTTTGACATATAATAGATGAAGGAAGGTCTAGCAAGATAATATTAAAAAGGAATGACTGGATGATTATAATGAACGATTTAAGGACCAGTTGCTTCTTAACTTCCAAGTTGGTTCAGTCTTAGCTTGTTCTGTCCAAATGTATGGTGGCTTATGTTACGGTGGTGGTAATGTTGATAGGAAATACTATACCATGGCAAAAGAAAACTATCGCTTATCTGATTAAAGTCAGTAAGAGAACCCTTGGCAAACCCTGCTAGACAGGTGGTAGTATAATTGAAAAGAAGGCTTATATGGGAGGCAGTGTCTACTACTGCCCAACCTGTCAGCCTGAAATAAAATAAACGAGGTAGGTCATGCGAATTACAGTCATATCAGTAGGAAAAATAAAAGAGAAGTATTTGGTCAACGCAATTAAGGAGTACTCCAAACGATTATCAGCCTATTGCAATCTGACCCACATAGAAGTTCCAGATGAAAAAGCACCGGAAACCTTAAGCAATAAAGAAGAAGAGATAATCAAAGAAAAAGAAGGACAGAAAATCTTATCCAAGATAAAGGACTCCCAATATGTCTTTGCCCTAGATTTATCCGGTAAACAACGGTCTTCGGAAGAATTTTCCAGTGAATTGGAGAAATTGCCGGTTTATGGTAATGGGGATATTGCTTTTGTTATTGGGGGGAGTCTCGGTCTTTCGACTGATGTGATTAAGAGGAGCAATACACAGATCTGTTTTTCTAGGATGACTTTTCCTCATCAGTTGATGAAGGTGATTTTGCTAGAGCAGGTTTATCGTGGGTTTAGGATTATGAAGGGTGAACCGTATCATAAATAACTGCTATTCATTAGCAGAGTAAAAGGGATGAAAGTATGAATGATAATCTGCAGTAGGAGGGAATAAGTGATAAGTGAAAACACACCTATGATTAAAACGGAAAGACTCATTTTACGTAAATTTACACCACATGATGTAGAAGCTTTGCTTGAAATATTGAGTGATAAGGAAGTGAATACATTCTTACCGTGGTTTCCTTTACAGACAATTTTTGAAGCCAAAAAATTCTTAGAAGAACGCTTTCTAGCATATTACAACAGACCATCAAGTTATCGGTATGCTATTTGTTTGAAGGATAACAGACCAATTGGCTATGTATGGCTTTCTGATGATGAAAGTTGTGATTTCGGATATGGCTTGAGAAAAGAATTTTGGCATAGAGGTATCGTGAGTGAGGCAACAAGTGCAATAGTAGAAGCAATTAAGAATGCTGGGTACAAGTATATTACTGCTACTCATGATGTGAACAATCATAGAAGTGGAGAGGTGATGATAAAATTAGGAATGACTTATAAGTACTCTTATGTTGAGCAATGGCAACCAAAGGATGTTACAGTAACTTTTAGAATGTATCAGCTCAATTTTGATGGAGATAATAACAGAACATATTTAGAGTATTGGAATCGCTATGAAAATCATTTTATCGAGGAAAAATTAGAATAATCTTTAGAATATATCATAAAAGTATAGACTTATTAGATGTTTTAGATAGGATATGAAGTTATGAATAAAACCGCAGTTTAGTGAGATACGGTGAACCGTATCATAAGTAAGGCGGTTTTTTCTATTGGCGTAAAATATTTGTATTTGATGCATGGGATAAAAAATATTCTCTAAGAATTTTCAATATCTACGGAACGTAGAATCGGATAATTTCGATATGTTCTACTCTCCATGGGTTTTATAATCGTGACAGTTTTATATAATGAAACAGAAGGAGGGTTATTATGGACAATAATAAAATTGGAAGATTTATCGCTTATGAAAGAAAAAACAAGCAATATACACAACGTCAATTGGCAGATGTTCTTGAGATTAGTAACAAAACTGTTTCAAAATGGGAATGTGGAAATGGATTTCCAGAAGTTTCATTACTATTACCTTTATGCAATGAGTTAGGTATAACTGTGAACGAATTGTTATCAGCGGAAAGACTTCAAGACGAAGAATATAAAGCTAAAGCGGAGGAAAATATTTTGAATATGATAAGTGAAAGTAAGAAAACAAAAGAGGAAAAAATAGTGAGTGTAGCTCTTACAATAGCCATTATGGTCACTGGTCTAGCTAGTGCAATTATTGCCAGATATTTTGTTACACCAGAGGCTCAAGCAGTTAATGGCATTATATCAATTATTTCACTAAGTTGCTTCGTAATTATTTGGATTGTAGTAACCGTTGTTCTAAGAAAAAAATAAGATGTATGGATTTGAATAGAAATATGAGAAATTCCATTATAAATAAATCTGTGGCCTAGAAAAACTGCATTTGTACATGGGGACATGATACCCTTGAATTTAATAATATCTAAAGACTAAAAAAGATGCTGTAAAATATACGTTGTATTTTACAGCATCTTTTTATATAATTATATATAGAAGGAGTTGGTGAAATGTCGAATATAAGACCGGTATCAGATTTAAGAAATTACAATGATGTCCTAAACGCATGTAGAGAAGATTCACCTGTTTATCTAACAAAAAAAGGGCGCGGGAAATATGTGCTGATGGATATTGAAGATTATGAAAAAATAAAAGCTACAATGAAGCTTATGGCTCATATTGAAGAAGGAGAAAAATCTGCCAGAGAGGAAGGCTGGACCTCATTTGAAGATATCGAATCAGCTTTAGGGCTATAATTATGTATAGCATTCAATTTTCTCCCATGGCAAAAAAAGATATTTTAAGAATCAAGCTATATTTAGAGGAAGAATATGATACAGCAACAGCCGCTGTAAAAATAAAGCAACTACTTAAAAACATCAAACGATTTGAAGAGTTTCCATTGTTGGGTAGACCATTAATGAATGTTATTGATATTCCAACTGACTACATGTTTTTTTGTGAAGAGAATAATTACGTCTTCTATCGATTGGAAAAAGAAACAGTGAAAATTATACGTATCATCTATACACGTCAGGATTTTATGAACATCCTTTTTGGTGACAGATAAAATTGCAGTTGAGTATTGCACGCTGAACCGTATCATAAGTGATGGGGTGTTATTTTCTATGATTAAATAAGCGAAAGCAGAAAAATGAAAATAAAATCCCTTCATAACGGAAAAACAACAGAAAAATAGTCATTTGCTAATGAAATATGATATACTGCTATTTATGAAATAATCAGTGAAAGTGAGTAATTTTTATGAATGACATTAAAATTTTATCTTTTTTTACAGGTGCTGGATTCATGGATTTAGGTTTTCACTTATCTGATTTTGTAATAGTTCATACAAATGAAATATCTAGTGAAATATCAAAAGTATATAATTCGGGCATGAGCAGTTTTATCGGGAAGAAAGTAGAAATATCGTCGAATAAATCTGTTGAGGAATTCACCAGTACGGACATTGAAAAGATAAAAGAAGAATTTGAAATTGACGATTTATGGGGGATCATTGGTGGACCACCATGTCCGGATTTTTCGACGGGTGGTAAAAATAAAGGTCACAAAGGTGATAATGGTAAACTTACGGAAACTTATGTAAACTTAATTTGTGATGTAAAACCAAGTTTTTTTGTACTGGAAAATGTAAAAGGATTGTTCAAGACAAAAAAGCATAGAGTTTTTTTTGACGAAATGATTACTAGACTTGAAAATGCAGATTATGCAATTGATTATAGAGTTCTAAATGCTTTAGAGTTAGGCATTCCCCAAGACAGAGAAAGGATATTTGTATTTGGAGTACGACTCAATATCTATAAATCAATATTTAAAATAGATTATAATAGGGATAGGAATTGGTTTTTTTGGCCATATTACGAAAAATACAATGGCGCAAAAGAAAAATATCATTGGCCATCTACAATAGAATTTGGAAGGACACCTGAGAAGCCGTCGGATATCCCTGATGAATTAATGGTTGGTAGCTATATTATAAATCAAGAGGAATTAAATCATGTCGCTAATTCAGAGGAATATTTTAATCCTAAATCAAACAAGTTTGAAACTGTTGAAGAAGGAAATGATAATGGGAAAAGTTTCAAGCGATTGCATAGATGGAGATATAGTCCTACTGTTGCATATGGGAATAATGAAGTGCATCTTCACCCATCATTACCTAGGAGGTTGAGTGTACGAGAAGCTATGAGACTTCAAACAGTGCCAGATTCTTATATTATATCAAGGGACATTACATTAACTATAAAGTTTAAAGCAATTGGGAATGGCGTACCTGTTAAAATGGCTACATTACTTGCTGGCAATATAAAAAGTTTTTTAAATATTTATCAAATTAGTAGGAGATAGGCATGTTTACTGATGAGAAATTCGTGAGTGATTTGAAAGATATGACTGATATTGAAGTGATTAGAAAGTACCTCTATAGTACGGATATTTGGTACTTTTCAGTATATCATGGCTTATCTGATGAGGACTTTAACGAGAATATTGACTTAGTGTATCAATTGATATCTAAAAATCTTGATATAAGTATGAAAAACATCTTAATTGTGGGAAGTGCAAAAACAGGTTTTAGCATTGCTCCACATAAATATTTAAAGAAATTTGATATTGATGATACCCATGAATCGGACATTGATATCGCTATTGTTTCTGAAAAATATTTTTTAGAGTTTTGGTCATATGCTAGAAAGCAAGAGCGCATTCAGTACCAAAAAAATTATAATGATATTGCATCAGGTATTTATAAAGGGTTTATTGCTGGAAAAGCTATCGAAAATGTTCCAGAAATAAGGAAATTTTGGGATGAAAAAGTTGGAAATGTTAAAAAAGTGCTAGTGGAAGAAACAAAAATATGCCATCCAGTGAATTTTAGGTTTTATAGAACTTGGGAAGATTTAGAGGACTATCATTGTAAGGGAATAATGAAATTAAAAATAGATAAGGAGGTAAATTAGATTGGTTAGAAAAAGTTTTTATGTATTAAAGACGAAAGAGATTTATGATAAATTTAAAGATGGTAAGTTAATAGTAGATAGTTCCTATCAGAGAAAAAAAATTTGGAACGAAACTGATAGAATTAGATTAATAGAAACTATTTTGATGGGTTACTTGATTCCATCGTTATATTTTTGGGATGCAGAAATTGATGTGAACACAGGCGATACAATCACACACATAGTTGATGGACAACAACGTGTTAGTGCGATTGCAGATTTTTTACAAAATGATTTTAGCTTGAAAGGTGTCTCGTTAACGGATAAAGAAGTTGCTGAAAAATATATAAATAGAAAGTTTAGTGAGCTAGAAGTTGAAGATCGAGTGAAAATATGGGGATACGAAATACCGATAGTTCAACTGGATGATGTAGAGAGTATTGATGCAGTAAAAAGTCTTTTTTATCGTTTAAATTTAACTGACTACAATCTTTTAGCGCAAGAAAAAAGACATAGTCAGGCAAGTGGGAAGTTTTCTGAATACGCTATTGAAATAGCAGAAAATGATTTTTGGAGTACTCACAACTTATTTAATTCAAGAGATTTGAAAAGAATGAGGGATATCGAATTTACGTCAACTCTGATCCTATTGGCAAAGGAAGGAATTATCAATCAGACAACTCAGACGCCTTTAAATAATGCATATGATGATTATAAGGAAGGTTATGAAGGTATAGAAAAAGACGTTGAACGAGTATATAGATGGATTGATACACTTGATAAACTTATTACTGATAATACAATAGGGTTTTTACAAAAAAAATCTCAATTGTATACAGTTTTTTCTGTTATAGATTATTTTGAAAGAAAAAATATAGTTATTGATGCGGAAGTTAAAGAAAGATTTGAAGCTTTTGTTGAAAGGTATAATAAGTTTAAAAATCAACCAGAAATTTCTGAAGATAACGAGGAAACGATTAGAAAATATAAGCTTGCAGCATCGGAAGGTTTGAATAAGCTTAAAAATAGAAAGATAAGATTTGATATACTTAAAGAAATTTTGATCAAAGGTTTAAATTAAAAGTTTTATTGGTATAAAATAACATGAAAGTCTTCTACAAAAGACAAAAATGCTAAACACTCTAAAAAAGTCTTGTATAAAAGACTTTTTTGGGGTGTTTTTAAGTTGAGGTGATGTCCATGATGATCAAATGTGAAAAATACTTAGAAGGAAAAAAGTAATGGGAAAGCAGTCATCAGGGTATTACTTGGTATGCACCGTGTTGGAAAGTCTACGTTACTTATACAGATACAAGAGGAAATACTTAACCAAGGTGTTGAAAAAGAACAAATCATCAGGAGTGGTTGGAGTTTGAACCACTTAAAGAATATAAGGCATTCTATGAATATATTGAATCAAAGAAAATTGAAGGAAAGAAAAGCTATGTTTTTCTTGATGAAGTTCAGGAAGCGGAAGGCTTTTAAAAAGTTGTTAACTCATTAAACGCTAAAGGCGATGCCGAGGTATTCATCACTTGCTCAAATTCAAAACTTTTATCAGGTGAACTTGTGACAGACTTAACAGGGCGTTTTTATACCATAGAAGTCCCGCCGTTATCCTATAACTATAAAGAAGTGAGTGAATGTTTGAATGTTTTTTTAGAGTATTTAAAAACAGGTGGTATGCCTGGGAAATTCCAGTTTGAAGAAGAACGGACTGCAAAAAATTATCTTATGGACATGTACCAGTCTATTTTATTAAAAGATATTGTCAAGCGATATAAGGTGAGAGATGTGGATTTATTGCACAGATTCATGTCATATTATGATCCATAATATCGGTCAAATATTCTCGGCAGTGACTATAACGAATTATCTTAAATGAAGGGCGA
The DNA here is from genome assembly GCA_963677625.2 of Vallitaleaceae bacterium. Taxonomy (GTDB): domain Bacteria; phylum Bacillota; class Clostridia; order Lachnospirales; family Vallitaleaceae; genus UBA1351. The sequence continues at coordinate 943,228 of CAXXSW010000007.1, forward strand.
AAACTTTCAAAAGAAACCATTTATCACTATATTGAAGCGGCGAAGAGTACATACCTTGTTCATGGGGTACCAAGATATAATATCAAAGGCAAAGAACTCATGAAGACCAATAAAAAGTATTTCATCAACGATTTAGGAATTAGAAATCTATATTTTGATAATGAAAAAGATATCGGGCAGGCACTTGAGAATATCGTTTATCTGGAACTCAGAAGAAGAGGTTATGAAATCTATGTAGGGAAATATGATGATAAAGAAGTTGACTTTATAGTTGTTGATGGAGACAAGACAACCTATATTCAAGTCACTTATTTACTAGCGGAAGAAACAACAATAGAGAGAATTTTCTGTTCTAGAAGCTATTGAAGATAATTTTCCTAAAATAGTAATTTCAATGGATAGAGTTAATCGCTCGAGAAATGGCATTAAGCATAAAAATATCATTGATTTCCTGTTAGAGGAGTGGGGTGGATGATTGTTAATTTTTTTGTAGTCTAGTTTATGTTGATGGTTTAACATACAATACGATCGACCGCATTCGAACGCGGTCGATTCTTTTATGAATAGAAGAGAACTAAAATGCTATTTACTGCTGTTGAAAGCTTTTAAAGATATGGTATAATGTAATTGACCACGGTCGAAACATTATTCGACCTTTTAGATTCGTTCGATTTATGAGGTGATGATTATGTTTGATATTTTAAGTATACTGATGAATGGCGAAACTAAGTATATCGAGTTTAAAGAAAAATACTCTAAAACGATATTAAAAACTGTATCTGCATTTTCAAATTATCATGATGGTAAAATTATGATCGGTATTTCAGATGACGGTCACGTCATAGGTGTTGAAAAGACCAATGAAGTACGATTAGGTATTGAAAATACAATTAACGATAGTATTAAGCCAAGACCTAATTATGAAATAGAAATGCTGGCTATTGAAAATAGAAATGTACTTGTTATTTCTATTTTTAAGGGGAATCAAACACCTTATGTTTTAGACCGGAAAGCTTACAAACGAGCAGATACTTCAACTGTAGAAATAGACAAACATGAATATGATGAACTTGTACTTCTAGGTAGAAATTTAGCTTATGAGGAACTTGAATATATAGGAGAAAATCTAAAATTTAGAAATTTAGAAAGACTATTGGCAGATAAACTCGGGATAGCTGAAGTTAACAAAGATATTCTTAAATCACTTGAACTTATTCAAAAAGAAAAATACACAAATGCTGCAGCATTTGTTGCAGATTCAAATGCGTTCACAGATAGAGGAATGGACTTCATTTGCTATGGAGATCAATCTATGATGACATTCAAGGATAGAATAAACTTGAAGTCAGTTTCAGTTATAGAAGAATTTGAAACCGCTATGTTATTCTACAAAAAGCATATTAATCAGGGTGATCGTATAAAGGGGGCATTCAGGGAGTCTTTTGAAGAAGTGCCAGAAGAAGCTTATAGAGAGGCGGTCGCAAATGCAATCATCCATAGGGATTATAGTAGAAGAGGAAATAATAGAGTTGAGATTTTCGAAGATCGGGTGGAAATAACTTCTATTGGTGGACTACCAGTTGGAATTTCTAAAGAGGAATACTTAAATGGCAATTTTTCAAATGCTAGAAATAGAATAATTGCAGATATATTTTTAAGATGCAAAATTATAGAGAAAATGGGAACTGGTGTTAGAAGAATAAAATATGTTTATAGTTCATTTGGACAAAGTCCTGAATTCAAAGTGTTTGAAAACTCAATTCAGGTCATCCTTCCAAGATTAAATATGGCAGCAGAAATCAATACAAAACAAGCCGATTTAACAATGGAAGAAGAAAAATTGCTTAATTATATTAAGTCAACAAAGGGAATAAGTCGCGTAGATACTGAAAAATACATGGGTATCGGCAAAACTAAAGCGACTAACTTGATAAATGGATTACTGGATAAAGATGTAGTTATCAAAATAGGTATTGGGAAAAATACAAAATATAAATGTAAATAGAGCATATTTTGACACTCACTGGGGTGCGATATGCTGAACCGTATCATAAGTAACGGTAACACATATTTCTCTATTATGATTATATATATACAAAAAACTGATCTCAAATTTCGAGGTCAGTTTTTTATTCCTTACTAGTTGTTGATATGTAGACATATATATGTTACCATTAAATGGACGATTAAAAATCGACCGGGAGGAGTGGACGATTAAATGGAATTAACTGGTGAATCCAAGAATGTAGAATACAAACAAGAGTATTCAAAAACAATTTTGAAAACGGTCTGCGCATATGCAAATTTTCATGATGGATCTATTATACTGGGAGTAAAAGATGATTCCACAATCGTAGGCGTAGATAAAATTGATGGGTTGAAGCTGAGTATCGAAAATGCTATTAATGATACCATCCTGCCAAGTCCATATTACGAGTTTGAGGTTAAAGAATTAGGGAAGTCCAAACTTCTTCTTATTAGAGTATATAAAGGAGATCATACACCTTACACATATCAAGGAAAGTCATATATGCGATGGGACACGTCTACAATACAGGTAGATATGATTACCTACCAGAATCTCATATTGGCAGGAAGAAATTTAGGTTTTGAAGACTTACCATCTCCAGAGCAAACATTGACATTTGATTATTTTGAGAATCAGATGAAAAGACAGTATCAAATTGCTGCATTGACCGATGATTTGATGCGTACTTTGGGATTAATCCGTGATGACAAATATAACATTGCAGCATCATTACTTTCAGAAGAAAACCCTATTGACAGTTCTGTTGTTCAGCTTATTGCTTTTGCAGATACAAGTGTAGGCAGAATCAAAGATAGAATGGAAATGAATTCGGGTTCAATTCTGAAACAATTTGACGACTGTATGGCTTTTTATAAGAAGCATATCAATATTGGTGAAATAATCGAATCGGCTTATCGGAAGACGGTTGAAGATGTTCCTTATATTGCTTATAGAGAAGCAGTTGCAAATATGTTGGTACATAGAGATTATTCCGTAGCGGTTGATGCTAGAATTGAGTTCTATTCAAACAGAATTGAAATTGTATCGCCCGGTGGCTTACCATTGGGAATGTTGAGAGAAGAATATGTCGATGGCAAATTATCAAAACCAAGGAATAGAAAAATAGCGGATATTTTTTTACGACTAAATATCATTGAGAAACTTGCTACAGGTATAAGACGGATCAAGGAACAATACATTGCTCAAGAAGTAAAACCTAGTTTCTTAGTGAGTGAGAATGCAGTAGTTGTTGTCCTACCATATCTGAATGAATCAATAAGCCAAAATCATGGTTTGGCAAAAGATGTAAGAGAAACAAGAATTTTAGAGGGTAAGGAGAAGACTGTTTATGATTTAATCAGACAACAACCGATGATAAAGAGGGTAGAAATTCAAAAGCATATTAATCTGGAGAAATCGCAGACTATAGAGCTGCTTAATAAGCTAAGATATTCAGGGATGATTATTAAAGTTGGGAATGGTCCTGCAACTGGATATAAGATACTGGATTAAATGAATATCGTCCGATGCAACCGGACGATATCTATTCGTGCGGAATCTACCGGTGATAGATTATTGCTAAACGGTAGATAAATATTCATATCGTTTGGTTTTATAAATGTACGGTGAATCGTATCATAAATAAATGCGGTTTTCTCAAAGGCGTAAGGGTATGTATTTGCTATATTGAATTCAGGCTGATATAAGTAAGATTGAGAATGGCACAAGAAACCCAAGTCTGAAAATGCTTAAGAGATTAGCAGAAGGTATAGGAATGACTGAGTATGTACGTGTCAATTTTGCAAATGTATTGTGCATTGAACAGTAGTGGTGTATAATGTATTTATAGGTACTATTCAATGCACAGTAGGAGAGGTAAATACATGAAGACAATAAAAAACAAAGAGCAGTTCTTTAAAATATTAGAAAATGAACTGCTTAAACATTTTTCGGTCAAAGATTCGATTGAAGTATTAGAAGATTATAAGATGTTCTATAAGGAAAAGGAAGATCAAGGAGCTAATGAATCAGATATTATATTAGGAATGGAAACTCCACATGATATTGTAAGAGCTTTAATTAATGAAGGAGTAGAAACAACTAACCAATTATCCAATATTCTTATAAGTCATACTACAAACATAGGGTTGCGTATTGTATGGATTGGAATAACTATTCTTTTTTTACTACTCACTGAATTTTCTTATGTCTCTTCTGAAAAAGGTATTATTCTGTTGATAATACAAATTCTTGGATTCTGGTTAATATTTAGTTATCGAAAGTTTATTTTGAATAAATATATGAAAATTGATAATAGTAGTAAGTTGTATATCATACTTCTTTTATTAATAGTTTTAATAACGTATGGATGTATTGCCATGATGTACAAATTTAGCATTGGGCCTGAAACAACACCATTTTTAGATATATTGTCACCTAGTCAAATAGGTCCATTATTTCATTATATCATCATGATTTCAATTGTTGTCTGTTTATCTAGTATATACCTTGTTTATTATAGGTATCAAAAATGTTCAATACACATTATTATTACGTTTTTAGGTGCATCTTCTGTCTTTCTATTGATTAGTCTACATGCCAGATTGGGGAAGATATATAGCATGGAGGCATTTGCTTTTTTTGTGAAAAATCAACTGATTACGTATTCTGTTGTTTCTCTAATTGGAATTATTATATTCATTGTAAGTAATAGAAATTCATTAAAGGAGAAGATGTTATGAATCCTCAAATGAAAAAAGGCTTCTTAGAAATGTGTATATTGAAACTTATTAGCAAAGAAGATATGTATGGTTACGATATATTAAAAGTAATGAATCAATATTTTCCTGAAATTAATGAAAGTGCATTTTATGCCATACTACGTAGAATACATAAAGCTGGTGTAACAGAAGTGTATTATGTTGAAACTGGTATAGGACCAAAAAGAAAGTATTATAAGTTAACTGATATAGGATATAATCAATTAGAACAGTATGTTTCAGATTGGCAGAAGTTAAATCATATATCTAGAGAAATAGGAATATAAATTACTACCATTATTATTTACTTCGAAGTTCAGTACATTTTAAAAGCTTTTGCATAGAAAAATACGCACTTGGGTACACCACTTCTTTCAATGTTAAGAGTCTTCTTGATAGTGGACCTTCAAGTATGGATTTTAAAAAGGATTCTAATAGCAAACAGATGGTATTATTGTCTAGCTGATATTTGGCAAATAGCTCATAGATTTGCTCAACATAAGACCTTCTAAATCTTTAGACTTTATATGAGGCTTAGAATCAAGCAATAATTGAATCAGTTGTTCGTAGGTTTCCATACTCTCAGGATTTTGCATCATCTCTTCAACCAGTTTGAACTGATCTGGATGAAGATTTTTTTTGCCAGTCGATATGTTCCTTATCTAAACTTTCGTTGATAGTTTCTAAGGGGTTTAAATATCTCTTAACTTCGCCCTAAGGTCATGCTTTATAGTGATTGCATCACAAAAAAGGAGACAAAGATATGAAAAAGAAAATTCTAAAAATAAGCTTAGCCACTATGGGTGCATTGATTATATTAATTACGATGATACCGCTGTTTATACCTATTGAAGTACTTAGATGTATAATGGATTAACTTTCCCTTACTATATGGGATGTCTATTGAGTGTGACTATTATCAAGAACTTGGCAGAACCCTTTTGTTGAAATCATGACTTTTGGCACTGTTAGATTTTTTACAGAATCCCCATAATAATAGTACAATGTTTAAGATTTGTATTTTAGGGAGGTTTCTATGAATATGAAAGGGTTAAAAAAGAGTTTAACTGTTATGCTCATTTTCTTATTGAGCTTAAATAGTGGTCCGTTTGTCTTTGGACTTGAAGCTTTTGAAGATATTGCGGGTCATCCATCTGAGGCAATAATCATGAGGCATTTAGAATCGGGAGATATTAGTGGTTATAGTGATGGTCGTTTTAAACCAGATCAGAACATTACTATTGCTGAAACGCTGGTCATGCTCAATAATATTTTAGGGCTTCATCATATCAAGGGACAAACGCTTGAAGAAGGCGCAAACTGGTATGATTTAGATGCCCAAAATGCAAACTATTATGGTTATTTAGAAGATATAACAGCACGTATGGATGAGCCAGCGTCACGATTAGATTTCTTAAAAATATTAAATGTTTTACTAGATATTGATGAAGAACCTCCTATTGAAGCGCCTCAGACCTTTGAAGATATTAAGGATCTGACAGATGAAAATCAAAAGATCGTTAATGCGTTTGCCGAAAGAGGATATATTTCGAGTGATTTTGACAATCTATTTAATGCTGAGGGGACTATAACAAGAGCTGAGTTCTTAGACATGACTGATAATGTAACGGGGTACGTTATTAAGACGCAGGAAGATACGTTGCATATTCCAAAAGATGTCAAAAAAATAACCATTTCTGCAAGTAATATTATATTGGAAGGATTAGATACCGATGCAGAGCTATATATCGCTTCAGGTGTCGAAGGAGATGTAACAATCAAAGACAGTCTGTTAAGAGGAAAAGTGATCATGTCAGGGGGATCTCCAGACCATCAGTTGGTCATTGAAAACTCTGATTTTGCTACCTTAGTAGTCACCAAGTCATATGAACAACCTAACATTGCTGTCAAAGGAAATTCAAAGATTGGAATATTTAAAACGCGATGTGAAAGTGAGGTTCAATTACTTGATCAGTGCCAAGTTGAAGCATTTGAATCAGAAGCACCAACGAAACTTACGACACAAGAGGGCGTTAATATTAAATCTTTAATAGCCAATGCGCCTGTGAATATTGAAGGTCAAGGAAAATTAGAATCTGCACGTATCAATGCTAATGTTGAAGTGCGTATGAATGGACAAGTCATAGAAAATGGTAGTGTTGATAATTCTACTGATAATTCTGATAAGAATTCTGGAGATCATTCAAGTGGAGGTTCACAAACCCCTTCCACGCCACCTGAAGTACCAAAAGATACGACACCACCAAGTGGTTATAGTGTGCGTTTTGATGTTACTGAGATTAATCAGAGCAATCTTTCAAGTCTCTCTTTTACAATAAGTGATGGTGAAATCAATGCTAACTATGACTATGAAATAAGTGACGGCGATCATCATACCATAAGTGGTAGCGGAACAATATTGAGTAATGCTGAACAGATTACTGGTGTCGATGCAACCAGTCTAAGCAAAGAGGGAGATATTTTACTTAAAGTGAAGCTGACAGATACAAGCTTAAATGAAGGTGAAGAAGTGTTAGATACAAAGGTGCTTAATTTGCCACCGTCAGACTTTTCAGTAGCTTTTGAGACAACCTATATCAATTCATCTCATCAGACAGCAGTTGCTTTTGCTCTCAGTCATATAGCAGAAGATGTTGTAAAGTGTATCTATAGTATAGATGATACAGATGTGGGGACAAGCCCTGTAACAGGTTCAGTCACTATCGATTCACATACAGGATATGTCGATCAAACCATCAGCCCAATTGATGTGACCAATCTTAGAGAGGGGACTTTAACCCTTACTGTGAACTTGGAAGACCAAGGTGGATATCAGAGTAGTGATAAAACGGCAACGATTTTAAAAGATACGACGCCTCCGAGTGGCTATCAATTAGAAATGGTGACAAATCCAGTTCTAAAAGACAATGAGAGTCATTTTACTTTCCAGATTAAGCAGAATGAATCGGGTGCAACTTATCACTACACAATAGATGATAGCGATGACACCACGACTGTAGTTACAGGATCAGGCCAATCGGTTGAAGAGACGGTTGATCTTTCTGACATCAATGTTTCAACATTAGCAGATGGATCATTAACATTAAAGCTTTATTTAGTAGATGAGTATGGTAATCAGGGAACAGAGATTAGTCAAACTGTTAATAAAGATACAATTGTACCAGAAGTAACAGGACTTACTAGCAGTAAAGTGACACCAACCACATTTTCATTCACAGTGACATCCAATAAAGATGCAAGCCTTTATTATAAGGTTCTACCGTCAGGGAACTCCCCTGCTAATCAAGAAGAATTATTAGGTGAAACGCCTTTGCAAATCACCCAAAATTCAGGTCAAACAATCAATATAACGGGACTCGAAAACTATACTGATTATACCTATTATGTACTTTTAAGAGATTCTATTGGCAATGTAAGTCAAGAAATTAAACAAGTAACATGCAAAACAGCGGCACTAACCTATGAGGTTTATACTACTCAGACAATTTATGTTTGTGGATCTTATGCCTACAAAGGTCTCAAAAATGAACGCCCTTATTATGAGTATGAGGGAAAAGATGTAGGTGGTGCCAATACAACTTTTACAATATTTTGGGAGCCTGATGATAACCAGTGGCAACTCCTTAACGGTAATGTACCCTCTTGGTATGATCCTATAGACTATTATATTAATTCAAGTGCATTAACACCACCCGAACAGACATGGTTGATTACATCTGATAATCAAGAGGCCAACCCCGGAGATAAATATAAAAAAATTAAACTTAGAGGGCATTGACGTGATAAAAAGATTAAGGTCATAACAATAAAAAGATGGTCTTGCAAAACTAAGAAATGAGTTGAGCAAGGCCACTTTTTTATTTTAAAGAAATGATAGAGTCGTTTGAATTTTATATTAATCAATATTATGGTCGTCCTGGATAGTAACCCTTTTCATAAATAATATGGCGCAGTCCCAAATATGGGAGGCATATGTTTAATGGCTTTACTCTGACCAGCATTTTGAAGCATAGAATCACCCATTGATACAAAATCAAGATTTTCATGTTTCTTACTATAATAGGGTATCGAACACGTTTTGAATTCTCCACCTATTTCTATTTCAATTTTTTTGACACTTGTAAGCATATTTTCTGTCCCTTTACTTTCAGTGGATTTTGAAGTCTGTGCATATAAAAGATGCTTATGAGATGGCATTGCTTGAGGGCTTATCTGGAAGTATTCACTTCCAACGTAATCACCAAGATGGTAGCGATTATTATCAACACCAATTAGGAAGCGATTTCTTAAATCTGGAAGTTTAAACGTAGCATCATCTCCAATTGAATCAGCATAAATATTGTTAAGCTCTGATGATGGATTTATATCTTTTGAGCCACTTTTGATGTAAGCGGATACCAACATAGCACCTTCTGCAAGTGTGCTTGCTTCCGCTGATGAATGTCTATGTGCATTAAGATGATGCGTATGTTCTGGCAAATTATCAGCATGGATTTTAAAAGAATCATGTCCTCCTAAGGCGCCTTCATGTTTTTTTTCAGCGCCAAGGGGTATCTATTCTTGAGATTTGGAAGGGCAAAATTTACCTTACCATCGCTGTCGTATTTCGTGCCGAGAAGTGAGTAGAGTGCAGCATTGTCATTAATGGTTAATTTTTGCCCGTTGCAAGGGAGCCATCCTTCTTTTGGTGCATAGTTATCTGCGAGCATTGAAATCATTCCTATATAATAGTCGTATCCTGCCTGAGTTCCTAATTGAACTTTATTGCTGCAACCTCTTGGTAGTCGACCGTTTAAATTGGGAAGCCCAAAAGAATTTTTGCCATTTCCATCATAAGTAGTTCCTATTAAAAAAAAACGAATCATATTACATTCGAAACGTTAAAATGATATGATAATAAGAGCATACATAGTAGCTACAAAAGAAGACGTGCTACTCAATTAACATATGAAAGTGACTGATGGCTAAAAACAATAAATAACTAAGGATTCTAAGAGGGGAAAACGGTTAATATGAAAGATAAAGGTTTAGTTGAAGCAATGAAACTTCAAATCATAGAGCGTCTGACTGAAAATTACGTGAATCGTAGAGAAGAACAGGCTCAATTTTGGAGTCTATTTGATACAGTTCTTGAAGGACAAGGTCAGCTTTGCTTTATTATTGGTGAAGCAGGGATGGGAAAAACGACCTTTTTAGACTCTTGCGTTAAAAGTCTTTCTAAAAGTCAAGTGAATTGTGTAAAGGGGAAATTTATCAACCATGAAAGCAAGCCCTATACGGCAATGGCAGAAGCCGTTGAACAAGCACTCAAACTGCTTTTAACCCTTCCTGCAGACCAGTTGAGTGCGGTGAGAAAGAGTATTAAAATAAGTCTAGGATCAGATATAGATTTTCTAGCCTCCTTAACCCCCTATATGGTTCAACTGATGGGAAAGGATTATGTGATATCAAGTAGAGCATATGTCATCCAATCACCTATGGTGGGTAAGGTTCTTTATGACTTTTTTACAGCTATTTCAGATTATCTTTATCCACTTATTATTTTTGTAGATGATCTCCAATGGGCAGATCAAACAGCAGTAAGAATACTTGAATATTTTTGTAAATATTATAAGGAGTCCAATTTTTTGCTTGCCATGTCTAGTCGTACTCATGACTATTCTACTTGTGACATTTTAGAGGCGGCGATAAGCTGTACTTCTAATCATACTATTTATCTAAAGCCATTATCGTATAGACAAATAAAGTGTATACTGAAAGATCTCATTAAGGAACCCTTAGACCATCGAGAATTACTTTGTCAATTTCTACAGGGGGCATCACTTGGCAATCCATTTTTCTTAAAAGAAATGATTCATTTATTATTGGCAGAAAGGAAGCTTAACTATGATCTTAGAAAAGACCAATGGCAATTAGATGTAGACGGATTAAAAGCTTTAAAAAGATTGCCTGATATACAAAGTTTACTCATAGAAAAAATCAATCAGTTAGGTCAAGAAGAATGGCAAGTGTTAAAACGATTGGCTTGTTTAGATGGCAAAGGATCAGAAGACTTTCTTTTGTCACATTTGCGAATGTCTAAATCCTTTTTTAAGAAGACACTTAAACAATTGATCGATGATGGTCTTATTTCAAGTATAAGTTGTGAGCAAGGAGGCCCCCTTTTATCGCCGGTCATTCAGATGCATGATATTGTATTAGAGTATGTCTATTCACAAATCGCTGAGTCAGAAAAAGAAAACATACATACACAAATAGCAAAACAGCTTTTAGAAAAGCATATTAATCATGATCTTGATGACAATATAATGACGCTGAGTTCTCAACTTATGCGTGCTAATTTATCGGCGCTTTTTTTAGAATCTTATGAGTGGCAAAAGGCATTCATGGATATTGGACTTTTGGTCAAAAAATTAGGCCTTATTGAAGAAGCCTATAAGCTATTCAAGTTGAGTGATGCTTTAAAAGAGGAAGATAAGAGTGTGTTTATTGAACAGGGTGATAGTCATCTATTAGATCCATTCAATCGTCAGATAGAATTCGAACTTGGAGAATGTGCCTTTTTGCTTGAAGATTACCAGAAGGCAGAAGTGCATTTTTCTCATCTTATGCATACGGCTCAAACCTTACAAGAAAAAAATCAAATCCAGTTAAGGTATATGGATCTTTATATTTACAGTGGACAATCGATGAGGGCCATCGAGTTGGGGTTAGAAATCTTAAATCATCAAAACGTACACTTAAGGGTGGAGCACTTCCAAGAAGAAATGAAAGATTATCAGATTTTTTTTTCCCAGTATTCAGTCAATGATTTATTAAAACGTGAAACACTTGAAGATACAAACATTTTAACGCAATTGACAACGCTGACTAAAATGGCGCCTGCCGCTTATTTTACAGACTATCAGCTGTTTGTTTTGATATTGCTTAAAATATCTGAACTATCGATTATCAATGGTCATTCAGCTTTTGCGCCTATTGGGTACGTGGGTAATAGCTTTGTTCAATACAATGAATGGCGTCAATTTGAGACGGGAAGAGATATGATGGCGCTTGGACAAAAGGTCTTGAGGCAAACGCTTGAACCATCAACTAAACCCATTGTTTATTATCTCATGGGGATTTTTTTAAAACATCGGTCGCAAGCAATTAGTCAAACCGTAGAAGCACTTTATACGGCGATTAAGGCTAGCATGCGTTCTGGACAGTATATCTATTGCGGCTTTTCAGTGATTGGTATTATCAATTCAAAATATATGATGGGAACGCCTTTGGACGAGTTAAGTGCTGAAATGATTGCTTTTCAGCATAAGATGCCCTGGTTAGATCAAAATACAAGGCAGTATATTGAAGAAACGTATGACAATCTTTTTAGTTGTTTGAAAGAATGGCAGCATGAAAAGGGTCATTTTAACGCTCATCAAGATAGGGGTATTCCAAACACGACCAAACAATTAACTCAGGAAGTTTTTAGACTGCAAAGACTTTTTTTAATGGGTTACTTCCAAGAAGCTCTAAAGGTTTGTGACCATGTTATAAAGGCTTTAGATTTATTAAAAGGTTATATTTTATATCCTGATTGCCTTATGTTTTGTATCTTAACACTGAGTAAGCAACATTTTTATAAAGCCGACGAGTTAAGAAATGAATATCTTCAAATGATGAAAAAGCTATTGAGCGAAATCGAAGAATGGATGACGCTTTATCGCCCCAATCATTATGTGAGATTTTTATTGGCGAAAGCAGCAATCAGTCAAGTAGAAACGCCTGACCAAAGACTAGATAATCTATATAATGAGGCCATTGAAGAGGCTGAAAAATATGATCAGGTCCATCTCCTTGCTTTAAGTCATTTATTGGCTGCAAATTATAATTATAACAAGCCCTTAGCCATCTTTTATGCTTCTGAAGCTATTAAATATTTTAGGCAATGGGGGGCTTATACGGTAGCAGAAAGGATTCAAAACCAATATGCAATAACAGATGAAAGTCTTTATCAATCTTCGATTGTAAGGGTGAATGATCACTCTAAGGACTATAAGTCTATTCAGCTATTAAATGAAAGGCTAATAGAGCGAATCAAAGACTTAGAAGACTATGACGTGTTGCGTCTCATTCTAAAAAGATTGCTTCATTATCAAGGATTTGTTTATGGGGCTATTTTAAAAGAAAATTTAGATACAATGTACTTGATAAGTGAAATTTATACAGGACAAGAGATAATAGTCTATGATGACCCTTTAAATATCAATCTTATCAGTCATCTTTCACGCAAGATGATTCGCTATTGTGCAAGAACAGGTGAAACACAGATTGTCAGACAAGGACTGAAGAATAGTTTAGTCATCAATGACCCTTATGTTGAAGCCCATAAAGATTTGTCTTTAGTGTGTATACCTCTCAAGCAAGAGGGTGTACTAACAGGACTTATTTATATTGAACAGAAGGGGGAGGACTATCTTGACCAGGATTTAATCAATCAAATCAATATTGTTTTAACCCTCATTAATGCCAATAAATCTGCCGATGGGGCGAAAGAAACAATGACTCTGAATTTAGAAGACAGACCTTCTTTAACCCCAAGAGAAAAAGACGTTTTACACTTGTTAGCTAAAGGTCTCTCCAATTCTGCGATTAGTGAGTCTATGTATATTACCCTAGGAACAGTCAAAAATCATTTGAGTAATATATACAGTAAATTAGAAGCAGAGAGTCGGATTCAAGCCGTTTTAAAAGCCAAAGAATATGGCTTTTTAGAAGATGTTCGGGAATGAATATTCTCATAAAATTAAATAACTTAGTCTTAATCTGTGATTAATGTTCATAAAATTGTGTTATAAAATGAGTAGGTGTAAGCACCTACTTGTTTTTATTTTTAAAAGAGATTCATTTTTAAATTGATGCTTTTATCTGACTATGGCACAATGAGTCCTTTTGGTGAAATAGCACGCCTTATTGATACAAGTGACTGCATTATCGTGGATTGGTCAAGAGAAGCATAGTTTTATTAAGTTAGGTTCTGATTTTTTAACACTCACTGAGGTGCGATACCCAGAACCGTATCATAAGTAACGGTAAAACTTTCATTGGATGCAAAATGATAGAAAATTAGTGATGACCAATCAGCGATCACTATATCGCCCTGAGCGCTGATGCCTTTCTGATGGTGTATAACAGGCTTATATAAGAGTGGTGTCAAGGATATCAAGAAGGTATATCACTTCTTTCAATGTTAAGAGTCTTCTTGATAGTGGACCTTCAAGTATGGATTTTAAAAAGGATTCTAATAGCAAACGGATGGTATCATTGTCTAGCTGATATTTGGCATCTTCTTCTGTATAAAATCAATACCCATTGTACTCTGATACTGTAGGCCTTAAGAGGCCAATTTTATCGTAGTGTCGCAGTGTTTTTTAGAAACGTTTGCCATATTACAGATATCTGAAGATGAAAAAGTCATTGATTACCTCCCGAATATTCTTTAAAAATATCTCTTGACTTCGCCCTAAGGTCATACTTTATAGTGATTGTATCACAAAAAAGGAGACAAAGATATGAAAAAGAAAATTCTAAAAATAAGCTTAGCCATTATGGGTGCATTGATTATATTAGTTACAGTGATACCGCTGTTTATACCTATTGAAGCAGAGATAGGCTTAAGTGAACCGAAAGAGCTTATTGAAGACGATGGGGCAATTGTAACAGTAGCTTTTGAAGGAACAGATGGTATTGATCTATATTATGACGTTAAGGCCGAAAAAGACAATAGCAAAAACTTTATTTTACTACATGGTTCCATGTATAATTCTAAATCCTGGAGCGAAGTTATTGATTACTTTGGGTCTATTGGGAATGTGTATGCCTATGACCAAATCCCCTATGGTTACAGTGAGAAAATTCTAGAAGATGATTGGACAGGAGAGAATCCCTACACAACGGAAGCTGCTGTAGCCCAACTCAAAGCTTTTATGGATGCGTTGGAGATTGATACAGCAACTTTGGTTGGCACTTCCTTTGGGGGTGTCCTAGCAGCGGATGCAGCAATTAAGTATCCAGACCGAGTTGAAGCCTTGATTCTTGTTGATCCAGCTATCCTAGTTACAGAAAGTATGCCAACTTGGTTAGTTGAGTTACCTCAAGTTGAACATTTGGGTCCCCTCTTTGCTGCAGAATTATCAAAAGGAGATGGCTTCTATGAGTCAACCTTTTATGATAAAAATAAATTATCCAAGGAAAGACTGGACCTAAGTAAAAGAGAAACCCATATCAATAACTGGAATCTAGCTATGTGGGAGTATCTGCAAGCATGGTCTACTAAACCAAGTGATGTCGGCCAACAGCTTGATCAGATCACTCAACCTACTTTGGTGATATCTGGTGATCAGGATAAAGTTGTACCGGTTGAAGATAGTCAAAAAATAGCAGAGCTCATTAAGGATGGTAGTTTAATCTTAATAGAGGATTGCGGTCATATGCCCCACGAAGAAAAGCCAGATGAATTTATTCAGATTGTGGATGAGTGGCTTGTGGAAAAGAGGTAGAAAATGAAAAAGACAATTGTTATAACAGGAACTAACAGTGGCATAGGCAAAGCATTAGCTCATTACTGTGTAAAAATGGGTTATCACGTCATCAATATATGCCGAAAATCAGAAAAATCAGAGCAATTTTATCAAGAACTTTTAGAAGAAAAGTATGACCACATGCCTGAAATTATTTATGGCGATTTATCCAGTAAAGCTGAAATTGATCAGATTGTTAAAGAGATTCAAGGCAGTGTTGACCAGATTGATTTATTGATTAACAACGCCGGTGTTCTAAAGCTGAAGCAAGCATATTCGACCGATGGCATCGAAATGACGATGGCGGTAAACTTAATTGCTGTCTACCGTTTAACTGAGAAGTTGCTGAATGTATTTAAAACATTTGACATTATAAATATGACTTCAGAGCTTTTCAAAAAAGGTGATGTTAATCTTGAATACCTAAACGATTGTCCAGCTTACAATGGGTCAAAAAGATACAACGACTCAAAAAAAGCCCTACTATATTACTCGGCATCACTATCAAGAAGGCTTGAAGGAGAATCCAAGGTTATTGCCATGCATCCTGGTGTGGTTGCAAGTAATGCTTTTAGGGATTACCCAAGATTAGTCGTATATATGCTTAATTTCTTTCTAGAAAAGCCTGATCTGGCAGCTAAGAAAATCATGAAGCCCTATATCAGTGAGACGATGACTAATGGATTCTATTATCAGCAGAATCAACAACAGGAAAAGCTTGACACATTCGTTAATGCTGACAAGTTAGAGATGTTAATGAATAAGCTTACTCAAGCATACTTGTAAATATAAAATGGTTTTATTGATGTGAGGGGTTGATCATGGATCAGCCTCTTATATTTTTGAATAGTTACACAAAAGAATGACTTGACTGAGCCCTAAGGGCACGCATTAAACTTAATGTAGATTTGCAATAGGAGGACTTTATGGGTAAAAAAATATATACGACGAAAGAGTTGGCAACGATTTGTTCAGTGACTAAGAAGACAATTAGGCACTATAAGAATATGGACTTATTATCTCCGTCTTATATAGACGGTAATGGATATTGGTATTTCAATGAAAATGATCTGGAAAAGCTGAGGTTGATTGGGCAACTGAAGTACATTGAAATGAGTTTAGAAGAAATAAAAGACTACTTTTTGATGGACAATCAAGAAAGACAAATGATTCTAAAAAGTAAAGGTGAAGTACTAAGGCGTGAAATCCTTCAAAAAGAGAATGCCTTACAGGTTATCGATAAAATCAACTCTCTTGAAATTTCTGAAGAGATGAACCCAATCCATAAAGTTGTTGAAGAAAGTCATCTAGACTGGTTGAAAGAAGAGTTTGATGACGAAGAAATTGAAGTGATATTAACTATGTTTGATCATGAAGATTCTATGGAGGATCACCAACGTTTGAGTGAAATCATTAAATCAATGAAGGCAATAACAAACCAAAGAAATTTGACTGACTATAAGTCATTTCTTGAAGACTTAGATCGGATTTCGATGAAATACTCAGAATCTATTGATGGAAGAAGAAGTTTGATATTGGCACATATATTGATGATGACATCGGGTCATTCGTTAATGAATGAATTGAATCAGGATCAAGAATTAAGATTAAGAGAAATCATAAATAAATACTATGAACAAAAGAAGGAGTCATGATGAGTCGATTAAATAGTAGAGGATTAATTGTTAGATTAACAAGATTAGTTACAGTGTGGATTATTGTTGTCATGTCAATAGCAAGCATTTATACAGTCGTGCTAGCTGCAACTCCAACTGAAAATTATGATATTGGTAGTTTTGAGATTAATCAAGGCGATACCTCGATTACGACAACTGGTAGTACATCAGGCGGCTTCACACAGAGTGATATAAGTATTCCAGCAGGTATCAGTGGTACCCAAATAAAAGCTGGAAATAATGTCATATCGAATGGATACGATACACCATTGGAAAACGCTACGTGGAATTTGGCTAATATTCCTGCAAATGCTATTGCTGGGACGTATGTTATTACCTGGAACCAAACAGAGATTAATACCCCAACTCGTGTCATAGGTACAAAGATTACCTTAGTTATCAAAGCCAACATCACTGCACCATCCGTGACAACAGGATCGCATTCAAATGTGACTAGTAATTCTGCTACTGTGTCAGGGAATGTTACAAATGATGGAGGTGCCAGTGTAACTTATGGTATCGCCTATAGTACATCTTCAAACCCAACAGGTGGAACGATAGTAGGTTCTGGAACTGGTACAAGGTCCTTTAGTGGAAGTTTAAGTGGCCTATTGCCAGGGACAACCTATTATTATCGAGCTTATGCAACGAATGGCGCTGGGACTAGTTATGGAAGTCAAGGGAGTTTTACCACTTTACCTAGTCCACCAAGCCTTAGCATCAATAATGCAATAGGTATTACCAGCACAGAAGCTACCCTTACTGCTAATGCATCAGGTATATCCATTACATCAAAAGGTTTTCAAGGAGGTTTGAGTTATAATTCCGGAGGTGCAGGCGCCGGCGGTTTTTCTAATAATTTTACTGGGTTAACGCCAAATACCAATTACTCCGTAAGGGCCTATGCAATAAACTCTGGAGGAACTGGCTATTCCTCATATACGAATTTCTATACTTTGGCCAATATACCATCAATCACAAGTGTCACTATGAATGGTTCAAACGTTGAAATTAGTGTGGATGCCAATAGTAACCCTGCATCAACAAGGTATTATATTGAAGCTTCAACCGTGGAAGGGGATTTTAGCTCTCCAGAAGTCATTGCCAATTGGCTTACCTTATCTTCAGGAAAAATAACATTTGCAGACAGTATTTTGAATGATCGAGATACAAACTACTACTATAGAATTAAAGCTAGAAATGATTCGAATATAGAAACAGCCTATAGCACGGATAATGCTGATACACTCATCTCATTGCCACCTGTTCCAAGTGCACCAACAGTGGCACCTAGTGGATTAGGGGAGATGACAATCAATGGATATAGTGTTGCTAAGGTTGATTCTGCGGAAATCACTTACAATATTTATCGTAATAATGTGCTGATTGTTGGTGGAAGTGCAACCAATAGTATATCAGTAACAGATACAGGATTAGCTACAAATACCCAATATGGGTATAAAGTAGAAGCCATTAACAGCTCCGGGACTACAATTGCTTCTGGGACAAGGAATACATATAGTGCAGCTGCTGTACCGGATATTATTTCAGTAACACCACAACAAAATGGTGACCTTCTAATTAGCATCGACAAAAAAGACAATCCGGATATGACCCAGTACCTTATTGAAGTATCGACGACTTCAGATTTTAGCGTAGATATAAGCATAGAAAGAAACTGGGCTACATTTGGAGCAGGTGTTAATACCTATACAGTAAATGCCAATGATGTAGATGATGACAAGACCTATTATTATCGAGTCAAAGCTAGGAATGGTGATGATGTAGAGACAGCCTATGGCATAAGTGGTTCTGCCTTAACAGTGCCCCCAGTTCCTCTAGCACCCACGGTTGCTGTTGATAGTGACAAGCAGATCACATTAACATGGCCACAAGTTAATGAAATTGATACAGCAGTCATAACCTATGATATTTACGTGAACATCAATGGTGGTGGGTTTGGCCTTCTAGTAAGTGACTTAACAGTTGCAGACCAAGGGAACCCTTTCTATGTGCATGCTTCATTAACGCCAAATACCTTATATGAGTATAAAGTACAAGCACGTAATGCCAGTGGTGTATCAGCTGATTCACTAACAGACCAAGATGTAACATTAGCTTCAATACCGGATGTTTCAGAAGTGAATCCTGAAGCTGATGGCAATGTTACCCTTACTTTGGAGGAATATGGCAATCCAGGTAGTACAGAGTATTATGTTGAAAAAGCTACGAACCCACTCTTTACAGATGCTGTTCAAGCTTTAACCTGGACCAATCCTGATCTAGATCATAACTTGACCATAAGTGGACTTAACAAGGGAACCTTATATTATTTTAGAGTGAAAGCACGTAATAGTGTGAATGTTGAAACAGGATATGGATCAATGATTGGGTCAATAAGAACCATTCCTTCAGACCTGCTTGTAGCGCCCTTGGCTGCAGTCGTATCTTCAAGTCAGGTCAATGTGTCTTGGAACACAATAACTGGGGCTACATCCTATGATCTATACAGAAATGGAAGTTTTCTTATTAATGTATCTGAGACCACCTTTGCTGATACCGGACTCAATCCCAATGAGGACGTCGTCTATACAATCAAAGGGGTTAACACGAGTGGAGAAAGTATCAATGCTTCTCCTGCTTCTACAATTAAATATACTCACACAGTAACCCCAGTGATGTCTGTTGTTGCAAATATGAATGGAACAGAAGTTGATGTGACCATTACAGATGCTGATAATGCAACGGGTGTTCAATATAGCATTGAATACGATAGTGTTATAGACTTTTCAGGCTCAACGACCACGGCGTGGAATGCTAACAAGGATGTGAACATTAATGGCTTAAATCAAGGAACCACCTATTATTATAGAGTGAAAGCACGTAATGGCAATGGTGGTGTGAACTCAAGTTATGAATCACCATGGTCTGTTGCTGTTTCCCTAATGATGCCCTTGCAAGAGGTCAACCAACCTAGTATTACGCCTGCAAGTGCAGTGTCCTTAGATGTCTCTTGGGATGCTATCGTAGGTGCAGGTAGTTATAAAATATATCGCGATAACCTCTACATTGCTACTGTAAGTGGGACAGGCTATACAGATAGTGGTCTGAAATCTAATAAGTCATATAGTTATAAGATAAGTGCAGTTAATGATCAAGGTGAGGAAAATGTTAAATCTGTAGCAGGGCTAGGTAGAACAAGGGCCGGGTATCCAGAATCCGTTTCACTTGATGACCGAAGTGCTACAAGTGTTGATTTGGCGTTGGTTCCCTTTGAAATGATAGGGGATGCACAAAAATATCAGCTTGTCATTAAAGATCAGAACGCTATAGAAGCAGACCGTACTTTGGCATGGTCTAGAGATTTGCGTTATAAGATTGAAGGCCTTACTACTGG
Source organism: Vallitaleaceae bacterium (assembly GCA_963677625.2). Classification (GTDB taxonomy): domain Bacteria; phylum Bacillota; class Clostridia; order Lachnospirales; family Vallitaleaceae; genus UBA1351. The sequence continues at coordinate 963,672 of CAXXSW010000007.1, forward strand.
AAACCCTTATGAAATATGGGTAGGGATAAAAAATGAAGACAATTTGGCTGAACCTGCTTTGCGTCTTTTGGATACATTCTATTCAAACAGACCCGTACAAGGTGTTATTGTTAATGATATAGATCAAGTTAGGTCAGACAATGCAGGGTTTAATCAGCCTTTCGAATTGAAGCTTAAGATCTACGACCCTGATATGGACACTATCACTGTAAGTGCCCAGCTGAATGGACTGACAAAATCAATAACAATGACTGCTCCGGCGACAGAGCCAGCAGAGGCCAACGTTACGCTTTCATGGGATGTTTTCTCCTTGGAGGAAGACCAATATACGAATATTATAGTTTCCTTTAGTGATCCATATGATTCTAGCGGAACAGATACCTATAGATCAATCCTTACAGTGGATAGAACTGGGCCAGTGATTACACTTATAGGAGACTCAATCGTATATCTACTAGTGGGTGAAAACTATACCGATGCTGGAGCAAATGTTGTAGGTGACGATGGTAATGGCATAGTGGTATCTGGAGATGTAATCGATACCAGTGTTTCAGCTATGTCTGAGGTGATCTACACATCTACGGATCATGCGGGTAATGAGGTGACTGAAAAACGCACAGTTCATGTCAATGAATCCGTTGCAATCGAAGGGATCACTGTGGATCAGATTGGTTCTGAAAGGGTTACTGCTTTTGGGGAAATTCTTTCGTTAGGTAAAAGCAATGATGCGACTGAGTACGGTTTTGTATATGGTGTAGCTGATATTCCGACAATTGCAGATAGTAAAGTGAATCTTAAAGGCCTTGCCCCAGCTTTAGTAGGTGAGTATAGTGCTCAAATAACAGGTTTAACAGAATCTACAACATACTATATTAGAGGTTATATATTAGATGGTGATGATGGTGACAACCCGATTTATTCTGATACAATAACCTTTGATACAAGTGCTTCAATAGATGATGTCGCAAAATTCGCTGTAGACGCTGGTACATACACCGTTGTCGAAGGTAATACGGTGACTGTAACAGTGAATCGCTCTGTTGTAACCGCTGGAGAAATGACCATTGACTACACTTTGGTTGATGGTACTGCTGTCGGTGGCACCAATTACAGCCCTGATTCAGATACCATTACATTTGCCGATGGTGAGGCTTCAAAAACTGTAGTTATTACGTCTATAGATAATGGTGTCTATAACGAATCAAAAGATCTAGTATTTCGTTTATCATCAGCAAGTGATGGGGGCATGATTACTGCTGGTGAAGCTAGCATAACCATCACAAATGATGACCCAAAGAGTAGTGAGAATAGAATAGAGACTTTTGATTTAGCAGGATCAGTAGGACCAGCAGCAATAGATCATGGTGCTGAGACAATTGCAATAACAGTGGCCAATGGGACTGATTTATCGGGAATTACACCAAGTGCATTAACCCTTTTATCGGATGTGGCCACCCTTAGCCCATCTGTAGATGTGACAAGAGATTTTACCAGTCCTGTTGCCTATACGATCACAGCGGAAGATGGTACAAGTAAACGATATATCGTTATAGTGACAGTACAACCGTTAGATTCAGATGCAAACTTATCAGATTTGACGATAGCTTCAGGTGGTAATGGCCTATCCTTATCACCAGCTTTTACAAGTAACAATACAAGCTATGCTATAACAGTTGCTAATGAAGTGTCATCTATAACGTTGACACCAGCATTAAGCAGTTTACTTGCCTCATTTGAAATCAGCAAGAATGATGTCATGGATGATACAGACATTGCACTGGATGTTGGTGTTCAAACGGTTAAGATAAAAGTGATAGCCCAGAACTCAAGTGAAAAAACTTATACAATCCAAGTGACAAGACAAGCTGCAGCCCAGAGTAGTAATGCATTTTTATCATCATTGATCCTTTCAGAAGCCGGAATGGCTCCCGCCTTCAACAAGAATGAAAACAATTATGTATTGACCGTAGCCAATAGCATCAGTAGTCTAGGTATAGACACAACACCAGAAGACCCTTCATCTGGTGTTGTTATAGAAGTTAATGGTCAGAGTATCAACTCTGGAGAAACATTTAACTTAAATGAAGGGGCGAATGTCATTAGAGTGGTTGTTACCTCTACAGACGGTACTAGGAATGTATATGCAGTGGCTGTAACACGAAGTGAAGCTACACCAAGTTCTGGTGGGTCTAGTTCTGTAAGTACACCGCCAAGCACTTCAGAAGAGAATGAAAATAAGGCTGAAGAAAGTACCCAAGTTGGTGTCCCTGTTGAAGATAAGGGTTTTGAAGAGGACGTTAAAAAGAAAATTAACGAGAACCCTAATAACAATGACAGAGAACAAACGGGACCAATTATTCAGATTGGAGAGCCAGAAGCTGGTTTTAATAATAATCGTCAGGAAGGTTCTGCTGAAGCAGATGAAGAGCCGAAGGCTTCTCCAAAATCATATGGTAAGACAACCACGACCTTGCTGAAAGAAAAGTTTGGTGATGAAGACTTAGAAAATTATGGTATTGGTAAGGTGGATACAGAAACTGGCCAAGTAACACCCGTCGTCGGTAAAATTAAAGACAATGGAGATGGTACTGTTAGCGTTGAAGTTTATGACCAAGAGGATGGATACTATACGATTCTAAAGAATAGTAGCAATCTTATTGATAGAGATTCTTCAGACCATTGGGCCTATGATGCGGCAGAAAAAGTTGCGGGTCGATATGCACTAAATGAGATACTAGGTAATGATATAGATCTTCATTCTGATTTGACTCGTAAGGAAGCGGCAGCATTAATGGTACGCTTAATGGGAATTGATGTTACTAGATATGACTTGACAACAGGATTTGTTGACGCTGATGAAGATAACGTTTTATCACCTTATTTAGCAATAGCTTCTAGATTTGGCATCATTAGAGGTTATGGAGATAAAACTTTTAGGCCAGACCAGATCGTGACTAGGGAAGAGATGGCTACAATAGCAGAACGAACGATTTCTTATATGAAGTTCTTAGATGGGCGTTCTAATGGTAGGATTTATGTAGATGAAAATAAGTTCTCCACTTGGTCATATGGATCCATTTATACCTTAACTAATAACGGCATATTTGAAGGCACTCCAAATGCAGAATTTTTACCAAAAAGTGACATAAGTAAAGGTGAAATGATTCAAGTGTTTTATAATCTTGAGACCTTTTTTGTAACAGATTAGAAGTTGAATAATCGGCAACGTGAAAGTAATATGCTAAAATAAACGAAGGACTTTTGTCCTTCGTTTTACCGTTAATCCTACAACGGTGAACCGTGCCACAAGTGACTGCGTTCTTTTCAAAATAAAGATATGAGGATGAAATGATGATTAAGAGAGACTTACTTATTATATTGACACTGTTACTTCTATTGACTTCCTGTAGTCTGAAGGAAAAACCAGACAAAACAACTAATCAAAATGAGATTAATTCAACAAATGAGGTGGAGATTAAAGATACAGATGTGATAAAAGAAAATCAAGAAATTGTAAATGAAAGTGATGTTGAAGATAATTATGAGGATAGAGGAGGATATGGTAACTCTAATACACACATGAAATTGAATCAGTTAGTCAATTCAAATATCCTAAGTAAAGATGATTTACTGATTCTTTTTGAGTCAACATACGAAGATGCGTTGTCAGAAAGAGATGAAAACACACGTGTCTTTGAGTCCAGTTTCTTTAAGTTTACTAATGGGTATCCAATGATTAGCTTTAGCTATGAGTCAGGTATGTATTACTTGAATAGTAATCATGATAGTAGCCCTAATTATGTGAAAGTTAATTCATCACAAGAGATAGAGGATTTATCCGATTTGGGTTATAAAAAAGAAATGACACTTTCTGAAGTTCTTAAACTAGATAATACACTCCAGATTAATGAGATATGGACCGGATATAGTGATTTTCACCAGTACTATGTAGAAGTAATTGTTGACGAGTTTAAATATGCTTTAGTTTCAAACGACGTAAATAGTGAAGTGCGGAGTATTTTTATTGGTATGAATAAAAACAACTTAATTGATATGGAGTTTAAAGAAATCAATGATTTAGTTATAGAGTATAGTGAGTATAGTTGTACCCCTCTTTTATATACAAGAGGTGATATAAACAACGATAGTTTCGAAGATATTTTTATTACATCAGTCGTTTTTGATTCCAATGAAGAGGTGTCGTCTGATTATAATAATAGAGTCTCATTAATTTTGTTGGGTAATGGCAATAGTTATATTAAGTATGGGGAAGTACTAGGACTGATTGATTCATATACAGGAATTTTTGGCCCACCAATCGTGGATGTAACCATAGATAAGGGTTCTATTTCGATTAGTCAATATGGAGGTTCTGCTTGGAGAAATAATATATTGAATAATTATTATTATGATGAAGTTGATAACAAAATTTATTTAGATTCTACTGAGTTTAGCTCATATCATAATGTTAGACCTGTACAAGATACATTACAGACTAAAATCATTAACTATGAAAAAGAAATTGACATATTAGAAGGTTATCCACAATCTAATGATGAGATTGAGCTTGTTATGTATGTCAATGACTCGAAAATAATATATTATGAGAGTGAATTTGAATTGTACATCGAAGAGTTAATCTCAAAATATAGACAGCAGCTTATAAGAAGAATTGAGGTATTAGATGTTGAAGGTGAGTTCAATATCAATCTTTATACTGAAATAGCTAATGAAAAAGTGTTGTCATTAAATCTATATGTTAATGGATACTATAACGATATGTCTAAGGAGTTAAAGGAAGGTGAGTACAATTCATATTATAATGACAGTGTTTATCTCAATATTGACTTAATAAAACAAGAGGAGCTAAATATCTTAAACTACTATAGTGTAGATGAAATAGTAAAAGCATTATTCAAGAGTCATATGGATATTGGAAACTTGGAAGCTTATTCAATTAACACAGAGGATGATGTTAAGAAAATAGTAGAAGATTCTCTGAATAGCGAATCTACTCATTTGAATAGATTTGATTACTGTTTTAATGATTTAACAATTAAACTTGTACTTTATATGCAATATGAAGATACAGATACGATTCATGAAAGAGAGAGTACATTGGTTAGAATAGATAATTTAATAATTAACTCAAGATTTTATGAAGAATGGTTTGATGGTACTTTCCAATAAGTAAGAAAAAACTCAGTTTAGTACGGTACGCTGAACCGTACCATAAATGAGTAGATTTCAAAAATAATGAATCTAAGGAGATTATATGCGCGTTGAACGAATGTTGACGATTATTGTTATGTTACTAAATAGACCACGTATCTCAGCAAAGGAACTTGCAGATAAATTTGAAGTGTCAATAAGAACCGTCTATAGAGACCTTGATGCTATTAATCAGGCGGGAATTCCTGTAATATCCTATCAGGGAAATAATGGTGGATTTGGTATAATGGATAATTATAAGCTGAGTCATCAACTTTTGACCTTTGAAAATTTATCCTCAATCTTAGCTGCCTTGAAAGGCTTTAATTCTTCATTTGAAGACTCTGAGCTGGATGGGTCTATAGAGAAATTAAGGAATTTGATACCGGCAGATAAGGTTGATGAGCTTAGTCAACAGATGAAGCAGATTATTATTACTAAACAGCCTTGGACTAAAAGTTCAAGACATAAAGAACTGATAAGTCTATTGCGACAAGCGATTGAAAATACACGAATGGTTCACATTGACTACAGGAACTATGCAGGTGAGATTAGTTCAAGACAGGTTGAGCCAATATCTCTTGTTTTTAAGGGATATACATGGTACTTGTTTCGCTTATTATAGGTTGAAGAATGATTTTAGATTATTTAGGCTGTCTAGAATACAGGACATATCTGTTGGACATATGAAGTTCGAACATAAAGGCGTAGAGTACGATGACCTATATAATCAGGAGAATCAAAATCTTCAAAAGAAAGAGATTATACTCAAGTTTAGTGGGAAGATTAAGACCAGAGTGGAAGATATATTTGATCCTGAGTTTTGAGGAGTGTGTAGAAGTCAAAACTATTGCACAATTTTTTGGAGGTAGATATGAAAAACATATTTTCTAAAGCAACAATGATAGAAGTAAACCATATTCGATTAGAAGTATTTCAAGCAGGTGAATGGAATAAAGGAAACCCAATTATCTTATGTCATGGTTGGCCAGAGTTTGCATTTTCTTGGCGGCACCAGGTTCCAGCCCTTGTAGAAGCAGGTTACCACGTAATCATACCAAACAAGAGGGGTTTTGGTAACTCATCATGTCCTGATGAGGTTGTTGATTATGATATTAATCATTTGACAGATGATTTAACGGGTCTAGAAACCTAGATAGAAACTGGCATATATTGGGCGAAGTCGATCCCATAGTACATCAATCTGCAGTGATGATCTATGGAGAAAAAGACCCTGTAGCTCAAGCATCGGATCTGGTTGATTATGTTCCGCGGGTTGAAGTTAGAACCTTAGATTACGGTCATTGGATTCAAGAAGAGGCACCATTGGAAGCCATTGGTTTGATTATTGATTGGTTGAAGGAAGATTCTATTGATACAAACTAAACATATCCATATCATATCTCTCAATGAAACTTCTCCTATGATTTACTTAAACGCACTTTAAACCGTATCATAAGTAATACTATTTTGTAAGGTATAAAGAATTTAAGGAGGTTTATTCATGAAATCATCAATTGATGTATATAAAGAATATATTAGTAAAATTGGCGATAGGACAGAATTATATAAATCAATTACAGATGCCTTCGAAATAAGAAGTGCATTATATCCTGGTAGTCATATTGATGTTAGTCCATCACTGGTAATACCCAAAGTTACTTATGTTGATAGTTTTAAAGGCACTGCAAAATTTTTTAAGAACATGAATGAAATTCTCAACTTTATCGAGAAATATAAGCAGTATGAGGGTGGTTGTGAGATGAATTTTTACAATGAAAACTACAAAAAAAAATTAAATCTTGAAAAAGTGGATTTGATTATTTCACAGTATGCTGGATTTGTAGGACAGGCTACAAAGAGTTACTTGAAAAAAGGTGGTATCTTACTGTGTAATGATAGTCATGGAGATGCAACATTAGCATACAGCGATTCTGATTATGAGTTTGTTGGTGTCATAAATTTTAATAACATGATGGACACTGAGAATCTTGAGAAGTATTTTAAATTTAGTAGAAGCCGTGATATTGACTTCGAAAAAGTGAGAAAAACGATGAAGGGGCCTAACTACCAAACTAAAGCTGAGAATTATATTTTCAGAAAAACCCCAGTTTAGTGAAGCGCGGTGAACCGTATCAGATGCTGGATACAAGTATATTACGGCCACTCATGATGTGAACAATCGTAGAAGTGGAGAGGTGATGATTAGATTAGAAATGATTCTATAGTTAACATGAATAAACTCATAACTTCATTTATGTCATTACAGTTCTTTTAGATGGGCCAAACGCTTCTCTGTTCTTAAAATCAAAGACTCCTTGAGTTCATAAGGTTCTACTGATAGAATTAGATGATCATAATTTAGCAGGTAGTTTGTTATAAAGTTAAGCTCAAAGGCTTGATAATGTCCTTGAATGTACATTATGTTTTTCTCCTCTTTGAGGCTCATATTTGGATAATTCTCTTTGTAAAATAAGTCTTTGGCTTGAGGAGCTATTTCTACACAAAAAAAAGTAGGCGTATCTTTATAGAATTCAGAATTTTTTTCTGCAATTAATTGTTCTAGAGGTATAGGCTTAAAGCGCGAAGAATGTTTAATTCCAATAATTTTATCACATCTAAGGACTTGATGGTGAAGTCTTTCAAAGTTATATCCAACAACATACCATTGACCAAATCTTGTTGTAACCTCATCGAACTGAAGATAATATGTTTTTACTTCTTCTTTTTTTTTGTATTGAACTTTACATACTTGCTCATCTAGGGCAGACAGCATTATTACTTGAAGATAAGGACTGGTATTGTTATGTTTTATTGTATCAAAATGCAGTATATTGCTCATTTCGTTAAGTGCTTTAAGGTGTTTTTTTGGCAAGCATCGTTCAAATTTTTCTTTTAAGTGGTTTGCAGAGAGGTGAAAGGGTGTTGATTCATATGCTTGTAAAGTTAACATAGAGAAATACAAGCCATATAATTCATCCAAAGAAAATAGGATAGGGGCAAATAGTCGATTTTTAAGTAAACCATATCTCCCATTTCGTCCATACTCTGTATATATAGGCATACCGATAGCTTCAAGGGATTGAATGTCTCTTAAAGCTGTACTTTTTGAAATATTGTATTTCTTCATCAAATCTTTTAGATTAAAGTAATCTTTCTGATTTAGGTAAATCATCATATCATTTAAACGTTCTGATTTTTTCATATATTAATCTCCTAAAAGGTGTCATAAAATGAATATTTTAAATATTATACTATATTTGTACTGAAATCAATGTTTAACATACTATGTAGGAGGAAGTTATGAAATCAAAAGAAATTTTTTATAAGATGATGGAAGAAAGTGATGCAATAGCATTAGCGACGAGTGTGGGGAATAAACCGAATGTACGTATAGTTAATTTTTATTATGATATGGAACGAAGAGTTATTGTTTTTTCCTCATTTAAGAAGAATGCTAAAGTTAATGAAATGGAAGTAAACCCACATGTAGCTTTTACTACAATTCCAAGGGTTGGAAATGGACATATCAAGGGAGTAGGTGTAGCGGTAAGAAGTAAGTTGTCTATATATGATTGTGAACAAGCCTTCGTTAAAAAAATCCCTGAATATGATAATACAATTCAGGTTGCAGGTGAACAATTGCTTGTTTATGAGATAGAATTTAAAGAAGTATTGGTTGTTGAATCTATGGAGAACATCTATGTGTTAAATAACATGGAATAGAATATTTAACAGTTTCATTAACCATGACGCTAATACATCAAGTAGATAGGCTACTTCTTTTGCTGATAAAGCGGCTTACACTAATAAACTAATCTCAAAAAGCCTTACCTCTAAGGGCTGTAAAGTGAATTTCAAACACAATTCTTTGCCGGTAATCCTTTTAAAATGAACGTGAAGTCCAGGTTCGGACATTCGTTTTAAGGTTTCAAAGTCTTCAGAATTCAAGGTATTTCTTGACCCCATTTTAACCCATGCATCGTAGGAACTACCTTGCTCTTGATTAATAATTGATTCCTTTATAAGGCAGTTTCCATAAGGCAGCCCTGAAAACTTAAAGTTAAAGAGGGCTTGTTTTTTTTCGGAAAAAGCAGCGTACCGATTGTCCTTGCTTACATCAAAAAGGATACCGGTGGCAAATAGCTTGGAAAAATGTTCGTAGTTATATAGAATTCCTGTAATCTTAGAATTAGATTTTGTAATGAAGTAACCATTGCCCTTTGCTATGAGTTGATCTTCTAATTGATTAATAAGGCGAAAAACATTGTAGTTAGCTTTGGGTATTCCATTGGAGGTAAAGAGACCTAAACCACCATGAAAAAGGTCTTCAGGTATTGGCATCTCTTCAATAAAGTCACTGAGAACCCAGTAACCAAAGGATTCAAGACGGTCATAGTTTTCCAAAAGATTTTTGGCTAGATAGCAAGATTTAAAACAGGTATCATTAATAAGGTCTCTTTGTGATATGGTCAGGTTCCATTCGCTTAAGTATATGGGAAAGTCATTGATTCCTAGGTCTTTTTGATACTCTTTGATACCATTAATAAATTTGGTGAAAGCAAAGGGGTCTTCCTTCATGGGACAAAGTTTGGTTAGGTTGCTTAAAGAAAATGTGTTAATAGCGTTTGAATCTTGTTTGGAAAAATCGTTGTCATAATAATGAATATTTAAAAAATCTACAGGACAGTTCTTGGCTACTGAATAATTAAAAAAATCCAAAGCCCATTTTTGATCCTGATCTGGTTGAAGTAGAAGGGATGGTGTACCGATCTGGATTGCAGGACATACTGCCTTAACTTGTTGGTAGGTGTGGCAATAAAAGTCAAAAAATTCATAGGGGTTTTCCCAACCAAAAGAGTCCAAAGAACCATCCGGTTCATTCCATATGACAAAAGGCCAAGATGATACTTCTACTTGACCATAACGGTTTATAAGATGTGAGACAAATGCCTTAACCAGATTATCCCATTTAGTAAGATCCTTGGGTGGTGACGTATTGAAATGCCACATGTCAATTATTTTACTTGGATCGGAAGCTAGATCTATTGGCATAAAGGAAATCTGAAGAAAGGGTCGTAATCCAATGGACAACAAAAAATCCATAACCTTATCGACAAGTGTAAAAGTATAGGAAGGGACGCCGTGTTCGTTTTCTTTATAAACCATCATTTCATCGGAGAGTATGCCATGAAATTTGACAAATTCGTAGCCAATTTCTCTCTGAGTTTTTCGTAGCATATCTTGTATTTCCGAATAAAGGAATTGTTTAGCACTTCCTACTGCGCAGACTCTTTTGAATTTGTGTTTAAGTGAATCGCCAGGTGAGTCGAAGGGGATATTACCGCCATCAATAAAAATCTGCTTCGTATTGGTATGTTGAATTGGTGATATCTGACTTCTTTTTTCTACTGGTTTAAGGTATTTAGAAAGTGACTTTAGGGATTCACTGTCTTCAACAGAAATGAAAGAATCATTTTGTGTTTCTGAATTTAAACTTAATGTATGCTGCTTTCTATAAGTGCTAGGTAGTATACCATAAGTTCGCTTAAATAGAGTTGTGAAAGAACGATAGTCTGAAAATCCATTGGAAAAGGCAATGGTTTCTAATGCTTGTGTAGTTGTTAGCATTTCGTTGACAGCGTGACTTAATCGGAGCTGATTGTAATAGTCTAAAAAGGTCATACTTGTATTCTTTTTGAAATAGGAAGATAAGTAAGAAGGTGTCAAAGAAAAACCTTTAGCAAGATCATTAAGCTGAAGATTTTCTTTGTAGTGGTCATCAATATAGGTTAGGATTTTTTTCAGGCGTTTATTTTCTTTGGATATAGATTGTTTAAGAGGAGTAGAAGTTTGAAAGTTGTCAATCAAGTAGGAAATTAACGAATAGAGAAGGCTCATTGTCATATACCTGTTTTCACCTGAAGAAGAAATTTTGACTAATTGAGCAATGAGTCTTCGTATTGTATCGTAATTAGAGCTAAAGGTATTACCACTTGAGTTCAGGTCAAAATATAGGTCTTCTGAATTTTTAAACTTCAACTGATTGAATTGCAGAGATATGGATAAAAGTTCGTAGTGACTGCCTTTAATAACGTGATTGGCGTTAGGATTGATAATGCAAATATCTTCTTCTCTCATATTATAGGATTTATCATCTATGATAAGGGTAATCTTTCCATAAAGGACAAAAAGTAATTCGGTACTTGAGTGCCAGTGGACAGTAGGAAAGTCTTCTTTAACCAATTGCATATGAATGGGTAAATCGTCAGGAAATTGAATAAAGTTAGGACTACTTTGCATGAGAGGGCCTCCGTTTATATAATCAGATGTAAATGTTATAGTATACAAATAAAATGTCAATAATATGACGAATTAGTCGATAGTTGAATTTTTATATACAATTTATTATACTATAACATACATTTTATTATATGGTATTTGAAATATAAAAAATATATGGGTAGGATTCAAAGGTGCTATACATGCCTAGATCTTCATATGGAGGCGGAAAAATAAATTGCTGAAACAGAAAAGAATCAGGTTTTATGTTATTATATTTAAAGGGAGGGTTGGTTGTGAATACAAATTTTGATATAAGTACAAGAAGAATATATCTGCAAGAACACCTAATTTTGTGGGAGGAGGGAGCATGGTGAAGAAATGAAAAAGGGATAAGAATGAAATCGATCAATTGAAAGTATCAAAATCATTTGACAATTTCTTTTTCTATAAAAAGGAAAATTATACAGAAATTGAGAAAAGAGAAGATGAAAGTAATCAAGGTATCCCAGATATTGATCAGGAAATATTTTTCTATTTCTCATATTTACCAACAGGGTATAGCTATGATAGTTATACTATTGTGGGTGAGATGATAATTATTGAATATATAAATGAAAAAGATATGATAATCTTTAACCAAAGTCAAGGAAATGCTAATTATCAGATAGATACTGAAGATTCTGATATTAAAGAAGTTCCCCTTGGAGATATTAGTGGACAGAGCTTGTCTTAAAAGATGGACGTAGCATATTATTCTGGTCTGTTAATGGGGGCAGTTTTTTAGTTCAAGGAAAAGTTTCTGAACAAGAAGTGATTAAAATGGCAGAAAATCTAAAAAAAATAAATAAATGTGAGAACAGGTGTCACAAATCACCTCCCTTCATTGTTATATATAGTGAAGGGAGGTGATTTTTATGTATAAAGGCTTTAAAGGATTTGTTAATTTTGGTAATTACATTATCAGTGGGTAGCATTCCTGTAGAAGCAAAATAAATGAAGGATAATGATGAAGAGGTTGTTCAAGCAAAATTTGTATACATTAATTTATTTCAGAATAGTTTCGATATTGCGAATAATGATGGACAATAAGAACTTAGTCAGATGAAGTGAATGGTACAGAATGCTATATATGCATTAGTTGGTATGTAGTGAGTGGTTATTCTTATTGGTTCGAATCATCTGTATATTTGTATGTAGATGATAATTTCGTGGTAAGTACAAGTTATTTAAGTGGAAATATTTGTTATTGACAGACTATTCAAGAACGACAGTTATAATTACATAATTGAGTGCAATTTAAGTAGAATCAGAAAAAATAATTTTGATGATTATTGAAAGAAAACTAAATAGGATTTATTAACTCAATTTGATGAGAAAAGGAGATCAATTATGAAAATTTGTAAGAAAGCGTTTGTTTTATTTGTAACATTAATGATCATGGTGTCATCAACAATGTCAATTTATGCAGATTGTGATGAATCTAATGACAGGTTGAGTTTTACTAGAAATGGAAATAAGCTAATTTATAGCAATAGTCCAGAAGCTTTTACTTCAAGTTCCTTAAATTCATCGTATGGAGGATATACCATTTCCCAATACTTAACTCCATATCAGAATTATGATGCGGAATACTATCATTGGAATCAAACTGGTTCTACATTAAGAATTGGGGTTATGATTTGTAATACCAACAGTACTTCTAAAACCGTTACTGTATATAGTAACAACGCTTCAGCAAAGACAACTTCTGCTAGTCAGAGAGGAGCAGATGTAGCAGCGCAAATGATAGCTGATTATTGGAATGGAGCAGGTACAGCAACAACTTATAACATACCAGCATATAGTGTACAATTTATTAATTATGAAGATGTAGATAACTGGCGTATAGCATCAGGGAAAGTATTGTTTAAAACTACATCTTCAGGTATGTACTGTAAAGTAGCATGCGTAAAGACAAGTGATTTAAGTCAGGCAATTTCTGTACCAAAATGCACCTACGTATCACCTTTTACGACAGCTGTATTCGATCACGATAATAGATATGCTTATTACAATTACAATACTAACTCAAATCATAGATTTTATACTAATATGTTAACATATTCATCACCTGCTAATACTAATTTCAATGAACATGAAGATGCTTCTTATAGTGAAGCCACAGGCTCAGTTTATGACTCGGATGGTAACTATGGTGTAACATATTATATTAATCTAGCTAATTGTGTTGGAAAAACGATGACGATAACTCCTGACTGGGAGAGTTTAGATTTTTATGGTTACACCCGAGATAGCTATGCTATTTATGATGGAAATACTTGGAAAGCTATTACGATATACGATTATCAAGAGAGTTATTCATTTACTATTACAAGTAATACATTTAAATTTTTGCTACCAGGTGGAGGTACTGGTAATGTAAAGTTTGAAATCGACTGACAGTATGATATAATATTATGATTCAATGAAATATAGGAGGTATGTTAATGAAAGTTAGTATACCTTCTAGTTATAAAAAATAAGGGGATATACAATTGAAGATACATTTTTGGATAGTTGCAATAGCACTTATTTTAATAAGTGGGTGTACAAGCAATGAAATTGATAATCTAAATAACTCACAAAAGATAGAAACTGAAGTTAAGCCTTCGATAAATTATCAAGCTCAAATAAGTAGCGATATAAACGAGCTAGAAATAGGTGGAAACGAACTTAATATTTTGACAGTATTTAAATCAGATGAAGGCGTATTTGTTACAATTCCTCGGAATGATCATTCTATCGAAATTGAAATGAAAAGTGGTGGAATCAATGAATTATTTGGTTTTAGTAAAATAGAGTTTTATAAGCAGAATGAGTTACTAAAAGAGTTAGAGGTTTGTACTGATTGGATTGGACCATATATAGTAAGTTCGATGAGTTATTTGGATGATAAAACAGCACAGTTTACTGGCGGCTGGCATGGTACTAATGGTGATGGAACTGGGGAACCAACGGCAGAGACGGTAAGTGTTGTTATGTCACAAGAAGGAGTTTCTATAAAAGAAAATAAATTATATAGAATTGAAACTTTTGACATTGAAGTGACAAACATTGTGAATGCCTATAATGACTATGAACCAGCAATAATGGAGGTAGTGACATACTCATTTGAGAAAGAAGCAATTCATATCAGTGTAGAGATAGAAGCATTAAAAGAAATTGAGATTTTAAAATATTACGGCTTACAAACTCAAAATTCTATATGGGATGATGCAATAGAATATAGGTTAAGAGACGGGAATGCTTCGTCGAGTTCACTTGCTGAATCTTCTCAATCTGTTGCTAAAAATGTAGGTATTGTTCAAGAATATGCTTTGAGTTCAAAGGATGATGAGTTTTCTTTAATTGCTGGTATAATGAATGTTGGGCTGGGTAGATTTGAGTATTTAAGTAATGATAATCCCTCTAGTTTTACATTAGATTACGGCAAGTCATATTTCAATTTGATTAATGGAGATAGCTTACAGATGTGTGAAGGAGAGAAAGTATACTGGGAAGGATATTATATTTTTGAGTGAATGTAATTTTATATTAATAAAATTTTGTGGAATGAAGTAAGATAAGTATTAGATAATTAGGATTTAATTAACTTAGAATATTATGTAATTATAATCAGCAGGTGTTAACTAGTGTGTGCAAGTTAGATTTTCCTATCCCCGTTTGGGCTTGGCTCGATAAATCGTATGGACTGATATTTTGGTCAGTTAATGGAGACAGCTTTTTAATTTAATAAAGAGTTTTTGAACAAGAAGCAGTCAAAATAGAAGAAAATATAAAGGATGAAGAAATATTGGCATAGGTGTCACAAATCATCTCTCTTCATTGATATATATATAGTGAAAGGAGGTGATTTTTATGTATAAAGGAGTTAAACGATTGCTAACTGGTCTGTTAATTTTATTAACTATGCTATCGGTGGGTAGTATTCCTGCAGAAGCAAAACAAATGAAGGATAAAGAAAATGATGGAGAGATTGTTCAAGCAAGATTTGCATATATAAATTTATTTCAAAATAGTTTTGATATATCAGATAATGGTAAATCGTCATTTTCAACAATTTTATGGTCAAGGAATGTTGATGAAATAAAACTATACGGATATTTACAGCAATACAAGAACGGTAAATGGAAGACCATAAAAACTTAGTCAAATGAAGCTAATAGTACGGAATGCTATTTATCCAGTAGTTGGTATGTAGCAATTGGTTATTCTTATAGGTTTAAATCATATGCATATTTGTATGAAGATGATAATTTTGTAGAAAGTACAAGTTATATAAGTGATAATATATATTACTGATGGTTCGTATTATAAGAATAATACAAAAGCATATAATCAGCATACGAAAATGAGAAAGGTTTAATATGTAAAGATAAAATCAATCATTATTATATTATTAGCTCTAACATTATTAATCGAAAAAACAAGTGTGAGTTACGCAAATGAGGTTATTAACGATTAAGGAGAAAAGGCTATTGAAGAAAATCTAAAATCTTTAATATTATTTTATGACAAAGATGATAATATTGAAGAACGTTTGTTATTTGATAATAATTGTAACTTATATGCAGTCATGGAATTAACAATAAGCTATTTAGTGAGCAGTATAGAGTATAATAAAAATTAGCTACATACTTGAACATAATATGCTTGGTGAAATTTCCTATCAAATATCATATTTAGACTATATAAAGAATTAGTGGTAAAGATTTAATATGGAACAGAGAAGATTATGATATGTCTTAACATTTAGGGAGTCTCTAACTATAGTGTGGGGAGTCCCTTTATTTATGTAACTGTGTATTGGTCTTATGTCGTAAATGATAAATCGTTTTATTGTATAGCTTATATTAACTGATAACGTATAATTAATTTCGCAAATTCATAAATTTAAAGGACATGAGTCCTAGCCGTTTGGTAGAATTAAGTTACCACACAAAAACCTATCAAAGGAGGCTAAGAATCATGTCCGATAACATTATACAACTTAACGAACAAGTAATCAAAACCGAAATTAAAGATCTTGTGAGAACCAGTATTGAGGAAACCCTCAACAATCTCCTAAACCAAGAGGCTGATGAACTTCTAAATGCTTCTAAGTATGAACGGACCCAGGAACGCCAGGGATATCGTTCTGGTCACTATAAACGAAATCTGACCACTACATCTGGTGATGTAACATTGAAGGTACCCAAGTTGAAAGGCATACCGTTTGAAACAGCCATAATCGAGAGATATCGTCGTCGTGAATGTTCAGTAGAAGAAGCACTTATAGAAATGTATCTTGCTGGTGTTTCTGTCCGCCGTGTCGAAGATATTACAGAAGCCCTCTGGGGAACCAAAGTTTCACCAGGTACAATAAGTAATCTTAATAAGAAAGCTTACGAGCATATCGAAACATGGCGTAATCGCCCGTTAAATGGTGGCGAGTATCCTTACGTTTATGTTGATGGAATCTTCATGAAACGCTCTTGGGGTGGTGAGTACGAGAATGTTGCCATTCTCATTGCCATTGGTGTTAATAAAGATGGATACCGAGAAATCCTAGGTGCAGCCGAAGGTATGAAGGAAGATAAAGAAAGTTGGAAATCCTTTTTGTTATGGCTGAAACAACGTGGTTTATCTGGTGTTAAACTCATAACTGGTGACAAAAGTCTTGGTATGCTTGAATCCATACCAGAGGTTTTTCCTGAAGCTAAATATCAACGCTGTACAGTACACTTCTATCGGAATGTATTTTCAGTAACTCCGAGATCCAAGATGAAACTAG
>CAXXSW010000008.1:0-8806 GCA_963677625.2 Vallitaleaceae bacterium
TCTCTATCAATAGCTAGTGATAAGGCACGACGCACATTAGGATCTGCCCACATCTCAAGGTCTAAGTTAAAGTTGTAATAGTAAGTTCCAAGTAATGGGAATACATAGAAGTTTGGATCTTCAGCTATTAGCCTAGGAACCTCAGCAGTTGGAACTTGTGGTATAAAGTCTAATTCTCCATTATTATAAGCTTGGAATGCAGTTGATTCTTCATCAATGAATACAGCGTCAATACCATCAAGCATAACAGCGTCAGCATTCCAGTATTCAGGGTTTTTAACAAGTGTTAAGCCTTCACCAATTGTATATGAAGTTAGAACGAAAGGACCATTAGATACTGTAAGTTCAGGATCCTTAGCCCAAGCACCATCTGCAGCAGATTCTACAGCAGATTGCTTAACTGGAATAAAATGGTAGAATGATAGTAATGACACAATATAATCTGTTGGAACTGTAAGCTCAATTACCAAAGTGTAGTCATCTTCTGCATAAACACCAACATCATCAAGTGAACCTTCACCAACAGTGGCTTCATATGCACCTTTTATGTTAGTATATTCCCAAATCCACGCGTATCCTGAAGCTGTAGCTGGGTCCATACCTCTTTTCCAAGCATAAACGAAATCGTTAGCCGTAAGAGGCGAACCATCAGACCAGTTTGATTCTCTTAAGTGGAAAGTTACAGTCAAACCATCTTCAGACACCTCCCAAGATTCAGCGATACCAGGATATACGATACCGGATTTTTCTCTTGTCAAGGCTTCAAAAGTTTGGTTGATTACGTCACCACCGTCACTAGCTTCGTTCAAGGTTGGATCGAGAGTTTTTGGGTCAGCACCAACATTCCACTTAAGGATTTTACCAGCTGGTTCTGTAGTTTCTTCAGCTGTATCATTAGATCCTGTGTCCTCAGCATCTTTGTCCTCAGTAGTTGTGGCATCTTCTTTATTAGTATCCTCTTTTGTTTCGCCTTTAGTAGTATCTTCTTTTGTATCTTTTTCATCAGAACCACATCCTGAGAATAAAGACACAGCCAAAGTCAATACTAAAAGTAATGATAATAGTTTCTTCATGTTTGACCTCCTTTTATCTTAATGAAGATTTATACTAATTGCTATAAGAAATATAACAAATAATATCACATATAATGTCCTGGAAACTTATCTATATACCGTTTACAGGTTATTAATTTCTTCGACGAAATGACATGCCACAAAATGGCCTTCTGTCACTTTTCGAAGTTCAGGAGTCTTCTCATTACAAAGCTCCTTACAATAACGGCATCTTGAACTAAAACGACAACCCTCTGTGGGGTTAATTGGTGACTTTACATCACCCTCAAGTATAATCCGTTGGTCTTTATTAGCTCTTGGGTCCGGAATAGGTATGGATGATAACAAAGCTTTCGTATATGGATGATATGGATGTTCATAAAGTTCATCACTAGTGGTAATCTCCATCATGTGGCCCAGGTACATAACGCCAATACGGTCAGAAATATGCTTAACCATAGAAAGGTCATGAGCGATAAACAAGTATGTCAATCCTAATTCTTCTTGCAAGTCTTCTAGCATATTAACAACCTGAGCCTGAATAGATACATCTAAAGCTGAAATAGGCTCATCACAAATGATAAGTTCAGGCTCAATAGCAAGGGCTCTTGCTATACCAATTCTCTGCCTCTGTCCACCCGAAAATTCATGTGGATAACGGCTGGCATGTTCCTTTTTAAGTCCTACACGACGAAGAAGTTCAAAAATTCTCTCTTGTCTTTCCTCACCTCTGAAGTCTGTATGAATGTCAAGACCTTCACCAATAATATCAGCTACCGTCATTCTTGTATTCAAAGAAGCATAAGGGTCTTGAAAAATCATTTGTATCCGTTTACGATAAGGAAGCATTTCCCTTTCGCTAAAGTGGGTAATATCTATACCGTCATAAACAATTTTTCCCCCATTGGGCTCATAAAGTCGAACGATAGATCGACCAGTTGTAGATTTACCACATCCCGATTCTCCAACAAGTCCAAAGGTTTCCCCTTTTTTAATTTCAAATGAAATACCATCTACAGCTTTCAGTACTTTCTTACGATCTTTGAAGATAGAGTTCTTTACTGTAAAAAACTTCTGAAGATCTTGTATTTCCAATAACGGTCTATCACTCATTAATCTCCACTCCTTTTACATAATTGCCAACTTCAGGTGCATCACCATGCAAGAGCCAACAAGCAGATGAATGACCAGGGCTTACTTCAAATGTAGGAGCAAGCTCTTCTTTACATATTTTCATGGCATGTGGACACCTTGTTGAAAAAGGGCATCCTTTTGGTGGGTTCATCAAATCTGGTGGCGAACCTGGAATAGGAACCAAACGTCCCTTTTCTTTTCTATCCATTCTAGGAACAGAGTCTAAAAGGCCAACTGTATATGGATGTTGTGGCGAGTGAAAAATTTCATCCACAGTACCCTTCTCCATAATCAAACCACCATACATAACAACAAGATTTGTGCAGGTTTCAGCAATAACCCCAAGATCATGGGTGATAATGATAATGGATGTATCTATCTCTTTTGCCAAGCTCTTCATTATATCAAGAATCTGAGCTTGAATAGTCACATCAAGCGCTGTAGTAGGCTCATCAGCAATCAAAAGTTTAGGATCGCAGGATAAGGCAGTTGCAATCATAGCCCTCTGTCTCATTCCTCCTGAAAACTCATGAGGATAAGAATCAATTCTGTTCTCAGGTTCAGGAATACCTACCATATTCAACTTCTCAATAGCTATAGCTACTGCTTCTTTGTGGGACACTTTCTTATGTCGTCGAATAACCTCAACCATAAGATTCTTTATGGAGTAAACAGGGTTAAGAGATGTCATTGGATCTTGAAAAATCATAGAAATCTCTTTTCCTCGTAAATCTGTCATTTCTTTTTCAGAAAAATCTGTAATCACCTTACCGTCAAAAATGATTTCACCATCTTTAATACGTCCAGGATGGTCAACCAATCCCATAATAGACATAGCTGTAACACTTTTTCCTGAACCAGATTCCCCAACAATACCCAAGATATCACCCTTTTTCATGGTAAAGCTATTACCACGAACCGCTTGTACCTCTCCTAGATGAGTATAAAAGGATGTATTCAAATTTTTAACTTCTAAAATATTTTCGCTCATGATTATTTCCTATCCTTTCCTCAAACGTGGATCCAGGGCATCTCTTAATCCATCACCCAAGAAATTAAACGCCAACATTACAAGGGCAATTGTAAGAGCTGGGAAGAACAACTGGTAAGGATAAGTCAACAGGCCTGATAATGCATTGTTAGCCAATGTTCCCAATGACGCTTGAGGTGCAGAAACGCCCAGACCAATAAAGCTTAAGAAAGCTTCCGTAAACACTGCTGAAGGAATCATCATTGTCATAGAAACGATAATCGGTCCCATGGCATTAGGAATCAAATGTCTGAAAATAATCATATGTCTCGGAACACCAATAACTCTCGCCGCCAATACAAACTCTTGATTTTTAAGAGAAAGCATTTGGCCCCGAACAAGTCTAGCCATTGACACCCAATAAACAGTAGATAGGGCGATGATAATATTCCACAATCCATCATTGTCCCTAAACCACACCATAATCAAAATTACATACAGCACCAATGGAATGGAATTAATAATGTCGACAACTCTCATCATAATATTATCGACACGCCCACCTTCATAACCGGCAACACTACCATAAACCACACCAATAAAAAGATTAACTAACGTTGCAATAAAAGCGATTAGAAGAGATATCCTTGTGCCATACATTACTCTTGTCAAAATATCACGACCCAAGTCATCTGTCCCCATTGGGAATGTTCTATTAAAAACTTTTGTCATTTGGTCCGAACCTTGGTAGTAAACCACACCATCATATTCAATAGTATAGTCATAATCATAACCCATTTTATTCTTAAGCAGATTATAGGAGAAATCCAAAACGACTTCTTTTTCACCATACTTATAAACATAAACCTTATTAATCAAGTCTCTTTGTTTCTTATCCAGTTCCAAGCGTTCAACCATTACGCCTTTGTCATTGACAAGAAACATATTATAATCACTTGATAGATATAAATTCACATCTTCACCTACACTATAAACACTTAGTCGTGGTGGAAGACTTTTAAATTCATTAGTTTGGTCAGAATAGGTAAAAGGTGTAAGCTTTGGTCCAACTATTGCAAATAATATAATAAAAATTATTGCTACAACACCAAACATAGCTAACTTATTCTTTCTTAAACGTCTCCAGGCATCTTGCCAATATGTCAAACTAGGACGTGATATTTCTTCATCCTCAAAGTTGTTTTCTATAAATTGAAATCTACTATCAGCCACTTTTTATTTCTCCTTCCCAAGTCTGATTCTAGGGTCGATCAAGCCATAAGCCACATCAACTAGCAACACCATTACAATGTAAAACGCTGAGTAAAACACAGTGATACCAAGCAATGTTGTATAGTCTCTGTTTGTTACAGATTCAACGAAATAACGACCCCATTCCTGGGATTGCGAAAATTTTCTCAATAACGAAAGAACCAGTCATGATAGCGGCAACCATGGGACCTACATATGTCACAACAGGAATCAAGGCATTTTTTTACGGCATGCTTAGCAATAACTTTAAATTCGCGAATACCGTTAGCTCTTGCCGTTCTGATATAATCCTGTCTTAGCACTTCCAACATACTTGACCTAGTTAATCTGGCAACAAAGGACAGTGAATATCCTGCCAAGGCTAGCACCGGCCCAATATAGCCAAGGGGCGTATCAATTCCGAATGTTGGTAGCCACCCTAATTGACCGGCAAAGAAATAAATAATTAATGCAGCCATAACGAAACTTGGCACTGTGACACCAATGGTCGCCATGAACATTACAAAATAATCAATTGGTTTGTTCTGTTTCAAAGCAGATATTATTCCTACTGGTATACCCAGTACAACAATCAATATGGAAGCAAAGCCTCCAATCTTTGCTGACGCTGGGAAACCTGACATCAACAGTTCAGTAACAGTTGTTCCTATTTTTGAATATGATGGGCCAAGGTCAAAGGTTACAAGACCTTTAAGATAATCAAGATATTGTTCATACAATGGCGCATCAAGATTATATTTTGCATTTAAAGCCTTCATTATTTCATCAGGTACGGGTCTTTCACGAGTAAAGGGTCCTCCCGGAATTGAATGCATCATGAAGAATATCAACGTTGTAATAATCAAGAGTGTTATTAAGGATGACACAATCCTTTTAATATAATAACCGCTCATTTAATAGCTCCTTTCAAGGTTAACATGTTCTGTAAAGTCTTTAATCCTCTTATGCTAGGTCTGCCTCATGGTATTACGCCCATATCTTGTTATGCCCTTAGTCTTATCCTTATCAACCCCCATTAAATCCCTAACATAAAATAAAATATATCTCAATCATGGTTTCATTAATCTTCTTAATTAATCAAAATCAACTCCATTGTCAATCGATATATTTCTCTGTTATTCATTTAATAAAGTTTTCTCATAAAATGAAAATCCAATCATATTATTTGTTGGTACAAATATAATCAATAAGCTGTGGACCATATGAGATTCAAATACCTAAGATGTTCCCTACACTATAGAGGTATCACAATCCGACTCTACCAATGGCAAAAACTATATCCATGTCCCATCAAATCCTCAACCAAATAAGGACTGTTATATTATTTACTGCCAATTGATACTCGATTATTATATAATATTTTAATTTCATTGTAAAGCGTTTATGCCACAGAGACAGGTATTTTTATACAATATTCATCTTTTTTCATACATAGAAAAGTGACTAAACCTCTTTGTTTTACTGGCTTTCCATACACATCATCAGTAATGCAAGTTAGTAAATATAAAGTTTCATTAATATTTAATCTAAGTTTATATTATAATTTTTAGTAATATATTTGCTCTATATCGATGAATGTTTTTGTCAGAAACACAAGTATATTTCTGCGAACGTATTCATGGTTCAAAAATTGCAGCTCTGTAATATTTATGCAAGTTTTCTGTTAAGTTTAACTACTTTATGAATCTTCTTTCATAAACAATTTCATTTAACAAACAAATTAATATCAAAATCAAGCATATTCTAAACAACTTTATATTTTATTTTAAATTAGTTTGTTAATAGAAACATGAACAAAGAGGCTTGGCCTCGTTCGTTTTGCCATTGTTGCCCTAGAAAACAATAAAACACCTTATCTAAGTTCATAGACAAGGGTGTTCTTCCTTTAATAGACTTCATATATTACCGATGAATCATTCTAACTCGAAGATCCTCAACTTCAGTATGTTCATTGTATTCTTTCAAAATCTCAAAAGCAAATTTCATAGCCACCCCTGCTCCTCGACCGGTAATAATATTCCCATCTTTAACAACATCCTGATCCAAGAAATCAACATGATCACATTCCTTCTCAAATCCAGGATAGCAGGTAGCCCTCTTACCCTTAAGAATTCCAACTTGTGAAAGAACAGTAGGGGCAGCACATATTGCACCAATCAACTTACCTTCTTTATAAACATCCTGAAGAAGGTGACACAGGCCTTCATGTTTAGACAGATTACTTGTTCCCGGCATTCCACCTGGTAAAAGAAACAAATCATACTCACTAAAATCTATAGAAAAAAACAACAAGTCACTTTTTACAACGATTCCATGAGCGCCTTCTACATATTCCATTCCTGAAACTGATACGATATCAAGTTCCATCCCACCTCTGCGAAGCACATCTATAATACTAATTGCTTCTATCTCCTCAAAGCCGGTGGCTAAAAATATAGCAGCTTTACTCATAACATCCTCCTAGTATATAATATATCTGTAATGTTTCGATTTAAGACCATTTTATCATTATATCTCTTCTTAGACAAGATATTATCCATTTTTATCAATGACAGGAAAGGAGGAATCCGTCTAAGTCAACATAGAATTCAGGCGAAAATCTCAGTGGAAATAGAACGTAAATATATTATAGAAGAAACTCCGGATTTTCTAGGAACTTATCCCTATAAATCCATTAAACAGGCCTATATCAGCATGGCCCCAGTAATACGTATCAGACAGATTGGAGAAGACTTTATTTTGACCATAAAAGGAAAGGGTCATATAGAAAGGGAAGAATTCGAACTAACCATAAGCCAATCTGAGTTTGAACATTTATCTAAGAAAACTGAAGGCATTGTCATTCATAAGACAAGGTACTTCATTCCTTACAATCACTATACCATTGAATTGGATATTTTTCACGACTACTTTGAAGGTCTTGTCTTAGCTGAAGTTGAGTTCTCTTCCATGGATGATGCCAATTCATTTATCCCACCTAACTGGTTTGGTAGAGATGTATCCGAAAATCCTAACTACAAAAATTCCAGTCTAGCAAAAGGGAAGAGACCCTAAGGTCTCTTCCCTTGAAAATTTCCACCTATATCTTTAATCATCAAAAAGTTCTACTCATAACGCAAAGACTCAATCGGATCGAGATCAGCCGCCCTTTTTGCTGGATATACCCCAAAAATCAAACCAAGCATCAAAGACCCCATAAAAGTAATAGTAATAATCTTAAAATCAACAACTGGGGGAATCTTAATCACTGATGAAATAATACCACCTGTAATAATTCCAAGTATAATTCCAATCAATCCACTGAAACCGGTCATCATGATAGATTCTGTAAGAAATTGCATAACAATATCTCTTTTTCTTGCACCAATTGCTTTTCTTAATCCAATTTCCCGAATTCTTTCAGTTACTGAAACCAAAAGAATATTAATGATTCCAATTCCACCAACAACCAGCGTAATGATTGCAATAACTAAAAGTATTGAAGAAATAACATTAAGAATCGTACCCACCTGTTCTTGTATATCTTCTACGCTGGCTGCATAATATACATCCTTTACATCATGTGTGAATTCAAGAAGTCTAACTAATTTCTCACCTGCTACCTTTAAGTCAACACCATCTTCAACTGCAATTTGTATCTGGTAAAATAGTCATTGTAGTAAAAACTCTCTATAGTTGTAATAGGTGCATAGATGTCAACTGGTAATTCAAGACCAGCCATCATTCCAGAAAACATATCGCCTTCAGTACTAACGACACCAACTACCTTAAACTTCATCACTTCATCCCAGTAATTATAAAGGCTAATCTCTTCACCAAGTATATCTGTCTTCCCATAGTATTCCATGGCGTATGTATCAGGTACTATGCATACTCTCCTATTACCATCAATATCCGAAGAAGTTAGAAACCGTCCCTCAACCAGCTTTAGAACAGAAAAATTAGTATATTGGGCTGTGGTCGCTGTAATATTAGCCTCTCTAGTTCCTTCATCTAATCTGATAGTTGAAGAGAAATTTTGAATAGCAGTTATACTTTCCACTTCTGACATACCTTTAGTCACATTTTCCAGATCCTCCAAAGTGAAAAACTCAGCAGGATTATCACCATCACCAGCATATGAAGCAAAAATAGTATTGGCTCCTAGCTTGTTAAACTCTGATACCATAAAGACTTTAGTTGCATTACTAATCGCCATTATTGCAACAACCGAGAATACACCCATAATAATACCAAGCATTGTCAAAATAGAACGCAGTTTATTGCTGGTGAGACTGAGATATGCCTGCTTAAAATTCTCGCTAAAATGCATACTAATTACCTTCTTCCATCTCACTCATATAATCATTGGTAATCTCCACTTTCATTCCATCTTTAA
>CAXXSW010000009.1:0-143256 GCA_963677625.2 Vallitaleaceae bacterium
GGAAGCTCCTAAACCTACCGGATCAAGAAGGACTGGTATTCCTTTTTGATTAGCTGTCTCACCCGCCAAAATCATTGACGGTATCTTTTCTTTCTCCAATGTGCCAATATTAATAGTTAAACCTCTGCATATAGAAGTTACTTCCTCCACTTCCCTAATATCATCAGCCATAATAGGTGATGCACCTGCTGACAGAAGAATATTAGCACAGTCATGTATAGTTACCCTATTACTAATATTATGGATTCTCGGTCTTTCTTTCTTTATGGCTTCTACATATTGATACATACTTTCATTTTTCATCTTTAACTCCCTGTCATGTAAGTGACTTTACTTCGTCCACTTTCCTATAAAAAAAAGTACCCCTAGGGTACTCCATGTATACGCATTTACTCAGACTTCCTACGTTGGCATTACCCACATCAGGTTAAGGGTCGAAGTTTATACTTCCTCTCAGCCGACACATCAGCTCCCCTGCATATTTACTTCTCATTGGTCAATATATCACAGATGAATATTTCCGTCAATCTTAGTACATAAGAAAAAACTTGAATATACCTAATAGGTATATTATAATAAAATTAATATATATACATTTGTATCCATCCACACAATATGAAAACAGGAGTGAAGTTACTATGGAATTTGTTATTTTAGGGTTTTTACTTATAAAAGACCTCAGTCAATATGATTTGTTGCAAGCCTTATCCAAAGAGGTTTCTCCTTTCTACCAACCAAGTCTTGGAAGCATACAAAATGGTCTAAAGAAATTGTTGGCTTCTGGCTATGTCACTAAAGCTCAAGCAACTGATACAGGTAGAAAGAAATATTTCTATCATATAACAGACCAAGGCAAGGTCTATTTTCGTCAATGGATGATTGGAGATATTAACCGAGTTAAATTCGAAGCTGAAATGAATACACGACTATTTTTTATGGGACATCTTGATATAAGTGATCGCCTGACTATATTTAATAAGGCTATTTCTTTTGTTACAGATTCTCTAGACGCTTTTTATAAAGAAATGAAAAAAGTCAATACTTATCAGGCTGACCAAAAACATCAAGATATCATTAAATACCAGATCAAAACCTTAGACCTTGCCATCGTTTCCCACGAAACGTGGAAAGAATGGCTATCAAATCAAAGAAAGGAAATAGAAGGATGAATAATATACTAAGTACCTATACCCTAGAAAATGAAAAAGGTAGCCTTAGCTACTACACCAATACTATAGAATCAAACAAAGAGACCATCCTAATGCTTCACCCTGCTTTTGCAGACCATGAAATCTTCATCCGCCAGACAGAAGCCTTCCATAAAAATTACAACCTTCTACTTCTTGACTTCCCAGGTCACGGACAGTCTAAAGTAAAGGGTTCTTCCTTGAATCTTGTCATGCTTCCAACCTTAATCAAGGAAATACTTGAAAGGCTGTCTATCCAAAAAGTTCATGTCCTAGGAGTGTCTCTAGGTGCCCTTATTGCACAGGGCCTAGCTGACCAATATCCGTCTCTGATACAAACAATAACCCTTGTAGGGGGCTATTCTATTCATAAAGATAATGATGATGTACTAAAAACCCAACAAAAGGAAATGTTTCGCTGGATCTTTTTCCTTATTTTCAGTATGAAAAAATTCAGAAGTCACCTGGTAAAGGTTTCAGCTTCTAGTCCTGAAGGCCGCAAATACATGGCATCTGGTCTTGCTAAAATCTCAAGGTCCACCTTTCTCAAAATGAATGGTCTAGATAAACTCTTTCGTAAAACGGAAGAAGATAAGACTTACCCATTGTTAGTAGCAGTAGGTGAATATGACCAAGAAATCGCTCATACAAGTAGCCAAAAATTAAGTACCCTACCTAATGCCAAATATTATTTGGTCAAAAAGGCAGGGCACTGTGCAAATATTGATAACTATAAGGACTTCAATGCTACTTATCTAAATTTTATTGCAAAGCATTAATTTGGTTCAACATACCAAGTAATTGTTCCTTAGTCACCTTTCCTGAACTAAAGGAAATCAGGTTACGTATAGGAAGATCCTTAATCATGGCCAACTTCATTTCATCTGTTATCGCTGAACTTTCGATATCACTTTCAGCTTCACCTCCGCTAAAAAGTTCGTTCAAGGCTTGCAAGTATGGTTCAATTACTGTCTTGGCTTTTTCATTAGCCAACAAATCACCTAAAGTTGAATTAAAATGGAACTCTTGCTTAATTTGAACAGTGGAAGTTACATTTACTGATCCTTCTAATCGGATATCTCTTGATGAGGCTCCTATTTGAATTCCGTAATTACCACTTTCAACCAACCAGTCATTAATATCCGTGTTGAAGTATGCAAAGGCTCTTTTGTCAAGAGTGAACGTTAATGTTGCCTTTTCACCTGGCTTAAGATCAACTTTATCAAAACCTTTTAATTCTCTAATAGGTCTAATCGCTTGTCCGGCATCTGATGGTGTCACATAAACTTGTACTGCTTCCTTACCAAATACATCCCCTGTATTAGTTACATCAAAAGAAACAGTCAATACGTCTGTATCTTCCATGGAAGACTTATCTAACTGCAGATTACTATATTCAAAGCTAGTATAACTAAGACCATGTCCAAATGGGAAGAGTACATCCATGGCTTTCTTGTCATAGTAACGATAACCTACAAAAATACCTTCTCTATATTCAACTACATCTTTTTCTCCTAGATAGAAGAGATAAGATGGGTTATCTTCCAAACGGATTGGGAAGGATTCTGCAAGTTTTCCACTAGGATTGACATCTCCGTAAAGGATATCCACACAAGCTCCACCAACAGCCTGTCCAGATAGATATGCTTCAAGAATACCCTTAACATCACCAACCCAAGGCATTTCAACTGGTGAGCCATTATGAAGCACAACAACCACATTAGGTTGAGCTTCCGAAACTCTTTGGATCAAAACATCTTGATTCTTAGGAAGGGCCATATGAGTTCTGTCATATCCTTCGCTCTCATAAAAATCAGGCAAACCTGCAAAAATAACGGCAACCTCTGCTTTTTTTGCCACTTCACAAGCTTCTGCAATCAAGGCTTCATCAACCTTATCTGCAATAGTATCATATCCTTTTGCAAACTCTACATCAAAACCAGCTTCTAATGCGATATTAAGAGCATTATCAATCTTATGTGCATTAATATGGGAGCTACCACCACCTTGGAATCTTGGCTTTTTACTAAACTCTCCAATAAAAGCAACTTTACTTTCTTTTGAAAGTGGGAGGATACCATTATTTTTAAGTAGTACCATTGAATCCCCAGCAATTTTACGGGCTTTAGCATGGTCTACATCTCTATCAAAAACAGCTGTTTCATCTTTATGACTATAGTATTTATCAACAATATTAAGTATACGTCTTGCGGCTTCATCAACAATGGCTTCATCAAGTTCGCCTTTTTTAACAGCCTCAACAATCTCTTGATCTGTAAATCCACCTGATGTTGGCATTTCTAGTTCAAGACCTGCTTTTAAGCCTTCAACCCTGTTATTAACAGCACCCCAGTCACTGACTACAAAACCTTCAAATCCCCATTCTCCTCTAAGAATATCTGTCAAATATAGTGGATTTTCAGATGCATAAACACCGTTAACCACGTTATAAGAACACATAACTGTCCAAGGTTGGGTTTCTTTGATAGCGGTTTCAAAAACTTGCCAAATAAAGTTCACGAAGAGTACGAGTATCGACTCTTGAGTCTGAAGTCATCCTTCTGTGTTCTTGGTTATTGGCTAAAAAGTGCTTAACAGAAGTACCGACATTCATACTTTGAATACCCTTTATTTGTGCAGCTGCCATATTAGAAGATAAATATGGATCTTCTGAAAAATACTCGAAGTTACGACCGCAAAGTGGTGAACGTTTAATATTCATAGCAGGGCCGAGGATAACGCCAATACCTTCTGCTTGGCATTCATTACCAAGTATGGTTCCCATCTCATGAATTAACTTTCGATCATATGATGACGCTACTGTACATCCTGTAGGAAAACATACCGCTTCTATACTTGCGTTAATGCCTAGATGGTCGCTTTCGTCTGCTTGTTTTCGAAGTCCGTGAGGACCATCAGAAACCATCATAGCTGGAATGCCTAGTCTTTCAATTGGTTGTGTGTGCCAAAAATCTAATCCAGAACAAAGACTTGCTTTCTCTTCAAGGGTCATGGATTTTATTAATTGTTCTACGTTCATTGAATACCTCCATTTAACTTTAATAATATATCTACTTCATTGCACAAGTATTTAGTTCAAGTATATAATTATGTTCTTATCCTTTATATCACTATTTTTAATTTTTTATAACTTTTTTGTACAGTTTAAGACTTTCTTGACCTTGATTTAATAAACGCCCCTATTTTAGGTTTAGAATTCCGGTAAATGATGAGTATCCCTATATACTTTCGGAGTGATACCCGTGTACTTCTTAAAAAGCTTACCAAAGTATGATTGAGAATTAAATTTAAGATAATCAGCGATTTCTGCAATTGATCTGTCTGAATACATGAGCATGTTCTTAGCCACACTGATTTTCTGTTCGTGAATAAAAGCTGTAACGGTTTGCCCTTCATGTTCAGAAAACAATCTAGAAAGGTATGCTGGCTGAATGCCTAAATCTTTGGCAATATCTGAAAGACTAATGGCTTTAAAAATATTTTTTATAATATCCTTTTTACAATCTTCAACATAATTATTCATGGATCTGGTTTCCAGATGGTCCCTGACTAATTCTGCATAGGCTACATATGCTTCGACCATAACATCGTGAACTTCATTGACAGTCTTGGCAAAAGACAATTCACGCAACATTAGGTCGCTAAGAAGAAAGCTTTCAGCTGAAGTAATCCCCACACTAATAGCAACTCTGGCCAGGGTCGCTATGCTTGATACGACCATATATTCTTCATTCTTCTTTACATCATGTTCAATAACCAGAGGATAAGCCGATTGACTTAATTGACGAATTTTCTTCACACTTTCGACCTTACCCTCTCGAATCATCTGCCAAATAGCATCCTCTTCCGCAAAAGTATGGTTATCAATTTGTTCGTCTTCAATTTTCATCCGGTAATTGGTCCTGGTTCGTTGATCCATAAATCCTCCATACAATATTTTATCCTGATTCCATACCCAAAAAAGAAGCTCACTCCTTTATCATTATATGATAAGTTATAAAAGCAGGCAATCCATAAGTTCCCCCATTCTTATCATCTATTTCTCCAACTTGTTAACTAAGAAGTTACTCTAGATGAATCAATATCTACCAATATCTGTAACAATCCACCAAAGGACAGCTATAGGATGGTGAACCAGCCTTTTATTCTTGTAGTCAAACCTAATCTCATGTATAATTCAAGCAATGTATCATATAGCTTAATGATCCTATCCTATATACAGGACCAAACCATAAATTTATTTGGAAGAAAGATGAGGTTTCTTATGAAAGACAGTATTTTTGAAGTGTTAAACGGACAAACTATATACAGAGTTCCAAAACAAAACAAATCTCTTTCAGGGACAGTTTCTGTACCTGGTTCCAAATCTATTACCAACAGAGCCTTATTAATGGCAGCCTTAGCAGATGGTGTTACGACTCTAAAAGGTGTCCTTTTCAGCGATGATTCAAGGCACTTTTTGTCTAGTTTGATTTCACTTGGTTTTGATGTCCAAATTGATGAGCCTAATCAAAGAGTTAGGGTTCAAGGTCTTGGAGGATCTATACCTCTAAAGGAGGCTACCATCAATGTTGGAAGCGCTGGTACAGCCTCAAGATTCTTAACAGCCATGCTAGCTCTTTCCAAGGGTGAATATATTATCCAATGCTCTGAACAGATGAAAAAGCGTCCCATGAAGCCCCTATTTGATGCACTTGTCACTATGGGTGCCTCCTTTAAATACCTGGAAGAAGCCTACCATTTACCTGTTAAAGTCACAGGAAACAAGGGAAAATGTCAAGATGTCTCTTTAGATATAACAAAGAGCACTCAATTTCTAAGTGCTCTCCTAATGGTTGGTCCCTTGACTGACCAAGGTTTTAATGTTCATATTAGCAGCAAAAAAACAGATGGTGCCTATATTCAAATCACCAGACATATGGTTGAACAATTCGGCGGAAGAACGAGTTTTCAAGGCAAGTCTTATAAGATTTTTCCAAACACCTATAAGGCTATGGATTATCCTATTGAGCCAGACATGTCAGCGGCCTGTTATTTCTATTCCATAGCAGCCTTAACTGGGGGTTCTGTTCTTGTTAAAGGAGTTAAGAAAGACCTTATGCAAGGTGACTTGCGTTACCTTGACCTTCTTCAACAGATGACCTGTACTATCAAAGAAACTGAATTAGGTATAGAGGTTACCGGACCCAAGGATGGTCGCTATCCGGGTATCGATATTGATATGAATAACTTCTCTGACCAAGCCATGACATTAGCGGCTCTTGCTCCCTTTGCCACTACCGAAACCATTATTCGAGGCGTCTCCCACATTAAGATTCAGGAATGCGACCGAATGACCGGTATTGTAACCCAACTAAACAAGGTTGGTATAAAGAGTCATGCAGACGGAGAAAATATTTATATACAGCCCGGCCATGTCAATCCAGCTATAATCGAGACCTATGACGATCATCGTTTTGCCATGGCATTTACCCTTTTGGGTCTTAGAGCGGACGGCATCATCATCAACGACCCTATGTGTTGCCGAAAAACCTTTGAAGATTATTTTGAAGTATTAGAAAACTTTTTGGCTTCAAATCATTGATTTTAGATTAACCTTCTATACAAAGTCACCTCTCCTATCTATACAAAAGGAGATCAAATCTGTGGAAGCAAGAGTTGAAGAACACTAGCCTTAACATCGACTTCCACATGATTGCTTAACATAATTTCACCATCAATATTCATGGGCAGTGGCTTGTCACTGTCGATGAATATTTTTTTACCCTTATAATGGCGGACGACTTTAAGTTCATCATGTCTTCCTTTCATGAATTTAGGTAAGAGAAAAGGAACCTGTCTTCTCTTAACTTTATTCACTAAATAAAAATCTAAAAGACCATCATCCATGACAGCGTGGGGTGCTGCTTTCATTCCTCCCCCATAATAATTACCATTAGCCATAATAATGAAGAGGATATCATATATATTAATCTCTTCACCATCAATACTGACTTTAACCTTATAACCCTTTAACTTAATTAATGTCGCAAAAACACTGATTAAGTAGGCTAACTCCCCGCTCACAAGAGGAAGCTTTTTATATTTTCTAGCCCCAAGAACGATTTCTGCATCAAAACCAATAGATGCTATATTAACAAAAAACCTTCCGTTTATAGAACCAACATCGACCATTTTGGTCTTACCTCTTTTATAGGATTCCAAAAGCTTATAAGGATCTTTTTCATCTGTCATCACCTTAATAAAGTCATTTCCTGATCCGCAAGGTACGTCAGCTACTAGGGTATTCATATTATATTCAGATTCGACTACGCCATTAACAACTTCGTTAAAAGTCCCATCACCACCGAGTGAATAAATCGCAGTATCCTTTCCTGCGTACTCCTTAGCCAATTCCCTAGCATGTCCTTCATATTCAGTTGTAACTATAATGGGATCGTCAAATTTCTTTACAATGAAATGGGTCATCTCCAAGGCCTTTTGCTTGCCGGCCATTGGATTTACAATAAAAACATGTTTCATTCTACCTTCTCACTTTTCTTCCTTATTAGACTCTCATTATGACTCATACACTTACATACGAAAATCTTACTGGGTTTTACCTAACATTATAGCTTATTCTTCCATGAATTGCACTCTCTAACTAAGTAAGAAGATACAAAGAACAATACAAATAGAGCCAAGAATAGAGCCAAGATGACCACCTTTTTCAAGTATATGATCTTCTTGGCTCTTTATAGTACTCTACAATATTTATAAACAAAAGCTTTGTACTAGGGGTCTTAGAGAATCTCTACATATAATTTCTCACGGTCACATATACTCCACACCGGCTTGTATGCTCCCTTAAGACTACCAGCTTTCACCTAAGGAGGTGTCAATAACACGTTCGTCTATTGACATATCCATTTTGAGCCCCTATCCCTTCTTCTGCTGTGACAGCCACTGAAATAAAGATTGACGCTTTCCCTTTTCCTCTATAAAACAAGTATCATTCAAGGCATTAATCCAAGAAAAATGTCCATTGTATTCATAAGGTTCTTTACCTGTTTCATCAAAATACTTACCTGTTTCATCAGCTACTTTATCCAAGAGGGTATAATGAACTTCAGGAGCATTCGCAGCCAACAAACGATTATATAAGGCATTAGAGTAACTATCAGTCAGAATGGCTTTTCCTTCTTCGTCTCTTGTTAGAGAAAAACTACCAAAGTCTCCTTCACCTTCTGCCACTTTGACAAGTGGATCGGTAACTGACGCCGTCAACCATATAGGTATATTCTTGATTCTTTCAATCTTGTTATCATCTAACCAAGAAGCTTCATAAGCTTCACATATAGGAAAGGCTCCAGCAAAACGGTCTGGATATTCAATAAGCATATTAACGGTCATGTAACCACCATTAGAACAACCTCCCAAGTAAACACGGCTTTTGTCAATCTCAGGATGGTCTGATAAAAAGCTATCAATAAGTTGAATCAGTGCTTGTGTATAATAGGATTTCCCTTTACTGTCTTCCACTGTATTGTTATAAACCCTCTGTCCGTTATAGTCCATCCACATAGTAGGTGATTGAGGTGTCAATATGTAAGCTCCACTAGCTCCAAAATACTTTTGAATCTTATCTGTTGCTAGATTAATTACTTTGTTACCATAAATATTGATCAAGGTATTCTTACCACCTTCACCTGCACCATGAAGCCAAATAATCAAAGGATTACTTCCTTGGGCTTCTTTGGCTGTTTGGGGTCGATAATAGGCATAATTCAAGCTGATATCTTCATACACAAAAGGCTGGTCTTTAATGAATCCCTCTGAACCCTGCCAAATAACCTCAGTACAGTTAGCAGCATTTGTAACTTCCATAGTAATAATCTGACCATCTGCTGATTTAAGCTGACCGGTTAGGTCAACCCTGTAGTCAATTTCCAACATCTGGTTACCACCCAAGGCGAAATCCATATAAAAGGGAGATCCTTCCTCAATAGTCGGGCCTACTTCCATTTCAAGAGTAATGAACTCTCCGTCACTAGTCGCCTTTCCTCTTCCATCAGACAGATATGCCCGGGTCACTTTCCTTAAGGCTTCATGATCGGTCACAGACGCTTCTGGTTTAAACTGCCCCCAATCAAAACCTTGATAGGTCCTTACACTATGCACTTTAAAGGCTTCAGGACTTAAAGATTCCTTATCTACTTCACACTCAAGATTAAGGACCACTTTGGTTATTGCAGGTCCCCAGTCGAAACCTTCGCATATCACTTTATAGCTACTCATAATAACGTATCTCCTCTCATTAATCTGCCATCATGGCTCTAAACGTTTCCATATCAAAAACTTCTCTTAAGGATACAGTCATATCCTCAATTTCCATACCACCCTGTGCAAAAAAGATCTTCAAATAAGCATTATTTCCAAAAATCAGACCAATATCTACTGTTTTCTCAATCCATTGGTTTTCTGACCCTTTCAAGGTGATTGTAGTAATGATACGGTTATCCATAGAAATTGTTAAAGGTAGTTGAGCCAAATCTCCACCTTGAGCTCTCAACTTAAGCTTCAGATCATAAAACCCTTTGTCTTTTACTGTCAAAGCAAATACATTTGTTCCACCTTTTGCCGTATCCAAATCCTCAAGGGGAAGTTTTGCCTCTTTATCTACAAGCTGATACTCCATATCAAAGTAAATCATCTCGTCTTTGTCTATACTATTTCGTGCTTCTAATTCCTCTTCACTTGTCCTTCCCAAAAATCTTTCCATTGCCGGTGTATGCATCAGAAATTTGCAAATATTCGCTCCATTCCTCAACAAAGTATCACGGCTAATAACTCCATCTCTTAGACCATCTGCTAGCAAATCATTGCTGGCGTTTTGTTCCGTATCTGGTGTTACCATAAAAAGATCATTTTGGGCGCGAACCATATAATGGGTGTTTTGGTTGGAAGCTTCTCCACCGTCTTCATCATTCATGCTTGCCCACCAGTCTGTCATAACAATACCATCAAACCCCATTGATTACGAAGGATTGTTGTATTCAAGTCATAACTACCAGCTGTCCAAACACCATTGACCGCATTATATGCCGTCATCACTGACTTAGCCTTGCCTTCCTTAACCGCAATCTCAAAACCCTTCAAATATATTTCACGAAGAGCCCGTTGAGATACAACACTGTCATACTTGTGTCTTCCCTTTTCCTGATTGTTGGCAATAAAATGCTTTATTGTTCCATAGACACCATACTCTTCCATACCAAGAAGACAAGCTACACCCATTTTACCCGTCAAAAGGGGATCTTCGGAGAAGTACTCGAAGTTCCTTCCATTAAGCGGATTTCGGTGTATATTCAGTCCAGGGCCTAACAAGGTATCAACCTGATTTTTTCTCAGTTCCTTTCCAACCATTTGGTAGAGCTGAAATACAATATCTTCATTAAAAGATGAAGCAAGACAGGTTCCATTAGGTAAGCTAAAGGCTGTTGACCCACAGTCCATTCTTATCCCTGACGGTCCATCAGCTGCACAGCCAGCTGGAATACCAAATGCCTTTAATCGTTCTGTCAAACCTCCAAAGGCTCCTGCAGTACCTGGCGTCACCTTTGGAGAACTCATACCCTCGCCTCTTGAAAGATGAATCAAGTCCTCATCTGACAGTTGGTCCAAAAAGGTTTCCATATGTATCCGTCCATCTAGCACATCTCCAAGAACATATTCTGAATCTAAAGTAGCTTCTTTTGAATGTGAAGGTAAAGCTTTTTCAATTCGGTCTTTAACATTAATCTTTCTAGTTGGAACAGGTATATATTCCACTTGTAGACTTCCATCCAAACTTATGGGCGTCATGCGATCAAAACTCTCTATAGGGGCCAAAGCCTCTTCT
This sequence comes from Vallitaleaceae bacterium, assembly GCA_963677625.2. Lineage (GTDB taxonomy): Bacteria > Bacillota > Clostridia > Lachnospirales > Vallitaleaceae > UBA1351. The sequence continues at coordinate 11,089 of CAXXSW010000009.1, forward strand.
AACTTTTCGACCAATATAAGTTCCTCTAGCTCAAAGGTATGGCAATAGTTTGACGTCCTAACATCTGAACCCAAATAAAAGTCGTATTTCCCAGCTTCCATGACAAAAGCATTCACCTGGCCAGTTACTCCACTGTCATCAAAAGAAGCTAAGGCTTCATAGGGAACAATAATTTCCAATTGAGTCTTTTCACCAGGTTCCAAAAGAGAAGTCTTTGCAAATCCTACTAGATTCCTTATCGGTTTACCCAACTTACCTTGAGGTGGATTAACATAAACCTGTACCACTTCTTTTCCAGAAATAGCTCCTGTATTTATGACAGACACCTTGAAAACCAATGTATCTCCTTGATTGGAATCAGTTCCCTCATAGTGTATGTCAAAAGTCGTGTAAGACAAACCAAAGCCAAAGGGGTACATGACCTTATCTTTTGCAAAAGTCTCAAAATATCGATAACCTACAAAAATATCTTCGACATACACGTTCTTCTTCTGGCTGCCAAAATTTGCTGTCGATGGATAATCCTCAATTTTCTTAGCAATAGTATCTGTTAATTTACCAGAAGGATTATGGCGCCCAAGGAGTACATCTGCTGCTGCATGTCCACCTTCCTGTCCGCCATGCCAAACATAGACAATAGCCTCTGGTCCACAAGGCTCTACCCAAGACATATCAATAATATTACCTACGTTTAGAACGACCACTGTTCGCTTAAAGATCTTGCACACACCTTGAAGCATGGCCTCTTCAGCTTGGGTCAATAAGTAGCTCCCCTGGGTATTGCTATTATCTTGATCTTCTCCTGCAGTTCTACTGATAATAACTACCGCTAGATCGTTTCTAGCCGCTGCCTCTTCAATAAGTTCTTTATCCAAAGGCATTTCACTTTGAGACCAAGGTTCACCTGCCCAACCCTTTCCTAAATCCTTTGGATGCTCCTTAACCCAAGTCCTATAAGTCTCAAGGAGGGTTTTGTCAAGAAGGACTTCCTCTTTTGATAAGGCATCTAGGATACTAATAACATACTTAGTATTGACCATTCCCCCAGATCCGGTCCCACTCTTATAATAATTCAGCTGTCCTCTACCAAATACTGCTATTTTCTCTCCCTTTCTTATAGGAAGAGCTTCCTTGTCATTTTTGAGTAGGACACAACCTTCAGCTGCTGCATTTCTTGCAGCTGCTGCATAGTCTTCCAAATTTACAATATATTTATTCATCATTTGAAATCTTCTATCAAGGCTTCCTAGTTCTTGATATTTTCTCCTTTCAATTTAGTAACATAATTTTTACTATCCTTTTACCGCTCCTATCATAACACCTGATTCAAAGTACTTCTGAACGAAAGGATAAAAGATAAAGATCGGTACTGTTGATATTACTATAGTACAATATTTTATCAATTGTTTATAGAGGGTAATATCACCATTGAAGTTATTAGCTGCCGTAGACTGATTGACATTTGTTGTATCTCCTGTTACCAGTATCTCCTTTAGAATAAGCTGAAGTGGATATTTACTCCTGTCTCGTAAGTAAATGGATGCACTGAACCAGGAATTCCACTGGGCAATAACAGTGAATAGGATAATCGTTGCCAAGGTAGCCTTTATTAAGGGAAGTATAATTCTAAATAGAATGGTTATACGACCGGCACCATCAAGTTTGGCAGATTCTTCTAGACTTGCCGGAATCGTCATCATTGCTGTCCTGACAATAATCAAGTTAAAGGCATTCAGAGAAGCCGGCAATATAATCGCCCATCTTGAATCGTATAGGTGAAGACCTTTGGTAATGACCATATAAGTTGCTATCATACCACCATTAAAAAGCATAGTGATTGCTATAAAAAGCATGATGGCATTGGTCCACAGCGCATCTCTCCTTGATAAGGCATAAGCTGTTAGAACAGTCAAAAGAAAACCAATTACTGTCGTACCGCCTACATAAATAATAGTATTCATGTATCCCATCCAAATATCTTTATTGGCAAAAACCATTTGATATCCAATTAAGTTGAAACCTTTAATTCTCCATATAATCCCGTCTTGACTCAGTACCCAGCCGGCATCGGAAAAAGAAGCGAAAAATACATGCATCACCGGTATGATACATAGTGCCATAAAAATAATCATAAATGTCATGTTTGCCAGATCAAAAGATCTTTGTTGTATTGATTTACTCTTTACCATAATGCCCCTCCCTAGAACAGACTTGTCTCACTGAATTTTTTACTGAGATGATTAGTTACAATCAATAGAATAAAGTTAATTACCGAGTTAAATAAACTGACTGCCGTTGAATATCCATAATTAAATTCCTGGAGTCCTTTACGATAGACATAACTGGCAATGATATCCGCCTTTTCATAAATCTGTGTATTATACAACAAGATTGTCTTCTCATATCCAACGGACATCATCATACCAACACGTAAAATCAACATAATGATTATAGTTGATGCAATACCAGGTAATGTAATATGAAGGGTTTGTTTCCAACGGTTTGCACCATCTACCACAGCAGCTTCATATAATTCCTGGTCAATCCCAGCAAGAGCAGCAACATAAATAATGCTACCAAATCCCAAGCCTTGCCAAAGGCCGGACAAAATATATATAGATCTCCAATTATCCGGATCACTAAGCAGGTTACCTTTCTCTCCTGTAAAAAAGGACAAAGCTGAAGTCACTACACCTCTTGAAGACGTAAAATCAATAATGATACCTGCCACTACCACCATAGAAATGAAATACGGCATATAACTGACAGTTTGGACCGTTCTCTTAAACCGTATATGCTTGAGTTCATTCAAAAGTAGTGCGAATATAATCGTTACCGGGAATGATACCAGCAGTTCAAGAAAACTGATTGCCAATGTGTTCTTGATTGTTCTTAAGAAATAGATAGAATTAAAGAAATCTATAAAATTGTCAAATCCTACAAACTCACTTCCGAATATACCCTGTTTGGGTTTGAAATTCTCAAAGGCCATAAGCAGACCGCCCATAGGTAAATAATTAAAAAGGAAGAAAAATAATATTCCCGGGAGGGCTATTAAATAAACACCCTTATTCCTTTTGAAGTCTTTTCGAATCTTATCCCAGGAGTACTTGCTTTCCCTTCTCTTTGTAACCTTAATGCCCTTGGTTTTAAGCACACCTTTACTTTGAATCATGATTTGCTTCTCCTTTCAATCACCTGTAAATACTTTGATGTATCCTCATTATACAAATGACCCAAGGACAAAAACAGGGACAAAATCGGGGATGGATTCCTATTTTTGTATAGAATGAAGCTATATGAACCTTTTTTTATACTGACCGGGTGTAACGCCTTCATATCTCTTAAAGGCTCTAATCAAGGCTTTTGAATCCAGATAACCAGTTGCTTGAGCACATTCTTTGATTGTACAGTCCTGTTGAAGCAAGTTTTTGCACTCTTCGATTCTTAACTTATGGATCTGATCCAACATACTTTTTCCTGTATATTTCTTATAAACTTTACCAAGGTGGGACAGAGACATGTTAAACTGGTCAGCTATAGAGGAGATATTGATATCACTCTCACAATAATGTGCTTCCATATATTCCATCACATCTTGCAGCCATACGGGCTCACTAGACTTAATTTCCTTTTCATACATGTCAGCAATCCGCTCAATGATTCCATGAAGTGACTCACTTAACTTATGTAAGGATCCTACCTTATTCATGTCATCTGTAAAACTAATAATATTTGTTTTGAACTCCTCCTCTTTCAAAACCTCTTCCAAATTGTTCATAACCAAGCCAACCAGGAAAGCCCCTTGGCTTCTGTTGACTGACATTTTCTCAATATCTTTGGAAAAACAGTTCTCAATAATATCATCCAACATCAAAGATGCCTGTTTATAGTCCCTCACGGTTAGGCAATTGACCAATAGCTGGCCCTTTTCCAACAAGTGACTTTCCTTTGTTTTCTCTTCTCTATCCTTAAGTTCTCTTCTATAATAAACAACATCTTCCACATCCTTGCCCCAAAAATTAGTATGCATGACAGTCATTAAGGCTTCATCATAGGCTTCAGACAGGCTGTCCCAGCCTGAATGATAGTCACTAACTCCAACACTGGCCTTAATTCCAAATGCCTCTTTCAGAAAACCTAAACTAAGCTGAATTCTTTCATTAAGATAGGTAATCTCATCATCTTCCCTCTGGGGAACAATGCAAGAGACCATGTCATCCACCTCAACAATTGTTCCAGATAAGGAATCTCCATCCCCATCCTGTAACAACATCTCATTTAGAACATTCTTAATAGAAAACAACATAAGAGAGTACACACTGTAATCATCCTCGCTGTTCTGACTACCAATGAAACTATTGTCTGAAACATCTTCAAAGGCAAAAAGAACGATGCAGAATCTGTTGATATCCACTGAATTCTTAAAAGTGTCTTCATTTTCAAGGGTCCAGCTTTCAGTCAATACCTTCCCTTTCATCATAGCCGAAAGAATAGAACCGGCAATCTGATGCTCCCACTGAGATAGTTTGTTCTGTAATTCTTTTTCATTCAGCAACTTATGCCTTATTGATTTTTCCATATCTTGGTACAAACTTCTGACCGTTTCGTCCTCTCCATAGTCGTGCTCTGTATCAAGGAGGGAGAGAATCCTATTAATTGGCCCATAGTTTTTCCTTACAAAATATACAGAAGCAAGCGCTCCAACCAAGGCACTGAGCAAGACTTCCATAATAATCGCAATCTTAAAATAATTCGCCTTCTTATAAAAAATAGATTTAGGCGTATATATTGCATAATAAACATCTGCTACATCTGATGGATTTATGGATACGATGAATGGTGTCTGGCCTAGGTCAACTTCATTGACATAAGACTCTTCTTTCAAAAGATTACTGATCTCTTCCCCTTCAATAAAGACATCTGGATTACTGGCACCAATCAAGGCCCCACTACTGTCAATTAAGGCAATTCCACCTGTAGCTGAACCACTTCCTAATTCTGCAATTTCAGATAAGTCCGACCATTTCAGTACAGAAAAAGCAATGGCCTGGCTATGCTTGTATGAGGGATCAAAAACTTTCTTGTATATAACCATTTCAGTCATGCCTTTACTATTGATTAGATAGTAGCCGGAAAGACCTTTAGTCTCAGCAAGGAATTGATCCAATTTTAATCCGTATTTACCTAGGAAAGTCTCCATAACCTGCGGTGCATAGCGATTCTCTTCACTAATGAAGCTTTGATTTTGACTGAAGTAAATATTTAAGTTATTAAGATCATTTTCGATTATTGTTTCATTCAGTAGTTCCTTGATTGACACAACATCAAATAAGTCTTTATTATTCCACTCTTCTTTTTCCATTAAGGATATAATTAGGTCATCCCTTGAAACAATGTTGAGACTCTTGGTTACTGCTATAAACATCTTGTCATAATTATATTTCTGCTGATTCAATATGGTTTCATGATACAGACTTGTATCTTCTTTTATAGAATGGTAGGTATATATATAGCCAAGTACAAAAATAACCAAGGGTATCATAATACAGGCAAGATAGGTTAAGAGCATTATTCTATACTGCTTGGAATATTTATTTTTATCACCCATTTTGACACCTCCGGTGGTAACTTTACCATATCTACAACCTATTTTCAATTCGTCCTGTCTCAAGAAACTTAAATCGCCAATAATGGGTATCCCACCAAAAATTGCGAACTTCCTTTTTAGCTTGATATTATATTATGACCATCTTTCTCCAATAGTGCGCCTAGTCTTCAAATGTAACCTATAATATCATTGAAGAAGGCAGAAACTTGTTCACAAAGCCTATAATATTTGCTAAAATCTAACAAGGTAAAAGGAGAAGATTTCATGAAAAAAAAATTACAGAAACATTTACTTACTTCAATCATCGTTTTGACCTTATTAACCAGCCTATTCACAGGCTGTGGCCAAAAAGGTGAAAAGGACACAAGTGAGGATCCCGCTCAAGATTCAGCTTCATCAACAACTACAGAAGTTACAGACTATTCCAAACCACTAGTTGATGAACCAACGACTTTAACTGTTTGGATGCCTATGGACAGTAACTTCTCCACTACATCCTCTGACTACAATGATAATGAGTTCTTCAAGGAACTGGAAAAAAGATCTGGCGTTCACATTGATTTTATGACACCAGCTTCTGGTGAAGAAACAACAAACTTCAACCTAATGATAGCTTCTGGACAACTTCCAGATATTATCGTTCGTTCAGACCTCTATACAGAAGGACTTGATTCAGCTATTGAAGAAGGTTACTATCTTGATTTAACCCCTTATCTAGATACCTACCTTAAGGATTACAATACTGTTCGGACCGCTTCAGATAAAGTACTTAAAGATACAACAACTGACAGTGGCAAAGTCGCAGCCCTCTACTCTATCTATACAGAAGTTCAGGGACCTTGGATGGGTATGCAAGTCAGAGAAGACTGGCTTAATGATCTAGGTCTTGATACTCCGGTTACCTTTGATGACTGGGAAGTTATGCTTACAGCCTTTAAAGATGAAAAAGGAGCTTATGCCCCATTAAGTCTAAATGCTAACGGTTATATGACCTTGACAGATGCAATGAGTGCTGGTTTTGGAGCACTATTTGGTTTCATGGATATTGACGGTCAAGTTCAGTACGGTCCCATTACTGATGGTTGGAAAGGATATTTGACCTTGATGCACGAGTGGTATGAAAAAGGCCTTATAGACCCAGACTACATGACCTCTGCCACTTTCTTTGTTGATATGGAAAAAGTAACAACAGGACAAACGGGTGCCTGGTCCTCTATGTATACCATGCCTGCCCTATATGAAATGAGTAGTCCTGATAAAAATATGGAAATCACTGCAATTGCTCCTCCTGTTATTAATGAAGGAGACAAGGTACATATCCGATTAACTGACAACTATATCAATATACCTGTATCCATCTCAGCTGACAGTGAAAATAAGGAACTTGCTATGAAATGGCTTAACTATCTTTTTACTGAAGAAGGTTCTTTACTAGCCAATTATGGTATTGAAGGTGTAACTTTTGAATATACTGCTGAAGGTAAGCCTCAATACAACGAAATGATTACAGCAAACCCAAATGGTATGTCTATGTCTCAAGCACAATCCAGCTTTACCTGCCCTCCTAACACAATGTCAACCCATTACGATTGGACCAGAGAATTGGTTTCCGTCCCTGAAAAGGACTTAGAATCCTATGATATCTGGGGTGAAGCTTCTTATGATTATCTACTACCTAGTAGCTTATCCTTTAGTAGCGAAGAATCTAAGGAACGTGCCAGTATCTATTCAGATATCCAGACCTATGTAACAGAATGTACAAATCAATTCATTACAGGTGTCAAAGATATTGATACTGAGTGGGATGAATATATAGACACTGTTAATTCCATGAATATACAAGGCTGTATAGACATCTATCAAGCAGCGTACGACCGTTATCAAAACAGATAACCATCTAAGTATTAGCAAATACATATATAGGGACATCCATCATGACAACTTGTTTGATGGGTGTCCTTTTTCTTTGCTCGCTTATTTTTCTTTACTCGCTCTTCCTTCTTTACTCTATTACTAATTCCATCCTCTTATTTGAGAACATCAATCATATCTAAATCAAGGACAAAAGAATCTTGCCTATAGAGCAAAAAATTGGAGCAGGCAACCTACCTACTCCAAGATTTTTACTTATCTATCGGTCATATTAATGTACAAGATAGCTAGTGAATGACCACATCTTCTCCGAATCGGAAAGGAGGATTCAGTTTCTTATGAAGGGGAATTAAATCATGGTCATAATTGACTTTTGCCTTGCACACTTCATCAAAAATCATAACCACTTCAGACTCAGGTTCACAAGCTGGCCACTCAGGCAATTCTTTATGATTAGGATCTCCTGACTGTGCAAAACTAATCCATGCTCTGAACATACTCTCTTCCAATGCATCAGAGACTCCTGGCTTATTGCATATAGGCACTAATTCAGTATTTCTAAAAACGAAAGGTATCTCCGAACAATGCCATGCTGGTTTTCCCCCTTCAAAAGGAAAATCAAAACAGAAATTATAGGAATAAATCGCTGACTCCTTATGCTTGCTACGTTTAGTAACAAAATCAATAGTTGGTAATCTAAACATAGAATCAAGAGCCGTCAAATCTGTTAGGTTCTTATCTGGATAGGCTTCCTCGAAAAGCTGGATAAGCCTATCAGAACCTTCTCCATATTTATCTGATACAATTTTTACCATAGTATCCCGGTCTAACTTATCTTTATCAGCTACTCCAGGACCAAATGCAAATTCACCGAAAACTGTACCTATCATTAAGGGTATGCTTTTGGCATGGTCGCAGAAACCTACATCTCTTGGATCACCAAGATAAAAGTCATTTGCCATAGGATTTCCACCAACATAAGTACCTTCCTTCATCAAAGGCAGGGCTACCTTACCATAGGCTTTAGCCAATGTTTCATATGGTATAGTTTCCAATTGGGCGACATCAGTTTCTTTAAGGTTTAGTTCTTCAAGCATTGCCTTAACAATTTTTGTTCCATCGTTGTCAGTTTTTACGTCGAAGCCAAATCCATCTAAAACACCACTTTGGATAATTCCCTTATGGAAAAATCCTTGCGCAGCAGGTGTCTGAAGCAATGTCCAAACTTTCATTCCACCGCCGGATTGACCAAACAAAGTGACATTTTCTGGATCACCACCAAAATTCTCAATATTTTCATGAATCCATTTCAAAGCAGCAACTAAATCTGCATTTCCTGCGTTACCTGAATTGGCATACGCTTGACCAAATGGAGACAGGTCAAGGTAACCGAGGATGTTGAGGCGGTGATTCAATGAAACCACCACCACATCACCATGCTTACTCATATTTCCGCCTTCATAAGCAACTTGTTCTATAGAAGACCCCATAGCGAATCCACCACCGTGAAGCCAAACCATAACAGGCTTTTTAGCAGATGTTGAAATACTTTGGGTCCATATATTCAGGTACTGGCAATTCTCATCCTTTGCCCAGTATCTATGAGGTACCATAATCTCACCCATAGGTACTTCAGGTGTTAGCATAGGACATACCATACCATAGGTAAGCGCATCTTTTATACCCTCCCAAGGTTCTGGATCTACAGGCTGATGGAAACGTTTCGCATCAGCGTATTTTACCCCATGGAAGGTGAAGGTACCATCCAAGACAAAGCCTCTTAAACGGCCAAATCTGGTGGACACGACAGGATAATCTTTAGTGCATATAAATTCTTTTGCCATTATATCCTCCTCAGTGTTTTTCTAGTATTCTCTATCTTGCTAAATATCTGTCAAGTGCAGTCTGTCTGATTTCCAAACATCTAGCAATATCATAGCTCTCTAATGTTTCAAGGAATTCATCATATTCATCCATGCTCTTATTACCCATTATGAACTGAACGGTGCTTTCCTGAACGAGGGTTTGGATACTTGTGTAGAGTGCCGCATATTCATAGGACTCTTCATCTGTCATGGATACTGTAGGTGGTATCATCAAGTCGAACTTAGCTGTATTCCATACATCATATGCTTCTGTCGCAGGATTTCCTTCATATAAGGCATCAAACATTTCCCAGTTGTAAAGACCAAAGTCAGAAGTTCCCAAGGTGTATTCTGTAAACATAGCTGTACTTGTATTTGGATAAGTACCATCCGTTACTTTTGCAACTATGCTATCGTGGACACTGTATGTACCGTCACCGTTGTCTACATAAGATTCATTTTCGATTCCCAAACTTTCTAATTTCATAGTGTTATATTCATACCAAAAATCCAAATATCTCATAGCAAGTTCAGGATCTTCGCAAGTCGCTGTAACAACAGTTGTTTCTTTAACAAGCTCACTCATAGGGAATGCAGCTTGAGGTGTATCACCTTTTTCAAGTACAGGATATGGTGCTGCTGATATCCAGTAATCTTCTTCCTGACTATATCCCATAGTTGCTATCGTATGAGCTGTATAACCCCACACTGTATTTCCTGCAGTTGCTTTACCTGTTCCATAGTAGTCGAATGGTACCATGAAGCTCGCATCATTGGTTACGAAGTTTTGGTCAATCAGACCTTCTGCATACCATTTACTCATAGTTTCCAACCATTGTCGATAACCATCTTCAGCCGGACCGAATTTAACCGTTCCATTGTCTTTATAGAATTCTGGAAGTACCCCATAGGCAGATGTAAATGAGCCAAAAGAGTCTGTACCATTTGCACCAAGCATAAGAGGTGCTTCACATTCAGGATGATTGGCTTTGATAGCTTTTAATGTTTCATACCATTCATCTATTGTTTCAGGAATAGGCATACCGGTTTCATCAAGCCAGTCTTTTCTGATACTTGGACCACCCCACATTTTTTCACCCATGATGTCTCCAGTCTTGGATGCTAATGTATAGGCTGCTACAATCCTTCCATCATCAGTGACTGTATCCTTAGATAGTTTTTCGATACTTGTTCTCAAAGAACTGTAAACAGGCATGTTCTTATCGATAATGTCTGTTAATTCTATGGAGATTCCGTCTTCAACCATTTTTACCAATCCACCAGCATAATAAGTCTCAGCTCCTCTGATAATATCAGGTGTGTCACCTGAGGCAACCATAAGGGAGAATTTCTCTGCTGCTTCAGTTGAGTTAACTACATGCCAATCAATATGCACATTAGTCAGCTCTTCGATTTTTTGTATACTCTTTAACTCATTTGGGTCCTCAATATAATCATTTTGCCATACAATCCAAATACTCAATTCTTTCTTTTCCGCTAGTGGCCAAGTCCATTCACCACTTGCATCTGATTCTGAATCCTCTTCAGTTGAATCCTTAGTGTCTTTCTCTTCAGATGTTTTATTTGTCGTATCCGCCTTCTCGTCTGTAGACTTTTGCTCGTCACCGCTACAAGCGGTAAATAAAGATGTCAGTAAAACCAAACACATTACCATTGATAAGATTTTTTTCATGTTTACCCTCCAATTTAATTTAATAGATGATTTTATAATGCTTTACCCTTTGATAGATCCAATCATAACTCCCGTTACGAAGTACTTTTGGACAAAGGGGTATACACAAAGAATAGGAAGTGTTGCTACAACGATAGACGCATATTTTGCCAAAGTCTTATACATGGCAGAATCATCCATCAAATCCGCTGCGTTGGTATTCGTTACATTCTGGGACTTAAGCAGTATCTCACGAAGATACATCTGAAGTGGATACTTGTCCTTGGCCGTAGGTAAATACAATAAAGCAGGGAACCATTCATTCCATTTTGCGACTGCTACAAATAAGATAATTACTGCAATAGTAGCCTTTGCTAGAGGCAAAACGATTTTTATAAGGATAACCACATCACCGGCACCGTCTATTCTTGCAGAATCTTCTAAACCACTAGGGATACCTGCTATAGCTGTACGCATAATGATGATAAAGAAGACCTGAAGTGCTCCTGGTATCAACAAGGCTGCATAGGTATCAAGAAGGCCTAGCTTACGAACGACCATATATGTAGGAATCAAACCTCCATTAAATAACATGGTGAAAGCAAGAAATCCCATGACGACATTCCTATACCTAAATCTTCTTCTTGATAAGGCATAACCTGCTACCGTTGTTAAACTTGCTGAAATTACACACTGAGCAATAACATAGAAGACCGTATTCCTATAGCCAATCCAAATACCTCTATACTGAAAAATTAATTTATAGGCCTTAAGTGAAATCTCACCTAGTGGTCTAATGACAAATCCCTTTGCAGAATCCACCATAGCTGGGTCACTAACCGAAGCCATCATTACATGCCACAAGGGAATCAGGCAGGCAAGGGCCAATGCTATCATCAATACAACATTGAATCCATCAAACATCTTTTTCGAAAAATTCTTTTTAATTACCATGACTACCCCCTCCTAAAACAGACTATTTTCTGAATATTTACGAACAATACCATTTGTTACCAATAAGAATGTTGTAGCTACAACCGAGTTGAACAATCCAACGGCAGTACTAAATCCATAATTCATCTGAATCAAGCCGACACGGTAAACAAAGGTGTTAATAACATCTGCTGTTTCATAAATAGCCGGTGAGTAAAGGAGCAATATCTTATCACTGCCGACAAGAAAGAGAGTTCCCAATCTTAATATAAGAAGTATCGTTATGGTAGGCATAATACCTGGTATAGTAATATGAAGGGTCTGTTTCCATCGGTTGGCACCATCAATAACTGCTGCCTCATACAATTGCTGGTCAATATTGGTCAATGCTGCCATATAAATAATACTTCCGTATCCAAACCCTTGCCAGATCCCTGAAGTCACATAAATGGACCAAAAATATTTAGCTTCACCAAGCAGGTTAGTTTCCGGACTATTGGTAATCATAGATACCATTGTGGATATAACGCCACCACTTTCTGTAAAGTCCTTGATGATACCTGCAATAACTACCATTGAAATGAAGTAAGGTAAATAACTGATCGTCTGAATTGTTTTCTTGAATAACCTATGGCGAATCTCGTTTAGCAAAAGAGCAAAAATAATAGGTGCCGGGAATCCAAAAAACAAATCTAATATTCCTATCGCTGCTGTGTTTCTTAGCAATCTGAAAAAATAGGGACCATTGAAGAAATCTAAAAAGTTCTTAAAACCTACCCAGGGACTTCCCATAATTCCCTTTGCCACATTATATCTCTGAAACGCCATAACAATTCCTGACATGGGCCAGTAAGTGAAAATGATATACCAAAGGATAATGGGAAGGACCATAAAATAGATGGCCTTGTTTCGTTTATAGTCCAGTACGATGTTGTGAAGAAATCCTTTGATGCCGCCTTTTTCTATGTAGCCAGGAGTTATCTTTTTCTTCGATTTTGGGCTTGGACTGTTGCTAACTTGTGTTGACACGTTAATCCTCCTTCAATTCCGACGCCTGAATATGCAACATGTTAAAATACTTCAAGCATTATTCTTTTTTTTTGTTAATTATTCTTAAGTAGTACGTTTGAGTACAACGTTCTAGTAAAAGCTTAACATCATTGTAATGTACTTATAGTCATTTTGTCAATATATCTTTAATATTTATTTTATTTATTGTATATTAATTACATTGAAAAATAATATCTCACTGCATTATTACATAAACTTATGAAATATACTTTACTTAAACAAGAACTGATGTTAAAATTTACACAAAAGTGAGGTAAAAACCAATGTCAACTATGAAAGACATAGCAAGAAAAGTAAATATCTCCTTGTCTACAGTTTCAATCGTGTTGAGTGGACAGGGCAATCAGCGGAATATTTCTACAAAAACACAAGCAGCCATTTGGCGAGCTGCTGCAGATTTGAACTATAAACCTAACCTAGCTGCAAGACGTCTTAGAAAAGGCAACAATGACACTATTGTCATATTGGTCCTATGGGCTGAAGATTTCCGTGCCTCTCTAATCGTTCGTTTTCTTCGAGGACTTCAAGATGAAATAACAGCCAGTAATCAAAAGGTAGAACTTATCATTCACCTATACAAATCCGGAAAGATTCATGATTCAAGGGAATTTCTTGATCCATCTATCTGTACTGCTGCCATCATATGTAATACTACCGAGGAGGAAATAGCTTATTTGGAAGATGAGTCCCTAGACATTCCAATCGTACTCTATGACAGATCTTCTAAGAAATACTCAACAGTATTTTGTGACAATAGTATGCTTGGAAAGATGCCAGCAGAAGTTTTCCTAAAAAGAAATTACGACCACTATCTCATTCTACGCTCAGAGTATCTTTTCAAGGGTGTTCAGACTAGGGTTGAATCTTTTATTACTACACTTACTGAAGGAGGTGTAGATCCAGCAAGCATCAGTAATCTATCCACAAATAACCTTGTCTCTGAAACCTATCGTATCGCTGGGGAATATGTGGCAAGTCACACTGGTACTATGGCTATTTTTTGTACAGATGATGCTCTGGCAGTGGGAGCCATTCGAGCTGTACACAAAAGTGGCCTCCAATTCCAGAAGGATGTTGAATTAATATCCATTGGTAACTGGGACAAACTACTGCAAGAGTATCTCTACCCTTCCTTAACTGTTTCACTACCTCCAATGGAAGATATGGCTAGAAGTTGTATCGTAGCTATCTTGGATATACTTGAAAACCCGGATTACGTTGTCAAATCCATAAAACACGAAGCAAGATTAATCTTTCGAGAGAGTTGCACGAAAAAATAATCCTATTGTAGACATCTACACAGGAATAGCCTTTTTGTATCTTCTTTCTAATCTTGCATCATATAAATCAGTCCGTACCTTTCAACTTGTTACCCATCATGGTCACAAGTTATTTTATACCATAGTTTTTTTATTTAGTACAACGTTGTACTAAACCAACAGACAATACCACTGACTTCCTTAAGGAGGAATCCTAATGTTTAAGCTAAGAACCTTTTTTGCCCTTGTATCTATCATCGTTTTTGTAATGATGATATCTGCCTGTTCACCTAAAGTTTCGCCACCTCCTACAAGTGAAGAAGAAACAAATGGTCCATCTGGTACAGGGAGTCAAGTAAAAGACATTACTCAAAATGATCCACCAAAAGAGAGTTTAAATTCTGAAAAACCAGCCGTCGTCAGCCCTGTCTTTGAAGATATCAAGAACATCACCCTATTCATTGAAGGATTTGAGTGGGGACCTGCTGTTACCAAGCTCATTATGGAGACTTCTAAACCTGTGAAAAGTTTTGACCTAACAAACTCTGTAGTTAAAACTGCCGGTATAGCCCGCTTCGTTCAAGGGAGTTATCTCTCCGACGAGAAAGGAAATATTGCTGATGCCCCTTCTAACTACCTTACAATAGAACTACCTCTTGAACATGATGGAGTCATAAATACAAGCGGTTCTTCACCCTTCACCTACAATATGAACACCTGGCAGAACGAATGGTCTGAGTCCTATTTAGTTTCTTTAGCTAGTGATTCCATCCTTATTAACGATAAGACCTATTCATTAGACTATTCCGAAAACTGTATTAATAACAGGTTATCCAATGATAGCTCCCTTTTCAATAAACGGAGTGAATTTGTCGGTGACTACATGAACAATTACACTGGGGCAATGGAAGAGATGATTATAAGACGGGCCGCTTACGAACCAGCCACTCTTGCAAATGGGCCTTCTAATCCTTTAATTATCTGGCTTCACGGTCAAGGTGAAGGTGGTGTCGATCCTGACATCGTCATATTAGGTAATGAAGTTTCTGCCCTAGCAAAAGAAGATATTCAATCTAATTTTGTTAGTGACCAGCAAATTGGAGCATACGTCCTTACCCTTCAGACAGAAACCTATTGGATGGATGAAGGCAATGGCCAAAATGGTGGTGGTGCCGGTATTTCCAGATATACTCAAATAGCTATAGATGCCATTATGGACTATGTCTCTTCCAACGAAGACATTGATCCTAAGCGAATATATGTCGGAGGATGTTCTAATGGCGGCTATATGACTATGAATCTAATTATTAGTTATCCTGATTACTTTGCTGCTGCCTATCCGGTCTGTGAAGCATATGCCTACAAGCAATATAACACCGATGAGTTATGGGTAACCCCAGAGAAAATCAAGTCTATCAAAGACCTACCTATCTGGTTTATCCATTCAGCGGATGATACTGTCGTCAATCCTGCTAATTTCTCGGTACCGACTTACCACGCCTTGCTACAGTCAGGAGCTAACAACGCCTGGTTCTCAATGTTTGAATCCATTAAGGGAACCGATAACCCTGACACATCTTATATGGGCCACTTCTCCTGGATTTATCTATTCAACAACCAGATCACCGGAGTTCAAGACAGAGAAGCTATTGCAAAATCCACAGATATCAAAACATTTGGGTTCATCCCTAGCAACCCTGAACAAGGAGGTAGCTATAAGGCAACAGATTCAGACGGTAATGAATATGATAATATCTTTCAATGGATGAATGAACAGCATAGATGAGATAGTTAGCGGATAGCTTTTTATAAGACTAAGATATAATTTCACCCCATAGCCTTCACATACGTAGGCTATGGGGCGGTATAAGTGTAAGAACATAAAGTCCATGAACATTTTTCTTCACTGTGCAAGTGATATTTACGATTTATGTTGTTACCGATATTCCCTCTGATCCACTTTTCTTAAAACAACTAATATTCATTTTAAGCGTATAATAAAAAAACGTTCACATATATGAACGATTTTTTATATTCAGAAATCTATTTTTTACCTTCAGCAAGTGACTTGTAGTAATCTCCTAAGGATATACTCCCATATTTAGGTGCTTCCATATTTACAATAAGAACAGTCAGGAAAAATTCAATAGGTCCGTAAAAAGTTTCTTTTGTCAAGTGTCTCACCAGCCATTTGACCATATGAGCTACCCATACTGGAATTCTTGTGATTTTGTTTTTTTTATTCAGAGCATCAAATGCAAGAGCTGCTATTTGGTTTTGGTTTAAGACTTCAGGACCTCCAATTGGAAATGTTCCACCATCACCTTCAAGCTTTTCTACACAAAACCGAGCCAAGTCCTTGCCATGAATTGGGTTGGCTATATAGTCACCTTTTCCAAAGAGATACACCCTTCCTTTTTGAGCCATATCATATATTTCTGTCATATCACTGAAAAAGCCACTAGGTCTAATTATATAACTTTCAATAGGTGAAGCCATAAGCTCATCTGTAAAACGCTCCTTGGCATCAATCCCCTTTAACATCCGGAACTGTGGACCGTTTAGAACTCCAATATACATAAACTTCTTTATGCCCTTTTTCAAAGCTGCATCTAAGAGATTACGGTTGCATCCATAGTCAACATCTAAATATGTCAAACCATCTTTTTGACGGGTAATACCCACTGATGAAAAAATAGCATCCATTCCATCCATAGCTTTTTCTAAAGCTTCCATATCTGTTAGCTCTGCCTTAATCAAATGATGAATGTAAGGCTTTAGATGCTCTAGCTTCTTTGAGGAACGAGCCAGAGCAGTCACTTCATAGCCTTGCTCAAATAGTTCACGTATGACAAATTGTCCAAGATAGCCAGTACCTCCAGCTACAAGTACTTTCTTCATGATTTACCTCCCAGGTTGCATGGACGAGCAGTAACCGAAGGTTACGACCAGTCTGGGTTGCATAGACGAGCAGTAACCGGAGGTTACGACCAGTCTGGGTTGCATAGACGAGCAGTAACCGGAGGTTACGACCAGTCCAGGTTGCATGGACGAGCAGTAACCGAAAGTTACGACCAGTCCGGTTTGCATAGGCGAGTAGTAAATCTTAAATTTACGTCCCACCAATTATCTTATACATTAATTATATACTTAAGCAGTATTAAAGTATTGTAAAAAATCGGCAAACTTTTACCAATCATTCGACTGGTGTATCAAATATTTGTGATAAGGTGATGGCAAGGGTATCACTTAAGTCACTAGGAAGTGTATTCGTATATTTTTTACAATACTTAATATAATGAGATTGATCATAAAAAAGAAGTCGCGGGTCATCTTCCATCATAGCAAAACGAAAGCGCATAATGTCACTGTATTTTTTTGGAGTAAGACCAAAGACTTTCTTGAAGTTTCGCTCCAGTGAAGACACAGAATAACCAAAGGTATCTGCCATGTCTTTAGTATCAATTAATCCTTTTCTATCGACAATATAATCATACATATTATGATAGATTTCAATTTCACTATAGTCACACACTATTTGGGACAACCGACTTTCAATCAAGTCCATCATCACTTCAGGATTCTTTTTATTATCAGATGTAATTCTTATAATATCCTCATGTAGACCAGCCAACCCAGGCCAATCACTACAATCGATAATAAGCCCAGTATAGAGGCTGGCAGGTTTACCGTAAATCCCATAGAAAAAGATAGGATCCATGGCTATTCCTAGCTGCATAAGCTTTTGTCCATAGTGAACACGGGTAGCCTGAGTTAACTGTCCGGCAATAATTATATCCGGTATATTCAATTGCTCATCTCCCTCTAACATGGTGTAGGGGTCTGCAAGATTATAAACAATATGGATATGTCCAGATGGTGGAATAATATCCCACCTTCTCTCATCATCCAAATTTTCCTCTTGAACATACCACAAGATCTCATACCAAGAAGATCTATTTTCTAATGATTTCCTTTGAATAACCATAGACTACAACCAATAGCTCAAAGCCTGATGAGAAACAAATGCTTTTGTCTCAAGGAGTGATTGGGCACCGGACTCTGTTACCGAAAGAATTCCATTTTGAAGTAGAACCGGCTTGAAGCCTCTCTCCAAAGCGCCAAAATAGGAGGCACTAACACAATATTCTCCGGCATATCCACATAATACAGTCATATCAACATCTAGCTCTTTCAGGCTTGCTTCAAGGTCTGTCTTCCAAAAACTGTTGTTGTGTACTTTCAGAATTTCCTTATCATACTCTATATCCTTCAGCTCACAAACATTGAGAAATTCCTCTGTATCTCCTTCTTCAATATCCCTAACAAGAATAATGGGCTTACCTGCACTTTTAAATATGCTTGCCACATAATTGATATGTTCAGTCACATCTTCGAATACTTTTTCACCACGTCTATTTCCTATATATCCTTCTTGCATGTCAATAATAATTAAAGCTTCCATATTAAACCTCCCTACTTCTCTTTATTATTTATTCTATCTAAATACGTATACATTTCAGGCACCGTATACGGAATAGTCATAAGTAACATATGGTATAAATTAGATACGTTCTACTATATTATCCTTTTAATCTTCAAGAATTTCAAGTTCCAATTTAGATTCATTAAACTTTTAGTTCAAAATTCAGATTTCCAAATTCATACTCACTTATCTTGCGCATTATTAGTTGCAATAGCATTCTATTTCTGATATAATTAGTTGCAATAGCATTCTAATAATCTTAAGTAAATAGACTAACTCTATTAAAAAGCAGAAAACAGAAAGATAAGAAAAGGAGTTTCTATGGAAGAAGTAAGCTTTGGTAAATACACAAGCATCCTATACCGCTACACCCAAATGATTATCAATGACCGGTTAAGAAACTATGGTTTTGGCAGCGGTCAATATCTTTTCCTAATTGCCATCCACAAGGCTGAAGGAATTTCTCAAAAAGACCTAACAAAACGACTCAATGTTGATAAGGCCACAACGGCTAAAGCACTCCACAAACTAGAAGAGTTGGAATATATCAAACGGACTAAAGATTTAGATGACAAACGTTTCTACTGTATTCATCTGACTCAAAAAGGAAAAGATTTTATGCCTGTTTTATGTGAGCACTTAGCTGAAATCACTACTATACTCAGTCAAGGAATGACTGATGAAGATATTGAACATACAAAAAACAACTTCAAAATCATGATTGATAATGCTATTGATGCTGTTCGGCATATTAAGGAAGATTAGAAAGGATTTATATGAACGATAGAATGAAAGAAATAACGGAGGCTCCGGTATGGACCCTTCTATACAAGATGACCCTGCCCATGATTTTCGGTATGCTTGGCCTTACTATTTTCAATATGATTGACACCTATTATGTAAGCCAGCTGGGTCTTATTCCTATGGCTGCAATGACCCTTACCTTCCCAGTTGTCATGATTGTCGGTTCTCTGGCCCAGGGAATCGGTATCGGGGCCGCAGCTCTTGTCTCTAAAGCCGTTGGCGAAAACCAACATCATAAGATAGTAAGATTAATTACCGATTCTTTAATCTTATCACTTTTACTTGTTTTTGTTTTTGTTATCGTTGGATTTTTAACCATTAAACCACTTTTTACTATCCTAGGCGCAGACCAGTCGACCATGCCTTATGTTGTGGATTACATGCGTATTTGGTATGGCGGTGTCATGTTTTTGATTATCCCTATGGTTGGTAATGCTAATATTCGTGCCCTAGGTGATACCAAAACACCGGCAATCATTATGACAATTGCAGCACTTGGTAATGCTGTTATGGATCCAATTTTAATCTTTGGCTTAGGACCTATACCTGCCATGGGTATGGAAGGCGCCGCCCTAGCCACAGTCTTCTCAAGAGCATTTACCATGGTAGTATCCATGTATGTTCTTACTAAAAAACAAAAAATCGTATCGCTTAAAGGACTGACGCTAAGTAAGTTAATTAATTCCTTCAAGCAACTCCTATATATAGGTATTCCCAATGCTTTAACTCGGATGATTATTCCTCTGGCTGTTGGAATTATAACCAGTCAAGTAGCTAATTTTGGAAAGGCCGCAACAGCAGGTTTTGGTATAGCTACCCGTATTGAAATGTTTGCTATGCTGATTTTAAACTCCTTAGCAGCCATTTATGTTCCTTTAGTTGGTCAAAATCTAGGTGCAGGAAAACATCACAGAGTTAAGGAGATTGTAAATAAATCTCAATTGTTTTCCCTTTCATATGGTGTCATTATCTTCCTCTTCTTGCTTACCAGTGGAAAATTCATTGCTGGTTTGTTTACTGATATTCCTGAGGTGCTAAATACAGTTACAACCTATTTATCTATTGTCTCTCTAGGATATGGATTACAAGGCCTCTTTCTCATATACACCAATACACTGAATGTTACTAATAAACCTATTCAATCGGCCACTTTATCCCTTTTCAGATTATTTGTTATTTATATACCACTTGCCCTGTGGCTTTCTGGATTTCTTGGTCTTGAAGGCATTTGGATTGCACTTAATATTTCATTCCTAATTACTGCACTTATTGGATTCTTAATGACTAAACGCTCCTTACTTAAAACCTCTTAGAGATTATGATAAAAAAAGACCTTACTTGACACTGTGCTTTTCATATAACTCTTCCCTATTCAACTTCATTAGCCACTTTCACCTGGTTGTGTCCCTCATTTTTTGCATCATAGAGAGCGCGATTCACCTGGTTAAATATATCTTCCAAGGCTTGTAATCGGTCAACAGTAATGCATCCAAAAGAGCAAGTTATTGAAAACTGATCGGCGTTAACTTCTTTTTCTACTAATGTTCGAAGTTTCTCCGCCAGTTTCTTAACTGCTCTTTTATCCGTTTCAGGGCAAATAATCATAAACTCTTCACTGCCCCATCGACCCAAAACATCCACTTTTCTAACATTCTCCTTAAAAAGTAACGCCAATTCTTTAAGAATATCATCGCCAATAGAATGTCCTAGTGTATTATTAATTTCTTTGAAATAATCCACATCAAGAAGAATAAGAGAATAAACTTTACCATACCTAATGAATCTATCATGTTCATACTGTACGATTCCCTCCAATTTTCTCTGATTATAAAATCCTGTTAGCTGATCAACCACCGCTATTTTTTCAAGCTTGGCATGAGCTTCTTCAAGAGATTCTGTTTTCTCCCTGACCATTTCTTCCAATCCCTTTTCATATTCCTTGAATTTACTTATATCTTCACAGGTAGACAAGATATAAACTTTATTGTCTACATCTTTAAAGGTTCTTTTCTTCACTCTAAAAGCATAATCCTTACCATCCCTACTTATATAAACTTCTCTCTCATCTTGACCTTTACTAAGCACTTTATCATCCATTTCTTTAAGATTAATCAACGTTTCACCATCATATAATTCTTCAACCCTTTTACCAACTATATATTTTGGTGTCTGTTCAAGAAAGGATGCATAACTATCATTAATCAAAACATATTTTTTTTTGTCGTCACGAATGGAAATAGGTATCTGTAGAGCAGTTAAGACCTTTTTCATAAAAAGATTCATTTTATAGATATTTTTTGTTTTTCTGACTCTATATTGAATAATTAAAAACAATATAAAGATAATCATGGTAAAAACAAATAGCAAAAGAACGACCTTCCAGTATAGGCCGGGATCTGATTCTTTTAAGGGAATAGGCTTGTTAATAAACTTAGTATCTTCTGGAAGTTTATTTGGATCGAGACCATGTTCTAGAAGAACTTTATAGTCGAAATAATACTGGTTAGGGCTTTCGGTAATCAGTTTCATGGTAGCAGGATTTTCGCCTTTGAGTATAGATATAGCAACTGTAGAAGCTAGCTCTGCTTGGTTGAAGTGACTGGATACCATACCACCAACATATCCTGAACCTACACCAAATTTCCACAGATGATAAATTGGCGCTTGGGCATTCTCAACGAGCATACTGCTAGACTCCTTAAAAGGATAAGACCTATCATTGTAACCAATATAAAGAGAAAGGGGGAGAATAGCATCCTCAGGAGGAATATCCCGAATAGTCTGAATAAATTCTTCTTCTTTCAATTCTGACATATTTATGACTTCAATATCCATTTGACTTTCAACATCATCAAAGCGCTTAAGGTCAGCCTGACCGCTAATTGTATTATCAACAATCAAAACCAACTTTACTGCATAAGGCTGTAAGGTTTCAATGACATCAATAGTTTCTTCTATAGAAATATCTTCCATAACTCCTGTTATCAAAGGATTCATAGAAGCCTCAAGGCCAAATTCTCTATCATTAACACCTGCAAATACTATTGGCAGGTCCTTAAAAAGGGTCTCCTGATAAGTTGTTACGAAATGAAGCGCTTTATCATCAAAGGCCATGACAAGATCATAATCTGGTTTTCGAGTCAGTTTATAGTGAAAGTATCCAGCCAAATACTCCAAGTCCTCATTAGCATGAAGTTCCTTGGTATCCATAAATTCAAAATCAAGTTCTGTTCTTTTTTGGTTAAAAACAGACTTGACTCCATCCATCATATCCTCGGCTGTAGGAAAATCAGGATCATATGAACTGATAATCAGTATTTTGTAATTTTCTTCTTCCTCAGTTACTTCCTCAGCACTTAGAAACACCTGAAATTGGAATAAGAGACCAATACAGGCAATTGCAAGGAATATGCGCACAATTAATTTAATCATATTATTCCGATGCTCTTTACAAATAGCATCCATTTCCTTCCCTAGTCGACGTGTGTTAACGTAGCAGAAGTTAATATATCTTAGTCTGAATAAATTTTGTACTTAATCTAGTAAACAAGAAGTTTTAAATCGAGTATCTTCTATAATTATAATACCACAAAAAAACCAATAAAACTTAAATCTTACATCCTTCGCTTATGGTAATTACTTCATCCATTTGTGGAGCTACGCTAAGATCATGAGTTGCGATAATAACACAGCAGTCTTCTTCACGAGCCAATCTTTTTAAGGTGGCAATAATATTATCACAATTTTCTGAATCCAAATTACCAGTAGGTTCATCTGCAAGAATCAATTTCCGATCGAGAGCTAGTGCCCTTGCTATTGCTACCCGTTGTTGTTCACCACCACTTATTTTGGTTGGATACCGATGATAAAGCATTTCTGGAAGAGCTACCTTATCAGCCAGTTCCATTGCCTTTTTAAGAGCATCTTTTCCCTTAATACCTACTAGTTCCATGGGATACATAATGTTTTCCAGAACAGTCAACATAGGGAAAAGTCTAAAATCTTGATAAATCATAGCCATATGTTGTCGTCTGTATTTAGATAAGTCCATTTTCTTGGTTGAAACCCCATCAAAGTATATATGACCATCTTCAGGTACATCAAGTCCCGCCATAAGAGATAGCAAAGTAGACTTTCCGCTACCGGACTTACCAAGTAGGGCATAGGTACGGCCTTTAACAAAGGTATGTGACACTTGCTTTAAGGCCCTTACGACCTGTTTTCTATGTATATATGAATAATCAACATCTTTCAGTTCTATAATAGCCATTTCTACTCCTCCACTTTCAACAATTTCAAGGGGTTCATCTGAATCATTATATTAAGGGCAATACCGCATCCTAGTAAATATAAACCTACAAAAGCTCCAACCATAAGCCAATAAAAATTATCAAACCCATGGAAATTCATATAGCCTATACCAATACCAATTCCCGTTCCCAGGATGATGAGGATTACTTGTTCTAGGAAGAAAGAGGTAAATATCTTGTTTTTTTCTGTTCCCAGTCCCAGCATAATAGCCCCTTCTTTTTTCCTACCATGGCTGATTAAATATCCCATAACCAAAGCCAAAACAGCTATTAATCCATAAAGAAT
Source organism: Vallitaleaceae bacterium (assembly GCA_963677625.2). Classification (GTDB taxonomy): domain Bacteria; phylum Bacillota; class Clostridia; order Lachnospirales; family Vallitaleaceae; genus UBA1351. The sequence continues at coordinate 35,258 of CAXXSW010000009.1, forward strand.
AGGGTATAGAATATCAATATAGCCTAGTTGTTTATTGAGCAGCTCTAGGGTAGATGTATAAACTTTATCCTCAAGTACAATTGACGATCTATAGGTTCTGATTTCATTAAATTCAGAAAAACCATAGTCTATCATATAATTTCTCAAGTCCTCAAGCTCAGATGCTTTAACCGTAAATATAGTCGAATCGAAAGTAAATACATAAATTATATCGTGGTTAATATTCTTTTCATATAATAAATCATCCATGCTGATTAAACTAGCTACCGGAACATAGATATTATCTTTATAAAATTCTTTTTCAAACGTTCCGATAATAGTAAAATCAACCCCTTTATATAAACGCTCCTTGTCAATATTTGCATTAATATGACCTTCAAATTGTACAAAATTTTTAATACTATCACCTAATCTAAGATTATGTTCATTAAGAAAATCCTTGGATACGATACATATATTACTGTCTATATTTGAAGCAAACACATCCATATCGTATGGTTCTAGAAATTCAAGCCTGATATCATTAGTAAACTTAAATTCCGGTGTACTAAATAAATCATTGGTAAATACAACCTTGTCTCCCATTTCAAGAGTACTAATAAAACGGTCATAAGCAAAGCCAGTTGGTGGTTCAAGAGGTGGTATGTCATAAGTAATGCCCTCCTGCTCGACCACTCCCATATATATATAGGGCATCTCCTTGGCTACACCTATTGAATTAATCTTACCTGATGCAAAAAGATCTTGAATATTAAAAGCTTCAACATTTAATTTATCTGCTGTTCTACCTTTCAAATCTGTGAACTGCCCTGAAATCACCGTATCATTAATCAAAGACTCTATATTTTCCTCATACCTTTTAGTCGTTTGAGTCAATTGGCCAATAAAGATAACCATAGTCAGTGAAATACCAATAACCGCTACTGTTCGAATCAGACCTCTGGACATAGAAAGGATAGAGTATCGAATTGGTCCTGCTCCCATAGTGGAAGATTTTTTCACTGGCCTAAAATGACTTTTCTTTCCACGTTTATGATGTTCTGCCAAGGCATTTCTTACAAAGATTCCTGAACTGACTAAAGCAGAAAGAATAACAATCAAGCCAATAATCAGAAACATATTCTGACTGATATCTGGTGAAAACTGGAAGGTTTTTGTTATTGACAAACTGCCGTTAGAAAAGGCATCGCTAATTCCTCCCTGATTTGCCAACATGGTTAGCAAGGTTTCTTCAACATACGAATTGAGCTGACTTCCAATGTAAGCCCCAACAATTGTCGACAAGCTTGTGATTAGAAAAGTTCCATAAAGGTAATAGCGATAAACAGGTCCGATGCCGGTACCCATCTTAACCATCACGTCGGCTACCATTCGTTGTCTGAATACAAATAAGAAAGCAAATAGGATGACTACCAACAAAATTGCAATTATACTAGACAAAGCAATAATCATGGATATACGCCGGATATTATAAAAAGGTTTTGCTGCTTTTGCATATCCTTGATCGTAAATAGTCATCTTCAGTCGGCCGTCAAGCTTTTTCAAAGCATGGCTATAAAACTGGTCACCTAAAGCATTCTCAATTTCTACTGTCCCTATAGTATAGCCAATCTGGTTATTACTAAATGGAAGATCTTCGGAAATTGGTATATAAAGATGATAGTTCATTTCTTTTGGTGTTCTAAAAATACCGATAACTTGATATTCATTAACAGCATCAAAACCAAGGGGATCGTAATAAGCATTTTCAGTCGTATTCATATCCCCTACTCCAATATGGATAGGCAGCATATCACCAACTGCAAGGTCATGTTTTTTTGCAATAATCTCGCTGACTACACAAACTTTTGCCCCACTTAGTGCTTCTTCCTTTGTATAGTAGCGCCCTTCAATAAGTGCCATCTCATTTTGATTAAAGGGTAGTTGCAAGTCCAGATTATTAGCACCATAAACTTCCACACTGTTACGAATCACTGAGTAAGATCTTGCTAGTCTGGCATAGATACTGTCACCATCAATCCCAAATGCATCTTCTCTTCCTGTAACATCTTCAATGAATAGCTCTCCTGGCATAATTTCTTCGTATGTCAAAGCCGGAACCAAGTCGATTGATGTCAGAAATATGTTTTCTTTACCATATCCCCGCCTTTCAGCCTCTCCAACGAACATAACCTCTATAGTATGTTCACCTGGTCCATAATTATTTGCTGCAATAAAATCTTTCATCTCCAACATATTAATAGGTCTATCAAGAAAATCACTAGTTGAATATAAGACTTCTCTTATCCAATTAGATTCAATATTAATCTGACCGGTCTCATCCACCTCAAAAATCACTTCTGCTCGAGCAATAAGAGGCTCATCATAATATGCTTCATGGTCAAATCGTTCAAAGCCTTCAATATAACCAATAGCTCTGGCATTTTTCTCGTAAGAAATAACCCCATCCTCTTCTGTGATCCACTGGGAATCAAAATTTTTAGAAGCTTCATATAAATCTGGATCATATACGTCTTCATCTGGGTACTGGGCACCAATATATTCAATGACACCAATAGTATGATAGTAATCATCACATGCCTCAAGGTATTGTTCCACACTAACCCATGCAGACATACTTAGACTGGAGATAACCATAAGTGCTGTCATCAGAATGATAAACAAGAGACTTTTCCCCTTAGATCTATACATATTCTTTAAACTATTCTTTAAGTGTAAGCCCATAATATATACATCTCATCCTCTCTTATAATCTTAAGATATATGATATCATATTCTATACATTTACACATATTTATCTACATTTTTTCACATAAAACTCATATAACTAATTGATAGGTCCTTTGACAAATAAGTGACAATCCTGTATACTTTATAAAGTTGTTATTGAAGCGAAGTAAATTTCTGTAGTACCTGCTTATCGAGTTATTGTATGAGAAATCGTCCCTTAATAAGGTTTGCGCACGTGGGAGACTGTATTTTGAAAAGCGTTAATTTAGAACTGGGGTTTACTTAGGTTCGATTCGGACCTGGTTATACTATGGTATCCGTGGTATAAAGTTAGCTATTATGGCAAAGCTTAGGCACTCTAACTCTATGAATATGGAGTTGGTGTGCTTTTTTTGCAATAAACCTCATTTCTATTCAATAAATATTTTCATTTGGAGGTTATAAATGAGCAAAAAAATCATCAAACTCAAAAGAGAACTTCATGACCGAAATTTCACTAAATTTGGTCTGGATATGAATCCTGTCGTATCCATCATGTCCGCACTCATGCTTCTTACTTTTTCAATCTATTCATTTTTGGACTTAGAACGTGCTTCAACACAAATGAATGCCTTTAAAAACATGATTATTAATACGTTTGATACAGTTTTCATTGCATCATCCAACTTATTCATTGTGGCACTAATTATATTCGCTATATCTAAAGGTGGAAAAATTCGACTAGGTGGACCTGATGCCAAGCCCGAATTCAAGCGTTTTTCCTGGTATGCTATGCTTATATCAGCTGGTATGGGAATTGGACTTATGTTTTGGTCAGTAGGAGAACCTATTTATCACTTAAATGTAACACCTATTTTTGCCAGTGATAATCCTAATTACAGTGCGTTGGCTACAACATTCTTCCATTGGGGAATTCATCCATGGGCTATTTACGGAATTATTTCTCTTGCTCTTGCCTACTTTACATTTAATAAAAAATTACCCTTATCTCCACGTTCTTTCTTCTACCCTGTCCTAAAAGAAAGAATCTTTGGAGTTATAGGAGATATAATTGATACGCTTGCAGTTCTAGCAGCTCTTGCTGGTCTTGCAACTTCATTAGGACTTGGTGTCCAGCAAATCAATAGTGGTCTTAATCATTTGTTTGGTGTTACCTATTCCACAACTGTTCAAGTTATTCTTATTGCAGTTATAACCCTAATTGCTACAGCATCGGTCGTATCAGGTATCGATAAAGGTGTTAAATTCCTCAGTGAATTAAATATCCGTGCCGCTTTCGTTTTAATGATGATTGTGCTTTTCGTTGGACCTACTTTGACCATTTTAAAAGATATCTTTTTATCAACAGGTGTCTATATTGGTGGATTTGTCAACGCCTCATTAAACGTGAACAGCCTAGATGAAAACTGGTCCCATGGTTGGACAATCTTCTACTGGGCGTGGTGGATTTCATGGAGTCCATTTGTCGGTATGTTTATTGCCAAGATATCTAAGGGCCGTACAATCCGCGAATTTATACTTGCCGTGATGTTAGTTCCTACACTATTATCCATACTTTGGTTAGGTGTTTTCGGTTCTACTGCTTTATCTATCGACAGTCTCAACGCAGGTGCCTTAGCTGAGGTCGTTGATGAAAACGTATCATTGGCCTTATTCCAAATGGTTCAAATGATTGATGTTCCCTTCTTCACTGATGCGCTTAAGGTTATTGTAAATGGATTGGCAGTTTTCCTTGTTGTCACTTTCTTTGTTACATCCAGTGACTCCGGTTCCTTGGTTGTCGATAGTTTAGCTAGTGGTGGAAAGCTTAAATCACCAGTTTCCCAACGTATATTCTGGGCACTAATGGAGGGATTTATCGCCGCAGTTCTTCTAATAATTGGCGGATCACAGGCCCTATCCATTCTACAAACAGCCGTAATTACAACAGGTCTTCCCTTTGCCCTGATTGTCACCTTTGTGACCTTTATCATGGCAAAAGAAATTCTCTTTTATAAAGAAGATGCTAAACCTAAAGTCACGGTCGAAGTAGAAACTGAAAGTCTATAATTTAAAATATGTATACTTATATGATGTTTCTATTCATAAAATTCAAATAGAAAACTTTCCTATATAATAAGCAAAAGAGTCCTATCCCTGTATCTACAAAATACCGGAACTTGGACTCTTTTATTATTCAAATTATATTGATTATTTTGATAAACCCAGCGGATTATATTATAATAAACATAAGCAAAGACGACACATCTATGGGGGATGGATATGAAACGGCAAGATAACCAACACTTACGTAATATAGGCATCATGGCCCACATCGACGCAGGCAAAACGACAACGACAGAACGTATTCTTTATTACACAGGTCTAACCCATAAAGTGGGAGAAGTTCATGAAGGCAATGCTATTATGGACTGGATGGAACAGGAACAGGAACGAGGCATTACCATAACCTCTGCTGCAACCACCTGCTTTTGGCAAGACAACCAGATTAATCTCATTGACACACCTGGTCACGTAGATTTTACCGTCGAGGTTGAACGGTGTCTTCGTATCTTAGATGGTGCTGTCTTTCTTTTAGATGCAAAAGCCGGAGTAGAAGCTCAAACAAAAGTAGTTTGGCATCAAGCTGATTATTATCAAGTACCAAGACTTATCTTTATTAATAAGATGGACGTTATCGGTGCAAATTTTTATCATTCCATCCAAACAGTCGAAAAAGATTTAGATGGATTTCCTCTTCCTATTCAAATTCCTATAGGAAGTGAAAAAGATTTTGAAGGCATTATTTCACTGATTACCATGAAGGCATACTACAATACTGGTAACCTTGGTGAGACCATTGAGATTAGAGATATTCCCGAGTCCTATATGGCTAAAGCTAAAGAATATAGAAGTAAGCTCTTAGAAGCCATAGCAGATGAAGATGACGAACTCCTTAATCTTTATCTAGAGGGTCAAGACCTTCCTCAAGAAATGATTATAGCTGCTATAAGAAAGGCTACCTTAAGTAATCATATTATACCTGTCCTTTGTGGTTCAGCCTTCAAAAACAAAGGTATCCAAGCTTTACTGGATGCTATTGTCGGATATTTACCTTCACCACTTGATCGTCCTCTCATTCATGGACATACAAGAGAGGGAGATCCAATCATCCTAAAGCCAGATTCTAGCCAACCTTTTTCTGCCTTGATTTTCAAGGTTATGTCTGACCCCTTTGTCGGACGTCTCGCCTATGCCAGAATATATTCCGGACATATACATGTAGGAAAATCCATATACAATGTATCTAAAAAGAAAAAGGTCCGTTCCAGCAAGATTTTACAAATGCATGCCAATAACCGTACCGAGGTAGATGCTGCCTCAGCCGGTGATATTGTTGGCATAATTGGCCTTAAATTTTCCGGTACAGGTGACACCTTATCTGATCTTAACCATCCTGTACTACTTGAATCCATTGATTTTCCTAAGCCGGTTATATCCATGGCCCTAGAACCAAAAAAGTCTTCTGATTCAGACAAAATGCTTTCTGCCCTTAATAGCTTAGCTGAAGAAGACCCTACATTGATAACCTATACAGATAAAGAAACCGGACAGCGTATTATATCAGGTATGGGTGAACTCCATCTGGAAATCATTCTTGACCGTTTATCCAAAGAGTTCAAGGTAGATGTGAACAGCGGAAAACCAAGAGTCAATTATAAAGAATCAATAAGCAGGCAGACCACAGCCAATCACACGCTTTCACAAACACAAGGTAATCAATCCATATATGCTTATGTAGCGATTGATGTTAAACCTAGAGAAAGAGGTTCAGGCCACCATATATATACAACTCTTTCAGGTTCGCACATACCAAAAAACTTCATCGATGCGGCTTTAGAAGGTATAAAAGGATCACTGGGCGCAGGGATTATTGAAGGTTATGAGGTCATTGATTTGGATATATGTCTTACAGACTTAAACTTTGATGAATCCAGCTCGACTGAAGTAGGTTTTATGACTGCTGCATCCCTTGCTCTATCACAGGCTCTAAAAGATGGTGATTCCAGGCTTCTAGAACCTTTTTTCACCGTTACTATCCATTCACCAGAAGCTTATATAGGTGATATTATGGATGATATTCAGAGAAGAAAGGGAACCATTGTCACCATGGAGTTACTATCTAAAAGCCATAAAATAACTGCTACAGTACCCTTGTCACAGTTATTTGGCTATGCTACAGATATACGGTCAATTACTCATGGAAATGGCCACTATACCATGGTCTTTAGTCATTATGATTTTGTAAAATGATGGTTCATCTACTATAAATAGGTTCTTTCTAACAACCTTAGGTGAAAATGGCTTGTTTGATGTAAAAATCGTACTACTCTTTTTCGTACCGTTTTGCTATTAATTGAAAGAATAACAGCCAAGTGAGTTTTCTCTACACCAGGCGGTCCTAAAAATACAACATTCTCTTGATTATGTATGAATCTTAAAGATGCTAAATCATTTATCTGATTCTTATCAATAGACAGTTGAAATTCAAAGTCGAATCATTAAGCCGCTGGATATGATCTTCTCATATACTTTGCATTAGTTATGATTTCAAAAACATCTTCACCAATCACATTAGTAATTACATAGTCCACCCATGGGAATTCTAGATAGGATATCTCCATAGTATTCATATCTATTTTCATCAAGCGATCATAATTTGCATATTTAATATATAGTATGTTCTCGTACCAAAAATCATAATATTGAGTTTCTCGAACGCTTATGTGCTCATCAGTGCTTATACTCATTACTTCATCATAATCTTTGTCCAAAACTATAAAATGTTGCACCTTATTATCAGAATTCCAATACTCTTTTTTCCCAAACATATTTCGTAATACAATATACTCACCTGAAGGTGAGACTGTTACAATTTTATCTTTAAAATCATTAACAATTTCTCCTGTTTCAATATTGTAGACTCTAGATCTACATTCTCCTTTAGGATTATTGTCTATTGTGGATACTGTTATTATTTGATTTTCATCTATCCAATACACTTCTACCATTTTTGAATAGAACCCAAATGCAGTGTAATCAATTGAGTTTTCTATAATCAAATTGAACTCACTATCATACACTGCAAGAGAAAAATCTGAGTTCCAATTACTCTCTCGTTGAAGAGACACAAACTTATTTTTTGTAGGATGTTTTGTGAATGACAAAATAAAATCCTTACCTTCAGCAAGTTGAATTTCTACTTCTTCTGAAGTTCCATCAGCAAAAAATTTCATCAAATTTTCATATCCTAGATACAACTCATTGTTATACTCGAAAAAATTACTATAACTATTAGGAAGCCGACCGTAGGAATAAAATTCATCAGTTTCAAAACTATATACATAACACGGATAAATCCATGATTCATAGAATTCCACCGCCATTAGATTGTCAGATTTTCTGCCATATCGACCATAGTAATTCTTAACCTGCTCATTCACAACTATAGTATTATTAGTATAGTCAAAAACTACTTCTTCTTGCGGTCCACTGACTTTTTTGAAACTATAAGTCTCGATATAATCCTGTTCATGGATACTTGAGTTATATAGCAACTCCTCCGATTCCAAATGCCATCCTTTCTTATATACACCAGTCTCATTCTGATACAGATTTGGTGATATACCATAAATCTGATCATTTGTCATATTAGTAATACTCATCCTAACTACTTTATCGGATACCCATTCATAGTCTACCTTCGGTTTTTTAACCGTTCCATTCAAGATACTCAATGTATTTGTTAACGCATTTTCCATGGATGCAGGTATTACTGCAATGTCAAACGTTATCTCAAGTTGTATATTTTCATCATAAACAACTCCTGTAGCCATCATTTGCTCCGAATAGTCTCCGTTCCATCTAGATACACTATAACTTGGTATATCATTCTCAAACTCAATATAGAAATTCTCAATTAACTCATAACCATAAGACTTAACCATCTCATTATCCAACAACATACTAGCTTCATCCTCTGTATCAAGTCTCTCAAGAGTGATATTTCCATTTTTCACAACTACATCAAAGTCGGATAAAAGACTTTTTGCAAAAAGTGGGTCCTCAATGTTTAACATAGTTAGTTTTGGGGATACATGATATTGAATTTCTTCATTTGACCAATACAAATTATCGTTATAGCTTTCTTCGAATCCAACCCAATCTCCTATGTTCTTTTCATATTCAATCACAGTGGGTTTCAATAAATCATCTTCAAAAGTATAGGTCATATAATCTTTAACTTGTTCCTCAAAGGAACATAATAGTATCGATTTATCATCTGCATAGTAAATATTTATGCTTCTGTTCGGACTATTCTCAAGACTTTTTATTGTTGTAATCAATGCTGTATCAAAATCCAGTTTTAGTAACAATTTTTCATCATCAGACATATAGATTAATGACTGACCACCTACGCATATCTTATTCCTATTAAGTTCAATATCTTGGATTAAATAATCTTCGTAGAGCAACTCTTTCAAAAATGAATCATAAATCTTGCAATACATACTATTCTCTTTTTCATAAAAATAGACTATGTTCCTGCTATTCATTTCTTTTAAAACATATGGACCCATATCAATCAAGTTCTCATGCAAGGTATCATATATATACCCATGAGAAAGTCCCTCATCATCCACTGTATCAATAGAAATTAAATCAGCATCCTCAATATAATGAAACTCATAATCTCTACCAGTATCACTGATTATTAACTTGATCTCATCTTTCCATTCGTTAATAAGTTTTAGACCTTCACCATCACTCAATATAATATGACCAGACTCATCATTCACTGCCCAATTGAATATTTGACCATCGGTAAACTCTTCTTTAAAAGTATCGCTCATGATCTTTCGATCTCTATCCAACTGCATTGATAAATCATAATAGTTAATTAAGTGGTCCGAATAAAATATCAACTTAGGTTTTTCTCTAATAAATGTATCCACAAAAAAATCATAGCCAATAATTGACTGCTTTTCTAAACCATTCCCCCCAGTATAGACAACGTCAGTAAACTCTTTGCTTCTCAGATGGTTAAAATTAACGTCAGTCATGATATAGGTATATGTGTCGTTAGTAATTTTCATGAAATGGTGATTTCTATTCACGAAACCAAGATATTCAACTATTGCATCATCACTTGGATCAAAATCTAAATCTTTATCCAAATAATTGAAATCCGGATCCACATCTAACTGTTTATTCTCTATGTGATTCTCAAAAATTTCTTCATCATCTAATTGTTGATTTTCATCAACGGATTTATTCACAGACTTATCTATATCTGCTTTCTTCCCGTGAGAATCCCTTTCAGCATCAAGCTGTTCTTTTTCGCCCATATCTTCGAACTCTAATACTATTTGATTATGATCCGTCTCTGAACTCGAATGACAACCAACAAAAAAAAGACTATATAACGACCACATCAAAACAGTCCATCCTAAACGATAATATTTCATATTCATAAACTCCCCACCTTATCCATACATCTTCCTTTATGAATTATATTATAACATTTTCATTAACTGTAACATAGAATCAAATTCTAAATAGTATCCACAATATATGGTGTTTGGATGTATCAACCGGATCCTATATATTGTATGGATTTCAGCGAAACTTCCTTTTGGCACCCTAACCAACTATGAAAATAACAATAATTTCAATGATACAATTGCAGTCATAAAAAGAATCACATACCTAAAGACTTTTTCATTCATAACAAAAATAATTTTTTTTCCTACAAAGACCCCACCAATAAGAAAAGGAACCATAGCAGCAACACTTAACAATGTCTCTTTAGTAAAATTCTGCCACATGGTAATTTGCAGGGGAAGTTTTATCAAATTCATCATAAAAAAGAAAATAGCAACAGTTCCTACATAATTTTTCTTTTCGAAGCCTTTAGCCAAAAGATAAACTGCAAATATAGGTCCAGCCAAATTTCCTATCATGGAAGTAAAACCACAAACAATACCGGTTAAGGCATAGAACCATACTTGGTCTGGAACCTTAAGATTATCTTTTTTTACTTCTAAGAGAATTAAAAGGGCAAGGCACAATAAGGCTATCACTGAAATCATACTTCCAAAAACAGCGTCTGATATCATCCGACCGACAAAACCTCCTGTGAGTACGCCAACAACAACCCAAGGTGCCAGACTTCGTATCACCTTCCACTGGGTATGCTTAACGTAAAAGATAACTGCAATGATATCTGCCACGATAAACATAGACAACATCATGCCACTAGAGGCTTTTCCTGGAACGACTGACGTTAATAAGGGTACTGCTAACATAACCGTTGCATTTAACCCTGCTTTTCCAAGACCAACTAATATAGCTACACTTATCAGCAATAGCCATTGTATCAATGTATAATCCAAATTAATATTCATTTTTTTGTCTATGATATTTCTATCATATGCTCCTTTATCTATAGATTAATTACTTTCAAGTATATCATTTATTGAACGATAATTCAGCCTTAATAATGACTTCTCAAAAATGGTCAAATACGATATGATATATATTAAGGATGAATAAAGCTACTAATAAGAAATCAAAAGATAAGTCCAATAGTAAAGGAGAGCATTCAGCCATGTCTACACCAACTAATAAGAGTTCAGAAAGAGTAAAAAAAGCACTTGAAAGTCATAACTTTGGTCTAGAAATAGTCCAATTTGACGCATCAACAAGAACGGCTGCCGATGCAGCAGCTACCATAGGTTGTGGTGTCCATCAAATAGTTAAATCCCTTATATTCAAGGGTAAAACAAGCGGAGATCCGCTACTAATTGTAGCCAGCGGTATTAATCGAGTCAATGAAAAAACCGTCAAATCTATTATAGGTGAAAAACTTGGAAAGGCAGATGCAGACTTTGTCAGAGAACATACTGGCTATGCAATTGGAGGTGTTCCTCCACTCGGTCATATAAAAAAAATAAAGACCTTCATTGACGAAGATCTTCTTAACTATGAAGAATTATGGGCAGCTGCAGGAACCCCAAATTCTGTATTCAGACTGACACCAACTATCCTTCAGGAAATTACCGGTGGTCAAGTTATTTCAATTAAGTAAACAAGTAACATCAACTGATACAGTCTATTCAAGAGCAACTACGTAGAGTCTGAGCCTAGCTTAGGCTCTTAGTTTAGTTTCTTAACAAATTCAGACTTAATGGTCATTGCGCCGAAGCCATCAATTTTACAGTCAATATCATGTCCATCAACCGGCTCATCAACCAAACGAATATTTTTAACTTTTGTTCCTTTTTTGATAGCTGATGAAGCACCTTTGACTTTTAGGTCTTTGACAATCGTTACCGAATCACCATCACTAAGAGGGTTGCCATTTGAATCCTTGATTCCCCCTTCAGCTTCAGCGTCTACCTCTGCTGACCATTCGTGAGCACACATAGGGCATATATACATGTTTCCATCCTGATAAGTAAATTCATCTCCACATTTGGGACAATTGGGATAATTTTCCATTATAAACTCCTAACTTTTTTAATCAGGCTACAGTATACCCTCATTTGAATAAATTAGCAAATAATATCCCAATTATGGAAGGTAAGTCTCTAGATCTTTCAATGTTTTTAGTATCCGAGTTTTTTCATTAACCGGAGCACCACTTTCTACCTCCCAGCAGGCACTAAGTACACCTTCCATATACAAAAGTTTTCCAAGGTCACTTTCAGGTATATCAAACGCTCTTGAAAACAATCTAAACATTTTTTTCATATCCCTACTGCGATCCTCAATCCTACTATTCCAAAACTCATTCAACATATACCTAGCCACGTCAAAAACAGGATCACCTATCACACCTTTAGGATCAATAACCTTATAACCAATCTCAGACTTAAGAATATTATAATAATGAAAATCCCCATGTAGCAGAGTCATTTCATCATAGGTCATACTTAATTCATCAAAAGCTTCTTTAGCCCTAATCATGTGGTCTGCGACTTCTTTCCAGTCAGCTAGTCCTTTCATTACCTCTGTAATCCTATAAATCCAATCTTGATAAGACTTATACCCCCTAAATATCTGACTATTACTCTCCTTATCTTTGACTTCATCCCCTTCTTCACTTTTTCGCCAGTGGATAAGCTGATACAGGTCACAAAAAACCCTTAGACGGTCCTCAAAACAAGGTTCATCTTTCAAGATTTCACCTGGTTCTATAGCCTCTTCAAGAAGAACCATATGCTCTTCATCCACATCGTATACGCTACAAAATCCATAACCATCAAAAAACTTAAGAGCTTCAACCTCTGACTTGAACTCATGGCTAATATGTCCAAATTTAACCACCACCGGTCCAAACATTTCTGATTTAGCCTTAAATACCATATTTGCTGAAAACGAATCTATCAACTGTAGATGACTAAGCTTCCACCTAGAAATCAACATATCAATAATGGCTTCTACCTGGTTATAAAAATCAAGATCAAAGCCATCTATAATCTTCTCTTTCATTTCTTCATTTATCCACATACTTAGCTCCCTTATGACTCTATATGATAACTATCTTGCTTATTATATTACCATATAAGCCATAAGTTCATTAACTTTTTCTAAACTTCCTAATACCAATCAGATTGTTATGCTTTTGACTCCAATCCAATCTTTAAGAATTTTACAAAAGTCTCCAAATGCTCGAGTCTGGTTTCCAAGTCCGCGTCATAGTCAAAAAAATCATCAAATTTACCAAAAAGTTCTCTAATAATAGCTTCAATAAACTCAGGTTGAAAATTAGTGTCCAACTGCCCCTTTTTGTATGCATCTTGAATCATTTCCTTAAGAATATAGTCAGAATCACCACCTAGTTCACCAATCATCCTATCATAGATTTCTGTTCCTTTTTCCTTTGTAAACATAGCAGTCAAACCACTGTAGTTTGGATGTTTGTATGCAAAAATAATCCCAGCTTTTCCTTGGAACATAAATTTATCGAAAATATCCATAGCCTCAAAATCCAGTTTATTCTCAATGGAATACTGTTTAATACAATTCCATTTTGCCTCAACACTTTGCTTTAGCAGATGCTTATAGAGATCTTCCTTATTCTTAAAATGATAATAGAAACTTCCTTTGCTTACCTTTGCATTCTTGATAATTCTATTCAAGGAAGCTTGGTCATAGGGAACCTCTGAAAACTCATTGAGAGAGGCTTCTATTAAAGCCTCTCTATTCTTCAATTTACTGACTCGCATCCTCTGCCTCTATTTAAAATACTTTCTGGTAACTTCCATTAAAGCCTGAATATTTCCCTTGTCTTTAGAATATTTATTGGAATCGACCATTTTATTTTTTTCATCGAAATACTTACCACTTACTTCTCTAACTTCGTCACTGGTTGCCAGATAGGTATAGGTTCTAGCCATTTCTTCCGGTGTAATGGACTGCTTGCTTTTTTGCTTATAGACCCATTTAGTAAAATTCGAGATATCAGGGTGCCTACTAATATCAACCTTAACGGCAGTTACTCTTATACTATTAACCGTAACCTTGCTATCTTTTAATTCATCTGCCAAGTAATAGGTAAACATAACTTGGGCCCTTTTTGATTGATAATAAGCTTTAGGCATAGAGAATTTGCGGTTTCGAAATTCAGGATCATCTAGACTAACCTTAAGAAAGGGATTAGCTAGAAGACCTTTTGATGAAACTGTCAGAACTCGTCCTTGTTCACTGGCCTTTAGACGGTCCAAAAGCAAGTAAGTCAACCTGACAGGATTAACATGATTAGTCATCCAAACGGTTTCAAAACCTTCTTCTGTGTATCTGACTTCTTTTTGCGATATATCAAAAATGGCAGCATTGTGAATAAGTACATCTACTACATCAAATTTAGCATTTACTTTTTCTGCAAAAGATTTAGTTGATCCTATTAGGCTTAAATCTAAAAGCATCAATTCTACATCTTGAGAGCCTGAGCTTTTCTTAACTTCTTCAAGAGCTTTCTCACCTCTGACCAGACTTCTACATGCCATTACAATATGGTAACCTTCTTTCGCCATTTGAATGGCAGCCTCTTTTCCAATTCCTGAATTTGCACCTGTAATAATACATACTTTTTTATCCATCATGTGCCTTCCTTTCATTAGGTTTTATATAATTGAGTACCTAACATAAACTACTTGATTCGTACAATACTTGTATAGACCAATCGGTCTATACAAGTATTGTACCACCTGGTCTAGTCTTTGTCAAATAAAAAGTGCCTGCATCTTATTTTACAATAAAATGCAAGCACGAACTCCAACTACTTCTTACTTACCAAACTCCTCAACTTCAAAAATCCTTTAATAGGAATACTGATAGCCTTAATATCCAAATCTTTATGGGCCTTCTTCAGCTCATCCCTAATGGCAATAGATTGAGGACAATGTCTTTCACATTTACCACAGCCTGTACAAAGATCAGCACCGGACTTGGCTCCTCCCATAAGACCAGTTGTCTTACCGATATAATTCATTCTTGTCATCATACCACCAAAGAAATACTTGTTATTATATTCTATAAAGGTTCCCGGTATATCAACACCAAAAGGACAGGGCATACAGTAATTACATCCTGTACAAGGAACCTTCATGAGTTCATGATAGATTTTCTTTACATCATCAACCACTTGGACTTCTTCCTCTGTCATACTATTAGGTGTTACTTCAGATGCTACCTTTATGTTTTCACGAATATGTTCATCAACATTCATTCCGCTAAGTAGAAGAGAGACCTCAGGATGGTTCCAAATCCACCTAAGGGCCCAATCAGCTGGTGAACGCTTAATCCTATAGGTATTGAACCTTTCTTTTACCTTATCCGGTGCTTTTGCCGCTAAGTTACCACCACGCAAGGGCTCCATAATGACCACACCTATCTTAAGCTCAGCTGCCCTTTTCAGGCCTGCAAGACCTGCTTGATTGTATTCATCCAGATAGTTAAATTGAATCTGGCAAAAATCCCAAGGATAATCTTCAAGAATCTTAATAAACTCTTCTGGCCTTCCATGAAAAGAAAAACCGATATGACGAATAAGTCCACTAGCCTTCTTATCTTTTATGAAATCCAAAATTCCCAAATTCTTAAGTTTTTCCCATGATTTCATGGAATCAAGCATATGCATAAGATAATAATCAATATAAGAAGTATCTAGTCTCTCCAATTGGGTTGCAAAATATTTTTCAATCTGCTCTTCTTTAGAAACCAAAAAGGCAGGTAATTTATCTGCAATATAAACCTTTTCCCTCAGTTTGTTCCTATTCAAAATCTTACCTAAAACAACTTCACTCTTACCCGCATGATAAGGATAAGCTGTGTCAAAATAATTGACACCTTGCTCGATGGCGTAAAGCATTTGTTCTTCCGTTTTTCCTTCATCAATTCTTCCGTTTCTTGAAGGCAACCGCATACAACCATATCCAAGGACTGACAGCTTTTCACTACCCTCTACAAGTGTTCTATATTGCACTCTTTCTACCTACTCTTTCTATTAGCTTACACTGTGTTCGTAATTGCAGTATATCTTTTTAATTACACGGTGTCAACTATCAATTGAAAAAAAACACCCATTATGATAAGATAAGCCTACTGAAAGCTGGGAGGTTATTATGGGATTTGAAAGAGCTCGTTCAGAGGAACATGTTTTAGAAAGAAAAAAAGAAATACTCACTGCCTGCGCCACCCTATTTGATCAGTATGGTTTTGATGGAGTGAACCTAAAGGCTATCGGAACTCTAACCTCTTTTACCCGTCCTGCCATCTATAAATATTACAGGTCTAAAGAGGAAATTTTACTGGAGCTTTTTACAGAAGACTTAAAATTATGGGATAAAGATGTTCTCACCATCATCAACTCCAACGAGACCATGGACAAAGAGACCTATGCCAAGGCGCTAACAGAGTCTTTTATCAAATATCCACGCTTGCTTAAACTACTATCTATCCTATTTAGCAGTCTTGAAAAAAACTCCAGCCTTGATAAACTGATATCTTTCAAAAAAGAAATGCATGATCATACACTTAACTTTATCTTAAGTCTAGACAAGTTTTTCCCTCAAGCAAGTAGAGAAGAAAAAAATCATTTCATGACTAGCGCAATCAGTCTGGTCCTTGGCCTATATCCATATACCCACCTATCAGACAAACAAATTGAGGCCATAAAAAAATCCGGCGTTCCTCATATAACACCGGATTTTGAAACCACACTTGCTTTGAGTCTAAAACTTCTTCTTTCAGACTTATAAATCAATACTTATCTACGACCATAACCTTTTGAACCACCATTTCCTCTTGATGCATTTCCTCTTGATGCATTTCCATTTCCAGCAAAGCCACCGACATTCCCACTTCTTGATCCAGCCCTTTCAAAAGTAGCCTGATGGTTGACTGAGCCATCACGAAGAGCAGTAAACACAGCTCTCACATCATCATCTAAATCTTGTTCGAGAAATTTATCATACATGGCAATGTTGTTAATTTCTGCTTGAATGCCAATGGCATAAATTTCTTCAAGGGTATCTGGTAGTACTACATGACCGGATGGATCAAATTCAGGCACTTCCATACTTCTTACTTCATAAAGACCAATCACTGCTTCCTGGTGGCTTATTTCAGCCTTAATTATATTTGTAAATGGATTGCTGACACCAAAGGCTTCAATAATTGCTGCGTATTCTGCTTCTGCCATTAACTCATCTTGAAGGGCATAGGATAGCATTTCTTCCAATGTAAAATCTTCACCTTCCATAGCTGCTGTTGATCCAACGGATTCCTCAATGCTTACATCACTTTCTATCACTTCTCCTGCATTTACGTAAACACCTACACTTGCGATTCCTACTACTACTAACATTAAACTCAATAATTTCTTCATATTTTTCATGTTCATCTTCCTTTCAAATTCTTATCATTAACTTTTCTTTATCATAACCGTTACTGTGGAACTTTTATTGTCTAAGTGTGTCCCTGTTCCTTCTTGCTATGGTTATATAATAAAAAAGTTTTGTGACAAGTATGTGATGAACATATGTAAGTTACTGCCAGTATTTCCAGGACTTATATCCGAATATATAATAGGATTCCTTCTTTCCTACTCTTCATATCTAAAAAAGCAATACCACATATGTAACTGCGATACCTCCCATAACAGAAATAATTATGCCTCCTTTTACATAGGAATATAAACCGGCAAAGGCAAGTCCACATCCTGCTGCTAGAGGATTGTCAGGTATGGCATCGATGGCACCCGGTAATATGAGTGCGCCTAATGCTGCATAGGGAATATACTCCAGAAAAATCACTACTTTTCTTGGAAGGGGCTTTCCTGAAATCAATATAAAAGGTAAAACTCTAGGTATATAGGTGACAATCATGGTTCCGATGATTATCCACATAATCTTACTCAAAATCAGCCACCTCCTCTTTGTTGTGGTCTACTTTTAAAACCGAGACTTCCGATGATAAATGGTTAAGCTCTTCTGCCCCATCACCTTCTTCTTCACTATCATCAAAAATCAAAAGTCCCATCCCCGCTACAAGAACGATACTTAAGATAATGGACCATCCTTGTGGAAGTCCTAATACCAGTCGTAAAATAGAGTTAATACCTCCTGCAAGAAGGGCCAACACCAAAGCTCTCATAGACTTCTTCATCTCAGGAACCAGTAAAGCAACAAACATGACATATAAGCCAATCTCCATAGCATGTTGAAGTAAGGGCGGCAAGATAGCTCCTAGGATAAATCCAACTGCTGTGCCAGAGGCCCAACCTAAATAAGCAATTATTTGCATAGGCAAGAGATATTTTTCCGTCAAGACCCCCTTAGCAAAAGAGGCCATTGAGAATGATTCATCCGTAATATAAAAACTAATAAGAGGCCTTAGCCAAAAATGATCAATCTTGGCTTTGGAAGAAATAGATGCGCTCATGAGAAAGTGTCTAAAATTTAGAAAAAGAGTCGTAATCACAATCTCAAGCCAGCTTGCACCTGCTGCAATCATACTTACTGCAATAAACTGGGCTGCTCCTGCAAAAAGAATAAGCGAAAACCCGACAGTCTCCGTTAGACTCAAGCCTGTTCCTCTTGATAAAATACCAAAAGCCATAGCTATTGGAAAATATCCGATAGCTATGGGAAGTCCGTCTTTCACTCCATCACCAAAATCTAACAATCTGTCTTTACTCATCCTGCACCTCACATCTTGTATACCAATTTCTACATTACTTATTCTTCATTCTAACTATTTCCAAAGCTTCTTTTCCTGTCATATGCTCAATATCAACTACTATCATCTCAAGATCTTCTAGGCCTGAACTGGTTTTTTTCATGATTTCCTTGTCCATATCAGGTAAATACTTTTGACTAAGGAGTATAAGGGATTCTCTTTTCTCGTCTATATCTACAATAATACGTGCCTTACCAAAAACAATGACACTTCTAAAATGGGTCGTAAATTCTTTAGGGGATACAATATCCTGGTCAATAACGCAGAAGGAAACCTTTTCATTATTGTTAATTCCATCAATCTTATGGCCAGAAGTAGCACTATGAAAATATATTCTATTATCCTTATAAACATAACTTAAGGGAACTGCATATGGGTAGCCCTCATCACCGGAGACTGCCAAAACTCCAGCTGTTCTTTTCTCCAAAATATCCTCTATTTCCTTTTTAGATAAATGTTGTTGCTTTCTTCTCATATCTCTGAACATCATAATCTCCAATCTACTATTTTTCTGGTCAAATCTAGTGAATCATATGGTTAGCTATCCATTGTTACCTATTATCTCACTGCCTTCCTCTTCATACTAACAACATACTCGCTGTAATCGCCAATCATGTCCACATCCAGATCAAGCTTTACAAAATCAAGGGGGCCGGCAACAAGATCATAATGGCTGGCTGCAATCCCCATATCTACCATCTGAATATCATAGCTTAAGCGACCGGATCCATAATTAGGCGTACGCTCAATATAAAGGTGTGCCACATCCTCCTCATCCATCAGAATCCTCCACGGCTGCTTATTAGACGCACTTGGTGCCAAACGAACAGCCTTAAAGTTTTCTATATCTTGATATCGGTTCCTATCTCCACTTTCCATGGTCATAGGTGTATCAAAGCTTTTATAAAAAAATAATTTTTCGAAAGACATGCGGTGGTCTGATTTAGCAAAGGATCTGAACATCTTATCTGCTAAAGCTCTTTTATCAGCAACGTATCCAGTAGGTGAAATAACCGGAACAAACTCACCTTCTTCATGGGGAACATTAATCTGATTCCTGTTGAAAGTTCCTCCAAGCCAACAGGTTCCAAGTCCTAGAGATTCCATGTAAAGGACAAGCTTTTCAAAGACATATCCACAATCAAAAAGACTTTCTCGATTGTTTTTGCACACTGCTACCAAGTATGCCGGTGCTTTTTTGATAACACCGTAGGTTCCGACTCTCTCAACCTCCTGACCAGTCCCATCCATAAAGAATATCTTAATCTGATTACCCAAAGGGCCCATTAAATGTTCTGAATTTTCCAGATAGTCCATTAGCTTCTTATAATCAGTTTCTTTTAATTTTTCTCCAGTATATGTTCTATGTGATTTTCTTGTTAGAATAGCATCTTTCATTATCAACCTCGATTCTTTATTTGTAATAAACTTATGGAATTTCTCAGTTTAAAGAACTAGACTTATTTAAGCAAAAAGCACCTCGTAACCGAAGTGCTTGATCTTCACTCTATGTTATTTACTCGTCATCTGAACGCTTCTTGATGGAATGATCGTTGATATTGCATGTTTGAATATCATTTGAAGTCTACCATCCATGTCGATGATTACCATATACGCATCATAATCTTTAACAATTCCTTTGAGAGGAATACCTTTCATCAAGAAAACAGTAACTGGTAACTTGTCTCTACGCAGTTGTTCAAGAACTGTATCCTGAATATTAATGGGATTATTCATCATTCTATCCTCTTTTCTCTATCTCTCAGTTTGATTAGAATGTACCACTTTAATAATATCTCAAATATCCTTGTAACGTCAATACCTATTTAGGATTAATATATCCAACCACTGCTATAGCACCTATTATAAATTCCGCTCCAAACTTACAAGGCAAAAAAGGAAACGTGTCCCGTATCATATAACTTGACCTTGTTATCAAACCTTTCCTGAGGAGTCCCATTTGGAGGTCCTTCCAGCATTATTTCTGCCCCTGCCTTAACTTCACTGATTCTGGATGGCGGATTTTCAAGATCGTGGTGACAAGCATATACGACATCAAATAAGGGAAGCATATTCTCCAATTTTTTCATACTAGCTATGAGGGCCTGAAAATTTCGACCCTCACCAAACATGAAGATTGGCCCTTTTTGAATACTGTCCCCACCAATAAGAAATCCTTTACTTCTTTCCAATAAGGCTATACTGCCAGGAGTATGACCGGGAATGAGAATAACCTCTAGACAATATACTCCATTTACAATACTGTCTCCTTCCCATACAGGTTCAAGTTTAACCTCTTCATTTCCACCACTATAAAACCTACTCATTTCACTAGGATGAATCTGAACCCTATCAAAATGACCTGCATCACCAATATGATCACGGTCACCATGGGTGCATATGACTCTAAATGAAAGCTTACTAATATGAGTTTCATCCCCAATCTTACCTTTTAGGAAACTCAAAACCTGTTCTTTCAGTTGGCTTCCTCCTATACCTAAATCTACCAATAGAACTTCCTTATCATCAACGAACATAAAACTTCTAACAAATCCCATTTCTATAGAATAAAAACCTGTTCTTATTTCCTTAAACTGATATGTATCCATCATTTTCCTCCATTCCATATTATAAACATAATTGTCTTACCTGTTTTCAATAATACCCTTGGCTAGTTCTATAAGAACCTCTTCCTGAATACGGTAACCCTTAGTCTGTTTAATCAAAATACCTTCATCCACAAACTTCTTAATAGTATAAAGAAGGTGACGGTAACTAACTCCCAAAAATTCTGCCGTTTCTGTGTGCTTCTCCTTATATACTCCTTCATACTGTGTCGTGAGTATATAAGCGGCTAGACGATGCTTAAGTTCATAGGTCTGACTTTTAGAACTAAAATATGTACGCTCCAACATTTTCTCACCTACAAACTGTCCAAGAACAAAAAGAAAATCAGGGTCTTTTTTTAGAACAAGACCTGCCTCTCTCATATCAACAGAAACAAAAGTACAGGAGGTAATAGCCTTTACGTTCCTTAACTCCCTTTCGATTTCCAAAAAAGTTAGGACACCTAAGTATTCACCTGGATGAACAAAATCGAGAATAGATTGGTTCCCATTTTCATGAAGCATTAGTATTTTAGCCCGTCCTTCTATTAAAAATCTTAAACGGTCTAGGTGCCTATGGAAGTATATAATATCTTCTCCCGGTTCATAGGTCTCTACACGGACGTCATTTGAAAGGTCCCCAAAGATATTATTATACTTTTGATATTTATTCTGAAGTTCAATTCTTATATCCTGAAGTTTATATATATTCATCTTTATTACCCATTTCCATCACCTTTAATAGTGACAAAGCTATATAAAATAATTCTATAAACATGAGATATCTCATATTTATATTCCAAGCTTTCACTTACAATAACCCTATCAGAACAAAGAGAATGTTTTACATCCTCGGTTTTGCCGAAGGCAAATTGTTCCAATTGTCGACGGAAAGTCCTATGGAGGACTTTCCTAGTAGAAGAAAAAACAACATATAATCATATAAATTGTTTACATAAGTAAATTGTTTATCAAAAGAAAGGACCAACCATGTCAAATTCAATCAAACTTACAAAATCCTTTATACTCTATATCATATCCGCTTTTGGTATTAGTCTTTGCATTACAGCAAGTCTTGGAGTCAGTAGTATCAATTCTATGAATCTGTCCTTTGCAGGGCTCTTTGATTCTAGAGTCGGAACCATTACCATCTTTATTAACTCTTTCTTTCTAATCATCTATATCCTATTAACTAAGTTCACCTATAAGACCAAGTATCTGATCCAGTTTATTGCAGTCTTATCATTAGGACTTCTCATCAATCTCTTTACTGATTTGATAGCTGATCTTTCTCAGTTTCCTTACTTTGCAAGAATCATAATGTTAGTAACCGGTACAATCATTAGCGGTATATCTGTAGGCGGAATTATTCACTATAATATGATTACCTTCCCTATTGAAAGTGTCTGCGTAAAGCTGGCAGAAATGACGTCCTTTAGTTTTATGAAATTCCGCTACCTAGTCGATATCCTGGCTGCAACCATTTCCATAAGCATTTCACTTCTAACTCCTTTAGCCTTTTATATTAGGGAAGGAACTTTAATTAATATGTTGCTTTTATCCTACGCAATGAATTGGAGTAAGAACTTATATGCAAGTGGTAAAGTCAACAAGTTCATAAAAAATCTACAGTCAACAATATAAGCTAGCTTTTCGCACTAAAAACCAAAGGAAGATTTCATGCCACAATGTTCCTGAATTCTTCCTATGTATACTCATGACGTTTGTTCCTGATAAAGTTATTATATAATAAATATCTACTAGATAATAGATGTTGATAAAAGAATAATGTATAATGAACGTGGGTGGTTCTTTTATATAAATAACGAAATAAGATTTTATCAGAAAGAGATGATTCCATGAAACTCATACAAAAGCTTAATCTTGTGTCTCTTCTTTTTATACTTTTAAGCAGTGTAACTATCGTATTTATCCTTCAGACCACTCTTGTTTCCAATTATAGGGAAGTTGAATATCACGTTCATGAAAAATCCATGACTGATTATTATAGAATTATTACCCAATATTTTGAACATTTAGATTATGTATTATCAGATTGGTCATCTTGGAATGCTACATACGACTTTATTGAAGGCCAATATGATGACTACATAGAAGACAACATATCTTTTACATCCTATGATGACTTTGGTTTAGATTACATCGCCATATATGATGAAGACTTAATAATGCTTTATGGAGAGACCTATAATGCAGATGATCATTCACTCTCAACTCTTAATCCCTCTTTATCAAGAGAATTTATTAATGTTAATGTATCAACAGGTATCTTAAGTTATAAAGACCAGTTAATCCTTTATTCTGGTCGGGCTATTTCAGACAATGAAGGAAAAGAGCCCCACAAAGGTTTAATGGTTTTTGCCTATATTTTAGATAAGGATATAAAAGAGGATTTAGCTTACACTCTAGGTACAGATATCACACTCGTAAGCATAAATCAGAATTCTTTCAATCAAGGGGATATTCATAATCCTACTCCTGATGAGGAAAATCCGTATCATCTAATGGTTAGTCTATCCCGAAATCTCAGTAAAGATGGTATCGGACGAATTGATATTCCATATCTCAACAGTCCAAAAGCCCTGCGTATGGAATTCAACCTAGGACAATCCATTCAGGCTTTAGGCCGAAAGCAAATACAGACAACAATGATACTTGTAATAGCTAGCTTAGTTTTTTTTAGTATACTTATGGCACTAGCTCTTTGGCGTATGGTCATCAGCAGGGTCGCTAAATTAAATAAGCAGGTTAATTCTATTACCACTTCCAAAGATCTTAAGGGTCGAGTGAATTTGAGGGGACTTGACGAACTAGGCGAACTATCCGAAGGCATCAATCAGATGCTTATTGAAATTGATAAATTCCACGAGGAAGCTCACTGGTACGCTAATCACGATGAAATGACCGGTAGCTATAACCGAAGGGCAGGAATTAAACTCATTGAAGATATGATGAATAAATTTTCAGAAACAGAAGAATCTCTAACCATTACCTATATCGATATTGATGGATTAAAGAAAGTCAATGATAGCTATGGTCACTTGGAAGGGGACCGACTCATAACAGACATGGTCACCTTAATGAACTATACATTAAATAAACATTGTCATATCGTTCGTATAGGGGGAGATGAATTCATTATCGCTTGTGAAAACCAAGATAAATCAACAACACTTGCCAAAATCCAGGAACTTCAGACCAGTGTTGAAGCATTCAATGCCAAACATTCCAGAGTTTATCAGGTAAGTTTTAGTTATGGACTGGCATCCTATCAGCATGGCATGGCTGTCGATGATATCATTGAAAAAGCCGACCAGCAAATGTATCGTAACCGAAAATTGAATCGCCAAAACTAAATAGAACTTTTTCTCCCAAAAACTACTGTGGTCTGTCCATAGAAAGACTAATTACCTGCCATTAGGTCTAAGACCCTTCTAAATATTAAGAAGGGTTTTTTCTATACGTCTAACCCTGATTTGAGACTTCTTAGCCTTAATAAAGAAAAATACCCTTATAAACAAAGGGTCGCAACCGGTGGTTGACAAATTTCAAAGCAGAATTGATAGAAGGTAACTAAGGAAATTGGTATGCTTTCACCAACAAAGCAAATAAAAGATAAAGAAAGGAAACAACTTATGATATTAGCAGATAAACTTATTAGATTGAGAAAACAATTTGGTCTTTCTCAAGAGGAACTAGCCGAAAAAATGAACGTATCCAGACAGTCTGTCTCCAAATGGGAAAGTGCCAACTCCATACCGGATTTAAATAAAATTCTCAAACTAGGAGAAATCTTTGGTGTTTCAACAGACTATCTTCTTAAAGATGATATAGAAGAAACTGAAACCATCAGCGTTGATGATGAACTTAGCATTAAGAAAATAACATTAGAGGAAGCAATTTCATATATTGACCAAAAGCACGCTGCTGCAAAAACAACAACTATCGGTGTACTCTTTGTCTTGGGGTCAGTTATACAATTAATATTCTTATTAGCACTATCCAATTTCAGCCAACCAGTCATTTCATCTTCAATGGCAGTTGCCCTTGGTATGGTCCTCCTATTCATATTCATCGGCATCGGTGTTATCTTTTTCATTAGAAGCAATCAGTACAGTAATGATTTTATCCGCTTTGAAGAAGAAGACATTGAATTAGTTTATGGAGTCAGAAGTATACTCAAAGAAAAACTCAACAAGTATAAAAGTACTTATATGATTAGAACTTCTATTGGTATTATGTTGTTCATTACCAGTGCTGCTCCACTAATCCTGACAGCTGTTTTAAGAAGTTCTAACCAAACATTATTATTGATGCTTGTTATGCTTTTTATTATGATTGCAGCTGGTATCTTTATCATCATTCCGTCATCAACAAAACACACAGCCTATAACCTTCTACTTAGCGAAGGTGATTTTGCTCCTAGTCGTAGGCCCACTACAAAACGTATTGAGGGTATTGCCAGTGTTTATTGGCCACTTGTAGTTGCCATTTATCTTGGCTGGTCTTTTTGGACCATGGCATGGCATATCACATGGATTGTATGGCCTGTTGCCAGTGTATTATTTGCGGCAATCATTGGTTTATCCAATATAATAGGAAAAAGAGACCATTAGGTCTCTTCCTTTGGGGTTTTATTGTATTCTTAATTATCCTGATCTTTTTTACGGCTAGCAATGGTCAAACAAACTCCAAAACCACCCCAAGTAATGCCTAATGAAATCAAGGCAGATATCCAAGCACTAGTACTCAATCATCTTCACCCCTTTACCTAAAAGCTTCTCATGTTCTATCTTTCCAGGAACTATAGTCATAAGACTGGCCAAGGCAAAAAGAACTAAGAGGGTTCCTGCACCGATAATAAGGAGAGCTTTAAGGCTGTATCCTTCATATCCTTTTGTAAAATCAATGACTGTATTAAAGACAAACATAGTTGTAAGTAAAACTGGAGTTACTATTTTCAAAGTGAAATTCCACCATTTTCCAACTGAAAAATCTGACATAGAATTAGCATATTGACGGACTTCCTCAAGATTAATAAACCAACCTAAGAAGATAACCTCAATAAGACCAGCAATAGCAATAGCGTATGTATTGATGAAATGATCTACAATATCCAGTATATATAATCCTGCTCCGGTAACAAACATTAAAGAAATTAAAAAGCCAAGCCCTGTAGTTATCGTTAATACTTTTTTCCTTGAAGCCTTAAACTTATCTGAAAAGCTAGAGACTATTACTTCTAAAACTGACATACTCGAACTGAGTCCTGCAAAAATTAAACTTAAAAAGAACATGACACCGATGATTGAGTTCATACCAGGTAAGGCATTAATAGCCGTCGGAAAAACGATAAAAGCCAAGCCAATACCACCTGTGGCAACATCTTCTACGGCCACGCCTTGACTGGCTGCCATATAACCCAATACAGAAAAAACTGTAATTCCGGCAAGCAAACTAAAAGAGCAGTTACCCAGTCCTGTCAAGAATGCATTATTAACCAAGTCAGTCTTTTTTGGCAGATAAGAAGCATAAGTAATCATAATGCCAAAACAAATACTCAAAGAATAGAATATCTGGCCATAAGCTGCAATCCAAACTCTTGGGTCTGCCAATTTTTCAAACTGGGGCTTGAAAAAATAATCCAGTCCAGCCATTGAACCTTCTAATGTTAACCCTCTTCCTGCAACAACCAAAAGGCATACAATAAGTAGTGGCATAAAAATCTTATTAGCCTTTTCAATTCCTGCTTTTACACCACCCATTAAAACCAAATAGTTAACGAGCCAAACCGATGCCAAGGTCACACGCATGCTCTTGTTAATTGAGCCCATTTCAAAGGGGCCTGAAGTGATATGAAGAAAGTCATTATAAAAGAAGGATTCAGTTGATTCCCCCCAACTTCCTTTAAAGGCATATAACAAATAGTTGAAAGTCCATCCAATAATTGCTGTATAGTAGACTACGATACCAAAGGAAATAGCTGTTTGAAACCATCCCAATATCTCCATACGCTTATTAGACCTACCGAAAACTCCAGGTGCTGATGTCTTAATACGATGAGCAACAGCAAATTCCAATATCAATATGGGAATACCGGCAGTCAATAGGGCAAATAGATATGGAATCAGAAAAGCTCCTCCTCCATTACTAGCTGCTACATAGGGAAAGCGCCATATATTTCCAAGGCCTATAGCTGACCCGATAGCCGCAACGACAAACCCCATTCTGGATCCCCATTGTCCTCTCTTATTATCCATAATCAATCTCCTTAATATATGTTTTGGTAAAAGTGTGCTTTTTCACCGTGGACTATCATATAAGAAATATTT
Source organism: Vallitaleaceae bacterium (assembly GCA_963677625.2). GTDB lineage: Bacteria > Bacillota > Clostridia > Lachnospirales > Vallitaleaceae > UBA1351. Next base: position 63,234 of record CAXXSW010000009.1, read on the forward strand.
AATCTTGTAAAGGAACAAGCAAGAAAAAAGGCCTATTTATCGTTCTTTTTTACTTTTTACCTGATGCAATTTTGAAAATATTTCTTATATCAAGCGAAAAATATTGATTTATTTCTGATTTTTTCTATAGGAACCAAATATATTACGAATTTTTACTGTTATCAAAATCACAAACAGAAACATTTCCTTCATTAGCAAAATATTTTAGCGCGTTGAATTGGTGTCACTTCAACGGGCTATTGCCACTCTGATACAAATTTTATATAATGGCTTTTGTGTCAATATTAACTCCAAAGAATAATATAGACGGAGTTAATATGTAAGGAGAAATATGGAACAATTACAAAAAAAATATGGCCTCATGACAGCCATCGCTATGGTCGTTGGTGTTGTTATAGGATCAGGTGTCTTTTTTAAAGCAGATGATGTATTATCAATTACAGAAGGAAACTTAATCATTGCCTTACTAGCCTGGATTGTTGGAGCCTGCGCTATGATATTTGGAGCTCTTACTTTTGCTGAATTTGCTTCTCGATTTGAAAAATCCAACGGTATTGTCGATTATTTTGAGGAAGCCTATGGTAAACGAATTGGATATCTTATGGGATGGTTTAACGGAATCCTCTATTATGCTCCACTGTCAGCCATTTTAGCCTGGATTGCTTCTCTTTATACCATGATACTATTAGGTTATACAAATCCAACTAACTCTATGACAACTTGGATATTGGCTGCAGTTTTTTTGGTCCTTTCTTACTTACTGAACAGTTTCGCTCCAAAGATTGCAGGGCATTTTCAGGTTACCACTACTTTTATAAAACTGATTCCCTTAGTATTAATAGCCGTAGTTGGCCTTTTTAACGGCTTAATCCAAGGCGTTACTATTGACAATTTCACTGCGGCGGCTCAGACTCTCTCTAGCCAAGGCAAGACCTTCTCTTCAGCTGTAGTTTCCACAGCCTTTGCCTATGAAGGATGGGTCATTGCCGTAACTCTAAATAGCGAAATCAAAGACTCTAAGAAAAACTTACCTAGAGCACTTTTTCTTGGCTCCATTATTGTCTTCATTATATATGTATCCTATTTCCTTGGTATGTCCAGTGTTCTAGAAACTCAAGTAATTATTTCCCAGGGTGATGAATCAGTTAATCTTGTATCCAATCAACTATTTGGTAGTCTGGGGGCCACTTTACTAACTATCTTCGTTATCATCTCATGTCTTGGAACACTTAATGGTCTGGTTATGGCATGTATCCGTACTCCTTTTTCCCTGGCTATTAGAAATCAGGGACCTATAGTGAAATTCATGAGCAAAATCAATACAAAAACAGGCATGCCTCTTTTTGCCGCTGGCTATGCTTTTATCCTCTCAGCTATTTACCTCTTTATTTGGTGGGGGAGTTTTAATAATCTTTTTGGTAGATTCATTTCTATTGACGAAATACCTATCGTCATGATTTATGGATTTTATGTCCTTCTATACATTTGGTACATGATCCACTTCAAGGACTTAAGATTCTTCAAACGTTTCATGATACCAGGTATTGCCCTTATTGGAGCCGGTATCATTCTCTTTGGTGGTATGACTAATCCAAGCATAGGATTTTATATGTTGATTAGTTTACTGGTCATAACTTTTGGTCTACTCTTTTACCGGAAATAAATAGCCATCACTGCCAGTCGGTTGTCCCATACTCTCCAACATTATTGATATCAATAAAGATAACGTCCACAAAGATTTCTTTTTCAATGTCCTTACCTTCAAGAAGATCATAAGCCGCTTTAGCAGCTGTAGTCCCAATAGTCGTTGGTGACTGAGCCGCAGTTGCGGTCATCTTACCATCTTGAATCAACTTCTTAGCTTCAGGGGCTCCATCAACACCGTAGATTAAGACACCTTCCGATCTTCCGGCGGCTTGAAGTGCAGCTAAGGTTCCCATAGCCGTTGGATCGTTAAGGGCCATAACCACATCTATCCTTTCATTTTCTTCTATGATTTTCTCCATAACCGGCATTGCTTGGTCCAATTGTCCCTCTGAAGATTCTCTTGCAACAATCTCATACTGACTCATACCTTTCACTGTATCAATAAAGCCTTGCGTCCTATCAATGGCCGATTTTGCTGTAGGATGTTCAAGGATCACAATTTTGGCAGCATCCAATTTTTTCATCATGTCTTGGGCACAAAGGACACCCATATAATAGTTATCAGAAGCAATAATAGAAGCAACCAAATCCGTATCAAAAACTGGTGAATCAACATTAATAATTGGAATTCCTGCTTCAGATGCTTTAAGTAGGGCTGGTTTTATGTCTTTCCAATCAGCAGGATTGACAAAAATAGCATCAACATCCTGAGCGATTAGGTCCTCAATCTGACTAATCTGCTTCTGTGAATCCAAGGCAGGATCAAGGGCGATTAAATGGTCTCCATTAGCTTCAACCACATCTTTAATCCCATTATTCAAAGCAACAAAAAACGGATTATTTAAAGTCATATATGTTGCACCAAATTTATATTTTTCTGATGCTCTTTCTGCATTCCTAGAAAAGTCAGTCATCAAAAGGATAAAGAGCAATATTATAGGAATAATAGCTAATAATTTTTTCATTGTAATCCTCCAAATTTAATTAGAGTATACACCAAAAGTGCCAATAAAGATATTGGCACTTTTAGTCGTTACTAAGATAAGATTTTATTAGTCAAGAAGTTCTAGACGACCTGGGTCATTAGCAAATGCTTCTTTAATATTTTCTTTTGTTACTACAAGTGGTGGAAGGGCATAGATTCCTACTTCTTTCATGCCATTGTCAGTATATTCACTTGGTACTGGCATACCTTCACCTGCTTGAAGAGCTTTAATAATTTCAAGTGTAACACTTACAAGTGTCTCAGTTGGTTTAGCGATTGTTGAATATTGTCTTCCTTCCCATATCCACTTAACAGTCTCATTTTCAGCGTCAAGACCTGAGGTTATAGGAAGTTCTTGACCAGCTTGTTCTGATGCAGTGATACAAGCTCTTGCAATTCCATCATTAGGACAGAGCACACCATGAATTTCCTTGTCTGAGTAGAAACCTGAAAGTAAGGAGTCCATACGTGCTTGGGCCTTCGCATTATCCCAGTCCATAGTAGCAGCTTGTGTAAAGTCTGTTTGTCCTGATACAACAACCAATGTTCCGTCATCGATTTTTGGTTGAAGAACTTGCATAGCACCCTTAAAGAAGTTTGGTGCGTTAGGATCAGCTGGACCACCACCGAAAAGTTCAATATTGTATGGGCCTTCACCTTTTTGTTCTTCTAAACCAGCTAATAAAGCTTCTCCTTGAAGAACACCAGTAATAATAGAATCAAATTGAACAACACCGTCGATAGCAGTTGTATTTTCAATTAAACGGTCATAACCTATAACGTATACGCCTGCTGCTGCTGCCTCTTCAAGAACCGCACCAAGTTGAGAACCATCAACTGGACCTACAACGATAACTTTTGCGCCGTTTTGAATCATAGATTCGATTTGTTGTTGTTGTGTAGTCACCTTATTGTCTGCATGTTGAACGATTGGTTCAAAGCCAGCATCAGTAAGTTCAGCTTTAAACATCTCGTCAGCCTCTGCCCAGTTTTGAGTTCCAAGCCATGGAAGTGCAACACCAATTACTGCATCAGCTGCAAAGCCTTCACTTTCAGTAGATTCTTCTGAAGTAGCTTCACTTGTATCTGCATCTTCTGTATCTGCATCTTTTGTATCTGCATCTTCAGTTGTAGCTTGATTTGTGTCAGCATCTTTAGATTCAGTTTCTGTAGCAGCACTTCTTTCTGTTGTGCCACATCCTGTGAGTACCATAGTCATTAACAATACAACCATAAGTACCATAGATAAAAGTTTTTTCATTTTACTATCACCTTTCATTATTTGAGTCATATGATTTTATATGAACCGGACAGTCAGTCTCCTTGGCTAACTGACCGGCTGTTACCTTATACTAACTACACTATACTAACTACATTTATTACTTCTTCTACAGTCTAGGTTTTAACTTAACCCTTTTTACCGGATAACAAACTTCCAAGGATAGATTTTCTACCTTCTTGCTTGTTAAATACATCTACCGCTACAGCTGCAAGAAGAACAAAACCTTTAATAACCTGAGTCTTGTCAGCACCAACACCCATAAGCATAAGTCCTGAGTTAAGCACAGTCATGACCATACCACCGACCATGGTCGCAAGTACTGTACCGACACCACCAGATACAGCTGCACCACCAATAAATACAGATGCAATGGCATCAAGCTCCCACCCAATACCATCTGAGGGACCAGCTGCTGTTGAACGACCTACAAACATAACACCTGCAAGGGCTGCTAAAAATGACATATTCATCATAGTAAGAAAGTAGGTTCTCTGAACGTTAACACCGGATAGTCCTGCTGCATTCTTATTGCCTCCAACCGCATAAATATGACGACCAAAGGTCGAACGTTGGGTTATAGTATGATATACAATGACCAAGAACACTAAGATTAAACCTGGAACCGGAAAGGAAGTACCCGGACGGCCTGTCCCAAAGATCCAGGTAAAGAAAGCAATAACAGCGGCTACCAATCCGATACGTATTAAAACTGGCCATAATTCAACAGTTTGTTTATTCCTTAAGTATTTTTTTAGCTCTAAGAAGACAAAAACTCCTATAGCTACAATACCAAGAACTAATGTGGAATTGTTCATTCCTGTGTTAGGACCCCATTCAGGTAAATATCCAGCACCGAATAAGCGTAATTCCCTAGGTGCAGGCACAGATATGGATTTTGATATCCAAATAACTCCGCCACGGAAAATCATCATACCACCTAAGGTTGTGATAAAACCTGGAATACTTAATTTGGCTACCCAAAATCCTTGCCAAGCTCCGATTAGAGCACCCACTCCAAGAGCAACAAGAACTCCCATCCACCAGGTCAATCCCAATTCTCTTACTGCAATTGCCATCACCATTCCAGAAAAACCGGCGACGGAACCAACAGACAAATCAATCTGACCTATAACAATGACCATCATCATACCAATGGCCAAAACCATAACATAGGCATTACCGGATATCAGATTCTGAAAGTTGGAAGATGTAATCATTTTTCCACCTGATATGATATTAAAAATAATTGTAAGGGCCACCAAGGCAATGACCATAGTGTAATCATGTAAATTATTACCGAATATTTTCTTTAAAACTGTCATCGTACTTTCTCTCTCTTTCTCGTTTTCACTTCCGCCTCTTTGGTAGATGTCATCATTTTCATTAGGTCTTCCTGTCTGGCCTCATTGCTATCAATCATACCAGTAATCTCTCCTTCAAAAATGGTGTAAATCCTATCTGTTATACCAATGAGCTCCGGCAGTTCCGATGAAACTACAATGACTGCCTTTCCTTGATCTGCCAACTGGTGAATCAATTTGTATATTTCGTATTTTGCCCCGACATCAATACCCCTAGTCGGTTCATCTAATATCAAAACCTCCGGTTCAGTATACATCCACTTTCCTAGAACAACCTTTTGTTGGTTACCTCCTGATAAGGTACTTACACCAACATCAACGCTGGCTGTCTTAACCTTCAATGACTTTCTGTACTGCTCGGCCACATCTTTTTCTTGGTCCAGATCCAAAAGCCATCCCTTGATAATACCTTTCAAATTAGCCGATACCGTTGTCTTTCTTATAGAATCTAAGAGGTTTAAGCCCAATGTCTTTCTATCCTCAGGCACATAGGCAATCCCTTCTTTGATGGCAGATGAAACAGATGTTACCTTGACTTCTTTTCCACGAATCTTTATGGTTCCACCAAGATAAATACCATAGTTTCTACCAAAAATAGACCGCATAAGTTCTGTTCTTCCTGCTCCCATAAGTCCGGCAAAGCCAACAATTTCACCGGCTCGCACATTAAATGAAGAATGCTTACAAACCATTCTTCCCGGGTTAGTGGGATCTTCCACCAACCAGTCCTCCACCTGAAAAATAACCTCTCCAGGATGAGAATCATGAGGTGGGTAACGATTTTCTAGTGACCGTCCCACCATAGCTTTGATAATTCGCTCTTCATCTACATGGCCTGCTTCTACAGCATAGGTCTCAACGGTTTGACCGTCCCTAATGACTGTAACGGCATCTGATATCTCAGCAATTTCATTTAGCTTGTGGGAAATCATGATACAAGTGATATCATGGTCTTTCAAACCTCTCATCAACTTTAATAGGTTTTCTGAATCATCTTCATTTAAGGCAGATGTAGGTTCATCAAGAATCAGTAACTTGACGTTTTTAGACAAGGCTTTTGCAATCTCAACTAATTGCTGTTGGCCAACACCCATGTGCTTGATTTTTGTATTAGGGTCAATGTAAAGACCAACTTTAGCTAGAAGTTCAACCGTACGTTGCCTTTGAGACTCCCAGTCAATAAGGCCTCTTACCTTTATCTCATTACCAAGAAAAATATTTTCAGTAATGGATAACTCAGGGATAAGGGCTAGCTCTTGATGGATAATAACAATACCGGCATGTTCCGACTCTTTTATATCCTTAAAAGTAACTTCCTTTCCCATATATATGATTTTCCCCTCATAGCTTCCATATGGGTAAACTCCTGATAAAACCTTCATCAAAGTAGATTTTCCAGCCCCATTCTCCCCGCATATGGACAGAATCGTTCCCCGATGCACTTCCAAACTTACATTATCCAAAGCCTTTACTCCCGGAAACTCTTTGGTAATTTCCTGCATCTGTAAAATGATAGGATGTTCCATGGTCACACTCCTCATATAATCCATTGACAAGCCATAAACAGCCTTGCCTCTTCTATTACCTGGAAAAAGTATACAAAAAAAAAGAGCATACAAAAATTGCTCTTTGTCACAAAAGTCATATGACATTTGTCATTTGTTTTTCTCTTATCCACAGCTAGAAGGTTGAAAAAATAGTTTCATCCACATCTGATCGTATGTTTCTAAGGATTTCCTGTGAAGATCTTCCTTCCAGTATATTCACCTTAATCCTGATATCCATAACCTCTCGAATTCGATTATACTCCTTGAAGGTTGGCTCAACAACTGAATGGTCGATAACCAGTTTTAAAAAGTCCGGGTCTAAAACAGAATCTGATATGTCCATATCTGCATAGATATCATCCACCACATTTATATTGGTAGGCAGGGCATAGGTATAGTCCCAAACCATTTTCTGAACTCTGGAGTCGTTGGTCATAAAGCGAATAAATTCCCAAGCTAAATCTTTTTCTTTAGACCTAGAGCTCATCCCCCATTGAACTGTATACATTTTGGCCTTACTGATGTTCCCTTGGCTTCTTGGAAAAGAGATAGCTCCCCAATCAAAGTCTGAATATTTTTTTATACGATAAGGGTAAGGCTTATAGGCCCTAAATTCAGCAAGGGAAAAGGATTTAAAACCTACTTTACCCTGACTGAAATCTTCATTTGAAACCACATGTCCCATACTTAAGGTATTAATGGCTTTTGTATAATCCAAGGCTTCTTTCAAGATACTTTCATCATACATATGGACAGCCTGATCACTATCATTAAAAGTACCGTTGAGGGTATAGTAAGCTACATCCCAATCATATCCTACCGTTCCGAACTGGTCCATTACATTATCCGCATCTGTGTCCTTAGTCAATTCACGACACAGGTCCAAATGTTCTTCCATGGTCCAATTATCCTCTGGAACCTCCAAACCATTTTCTCTTAGAAGGGTCTTATTGACAGCTAGAAAAGTGGGAACAATTTGAAAAGGCATGCCAAACTGCTGGCCATTATGATTACCTGCTTCAAGGGCTTTGGAATAATAATCATTCTGGTCAAAATCAAGAGATTCATTAATAAAAGGTGTCATAGACTCTAAAAGTCCAACTTCAGCTAAGGTGTTAAAGTCTTCTTTAAGGACAATAAAGACATCTGGTTCATCACCTTGAATAATTTTCTGGGCAAGCCACTCTGAATAATCTTCCATAAGGGTACCGCTTCTATAGACAACCTTAACGCCCTTATTCTGAGCTTCAAAAAGCTGGATGGCTTCGTCATATATTTTATAAACATCTATTTGAGGCACATCCCATTCATTCCCCGAATAAAGTCCAATTTCAATAACTGTCTCATTTTTACTACCTGCTTTAAATAGAACAATAGAAAAGACTATAAGACATAGAAAAATAAGGATACCTATTTTTATCTGCTTCATTCTTCTTCACCTTCTAAATTTCGGAGCATCAAGCTGGACTGAATTGCAAATATAGCAATTTGAGTCCTGTCCCTAAGTTCAAGCTTTCTAAGGACACTGGAAATGTAGTTTCTGACAGTTCCTTCCGAAAAGTTTAAACTTGCAGAAATCTCCTTATTAGACAGTCCTTGACCTATTGCCTGTATAATCTTTAATTCGTTAAGGGTCAGGTCTTGATAATCCCTGTCATCAATCCTGGTGGAATAATCCGCCTTGGCCATCTGGGCAAAAAGGTTGAGGACTTTGGAACTGACAGCAGAATCCATCATAGCTCCGCCATTATTAACCACCTCAATAGCTTTTACTATCTCAGCCATCTTGGTCCCTTTTAGAAGAAATCCGTTAGCACCATATTTAAGGGACTCATAAATATATTCATCATCATCAAAAGTAGTCAGAATAATGACCTTAATATCTTTATTCAGTTCTCGTATAATTTTCAGACATTCAATACCATCCATACCGGGCATACGGATATCCATGAGTATAACATTTGGATGCTTCATTCTTGCCTTTGCAATTGCATCCCGGCCATCACTTGCTGTTCCACAAACATGGATCCCAGGCTTACTTGACAGCATCATTTCGAGACTCTGTCTTATTATCTCTTGGTCATCAACAATCATTACATCAATCATATGCCTTCCCCCATCTTATCGGTACCCGAACTTCTAATATAAAACCTTGCCCTTTTGCTGTTATATATGTCATTTCCCCATTTAAGAATTCCAACCATTCCCTAATATGTGTCAATCCAAATCCTTCTTCAACACGGTCACATCCGATACCATTGTCACTAACCTTAATATTTAATTCATGCTGACCAAACTCCACATTCAATTTTATCATATTTGCTTTACCATGGCGGATAGCATTGGTCAGAGATTCTTGAAGTATACGGTATATAATCTGTTCCTCATCGCCTTTTAAGTGAGGTTCCTTACCTGATATAATTAAGTCAACCTGAACCGGTGTACATTCATTAATATCCCTAACCAGTTCTTTAATTGATGGTATGAATTCTTCTTTTGACCTTTGGTCCACCTTTAATTCCTTAACAGACAAGCGAACATCCACAAGACCTTTTCTTGAAAGTTCCAATAGTTTTTCCAGTTGCTTCTTAGCTGTTTCAGGGTTAATCCCCAGTATCTCAATACAAGCCTCCAAACCCGTTGCAATAGAAGTTAAAGAGTGGCCAAGTATATCGTGGATTTCCCGAGCAAGACGATTACGTTCTTTCATCTTGGTATTTTCTTCAAGTGTATTTGCATAATCTTTCAATTGTATATTGGCAAGTTCTAACTCAGTGGCTGTAGACCGTAACTTCTTATTCAATTTCCTAATAGCCTTGTTCTCATCGATTTTACTTCTAAGGAGAAAATAGAGGAAAACAATAAAGCTTATTTGATTCAGGGAAGTAATGACATTCTTAACAGATAGCATATAAAAGCGGACTTCTGTAGAATGATAGACTACATAGTCTTTTATAGAAAGGATTTTCAGCCATCCGGCAAAAATCTCATAATCAGCAAGTATATAGAAAAACATGCCAATGGTCAGCGCCCATATCCGGAATACATTTTCTTTTGTATAAAGAAAAACATTCATAATGAGAATCAGATATATGCCCCGATAGGAAAAATTCATATAATATACAATCATAGAACAAAAAATAAAATCCAGAACCAGAAGGAGATTTACAGCCAACTGCCTGTCTTTTAATCTATTCTTGAAATAATTGGACAAGATAATAGCCCATAAAAATCCCAGAGCATAGGCCAACATTTTTTCTGGCTGAAGGGGTAAATACTGAGCTCTTTCAATAAATTCTCTGGCATGAAAATCGCTGCAGATCAAGTTAGTGGTATAAGAAATAATAAAGAAGAACAACAAAATAATACATACATTGATTAAGAACATTCCTCTTCTAATCCAGCTAATTCGTTCAGCCAACTTGTTCCCTCCAATACGTTAAATACCAGCCTGTACCCTAATACAAACATCTGACTTTAGACATTCTAATTCATGTTATCAAATTTTGGGAATCTTGACAATTGACAAATGTCATTGAATTGTTTTTATGTGGAGCTTTAATTTTTTCAATGCCCATTTGTAATGACTTGCTGTTGTCGAAGTACAATACTGACCTAGTGTGGAATTCCCTGTCCACTCAAGTAGCCCTTTTGCAAATAATTCATCATTGTTGAAGGTATCAATTAGGTCAAGAACCTTTTGATGGCCTATCTCAAAAGAACGGTATGCTTCTTGATATGTGGTTTCCTGATGTTTTCTCTTGAATTCAACATTCATTTCTCCATATGATCTCCAATTATATGGCTTAGGCAAAAAAGCTACATGGTCTCCAAGCATGTTCTTCTCTACCCATTTAAGAAGCAAACTATGCCACTCGTTAAGATGAATTAAAACATCCTTCATATTGTCATCCCGTTTCCAATGCGCTTCCTTTCCTGCTGCTTCTTTATCAAACACAAAATCACTTAATTTCACTTCATCTGTAGTCTCATTTAGCGCATTTATGAACTTGTCATATTCTTTTTTAGCTGCCGCAATTAAATCATTTTTACTACTTGGTCTACCCATTATATCACTCCTATACCTTATATAATCAACTATTGTTACACATACATTCTATATCATTAAATATGACATATGCATGTCATATTATCTGAAACTATATATTTTTTTTCTATAAAAATCCCATTGAATATCGTTAAGCCCGATACACAATGGGATTTGAACCTAGTCCTCCGCTAATCAATACTTGATATCTACCAAACAAAGGGCAGAAGCCATAGCCTTATGTCCGACATGCTTACTATTCAATGTAGATAGGGCCTTGCTAATAGCATCTATCTCTTTCTCATAAAGACCTATTTGAACTAGGGTACCAACAATAATTCTCTCCATATTCAAAAGATATCCGGAAGCTGACATACGAATAATAATCTCATGGTCTGTTTCTTTCACATCAACAAAATCCATTGTCTTGGTCGTTGATTTTACTTTTGCCTTAGTTGAAAAGGCTCTAAAATCATGGTTTCCAACCAATTGTCTAGCCGCTTCTTCCATTACCAGAGCATTTAAGGGCTTATCCATCAGTTTTACCTGATAACGTTCAAAAAGAGGTCGCCTTGTAGCATTACTCTTCCACAGTCTATATTCATAGACAATACTTTTCACGTTATATCTGGCGTGAAAGCGCTCATCCACCTCTTCCACAGTTAGAACAATAATATCATCCGGCAGAAAGGTCTCCATATAGTTATGAATTTTATCCAGACTATGCGCCGGTTGTTCTACCTTGAAATTACAGACTTGAACCATTGCATGAACACCTGGATCTGTATTTACTGCTGATATAACTTCAACCTCTTCTTCAAAAAGTTTTCCAAGTATATTTTCTAATTTTCCCTGAATCGTCTTGTCCGGACTGGTCTTGATTTTTCTAAATCCTTTATATCGTTTACCATCATAGGCTATGGTTAATTTATAATTTTTCATACTTCTCCTTTGCGACTAATCGGCTTCTCAACTTTATGCTACTTCCTCTAAATATATCATACTTTCAGTTAAAGTCATCATTTTTGTAACAGTTCCATCGGTATTTTATCTAAATTTCTTATAAAATCACTAAAACCTAGCTTTCAAGGCGTATTCCTAGCTTTGATATCTAAATAAAGTATTGGTTCAATGCTGTTTGACATCTCTATTCGCCTTGTGTACAATTTACTTAAAGAAAGGATGATACCATGGAAAAAACAGCCATTGTCACCGGGGCCAATTCCGGTATGGGAAAAGCAACTACATTAGCTCTTATGAATCAGGACTACCATGTCATTATGGCTTGTCGTAACCAATCAAGGGGTCAATCCGCATTAGATGAAGTCAAAAAAATAGCCACTTCCGGTAAAGCAAGCCTCTACCTTTGTGATCTCGCTTCCCTAAAGTCTATAAAAGAATTCTCTAAAAAGATCCACCAAGACTTCAGGTCTATAGACTTATTGATTAACAATGCAGGTGTCATTCTAGCTTCTAGACAGGAAACTGCTGAAGGATTTGAGATGCAACTAGGTGTTAACCATATTGGCCATTTTTACCTAACCAAACTGATTCTCGACCTTTTACAAAAAAACGGAGCTTCCAGAATTGTTAATGTATCATCGGGAGCTCATAAGATAGGTAAAATAAATTTTGATGATATTCATATGCTTAAAAGGTATTCTACCTTCAAAGCCTACAGTCGTTCCAAGTTAGCCAATATCCTCTTTACAAGAGAACTAGCTAAGCGTCTGGAAGGAACAAATGTCACTGTCAATACCTGTCATCCAGGAGCTGTAGCCACCTCTATGGGCGTCAACAGGGAAACCGGCCTAGGCAAAAGACTTCTTCAATTTCTTGGCTTCTTCTTTCTCACCCCTGAACAGGGAGCTGATACTGCTGTCTATCTAGCTACGTCAGATGAATTTGCTGGTATTAGTGGCAAGTATTTTTATAAGAGAAAGCCGGCTAAGATATCCAAGGCAGCCTCTGATGACCAACTGGCAGAGAAACTTTGGACAGTGACTGAGATGATGATTCAACCTTTCACAAACGCTTAACCTCGCTTGGACCTAGGTGTGAATTTTTTGTGATAACCCTTTTCACCATAGGCATCTAAGGTTTTTTTCCATTTCCTTTCAAGTTCTACCCTTTTTTTAGCATTAAGTCTGATATTGTCAACCTGTTCAAATTTTTCTAATACCTCAATGGCAAACTTATCTTCTCCATATTCTATCCAATCCTTTTGTACATCTTTGTTTAGAAAACCACCCATTTCCAGTTGAAATTTGATTCCGGCGAGATTATTAATATCTCTAGTTCCGCCAACGAATATCTTTCCATTGACTAGGTTCTGAATTTTATAGACCCCATCTTCTATCTTCCTGTCTTCTTGTTCTTGAAGATAATTCATTCTCAATTCTTTTTTTCTTTTATCGTCTATATCCATTATATCTCCTTCTTATAAGTCTTTCTTTTTTACTGTTTGGGCCAATAGACCATGTTTCGTACAGTAGGCAAACATGGTGCCCCTTCCATAAGATGCTGGTATTCTAGTTTCTGCACTTTGTTCTGGATAAAGTCTGTTTATCCAAACTGATGCATCCGTAACAAATGCAATAAAGGCTATATAATGATCTTTGGCCATTTCATGATCTAGTGTAACATAGTAATAATCGTCATCCAGTCCTATGTTCATATGATGGTCAGCTCTAATATGATGATTCTGTAATGGAGTTATTTTCCTTCCGCAACAAGACAGGGAACATTTACTTGTTGAGGTCATGATATTTCCACATTCCTTACAAACATAGAAGTTGATTCTCTTGATATTTCCTCTGTCAGGTTCATTAGGATATAACTCCCCTTCCAAGAGCTTCTTAATATCTGCACCAAGTATATCTGCCAAGTTAGGCCAAATAGATATATCAGGACATCCCAGACCACGTTCCCATTTGGAAACTGCTTTATCGCTAACGTTTAAGCAATCAGCTAAAGCTTTCTGAGTCATTCCTTTTTCTTTTCTTAAGTCATAAATAAGTCTTCCAATTTTTATACAATCCATATATCTACCTCTTCTGTAAATCCTACTATATATATCGGGTTATGACCTGTACCAATCTCTTTGGCAATTTGTGAATATCAGTGATATCCATAAATTGTTCTTGTCCAAAAATATCTGAGATCATCTCCTTATCCTTACCTATAGCTGCCGCAAGAAAGACAATCCCCTTTCTGGAATACTCTCCTATGACCCCTTTCATATCATTAACTGCAAGATCACCGGAGTAGTCAGGCATGGCCTTGGGTTGACCATCACATAAGGAAATCACCAGTTTAGTCTTTTCCTGTCTTTTCATTATTTTCTCAGCTAAAATACGAAGGGCCATACCATCACGGTTATTACTTCTAGCTTGTATTGCCATGAGACGGCAACCATCATAAGGACCATGAACATCAAAGTCTGTATATGCATACATAGACATTTCTTCCATTGGAGACTTATCAGCCGTATCACCATATATACTTAAGGGAATATTCAAGGCCCTACAAAACTCATATACTGCTAAGGCAGCTCTTTTTGAGGCTTCCAAACGATTAAAGGCTTTCATAGAAACCGATTCGTCAATACGTAGAGCTACAGCCAGTGACGGTTGCTCATCAGGAGGGTTTATCCGACTAAAGTATCGAAGATCCATTTTTCCTACGTTGTCTGCCATAAACCTGGTCCCATAATACTTATTTCCTGACTGACTTCCTGAAACTTGATAGTCAAACAAGGACTGGGTCCCTTTGATTAAAGTTTTAACTGTGGGCCAGATATCATTTTTTGCAAATTCATATTGTTTCTTCATGTCCTCATTTATTTCCGGTCTGTGGACTATTAGTCTTACACCCTCATGGAAGGTTCCTTTAACACTAATCCTTGCCTCTTTATTTAGCTGACGCCTTTTTTTCTTTTCTTCTATTATATCATCGGTCTGTGAATCATTAGGGTCTATTTCTTTTAGTTCATGGTAAAATGCTTGACCCTGTCCAAACGTCTCTGTTCCTTCTGAATATGACGACTTTAAAGACTCCCTTATTGTTTTTCCTTGACTACTGTTGGATTTTTTTAGCCTAAGACCTTCTTCTGTCATAGAAGTCGCCCCGATAAAATCTCCATCTTCCTTTATTTCTATGTCTATTGAGTCCTCATTTCTTTTTTTTTTACATCTTCATCTAGTTTAGCTTGGTACTTGTCCATGGTTTCCAAAAGTTCACTAGCTCTAAGTTCATCTTCCAGAATTTCAATCTCATCAGGATCAGTCGTCATTTTATATATTACCTTATAATATAGTGAGTTTCGGATAGTTTCTCCTTTTAGAACACTATCAATCCAATGAAAATAAGATCGCATACCTGCTACCCCTTTTATTACATTTGCCTTTGCCGTTTTGTCTAAAATTTGGATGGTTTCAGCAAGCATATATAGGAGTTCACTATCTTTACAGGAGACTTTACCAGATACCCTGCTAACCATGACTTGGGTTGACGGTAAATCCATTTTTTCAGCATGCTGAACTCGATCACGCAATGCTTCATTTAATGGTCTAGTTCCATTATAACCTCGATTAGTCGTTATAACTGCTATGAAATCCTTATGGCGCTTAACAACACGATTAGGAAGGTTAATGGTTCCATCAGGCTCAAGGGCTGAATTCAAGGCCATAAGGACTCCTGCATCCCTAATCACCGTTGGTTCTTGTATCTCTAACAAATAACCATTTTCAAAGGCCCTAACGATTTCTGAAGGATAATAATCATAGGAAACACTATCAAAATCCTCTTTTTCATTATCAGTTTCTGATACTACCGGCAAAATCGAGCCTAATACATCTGATTTATCCATATCTGCAAAACAAGTAATCTTTGTATAGGGAAGTCCAAGATTATAAGATAGGGCCTTAGCCAGTTGGGTTTTGCCAGATCCTGCATCACCTTCCAAAAGTATGTTACTTACCTTTAGCTCTGGGGACATCCAGTTGTCATAAATCTCCTGACAAATTCTGCGCTCTTGGTCACTTTCTTTATGCGATTCTGGTTTTTTCCAAATCATTTTTCTTTCTTCTTCACTGAATTTCCGGTTAGGATTCAATCTAAAATGTGTCTTCTTCATTGTTCCATTCCTTCCAATATTCCATACAAAACTCTTAGCCTTTGTCCTAAAAGTTCATCCATCTTGCTTATGTTGTTTACTAGTTTTGCTAACTCTGTTTCTAATTGGGGATTGTCCTCATCTATCTTTACTGTCATTGCATCACCTTGGAGACCTATTCTATCAATGATTCCATTGCCTGGTTCATAGTACTTAGGATAACGGTAGGCCTCCCTTAAATAGGCTAAACTCCTTACAGCAAATATGGTCATATCAAGGAGCTGATATAGGGGTAAGTGCCCCTCTATATATGCCTTCTCGCTTTCAGTATTGTTCTTTTCACTATCTTTATAGTCTGTGCCCTCTTCAAAAAGACCTACCTCAATGCCTTCATCAGTACAGCCAAAAGTCATTCCCTTCCTATTCTTCATATAATTGTTGTAGCCATCTATCCTGTTGTAATTATCGCTAATAATAGCCGAATTCATTTCTTTATAGCTTTCAATCTTTATCATTTCAATCTTTTCCTCTTCGAACTTTTTCACCTGATTTTCTTAGTTACCTGCAACCTGCATTCATAAGTATATTGGCTAAACAGGTCTAGCACAATCTACGCTCCGTTTACTTTAATCAATAAGTATAGAAAAAAGAGTCCTAATATAATGCTAGGACTCCTTTAACTAAATGTTTATACTTACATTTTCAATTATAGACGAATATACTCAAAATTTTTATCAGAATAACCCAATCGGCTATTCATAAATAGGCAGATCAACACTGGCCCTAACAAACAAGGGAATAGTATCTAACGGTGCATGAACATAGACCGTCTGTCCACCTTCAAATACCTCACCAGTCTTTGGATTTTTCCAGCTTTCTTGGGCAGGAAGATAGACATCACGACCCTTTACTCCGGCTTCAGTAATAGGCGCTACTAAGATATCAGGTCCAAACATATACTCAGTTTCTTGTTTCCAACAGACTGGGTCTTCAGGGAATTCATAGAATAACGTTCTCATGATCGGTGTTCCTTTTTCATGCGCTTCCTTCATACACCCTGAGATATAAGGACGTAAACGCTCTCTCATAAAAATATAGTCCTTCATAATCTCATAATTTTCCTGACCATAGGTGTAGATTTCATTTGGACTTCCTGTAAACATTTGTGAAACCCCATCAACAACTTCTTGTTCAGGCTGAATATAAGGTGCTCTTTCGCCGTGAAGCCTAAACACCGGTGAAAACACACCAAATCCAAACCATCTTAAGAGTAGCTCATGAAAATCTGGATCATTAACATCTCCACCAAGAAAACCTCCAATATCTGTTGTCCACCAAGGAATTCCTGCCATACCCATTGACAGACCAATTTGCACCTGCTCTCTTAATGCTCTAAAGGTTGAAGATATATCACCTGACCATATCAAAGCACCATATCGTTGACTTCCTGCCCACCCACAGCGAACTAAGTTAAGGACATTTTCCTGACCTTCTGCAGTCATACCATCATAATAACCTTTTGCATAGAGGGCTGGATATATATTAGTACAAGATAGAGCTGGACCAAGATGATATCTATGCAAATCAAAATCATAAGGCCCATATTCCGGTTCTGCTTCATCCAACCAAAAAATCCTAACACCTAAGTCATAGTAATTCTTTTTACAAGCATTCCAGACAAACTTTCTAGCATCTGGATGAGTAGCATCAAAAAAGACCGCTTCACCCATCCAGTTCATGTTGATGTTCATTCCCCGATCCGTTGTTACCAAGTAACCTGAATCATTCATTTCATCAAAGTTTTCTGACTTAGAGTCAATCGTTGGCCAAACTGAAGCCATAAGTTCAATACCCATACGACCAAGCTCTTCAACCATGGCTTTTGGATCCGGGAAATCCCTTGGTTCAAACTTAAAGTCACCTTGCCTGGTCCAGTGGAAAAAGTCTACAACAATAACATCTAGTGGTATGCCTCTCTTATAGTACTCTCTAGCAACTTCCAAAATCTCGTCCTGGCTACGGTAACGAAGTTTACACTGCCAAAAACCCATACCATAATCCGGCATCATAGGTGGTTTTCCAGCTACATTTGCATAGTTTTCCAGAATATCTGATGGTTTATCACCAGCAGTTATATAGTAATCAATTTTCTTAGTAGATTCCGCAGTCCATTCAGTCACATTTGTAGCAAAGGTCGCCTTGCCAATGGCTGGATTATTCCAAAGAAAACCATAACCTCTACTGGATATCATAAATGGTATAGATGCTTGACAGTTTCTATGAGCTAACTCAAGGACTGATCCCTTTTTATTGAGTAACTTATCTTGATACTGACCCATACCATAGATTTTCTCATCATCATAAGCTTCAAATCTCTGAACTAACTTATAATCGTTAGTCCCCATGATAGGCTTTAAGTCTCTGGCTTCAATACGAAGAGGAACACAGTAACGATCTAACCTTTTTTTGTTTCGATAATATTCTTCTAATAAGATTTCACCTTTGTCATTGACAAAAGAAATCCATCCTTCTGGATTTATCTTTGCTGTAATATGTCCGTTAGTAATAGAAGCTTTCTGACTAATCACGGAGACCTCTGCTTGCTCTTCTTCAGGTATCCATGGTTCTACTAAGGTTACATCTTCAATTAGAATTGTTGCTTGTTTTTCTTCTGGCTTTAGGTCAAGGGCCCAATCCATCTTATCCATTTCTGCCTGTCTTGATGCCCTGACACGTAAGCCATCTTTTCCCCATGGCTCAATCCACAGTGTCTCACGGCCCTGTCTCATTATCAGTCTGTTGCCTATACTTGTAAGTTTCATAAAAACCTCCTTATAACACCTTCTTTCTTTTACTATATATGAATATTTAAGCCATTGATACAGGAAAATCGGTCTATACGATAACCATTAGTGTATATAAGAACAATACTCTTTAAGCTTTCAACTAATAAACTTGTGAATAGTTTATTTTTATATTCTGCTTACCTTCAATTTTCACTTGACTAGCCTTCCATTCAAGGATAAAGTCATTATTCTCATCCATGTAGTGATAACTTCCATTTGGACCAAAAAGTTTAAATTCTAATTCCACACATTCTAAATCATTACCAATTTGTCTCGGAATAACTTCTTCTTTTTTCATAACAAGGGCAGAACCTGACGGAATATATACAAAAATATCATCCCTTGAAACACCATTATATTCTATCACTCCACTAACCTTCTCATGTGTCAAAATATGATAGAACTGGCCTTGAGGCAGACCTATTTTCCGCTCCTTGCACCCCTCTTTCAATACAGGTGCTACTATAAGATTTCCAAAAACATAGATGTCTTCCTGAAAATCACCTTGATAATCAACATTTATATGCTTCATCAAAGTAGATTTTTCATGAATAGCTTTCACATACTCACAATAAATATAAGGCAAAAGGTTCATACGTAAACGGTACAAGCTGGTAATGGATTCCAAGTTACTCTCATCACCCCCTGCCATATTCCATGGCGTCCGCTCATTGTTAAACACTCTTGTAGGATCAGTGACTGAAAACTGACCGCCAACAGGCTCAGAATGAATCTGCATAATTGGCGTAAACACACCTAACTGGCTAGCACGAATATAGAGTTCCAACGAAGGTAATTCACCTGAAAATCCTCCGATGTCAAATCCCCAGTTGATTTGTCCACAGATACTTGC
This sequence comes from Vallitaleaceae bacterium, assembly GCA_963677625.2. GTDB lineage: Bacteria > Bacillota > Clostridia > Lachnospirales > Vallitaleaceae > UBA1351. The sequence goes on from CAXXSW010000009.1 coordinate 82,919, forward strand.
ATGGATGCCTGCATTATACACAGAAACGAGTTCAGCAAAGGTGGATTTCTGATCTCCTGCCCATAGAAGTGTGTGGGATTGCTGTCCGATATAACCAGCTCTACTAAAAGCCACCTGATCTTTCCCAAGGAAATCTCCATATGCCTTCACATATTCCAGACTATAGTTGTTCTTAAGTTCCCTATCCGTTTCACCAATATAATTCTCGGCATAATCGTAAATAAACTCTCCACCATCAGTTTTAAAACCGTCGACACCAATATCCAAAAGATATTGTCGGTTTCCAAACCACCAATCAAGAGTAGCCTGCTTGGTAAAATCGGGAATCATAGATCCTCCAAACCAGTTACCATAAGGTATTCTATAAGGACCTTGGGCACCCTTGATGACCATTTCTTCCTCTTCAACCATCCGACACTCTCTGTCATGACGATGATTAAACGGTTCATCTTCCGGTACTGCCTTGACCACCGGACACTGCCATAAAATCAACCTTATCCCGTCTTGATGAAGCTCATCAATCATCCCTTTAGGATCGTGCCACGGACTATTAGAAAAATCAAAATCTTCATAGTTTAGCCTATCTTTTTTAGGGTATTTTGCACCCTTAAAAATATAAAAGGTCGCCTCATCGGACCATTGTTCCAGAACCATGGCTGTAACCGGTATCTGGTATTTCTTTAATTTGGTTCTGACATCATTAACCATTTCCTGCTTGTTCCAACGATGGGCTGAAATCCATGGGCCAAAGACCCATTTTGGCGCTTGTAACTGACTGCCTGTAAGGCCAATGAAGTCTTTTATCATCTCCTTAAAATCACCCTTAACAATAATAAGAACACCTTGAGCTGAACCTTTATGAAGGACGATTGTTTCCCCAAAATTGAAAGTGATGACCTCTTTTGTGTCCACAAAAAAGCCATATCCTGTGTCTATAAGAAAAAAAGGCAAAGGAAAGTAAGTTTTACTTCCTTGATTACAGAAGACCTCTTCCACCCTATTAATGACCTGATGACCTTTATGATTTGCACTACTATATCTTTCACCAAGACCTACTACTTTATCATAGTCAACCTCAATCCTAATATCCTGACCCAGGTTTATCAGCACATGATCTATCTGATATTGCCCCTCTTTCCCTAAGTTAATTTCCTTTAGAATCATATCTTTCACCTTCTCTAATAGCTTTAATAAGGTGTGCCTGTTTGGCACATAAATACTCTGCATTGGCCCACATTAAAGGATTAATAAAAGAAGCACTTTCATTTCTGGCATCAACAGCTTCAGGTAATAGGCCATAATCATTTTTATGATTTTCAATCCATTCTATAATCTGCTCATATAGGTCCGTCATACCAAATATATATGCATTCTGAGCAGCATAACATGTGTTGAATAACCATGGGCCATCATGGTATTGTTGCTCACTATAACCGTAGCCATAGCCATAATAAGTAGAAATCTTAGTTAAGGTCACAAAATTCTGCTTATACATATCATCTACGGGGTATCCTAGTCCAGCTCCAAACAATTGAGGCGTATCATATCGCTTAATGATTTGATCATGGTAGTCCACATATCCATAAGCATAATATCCATCATCTAAAAATGTAGCTTTGATACCTTGATTCAAGACTGTCAGCTTATCATTAATGATGGACCTATCTGTTTGTGATCCCCCCACGACTTCCATCAGGTCCCCCAAACGTTTTAGGCCTGCAGCTATAAAAATATTAGTTGATGTAATAAAGGCGGGACCGTAGACCCCTTCATTAACACCACCTTCTGGACCATATAAGCCCTTCTTGGTCTGAATCTTATCAAGAATCCTGACTTCCTTCATCAAGTCATCTAGATCAATGATAAGTTGACCAGTCAATTGATAATAATCAGCAACTATACTAAGGAGATAACCAATAACATCGATTTGAGAAAACACATTATTATTAGCACCTTCATCTGGAATCAGTCTAGAATTATAACGTTGAAATAATTCATGATTCTCCTTACGTTGAAGATTCATAATCACTTCAATGACCTGCCTGCATTCATCAAAAAAACCACAAAACATAAAGGCTTTGGCCCCATGTATGGCATCCCTGACATAAAAGGCAATATCACTGCTGGCAAAATAATGGCCTGTCAGATCTGCTGGAATAAAGCCTTGCATATTCACTGCTTTTAAGGCAATAAGGTTAGCCTTCATCTTATCATCGATCTCATGTGATGTTGATGTCAGCCACTCGTCCCAGTATTCCCGAGCCCTTGACCTCATCCTTATAGGATCAGAGTTAATCGTATCCAGCATTTGTCTTTGTTCTTTATGTTGAGTAAAATCCAACATCCAGGTCAATTGATAACTGGCTTCTGGCTCCAATGTAACTTGCTTTGTCGCAGATAAGGCTACAGAACCAAAATACTGCCTTGGCTCTCCTTCCCACAGATTGTCATTGAAAAGCAGGTCCTGTATACCATGATACATGAAGCCACTTGGTGATTCCAAGGATACCCTGTAGGTCAAATCTTGGTCGAAGCAAGTCAGATCCATAGAATAATCCTTTAATACTGTTCTGACTCGACCATCTTGAAGACTTAAGTCCATTTTACCCGACGTGGTAACCAAAAAAGCCGACAGGTCAATATCCCTAGTCTTACGACTCCTATTTATCACTTCACAGGAAAAGACCAATTGATAATCCCCAGAGCAATATACCCTATCTATCTTTTCAAAGTATTCATACTTAAATTCATCAACAAATACAAAACCATCCTGACAGTATGTCCTATGACTTCTCTCTTTAACAGGATGCCCTGCCCTTGCTTTTATTCGATCTCCATAATAACAAATATGATCTGCTTTTAGAACACTGTTGGCCGAATATATAAGGTCATGTTCGTAATTATCAACAAATAGGTGCTGTAAACCTATAGATTTTTGATCATGAATGGTTTCATTCAATCCGTAAAGACCACTAATCTTACCACTTCCGATATAAGTTAAACCAGGATATCCCATTACTTGATCCCACCTTCCTGTATACCACGAATAAAGTATTTTTGTGCAAATATATAAACCAGTAATATTGGAATCAATGAAATGACAGCTCCTGCCATTAGGGTATTATATTCTGTGGCATATTGAGAATTCATCTTACTTAATATAACTGGCAGAGTCATTTTATTGGGGTCAGTCAATATGATTAATGGCCAGAAATAGTCATTCCAGTAATTCATGAAATTTATGACAAATAGGGTAGTCAACTGAATGGATGACATTGGTATAATAATCTTAAAGAAGACCTTGAGAAATCCGGCACCATCAAGTACAGCGGCCTCTATATATGCATTAGGAATATTTTTCATATGCTGTCTCAAAAGAAAGATAGCAAACACATTAAAAACCGACGGTGCAATAACACCAATATATGAGTTAGTTAATTGAAGCTTGGTTAAAATAATAAATATTGGTATACCGGTAACCTGAATGGGTATCATCATACTGGCAAGAAAGAGGGTAAAAAGGACTTTCTTAAACTTAAATTCAAACTTTGCAAAAATAAATCCTGCCATACTGGCTGACAACAAGGTCAGAAGAGTTGAAAGCACTGAAATAAAAACACTGTTACTCAAGGATCTAATAAATGGAAGCTTAGTAAAAATTTTTATATAGGCATCAAAGGAAACCTCCTTTGGTATCCATTCAATAGGAATAGACATAAGGGCACCACTGTTTTTAAGTGATGTTGATAGCATCCAGAAAAAAGGAACCAAGCTGACCAAGGTATATAGCAAGAGAATCAAAATGACCGTATGACTTTTTATGCTTATTCTTTTATTCATAATACACCCACTTTTTCTGTAGCTTCATCTGAATCAAGGTAATAAATAGGATTGTAACAAACAAGATAACTGCCAAGGCAGATGCATAGCCCATTTGGTAATACCTAAAACCATAATTATAAATTCTTTCAACCATGACCTGAGTTGAACCTAAAGGGCCTCCTTGAGTCATTACCATAACTTGTGGGAACAATTGAAAAGAGTTTACAATAGATGTGACAAGAACAAAGAAAAGAGTCGGCGTTACCATTGGCAAGGTTATATATCGAAATACTTGAAAGGTGTTGGCTCCATCAACCCGTGAAGCTTCCTTCATGGACTTATCAATTCCTCGAAGACCACCAAAAAGGATTAAGGAGAAAAAACCAAGGTCTTTCCAAACACTGACTAAGGCTATGGATACCATTGACCATTTTGGATTGGTCAACCAACCAGGTCCGGTAATTCCAAAGACATCAAGTATATTATTGACTAAACCATATTGGGTAGAAAGAGCGGTTCTCCAAATCATTGCACCAGCTACCCAGGAAGTTAAAACAGGTATAAAGAGTAGTACTCTAAACAAGCTAATTCCTTTTGTGTCTGTATCAAAAAGTAGAGCAATGAACATAGATGATACAATCATCAAAGGGATATAGATTACAATATACTTCAAAGTATTTCCCATAATGAGATAAAATTCCTTTGTTGAAAAGATATTAATATAATTCTTAAATCCAATGACTTCCGGCGCACCACTAATAACATCCCAAGATGTAAGGCTAAGATATACTGTGGAGATCATAGGGATAAGTGAGAAAATCAGATAACCACTTACACTTAGGGCTAGGAACAAAATTATCCATTTTGTATTCCTTTTTGAAAATAAGTCCATATAAGCCTCCTAAGAAGTAGGCTCTTCAAAATGAAGAGCCTTATATTACTATTCATTAATTTATGGGGTACTTACTACTAATATCTTTCTGGGCTTGGTCCAAGGCTTCCTGGCTTGTTAAAATTCCAGCAGTTGCCTGTTCCAGATAAGAGCCAAGTATATCTGCTACAGCATTGAAGTTCTCAAGTGAAGGTGGCATAACTAAATAATCTAGTGATTCAATGACCGCTATTTTGTTATCAGGGGGTGTAATGCTTAAGTATGCATCTTTTACTTCATCCGTTAAAGCCACTGGAAGGTCCCAATTGGCATCTAGTCTGATTTGAGCCGCTTCAGGACTTCCTGATATAAAGGCCGCCAACTTCATGGCTGCGTCCTTCTTATCTGTTTCCTGACTGACTACAATAGCATCTGAGAAAAAGTGTGTCGCTTTATCTTTAATACCGGGTTCAACGACAATATCCCAATTGAAATCACAATTTTCGCTAAAGTCACCAAATGCCCAGATACCTGTTACAAGCATACCTAACCGACCAGACTTAAACAAGTCCCAGTCACCCATTCCACCCATTTGGTCTGCATTGGGTGTAACGTTGTATTTGTTGATTCTATCAATCATCATCTGAAGAGCCTCAACATTAGCATCCGAATTGATGGTATAAGCTGACTGATCCCCATTCATCATGGAACCACCATTTTGAGCAACTGTCTTATAGAACTCCCAAGTTTGAATCGGCCTGAAAGTACCAAAATAGTCATCACCCATAGCTCTAATAGTCTCAGCTGCAGCCAATTCCTCAGCCCAAGTCCAATCATCCCTTGGATAATCAATTCCCGCCTCATCAAAAAGGTCCTTGTTGTAAATCATAACAACATTGGAAAACTTTGTAGGAAGACCATATTGAACCCCATCAATGGCAAAGGCTTTCAGTGTCGTAGGATGAATCTCTGATGTATCAACGCCTTCGATAGGTGCAATAACATTCTTTGTCGCATAGGCTCTAAAGTTTTCAATATTTAGTTCAAAAACGTCCGGTGTAGTTCCACCAGCTACATTAGTTGCGAGTTGCTGAAAATAATCATCAAAACCATAGGTTTGAACATTGACTTTTACATCCGGGTTTTCTTTCTCAAAAGCTTCAACCATTTTTAGTAAGGTTTCCTCGTTAGCACCTGAAGAAGAATAATTCATAAAAGTTATTTCAACCTGTTCCCCCTCATTGGATGATTCCGATTCGTCTGAAACATTTTCCTCTTTTGCCTTTTGATTTGTTTCTGATGCATTACCATTTGTTTCATTTTCCCCACACCCTGCTATGACAAAAACTAATACCAATACAAGAGTAAACATCTTTACCTTAAGTTTCATCAAAACTACCTCCTAATAAGAATATATATTATTTACGACACATATGCTACTCCTTCATATGGTCTTAATGCTACACATGAGTCATATTGCTCATCCTATGGCAGAAACAGATTATCCTTACTGCCATCTCTTTACTATTTACTTTCAATCGGTTTAACGTTACACCTTTCATGTAAAAAAATTTAATCATTCCTACCACCCTAAGGGTGATAGGTTGTCATGATTATTTTACTGAATCTTTAATATCCAAGGCTACTGGTAATACAATATTTTCCTGATAACCTTTTTCAGATAAGGATTTCAACATAAGTTCAACCGCTTGATAACCTTTTTCATAAATATTCTGTTTCACTGACGTTAACTTAGGATGACTGATTTCCCTAACGAAAAGTCCATCAAATCCAATAACAGATATATGGTCAGGAACCTTGACATCCATTTGCTTGAGACCTTCGATAATACCAAAGGCTACCATATCTGAAAAAGCAAAAACACCGTCAATCTCTTGTTCAACTAGGCAAGATGCTATTTGAACACCATAATCATAATTGGGATATCCTTGGAAAACATTTTCTTGACCAATACTCAGCTTCTTATCATCAAGAAATGATTTAAAACCATTATATCGTTCCTGAGACACACCCTTTATAGAAATATCTGTGCACACGACACCAAAAGTTCTACAGCCTCTTAAAAACAAATATTCTGCTGCCATCCTTCCACCCATACTGTCATTGTTAACAACCGTAGAAATACTTCCTGAATTATCAACGTATGAATCCACTAGGACCATTGGAATATCTATATTCTTTAAGTTCAGATCAAACTGAACCTGGTCGGTTCCAAGAACGATGACACCATCAGCATTCCATAATTTTAAGGATGGATAATATACCTCATTCTCGGCTACAAAACGTAACATCATATAGTATCCCTTTTTTCTAAGATTGTATTCAATACTGTTAATGAACTCACCATAGAATGGGTTATGCATGGGATAATCCTTATCTGGATCATCATCAAGGGATTGAGGTATAATCAAAACAATTATATTGGAACTCTTTGATACGAGAGATCTGGCAGACATATTGGGAACATAATCCAGTTCTTCCATGATTCTCTTAACCTTCTCAATGGTTTTAGTAGAAACCTTATGGTGTTTATTATTAATAACATTGGAGACAGTCATGGGACTTACTCCAGAAAGTTTCGCAATTTCTTTGATAGTTGTCATCTTATCACGTCTTCCTTGGTTGGTTTAACGTTACACCTTTATTGTAGTCCCAATTTTCTTATCTGTCAATACTGAATCTGACTTTATAAAATTATTATGCTCCTATTTCATTCTCTCACTCTTCCTTTAAAGGTACAAGCAATTGTCCACCCTCATGAACAAAAATTTGAGGATATTCAAAAACAATTTCATAACTGTCACCTTCAACAGCATCTTCAAGAATCATATATGACTCTTTATAAGCCAAACCATCTTCAGGGTTTTGATAATCACTATAACTAGCAGTTTTAGTCTGACTATCCTTTATCCCTAGAGACTGATACTTAAAATCTTCGTTTTCCAGATAAGAACTTTTGATTACCACATGCTTGCCATCAACATAAGAATCTTCAATCACTACTTCATGTCCATAATAATCAACCTTTAGAGGAAATTCCGTATCTTGATCGATAAGGATTGGTTTCTGTTCAAGTACATAATAATAACTTGAAAATTCAAAGGTCACTGTGTCCAAATCTTCAAAATAAAGAGATGGTACAAACTTGAAGGTCTTGTCATCAACGGTCCTCCCCCAAGCTCCGTTTGCTACAGTGGGATTTTCTCCACCTGTTGAGAACGCTTGTAAATCTATAGACAATCCCAAGACCTTCCCTTTTTGACCATTGACTGTAAGGTATCTATCTTCCACATCGGTATTGATTAGGAGATTCATCTGGCTAGGCGATAAAATCAACTGTTTAAATTCCATGATTCCTCCTTGGAACTCCATGGTTTGATGAATAGGTATTTCTTTATTCAGAAGAACGGTTTCTCGACTGATTGGTATGGTAATATTTTCTATCTTCACATAATCTCTATTTTCATCTCTTGAGCTTTCTAAAAAGTCAAATTCTAGGTCATCTCCAATTTCTTCATCATTGATTGAAATCTCAGTAGTAAACTCATCTGAACTTCCATCTATAAACCTAGGATTAGCAGAGATCCGACACGACAAAGTTAAATTCTCACCTTCATCTAATAAATCCCTTATATATGTATTAGCCTCATCTCCAAACTCAAAAGTTGTATACTGCTCACTTACATAGGACGAAGATGATACTGACGGTGCAACTAAGTGCAAACTAAAATCACTAGCTACTAACTCTTTCATAATCATATCTTCATCAACCATGAAGAGTCGCCCCTGTAGACTGACTCTCTCTTCATCAACAAGTATATCATTGAGAATAAGTTTATAACCATCCTGTAAGACAACCACTTCATCCAAAATCGGATAACCATTTTTTGCAGCATTTTTAATACCATCATCTCCACGAATCATTTCAGCAAGTACTTTAAGTCCTGGAACCTCCTTAACCATATCTGCAAAACTTTCATTGGAATAAATAAAAAAGCTTAGCAAGCCAATAACTATAATCATACCTGCTACGGCTCTGGAAATCTCTTTCAAGATAAAACTTTTTTTAACCGGTAACCTGTCTATAGTTTCTTGTATCGACTCATCCAAAGATTCAGGAATTGGGATATCTATTTTTTTGATTTCTTCTATTAATATATCTTTATTATCCATTATTTTTCTCCTCTTCATCATACAAATTCCTCATCTTCTGAATAGACCTATAATATTGACTTTTAACTGTGTTCTCATTTAATTCAAGCATAAATCCAATTTCAGAAAACGTATAGAGGTCTCTAGCCTTTAATAGGACAATAACCCGATCATCTTCATCTAGTGAATTCAAGAGCTTGTCCAGATCAAGTCGATTGATCACCTCACCTTCAACAGAATCCCTATGAGGTAGCGTACTGATAAAGTCTTCTATATATACTAACTTGTTTTGTTTTCTCAATATCATTTTAGCCTCATTAGCTACAATATTAAGAAACCAAGACTTAAAAGAAGAGGAATCTTTCAATTGACTAATGCCACTATAGGCTTTCTCAATGCCTGATGACAAAGCATCCTGACTATCTGCTTCATTTTTCAAAAAATAATAGGCTAAACGATATCCATCTAATCGAAGGTCCCATACACATTCTGAAAAAGCCTTTTTATTACCTTTAATGGCTTTTTTTATTTTTCTTTGGGTCAAACTCTCCATAGTTTCAATTCCTCAATCCTTTTGCATTTGTGATTGCAATCTTTTAGTTATATATGCTTCTATATATTAGATGCATGTACTGGTAAAAAAGTTTCAATACATTTCATTTTTTTTAGAAAAACAAAGAGGCTCCGCCTCGTTCGCTTTGCGATTGTTGCGCCAGGAAAGTTTCCTTAACATTTTATGAGATGCTTCTACTCATGAAATTCAAATAGAGAACTTTCCTAGTATAGAGCAAAGAGGATGTTTTACATCCTCGGTTTTGCCGAAGGGAAATTGTTCCAACTGCCGACGGAAAGTCCTATGGAGGACTTTCCTAGTATAGAACAAAAAGCAGATTCAACTTAATGAACCTGCATCTGCCACTTCCTTTGTTTGGAGTCCTATTCTTACCCCTTTGGAGTCAAAACCTTTTTCATTTTATAGAATGTATAGCCAAGTGCAAGAACAACTGCACTCCAGTTAATCACTACAATACTGAACCAAATACCATTAATTCCCATATTCAACATACCGGCTAATCCCTGAAAGAGGATTATAGGCATTGAATATCTGTCGATACAGTCCTATTACTACAGTAAAATTGGGTTTCTTTATTCCCTGAAGGACAGAGGTTAATACATTAAGTATTACATAGGTAGGTAAAGCAAAGGCTTCGATTCTTAAATAAGCGGTTCCTGCTTGTATGACTGTTGAATCTGAATTAAAGAAACTCAAAAGAAATGGAGCAAATGGATATATAATTGCAGCTGCAACAACCATCATAATGACGCCTACATAAAGACTTATTTTTTTTACATCATAAATAACGATGATACTTACCCGCACCATAATTCTGGCCAGCCTATAGTTAGAACGGCTATATTAAGACCCATAGCAGGTAATAAAGCAATCTGCTCAATACGCATGGATGCTCCATAGGCAGCTATTGTTACAGGCCCAGGGGCAAATCTTAAGATAAAATAGTTAATAATAAAGATACCAATAGCTATAGTCCCAATATTTAAGCTTGCAGGAACTCCTTGTTTTACTAAGTCAAGGATAGTTGCTTTTGAAGGACGACACCCCATAAAATCAGACCATCTAAAATAGTAACTCTTAAGTAATCGCCAACTCAAATATACTGAACCAATACCCTGTATAATAACAGTGGCCAAGGCAACACCAAGTGTTCCTAATTTTGGTAGATTAAACCAACCAAAAATAAAAAGGGGATCAAGTATTAGGTTTAATATAAAACCTATAATCAAAAAATTTCTATATGACTTAGTATCCCCTTGGGCATTAAGTAGCCCATTTACTATTGAATTATACACAAAAAATGCAGAGCCATAAAATATGACTTCTGTATAAGCAACTCCCAGTCTATAGGCCTCTCCACTTGCACCGGAAAGGGTAAAAAGCCAAGGAATTAGAAATCCTGATGACAAAGTTATCATGAATACAGCTATAATTCCAAGTATAACTGCATTGTAGGCTAGGTCATGAAATGTTTTTTCTTTCCCTGATCCAAGAGCTATTGCAGACAGAGCAGAGGTTCCGTTGCCAATACCTGAGCTTAAGCCTAAAATAATAAAGAAAATCGGGAAGGATATAGTCATACCAGCTAAAGCTTCTGTACTAATCTGTCCTGCATAAAAAGTATCCACCACATTATACATGGTATTAAAAAACATGCCTATACTGGCAGGAATAGATAAATGTCGTATGTGATGAGCTATGGAGCCTTCTGTAAGGTTATATTGACTCATTGAAACCTCCTTCTATGATACAGTTATATTTATTTATGAATACATAAGAAGATTTTATTCCTATTTAGATTATATGCCTGAGCTTCCTATTATAGCAAATATTTAATTCATTCTTGGCATTTACAGAAAACAAAATGATAGATTTTGACATTCATAAATATTTGATGTATTATCAACGAAAACGGTTCTCATATAATCTAGGAATACAGGGAGGTAGCCAATGAATAAACACTATTCACCCATCCACAGTAATAATTTTACCAACCATTTATCCATGTATGAACAAGCTCTTAGACGCTTGAATATAGATGACAAGCTAATAAAAGAGCGATGTCTTGATTATGTTAATTCTAGGCCTTTAAGGGATATTAACGATAAGAGCATTTCCTTAAGCAAAAAAGAAGAAAAATACCTTGTAACGCTACCAATATTATGTGAAACAAACCCAACCCCTAGAAGACTTTCTTAGGCCACTACTCAAAGATACTTATCCATCTCTAGATGCCCACCTCTTCCATGGACTGATACGACTAGCTTTTGCTGTAGATAATCCCGATCAGGATGAAATGGCTAAGGCTCTCGCATTTTGGGACACTCTTAGCCATGCTGAAGAAGACTTTCATGTCTATACTGTTAATGTAACTCCAAAAAAATCATCAACAGTACCAAAAGAAGATTTTAAGCACTTAATGGATTTAAGAAGTTCATTAGATTTCAATTTAGGGGACTTATCAATATCAGAGAATTTAGAAAAATTTATTAACACACCTAAACTTACAGATGCTATAACGAATCTGGTTATAGAAGATGATATCGAAAAAAGAATTGGATTTACTCTAGGCTTATGGTTCTTAATAACTAGAGATTTCGTAGTTCTTCACATTGTCAATGCATTTAATGCCTTAACCCGGCTTAAGCCATATATAGATAATTATAACCAATGGCTTCAAACGTTTTGGATTAAGGCACAAGTTTATAGTTTGATTAGTGATGAGCGATTACCGGTTATCAAGATTGAAATAAAATCTTGGGATGAGATAATGGATGAGGTTCATGCTGCTTCAGAAGTTCATGATATTAAGTTGATCTACGCTTGCAAGGAACTTAGCGAAAGGCTAAATCTTGTGATATTCAACAAGATTGCTCATATCGTCAGTCATAAATATTGGCTCCATCAATAACTTGGAAAGAATACCGGATTAATATTCAATCCGATTTCGTCCTAATTCTTTTGCCTTATAGAGCATCTTGTCTGCTTGCGCAAACAATCGATCACGACTATAGGCTTTTGAATGGCCTATTCCTCCACTTATAGTGATTCCTCCATTTATGGCCTCAATATAGGTATTTTCAATCTCTTTACGAATATTTTCGGCAACTTCAGCAGCCTCCTGGAGATTAAAATTAGGGAGTATAATAATGAACTCCTCTCCACCAAATCTTCCAACATATCCTCCATGGGGTGTATGTACTTTTATCTGATTAGCAGTGATTTTTAGGGTCTCATCCCCTACACTGTGGCCAAAATTATCATTGACATTTTTGAAGTAATCAATATCCATAATAATAATTCCAGTCGTATCAGGTGTTTCAATAAGAATCCGATCAAGTATTTCCATAATATGACGGCGGTTATAAATACCTGTTAATTCATCATAATGAAGCAGATGATTAATTCTCTCAGTCATGGAATTAGTAACTTCTGCTAATTCGGAAAAATCTGTGTAATCTAGGTTTTCAATCTGAATGGGTTCTAGTTTCATTCTTGCTGATATCATTGCATCCCGAAATATACTAAAATTCATTTTAACTTTAGACATAAACTTATTGACTTGAATAATAGTAGCAGTAAGTAAAAAGGCCAAAATTGCTAGAATAAGAAGAATCCGAGTTATTATAAATTGACTCAATTCTTTTTCCTTCATATGAATCCTATTATCCAAGTCAGAAACATCCACACCTGTTCCTATAACCCACTCCCATTGAGGTAGGGGCTCTACATAGGTCAACTTTCTATAATAGCCCTGTTCATCCTTGTTGGGCCAGTAGTGTTCAAGGTAGCCTCCACCATTTTCTATACACAACTTAATCTGTTCTTGGTAGACTTTTGCACCATTAATATCTTCTAACTCATAGTGGTTAATCCCAACCATCTCCGGATAAACACCATTAGCCAATTCAACTCCACTAAAATCATGCAAAAAAACATACTGGTTATTATCCTCGCCATACTGGATAGAATCAACATATTCCAAAACTTCTTTCTGAATCACCCTAGTTATATCATTCAGGTAGTCTCCACAGCCTAAATACCATCCATAAGGTTCAAAACCTTTAACAAAAGTAATTTTTTTATGAGTATTATCATCACCACTATCAGGCTTCCTCCAATAACCTTCTACGTAACCTTCACCTATCTCTTCTACGGTCTTAATTTCATCACGGATAACGAATCGACCATCGTCATCCTGCAAATCAATCAAGTTCTTTCCTTCGTTTTCAGGATAAACTGGATATAAGATGACGTCACCTTCTAGAGTATCTATAAAAAAGTAGCCACGATTATCATTAAACCTTATGTCTCTTAAGGCGTCCTTTATCATCCCAGTAATTTCTTCTTGGGTATGGCTGTCCTTATTCTGGTTATAGATACTATACATTACCGAATAAGCTTCATAGGTTCTAGAACGAAGTTCGTTCCTCAGTACTTTCTCAGTCTCATGACTGCGGTAATCCGTATAATCAATAACAGCTGCTACACGTTCCTTTAATTGAGCTTTCACATAATCTGTCTGAATCTGGTTTAAAGCCTCAATATCATCTTCAAACAAATAGACACTATCAATAAGCCACATAAATCCCTGAACTATTATAGCACCTGTGACAATCATTATAATTACCTTATTTAAAGATAAAAGCCTTCTTACTTTTTTTCATTTAATCATCTACCATCTTTAGATTTTTCATACAACTATTAAATATTAATTTCCAGCATAATAGGTGTATGATCTTGTCTCTCACCAGAATCAACCATTTCTGACTTTTCTACCTGATCAGCAATTCGGTTACTAACCAGCCAGTAGTCAATTCTCCAGCCAGAATTATTAATCTTACTGGTCTTTACTCGTTGGGCCCACCAAGAATAGACATCAGTCAAGTCGCCATGAACATATCTAAATGAGTCTGTAAAGCCTCTATCTAGCAACTTGGTAAAGCCTTCCCTCTCTTCATCAGTAAAACCAGCTGATTGATGATTAGAACCAGGATTAGCCAAGTCTATTTCCTTATGTGCTACATTATAATCTCCTGTTGCAAGAACAGGTTTTACCTGATCCAGGCTTTCAAGGTAATCTGCATATTTCTCATCCCAAACCTGCCTGTCTTTCAACCGTTTTAAACCGTCACCTGCATTAGGTGTATAAACCTGAGTCACATAAAAATCGCCAAAGTCCAGAGTCATCATCCGGCCTTCAAGATCCATAGTATCTGGTGCACCGATTTCAGGGTATAAAACCTCTGGTGTGTATTTTTCCTTATATAAAAACATAGTTCCTGCATAACCCTTTCTAGCAGGTTCCTGTGATGACCTCCACCTGGAACGTGTAACCTTTAAAAAACTGACCTAAAAGTTCTACATGCTTCTTACTAGGACCTTTTGACGGTAACTTCGTTTCCTGTAGAGCGATAACATCTGGGTCCTTGTCTATAATTGTATCAATAACTTTTCTTGAAAGAACTGCTCTGTTTGAATCACTGGTTAGGGCAGCATTCAAAGAATCAATATTCCATGAAATTAGTCTCATTATATTCCTCCTACTTGTATCAGTGAGTCGTAAATCGTCAAATTTAAGACTAGCATATATTCTATAACTTTATTTATTATTCTAATCATATTGATTATAACCAATTTATCCACTAAATACAAAAAAAACTAACATTGGTCATGATTATATAAACTCCAATGTTAATTCTTCACCTATCTATCTTTTTTTAGTCTTGGGTTTATTTCTAACATTGGAGCGTTTTTTTCTCTTTTGTTTTCGCCTAGCCATTTCTTCCGGTGACAAGTCTTGTCGGTATAGTTCCCTGTTCCGAATAAGGGCTAACTTCAAAGGAAGGTGATCATGATCTTTAACGACGGAAATCTGCCGGTTTTGATGTTTCTCAATAGCCTTTAGTTCATCACTTTCATCTAAACTACAAAAAGAAATGGCTGTCCCTCCCTTTCCAGCTCGTCCTGTACGGCCAATTCTATGAATATAAGTTTCAGGAACACTTGGAATATTCATGTTTACAACATGGGTCAGGTTATGGATATCAAGTCCTCTCGCCGCCACATCTGATGCCACTAAGACTTGTATTTCTTTGCTTTTGAACATCTCCATAGCCTTTAGCCGCTCTGACTGACTTTTGTCTCCATGAATAGCTCTAGCTCTAATACCCGCTATATTGGCCACGTTGACCGCTTTGCAGACCTTGTCTGCCTGTTTCTTTGTCTTAACAAATACAAGTACAGACTTCATCTTACCTTCTTTAAGTAAGTCAAGTAACAAGGAAGTTTTTTCAGGAGGATCTACATAATATACCTTTTGACTGATTTTAGCCTTCATGTTAGGTTTAGATTTCACATGTACCCTTACTGGGTTATTTAAAATTTCATGAGTAAATTTTTGTACTTTATCAGGCATTGTAGCAGAAAACAAAAGATTTTGCCGTTTTTTTGGTAGTTTTTTTAAGATTTTCTCTACATCTTTAGCCATACCAAGGTCAAGCATTCGATCCGCTTCATCCAAAACTAGAATGCCAACTTCACTAAAATCTACATAACCTCTCTCATCAAGGTCAAGCAGGCGACCTGGTGTTGCAATCAATATATCAGGTTCCCGACGCATAACCTTCATATGTCGTTTAGGGGTCACACCACCATATACTACCCCAATACTTAAATTCAAATGCTTGCCATAAGCGTCAAAGCTTTGACTAATTTGTATGGCCAACTCTCTTGTAGGTGCTAAGACCAAAGCCTTAACCTTATTAAAGCTTCCCTCTTCCTTAGTATGAAGAGCTAATTCTTGAAGTATTGGTATGGCAAAAGCAGCTGTCTTACCTGTTCCTGTACCGGCAATACCAAGTAAATCTCTTCCTTTTAGTATTGATGGTATGGCCTGTATTTGTATAGGTGTCGGCTCTTTATAATTTTTCTCTTCCATGGCCATAGTAATCTTAGGATTCA
This sequence comes from Vallitaleaceae bacterium, assembly GCA_963677625.2. Taxonomy (GTDB): domain Bacteria; phylum Bacillota; class Clostridia; order Lachnospirales; family Vallitaleaceae; genus UBA1351. The sequence continues at coordinate 99,322 of CAXXSW010000009.1, forward strand.
GTTTCATCTGTTCAAATGTCATTTGGTCTCCTTCATGGGCAATAATATGCATCCTATGAATTTTTCGGTATAGGTCTAGGTTTCATTATATATTGTCCACTGTTCTTAATTCCGTGACAGTGCCTTCTCTCTACTTCTCATCATTTCCACAAGCTTCAAGCCTTCTTTAAATCCAAGCTCATAATCTTGTTTCAGTATTTCCTTGTCTCTTGTTAATCTTGATGTCTGAAATCCTTCTGGAGGACATATCTCAATAATTTCCAGCCTATCATGCTTGTCCCTAATATAGTCTAGTTCATCGTTATAAACCTCATGTCGGTTCTTTATTGCCTCAATCACTGCCGGATACTTTTTAAGGAAGAATTTTAGTAAGCCAGTTTTAGCCGGCGACATCCGATATGGATACTTTCGAGATCGTAAGACAATGATTTTTTCAGCACCTTCTCTAACCGCTTCATAAATAGGAATAGGCGCGGTAAGACCACCATCAAAATATGGATGCTTATCCACATTAACAGGCCTTCTATAGGCAATTGGAACAGCACTGGAAGCCTTAATGATATTTTCAAGCTGAGCCTTCTTAGGCCTTACAAATACAGCCTTGCCAGTTATAGCATCTGTAAGGCCTACCTTATAATCGCATGGATTACTCTCAATCTTATCAAGGTCCAATCGAATGTCCTTGATGGTTTCATGCCAAAGCCAATCCAAATCCATGAGATGCCCACCAACTAAGAACTTCCAGGGATTGATAAAGGACTTTTCCAAAGAATACGTTATATAAATCTTATAATTTCTTTGATACATATGTGCAAGATAGGCTGCCAAATTAGTGGATCCTGCTGACACACCAATACAAAGATCAAAGGGATAATATTGGTTCTGTATAAAGGCGTCAAGTACTCCGGAAGAAAAAATGCCTCGCATAGCACCACCTTCTACTACAAGAGCTGTTTTTTTGTTTTCATTCATACATGCCTCCTCTTTCTTATCCCTAACTAACTTACATAGCTCCTAATGTAATAATTTTCACCTTCTTTTACAATTGTCAACACAGGCCCTGATTCAATTGTATCACCATATAATGTAAGAACATTACCTTCAAGGCTTCCACTACTACACCTAAAGCCTCCCGGCCCAAGATCACTGGTGAAGTTATAATAGGCATCCATGCTTTCAAGATAAATCAAGTCTTTTGAATCTATACCATTTAATTTATTCAAGGTAATACCAGCATATTTCACAAACAACTCTTCAATAACCTCAGCCCTAAAACGATGAATAGGAACCGGCATACTATCATAGGTTACCGTCTCACCAAAAGGCCAATTTTCATGACTTTTTAATTCTTCAAATTCCTCTAAATACCTATCATCATATTGACTATCACTAACCGGACAATACAATAGAAATGCACTGAGATCGATATCATTAACTTCCTCATAATTAGAATAGAAAAATCCTTGGAGGGGATTAACTTTGAGAGAACCTTCCTCGTCATCCAACCTAATTATCGGTTGTAAGAGCACATTAATATCTTCAATAACCTTTTCAGAAATCGCACCTTCTTTTGAAAAAGCCATATCCCAAACAAAGTCCCAGTAAAAATCCAAATCAGAAGTCATAATTTCATTCTTATACAAAACAAAGTCTTCTTCCAAGTTTTCAACTTCCTTGGATAGCTCCATATTCTCATTTTTAACATCTTCCACGTCTAAATAAAGGCTGTTACATGCTTCATTTCTTTCTGCCATTTCAATAAAACAAGCATCTGCTATATATGCGTACAACAAATACTGGTATTCAGGTTCAAAATAATAATAAGTATCATCTATCAGCACTTTACTCTCTGGCCATCCAAAACTCATCTTCGATATGACTTCACCTTCTTCACTTTCAAAGATCAGATTATAACTACTTCCAGCTCCACCATCATAGCTTTCAGTTTTGATATACTCAAGTTGCGTTACCAGGTCTATGATCTTTTCAACATGTTCACCATATTCAAGCTCTACATCAAGACCAAGGCGTCCCTCAAAAATTCGGATATAATCAGATACTTCAATCTCTAGCTTAGTCGCTTTATTAGACGCGTCGGCTACCTTCTCTTCATAATTATGGTCCTCATTATCACCGTCTATCCCTTCATCATTACTCTTACAAGCTACCATCAAAATCATAACAAACAAAATATATACACTTTTTTTCATCTTCAGTCCTCCCTCAATAAACATATTTACCTACTAGGTTTATTACAAACACCTTTAGTCAAGATGCTCTAATATATATGTGTTAAGTTCTTCTGCGCAACGATAGGGAATATCATGACCGCTTGATAACTTTAATATATGGCTATTTTTTATTAATTTATGACCTTTTTCTGCTGATTTAGCCATCATCCTTGCTTCCTTACTTCCATATATAAAATGAACATTGTCCCCAGCCACCTTAGTGCCGAAAAATTCATAATTCATATTACTTTTCAATATATCTGTAAGATTTTGATAGCTAACCGACTGGCTACTTATAAAATATTTCTCAAACATATCTTTACCTATCCCCAACTGCATTGCCTGTAATTTTGCAAACCATCTTTTTTTTGCCAAGGGTAGAGATAACTTAACCATGGGTGAAATTATACTATTCAACCAATTTATTTTCATATTTAGGGCAGAGATAACAAAAGCTTTATCAATGACCTCTGGATATTTTTCAAGAATATGAAGAATTATCTGTGCCCCAATAGAATGTCCTATTATATTGACTTTTCTGTCTGTAATATGGTGGATTAATTCAATAACCAAATCACTAGCATGTTCAATACTAATAAAATCTATTTCCTTGTTAGTATCATGTCCCGGTAAATCAAAAACAACTTTAATCCCTACAAAACTTTTTGTTTGATTTTCCCACATCCATGGACCAGTTCCTGCACCATTAATGAAAACAAATACGGGTAATTCTGCTGTATTTATATAAGCTGGCTCTAAATTACCAACACAATCATCGGTTATAATAGAATACTTTAACATGACAACATCTCCCTCAGTTCTTTTTACTAGATAACCCAATTGTAACAATCATTAATACAACGGTCAATTTTATCTTATAAGAAATGCTATAGTGAAAATGGATTTAATATTTATGGAACATCCTATAGTATTCAGAATAATGGATTTACAGAATATTCTTGGGAAATTGAGTCGATGGTTATATTCTATGTATTGGCTTTCTTGATGATGTGGTAGACAAAATAATTGATTCAAAATTTTAGTGAGTACCAATATTAGATAATTCCGACATTAAGTTTACGCTGTCCTTCATATAACCCTTTTTGCATCCTATAATTTACAGGTGTATACTTATATAAGTAAGTAACCTATACGGATGAAAAGGAAAGAGGTAATACCATGAAAAAAAAGATGATTACATTTTCGTTAACCATTACCCTACTCTTACTTATGACTAGCCAGACTACATTTTCTTTAAACAGCAATCTTTATGATGACCCAGAAGAAGCCTTACAACTTGCAAAAGACTTCATCGATGATTCTCGTTACCAGATTACAACAAAATCCATCGGCTTTGATGCCACTGATGCTGGAAAAGTTAAACAATGGGTTTCCTCTTCTGACATGGGAAAGATAAGTCTCTACGAACTATCTGTACACGCAGAAGGTTTAGTAACCCTACAACTAGATTATCAAGGTGATGATGTTACAAAAGACATGTTGGCCGTATCCCTTCGTGTAAAAAATTCATTTATGGATGAGATGGAAATTAATGCTCATGTACAAAATACATCAAAAGTCGTCAAAGCAGATGGTATGCTTTCTCGCGCCACCAACAAATATACTTTCTATGCATATCCGGGAACCTATTATTTTGAAGTAAAAGGATGGAGTGCTAACAACCAACTTATTCCATATGCTATTAAGTTTTATCAAGATACCTTTCCAGAGCTGATGCAGGGAAACATGGGAGACGTTAGCCTAGATGACTATCCCAATCAATTAGGTAGTATTAACTTTAATAAAGAAGTCGTCTATGTTGAAAGTTCTTTGAATATGAAAAACTGGCGAATATTAAATAGTCAGGGCAATCCCGGATACTATAATATTAACAGTTATGATACCTTTTCATTTACAAGTATGTTTACAGGGAACGCTATCATCTCGCTAGAAAACAAGAAGGCCACTACCATTACTGACTATACCGAGGCTTATCAGCAAACTGCTCAAACTAGCTCTGCAAAAACCAAAGTACCTGAGCTTGATTTATACCTTCAACCAGATGGAGAAAGTAATAATGTTGTACTAGAAGTAAGCTATGGTCTGGCTGATTCAGTCGTCTATCCTGTTGTAGCAGGAAAAACCTATAAAGTAAAGATATCAGGTAACCAACTGCCTGCAAATTATCGGTTTGAAATTGATTATCCAGATACTGCTACTGTTTATAATCAAGGTATACATACTGCATCTACTTGGGCCGTTGATGAAATAAACAAGGCTGTCGATATTGGCTTGAAAACCGATGCCATGACTAATGGCGATTACCGTACTTTTGCAACTAGAGAGGATTTTGCTGAAATTATTATGACTTTTTACGATCAACTTGGTGGACCAACCATCCAATCAACAGAAAACAATTTCTTGGATACCACCAACCCTGAGATTATACGTGCTAAAAATGCCGGTATCATCAACGGAGTCAACGACACAACATTTAGCCCCAACGCTTATCTAACCAGAGAGCAATTATGTGTCATGATTCTTCGGGCATTAGATGCTACAAATAAAACATACCTTACACATGATCAGTTTCAAAAAAACTATACCGATCAAGATATGATTTCCTCTTGGGCAAAAAATAGTGTTATGATTATCAATCGCTATGAAATCATGAATGGTTCAGGAGATCGTTTGGATCCACAAGGAACTGTGACAAAGGAAATGGCCATGTTGATGTTATATCGTGCATATGACCAATTTCATTAATTGATACATTAAATAGAAAACAAAGGGACTTGGCCTCGTTCGCTTCGCGATTGTTGCGCTAGGAATCTTCTCTTCTTGGCATCATAATAGACCTCTTCTTGATTTTATATTCTCAGACCTAAACTATTTAGTGGAAATTCTTATTGCCATAAATAGTTCACTCTAAGGATATTATATCAGGTTTGAGGTCTAGTTTGTTTATATAAAGGTTTATGAATCTCTTATATTCAAGCCATTAATTGTCCTAGATGAATTACTTGACACATATTGTAAGTCAAGTCTTGAAGCAATTCCTCTGTGTTTATCATAGCATCCTCTAGTTTCATTGGTTTATTGGGCAGTGTAAATATTGCTTTTACGCCTAAGTCATAGACGTCTTCCACTCCCTCTCCAACTCCACCAGCAATTACAATAACCGGTATATTCTTTCTATTTCCAACTTCAGTAATTCCATGAATAACTTTTCCTTTAGCCGATTGGAAATCAACTCTACCTTCGCCGGTAACTATAAAATCAGCCTGATCTATCTTTGTCTCAAAGTCCACTAGCTCTAATACCGTTTCAATTCCGCTAACTAACTGGGCTTGTAAAAATGCGACCATAGCTGCTCCCATTCCACCTGCTGCACCTGAACCTGGAATCAAACCAATTTCTTTTCCAAAGGTGGCCTTTAACTTTCCTTCGTAATTCAACATACCTGCTTCGAGAGCTTGAAGGCTTTCTTTATCACCGCCTTTTTGCTTACCATAGACATATGTTGCTCCTAATAAACCGGTCAAGGGATTTGTTACGTCACACATGATTTGAATATTACACTGTCTTATTCTTTGATCAAGATTAGAAATATCAATCCTTTCAATATCTTTCAAAGAGCGTCCGCACATGTAGGGGATTTCTTCCATATGTTTATTGAGGAATTTAACTCCTAGAGCTTGCATAGCACCTGTTCCACCATCGTTGGTCCCGCTACCGCCAAGACCGATGACAATATCTCTGAAACCGTCATCTAGGGCCTGTTTAATCATTTGTCCTGTCCCTTGGCTAGAAGTCATTAATGGGTTTCTTTCTTTTTCCTCTAACATGGTCAAGCCACTGCACTTGGCCATTTCAATTAAGGCTTTCTGTCCAATAACTCCATAGTGAGAATCAACAGGCCTATTTAACGGATCCTTAATTATCTTAGGAATAGTCACACCTTTATTTCCATATATCAAGGCTTCAATAGTTCCTTCTCCACCATCGGCAATTGGCACTTCTATTATTTCTATACCTGGAAATACAGACTCCATCCCTGCCTTAATCGTTTTGATGACTTCAATAGAAGATAAGGAACCTTTAAAAGAATCAGGGGCTAAAACAACTTTCATAGTTCTCTCCATTTTCTCCAAGCTCCTATCTTTTCATTCCGCATGAGTCACGAATAATCAGCTCTGTATCTAGTTTTAACTCCACTTTCTCTATAGGTTCATCTTTGATAAGTTTCATTAACATCTTAGCTGACTCAACACCTAAATTATATACTGGAACGTGCATAGTCGTTAGACCAGGATCAGAAATCCGTGCAATTTCATAATCATTATATCCAACAACCGCTATATCTTGTGGTACTCTTAAGCCCAATTCTTTGATCCCTTGAATGGCGGCAATAGCTTTCAAATCATCCTTTGCAAAAATCGCATTCACTTCTGGTCTCTTCCTAATTAAGTCCATAACTGCCCGTCGGGAGTCCTGAAGAGAATAGCCCACATTCATCTCAAGTTCAGGGTCGAAATTCAATCCATTAACAACTAAGGCTCTTCGGTAACCATCATATCGATCCATGTTTACCACGTAGTCTTTCGGTTCATTCAAAATCGCAATTTTATCATATCCCTGCTTAGCTAGATGGTCGACAATTTCAAAACTTCCCTGTCGGTTGTCCGTATCAACAGAATGGAGTTCACGTTCACAACTGATACCCTCCACTCTTCCTAAAACGACGAAGGGATAAGAGGTGTTTGACAATTCTTGAATCAACATATCATAGTGACGTGTTGATAAGGTGATAACACCACGAATCATTCCACTTGCCAGTGCTGAAAGAACTTTGTCTCGCTCAACTTCAATATCATTATACATCATGAGCTGCATATTATAGCCATACTCTTCAAGGACATGCCCAATACCCATTAGGACTTGGGAGAAAAAGGGATTTTGAAATGCTTTATCCGCGGATCTTGTAAAGACAACACCTATATTTTCCAAAGAACCGGAGCCTAATCTCGATGCTGCTGCATTTGGAGTATAATTCAACTTTTTAATAGCTGCAGTAACTTTTTTCTCAGTTTCTGGCGTCACATTACTATAGTTACGAATGACACGAGACACCGTTGATACAGAACATCCAGCTTCCTTTGCCACATCGTGAATAGAAACACTCGTGCTCTTTCTTAACTTGTCTTTCAACATCTTCACCTCCTTGCCGTAAATATCTTTAATAAATATAGCATAATTTCAGCAAATTATGTTAAGTGATTTTCTTCATCGTATTCTTTGCTCTGTGTTTGGATCAAAAAACAAAACATTTTCATTGAATTGAATATGTATCACTTCACCTGCTTTTAAATCAAATCGATCGGATACAATTTTAACTTCTTCTCCTGAAATATTAGTAATAATTATAACATGGGAACCTTGAGGTTCAATAATTAAAGCTTTTGTTTCTATAATTCCCTCTTCACCAATACTAATATTCTCTGGGCGAACAGATAAAACTACTTTCTGTCCTATATAATTCTTCAATAATGTTTGCTTTTCAGCCCCATCATACCTATACTCAAACTCAGGATGAACCAACCAAACTTCTCCATCTTTTTCCTTGATTTCAACATGAAAGAAGTTGGATGGTGGTGATCCGATAAATTTAGCAATAAACATGGTCTCACTATCATGATAAATTTCTTGTGGTGATCCGATTTGTTCTATAACTCCATGATTCATTACCACAATACGGTCTGCTAGACTTAAAGCTTCTGCTTGGTCATGGGTTACAAAAATCGATGTCGACTTCACCTCTTGATGAATACGCTTTAAATCTGTTCGCATGGCAACCCTTAATTTTGCATCCAAGTTGGATAAGGGTTCATCCATTAAGAACAACTTAGGTTTAACTGCAATTGCTCTAGCAACAGCAACCCTCTGTCTTTGTCCTCCTGAAAGCTGGCTTGGATAACGATCTAGATATTGAGTAATATCAGCTGTTTTTGCCACCTCTTGAACAATGACATCTATTTCTTTTTTATTCATCTTTTTTAGTTTTAAGGCATAAGCTACATTATCATATACTGTCATATGAGGCCAAACTGCATAGCTTTGAAAAATCATTGAAACACCACGATCTTTTGGTTCCAAATTCACAATCGACCGTCCTTCAAGCTTAATATCACCGTCTGTAACAGATTCCAAACCGGCAATCATACGAAGGGTTGTTGTTTTACCACAACCACTCGGGCCAAGAAATGCAACAAATTCACCATCTTCAATTTCAAGATTAAATGATTCTACCGCTGTCACGCTTTTATTATATACTTTTTTTACATTCTCTAAAGTCAAATAAGACATGGACTACCTACCTTTCTATCCCCACAGTTGAGTGATATAATTTTTAAGCAAAAAAGTAAATGCCAGTGCTGGTATAATCAAAACGATGGCCCCAGATGCTGCGTAATGAATCGAAGAAGAACCACCTATAGACTTATAGATCAACAAGGCCAATGTTTCATTTTTATTTGTTAGCAGCAAGGAAACAGCCGTATCATTCCACGCTGTAATAAATGCATACATACTCGAAGCTGCAAAAGCCGGAAGAACCAATGGGAATGTAATCTTTCGAAAAGTTTGACCTTTTGTCGCACCAAAGACCATACTAGCTTCTTCAAATTCTTTGTTAACACCCATAAAAATTCCACGAGTGATTGCTGCTGTTAAGCCAATATTGGGAATCGAATACACGATAGCCAATCCCAGCATACTGTCATATAATCCATATCGTACCAGTAGCACTGCCATTGGAACAGAAATTGAAACCATAGGGAACATCCTTACAATAAGGCTCCCCAAACTGATATTTTCTTTACCACGAATATTGGTTCGAGCCAAGGCATATCCCACAGCTCCACCTATACTCATAGAAATAAAAATCGTAATTATAGCAGCTTTTATACTATTCATTAAAGCCTTATCTGCTCCTCCAAACACCGTAAAAAACTTGATGAAATTGTTAAAAAAGCTTTTACGATATGAAAATTCTACCCTTTCACCCATAGTCTTTGCCTTAGAAAAATCCTCTTCAATTTTCCCTTCATCTACATAGACATTGAGTTGAGTCTCTAAATAAGATTTCATCCGATCGAACTTAGAACTCATATATAATTCTTCATATTCTCCTTCATTGTTTTTTCTTTGCAAAATATAATAGCTATTTTCATCATCCCAAGTCACAGCAAGTTCATGGGAAAAAGAAGGTAATATTTTTTTTGGGTAGTCATTAATTTCAACTGCACTGGAAAAAGAAATCGTAACCAAATAAGAAAGCGGTACAAGCACCATCATCGATATAAACACGATAATCAGATAAAATAAAGTTCGTTTCCAAATACTATTCATCCTTACACCCCTCTCCTCTTTTTATCCTTTGATAACTTCACAAATATAAGCGCAACTGAAAAGACAATGAATAATGTAAAGATTGAGTAAGCATTAGCCAGTTTGTAACTATTAACACCTGTCCGAACTTTATCTGTATAATATACAATTCTTTCAACTAAGAAGGGTACATTATTAAATCCGAAAATCATTACGGCAATTAGCCAAACCTGTAAGCCGGCAATCAGTCGTAACAAGAGCGCTGTTACAATAGATGGTTTTATAATCGGTACAACAATGTCTCGAAAAGCCTGAAAACGTGTTGCACCAAAAACTTGTGCTGCTTCTTTATATTCTTCATTAAAATTTTGTAATCCTGCCAAAATAATAATCATTACAGAGGGCATAACGGTCCATGTATCAATTAGTATTAACATAAATACAGCCTGTAGACCACTTACATTTTTCCATATCATCGGTCCACCGGTAAGATTAAGTCCTTGAATAAGCTCTTGAATTCCTGTCGTCGTTAAAAACGAATTCAACCACCCCGATTCAACTAAACCAGTATTCCATAGGATTCCCACAGCAGACTGTGGTAATGCCATGGGAATCAACATGATAAACAGAAAAAATTTATTCCCTTTAAACTTACGATTTATAAGGACTGCAACCATAAGGGCCAGGAAAAATTGTAGTAGCAAAGAGATTCCGGCAAACACTAAGGTATTCCTTAGTGCTGCCAAAAATAAAACATCCTCTTGCATTAGCTGAAAATTCAAAAATCCTATATCTCCGGCATTCGATGTGAAACTTTCCTTAATTGATGTCAAAACCGGAAAGAACCAAAAGACTAAATAGAACAAAAAGGCCGGTAATAACAATAAATAGGGAGATTTTAATCTATTCTTTTTTACTTTATCCGTCACTTGCATGTCTGACATTTCATCACCTCATTACCTGAAAATCGGTTACTTACTCAACCAATAGACCTTCAAGGACAGCTTGTTGTTCATCTAACTTGTCCTGTAAATTATCCAAGGTTATAGATCCATCCATAATTCCTGCATAAATACTATCATAACAACCTTTAACATCTGCCCATGAAGTATATGCTGGTATCATTTGTAGTCCTTCAACGTTTGCATTTTTAACTGTCTCTAACCCTTTTTTAATAACTAAATCTTCTGGGTCATTGCTTAAAACAAGTGTTGCTTCCTCTATTGTTGGGATTGTTCCAAGTGCTGCATGAACAATTTGCTCTGGAGCTGTCATCCATTGAATGAACTCTTCAGCAAGTTCTTTATTAGGAGCATTTTTTACAACACCTATACCATGTCCACCAATAATTGATCCTGCTTTTCCAGATGTTCCTTTAGGACCAGGAAAAACTTCATATTTAGCAGGTGACGCACTATAGGCAGTCGCTAAAGGTGCCATTAGTTCAAAAGAAATATAAACCGTATCTTCTGCCATCATTGTCGCACTGTCTGATGTTGTAGCACTTTCTGGATGGATATTATCCTTCATAGAAATCACATCTTGCCAAGCTTTTAAATTTCCTGCATCATTCATAACCGGGAATTCGCCGCCATTAGACAAGGCCATGCCTCCGATTTGATAAATAAGCATCTTCACTGGTAAGGCTTTCATGTGAACTTTGGTTCCACCAATTGCTTCACCCCAAGCTGCAAAATCTTCCCATGTATATTGTCCAGAAAGTATATCTTCTTCTGTAACACCTTCAGGTAATGTTGAAAAGGCTTCTTTGTTAGCATAAGATAAGTATACATCTGAATTAATTGGGAAGAAATATCTTTTTCCGTCCTTCGTTGTGGAGCCGTCAAAGGTAGTTAAGAAAGTTCGGTCACTCATCTTACCTTCAAGTTCTGAACTGTCTTCAACATATCCTTCATTAAGATAATCAGCCATGGTTCCAAAATGGGAAATCAATAAATCAACTGTATAATTTTCCGTTTTTTGCTCAGAATCAATTTTATTAAAAGTATCTTGAGCCTGGGCTAAAGTCTCAAACTTAATCGTTACATTATGTTCTTCTTCAAAGGCAGCAAAGATTTCTTTTTGGTAAAGTTCCTTTTCTACAACTTCTCGACCAAAGTCACTTAAAATCACAAGCTCCTTAGGCTCTTTACCGCTACATCCTGCAAGCATAACAATCCCCATAACTAAAACAAATAATCCTATAAAACGTTTCATTCATCGTTCCTCCTTTTATTTTCACTAAGTAACTGTAAATTCATTGTATCACTGTAAAAACGTTTTTTCAACCTATTTTTGTGATTTATGCACAAACTATTGGTATTTAACAAACTTTGCTTCGACTTTTTGTATAGTATTTATATCATATTTTCTGCATCAAGACTGTAGTCAGAAAACGTTTTTACATTTCTTTAATCCACGCCATATCATATGCTTCCAGTTGACCTTCTCCCTCAATCTCCTCATTAGATATTAAATTCCGTCCATAGGCCTGATAAGGAACAGACTCATTTGATATATTAATAATTGCCAATATAGCTTCTTTTTTCTCAGGATCAAGCCTTCGAACAATCAAGAGACGGGGATCTCCTTCAATGACTTCCTGATACCCATGTGGATGAAAAGCTATTTCTTTTTTTCTTATACGTAAAAGTTCCAAGTTTTTTTCGAAAACCTTTTTTCGCCGTCCATCTTGTGCTAGCTCATTCTTCCACTGAGTATATGACAACTTTTCCCTATTTATACGGCGGTTAATTCCCGAACTTTCTACACCTTTTTGATCATTACCTGAACCCAACAAGCTATGGATATATATACCAGGAACTCCAATAAAGGAATATAAGATTCCCGTTGCTGCCATAAATTTTTTAATTAAGGTCTCCTCATCAACCTCATTCACTCCCAAGGCATCCATATAATTAATATTTAATTCATAGGGGCTTTGCGTCCCATCTCCATTGTTCTTATAGCTAATTCGCCCACCATTTAATCGAACTTTCTCCACAATACGATTTACCTCATCAGCTGATAAAAGTTGCTCTACCGGGCGCACTCCAATTCCGTCGTGAGAAGCCAAAAAATTAAAAAATGATGTTTCATCACTTATACGTTCCAAACCTTTAGCCCAACTTGTTATACGACGACTGTCTCCTGATATAAGGGTATGAAGCGTTAATGGTGGCAAAGGAAACTGATAAACCATATGAGCCTCATTATGTCCATCTCCAAAATAGCTAACATTTTCGTGATGAGGAACATTGGTTTCTGTAACAATAACAATTTCCGGATTCACCTTCAGAAGTATTTCACGAATTAAGCCCACGAGAATATGTGTTTTTTCATGATGAATACATGGGGTTCCTAACTCTTTCCATGCAAAGCCTATAGCATCCAATCGTAAAAAACGGGCCCCCTCTTTTACATACTTCATCAAAGCCTTTAACACATATAATAGGACTTGAGGATTTTTATAATTCAAATCAATTTGATCGTCGCTAAAGGTCGTCCAAATATACTTCTTTTCCCCATTAACTTCAAAGGGGGATAACAAAGGCAAGGCTCTTGGGCGAACAACTTCCGAATAGTCTGCACTTGGATCGCATTCAATAAAAAAATCCTGAAATGCTTCTTCGCCTCTAAGATAACCTTGAAAACAAGCACTTTCTTTTGAAATATGATTAATCACACCATCAATCATTACATCATGTTTGAGTGAAATAGCTTTGATATCAGCCCAGTCTCCCAATAACTCATCAACAGCTTGGTAATCAATGACACTAAAGCCATCATCCGATGAATAAGGATAAAAGGGTAGTATATGAACGCTTTGAATGGCATCACCAACCTCCTCGTCCATAAATCTTTTTAAAGTCGCCAAAGGTTTTTCTCCCTCTGCAAGCAAAGAATCTCCATAAGTAATCAAAATACTGTCTTTTTCCGTCAATCCCACTCTCTTCTTATCACTTTTAAAAGAAAAGTCTTCAATTAGGTCCAAGATTGCCTTTTCAATATTTGCAGCCTTGTCTCCATATAGGCGTTCAAGTTTATCAAACATATTTTCCTCCTTCTATATCAATGTCTCCAATTTTTTTCTTAATGTCTTATATGAAAAGTTCTCCAAGCAAATATGAAAATTATTTTTTATATGTTTTTGATATACCTGCTCATCCAATAACATTTTAAAAATATCTTCAACACTAGCTTCAACAACGGAATCCTCAATTTTAGCTAAACCATCTTTTATATAGTGGTGACTTCCTAGGTGAACAAGTGAAAATCCAAGATGGCTTAAATCAGTACAATAAACAGGATATTCATATACAACAATAGGTTTTTCTTCATAAACAGCCTCTAGAAATTGATTACCAAAACCCTCTAATAAGCTTGGATAAGACACAATATCTGCCAAAAGGTAAACATCCATAAAAGGGTATAGTCCTGTTTTCTCTTCTGCTACAATTGCTTGATGGGTAAAACGTTGGCTTATATCTTTTACCTTTACCTTTTTACTTGCCGCATATGACATCAAACGATTGTAATAGGTTGAATCTTCATTCTGCCCTGCCAATATAAGGACAGCTTCTGTGTTTTCATCAATAATTCTTCCATCATATAGCCTCTTTCCCCTTACCCTATTTAGCTCATGATTAAAGTTTTCAATGACATCGATAATGAGTTCAATACCCTTCCTAGGAACAACTCGCGTCGCCTGTAAAAATATGATTTCATTATCACTTATACCTACTTGTCTTCTAAATGCTTTACTATCCTTTTGGTAATGAATTGCTTTTTTCTCAAAGTTTAATACATTGGGTACAATTATCGACTCAAAGCCCCTCTTTTTCAATTCCTCTTGCGCTATAGTGTTAATAACAACATGCTTTGCTTGATTTATACGAGGAGGAAAGTTGTCCTCCAGAAGTTCTCTCACCCAGGAATACTTTGGGTTTGAGTACAATTCACGCTCCCAATGAAAATCGTGATGATGACTAATCAGTTCTATCCCTGTCTCTTCTACCGCTTCAATCAAACCAAGTCCAGCGGCTATATTCCACCCAAGGGAAAGGACATTATTTACAATAAGTATATCAATCTGGTGATGATCTATTACTTGAGTCAGATCATTTTTAATTACCTCTTGGTATGATGCCAAACGCTCTCTAACTTCTTCTTCATTTACATGATGTATGTTCTTTTTATAGATAACATCCACTAACCATTCATTATCTGGATGTTTATAATGTAATGCCTCCACCTGAACATAGTCTGTAATATTCCCTCCTGATCCGGCAATATATTTGACTTCGTGGCCCATTTGCTCTAGCACGATTTTCCACTTATCCATTTCTAATGAGACCCCATCTGTTTCCCCAACACGAAAATGCAGCATCCCAATGACTTTCTTTCCATTCTTCATCAAAAAAGCTTCTCCTTTCATAAAAACGTTTTTATGAGTACTTTCATTATATCAAACCCTTTTTAATTGTCAATGTGAATTTCCCGGTTATACCTATATCACCGACTTCATCTTGCTACTAAGAGAACACTCAGAACAAAGAGGATGTTTTACATCCTCGGTTTTGCCGAAGGCAAATTGTTCCAACTGCCGACGGAAAGTCCTATGGAGGACTTTCCTAGTAAAAAGCAAAGAGGCTCCGCCTCGTTCGCTTTGCGATTGTTTTCGGTGAGAAAGGTTCCTTGACATTTTATGAGATGTCTCAACTCATAAAATTTGAATAGAGAACTTTCCTATAAACAAAAAAAGCATCTGAGACAGAATGCACAAGCTGACAATTTGTGATAAGATAAGAGTAAAATAAAAGTAAAAGTGGAGGGACAATAGATATGAGTGATGAGAATAAAAAAATGGGCTTTAATGCTACTTGGTCAATGGCCGTAGGTGGTATGGTCGGTGGTGGTATATTTTCAGTTCTAGGACTTATTATTAGCATAGCCGGACAATGGGCTTGGCTAAGTTTTTTAATAGCAGGTATTATAGCTCTTATTTCAGCCTATAGCTACAGTCAATTATCCATAAAATACCAAAAAAGTGGCGGTGCTTTCACCTTTCTTAATGAAATCAATCATGAGGGCATCGCAGGTAGCCTATCATGGATATTAATTCTAGGCTATATTTTAACAATTTCAGTTTATGCCTTCACCTTCGGTCATTATGTGGCACATGTGTTTAATTTAGGGGATTGGTTTCCACGGCTTCTATCATTTTCAATAATTGCGATTTTGGCTTTGGTAAATCTAAGAGGTGTAAGTGATTCTTCCAACTTAGAAATATTCACAGTATGGGGCAAGCTCTTTATTTTATTAGGACTATCCCTATTCGGTGTCCTTCATTGGAATCCCCAACAATTAACACAAGGGATTGAACCAAAAAGTTGGGATGTTGCCCTATTTGGAGCCGCAACCATCTTTATCGCTTACGAAGGCTTTCAATTGTTATCCTATGATTATGAAGATATAAAAAAACCTACGAAGACACTACCTCAAGCTACAATTTCAGCGGTTATAGCCGTGATTTGTATCTACATATTAGTGGCAGTAGGGGCTACCATGTTGGTTGGCGCAGAAACATTGATTGAAGAAAAGGAAGTCGCATTATCTATAGCAGGTAAGCAAGCCTTTGGCATGACAGGTTTAATCTTAGTAACCATTGCCGCTGCATTTTCAACTGGTTCGGCCATCAATGCCACCTTGTTTTCAACGAGTCGTTTGATGGAAACCGTCGCTAAAAAGAAAGATTTACCTGATATTTTTATTAAAGAGAATAAATCAAGAATCCCTTATTTTGCCATTTTGATTATTGCAGGATTCTCCGCAGTACTTTCAATTATCGGATCCTTAAATGCCTTGGTAGACGTGGCAAGCTTAATATTTCTGTTTACCTTTGCTACTGTAAATTATATTAGTTTTCAACAAAAGATGAAAAATAGATGGTTATCACTAATTGGTGCTATTGCTTGCGTGATAGCCATCTTGATTTCTTCTTATACACAACTTCAAAATAACCCTATCCTATTAATGATTATAGTCGTGTTTATTGGATTAGCGTTTATTGGACGTCCCTTTATCTTAAAAAGAATGTAATAGAGGTTCTATATCTTTTCTTATGAAATCAATTATATCTGTTACTCTTGGTCTAAAGGTCGCTGTAATAGCTACAACAATTTCTTTGTCATAGTTATAATAAATAACATTGCCGCCATCTCCTATGGCGGCTACCACACCATTTTTTTCATCAATGACCCACCATAATAAGCCATATGCCAAGTTCATTTCATTCCATAAGCTATGCTTGCTAATGCACTTCTTGACCCAGTCTTTAGAGACAATCTGTTTACCTTCCCACTGTCCATCATTCAACATCAATTGACCAATTTTAGTCATATCTCTTACACCTAAAGATAGTCCCCAGCCGGCGGTATTCACGCCCTTAGAATCTGCGACCCAACCACTGATATTTCTCGACTTATTAAAGGCTAATTGTTCTTCCTTTGAAGTGAAAGTAATGACATCCTCAACTTCAATACTTAGTGGTTGAAATAAAAATTCTCTTGCAAATGCATACATAGATTGCCCACTAACCTGTTGAATAATACCTGATAAAATATCTGGCCCTACTAGAGGTGTATACTTAAAGTCACCAATCTTACCTTTTCCTCCCAGTAAGTCCAAAGAAACTTTCAAATAATCATCACTCTTAAAGTACTTTGTATAGGGTGCTGTTCGATATTTATAAGGTGCCGTCATCGTTAATATATCTTTTATAGTCACTTGATAAATGGTTTTTTCTCTTTGTTTCACTTCATAGTCCGGGAAAAAATCCAGCACCTTTTGATTGATATCTTTAATCAGCCCTTTATCGAGAGCAATACCAATCAATATGGCAACAATACTTTTTGTTACAGAATAAATATGAAATTTATCCTTAGGACCAGTTCCATTAAAATACTCTTCATAAACAATATGGCCACTTTTTTGAACCATTAACCCTGTTATATTCTTATACTTCTTCTCAATTTTTTCTTCTAGTTGTTCAACGTTTTTTATCATATCTTTACTCCTGACATTATACATTTATAGTTACTAGAAGCGCTTCTATATAGAAGCATAATATGATTAAAAATTGATTTCAAGGACTTTTTTTAATTTGTCACCATTATTTCAATTGATGATTCGCGTTGGACCAGTTCCGGCTTAAGAAGTATTTCAGCCTTATTAAATCGCTTATGTGTATTATAGTAATCGAGAGATTCAACAGCATGCCTTGCTATATCTTCCAGACGGCAATAAACTGTAGACAAGGTAGGTGTCGTATAATTACCGATTTCAATGTTGTCAAAACCGATAATTGAATAATCTTTGGGAACACGATAACCCATATCTCTAATTCCTTTGATTGCACCGACTGCCATAACATCATTGCCTGAGAAGACAGCCGTCACTTTACTCTCCCCAATTATTTTATTTGCCAGCTTATATGCCCTTGCTTCTTGGAAATCACCTTGCCACACAAGCTTGTCATCATACTTGATTCCAAAATCCGACAAGGCTTTTTTATAGCCTTTTAGACGTTCAATTCCAGAAAGCTTTCTTAAGTCTCCGGTGATATGGCCAATACACTTATGTCCAAGCTGGATTAAATGCTTTGTCGCTTCATACCCTCCAGTGAAATTATCCATGTTAATAAAAAGATTCTTGTCAGAAGCTCCCTTATCATCATGTTGCATATCAACAACAATCATAGGATAAGCTAAGTCCATAAACCCCTTTACTTCTGCTGCGTGATTGAAGGCACCAATACATATACCACTAAAAATTGTACCACTGATAAATAGGCTCTTAGCCTCTTCCAACTGCTGATCACTTGTTACTATCGATACAAGAACCTGAAAACCACTAGAATTAGCTTTATCAATAATTAAAGTAGTCAGTGTCGAAAAATATGTACTTTTTGATACTCTGCTAGTAGAGTCTGAAATATCAATGTCCAATATAAATAAGCCGATGATACGACTATCTATCCCGGCTAACTGCCTGGCTGATGCCACTGGTACATAATTATATTCTTTCATAGCAGCCAGAATTTTATCCCTCGTTTCTGCTTTGACTTTTGGATCATTGTTTATAACCCTAGACACTGTTGTCTTGGATACACCACATAAACTTGCTATTTCCTGACTTGTCATCATACACCTCTTGACACATAATAAATATCTGTTACTATAACTTATTTTTTTCTAGTTAAGATATCAATTAATTCATTCGATAATGGTTTTCGGTTCTTATTATAGATTTCAAAATCCATTTCCTTATAGCTCCAAACAGCACCACCAATATCATAAGCCTCTAATAATTCAACATAGTCCTTATGCCATCTGACCCTTGAATCCAAATCAGCGAGGGCAATAACGCCGAACTCACCACAATATAGAGGACAGGCCTTCTTATCCTTAAAGTCAATTGCTGACTGCAGATCTTTAAGCAGCAATTCCTTATTTAATTTTAGATTATTGACCTCCATCATAAAGTCAAAACTTGGATTTTTCTTAACGAATGCTTCAATACCTTCGTATTGTCCTGGGTATTTTACAGCCCTGTTGTATGCCTTGGCACTATCCGACCAGCCTGCTTTCTGATGGGTGAAGAAAAAGGGATTATAAAAATGAAAATTGTAGACAATGTAATCATCCTCAATTTCAGCAATATTCTTGAGTTCGTCCGGACTATTATAATTGTTACCGCCAATATAAATCCATCTCTCTAAATCCACTTGTCTAATAGCTTTTACACATTCTAGCATAAGTCGATTCCACCTGCTACTATCAGGCTCTACTATCTCATTCAATATTTCAAAGGCTATATGGTCTCTTTCTTTCACATATCTCTTTGCCAAAAAACGCCAAATATCGATAAAGCGTTTTTGTTGGCTAGATTCCTCAAACAAAGTATTTGTCCCTAAATCCTGAAAACGATATCCTGGAGCATGATGCATGTCCAAAACCATTCCTAGATGATATTTTTTACACCAATTCAGGCAATTATCTATATACTTAAGGCCATCCTCTAAATAAGAACCCGGATTTTCATCTCTTTCAATGACAGGATAATCAAAAGGTACTCGAATATGGTCAAAGCCTGCCTCTGCAATGATTTCAATATCTTTTTCAACAATAAATGTATCAAAATGCTCTTTACTAAATTCTTTATACTGGGACAACCAACCACCAATATTGATACCTGCCTTATAACTAATCATCATTCATTTACCTCACTTATTCTTACATTTGTATTATAAACATCCCTACTAGAGCTTTTCTCATAGCACCCACATCTCACTATAGAAAGCAATTATGGACGCGCGTCCATTTCATAAAAATATACCACACTATCTACTTTTTCGCAAAGAATTTGTTCTAACAAAGGACCTGATATTGAACCTCACTAGAACTTTAGCCAAGTCCTGGGAAAAGAGCCAATGTCCCTGCTGCAATCATTTGGACGGCAAGAACAGTTAAAAGCAGTCCCATCATACGAGTTATCAAATTAATTGTCGTTTGGGGTAACTTATTATTAATCCACGCTGCATTATGGAAAAGCACATAGGTGATGAATATAATCACAGTGAAGGCAGCCATAGACATTAAAGCACCTTCAATATTTGATGAATAACTTCCTGCCAAGGCCATAACGGTAGTAATGGTTCCCGGCCCTGCCAAAATAGGAGTCGCAAGCGGAACTACTGCAATATCATCTTTTTCCACACTTTCGGCATGTTCTTCTGTACTTGGATGATGAACACGGGATGATTTTCCCTGTAATAAATTATATGCAATAAAGAACAGCAAAATACCACCTGCAACCCTAAATGCATCAAGCGTTATACCTAGTGCTTTCAGAATAAAGGGTCCTAATATTACAAAAAACAATATGATAAAAAAAGCAAACAAGGTGGACCTCCTTGCTAAAGCTCTTTGTTCTTCTTGAGTCTGATCACTAGTCAGTGCAATGAAGATGGGAATGTTGGCAATTGGATTCATAATGGCAAAAATAGATACTAAAGCTGTTATCATAAACGTAATCAATTTGTACTTCCTCCTGTTCTTTCTTTTCATCATTATATCATAACTAAAAGGAAATTCATTATATCAAATAATTAAATAGCTCTTGGTAAAGAGTTAATGCGTCCATAGTTTCTTTATGATAAAATATGATGGTTAGGATGATAGGATTTCACATATTTACTAGCAGAGGAGAAAGAATGTACGAATACAAAAGCATGATAGACATCGACATAAAAACAATTCACGATGCATTCATCGATGCATTTTCGGAGTACGAAGTAAAAATGGATATGCCTTTAGAAAAACTACAAGAAATGATGAAGACTAGAAGTTTTGATAAAAAATATTCATTAGGCTGTTTTGATAAAGATAAACTGGTTGGCTTTAGCCTATCTGGGTATCGAGTGATTAATGGATTACGATACTGCTATGATACGGCAACAGGTATAAGGCAAGCATATCAAAATAAGCATATAGGAAAAGACTTAATCACAAATTTAGTGACCATGCTTAGAAAAAATGGAATCGATTATTTCTTACTGGAAGTTCTTGAAAATAATAAATCGGCACAAAAAATATACCTAAATGGTGGATTTGAAATAACTCGAAAATTAAATTGTTATATCATGACGAAAAAATTTGATGTGAACTATAATAGTGATTATCAATTCTCATATGACCCTAAATTTTTAGAAAGCATTAACGAGCAAGAGTTTAACTCATATGAACCTAGCTGGCAGAATAAGATTGAATCATATAACCAGTGTAAGGAAAAATATAAGGTTATAAGTTTAAATATCAAAGGTGAATTAATAGGCTACCTTATAGTCCATAAAACAAACGGTAATATCATGCAAATTGGTATCAGTAAGAATAAAAGAGACAAGGGTTTTGAGCAAATCCTCTTAGGAGAAATGCAACATACTTTAAAACTGGATAAGTACAGTTTGCTAAATGTAGAAGATGACTCATACATAGACCATAAAGTAAAGGACATAGGATTTGAAAATAGCGTAAACCAATACGAGATGCAAATGAAAATAAGTTAATTAGTTTCTATGGAAGCCGAGAAGTGTTTAGCTCACCTAAAAAGCTATAAGTCAATCATATGATAAAAGAGTGCTGTAAACTTTAACTCATGTTTTACAGCACTCTTCCTATTACAGGTATACTCCTTAAGTTACATTGTTTTAAACTGAATCATGACATCCGCCATATCATCAATGATATTGTTACCAAAAAAGAATCCGTCTCCAGTAAACTGATAATCAAAGGATCCTGTTCTCAAATAACCAGCTTCCTCATATTTCCTAATAAGGTGTCTGAAATTTTTATCATCTCGTATTGGTCCTAATTCATCAAGCAAATCAAAGCTTATCCTTCCATACTGGAGGGCATTAACCACCTTTTCTACTCT
Source organism: Vallitaleaceae bacterium (assembly GCA_963677625.2). Taxonomy (GTDB): domain Bacteria; phylum Bacillota; class Clostridia; order Lachnospirales; family Vallitaleaceae; genus UBA1351. The sequence continues at coordinate 121,437 of CAXXSW010000009.1, forward strand.
CAAGTAATCTTCAGACACCATCCGCCCCCTTGCCGATATGGGTACTTCAGAACTGATGATCTTATCTGATTCATGATTAAACAGGGAATACCTGCCAATACGTCCACCAGCTTTTACCCCAATTGGTATACAGTAACCACCGTCATGTTTAACTTGGATATACTTGTACTCATCTCGTCTTTCCTTGATTAATTTTGTCAACTCAAACATCTCATATCCATAATCTCCCAAACGATTAAGAATCCTATCAAAAAAAGCTTTCTCTCTAGACAGGTCTTCCATCAAACGCAAATCCTCATCCCTAATGCTTTTAGCCAATGGTGTATCATCATGTATCATCAAGGCATAAAAGCTCAGTCCTGCAAGATCTAAATCAATAATTCTTCTTAAATCCGCTTCCAACTTTTCCATGGTCTGGCCTGGATAATTATAAATAAGATCCATGTTCGTATTAGGTATTACATGTCTCATTTGTTCAAGCCTTGAAGCAGCAAAATCACCTGAGCCTCTTCTATTCATCTGTTTTCTACCCTTATCATCAAAGGTCTGAATACCTACACTCAGCCTATTTACACCTTGACCTGACAAGGCTTTTAGCATATCCTCATCCATTTCTGTTGCTGATGTTTCCACACTGATTTCAGCTTTTTTATCAAGAGGAATGACTTTGTGAATATGGTCAAGAATCCTATCCATTTGCTGTGGACGCAAGGCTGTTGGTGTCCCTCCACCAAAATAAATACTGTCAAAGGGCTTGGTCTGAATGCATGCAAAATCCTTGATCCGATCAATATGATTAATAACATACTTATCGTAAGATGCTTTTGGCACATGGGAATACTTACTAAAGGGACAAAAGCTACATACTTTCATGCAATACGGTACATGAATATATAAGGTCTTGCTCTTGTCATCCTCAGTATTTAATTTTTTCTTCAAATAGTCTTCCGGTCTTTCTCCCGTACCAAAGGCTTCCTTCAGTCGGCGGTTAGCATCGTGATGAGACCTGTATCTTGTCTTAAACATTAGAATTGGTCCGGGTAGAGGATCTTAGCCATTTCCTTATATGCAGTCCCATATTCTAAATTTGGTTTATAGTGAAATAAGTCCCTATCCAAGAAAATATAATTACCATTCTTAACAGCTTTCAAGGCTTGCCATGCTGGATCATTCTCAAGGTTTGCCGCTAGATTCTCTTTAACTTTCTCAATACTAGTCATAGACTGAACAAGAATGTAATCAGGATCCATTTCCAGAACTTTCTCCATAGAGAAATCAATAGATGTCACTCCATCCTCAACTTCACCAAAACTATCCCCAATATTAACTGCACCTAGCTGTTCAAGAATTTGTCCGTTGCTTGTTGATGATAGATAAGTCTTATAGCTTTTTGACGTACCGAAAATCAAAAGCACTGTTTTTTCTTCCTCTTTTGGGACTTGTTGAACCACATTGATGATATCCTCCATAACCTTTGTACCATATTCTTCATATAGCTCTGGTTGTCCATTAAGCTCTGAGAAAATCTTGACGAATTTCAGATAGTCCTCAAAGGTATTATATTCTAAAGCAATATAGTCAATATCATGTTCTTTTAATATATCAATAATAGAAGCAGATTGATTGGTGTAACGAAGAAAAACCATATCAGGCTCAAGTTCTAGAAGCAATTCTACATTGGGTTCTTTAAAACTTCCGACACCTGGAACATCAAGAAAAGCTTCAGGTAAATTGGTATCTGAATCAAGACGGCCAACCAAGTCGCCTCCACAGTTGTACCAAATATCAATATATGAGTTATACAAACCGATAACCCGTTCAGGATTTTTCTTAATACTAACTTGTTCACCTGAACCATCGGTGAAAGTAACCATATCTTCAGTAACTTGAACCTCTCTTGCTAACGCTTCATAATCATACTTAAAGTCCTCTTTAACCTCTTCCTTCTTTGCACTTGCAGCACCCTCTCCTTTATCGCTCTCATCTGCACCGCAACCTGCCAACATTGATAGTGTCAAAACTAACATAAGTAATAGACTTATTTTTTTCATAACTTCCTCCTTGTAACCTTTTGTGGTATAAAATATATGCATTGGTTGATATTATCTTCATATAGTCTTGCTTCAATGTTGAAAACATCTTCCAAAAGTCTCTCATTCATAACTTTTTCTGTACTGTCGTAAGTATAAATATCGCCATGCTTCATAGCGATTAGTTGGTGAGAATACCTAGCTGCATGATTAATATCATGAAGGACCATAATAATGGTCAGTCCTAAATGTTCATTCAATTCCTTAATCAACTCAAGTACATCAATCTGATATGAGATATCCAGAAATGTCGTCGGTTCATCAAGTACTAGAATATCTGTCTTTTGTGCTACAGCCATGGCGATCCATGCCCTTTGCTGCTCTCCTCCAGATAGGGTGGAGACTCTTCGATCTCCTAAGTTACTAAGACCGGTCTTTTCCATGGCCCACTGGATAATCTCATGGTCCTTGCCGGTTAGTTTTCGACCGAACTTCATATATGGGAAACGACCGTAAGAGACCAAGTCTTTTACTTTAACATCACCAGGAACTGAACGGATTTGTGGAAGAACAGCCATTTTTCTGGATAGTTTTTTTCCTTTCATATGGTAAATATCCTCCCCATCCAAAGTAATATGACCTTCAATGGGTTTTAGGTATTTGGTCATGGCCTTTAGCAATGTACTTTTACCACAGCCATTTGCACCAATAATTGTGGTGATTTTTTCTTTAGGGATCTCTATGGATAGATCATTAATGACTTCATGGTTATCATATCCAACAGTTACATGGGTAAGTTTAATCATCTATTCACCAAATCCTTTCTTAGCTCTCAATAAGTAGAGGAAGAAAGGTGCGCCTAGGGCTGCCATGATAATACCGACAGGTATCTCGATAGGTGCGAACATAGTTCTTCCAACCAAGTCGCAAGCCAAAACCACCGTTGCCCCAAGTATAATCGTCGCCGGAAAAAGGTAATGGTTGTCAGAGCCTATAATTAGCCTAGCCATATGTGGAACAATCATTCCCACAAAACCGATGATACCTACTACACTCACTGTTGATGCTGCTAAAAGGGAGGCAACGATAATAAAAATCAACCTTGTCCTCTCTGTATTTAATCCCAAAGAAATAGCAACCTGCTCACCCAACATCAGAATATTCATTCTTCTTGGCATAAAGATAGCAATAAAAATCCCAATCAAAGCATATGGCCATATCATCTCAAGTTCTACCCATGTCCTAGCATTCAATCCACCGACGAGAAATCCGGTTACACCCTCCAAACGATCTGGAAAAAAAGTTCGGATTAAGTCGCTGCCTGCCCCTAACAATGATGAGATAGCAATACCTGACAGAACTAGCCTCATGGGATTGGCCCCGTTTTTAAAAGAAATGGCGTATATAATCATAGTCGTTGTAAAGGCACCAAGAAAAGTCCCTACTGGCAGTAGATGACTATAACCCGGAAGCAAGACTAAGAAAATATAACCCATGAAACTGGCTCCAGATGTTACTCCAATAATACTAGGTGATGCCAATGAGTTTCTCATGACCCCTTGAAGGATGACACCTGACAGGGACAGACAGATTCCTACAAGACATGCTAAAATAACCCTAGGTAATCGAACATTGAAAATAATCTGATGTTTCATCGTACCATCGTCTACGAATATCAACTTCAAAGCTTCGCCAACACCAATCGTTGCAGCCCCCATTATCAGGTTCAAAATAATAACAATAAGCAAAACAGTTAGCAAACCTACAAGAATCATAATTTTCTGCCATTCAGCATGTTGGCTGGCCTTTTCTTCCAACACATCATACAGGCTGCGTCTTCTTGCTAGACCGTCCATAGATGACTCCCATCTAAGACTTCACCAACCCATCTAACTAGTCTGTCCATATCCTCTTGGTCAGGATGTTTTCTGGATTCAATATGCCTAGCCAAGCCTTCTTCCGTCAAGTAATGGGGTTGACCCTCAGGAATCCTTTTCCTCTTCTCCGTTCTTTCCTCTTGAATTTTACCCAAACATATATAACCACCGACATATCGGTTTTTGTCTTCAACTAGGTCTTTGACCCTGTTCCTATATTTTTCTCCAAAGGGTGAATCAGGGTATTGTCCTGATGTTCCAAAAACACCTATACATTTACCTTCTATGTTATTTATAAAGTTTTTGCTGACTTCATCAGCGCTACCTCTGTTGACCCAGTAGCCTAAGAGGATCAAATCATATCCTTGGACATTTTCAACTTTATCTGTTTCTTGAATATCCATATCCGGGTAATTGTTTTTAATTGCTTTGGCTAGTTTTCTTGTATTTCCTGTAACACTGGAATATGCGATTAGAACATTCATATATCTACCTCTGTATCATTATCCATTTATTCAAGAGCCTGTATCAATAACGATCTTTCATAGTAGACTTCCTCAAAGGGCAGCCTAGGTCTATCTATAACAACTAATTGAACACCTGTCTCTTCACAGGCTTTCACTTTTTCTTCAGTATTTCCATCTGCACCACTATCTTTTGTCACCAAGTATTTAACACCGTATGTCCTAATCTGATGTATGTTGGCCTCCTTATCAAAAGGTGGATGCTGAAAAATCACTTGGTGATCACTAAGACCGGAATCTTCTATCATTGCAACTGAACGTTTCACTGGAAGGACACGGACATATACCCGTTCCATTGGTAGAATACTCAAGATTAATCCTACTTGATTGACACCAGTGGTAAAGAGAACCGGACCTTCTTTACCCCGAAGATAATCACAGGCTTTTTTCATTGAAGGAAAATGAATTCCTACTTCACTTTCAATACTAGACTGTCTTTCAAAACGAACTAAACGTTTACCTGTCTTGTGATTGATAGTCAGTAAATGATTTGAAATTTCAACAGCGTATGGGTGGGTACTATCGATGATTACATCTATTTTTTTCTCTTCTAACAAGTTCATGATATCTGCCTCATCCAACTTACCAAAAATACTGGTCAAATTAGGATGGTGGCCAACCATATTCCTACCATGTTCAGTCAAGGATGATACTGTAACGTCATGGCCCAAATCAGCAAGATCCATGGCTAACTCCCTACCTTTTCTTGTACCGGCAAAAATCATCACTCTCATGATTTATCATAACCTCTAGGGGTAATCATTTTACCCTTCTTGATAAAGGTGTCCTTGTTGCCAACAATAATGACTGTTGACATATCGATGGTATGGTCACACATAGATTTAAGGTCTGTAAGAATAATCTCCTGATTGTCTCTTCTGGCATTTCTTACCAGTCCTACAGCCGTCTCAGGACTTTTATACTCCATAAGGATTTCCTTGGCCATTTCAATATAATAGGGACGACCCTTGCTCTTAGGGTTGTAGATGCAGGTGATAAAATCCCCTATACCCGCAGCATGAATACGCTTTTTGATCACTTCAATATCTGTTAGCAGATCACTCAAACTAATATATACAGAATCATGAACGATAGGAGCCCCTAGTTCTGAAGCCGCTGCCATAGCGGCTGTGATACCTGGATAAGATTGTATAGCCACCTCATCGCCATCTTCTAGAACCAATTCATGCATGATACCTGCCATACCATATATCCCTGCATCACCACCACTTACCAAGGCAACCCTTTCGCCTTCTTTGGCAAGCTGAAGAGCTTTTCTACAGCGTTCTACTTCTTTTTTCATACCATTAAAATGGACCTTCTGATCTTTTAGCATAGGTCTAATCAACTCAATATATTTCTTGTAACCTACAACGACTGTAGCTTCTTCTATGGCTTTTACTGCTTCGTAACTTAAACAGTTCAAATCTCCAGGACCTGTACTTACTACATGTATCATCTTATCCTCCATGTTTTTCTCTGACATTCTACTGATGAATCATACTATTTTATAGCACTAGCTTTAGAAATATAATTAAAACACCTGATTAGGACCTTTCCCATATACTGACTGTCACCCCTTGGTAGGCTTTCTTGTACATAAGACATCTTCCCTTCTCTGAAGCCAAATAACCACTTGCATCACAAACCGATGAAGTGCCGGTAATAGTCTTAACAAAATCAGAGCCTTCAAAAAGATGTTCTATTTGCTCTAAGTCTTTGGCAGAGTATGTTACAAAGGGGACCTTAAGTTTTTTTGCAAGTTCAACAATCCCTTCTTCATCTGCTTTGATGTCAATGGATGCTATGACGGAAACAGCCTTCCTATTAAGTTTTTCTTCCTCCAAAACCTGATCCAAAAAAACTCTGATTGTCTCGTATGGACTTCCACGTCTAGCTCCTATACCGATAATGATATTTTTAGGAACTAAGACAGCTGTAGGAAGGTCATAGGTCTTGCGCCTATTTGTCACATCAATGGAACCAAGAGGATTCCTAACCTCTTTTAAACTTTCAGGTATAGCCACATCCTTAATATCACTGGTCATAATGATCGGTTTATCATCCACCATCATACTGGTCACGGTTTTTGCCATCTGGAAACTATCGATGACCAAGTTATGCCTTTTTGCAATCATATCCACAGCTTCCACCTGAAACACATCTGAAGCAGTAGTGATAACAGGCTCTATTCCTAACTCACTTGCTAGAAAAATAGATGCCTCATTAGCTCCACCCAAGTGCCCCGACAAAACCGGAATAATATAATGTCCGTCTGGAGATAAACAAAGTACAGCAGGATCTATACTCTTATGGACTATATGGGGGGTTATATCTCTAACAATAATGCCCATAGCCATCATAAAGATGAGCACATCATACTCCTTAAACAGATCGCCAACTATTTCCTTTAGCTTCCCCTTATATGTCTTGATTTCAAGATCAAGAAACTTGTCCGGACCGATCACATCTATATGCATATCCTTACTCATCTGGGCCTTAATCCCTGTCCCTTGGCGAAGAGTTTTTTCGTTAAGGCCAATCAAACACCATCTTTTATCCTTCATCCTATTATCTGTGATTTGATCTCTCATCATCCTTGAATACCTTTTCTATATTCATGGGTGAAGGACTTATCATAGAGCTTGGAAGTTTCATATTCTGAGTCAATAAAATCACCGACAAGGATTTGTGCAGTTTTGTTAATTCCAGCCTTCTTCACCTCATCTCCTATATTTTCTAAGGTTCCTATAACCACTTTTTCATCTTCCCATGTAGCTTTTTGGATAACAGCTACAGGAGTTGTTATGGGATAGTGGACAGACAGTCGATTCACCACCTTGTCAATCATTCCCACAGACAAGAACAAGGCCATACTAGCTTGATGGGAAGCCAAGGATTCCAATGATTCCTTTTCAGGTACCGATGTCCTACCTTCTACTCGAGTCAGAATAACTGTTTGTGAAACACCGGGTAGGGTAAATTCTTTTTTTATAACTCCTGCTGCTGCTGCAAAAGAACTAACACCGGGTATCACCTCATAATCAATAATAAGCTTCTCCAAACGGTCCATCTGCTCTTTGATAGCACCATAGATAGATGGATCACCTGTATGAAGTCGGACAACTGTTTTTCCCTTATCTACGCTCTTTTTCATGACTTCAATAACCTCATCCAGGTTCATGGAAGCCGAATTGTAGATATCAACACTCTTCCGACAGTAATTCAGTAGCTGGGGATTCACCAATGAGCCTGCATAAATCACTACATCAGCCTCTTCAAGAGCTTTTTTCCCCTTGATGGTAATCAAGTCAGGATCACCTGGTCCTGCTCCCACAAATGTCACTTGCTTCATCCTAACTTCCTCCCTCGAATGATAGTAATAGGATTTTCTGCCATCAACATATGAATGTCTCCAACCTGCTTACTCCTACTTACTTGGATCTGAACCAGCTCAATATCCTTAAATCCAACTTCCATCATGCTCTTCTTGATCCTATATGAATTATCAACAGTAACTGTATTAGCAACCAATACTCCGTCTATTTCCAATAAGTCATATACTTTTTGAATAATTATCAATGGATCACCGCCACTACCACCTATAAAAACACGGTCAAATGTTTCATCCGGTATAGACTCCGGTGCCTTCCCGTGGATAACTCTTACATTATCCACCTGAAAACGATCAAGATTTCTTTTTATTAGGTCTATACCTTCAGACTTCTTCTCGATGGTCGTCACTTTCCCACCAAAGATACCGCATTCTATAGTGACCGATCCTGTTCCACCACCAATATCCAGAATCTTCTCCGAACCTGTAAGTTCCAGTTTTGATAATGTAAGGGCACGGACTTCTGATTTTGTCATAGGAACATCACCCCTGATAAACAGGTGATCAGGGATGCCTGGTATATTAAACTTCCATTTCATGTTCAAGAATCACCACGCAGAGGGGGTCAGCTGAATATTGACTGGTTTCATTAAGACTAAGGGTTGAGACTTTCTCATCATCATAGGACAGATGTTCCCCAATATGACATTTCAAGTTACTTATACCGTCTTCTATTAATTGTCTGGCAATGACAGCAGGTGTCATCTTCCTGTCTGTCAAAATACCAATAGTTTTATAGCGACCAATATGTTGGCCTATATCGCCGGATCTACCGTGACAACTAATCCAATAGCTGTTAGCATAAGACAGTCCCAAACGATTATATAAGTACTGAAGAGAACTGATACCAGGTACACTTGCAACCCCTTCAGCCGGTACATGTCTTTTCACAAAATTTAGTAGACTGTAAAAGGCTGCATCACCGGAGACAGCAACAACGATCTTCTCTCCAAAACGGTCTTTTAATATATTGGCGATTTCATCTAGGTTTCCGTCATAAACCAAGGTCGTCTTCGTCCAGCTTGCAATAGTGTCAAGATTTCTCCTTGCTCCAATAACCAAATCAGCATCCTGTATTTTTTTAATAGCTATAGGCAATATATAGTCCTCATGCCCCGGACCGAGTCCTACCACCTCAATCATTTGAAGGCTCCTTTCCCTGCAAGACCTGAAGCAAGTCTTTAGCACCATCTGTAGCAGCAAGCAAACCTCTTACTGAAGAAAAAATCATGCACTCCACCTCCAGTTGATAATCTGCAAATGTTTCTGCATGATTTTTAGCATCTTTTGCACACTGGTCCATCACTTGGTCAAGTTTATCCACAGAGGCCAAGACATCCATAGCCTCTTCTGTAGTATTGGCTGCAAGAACCCGGTCTATGGTCTCTTTTGACAAGCCTACATTTCGGCTACTCTTTACAATGGCTTCCATCCTTCTGTCGCCGTATTTACTATGGGTGTTCTTCTGTCCGACAGCTACTTTTACCAACTTACCTGCATGTCCGACCAATAAAATTCTTTTAATACCTGATTGACCAGCAAAAGTGATAGCTCTTTCTACAAAATTACTGATACGTTGCAAGGGTAGGCCATTCTCATCTTCCCTATCCAGTCGATTAAGAATAAAATCCCGACCGTAATTACCAAATACGAACAACAAGTCCCTATGTCCATGGGCAGCCAACATATTAATCTCGACACGCAGAGTCTCAATTAAAGCATCTTCAGACATGGGTTCCACAATACCTGATGTTCCTATAATAGATATCCCACCGACAATCCCAAGTTTTGGATTGAAGGTCTTCTGAGCTACCCTTTCACCTTCAGGCACATACAAGTCTACGCGAACGCCTTGCCCTTTGGGAAGAAGCTTATCAATCTCCTGCCTCATCATTTTCATAGGAACTGGATTAATAGCCCATTGACCGACTTCAACTGCCAATCCTTTTTTAGTCACAACACCAATGCCTTGTCCACCTTGGATACTAATTTGACCATCATTTGTCAAAGTGACTTTTGAATATATGCGAAGGCCGGTAGTCACATCAGGATCATCACCACCATCTTTAATCACATAGCAGGTAACAGAGGTATTACTAACTTTTTCATATGTGACAGGGACATCCACCAGCCATCCTTTGGGGGTCATAATTTCCACCATATCTTGAATCCCCTGACCCATCAAGGTCATCAGACCAGCTTTAGTAGCTAAGGTGACACAGCTCCCGGTCGTATAACCACAACGTAACCACCTGCCTCCAACCTCAATATACCTATCCATGTCTTCCCCTTTTGTAGTCCATACAAGTATCCAAGAAGTGCTTCATAAAGGAGAGGTTACACCAGTAATGCTTATGTGCATATCCTCCTATTCCATTAGCTTTTTGATAACCGCATGTCCAGGTCTTTGTCTTCATACCTTTCTTTTCTTTTGAAAGTCTGAAAACTTTTTTGCCACCTATTTTCGCTATGGACCTATGAAACTCATGAACGGCAATAACAGCTCCACCTTCACCCAAGACACAAGCTTCCTTAAGCTCTAGTTCTGCATAACCAAAGTGTTGAAGCCTATCTGTCATCTCTACTTCACCATCAAACCAACCTAGCATCTCATATGTATCGCCTTCAAGGTCTGTTACCTGATTGCACATGTACATCAAGCCTCCGCATTCTGCATCATATGGCAATCCTGCCTCCAAGTTCTGAAGCAATGACGCCTTGAAACCCATATTTTTTTCCAATTCAGCCCCAAACATCTCAGGAAATCCTCCACCGATAATCATACCATCCAAGTTAGGGGGTAGGTCTTGGTCATGTAATGGGCTGACATAGACGAGTTCAACACCTAGGTTTTCCATCAAATCCAGATTGTCCTGATAATAAAAGTGAAAGGCTTCATCCTTGGCTATCCCAAGTTTCAATCCATCATATCTTTTACCTGCAAAGACTAACTGTAAGCTTGGTAAGTTCCTATGCCTCATTGACTCTACTTGTAGTCTGTCTACTCTTGCCAGTTCCTCAATAGCCTTCATATCTATGGTATCCATAACCAGGTCTGCTAATCCATGATAAAAACTTTTCAACTGGCTATGCTCTGAAACCGGAGTTAGACCTAAATGCCTTTCAGGTAGTGTCAAATCACTGTCTTTTTTTAGGTATCCAAGTACTTGTACTCCCGTTGTGTAAATAATAGACTCCTTGAGTAATTCATAATGATAGGAACTTCCAACATTATTGATAATGACACCATGTAGGTCTAAGTCTTGATCCATCATCTGGTAGCCTTTAACCACAGCACCTAGCGATCCGGCAATACGACTGCCGTCCACCACTAAGATAACCGGTAACTTAAGCATCTTCGCAATGGAAGCGGTTGTCCCTGCCTCACTACCTATCTCCTTACCATCATATAGCCCCATGACTCCTTCAATAACTGCCATGTCTGCACCGTCAAGATTTTTCTGATAAAGATACTCTATGGTCTCTCTTTCCATCAGATAAGAATCCAGATTTCTGCAAGGACGCCCGGTAATCTGTGTATGGAAAGCAGGATCGATATAATCCGGACCTACTTTATAGGCCTGGACCTGTTTTTTTCTACTGAGTGCTGCCAAGATTCCCATGGTAAGGGTTGTCTTTCCAACTCCACTTCTCGTTCCTGCTATAACAAAAGCCATATGTATCTCCTTTACTTATTCAATGTTCTTCTGACAAACAATTCATGAATCCGGGGATTCTCACCAAGCCCCTCCAAAATACATTCCGTTGTCATACCCATAGATTGAACAAGGGATTTGAATGAATCCTCTTCATCTCCGGCCATGTCATTCATAGCATGGTCTCCGGCTACAATCATTAAAGGCAACATAAGGATATGTCGGCTACCAGTCAGCTGATTCTTGACTTGTTCAAATTTTGGAAAGCCCTCAACATTGGCAATGATGATATCTTTTCTTTTTTCCGTAAATTTCAGTTGAAGCATGCTGTATACTGCGTTGGCATAATGTCTGGTTCCATGTCCCATCAACAAGATTTTCTGACCCTGTATCTCTTCTGGAAGACGTTCAAGGAGTGTTTCAACCAACTCATCATAATGCTCCTCCCTGTATAGAAGCGGTTCACCCAATCGAATATTAAGGTCAGACTGATGATTAGCGACAGCTACTGCCTTTTTCACTTTCTCATATTCAATACCCGGAATCACATGGAGGGGCTGGACATGAATATCACGAATCCCTTGATCCAATAATCCTTGAATAGCCTCTTCTATATTGTCTACATGATTGTTATCTCTATTTTTTAGTTTTCTGATGACCATACCGGATGTAAAGGCCCTAACCACTTTTTTATCGGGATGGGCACCTGCTATTGCCTTCTCAATAGGCTGTAGACAACGTCTATCCACATCTTCAAAACTTGTACCAAAACTAACAACAATGATACCTTTATTCATAGCTTTCTCCTTTAACATAAAAAAAACGCCCTATCTTGAAGGCGCTAACGTAATTATTCACAAACAGAAAACGGTATAAAACCGCCCTTTGTATGTTTCCTAATGGTTAATTCTTCCCTCCGAAGATCCATAATAGTCCTTCGGCAGGTCTCCTGGCTTATGGTTCGTCCTCCACCTGCCTTCCCAGATTTCTCCAGTGGCATCAGGTTTCGTCTCCATCTACAGTAGCGGGGGCTGCAGCGGCATTAGACCGCTTTCCCTATTAATCCTTTCGGAACCGATAACTTCCGTATGAAATTGTCTGTATTATAACAACATCCGCTGACAAGGTCAATGCTATTTTCAATATTGGGTAGAATATTAATAAAAATCACATATAAACCATTGATGAAAGGGATTAGATATATTAGTCAGGTTTAAGTTGTAGCCTCCATATAGAGTTTCATTAAAGCATTCATAATGGCAACTGCAACAGTAGAACCACCTTTTCTGCCTTTTATGATTATTTGTGAGGTATCATGCTTTTCCAACACATCCTTGGCTTCTCTTGCACCTACAAAACCAACGGGCACACCAACAATAAGTTTTGGATACCGCTGGTGCTCCTCACAAAGTTCAAGTAGTCGAAGCAAGGCCGTCGGAGCATTGCCAATTAAGTATATATCCACTTCTTCATCGAAAAAGGCTTTCTCTATAGCTACCATAGAACGAGTCACCCCTCGTTCCAGGGCAGCTTTTTTTACATCATCATCGTGGACAAAGTTTACAGTCTGAAGACTCAATGAAGATAAGGCCACGCGGTTGACCCCAACAGAAATCATATTTGTATCACAGTAAATCTTTCCTTGACGACTGATTCCTTCAAAGGCATCCTTGACTACCTCACCTTTAAAGCGAATCAGCTTTTCATAGTCGAAGTCAGCCGTTGTATGAATGACACGTTTAACTATCGGCAGCAAATCCCTTTGGAAAGCCCCCGGGTTCTCCATCTCAGATTCAATAATGGCCATACTCTTGTTCTCAATTTTTCTTGGTTCTTTGATGTAGTCCATGGTTCCTCCTTCATAACTTCACTTATATGACAGAATATGTGTTTTATACCTTTCTGTCAAGAAGGCCATGAAAAATAAATTATGTCAAATCTATTTTATTTTAACAATCGTTCTTCCACTATGTTTATTATCCTTGATTTTCTTAAAGGTATCTCCAAGTTCATTAAGACCAATAACATGAAGGACTTGATCAAGGTTATTTGGCTTAAACTCTTCTGCCAATAATGTCCAGACTTGCAGACGTGTCGTCAAAGGACATTGCACTGAATCTATACCTAAAAGGGATACACCTTTGAGGATAAAAGGAAAAACAGAACTTGTAAAACTATCATCGTGAACAAGTCCACAATTGGTAACTACTCCACCGTAGTTCATCATTTTTAGAACAGTCGCTAATGTATTACCTCCAACAGTATCTACACCAGCCGCAAATCTACCTCTTAACATTGGTCTACCACTTGTATCATCAAGGTCTTTCCTATGAATAATCTCGCTTGCGCCAAGGTCTTTTATATAATCTGTTTTTTCAGGTTTTCCTGATGCTGCAACCACTTCATATCCAAGCTTAGCTAAAATTGAAACAGCAATACTACCAACACCACCTGTTGCACCAGTCACAACGACTGGACCATGAGATGGTTTTATTCCTGAATCAACGATTTTCTTCACAGATAAGCCTGCTGTAAAACCAGCTGTACCCAAGATCATTGACTCTTTCAATGATAACCCTTCAGGCAAGGCTACCACCCAGTCAGAAGGAACTTGTATATATTCTTGATAACCACCACTGGTATTCATTCCTAGGTCATAGCCTGTTACCAGTACCTTATCACCAATTTGAAATTTGTCTGAATCACTAGCCGTTACAATTCCACTTGCATCAATACCTGGAACATGTGGATAATTCCTAGTCACACCCTTATTACCAGATGCTGACAACATGTCTTTATAATTTACAGAAGAATAGTGGACTTCAATCTGGACCATATTCTCACCTAATGGGGCCAGCTCCTTATCTTTCACTTCACCTGTGAAACCACCGTCGGTTTCACTAACAACATATGCTTTATATTTCATAATACCTCCAATTAGTTTGACATCAAACTTATTATAACATAATTTTGTTTGATGTCAAACTAATTTCTTGACTTTTCCTTATTCTGCCTATATGATTAATTTAATTAATATAACATTGGAGCTCGATATGAATGATAAATATATAGTCTATTACTTAAGCAAAGCTAAGAAGATAATTCATCGCTACATTGCAAAACGTTTACTTGAAGAAGGTATAAGAGATGTTGTTCCCTCACATGGGAATATTTTTACGGCTTTATCCGAAAATGGCGGTGTTTTACCTATGAAAGATATTGCCAGGCTTTCCGGAAAAGATAAGTCCACCATAACGAGCCACATTAAACATCTGGTCAGTTGCGGCTATATTGAGAAGTCTATTAATGAGCGTGACAAAAGGGTTACCTTCATTAAACTTACCAGTAAAGGCGAATCCTTCTTAAAAGTATATGAACAAATATCTAAGGAAATCAATGATATTAGCTATATGGATATGACTGAGGAAGAAAAAAGTTATCTACTACTTGGACTTAAAAATCTTTACTTGAATTTTAAAGAGATTGACAATTAGTCATCTCTTCCTTCATTTTTACTTGTCTTATACTTTACTATCTTTGATATTAGAGTATAAAGTAACCATAGTCCTTATCTCCAGTTCATGCGTCTCATGAAAACCATTGATTTCAAAAGCTTGTCTAATTGCTGCTTCATCTGTCGTTTGAGGTAATCTAATATGAACCAACTGATTTTTATAAGATATCTTTATAGGCCTTCCATCATATAAAACCTCTTGAGGTGGCTTTTCACAATAAACAACAATCTCAGAATTACACATCTTATTCTCATAAGAGATGGTTGCCATCAACTTATTATCACTAACATGGATTGATGATACTAATTGATTGCTACAAGTAACATGTTTGCTTACATCTCCAAGATAGGCAAATCCTTTTTCAATAGGAGCAATGATTTGATAATAGAACTTGCGTCTTTTTAAAGCATAATGATTTAGATATCCTACATCAACCACATCATATTTTTCCTTGAAATAATCATAGATTACATAATTCTTTCCACTGGTACAACCTAACTCTCCTAAACTATAATCCATAAATACTTTTCCAGCAAAGGGATGTACATTAAAAAGTAGCAAGTAATACACCCTATACTCTTCTTCCTCTAGTGTTTTGATAGTAGAATGACTATAAACACCTACCCCTCTTTTAGATGAAAAGTTGTGAGGCCTGCCCAAATAAGATTGATCTAAAGGTTGTGATGGTAAATCAGGCTTAATTATCTCTCCGTTTTCCTTAATCACACGACGAATCAACTCAATGTTTCCCTTGCCTATTGGATCACCTATGCCTATGGGTCCGCAAGACAATCCTAGCCAAATCAACTCAAATCTAGAATACGATGCTAGTGGATGAACATGGCTTTTATAACTTTGTCTATTGTCATAAAAAGCGTACTTACCAAGAGCTTGAATAAACTTAGACGAATACATATGCCACCACCACCGCTTACTTCCTTCAACAAAAAAACTGTCTGAATCAGAAGTACTACGAATTGAGGTAACAGAAGACATGGTAACACTATTAAGCGTCATATGAGGTTGGGTCATACACAACTGAAGGGTTAACGAACCTCTTTTATTATCAGTCGCTTCTATATTTTGGCATGTTATATCCAAGGCCTCAAAATAAGCCTTGCTAACCTTCAAATTTTGAAAGCCTTTATGGTTATCATTCATATATTGCAGCCAATCATGTACAATGTAGTTCATACGCCACTTTGGATGATTAAAGATTTCATAAAATAAACTTAAGGCTACTTTCTTGTTCTTAGGTATGGGAAAATCTTCTATGAGAAAATCTTCCTCATGGCCCATAACATAAACAGAGTCTTTGGCAAGCTGCTTAAAATGACATCCTATTGGAGCATCTATAAAGCTTTGGACATATGATAACTTATCTTCTTCAAAGAGGTCTAAATCTTTATATTTTTGCATAAAGGGTAAAATGGCATTAAAATTTTTGCTTCTAGAAACAGCCTTTGGAGCCCATTCTCGTATACCAGAAGTATACTCATCTCCCCCTTTTTTATACCACCATGAATCTAGCTGATAACTACCATATGTAATGCCAATCTTTTTATGATGTGCTTTTAAGGTCTTTAGAGTTTCTTCATATGACTTATTTTTATAACTCTTATACCAATATGCTGACCCTGCATTTGTCCAATAGCTAATATATTTTAGAAGTACATCTTCATCTTTTTTTATAGGTTGAACCTTGTGACGGAGTCTTAACAAGTGCCCCCAAAGATCAATAGCTTTATTAACCCCCTGTTGATAGACCAAAATAGTCTCATATGTATGTCCTTTAGGTAGCTTATTTACAGATCTTGGAATACCGCAACGTATACTTTTTGGAAAATGGCTAATTGATACCGTTCCATATAAAAACTGATTCATAGGTGATAGAACGAAGGCCTCAAATGCCGAGCTTGTCACAATCAAAGGTATATTCTTACCTTCTCTTAAACTATCAACTGCCCTACCATACCACTGTTCAGGATAATTAAAAGGAGCTTGACGTTTAAAGGATAGACAGGATAGATTTTTATCCCATATATCACCTTCAAAACATGGAAAGGATATATATGGATGACCAAAAATATGCTTATTTTTTTTATTATGAATGGTAAATCCATTGATAAGCTTAAAGACAGCGTGATCTTCATATATCATAATCTGGCCAATAAATGATTTATTCTCATCTACTGGACTAACATAGGTAAGTTCCCACTGTTCATATGAACCATAACTATTTACACCGACAAGATTGCTAACACTTTTCAATATAGCTGCTTTCTTTCCAATTCTAGCTAGTAACTTCGTGCCAAGCATAGGTTTATTAAATAAGTTAATAGTAAAATGACCTTGTTTATTATCGTAAGCCAAATCAAATGGTCCTTTTTTATTATGATGCATGTCTATCTCCATAATAGAAATCATAGTAATAACCTGAGACGTTCACATGGCCAATAGGCGTATCAAAAAAACCTATAAAACCATAACGATTGGTAAAATTAATAACCATATCCATCTCAAGGATATCAACCTTGAAAGTAAATATAATCTGATCTTTCTTTGCCTTTATTACTTTAAGTTTGATTGCCTTTTTAAACCACCTTATTTCTCCCTTAATTTTAGTTCCCTTTCGATTGTACTTAAGGACAAGTCTAGGCCTAAAAAAAAGTAAAAGAGGATGTTTGATGATGTATATACCTTCCCTAAAAGGTCTTTCCCTCTTTCTGATTTCTATTTCCTTTTTAATTTTTTTTAATGCAGTTTTATGGTTCTCCATACTCAAACTACTCATTTTCCAGAAGACTATGCTATATGATTCTCAATCTCTTCTATTTTATTTTTTTCCAATGGTTTCATTATCACTTCATTTTGATTAATCTTACTAATATCTGCAATCGTTCTAAGTAGCCTTCCAAAGATTGTATCCCATGATCTAGTCTTGGCATAAGTCCTTGCATTTTGAGCAAATCGTTTTCTGTCTAGTTCATTATTAATTAACTGTTCAAGATAATATGTAAAGCTATCTACATCCTTTGCATGAGCTAGATATCCTGTCTTTCCATGTTCAATGATATTTAATACACCACCTGCATCAACACCTACGGCACATGTACCTGAAGCCATCGATTCAAGTACTACATTACCAAAGGTTTCAAAGGATGATGGGAATGCAAAAATATCTGCTGAGGCATAAATTCTTGATAGTTCCTCACCTTTTTTATAGCCTGTAAATACCACATTGTCCGGCATTGTCTTCTTCAGTTCTTCCTTCATCGGACCATCTCCAGTTACAATAAGTGCAATTTGGTCGTGGTACTTATGATTAAGCCTAATCATCGCCTCTCTTAATATAGCTAAGTCTTTCTCAGGCGATAAACGCCCAACGTAAAGTAAGGCAATTTTCTTGTCTACATTTAGTTCTTTTCTAATGGTATTGCTATAATATGCTGGTGAAAAAAGCTCATAGTCTATTCCTCGTCCAAATATACTTGTGCGCTTAACCCCAAACCTGTGTAAAACCTTTTCAGACTCCTTTGAAGGCGTTACTGTGAGGTCTGCTTCATTATGAAACCAAGACAAATACTTGTCCATAGGCTTCTCAAATACTCCTAAGCCATATGATTTAAGAATGGTGCCAAAGTTAGTCGAATAATTGGATACAATAGGTATATCATGCTTTTTCCCATATATTATCCCAGCAAGACCAATAGCAAATTCCGTCATAACCAAAATCACATCAGGCTGAAACTGATCCATCTTTCTGCCTAAACGAAGCATATTAGGTAATGCAAAACGACATTCAGGATATAATATAAAGGAAGTAGAAAAAAAAGACTCTATACTATAGGGAATCCTTTGATCGCTTTTTTGATCTGGTATAATAAAAATATACTCCGCACCAATCTTTTCTAGATAATCACCCAATCTTCTTAGTGTATTGGTCACCCCATTGACTTGGGGTAGAAAAGTATCCGTAAATATAGCCATTCTCATTATCTTCACACCTTTCCTTATCTTGGTATTGGTCGCTTATCTTTAAGACCTTTAATCCTAGAACATCATCTAATAAACTATTAATAGCCGTTAGGGTAAAATCTCTATCCAAGGATAGGGATGGCTTTTTGGTATGATATGCCTTCAGCATTTTGATGAGGTCACTAGTCTGCTTACTCTCTAGAGCCTTGTTGGGAAAAACCATAGTAACTGTTTCCTCTATACTGGATGCCACCAGATCACTAAGTATGCTCTTGTCATCATATGCTTCGAGTCTCATTAAATGATGACTCCTTTTAACGATGTTTATTATAAGATGCATCATTATATTTATATGAAGACTGCATTCATACAGAAAATGCTTAAAAAGACTATATGTCTTGTATGGTGATTTAGCGTGATACTTACAAAAATAATCACTGAGAAAATGAATAGCAACTCCAAGGGCAACAGATCTCTCAGCTCTATTTCTACTTTCATCTTTTGCGACACTTACATGGTCTAAAAAAATATGAAAGGTATCTTCAAAATGATGTTTAAGATAACTCATCTTGGTAATGTCCGGTTTGATACTGCCATAGACAAAGGCAATTGGATTCAGTTTAAAACACCGGTTTTCTAAAACTTCAAACTTTTGTGTCCCATATCTTAAATGAAAATAGAAATAATTGGCTAGCCCAATATGTGTCGAAATAAACATAGCATTTCCTCCCAATACCAATCTTATCATTTGTATGAAGAGCCTTTATTGTGTCTGTGTAAGCCTTTCATAAAGCCATGTTATTTTTTTATTAAGAAGGTAAAATCTTTCTTAACTCATCATAAGATGTTCCTACTCATAAAATTTAAATAGAGGACTTTCCTATAGAACAAAAAAACAGTCAACAAATCTTTTTAATTAAGCTTTCTTCCTTAATTTCAAGATTTTTGTTGACTGTTTCTCGTATTTCATGTGGCAAGATATAATAGTACTTCTCTTACTATATTAAAATTCAGTGCTTTCTCCGATTCTTGACTCCTTTTTACCAAATAAATAATTCTTCAGCTGTTAATTTCCATATAGCTTCAATAAAGTAATAGTCCCCATAGATGATTGCAATCTCGTGTTTACCCCTGTAAAAGGCCTCCGTACATTTTTCTACTATATGATCTGTATCCATATCCCAATTACAACGTTTTTCACTTAGGGCTTTCAATAACGTTAACGCCGCATCCATATACACATCATCACCCTTATCATTAAGAATCTTTGAGATTTCAATAAGACCACACGCCGCAATAGCACTGGCTGTTGAATCTTCTAATTGACAATCATCTGGTTGCCTAAAATCAACAGGGATTAAGCCGCTTTCAGGTATATTTGCAATAAAATATTTTGCCACCTTTTTTGCCACCTCTAAATATGTCTCATCTTTTGTATGCAAATAAGTCAATACAAAACCATAAAGTGCCCAAGATTGTCCTCTCGTCCATGATGAACCTTCTGCATATCCCTGTCCACCATAGGACTTGATATAAGCACCAGTGTTTGGATCAAATTCAACAATATGCTTTGAAGAGCCATCTTCACGGATAAAGTTTTTTATAACTGTATTGGCATGGCTTATGGCAATCTGCTTAAAACGTGGATCCTTGGTTTCTTCTGTTGCCCAGTACAATAAGGGTAAGTTCATCATACAGTCAATAATAGCCCATCCAATATTATTACTATCACCATTGTCATTCCAAGCTCTGATAAATCCACCTGCTAAGTTGTAGCGTCCAGCCAGATTATTCGCAGCAAGCAAGGCTCTATTTCTGGATGCTTTATCACCGGTAACTTTGTAATTGGCTACAGACGTTGGTAACCATTTGAAACCATTATCATGGTCAAGTCCTTTTGCTTCCATTAAGACCTTATCCAATTGTTCTTCATTGTCTTTTGCAATTTCCAAGAACAAGTCTTCTTTGGTTCCCTTATAGAGTTGCCACATCATGCCACCCCAAAAACCATTGGTCCACCAATTAATGTCATCAACGCTTTTATCATCAAATTGACCATCCAGAGTCGTATAGGGTATTTTACCTTTATTCCTCTTTGCTACAATTAATTCCTTTTCTTTAATCTTATCTGCTACTTTCTTTATCCATTTCCTATCTGACATTTTTAAATCCCTTTCGTCGTTTTTATTACCATCTTAGTATAAACTTCTCGTATTCTAGCTTAAGACTTTGACATAAATGATTCAATAGCCTATAATAGGCAAATACTAACATATTCTACTTTTTCTATATATGCCTCATCAATATTAACTTCTAAAGAAAGGTTTTTTATATGGTCACTATAATAGATGGTGGCTTTGGAACCAGGCACGAATCATCTTTTATTATGTCTCGACCCAATGGCCTACCCCATTATGTACTTCTTATTATCCGGTGCCCCAGTATTTTCACTATTCATAACATAAACTATTCTGTAAAAGAAAACTCTGCCCTAATAATTAAGCCAAACACACCCTATAGTTACCATAATCCAGATGGTCCTTACTCAGATGATTGGCTTCACTTTGATTTAAGGGATTCCTGTGAGTCTCTTGAATATTTCCCGGAGATTAATATACCATTTCCCATTGGGAACCATAGTATATATACTACTTACATACAACAAATTTTGTGGGAACAAGCCTATAATAATGCACCTCTAGCAAAGGAGAATGCCCTCTGCCTATTTAACATTGTAATCCATAATTTAGCTTATGCATACGCACAGAAAGACCATTTCACCTATGCAAACAGTTATTATGAAAAGTTACAACATTTACGATTACAAGTCCAAAACTCTATCACAG
>CAXXSW010000010.1:0-312856 GCA_963677625.2 Vallitaleaceae bacterium
TAATAAAACAAAAATAGTTCAAAAGTTCCTGAAATACCAAAATGCATAAATTCAGGTTATAGGAAGAATAAGGAGTAGAAAATGGGACAAACATTAGCGGAAAAGATTTTTAATGCACATCGTGTGGAAATGCCCTTTCCAGACACGCATGTACTTAACTGGACAGAGTGTTCTGTCATGAGATTACCACACCGATTGCCATAACAGATCTTATGGCTCGTGGAATGGACAGAGTTTTTGATCCGTCGAAAATTAAGGCAGTTATTGACCATGTAACACCGGCAAAGGATTCAAAAACAGCTGAGCAAGGTAAGATTATTAGAGATTGGGCAAGACGTCATGATATCAAAGACTTTTTTGATATTGGTAAAAATGGGGTTTGCCATGCTATATTCCCTGAAAAGGGATTTGTAAGGCCGGGTTATACCATTATTATGGGTGATTCACATACCTGTACCCATGGAGCTTTTGGTGCCTTTGCAGCAGGAGTAGGAACCACTGACCTTGAAGTTGGTATCCTAAAAGGAGTCTGTGCTTTTCACTTCCCCAAAACCATTAAGATTGAACTTAAGGGCCAGTTAAAGCCTGGTGTGTATGCCAAAGATGTTATTCTTTTTGTTATTAAAGAATTGACAGTAAACGGTGCCACTAATATGGTTATTGAGTTTACTGGGCCTGTTGTTGATGCCATGAGTATGGAGGCTAGAATGACCCTGTGCAACATGGCAATTGAAGCTGGTGGAACCAGTGGTGTTTGCTATCCTGATATGACTACGGTTGAATATCTATGGGACTATATCAAGGATGAGTTTGATTCTAAGGAAGCTGCCCTTAAGGACTATTCCGAGTGGAGATCAGATGAAGATGCTGTATATGAAAAAGTATATACTTATGATGTGTCTGAGCTTGAACCCATGGTTACCTTTGGATATAAGCCTGATCAGGTGAAATCAGTAGCAGAGATGACTGGTGAGAAGGTTGATCAGATTTATATAGGTTCCTGTACAAATGGTAGAATTGAAGACCTAAGAGAAGCAGCAAAGGTTCTTAAGGACCAAAAGATTCACAGTGACGTACGAGGTATTGTCAGTCCTGCAACGCCAAGGATATATTCCCAAGCTTTAAAAGAAGGGATTATTGAGATATTCCAAGAAGCAGGTTTTTGTGTGACCAATCCCACTTGTGGAGCATGTCTTGGAATGAGTAATGGTGTTTTGGCTGAAGGTGAAGTTTGTGCATCTACAACCAACCGTAACTTTAACGGACGTATGGGTAAAGGTGGAATGGTTCATTTGATGAGTCCTGCTACGGCAGCTGCGACTGCTATTGAAGGTCATATAAGTAATTCACCACTTTATAAAGGATAGGAGGACCTGATGAAAACATTTAGCGGACAGGTTTTATTTTTAGATAGAAATGATATTAATACAGACGAAATCATCCCTGCAAAATATTTAACGGAGATAAGCAAGGAAGCTCTTAAACCTTATTTACTTGAAGATTTGACATTAGATGGGTTTAATCATGCTAGAGATATTGAGGGGAAGGCTGTTGTGGTTACCAGAGAGAACTTTGGCTGTGGTTCCTCTAGAGAGCATGCACCCTGGGCACTTGAGGTAAATGGTATTCATGTGGTCATAGCTGAAAATTTTGCTAGAATTTTTAGACAGAACATGTATAATTGTGGTATGTTTGCAATTGAACTTGCCAAAGAAACCATCGATCATCTGTTTAAGACTTACAGTGGAAAAGAAACAAGTATTTCCATTGATTTGGAAAAGGATATGATTTTTGTAGAAGCAGATGGTAAGAGTGAGTCTATTCCTTTTGAGGTCGGAGAATTTGATAAGACTCTTGTTAGAGAAGGTGGATGGGTCCTATATGCAGACAAACACTACTAATTAGGAGCGTGAGTCCATGACCATTTCCCAATTGCGTTATGTTGTAACGGTAGCAGAAAAAGGTAGTATGAATGAAGCATCAAAAGCCTTGTTTATATCACAGCCTAGTTTGACTAACGCTATAAAATCATTGGAAGAAGAATTACACATAAGGATATTTAACCGGACAAACAAAGGAATTGTAGTTTCCCATGAGGGTGATGAATTTCTTGGTTATGCAAGACAGGTTCTTAATCAGACAGACCTTCTCCTTGATAGGTATAAAAATAAAGGGATGTCTACCCGACGTTTTTCAGTATCTACTCAGCATTATTCTTTTGCTGTAAACGCATTTGTAGAGCTGATTGAAGCCTATGGCAAGGACAATTATGATTTTACCATTCGGGAGACACAGACCAATGAAATTATTCAGGATGTCAGCCACCTAAAGAGCGAAATAGGTGTCCTTTACTTGTCTAATCAGAATGAGACAGTAATCAAGAAACTTTTGAAAATCAATCACCTAGATTTTGAGGAGCTATACGTAGCAAAGCCTCACGTTTTTATTAGTGATGCACATCCACTTGTATATAAGGAGAGCATTGAGTTAACGGATTTAGTTGACTTTCCTTATTTATCCTTTGAACAAGGAGAATACAACTCATTTTATTTTTCAGAGGAGATTATATCAACTCTAGACAGGAAGAAAAATATTAAGGTCAGGGACAGGGCAACCCTTTTCAATCTTTTGATTGGATTAAATGGTTATACAGTTAGTTCAGGAGTTATTGATGAGCAGTTAAACGGCCCTCATATTATTGCCAAACCCCTTATTGTTGATGAGGAAATGCATATTGGTGTCATCACCCACAAGAAGAGTTCAAGGTCCGATCTTGGTTCCTTGTATTTGGAGGCCCTTCGAAAACGTTTGCAGTGATTGGGGATAAAATAATATAAAAGTGTGAATATTATATAAACAAATGGATAATTTCTTTCATTTGTTTATTTTTTTTGATATAATTAATTATACGTAAATTCACATAAAATGATATGAATATCAAACATTCGGCTATGATGATAAGAGAGAATTCCATTATATTTAATAAAAATGGGGTATTTGAGTGTTGTCAAAATGTTATCTGGCTGAAGAATATGATTATAATACTAGTAAAATCACATCTCTAATTATTCTTATTTAGTTCGCCGATGACATTGAAAAGTAAATTGCTTGATAAAATGAGGTGGAATTAATGAATGATAAATCTATAAAGAATGAAAGTCGTCTTAGTGAGATTATTGAGGAAGCTCATGAAGGGTGCGTGCTTTTTTCTATTGATAAAGATACATATACCAGTAAACTTGTACAAATGAATAAAGCTATGAGAGAACTAATCCATGCCGACGGTGATATCAGTCATCTTAAGGTTTTGGATGTTTTTGGCATAGATACAAAAACTTATGAAGAGTGGATTGAACTCTTGATTGATAAGCGTAGAAATAATGAATATTGTAGAATTTTAAGTATGACCGGTGGTTATAAAAGATATATTACTAGTTTTGGATTGTATGAGTATGAAGATGGGTGGTTGTTAAACTGCACTGTCAATAATAAAACTGATAGCGATATTATTTTTGGTGACATCTACTCAAGATATGACCTAATCATTAATCGTCTTCATGCTGCTATTGTATTTACTAACAGTGAGTTGAAGATTGTTGAATGGAGTCAAGGGGCAACGGAACTTTTTGGATACAGAAGAGACGAAGCTATCGGGGAAAAAATTATTGATTTACTAGTTGAAGAGGATTTAAAAGTAGAAATCGAAGAAGTTGCTGATAATATTAGAAATAACAATGCCTATCATACGAATAATAATATAACTAAAAGTGGGAACACGATTACTTGTGAATGGTATAATAACCCAGTTTTTGACGATGAAGGTGTTTTGATTGGCATTATCAGCCTAGCAAGAGATGTTTCTGAACTGAAGGAAATAGAACAAAACCTAAATGACTTTGATTCGGTTATACGCCGAGATAAAACGGCTGTTCTCTTAACAGATTCTAAGGGGTTTATAGAATATGCCAATGATGCTTATTCGGAAATGACCGGATATAGTACAGAAGAAGTTATTGGTTGCAGGCCAAGTATTGTTAATAGCGGCTCCCAGCCAAAAGAGTTTTTTGCTGATCTTTGGAAGACGATAAGTTCAGATCATATTTGGGAAGGAAATATTAGGAATCAGCGTAAAGATGGAAGCTACTATATTGCTGATACTCGAATAATCCCTATTAAAAAAAATAATGGAAAGATACACCGCTATGCCTGTACTCAAAAAGATATTACAAAGGATTTAGAGCGCAATAACTATATAAATGATTTGAGTAAGACCTTGGAAAATCAGGAGCGCCTGTCAATGATTGGCCAAATGGCCGCAGGCATCATCCATGAGATTAACAATCCACTATCATTTATTGATATCAATGTTCATGCTCTTAAAGATATGATAGATGAAATATCTGAAAGTGTTGAAGATAAAGATATGATAAGTGAATTATATGAGTTGATTGATGATTTGAAGGATGGTATTAATGGTATTAAGGAAATTGCCTCAGGTCTGAAACGATTTACCTATAAATCTCAAAGCAGTGAATTGGAGAATATTTCTCTTAATGAAGAAATCAACACAGTGATTACAATCAGTAAAAATGAGTATAAGTATTATGCGGATATTAGTTTTGACCAAGGCGAAATTGATGATATTAAAGCTGATTCAGGAAAGATTAAGCAAGTTATTTTAAATCTTATTATTAATGCAGTACATGCAATAAGGGATAATGAATCTGAATATGGGAAAATCCATATAGTAACATATCAAGACGATGAGTATGTTACTGTTGAGATAAATGACAATGGAACTGGGATACCTGAAGAAGTTAGAGATAAGATCTTTAATTCTTTTTTTACTACCAAAAAAGAGGGAAAAGGTACTGGTTTGGGCTTAAGTCTATCCAAAAAAATCATTGAACAAGAGCATAAGGGAATTATTTACTTTGAAACTGAGATGGGTATAGGAACAACTTTTTATATTAAGCTTAGACGTGATTTTGATGGTATGATTGAAGAGGGAAAAGAAGATGAAGAATAAGACAATTTTATTTGTTGATGATGAAAAACAGATACTCCGAGCCCTACGAAGACTTTTTCATACTTCTGACTATACCGTTCTTTTGGCAGCAGGTGGGTTAGAAGCTCTGGCGTTACTAGAAAAAGAAAAGGTAGATATGCTAATTACTGATATGCGTATGCCCCAAATGGATGGACATGAACTCCTATTGCGTATCAAGTCTAAATATCCGGATATTATCCGTATTGCCTTAAGCGGCTATACGGACAAAAAAGTTGTCCTATCAGCTTTGGATAAAAATTTGGCAAAGATATACTTGTTTAAACCGTGGAATAATAATGAGATAATAAATATAATTGATAGTCTTTTTGAATTTGAGTCAACATTAAAAGATAGTAATCTTTTGGATTTAGTTAATAATCTAGAGAGTTTGCCGACAATTCCAGAACTTTATCTCAAGATTTCACAAATGATGGAAAATGAGGTTCCTGTTAATATTATTGCAAATGCAATTGAAGAGGATCCTGCAATTGCAGCCAGAATTTTAAGGATTTCTAACTCTGCATATTTTGGCTCAAAAACTGGTGATATAAAGCAGGCTATTATGTTTATTGGATTGATTAATGTTAAGAACATAATTCTTAGTAGCACGGTTTTTAAGTATCATGGTGCTAACGCCAAACAGCTTGAAGAAGAGTTTAGACATAGTAGCTTGACTAATAAGCTATTAAATGTTATCTATTCAAGACTAATGAAAAAAGTTTTACCAAATGAAGCTAAATCAGCCGGTCTTTTACATAATATAGGACGAGGGGTCATACTTCATAACTATTCCGGTTTATACGGAACTGGTGAAGATGAGCAAAGCATTAATCGAGAAAATGCTGAAATAGGTTTTAACCATCAGATGATTGGTAGCTACATACTTAATTGGTGGGAATTACCACTACCTATTGTAGAATGTGCAATGTATCATCACAATCCTACAAGTGGCGATATAATAAATAAAGAATTAGTCATGGCAGTTCATGTGGCTCAATTCTATGCATCAAAATCTATGGGCCTTGAACCAGAAGATGACTTGTCAATTGAGGCTTTCGAAGTTTTAGGCTTTAAACAGGAAAGGCTTGAAGAGTTGCTTGAAGAATTGTGAAGAGGTGATGAATATGGTGAATAATGTACTATTTGTAGATGATGAAGTTCATATCCTGAAAGCGATAAAAAGAGGTTTATACAAAGAAACATATAATAAATTTTTCGCAACTTCAGGATCGGAAGCATTGGAAATCTTGGAAAAAGAAGATATACATGTAATAGTAACTGACATGAAGATGCCTAAGATGAATGGGCTGGAACTTTTGACGATCGTAAAGGAAAAATATCCTAAAATAATAAAGATAATATTATCAGGATATACTCAATTGCAACAAATCATTGTTACAATTAATAAGATTGATATTTACAAGTTTATAACTAAACCTTGGGATATTGAAGTGGAGTTTAAAGAAGTCATTCAAAGCGCTATTGATCTATATAATACACGTGAAGAAAATGACCATCTCAGACAATCTTTAGCCATGAAAAACGAACTTTATCAAAAAATGTTAAAGAGTAATAACGAGAAATTGATGCTTATAAAGAATGATTTTTCTTTTTTATCAACAGTGAATAAGGATATGGCTGATTATATTTATAGACTAGCTGAGAAGATGGGAGATAATCAGTTGACTATGGATAGATTTCATCAAGAACTGAATTTTATATTCTACTTAATGGGAGAAAGTATAAAGTTTATGCCATCGACCTTAAATGAATTCAACCGTTATATTCTTCTTGATCGGTTAACTGGTTTTATAAAGAATAATACGACTCAAGGTACTTTGCCAAATAAACTTACTATTACGACAACTGTTGAGGATCATACATATCGTGGCGATTATAATATTTTGCTTTTTGGAATAAAATCATTTTTGAAGTTTTATTTTCAATTGGGTACCTATGATACATATTCCCTAGTTTTATCAGAACGGGGAAGCGTTGAAAATGAGATTATTGAACTGGTATTTCTCCTAAAATCAGCTGACAATCATGTTGTTAATGACCAAATAAGAATAGAAACAATGAAAAAAATATTTCAACAATTGTTTATGGCATACAGAGGCTCTATATCATTGGAAACGAAAGATGAAGAACACTTGGTACTAATCAAGTTTCCTGTACAGATAATTATAGATAGAGGTGAATGATTTGAATAAAATCCTGATAATTGATGATTCTCCCATGATCCTAAATATTGGCAAAGATATCATTGAAAAGAACCTAATTAATACTCGTGTAGAGGTTGAGGAGGACCCTAAAAAGGGAATGGACCGCCTGCAAACAGAGGAGTTTCATGTATTGATTCTTGATATTGTCATGCCTAAAATGTCAGGTATTGAAGTGCTTAAAGCGATTAAGGTGAACAAAAAGCTTAATAATCTTAAGGTCATTATGTTCACATCAATCGATGATAGTGAAGCTCTTGCAGATTGTTTTAAACTAGGTGCATATGATTTTATTTCAAAACCTTTAGAGAAGAATGAGTTTCTTGCCAGGATTAGTCATGGAATCAATGAGTATCGTCAGGCATCTATTATTCAGAAAAATTTTCATGAGATGGCTATAAAGAATATTCAATTGGAAGAACTGAACAAGACATTAAAGGACACTCAATCGGAGTTAGTACAAACTGAAAAGCTGGCAGGTATAGGATATTTGGCGGCAGGTATGGCTCATGAGATTAATAATCCTCTTGGATATGTGAAAAGTAATATTACTACAGTAAAAACAAGTATTGCAGATATCATAGACATTTATGAAAAACTGAAAAAGGAAGTATTAGAAGACAATTATCTTAAGTACCGTTCAATGATAGATGAACTTGAGACTGAGGTCAGTTATGATTTTCTGCTAGAAGACTTTGATGATATTTTTTACGATGTTCAACAAGGACTAAATAGAATTAGTGATATAACCACATCTCTTAGGAGTTTTTCTCAAGAGGAAAATTCAAATAAAAAGGAACTTATTGATGTTAATCATGCAATAGCAAATATCCTTTCTTTGACAAAAACTAAGTTTAAAGATCGGGTGGTTGTTAAGACAGAATTAGATGTGATGGATGAAGTGTTTTGCAATAAAGGTGATTTCAATCTATCCTTGATGAGTATTATTACTAATTCTTTTGAATCTATAGAAAAACTAGATACCATTATGAATGGTAAATTAAATATAAGAACTTTCGAGGAAGAGGATGAAATTATTATTGAAATTGAAGATAATGGAGTTGGTATGGAGGAAGAAATACTTAAGCATGCAGTGGACCCATTCTTTACAACCAAGGATGTAGGTGATGGAGCGGGACTTGGCTTATCAACAGCCTACAATTGTTTTGTTAATGTTATGAAAGGCTTAATGAAGATTGAATCTAAACCTGGACTAGGAACTAAAGTTACCATTAAACTGCCTATAGAGAGGTGATTTTATGAAAGATATGGAAACGGTTTTATTTGTTGATGATGAAAAAGGGATACTTAATGCCTTAAGACGTTCCTTAAGACATGAAAGCTATAATAAGATATTTGTTGAGACAAGTGAAGGAGCTCTGGACATAATCCGCAATAATGAAGTAGCTGTTATTGTTTCAGACTTAGGCTTACCTGACATAGATGGAGTTAAGCTTTTAAAGATTGTTGAAGAGAATGATCCACAAATTTATAAAATTGCTTTAACGGGAAAAGATGATCTTAATGAAATTTATCAGATTTTTGAGCACGTTGATTTGTTTAAGTATATAACTAAACCCTGGAATGTAGAGAATATGAAGGCTTATATTCATGAGGCTTTAGACCTTTATGTAGCAAATAAAAAGAAGTAAGCTCTTTATTCGTTGAATAAAGGAAATTGAAAAAAGTTGAGTTGGTTCAACCTTTAGTATCACGGTTAGTGATTATTATTAGAGAATGGTTATTGAATAATAACTCCTTTTGTGTTATTATAAGATAATAAAATACTAAGAATCTTGGAGGTTGATATGGGATACGCTTTAAATACTTTAAGCAGTGAACACATATATCATGCTTTCTTAAATGGAGCACATAAAATCATTAAAAACCGAAATGACTTGAACCGGATCAACGTGTTTCCAGTTCAGGATGGAGATACCGGTAATAACCTTTCGTCTATGATGAAAACCATTATTGATGAAGCTGAACATAAAGAAACTGTTAAAGAAACTTTAGAATCCCTATCTGAAGCAGCTCTTAAAGGGGCAAGAGGAAATTCTGGTATTATATTTGCTCAATATATCAATGGATTAAGTCTTGAAAGCAAGGACGTAGCAAGTATTTCTATTAATGACTACGCATCAGTATCTAGGAAGGCTGTTGACTACGCCTATGATTCTATTGAGAATCCGGTGGAGGGGACGATGATTACCGTTATGCGTGAGTGGGGACATGCTTTGTCGGAGGAGCAATTTGATGAAAATAATGTCCTTGGCCAGATATATAAGGCAAAAGAAAGACTGAATGATGCCCTGGCTAAAACACAGTTTCAACTGAGTGAATTGAAGCAGGCTAAAGTTGTTGATGCAGGAGCCAAAGGTTTTACACTTTTTATCCATGGAATAATAGAATACTTTAGCACTGGAGAAATTCAGGTTGAGGCATTGGATGAATTAGATGTCCAACTGGCGATAGAAGAAATTCCTCATCAGTACCAAGAAGAGTTGACCTATAGATACTGTACGGAATGTATGATTGAAGGTGATAGTCTTGATGAAGTCGCTATTCGTCAGACCCTAAAAAACATGGGGGATTCTACAATCGTTGCCAAAGGAAAAAAAAGAGTTAGAATCCATATTCATACAGATCAACCTGATAAGGTTTTTGAAAAACTATATCAGCAAGGGAAAATAATCTATCCAAAAGTAGATGATATGGTTAAGCAAAAAGACATAGTTACCAAGAGAAAGTATGATATTGCATTGGTGACCGATTCCATTGCGGATATTCCTAAAGCCTACATAGAAAATGAACAAATTCATGTCATTAATCTCAGTATTCTCTTCGAGGAAAATACATTTATTGATAAACTAACAATTAAACCTAAGCAGATTTTGGATATATCCAAGGATAGTCATAAACTTCCAACATCCTCTTTACCAGATCAGAAGAACATTGAAAATCTTCTTAATTATCTTAAGTCATACTATAAGGCAGCTATTATCCTTACTGTGTCCAAAGAATTAAGCGGAACCTATAATGCTTTCCTTAAAGCTTCTGAAAAAATAACTTCCGAGTCCTTCAAAGTAGAAGTAATTGATACGAGGCAAAATTCGGGAGCAGAAGGGCTCTTGGTTTATCAAGCAGGAAAGATGATTCGAAGTGGTCATAATTTTGAGGAAATTATAGTTGCTCTTAAAAAGACAATACCAAGAAGTAAGATTCTTGTTAGAGTTCTCCAACTAGATAATATGGTTAAATCAGGAAGGTTAAGTACAAGGGTTGGTAAAATTGGAAAGAAGATCGGATTAAAACCTATTGTAACCTTAGATGAAGAGGGTAAAGGTAACTTGTTTACAATAGCTTTTACAACAAGGGGAAGCTTAAAGAAGCTGGTAAAACATATTGGAAAACTAGCAAGGGCCAATCGGATTGAAGCTTATAATATTGTTCATATTAATAATTATGAAGAAGCTAAGATTTTTAGTGAAACTTTTACAAAAATCATAGGAAAGGTTCCAGAATATATTGAAGAGACTTCTTCTATAGTCGCTGTCGGCGCTGGTGAGGGAGCGGTAGCCTTATCTTATATTTTAAAGGAATAACAGGTGGTAGTTATGGCAGACAAGTTTGCAAGACCTAAGATACTAGTCAGTGAGTGCTTGGGATTTAAAGCCTGTCGGTACGATGGGTCAATGATTGCTAATGATTTTATTGATAAGCTAAAGGACTACGTAGATATGGTGACCGTTTGTCCGGAAGTCTCTATAGGAATGTCTGTACCAAGAGAAGCGGTAAGAATCATTAAGGACAAGGCTGGTACTAGGTTAGTAACATCTTATCAAGGCTGTGATTATACAGAAGAAATGTCGATGTTTGCCAAGGCATATGTTAAGGAAATTGAAGTTATGAATCTTCATGGAGCGATTTTAAAAAGTCGTTCACCTTCTTGCGGAATCAAAGATGTGAAAATATACCCAGAAGTTGGTAAAGTTGCAGCAAGTGGTGATAAGACTAGTGGGTATTTTGGGAGACAGGTTTTGACTTTGGGTATACCAATGGAAGATGAGGGTAGATTAAGGAATTTTAATATTCGAGAACACTTCTTAACTAGAATTTATACACTAGCTGATTTTGAACGTATAAAAGAAATCGGAACAAAGAAAGCTTTGGTTGATTTTCAGTCTAGGAATAAATATCTCCTTATGTCCTATAACCAATCGGGTCAAAAGAAACTTGGGAAAATTGTAGCAAATCATGACTTAAAACCCTTTAATCAGGTTTTAAGTTTATATGAAGATCAGCTCAACCATTGCCTGTCTAGGCCCTTAAGGCGAAAGACAAACATAAACATGCTCCTTCATATTTTTGGCTACTTTAAAGGAGACTTAAGTAAGGATGAAAAAGTATATTTTCTTGATACACTTGAGGCATATCACACAGAAAAAATGCCTTACTTGGTTCCCCTAAATATCTTAAAATCATGGGTTGTACGTTTCAACCAAGATTATTTAAGTATGCAAACTATCTTTGAACCGTTTCCCAAGGAACTTTTAGTATTGAATGACTCAGGTAAGGGGCGAGTATGAGTAAAGCTTAATTTTATTGAGAATATAAAAACTGCTGGTAATTAGTCCAGCAGTTTTTTATATGTATTATCGATACCAATAGCACCTATAGGAGCTGTCAATAGGATGGCAAGTACAGCCATGACTAAGATGGTATTACCAGCAGCAACCCCTTCAGCTAATGGAATGGAACCGATTGCCGCTTGTACTGTTGCTTTTGGCAAATATGATATAGAGCAGAAAACTCTTTCTTTCCAGCCTAGTGGAGTTTTGATGAGAGATATAAGTACTCCCATAATTCTAAATACCAGCCCTGCTCCTAAAATTATAATGGAATAGAAACCTGCATGGGAAAGGTATGATATATCAACTGCAGCACCTACCAAAACGAATAGAATGATTTCAGCGCCAACCCAAATCTTTGCAAATTTGCTTTTGAGACGTATAGCAAGAGGCTGGTAAAAACTGAGTATGGAAGCTCCTATAGCCATGATTGCAAGAAGGCCGGACATTGGAATATAGTTTTCTAGGATACTTTCTAGGGCAATAACGAAAAAAGCAACGGAAAAGAGAATCATGACCTTAACAGTATCTCTCAGATGAAGGTGTTTAAAGAGTTTGACTAAACTATATCCTAATCCAATTCCAAGTAGGATGCCGGTAATGATAGAGATTGGAACTTTAATAAGATCTACAAAGTGAAAACTGTCACCACCATACATATTCATGAAGGAGGCAAAGAGCACAATTACATAGATATCATCTACTGAGGACCCAGCCATTATTAATTGGGGGATTGAGTTCTTTTTTCCAACACCTTTTTCAATTAAGTTTATCATACGAGGTACGACAACGGCAGGAGATACGGCCGCAATAACAGTTCCTAGAATGGCACCTTCCAGTAAGGTGATACCAAGTAATTTGGGAGATAAGTAAGCAATAATTATTATTTCAAGTGTGGCAGGGATGAAACACATAAGTACTGCGGGTCTACCAACACGTTTTAGATCTTCAATATCCAGAGATAAACCAGCCCTGATTAAGATGACAATTAGAGCTATTTTTCTAAGGTCTGCTGAAATAGACAAAATGGATCCGTCAATCCAATCCAGAACATAAGGTCCAAGTATAATCCCGGTTAAGATCATTCCTAACAATGATGGAATTTTGAGTTGCTTTAGAAGCCCGCCTAGTATGAGGGCTAACGTAAGTATGAATCCTAGACTTAATAACATTACTTTTCCTCTTATTCTTTAATGCGAATAATTCCACAAGGTGTTTGTTCCCTAGACTGACCTAGTGGATTATCCTTTAATATAGCAGCGATGAGTGAACGGTTCATTGACTTGTGAGAGATACCCAGAATGACCCCTCCTAAATCATTGATATCGACGATGGCAACTTGGGTTCCTGTTTTTGTGGCAATTTCACCAGCGACCTGATCAGGATTCTTGGGACCAAGAACCACGTACTGATTATATGGAGGGATGGTATTAGCTGTTGGACCATCAATAGAAGCAGCTTTTCTACCAGCTACTATATAAAAGATGCCTTTGATTTTGAAGAGTTTTCCAATTGCTCCAAGGCCAGCGGCAAAAAGTATTCTAATGACGCCACATTCCCTAAGAGCCATTTCCATAGTTTCAGGCATACCAAGACCGATTCCAGCAGGAGTTTTGGTTACATGGTTAGAAAGAAAGTAGGCTAACTTTCTCGGTTTAATACTCTTTAAGGGAAGGGCTCGTTCTTGAGTTATAGCAACAGCCTTTTCGGAAACAAAAATAATATCTCCTGATTTTCTATGATCTTTGGTGTATGTATCGATGACATCAGCAATATCATGGTTTTTTTCGATAAGACAAGTTTTGATTGGTTGCCGTGTATAAGTAACATCGTTTACGGTGATTTCTAATTGTTTATGTTCATTTGGGTTCATGATAACCTCCGACTATATTAAATAAGTTAAACTTCTGTCATTATAGCATATGCATTATCTTTAGTAAATTATCATAATGAGTTCCTAGGACTACCCTTATAGAAAGCTTCAATATTTAGCCTTACCTCATGAATAACACGGTTTCTTGCTTCGATTGATGCCCAGCCTACATGGGGAGTGACTAAGATTCGTTCAGGGTTTTTAAGTGATAGGAAAGGATGATTTTCTTCCATTGGTTCTTTTTCAAGAACATCTATACAAGCACCACCAATCAAGTTTTCATTCAAGGCTTGGGCTAAGTCCTTCTCATTGATTATTCTACCTCTTCCTAGATTTAGAATAATAGTATCTTTTTTCATTCTTTTGAAATCCTTAAGTTTTATAAGATGGTCTGTATCCTTATTCAAAGGAGCGTGAATAGAGATAATATCACTAGTTTCAATAAGGTCATTAAAAGTTACTTGCTTATATGTTTTATCTATGTTCTTTCCTGAGGTAGAGTAATAGATGACTTGACTACCAAAAGCCTGGGCGATTTGGGCTACTTTTTTACCTATAGCACCAAGACCTATGATTCCCCATGTTTTGTCCTCTAGATCATGGAATGTATTAGAAAAGTGTGTAAAGTTTTCATCGCCAACATAGTTAGCTGTTTTGACATACTTGTCATAATAGGCCATATGTTCATATAGATAAAAAAGCATGGCAAAGGTATGTTGGGCTACGCTTGATGTAGAGTAAGCAACCACATTGGAAACAGTAATCCCTCTTGATTTTGTATATGCCTTATCAACATTATCACTTCCGGTTGCTGTTAAGCAAATAAGTTGCAAGTTACCAGCGTCACACAAAGTAGATGCATTCATGGCGCTTTTATTGCATATGATGACATGAGCATCTTCTACTCGTTCCTTGACTTTTTCAGGTGGTGTAAATCCATAAATGGAGAGGTTACCCAAATCTCTTAATTGGTTTAGATTAATATCTGGTCCAAGGGTATTGGCATCTAGTATGGCTATGTTCATCTTGTCCTCCTATGTAAAAAGCTATTATAATGACACTAAAGTGAAAATTTCAGCCTAATGAAATCCTAATAGTATGGTACATGTTTTTGACTGGAAGGGCAATGGTATTTGTTGTTTTTAATTATTTCTACTTATGTTATAATATAGGATGATTAAGTTAGGTTTGAATAACGGGACTTTTATATTTAATTCGTGTTTGGTGGATTGTTGAGTCAATCTGGAGAGTATAGATAAACAGTGGAAAGAAGGACATATGGAAAACAAATTCAAAGAACTTGGCGTTGTTGACAACATTGTAAAATCAATTGAAGAAATGGGCTTTGAAGAGCCGACAAAAGTACAGCAGGAATCTATTCCTTATGTTTTGGATAATAAGGATTTGATTGTCATGTCAAAAACTGGGAGTGGAAAGACAGGTGCATTCGGCATACCCTTGATTCAAAATGTAGATATGGAATCATCAAAAGTTCAGGGGCTTATTTTAACACCTACCAGAGAATTGGCTGTTCAAGTTGATAAAGAAATATCTAAAATGTCTAGGTATATGGATGTTAAGACTTTGGCTGTCTACGGGCAGCATAATATCAATACAGAAATAAAAGGCTTGAAACAAGGAGCTCAGATTGTTACCGGAACCCCAGGTAGGGTTTTTGATCATGTATCAAGCAAGAATTTCTCAACTAAGAATATAAAATACCTGGTCCTTGATGAGGCGGACAGAATGCTGGATATGGGCTTTTTTGACCAGGTTGTTAAGATTATCAAGTCTATACCAAGAGATCGGGTGACGATGCTTTTTTCAGCAACCATGCCAACAGAGATTCAGAGGATCTGTCAGTCTTATATGAAAGACCCGATTACCTTAGAGCTTGGGTCTGATATTAAAACGGTTGATACGATTAAGCAGGTTTATTATCGTGTTGAAAAGAACGAGAAGCGTACACAATTAGAGCGCCTAATAAAACTAGAAGAGCCTGAATCATGTATTATATTCTGTAATACCCGGACGGAAGTGGACCGGATTGTTAAGTTTTTTGCGAGGAAGGGATATGATGTTGGTGCCCTTCATGGTGGAAATACTCAAAATCGTAGAATGCGTACCATGGATAAATTTAAGACCGGTAAGCATCAGATTATTGTCGCTACGGATGTAGCAGCAAGAGGCTTGCATATTGATGAGCTTGAATTGGTCATTAATTATGATGTACCTATGGATAAGGATTCCTATATTCATAGAATTGGTAGGACAGGGCGTGTTGGTAATTCAGGAAAGGCGATTACAATTGTTACTGTTGACGATATTTGGGATTTTTATGCAATAGAGGAGCACGTTGGTGTCCTTATTGAACAGTTGGAACTTCCCACAGATGAAATGGTTCAAGCTGCTCAGGAAAGTGCAGATAGTGAATGGATTGAAAAGCGTAAAAAACGTATAGAAACGGGCAATCTTATTGATTATCATGGTGATATGGAGAAACAGTCATCAGGTCGTAGTAAACACTCAGATAGATCCGGTGATAGAAAAAGGTCCAGCGGTAGTAATAGAAACTCTTCTAATCAGACTAGAAATGATCAAAAACATGATTACAAACGCAATAACCAAAAACACTCAGATGCAAATAAAGATCGTAATAAACAAGGGAATAAGGATGTAAATAAACACAAGCATACAGTTAAGAATCAGGTTCCTCAACATGACCATAAAAAACCTAAGCACAAGAGTGGAGATGTTCACACTACAAGTGGACAAATCTCTAGTAAACCTCCTGTTAGCAAGCCAATGAAGAAACCTGTTAAGAAAGATATTGATTATCGTCAAGAAGCTAAGAAGTTAATGGCGAAACAGAAGAAACCGACAATGATGGAAAAATTAGGTAAGTTTTTTAGTGGTAAATAATATGAAGTATGGATTTTTATTGAAGCCTAATGCCAATCTACCTTATTTTGAAGAAATGCAGAGAATGGCAGAAGCTGAGCTTCGGATGATATTAGAACAATTGCATATATCAATGACGGACATCTCTACTAGAAAAATTGGAAGAGGTGTCTTCCTTATGGTAGAGGTAGAGGAATTGCCTAAGACAGTTTATAAACATCTTTCTAGACTCTCTTTCTTCTATATCGTATTTGAAATAAAAGCAGGGAATTTTATACCTCTTAATATACCAGTTCCAGAGCATTTTTCTAATGATTTAAGTGTTCGTCTTAAGTATAATGGTAAAACCAATGAAGCGTTTACCCGTTTATTAATGAACGTAGCCTTATATAATTCGGCCTATTATCATGTGGATAAGATACTTATGTTTGACCCGGTCTGTGGAAAAGGTACAACTCTTTTTGAAGGTCTTATACAGGGATATGAGGTCTATGGGACTGATATAAACAAAAAAAATGTTGAAGATATGTTTAGCTTTTTTTTAAGATACTTAAAGGAAGGGCGCTATAAACATGAAGGTAAAAGATCCAAAGCCATGGTAGCAAGCAAGAGTATTGGTGAATTATATGAGGTTAGAGCATCTAAGGACAAGGCTTGCTATAAGCGGATGAAACAACCTAATTATAAGGTCTTTAGAGGGGATACAACCCTTTCCAGTCAGGTTTTTAAAAAGAATTCAATCCATATTATATGTGGTGATCTACCCTATGGTGTTCAGCAT
The DNA here is from genome assembly GCA_963677625.2 of Vallitaleaceae bacterium. Taxonomy (GTDB): domain Bacteria; phylum Bacillota; class Clostridia; order Lachnospirales; family Vallitaleaceae; genus UBA1351. The sequence continues at coordinate 17,459 of CAXXSW010000010.1, forward strand.
AGGGGGAAATCTGAGTCAGACTCAACCAGGGACTTGAAAAAATGGTTAGCAAGTTCCTTTAAATCTTGGTACGATTTGTTGAAGAAAAATGGAAGCATTGCCTTGGCGTGGAACACATACACCAACACGAGAGAGGAATTAAGGGAATTATTGGTTGAAACTGGATATGAGGTCCTTAACAGCCCTAATCTTCTGCAATTCCATCATCGTGTATCTCAAGCTATCAATAGGGATATTATTGTTGGCATTAAGAAGTAGGTCATAGAACTGGAGTTATTATGAATGTAGTTACCTTAGAGAATATTGAAAAAAGTTATGGCATTAAGACCTTATTTAAAGGTGTAAATCTAACAATAAATGATGATGATAAGTATGGAATTCTTGGAATAAATGGTACAGGTAAGTCTACTCTTCTTAAAATTATTCAAGGGAGTATAGAACCTGATCAGGGCATGGTTTCTACTATGAGGAATATTCGGATTGAATCTTTACAGCAAAGTCATAATTTTGATGAGGAACACACTATATTAGAAGAAGTTCTGTCTTATGCCTCTGAATCTTCTAAAGATATGCCTATTTGGGACTTGGAAAGTCAGGCGAAAACTATGCTGACAACTTTAGGTATCCACGATTATCAAAGAAAGATTAAGGGGCTTTCAGGTGGACAGAAAAAAAGGATTGTTTTAGCGGCAGCTCTTCTTTCGCCCAGTGATCTTTTGATTCTTGATGAACCTACAAACCATATGGATAATGATACGATTAATTGGTTGGAGAGTTACTTAAAAAGAAGAAAAGGTGCTCTTTTGATGATAACTCATGATAGGTATTTCTTAGATCGGGTGGTTAATAAAACACTGGAAATTTCTCTTGGCAGTGTATATGAATATGAGGGAAATTACACGACTTATATTGAAAAAAAACTGGAAAGACTTGAGATGGAACACCGCCAAGATCGACGAAATGAAAATATGTTTAGAAGAGAACTTGCTTGGGTCAGAAGAGGAGCAAGAGCTAGATCTACCAAACAAAAGGCTAGAATACAACGTTTTGAGGAAATTAAAGCTAGCCGAGGGATGACCTTTGAAGGTGAAGTTGAACTGGAAACAGCATCTGCAAGATTGGGAAGCAAAACGGTTGAACTGTATAATGTGTGTAAATCTTTTGGTGATTTAAAGGTCTTGGATGATTTTACCTATACGCTTCTTCGAGATGATAGAATTGGTATTATAGGTGATAATGGTAAGGGGAAAACAACCTTGCTGAATATTATTTCCCAGCGGTTGCAACCAGATCATGGTAGAGTTGAAATTGGATCTACCGTCAGAATTGGGTATTTTTCACAGGAATCAGAAGCAATGGATGAAAGAATGAAAGCCATCGATTATATTAAGGAGACTGCTGAAAATTTTCACACGCCTAGTGGAAAATATGTTTCTGCCTCCAAATTAATGGAAAACTTCTTGTTTGATTCTGACTTACAGCATACTTTTATACACAAGTTATCGGGTGGAGAAAAACGTAGATTATTTCTTATGAAGATTTTAATAGATGAACCTAATGTATTACTCCTTGATGAGCCTACAAATGATCTGGATATTGATACATTGAAGGTCCTTGAACGTTATCTTGATAATTTTCAGGGAATTGTTGTAACTGTTTCTCATGACCGCTATTTTCTGGATCGAACCTGTCATAGAATTTTTGCTTTGAAAGACCAGGGGCATATACATGAATACATGGGAACCTATTCTGATTATCTTGAAGAATATCAATCAGAAGAGGCAGCTAGAACCTTGGGGACCACTGTTTCTTCGTCGGTTGGCAAGGTTAAGGTCAAGCAGGAAAGAGTTAAAAATGAGAAGGCCCCTAAATTAACCTATAATGAAAATCGTGAGTTTGAGACCATCGAATCAGAAATTGAAGAATTAGAGAAACGATTGGACCAAATTCAGGAGGAGGTCCAAAAAAGTCTGTCAGACTATACACGTTTACAAGAACTAGATGAAGAAAATGAAGTACTTGAGTTAGACCTACTGGAAAAAATGGAGCGGTTTGAATACTTGAGTGAAAAATATACGCAGTCCATGAAGTGATCGGTTTTCCGATTGCTTTTTTTCTTCTATAGGAAAGTTCTCCATTCCAGGAACATGGACTCAATACTTCCACAATGGATGTGTTTTACCAATAGATTTCAGTATAGAGCTGTAAATAGTTCACAAAAATTGTAAATAAATTTCGTAAAAAAATACAAGATGCACAAGAAAAAATTGAACATTTGTTCAAAAAAGTGTATTTGATAGACATATGTTCTCCACGTTGCTATAATGCAAATATCAACAAGACGTCTTAGAAAATATTAACGTGTTGAAAGGGGTATTATATGTTAGAACTGTTTTTAGGTTTTATCAACAAATTTTTAAGCCAAGCACCCTTGTTGCTTGGAACAGTAGTTTTTATAGGTTATTTATTACTTGGGAAAAAATGGTATGACGCTCTTGCGGGTTTCATTAAAACTTTTGTTGGTTTCAAGATTCTTCAGGTAGGAACCGGTGGTCTGGTCAGTACATTCAAACCGATTATTGAAAGTTTGTCAGCCCGTTACGGTATAGAAGCCTTTGTTATTGATCCTTATTTCGGACAAACCTCGGCAACTGAATATTTAGATTCAATCGGCTCCTTAACTTTTGTCGGATATGTTATGTTGATAGCCTTTGCTTTCAATATTCTTCTGGTCATGTTCAGAAAAGTTACAAAAATCCGTACCTTGTTTATTACCGGTCATATTATGTATCAACAGTCAGCCGTTCTTCTTTGGGCTATGTATTACGTAATTGATGGTACAGGCAATAAGGTTACGCCATTTATGATTGGGGTTATTGGTCTATTAATGGGTACTTATTGGTCGGTTATGTCTAACTTAATTATTGAAGCTACTCAGGAAGTAACAGACGGTGCTGGTTTTACTATTGGACATCAGCAAATGTTTGGTGCATGGGTTGCATGGAAGTTGGCTGGTAAGATTGGAAATAAGGAGCATGATGTTAACCATGTTAACACACCTGGTTTTCTTTCAATTCTAAATGATAACGTTGTAGCAAATGCCTTGATTATGACAGTTTTCGTTGGTACCATTATGGTTATTCTTGGTCCTGATACCTTTGATTATTCCAGGTCAAAATATTTCTTTGCTACATATGTTTGGGAAACATGTGCATACTTTGCTGTTTATATCACTATTTTGTTAACAGGTGTTAGAATGTTCGTAGCAGAACTTACGGCATCCTTCCAAGGTATTTCTGATAAGCTATTAAATGGTTCTGTTCCTGCAGTTGACTGTGCAGTTACATTTGGTTTTTCACCTCAAGCTCCATCTTACGGATTTATTTTTGGGTTCTTTGGTCAGTTAATTGCAATCTTTGTTCTTATTGCCTTAAATTCACCAGTTTTGATTATTGCAGGATTTATCTGTCTCTTCTTTGATAATGGTACACTAGCTGTATTTGCAAACAAGGCAGGGGGAAGACGTGCAGCAGCTGTTATTCCTTTTGTTGCCGGCCTGATTCAAGTATTTGGTTCAGCGCTTGTACTTACAGTACTTAGAGGACCTGAGCAAATTATTGGTTGGATGGGTATGTTTGACTGGGCGACACTTTGGGCAGGAAGTGTACTTTTATCAAACATAGCAGGCTATCTTGTTCCGATTATCTTGATTCCAGCTATGTTGATTATTCCACAACTTCAATATAGAAGACACAAGGAAACCTATTTTACAACTATGCGTGATCAATAATTTTTACAACTGAAGCTGCCTTTAATCGGGCAGCTTTTTTATTCTATAGGAAAGCGAACAAGGCGGAGCCTCTTTGTTATTCTATAGGAAATTCTTTGAAGTGACATCATTAATTGAACATATGTTCAGAATATAATAATTAATTGACAAATGTTCATGTGAATATTATGATTGAATCAAGTGATAAACATATGTTTCAAAAGATAGTGAGGAAAATATGATTAAAGATTTTGAGTTAACAGAAGAGTATATACAGTTTTTTGATAAGGTTGATAGTTGGGAAGAAGCGGTTCGTTTATCAGCAGATCCTTTGCTAAAGGGTGGTGAAATTAAACAATCTTATATCGATGGGATGATTGAATCTGTTAAAGAACATGGCCCATACATTGTTATTGCACCAAATATTGCCTTGCCACATGCAAGACCTGAAACAGGGTCCGTAAAAATCGGATACTCATTTATGCTATTGAAAGAGCCTGTATCTTTTGCTGAAGATGGAAGTGCAGATGCAAGGATGTTCATTGCCTTATCCTGTGTAGATCCAGAAACACATTTGGAGATGCTTCAAGAAATAGTCATGATACTTTCGGATCAAGCCAAGCATGACGCGCTTTTTGGTGCGACTAGTAAAGATCAAGTATTAGAGCTCTTAAATGGCCAATAGTAATGAATCATTGCTTTAACTAAAGGAAGGAAATTAGAATGAGTAAAATAAGTGAAATCACTAGAGAATCCTGGATTTTAAGTACATTTCCTGAGTGGGGAAATTGGTTAAATGAAGAAATAGAAAGTACAAAAGTCGCACCTGGTACTTTTTCCATGTGGTGGCTTGGTTGTACAGGCATCTGGTTAAAGTCAGAAGGTGGTACAAACCTATGTGTAGACCTTTGGGTCAAATCTGGTAAAAGGAGTCATGGTAACGGCTTAATGAGAGAACAGCACCAACATCAAAGAATGATTGGTTGCAAGGACCTTCAGCCTAATCTTAGAAATGTACCTGTAGTCATTGATCCTTTTAAGATAAAAGAGATTGATGCAGTTTTAGCTACCCATGACCATGGTGACCATATAGATGAACATGTAGCTGCTGCTGTTTGTCAGAGTACAGATGCATCTGTAAAGTTTATAGGACCTAAAGCTTGTGTAGCCCTTTGGAGACAATGGGGTGTACCGGAAGAACGTTTAGTAACTTTGGTTCCAGGTGAGAGTATAACTATTAAAGATATTGAAATAATTGCTTTGGAATCCTTTGATAGGACAGAATTAGTGACGGCACCGGCAGGAAAAATACTTAAAGATAAAATGCCACAGGAAATGGATGATTTAGCATTAAATTACCTGTTCAAGACACCGGGTGGCAACCTTTATCACAGCGGAGACAGCCATTATTCCAATTGGTTTGCTAAACATGGAAATGATTATGATATTGATGTAGCCCTTGGATCTTTTGGAGAAAATCCAAGAGGTATGACAGATAAATTAACAGCAGAAGGCATACTTAGGATGGCAGAGTGTCTCAATACTCAAGTTGTCATTCCTATTCATCATGATATTTGGACCAATTTCATGGCTGATCCACAGGATATTATGGTTATGTGGAAGAGGAAGAAAGCCCGTTTAAAATACAAGTTTAAACCTTTTATTTGGCAAGTTGGTGGTAAGTTCACTTGGCCTGAAAATAAGGATGACTTGGAGTTTATGTATGATAGAGGTTTCCATGATGCTTTTGCTATGGAACCGGATCTTCCATTTAAATCATTACTCTAGTTAACAAAGCAGTCCCTATAAGGTTACATAAGTAGTATAATAAGCTTATAGCATATTGACTCTTATGCTATAAGCTTTCTTTTTCCCTTTGATGATAGAGTAATAACCATTAATATGGTAGATAATCTATCCATTCAAAGAGAGGTTATATGTTCTCAAATAGTCTAGCTAAAGCTAACTAAATAAAAAATTTGGAGGATTACAATGTTAAAAGTACTAGCTGCATGTGGAAACGGAATGGGTTCCAGTCTTATTATTAAAATGAAGATCGAAAAAGTCCTAAAAGAGATGGGTATTGAATGTGAAGTTCATCATGCCAGTGTTGGTCAAGCAAAGTCTGATGCAAGAAATTTTGATCTTGTACTTGTATCTCAGGTTTTCGTAAAAGAATTTGCAAATGCCGGTAAGGCAAAGGTTGTCGGTCTTCTTAATCTTCTGTCAGAGGATGAAATCAAAACAAAAGTAGAAGAAGCATTATCATAGGTTAGAAAGCTTATATTGGAGTTAATATGTATATATTAAAAGATAATCCTATTGGAATATATGAAAAAGCCATTCCTGATCGATATGATTGGGCAACAAAAATTAAGATAGCCCAGTCAGCCGGCTTTGACTTTATTGAGATGTCTGTGGATGAGTCGGATGAGCGTTTATACCGATTGGATTGGAGTGATAGCAAACGTAAATACATACGTAGACTTTTGGAAGATAGTTCCTTCTATATTAATTCTATTTGCCTTAGTGGTCATAGAAAATACCCTTTTGGATCTAAGAACCCGAAAAAAAGACAGATGGCATATGATTTAATGGATAAGGCAATTGTTTTGGCTAAGGACTTGGGCGTTAGGAATATTCAATTAGCGGGATATGATGTTTACTATGAAGAAAGTGATGAAGAAACCATCGCTATGTTTATGGAGGGCTTAAAGTATGCGGTTAGAAAAGCATCCAGCGCAGGGGTTATGTTGTCTATTGAAATCATGGATACAGAGTTTATGGGTACCATATCTAGGTGTTTAAAATTTATTGAGGAAATCAAGTCTCCTTGGTTGAAAATTTATCCAGATTTTGGTAACCTGACCCAATGGACAGATAAGCCGGAGGAAGAAATAGCCTTAGGTATAGATCATATTGTGGGGATTCATTTAAAGGATACAAAGCCAGGTGTATTTAAGTGCGTTCCTTTTGGAGATGGTACGGTGGACTTTGTTAAATTATTTGCCAAAATGGATGAACTAGATTTTCAAGGTCCTTTTCTTATTGAAATGTGGGCTGATAATTCTAGATACTTAACAATTGAGGAATCCATTCATGAGATTGAAGAAGCAAAGGCATGGCTCTTTAGTAAGGCAGGTGAAAGATTTGATCAGTGAAAAAATAGAAGAATTGAAAACTCAGGTATTTGAGGCCAATTTGGAATTGGTAAAACAGAACTTGGTTATATATACTTGGGGAAATGTTTCGGCGATTGATAGGGAGTCATCTCTGGTTGTAATTAAGCCTAGTGGTGTAGACTATGATAAGATGTCGGTATCTGATATGGTAACTGTTGATTTAGATGGAAATGTTGTAGAAGGGAAATATAAACCTTCGTCAGATACACCAACACACTTGGCCTTATATAGAGAATATGATAACATAGGTAGTGTAGTTCATACTCATTCTGAATGGGCAACATCATGGGCTCAGGCAGGTAGAAGTATCCCGGTATATGGAACAACTCATGCCGACTACTTTTATGGAGATATTCTTTGTAGCAGACATCTGACTAAAGATGAAGTAGAAGTGGACTACGAGCTTAACACTGGCTTGGTAATGATTGAGACATTAAAGGAAGCAAAAAGAGACCCGAGTCATATTCCCGGAATGATTATTTATAATCACGGCCCTTTTGCTTGGGGAAAGTCTGCAATAGAGGCGGTCCATAATGCGAAGGTTATGGAAGAAGTAGCTAAAATGGCTTTTAGGACGGAAGTCCTCAATCCAGGAATACAAGGGATTAGCAACTATATTTTAGATAAACATTATCTTCGTAAACATGGAGCTAATGCCTATTATGGTCAAAAGTAAAGGGATGGCAGAAGAGAAGAGGTGATCTTATGGTCGATAAGGAAGAACAACAACTAATCATTGATGCATCAGTGCTTTATTATCTGGAAGGAAAAACCCAGAGTCAAATCGCAAATGAGCTATTTTTATCCAGACCTAAGGTCTCAAGATTGCTAAAGAAAGCCAGAGAACTACAGATTGTAGATATTACAATTAATTATCAAAATGATGATATAGAAAGGCTTCAAGGTGAAGTAAGAAGGCAATTCAATGTTCCTAATGTCATCGTGTCAAAAACATTAACTGATAAAACGGAAACCCTTAGAGAAGTTGCTAAAGCAGCGGCAAAAGAGTTAGCCATGTACTTACGTGACGACATGACGCTTGGTATTTCTTGGGGAAAACATGTCCGAATGGCTGCATCCTATTTGAAGGAACATGAATATCAAAACATGCAGATCGTAGAACTTTTTGGTGCTGTATCCTACGATATAGATCAGAATGATATGTTAAGTATTGGCAGGACCATTTCAAGTAAATTAAATGGCCGTCTTTATCCCTTGCCGTCCCCAATTTATATTAATGATGAAGGAGCAAGAAAAGCAATTATGGAGACACCTCTCATTAAGAATACCTTAAGGAAAATTAATGAATGTGATCTTATTCTTTCTGGCATTGGGGCTATTGACAGTGAGTCCATGCAAACCCTTTGGGATTCATATGTAGAAGCTGATATGAAAGACCAGATTATATCTGGTGGAGGTGTTGGCTTCATATTAGCACATTTTTTTGACAGAAATGGTGAATTCTTAGATATTCATGTTAATGAATGTGTCGTTGGTATAGAGACTGATACCATTAGAACCAAGCGTATTTTTGCCATTGCTTCAGGTAGAAAGAAAGCGAAAGCTATTTATGCAGCCCTTAAAGGTGGATTAATCAACACAATCGTTTCCGATGAAGAAACACTTCAGACAGTGATGAAAATGGCTAGAAAAGGTGTATAGGAAGGAGCGTATGATGCTAAAAGGTATTGGTGCCAGCGATGGCATAAGAATTGGAAAAGTCTATAAATACAATCAAGTGCACATAGTGGTTCAAAAGAAAGTAGTAGAAAATACAGACGAAGAAGTAGCGAAATTTCAAGGTGCTCTTCTTAAAAGTGAAGTAGAGTTAGCTGCTATACAGGAGAAAACCCTAAAATCAGCAGGTCAAGAAACGGCTGCAATTTTTGGAGCTCATATTGAGATTGTCAATGATCCAGAGTTATCAGGAGCTGTTGAAGCGAAGATTCACGAGGAGCATATCAATGCAGATTATGCTCTTAAGGAGGTTGCTGATACCTTTATCAACATGTTTGAATCTATGGATAATGAGTATTTCAGGGAGAGAGCAGCAGATATTAAGGACGTTACCAAGCGAATTCTAGTCCATATACAGGGACTCGCCATGTCATCACTTGCAGAAATTGATGAAGAGGTTATTGTCGTTGCAAAGGATTTGACTCCATCAGATACAGCACAACTAGATAAGACACTTGTTAAGGGTTTCGTTACGGATATAGGAGGAAGAACCAGTCATTCTGCCATAATGGCTAGAACATTGGAAATCCCGGCTGTAGTTGGAACTAAGCATGGTTTCGAAAGTTTAAATGATGGTGATAGGATTATCATTAACGGTTCAAGCGGTGAGGTCGTCATTAATCCTTCTGACAAAGAAATTAGTGAATATCAGGAAAAAATCAAGGCGTATGAAGAAATGAAATCCTTATGGGCCCAGTACAAAACGAAAGAAAGTTTGACCAAAGACGGCAAACATATAGAAATAGGTGCCAACATCGGTAATCCTGAGGATTTAGCGGGTGTTCTAAATCATGGTGGTGAATGTATTGGATTATATAGAACGGAGTTCTTATATATGGGTAGATCTGACTATCCAAATGAAGAGGAACAGTTTGTAGCCTATAGGGCTGTGCTTGAAGGTATGGAAGGAAAGCCGGTAGTTGTCAGAACCCTTGATATTGGTGGTGATAAAGAGCTTACTTACCTGAAAATGGAAGATGAGTTAAATCCATTTCTAGGAAATAGAGCCTTAAGACTTTGTCTTAATATGCCGGAAGTCTTTAAGGTTCAACTTCGTGCTCTGCTTCGTGCTAGTGTCTATGGTGATTTACATATTATGTTTCCTATGATTGCTACAGTTGATGAACTTAGAATGGCTAAAAGTTTTTTGGATGAGACAAAGAAGGAACTTATTAAGGAAGGAATTCAAGTTAGCGAAACCATTAAGGTGGGTATTATGATTGAAATTCCTGCAGCAGCCATTGCGTCAGATATTTTGGCTAAAGAAGTCGATTTTTTCTCTATTGGGACTAATGATTTGATCCAATATACCTTTGCAGCGGACCGTATGAATGAAAAGGTATCCTACTTATACCAACCTTTTAATCCATCTCTTCTTAGGCTTATTGGCATGGTTATTGAAAATGCTCATAAAGAAGGTAAATGGGTAGGCATGTGCGGTGAGATGGCTGGAGAAATTAAGGCCCTTCCCCTACTTATTGGACTCGGACTTGATGAATACTCCATGAGTGCTTCTGGTATACTAAGAGCCAGATATACAGCCGAAAAAATCGATACTAATGAAGCACAAGCACTTGCAAAAGAAGCATTGGGTAAAGCTAATCAAGAGGAAGTTCTTGAATTAGTCCATGATTTTTTAGGGCGACTTTCCTAGCTTAAGAAAGTTCTAGCCTAATATACTTAATGAATAATATTTTATTATGGGAGGATAAGCATGGTAAGACAAACAGTGGATGTAACTAACTCGACAGGTCTTCACGCTAGACCAGCTTCAGAATTCACAAAATTGGCAACGGGTATGAAGTGTGATGTATATATAGAAAAAGAAGGTAAAAAAGTCAATGCTAAAAGTATTCTTGGTGTTCTTTCTTTAGCTATTGGAAAAGGCAATCAAGTCGACATCATTACAGAAGGTGAAGGCGAAGAAGAAGGTCTTAAGAAGTTGGTTGAATATGTCAACAGTCTAGACGACTAAACTCAAATTAATTATCCAATTAATTATAAGAGAAAACAAGGTCTTTATTTAGAATTTTGAAGCAGTAGCTGAGATAGTTAGTCTATCAGGGCTACTGTTTTTTTATAGAAAGCTTTATACCTTGGTTGTAATATTGATATAAGTATTATAAAATGTTTTTTACGGAGGTCTATAATGACAAAGAATAGAAAAAAACTTATTTACTATATATTAAGTCTTCCTGAGCGGTTTGTTCGATCAACAGTTTCAGGTGTTACAGGTATAACGTCAATTCTAACGGACCTTGCGTTACCCAAGGTGATTAAGGAATCGGCAACATATAGGGTGACCTTTGGTATGTTGCAGCAGTTTCTTATTGAAAAAGTGGCTGAGATTGAACCAGTCCAACGAGATATCGAATTAGTAGACCATTACTTGGTTAGGAAAACAGCCGGCTCAATGATTGAAGGCATCGGCCTTTTGAGCATTCAATTTTCTCCAGTTTGGATGTTGGCTATACTCAGTGATTTTACTGGAGGTTCAGGAGTATATTTGAAACGATTGACAAATGACCTAAAAAAAGAAGGCTTGATTGGGAAGGATGTAAATTACAACACTGCTATTGCCTTATTAGAGGCTATTAGGATTGTAGGTGATAAAGGGGTTAGAGCTATTGATACACCACCTATATCTAAAGAAGAACTTCTCCAGTTTAAAAATGAAATGAAGGAAGCTTTTCAAAAAAACAACGAAGCTAGCTACCAACTATATAAGGAAATGGAGAAGGTTTATCTTAGGATGGAAAAAGCTAGTAAGGAGGAAGATATCTCCATAAAAAAACTAAGTGGGCTTATGGCTTTAGATGCAATGAAGGGTGCTGCCGGTAGGAAGGTCAATATCTTTAGAACTGGTACTATGACTAGTGGAAAACTTCTTTATGAATTGTTTATAGATTCGTATAAGGAATCCTTGGATCATTTGAATCATGTGGGCAAGCGAGCATATTTAATTAATTATCTAACACCTTTTACCAAGCAGATTAAAAACCATTATAGTAAGGAAAAAGAATCCGTGACACAGAAAATCTTAGGTTTCTTTTTTGGAAAGGATAAAAGTGAGGTTGGTCATGAATGAGAACTTATGGATTTTATATGCATTGGCTAATGCAATTGTTTTTGTCATCTATGGCTTTGATAAGTTAAAGGCAATTAGGAACCGTTATAGAATACCTGAAAAAACCTTGTTAGGTCTTGGAATAATAGGTCCTTTTGGTGGAGCTTTGGGTATGTTGGGTTTCCGGCATAAGATTAGGAAATGGAAGTTTAGGATAATAATTTCACTAGGAATTATCCTTCACCTTATTGGGTTTGCTTATTTATATAAACTCATTTAACAGGTAATCTAGATTAGGAGACCAATACTTGATGAAAAATAAAAATGAAAGTTACCTTAAAGTCCATATAGCTGTTTTTCTATTTGGCTTAACAGGTCTGTTTGGGAAGTTCCTTACTTTAAATCCTTTTATTATTGTACTTGGACGAGTCTTTTTTTCCAGCATCTTTATAGGTATTTGGATGTTTATTACTAAAGAAAGTTTTTCTTTAAAAGTAAGGAAGGACTATAAAAGACTGGTGATTATGGGAGGCCTTTTGGCTATCCACTGGACATCTTTTTTTGCAGCTATTCAGTTTTCCAATGTTGCAGTCGGTTTATTGACCTTTTCAACTTTTCCTGTATTTGTAAGTCTATTTAAACCTTTGACTCATCAGACGAAGATATCGTTTAGAGAAATCCTTTTTGGATTTATTACTCTCATAGGAATTACTTTTATAGTCCCCCTTCATGATCTATTAAGTGATGTCATGATTGGGGCTGTAATTGGTATGTTTTCAGGAGCTATATATGCAATTTTTACGATTTATAATGAAGATTTGGTAAAGGAATATCCAGGAAAAGTTGTTGCTTTTTATGAACAAGCTTCTGCAACCATCCTTCTTTTACCAGTGTTTTTTATTGTAGATCCAGCTATTACAATGACAGATATAGGCCTCTTACTCCTTTTAGGAACTGTGTTTACAGGAATAGGTCATACCTTGTTTATAAGTGGCCTTAAAAGTGTATCAGCTTACATGGCAGCGATTATAACTATGATGGAGCCTCTTTACTCAATAGTCCTTGCCTATTTTTTATTGGGAGAGAAAGTCAGTATCAATGTATTTGTAGGTGGTAGCATTATTCTAGGATCAGTCATGTATCTGTCCTTGTCTGAAGGTAAGAGTTCAAATAAGACCTTGAAAGAGACCTTGTGACCTTGTATCATAAGAGATAGTGCAAGCTATAAATTGGCTAGTAAAGATACTATAAATATATGTATGTACAACTAACACATGGGTAAGCAAAAAAGAAAGTAAGAAAGGGTTTGATACCGAACTGGTGAAAAAATGGATAAGAAGTTAAAAATCAAGCATAAGAAGAAAGAAAATATGTATTTTGTTGAGTATAGCAAAGTTAAAGAAAAGGAAAAGGTTAGGTATGAGTTACTAAGAAAATTAAATGAAAAGGAAGAAGTTATATTTTTTGTAGATACAGGTCTTGGAAAAATTGACAATAAAAAAGCTTCAACCTACCATGATCTTTCAGAAGAAGCCAGTCGGGATAAATTGTTGGCCTATATATCAGACCATGGATTGGGGTATCAATTTCATACAAGAAAAAGAGAAGTCACAAAAACTCTCTTTGGTATATCAGCTGGTAAGAAGACCATGGTCGAAGACTTTCTTGGTGGGATAGCTCTTGGTAAAGCCCAGATGACAGAGGAACTTTTTAATCTTCTTTGTTGTACACATGATTATTACATTGGTATTCATCTCCTAAAACCTGTAGATGAAATCTTCCATGAATTCACTATGGATCCCTACTGGAGAATTGATAAATCAGAGTGCTTTAAGCATACATTGGTGGATTCACATTTTCTCATGTATTTCTATACATCTTATAACTTTGAAACCTTCATATAAATAAACCGATTATATTTAATAGTCAGGTACATCAAAAATCTGAATCATCTTATCCTCAGACATATCAAGATATTGAGAAGGAGATATGCCTTCATACTTCTTGAAGGTAGAACTTAAGTGAAATTCACTGGAAAATCCGGTCATTTCGCTTATTTTTTTGAGAGAATATATCTTTTTGTCTAAAAGTTCTTTGGCTTGAATAATCCGTTTTTGGTTAACATAGTGATGTGGGGACTGACCAAGAGTATTCTTGATTAAGCGATGGAGTTGCCTTTCGCTTATATGTACACATCCTGCAAGGTCTGAATTCGATATGCGGGAATGAAGGTTTTCGTTTATATACTCAGTGATACGCCTAAGTTGACGTAGTTCAGTACTTCTTGATGGAAGTTCGTACTGGGTATCCTTGTTGGGTTTATAGGACAGTCTCGAGCAGAAGATAATCATTTCAGTAATACATTGTCGTATATTAATGAAATAGCCGGGGGCCTTAAAATGAGCCTCTTGGAAAGCTTTTTCAAAAAGGAGTTTGATATCACTAACACTTTTGAAGATTCTATTGGAAGACATTCGAATAAGTTCTATAATCTGACCGGTTTCGTTATCCAAAGTAGCATCAATACCATGAGCGCATAATTTCTTGACATCAAAACGCAAGGTATATTCAATCATACCTTTTTCATAGATAACCTGCTTGTGAGACGTAAGGGGAGCTATAATATATAAGTCCCCTGGTTCTAATTCAAGTATATTACCTTCTATAACGACATAACCTGTACCTGATTCAATATAATGTAGTTCATAACAGGTGTGACGGTGAGTTTCATAGCCAGTAATTCTCTCAAAATTCTCAATTTGAAAATTATGAACAGTAATCTGAAAGTTATCAATAACTGTATTTAAATTACAATTGCTTAACTTCTTAGTTTCTTCAATATATTTATTATCCATATGTAAATTATACCAAAAAAAAAGCAATTGGCAAATTTATATATGAAAAAAAATGAAAAAAAAATCAATATCAGTAATATATTATAAAATATAGAAAGATGCACTAATATATTTTTGAGAGCGATACCAAATTGGCGAAATTATATATAGTTTCGTCAAGCCCGAATATGGAAAAAGGTTAAAATGATTGATAAAATGGTAATTGTGATAAACTTTCTGGTGAATATTTTCTGTTGCATCATGTCGAACCTAGCATGGGACGTGGTGCAATGGTTCATTCACCGAAATGTTACCAATCAATTATTTTAAGGAGGGTTAAGTAAATGGGAACAAAAACAATGAAACTTTTAATGACTTTGTTACTGGTATTATCATTAGTTCTTACGGCTTGTGGTTCAGGAGATGAACCTAAGACTGAAGAAAAAGATGCGACTACAGAAAACAATGATAACAGTAAAGAAGAAACAACAAATGATGATAAGCAAGATGCATCTAACACAGAAAAGGAAGATGAGATGACCGATGAGACAACTGATGAAGTTGTTGATTTAACTAACGGAGGAACACTTCCAAGAGATCAGACTCTTTACTTTGGTGGACTTCAATGGGGGGCCATCAATGGTTGGAACCCACTTGGTGATAACATGAATAATGGTATGGCCATGGAACAAAAAGCTGGTGGAGCCCGTGTGAATATGTTCGAAACACTTTACATGTATAATATGTTAAATGGTGATATGGTTCCATTGCTTGCTGATGGCGAGCCAACGTGGAATGATGACCTTAGTGAAGTAGTAGTTAAAATCAATCCAGCTGCTAAATGGAGTGATGGAACACCTGTAACAGCTGCAGATGTTGCTGCTACATATGCTGTCTCATTAGAAATCGGTAACTCACAAGGTAACTCATTAAAACCATACATTGAATCTGTAACAGCAACGGATGAAATGACTGTAACTATTAAAGCGGCACTTGATGAGGCAGGAGCTCCTAAAAATCCATTGCTTGTAAAAGCATATTTAGGTCAGACATATGTCCTTCAAGAAGCATGGATTAATACTGTTGTAGATCGTAATGGTGGAAATGCAGAAGATATTAAGACTGATCCAGGCGAAGATGTTGTATATTCAGGACCATATGGCCCACTTTATGCAGATGACCAAAAAGTTGTTCTTGTTAGAAATGACGATTACTGGGGACAAGATCCTTCTATGTGGGGCAAGTTAGCAGCTCCTAGATATTTGGCTCATGTACTTTATGCAGATAATTCAGCAACAGAAATTGCATTTAAAGCCGGTGATATTGATGTTGACCAACAGTTTATTCCAGATATTCAAAATCTATGGCTGGAAGACGGACTTCCAATTTCAACTTATATGAGTGAGGAACCTTATGGTATTTGTGTAAATATGCCAACAGCTTGGTATAACTTAGACATACCTAGTCTTCAAAATGTAGCCGTACGTAAAGCTATTGCTATGGCAGTTGACTATGATGCAATCATTGCTAACGCTATGACTAATCAATCTCCATCCTTTAGTGATGTCCCTCGTTCAATGATGAATCCAACAGCTGGTGAGCAAGCTTCTTATGACCATGATGCAGTAGCAGAGCTTCAGTGGGCTGGTAATGATATCGAAGGAGCTAATGCCATACTTGATGAAGCTGGTATCGTTGACAATGATGGTGATGGTATCCGTGAGCTTAACGGTGAAAATATTGCCTTAAATGCATGTTGTCCAAATGGATGGACTGACTGGATGGCGGCTATGGAAATCGTAGCAGCAGCAGGTGAAAATATTGGTATTGATATTACAACTAACTTCCCTGAGTGGTCAGTATACCAAACAGTTATGACCGCTGCTTCTCAAGATGAATATGACATTTTTATGATGTCTACTGATTCAGCAGCACCTACTCAACCTTGGGCACGTGTAAGACAGTTAATGAGCTCAGAGTACAATGGTCTTGATGGTAACTGGTCCGGTAACTTTGGACATTTCGCAAATGACCGTGCAGATGAAATAATTCAAGAAATTCCTACAGAAACTGATCCAGCTGCTCTTAAAGCATTATATACAGAAGCAGTAAGAATATACTTAACAGAAGTACCATCATTCTCATTAATGTATAGACCTGACAAATTCCATGCAGTTAACGAAACAATTTGGACAGGTTATCCTGAAGCAACAGATGGTAAAGAAATTCCTCCAATGAACTTAATTAGTGGATATGGTATGGCAGGATTATATGAAATCGAGTTATTAAACTAATCGATTAATTATTCACAGCCGTGTTGCGGATCTCCGGAGCACGGCTATGTTACAATAGGAGGTCTTGAATGAAAGGGTATCGCAAATATTTTACAAAGAAGATTATATGGTTCGCAGCCACATTTGTCGTAGCAGTCCTTTTAAATTTTATTTTACCAAGGCTCATGCCTGGAGATCCTGTTGCAGTTATTACAGCAAAGGTTGCTTCTGGAATTTCTGATGCTGATACGGTAAAAGCTCTTTATGAAAATTATGCTGAACAATTTGGTGTTAATGAACCTATGTATATACAATTTATTACATATTTTAAAAACGCTTTGACAGGAGATTTCGGAAAGTCTTTTAGTCAATATCCAAGAGAAGTATCAGATATTCTTGCCAATGCGATTTGGTGGACCATTGGTCTACAATTACCGGCAATTATTGTGGGATGGATTATTGGTAATCTATTAGGTGCATTAGCAGCTTATATTCGAAAAGGGTTTGATAAGGTTATTATGCCTCTAAGCCTTTTCTTAAGTAATATACCTGCATTTGGTATGGCTGTTATTCTTTTGACCCTCTTTGCAATTAAATTCGAGTGGTTACCAACTTCAGGTGGTTATGGTTTTGATATGATTCCAAATTTCTCGTGGGAATTTGTCAAATCAGTGATTGCCCATTACCAACTTCCGTTTTGGTCTATTGTAGTGGTTGCTATTGGTGGACAGGCTATCGGAATGCGTTCTATGTCCATTTATGAACTTAATGCAGATTATGTTAAATACAGTAGATTCCTAGGAATCAATGACCGTAAAATCGTTGGTTACGTTTTCAGGAATGCTATGTTACCACAGATTACTGGTTTGGCTTTGGCCATTGGTACTATGGTAGGTGGAGCACTTGTTGCTGAGATTATTTTTTCATATCCAGGGCTTGGTACAACTATGCTAGTAGCCATCAAGTCATCTGATTATCCTCTTTTATCTGCCACAACATTGATTATTACTATGATGGTATTAGTATCAACCTTTATTTTGGACCTTGTTTACGGATTTATTGATCCTCGTGTAAAAGCAGCACAGTTTGATTAGTAGGAGGAGGAAAGATGAAAAATCAATTACGTCAAATATTTCATTCAGGTAAATTCGTTGCAGGATTTGTACTCTTTGCTTCACTCCTGGTTTTTGTGACTGTTTATCCTTTTTTTAACCCAGGAGATCCACTCTTGCAGATTGGTCTGGGTAACTTTTTTGAACCGGGAACTTATGTTAATGTCTATGATGCTGTAGATACTGAAGCAGAAACCTTTAAGATTGAGGGCGCTGCGGAAAAGAGACTCTATGAAAGCCTTTCTGACGAAGACAGAATAGAGATGATACTCTGGTTCGATGCAGCTGAAATATCAACAGAAGGATTGGATATTAATGATACAGAAGCCTTACTAGATCTTTGGATGAATAATTATGATCCTGCAATTAAACCCAAGGGTATGACGATGGCAAAAAGAAATTATTACGTACGCTTAAATAAGGCCTTAGAAAAGGTTAGGGCTGCAGAAAACAAAATTTTGGCAAGACCTGATGACAACGGCAACTTGGAAGAGGCAGGTAAGATAGACAACAGGGACTATGTTAATGTCAAAGATGTTCCAAATGTCATTCGCTTGCCATTAGGAACTGATAACTTCGGTAGAGATGTATTGAAGGAACTTGTTTCAGCAGTTAAGACTTCCTTACAGATTGGTTTGGTGGCAGGCATCATAGCCACATTTATTGGCTTGTCTTTAGGTTTACTGGCAGGATATCTTGGTGGAGTTATAGACGATATTATCATGTTTGTAACAAATATATTTACAGTTATACCAGGGTTTGTACTACTTATTCTGATTTCTTATTCCCTTGGTCAAGCACAAAGGGGAGCGGTAACTGTAGCGGTAGTAATTGGAGTAACAAGATGGGTATGGACCACTCGTTCTGTACGTTCTCAGGTTATATCTCTTAGAAACAGAGATCATGTTAACTTAAGCAAATTATCTGGACATAGTTTGTTTAGAATAGTTACTACTGATATTTTACCTTATATAGCTTCATATGTTGTGATGGCCTTGATTCTTCAGATTTCATCAGCCATTTTGGCAGAAGCACAACTGTCCTTACTTGGACTTGGACCTAAAACAACAGATGTGCCAACACTAGGTTTGATGATGAACTGGTCAATGCTGTATTCAGCGCATCTCAACGGTTCATGGTGGGCATATTTCCCTGTTATTATGACTATTGCATTGATTTCCTTCTCCTTAAACCTGATGAATACAGGTTTGGATCAGGTATTCAATCCGACTTTAAGAGACTAGGAGGCTGTTATGGGAAAAGTGACACTAGATGTAAGGAATCTAAAAACCAAGTATATTACAAGATTCAGAGAAAATGTGTATGCTGTTGATGGTGTATCACTTAAGATAGAAGAAGGAAGATCTTTAGGTATTGCAGGTGAGTCAGGATGTGGTAAATCAACATTGGCCTTGAGTTTGATGGGCTATTATTTTCCACCACTTCATTACACCTCAGGCGATATCATCGTTGATGGAATTAACATTACTCAAATGAAACCTGACAATATTAGGAAGAATATTCTGGGACGCGAGGTAGCATATATACCTCAAGCAGCGATGAATGCTCTGAATCCAACAATTAAGATTATCCGTTTTATTGAAGATGTTATTCATGTTCACTATCCGGATATGTCAAAAAAAGAAATTTATGATATGGCAAAAGACCGGTTTGAGGAGTTAGGGCTCCCTTCAAAGGTACTTAACCAATATGCTGTTGAGTTATCTGGTGGTATGAAGCAAAGAACTGTTATTGCAATTTCAACTATATTATCTCCGACGGTACTAATTGCTGATGAACCGTCCAGTGCCCTTGATGTTACTAGTCAGAAAATGGTTATCAAAATGTTAAAGAATTTGATGGATAAGGGTTATATTAAATCCATGATTTTTATTACACATGAACTTCCGCTTCTTTATAATGTAACTGATGATATTATGGTTATGTACGCTGGAGAGATAGTGGAAAAAGGTCCGGCTAGAGATATGGTCTTCGATCCGATTCACCCTTATTCTAGAGGTTTAATGGGGTCTATAATCGTACCTGAGACAGGAACCCGTGACCATAAGCTGGCAGCTATTCCAGGAACACCTCCAAATCTTAAAAATCCTCCAAAAGGATGTCGATTTGCCGCAAGGTGTAAATATGCCAGACCTGAATGTAAATATACAACGATTGCCATGAGAGAAATTGGTAACGGTAGAGCCTACAGGTGCATCTTTGATTTAGACTATTTGAGGGAGGTGTATGAAAATGAACAATCCTGAAAATGTAAATGAAAAAAACACTGATTTAATGCCTGAATTAGAAAATAAAGAAGACTCTGTGATAAAAGCCCAAGGAAAAGCATCTGAAAAAGACAGGTCCCTTTGCTTAAGTGGAAAAGGTGTGACAAAAGTTTTTGGTTTCGGTGAAACAAAAACTGTTGCTGTTAATGCCATAGATTTTGATTTCCACGAAGGTGAACTTGTCTCTATAGTTGGAGAATCTGGAAGTGGTAAAACAACCTTAGCAAAGATGCTTTTAGGATTACTTAATCCAACAGACGGTGAAATATTTTATCAGGGTCAACTAAGAGATATTCGGAGTCATAAAAAGAAAAAGGAATATTGGAAGAATATTCAAGCTATATTTCAAGATCCTTTTTCATCCTTTAATGTATTTAACAAAATTGATACGGTTTTACTCGACTGTATACATATGCGTGGTGGCAGAAGGTTGTCAAAGGAAAAGAAGATTGAGATGATGACAGAAGCATGTAGTTTTGTAAACCTAAAGTTCGAAGAATTAACCAATAAATATCCCTTTGAGCTATCAGGTGGTCAAATGCAACGTCTTATGATAGCAAGAATTTTCCTTATGAAACCAAAGATTCTATTGGCTGATGAGCCTACTTCTATGATTGATGCTTGTTCAAGAGCAACAATTCTAGATATGCTTATGAACCTTCGTGATGAAATTGGTATGACCATTATCTTCATCACACATGATATTGGTTTGGCCTACTATATTTCAGATTCTGTCTATATTATGGAACATGGAAATATAGTAGAAAGGGGAACAGCGGATGATGTTATCCTTAATCCCAAAGCTGAATACACAAAAAGACTTCTAAATGACGTACCAAAAATCCATGAGGAATGGGATTTGACTACTGTCTAGAGGAAGCAAATTTATCCCACTAAGTAGTTAAGTGGTAAAGAAATAAAATCAAGCCTGTTATATTGACTAAAATGTCACTATAACAGGCTTTTTAGTTTAACTTATAAATAGGTGATTTCCTTTATGTTGTGACACAAGCAAGGACATAACGAGTTTATCAAGTACTGGATCTTAGGCTTAAGATACAGCTTTTATACCATCTATAAAGGCTTGAATGGGTTGATTACCAACAAGCTCATAATCATCATTAATGACGATTTTTGGAACACCGGATACATTGAATTTATTAGAGATTTCTGGAAAGGTTTGCGCTTCAATCATTTCAGCATCAATGTGGTCATTCATCAGAGCTAATTTATGGGCTTTTTGAACTGCACCTGGACAATGTGGGCAGGAAAGGGTTACAAAAACTTTAATGTTAACTGGTTTGTCAACAGCTGCCACAGCCGAAATAATATCCTCTGGAAGTTCACTTTGTGCACCGGATACTTCAATAAGGGCAGGAATGAAAGAGTTAATTTCGTGGCCTGCAGGAATTCCGTTAAATTTTACACCTTGAAATTGACCGTCTGCATTAAGGAGTACAATACTTGGGACCATTTCTACTCCATATTTTTTGGCAAGTTCTACATCTGTATTAACATTGTAAGAAGCAAGAGAAAGTTTATCGCTTAAGTCAACCAACTCATTCATATAACTTTCTGTTTCTTTACAAGTTTGGCAGTCACCGCCATCTGTAAATAAAGCAATGGTTACCTTATTTTGTAATTGTTCGAATACCTCTTGTAGTTGGGTGCTGATTTCACTATTTAACATTTTCATAGTTCATAGTCCTTTCTTTTGCTTTTTGCACATTAATGTAGTCGTTAGCAGATAGAGCAGCTTTGGCTCCATCACTGGTTGCAATAATAATTTGTTTGTATATAACATCTGTAACATCTCCGGCAGCATATATGCCAGGTATGTTTGTTGCACTTTTTTGGTCAACAATGATTTCCCCATTTTCATTAAGGTCTATAAGATCTTGGAATAGCTGGCTGTTCGGAACATTTCCAATTTCGATAAAAATACCATCTGCAAAAACCTCAATCTCTTCACCTGTTTCTTTTTGAAGAGCTTTGATATGGGTCATGAAGTCCTGTCCTTCAATAGATAATATTTGTGTTTGTAAATGAATGTCGATTTTATCATTTTTATATAGGTCGTCTACAAGAATTTTATCTGCCCTAAATTGGCTTCTATGAACGAGAGTTACATGGCTAGCAACTTTTGCAAGATCAAGTGCAGCTTCAACCGCCGAGTTACCACCACCTGCTATGATGACTTTTTTATTTTTGTAAAGGGGAGCATCACATATTGCACAGTAGGCGACACCTCGACCAGCTAATCGATCTTCACCATCGACTCTAAGATGACGGTGATTCGTTCCTGTTGCTAGAAGAAGGGTTCGACTTCTAAAAATTCTACCGTCAGTGAGGACTACCTGGTGATAATCACTGCCCTTGCCAGGGATAATCCTTTCAACGTCAACATATTCTGCAATTGGTACCTCTAACTCACTCACATGTCCTTTAAATTCATTGACAAGCTCTTCTCCTGTAGCGAATTTAGTTCCTAGGTAATTGTCTACAGAAGAGGTGTTAATAACTTGCCCTCCAATCTGTCTGGTTAAAATGGCTACCTCTAATCCTTTTCTTTTGGCGTAAAGAGCTGCATTTAGGCCGGATGGACCTCCTCCAATAATGAGAAAATCATATAAAATATTTGGATCTGGTTGGATAATTTCTTCTTCAAAACTAAGTGAAAAATCGAATCCCATGATGTTGCCTCCTTAATAAGTTGGGGACGGAACTTGAATAAAATTGATGTTTTTAAGCACCACTGGTGCTTTAAAATCTATCATTTATAATATCTCGTCCGTATATAGTCTGATTATGAGTTAATAATTTTACTGACAGACGATTCGGATAAACCTCCGAACAGAATGCCTATATTCTTCATAGAAAGTGTTGAATGCTTTCTAAATGCTTTAATTAGTTGGTTACGCTTATCTTTGTCTCCAATCATATCATTTAGTGATAGTCCCTTGACTTCAGCTATATCTGATAACTTCTCTCTTGCACCGTCTAAACAGGTAATACAATTTTGACAATCGGTGAAATAATCGTCTGTAAATGTTTTTGTATCGATAACCTCAAAACATTTGTTGTAACAGGAACTTGGATTAAGATTTTCTTTTTGAGTCCTAATGAGACGTTTGGTCTCATATAAGTCAACAGGACCACGTAACTGATAACTTTTATACCTGTCACTAAAAAGTTTACCTTGACATTTCACATACATGGAATAGGAAATATTAATGCTTTTCATAATATTGGAAATATCAGTTCCAAGGGTTTCAATAATCAAATCGTAGCCATTGTCATCCAAGAGACAGAAACCATGTAAGATGAATCCGTTTTTGTTTTTTGCTTTTTCAACAATCTCAACGAATTTTTCTCTGTCCATATCTGATTCAAACAACTTTCTGGTCTTGCCACCTTTTTGAATGATATGATAGGTCCCAAAGTTGCTTTTGTTTCTTGCTTGCCTTGCCATTTGACCACCTTTCCTTTATGGTGACAGTATAATATACTTTGGAAAGAAATTCAAGTACCGTCCCCAAAGTTCTGCACTTATACTATATATTGTATGAATTTGATTGACTAAATTATGAAAAATGCATAATAGAATAAGGGTTTGATGCTATCTTAAATCAATCTATTAACGAAGATATTTATCTGCTCCAATGGGTTTGGAGAAGGGTGACTATATATTTTAGTCGAATGTTATAAGAAGAAATAAATAGTTTAGGGATATCTATATAGAAAAGTGAGTGATTTCATTGATTTTAATCATACTATAACTGGCATATCTATTGATTTCAAGATATACTATTATGTAGATTGGTGAAAATAAAGGCTAAGGAGAAAAATAATGAAAAAGTTTACAGAATTGGTATATGAGCCCATTGACCTTCAAGCGTTGACTAAAGAGGTTGATGTTATGTTAGAGGCGTTTGAAAAAGCCCTGGATGTCCATGAACAGCTTAGTATATTTGAAGAGATAAACAAGAAAAGAAATTATGTTGCCTCTATGATGGATCTGTGCTATGCAAGATATACCTTGGATACCAAAGATGAATATTATGTAGAACAAATGGATTTAGTCGATGAAATGATGCCTGAGGTTCAAGGACTGACTACAAAGATATATAAGGTGATTATGTCATCACCATTTATTGATGAACTCAAGACTTCTATTGGTGACTTATTTTTTACCAAGGCAGAGTTTGCATTGAAGACCTATTCAGATGAAGTGAAAGAGGATTTGAAAAAAGAGAATAAGCTATGTAGTGAATACACCAAGGTTATTGCATCCTGTGCTATTGATTATAAGGGGCAGGTTCGAAATCTTTCACAAATGAGACCCTTTGCAGTTTCTGAGGATAGAGAAACCAGAAAAGAGGCCAGTGAGCTTATCTTTGGTTTTATGTCTGAGAAACAGGAAACTTTGGACAGAATTTATGATGAGATGGTGAAAATCCGTACCGAAATCGCAAAAAAACTTGGGTTTAAGAACTTCATTGAACTGGGATATCTAAGAATGGACCGTTTGGATTATGATGCGGATATGGTTGCAGGATATCGTCAACAAGTCATTGATGAAATTGTACCAATTACCCTTAAGCTAAGGGAACGTCAATTAAAAAGACTGGGTTATGATAAGTTAAAATATTATGATCTTGATTTTATGTTTGCTAGTGGTAACCCTAAACCACAGGGAGATCCTGAGTGGATTGTCGATAAAGGACATAAGATGTATAGCGAGCTTTCACCGGAGACCAAAGAGTTCTTTGAAATGATGATGGAATATGAATATATGGATTTAGTTGCTAGACAAGGTAAAAGTGGTGGTGGCTACTGTATGTATTTACCAGAGTATGAAACTCCTTTTGTGTTTAGTAATTTTAACGGTACTGAAGGTGATATTACTGTACTGACCCATGAAATGGGACATGCTTTCCAAGCATATCAATCTAAATGGATTAAGGTGCCTGAACTTTGCGACCCAACTTATGAGACAGCAGAAATTCATTCCATGTCGATGGAGTTTTTAACCTATCCATGGATGAAGGAGTTTTTTGGACCAGATACAGCTAAGTTTGAGTTTTTTCATATGTCTGAGGGTATTTTATTTATTCCCTATGGGGTTTTAGTCGATCACTTTCAGCATTATGTATATGAGAATCCTCAGGATTCTCCAGAGGAGAGGAGAGCCAAATGGAGAGAACTTGAGAAAATCTATCTTCCATACAAGAATTATGAAGGAAATGACTATCTTGAAGCTGGTGGATTCTGGCAAAAGCAATCTCATATTTTTGAAGTCCCCTTCTATTACATTGATTATACATTGGCCCAGGTATGTGCCTATCAGTTCTATGTAAAGGATCTTGAAGATCATGAGAAAGCATGGCATGACTATATGAATCTATGTAAAGCTGGAGGATCAAGGTCCTTTTTAGGTCTTCTTGAACTAGCTAATCTTAAATCTCCTTTTGAAGAAGGTACCTTAAAGAGCGTTATGGGGACTTTTGATGAAAAGCTGGAAGCTATTGATGATTCTAAGTTTTAGATGATATATATTTATGCCGGTGCAGGTCTATAGGTAGTTAATTAAAGACATAAATCCCAGATCACAAGTTGATCTGGGATTCATAACTTTATAAGTGTTTTTCAAATTCAGAAATTTTATTTTCTTTTAACAGAGTAAGCCCAATATCGTCCAATCCATCTAGTAGCTTATGTTTATGAAAGGGATCAAGGTCAAAGCTAATAGATAAGCCTTTATTGTCACTTATGGTTTGTTCCTTTAGATTGACTTCCAAACTATATCCTTCCATATCGTAGGTGTTCTTAAAAAGGATATCCATCATATCATTAGAGAGTTTGATGGGAAGAATGCCATTGTTAAAGCAGTTATTATAGAAAATATCAGCATAAGATGGAGCAATTATGACTTTAAAGCCATAATCTTCCAAGGCCCAAGGGGCGTGTTCTCTTGATGAACCGCAGCCAAAGTTGGCACGGGCGATGAGAATTTGACTTCCAGTATATCTAGCTTGATTAAAGACGGAATTTTGGATTGGTTGATCTTTTTCATCATATCTAAGCTCATAAAAAACGAATTGGCCAAATCCACTTCGCTCGATGCGCTTCAGGAACTGTTTGGGTATGATGGCGTCAGTATCAATGTTGGTACGGTCTAGGGGAAGGACTAGACCTTTAACAGTTTCGAATGGTTTCATAATGACCTCCTAAATTTAGTCCAGGTACATGAGAGAACTTAAGCTAAGTCTCTTATGTCAACAAAGTGTCCGGCAATAGCAGCGGCAGCGGCCATGGCAGGAGATACTAAGTGGGTGCGACCACCCCGTCCCTGTCTGCCTTCAAAGTTACGGTTTGATGTTGATGCACAACGTTCTCCTGGCTGCAGGTAATCTGGATTCATAGCTAAACACATAGAACAACCAGATTCTCTCCATTCAAAACCAGCTTCCTTGAAGATTTTGTCTAGACCCTCTTCTTCAGCTTTTTCTTTTACACGTTGAGATCCAGGGACTACAAGGGCAGTTACATGTTCATTGACATGTCTTCCCTTTGCAACAGCAGCAGCAGCCCGAAGGTCTTCAATCCGTCCGTTAGTACAGGAACCTATAAAAGCGTAGTCGATCTCTATATCTGTCATCTTAGTGCCTGGAGTAAGTCCCATATACTCAAGAGCTTTTTTACAGGCATTTTGTTGGTCAGGAGTTTCAAAATCTTCAGGAGAAGGAACTATATCACCGACTGAAGCGCCCATAGAAGGAGAGGTTCCCCAGGTTATCTGAGGACTTAGTTGATTGATGTCAAAGATGATAGTTTCATCATAAATAGCATCAGGATCACTCCCTAACTTTCGCCAATGTGCTACGGCTTCTTCAAAAGCCTGACCCTTTGGAGCATGACTTCGTCCTCTCAAGTAGTTAAAGGTTGTATCATCCGGTTCCATAAGACCGGCTCTTGCTCCGGCTTCAATAGTCATATTACAAATGGTCATGCGTTCTTCCATAGACATGCCCTTAATAGCATCACCAGTAAATTCAACGACATAACCTGTTCCGAAGTCTGTTCCGTTTTCTCTGATAATACCAAGGATGACATCTTTGGCTGTTACACCAGGTTTAAGGGAACCAATACACCTTACCTCCATGGTTTTAGATTTTTTTTGTTGAAGGCATTGTGTGGCAAGAACGTGTTCAACTTCACTGGTACCTATACCGAAAGCCAAGGCTCCAAAGGCGCCATGTGTTGCAGTATGACTATCTCCACATACTATAGTTTTTCCAGGAAGGGTTAGACCTAATTCAGGTCCAATAACGTGGACGATACCCTGTTCAGGCGAGTTTAATCCGTAAAGAGTAACATTGAATTCCTTACAATTATCTTCTAGGGTTTCAATTTGTTTTTTTGATATCGGATCAGTGATATTATAGCGGTCTTTGGTAGGTACGTTATGATCCATTGTAGCAAAAGAAAATTCAGGACGTCTAACCTCTCTTCCTGCAAGTCTAAGTCCCTCAAAGGCCTGTGGTGAGGTTACTTCATGTAACAGGTGTAAGTCGATATATAGAATGCCCGGTTTACCTTCTTCCTGGTCGACAAGATGATTATCCCATATTTTTTCGTATAGAGTTTTTCCAGCCATAGTCATATCCTTTCTTTATTCATAGTAGGGTGAAAATAACTTGTAGTTATATTAATCTTATTGTATACTGTGATTAGGTATAAATAAAATAACGAAATTTCATAATTTATATAAGTAAAAGTTATAGGAGGCTGGCATGACAACGGAACAATATAAGGTTTTTTATCAGGTTGCAGAAAGTGGATCTATATCTAGAGCTGCTAGAGCACTTTTTGTTTCCCAACCTGCTGTTACAAAGTCAATCAAAATTCTGGAAAATGAACTGGATGTTACCCTCTTCATTCGAAATCCGAAGGGTGTTACTCTTACAAGAGAAGGTGAAATTCTTTATGATTATGTTAAGGAAGCTTTCGAACAATTGGAGCAGGGTGAAAAGCGGATTAAGCAACTTAAGAACAATGAATATGGTTCTATCCGCATTGGTATCAGTAATATTTTATGCAAGTATTATTTTATACCATATCTAAAGGTTTTTCATGAGAGATATCCCAATCTTAAGATTGAGATTGTTAACAGAACAAGTCCCGAAACCTTAGAACTTTTGGATTCAGGTAAGATTGACTGTGCCATTATTAGCGATATTGGTGGAAAGAATCAGTTTGAATATAATAGTTTAATGCAGATTCAAGATACATTTGTGGCTAAGAATCGGCCACCTAAAGAAGTTATGGACATTAAGGATTTGGAAAATCACCCCTTACTTCTTTTAGAGAAGAAAAATGCAACAAGAGCTTCATTTGATGAACATTTCTTGGATCATCAAGTTAGTGTACAAGTTGATATTGAAATTTCAAGTATGGAATTTCTTATTGAATTTGCTAAAATCGGTCTTGGGGTTTCGGCGGTTATAGGAAATTTTGTAGAAGAAGAGCTAAGGGATGGATCGCTTTTTGAGTGGAAGATTGAACCTATGATGCCAAAAAGAACCATTGGTCTACTGTATAAATCAGGTGAACTCCTGTCAATTGCTACTAGGACATTCATTGATTTTATGATTGAGGAGAACCAAGCATGGGGAAGCGATGTTTAAGCTTAATAGTAAAAGCAGCCTGATAAGATAAACAGGCTGCTTTTATATTGGACTTAATGCCATAAGAATATAAGTATATATGAAGTAAGTCGTTTCTAAATAACATGATAAAATTCAAGAACTAGTTAATTCAAATATTCATAGGAAGCAATAAATTCTTCAATAAATGCTTTTGGAGAAGAACAACCGTTTTTACTATTAGATTCAATATTTATAGGAATCACAGGGTCGTGAAGCGACATACGAACAAGAATCCAACCCATACCTGATTCCATATCATAATTAACTCGGATTCCTTCGTGGTTAGGTTCAACAAGAGTAAAGCGGTCATCATTTGAAACTAGGTTTTCAAAATCGACAAGTACTTTCTTTCCATAGTCAGCGAAGTTGTCTAAGTTAATCTTTACCCGTATACCAAGTTCATCCTTTGGCTCTTGTAAATTCACAATAAGATCAGCAATGTTTTTATCTTCAGCCCTAAGTTTCGCCAACTTGATTAAAATCTTGGTAACGATATAGGCACCATCATCAAGGAAGTGATTTTCTTTAAATGCTCCATGACCAGAGGTTTCAATGGCTAAGGTGGATAGGGTACCACTTTTGTTCAAACGGATGGATTCGTCAATAACATTTTTATATCCACGTTTATAACGATGGTGTTTACCTCCGAGGCTTTCTATAAAATCAGCAAGACCATCAGAAGTGACTGAGTCTGTGACGATAGTGGCACCTGGGTTTTCTTCAAGGGTGATTGCGCTCATAAGTGCAATCAAGGCATTGCGGTTGATAGCCTTACCGTCTGCATCAATGACAGCAGCCCTATCTACATCTGTATCAAAAATGATACCAAGATCAGCTTTAGACGCTAGAGTAGCTGAAATAATTGACTCGATAGCATCCTTGTCTTCTGGATTTGGTATATGGTTTGGAAAAGTTCCGTCTGGATTAAGGAACTGGCTACCTTCTGTATCTGCACCAAGAACTTTAAGAACCTTATCAGCGAAGAAGCCTCCAGCTCCGTTACCTGCATCAACGATTATTTTCATTCCATCTAGTGGCCGATCCATGCCGGTAGAACTTTTGATGATATCGACAATGTGATTTGAATAGGTGGAAACAAGATCAAAAGCCTTAACACCATGAGTGTTTTCTATATAAGGTATGGATTCATCAATAGTTTCAAGAAGTTTTCTAATATCTGCTTTATTAAGACCACCATCATGGGTAAAGAATTTCATCCCATTCTTATTAAAAGGTAGGTGACTTGCAGTAATCATGATACCTGCATCAGCTTGACTGGCTTGAAAGAGGGTAGACATAAAAATGCTTGGGGTTGAAGTGATACCGCAGTCTAGAACTTGAACACCCAGACCAGTAAGACCGCTGAAAATACCAAGTTTTAAGCTATCGGCGCTTAAACGGGAATCACAGCCGATAGAAATGACTAGATCTTTTGTATCTTTTGCTGTCTTTTTGCTAAGCCATTTGGCAAAGGAAACAGCCATATAATAGGTTTCTTTTTTTGTTAGATTGACCTTTTCACCTTCGACTCCGTCTAGTGCAACACCACGAACGTCTGAACCGTTTTGTAGTTTGAAATAGTTTGACATATAAACCTCCGTTTTGGATCAATTTGTCCTTTAACGTAATGAAGTATAGCATAAGTCTAAGGAAAAAAACAGAGAGATATGGTATTATGGACATAATAAAAGAAAGAAGAGGGATATTATGATTGTTTTAGTTACCGGTGGGATGAGAAGTGGCAAGTCTTCATATGTAGAAAATAGACTTATGGATGCAGATGCAATTCTTTATATAGCTACTGGATTTATTACTGATGATGAGATGAAGGAAAGAGTTAGAAGTCACCAGAAAAGAAGAGGTGAACGATATCATACCCATGAAGGTCATAAAAATTTGGGTCAAGTCATAGGTAAGGCTAAGGAAAAGGTAGTTATGCTTGAGTGTATGGGAACTATGGTGACAAACTTAATATTTGACTACTGCCCTGACATTGAAAGAGCAACAACAAAAGATATAAAAAAACTGGAAAGAAGCATTATGGATAATATAGAAGATATTATTAGTAATGCAAAAGATAAGGACTTATATCTTGTGACCAATGAAGTTGGAATGGGCCTAGTATCAGAATATAAGCTAGGTAGAGTCTTTACTGATATACTTGGAAGAGTTAATCAGAAAATAGCAAAAGAAGCGTCTGAAGTCATTATGATGGTCAGTGGATATCCACTGATTGTCAAGTAATCAGGTATTACTTTTGTAATGTTTTTTGTCACTGTACATCTTTATATCCGCAATAGTCAAAAGTCCGTCTACAGTGTCAGCATCATCAGGAAAAGTAGCAATACCATAACTAAATCTTCCGGAAAACGAGAACTTATCTTCTTCAATAACCAACTGGGTATATAAGGTTTGAAGCAGGGTAAGTTTTTTTCGTAATGTATAGGGATCAGTCGTAGTAAAAATTCCTAGAAATTCGTCTCCGCCTATTCTGGCAAAAGTATCTGTTGAGCGAAACTGATTCTTTATGAAATTAGCAAAATGCTTAAGATATGCATCCCCACAAGCATGACCAAAGTTGTCATTAATAACCTTAAGTCCGTCAAGATCGAACATGATTAAAGATAGTTTGTGGTTATCTCTTGCGGCAAATTTTAGTCTATCTTCAAAAATCGTGTTGAAATAACCCCTATTCATGAGGCCAGTCAAGGAATCATATCGGGAAAGCAGAAGGGTTTCCTTATTCAGTGCGTAAAAGCGATAAATAATAGGAAGCTGAAGTTGTATATACTCAGCAATACAGATATCAATAGCCGAAAATGCAGCAACTGAAGCACTTTCTAGAACAAGAAGTATTAATTTATTTTCCTTTAGTTCTATAGGTATATATATACAGGACTGAACCTTTCGTCCATCAATGGTTTTCATTTCGATAGGAAGTTTCTCAGTGAAATATTCATCCAGTCTTTCAATAACATCAGGTTCATTGAAAATGCCTTTGGCGTGTTCGTTAATATACCAGTCTTTTAGAGATAGGTAGTAATTAGGTAGGTTATCATGATCATGACCAAAATTTGCAAGGAACTCAACTCTTTCATCATTGATACTATATACATAACCGTAGTCTACATGCCTGAAACTCAAGACTAGTTGATCAAGGAGAAGGTGGTAAAAATTAATTTGATCAGATTTTTGGTTAATGACATGACTGATATGGATAAGTACGTCTTTGATTATGTTTTGGCCTTGGATTAATCGTTCAGTATCCTTTTGCTTGGTTATATCAACCATGACGCCAACGATACCAATACTATTTTGTTGGTCATCTAAATGAACCGTTTTATGGAAAATAACATCATGAAGAGAACCATCATGATACTTAACACTTGATTCATAGACTTGCAACTCCTGGCTTTGGAGAAGGTCCATATCTCTTTGGTGATAAATATGAGCAAGATTAATAGGGGCAACATCATAGACTGTATGACCAATGATTAAAGCCTTGGGGAGCCCTATATAATCGCAGAATGCCTGGTTACAAAAACGATAAATACCTTTCTTGTCCTTATAAAATATAGGACTGGGCATAATATCTATCATGGTTTCTAGAAAAGAAACATCTCTTGCAGTTTCAATTGCTTTTGTAATGGCATCAATCTCTGATTTAGTGAAATGTCTATTGGCATTTTCAAATTTCATTTTGAAATTCCTCGATTCTTTACATAATTCTATTTTATCACTTTCAAAGTTGAATCACAAGAAGCATTCAGGACTGATTCTTTATTTTTCTTGTTCCATATATGAAAAATGAAATATAAAAAATATATAATATTACTTTAATATATAATAAAATATATTAAGTATAATTAATAATAGACTTATTTTCATAATTAATATAGTTGTTAATAATATTAAAATAAAGGATATAATTTTATTGATAAAAAATATATTAATAATATATATATTAATAATAATTTAAATAGATATATATTTAAAAAATAAAAGCTTGCTAATAACATAATTATTTAGTATTATATATTTAGGATTAAAAAGTTTATAAATATAATATGAAAAAAGAGATAAATTATATATAAAATAAGTCGATATATAATACATAGAATAATATGAAAATTATTCATTATAAATATTTAAATAATATTTGTTTTATAAATCGAATTATGGTATCATATCATTAATAGGGAAAATAAAGGAGAGTATGGTTGTGCCAAGATTTAGGAACATGCGCGAGCGTGTAGAATACGCATATGATGAATTGAATGTAGACATCTACTATGAAGGTAATTATTACTACACAATATTAGATCACACTAAAGATCAATTCGTAGAAATGTTGACTGAAGAAGAACTGGACGAAGAACTGAGAAGAATTTGGATGGACTTGAATATGTCTGGTACAACAAGTGGGAGCAGGGTATGAGAAATTTTCAGACAGTACCGACTGACGTGTTAATCAACAGTGAAGACTTAAGAAGGCGCTTTAAAGACGTTAAAGAAATTGTACATGAAAAAGGAAATGTAGGCGTACTGGTCAACAACAGAGTAGACATGATTATGATGGACGTAGACTTGTATAATGACATCATGAATAGACTTGAAGATTGTTAGCACATCCTGTAAAGGATGTGTATTTTTTTGTTATGAACAATATAATATATGAATAGCTGATAGATGGGAAAAAGGATACTAGGGATGAAGGTGACAACAAGCATATGCTAAGAAAAATGTTCTTGCCATAGGATATAAATTCCTGTATACTTCTTACGGTGTGCGTTTTTAAGCCACATGAGAATGAGTTATGTGAAAGGGTTTATTATGGAAGAAAGAAAAATTGTTGTTGCTGATCCAACTCCTCTTGGGTTATTCGGGTTGGCTATTGTAACTTTGGTTGCTTCAAGTCAAAAATTGGGAATTACATCTGATGTATCCTTTGTTATTCCTTGGGCCTTATTCTTGGGAGCAAGTGCCCAGCTTTATGCAAGTATTAATGATGCAAAGAAAAATAATACATTTGGAGCGACTGCTTTTGGTGGTTATGCTTTCTTCTGGTTTGGTGTTGCTATGAGCTGGATGATTAGTAATGGCGTGTTTGGAGAAAATTTAATGAATAAAGTCGACTCAAAACAGCTTGGTATAGCATTTGTAGGATATTTAATCTTTACCCTATATATGACAGTTGGTTCAATGACGACTAATAAGGTCTTATTCATTATTTTTACACTAATTGATTTCCTATTTATCGGATTATCTTTTTCAACTTTGGGTGTTGCAAAGGAGTTTTTCCATAGTATGGCTGCCTATTCAGAACTACTTATATCCCTAATGAGTTTTTATGGATCGGGTGCTATTATTATCAATACACAACATGGTAGAGAAATCCTTCCACTTGGAAAACCACTAGTAGAAAAGGCTGTATAAGTAAATTTATTAAAAAAGCCCTATGACAGCATAAGCTGTCATAGGGCCTTTTTGTTCTTTACTAGGAAAGTCCGCTATAGGACTTTCCGTCGACAATTGGAACAATTTGCCTTTGGCAAAACCGAGGATGTAAAACATCCTCCTTGTTCTACTTTTTCATAAGCAGGTTTATTTTAAATGTAAACTAATTTCGTGTGGGGAAGGAACACGACCAAAAATCTTCACTTCCTCATCAACAACTAGGGCAGGTGTAGACATAACACCATATGCCATGATTTTCTCATAGTCTTCTACTTTTTCTAAACTTGCCTCGATACCAAGATCTTGAACAGCTTTTTCAGCGTTCTTATAAAGTCTTTTGCAGTTTGCACAGCCTGAACCTAAAATTTTAATAACCATCTTTCTTTTTGTGTGACAGGTTGGTCACACGCTCCTTTCAAATTAATTCACATCAAATGATTCATACATCTGACTCTTATTGGTTTATATATCCTTACTTATTATTAAATAAACAAGTAGGTAATTGTATTAAAGCCGAATCCAATAATAAGGATTCCGATTGTTACTATAGTTGTAAAAACAATTAATAGTCTAGTTTTGACAACATTTTTTAAGAGAATAAGGGAAGGAAGTGATAGGGCTGTTACAGCCATCATAAAGCTTAATATAGTACCTAGGCCAACCCCTTTGGCAATTAGAGCTTCAGCAATGGGAAGGGTGCCAAAAATATCAGCATACATAGGGATACCAACACCAGTTGCTAGTGGAACAGAGTACCATTTACCCTGACCAAGAAGACTTTGAATAACGGTTTCAGGTATCCAATTATGGATGGCTGCACCAATTGCTACACCGCCTAATATATAGGGCCAAACTTTTTTGATAATAAAGATAACCTGATCTTTGGCGAAATGTATTCGATCTACTAGGGTCTGGTCTTGTATTTCAACAGAAGAGGCCATGTTATTGTAGACAAATTCCTTAACATATTTCTCTAGCTTCAGATAGCTAATCAGGGAACCACCTAAAACAGCAAGGATTAATCCAACTAAAACATAAGCAAGAGCAATCTTCCAATTGAATATACTGGCTAACATAATCACAGATGCCAAGTCTACCAAGGGTGATGAGATAAGAAAACTAAAAGTAACTCCAATTGGTAATCCAGCATTGGTAAAGCCAATAAAAAGTGGAATGGAGGAACAGGAACAAAAGGGAGTAATGGTTCCAAGTAGAGCTCCAAATAAGTTAGCAGAAAAGCCTTTATGCTTTCCGAGAATCTTTTTGGTTCGTTCAGGTGGGAAGAAACTTTGTATATATGAAATTGTGAATATCAAAACCATCAAAAGTATGAAAATTTTAATGACATCATATATGAAAAAGTGAAGACTAGCCCCAATTTTGGTATCCATATTTAGCCCAAACACCTTTGTGACTAATTTTTCAATACTCTGGCTTAGCCAATTCATTTTTAGAAATTGGTCATTGATGAACGTAAAAAATGCAGTAATCATATGTTCTCCTTCTAGTTTACCTCTCGTAAAGATTTAAGTGTACATTGATCAATATGTTCTTCTTTATGCAAAAGACGTTTGTTATCATCCATGAGAGGAGGAAAATCAGATATATGTTCTTCCATATAAGAAAGGATCTGTAATAGCATATCTGATTCTTTGTTCAATCGGTAGAACATGAACTTATCTTTTCGCTCATCGGAGACTAAACCTAAGTCTCTGAATTTAGACAAAATTTTTGATATTTTTGGTTGAGGTAATCTGGTTATTCCGACCAGTTCACAAACACACAACTCTTCTTTGGAAAGAAGATATGCAATTCTTAGTCGTGATTCATCGGACAATAATTTAAAAATTTGGGTCATTATAATCTCCTTCAAGGACACATATGAACATATGGGAATATGTATATTCTAACCTTTCTCATGCTTATTGTCAACATGTTTATTTTATTATGAATACAGACTAAACTTATTTAGTCATAAATGCAGCTGTTGAAATCAGTATAGATATAGGTAAAAACCTACTATGAGATAGTTTGGAGATAATAAAAGAGGTCTTATATCAGCAAAGTTAATTTGCTGATACAAGACCTCTCTAGAATCAATAGGATACACTTTATTCATTTACATATAAATATGCCTGACTTTGTACAAGAAAATCAAACTCCTCTAAGGTTAATTGGTTCTCATAAAGGAAGGATGCCAGTTCGACACCGACATAACGAAGGTGCCAAGGCTCGTAATTATACCCGGTAATATCTATCTTATCTTCTGGATATCGAATGATAAGCCCATATTCATGCGCGTGTTCAGCTAGAAAGACTCCTTCAGGTAAGAGTCCAAAGGATTCTTCCAGTTTATAGCCAACAGCTTCACAAGTGACGTCCATAGCAAGTCCTGTCTGGTGCTCGCTATGGCCAGGTCTTGCACTGACTCTATCTGCAGCCTCTAAGCCTTTAGAGCTGACATGGGAGTTATATATTCGTTCCTGTGTAAGGTAGGAACGATAGCCAGAGGCAGCAAAGAGATATAGGTCTTCTTCTTGGGCGGCAGCAAAAATACCCTCTAGTGCCTTAGCCATTTCTTCTCTGACGTAACGTTTATCAACATCATCAGCTGTAGTTGATTTAATATCAGGTATAACTAGGTTTTCAGGAACATAATCAGCAGGAAGTCGATTTAGTTTATTACATAGAACATATAAAGAAGTAGGATCGGAAATAATGCCAATTTGGTCCTTGGTGTAATTAAAACTATAATCATATAGGTAGTTTAAGGACCCATTTAAGTTTTCAATTAAAGAGTGATCCTTACTAAGTTCTGCAAAAGCAAGTTTTGGACTTGTCTTAGTTAAGTCGGTAATATTTTCATGATAGGCAGTTTCTTCAAGAGAAAGCATTTCTTGCTCAATTTGAGGGGATTCAACAGTAACTAATGTTTTACCATCGGGTACCGGAATTGCTGTTTCTTCTTCCATTTCATTATCCTCAGCCTTCTTGACTTCATTTAAGTCTTGATTGTTGTCAATATCTGTATTGTCGATAGAGCCAGGCTCATTGATAACAATCTTAGGAGCATCTTCAGCTTGTTCGGTCTTCGACGTGTCTTTATTATTAAGTTGGAGAACAGCAAAAACTAAAAGGATAAATAGTAAAGCTCCTAAGACTCCATATACTAAATTTTTCATATTATGCCTCATTTCTAGATTTAATCATATGTATACGATTGCGACCTGTATTTTTCGCTGTATAAAGAGCCTCATCACAACGTTGAATGAGAGACTCCAACTTTTCATTATTTCCCAATTCAACAACACCCCCGCTAATAGTTACCTGTTCATTTAAGGGGAAGTCCATATTACCGACAGCATGTCTAAGGCGTTCTGCAGTTTGGAAAGCTTCTTGAAGATTGGTTTCAATAAGCAAAACAATAAACTCATCACCGCCATATCTTATTTTTATGTCTACTTGACGTATAGCTTTGAAGAGATATTCAGATATCTTAAGAAGAACGTCATCGCCTACTAGGTGCCCATGAGTATCGTTTATAACTTTGAAGTTGTCGATATCAAAAAGGAATAGGGATAGGGGATGTTTGTATCTATGTGCTCGTTCAACTTCATGTTCGCCAGACTCAAATAAAATTCTTCTATTACCCAGTTTGGTTAAAGAATCAGTATAGGCCAAGCGCTTCATAGATTCTTCTAGATAACGTTTTTCATCTACATTAAAGCAAAGTCCCATAAATAAGGTAACATTACCTTTTTCGTCTTTTTCAACAACACTACCGGTATTTCCTGTCCATATCCAGGAACCATTTTTGGCCCTAAGTCTAAACTCAGATTCGAAAATATCTGTCTTTCCATCAAAATGGTCGCTAACACTTTTCATAATCTTTGGAAGATCATCAGGATGAATATAAGAAATTATATCGTTCAATATAGTAGGAATATCCTCAGGAGTATATCCCAACATTTTGAAAATCTGATTATTGCTACCAAAGGTTTCACCAGTAAGGAAATTTTTCCCCCATATATCAAAACCTGCTGCCTCTATAGCTTTTTTTGCTCGTTTATTTTCGTAGAGTTCATTTTCAAGTTGATGTATTCTATTTTTGAGTATCTCGATAGTTTTTTGATCTGATTCCTTCACCTTGTCCTCCAAAAGACAATATTCTAACTTATATCTTAACATATTTTTTCTGTGGGGCATATAGGCAATGTGAAAGTATTGATACGAGATTGGGCAAGGGAAACCCCTTCATCTAGAAAATACATTAAGGAGAGACGAAGGGGTAAAGGTGTTAGCTTATTTTATTTATCTTAAGTCCAATTAAATGGATTTTCTACTTGGTTTTTCAGCTTGATAGGGAACATAGAGAAGAGAAGTTGGGTGACAGGTATCACCAATCAACCGGACTGCTTCTACAGCATAAGTCCTATTGCTAGGTTGGCCCCTACTAGGTAAATAGTTATTATATATATGATTGTTCATACTTTCTCTCTCCTTTCCTTCCTGGGTAAGAGGGAAGATCAAATAATGGTTGTCTGGTACTCGCTTATAAATATATCGATTAAAATCTTCATCAGTCATACCAGATAAATCAATGGGGATTCCGATGAGGTGGTAGTACTTATTGATTTCATCTGTAGCCCAATGCAGATGGTAAATTAGCTCTTTGTCACTAATTAACGAAGCTAGACCAGGTAAATGAGTGTTTAAAGATGGTAAAAACTCATTGGAAGTATAGGTATATCCCTTAAGTAAAATACCAGGGAGTTCTTTTTCTTCTGCCTTAAAATCACACATCTCTTGATAGACTGCAAGGGAGGATTTTGTAATAGCATCTATACCTCTGAATGTATTGTCCTTGATTGATTTCTTAATCTGAGATGGAGACATGGAAAAGGCAGAAAGGCAGGCTCTAGTAAAGACCTCCGGTGAATTGAAGCCATATTCGAAGGCTGCGTCAATAATTCGACACTCTTCTTTTAAATAGTGATGAATGGCTTCGGTTACCTTTCGACCTTTGTAGTAGGCAGAAGGTTTATAACCGGTTTGGTCCTTGAATATACGGGTAAAATGGTACTTGGAGAAACCAACATGTTCAGCCACATCACTGATGTTTAGCGAATCTTTCAGATGATTTTCAATGTATTCAATTGCTCTCAGTACTAAAGTGGTGTTGGTCATAGCTTAACCGTCCTTATTTTTGTCTAAGTGGAATATACAACTTGATTTTTTTGCTGTCTTGCTTTTCTTGTTTCTTGAATTGACGGACAATGAAGTAGCTTTCCATCGTATAGTCTTTAACCTCGTCAAGTTCAGTGAGCTTTGACATCCAGTCTTTATTATATTCTTCTTTTGACAGTTTCACAATCAGCCACCTATTTGCTTTTAAGGATTGGGAAACGAACTGGTTTGGAAGCGAGTCAATTGACTTGACCTGACATCCTACAAAAGTCATTTGGTCGTTTAACCTAGTACCAAGTTCGTAATTTTCAACTTTAAAGAAACGGTCAGGGGTCGGATCTAAGGTCTGAATGATTTCTGAATTGTTGTAAAGCTCATTAAAGAGGGCCTCTAGTTCCCAAGATTCATATGCATCTTGGTTATTGTCACATGACCAATATTGTTCAAAATTCTTGCTGAAGTTTTTTAGGTTTTCTTCTAGGTTTTCGCCCCAAACTTCACCTTTTTTGCCCATTTCTTCGCCAAAACGTCCCATTTCTTCTCCGAATTTTTCCATATTCTTCTCGAAATGATTCATGCCTTTTTCAAAGCTCTTTGCCCAAGTCCCCATATTTTGAGAGAGGTTCTTTTCCAGATTTTTACCAAAGTGTTCCATATGAACACCAAAATTTTTCATAGCTTCTGAAAAACCATCTATAAATTCAGGCTCTTTATAAGTAGTATCTTCATCGTTGACACCATCTGCTGATTTTGTTTCCTCTTCATCAGGATTCTCTTGAGGTTGCCCTTCCTGATTTTGATCTTCTGAAGTAAAATCTTCTTGCTTAGGTTCGTTAGATACATTTTCATCTTGCGTCTGTTCTTGGGATTCACTATCTTCGGGTTTTATTGTTGCTTTGTATTGCTTGGCATAGACTTTTATATTCTCTACTGCTTTTTTGGCTTCATCTTTAGCTATGATTTTGATTTTTTTAAGCTCTTCTTTTAAGGCGTCAGTATCGATTTCTAAGTCATTAGCAAAATCAAATTCAATGTTTTTTGACTTTGTACCCTTTGTTTTAGATTCCTTTTTTGAAGTATTGTAATTAGCTACAC
Organism: Vallitaleaceae bacterium; assembly: GCA_963677625.2. Taxonomy (GTDB): domain Bacteria; phylum Bacillota; class Clostridia; order Lachnospirales; family Vallitaleaceae; genus UBA1351. The sequence continues at coordinate 58,171 of CAXXSW010000010.1, forward strand.
CTGCTAGATAAATTGTTGATCCTTCAGTTAATTTGTATTTCATAGTATTCTCCTTCCAAATTCCTGTCCATAATATTGGCTCCAGGACTTCTATGTCTTATATAATCTGCTTTTCATTTTTATGTGATACTTTTAAGATTAATATAAGTATACAAAAGAAAAAGACAAAATACTTGATGTATTTTGCCTTGAATCATAGGTTCTATCTCTAAATATGATGTTTTTTGCTTATTCTTTCATGGAGAGATTGTTTAAATAGTCATATACGTCAGAAGTAGATCCTTCAAAAATAATATGTTCCTTGTTGTTGGAAAGTTGATATTCATACATTGGATCATAATAATTAACAAGAAAATCATGGATCCAGGCTAGATGGTGGTCAGGATTTTTATCTTGTCCTTGTTTAGTATAGGCGTCAGTAACCATTTGAATCATATTCTGATGTCTATCTCCACCTAATCGTTTTTTAGCTTTGTCTATGCTAGTAAGGATATAGTCCAACCATAATTTTAAGCCCTCTTTAGGACCATAGTAGTCTATATGTCCTTTTTGAGAGTCAATAACATATTCTTGAAGGATTATTTTTGCTCTTTCTTCTACAGGCACCTTAACTACAACAAGAGGTGATTGACGGTAATGAAGAGAAAAATCTCTAGGGACAAAACATCTGCCAATATTTTTCCCTTCATCCTCAAATACTAGATGGGTAAAACCTTGGTCTTGTAGTTGAATTAACTTGTAGGCCAATTGATTTTCAAAGTTAATCTGTGTCGGCTGTGGTGTTATCTGATTACCAAAGGAAGAACCACGATGGTTGGCAATGCCTTCCAAATCCACTGAGAAATCTAGCTTGCGAAGAAGGATTGTTTTACCGCTTCCCGTATGTCCACCTAAACGGATTGGTTGAAAGTCTTGGTGTTTAGGATTAAGTTCATCGAGTAGATAATGGCGAAAGGCCTTATAGCCACCTTCAATACGTTGAATCTCCCTACCTAATGCCTCTTGTATCCATTCCTGAGAAATTCTCGATCGTTGACCACCACGGAAGCAGAAGATAATAGTTTCAGGATTTTTTTGAATAAAGTCAAGCCAGGCTGAGATTTTAGCCTTTTTATCTTGACCGCTTACTAGTTCGTGACCAAGTTCCACCGCTTTTTCATTGCCTGATTCCTTGTACCGGATACCAATAAGATGTCTCTGTTCATCATCCATTAGAGGAATGTTAACAGTAGCTGGAAAACTGCCCTTTTCGTATTCAATAGGAGCTCGAACATCTATAAGTGGTATTTGGTTCAATACTATTTTTTTGAAATTATTAGTCTTTGAAAAGTTCATTTTAACCGCCAATTCTAATCTACATAGATAAGCTTGTCTTTTTGTTCATGGGTATATCCAATCGGTTCCAAATCAAGTCCGAGGCCTTTGGCAAATTCTTTAAAGGAAGGTGAAGCATCTTTTTTTACAATGCATAATAAACCACCGGAGGTTTGGGCATCACAGAGAAGGATTTCCTGTTCTTTGGTCATCTCGCCAAGGGTATGACCATAGCTCTTAAAGTTGTTTCTAGTACCACCTGGAATGCAACCAAGCTCATAGTAGTGTTTGGTGTTGGGAAGGAAAGGCACCTTGTCGTAGTGGATGGTAGCTGAGATATGACTTCCGTCACAGATTTCTCCAAGGTGACCCATAAGTCCAAAACCGGTAACATCGGTTACAGCTTTTACACCTTCAAACTTAGAAATTTCACCACCTATTTTGTTGAGAGTACACATGGTATCTATAGCAACTTGAATATGATTTTCTTGAATTTTTTTCCTTTTTTGTGCAGTTGTTAAAATACCTATCCCTAACGGCTTAGTTAGATAAATATCACAATCGATTTCACCACCAACGTTTTGCTTAAGTTTGTCATTATCCACAAGTCCAGTGACAGCAAGACCAAAAATAGGTTCTGGTGAATCGATGGAATGACCGCCAGCAAGTGGGATACCTGCCTCTAAACAGACAGCGCGACCACCATCAACGACAGTTTTAGCGACATCAGGATCTAGCTTATCAAGTGGCCAACCTAAGATAGCAATAGCCATGAGGGGTTTGCCACCCATAGCATAAATATCACTAAGTGCGTTGGTTGCTGCAATTTTTCCAAATGTAAAGGGATCATCAACGATTGGCATAAAGAAATCAGTAGTTGAAAGTACGCTGGTTCCATTGCCAAGGTCATATGCAGCAGCATCGTCTTTACTAGAGTTGCCAACTAGAAGCCTTGGATCATTAACACTTTCAATGGAGGTTTCTAGTATGGTGTCTAAGATGGCAGGAGCAATTTTACAACCGCAACCTGCACCGTGTGAGTATTCTGTTAGTTTAATATCTTTTGACATAAGCTGCTCCTTTCAAAAAGCAATAATAATAGTTTTTAAGTTAATTCAATACTTGCCCATTTTTTCTATGAAATGGGCTAATAAGAATAGTTAAATAGAGGATGAAACTAGTTATTCTTTACAGGCCATATATCCTGCTCTTTCATAATCAGTTCTATGACTTCTCGAACAGCTCCCTTGCCACCATCTTTACTTGCTACATAATCAACATGAGAAAGTATATCTGAAGCTGCATCAGCAGGGCAAGCTGAAAAACCTGCCATTTTCATGACCCCATAGTCATTGATGTCATCACCAATATAGGCTGTATCTTTAGGAGAAAATCCTGTTAACTGACAAATCTCTTTAAGGACTGGAACCTTGTGATGTATATTTTGATAACAGTATTTGATGCCCAGCTCATCAGCTCTTTTTTGGGTAATGATGGATTCTCGACCTGTGATAATGGCTAATTCCAGTCCATGATGGAGGGCTGTTTTCATAGCAAGACCATCTTTTGCGTGGAAGATTTTGATTTCTTTCCAATCTTGACCGTCTTCCATATATGCAATTTCACTATTAGTTAATGTACCATCGACATCCAGTACAATCATTTTTATATTTTTCATGAGTATCCCTTCATAGGTGGAAAAAAACTTCCTATATAAATAGACAATAAAGTATCTAAAAATTATTTTAACATAGCTAGTCAAGTATGGATAGAAGAAAGTCGACGTCTTTTTGAGGAATGTGATAAAATATAGAAAAAAAGGAGGCGTGAAATGGATAGCAGTTTACAGATATTTATTGAAATGGGGGATTCAGACCGACTGACTTATCGCCTAATGGATGAAAGAGACTTTGATTTTTTTTATCGGATGGGCAGCCATGAACAGATGACCAAGTATATATCAGAAGAAAGTCTAAATACTGAAAAAGAAGCAAAAAGTAAGTTTTACGATATTCTGTCGAAGCAATTAGATGATAATGAAGGGTCTGTTTTTCTGGCGCTTGTAAAGGGAGAAGAGAAGGCGATTGGTCTCATGGATTACAGGGTATTACAAGTAAATGCCTTTGGAGGTATTGTAGCTTTTAATCATTATCTGGATATTGATTTCTTAGGGCATGATTATGCCACTGAAATGTGTCATAGTATGATTGAGTATCTCTTTCATAATCTGAATATTCATAAAGTTTCAGCAAAATGTCATGAAGATGATAAGGCCTGTGAGTCTTCATTACTTAAATGTGGTATGAATTTGGAAGGCCTCTTAAGAAAGTCTCGATATAAGGACCGTGTATGGAAAGATGAGAAAGTTTTTGGTCTTTTAAGAGAAGAGTGGGAAGACTGAATTTTCTTAATTTTCTTAATCCGAACCCTATGCCTACTTAAAAATCTTGATATAGAACGTATGTTCTGGTATAATAAAAAGAGATATTTTATCAATTTCGGACCAATTTTTGATCTTAGATTTGGGTGAAGGAAGTGACCTTATGAATATAATTAATGATGTAGCGAATATTGTTGAGACTGCCTGTCAGTCAAAAAGTAACACCTTTGGATATGGGGTTTGGTCCCATCATATTATATCAGTTGTTGAGTATGGAAAAGTCATGGCCATTGAATTAGGGGCTGATGTGGAAGTTGTTCAATTAGCAGCTCTTCTTCATGATTATGCAGGAATAATAGATAAAAACCTTTATGAAGATCATCATATTCATAGTGGAAGAGAAGCAAGACGGATCCTATCTTCCTTAGGTTATCCCAAGGAAAAGATTGACCTAGTAGAAGCTTGTATATATAGCCATCGGGGAAGTCGGAATATTAAGCCTGAAAGCGTTGAGGCCTTATGTCTGGCTGATGCCGACGCAATTGCACATATTGATAATGTTCCATCCCTTATGTATTTAGCATATCAAGGTATGGACCTTAATATTGAGGAAGGTGCAGTTTGGGTAAGTGAGAAGATAGAAAGATCATATAATAAATTGTCCATTTATGGTAAGGAGCTTATTAGGATTAAGTACAAGAATACAAGGACTTTACTGACACCGGCTTAAAAGGAGATCTATGATGGAGTTTGATTCTAGAAGACAACCGGAATTTCTTCATATTGATGACCAGTTAAGGTTGAGAAGACCAGAAATTAGTGATTACAAATTAGCTCTACCTTGGTACCGGGAAGCATATATAATGGAAATGGCTATTGGAAATAAAGATAAGGTATATAATTTGGACGATATTGAAGCAATGTATCAATATCTTTCTAGTAATGGTGAACTTTATTTTATAGAAATTTTTATTAAAGAAGATCAGATTGAGAATGAATCAGGATATTGGAAGGCTATAGGCGATGTAACGCTTATGGAACATAATCTTCCTATCGTTATTAGTGAAGGTTACAGGGGGATAGGAATAGGAAAAAAAACGATGCTAAGGATTATTGGTAGAGGAATTGAACTCGGTATGAAATATTTTAGGGTACCTGAGGTCTATTTAAAAAACCAGGTATCACATAAGCTTTATAAGTCTCTTGGATTTAAGGAATTAGGCAAAAATGAGGAAATTAGATCATATTATTACAAAATATAGGTCTAAATGCCTAATTTGTCTTGAATTATTAGTCCTATTATAGTATTATAGTACTATAAATAGGATGGGAGCCATTTTATGTCAAATTTTAATCAAGCTATTTCGTTAATGTTAATTGCTTTTTTTGTTTATCGTTCAATTATACAATTCAAAAAAGTCTATCATTATGAGCTTAATAAGGGATACCAACATGATACGATATGTTATATGACCAGCCCTAAAGGATTTACTTCTAATTGGACTAGAGTTTACTTAATGGTTAGTAAGTGGATTGTTCTTCTTGTCTGCGTAAGTTTGTTTAGTCTGATTATTTTAGAGCTTATTAATGGAGATATGAGTCTAGCCTTGATTCATGGTTTTGGTATGTATATGATTGATATGGTTTGGATAAGTGTGTATAACTACCTTTGTGGGGTTAAAATTGGTAAAAAAGGGCTTATTGTAGGCATTGACTTTATAGAGTGGTCACGTTTAGATGTGTATGCCTTGAATACCAATCACCGAAAGAGACGGTTCTTGAAATCTAAGAAGACGGAAATACGTTTATTAGTTAGAGAAATAGGAAACCTAAGACCTATCTGGCTTCATGTGAATGAAAGTAACTCAGGGCTTGTACTATCGCTAATTAAGGAATTTATGGTACAATAGGCACATTAGTAAAAAAAGGAGAGTGCTATGTACAAATTAATTTTATTAGACGCTGATAGAACTGTATTTGATTTTGATAAAGCAGAAGAAGATTCTATCCGAAAAGCTTTAGAAGAAAAGGGCATTAACCTGGACTTAAAAGAAGTTATAGAAAACTATAGAGCTATTAATATGGAGCTATGGCATGCTTATGAGAATGGTGAGTTTGATAAGAAAAAGATACCAGTCGAAAGGTATAAACGATTGTTTGATATCTATAATCTGAAACTTGATCCTCATGAATTTGGTAAGACATATCTAGAAAATTTATCTCAATGTGGTTATATACTTGACGGAGCCTTAGACTTATGTAAGTACCTTTATGATAAGTATAAAGTGGTTATTTTAACTAACGGTATCAAATTTGTACAAGAGAGTCGTATGAAACATTCACCGATTAAGGACTATATTCATGACCTTGTTATTTCAGATGAAGTAGGCTTTCCTAAACCATATAAAGAAATTTATGAGTTTACCCTAAATAAAGTAGGCTCTTACGATAAAGAGGAAATTCTTATGATTGGTGATTCCTTAAGCTCTGATATTCTTGGTGGTCTTAATTTTGGGATTGATACCTGTTGGTATAATCCTTTTTCGCAAGTAGGGGATTCGAATATTAAGCCAACTTATGAAATAAAGGAGTTAAAGGAACTTTATCAGATCCTTTAAATCTTCAATAAATAATTTTTGAAATTCTTCAATTCAGTATGAAGTGCTTTAGTATACTTGGCATCTGGCATGAAATCTTTTTCATACCAGGTGTTTTTTATATTCAGAGGGGAATCTTTGCGATAATAGTCAAATTCGATTCTACCGATTAAACGATTACCATATAATATAGGAAGAACATAGTAACCAAATTCTCTTTTTGCAAGAGGTGTATATACTTCCCAACGGTACCTAAACCCATAAAGTTCTTCAATTAAGTTCCTGTCCCAAAGGAAATTATCTAGAGGAGCGAGAAAACGAAGGGATGGTTGGATAAAACTTGAGCCTTTGCTATATGATTGAAGAAAATCTTGTAAAGAGGTAAGATTTTCTTTTGTGATATAGAAAGCTTCTTTTATACCTTCAATAGTAATTGGAATGATTTTTTCTTCCTTAAGCAATGCCTTAAGATAGGGAGTTCTATCTTGCTTTTTTTGGATGTAATAGCCAAGCCAAGCCCCACCGTTTTTATTCCATAAAAGTCCCATAGTATCAATTCTTCTCAAAACATACCATTTGATAAAATCCTGAAGCCCTTGCTTAGAATCATGAAAAGGTGGTTTTTGATTAAGTATTGATGAAGGTATAATTCGTTCGGTTAAATCATAAATTTTCTGAGTGTTAATCTTATTTGACACGCTAATTTTGCCAATGGCATATAGATAATCGAGTCCAGCGCTTGCTAGCTTTCCATGTCCCCAACTTCCTTGGTTTACTGAAGTAGAAGTTAGTTTGGAGGATTGAAGGGGACCGTCATCGTGAATGAGGTCAAGTAAACTGTCAGTCAAATCCAGTGCTTGTAATGATTTTCGATAAGCTAGAGTGGTCTTGGTTCCCTGACCATGTCGTAGCCTGATTAGGTTAAAATAAGGCCAGTCAGTAATTGGATATATAGACATCATTTTATCCCATCCATCTATGAATTGTCTTTCTTCGTAGATCATCTTGTGAAACAAGTTTGGATTATAATTTTTGACTCTGGCTTGAAGCACGAGGTCTGGATTACGTCCAACAACGTTTAGGGGATCATATTGAATACAATGTAGTCTACTAAAAAGTTTTAATATGGAGTTTTTATCGGCGGGAACTTTTTCATCCAATTGATGATGATGAATAAGAAAAGCCCTTGCTTCCTCTTGTTTTATTTTCATTATGTTTATCATCCTTTAGGGTCTGTGGTATAATCATCCTATGATATAGATTGTTCCCTTTGACTCTTAAGAGTTACTCTCTTTATCATAGGATATTGTGAGAAAAAGTTCTACTATATATTAAAAAAACTTGATAAAAGATGGTGGTTTTATGCATTTTCATATTAGAAAAAAAGAAGACATACCCCTATATAAGCAAATTATTGAAGAAGTGTTAAAGGGCATTAGGCAGGGAAAGTTGGTTAGTGGAGAAAAACTACCTGGGGAGAGAGAGTTAGCCGATAGTCTTGAAACGTCCAGAGGAACAGTTACCAAGGCATATCATGAGTTGACTAATATGGAAGTGGTAACGCGTGTAAAGGGTAAGGGATGTTTTGTAACAAAAGAAAAAGAGTTCCTAAGTCTTAGTCGAAAAGATAAGGCAGTACATATGATACAAAATAATATTAATGCTCTTTTGGAATTAGGTTTTTCACTATCTGAAATACGAATATTCTCAGAGATTGTTTTAATGGAGCGAGAAAAGAATTATGATATGATCCAAATAGGTATTATTGATTGCAATAGGGAGGCCCTACATGCTATTCATTGCCAGATTGGAAAAATAAGGGATTTGTCAATTTCTATGTATCTTCTGGAAGAGATAGGGAATAAGGACCTTATGACTAAAATTCAGAATAAGGATATTATTATCACGACATACAGACATTATGAGGATGTTTTGGAGATGTTACCGGATGTTGAGGATAAGTTGATTAGGGTGGCTATGAGCCCAAGCAAGAAGACCCTTATTGAGCTAAGAAGAATAGGTAAACAACAAAAAGTTGGTATCCTATATGATTCTAAAAATTTTTTAGGGGTTATTGAAAGAGAGCTTCAGCTGGCGGATATGGATATGGACGATAGCTTAGCCATGAAGATTGATGAAGATAACAAAGATGATATTGCAGACTTCATAAAAAATAAGGAGCTATTGATTCTTCCCCCTCTAACCTTTTTTGATACAGCTTATAGGCGGTTCCTTATGATGAAGTTAAGAAGTAAGCCATATATAGAATTTCAATATTTGATTGAACGAGGAAATTTCCTATACTTAGAAGAAAAAATAAGACATTTCATGGTTATAAGATAAGTTAGTATGATAAAGTAGAAAAGTGGACTAGTCCGGTTGAGGGATTAGTCTTTTTTTCTTGCTTTTTATGGTTCCATTCGTTGACTCTATTAGTCCATAAGAGTAATATGATGGCATAGTCAAGTTGATTGAGTGCTAAGCTTATATCAAGAAGAAAAGCTGGAGGAAATCATGGATAATAGAACGATTGTGATTGGTGTCATAGGAGCAGATGTTCATGCGGTTGGCAATAAAATTCTAGCCTTTGCTTTTGAAGAAGCAGGGTTTAACGTCGTCAATTTAGGTGTTATGGTAGACCAAGATGAATTTATCGGAGCAGCAATAGAGACCAATGCAGACGCAATTATTGTATCTTCATTATATGGACATGGTGAACTAGATTGTCGTGGACTACGTGAAAAATGTATTGAAGCTGGGATTGAAGATATTATCCTCTATGCAGGAGGAAATCTCGTTGTAGGTAAAGCCCCATTCGATGAAACTAAGAAGAAGTTTCTCGATATGGGCTTTAATCGTGTTTACCCACCTGGGACTGATCCTATACAGGGTATAAGTGATCTTAAAGAAGACTTAGGAGTAGGATGATGAATGCGTGCATGCTCATTGATTTTGGTTCCACTTTTACTAAAGTAACCGGTGTAGACTTAGATAATAGATGCATACTTGGAACGGCTAAATCCTTTACTACAATTCATGAGGGCATACTTGTTGGACTGAATAAGGCAATTTCTTTACTTGAAGAGAAAATTGGTCCAAGACAGTGGTCCAAAAAACTAGCTTGTTCAAGTGCAGCTGGTGGACTTAAAATGGTGGCAGTGGGACTCGTACCGGAACTTACATCTAAGGCAGCTAAGGAGGCTGCTCTTAGTGCAGGGGCTAAAGTTATGAAAGTTTTCTCTATGGAAATTACAGAGGATGATCTGGATGAAATATCTCAAATAGAACCGGACATTATCTTGATTACTGGTGGGACTGATGGTGGAAACAAGAAGATTGTTCTTCATAATGTTGCCATGATAGGAAGATGTTCTTGGAAAACACCTATTATTTATGCAGGTAATAAAAGTGCTAAGAAGGAAGCTCTTAAGATTCTTGAATCAAGTGGATATGAAGTATTAACAACTGATAATGTAATGCCTACCCTATCTGAACTTAATATTGAACCTGCCAGGGCAGCTATTCAACAGCTCTTCTTAGATAAAATTATCTTGGCGAAAGGTATTAAAGATGCAGAACAGGTTATTGATAATGTACTTATGCCAACTCCTTTGGCAGTTATGAAAATGGCAGAGCTTCTAAGTGTAGGAATAGATAAACAGAAAGGCCTTGGTGATCTTTTGGTGGTGGATATAGGAGGTGCAACCACAGATATTCATTCTGTATGTGATGGCCAACCCAAATCAGCCAATGTTATCCAAAAAGGCCTTGATGAGGCTTTTGTCAAACGAAGTGTTGAAGGGGATCTTGGTGCAAGGTATTCACTTTTGTCTGCGGTTGAAACTAAGGGAATCACTTATATTAGTAAGAAACTTGATTTGACTACTAGTGAAACCGAGGAAATTATTGATAGTCTTACCAATAATCCGAGTCTGGTGCCAGAAGAAGTCTTAGATAATATGAAAGAACTAAGTGCAGAAAGATTAGAAGCCTTTGACCACTTGTTGGCTGAAATTGTTGTCAGTGAAAGTGTGACTAGACATGTTGGTAGATTAAAAGAGTATTATACTCCTTTTGGTATGACCTATGAACAGTTTGGTAAGGACCTTCGAGATGTAAAGCTTATCATCGGAACGGGAGGCCCATTGATTCATTCGAAAAATCCAATAAAGATTTTGAAGTGTTCTTTATATAAAGAAAAGGATCCTATGGTCTTAAGACCCAAAGCAAAAAGATTTTTACTTGACTCAGATTATATTATGTCGGCTATGGGCTTGTTGTCAGAGTCTGATCCAGATATAGCACTTGATATCATGAAGAATAGTTTAGAAGGACTAATAGATAATGAAGGAGTAGAATATGGAGCTTGTTAATAAACGCCTATCAGATGATGAATTTTATAAGATTAGAGAGACCATATTGAAGCAATGGCCGACAGGTCAGGAAGTTGATTTTGATGAAGCTGTTAGATATCAATTGAATATTCCTAAGGACAAGCAGTTTTCTAAAAAACTTATTGAAGCTAAAGAAAAAGGCAATACTCTTATTCAGCCAAGAGCAGGTGTTGCCCTTATTGAAAAGCACATAGAATTATTGAATTATCTAGTAGAACATGGAGAGGCAGATTTACTGCCGACAACCATTGATTCCTATACAAGACACAACCGATATAAGGAAGCAGAAACAGGAATTGAAGAAAGCCGTTTGGAAGGTAGATCTCTCCTAAATGGTTTCCCGGCAGTTAACCATGGTGTTATTGCCTGTCGTAGGGTTACTGAATCAGTTAGTGCTCCGGTTCAGGTTAGGCATGGCACACCAGATGCTAGGCTTTTAACTGAAATTTCTGTTGCTGGAGGTTTTACGTCGTATGAAGGTGGTGGTATTTCCTACAATATACCCTATGCTAAAAAGCATTCATTGGAAAAGACCATCTATGATTGGCAGTATTGTGATCGTTTAATCGGTATATATGAAGAACATGGTGTCTCTATTAATAGAGAACCTTTTGGACCTTTGACCGGAACCCTTGTACCACCATGTATATCTAACGCAGTAGCTGTAATTGAATCCCTTTTGGCTGCAGAACAGGGAGTTAAGAACATTACAGTTGGATATGGTCAGTGTGGCAATCTGCGTCAGGATGTGGGAGCTATTAGAGCATTAGAACAATTGACAGATGAATACCTGAAAGCAAATGGCTATGAAGACATTATAGTAACAACAGTCCTTCATCAATGGATGGGAGGATTTCCACAGGATGAGAACAAGGCTTTTGGTGTCATTTCATGGGGAGCAGCAGCTGCCGCCCTAGCAGGAGCAACGAAGGTCATTGTCAAAACCCCCCATGAGGCCATGGGTATTCCAACGAAAGAAGCTAATGCAAGTGGCTTATTGACAACCAAGCAGTTGGTAACAATGCTAAGAGATCAGGTTATGCCATTAACGGAAGAGCTTCTTGATGAGATTAATTCTATAAAAATGGAAACGCGAGCTATTGTAGATAAAGTCTTTGAACTTGGGAACGGAGATATTGCCAAAGGAACAATAGCAGCATTTGCCAGTGGAGTTCTTGATATACCCTTTGCACCAAGTAAGTTTAATAAGGGAAAAGTACTTCCCGCCAGGGACAATGAAGGTGCTGTTAGGATTCTTGAACCGGGTGGCTTACCATTTTCACAGGAATTGAAAGATTATAACCGCATGAAAATCGAAGAACGGGCAAAATATGAACGAAGAAAAGTTAGTTTTCAAATGGTTATCGATGATATTTATGCTATCGGCAAGGGGCGTCTGGTAGGAAGACCAAAATAAGAGGAGGAAACCATGAGAATAAAAGATATTGTATGTTCAAAAAGCAGAACAGGATTTTTCTTTGACGATCAGAGGGCTATCAAGAGTCACGCAGTTAAAGATGGTGAGTCATATAAGGGGGAACCAGTAACAAACGGTTTCTCTCATATAAGGCAGCCTGGGGAAGCCATTTCTATTATGATTATATTGGAAGACGGTCAGATTGCTAGCGGTGATTGTGCAGCCGTTCAATACTCAGGAGCAGGGGGAAGGGATCCCTTGTTTTTAGCTGATGAATATATGGAAGTCATTACTAGATATATTGCCCCAAAGCTAATAGGACGAGAGCTTATTTCCTTTAGAAGAATGGCTAAGGAGATTGATACCATGATTAATCCTGAAACTGGGACTTACTACCATACAGCGATCCGATATGGTTTGTCACAGGCTATTCTTGATGCAGTAGCTAAGGCGAAACATACTATTATGGCAAGGGTTATAGAAATTGAGTATCAATTAGATGGCTGTAACTGTGATGTTCCTATCTTTATGCAATCAGGTGATGCTAGATACACAAATGTAGATAAGATGATAATAAAGGGTGCAGATGTACTGCCTCATGGCCTTATTAACAATGTGTCTGAAAAGTTAGGCAATCACGGTGAGAAACTAAAGGATTATATTATTTGGTTGAGAGAGCGAGTAATGGAACTACGTGACAGTGAAGACTATCAACCGATACTTCACCTTGATGTCTATGGTACTATTGCTTTGATTTTTGACGATGACTACCAAAAAATGGTTGATTATATGGAAGAATTGTCCCAAGCAGCAAGCCCTCTTCTTCTTCGTATAGAAGGCCCTATAGATGTAGAAAACCGACAGGGTCAAATTGAAGCCCTAAAAGCGATTACAGAAATGATTGACCAAAGGAAGATACCTGTAGAAATTGTTGCTGATGAGTGGTGTAATACCTTTGAGGATGTTAAATTATTTGCAGATAATAAAGCAGGTCATATGGTACAAATTAAGACACCAGATCTTGGAAGCATACATAATACTATAGAGGCTGTTTTATACTGTAAGCGCTTAGGTATCGGCGCATATCAGGGGGGGACATGTAATGAGACAGACGGTTCAGCTAGAGCTTGTGTTCATGTGGCGATGGCTACTCAACCAGACCAAATGTTGGCAAAGCCGGGAATGGGCGTTGATGAAGGTTATATGATTGTCTATAACGAAATGAACCGTATAAAAGTATTGAAAGAGACTATGTGCAAAAAAAGAGTTGAATGTTAGGAGGCTATTATGATAACCATTTTATCACCAACAGCTATTTTGGGTTACGGTTTTCCTATGGAGTCCTTTGAGGCCGGTATGGCTAAACATCCCGACCTTATTGCCGTTGATGGAGGTTCAACAGATCCGGGACCATATTATTTGGGTTCAGGTAAGTCCTTTACTGACCGTAAAGCAGTAAAACGTGACTTAAGGATTATGATTGTTGCAGCCTTGAAAGAGAATATACCTGTCATTGTAGGAACAGCAGGAGGATCTGGAGCAAAAAGTCATTTGAGTTGGTGTAGCGATATTGTTCGAGAGATAGCCCTTGAGGAAAATTTGTCCTTTAAGCTGGCTATGATTGATGCCGATATCAAAAAAGACCTTGTAAATGAAAAATTATTGGAAGGTCAGATTATCCCATTAAAACCAGCCAAACAGCTGACAAAGGAAATTATTGGTCAAACGACTAATATTGTTGCTCAAATGGGAGTTGAACCTATTGTAGAAGCTCTGGATGAAGGTGCTCAGGTGATTCTTGCCGGTCGAGCCTACGATCCTACTTCATTTGCAGCTCTAGCAGCTAAGAAAGAAATGAATATGGGATTGGCCTTTCATCTTGGAAAGATCTTAGAGTGTGCAGCTATAGCAGCAACACCGGGAAGTGGATCTGATTGTATGATTGGTTATTTGGATAATGATTATTTCGAGATTGAACCCTTAAGTCCTATTAGAAAATGTACAACACTATCAGTAGCCGCTCATACCCTGTATGAGAAAACTAATCCTTATATCTTGCCAGGGCCAGGTGGCACCTTGGATTTGACAGCAACAAAGTTTGAACAGGTGACGGATAGAAAGGTAAGGGTCTCAGGAACGGCATTTCTTCCTTCAGAAAAATATACAGTGAAGCTGGAAGGTGCTAGAAAAGTTGGTTACCGTACGGTGTCTATTGCAGGTGCTAGGGATCCGATTATGATAAAAGAAATAGATCATATTATTAGTGCTGTTAAGGAACGGGTAGAGGATAATTTTAAAGGACAACTGGAAGCTTATCATTTGAATATTAATGCATATGGTAAAAATGGAGTTATGGGTGACCTTGAGCCACATCAATTTATAAAGGGTCATGAAATTGGTATTATCATTGAAGCCGTTGCAAGTAGTCAGGAGGATGCTAACACTGTCTGTTCTTTTGCTAGGTCAACCATGCTTCATTATGGCTATGATGGACGAATAGCAACAGCAGGAAACCTGGCTTTCCCATACTCTCCCTCTGATTTTAAAGCAGGAGAAGTGTATCAGTTTACTATGTATCATGTTATGGAGATTGAAGACCCTAAGAGCTTATTTCCTATAAGATATGAAAGATTAGGTAGGTGACTAAGATGAAAATTTTTCTGATTGATGTTTGTGAAGTCATTCGCAGCAAGAATGCAGGACCTTATGAGTTGACCTTTGATATTATCTTTAAGGAATGGTCCATGTTTAATATGTTTTGTGAAGAAAATCTTATAAACAGTGAACTTATTGCTAACTTATACGGTATCAGCGAAAGTCAAGTGATTGGAATTACTCATTTTAAACCAGCAAAAGCTATTAAAGCTACAATTGAGAGACCGATGGCTTCAGGTGATATTGGTGAAACGGATGTTTATGGTGCCCAGCAGCATGCACCATTGTTAAGCCTGTCATTTGATGTTAATATGTAATTATTAACATATATACTTGGTAAATATTTCAATCATTTGTCAGGTTAATTCTTTAGAAAGAAGGTATGATTTCATGTTTTCAGAAATACATGAATCCCTTATTTATTCAGTGTATTTTGCACCGAGAGGTAAACGACGTATTTTAACCTTAGGAAACCAGATTGCCCAGAGATATTTATCTCCCATGGATAGCTTAATAGGTTTTGTCGGTGAGGCAGGAGCCGGTAAATCAGTCCTGATTAAGGGTATGTTTCCAGGTCTGGAATTGACAAACGATGATGATGGAGTAAACGTACGTCCCCTTCCGATTTTAGATGATGCTGATGAGTCCTTTTTTTCTTGTCATACTTATCATCTGGATGTTAGGTTTGAAAGTGGCTTTACTCAGATGCATCAGCTTGCAGAAGCTGTTCTTGAAGCCTTGAAAAATGACAAAAGGGTCATTGTGGAACATTTTGACCTTCTTTATCCTGTTTTAGGAGTTAATGCAGATCTACTTATTGGAATTGGCGAAGAAGTTTTTGTGGCAAGGCCTTCCATTTTTGGTCCTAGCCCAGTGGATATTTCAAGTAAAGTTGTTGATTCTGTCCTCTACAGGCGAATGGCCCATTCGGCAGAGGATATAACGGGTAAGATACTAAGAGATGAGTTTGGCTTTGATAAGATTAAGGAGTATAATGATGTTAGACGAGGGTTTGTTCTTGAATTTTCAGAAAAACCTGATGTTGATCTTTATGATTTAGAGAAGAAAGTTTTGGCTGTTATTGAAAAAGATGTTGATATTTCTTACTATGATGATCATTCTATAACTATTGATGATGATATCTATAAATGTACAGGACCTAGAATACATGTTAAGAGTTCAGGTGAGATTAAAGAGTACCACTTAGTTAAAGAATGCAAGTATAATCCTTTGACTAAGGTTTATTCTATTATTGGTACTGTTGGTAAAAGTCAGCCACAGCATATGGTGGAATTCAATAAAGTAGATAATTGATAGTATGATTGTCCTATGTTAAAATGAATATTGTAGCTTTTGTCAGTAATTTTCAGATTGTATTGAAGTCAGAAGGAAGTGATTGTTTGGACGATATATTTAAAGAGCTGGAATCTATGGGCCTCAAAGCTGAGCATAAGAGTATTTTCGAAAAAAATGCTGTCGGCCCTGGTGAACTGAAGATTAATCCTGACTTGGCCAAGGAAATCGTCTATCAGCGTAAGGTGAATTGTCCTGTATGTAACACTACTTTTTTGACATCCAGTGTTAGGGCAGGCCGCATACGGTTTATGGATTCAGAGTCAGACCTTCGCCCTATATATTCAGGTTTTGATCCTCTTGTTTATGATGTGGTGGTTTGTACATCTTGTGGGTATGCTCACTTAAATAAGTATTTTAAGTCTGTTTCCGATTATAAGATGAACCAGGTTAAAGAAAAGATTTCAACTTCATATAATGGTAAAAGGTATGATCGTTTCTATTCTTACAAGGATGGTATAGAACGTTATAAATTAGCCTTATTTAACTCTATCGAAGGTGGTGACCTAGATGGTATGAGGGCATTTCTATGTCTTAAAATCAGTTGGTTGTATAGAGGGTACTGGAGGGAGTTGAAAAAGGATTCCGCCAAAGATTTTTCTAAAATCAATGAATTGAAGGATATGGAGAATCTTTTTTCTAGTCATGCATTAGAAGGCTTTATAATTGCTTTCAACAATGAACCCTTTCCAATTGTTGGATTGGACCAGAATACATTGGAGTACTTAATTGCCGAGTTATATAGAAAGCAAGGTAAGCCTACAGAAGCAAGAAAATGGTTAAGCCGTGTCGTTGGCAAAACTAACTCGAAACGGCTTAAAGAAAAGATTAAAGTCCTTAATGAACTTTTAACTGAAGATGAAGAGGATTAATTACTGCTCCAACTTCGTTCCGTTAATCATCTGAATGGAACGTTTTGGAGCATCTTTAGCGTTTTTCCATGGTTGGTCTTGGTATCTGTAATCATATTTGTTTACAAACCATTGCATATCCTCTAAAAGACGATTCATATTGTCCTTGAAAAGTGGAAGGGTATCATCAAGGAATTCTTTGAAAAGTTTTGGATTGGTATAGGATTGACCAATTTTAACCAGTTGAATATAATGGGGCATACAAAAGCCTTTTGTTTCTTTTAGGTGGTCACGGAATTCTTTTTCTTTTTTATAAAGATAGAAAAAAGTTTCGAAATATCTTTCCATTGTCGTGTCTATTCGGTTACAGATATAGCACTCGCTTGTAATAGTGTGAAGGAGTTTGTCAAGAGGAGACTCTTTGTCTTGCTTCTTGTTAAAAAGGCCACCCTTATTCCCTGAAAGGGACTTAGTTGCCTTGTCAAAGACTTCCATCATTTCCATAATATGACTTTGGTTAACCAGATTAAGACCCAGTTTATTAGTAGAATTATAAAGTTTAGTATAGTGGTTTTTACAGAAGCCGATTTTGTTAGTTATCTGTCTGAAGTCGCTCTCCATATAAGCATCGCTTAGGCAAAAATCAATTAGGTCTTGTTCCAGTTTGTTGTGAATAAAACAGAAGGGGCATTCATCATCAGATCGGATGGCATCCCACAGTGGTATGGTATATATTTCTTCTTTAGCCAAGATAAACTCCTTTTTCATTAATTTTACATCATTATATCATAAAAAAGAAGGACAAGTACATGTTTGAATTAAGTGTAGAGCGTAAACAACTAAATATAGAAAAACTTTTGAATACAGGGCAGATTTTTCGATACATGCATATTGACCAGAGTTCTTTTATCCTCATCTATGGTCAAAATTACGTTATGGTAGACAGTCTGTCAGATGGGTATAGGTTTCATTGTCATGAGGCAGATATGGCTCTTTGGCAGGACTATTTGAACCTTCATATTGATTATGATATTCTTAACAAGGCGGTAGTAAAGAAAGAAAAACGTTTGAAAGATGCGGTGAAATCTTTTGAAGGTATACGAATCATGCATCAGGATGCCTTTGAGATGCTTATTACTTTTATTATTTCCCAATCAAAATCGATGGTGCAGATTCGGAAACTAGTTAATGAATTATCCGAAAGATATGGAAACAAATTAGGAAATATAAAGGGCTTTGATATTTATGCCTTTCCTAGACCTAGTCAAATGTTACATTTAACAGAAGAAGATTTTCGAAGTATGAAATTTGGTTATAGGTCACCATACTTGGTTGATGCAATTAAGACTTTTCAAAAAAGAGGGTTTGAGTTTGATGGTTTATCAACAAAGAATCTTATGGATAAGCTTCTTGAAATTAAAGGTGTTGGAAGAAAGGTTGCATCTTGTGTGATGCTTTTTGGCTATAATAGATATGATGTTTTTCCTGTTGATGTCTGGATGCGCCGAATAATGATAGAACTTTATGATGATCGGATTAGAAAGGGACTAAAAAATCCAAATGTCAAAAAACTATCTGATAAGCATATTGAAGATTTTGGTCTTACTTTTTTTGGAGCAAATGCAGGGATTGCCCAACAGTATCTTTTTGAATATGGTAGAAGTCAACTGAAATAATTAAAGAAGTATTAAAGTTACAAATCCCTATTGCATTTTAAGCGAAATTGTCTTATTATATATATGGATTAGCACTCAAACATAAAGAGTGCTAACAACACATTAAAGGAGGTATATTATGAAATTAGTACCATTAGGAGACAGAGTTGTCCTTAAACAAATGGAAGCAGTTGAAACTACCAAATCAGGAATTGTACTTCCTGGAGGAGCTAAAGAGAAGCCACAAGAAGCTGTTGTTGTTGCAGTGGGACCTGGTGGCCTTATTGAAGGTAAGGAAGTTTCCATGCAGGTGAAAGTTGATGACAAGGTAATCTACTCCAAATATGCAGGTACAGACGTCAAGGTTGACGGTGAGGAATTTATCATTGTTAAACAAAATGACATTTTAGCTGTAGTTGAAGACTAATTGAGTAGTATTTGAGTGAAAGAGAAGAATTTAGGAGGTTATTATGGCTAAGGAAATATTATTCGGAGCAGAAGCAAGATCGGCCTTGGAAAAAGGTGTAGATCAATTAGCAAATACAGTAAAAGTAACTCTCGGACCAAAAGGTCGTAATGTGGTTTTAGATAAGCAGTTTGGTGCACCTCTTATTACTAATGATGGTGTTACTATTGCTAAAGAAATTGAATTAGAAGATGCTTTTGAGAATATGGGTGCACAACTGGTTAAAGAAGTTGCAACAAAAACCAATGATGTAGCTGGTGATGGAACAACAACAGCAACTGTTCTTGCCCAGGCAATGATTAAAGAAGGTATGAAAAATGTTGCAGCTGGAGCTAATCCAATTATCCTTAGGAAGGGTATGAAAAAGGCAACAGATACAACTGTTGAAGCCATTCATTCTATGAGTCAAACCCTTAAGGGTAAAGATCAAATTGCAGAAGTTGCTGCTATTTCAGCTGGAGACGAAGAAGTTGGTGCCCTTATTGCTGAAGCGATGGAAAAGGCATCTAAAGACGGGGTTATCACCATTGAAGAATCCAAGACCATGAGTACTGAACTTGAGGTTGTTGAAGGTATGCAATTTGACAGAGGATACTTGTCACCATATATGTCAACAGATATGGACAAGATGGAAGCGGTTCTTGAAAACCCATACATCTTAATTACTGACAAGAAAATTTCTAACATTCAGGAAATTTTACCAGTTCTTGAACAAATTGTTCAGTCCAGTGCTAAGTTACTTATTATAGCAGAGGATGTAGAAGGTGAAGCACTTGCAACTTTAGTTGTTAACAAGTTAAGAGGTACCTTTAATGTTGTAGCTGTTAAAGCCCCTGGATTTGGAGACAGAAGAAAAGCTATGCTTGAGGATATTGCTATTCTTACTGGTGGACAAGTTATTAGTGAAGAACTTGGGCTTGACCTTAAAGAAGTATCTATGGATCAACTGGGACAAGCTAAAACGGTCAAGGTTCAAAAAGAGAATACCATTATAGTTGATGGTGCTGGTCTTAAAGAAAATCTTGAGGCTAGAATTTCTCAAATAAAAGCTCAAATAGAAGAAACAAGTAGCGAATTTGATAAAGAGAAGTTGACTGAAAGACTTGCAAAACTAGCTGGTGGTGTTGCTGTTGTTAAAGTTGGTGCAGCCACTGAGACTGAAATGCAAGAGAAAAAACTTCGTATGGAAGATGCTCTTGCTGCCACAAGAGCTGCAGTTGAAGAAGGTATTATAGCTGGTGGTGGTACTGCCTATGTTCATGCAACTAAATTGGTTGATGAGCTAATTGAAACCTTAGAAGGTGATGAAAGAACTGGTGCCAAACTTATTCGTAAAGCTCTTGAAGCACCCCTTCGTCAAATAGTAGTAAATGCAGGTCTTGAAGGTTCTGTTATTGTTAATAAAGTTCTTGAATCTGTTAACGGTGTTGGATTTAACGCATTGACAGAAAAATATGTTGATATGATTGAAGAGGGCATTATTGATCCAGCTAAAGTAACTCGTTCAGCTCTTCAGAATGCTAATTCAGTAGCGTCTACCTTATTGACGACTGAGTCTGTAGTTGCCGAAATCAAGAATGATGAACCTGCAATGCCTCCAATGGGTGGCGCACCAGGTATGGGAATGATGTAATTAAGTAATTGAAATAAGTTTTAAAGCTTTTACATAGTTATTTGGCTGTGTAGAAGCTTTTTTCCTTGTTTATGGTAGATAAATTAGTTATAATATAGAAAGATAAACATTAGGAGGAAACTGATGAATTATAATGACGTATTTAATGAGCAGCTGGTTGCAAAGAAGAACACAATGATAGATAATCTAAAGCGTGGTGGGGTTATCCTATTAGGTCTTCTTATAATTTTGGCAGTATCCTTGTTTCTACCTGCTATAACACCTTTTGTTGCAGTGGCAGTTGTTTGGGGAGGTTTTATAATCATGAAACGATTGAATGTTGAATATGAGTATGCCTTTACCAATGGTGAGCTTGACATTGACAAGATATTTAGTAAGAGTTCAAGAAAACATGCTTTTACTGTAGATATTCGTTCTTTTGTAGTGATGATTCAAGTTAATAACCCTAATTTCAAAAGTGAAATCGGCAACATCAATGAAACTAAAGATTTCAGTACTGGTGAGGTTACTGACTCAACATATGCAGCGGTTTATGAGCATGATGGCAAGAGAATTAAACTTCTGATTGATCCAAATGAACAACTTCTGAAAGCTATGAAGATGTACATTCCTAGAAAGATTAAATAAATAGATTAAGTGAAGCAGGGATAATTTATGAGAAGAGTCAACGTATCACGACTTAAAATAGGCATGAGTTTAGCAAAACCCATATATTCCAATAATGGTACTGTATTACTTACAGGTGGGACTAAGCTTACCCAAAACTATATTAATAAGATACAGTACTTGAAACTTCCTTATATATATATTACTGATGAGATTTCAGAAGGTATCGAATATGAGGACTTGATTACTGAGGAAACCAAGCAAGAAGCAAAAAGAGTGTTAGCAGAATCTTTGGACCAGCTTAAGAAAGGCCATTTTAATGTTAATGACCAGATAGCCAAACAGGTTGAGAACATTATTACAGAGGTTATTTCAAGCCCTAGGGTTATGCTAAGTGTACAAGAGATGCGAAATAAAGACGAGTATCTCCACATGCACTCAGTAAATGTTTGTGTATTGTCTTTGCTTATTGCCAAGAAAAAGGGATATAATGACACCCAGTTGAAGCATTTAGCCATGGGTGCATTGCTTCATGATATAGGTAAAACTAAAATTGACGAGATAGATCCTTGTCAATATCGTGACGATTATATAGAGAAAGAATATCAGATTTATAAGGACCATGTTATTTTAGGTTATGAGTCAATTAAGGAAATTCCGGGATCGTCACTTCTTGCTGCTAATGTGGCCCTGACCCATCATGAGCATTATGATGGTACAGGTTTTCCATTATCCAAAAAGAATGATAATATCCATGAGTTTTCTAGGATTGTATCCATTGCCAATGAATATGATAACCTGGTTTATAATCGGAAGGAAGAGGACACTCTTCGTCATTATGAAATTATTGAATTGATTGTTTCAAGGGCCTATACTTGGTTTGATCCAGAAATGATTAGGGTTTTTAGATCTAGTGTATCACCTTATCCAGTTGGTTCAGGTGTTCAGCTTAGTGATGGAAGAATAGGAATTGTTGGAGGTCTTAATGATAACCTACCAACGAGACCAATTATTAGGGTGGTAGATTCAGAAGATATATCTAAAATACTTGAGGAAGTCGATTTGTCTAAGAACTTATCCTTGATGATAGTAGATGAAATTGACATTGATAGTTTTCGAAGTGTTTAGTATGAAAAGAACAATTTTATCCTATACTTAGGAGTAAATTGTTCTTTTTAAATATTTTCAGAAAAGATACCAGCTGCTTACTTTATAGTCCCTTATGGCAAAGTATAAAAGTATAGCATTCGATAAAAAGTCCAAAAGCCTGTACAGACCATATATTTGTTGACAAAAGAAAGCAAGCGTGTTAAACTCCATCTAATATAAAATCGAAACATTTGAGTCTATGAATCGAAAGCGAGGATTTCCATGAGTAAGATTGTTCAAGAAGGCATTACATTTGATGATGTTCTATTGATACCTGCCCATTCCAAAGTTCTTCCAAAGGAAGTTGACATTTCTACTAATTTAACCAAGAAAATCAAGCTAAATATTCCATTCATGAGTGCTGGTATGGATACTGTTACTGAGTCACGTATGGCTATTGCTATGGCGAGACAAGGTGGTATAGGCGTTATCCATAAGAATATGTCCATCACTGAGCAAGCGGAGGAGGTTGATAAAGTTAAACGTTCGGAAAATGGCGTTATAACTGATCCCTTCTATTTAAGTCCAGATCATTTTGTATATGAAGCCAATGAGTTAATGGCTAAGTTTAGGATTTCGGGTGTACCAGTGGTCGAAAAAGGTACTAAGAAATTAGTAGGTATTTTAACCAACCGAGATCTTCGTTTTGAAACTGATTTCAACAAAAAGATTTCTGAAGTCATGACCAGTGAAAATCTTATTACTGGTTCTGTAGGAACAACTCTAGATGAAGCCAAAGAAATATTGGCTAAACACCGCATTGAAAAATTACCCTTAGTCGATAACGACTCCAATTTAGTCGGTTTAATTACAATTAAAGATATTGAAAAAGCTATCCTATATCCTCATGCTGCTAAAGACGAGCAAGGAAGACTTCGTGTTGCTGCGGCAGTTGGTATTACTGGTGATATGTTAGACCGTGTAGAGGCTCTATATGCATCAAAAGTAGATGCAATTGTTCTTGATACCGCCCATGGTCATTCAGAAGGGGTTATTCAAGCAGTAAGAAGGGTGAAGGAGGCTTATCCTGATCTTCAGATTGTTGCAGGTAATGTGGCAACAGGAGATGCAACAAGAGCTCTTATAGAAGCTGGAGCTGATTGTGTAAAGGTTGGTATAGGTCCAGGATCTATCTGTACAACACGTGTTGTTGCAGGGGTTGGAGTTCCTCAAATCTCAGCTGTTATGGATTGCGCGGAAGTTGCTAAGGAATATGGTGTTCCTGTTATTGCAGACGGAGGTATTAAATATTCTGGTGATGTTGTAAAAGCCATTGTTGCAGGTGGTTATATCTGTATGATGGGTTCCATGTTGGCAGGTTGTGAAGAGTCTCCAGGAGCTACAGAGCTTTACCAAGGTAGAAAATATAAGGTTTACAGAGGTATGGGATCAATTGGAGCAATGGAAAAAGGATCAAAGGACCGTTATTTCCAAGATGATGCCAAAAAGTTGGTTCCAGAAGGTGTTGAAGGACGTGTTCCTTATAAGGGGCTACTAGAAGATACTATCTTCCAAATGATTGGTGGGCTTCGTTCTGGAATGGGTTATGCTGGTGCAGGAACTATTGCAGATTTACGGGAAAATGGTAAGTTTGTTAAGATTTCAGCGGCAGGACTTAAGGAAAGTCATCCACATGATATCCAAATCACGAAAGAAGCTCCAAACTATTCAGTGCAATAAGAGTTCAATCAATTTAGAATAAAGGGTATTCAATATTTTAAAGGTCTTAAGCTTATGCTTGAGGCCTTTTTATATTTTTCTATAGGAAAGTTCTCTATTTGAATTTTATGAGTAGAAGCATCTCATAAAATGTCAGGGAAACTTTTCCATCGAAAACAATATTTGCTACGCAAATAACACGATAAAGTCGCGTTGTTCTCATCTATGATATTGTTGAAAGTATTAAAAAGTTGGAAGTAGTAAGAAGTCTAGGGACGAGAATCTCACAATAACAGACATATGCCATTTACAATAAGGCTATATTCGTATATTATAATATTAGAAGACAAGCCGGAAAATCGAAAGGAGCCTATATATGAAAGTTATAGTTATTGGAGGCGTTGCAGCAGGGATGAGTGTTGCCAGCAAGCTCAAAAGGAGTAAATCTGATGTAGAAATTATCGTTTATGAAAAAGGTGTTCATTTATCTTATGCTGCTTGTGGTTTACCCTATTATGTTAGTAATGAAATTGAAGAACTAGATGATTTGGTCATTAGAACAAAGGATAAATTTGAAAAGTCTGGTATTAAGATTTTTGATCAGCATGAGGTTCTTGAGGTTGACCCAAAAGAAAAGGCAGTAGTAGTAAAGGACTTAAGCACCGGTAATATGATAAAGGATACTTACGATAAGTTAGTTGTTACTTCAGGTGCATCACCTATTATACCTGATTGGGAAGGACGAGACCTAGAAAATGTATTTGTCCTGTCTAACCTTGTACATGGAGACAAGCTAAAAGCAGCAGTATCGAAGGATGGAATCAGTAAGGTTCTTATTGTTGGAGCCGGTTTCATTGGCATTGAAGTTGCAGAAGCTATGGCTGTAATGGGTAAAGAGGTTAGAGTTATTGAATTTAAAGACCAGATACTACCTCATCTTGATAAAGAGATGGCTGAACTTTTGGAAGATGAGCTTAAAAACAAAGGTGTGATGGTACATACAAATGAAGCAGTCGATAAGCTTTATGGTGAAACAAGGGTTACAGGAGTCAAGACAGATAAGGGAAGATACGAGGCCGACCTAGTAGTAGTTTCAGTCGGTATAAGGCCTAATACAGGCTTCTTTAAGGAAGGAATGATAGAAAAATTAAAAAATGGTGCAATTAAAGTAAATCAAAAAATGGAGTCTAGTCAAAAAGATATTTATGCTGCAGGAGATTGTGCCTCAGTATATCACTTTATAAAAGAGACCAATGATGAGTATATACCTCTTGCAACCAATGCTAATAAACAAGGAAAACTCTTAGGTTCTATTTTGGCAGATGAGGATGTAAGTTTTCTTGGAGCCTTAGCCTCATCCATGATTAAGGTGTTTAACTTGGAAGGAGCTAAAACTGGTTTGTCTGAAAGGGAAGCCAAGGATATGGGACTTAACTATCAGACTAAAGTTATTGAAGCTAGGACTAAACCACATTATTATCCCGGATCTAAGAAAATGTCTGTTAAACTGGTTGTGGAGAAAGATAGTCATAAACTTTTAGGAGCACAGATGGTAGGCGGAGAGGGAACGGCTCTTCGAATCAATACGGTAGCAGTTGCCATTTATGCGAGACTTACGACAGATGAGTTGGGATGGATAGACTTTGGCTATGCACCACCTTTTACGTCAACATGGGGTCCGATACAGATTGCATGTAATGTAATTAAGTAAAACTTAAAATAACAAATGTAGATGAAATACTGTTGTCATAACATTCTTGGTCTCATGGTCCCTTGCCCTTTGTTGCTACAAAGTTTATAATATATTTAATGAGTAAGGAAACATAGATTATGAAAAGTTAGAGGAGAAAGTTATGTCAAATTTAATTCCAACACCACATATTGAGATGAAATCAAAAGATGAAGTGGCAAAAACTGTTCTTATGCCCGGTGATCCACTAAGAGCTAAGTTTATTGCTGAAAAATTTCTTGAGAATCCAGTTAAAATTAATAATGTGAGAAATATGTTCGGTTATACCGGTACATATAAAGGTAGAAGAATTTCAGTGTTCGGTTCAGGTATGGGCATGCCAAGTGTAGGTATTTATTCATATGAATTATACAAATTCTATGATGTTGAGAATATCATCAGAATTGGATCTTGCGGTGCTTATTCTAAAGAATTGAATTTATATGATGTACTTTTGGTTGAGGATGCATGGTCAGAATCAACATATGCAAAAGTTCAATCGGGTTATGACAGTGATGTGATTGAAGCGACTGAAGAGCTTAACAATAAGATTTTAGGTGCGGCTAAAGAATTAGAAATTCCAGTAACAGTAACCAGAATTCATTCTGCTGACGTATTTTATCGTGAGACACAGGGCGACTTTGAGAAAATACGAGATGAACACGGCTGTACTGCAGTTGAAATGGAATCTTTTGCCCTTTTCGCAAATGCAAAAGTATTAGGTAAGAATGCCGCTTGTCTATTAACAGTGTCAGACTCTTTGGTTAGTGGGGAATTGACTACCAGTGAAGAACGTCAAAACGCTTTTACAAAGATGATGGAAGTTGCTTTGGAAATGGCTGAATAAATTAAATCTAAAATTTGGAAAAGATTTTGCTATCTTTAAGTTTTAAAGTTAGCAAGGTCTTTTTTTTGTTGACATAGTTGAAATTTATGGTTAGCTAGAGAAGTCGCCCAAATAAGTAAACACCCGCTAATATTGGTATAATGCTATAAATTAAGTATATATTTATAAAAATTAACATAAGCATTACATTCATAACATACTGTATTTACTCCTCCGTGATATCTTAAACAAGTAATGTTCATAAGGCGTGTTCATAAGATGTTGAACACAAAGAAAACTAATCTTATTTATTTTCATGGGAGGATATAATGAAAAAATTATTAGCATTAATTCTTGTAGCAGTATTATCATTTGGACTTGTAGCATGTAGCTCTTCAACAGAAGATTCAAATGGTGGTGGTGAAACAAAAGAAGAAACAAAAACAGAAACGAAAGAAGAAACGAAAGAAGAAA
Source organism: Vallitaleaceae bacterium (assembly GCA_963677625.2). Classification (GTDB taxonomy): domain Bacteria; phylum Bacillota; class Clostridia; order Lachnospirales; family Vallitaleaceae; genus UBA1351. The sequence continues at coordinate 85,329 of CAXXSW010000010.1, forward strand.
CGAAAGAAGAAACAAAAGAAAATACAGCAACAAATACAAAAGAAGAAGAAACAATGGAAGATGTTAAGCTTGAGGGACCAGTAATCGTTGACGGTTCAGGTACTGTATATCCATTAATGGCTAACATTGCTGAAGAGTATATGGTAAACGAACAACCTGACGTATCCGTTCAAGTAGGTAGAGCTGGTTCATCTGCTGGATTCAAAAAATTCATTCCAGGTGAGACTGATTTCTCTGATGCTTCAAGAAAGATTAAAGATTCAGAAGTAGAACAACTTAAAGAGCAAGGTATGGAACTTGGTACAGATGTACTTGAATTCGTTCTTGCCTATGATGGTCTTACTATGGTAATCAATAAAGATAATGATTGGGCAACTGAAATGACTAGAGAAGAAATCGTTAATATGTATTTGGCATCAGGTAATGTGACTACTTGGGCTGACATTCGTCCAGAATGGCCGGATGAGGAAATTAAATTCTACGGTCCTAACGAAAACCACGGAACTTATGAATTCTTCTATGAAAAGATACTTGATGAGCAAGATATGGTAGCATCAGCCAGTCTTCAACAGGAATACTCAACACTTGTTGACCTTGTTTCAAGTGACGTGAATGCTATTGCTTACTTTGGTTTTGGTTACTACATAACTAATACAGATAAATTGCAAGCAATTAAAGTAGATTTTGGTAATGGTCCTGTTGAACCAAGTCTTGAAACAATTGGGACTGATCTTGATTACGCAGGTTTCACTCGTCCAGTATTTACATACCTTAATGTGAAGTATGCACTTGAGAAACCACAAGTACTTGATTATGCTAAATATGTCGTATCTTTTGAGGGTGCTAAGCGATTAGCTGGTGACAATGGATTTGCACCTCTACCAGATTCTATGTATGAAACCTATCAAGAGCAACTGGATAGCCTTAAATAAAAGTTACTCAAAATAATATAGAATATAAGACAAGGAGCCTGGAGCTCCTTGTCTTATCATGCATTTAGTATGTGAAAAGCATGCTAATGCAGTAGCAGAGTGAAATGGAGTGTACATATGTCTGATACAAGATATGAAATGAAAATAAGAAGGTCGTCAAAGTTGGAGAATATCGTACCGATTACTCTCTTTTTGATTGCTTCGATTTCAATATTGACTTCAATTGGTATTGTTTTGACTTTAGTGGTTGATGCTTCCCACTTCTTTGCAGAGGTTCCCTTGACTGAGGTGTTTAGTACTAAGTTGGCACCATTGAAAAAGGAACCAAGTTTTGGTTTCCTACCTCTGATTATGGGGACCCTTGTTACTTCGGTTATTGCTATGTTAGTTGCAGCTCCTTTAGGACTTACATCAGCCATGTTCTTAAGTGAATTCATGTCACCAAATAAGAGAAGAATCATTAAACCGATTATTGAAGTTTTAGCAGGTATTCCAACAATTGTTTACGGTTTTTTTGCTTACAATACAGTAACACCACTATTAATGAAGATTATTCCTAGTCTTGGAGCTAAAAATGCTCTGTCACCAGGTATCGTTATGGGAATTATGATTATCCCAATTGTTACATCATTATCTGAGGATGCCATGAGTTCTGTTCCCGATTCAATCAGAAAAGGTGCTTATGGACTGGGATCAACAAAGTTAGAAGTTGCTTCTAAGGTTATTGTCCCATCAGCAATTTCCGGTATTGTAGCTGCTTTTGTTCTTGCTATTTCAAGGGCGATTGGCGAAACCATGATTGTAACCATTGCCAGTGGTAGTGCCAAAAATTTTACCTTTGATATTACAGAACCAATGCAGACAATGACTGCCTATATCGTTGAATTTACAAGTGGTGATGCAGGAAGTGGTACAATCGGATACTATAGTTTATATGCTGTCGGTTTGATCTTGTTTATTTTTACTTTGCTTACAAACCTTTTGGCCAAGTATATTACCAAGAAATATAGAAGGGAGTATTAATATGGATGGCAATGTAAATACTCTTAATCAAAAAAGAAATGAGATAATTAACAGTAGTAAGAAATACATTGATCTAGATATGGCAGAGAGAAGGTTAAGTCGTCGCAAACTTGTAAATCAAGTAGCCCAGGTTCTCTTTTCCTTGACAATTATTTTTATTATACTAGTTTTAGGACTATTGCTCTATAATATCATTACTTCTAGTATTGGCTGGTTAGACTGGGATTTCCTCACCGGCCGTTTATCAATAAGGGCTGAAAAAGCTGGTATTAAAAGTGTTATATTAGGGTCAGCTATGCTCATGGCTGTTGTTGCACCGGTCACTCTAGTCATTGGTGTTGCAACCGCTATCTTCCTTGAGGAATATGCTAAAAAGGGCCCATTGCATTCACTAATTAGTATCAATATATCCAATCTAGCTGGGGTACCTTCTGTTATATTCGGTCTTTTAGGTCTTACTGTTTTTGGTCGTATGTTTGGTCTTGGATCAAGTATACTTGCAGGTGGTCTAACCCTATCACTTTTGGTGCTTCCTAATGTTGTTGTATCTAGCCAGGAAGCCATTAAAGCTGTTCCAAACTATTTAAGAGAAGCATCCTATGGGCTGGGAGCAACCAAGTGGACTACTGTTAGAAAGATTGTTCTTCCATCAGCTATTCCTGGGATTATGACCGGTTCTATTCTTGCCCTATCAAGGGCTATTGGAGAAACAGCTCCTTTGGTAGTCTTAGGTATTCCAACTTTGATACTAAAGACACCAGAAAGTTTCTTAGATGACTTTACGGCGTTACCCATACAGATCTACTATTGGACATTGGATACGGTTCTGACCAAAGAATATGCCAATCTTGCAGCAGCAACTATTGTAGTCTTGTTGATTGTCCTTTTTATCTTGAATGCGGCTGCGATTATTATTCGAAACAAGTTTCAAAGAAGGTACTAAGGGACAAGGGGTTTTGGGGGCTGTTAAGGATGAGTAATACTGGAGTAGAATGTAATGAGTGGCTTTCTTACAGGTGACTAGCCGGCTGTGATTTTGGAGGATATCTACAGTGAAGTTTAAGAAAGTGCCCCGTTTTTTTAAGAGAGAAAAGAAGATTAGTAGATTGTGGAAGTGGAACTCTTTCATAGGTATATTTCGTTTCAGCAATGTGAGATTTAGAGGTAAACTCATTGGTATGGCTCTTGTTGTTAGTATTATCCCGATTTTAATTGTAAGTATATACAATATGAATAATTCAACAACCATCATTGAGAAGGGTATATATACTAAAAATCATCTTTATACACAAATGGCAAAGGAAAGAATAAAGGAATACTTTAGTTCACGGGAAGTGGATGCTAAAATGCTTGTTCAGTCTAAGGATGTTAGCTATGGTGTGGAGATTCTTAATACATTTAGTGCTTCAAATGAAGAAAAAGAGATTATCGAAAAGGATTTTAAAAGTCTTTTGAAAGTACCAGTCGAAGAATATGGCTTTACTGATATTTTTATTACAAACAAGTATGGTGAAGTCGTGTATAGTTTGAATTATAATAGTTTGGACCTTGCTCCCTTGGTTTTTTCTAATGATTTTGTTTCAAAGGCTATGGAAGGTGAACAAAATTGGTCGAATTTATTTAGAAATTCATTTATTGATGACAATATTCTTGTTCTATCAACTCCAATCACTTCTTATGAAGAAGATGATGCCACACCAATTGGTAGCTTGAATATGGTTCTGAATCAAGGAGCTTTAAATGAATTGGTTCATAAAGGGATTATGGATGTGTCTACAAACGGAGATTCATATTTGATTAATAGTGATGGGCTTCTTATTACTAATACTTTGTTAGCACCATATAAAGAAAAAGCTGCCCTAGTGGATATCCTTGAAACAGATGTAGTAAGTAAGCTTGCTCCAGCTATTGAAAAAGGGGATATGGAATTTACCCTGACGGATACATATAGGACATATACAGGTAAGGAAGTTGTTGGAACCCTTTTAGTGACTACCATAGGGGATACTGTGGTTGGTATGGTGGCTGAAGTTGAAACTAAAGAAGCATTTAAGGGTATCGAACAATTTCGTAATATGGTTTTTGGAATTTCAGGAGTTGTGTTGATTGTATCCATGATTATTGCAGTTATTATATCCGATTCCATAAGCAGACCTATTAAACGAATTATAAAAGTTATAGATCGAATTTCAAATTATGAGCTGAATATGCATAGTGAAAATTTTATTGACGAGCAACGTAAAGATGAAATTGGTGATTTGCAAAGAGCAGTTATTAGCATTGCAGATAATTTAGTATCGCTGCTTAAAGAGGTAGATCAATCTGCTGAACATGTTGTTATATCATCTAAGGAGCTTTATGAAGGGGCTATGACATCTTTTGAGATTGCGTCAACGGTTGAAAAAGAAATGGTTGAAATTGCTCTTGGATCATCGAATCAAGTGGATAGTACTGAAATTGCTCTGAATAGAACTAATGACTTGAATACGGTATTAAATAATAATAAATATGAACTTGAGGGACTTGTTGATTTCATAACTAAAGTTAGCAGACTGGTAGATTCAGGACTTGATATAATCAATGAATTAGTTGCCGTTAACCAGAAAGCTCAAAGGACTAATGATGAACTTCACAATAGGATTAACAAGTCTTTGAAAAACTTTAAGGATATTGAAAAATCGACTTATGATATTTCTGATATTGCTGATAAGACTAATTTACTTTCATTAAATGCATCCATAGAGGCGGCAAGGGCTGGTGAACACGGTAGAGGTTTTTCCGTCGTGTCAGATGAAATAAGAAGTTTAGCTATTCAGTCAAAGGAATCTAGTGACCGTATAAGGGGAGTTATTAACAGACTTAAATCTGATAACGAAGAAGTTGAAACGAGTATAGACGAATTGATGAACATATCTAATCTACAGATCGTTAGCATCAATGAAACAAAAGGTAGATACAAGGAAATCAATGAAGCTATGACTAGGACTAACGACCTTATAGACAAGCTTCATAATTACCAGAATCATATTGATGACATGAGGGTTCAGCTGGAAGAAAAAATAGTGTCCCTATCAGTGATTAGTGAGCAAAATTCGGTGAGTTCATCTAATGTTGCTGATACTATTAAGAAGCAGGTTCTTATTTCTGACGATATCCTTGTATCAGCTGAAAAGTTGGATGTCCTATCACAGAAGTTAAAAGAAGAAGTAGGGAAGTTTCATTTTAAATAAACAAGAAAACAAGAGGTGTAAATATGAGTAATCACACTCCGAAATTTCAAATAAAAGACTTAGATTTCTTTTATGATGAGTTTCACGCATTAAAGAACATTGACATGGAAATTAAAAGTAATGAAATAACTGCCTTTATCGGTCCTTCAGGATGTGGAAAATCTACATTTTTAAGAACTCTTAATCGTATGAATGACCTTATTGAAGGCACCAAGGTAGATGGGAAGATTTACCTTGATGGACAGGATGTCTATGATAAAATGGACGTTATTACTTTAAGATCGAGAGTTGGCATGGTTTTTCAAAAGCCTAATCCTTTTCCTATGAGTGTCTATGACAATATCGCTTATGGGCCAAGGTTGAATGGTGTTAGAAAAAAGGCGCAGCTTAATGAAATTGTAGAACGTTCACTTCGCCAAGCAGCTGTCTGGGATGAGACTAAAGACAAGTTAAAACAAAATGCTCTGTCATTTTCTGGAGGTCAGCAACAAAGACTTTGTATAGCAAGAGCTTTGGCAGTAGAACCGGAAGTTCTGCTAATGGATGAGCCAACAAGTGCTTTGGACCCGATTTCTACACTGAAAATCGAAGACTTAGCTACTGAACTCAAGTCAAAGTATACAATTGTTATGGTCACTCACAATATGCAACAGGCAGCAAGAATTTCTGATAAAACTGCCTTTTTCCTTTTAGGAGAATTGCTTGAATTTGATGAAACAGAGAAAATATTTAGAGATCCTAAGCATAAAAAGACAGAAGATTATATAACCGGTAGGTTTGGTTGATATAGACATTATTTATTTGTTGATATATGCTAGTAGTAAGTATAGTATAATAGTTGGAGGATAATATGCCAGTACGTTATGAATTTGAAAAAGAATTAAACCGTCTTCACAAAGACATTATAAAAATGGGCGCCTTTATTGAAGAATCCATTGAAGAGATGATCGAAGCCCTTAATACAAAAAATGTTCAGTTAGCTTCTCATGTCATTCAAAAAGATGATCTGATTGATGAAATGGAAAGAAAAATTGAACGAGAAGTATTGATTATTATTGCAAGACAGCAACCGATAGCATCTGATCTTAGAGACATCGCCTCAATTATGAAGATTGTAACCGACCTTGAACGCATTGCAGACCACTGTGAAGACATAAGCGCTTATGTCATAAAGCTTGCTAAAATTGATTCTAATATTTCTTTGGAATATATTCCTAAAATGGCAGAAGCTGTTAAAGGCATGATTGGTGAGACTATAGATGCTTACATACGTAAAGATATGTCTTTATCTATGGAAATCGTACAACGTGATTCGATTATAGATGAATACTTCTATGATGTAATCGAGAAACTCGTTCATATTATTGAAGAAGATAGTACAGAAGCCAAGGCGGCAAGTTATTATCAATTTATAGCTAAATATCTTGAAAGAATGGCTGACCATGCAGTAAATATTGCCGAGTGGATTATTTATTACGTAACTGGTGAGCTTCAATAAATTTTATGTGGAGGTTATTCCATGGCAACTATGACAATCTTGACAATTGATGACGAAGAACACATTTTGGAACTACTGAAGTATACCTTGGAGAAAAATAGCTTTAATGTTCTTCAGGCCCTTTCAGGTGAGGAAGGACTTAAGCTCTTGGAGAATAATGAGATTGATATGATTCTTCTTGATTTAATGCTTCCAGGTATAGACGGTCTTGAAGTTCTTCGCAAAATAAGGGCAACTAAGGCATATATTGATATTCCAGTCATTATGTTAACGGCAAAAAGTGAAGAAATTGATACTGTTCTTGGTCTGGAAATGGGAGCGGATGACTATATTGGTAAACCTTTTGGCAGTCATGAACTGGTAGCTAGAATCAAAGCAGTTATTCGACGTTCACAGAAGAAACAAGAAATTGAACAGGAAGCGGCCGATTCTAAGCACGATATTATAAAAGTTTCAGATATAGTCATTAACCGATCGACCCATGAGATTCTTGTTGATGGTGAATTGATGGAGCTTCCCCATAAAGAGTTTGAGCTCCTATATTTAATGGCCAAAAACCGTGGTAGAGTTTTTGATAGGGAATACTTGCTTGAAAAGATATGGGGTTACGAGTATTATGGAGAGACAAGAACTGTTGATGTTCACATCCGTAACTTGAGAAAGAAAATTGAAAAGGATGATAAGAATCCTAGGTATATCAAAACCATACGTGGTGTGGGTTATAAATTTAAGTAGAGGATAGACATGCAAAGAAAATTACTAGCTACATATATACTCGTAATAGCGGTAACGGTAATAGTTACCCTTGTTTTTTCCTGGACAAGTGTCTACAATCACTTTTATGATCAGGTTGAAGTGGAATCTGACACACAGCTAAAGCTCTTGACAAGAATATTTGGATTTGAATATGCAAGAGAAGACTTTGATTTTCAAGAATTTGCCAGTAGTTACGGAACTGAAACGGGACTACGTATCACCATCATTTCAGGAGAAGGTTTAGTCTTGGCTGATTCGATTTCTAATCCTGAGTTAATGGAAAATCATAAGAATAGAGATGAGTTTAGGTCAGCTTTACGTGGAACACCAAAGAAAAATATTAGGTACTCGAACACTCTGAGTATGTATATGTTCTATAATGCCGTGTCCTTGATTGACGTTGGTTTCGATGGGGCTATTCGAGTTGCTCTACCTGTTGAATCTATTAATGAGCTGATTTGGCAAGTTGCAAATTCAGTTATTATTGGAATTATTATTGGTTTTTTACTGTCTTTTATCATCGCCTACTTGATGACCAACCGTTTTATGTCACCAATCAATGAACTGACAAAAACGGCCAAGCTTATAGCTAGTGGTGATTATGATAATAAGGTATATATTGATAATCAGGATCAAATTGGAGCTATGGCAGAGGCTTTTAATACAATGACCTTTACCATGCGTAAAAATATATGGGAAATAGAGACAAAAAATGCCGAACTTGAATCTATTCTGACCAGTATGGATGCAGGTATTGCAGCTATAGATGAGAATTACCAGATTATTTTATGTAATGAGCCCTTTATTAATCTCTTGGCTTTAGAAGGTGAAGTTGAGGGTAAGGTTTTTTATGAAGTAACAAGAAATACAGTACTCTTTAGTCTGATTGAAAAATCTATTGATGAAAATGAATTTATTACAGAAGAAACTAAGGTTAAAAATAATGGTGAGGAAATTCTTATTAAAGTTTCGGCAACACCTATTCGGGATAAAAATGACCGGAGCATACGTTATGGGGTTTTATTATCTCTTGAGAATATCACCACATTACGTAAATTAGAGAATATCCGAAGGGACTTTGTATCTAATGTAACTCATGAGTTAAAAACACCTTTGACGTCTATTAAGGGCTTTGTAGACTTACTTAAGAAAGGTGATGTTGATGATGAAGCAACCAAGACACGTTTTCTTGAAATCATTGATATTGAAACAGAGCGTTTGACAGCCTTAATCGAAGATATACTTTCACTGTCAGAGATTGAGAGTATGCGATTGGATAAAAAAACCGGCTATTATCATGTTGGTGATATCGTTGGTGAAGTCAAAGAAATTATTCAATTTAAGGCAGATAGTAAGAATATTAAACTTATAAGTGAAGTACAGTCTGATTTGCCTGAGATTAACTGTAATTTCGACCGGATGAAGCAGCTTTTAATTAACCTAGTTGACAATGCGGTTAAATACACTGAAGAAGGTTCTGTGACTATAGAATGCAAGGCGTCTAGAGATGGTAAATATCTTCAGCTTAATGTGATAGATACGGGAATAGGCATTGAAGAAGAACATCTTGAACGTTTGTTTGAACGCTTCTATCGTGTTGATAAGGGACGGTCTCGAAAGATGGGTGGAACTGGGCTCGGCCTTTCCATCGTTAAACATATTGTAGAACTTTATAATGGATCAATTGATGTGTCGTCTGTTTTTGGACAAGGAACTAAGATGAAAATACGTATACCTTTTGATATTGATTAGTTATTTTCGTATATGAAAAAAGCAATACATATGAACCTAAGAAATCCCTTTGAGGTAAAGTCCTCAAGGGGTTTTTTTATAAAAACAAGACAAATTCGTACTTTAAAGTGATAAAGTATTGACAAAAGTTCTTTTCTGCATTAAAGTAGTAGTCAGATTTAGGAGGAAGAACCATGAGTTTAAATTACTTGAAAGTATTACCAGAACCGGAAGAAATTGCAGAGATGATTCCTGTTTCACCAAGTGTAAAAGCGATGAAAATTGAAAGAGATGAAGAGATTCGTAGAATTTTTACCGGTGAAAGTGATAAATTTATTTTGATTATTGGACCTTGTTCGGCTGATAATGAGACAGCAGTACTTGATTATATGTACCGTTTGGCATCTTTACAGGAGGAAGTTAAGGATAAGATCCTCATGATTCCAAGAATTTATACGAATAAGCCAAGAACGACAGGTGAAGGCTATAAGGGAATGGTTCACCAGCCTGATCCGGAAAAAAAGGCAGATTTAGTTGCAGGAATCAAGGCTATTAGAAGTCTTCATATTAAGGTAGCTATGGAAACTGGATTTACTTCAGCAGATGAGATGTTATATCCTGAAAACTATGCATATTTAGATGATATATTATCCTATGTAGCTATTGGAGCTAGAAGTGTTGAAAATCAGCAACACAGATTAACGTCATCTGGTCTTGAGATTCCTGTAGGAATGAAGAATCCCACAGGTGGTGATATATCTGTTATGCTAAATGCTATCCGCGCAGCTCAAATTGAACATAATTTTATATTTAGGGGATATGAGACTGAGACCCAAGGTAATCCCTTAGCACATGCTATTATGAGAGGCTTTGTGGATCAATATGGAAGAAGTTTTCCGAATTATCATTATGAAGATTTACTTCACTTGATAGAAAAGTATAATGAAAGAGCTTTAAAATATCCATCGATTATTATTGATACTAATCACTCTAATTCTAATAAGAAGTATATGGAGCAACCAAGAATTGCTCATGAGATTATAAGAAATATGAATTATGATCCAATTATTAAGAAACACGTAAAGGGCTTGATGATTGAATCTTATATTGTTGGTGGACGTCAGGAAATTGGTAATGGTACTTATGGACAATCTATTACTGATCCGTGTCTATCCTTTGATGAAAGCAGAAAAATGGTCTATGTTATCGGTGAAAAACTATGATAGGTACTTTAATTAATGTAGGTACTGTACTTGGAGGATCTACACTTGGTATGCTCTTTCACTCTAAGGTGCCAGAACGTTTCGTTAAAATTGCATTTAATGGAATAGGAATTTTCACCTTGGTCTTGGGATTTTCCATGGCCTTAGAAGGGGGGCAACCTTTATTTATGGTCTTTTCCATTATATTGGGATCCCTAATTGGTGAAGCTTTAGATTTGGATAGAAAACTTAATAAACTAAGCGAAAGACTGAAAAAACGAATAGGAAGTAAAAGTGATAATTTTACTAATGGTCTTATAACAGCTTTTCTCTTGTTTTGTATGGGGTCTATGACGATACTTGGTGCTATTGAAGAAGGGGTTCAAGGGACTTATGAGCTCCTCCTTACTAAGTCTTTGATGGATGGCTTTGCCGCATTAGCTCTTGCTTCGACTCTGGGATTCGGAGTTATGTTAAGTGTGGTTCCCCTTTTTTTATATCAAGGTGGATTGACTTTGTTGGCAGACAGTCTGCAAGGCTACATGACTGAAATGATGATTACAGAATTAAGTGCTGTTGGGGGACTTTTATTAATTGCGTTAGGGCTTAATATCTTGGAACTTAAGGAAATCAAGGTAACTAATATGCTGCCATCCTTGATTATTATCATTATCTTTATGATTTGAATGGCTTATATTATGGTTATATCTGATAATAAGATGGAAACAGTTAGTGTCAACAAGATTACAAAAAGTTACTTGACAATGGTAGCGCTTTAGTGTAATATACATTTTAATCGAATGATTGTTATAAAGACTGTGAATAGGAGCAGTAGCTAAGTGGAAATTTTCAGAGAGTTGTTGGTAGGTGTGAAACAACAGTAGAAATTTAGTGAACTAGCCTAGGAGTTGCGTGTTGAAAGATGAGTAGGCATTGCCGGGGTTGACCGTTATATCAAGAAGATATGTTGGTATCTTATAGAGTGCATTCAATAGAATGAATATGAGTGGTAACGCGGAATTTTACTTTTCGTCTCAAGTTTTGAGATGAGGAGTTTTTTTATTTTTCGGAAAAGTTTTCTACAGAGAATCAGTATTGAATTTTGCCATTAAGAGACTCTTAAGAAGCCGTTGTGGATATATCCACTGAAAATATGGGTAACGTGTTATGGATATGATTCCTTCTTAGGGAATCAAACTAACACCGGATTTTGATTTGGAGGTATGGAAATGAAAACGAACAAGAATATCTATAAGTATAAGAAGTACCCTGCATTTAAATATGCGGATAGAACCTGGCCAGATAAAGAAATCACCAAAGCTCCTTATTTTTGCAGTGTGGACCTTAGGGATGGAAACCAGGCATTGCCTAATCCAATGGGGATTGATGCCAAATTGGAGTTCTTTGAATTACTTGTGGAAATAGGCTTTAAAGAAATTGAGATTGGCTTCCCCTCAGCTTCAGAGACGGAGTTTAATTTTTTAAGACGGTTAATTGAAGAGAATAGAATTCCTGATGGGGTTAAAGTTCAGGTGCTTGTTCAGGCTAGAGAGCACTTGATTAAAAAGACTTATGAGGCATTGGAAGGAATCAAGGAAGCTGTTGTCCATGTTTATAATTCGACATCTACTGCTCAAAGAGAAATGGTTTTTAAGAAATCTAAAGAAGAAATAAAAGAGATCGCCATTAATGGAGCGAAAATGGTCAAAAAATATGGTGATATGTATCCAGATACTGATTTTACCTTCCAGTATTCACCAGAAAGTTTTACCGGAACGGAAATGGAATATGCATTAGATGTTTGCGAAGCAGTTCTTGAAGAATGGCAACCAACAAAGGATAAGCCTGCAATTATTAATTTACCTGCAACTGTAGAGATGACATCACCTAACATATTTGCTGATCAGATAGAATGGTTTTGCGATAACTTAAGCAAGAGAGAGGCAGTTATAGTCAGTTTGCATACCCATAATGACAGAGGAACAGGTATTGCAGCAACGGAGTTGGCTATGATGGCTGGTGCTGACCGTGTTGAAGGTACCTTGTTCGGAAATGGCGAGAGGACAGGTAATCTTGATATTTTGACAGTTGCCATGAACCTGTATATAGATGGTATAGATCCAACTATTTATGTTGAAGATATTAATAAGTTAATAAAAGTATATCAGGAATGCACGGGTATGACTGTTCATGACCGCCATCCTTATGCTGGAAAATTAGTTTATACAGCCTTTAGTGGTTCCCATCAAGACGCTATCAATAAAGGTCTTAAAACTTACAATGATAGAGATGAAAAGGTATGGGATGTTCCATATCTTCCTCTGGATCCTGCTGATATCGGTCGTCTTTACGAACCAATCATCCGTATTAATTCTCAATCCGGAAAAGGTGGAGTTGCCTATATTCTTGAGACTGAATATGGATATAAGACACCTAAAGCTATGCAGCCGGAGATTAGTTATTACGTACAGAAGGAAACTGACCGTCTTGGTAGAGAGCTAACTAATGAAGAAATTTATGAAATATTTAAGGGTCGCTTTGTCAACATCGGTAATCCAAATACTATAAACTCCTTCTCCTATTCTTTCAATAATAAGGAAGAGGATTCTATGCTTGTAAAAGCCAATGTGACAATAAACCAGATTAATAAGGATGTCGAGGGACATGGAAATGGCCCTGTATCAGCTTTTTTCAATGCAATAGAACCCATGCTTGAAAATTCCTATGAGTTCATTACGTATGATGAACATGCCCTGTCTGATGGTCAAAATGCAGAAGCGGCTGCTTATATTCAGTTAAAAAATCAGCATGGCATTACCCATTACGGTATAGGAAGAGATACAAATATTGATTCAGCTTCAATCCGGGCTATTATGAGTGCTCTTAATGGATTTGAGGAGTAGGTTTTTATCCGGTAAATATAGGTTAATAGGGATTATTAGCTAATAGGTTTGATGTTAAAAAGACCAAGTACAATGGTATAGTACTTGGTCTTTTTTGAAATAAATATTACGAAATCTAATTTATAGAGTTTCTTTATAGAAGTTCATTAGGCATCCTGCTTTAAGAACATCTCTTTCTTTGATAGTCAGATTTGGTAGAGTAAGTATTATTTCTCTTGATTGATCCTCACGGATAAGGATGGCTTTGATAGTTTCTTCTTTAGTCTTCATCAAATCCAAGATTCCTTCAATATATAGGTAGTCGCCAATCTTAATATCTAACTTGGAATCTTCTGTAGTGAATGGAAGTAATCCCCAGTTGACTAAATTTGAACGATATCTTTTAGTTGCATAATCTATAGCTAGATTACCCCAACCACCTAAAACTTTTTGAACGGAGGCTGCTTGTTCTCTGGCTGATCCGTCACCAGGCTTGTTGGCATAAATGATAGAGCCTATAGAAGTTGTATTTAAGGCGACATCTAAGGGGCGACCGGTCAAGCTGAGTAATGACTTCAGTTCATCACTTGCCTCTTTTGAATCACCAGCTAAAATACTTAAGCGTTCTTTTTCTAAGACTTGAATATCTTTGGAACGAGGTACATAGTCTGGATCTTTTCGGCTTAAGGCAAATTCTGCTAAACGAAGAGGGTTTGAACGGTAGGAAGAGGTTTCACCAGATGGAATCAGTTCATCAGTGGTTGTTACATCATCCCAGATGGCAGAAGTGACTTTCACCAGCAAGTTCTCAGTCATTGGTATCATGGTTGGCCAATCTTTGATATTTGGACCATATTTTAATTCTTGGTCTTCTTTTGGATTATGATAACCGTTATAAACACGGTTTTCGTAAATGTTAGGATTATAAGAGTATGCTGTAGCAGAAATCTCTTTTTGCAATACTTCATTTGCCGGAGTCAATACCCCTTTGTTTATGGCCGTTGCAGTAATTGATCGGGCATCCATAAGTGCTACAGAGGAGATTTGTCCTTCGCCAGGTTTGGAACCTTCTCGATTAGGGAAGTTACGGGTTGTATGACGGATACTAAAAGCATTGTTACTCGGTGTATCTCCTGCACCAAAGCATGGACCACAGAAAGCCGTTTTTATATTGGCGCCTGCTTCCATTAAGGATGAAATGGAACCATCCTTTGTCAGTGCTTGAAAAATGGGTTGGCTACCTGGATAGACAGAGAACACAAAATCCTCATTACCACAGGAAGAACCTTCAATCATTTTGGCACTGATATTTATATTTTCGTATGTACCACCAGAACAGCCTGCAATGATGCCCTGATCAACCATAATATTACCGTCGACGACTTTATCCCTAATGTGGAAATCAATATTATCGCCAAAGGTTTTCTTGGCGTTGGCTTCTACACTAGCCAGAATCTCCAGAGGGTTCTCTTTAAGTTCGTCAATAGTATAAGTGTTGCTAGGGTGGAAGGGAAGAGCAATCATTGGTTTTACTTCTGATAGGTTGATGCTAATAATTTTATCATAGTAAGCGATAGGTTCAGGTCTTAAAAGACTGAATTCATCTAAACGTCCATGAAGTGCAAGATACTCTTTGACTTTTTCATCTGTTTTCCAAATGGAAGATAGACAGGTTGTTTCAGTTGTCATTACGTCAATACCAAAACGGTAATCAATACTAAGTCCTTCTATGCCTGGGCCAAAAAATTCTAGAACTGCATTCTTAACAAAGCCACTTTCAAAGACTTTACCGATAAGGGCAAGGGCAACGTCTTGTGGGCCTACACCTAGACTTGGACTGCCTTCTAAATAGATACCAACTACACTAGGGTATTGGATGTCATAAGTTTTGTTAAGAAGTTGTTTAACAAGTTCAGGGCCGCCCTCGCCAATAGCCATCGTTCCAAGAGCACCATAACGGGTATGACTATCTGAACCGAGAATCATTTTACCAACACCGGCAAAAGCTTCACGCATATAGGAGTGAATCACTGCCTGATGTGCAGGGACGTAGAGACCGCCGTATTTTTTTGCAGCACTAAGTCCAAAGACATGATCATCTTCATTTATCGTTCCACCTACAGCGCACAATGAGTTGTGACAGTTTGTTAGCACGTATGGGAGTGGGAATGTAGTAAGACCCGAAGCGCGAGCTGTTTGGATGATGCCAACATAGGTTATGTCATGGGAGGCCATAGCGTCAAACTTGATTTCTAGTTGATCCATATTACCACTGGTATTATGTGCTTCTAGAATTGAATAAGCCATAGTCCCTTTTTTTGCCAAGTCTTTAGAAAGTTCAGTTTCAGAAACATCTGGCATATCTGATTTGTTGTTAATTGCTTCAAGGGATAGTCCATCGGATAGATAGAGTTCGTTATCAATAAGATATCCGCCTTGGGAGTAAGTTTTAACCATTTTCTTCACCTTTCTTCTTGTAAATATAAAAGCATTCGAATGTTAACGTTGTACAATACTAAAGCATATATATCAATAGAAAATCCATATCAAGTATGGATTTTCTATTATGTATGTAATTGAATTATTACTATATCTTATATAAATATGATTACATTTTTTCAGGTACGATAATACCAAGAATATCAAGACCCAGTTCCAGTGTTGCAAGAACATAAGTTAGTAGAGTGTACCAAGAAGCTTTCTGATCTTGGTTTTCCTCATTAATAATGTGGTGCTTATGATAGAAAGTACTCATCAATGTTGCTAAGTCATATACATATTCGCAGATAACATTTGGTGCCCTGTCTCTGGCCGCCATTTGAAGAACGCTCTCAAAACCATCTAATTTAAGTAAAATATCTCTTTCAACCTGACTCTTTGGTTCCAGAAGCTGACCCTTTGAAAAGCCGGATTCTTCAAGTTTTCTAATAATATTTTTTATACGGACAGTAGAGTAAAGAATGTATGGACCCGTTTTACCTTCAAATGATGAGAATTTGTCTAGATCAAAAACATAATCTTTCATCCGGTAATTAGATAAGTCAGCATACTTTAAGGTTGCCAATCCGATAATCTTGGAGGCTGCAATAATCTCATCTTGGTCCGGATCAGCACCACGTTCTTTGGCATTGGCAATGATTTTTTCCTTGGCATTACCTTCAACCATATCTATAAGATCTGAAAGTCTCAAGATGCCGCCTGCACGGGTCTTAAATGGTTTTCCGTCCTTGCCGTTCATGGTTCCAAAACCGATATGCTCTAGTGAGACATTAGCGTTAATGATTTCATTATCTTCGGCACAGCGAAACACTTGGGTGAAGTGAGTTGCTTGGCGGGAATCTACAACATAGAGGATATGACTTGGATCAAAATCCTTAACACGTTGGTAAATGGTTGCTAGGTCAGTTGTTCCATAGATAACGGATCCGTCTGATTTATATATAATCATTGGTGGAATCTCTTTCTTATCATCTGGACGAGTAACATCTACGACCATGGCACCGTCACTTTCCCTAAGAGATCCTTTTTGTTTCAGGATTTCAACAGCTGGTTCAATATATTTATGAGAAGTGCTTTCACCATACCATAAATCAAAATCAACATTTAAGCGGTCATAGTTTTTCTTGACATCAACCAGAGAAACATTCACAATATGTTGCCAAAGTGCCATATAGCCTTTGTTACCGTTTTGGAGTTCATAAGTGGCTTCTTTAGCCTCCTGGTATACTTGTGCATCTTCTTTTGATTTAGCACTGACACGGGGATAAATCTCTTCAAGGTCAGCAAGGGTAAAGGGAGCTTCCTTTGGATATTCACCAACAAAGGATGAGTCAAAATAAGGAAGGTCAGGCTTCGTTCTCTTAATCTCGGAAATAATCATACCCATTTGAAGACCCCAGTCACCAAGATGAATATCACCAATGACCTTGTAACCTAGGAACTTCATGAGACGTTTAATGGATTCTCCAATAATGGCTGTCCTTAAGTGACCAACATGTAGTGGTTTGGCTATATTTGGACCACCATAATCAATGACTATAGTTGAAGGATTATCAATTTCTTCAATACCAAGACGTTCATTGTCACCTAATTCTTTGGTGTTGCGAACTAAACAAGCATCAGTTAGTGTCATATTAATAAAACCAGGTTTTATTGTTTCTGCTGTTTCAATATAATCTTTAGTTTCATCAAAAGAAAGTAATTTTTCTACCACATCATCACTAATCATGAAGGGTGCTTTCTTGTATTCTTTAGCTGCCGGCATAGCGCCGTTACATTGGAATTGGCATAGGTCCGGTCTTCCGGAAACGACAACTTCTCCATATTTTGGATCATAGCCAGCTTCATCAAAAGCTTTTTGCAAAAGCTCTGTCAATTTTTTCGTTAACATAAATCGACTCCTTTTCAGTGTTTACATTCACTACATTATAATACATGTTGCATAAAAATACAATCCAGGGGATGTAAGACCATAGAATTTAGCGTTTTATGGTTCCATTCAACTTTTCGACCTATATTATATTATAGATATTAGACTAATGTCCACGAAAAAAAGCTTTAACTTGTAAAAAAGTTTGTTATAATAAGAATGGATTTAATTGAAAGGTGATCAGTATGGAAAAAAGAGTAAAGACTTGTATAGGGTGTAAATACTATTTTGTGACATGGGATAGTAAGGCCCCTAAAGGCTGCAAGTACTTTGGATTTAAGTCAATGAAGATGCCATGTCAAGTTGTCCGAGAATCATCGGGCAGTGAATGTGCTTTTTATGAAAAAAAGTGATCATCAGTAAATTTGCGAGGGACAACCCTCAAGACATCATGAGTAGAAGAGAGGATAAGAAAATGAAAGTTAAAAAGTTAGTACAGACAGGAATTATGATAGCCTTGGCACTTGTTTTCCAGATTGGTTTTGCATCCTTTGCCCAGCCGGCTGTTGGGCCATTGGTTAATATGGTATTGTTTATAACAACAATTATGGTAGGACCTCTAGCAGCTTTGTGTGTTGGCCTTATAACACCTCTAGCAGCATTTTTGCTTGGTATTATGAAGCTCTTTCCACTTGTACCAGTTATTATGATTGGAAATAGCCTTTTGGTTGTAGTTTTTTATTATACAAGATTAAGAGTTAAGTTTGGTGATTATATAGGAATAATTCTTGCTGCACTTTTTAAATTTATATTCCTTATGACAGCTGTGCGACATATCTTGCCTTTGATATTAGCTAAAGTACCTAGTCCTATAGTAGCTGCATTTGGAATCAATCAGTTTATAACAGCCCTCATTGGCGGAGTTTTAGCACTAATTGTTATTAGGTCGTTAAAGATGGCTGGAGTAGGTAAAGAATAAGATATGATGTAAAAGTTAAAAAGCCTTGAACTAACATGAAAGCAGTTAGTTCAAGGCTTTTTTCTTCTATAGGAATTTCTTCGAATTAAGAAGCATGACATGAAGGCTATTATGATTTTTAATTACCGTCGGTGTTGGTTTCTGAACCACCAGTATTTTCACTTCCTTCATTAGTTGTGTCAGTATTCTGGTCAGTATTTGTACCTTCGCTATTATTGTCATTGCTGTTAGTATTACCTTCAGCTTCTGGCGTCACAATAGGATTTCCGAATTCATCGACCTGAGGTTGCTCAGGCTGAACGGTATGGGGACCGTGAATGTTACAGAACTCACCAACCATTGAGAAGGGAATTGTGTACTTGTAATCAGCTATACTATCCAATATAGCTTCCTTACCTTCATCGACGATAATAGGTTCCGGCCTTCTAAGCATAACTACTTTTTCATGAGATTCTTCAGGACAATATTCATTAATGAAAAGACCGCTGTCTTTACAAATTAAAACTTCTTCGTGAACATTACAGGATTCAGTAGGTACAGTGCCAACGGCAAAAAGTTCTGTACGAGTCGCTGATATGCCTCTAGGGTCATGGGTACATGCTTCAGTTGCTAACAATCCGGATTCAGTACATATGGTAGCACTTGTAATACCTTCAGGCCTTTCAAAATTCTTATATGGAAGGTCTTTGTGGGCGGCTTCCATGACGTCACGCCAAATCCATTTGTGATAATTCTTAACATAAGCCATTCTCTGGGGTTCATCATATCCCATCCAAATTGCAGCTACATAATAAGGTGTATAACCGGCAAACCAAAGGTCTTTAGTTGCATTGGTCGTACCGGTTTTACCGGCTATAGCCATATTTTTAAATTGAACAGCAGTACCTGTACCGGATTGGACCGTTTCCACCATGGCATCCGTTAAAAGATAGGCTGTTGTCTCTTTCATAACAGGTCTTGTTATCGGTTCCTTATTTAAAAGGATATTACCATCATGGTCAAGAACCCGGGTATAAAGTATGGGTTCGGTATAGACTCCTTTATTGGCAACTGCACCATAGGCTGCTGTCAGTTCTATAGGTGATACACCTTTGGTTAAACCACCTAGGGGCAAGGATAGCGTAAGATCAGTATAGGTATCGCCATTAAGCTCGATTTCATCATAAACGGTAGTAAAACCTAAATCCATCAAATAATCATATGATAGCTCTGGACCAATATCAAAGACGGTTTTAACGGCTAGTATATTCATGGACCAGACGATACCTTCACGAACTGTAGATAAACCTCTATAACCAGCATACCAGTTGCCGGGGCGGAAGGTTCCTGATGGTTGAACAATTTCGAGTGGAACATCATCAATTCCAGTGGCTAAAGTATACCCTCTTGCGTCAATTGCTGGAAGATAAGCCGCTAGAATTTTGAAGGTTGAACCTGGTTGGCGTAGAGCATCATATGCTCTGTTTAGAACCTGGTTACCTGATTTTTCACCACGACCACCTGCCATAGCTTTAACATAGCCGTTATGGTAATCCATAATAACCATAGCAGCTTGGGGTTGAGGAATAAAGACGGAATTTTCAAAGGCAATGCCGTCTGCTATCATTTCGTCTGTTACACCCAATTCTACCTTTTTTTCAGCAATAAAGGTATCTGCCAGTTCCTGTGTATCAAAGAGATCTTCATAATAAAAATTTTCCATGCTATCACCATTAGGATAACTGAGACTGTATTTAAGCTTCATAGCATAGTCTTCATTAACTGGTGGGAAATTGTCTTCGTTTGTAAAGATTTCATCCATGGAGGCTTGAATGTCTTGGTCCTGTGTAATATAGATACTAAGACCACCGCGATAGATAAGATTATAGGCTTGGCCTTCAGTTAATCCTTTTTGAATGCCAAGATCTTTTACAACTTCACTAATAGTTTCGTCAACAAAGTATGAATAATCAGATGACTTTTCTACAGTTTGGTGATTGATTTGAATCTGACTGTAAACATCAATAGCCTTGGCTTCTTCATATTCATTTTCAGTAATATAACCCTGTTCTAAAAGTTTGTTAAGAATACGAAGGGCTCTTTCTCTGTTGTTTTCAGGATTGGTTACGGGGTCATACTTACCTGGCTTATTGGTGATGGATGCTAGAACTGCTGCCTCTGCCAAATTAATGTCCCAGACATCTTTGTTGAAATATAATCTAGATGCTGTCTGAACACCATTGGTTCCACGACCGCTAGCAGCTGTATTCATATATAGTTCTAGAATATCTTCTTTGGATAAGTGCTTTTCCAGTTGTATGGCCAGATACATTTCTTGAAGTTTTCTTTCGATAGTAACATCGGTTGTTAATACGTTATTCTTGATAATTTGTTGAGTAATAGTACTGGCACCTTCTGAAAAGGACTTACTTTTTATATTGACAAAGAGAGCCCGGATAAAACCTTCAAGGTCAACACCATTGTGGTCAAAAAAACGTTCATCCTCGATTGCAACATAAGCATAACCAAGATAGTCTGGAATCTGATCATATTCTACATATACACGGTTGGCATCTGCCCCATGTAGTTCCTCAATCTTGTTTTCATTTAAGTCATATATGAAGGTTGTATAGCCTTCGGGAACAATTTCTTCCATGAGATGATCGATACTTGGCGAAGCATCAATAAATGCATTCAGAGTACCAAACCCTGCAGAGACACCCATGACTCCAACCAGCACAATTGCAAAAACAAGAACTTTCAAAAAGGTTGAGCTTACAAAGTGTGCAACCTTTGTGGACGTAGAGTCAATATGGGTGAGCTTCTTCCTTCTGGCGAATTTTCCAAAATTCATGATGAATCCTCCTTTTTAGTCCACACCATTATAACAAAAAATGTGTGTCAAAGGAAGAAGTTTCAAGCTTCAATGAGAAAATTTAAGAAGTTTGTACTGTTTCTGTTTGGGTTTATTTGGTATACTAGTGGCGTAAGAGGCTATTTACTTAAGATAAAGGGGTCATAGTCTTTACATAGACTTGATTTTCCGTACAGATTAAGGTATACTCTGTAGTGTTATCAAATAGAACCACTATTGTCATGAAAGTTTAAGAGGTGGAATGATGAATTTTACTAAAATGCATGGGATCGGTAATGATTATATCTATATTAATGGGTTTTCTGAAGAAGTTAAGAATCCTGAAGAATTAGCTATAGTAATGAGTGATAGACATACAGGTATTGGAGGAGACGGTATCGTCTTGATTCTTCCTTCCAAGATTGCTGACTTTAGAATGCGCATGTTTAACGCTGATGGATCAGAAGCCGAAATGTGCGGAAATGCTATTCGATGTGTTGGTAAATACGTCTATGATAAGCACTTGACTGATAAAAAAGTTCTTACAATCGAAACATTGGCAGGTATTAAAGTTCTTGATATGATGATAGAAAATGATATCGTAAAGATGGTTACGGTTGACATGGGTGAGCCGATTTTTAAACCGGAACTTATACCGGTTGTTGCTGAAGAAGAACCTGTATTGAAACTAAATATTCAAGCAGATGACAAGTCTTTAGACTTTACCTGTGTAAGCATGGGTAATCCACATGCTATCACGTTTGTTGATAATACTGGTGATTTTGAAGTAGAAAAATACGGTAGGTTAGTTGAGGTACATCCTCTTTTTCCGAAAAAAATAAATGTTGAATTTGCTCATGTCATTAATAAGGAAGAGATTGATATGAGAGTATGGGAAAGAGGGTCAGGTGAAACCTTGGCCTGTGGAACAGGAGCATGTGCAACTCTAGTTGCATGTGCACTGAATGAATTGACGGGAAGAGAAGCTACGATACATCTACTTGGCGGAGACCTCCATGTAAGGTGGGATGAAGAGACAAACCATGTCTTCATGACTGGCCCGGCAACAGTTGTATTTAAGGGCGTTTGGTTGCAATAGGTTGTTTTGTTTTGACCTAGAAGTTTCAGATAGGACCACCGACAATAGATTTTATTTAGCTTTTTAATTAAACAATCATAATATATTATTAGCAATTGGATAAATTAATATTTTAAGGAGGACACAATGGCAGAAAGTTATATTCAGAATTTATTTGCAGACCGAATTGGAGGTAAGCAGTTCGGAAAGAGTAATGTAATCTACAAATTTGAAAAAATCAAGAGAGCGAAACGTGCAGCTATAGAAGCACATCCTGATATGACGATCATAGATATGGGTGTTGGTGAACCGGATGCAATGGCAGATACAGGAGTGATTGAGACTTTATGTTCTGAAAGCTATAAGTGGGAAAATCGCGATTATGCAGACAATGGCATTGGTGAGTTTAAAGTGGCTGCTGCAAAGTATCTTGAAGATGTTTACGGAGTAAAGAAAATTAATCCAGACGATGAGATTAATCACTCTATTGGAAGTAAACCGGCTCTTGCTATGATGGCTCAGGCTTTCATTAACCCCGGTGATGTTACCCTAATGACCGTACCAGGTTATCCGATTATGGGGACCATGACTGAGTGGTTAGGTGGTCAAGTTTACAATATGCCCCTTCTTGAAGAAAATAACTTCCTACCGGATTTAGAAGCTATTCCAAGTGATGTAGTTAAGAAAGCTAAGCTATTATACTTGAATTATCCAAACAATCCAACAGGAGCAACTGCAACAAAGGTATTCTTTAAAAAGGCTATTAAATTTGCAAAAGAAAATAACCTGATTATTGTTCATGATGCCGCTTATGCAGCATTAACCTTTGATGGAGTTAAGCCACTTTCGTTTTTAAGTATACCTGGAGCAAAAAAAGTAGGAGTTGAGATTCACTCCCTTTCAAAAGCCTTTAATATGACAGGCTGGAGAATGGCTTTTGTTGTGGGAAATAAGAAGGTAGTAGCTGCTTTTGCTTCAGTTAAGGACAACAATGATTCTGGTCAGTTTAAGGCTATTCAAAAAGCCTGTATTTATGCCTTGGAACACCCGGAGATTACAGAAGCTACCTCTGCCAAGTATTCCAGAAGACATGATATGCTTGTCGATGTGCTTCAATCGGTAGGGTTTAAGGTGACCAAGCCAAAAGGTTCCTTCTATTTATATGTAGCTATTCCAAAAGGAGTAAAAGGTGGACCTAAGTTTAAGACAGCAGAAGATTTTTCTCAATATCTTATTAAAGAAAAGTTGATTTCCACAGTTCCCTGGGATGATGCAGGAGCTTATATTAGGTTATCAGTTACTTTCTTAGCAGCTAACGACTATGAAGAGGGTAATGTTATGAAGGAAATTTATGAACGCCTTTCTGATGTAGAATTTATTTTCTAGTAGGTATGATGACTTTTCTAATTGGTATCCATACTTGGATGAACCATAGAAAGACAGGCTTGCTTGAAATATATTGAAAAATTATATATAATGTCATATATTGAAACAAAGGCGTTTCATGGTGAGTTGGACTCGCCGTGTTACGCCTGT
The DNA here is from genome assembly GCA_963677625.2 of Vallitaleaceae bacterium. Lineage (GTDB taxonomy): Bacteria > Bacillota > Clostridia > Lachnospirales > Vallitaleaceae > UBA1351. The sequence goes on from CAXXSW010000010.1 coordinate 109,378, forward strand.
TTTTATTTATGAAGAAAGTTTTGGCCTGTTATAAAAGCTTTGATGTTTTATAACAGACAAGTTGATCTTCTAATAGCACAATATAAGTAGTAGAATAACGGAGGTTTCTATCTATGGGCAAAAAAGTATATGAAGCCAGCGATATCCGGAGAATCGTATTCGATGAAGACGTAAAGTTTATTCGTCTTCAGTTTGTTGATATTTTCGGAACGCTGAAGAATGTAGCCATAACTGTTGAACAATTGAATAATGCCTTAGCCGGTCAAATTATGTTTGATGGTTCATCTATTGAGGGACTGATTCGTAAAAATGAGTCAGATATGTTCCTTAAACCCGACCTGTCAACCTTTGAAATTTTCCCATGGCGTCCCCATCAAGGAAAGGTGGCACGTCTAATTTGTGATATCTATAATAAGGACAATGAGCCTTTTAAAGGAGATCCCAGAGCTGTTCTCAAAAATGTATTAAAAGAAGCAGAGTCCATGGGGTATAAGGTGAAATTAGCACCAGAGTTTGAGTTTTTCCTTTTTCATACAGACGAGAATGGGGAACCGACGACTGTAACTCATGACAAGGCCGGTTATTTCGACTTAGGTCCTATTGATCTTGGTGAGAATGTAAGACGTGATATTGTTTTAACTTTGCAAGATATGGGTTACGAGATAGCAGCGTCTCATCACGAAGTTGCTCCTGGTCAACATGAAATTGATTTTAAGCCAGATGAAGCATTGACCATGGCTGATGATATAGTTACATTTAAATTAGTTGTAAAAGTTGTAGCCCAAAACCATGGTCTGCATGCTACCTTTATGCCAAAACCTTTGGATGATGTTAGTGGATCAGGTATGCATACCCATATCAGTCTTTTTGATATGGATGGTAAAAACGTATTTTATGATGGTGAAGACGAGAATAAGCTATCACAAATGGCTTACCATTTCATGGGAGGTATTTTGGCCCATTCAAAAGCTATAACAGCTATTACTAATCCAACTGTTAATTCCTACAAACGTTTAGTTTCTGGTTTTGAAGCTCCTAACCGTATTGGATGGTCAGATCTTAATGCATGTCCACTGGTGCGTATTCCATCAGCGAGTAATGAAGAAACCTATATTGAGTTTAGGAGTCCTGATTCATCCTGTAATCCATATTTAGGTATTGCAGCAATGATTAAGGCGGGACTTGATGGCATCAAAAATAAGATGGAAAGTGGCCCTGCACTAACAGATGAAGAGCTTAAAAAACCTTTAGATCCATTTGATTTTGACCATACATTGCCAACGAATCTTAAAGATGCTTTAGTGGAACTTGATAATAATGTAGTTATTAAAGAGTCTTTGGGAGCTGTATATAAGAATTACCGTCTGGCAAAGATTAATGAGTGGCAGGATTATATGAGAAGAGTACATCAATGGGAAACAAAAAAATATATCTCCAGATATTAGTTAGATAATAGAAGTGACTATAGTCGACTCAGGTTGAAGCGGACAAGTAGGTGATACAGTGAGTATTAGAGTTGTCATAGGCTCAAGTAATGAAAAAATTTCAAAACAATTGGCACGTTTTTTGACTGAAAATGGTATGCATGTTCTTAGTGATACTATTGATGGTTTTGACATGCTTAGAAAAGTGCATACTATGTATCCGGATCTTGTAATCGTGGATGACCGCATGAAAGGCATGATGGGGTCTGAAATTGCCGAAATTATTGTTGCTGAGAAGGTGTGTCCTGTTATTGCCTTGGTTAGGGGTTCAGAATTGTCATATTATGTGAATCTTAATCAAGAACCCCTTTTCTGCTCTATAACAAAGCCTGTTGGCAAGGAGATATTGCTGAATAATATTAATATTCTTTATAAAACGTCAAAAAGTATTTTGCAACTGGAGAGAAAAGTTGGTAAAATGACTAAGCAGGAAGATAATCAGAAGATTATCGATGAGGCAAAACATGTGCTTATGGAAAATATGAATCTTACCGAACATGAAGCCCATAGAAGGATTCAGAAACAAAGTATGGATAAAGGATTGCCAAAAGTCAAGATTGCTCAGACGATTATTCGGATGTTTAAATAATTCTTCAAAGAAGAAGGAGTATTATGATTGTTCAGTTTGTATTAATTCTGGTTCTAACAGCCTTAAATGCTTTTTTTGCAGCAGCAGAGATGGCCTTGGTATCTGTGGATAGAATGACAGTTGAAATGGAAAAGAATAAGGGAAATAAGAAAGCAAAAGAAGTACTTGAAGTTATTGACGAACCTAACGGTTTTCTTGCAACTATTCAGGTTGGCATTACCTTAGCAGGTTTTTTATCTAGTGCGTCAGCGGCAACGGGTATGAGTGATGATGTAGCAAGGCTCCTGGGTCAAATTGGTATACCATATGGTGAACAGCTTGCTGTGTTTTTTATTACCTTGTTCTTGTCATATTTCATCTTAGTATTCGGTGAATTGCTTCCTAAACAAATTGCGCTTGGTAGAGCTAATCAAGTGGCTTATAGCGTAGTGAAACCTATTCGTCTTGTTTCTATGGTGACCTATCCTTTTGTCATGCTCTTAACCTATACGGTTAAAGGTTTGATGAGACTGATTGGGATTAAGGCAAAGGATGAGTCAGAGGACGTCTCAGAAGAAAGGATTAGGATGTTGGTTAGTCTTGGTCGACAGCGAGGCACTATAGAAAAAGAAGAGGAGGTTAGAATTAATAACCTTTTTGACTTTAATGATCGAACAATTGAAGAGGTCATGATTAATAAGGAAAGTGTATTTACCATAGAAAATAGAATTCACGATAAGGATGGAATACAAAGACTAATTGATAGGCGGCTGACTAGAATTCCTGTTGTGGATCCAATTTCTGGTAATCCGATTGGTATCCTGCTTATAAAAGATCTACTGACTAGATTAAGTAAGGATGGCTTTGAGACTATTGATATTGGTGAACTGATGCATGAACTATATACCTGTCAAAAAAAAATGACGGTGAATGAATTGTTTAAAAAAATGCAAAAATCCAGAAAACATATGGCCATTGTACTTGATGGAAAGAAATATATTGGGATTGTTACTATTGAGGACTTGATTGAACAAATCTTTGGTAATATTGAAGATGAATTTGATTAAGAATAAGTAATTTTCAGAAAATTGCGAATAATAAATTACAGAAAATTAATCTTGCATTTCCTAGTGGCTTGTGATATCATTTTTTACAACGAGAGGGTGCTAACGCTCCCTACATACTAGGATTTAAGTTTTGGAACAATGGCGTTCTCAAGGCATTCTTGAGTGCGCTTTTTTTGTATTCATAAGAGACTTACGATAGAACCATAGGAGTTTGAGTACAATCGAAACTTACCTAAAGGCATAGTAGATTTATAAGGATTTTAAGGAGGAATATCATGAACGTAACAGATATTTTCGGTGCTAACGTATTTAATGACGTAACCATGAAAGAGCGTTTACCAAAGGACACTTACAAAGCGCTTAAAAGAATTACTGAAAAAGGTGAACCACTGACACTTGAAGTTGCTGATGTTGTAGCGAACGCAATGAAAGACTGGGCGATTGAAAAAGGCGCAACTCACTACACACACTGGTTCCAACCGATGACTGGTAAAACTGCTGAGAAACATGACTCTTTCATCGAACCAACTGGTGATGGTACAGTTATTATGGAATTCTCAGGCAAACAACTGATTCAAGGTGAGCCAGATGCTTCATCATTCCCTAACGGTGGTTTAAGAGCTACATTTGAAGCAAGAGGATATACTGCATGGGACGCAACAAGTGCCGCATTCCTTAAAGATGATACACTTTGTATCCCTACTGCATTTATTTCATATTCAGGGGAAGCTCTTGATAAGAAGACACCTCTTCTTCGTTCAATGGAAGCTGTTAGTAAGCAAGCTGTTAGAATACTTAGACTCTTCGGTGATACATCAACTGAAAAAGTTACAGCTACACTCGGCCCTGAACAAGAGTACTTTATCGTCGACAAACATATTTATCAAGCTCGTAAGGACTTGATTTTTACTGGAAGAACATTATTCGGTGCTATGCCTCCAAAAGGTCAGGAACTTGATGATCATTATTTCGGTTCAATTAAAGAGAGAATTTCTGCTTTCATGAAAGAATTGGATGAAGAGCTTTGGAAACTTGGCATCACTTCAAAAACTAAACATAATGAAGTTGCACCAGCTCAACATGAGATGGCTCCAATTTTTGCTACTGCTAATATTGCTACAGACCATAACCAATTGGTAATGGACACATTAACTAAAGTGGCTATTCGCCATGATCTTGCATGTCTTTTACATGAAAAACCATTCGCTGGTGTTAACGGTTCTGGTAAGCATAACAACTGGTCATTATCTACTGAGTCAGCGAATCTTTTGGCTCCAGGTTCTACACCACATGAGAATGCACAATTTTTGACATTCCTTGTTGCAATTATTGCAGCAGTTGATCAATATGCCCCACTTCTTAGACTTTCAGCAGCCAATGCAGGTAATGATCATAGACTTGGTGCTAATGAAGCTCCTCCAGCTATTATTTCTATTTTCCTTGGTGAGCAGCTTAATGATATTATTGAACAAATCAAAGCAGGTGCACTTACAGGATCTAAAGAAGCTGGAACGATGAAGTTAGGTGTTACGACACTTCCAGAGTTACCAAAAGATGTTACTGACAGAAATAGAACCTCACCATTTGCTTTTACAGGTAATCGTTTTGAGTTTAGAATGCCTGGTTCAGCTCAATCTATATCAGGTCCATCAATTGTTCTTAATTCAGTACTTGCTGAAGTATTGTCAACAATTGCTGATGAGCTTGAAAGTGCTGAAGACTTTAAAGCTACCCTAAGCAAAATTCTTGAAAAATTAGTTAAAGAACATCATAAAGTTATCTTTAATGGTGATGGATACTCAGATGATTGGGTTGCTGAAGCAGAAAAACGTGGCCTTCCAAACATCAAAACAACAGCGGAAGCTATTGCAATATTCAATAAGCCAGAGTATGTTTCAGTATTTGAAAAGCATGGTGTATTTACTAAAGGCGAAGTTGAAGCTCGTCAAGAGATTATGTTTGAAGAGTATGCGAAAATTCTTAATATTGAAGCTCTTACAACAGTTGATATGGCTAAGAAGGAAATTTTCCCTGCTGTTATGGAATTCATATCATCAATTGCAGATTCCATTAACTCCATTAAGTCAGCTGTTCTATCAGCGAATGTAGATCCACAGACTGCACTTGTTGAGAAACTATCAGCTCTTCTTGCAGAAGCTAATGACAAATGTGCTGTACTTGAAGCTAAAATTGTAGAAACAGCAGCAATTGAGGATATTGAAGAACAGGCAAAACAATATAAGTTTGTTGTATTCGAAGCAATGCAAGACCTAAGAAAACCTTGTGATGAAATGGAAACTCTTACTGCTGAAGAGTTCTGGCCATTCCCAAGTTATTCTGATTTACTTTTTAGAGTTTAAGAACATTATTTTATATATTTAAACATAAAAGAGGTAGGCGTGAGTCTACCTCTTAGACTGTAGATAAAACGCAATCACGCTGATTGCGTTTTTCTTTGTCTATATTTTAAGAGCATACGATATGATTTTGTCTTACAGGAAAATGAAATTCCTCCAAATAACAGCATGACTTAATCGACTGGCTGGACAAAGAATCTTAAAATGTCATACTAAGAGAAAGACTTCTATAGGTAAGCAGGTCTTCTCTAAAGATAGAAGGTGCCAAGCTTTAGTTTATATAAAATGGAGAAAAGGATGGTTAATAGGATGAATAAGAAGAATCAATATATGTTAGAACATCAAGACTTAAAGGATAATGGTTTCGATTGGTGGTGGCATTCTTTTACAGGATATAGTGAAGAGACTGGTGAGCCAAAGAGCTTTTTTATTGAATACTTCGTCATGAATCCAGGTTTGGGAAGTGATATTCCTATTTTGGGCCAATTGAAAGAAAATGATAAGCCATCCTATGCAATGGTTATGGCAGGAACATGGGAAGAAGGGAAAAAACAGATACATAATATGTATCCAATGAGTTCATTTACCTATCGACATGAACCTTTTAGGGTACAAATAGGAGACAATATTTTGGAAGATGTTTTTTTGGCGGGGAGTGTTCGTATGTCAAAAGAGGAGACTAAGACTCACCCTGAATACATGTCCGATTATGGAAGCATGGACTGGAGTCTTATGGTTTACAAGGAGCTTAGTTTTGATGTTGGTTATGGGTCTTCTAACTTTTTGAGAGACCAGAATGCATTTAATATGTACTGGCATGTTGAAGGTTTAAAGACGGAGTATGACGGATATGTTAATCTGGATGGTAAACGTTATTTGGTTACCAAAGGAAAAAGCTTTGGTTATCAGGATAAAAACTGGGGTAGAGATTTTACAAATCCTTGGATATGGTTAAATTGTAACAAACTCTCCTATAAAGGTTCAGAGGAAGTTCTTGAACAGACGGCTTTTGTTTTTGGTGGAGGGCAACCCCTTGTTTTTGGAAAGGCTTTGGACGGAAAAATATTAGGTGTTTTTGTCCATAAAGGTAAGGCCTATGAGTATAATTTTTCTAAAGTATGGAAGAACAATAGACAAAGTTTCAAGACGAAGGATGATGGTGAAAACCTTCACTGGTTCATTAAATGTCAGAATAATCATTCTAGAATTGCCCTTCATTTTCAAGCGCCTAAAAAGGATTTGCTTCTGATGAAGTATGAAAACCCTAGAGGAGAGATGAACCACCGCCACCTTTATAATGGCGGTACGGCAAGAGGTGAAGTTAGGTTGTATGATAAAAAGGGTAAGGGATATCAATTAGTTGGAGAATTTTCAGGTAGTTTAGCGGGATGTGAGTATGGTACCTATTAGTCTCAAAGAACTATTGTTCTTATGAATGAATCCCTATATAATAGAAGTACAATTTCATATGTTTATATGAAAAGGGCAAATTTACTGAAAGGTAGAGACGCAAAGCCGCAGGTCTAAGGCGAAAGCTATGACGGCTGGGTTACCATTAATGCGATATGGGTGTCTCTTTGTCATAGGATGAAGAGACTTTTTGTTTATTGAGATTTTCAAAGAAGGATTTAAAATTCTTGATAAAGGTTTGTATTGAAGATTGCGAGATCCTGGGTAGGATGACTTCATATCAATATGACCTAGTGATAAACAAAGCCCTGGAAGGAGATTGTATGAAGAAGTTTGTATTTTTAATGACGATTATAGCAGTGACATATGGTTTTACAGTAGCCGTAGCTGCTGGTACAACCGGGCCCCTTGAATTAGACACGAGTTATTCAAGGAACGAAGCGAAGGTAGAGAAGATTGTTAACAGGGCTAATGATAAGATTGAAGCCAAAATTGAGGCTGCCTGCGAGAAAGCAGATCGAATTTTAATGGACTACAATAATGGCTTTATTTCTGAAGAAAAAAAGAATCTGAAAATAACAAGACTAATCCAAGGGCTAGAGACGAGAACTAGCAAAATTGCAGATAGGGCAAAAGCAAGAGCTTTAGACCTAGGTGTAGAGGTTGGATGTGAATATACAAGAGTCGTTATTGATGGTAGAGAAGTTCTTATTGATCCATTGTTTATTATTGGTACATAAGTAGTTTGACTGTATAAAAGGAATTCGCAAAAAGTACACATTGCTATGTGTGCTTTTTTATTTGTTACTTAGTCGACTAAAGGAAGAAGTTTTGTTATAATAAAATCACTGGAAAGAGGTGTGATATGGAAGGCTTATATTTTAGTAAGGCTGGGGCGTATCTAGAGAGGGTTAAACAGGAATCCGGAACCTTGTCACTTTTGGCTAAGGCTGGTAATTTTGAGGTTATGGAGCAAGTGGTGAAAAGCGGAAGGGAGTTTTGCGTTTTTCCAGGTAATAATGAGGATTTAGTTGAGTTCTTTTATATTATGTCTGGAAAGGTCAGGTGTGATAACGACCAGACAGAACTTAAAAGTGGAGATAGTTTTTATGTGAATAAACTAACTCAACCGGTTTATTTTACCGTGTTGGAAGAGGTTAGATTGTTATATATTATTAATGACAGTCTTTTCATAATGCTTAGTGATTCCATTAAGAAATTAACGGATAAATTGTCTATTATTGAAAAAAAGGATGTATTTACTGAGAAGCACAGTGAAAGGGTTATGCAGCTTACTATGAAGCTTGCAAGGGAACTAAATATTGATGGGGTTAATATGATGGAGCTGACATACGCTTCACTTTTTCATGATCTTGGTAAGATTGATATTCCTGACGAGATATTATTAAAGCCTGCAAGACTTACTAGTGAGGAGTTTGAATATATCAAAAAACATCCTGGTATCGGCAAAACTTTTGCTGATGAAATTTCCTATATGGCCATTGGTGAAATCATCGAACAACATCATGAACGAATGGATGGAACGGGCTATCCTAATGGACTTAAAGGAGATGAAATAAGGATTGAAGCAAAAATCATAGCTGTTGTAGATTCCTATGATGCTATGACATCAGATAGATCTTACAGAAAAGCAATGGACAAAGCACAAGCATTAGAGGAGTTAATCAAATACAGGGGATCTCATTATGATCCTAGGGTGTTAGATACATTTATTGAATTGATGAAACATGATAGGAGAGAAGATGACTGAAATTAAACAACTTAGGGATTTTATGAAAGCAAATTTTGATTCATGGGAAGGCATTGAGTCTGACCAAGAGAAGAAAATGCCTCAACCGGATCTTACAAAGCCCAAAGAAGGTGGAGTCATAGTTGATTTACCTAATCCTGAACAGGTTTCCCTTAATGAAAAAAATGTTTACCAGCTAATGGTAGATAGAAAAAGTGTTAGAAAGTATGATGATGATTTTATGACACTGAGTCAATTATCCTACTTGCTATATATTACCCAAGGCGTCAAACGTATTGGTAAGCATAACCGTTATACCTTTAGGACCGTTCCTTCAGGAGGAGCAAGACATGCTTTTGTTACTTACTTATATATTCATAGGGTTGAAGGTTTAGGTGAAGGTATCTATCGTTACCATCCTCTTACTCATCAGTTGGAGTTTCTCTTTATGGATGAGCATCTTGATGATAAAATTTCTGATGCTACTTTTGGGCAAAGTTTTATTGCAAAGGGTTCAGTTACCTTTATATGGGCTTGTGTACCTTACAGAGGCGAATGGAGATATCATATATCGGCTCATAAGACTATGCTTTTAGATGCTGGTCATATTTGTCAGAACTTGTATTTGGCTTGTGAAAGTATTGATTTTGGAACATGTGCTATTGGTGCTTACGACCAGGTGGAAATGGATAGGCTATTGAAAATTGATGGTGATGATGAGTTTGTGGTGTATATGGCACCAGTCGGCAAAAAAATAGAGAGGTAATTCATAGGAGCATGAAGAATCAGGTACATAATAAAAAACTTCTTAGTCGTTTAGCTGGATTAACATACATATTAATGCTTGTGGCAACTTTTTTATTTCAAATTATGGATGTTGGCAAGCAGACTATTCAAGATATTTTGTTTCAGACGGATCATATCCTCTTACCACCTTGGTGGAATTATTGGATATGGATTTTCATATTGATTTTATTAGGTGGATTTAATTTATACCAAATATCATTTAATAGGAGACGCCCTGATAATAACGACCGAGTTGTCAGACGGGTAAACACGTTTTCGATTTGTATTAACCTAAGTTATATTATTTGGGTGATTTTAGGTGCTTATTTTAACCTGTTTCAGGCTCATTTTGCCTTGGTTTTTCTTGTTATTGGTCTTTATCTGGCTAGAAGAACAATTTCTAACCGGTCTACATTAAGTAGAAGTGAGGTGCGTTCAATCCTTATTCCTTTTAGTTTTTTCTATGGTTTTGGATTGATTGTCTTTGTTCAACAGATTTATGGAGTGCTTATCGAGGCTAACATACTTGGTGGACAAGACCCATATACTACTTATGCTCCTCTTGTAATAGGTGGTCTTCTACTTATATCGGTTTTAGGATTTAAAGACATATGGATTGGTATTGTTGGACTTTGGACCTTTGCAGGTTTTTTTGTTAAGTATGTTTTGAATGCCGAAGTATCCAACCATTTATATAATTATCTATTAATTGGGAATGTAATTATTTTGATTATAGCAATAATCCTTGTACAGTTTCAGCAACAAAAGAAAAAGCACCGACGAAGAAGATAGGAGCTGGTCTTGTGGAATTTTATGAAAATATAAGTAGTTACTATGATAGTATATTTCCTTCCAAAAAGGAGACACTGACCTTCTTGAAGGACAGTTTTTTTATGAAAGAGAATGGGCAGACCGTTATTGACTTGGCCTGTGGTAGCGGTTCCTATGCTATAGGATTAGGAAGTGTGGCTACAAAGGTATATGGATACGATTTAGATCCTTACATGATTAGTCAGGCAAATAGAAAGAACAAGGACGACCATGTTATGTTTCAGTCCCTTAATATGTTACGTCTTGAAATGAATAAGAAAGAACCTGTTGATTTTATTTTTTGTATTGGAAATTCCCTTGTACACCTAAAGGACGAGGAGGAAATTAGTGGTTTGTTTGGTCAAATCTACCGCTTGTTAAGAGAAGGTGGGATACTGGTTTTACAAATTGTTAATTATGACCGAATTCTTGATCAAAAAGTTACTAGTTTACCAAGTATTCATAATAAAGCTGATGGGGTTACCTTTTATCGTGACTATAAAGAGTTGGACAAGGGTATACTTTTTAAGACCAAATTAGATATTGACAGGAAAGAGGTGAAAGAATCTTTCCAACAAAGTGTTATTCTTTTTCCTATACGAACAAAAGTTTTGATTGGCCTGTTAGAAAGCACAGGATTTGGCGATATCGAGATTTTCGGCGGATTTGATGGTTCGAAATATCAATCTCAGGAAAGTTTTGGAGTGGTTGTTCGGTGTAAAAAAAAGACTTAGTTATAGATGAAGTTTAAGTGAAAGGCAGATTTAGGACGAAAGGAGAAAGGGCATGAAAGGATTTTTAAGTGATAATACATCAAGTGTTCATCCAAAAGTTATGGAAAGCTTACTTGCTGCTAATGATGGGCATACTTATCCCTACGGGGCGGATCCATACACATTGAAACTTGAAGAACGGATTAGAGAGGTGATCGGGCCAACAGCCATGGTGACTGTTGTTCTTAACGGGACTGGAGCTAATGTATTAGGTATAGGTGGAGCACTGGCCTCTTATCATAGTGTATTAACGGTCGACGAGGCTCATTTGAATGTAGATGAATGTGGAGCCTTTGAAAAGTTCACTGGTGGAAAAATAGTGACGGTGGCTCATGAGAACGGAAAGCTTAATGTCGACTTACTTCATGAGCATCTTAAAGTGAAAGGGAATTTCCATCATAACCAACCAAAAGTAATTACCATTAGTCAGGTAACAGAGTTAGGGTCAGTTTATACAATTAGTGAATTGAAAGCCATAGCGGACTTCGCCCATAAAAATGGCTTGTTGGTTCATATGGATGGCGCGAGACTTGCTAATGCTTGTGTAGCCCTTGGAGTTACCTATAAAGAAATGCTGTCGGGAAGTGGAATTGATATTGTCTCTTTTGGTGGAACGAAAAATGGCCTTATGTATGGGGAACTTATTATAACTTTTAATGAGATCATTCATCAACGGTTGAAATATCTACGTAAACAGGGGATGCAATTGGCATCAAAAATGCGTTATGTCAGCAGTCAGTTTTTGGCTTATTTACAGGATGATTTATCTTACAAAATGGCAAAACAGGCCAATGATATGTGTGCATATCTTTATGAAGAATTGAAGAAGTTTGATGATGTTGAATTTGTCGCTTCAGTAGATGCAAATATCATTTTTGCTAAGTTACCTGTCGATATGGTCAAACAATTAGCTGAAAAACAACATTTCTATGTTATGGATGAAGGTAAAGGCATCATTCGTCTCGTGACATCTTTTGATACAAAGGCTGAGGAAATTGATGGATTCATACATGACCTGAAAGTTGTGTATGCAAAGCAAGATTTGATGATGGATTAATACGAAAGCTAAATGATATAAAGAGAATGTTTTTTATGGAAAGTTGACAAAATCCTACATATTCCCATGGGAAAATTGTAGGATTTTTCATTTATTCAAAGGAATTTCATCATTTAAGTCGAAGTATTATGTAGAATGATTCTATTGTAAACTTAAAAGAATGTTCAAACTAAACAGGGAGATGAATAGTATGGTATCGAAGGAAATTGTTGGCTTATTATTAGCAGGTGGCCAGGGTAGTAGACTTGGTATTCTAACAACTGGAACAGCGAAACCGGCAGTACCTTATGGTGGCAAGTATAGGATTATTGACTTCCCCTTAAGTAACTGCATTAATTCAGGCATTGATACAGTAGGTGTTTTTACTCAATACGAACCTCTTGAGTTAAATGCACATATTGGTATTGGTAAACCGTGGGATCTTGACAGAGTGAATGGCGGTGTCACCATTTTATCCCCTTATCAAAAAACGGATAATAAAGAATGGTTTAAGGGAACTGCTAATGCAGTTTATCAGAATATCCATTATATTGACAAGCAAAATCCTGAGTATGTCATCATTCTTTCAGGAGATCATATATATAAGATGGATTACTCTAAGATGCTTGAAGCTCATAAGAAGAAAATGGCAGATGCAACTATATCTGTTTTTGAAGTACCCATTGAAGAAGCCTGTCGTTTCGGTATTATGAATACGGAAGAGGATGGTAAGGTCTTTGAATTCGAAGAAAAACCATCAGAGCCGAAAAGTAATTTAGCCTCTATGGGAGTTTATATATTTACTTGGAGTGTTTTGAGAAAATATTTGATAGCAGATAATGAAAAAGAAGATTCAGATTATGACTTTGGAAAAAATATCATTCCTACCATGCTAAAAGATGGTAAGAGCCTATATGCATATAATTTTGAGGGCTATTGGAAGGACGTTGGAACAATCCAAGCCTATTGGGAATCCAATATGGACTTAGTAGAAAGAATCCCAGAATTTGATCTTTTCGATCGTTCCTGGAAGATTTTTACAGTTAATCCAGTTATGCCTGCAAACCATATTGGACCGACTGGCAGCGCTAAGCGGTCTATAGTTGCAGAAGGGTGCATGATCTATGGTGAGGTAAGAAATTCTGTTATTTTTCCAGGTGTATATATTGAGGAAGGGGCTATGATCGAAGATTCTATTATTATGGCCGGATCATATATACAAAAAAATGCTCATATCAAGAAGTCTATTCTAAGTGAGAATGTTGTTGTTGAAGAAGAAGCTCATATTGGCTTTGGTGATGACACCATTAACGAGGACATGCCAAAACTATACAATAGTGGCATATCTGTTATTGGTGAGAAAGCTCTTGTTCCAAAAAGTTGTGTCCTTGGCAAGAATGTAGTTGTTAACAAGGAAGTCAAAGCAGGAGATTACCAAGGACTTCACATTGTATCAGGAGCAACAGTCTATAAGAAGGGGGTAGAGTGATGAATAGAGCATTGGGAATTATCGTTACAGGTGGTAATAACGATAAATTGAAAGAGTTGTCAAACAAGAGAAGTGTCTCAGCTATCCCTTATGGGGGAAGGTATAGAGCAATAGATTTTGTACTTTCAAATATGATTAACTCAGGAATAAATAAGGTCGGTATTGTAACCCAATACAGTTACCGTTCCTTAATGGACCACTTGGGTTCCGGTAAAGAGTGGGATTTGGATAGAAGAACGGATGGGCTTTTCCTCTTTCCTCCTTATCTGTCAGGAGAAGGTAGTGGATGGTATAAAGGTAGTGCCGATGGTATGTATCACAACCTTTCCTTCCTTAAACGTAGCAAGGAAGAATATGTTATCATATCAACAGGAAACTGCATATATAAAACTAATTTTGATCATCTTTTTGAATCACACGAAGCTACTGGAGCAGATATTAGCATATGTTGCAGAGATATGAGTGATCTAGACCCAGAAGAACTCAAACATTTTGGTATCGTTCAGTTGGATGATAATAAGCGCATTATTGAAATGCAGGAAAAACCATTAAATCCAAACGGAACTATTGCTTCTATGGGTATTTATTGTATCAGGAGAACCTTACTAATGGAACTTCTCGAAGAAAGCGCTTCTAAGGGGCTTTATGATTTCGTTCGTGATATACTAATCAGAAATCTTGAAAAATTAAATATTAATGCCTGCATTTTTGATGGTTATTGGAGATCATTAAGTTCTATTCCTATGTTTTATAGAACTAACATGGAGCTATTAAATCCTGAAGTCAGAAAAGAATTATTTATTGATAACGGGCGGGTGTTTACCAAAGTCAAGGATGAAACTCCGGCTAAATACAACGATGAAGCAGAAGTCAAGAATAGCATAGTTGCTGACGGATGCATCATAGAAGGTACCGTTATAAATAGTGTCCTTTTCAGAGGTGTTACGGTTGCTAAGGGGGCAGTTATCAAAGATAGTATAGTTATGCAAGAAACAAAGGTCTATGAAAATGCTAAGTTGACGAATGTTATCTTGGATAAAGAGGTTATTATTAATAGCGGTAGAGAGTTAAAAGGAGAGGAGAACTATCCTTTTGTTGTAGGTAAAGGTGTAGAAATATAAAAAATTAAACGATTATTGAATATTTTATCATTATGTGTGATAATATAAATAATAAACTAGGAAGTAAATCAAAACTTTGAGGTGTTTACATGAATGTAGAATATTTGAATCCCATAATCAAGGCATCAACATTTGTACTTGGTCAGACTTGCATGGTTGAAACAAAAGTTGGAAAACCTTATTTGACACAGACTTCCTATAAGGATGAGATCTTTATTGTTATGCTTGGAATAACCGGTCAATTACATGGTCAGGTTATATTAGCGATGGATAAGAGTGTTGCTTGTCAACTTGCTTCTAAGATGATGATGGGAATGCCTGTTGATTCATTAAATGATATGGCTAAGAGCGCTCTGGGTGAATTGATGAATATGATGATGGGAAACGCTATGACTTATTTTTCTGAAATGGATATTCTCTTGGATATTACACCTCCTACCATGTTCGACAGCCAAAACTTAACCCTAAATGTTGGTGATAGCAAGATGATTGGTATACCTATTGAGTTTGATGGCATGAAAATTGAACTTAATGTAGCAATTAAAGAGAATAAATAGTTGTTTGAGATATGATTCATCTTTGAATTTACTTTATATTTAAGGCTTTATGGAGGGAAATGTTATTTTCCCTCCATTTTTATATTGACGGATAATCAATAACATGTTAGAATATCCACAATACAAAAACAAATGTCTTCCTAGAAAAGACGCAATAGATAGAAAGAGGTTAATATGAGTCAGAAATTACGAGTTGGAATTATCGGAGCGACAGGTATGGTTGGTCAACGATTCATAACACTATTACACGATCATGCTTGGTTTGAAATTGTTGTTCTTGCAGCAAGTTCACGATCAGCTGGTAAATCATATAAAGAGGCAGTTGGGGCTAGATGGGCCCAGACCATGGACATACCTGAGTTTGTGGCTAATATGACAGTTATGGATGCAGGTAATGTTGAAGAAGTTGCAGGTCAAGTTGATTTTGTATTCTGCGCTGTTGATATGGATAAAGACGCTATCAAGAAGTTGGAAGAGGCATATGCAAAAGCTGAAGTTCCTGTAATCAGTAATAATTCAGCCCATCGATGGACGGAAGATGTACCAATGGTAATTCCTGAAGTGAATCCAGATCATATTGCTATAATTGATAAACAAAAAGCGCGGTTAGGTACAAAGAGAGGTTTCATTGCAGTTAAACCAAACTGTTCAATTCAAAGTTATGTACCGGTTATTCATGCCCTAAAAGAATTTGGACCTAAGAATATTTCTATTTGTACCTACCAAGCTATTTCTGGAGCTGGTAAAACTTTTGAAACTTGGCCTGAAATGCTAGATAATATTATTCCGTTTATTGGTGGAGAGGAAGAAAAATCTGAGAAAGAACCTCTAAAGATCTGGGGAAGCATTGAAGGTGATAAGATAGTAAATGCAGAAGAACCACTTTTATCAGCCCAATGTATCCGTGTTCCTGTACTAGATGGTCATATGGCAGCTGTTTATATTAATTTTGATAAAAAGCCTACAAAGGAAGAAATGATTGCTAAATGGAATGCATATTCCGGACGTCCACAAGAATTGGAACTTCCTTTAGCTCCTAAGCAGTTTATGAAGTATATGGAAGAGGATAACCGCCCACAAACTAGACTAGATCGTAATTATGAAAGAGGCATGGGTGTTACCATTGGTAGAATTCGTGAAGACCTTCAACATGATTATAAATTTGTATGCCTCTCTCACAATACCTTACGTGGAGCCGCAGGTGGAGCAGTATTGATTGCTGAGCTTCTTAAGGCTGAAGGCTATTTAGTTGGCAAGTAAAAAATCAATATATGATGATAATGTTTTGTCTATTGGGATATCTTTAAACACTGGAACTTTATGCTCCGGTGTTTTTATTTCATATCTAAATAGAATAATCAGGACTTCGGAAGATTGTTCAAAAAATGTTAATAAATCACATAGGTATTCGCCTACTATTGTTGAAAAACCTATAGTATAATAGAAGTGGAATATCATATGATAAAAGTGGCTGTAAGTTATGTTTAGCCACTTTCAATTTTAGCAAGAATATGAATGAAAGATAGGTATTAGAATGAGAAAGTTTATAGCAGTCCTTATTATATATAGCTTATTGATTCCCACCATACTTGTTCCTGTTAGGGGAGAAACTTCCAGTGATTATACTAAAGAAGCAGATATTCTTAAGGGGCTAGGCTTGTTTCAAGGGACGGAAAGTGGGTATCAACTCCAGGATAAAGCTACAAGAGCTCAGGGAGCTGTTATGTTGGTACGCTTTTTAGGTATGGAAGATCAAGCCAAGAGTGACTTTATTGCCAGGAAGATCAGCCATCCTTTTACAGATGTTCCGGAATGGGCTGATCCGCATATTGCCTATCTCTATACTAATGGGCTGGCTAAGGGTATTAAATCTTCACAATACGGTTCCAGTCAACAATTGACAGGTGAACAGTATATGACCATGATGCTCCGTATGCTGGGGTTTGATGATGAAGAGGGTGACTTTCAATGGAATCAGTCTTTGAAATTTTGGTCAGATACCTATAAGTTGTCAACTACTGATTATGAAGCCTTAAAGGAAAGTGAGAAAACAAGTTTATCCAGAGGATTAATGATAAGGTTAAGCTATATAAGCTTGAAATATAATTATAAGAATTCCACTGTTCTTGTTTTTGAAGATTTGTACCAGAGACAGGTCTTTAACGAACAAGTATATAGGGATTATAAAGAGGTCATTGACTTGATAGAAATAAATGATTCGGATGTAAATGAACCAGGCGAAAACGAACCAGACAAAAACGAACCGGATGTATATGAGATAACAGATTTCAATGAACGAAAAGGGGTGTGGCTTTCATATCTTGAGTTAGGACCTATACTGAATCATGCAAGTGAAACAGAATACAGGTCTGACTTGGAAGCCATATTTAGGAGGTGTAAGACGGATGGGTTTAATACAGTCTATTTTCAAGTCAGATGCAATAGTGAGGCTATATATCCATCAGAGGTATATTCCTGGTCATATTTAATAAATGAAAATTACGAAAAGGGACCCGGTTATGATCCGTTGGCACTTGCTATTGAAATAGCTCATGATGTTGGACTTCGACTAGAAGCTTGGATAAATCCATATCGTATCAGAACTAATGCGGTATATCATCCAGTTGAGGCTTATGATAAGCTTCAAAGTCTTTTGACTAATGAGGAGAATGTTTTTAAAGTAGGTGACTTGTGGACTTTGAACCCAGCTAGTCAACCAGCTAAAGACCTTATTATTGCTGGTGTCAAAGAACTTTTACTTCATTATGACATAGATGGCATTCAATATGATGATTATTTTTATCCCAATCAGGACATGTCTCTGGATAAGAAGCAGTATGAATCCTATCTTGAGAAAAACACTTGGATTAGTCAAAGTGAGTTCAGGAGAAGACAGGTCATCAGTCTTGTTGAGGAAACATATAAGCTTATAGAGACAAGTAGACCTGAGATATCTTTTGGACTAAGTCCCCAGGGAAGTTTGGATAATAATTATAATAATGTATACTTAGATGTAGAAGAGTTAATCAAAAAAAGATTGGTAGACTATTTATTGCCCCAGGTTTATTATGGGTTCGACAACCAGCATTCACCCTATGAAGAGGTTATTCATCAATGGGAAGACTTGATTGTAGGTACAGATATAGATCTTATGATTGGCCTTTCAGCCTACAAAATAGGACTGGAAGATAAATGGGCAGGAGGAGGAAGTGATGAATGGATTATAAGCGAAGGGATACTTGCAAGGATGTTAAAAGTAGCTAGAGGGTTGAAAAACTACAGAGGTGTTTCCCTATTCCGTTTTGATTCGATCTATCATCCTAAAGCAGGAGTGGAAGATCAAGTTGCAGAGGAATTGAGAGCATTAAAAGAAAGTTTTTAGGAAAGAAAGGTGTGTCGTATGAATTTTAGGACCAAGCAGATGTTATTTACCAATGGTTTGCTTATTGTAGCAATAGGGGTTTTAGTACTTACTTCTATTTTACTTTTAAGTAGTGTTTCACATGATAATGTTGATGAACTGGAAGATGCGCTTTTGGATTCCTATAATCAGAAGATTAAGGAAGAAGTCCAAATTGTTATTTCACAATTAGACGGTGTTCAAAAGAGTGTTGAAGAAGGACTGATTTCAGAAGAAAATGCTAAAGAAATATCAGCTAATATTGTTCGTTCAGCCAAATATGAGAATGGTGGTTATTTCTGGGCAGATGACAAGGATGGTAATAATATAGTGTTTCTGGGACGAGAAGACGTGGAGGGTACCAATCGTATGGACCTTCAAGATGATAATGGGAAATACATTGTTAAGGACTTGATTCAAGCTGCTCTTGATGGTAGTGGATATACTGAATATTGGTTCCCTAAACCAGATGAGGAAGAAGCCTCTCTTAAGATTGGTTATACACAACTTTATGAGCCTTATGGATGGATTATAGGGACAGGCAACTATGTATCAGATATTGATTTGGTCGTTGGACAACAGAAGGAAAAAAATGGAGAGATACTTAGAGATTCTTATATGGTACTAGGTGTGATTTCCTTGGTAGCCTTAATTATTGGTGCTGTTGCAGCTGTATTTTATAGTATTACAATTACAAAACCAATTAGAAAAATGGATGATGAACTTAAATTGATGGCCCAATTAAATATTCAGGAATCACAGGATATGATACGACTATCAAAACGTAAGGATGAAATCGGTCGTATGGCTAAATCCCTTCATAGCCTTGGCATTGCTTTTAGAGAGGTTATTGAGGAAATACAAACCTTTACTAGTGAGCTGAATCGTTATGTTCTTAATTTGTCAGATATATCATCTGTAACTAAAGAAAATTCCAATTCTGTTGTAAATGCAGTTGATGAGTTTTCCAGAGGTGCAGGAGAACAGGCGGAAGATGCTCAAGATAGTGTTTATAGTCTTGAAAAACTTAATGAATTGATTGCTAATTCAAATCAGTTAGTGGAAGATGTTCTTGATCTTTCCAAGACCATAAACCAAAGTCAATTAGATGGAAATCAATCTGTTGAAAACCTGGTTAAGGAGTTTAAAACCACTCTTGATAATATTAAAGAATTAGCCAGTGATATTGAAGAGTTACACGAGCATTCAGAGAAGATTAACGATATTGTTGTCACTATTGATGGTATTGCTGGACAGACAAATCTACTTGCCCTAAATGCTTCTATTGAGGCGGCTAGAGCTGGTGAAGCAGGAAAAGGTTTTGCTGTTGTTGCAACTGAAATCAGGAATCTTGCTGAACAAACATCGACTTCAACTGCTGAGATAAACAATATTATTCAAATGGTTAAAAACAGTGTGGACTCATCAAAAGGAAATATGGATTCATCCAATGAATCGATTAACCTGGCTTTTGACAAGATGAATAGGGTCATGGATGCATTTAAAGTAAGTCTTAAACTTACTGAAGAGTCTGGTTCTAAAATGATAGATGTTCAGCAATCTTTTGACAGTATTAACACGACTAAGGAAGGTACACTACAAGCTATCCAGTCAATATCAGCTGTAACTGAAGAAAATGCAGCTGCTTCAGAAGAAATCAACGCAAGTATGTTGACTCAGAAATCAACCATAAACGAATTAGATAGTGTGGCTCATGAGGTTACCGTGGCTACAGAGAAACTTTCTGAATTGGTTAGTCGTTTTAGTGTTTAAGGTATTTCAAAACATATAATAAACAATGAAAGAATACACCTGGTATGGGCTGGGTGTATTTTTATGAAATTTTAAACAAATCTTCATGACCAGTATATTTTATTGTAATATGATAGTATAATAGAATTCAAAGTGATTCGGCAGGAGAATGTTCTAGCGGAATGGAGTAAATTATGGAAGACCAAAAACCAAAGAATAAGGTAGTACATACTATTCGTGTCAGTGGTATGTTCAACACACCTCCAAGTCAAGATGAAATTAATGCAGCCATGAAAGAATTTGAACGACTTCAAAGATACCTTCGCTGGGTTCCTGCCATCTTTATTGGTGTGACTTTTGTTATATTGATTTTTTTAACTAGGCTGTTCGAACTAAAGTTCTCAGCCTTTGTCTTGGTTGTCATGAGTACGATTATGATATTGAAAGAGTTAAGTACGTTGGCTTTTTCCATTCAAATGAGAAATCGTGTTATGAAGCCAATAGAAAAACTCCGTGTAGCGGTAGATGAAATTAGTAAAGGTCACTATGGTTATCAGGTTGAAGAGGAACCGGGAAATCTTGTGGGTGACTTAATTACGTCATTTAATAAAATGTCCTGTGAGCTTCAAGAGGCCAACGCAAAGAATGAAAAATATGAACGTAATAGGAAAGAACTAATTGCTGGTATCAGCCATGATCTTAAGACACCTATTACATCTATCGTTGGTTATGTAGATGCAATTCAGTCAGGGGTTGCTAGTTCAGAGGAGAAAAGGAATACCTACCTAAGTATTATTGGATCCAATGCCCAATACACCAATAAGTTGATTGATGATCTTTTTCTTTTCAGTAAATTGGATATAAATCAAATGAAGTATGAATTTGTCAATATACCTATTAAGGATTTTCTGACTGATGTTATTATTGAAAAACAGCTGGAACTTGAAGAGAGTGGTGTTAACGTTTCATTTAAGATGGATCTATCAGACGATATGCAATTGCCTCTAGACGGTAAGATGGTCTATAGGATTATGTCCAATATCTTGTCTAACGCAGTTAAATATGGCAATCCTGAACAACCGATTATTATGATAGAAGCTGAAGAAATAGATAAGGGTGTTAAGGTGGCTATTACTGATAATGGAAAGGGTATATCTAAAAATGAGTTGAAGCAGATTTTCGATGTTTTTTATCGGGCGGATTCATCAAGAAATAAGGATATTGGTGGTAGTGGTCTTGGACTTGCTATAGCGAAGCAGTTAGTAGAAGCTCATGGTGGTAATATCGGTGCCACATCAGTTGTAGGAAAGGGAACGACGATTACCTTTACTTTGAAATCACAGGAGGAAGTAAACAATGGATAAGATTCTAATTATTGAAGATGACAAGCAGATTGCTGAGCTGGAGAAAGATTTTCTGGAGATGAATGGCTTTGAGGTTTTTGTTGCCAATGATGGACATAAAGGCCTTAAAGAAGCTATGACAGAGGAGTATCAGCTGATTATCATTGATATAATGCTTCCCAGTGTTAATGGATATGATATTCTTATGATGATTCGTGATAAGCTTAATATACCTTTTATTGTTGTTTCAGCGAGAAGTGATGATATGGATAAGATTAAAGGGATTGAACTTGGTGCAGATGATTATATGACTAAACCTTTTAATCCCAATGAGCTGGTTGCTAGGGTAAAGAATCAACTCTTACGATACGATAGGCTCCTTAGTGTGAATAAGCAGCAAGGGGAAATTGAGTATAATGGCGTTATCATTAATGAAGAGTCACGTCGAGTTATGGTCAATGGCAAGGAAATTACCATGACAACAACTGAGTTTGATATTCTTCTTTTCTTTATGAAAAATCCTGATATTGTTCATTCAAAGCAAACAATATTTGAACGGGTTTGGGGTGAAGATGAATACGGAGATATTGGAACAGTTCCAGTATATGTTCAAAAAATTCGAAAGAAAATAGAGAAAGACTATACACATCCAAAGATTATTGAAACAGTCTGGGGAGTAGGATACCGCTTTAATAGATTGTAGTCTGTTAGACTTATTATGAGTAGATTTATAGCATATTTTTATTCTTTATCTTTTTTGTTGATTGTGAACAAAATATCATATTGAAAATGACTATCATTAGGACATATGCTATTTTCTTGTATATGTCCTAAATAATATCGAAAACTACTTGATAATTATTATTAATTGGTATATAATAAAATTATGATTGTTAAAGAAATATCAAATCATAGATTGTTGAATATTTAACGAAATATGAAGATAATATGTTAATAAATAACACTTGGACTTACTTAAGGAGATGTTAAAATGAAAGTTGTAGTTATAGGATGTACACATGCCGGTACGGCTGCTATTGTAAATATTGCTAAGATGTATAAGGACGCAGAAATAACAGTTTATGAAAGAAATAATAATGTATCCTTTCTATCATGCGGGATTGCTCTCTATGTTGGTGGTGTGGTCAAGGATGCGGATGGTCTTTTTTATTCTTCGCCTCAGGCCCTTGCAGATTTAGGCGTCAAGATGAAGATGGAGCATAATGTTAAGAACGTCAACCTAAAGGATAAGACTTTGATGGTTGAGAATCTTTTAACAGGTGAACTTACTGAAGATAGATTTGATAAGTTGATTTTGACAACCGGTTCATGGCCAATTATTCCAAATATTGAAGGTGGTGACCTAGAGAATGTATTGCTGTCAAAAAACTTTGATCACTCAAATGTTATCATTGAGAAAGCAAAAGAAGCTAAAAGAGTGCTTGTGGTTGGTGCTGGATATATTGGTGTTGAATTAGTGGAAGCATTTAAGGAGAACGGTAAGGAAGTTGTATTAGTTGATTCTTTTGACAGAATCCTAAGCAAGTATCTTGACCCTGAATATACAGACCTTGCTGAGGCTGCCTTTGAGGAGGAGGGAATTACTCTGGCGCTTGGACAAACGGTACAAAGATTTGAAGGTAAAGACGGTAAAGTAACTAAGGTTATTACTGATAAAGGTGAATATGAAACCGATCTCGTTATTATGTGTGTTGGCTTTAAGCCTAATACTGTCTTGGTGGAAGACCAGGTGGAGACTATGTCCAATGGAGCTATTATTGTTGATAAATTTATGGAAACCAGTGTAAAAGATGTTTTCGCAGCCGGTGATTCATGTGCTATCCACTATAATCCAACAGATAAGCCAGGTTATATACCCCTAGCAACGAATGCAGTAAGAATGGGGACTTTGGTAGCCAAAAACTTGGTTGAAAAAAAGGTAGCATATATGGGAACACAGGGAACCAGCGGTATAAAAATCTATGACCTTAATATTTCTTCAACAGGATTAACTGAAGAAGGGGCGAAGGCGGAAGGCATTCAGGTTAAGACAGTAACTGCTGTAGACAACTATAGACCGGAGTTCATGCCAACATATGAAGAAGTAAAGTTAAAGATTGTCTTTGATGGTGAGAGTAGGCGACTTTTAGGTGCCCAAATCGTCAGTAAGGCGGACTTGACTCAAACGATAAATACCTTATCTGTATGTATTCAGAATCAAATGACAGTTGATGAAATAGCCTTTGTGGACTTCTTTTTTCAGCCCCACTTCAATAAACCTTGGAATATTATAAATCTAGCTGGTCAAATGGCTTTTGATGTCTAAGGGTAGAAAGGTGAAGTTGACCTAAGCAGGCTTTAGTGTTATCTTGAATATGGAATTGATATTCGTATGGATGGGAGATTTTATATGGGACGGATTGACTTGAAACAAGAGGTTTTACCTGCTATATCAGATTACAAATCACTGGAGAAGTTTTTAAAGAAGGATTTGGAGTATTGTGTTGTTATGAATTTTTCTTTGATCCACTTGCACCGGGTTTGTAGATTACTAAGAGAAGGTGGAAAAAAATGTCTTGTTCATGTTGACTTGATTAAGGGAATAGCATCCAATGAATATGGGGCTGAATTTTTGATTGATGGATTTAAGGTGGAAGGTTTGATTTCTACCCATCCATCAGTCGTTGAAATGGCGAGAAAAAAGAAGGCAATCGCAATCCTCAGGATTTTTATTCTGGACAGTCAGTCCTTAAGAAGGTCCCTTGAGATGGCAAAAAAATGTCAACCTGATTATATGGAAATTCTACCAGGTTTTTCATCAGAAGTAGCAGGTATGATAAAGGAAGAAGTAGATATACCACTTATAGGTGGTGGCTTAATCCAATCTTCGGGTATGGTTAAGCGATGTATAGAAAACGGGCTCATAGCTGTTACAGCAAGTGATGAGGATTTATGGAAATAGAATCTACAATAAAGTGTAAATT
Source organism: Vallitaleaceae bacterium (assembly GCA_963677625.2). Classification (GTDB taxonomy): domain Bacteria; phylum Bacillota; class Clostridia; order Lachnospirales; family Vallitaleaceae; genus UBA1351. The sequence goes on from CAXXSW010000010.1 coordinate 134,065, forward strand.
GACAAAAATAAACATTTAAGTTAAAATTAAGACAAGTGAATACAAGATGTAATGAAAATTGATGTAAGAGCTTAGAGAAAACACCAATTTGCCTAAATACCTTAGGCTGATTGGTGTTTTCTCTTTTTGTGTTTATAAGCAGGAAACTTCTTTATTTGAGGATTATGGCAAGGTAATAATGAATAGAAGTATTTGATGGAGGTTAAGATGTTCGATGTTATTGTGATTGGTACAGGTATTAGTGGCTCTTTTGTAGCTAGGGAATTAGCAAAGTATAAGCTAGATGTATTAGTACTTGAAAAAAATAATGATGTATCCAATGAGACAACTATGGCAAATAGTGCCATTGTTCATTCGGGTTACGATCCCGTACCGGGGTCAAACAAAGCCAAGTTCAATGTTCTTGGTAATGCTATGTACGAAAATATATGTAGAGAATTGGATTGTTCCTATAAGAGAACGGGATCTTTAACGGTCGCACTTGATGATGACCAGGTAAAGACCTTATATGAGCTTCAAAAGCGGTCAGACCTAAATCAAGTACCAGTCAAAATTTTGACTCGTGACCAAGCCCTAGAATTGGAACCAAACCTATCAGAAGAAACCAAGGCTACTCTTTATGCTGAAACAGCAGCTATTGTTTATCCATGGGAACTTGCTATTGCCCTTATGGAAAATGCCATGGATAATGGAGTTCGCTTAAAATTAAATCATGAAGTTATTGGTATAAGCAAGGAAGATGGAAATTTTCAAGTTAGGACAAATAAAGAAGTGTTTCAGGCAAAAGCTGTCATTAACTGTGCCGGAGTATATGCAGATAAGATTCATAATATGATATCCAAGAAGACTTTTGAGATAATACCTCGAAGAGGTCAATATTTTGTCCTGGATAAGTCTGTTGGAAATCATGTCAGTCATGTTATCTTCCCATGCCCTTCCGAAAAAGGAAAGGGAGTCTTGGTCACACCAACTACCCATGGTAATCTTTTGATTGGACCAACTTCTGAAGTAATACATGATAAAAGTGGAGTTAAAACGACTATGGAAGGTCTTAGCTATGTCAAAGAACATGCAGACGGAATTGTAAAGAATATTCCCTATCACAAAGTGATTAGGTCTTTTGCAGGACTTCGCCCTTCCAGTGACCTTCACGATTTTATTATAGAAGAAGCAGGAGATACAGAAGGATTCATTGATGTTGCAGGTATTGAATCTCCAGGGCTTGCCAGTGCACCTGCTATAGCAAAGGAAGCTGTTAGTATACTGGGAGAAAGATTCAGTCTTGTGAAAAAAGAGGATTTCAATCCAATAAGAAAGGGATATACAAGCTTTTCTGAACTAAGTATAGAAGAAAAAAGAAAAATTATAGAAAAAGATCCTAGGTATGGACAAATTGTTTGTCGGTGTGAAAGAGTAACAGAAGGTGAAATTGTTGATTGTATCCAAAGAAATGCAGGAGCTACAACTATTAAGGGCGTCAAAAAAAGAGTGAGACCTGGTATGGGTAGATGTCAAGGCGGATTTTGTGAACCTCTTGTATTAGATATTTTAGCACGAGAATTAGGTATTGACCCCATAGAAGTTAACTATGATAGTGTGGGATCTAACATACTGGTTGAAGAAACTAAAATTGATCAAGAAGAGCTTGATGCGATAATGACTAGGGAGGTATAACCATGAGAGAATATGATGCAGTAATTATTGGTGGCGGCCCTGCTGGGCTTGCAGCAGCCCTTGAGATTTTTAATGAAGGTGTGACAGACATATTGATTCTTGAAAGGGATATACAATTAGGAGGAATCCTCCAACAGTGTATCCATAACGGTTTTGGTCTTCACGAGTTCAAGGAGGAGTTGACAGGACCTGAATATGGCCAACGATTTATAGACCAGGTTAAAGACCTTGATATTCCATACAAGTTGAATACCATGGTACTGAATATTACAGGTGATAAGGAAATTCATGCTATAAATAAAGAAGATGGTTATATGATTTTAAAAGCAAAAACTATCGTCCTTGCAATGGGGTGCCGAGAAAGAACTTCTGGAGCAATTAGCTTGCCGGGAACAAGGCCGGCAGGTGTTATCACCGCAGGGACTGCCCAATATTATCTGAATATGAAGGGGTATCTGGTAGGTAAGAAAGTGTTTATACTAGGTTCTGGTGACATTGGTCTGATTATGGCTAGAAGAATGACCCTTGAAGGAGCAGAGGTTCTTGGTGTTGCTGAAATTTTACCATATTCTGGTGGATTAACAAGAAATATTGTCCAGTGTCTCCATGATTTTAATATTCCCCTGTATTTAAGTCATACAGTAGCCGAGGTTAGAGGTAAGGACCGGATTGAAGGAATTACTCTTATGGAAGTTGATGACAGAAGAAAACCGATTCCAGGGACTGAGAGAGAATATGAGGTGGATGCTCTCCTTTTATCTGTCGGATTGATACCAGATAATGAGCTGTCAGAAAATGCGGGAATAGAACTTCATAAGCGAACAGGTGGACCAGTCGTCAATGAAAAAATGGAAACTTCTATCCCAGGTATTTTTGCCTGCGGAAATGTTCTTCATGTACACGATTTAGTTGATTTTGTTTCAGCAGAGAGCAGACGTGCAGGAAGAGGCGTTGTCAGGTATCTAAAAGGGGAAAAAACATGTGAAAAAGGTATTGAGACTCTTAATGGAAATGGTGTTTCCTATATCGTTCCACAAGTGCTTCACATGGATCAGATAGAGGGTGAATTTGCAGAGGTTTTCCTAAGAACAAAAGATGTATTTACTGAAGCAGAACTTGTTGTTAAGTGTAATGACAAAGAAATAAAAAGATTTAAGAAAGCTCATCTTGCCCCTGCTGAAATGGAGCACCTAAAAATACCTAAAAATCTATTGAATGAATCTGAGGGTCATATGAGTGTTGAAGTGGTTGTAAAGGAGGCAATATAGTATGAAAAATTGGGATGTAATTTGTATAGTTTGTCCTCGCGGTTGTCGCTTGAAAGTCACTGAGAATGAAGGTGAGATGGCCGTTACAGGAAACCAGTGTAAACGTGGCCAAGCCTATGGAATTAAAGAAGTAACTAATCCTACAAGAGTTATTACGTCAACGGTAAAAGTTAACCATGGGGTTCATCGTCGGATGCCAGTGGTTACAAAAGGTGATATACCCAAGGATATGGTGTTCAAGGTTATGAAAGAAATTAACGGAGTATGTCTGGATACGCCTATATATGTGGGAGATGTTGTTATTGAGAACATACTAAATACGGGTGTTAACTTGGTCGCTTCAAGAACTATTGAAGGCTAAAAAAATTACACAAATTAGTAAGCATATTATAAAAAAGCTGTATCGGTGAATATACCTATACAGCTTTTTTGTGAAAAGTTAAGTTGGCAAGGGCTAACAATTGTGGTAACCTATATAGGTGGGAGTTTCTTGTTTTAACGCATGAAAGTCTAATTTTTTTGATATGGAGGCATTAGATGGGTCAAGTAGGTGCTTTTTTTGATATTGATGGAACTTTATATAGAGAAGGTATGATAACAGCTATTTTTAAGAAGTTAATTAAGTCTGAAATTATAAGTAAAGAAGTCTGGTATAGTGATGTAAAAGATAAGTATTCCCGATGGGAAAAAAGGGTTGGAAATTATGATGATTATCTCTTGAAGATTGCAGAAATCTATATTGATACGATTAAGGGGCTTCATAGAACCCAAATCGAATTTATTGCCAAGAAGGTCATTGAACAAAAAGGAGATAAGGTATACCAATTTACCAGAGACCGTATTTCTTGGCATCAATCTCAAGGGCACAAGGTGTTTACCATATCTGGCTCGCCCATTGAACTTGTAAGAGAAATGTCACTTAAATATAATGTAACTGATTATATTGGTTCTATATACGAAACAAAAAATGATATTTATACAGGCAAGGTATCACCCATGTGGGATGCTTATAATAAGCAGATAGCTTTGAATCGTTTGGTTGAAGAGTATGATATAGATTTAGGTATTTCCTATGCTTATGGTGACACAGCAGGAGATTTTACTATGCTGAAGTCGGTTGGGCATCCAACAGCAATGAATGGAACAAAAGAACTTCTACATCTTTTAAAGGAAGATAAGGAATTGAATAAGAAAGTGGATATTGTTGTGGAGCGCAAGGATATGATTTACCATTTAGGATTAGATTGCTTGGATTGCAAAAAAGAACTTGATTTTTAGTGATGGCCTAGAAATAGGCAAGGCGTAAACAAAGAAGAGGTGAAACATGAATACTTATGATGAGCGTATTAAGAAATGGTCAATAATGGTGGAAACCGCCGATATCATAGAGCCGGAATTATATAAACGTTATGAAGTTAAGCGTGGACTTAGAGATATTTCAGGTAAGGGTGTTCTGGCTGGCTTGACTCGAATTGGAGAAATTCATTCTTATATTGTGGATGATGGTGAAACGATTCCTCAACCCGGAAGGCTGATATACAGAGGTTTTGAGATAAACGATATTGTTGACAGTTTTCTTCAGGAGGGACATGCAGGTTATGAAGAAGTTGTTTATCTGCTTTTGATGGGGGAAATGCCTGATAAAGACGAGCTTGAAATGTTTAAGGAGACCTTAGGCGAGTATAGACAACTACCAGAAGGTTTTGTAAGAGATATGATTATGGGACTACCCAGTAAGGATATGATGAATGTGCTTGCAAGAAGTGTTTTGGCTTTGTATTCTTATGATGATAATCCTGATGATATATCAACAGCAAATGTTTTGGAGCAGTCACTAAGGCTAATAAGTATATTCCCACTTTTGGCTGTATATGGTTACCAAGCCTTTAAATACTACCATGGAGAAAGTAGCTTAATTATACATTCCCCAAAACCTGAATTGGGTACTGCAGGGAATATATTACATATGTTAAGACCCAATAATGAATATACATCTCTTGAAGAGGAGTTGCTTGATCTTGCTTTGGTTCTACATGCAGAGCATGGAGGGGGTAATAATTCGAGTTTTACAACCCATGTAGTTACTTCATCGGGAACAGATACATATTCAGCTATTTCAGCGGCTATAGGATCCCTAAAAGGACCTAGACATGGTGGGGCTAATATAAAGGTATCAGCCATGTTTGAAGACATGAAAAAAGAAATTAAGGATTGGAAGGATGAAGAGGCAATAATGTCATACCTTCAAGCAATCCTTGATAAAAAAGCTTTTGACCAGAAAGGTCTTATTTATGGGATTGGTCATGCTGTTTATTCTGTATCGGATCCAAGAGCGGTTATCTTTAAAGGCTATGTAGAACAGCTTGCAAAAGAAAAGGGACTTACGGAGGAGTTTAATCTCTATGCAAAAGTTGAGGAGTTAGCACCACAGGTGATTTCTAAAAAACGTAAGATGTTTAAAGGGGTCAGTGCAAATGTAGATTTTTACTCAGGTTTTGTTTACAGGATGCTCGGAATTCCAGAAGAGTTATATACTCCGCTTTTTGCTATTGCTAGGGTAACTGGTTGGTGCGCCCACCGTCTGGAAGAGTTGGTCAATAGGGGCAAGATTATTCGACCTGCATACCGTAGTGTGGCTGGAAGAAGACAACATCCAACATATCCTTCTCATTTGTCTGACGAAGACTCTATTAAGGCTATTGACGAAAGAGATCAATGATGTTATTATTTTTCTGGAGGACTAGAAATATAAGTTCTTAAATTAAAAAAAGAAAGGATGAGATGATGATTATTACATTTTAACTATGACAAACAAAACCCTAGAAGGGATATATTGTGGTTCTGGTTGAGATGTAAATTTCTCTTTCTTTTGCGTACATAAATAAACATTTTTTCGTGTTGAGCAGGATTTAACTATATGTTGAATCTTGTTAATTAGAGGAGAAGACCGTCTTGAGGTCTTCTTTTGCTATATAGTTATATTTTTTAAGATTGCTTTCTTAAGATGATTTAGCGAGTAATATATGAGAAAATTGCACTAAACGCTCCAGAACCAATAGAATGGAGTGAAGATAATGATAAAAATAGAACAGCTAACAATGGAATTTGATGAACGTAGTATTTTTGAAAATCTTAATTTGGAAATAGGTCATGGATTACGTCTTGGTATTGTTGGAAATAATGGTTCAGGCAAAACAACTCTTGTTCGACTAATTGCCGGACAATTAGAAGCTACAAGAGGAAAGGTTCATCTTGGTATAGATGATATTATAGGGATGATGCCTCAAGTTAATTATGTTGAAGGGGAAGAAAACTTAAGTGGTGGTGAAAGAACTAAGAAGGCTATTCTTAAGGTGTTTCAGGATTACAGCAATATATTGATACTTGATGAACCCACCAATCATTTGGACTTAAAAGGAATCAAATGGTTAAAAAATCTAATTGATGATTATTATGGAACTGTTATTATTATTTCCCATGATAGGTATTTTATGGATTTGGTTTGTGATGGAATATATGAACTTGATAATGGAAGAGGTACTTATTTTAAGGGTAATTATACAGATTACCGGGTGGAAAAAGCTCATCGTTATCAATCCCACATCCATGCATACGAGAAACAGGAAGCTATGAAAGTTGAAATTCAAGCTTCTATAGGTAGCCTTAAAAATTGGTCGGAGAAGGGGTATCGTGAGTCGACTAAAAAGCTGGGCAAAGATGGTGCCAAAATGGGATCCAAAGAGAAGTATAGAAAGCGAGCTGAGAAAAAAGACCGAATGATTAAGTCCAGAATCAAGCGTTTGGAAAAAATCGACCTTGAAGGCGTAAAAAGACCGGAAGAGGAACTTGAGATTAAGTTTACTTTTGGTGATAATAAGACACGAATCAAGAGAATCTTCAATACTGAAGACCTAGTCATGGGCTTTAACGAAAAAACATTATTTACCTGTGATAATATGGTGGTACAACGTGGTGAACGTATAGGAATAGTAGGGGCCAATGGCTCGGGTAAAACAACTTTCATCAGGTTGCTCCAAGGTCAGTTAGAACCAGTAAAGGGTAGGATATATATGAATCCTTCTTTAAATATTGGCTATTTAAGCCAGGAGGTTGTTGATCTTAATGATGAGCTAACCATACTTCAAAGCCTTGGCTATAATCATAAATCTCAACTGACTATTGGTAGAATACAGCTGAATAATCTAGGCCTTGGTAAGGATATGGTATGCAAAAAAATAAAAACCCTTAGCATGGGAGAAAGAACGAGAGTTAAATTGGCAAAAATCATTCTTGAAAATTCTGATGTGCTTATTTTAGACGAACCAACTAATCATTTGGATATTCATACAAGAGAAACCCTTGAAAAGGCTCTAAGAGTCTTTGAAGGGACTCTAATCGTAGTATCTCACGATTACTATATGCTACAGGAAGTATGTAATGATACCATTGAAATTGTTGATGGAAAGATGAGAAAACTTGGAATACCCGTCAAAGGATGGTTAAAAGACAAAGGAGTTGCAGACTAAGAGTCTGCAACTCCTTTGTGGTATCCTATGAAGTAGGTAAGCATACCTACGAATAAACCTACATAGTATGTGATGAAACGCCATAGGAGCATAATAGCTGTGGCTTGAGCTCCGATGACAAAAGATCCAAAGAAAATAAGAAAACCCATTTCTGCACCTCCTGAAGCTCCAGGGAGAGGTACAACTGATGTAACCATCATTATGTATGCGCTTGCTATAATAGCCTGCCAGATATTAATTGCATTGAAGCCAGCAGACAAGCAGATAAAATAGGCGACGGCATAATAACAAACCATTTTTACTACATTTAAGGATAAGACCTTAAAATACATTTCCCTATCAGACATAAGGACAAGGATATCTTTATGGAATTGTTTAACGGTATGATCGGTCTTTGTTTTAATCGATGGTAGTCGTTTTTTTAGAGGACTAATACTAATTAACTTGTATATAAGACTTAAAATCATAGAAGTTAATTTAGGGGAAACAGCAATGATAATGATGGCAAAGATAACAAATAAGTTCAGGGCGAAACCGGCAACTGCGATAAACTTCATTCCAGATGGATCTTCAGGGAAAATATTAAAAAAGTATTTGGCCAAAATAGCAGCAGATCCAAGTGCTACCAAGACGGTTTGATATACAATAAAATTATGTAGTGATGCCGATGTTATGGAAGACAGTTTCATGTTGGAATGTTTATTCAGAACATAAATCTGAAAAGGTTGACCTCCTGAGGCAAAAGGGGTAATGCCATTAAAAAACTGAGTGGATAAGGTTAGTTTAAAAACCTCGGTCAGCTTGATCTGATCATTGTAAGCCCGAAGCATAATATAGAGGGTACATGCACTGAAAAACCAATATAGTACAATCATGGATAAGGCAATGCCTAACCAAAAAACATTAACATGGCTTAATATATTGATAATATCCTGAAGTTCGCCACCTGTCGTTATGTATAGAACAATAGCTGTGACCAAAATCAGCAGGATGATATTTTTTTTATTGATATGTTGTTTCATAATAATACCTGCTTTCGGTTAAGGGAAATTTATCGTGAATAAATTTCTTCCAATTGTTCACCAATAATGGATAGGCACCTGTTTCTTGCAACTAAATAGCCTGATTCTGTCGTATCATGAAGCTGGTTAGTCATAATGCCTTCGATACGTTCTTTGAATTCATGAAGGTCTTTAGCCTTGTGGCAGTGTAAACCATCCTCTAACCACTCATTATAGACAGGAATGTCACGAATGACAACTGGACGTTTCATTGACAAGGCTTCAAGAACGACGATACCTTCAGTTTCTTCCTTGGTAGCCATGAGGAAAAGATTACATGCAGAATAGGCTCCAATCATGTTTGTGACATAACCCAGCATATGGACATTATCAGGGCAGTGGTTAAGGGCTTTTTTTACGTCACTAGTCATTAACCATGGACTTGTATAGCCGCACCAGACAAATTGATAATCAGGCATAGTTCTTGCAAGTTCAATAAAATCTAGAATACCTTTTCTTTTGATCTGAAGACCGACAGACAAAACTATCTTGTCATTCTGAGAAAAGCCATAAGTTTGTCTAAAGGATTTTGCTTCCTTGGCATTGTATTGAAACTTGTTTAAATCAATCCCATTGGAAACAGGAGTACATTTAAGACCAATATCATAGGAATCAATAAGACCTTTAGCGTATGGAGTTGGAGTAACCAATTCATCCGCCTGACTGTAAGCATAAACAATCTCTTTTTTGAAAAGAGGGGCAATGGTATTAGCAAAAAAGAAGGAGTCCTTAAAATCTTCTTCTGTACTGTGGGCATGCATAATAACTTTTTTACCCATCTTTTTGGCTCTTTTAGCTAAATATATACTTCTTGGGCCTGTTGTATTAATATGGATCACATCATAATCGTCCTTTGGATCCGTTGTATATTCAATATTATTAAGTTCTAAAGCCTTCATCTGGTGTTTGATGGCACGGCCAACACCTGATTGAGCGATGAATTTCATTCCTTCTGAATATAAGAGTACTTTCATCTGAATTTGTGATTCATCCGTTGATGAATGTTCCTTTCGTTATCTATTATTCCACCAGTAAGGACTTGACAGTCCGCTTTTACTGGCTTTCTACTAAGCATTTAATTTTGTATAGGCATGACTGTTATTGATAAGCTGGTAGTATACGTGTTCTGCATTTCTGGCATATGATTCCTTGGACAGTGCATTTACAATTTCAGTAGCCTTTTTAGATAGTTTTCGTGTCTTGTGTTCATTAGAAAAGCAATCAACAAGGCATTCAGTCAATTCCTCTGAACTAGTAAAGAGCCGACCGGAAACATTATTGGTGACAATGTCTTTAACATTAAGGTCATCATAGACGACAACGGGCACACCAGTTGCCATAGCTTCCATAATAGTAAGTCCTTGAGTTTCGGTTTTGGAGGCACTGACAAAAACATGAGCAAGACTATAATAGTAAGACACATCATCAAATGGAATCTGGCCTGTAAATATAATATGTTCATTTAGGTTCTGGTTCTTGGCTAGTTTTTCCAACTTGCTTCTATATGGACCGTCACCTACTATCAGTAATTTGGCATGTGGTTCACGAAGCAGAAGGTCAGGCATTTGATTGATAATGGTTTGAACACTCTTTTCTTCGCTTAAACGTCCCAATGATAAAATGATCTTGTCATCTGGATGAATATGATACTGACTTCTGATTTTACTGAGTGTAGGATTATGGGTTTCGTACTTGGAAAAATGGTGTAGGTCAATACCTGTTGGGACAACATAGATATTATTGTTAACACCATAGCTTCTAAGAGCTATACGGGTCTTGTCTGTAGGAGCAATGATGCCGTCATATGTCTTGACATACAATTTGCTGGTACCCTTTATTAATCTCTTAACTATTGATTTTCCATATTTGAGAACGTAATGGGTATAATCTTCATACATAGTATGGTAGGTATGAAGGATGGGTATATCCAAAGACCTAGCCATATATTTACCAAGAAGACCCATGGAAAATTCTGTGTGGGTGTGGATCAAGTCAAAATTCATATTCATAATATCTTTATATGTTTCTGAAAAGAAAGGGAAGCCAAGTCTGAATTCTTTCCATCTACTAAATGGAATAGAATTGACTCGCATAATATTATCTTTATCATCTATATGCTTGGGTACTTTGACTGTCACGATTGTTACATCGTGACCTAATTTAATTAACTCTTCCTCTAACATCAATACTGAAGTTACTACACCGTTGACTTGAGGATAATAACAATCTGTGAAAATTCCTATTTTCATAAGTCACCTCGTTTCCTAACAACTTTTTTCTTTCTGTTAATATTATATATCAATCCTGGTCATTGTTTCTTAAGATTTCCTTAAAATCTTAAAAGAGTCCTGTTAACTTTATGTTAATGGACCGAAAGTAGGGAGATTTTATAGGACTTTAAGAGGAGAATTGATTGGGATTTGAGTCAATATTATCGGAAAATGATTATTATTTATTGACTATAGGTCTCAATATAGTATAATAAGTAAACATAGAAGTAATGGTAGTAAGAGTAAATAACAGATAAGTTATTACTGAAAATATATGATGACAGAAATGTCTGAAGGAGGAAAGTTATGAAAAAGTTATTATTACTAGTAGCGGTATTAAGTATGGTTTTATCGGCTTGTGGGAAAGAAGACGCAAGTGATAATGCCTATGGTGATGAAGGAGCAAAGGAAAGCGTTTTAGATAAAGATGTGATAAAGGTTGGTATGGAATTGCAGTATCCACCTTTTGAAACTAAAGATACGGACGGTAACCCAGCAGGAGCATCTGTTATGTTGGCTGAGGCGTTGGGTGAGTATCTTGATAAGGAGATTGAAATTGTTGATACCCCTTATCCAAGCTTGATTCCGGCACTTGAAACAGGTAAAATTGATATTATTATTTCATCTATGACCATAACAGAAGCTAGAGAAAAGGAGGTTGATTTTTCTATTCCTTACACAACATCTCAGTTAATGATGTTGGCTTACATTGATTCACCAGTTAATGGTCCTGAAGATCTTAACAATGAAGACGTAATCATTGCGTCTAAGACAGGTACAATTGGGGCTCTTTGGGCAGCAGCCAATGCACCAAAAGCTAAGATTGTTAATGTTGAGGAAGAGGCTTCAGCTGTCTTGGAAGTAGCTCAAGGTAAGGCGGATGTTTTTATTTATGATCCTCTATCCATTATTGCCCATCATGAGAATTATCCAGACACAACCAAGGCTCTTCTCACTCCATTACCAAACACAAAGGGATGGGGGATAGCACTTAGAAAAAATGACCCGGACTTCAAGGCAAAGTTAGACGAATTTATTAATACAGCTAAGACAGATGGAACTTATGATAAGATTCGTAATGAATACTTAAAAGATAAGATTAAAGAATTCGAAGACAAAGGACTTGAATTTTTCTTCTAGATCAAAAAAAAGTTGAAGGGCTGTACATCAGCCCTTTTCTATTAATATTAAGGTAGCTAATAGTACATGATGAAAGGATATTGACAATTGAAAAGACAGGGAATACATATTGGCATAGCAGGACTTTTTTATTTACTCTTTTTCTGGTTTGTTATGACAGCTGAAGTGGGACAACTGGAATTTGATGTTTATCTGGATTATCGTAATGTAATTTTTCAAGGGTGGTTAAAAACGATTCTTGTAAGTGTTCTTAGTGTGCTCTTGTCTCTGTTTGTAGGCTTGGTCCTCTATTTTATGCAGCAGTCGGTAAAACTTAAGTTTCTTCATTATATAGCAGAAATACATAAGACAATTATTTTTGGTACCCCCTTAATTGTTATAGCAATTATTTCCTATTACTTTATTGGTAATGCTTTTGGTATTAATTCAAAAATGTTTATAGGTGTTATGACGTTAGGTTTATATATTGGAGCCTATGTGGCTGATATATATAACGGTGCTGTGGAATCCATTCATATCAATCAATGGCAAACAGCCAAAATGTTCGGGTTTACCAAATACCAGACCTATCGGTATATTATTTTTCCCCAGGTCCTAAAGAGTATTATGCCGCCTCTAGCTGGTCAGTTTGCTTTGACTATAAAAGGTTCAGCGCTCTTGTCTTTTATGGCCTTAAGCGAATTCCTCAATGAAGTTAGTGTGGTTCAATCTGTTTCTTTTGCTTATATTGAAGGCTATGCTATATTAGCAGTAGGTTATTGGCTAATAACAGTACCCTTGATTGTTGCGGTAAGGCGATTTGAAAACCGATTACATGTACGGGTAGTGAAATAGGAGGGAATATGGATTTAAGCATACAAAAGTTGGATAAATATTACAATAAAAAAATACTGAATCAAATCACAATCGAATTAAAGGATATAGGTGTTCTTGCCCTTATTGGACCAAGCGGTAGTGGGAAATCAACCCTTTTAAGGCTGATTGCTGGATTAGAATCATATGAAGGTGGATCAATTGAGGTTAATGGCTTTTCTTTAGGACAAGCAAATCTTAACGCATATAGAAAGACGGTGGGATTTGTGTTTCAGGACCACAATCTTTTTAATCATCTAACCATACTTGAGAATATACTTCTAGTTCTTGAAAAGGTCCATAACAGAAAAAGGGAAGAGGCTAAGATTGAAGTGGAAAATCTTTTGGATCAGTTTGGTCTTCTGGAACATAAGGATAAATATCCCCACCAAATTAGCGGGGGCCAGTCTCAAAGGGTTTCAATTGTTAGGGCTCTAGCTATCAAACCAGATATTATTCTTTTGGATGAACCAACTTCAAGTTTGGATCCTGTACTGACTTTTGACGTTCTACTGGCTATAAAAAAATTGATTGAACAAGATAAGAATGTTATCCTAGTTACTCATGAAATTGGATTTGCTAAAGAGATTGCCGATTATATCCTTTATTTGGAGGACGGTGAAATCATAGAACACGGTCCTTCGTCAATGTTTGATGAGCCTAAAACCCAGGAGCTTAAGGGCTTTTTACAGAAGGTTTTATCCTTTCATAATGAGCCCTGATCCACCAGATATACTTATGACTAAATAATAAAGGAGCGAGTAAATGAGTTTTCAAAAAATGGATTTTTCCGACAGAGCAAGACCGGAAGGTCGAAATATGGTTTTAATAGCAGGTTTTTCAGCCCTTGAGTCTGAGCTTTTAATAATGACAGCTAAGGAAGTCGGTATTGACGAATGTCTTTATATTGATGAGACCAGAATGAAAATGATTATCGAAAAAATCATTAGTAATGAAAAGGGAAATGAAGATGTTGCCTTTATGAAGCAGAAGAATCAGGTGATTCTTTTCAATGCTAGCAGTCAATTTGAAATCCAACAATTTGTGACAGCAGCCAGAGCTAAAGTTGAGGGTAGACCCTTGATTGCCATGGTAACTTCAACTAGTATTAAGTGGACTTTTGAGGCCTTAGTGAAAGAACTGAAGCAGGAAAGATTTGAGTTGGAGAAAAGTAATTAAAGATTTTTAACAAATGTTTATTAATCTTGTGGGCTTATATCTGAATCGTCGATTTTAGCCATTTGCCTTGGGTGATTATTAAGGTTCCTACTATGGAGATAATAACATTACTTATAAGCATAGCATACCAGATGCCATTACTACCAAGGTTAGTAAAATGGCCGAAAATAAAAATCATTGGTATACGGAGCAACCATAATCGACCTAGAGATAGATAAAGGGTATACTTAGTATGACCAGATCCGGAGAAAACTCCAAAGAAGCCTTGAATAATTGCCATTAAGGGGAAGACAAAACATAAAATATTCATATAGTTCTTACTTAATTCAATAACTTCTGGGGATTTTTTAATAAAAATATTAATCATGGGTACTTTGATAAGATAAGTAATGAAAGAACCAAAAATAAGGACTCCAAAGGAGAAGGAAATAGCAATGAATACAGATTTTTTAGCTCTGTCATACTGTTTAGCTCCTATATTTTGTCCTACAAAGGCTGAGATTGCACCACCAATACCAAAAGCAGGCATCATAAAGAGGTTGGTAATCCGATTTCCTAGACTAAAAGCAGCTATGGTCTCTTCGCCATAGGAAACAATGGCAGAGTTCATAACTGAAAAACCTAAGGCAGAAATGGTTTGACCTGCAGTTGAGGGCAAGGCGATTTTCAGTAAATTTTTAATAACTGCTTTGTCTGGTTTAATATACTCTCTGACAATGTGAACCTGTGATTCTTTTGAGAACATCTTTTTAAGGACATAGCCGGAAATTACAAATCTTGATAAAACGGTTGCAAGAGCAGCTCCTCGTACACCAAGTCCAAATGTAACAATAAAAATTGGGTCAAGAACCACATTTAGGCCGACACTGATAAAGAGTAAAATGGTAGGCGATAAGGTATCACCTTGACTGTCTCTCATGGATTTGTAAACATGATAGAGGAATAAAAGGGGCATCTCAAAAAAAGCAATCTGTAGATATTGAACGGAATAATCATATAAAATTCCCTTTGCGCCCATTAGATGTATAACTAGGGGCGTAATTAATGAACCTGTTATTCCCATGATCAGACCAAAGAAAAGAGATATAATAAAAAACTGTCCGGCAAAGCGATTGGCATTGTCGTAGTTGTCATCTCCTACACTTTGTGATATAAGTGAAGTGGCGGCTACTGAAAGTCCAATACTAAAGGATAAAAAGATAAAGGTGATTGGCCATACATAGCCAATGGCTGCAAAGGCTTCGTAGCCAACCTTGTTACTGACCCAGTAAGCATCTGCTAGATTGTATAGAGTTTGAGCTAGATTACCCAGCATAAGGGGACCGGCTAGCTGCAATATAGTGGTGAAAATGGATCCCTTTAGTATCATCTCTCTTTTTTTGTTCATTGAAGTAGCCATAGTATCTCCATTTGTTGTATAGTTGAATAATGGGGGACGCCCTCATGAGATTGATTTTGTAAAAATCCAGGGTATTAATCCAAATATGTTTGAGAGCCATAAAATATAGAATAGTATAGCATAGAAAACCATATATGACTATGAAGAGTTAATGGGAGGTAATTATGCCATTGATAGAATTAAAGGATATAAATCTGACCTATGAAGGCAAGGTGCTTTTTGAAGGATTTGATTTGACCATTGAAAAGGGAGAAAAAATCTTAATTAGTGGTAAGTCAGGTGCAGGTAAATCCAGTTTAATAAAAATACTTTTAGGATTTAGAGATTTTGATACCGGTCATGTGAAAATCATAGATAAAGTCCTTAAGCCTAATGAGTTTAGTGATTTTAGGACTTTGTATGCATACGTCAATCAAGACGTTACAGTAAGGACTGGAAAAGTAAGAGAATTTGTTGAGACTCTTGCATCTTATAAGAATAATGATTTTAGATTGGCAAAACCATATGGATTAGATGAAGGCTTGATGGAATTTTTTGAGTTTGACAAAAGTTTGATTGACAGGGATACATCTGTTTTGTCAGGGGGAGAAAGACAACGTTTGGGAATTATTATTGCCATCATGCTTAAGAAACCCGTATTTTTACTAGATGAAGTAACATCGGCTTTAGATTCTGATTTAAAGAAGAAAGTTGCTCGCTATTTTGCTGAGTGTAAGGAAACGGTGATTTCAATAAGCCACGATCAGGTTTGGGAAGATACTGGGAAGTTTAGAAAGGTGGTGTGGTAATGAATGCTCAACCAATTTCTGTTCTGAACTTGTTATTCCTTGTGCTATTAGTATTTCCTATCTTTATTTTAAATAGAAAGATTGGTATCAAGAATGAAAAGAAGATTGTAATCTCCATTCTAAGAATGATCATTCAATTGACTCTTGTAGGAATCTACCTACAGTATATCTTTGATTTAAATAATGTTTTTTTGAACCTTGCCTATATTATTGTTATGATGGTGGTTGCATCTGCTTCTATTGTTAACGCAACGTCTTTGGACCTAAAGAAGGTAGGACTACCGATTATGATATCCTTGTTTGTTCCCAATATCCTTATGCTCCTATTTTTTAATGGGGTAGTAGTTAGGGTGGATGAACTTTTTCAAGCTAAATATATTATTACAATTGGTGGCATGATATTAGGTAATGGGCTGAGTGGTAACATTGTTGGTCTATCAACCTTCTATAACGGTCTAAAGAAGAACAGAGAAGTTTATAACTATGATTTGGCCTTGGGAGCTAGTAGAACGCAGGCTTTACTTCCTTATTATAAGGAAGCTGTTTTAGTTTCTATTAATCCGACCATTGCATCTATGGCAACTATTGGTTTGGTTTCCCTACCGGGAATGATGACAGGGCAGATTCTAGGAGGAACAATTCCTATTGAAGCGATAAAATATCAAATTGCTATTATGGTAGCTATTTTTATTACCAAATACTTGAATATTTTCTTAGCCATTCGCTTAACGACAGTTTCTATGTTTGATTCTAAGGATCAGTTAAAATAAGCCTATAAGGCGTTTGTTTTTGCCTGTTTTTATTGTATAATGATAAGGTAGACATTTAAAATATCTTAGGGGTGACAGCATGATTGATGATGATATTCGTAAGTATACAAGGGCTATAGTTGATGATAGTGATCAGATTGAAGTATCTATAACCAGTCTTTCCAACTACAAAGGTGAGGCGGTGCTGCGTCCTATTTTAGTTGAACCTATTGATATAGGTGCATATGGCATGAAGTTTAGGTGCAAATATCTTCTGACTAAAGGTGTAAAGATTGGCCTTACAATCATTTTGAATGATAAAAAAATTGATGCCTTCGCTAATATTGTCCGTCTTGAACGAGTAGGTGGTAAATACGATGTAGCCGTCAACTTTGTTTCTTTGACTGAATATCAGGTCCTGATTTTATCCTCTTATATTAAAAGAAAGACAGTTGATTCCATTAGGAGATTAAGGGAGCACTAGTCTATAAACGGAGCATAATATATGAAAAATTACAGTTTGTTTGATATCGTAGGACCTGATATGATAGGTCCATCCAGTTCACATACAGCTGGGGCAGCGAAAATTTCTTATATGGCTGGTAGGATCTTTGGCTTACCCATCAAGTCTGTTTTATTTGAACTTCATGGATCTTTTGCCAAAACCTATAAAGGCCATGGATCTGACAAGGCTCTGCTAGCAGGCATTCTTGGTATCAGGCATAATGATACAAGGCTTAGAGATGCCTATGAGATTGCTGAAGATAGATTGGAATATACATTCAAAAAAGTTGTACTTGCTAATGCGCATCCTAATACAGTTCGAGTAACCATGACGGCTGAAAATGGTGAGATAGGTGTTGTTGAAGGTGCCTCAATTGGTGGTGGCAATGCAGTTATAACCAGAATTGATAATATTGATGTTGAGATAGATGGCGAATATGATACATTAATTACCATACATGAAGATCGTCCGGGGATGATTGTGGTACAATCTGAGGCCCTTTCCAGAGAACATATTAATATAGCTTTCATGAAGGTTTATCGGGAATCAAAGGGCCAACATGCCATAATGGTTTTGGAAACAGACCAACAGATTTCCAGCTCATCCCTTGAACATCTTAGAGGTGTAGATGGTATACATAAATTGACCTATATACCTAAAGGAGGCCACTAATGTATTTTAAAGACTCTGTATCTATGCGTCAGTATCTAGAGGATAATCACTTAAATTTATATGAATACGGACTTCAATATGAAATGTCCATTAGTGAAACAACTGAAGAAGAAATTGTTGATCGAATGAATGCTTATTTGGCAGTCATGAAGGAAAGTGTTCGAGATGGATTTGATAAGTCTAAGGGTGGTCAGGGTAAGATTATTGAAAGAAAAGCTGGTGAAGTTCTTGACTTTGCTGAATCAGATATAAAAAGTGCCAGTGGGAATCAAATGCTTAAGGCTGTTGCTTATGGACTTGCAGTCATGGAAGTTAACATTACCATGGGTAAGATTATCGCAGCACCAACAGCAGGAGCTTCTGGGATTATACCAGGTGTATTTATATCTTTACAAGAAACGTTTGACTTACCAGATTCTAAGCTGATAGAAGGTTTGGTCGTTGCAGGTATTGTTGGTATGCTAATTGCTAAGAATGCTTCCCTTTCAGGAGCTAAAGGGGGGTGTCAAGCAGAGGTTGGAAGCGGAGCTGCTATGGCAGCAGTTGGTGGTCTTTACATGCTTGGGCTCGATGTTAACCGAATATTTAATGGTGGAGCCATTGCTCTTAAAAATCTCATGGGTTTGGTGTGCGATCCTGTTGCTGGCCTTGTTGAAGTGCCATGTCAGAAAAGAAATGCAATAGGTATTGCAAATGCTTTAATTGCAATAGACTTAGTTCGAGCAGGAATGGATTCGTATGTGCCTTTTGATGAAGTTGTGGAGGCAATGAAAAAAGTTGGAGATCTTATGCCTAGCTGTCATAGGGAGACTGGGGCAGGTGGTATAGCTATCACTGAGACTGGAAAGATGTATAACAAGAAGATTTTTTCCTAAGTCCTTAGAAAATTATTATGATTTTATGACATTTTACGTGATTTGATAGTTCATATGGTATAGTAATGGCGATGAAAGTATAGGAGGCACATAGATAGGCAGTTTAGCTGACTGCAAACATAAATAATGACGGAGGTAGAACATGAAGAAGTGGATTGCTATTATATTATGTAGTACTTTAATAACTGGATGTACCCTAGAAACTGTAGAACCGGAAGTGAAAGAAGAGGAAAAACCGGTTGTACAAACCATTGTGGAGAAGTTTGAACCGAGAGATGTAACAGCTTCTTATATTATTGTTGACTCTAGAGTCCTAAATGTTCGTAGCGACGCTGATGTTGACAGTGAAAAACTTGGTCAGGTTGCAGATAATGAGACCTATCAAGTTTTGGATGAGAAGTTAGATTCTCAAAAACGTATTTGGTATAAGATTCAGACACAAGAAGGAACAAAGGGGTATGTGGCAGGATGGTTTTGTGCTAAAACCAATATCACTATACATGTAACTGCTGATGAAGCAAAAATTTTGGGTATTGAGACTGAACCAATTCCTAGATATATTGATAACCCCTTTGATGAAAATAGTGCTAGAGTTGGAGATCAGATAGTTGGTTTAGTCATACAAGAGATAGCTCAGATTGCTGATGTAACCAAGATTATTTTTAATGGACAGGTAGAATTGACAGGTAATTTCTATCACGAGAATTCAGATCTTTCCTTTGGCAGAGTAGTTCGTTTTGTACCTGATGAGGCATCTAGCGTCCTCTTACCTAGAATATCAGAAGAAATCAATTCAACTTGGTTTATTCTTAATGATTATGACAAGGTGGCTGAAGAGTTTGGAGATATAGGAACAACAGGGCTTGCAACTATAACTATAGAGAATTATACTGTTTCATTTGGTACTGGTGATGCTTATAACCAGGCAACAATGGTTAAAGTGGATTTTGATTGATTCCTAGTTTTAAGTAGTTTAATGGGGAGATTGACCGAAAGATGCTCCAAGGTCATTACATAAAGAATTTTAGATACTCTGACTATTAGTTAGGACTAATTATGAAAGAATATATTGAAGTAATCAGTAGAGTTCCTTTGTTCAAAGGAATTGATAAAGAGGAACTGGAACACATATTAGCATGTTTTACACCGTCAGTAAAAAGCTTTGATCAAGGCGAGTACATCACTCTTGAAGGCCATGACTTTTATGGTATAGGTATTATCCTTAAGGGACAGGCAAGTATTACAAAAACCAATGAGTCTGGAGAACGAATCATCATGAATCATATTGGAGTTGGAGAACTTTTTGGTGAAATGATTGCGTTTTCTATCATGAACAAATGGCCTGCAACAGTTATTGCCAGGGAAAACTGCCTTGTTATGTGGATGACACCAGATGCCATCCTTAATCATTGTCAGAAACTTTGTGTTGGTCATAAACAGCTCATGCTTAACATGTTGGAGATTATATCCAACAAGGCTTTAGGTTTGAATCGGAAAGTTAATTATCTGTCAATCAAAAGTATGAGAGGTAAATTATCTAAGTTTATAATGGAACAAAAGATAAGAACGGGGAAGAATATGTTTGAAATTCCTTACAATAGAAATGAATTGGCAGAGTTTTTACATGTTTCCAGACCCAGCATGTCCAGAGAACTGTCTAGAATGAAGGATGAAGGGATTATTGATTATCATCAGTCAACATTTAAGATTTTAGATGAACTTAAGCTAGGGGATTATGCTAGTCATCTTAATTGAGAGTGACTATCAATGACCGACTGGCAAGGGATAGAGCAATTATAGCTTATGCTATAATTTAAAAAATATTGTACAATGCATCTTGTATACAATAAACATCAATGATATAATAGAAAAGGCTTGGGTGGTAAAAGTATGTTTTTTAAAAAAACAAATACGATCATAGAATTGTTAAATGACCACATTAATGCAGTTGAATCTTGTTACCAACTTTACATGGATTCTTTTGAAGAGATTGTTAACTTGCAGACAAACAACATGCTTGACAAAGTGAATAAGGTAGCTGAAGAGCTTAAACAGAGAGAACATCAGGCAGATTTGATTCGCCATGATGTTATTGTTGAGTTGCTAAGAGGCGGTTTTCTCGTTGACAGCCGCAAATCTACTATGAGACTTGTTGAAGGTGTAGATAGGGTTGCAGATATAGCAGAGGATGTTTTCAAGATGATTGCATATGAGAGAACGACCATTATTGATGATTTATATAAGCCCCTATGTCAGATTAATAGGATTACCAAAGAACAATTGAATTGTTTCTTTGATATACTGTCCAAATTGATGACCGCTTATGACCAAGACCAGATGATCAGGCAACTGGTTGAGATTGAGGAGTTTGAATCAAAGGTTGATCTCATTGAAGATGACTTGATTAAAAATCTTTTTGCAAAAGATATTGATCTTGCTGAAAAACTCCAATATAAAGCTTTAATAAAAATGATTAGTTCTATGTCTGACTTAATCGAAGACCTATCAGATCAAGTTGAGATTATTCTCTCATCAAGGAATATCTAATGAGTTACTTATTACTGTTTTCTGGAGGCTTTCTTGGTTGGGGACTTGGAGCAAATGACTCAGCTAATATTTTTGGAACAGCAGTTTATACGAAAGTTATTTCATATAGACTAGCAGTTATACTAACTTCTGTTTTTGTATGCCTGGGAGCTTTTATAAACGGAGATAGAGGTATCAATAAAATCAGCGAGTTTTCAACTGTCAATGGTATTCAAAGTTTAAAAGCGGCCTTTATCGTTATGTTGGCAGCTGCTATATGTGTTTGGGGCATGACCGTATTAAGACTACCGGTCTCCACTAGCCAAGCTGTTATCGGTTCTATTATGGGACATGGTTTTTTGGTAAATAAGGTAGACTGGTCTGTATCATTCAAGTTTTTTAGTGCTTGGGTTTTAACACCTGTTGGTGGTATGTTATTTGCTCTTTTGATTTATTTTGTTATTTCCAAGTGGTTTGAAGAAAAACTAACCACCTTTATATATTTTCAGAGATTCATAAAGTGGGGCTATATTTTGGCTGGAGTATTTGCAGCTTATAGTCTAGGAGCTAACAATGTGGCTAATGTATTTGGTATTTATCTTATTGATTCCACTTTTTTAAGTGTAACCATGGCTACAGTACTTGGTGGACTGGTTATTGCGCTGGGTGTTATTACATACTCAAAACCAGTTATGATGACTGTAGGAAAAGGTATTGTTGCCTTATCTGATGTATCAGGATTCATTGTAGTCATTGCATCAGCTCTTACAGTGTATATTTATGCCCTTATTGGTATTCCAGTGTCCAGTAGTCAAGCTGTTGTTGGTGCGATTATTGGTATCGGAATAGTTAAGGATTACCGGACCATCAACTTCTCCATGCTGAGGAGGATTTTTATCGGATGGGTACTTACACCTACTACGGCAGGAGTATTGGGTTATTTACTACTGAGGTTTTTTCTCTAATAATAGAGTAGTCTCGTCTGTGGTAGATTTCCTGTTTTATTAGAATCAAAGTGGCTTTTAGTTATGACCTAAGAGTTTCCTATTTATTAATTATGATAAACAACTTCTTATATGGATAGTAGTTGAATGCAACTGTGTAAGAAGGTTTATATATGTCAATTACTAGTATTCACCTTTGAATTAAAGGTAATTGCTACTATATTTTTTTCCAATTTCAAGGAGGTATAATAATGGCTTACAACAAAGTTATGCAAACGATGGACGGTAACCAAGCCGCTGCATACGTTTCATACGCATTTACTGATGTTGCTGCTATCTACCCAATCACTCCATCTTCTCCGATGGCGGAGAACGTAGATGTTTGGGCTGCAAACGGTAAGAAAAACATTTTTGGACAAGAAGTAAAAGTTACTGAGTTACAATCTGAAGGTGGAGCGTCAGGTGCGGTTCACGGTTCTCTTCAAAGTGGTGCTCTTACTACTACTTACACAGCTTCACAAGGTTTGCTTCTTATGATTCCTAATATGTACAAAATTGCTGGTGAGTTATTGCCTGCAGTATTCCATGTTAGTGCTCGTGCAGTGGCTGCTCATGCTCTTTCTATCTTCGGTGACCACTCTGACGTTATGGCAGCAAGACAAACTGGTTTTGCTATGCTTGCTTCAGGTAGTGTTCAAGAAGCTATGGATCTTGGTGGTGTTGCTCACCTTGCAGCTATCAAATCATCCATTCCATTTGTTCACTTCTTCGATGGTTTCAGAACTTCTCATGAAGTATCAAAAATCGAAGTTATGGATTACAAAGTATTCGAAGACTTGATTGATATGGATGCGGTAAAAGCGTTCCGTAAAAAGTCTCTTAATCCTGAGCACCCAGTTACTCGTGGTACTGCTCAAAACCCAGATATCTTCTTCCAAGCAAAAGAATCAGCTAACAAGTTTTTTGATGCTGTTCCTGCTATTGTTGAAGATTACATGGGCAAAATTTCAGAAGTTACTGGTAGAGAATACAAGTTATTCAATTACGTAGGTGCTCCTGATGCAACTAAAGTTGTTGTTGCAATGGGTTCAGTTACAGACACAATCGAAGAAACAGTTAACTACTTAACAGCTAAAGGCGAAAAAGTTGGTCTTCTTAAAGTTAGATTATATAGACCATTTTCCGTTAAGCATTTCCTTGATGAACTTCCTGAAACTGTTGAAAAGATTGCTGTGCTTGACAGAACTAAAGAGCCAGGTGCACTTGGTGAACCTCTATACTTAGACGTTCGTTCAATTTTCTACGGTGCTGAAAAACAACCACTTATCGTTGGTGGTCGTTATGGTCTTGGTTCAAAAGACTGTACTCCATCTATGGTTCTTGCCGTTTATAGGAATCTTGATGCAGCTGAACCTAAGAATGGATTCACACTTGGTATTGTTGATGATGTAACTAATCTTTCACTTCCAATTGAAGAAAGAATTGTTACTGAAAAAGAAGGAACTAGAAGATGTAAATTCTGGGGTCTTGGTTCAGACGGTACTGTAGGTGCCAACAAGAACTCCATTAAAATCATCGGTGACAAAACTGATCTTTTCGCTCAAGGTTACTTCAGCTATGACTCTAAGAAATCTGGTGGTATTACAGTTTCTCACCTTCGTTTCGGTAAAGAGAAAATCCTTTCAACTTACCTTCTTGACGAAGTTGACTTTGTAGCTTGCCACAATCAATCTTATGTAGATAAATATGATCTTCTTAAAGGTCTTGTTAAAGGTGGTACTTTTGTACTTAACACTCAATGGTCTGCAGAAGAACTTAACGAAAAACTTCCAGGCGAACTTAAGAGAGAAATCGTTGAGAAAGAAGTTCAACTTTATACAGTTGATGCTGTTGATCTTGCTGAGAAAATTGGTCTTGGTAACAGAATCAACACAATCATGCAATCAGCATTCTTTAAGTTAGCAGATGTAATTCCTGCTGAGCAAGCTGTTGAATACATGAAAGAGTATGCTAAAAAAGCATATGGTAAAAAAGGTGATAAGATTGTAGAACTTAACTACGCTGCTATTGACGCTGGTCAAGATGCACTTGTTAAGATTGACATCCCTGCTGATTGGGCTACTGCTGCTGATTCAATTGAAGTTAGAACTGACGTTCCAGAATTCGTTGAAAAAGTTGTATACCCAGTTAATGCACAAAGAGGCGACGAACTTCCTGTATCTGCTTTTGCTGGTAATGAAGATGGTCAATTCCCACAAGGTCTTTCAGCTTTCGAAAAACGTGGTGTTGCAGTTTATGTTCCTGAATGGATTGAAGATAACTGTATTCAATGTAACCAATGTTCATTCGTATGTCCTCATGCATCAATCCGTCCTTTCATGTTAGACGCTGATGAGAAGGCAGCAGCTCCAGAGGGTCTTGTAACTATTCCTGCTAAAGGTAAAGGTCTTGATGGACTTGAGTACGTTATGCAAGTTGACATCCTTGACTGTCAAGGTTGTGGAAACTGTGCAGATATCTGTCCTGCTAAAACAAAAGCTCTTGTTATGAAACCAATCGAAACTCAAGATGTTGAAGTTGAAAATTGGGAGTACGTATCAGAGAAAGTAACTTATAAAGATACATTGATGAATACTTCTACTGTTAAAGGTTCTCAATTTGCGCAACCACTTATGGAATTCTCTGGTGCATGTGCAGGTTGTGGTGAAACTCCTTACATTAAGGATATTACTCAACTTTATGGTGATAGAATGATCATCGCTAACGCAACAGGTTGTTCTTCAATCTGGGGTGGTTCAGCTCCTGTATCTGTATATACAACTAATGCTGAAGGTAAAGGTCCAGCTTGGGCAAACTCACTGTTTGAAGACAATGCTGAGTACGGTTACGGTATGGCTATGGGTGTATCTCAGATCAGAGATCAAATTCAAGTTCAAATGGAAGGTATCTTAGCTACTGACGTAAGTGAAGAAGTTAAGACTGTTCTTAAGGCTTGGATTGCTGATAAAGATAATGCTGACGCTTCAAAAGTAGCATCTAAAGCTGTAGAAAGCTTATTCGGTACTTCACTTGGAAATGCTGATGCTGATGCTCTTCTTAAAGAAGTTGAAGATAATAAAGATTACCTTATCAAGAAATCTGTATGGATTGTTGGTGGTGACGGATGGGCTTATGACATCGGTTACGGCGGACTTGATCACGTTCTTGCTTCAGGTGAAGATGTAAACGTTCTTGTATTCGATACAGAGGTTTACTCAAACACTGGTGGACAATCTTCAAAAGCTACTCCTACTGCTGCAGTTGCTAAATTCGCTGCTTCAGGTAAGAAAGTTAAAAAGAAAGACCTTGGTATGATTGCTACTACTTACGGATATGTATATGTAGCTCAATGTGCTATGGGATCTAACAAAAACCAATTCATGAAAGCTCTTCAAGAAGCGGAAAGTTATCCAGGTCCATCAATCCTTATCGTATACGCTCCATGTATTAACCATGGTATTAAAGAAGGTATGGGAAGAAGTCAAAACAGAATGGCAGAAGCAGTTGACGCTGGTTACTGGCACTTATGGAGATTCGACCCACGTCTTGCAGACCAAGGTAAGAATCCATTTACACTTGATTCTAAAGAGCCTACTATGGACTTCCAAGACTTCCTTAAAGGCGAAATCCGTTATACAACTCTTATGAACCAGTTCCCAGAAATTGCTAACGAACTGTTTGAAAAAGCTGAAGCGGACGCTAAAGAAAGATATGCTAGTTATGTAAGAATGGCTAACATGAATTACGAAGTGTAATCAAAAGACATTATTATACCATTACATAAAGAAGAAGGCCCTTGCACTAATTAAGTTGGTGCAAGGGCTTTTACTATTTCGAAAACCAGTGAAATTGTCATTTTTTATTCATAATTGGTCTATTGAGACTTTGGTCTGTAGATGATAAAATGGAATAAAGACTAAAAAGGGGGACTTATGATGACTAAGTCGGATCAACTGATTGTCAGGGGAACTGAAATTGATGGTGGTGAGTTATCGGTTCAAGGGTCTAAGAATAGCGCTTTGGCACTTTTAATAGCTACCTGTTTAACTGAAGATGAAATTGTCTTACGTCAAATTCCGAAGATTGAAGATATAAAAGTAACTGAACATATATTGACTGAACTTGGTTCGACAACCAGGTGGGATAATGAGAAATTTTATGTATGTACTAAAGGTATATCCAGTGGAGAAATATCGTTAGAACTTTCAGGCTTGATACGCCCTTCATATTATTTTGTTGGTGCCTTAATTAATCGTTTTGGTAGTGTTAAATTAGGCTATCCAGGCGGAGATAAAATTGGTAAGAGACCAATTGATATGCATCTCATGGGTCTTAGAACCCTTGGAGCAAAAGTCAATGAATATGATGACCATTATGAAGTTATCGCTGATGGACGTCTTAAAGGTAACTCATTTATGTTTAATCGAAAATCCTGTGGAGCTACTATTAACATGATTCTTGCAGCCGTTCTTGCAGAAGGGCGAACAAGTCTATATAATTGTGCCCTTGACCCTGAAGTGGTGGATTTGGTACAGTTACTTTCGAAAATGGGTGCTAAAATCAAAGGTGCCGGAACCAATGTTATAACCATTGATGGCGTAGAATCCCTTCATCAGGCTTCCCACACAGTTATTCCTGACCGGCTCATGGCTGGTCTATACATGATATATGCAGGCTTCTCCAAAGGACCAATAAAGATTGATAATGTTATACCTAAGCATCTGGAGGTTGTTATTCAAAAGTTGGAAGAAATTGGATTGACCTTTGATATTGGAGGTGACTCTATCACTGCCTATCCACCTGAAAAATTAACGTCTACAGTTATTTTTGCTGATATGTATCCAGCTTTTCCTTCAGACTTGCAACAGCCAATGACTGTTCTTTTGACCCAATCAGAAGGTCAGTCAGTTGTTGTTGATCAAGTATGGAAAGATCGTTTTGCTCTTTGTCATGAACTCAATCATATGGGGGCAGATATTAATGTCTCTACCCATGGTCTATCCATCATCAAAGGGCCAACACCCCTAAAAGGAACTCCTGTTTATGCCAACGATATTCGTGCAGGTTTGTCCCTTGTTCTTGCAGGTCTTATAGCAGAAGATGAAACGATGATCAGCAATTGCCACCAGATCTATAGGGGATCTGTGGATATGATTGGCGATATTGTTAGAATGGGTGGACATATTCGAGCCTAAGATAATAGACAGATTATATTAGATATGCCAGATAGACGGTATAGTATAACTCAAGATCTATACGGTAATATAATTAAATTTTAATGGTCTATTAATTGAAAGCTATTGTTTTGTAGTATAATATGAGTATAGACATGTCATAAACTGGAAGTTTTATGTCTTACTAAGAAACTTTTGTGGACTATAATTCAAAATTATATGGTAAAATAATAGTGATATTTTTTTAAGTTTTCAAGCATAGAATAGACAAGCTTTATGTAAACACCTTTTGTCTAGAAAATGTACTAGCTATATGAGTTTATGTTGGTCTATATAAACTAGGAGGAGAAAAATGAGCGAACAGAAAAAAACGACTACAGTAGATGTTGACATGGTTGATCAAGCCTTGGATTTAGAGCTTGTTGAAGCAAAGACAAGTAATCAGATGGTTGAGGTTAATGTAAGTGGTGAAGTTAGTGATACAAAGATGGAAGACTTAAACCCTGATGAACAGCAAAGGGTTCGAGATATTGTCAATTCAATTGATATTACAGATTCACAAGGTGTACTTCAATTTGGTAATCAAGCACAGACTAATATTTCACAATTTTCCGATAGCATACTTAATAAGGTAAAAGGAAAAGATACAGGCTATGTTGGGGAAATTCTAAGTGACCTTATGGTAAATGTTAAGGAATTGGATGTTGATGACCTGGGCAAGAAAAACGGTGTACTTGGGATTTTTGGTGGTATGAAGCGTAATGCCATGAAATTTGTTGCTAAGTATGAGAAACTTAGTAGTCATATAGACAAGACAGTTCAAGAACTGGATAAGTCAAAAATGCAATTACTTAAAGATATTACTATATTAGATACACTGTATGATAAGAATCTTGAATATCATAACGAGTTGGAATTGTTTATTGTTGCAGGTGAAGAAAAGATTAATGAAATTGAAACTAAGATTTTACCAAAGATGGTTGAAGAGGCAAGGGCTAGCAATGACCCAGTTGAAGCTCAACGAGTTAATGATTATCAACAGCTTCTTAACCGTTTTGAGAAAAAAGTCCATGACTTAAAACTTAGTAAGATGATTTCTCTTCAGACTGGACCACAAATACGCTTGATTCAAAACTCTGACCAGATTCTTGTCGAGAAGATTCAAAGTTCTATTATGAATACAATTCCTCTTTGGAAAAATCAAGTGGTCATTGCTATTTCACTCTTTAGACAAAATAAAGCTCTGGCCCAACAAAAAGAAGTAGCAAAAGCAACTAATGACCTTCTTCGTCAGAATTCTGAACTCCTTAAACAGAATACAATTGAGGTTGCCAAAGAATCTGAAAAAGGTATTGTTGAAATCGACACACTTAAGAAAGTTAATCAAGATCTTCTTGATACTATTGATGAAACCATCAGTATCCAAAAAGAAGGACGTGAGAAACGTAAGCTAGCTCAGGAAGAGTTGATTTCAATGGAGAATGAATTGAAAGAGAAACTTCTTCATGCTAGAGATTAAGGTAACAAATATATTCAGCTAGTCTTATAAATATGCTTGACTAATGACATTATATTCTTAATGAATAAGATTCATAACATATAAGATCAAGGCAAAAGCCGTCCTGACCTTTATATAAAGTTACGCAGGTAAAGGAAGTGGATAATGAAAACGAATTACAGATTGGACCAATGTTATGATAAGGCAAGGGTAATCGAGATTAATGATGAGTCCAAATTCATTTTTTTCTCAGATGTTCATCGCGGTGATAATTCCATGAGTGATGAGTTCGCTCACAATCAGAATATATATTACCATGCTCTTATGGACTATTATGAGAAAGGTTATACCTATATTGAACTAGGTGATGGTGATGAATTATGGGAGCATTCAAAGTTTAAGATTATCATGAGTGCTCATAGTGATGTATATATGCTATTGAAAAAATTTTTTGACAAGAAAAGATTTATGACTATATACGGCAACCATAATATTTATCTAAGTAACCGACTTTGGGTCCAACACAATCTTTATCATATTCATGATGAATTTGTTGATAAGGAATCAGCCTTATTTCCTGGACTTGTAGCTCCTGAAAGTCTTATACTTAAGTATAGTAAAACTGGTCAGGAAATTCTTCTGGTTCATGGTCATCAGGGAGACCTTTTTAATGACCGTTTATGGATATTTTCCATGTTGTCTTTAAGATTTTTTTGGCGTTTTCTTCATGCTTTTGGCTTCAAGAATCCGGCAAGCCCTTCCAAGAACAGGATAAAGCGACACAAGATTGAAGTTAACTTTTCTAAATGGATTAATGAAAAAGGTGTTGGAATCATGTGTGGTCATACCCATAGACCTAAGTTGTCTAAGTCCAATGAGATTCCTTATTTCAACAGTGGCTGTTGCATTCATCCACGTGGAATTAACGGCATAGAGATTGTTGATGGAAAAGTTATGTTGATTGATTGGCGTGTTCGACCTGAAGAAAATGGAAATCTAAGAATATCCAAACGAATTATTAGAGGGCCTATTGCTATTGAAGATTATAAATATATGAAGTCTGATGTGAAAAAGAAAAAGTCCTTGAAGAAGAGAAAATAAGTTAGTAACTCATCTTTTCCACATAAAAATATACTGTAAACTCTATACTTTCTAGTAGAAAGTTATATGAAATATGTTTCTTTACATAATAATGCACCTCATATCTGGTAAAATATAATTGCGAAGTTACATACATACCATCACGAAGGGTGAGCTCTTTTTCAGATTTAGTGATGATATACAGGATATGGATTTCATCACAGCTCTTAAAAGTTTAATGAGCTTGGTAATTGAGGTTGTCAATGATGTCGCTATAGCGACATCAAATACAGTTACATGTCAATTACAGTAATGGATTAGCCAACAGGCCACATTTATAAAGGCTTTATTCGTTGATTATTGCTGGGAAAGTTGAGTAAGTAAATATAGAATTATAAAAGGGTTGCTAGTGCAACCCTTTTTTGTTCTATAGGAAAGTTCTCTATTAAATTTTATGAGTAGAAGCACCTCATAAAATTTAATAGAGAACTTTCCCACCAAAAACAATCGCAGAGTGAACGAGGCGGAGCCTCTTTCTTCTTTCAAAATGTAATGGTAGTTTTGCTTATCGTTGCTTGCGACCAGCTAGTCGTTCTTTTTTTGCTGCTTTTCGCATGTTGTAGGCAGCTTCTTTTTTTAACTTGATATAGGACTTATATCGGCTCTCATCAAGACTTCCATCCTTAAGAGCTGACTGGATAGCACAGCCCGGCTCTTTGCCATGGGAGCAATTTCTGAACTTACATTGCTTAGCTAGGTCTTCAATATCTTTAAATGACTGGCTGATACCGGAACCATCATCCCAAAGACCGAGTTCGCGCATACCTGGTGTATCCATAATATGGGTTCCGTTAGGCAAGGTGATCATCTGTCGGTGAGTGGTTGTATGACGGCCTCTGGCATCATCTTCACGAATGGTATTGACATGCATGATTTCCTCTCCATATAAGGTATTAATTAAGGTGGATTTGCCAACACCAGAAGAACCAAATAAGGCAATAGTCTTGCCTGGCTCTAGGTAGGGTTTCAGTGTGTCTAGATTAATGTCATATAAAGAACTGATAATGTGTACATCAATACCTGGTGCTATGGATTCCACTTGGTAAGCTAGTTCATCTGGATCATCTGCAAGATCTGCTTTTGTTAAAATGATGACTGGTGTTGCTCCTGTATCCCATGCGGTGGTAACATATCGTTCCATTTTTCGAAGATTTAGATCCTTGTTTAATGATGATACAAGAAAAACATAGTCAAAATTTGCAGCGGCAACTTGCTCGCTTGTTTGGGCACCTGCAATCTTTCTGGAAAATGAAGATTTGCGGGTTAATACCTTTTCAATAATGAAAGATTCCTGGTCCGCTCGTTGGATTAGGCAATAATCCCCAAGTACTGGATATAAAGAACTTTCATGGCGGAGTTTTCCTGAAATATGTGATTTGAATCTTCCTTCAGAAGTTTCCAGAATAAAGCCATGGCCATAATCAATGACAATCCGTCCAATTTGTAAATCCCCAGAGTCAGAAACCTGATCTGTAAAAAAAGTGTCAATTAAAGTATTTTCTAAAAATGATTGTGACATGAATTCCTTTCTGTACCTTTCCTTTGAAAAAAAGACAACAAAAAAACACCATAAGCATTCTTGGTGTTATATCCAATCATATGAACATCAAAAGAAAGGCCTTACGTCAGCTATGCGTTATGAAGTTCCTCCTGGATAATAACAAAACTATATCTTAGCATAATACGTTCTCCTTTCTTTAATAAAACATTAAATTCAGTGTATAACAATTAGAATGAAATGTCAATAAATATTCATAGCTATCAGTGTTTACAGGCCTAAGAAATTAAGATATACTTAATAAAGAATATCTACATATAGAGGAGAAACCATTGATACTAACGATTGCACTCAATCCAAGTGTTGTAAGACAAATAAATATAGACAAACTAGAGCTGGGACAGGTTAACAAATCAGACTCTGATGAACTTAGTGTTGGAGATTGTGGTATATACTCTGCCTATGTGGTGAAAGTTATGCAAGGCGAGCCCTATGTTATTGGGGTATCCGGTGGTATTGGAGGAAGGTTTATTAAGAACTTTCTAGATAAGAATCGAATAAAGACTGACTTTTTACACGTAAATCATGAGACTAAGACCCTAATGCTTATTCAAGAAAAAAACCGAATAACCAGTATTTCCAGTCACAATGAGGAGATATCCTTAAAGGATTTTAATAATATAAAGCACAAGATTAATAATCATCTGGAAGATACAGATATTGTTGCCATTTCAGGAAGTGATCATTATCTCCCACAGCTTTTGGAGGAGATACATCGAATGAGTAAGGACCGTAAGAAAATTGTCCTTGGTGCTGAAGGCTCCATTCTGTCCCAGTGTATAGACAATTATATATATGCAGTGGTATTAACCACTAAAGATTTGGACATATTGGGACTTAAGTATCCTGATACAGCTGAATCCTATGATGAAATACGTAAATTTGCCAGAAGTAGGCATATTAAGTATATTTTTTTACATGGCAATGATGAAATCTTTGGTTTGGCAAAAAATAAGATTTGTAGGATTAAGACCCAACACAAGAACGAGATTTATCCTATTGTCAAAAGTATGATACTTGGTGGTGTAACCATTGGAGTACATAGACACTATTCTTTTGAGAAGATTATGAAATTAATTGGGTCCATAGCAAATGGTGCATCTATTGATGAGTTTCCATTTGTTATTAACAGAAAAGATATCGACCGAGGTATCAAGCATTGCAAAATTGAGGAATTATATAATCAGAGGCAGGGATACATGGATGAAGACCTATAAGACAGTCATTGAAACCGTCGAGACCTTGAATGTTGTCAAAAAATCTAAATTTCATTCCTTTCTTTTTTCCTGTGAAACCATTGGAGACTTTGAAAAAAAGCTGAGTCAGATTAAGAAAATATACCCTGGTGCAACGCATTATTGTTATACTTATCGGATTATGGACCAAGTTCTTTTGGAAAGGTACCAAGACGATGGTGAACCAAGTGGTACGGCTGGTCTTCCTATGTTGAATGTATTAAAAGGCCATGAGCTAATTCAATGTGGTGGTGTAGTTGTCCGCTATTTTGGAGGAATCAAGCTTGGAACAGGCGGACTTGCTAGTGCTTATTCTCAAGGTATTATTGATTGTGTTAGTAAGAGTAAGATAGTGATAAAGGAAGAGGCTGTCCTTCTTGAGATAGTAGTTGACTATAGTGCAAGTGGGAAAATTGATTACTTAGCGGTAAGCCAGG
This sequence comes from Vallitaleaceae bacterium, assembly GCA_963677625.2. Lineage (GTDB taxonomy): Bacteria > Bacillota > Clostridia > Lachnospirales > Vallitaleaceae > UBA1351. The sequence goes on from CAXXSW010000010.1 coordinate 167,574, forward strand.
ACTTAGCAATTCTTGATACTGTTTATGCAAATGATGTAGCATATCTTTTTGCAATAAGAGCTGATGAGGAGTCGACATTTGTTAATGAGATCAAGGAACTTACCGGAGGCAAAGCAGCTATCAAGGAAATTCGTAGAACACTTGGTTTTTTTGGTTTAAAAGAATTTATTGAAAAGTAAGTAGTTGTGGTCTAGGAGTGAGTTGAGGATAGGGACATGGGGCATTTAGATATCAAAACGAAAAGTCTACATTTTAATGCATTTACAAACGGTGTTGTACCGGGAGCTATTGAGACCCACTATCTTAAGGGAAGAGACAGGGAGTTGGATAGCCTCTTATATACCTTGGATTTAGCTCGAGACAAAGGTGTTTCGAGTTTTAAATTAATTGAAGGTCCCTATGGGAGCGGAAAAACCATGATTCTTTCTGTTTTTGAAAAATATGCATTGAGGGAAGGTTTTTTGGTTAGTCGGATTTCTTTGGGAAGTCATAATAACTTTTCGAAACCTGAAATCATATACAGGGATATTATGTCAAATCTTGTCGTTCAAGCAGACAAACCTAATTGTGAGTTCGAGGATCTTTTTAAGGAATGGCTTATAGAGACCAAGAAAGCCAAGTCTCAGGCTGAGGCCACTAAGAAAATATATCATGTTATCTCTGAGCTTCAAAAATATCATTCTTCTTTTGCCCAGGTGCTTTTGGTTTATATTAGATCTTTAATCAATAATGATATTGAATTGTCTTCTATAGCTGCTGGCTGGATAAAGGGAGATTATAATCTACCATACGATCAGAAGAAAAGGTTACATATAAAGGGCAATATTGATAGACACAATGCCTTTGACGTCTTAAGGGGATTTTCTAAGCTAGTACATTTGTTGGGATACAATGGGTTAGTTGTCTTAGTTGATGAGTTGGAATACATACTTGGTGAGCGAGTGGATATACGACATAAATCTTATACCTCCATGCGGCATCTTTTGGATGAAATAGGTGAGAATAAGTGGCATCAGACGATTTTTATAGGTGCTCAAACGCCTGAAATTATACAAAATAAAGAAAAAGGATATTATTCATATGAAGCTTTGGCCCAGAGGATTGTTAGTGGTTTTGATGATGTGGGCAGGTTAAAGGATTTTCGTAATCTGACGATTATTCCTTTATCAAGAACGTCTGATGATTCCTTTATTGAGATTGGTGAACAGGTGGTAGGCCTAACAGATTGCCAGGTGAATCCTAACCATCTAAGTAAGCTTGCACTTTTAGAATTGAAGAAGAATGAAAAAGTCAGCGGTAAAGAGGGGGTAGTGAGAGAATATATTAAGTGTTTGGTTCATCTCATAGAGCTATCTAATGATAATCCTAATATGCCGATTTTTAAGGTTAACCGATAAATGGTTAAATCATGGAGACCCTATCAGAATACCTACTTTAAAGTGAATATATTATATATAAAGACCTGGAAAAAATAGTATCCAGGTCCTTTTTAAAAAAGTTTTTAAAATGATTTTAAAAATACTTATTAAAAAGGGTTGAAAAAGTAAAAATCATGGTTTATAATGACCTTAACAGGCCAATCGGAACTTGAATTGGCAGGGTGTAAACATAATTTATGTATAAGTCTATAGGAGGACTAATAATGAGCGAATATTTTCAAGGTATAGGCAATATCCCATTTGAAGGTGCCAGTTCAACAAACCCATTGGCATTTAAATACTATGAACCAGAACGTGTTGTTGCTGGTAAGAAGATGAAGGACCACCTTCGTTTTGCTATGAGTTATTGGCACACCATGACTGGTGGTGGAACAGATCCTTTTGGAGATGCAACGATGGAAAGACCATATAACGGTCTTGAAGGAATGGAATTATCCTATGCACGTGTTGATGCAGCCTTTGAATTCATGACTAAACTTGGTATTGAGTATTTTTGTTTCCATGATCTGGATATTTCTCCAGAAGGTAAATCATTACAAGAAAAACTTGATAACCTGGATAAGATTGTAGATAAAATTGAAGCTAAAATGCAAGAAACTGGCATTAAATGTCTATGGGGAACGACTAATGGATTTTCTAATCCAAGATTTGTTCATGGTGCAGCTACTGCTCCAAATGCAGATGTTTTTGCTTTTGCAGCGGCACAAGTAAAAAAGGCTATTGAAATAACTCACCGTCTTGGTGGCCAAAATTATGTATTCTGGGGTGGACGTGAAGGTTATGAGACCTTACTTAATACCGATGTAGGACTTGAAAATGACAATTTTGCAAGATTTTTACATATGGCTAAAGACTATGCAAAAAAAATTGGTTTTGAAGGACAATTCTTAATTGAGCCAAAACCAAAAGAGCCAACAAAGCACCAATATGATTTTGATGCTATGACAGTACTTGGTTTCTTAAGAAAGTATGATCTTATTGATGACATCAAGTTAAATATTGAAGCTAATCATGCAACCCTTGCAGGACATACTTTCCAACATGAACTAATGATGTCAAGAATTAATGGTGTGCTTGGTTCTATTGATGCCAACCAAGGCGATATGCTTCTTGGATGGGATACAGACCAGTTTCCAACCAATATTTATGATGCAACCCTTTGTATGTATGAAGTTCTTAAAAATGGCGGTATTGCACCAGGTGGACTTAACTTCGATTCAAAAGTTCGTCGTGGTTCTTTCCAACCGGATGACTTATTCATCTCCTATATCGTAGGTATGGATACTTTTGCCAAAGGACTTCTTGTTGCTGATAAACTAATGAGTGACGGTGTACTTGAAAACTTTGTTACTGGCCGTTATGCATCCTACAATGATGGTATAGGCAAAAAAATCATTGATGGAGAAACATCCTTTGAAGAGTTGGCTGAGTACGCTTTAAAGAATGATCAAATCAAGAACACTTCAGGTCGTCAGGAAATGCTTGAAGACGTTGTAAATAGATACATCTACACAGCAGAGTAATAAACCGTAGACGCTTGAGTATTGTCTGCCTGCTTGTTATAATATACTGGATATGTAGTTATATCTTTTGAGAAAGCCTAGAGAAACCAGAGATGGGAAATCAGACTAGAGACATTATATATTCAGTATAGAAGACTAGGAGTGAAATAATGGCAAGAATTGGAACCTTAAGTCAGGAACAGATTAAAGAAATAAACCGCGTAAGCGTCATTAATATGATAAAGAAGGAAGGCCAGGTTACCAAGCATGATATTGCAAAAGCTTTAGGTTTAAGCATACCAACGGTAACAACCAACATCAATATGTTGATGGAGGAAGGCTATGTTCTTGAAGTTGGAGTTGCTGAGTCGACAGGTGGTCGAAAGCCGGTCATTTTAGGTTTCAATGAAAAAGCCAGATACTCTTTTGGAGTTAACATTTCACCTGATAGGATATCCATTATTTTGATTAACTTAAATTCTGAACCTGTTCATAGTTTTAGTTTTATATATAGAAAAGAATTTACTTTTGATGACGTAATGGATTTGATTGCAAAAAAAATCGAGACTATCTTAGGTGATTTTCATATTAAGAAAGATGTTGTTCTTGGAGTTGGTATCTCCTTGCCTGGTTTAGTTGAGGAGGAACAGTTGATTTTGGATAATGCCCCAAATATAGGCGTTAAGGATTACAACTTTACTAAGTTTCAGGAACATCTGGGCTTCAAGGTCTATATAGAAAATGAAGCAAATGTAGCAGCATACGCTGAAAGTCTTGAAAGCACAGAAGGCGCAATGAATAATGTGGTTTATGTATCCATTACCGAGGGTGTAGGTACAGGCATTATTATTGATAATCATATATACAAGTCAACTCATAAGAAGGCCGGTGAATTTGGTCATATGAGAGTATCCGATGAAGATATCAGGTGTAATTGCGGACGGACAGGATGTTGGGAGCTTTTTGCTTCCAAACGAGCCCTGTTTAAGTATTATAAAGAGTCAACTGGGGAGAGTGTGACATCTCTTGATCATATTTTTACTAGGTCAAACCTAGCCGATTCCAAAGTTAAAGTGGCTCTTGATAAATATTTGGATCACTTGTTTATAGGTATTGAGAATATTGTTCTTGGCCTAAACCCGGATTATGTCATTATAGGTGGTGAACTTGGTAAGTATAAGAACGAGCTTCTGGATTATGTTAATCAAAAGACCAAGCTAAGAAGTGCTTATATGGAGTATGAAGGTACAAAAATTGTTTTTTCAGAGTTAGGTGATAGAGGTTCTCTTATTGGAGCAGCTCTCTTACCTTTGCAAGATGTCTTTCATTATAGAAAAAGTGTATTATAAGAGGAAAACTGCATACCTGATAAATGGATGCAGTTTTCTTTCATTATGAATAGGAAAGAAGGTAAAGATGTTTTTTTTAGGAATAGATTTAGGGACGTCATCTGTTAAAGTTCTGGCTTTTAACTCGGATAATGAAATCGTTGGTGATGTAACCAAGGAATATCCAGTTTATTTTCCTCAGGATAAGTGGGCACAACAGGATCCTGTAGATTGGTGGTCAGGTACTAAAGCTGCCATTGTAGAACTAGTAGAAAAATATAAAATACCAAAAGATGGAATCAGGTCTATTAGTTTTTCAGGCCAGATGCATGGCCTTGTTGTTCTTGATGAGTCCAATGAGGTCTTAACACCGGCCATACTATGGTGTGACCAAAGAACTGAGGAAGAATGCGAAGAGATTACTAACTATTTTGGACAAGAAAAATTAAGTGATTACACAGGCAACAAAGCCCTTACGGGCTTTACTGCACCAAAGATCTTATGGGTCAAAAAGAATCTACCTGAGATTTTCGGGAAAATCAAGCATATTATGTTGCCCAAAGATTATATTAACTTTTGCTTGACGGGAAACTATTCAACAGATGTTTCTGATGCTTCAGGTATGCTGCTTTTAGATGTTAAGAATAGAACTTGGTCTAAGGAGGTTCTTGAATACCTAGGTATTACGGAGACTATGCTTCCAAAACTTCATGAATCCTATGAAGTAACAGGTGTGGTTTCAGATGTAGTTAAGGAAGAACTAGGGTTGAAAGGTGAAATTCTTGTTGCGGCCGGTGCAGGAGATCAGGCGGCTGGTGCCGTTGGAACTGGAACTGTTGCTCCTGGGGTTGTGTCAGTTACTCTGGGAACATCTGGTGTGGTTTTTGCTGCTCATGATGAATATGCCGTTGATAAAGACAATCGACTTCATGCCTTTTGCCATGCTAATGGTGGTTTCCATTCAATGGGAGTCATGCTTTCTGCAGCCAACTGCCTCAAGTGGTGGGTAGAGGATATGCAAAAAGGCATGAGTTTTGAAGATTTGCTTAAAGAAGCAGAAAACATAGAAAAACCTGATCAAAAGCTTGTCTTTCTTCCATATTTAATGGGTGAAAGAACCCCCTATGCAGATCCTGATGCAAAAGGTGCTTTTGTAGGTATGTCTATGAAAACAAGTAGGGGACATATGACAAAAGCTGTTCTTGAAGGCGTTTCCTTTGGTCTTAGAGACTCACTGGAGATTCTTAGAGATTTAAATGTCCCTATAAAAGAAGTTCGTGTAATCGGTGGAGGGGCCAAGAGTCCTCTATGGAAGCAAATTTTAGCGGATATGTTTAATCTAGAGATTGAAGAAATCAACACTAATCAAGGTGGTGCTTTGGGCGCAGGGATTTTGGCTGCTGTAGCCGCTGGTCATTTTGCATCAGTTGGAGAAGGCTGTGATAAGATGATTAAGGTAACCAATAAGGTTAAGCCTCATAAAGAAGCGGTTAAGTTTTATAATGAAAAATATCCTAAATATGTGAAATTGTATGAGTCTTTAAAGGACTGGTATAAGTTGTAAGAGTAAAGGCGGTGGGTCTCCACTGCCTTTGTTCTTTACTAGGAAAGTCCTCCATAGGACTTTCCCAAGGTAACAATCGCAAGCGAATGCGATAAAGTCGTTTTGTTTTGTAAAAATGTATAAAACGCAAAAAAAATGTATAAAACGTAATTTCTTGACAGGAACAGAGGCTTGTGATAATATAATAATGTAATTAGCACTCGATAAAGAAGAGTGCTAACAGAATAATTTCATATTAAAGGAGGAATCTATATGTTTGGACTAACACCTTTCAATCGCAATGAAGTTACAAAGCGTAATGGAGATGATTACCTGGACTTGTTTAACCTAATGGATGACTTTTTTAATGATAGTTTTCCAAGTAATCGTTTCTTAAGAAATGACACTTTCAAGATTGACGTAAAAGACAAGGACAATGAATATGTTGTAGAAGCAGAACTTCCGGGATTTAAGAAGAATGAAATCAATGTTGAAGTAAATGATGATCACCTGAGTATCAGTGCTCTTCGAAAGGAAGAGACAGATGATTCCAAGGGAAGATATATTCATAGAGAAAGAAAATCTACAGCAGTTAAACGTTCCCTTTATTTAAAAGACATTCATTCAGATGAGATTAAAGCAATGTTTGAAGACGGCCTTTTGACCATTCATTTGCCGAAAGTTCCATCAGAGCCAGAAGGCAGAACGATTGAAATTGAATAATGCTTATGATCATAAGTATTTAAGGGACCCAAAGTAAACTTTGGGTCCCTTTTTTTGTGATAAACGTGGAAAGGTTGAGGGCTCTATGATAAAATAGACCTACATAGACAATGGAGGTTACAGCATGAAAGGCATCATCATAAGTTTTCTTCTGTCACTAAGCATTTTAGGGCTGGCAGGATGTAATAAAGATATAGAAGCAAAAGATACTGTTCCAAAAGTTATAGAAGATATCACCCAAGAAGAAGAACCAGTCGTTGAAGAGCCAGAACAAATGTTGATATGGTCATACACTGATGATATATTGACAGAAATTCAGTCATTTGAGGAAGCATACAATGCAGATGTGACTGTGGAAATTATTGAAATGCAGGGAATAGCTCCCATGCTAAAAGGAATTATAAAAAGTGGACAGGGTATACCTGATTTGCTAATTGTAGATGAAGAGACACTACACCTTGAAACTATGTCTGATTTTTGGGCAGACCTTAGCGATTTTGCCATGGATTTCAAGGCATCAGAAAGATTGATTCCATATGTATTGGAAGGTGGAATGAACGAGGAAAATCATGTTATTGGTTTAGGTTATCAAGGGACGCCAATGGCAATTTTTTATAGAAGAAGTGCTGCAAAAGAAGCCTTAGGTTTCGATGATCCCAAGACTATGGTTGAACAGTTTTCAAGTACGGATAAACTATTGGAGACAGCTGAAGATCTTCAAGGTGTTGGTTATAAGTTGTTTTCTGATATATATAGTCTTAGATATTTTATTCCTAATCATGACCAATGGTCCCTGAACGATGAGGGTGAGTTAGTCATTGATGAACAGGCAAGGTCTTTTCTAGAAATGATTAAGACCTTTCAATTAGAAGAATATGTGGGATATATACCAGAGTGGTCTAATTACTGGCTTGAATCTATGCATGGACCCGTGGCGACAGAAGATGAAGACGTTAAGGTTTTTGCCTATGTTTTACCATCTTGGGCACTTAGACATGTCCTTATGTTGGTAGGTGATTCAGAAGAGCCCCTTGTTAAAAATGAAGAGACAGGAGTAACTATATATAATGAAACAATGGGTGACTGGGCTCTGACAGAATTGATTCATCCAACTTATATGGGGTCAACTTACATGGGGGTATATAAAGAGAGTGAACACCTAGAAATGGCTAAAAATTTTCTTGACTATATGATTTTTAACCAAGAGCATGTAAGGGCTTGGATGGAAGGCTCTGATATGATTAGTGCCTTGTCAGAAGTCCAGGTTAATCAGGAATTTCCCGAAGGTAATGCCTTTTTAGGTGGACAGGATTACCACAGGATGTTTGGGAACATTGCCCAGGTATTACAATTTAATCCCGACCGAGTTATTCAGAAGGGCCAAGGAGTTCTGCCTTATGAGACACAGGCCAAGATTAATAAGTACTATGAAGAAGTGGTTATGAACTTCATTCAAGGTGATTATCATACTATAGATGAGGCCCTAAAGGACTTGAGAGAGAACAGTATGAATAATTTATCGGAGAATGAAGCTCATGATGGTGGAGATACCATAAGTAGTCCAGAGAATTCCGAAGATAGTGAGACGGATACAGAAGATGACACAGAGGGTACCATTCAAGAATAAAGGTTTTAATAGTAACCATTCACAGATTTGAAAGGTTGTAGGTAAGGGTATGAAATATATACAGTTAATCTATAATCCAATGTCAGGTCAGAGGACCTTTAAGACTCGATTGGATTACATGATTGAAGTGTTTCAAAATGCAGGTTATGAGTTAAGGGTCCATCGGACTATGAATAATGAAGATTTTCCTGTCTTTTTCGAGGATAGGGATTTTACCGGATGTCAAGGTATTATCGTCGCTGGTGGTGATGGTTCTTTTAACCATGTCGTCAACAGTATGCAAAAAAACAACTTGGACATACCAGTTGGTGTTATTCCAGCAGGAACTGCCAATGATTTTGCTAAACACTTAGGAATACCTGAAAATCTCCAGGATGCTATTGATGTTCTTGCAAAAAAACAAACTAGATTTTTGGATCTAGGTCTTGTAAACGACCAGTATTTTGTTAATGTATGCAGTGGAGGATTATTGATTAATATATCTCATCAGATTGAACCTGAACTTAAAAGTACATTCGGAAAAATGGCTTATTATATTAAGGGTGTTGCTGAACTCCCTAAGTTTAGAAGTCTTAAGTTTAGGATTACATCTGGTGAAAAGGTTTATGAGGAGGAGCTATTTCTCTTCTTGGTCCTTAATGGGTCTAGTGCTGGTGGCTTTAACCGTATAGGCGAATATGCTTCTATGAAAGATGGAATGTTGGATTTTGTAGGAATCCGGTCATGTCCTATTAATGATGTCCCTAGAGTTTTTACTAAAATTATGAGAGGGGAGCATTTGGGAGATAAGGATATTCTATATTTTAAAACGGACCACCTAATTGTTGAATGTCTTGAAGAAGAACCGATTCCTTCAGATGTAGACGGAGAAATCGGTCCGGAATATCCCTTGGATATTAAGGTATTACCAGAGTCCTTTAATGTATTTGTTAATCGTAAATAGTTATTCAAGAAATAAACGTTGAAAATCACTGGGTGAACGCCCGGTGATTTTTTTGAATTGTTTGGAAAAAGAAGCAGCATCTAGGTAACCCAGTTCAAAAGCAACTTCCTTAATGGTGTGATTGCCGTCAGAAAGTAGCTGCTGAGAATGATTGATTCGTTTATGAATAATGTAATTACCAGGTGAAATATTGTATTGTCGGGCAAAAAGTTTTCTGAATTTTTCATAGCCAAGATTTACATAAGAAGCTACATCTTCACCAGTAATCCGCTCAGTGAGATGGTCTTGAATAAACTGTACTGCAATAGCCAGTGTTTCTTTCTCAGAAGTTGTCCACTGGTCATTCCTTGATAAATAGGTGATTCTTGTTAGATATTGGATGAATTGCGGCACCAATAAAGGTAACTCGCTACGGTCTGTAAAACTAAGTTGATCTTGAATATGGATCAGATTCTGTATAGATTCGAAATCTATACCTGGGTGAAGAACCGGGTGCTTGGAATCTAAAACATTGATTTTGGCCAATTGTTCATAAAGACTTTTACCCATAACTATATAGATCTCACTGTAGTTATCTGAGGTAATAATGGAGGTATGGGCCCTGCCGGGAAAGCGTTGAAAAAAATCGCCGGCTTTTAGTTTAATATGGTGCTTACTATCTTTATAAATTGCTGTACCGGATAGAATTAGAATTCCGTGATAGGAGTTGGTTACCAAGTCTATACGGTCAGGATTACCAGGCTTCTTTTTAATAAAACCTGAAGCTAGGATTCCTTCAGAAGGGTCATCAGTTAAATTCCGATGAAAGGAAGAGGATTTTCCCTTGTATTTACAGTGTAATAGTTGTTGCACATTCATGTTGACTTCCTCCAGTTGACCAAATATGACAAGTGAATTACCAAATAGACCATTTTATATACTTTTAGCTTGAGTTATATTGTCACTAATAAGATGTATTGTATTTAGTATAGCAAAAGGAAATGCGTTTGCAAATGGAAATAAGGTGGTTATATATGGAAAAAATACTAAGGGTTAAGAATAGAGGGCTCTTATATAGATTAAAAGAAGGTCTTATCTTTGATAATACAGATCAGTTAAGCTCAAGTCGTTGGTTTTTTGTTTTGGAAGGTATTACTGGTATTGGTCAATTTTCTTTGACAACAGGGGCTTTTTTGGCTGGATTTATCAGTTTTCTTGGTGGAAGTGAGTCAATAAATGGAATTCTAGGTGTAGTCCCGGCTGCAGCAGGTCTTTTTCAGCTATTTGCCAGTTTGATTAGAAAAGAAGGGCAGAGCAGAAAACAACTTATTGTTCAGTGGGCTACTTTCTTAAGAATCTTTTTATCCATTGTTTATTTTGTACCTTTTCTTTTTATGAAACTTGGGGCTAGTGAAATGCTTGTCTTGGGATCATTTGTGGTGTGCTTTATCTTTGCCTTTATCTTGAATGCTTTAATTGCACCGTATGTAGGCTCTTGGCTAATCGATCTTGTTCCCATGAGGATAAGAGGAAAGTATCTGGCAATGAGAGATCGTATTTCTCTAACAGTTATTGCCATGTGCACCATAGGCCTTGGAAAAGTTCTAGATATAAATAAATCTCTAGGGGATGAATTTCGAGGCTTTCTGGTTGTAGGTTTAGTTCTTGTGGTCATGGGGTTTCTTAATTTATTTGCCCTACATAAGATAGAAGATGTGGAAGTTAGTGAGGACAAGGTCAAAAAACCTTTTAGAAATCGCATCATTCAACCGATTAAGGACCCAGTTTTTTTAAAATTGATTAGGTTTAATGGATTATGGAATTTCGCTCTTTTTATTGGGGGCCCATTTATTGCAGTGTATATGGTTGAGGAACTTAAATTAAGTTATACCTATATGATGACCATGACAGTCATAGGTACCATCGTTCGGGTGCTTTTCACCAGTTTTTGGGGAAAAGTGGCCGACCATAGGTCTTGGATGCAATCAGCTGGCCTTTCTTTACTAGTGCTGGGTATTACTCATTTTTCTTGGTCGATTGTATCATCTGAAAATGCTTTTTTTATGGTTCCTTTATTAAATATACTTGGAGGCATTGCCTGGGCCGGTGTTGCCATTTCTATTTTTAATCTTCAGTTTATGTATGCTGACCAAAAAATTAGGACTATATCACTTGGTGTCAATGCAGCTTTTGGAGGTCTTGTCGGACTCATGGCTGTGTGGATTGGTGGAAGAATTGTCAAATATGTTAATGTACATATGGCTTTTGCCTTATCAGGAATCTTGCTTATTTTATGCACAGGCTATATATTTCTTGTCTTAAGTAAGAATGAAGTGAGAAATAACGGTTAAATGTGATCTCTATTGACTAGACCTCTTAACTGGTGTATATTGTGATAGAACAATTGAATCTGGTATGTGGTTCTTTCTACGAAAGATTAAAAGGGAAACCAGTGTAAATCTGGTGCAGCCCCCGCTACTGTGTGCACGACGAAATTCGTATACCATTGAAGCGCTTGCTTTGAGAAGGTGAAGAGTAGGTTTTAAGTGTAAGTCAGGAGATCTGCCATGTATTGTATGTCAAGAGCTTTCGGTGGGAAAGATCGGCCTAATCATAAAAATGTTTATTAGCCGTGCTTTCGAGTACGGCTTTCTTATGTGTTTGAGTTGTGATAATTCAACTCGATAGGAAGCTAAAGGTATATGTTAGGCATAAGCCACAGACGACAGAGTGGATTCAGAAAATAAAAGGTTTATGGGCATGTCCCGGGAGGAACTAGAATGAAAAAATTTAGAAGTTTTTGGCTATTACTATTGCTTGTTGCTTTGGTTACAGTAGGTTGTGGAAATGAAAGTGGATCTTCTGACGCTTATGGAAGCACTGGCACAAGCAATAATGCCACAGAAAATGAAAATGAGTTTGTAACAGTATATCCATATACTTTCACTGACAAATTTGGGAATGAGGTTACTATTGAGGAAGAACCAGAAACCATCATTTCTTTTGCACCAGAGATAACGGAGACTGTTTTTGCTTTGGGAGTTGGAGATGAGTTAGTTGGTCGTTCTTCTTATTGTGATTATCCTGCTGAAGCAGCAGATGTACCTGATCTTGGGACCTTGTTTGAGATAAATGTTGAAGCGATTATTGAAAAAGAGCCTGACCTTGTTTTCTTGAGTTCAATGGTGTCTGAAGACCAATATCAATCTCTTTTAGACAGCGGTTTGAGCCTATTTTGTGTAGATTATGACGATAAACTTGTTGGGACAATGGACCAAATCAAGTTAATAGGTGATGTGCTTAATAGAGTAGAAGAGGCTAAGGAAATCAACAAAAAAATTCAAGATGCTATAGATGATATGACAGCAAAACAAGCAGATAGAGAAGATGTATCCATGTATTTTGTTGTAGCAGCAGGAGAATACACAAGTACTGCAACTGGGGATACTTATATGAATGATATCATCCAAACCGTAGGTGCCAGAAATGTTGCAGAAGAAGGTACAAATTGGATGTATACAGTGGAGCAGTTGGTCGAAGATGATCCTGATGTGTTGATTTGTTCTAATATCAATGACATGAAAGCGAAAATAGAGTCTCTTAAAGGCTACAAAGACCTTCGTGCAGTTAAAGAAGGTAGCCTATATGAAGTGGATGAAAATTTATTCTTCCGTCAAGGTCCACGTGTTGTAGATGCTATGTATAAATTAGAAGCTATTCTTTTCCAAGCTGACTAATACTTACTTGAATAATAGACTGGAGGTCTTTATGGGACAAAAAAATATACGAATGAATATGACACTCATCCTTTTTGTCTTATTATTCGTTGTTCTTTTCGTTGCCAGTATAGGTAATGTACATATAAGCTTGCAGGAATTTTTTGCCATTATTATATCAAAAATTCCGGGACTCGGTAAGCTTGTCAATCCTGATATGATTACCGAAAGTCATGCAACGATTATACTTGGCCTTAGGCTTCCAAGAATTTTGTTAAGTCTTTTTGCTGGGATAGGGCTGGCATACTCAGGTGTTGTATACCAAGGGGTCTTTAGAAATCCAATGGCTGAACCTTATCTTCTTGGTGTTTCATCTGGTGCAGCTTTAGGTGCAACGATTGCCAGTATTTTCCCAGTTACTTTTTGGTTCTTTGGTTTTAGCTATACATCTATTTTAGCTTTTATGGGAGCGATATTAGTTCTGAATGTTATTTTTGTTTTGAGTAATACAAGAAAGGGTCAGACTATGACCGTTCTTCTGCTAGCAGGTTTGGCTTTGAATTATTTTATCTCATCTATTATCTCACTGTTTATGATGTTTAATCATGACAAGATTGATGACATATATTTTTGGACGATGGGGAGTTTTAAGACGGCTTCATATGACAAAATCCTGATTGTAGCTTTGGTGGTTGTGGTGGTTATCATCATCACCTATCCCATGCACAAAAATCTGGATATTATGCTTCTAGGTGATGAACAGGCTAAAAGTCTAGGTATAGATGTAGGAAAATCAAAGCGAAGGCTACTGGTTGCAACATCTCTCATGACTGCTGTTATTGTGGCTTCCTGTGGAATTGTTGGTTTTGTAGGACTGATTGTTCCACATGTGGTAAGGCTGATTACTGGGCCAATCCATAGAAAACTTATGCTTCATTCGGCGCTGATTGGTGGTATTTTTTTGATCCTTGCCGATACAATCGCTAGAAGTGTATTGGAAAATAAGGAATTGTCAGTTGGAATTATTACCTCGCTCATTGGTGTCCCGATTTTTGTCTGGATGCTCCTTAAGAACAAGCAAAGAAGGTAACATATGATTAGAGTTGCTGATCTCACTTTTAAATATGATGAAACGATGGTCCTTGATCGTATTCAGTTGGATTTTGAGGAAAACGGTGTTTATGGAATACTTGGTCCTAATGGGGCAGGTAAGTCTACTTTATTAAAAATCATTGGGAAAATACTAAAAGTTGACAGTAATCAGGTTTTTATTAAGGGTAAGGATATAAATAATTACTCTAGAATGGAATTAGCCAGGATTGTGGCCTACGTGCCCCAACAATTCGTACCTGAATATGCATTTAGTGTTTCCCAACTTTTGGAAATGGGAAGACATCCTTATCATGGACAATTTGATCATATAAGTAGTGATGAGAGAAAAATTATCGGTGAAGCCATTTGTGCCACCGGTCTTTCAGGTATGGAAGATCATTATATTACAGAATTAAGTGGTGGTGAACTCCAACGTGTTATGATTGCCAGAGCCTTAGTTCAGGATACACCAATTATCATACTTGATGAACCTATTAGTCACTTGGACATTCATTATCAGCAGGAAATTATTCATCTTCTTCAGGAGATATCCCATAAGAAGAATAAGCTCATTATTACAGTCCTTCATGATATGAATGTAGGCCTTAATTATTGTGATCATATCCATCTGATTCATGATCACCAAGTAATATCTGGACAGCCTAGAGATGTTCTAACCTTAAAAAGGCTTAAAAAGATATACGGTGTGGACCTAGTCAGTGTAGATAGTGGTGAGAAGACTTATATTCAGTGGTAATAAAATATGTCTTAACCACGGTGACGTTTGACAAACTCCTTAGGAGTCATGTTTTCTAATTGTTTAAAAATAACTCCAAAGTAAGAAGGATTATGGAAGCCAACCATTTCTGCAACGTCTTTGCTGGTGAGGTGGGGCGATCCAATGAGCATACTTTTGGCCTTACTTATTCGAATCTGTTTTAGATATTCAAAGGGACGGAGCTTAAGCTGGTCTTTAAAAAGTCTGCATAGATACTGGGGTGAAATGTCTGAAGCATCTGCTATTTCACCAATAGAAATATCCAACATATAATATTGATTAATATAATCCAATGCGGATTGAAGTGTAGCCATTTTTTGGCTACTTTTTTTTGATTGATGATGGTTATTGATGGTGTAGATAGACTCAATGAAGGTATAGAGTCTAGTAGAGATAGACAGGTAATGAAGGTTGTAATTATCATTAGCTAGGGTATACATAGTCTCTAATTGCTCGGCTAAATTATTGCCTCTTGGTAGATTCAGAAGCTGGGAGGAAGTTAATGACAGGTCTTTTAAAAGCGGCTCGATTCCTGCACCATCAAAAGATACCCAATGGGTTGTCCAGGGTTTGGTTAAGGCATAGTACTCATGTGGAAGATGCCTAGGAATAAGGATACCCTGGCCAGGATTCATGTCAAAAGTCTGCCCTTTTATGGTAATACGTCCGCTTCCACTAATGGTCTGAATCCATTGGTGGTTCATATAGCCTTCTTCACGTTTTGTAAAGGACTCTTCAAAAAAAATGCCAATTGTAGTTGCATATATTGGAAGAATCCTATGTTTATCAGTTATTGTTCCAAAGTATGAGCCCATAGTCTATACCTTTCTTTTAAGGGTTTATCTACTTAACATAGTAATAAATATATAGCAAAGAGTCAATGATATTGTTTCATATATTTATATTTCTTTCATATGTTTGGATTGTCACCATTTAATCCATGTTATAAAATAGTAGTAGAAAATAATGAAGGAGATTTGCTATGAAAGAAAAATTTGTTTTAAGGCAAGATCAGGGAGAACAACAACCTTGGTTGAACATGCCAGATGTTTTTGAAATCAACCGCTTACCAGCTAAGAATTTTTCCATATCATATAAGAATAAAGAAACAGCCCTTAGAAGAAAACCATATTCATCAAGCAACATGCATCTTCTAAATGGTATTTGGAAGTTTAAGTTAGTTGATAGACCAGCAGATCGAATCCCAGACTTCTGGGACATGCAACACATGACCATAACTTGGGATGACATTAAGGTTCCAGGACACTGGCAACTACAGGGTTATGATTATCCTCAATATACCAACCAAGTTTATCCATGGGTTGGTAATGAAGAAGTGGCAGAGGGGGTAGCACCTCTTGAGTATAATCCAGTTGGGGCATATGTCACGAACTTTGACTTGCCTGAAGGTTTTAAGGGACAACCGGTTTATATTAGTTTTCAAGGTGTAGAATCAGCGTTTTATCTCTATATCAACGGAGATTGTATTGGATATAGCGAAGACTCCTTTACCAATTCAGACTTTGACTTGACGCCATACCTAAAAGAAAAAGGGAATAAACTAGCTGTTGAAGTTTTCAGATGGTGTGATGCCAGTTGGTTGGAAGATCAAGATTTTTGGAGGATGAGTGGTATATTTAGGGATGTTTTTCTTTATACGACTACAGATGTCAGTTTGGACTCATATCAGCTACATACTGAACTTGACGAGAGCTTTAATAAGGGCCTTTTGAAGATGAACGGTAGGGTGACAAGGTATGATGATTATAAGGGACAAAAGGTGACCTTGAAAGCAAGTCTTTATGATGGAGATGAACCTGTTGGCGAAAAAATAATTCTTGAACATGAAGACCTTAGAAATGAAAACTTTAATTTTGAGGCTGATTTAGAAGTTGACCAGGTTCATTTATGGTCAGCAGAAGACCCTTACTTATATACTCTTTTGTTTGAAGTCTGTGATAAAGATGGTCAGGTCATAGAGTATAAAAGTGAAAAAGTAGGGTTTAGAGTCTTTGAAATTAAGGATAAGTTAATGTATGTGAATGGTAAGAAGGTTCTTTTTCTTGGTACAAATCGCCATGAATTTAATTCTAAGACAGGAAGAGCTATTACCTATGAGGACATGGAAACAGATGTGAAGCTGATGAAACAGAACAATATTAATGCAGTCAGAACTTCTCATTATCCTAACCATCCTTATTTTTATGATTTATGTGATGAATACGGCCTATATGTTATAGATGAAACCAATTTAGAGACTCATGGTACATGGAACTATTCCCATGTACAGGAATTTCAAGAGGGTGCAATACCTGGCTCTAAACCGGAGTGGACAGCTAATGTCATTGACCGTTGTAATACTATGGTGCTAAGGGATTACAATCACCCAAGTATTCTTATTTGGTCTCTTGGTAATGAAGCCTATGGTGGGTCTAACTTTATTACGATGAAAGACCATATTAAGGCACTTGATTCTTCAAGAGTCATACATTATGAAGGTGTCTTCCACGACCGCGATTTTGAAGAGGCTACAGAGATTGACAGTCAAATGTATGTCAGACCGGATGTCCTAGAAGGTTATGCCAAGTATAATCCAAAGAAACCAATCATACTGTGTGAATACGCCCATGCTATGGGAGAATCCTGTGGTAATCTCTTTGAGTATACAGATCTTTTTCATAAGTATGATGCTCTTCAAGGTGGCTTTATATGGGACTGGATTGACCAAGCCTTATGGAAGGAAGAAGAGGGCCTTGAATTTTTAGCCTATGGAGGTGATTTTGGAGATTCTCCTAATGACAATTTTTTCTGTGGAAACGGTCTTGTTCTAGCTGATCGTATAGAAACACCTAAGTTAAAAGAAGTTAAAAAGTGCTATCAGCCTATAGAGTGTAGACCAAAAGACTTGCAGGCAGGGCTGGTCACCTTTGTTAACTACCACTTATTTAAGGATAGCTCATATCTTGATGTGGTCTATAGGGTTGAGACAGATGGGAAACTTGTTGGTCAGGGTAAGTTGGACATACAAATAGGTCCAACTAGTGAAGCTGACTATATACTTCCTCCGGCTATTATGGACCATTTTGGAAGTCAGGGTGATACGTATCTTATTATTAGTTATTTATATAAGGAGGATACTTGCTTTGCCCAAGCAGGATTTGAAAGTGGCTTCAGTGAGATTATGTTGCCGGGTCTTGTGACCTTAAAAGATGCTGATTATGAAGGACTTACTTCTATTCCAGAACCTTCTAGTAAGTATCCATACATTATCGTGGAAGATGAGGAAGCCAATATTAAGGTAAGTGGAGAAACATTTGTTCTAAGCTTGGATAAATCTAGCGGATTTATTAGTAGCTATATGGTAGATGGCGAAGCGTTTATAAGAGAAGAACTGAAGCCAAACTTCTTTAGAGCAATTACTGATAATGATTTGGGCAATAGCCTTTATGAAAGAGCAAGTATATGGAAAGATAAAGGTGATAACTTAAAGCTTAGTGACATCGAGTATAGAGCTATTGATGAAAATGAAATAAGTAAAGTTGAGATAGGTACAATACATATGATTGGTGAAAATACCAGTGCTTATGTTGAAACTACTTATAAGATTGATTACTATGGAAAAGTAGATGTGACCATGCATTTGGTTCTATCAGAAGATTTACCTGAACTTCCAGCCTATGGTTATGAATTTATTTTGGATAAATCTTTTGATCGTTTGAAATGGTATGGAAGAGGACCTCATGCCTCCTACGCAGACCGTAAAAAATCCACACCTATTGGTTTATATCAGGGTTTGGTTAAAGACCAGTGGTTCAACTATATCCGTCCACAAGAATGTGGTAATAAGACAGATGTAAAGTTTCTTGAAATGACTACGGAATCAGGGGAGAAGAGTTTAATTATAAAGGCGAAAGACAAGTTTGAGGCCAATGCACAAGGTTTTAGACCACAGGAGATTATAACCTATTTTCATCAACATCATATGCCTGAGCCGACAAAGACTTGTCTAAGAATTAATGGATATCAAATGGGTGTTGGCGGTGATGATTCATGGGGGGCTTTAACCCATAGACCATATACTATTGATACTAACAGAAATTACAAGTATTCATTCTCTTTTCAAGGAAGATGTAGATAATATGCCAAAAGGCCCGATTAATCGGGCCTTTTCCTTGTGTTTTTTTGGATAATGAAGTACAATAAGCCTTGAAATTATGTTTATACGGGAAAGGACTTAAGATGGATATCAAAGTTATTTTTGCATTAATCGAACTCTTTATATATATGTTTCTTGGCTATGGATTAGTTAGAGGAAATGTCTTGAAGAAGGAAGCTCTTAAGCATTTTTCCAACTTTATTTTCTTTGTGTGTATGCCATCATTGGTTATTTCTTCAATGGTAGGAACGACTTCTGTAAATACAGAAAATATATTGACTGTTGTTATTATGTCATTTTTACTCTATGGATTCTTGGTAGGTATGGGTTATGTACTTCCTAGGGTTCTTAAAGTGGAAAAAAAATATATAGGAGTTTATACCTACATGGCAATATTTGGTAATGTAGGTTTTGTAGGTTTCCCAGTAATTGCTGCTGTTCTAGGTCCTGATGCCATTTTTTATGCAGCAATTTTCAACATTCCTTTTAACCTTTTGGCTTTTACCCTTGGTGTCTATCTAATTACCATGGATACGAAGAAACAGGGAAAGATTGATTATAAGAAGTTCTTGAATCCTGGTATCTTGAGTACAATTATAGGATTAATTCTTTTTATTGGAGGGGTTCAATTACCAGAAGTCATGATGAGTATTCTAGGTAAATTGGGAGGAATTACGACTCCCCTTTCTTTAATTGTTGTCGGTGGATCCCTAGTGGGTATGAGATTTGGCCAAGTACTCAAGAATCATATTATTTTCATATATTCTTTTATAAAATTATTTCTTTTGCCAACGCTTTTTGCCTTTGTCATTAGTGCCTTTGGTGTAAATTCAGATATTGCAGCAGTAGCTGTTATTATTGTTGGTATGCCAATTGCAGCTAACACAGTTATTTTGTCACAGGAATATGATGGTCATGTTCTTGAAGCTTCTGAAGCGGTATTTATTTCAACCCTATTAATCATCATCTCCATTCCATATTTGATATTTTTAATAAATACTTTATTCTAAAAAGACCATATCCAAACATAATTGCCAAACTTGTAAAATCTGTTTGACTTTTAGTAACAAAGGCATTACTATGTATGGATGATATAAATTGTTTTGATGTAGGATAATAATGATTTACTACTTAGGAGGATCCAATGAATCATGAATTAGTCGTTGTTTTAGACTTTGGTGGACAATACAATCAGCTGATTGCCAGACGTGTCCGTGAAGCCAACGTTTATGCAGAAGTTATGCATTTTGACACACCACTTGATGAGATTGTAGCCAAAAATCCAAAGGGTATTATTTTTACAGGTGGACCAAGCGTTGTCTATGAAGAGGATGCACCTAAGGTGGACCCGAAAATTTTTGAACTAGGAATTCCAATTCTTGGAATCTGTTATGGTTCACAGCTCATGGGATACACTCTAGGTGGTGATGTAGCCAAAGCACCTCAGCGTGAATATGGCAAAACAGATATGACTGTTGAAAGAGATCATGTTTTATTTAAAAATGTTGAAAAGGATACAGTAGCATGGATGAGCCATACCTACTATGTCTCTAATCCTCCTGAAGGGTTTACTATCACAGCTTCAACTGAGTCTTGTCCAGTAGCTGCCATGGCCAACGAGGAAAAGAAACTTTATGCTGTTCAGTTTCATCCAGAAGTAAATCATACTCCTGAGGGTCAAAAAATGTTAGTGAACTTCCTTGTAGATGTCTGTGGATGTCGTCAAGACTGGGTAATGACAGATTTTGCCAAGGAGCAAATCACAAAATTAAAAGAAAAAATCGGTGATAAAAAAGTACTTCTTGCCCTTTCCGGTGGTGTAGACTCCTCCGTAGCGGCAGTACTTATCCATAAAGCAGTCGGTAAACAACTGACCTGTATTTTTGTTGATCATGGTCTTCTTCGTAAAAATGAAGGTGATGATGTAGAGAGAGTCTTCGGTGAAGAATTCGATATGAACATTATCCGTGTTAACTGTGAAGACCAATTTCTTGGTAAGCTTGCAGGTGTTGACGATCCAGAGCGTAAGCGTAAGATTATCGGTGAAGAATTCATTCGCGTCTTTGAAGCTGAAGCCAAAAAGATTGGGACGGTAGACTTCCTTGTACAAGGAACCATCTATCCAGATGTTATCGAGTCTGGCACCAAAAACGCAGCAGTCATCAAATCCCATCATAACGTTGGAGGACTTCCTGAACACGTAGATTTCAAAGAAATCATAGAACCACTTCGTGACCTTTTCAAGGATGAAGTACGTAATGTAGGTCGTGCCGTTGGAATTCCTGAGTTCTTGGTATCAAGACAACCTTTTCCTGGTCCAGGTCTTGCTATTCGTGTCATTGGGGACATTACCAAAGATAAACTAGACATCCTTCGCGATGCAGATTATATCTTCCGAGAGGAAGTAAAAAAAGCCGGTATTGCCGATGGTCTTGGCCAGTACTTTGCGGTACTGACTAACCTTAAGTCTGTAGGTGTTATGGGTGATGAAAGAACATATGACTATACCGTGGCCCTTAGAAGCGTTGATACATCAGACTTTATGACAGCCGATTGGTCTAGGATACCTCATGAGGTCCTTGCGAAAGTGAGTAACCGGATTGTTAATGAAGTGGATCATGTTAATCGGATTTGTTATGATATTACGAGCAAGCCGCCTGCTACTATTGAGTGGGAGTAGACAAAGAGACTCCGCAAACCCTTATGTTTACTGGGTTTCATAGCTCTTCAAATATTAGATGACTGACAAATGACTGACAGAAGTTCAAGGGATATCCTGATAAATAGGTCATTTTTGATAAAAAAGTGATATTGAACAGATGGACTAGGAATCTTTAAGTGGACTTCTAGTCCCTTTTTTGAATGTTTTGACCATTCATTTGATTAAGTGTTATAATGTAAGTAATATCAAGTATGATTTCAATAGCAAACCTGTTAAAAAATAGGGACGCAAAGCCAGAATCTAAGATATATATATGTACAATTATATATTATGATCGCTCGACTGCATTAATTAATTTTGATGCAGTTTTTTTGATACTTTTTTAGATGCATTAGGAAGGAAAGAATCAAATTGTGTATTGAAGGAATGAGGTGAAATAATGCAAACAGAAGAACTTAAAGTGAGTTATAAGGAATTAGGTGAGTCAGGCAATAGATACTTCAATTTATTCAATCTAGCACCAATTGGCTATGTGATTATTTCTGAAGCTGGAGATATTATCGAAGCTAATCTGACGGTTATGAAAGATCTGATGGTAGAAACAAAGGAGATAAGAAACAGCAACATTAGTGATTTTATATATGGAGAAGACAAACTGTTGTTTCAGTTCCATAACAAAGCATTATTTAAGACACATAGGCCTCAAGATTGGGAAATGAGAATGGAGCGAAGTGATGGAACCCCTTATTGGGGTCACTTGAAAGCCAACTTGTTCACTACAAATGGTCCCAAGACTTGCTGCTTAACTATAAGTGATATTACTGAGAAAAAAATAATACAACAGACGTTGATTGAAAGTGAGCTTAAATACAGACTTATCTGCACAACGATGGAACAAGGTCTTGCCTTATTCGATATGCGTCATCACGGTGGTAATGCTGTAGAGTTTATATATCTATATGTAAATGATAGTTATTTGAAATTATTTGATATGACCAAAAAGGAATGCATAGGGAATAGCCTGCATGACTTCATGCCAATAAATGATGAAAAATGGATGCCAATTCTTGAGAATGTTGGTAAGACTGAAAAGCCTGAGATGTTTGAAAGCTTCTACACATCAATAGGAAAAAGCATTCTTACATATGCCTATTGCCCACAGAAGAATCAGGTGGCTTTGTTGCTTTCAGATATTACCGATCGTGTTAACAAGCAGAATGAGATAGCTCATATGAGTTATCATGACAGATTAACTGGTCTGTATAACCGCCGTTTTTTTGAAGAAGAATTATTAAGGTTGGATACGAAGAGAAACCTACCCTTAAGCATAGCTATGGGTGATATAAACGGTCTTAAATTGCTGAATGATTCATTTGGGCATGCAACAGGGGATCTATTAATAAAGATGGTGGCTGATAAGATTAAGACGGGCTGTCGATCAGATGACATCAGTGCACGTTTAAGCGGAGATGAATTCGTGATTATTTTACCTCAATCTAATAGAGAGGCAAGCTTAAAAGTATTAGAGCGTATTATGTCATTGCTAGATGATGAAACCATTGAATCTATCAAGCCTTCCATTTCCTTTGGTTGTGCTACTAAAAAGTCAGTGGATGAAGACATAACTGATATATTAAAAAAGGCAGAGGATGCCATGTACAATCATAAGCTAAAAGAAAGTCCTGCTGTCAAGCGGCAAATCATCGACTTGATTATTAAAAGGTTTTTTCGCATGAACCCTCAAGAGGCTCTTCACGCAAATCGTGTAAGTGAAAATAGTAAAAAAATTGCTATGTCCATGAACTATAAACCTGCACAAGTCGAGATGATTCGTTTGGCTGGCTTATTGCATGATGTTGGAAAGATAGGTATTTCAGACAAAGTGCTTAATAAGAAGGGAAAGTTGTCTAGTGATGAGAGGAGAGAGCTGAAACGCCACCCTGAAATTGGATACCATATACTAAGCGCCACTAACAAATTCGCAGAGATTGCACCGGTTGTGTTAGCACACCATGAGATATGGAATGGGCAAGGGTATCCTAAAGGGCTTAAAGGTGAAGAAATTTCCATACCTGCCAGAATTATAGCTATAGCAAATGTATTTGATTCAATGACTCATGATAGGTTTAATAATAGTAGTGTGGCGTTGGAAGAGGTAATTGCGAAGCTCAATCGACTTAAAGGCAAAGAATTTGATGCTGAGATTCTAGAAAAATTTCTTAGGGAAGTCGTGATGACGCTGTAAACCATTCTACATTAGGCATAAGATTATTCTTAGGCATACTTAAGTAAGAAGTAAGGGAGTTGGTTCAGATGAAAAAGAAATTATTAGTTGGAATCATTGGTGGTATTTTAGGTTTTATAGTTGGTGCATTTGGCGGTGGGTTTATGGGTCTAGTTATTGGAGGCACCCTACTTGGGGGATTTGATATATATGAAAACTTGAGCATTGAAGGGTATGAGTTGGCAGTATACATAGGAGCCGCATTAGGCGTAGTATTTGACACCCCATTAGGCATCTTGATTGCATTGAAAGTATATAACTATATTGAGGAAAGTCGAAGTGCTAACAGAACCTGAGCAAGAGATTAACAAATCATCGGAAAGAAGGTAGCTATGAAATATCAAATCATTCAAGTAATACTTGTTCTTTTAGCCCTATCAGTCCTGCTAATTCTGTTTCTAAAGGTAAGAAGAAACAGAAAAGTTAGTATTCTAAATGCCACATTACCGGAAGAGGAGCTTGAATCTCATGCTCAAAGACTAGCGCTAACCCATACAGTGAGTATTAAGAAGAATTTTCTTAATTGGCCATTGAATCGGGTGAATGAGAATTATGCATACATTAAATCTATATATCAAGATCTCAACGAAGATATACAACTGAAAAGAGCTGTACCTCCTGCTGCGGAGTGGCTACTTGATAACTATTATATTATTGAAGAACAAACACAGAATATCCGAAGAGATCTAACAAAAAAAAGCTATTATCGACTACCAATACTCAACAAAGGTCCTTTGAGAGGTTACACAAGGGTTTTGGCAATTGCTATGGAATTTGTTTCAATTGTAGATGGTCAAATTGATGAAGGGACATTGAGAAAATACTTAGAAGCCTATCAAAAGCACAGTATTCTTTTTGATAGAGAAATCAGAAGTATACCGATGATGCTGAAGATTGGACTTCTTGAGAATGTTCGCTCTATTTGTGAGAGCATTAAAGAAACTCAGAAACAATGGAATCTCGCAGATGAGATGATGGATAAATGGTGGTCTCCTGAAGTGAATAATGAAGAAAAAATCGTTAATACTTTTAAAGGAGTCATAGCTAATAATGTAGAAGCAAATACATCCTTCGTGGAACATATGTTTTATAGATTTAGAAGATCTGGTGAGAGTTATGTTCATATACTCAACAAAATTAATGAGCATCTCGTTCAATTTAGTACTGAAATAGATACAATCGCCAGAAAAGAGCATAATGCTCAAGCTGTTAGCGCTGTATCTATGGGTAATGACATTATGAGTTTTAAATACATCTCCAGCTTGAATTGGGATGAGTTATTCCAGCATCTCAGTTTTGTTGAGAATATTTTGAGTCATGATCCAGACGATGTCTATTCTAGTATGGATGTCTATTCTAAAGGATATTATATGAGTCAGATAGAAAAGCTGGCGAGAATTTATGATGTGTCAGAACGCCATATAGCCCAGAGAGCAGTTGATGTGGCAAAGGAAGTGGCAGTTGCTAATGGATTACTCAATCATATTGAAAACAAACATCTAAGAAGATCACACGTAGGTTATTACCTATTTGGAGAAGGTATTCAAAGATTAGAAATGAATCAAACGACCAAATTGAAACTTAAACACAAGTTATCTAGGGGGCTAAATAGGTACCAAGGTAAGCTATATTTAATGACGATCGCAACCATTACCACAGTACTTATGGTTATAGCTATAGCCTATGTTTTAAGACAGATTACTGGGTATTATTTTTTTTACGCGATCTTAATTATGATGATTACAATTATTCCAGCCTCTGAGGTTGGAATTTCTATGACGAATTGGCTTGCAGGGAAGATGAAAAAGCCTTCTTTTTTCCCACGACTTGAACTTAAAGAAGGTATACCTGTATCTTTAACTACAATGGTTGTTGTACCAACTATGTTAAGTAATGAAAATAGGGTTGCAGAGCTACTGATGAATATTGAGAATCACTATTTGGCAAACAAAGAAGCCAATCTCTATTTTGCTTTGATTGGCAGTTTTAAAGATTCCAAAATGTCTCAAGCCATAGAAGATAATGAAATTCTAAAAAAAACTCAAGAAGGAATTGATGCATTGAACAGTCGATATAGTAATGGGGATAATGACATATTCTACTACTATCATCGGCAGAACCTATTTGATGAGACAGATCAAGTATGGAGAGGTTGGGAGCGTAAGAGAGGCGCTTTAATGGAGTTTAACGATCTAATACTTGGTTCTAAAAAGACCAGTTTTATTCATTATGCGGACAATCATTTACCAAAATCAGAGATTAAGTACATTATAACCTTAGACTCTGATACAGTGCTACCCCTTGGAATGGCCAAAAAAATGATTGGTACAATGGCCCACCCCTACAATATACCTGTGGTTGACCCATACAGAAATGTAGTGGTTGAAGGCCATGGTCTGATGCAGCCAAGAATATCCTTTGATATGGATAGTTCTAATAAATCTATTTTTTCCAAAATATATACGGGTCAAGGGGGAATGGATCCTTATGCCAATGCCATTTCAGATGTGTATCAAGATTTGTTTGATGAAGGTATATATACAGGAAAAGGTATTTATGATCTGAATGTTTTTAGGAATGTTCTTCAGAATGTGGTGCCTGAAAATGCAGTTCTAAGTCATGATTTACTGGAAGGGTCCTATGTTAGAGCAGCACTAGTCTCTGATATTGAATTGGTTGATGCATATCCCACGAAATATAATGCCTATATGGCAAGGTTACACCGTTGGATACGAGGGGACTGGCAGCTGATCCCCTGGTTAAGTCAATCGGTTTACCATCAAGAAAGTAAAACAATATCTAACCCACTATCACACATATCCTTATGGAAAATAGCAGATAATCTTCGACGAAGCTTGGTTATGCCATCACTTATAATTCTGATGGGCCTGGCTTTGTGTATGCTGCCGGGGAATGTCATATTCTGGTTAGGAGGCGTAGTTTTGGTCCTTATTCTACCACTATTGATTAGTACTGTGGAATATTTGATAAGTAGTGGTTTAAAGTTACGATCAAGCAAACGGCATATTGGTGTTTTTTTCGGATTCAAAGCATCTTTTTTTCAGTTGCTTCTAAATACTGTGTTTCTTGCATATCAATTCGTTGTCGTTATGAATGCCATTCTGGTCACCCTTGCACGTGTGTTAATCACAAAGAAAAATATGTTGGAATGGGTAACATCTGCAGATGCGGAGAAAAAGCAAAGTAATACATTAAGTAGTTACCTAAAGTCAATGGGTGCAAGTATGATCATCGGAATCCTTATATTAGGACTGACATATCAATTTAAGCGTGACAATGTGTTGATTAGTTTAGTTGTCGCTATAACTTGGGGAATCGCACCTTTTGTCGCCTACTATATAAGTAAAGATAAAGATTTGTATAAAGAAGTATTGACGAGGGAAGCGTTAGAAGAACTAAGATTGGTAGCACGTAAAACATGGCGATATTTCGAAGAATTTGTTAATAAGAAAAATAATTATTTGCCACCGGATAACTACCAAGAAGAGCCATACCTTGGCACGGCGTCTAGAACCTCTCCAACGAATATTGGCTTAGGATTAATGGCAATACTCACAGCTAGAGACCTAGGTTATATTGGCTTAAGAGAAATGTATGAGCAGATAAACAGAACCACAGATGTTATGAACCAGCTAGAACATTGGCACGGCCACTTATATAATTGGTATAATACTGAAACGATGGAACCTCTCACGCCACGCTATATATCCACGGTTGATAGTGGGAATCTTGTCTCATATCTGATGACGCTTAGGCAAGGTATGCTGGATTATAAGAAAAAAACAATCATTGGAACTGATTTCATAAATGGACTTGAAGACACATATCGTTGTGGCAGTAAAGAAGAGGGTAGGTTTTTAGATTCAGAGGATCGTTTGTTACTTGAAGATCAACAAAATAAGCTCATGGCAAGTACTACTAAAAATATACTAACTAGAGCCCTTGAAAAAAACCAAAAAACAAAGACAATGCAACAAGTATGGCACAACAAATTGGACCATATGATCCTGCAACAAATCAAAGAAATTGATGATTTTATGCCCTGGCTTGATACGCTAAATGATATACCTGAAGGACTTGACAGTGAGAACTTGTCGTTATTGGGTGAGGCCTTAATGAGCCGTTTAGATCAAGTACCTTCATTAGATAACTATGCCCTCCTTTATCAGGAGATCAATGACAACATAGAGAGTATCTTGAACCTAATTGATGCGAATGGGACAAAGCTTATACATTGGCTAAAAGAAGTTCAAAGCTTTGCAATGGAAGGGTTTAACCGATTAGAACAGTTTGCCACTGATTATGAAAAACTCATGGAACAGATTGATCTCATGTCTGAGAACACTCTATTTGCACCTTTATATGACAAAAAACGTCAACTTTTTTCCATTGGTTTTAATCTAGAGATGAATCGCTTGTCAAATTCCTATTATGATTTGTTGGCTTCAGAAGCACGCCAAACAAGTTATATTGCCATTGCTAGAAGTGAAGTTCCGCCCAAACATTGGTACATATTAGGAAGATCATTAACTCTGGTGGATAGATACAAAGGCCTGGTATCTTGGAGTGGAACCATGTTTGAATATCTTATGCCCTTGATTTTGATGAAGAATTATAAAAATACTTTATTAGATGAAACCTATTCATTTGTCATAAAAAGTCAGCAGAAATATGGAAAAGAACGTCATATGCCATGGGGTGCGTCTGAATCTGCTTTTGGTTCTATGGATATGCACTTGGAATATCAATATAAAGCTATTGGTGTTCCTTGGCTAGGTCTTAAAAGAGGCTTGATTGAGGAGGCTGTCACAGCCCCATATGCCACGTTTCTTGCCTTAATGGTTGACCCATTGAAAGCCTATAAGAATATTCAATATTTGAAGAAAGAGGGACTAGAAGGCATATATGGTTATTATGAAGCGGCTGATTACACACCAAAACGTCTTATGGAAGGACAGAAGAAAATTATTATCAAAAGCTATATGGCCCATCATCAAGGTATGAGCTTGCTCTCTCTCAATAATTACTTAAATGGTAATCTTATGCAGAAGAGATTTTCATCAGATCCATATGTGAAAGCAGCTCGTTTGCTCTTGCAAGAAAAAGTTCCTACCAACATACTCTTTACGAAAGAAAACAAAGAAAAGGTGATGCCTTTTATTGGGGCTATGTCTCATGATACAAGTTCATATCGTCATTTTTTTCTACCAAATCCAGATTTACCAAAAGCACATGTATTATCTAATGGGTCCTATTCTGTCGTGACGACAGATAAAGGAACAGGTTATAGCCGAACCCTAGAATATGCGATATCACGTTGGAGAGAAGATGCAGTCTTAGATCATTATGGTATGTTTTTCTATGTTAAGAACAAAAATACAAACAAAGATTGGTCCGCAGCGTATGCACCAATGAATGAAATACCCCTTGACTATGAAGTTGAGTTCACAGCAGACAAAACTGTCTATAAACGTAGGGATGGAAACATCGAAACCTTGACTGAAATTATTGTGGCATCTGGTGACAATGCAGAGATTAGAAGAATAAAGTTGAAAAACAATGGCGAAGACACATGTGATTTAGAAATCACCAGTTATGCTGAAGTCGTTATGGCAGAGCAGAGTAGTGATCTAGCTCATCCGGCTTTTAGCAACTTATTTGTTGAGACGGAGTTTAATGATAAATATAAGGCCTTAATAGCTCGTCGTCGACCAAGACATGATAGAGATCATGAGCGTTGGGTCGGGCATATGGCCATCGTTGATGGTGTTCGTATAGGCCCAATTCAATATGAGTCGGATCGTATGCTTTTTATTGGAAGAGGTCATTCGATTTCGAACCCATTAGCTATTGAAGGGGATCACCCGCTAAGCAACAGTATTGGTAATGTACTAGATCCAATACTCAGTTTAAGAGTAAAAGTGAAACTATTACCAAGTGAATCAGCACGGATTTCCTTTGTTACCATGATTGCAAACAGTAAGGCGTTATTGATGGAACTTCTTGATAAATACAACAATGTGGAAAACTGTGA
Source organism: Vallitaleaceae bacterium (assembly GCA_963677625.2). GTDB lineage: Bacteria > Bacillota > Clostridia > Lachnospirales > Vallitaleaceae > UBA1351. The sequence goes on from CAXXSW010000010.1 coordinate 197,401, forward strand.
CGCTGCTTTTTGGCTTGCAGTTATTCGAAGCCAAGTAGAAGCTAAGTACTTAAATATCAAGGCAAAAGAGATGGAACTATTTCAGGATATGATATCAGACATATTATTTATAAGTCCATTACGACAAAGGCAAGCTAACTATATAAGAGAAAATCATCGAGGTCAGGTTGCCTTATGGGCCTATGGTATTTCAGGAGAACGGCCGATTGTTGCCGTGACGATTCAAAAACTTGAAGATGTGACCATTTTGTACGAACTGCTGAAAGCCCATGAATACTGGAAGATCAAAGATCTTAGGGTTGATTTAGTTATTCTGGTCCTTGAAGAATACAGTTATGAAAATCCGGTGTATGCCATGGTGACAGATATCATCGAATCGAATCAAGGGACGACTATGCTGCATAAAACCGGCGATATCAGAATACTAAATCGCTCTATAATCAACCCAGTAGATGTTAACTTGATCATTGCTTCTGCTAGGTTAAGTTTCTATGGTCATAAGGGGACCATCCAAGAGCAGATGAGATATTTACGACCTGAAAAAACAGTGACAATGCTTATTCCGGATGACACGATAGAAAATGACATGTCAGCCTTGAATAAAGATTACAAGAGTAACCATAATTCAACAATTCCTGAATGTGAAGATTTAGAGTTTCAAAATGGTATTGGTGGATTTCATTCGGATTATCAAAGATATATCATCTGCTTGGATAAAGAAGAAACAACGCCGGTACCATGGTCAAATATTATCGCTAATGAATCCTTTGGCTTTTTGACGACGGAATCAGGTGGCGGTTATACTTGGTGCCATAATAGTCGTGAAAATAAGTTGACGCCTTGGTCAAATGACCCTGTTGGAGACACACCTGCTGAAGTTATCTACCTGAGAGATGAAGGGGTTCATGTATGGTCTTTAACACCTTTGCCAATTCGTGAGAAGACCCCATACGTCGTAGAACATGGTTTTGGATATTCGACCCATACCCATCGAAGTCATGGGATATTCCATACATTAACACAATTTGTGCCTGTTGAAGGGCATGTTAAGATCAGCATTGTGACCCTAAAAAATGAAAGTAATCTAGTACGAAATCTAGCGTTAACATACTATGTAACACCAGTACTAGGTGTAAGTCGTGAGGAAAGTGCCATGCATCTGGTTAGCGATATTTCTAAAGAGGGTCAGCTAATGGTTACAAATGGTTATCATCCGGAGTATCCAGATCAAGTTTTATATTTAGATGCATCCATTTCCGAGAGAAGTTTCTGTGGTGATCGTAAAACCTTTTTTGGACAAGGTAGTATGAAATTGCCAGAAGCTTTAACTTATACACAACTCACCAATGAAGTGGGTGCTGGTTATGACTTATGTGCATCAATACAAGTGAAAGTGAGACTTGAGAAGAACGAGAATCTTCAGTTGGTATTTGTGATGGGCCTGTCTGATGACCTTAGTCATGTCGAAGGCGATGCAAAAACCTTTAACACAGTTGAAAAAGCACTCGATGCCCTTGAAGATGTCAAAGCCTTTTGGAGAGAAAAACTCTCTGTCGTTCAAGTGAAAACGCCTGATTTAGCTATGAATCAAATGCTAAATGGTCATCTGATATATCAAGTGATTGCCTGTAGACTATGGGCAAGGACTGCCTTTTATCAATCAGGTGGTGCTTACGGGTTTAGAGATCAACTTCAAGATTCATTGGCTGTACTTACAATATGGCCTGAATTAGCCCGGAAGCAGATTATCAAACATGCTGCACATCAGTTTCTTGAAGGAGATGTGTTACATTGGTGGCATGAATCTGCATTAAAAGGGACTAGGACAAAGATATCGGATGATTTTCTATGGTTACCTTATGTCGTATCTGAATATTTAAAAGTCACAGGTGATGTGGCCATCCTTAAGGAGGAGATTTCTTATCTGGAGAGTGATCTATTAAAAGACAATGAAGAGGAACGTTATATTAGTCCTAATATAACTGAAGAAAAAGGTTCTTTATATACACATTGTGTTCGTGCCATAGAAAATGGTTTTCGTTTTGGTGCACATGGTTTACCTTTAATGAGATCAGGAGATTGGAATGACGGCATGAACAAGGTAGGTAAGGAAGGTAAGGGTGAAAGTGTTTGGTTGGCATGGTTCATGCTTACCGTTCTTAAACAATGGATTCCCATATGCTCAGACCACAAAGATGAGGAAAAAAGAAAGACATATCAGCATGTCTATGATGATGTCCTATCTGCTGTTGAGGCGTCTGGATGGGATGGTAATTGGTACAAACGCGCTTATTTCGATCAGGGTGACCAACTTGGGTCGAGTCATAACCATGAGTGCAAAATTGATTCCTTGGCACAAACTTGGTCCGTCATATCTGAGGCAGGTGATTTGTTAAGATCCCAAAAAGCTATGTCAGCAATGGAAGACTATCTGGTGAGCAGACAAGATGGGATTATTCGCTTATTAACCCCAGCATTTAACCAAGGCAATTTAGAACCAGGTTATATAAAAGGATATTTACCAGGTGTCAGGGAGAACGGTGGTCAATACACCCATGCTGCAGTATGGGTCATTGATGCTTTCGCAAAATTAGGACAAGGAGATAAAGCCTTTGATTTATATACCATGATTAATCCTATTAATCATGCAAGGACAAACATAGAAAGAGGCATATATAAAGTGGAACCATATGCTATGGCAGCAGATGTATATGATTGCCAGCCGCATATAGGTCGAGGAGGTTGGAGCTGGTATACTGGTGCGGCAGGTTGGATGTACCAAGTTGGGTTGAATACGATTTTAGGGTTCACAAAAAAAGGTCCTGTATTAGAATTCAATCCTTGTATCCCTACGAAGTGGCAAGAATATTCGATTGAGTATATTTTTGAAGGAACTAAGTACTTAATAGAGATCAAGAATCCATATCACATTAATAAAGGCAAAGTAGATATAAAGATTAATGGCATTGAACAAGAGGAATCATGTATACATTTAATTGGAGATCAGGAGGTTCAAAGGGTTGTTGTTCTTATACATGAGTAGAGAGAACTATTAAAATCAATAATATACATCTGTGTAGGTTGGGGTATGGAATTTTGACTGACAAATGACTGATTGTTAATCGCTATGACTGAAATTTGACTTATTCTGCTTTGGTAGGAGGAGAAACGAATGCTATAGTTGATACTAGAATCAGTGAAAAACAACTGATTTACACGATAGTCTACTTTCTACGAAGCGAGTGGGAATAAGAAACGGAATCCTGTAAACCCTTGATTTCACTGGGTTTGTGAGGTATTGGAAATGGTTTTGACTCCATTTTGACTCACTTTTGATATTAAAATAAAAATACGAGACGTTAAAAAGTAATAAAATCAATGATCCAGTTAATATCTGCAGATATTAACTGGGTCATTTTTAATGGATTTATTGGTATAGTTTATAAATGCAAATGCAATAAATTGGAATTTGTTGTAGAATACAGTATATGAGTTAGACTAAATATGATGATAGAAGAAAGAGGGATGGTTTGGAAAAAATTGGTACCGTCAAGATTTTTTCGCAAATTTAAAATTAGCCGTCTGGTTGACGCCCACTAGTTGACAATGGATTCGATGTCCATTTGATCCATTGTGTTGAAGTGTTTCATGTTGAGGTATCGTTTTGAGCTCCATTGCGTTCCGGCTACATGTCGTAGCCTAGCGCATACTAGCATCAGTGCCGAATTACCATCTGGAAAAGTTCCCACAACCTTGGTTCGTCGCCTGATTTCTCGATTCAGACGTTCTATACTGTTGTTAGTTCGGATTCGGTTCCAATGCTCATATGGAAAGCTCATATATGTTATCGTCTCTTCAATACCATCTTCAATCTTTTGAGCAGCCTTATGTAACTTCATGGCCTTGAGATCTTCGGCGACTTGCTTGGCTTTCTCTCTAGCAGCAGACTTGCTTTCGCTGGCATGAATTGCTTTAAGCATTTTTGAGACTAGTTTCATCTTGGATCTCGGAGTTACTGAAAATACATTCCGATAGAAGTGTACTGTACAGCGTTGATATTTAGCTTCAGGAAAAACCTCTGGTATGGATTCAAGCATACCAAGACTTTTGTCACCAGTTATGAGTTTAACACCAGATAAACCACGTTGTTTCAGCCATAACAAAAAGGATTTCCAACTTTCTTTATCTTCCTTCATACCTTCGGCTGCACCTAGGATTTCTCGGTATCCATCTTTATTAACACCAATGGCAATGAGAATGGCAACATTCTCGTACTCACCACCCCAAGAGCGTTTCATGAAGATTCCATCAACATAAACGTAAGGATACTCGCCACCATTTAACGGGCGATTACGCCATGTTTCGATATGCTCGTAAGCTTTCTTATTAAGATTACTTATTGTACCTGGTGAAACTTTGGTTCCCCAGAGAGCTTCTGTAATATCTTCGACACGGCGGACAGAAACACCAGCAAGATACATTTCTATAAGTGCTTCTTCTACTGAACATTCACGACGACGATATCTCTCGATTATGGCTGTTTCAAACGGTATGCCTTTCAACTTGGGTACCTTCAATGTTACATCACCAGATGTAGTGGTCAGATTTCGTTTATAGTGACCAGAACGATATCCCTGGCGTTCCTGGGTCCGTTCATACTTAGAAGCATTTAGAAGTTCATCAGCCTCTTGGTTTAGGAGATTGTTGAGGGTTTCCTCAATACTGGTTCTCACAAGATCTTTAATTTCGGTTTTGATTACTTGTTCGTTAAGTTGTATAATGTTATCGGACATGATTCTTAGCCTCCTTTGATAGGTTTTTGTGTGGTAACTTAATTCTACCAAACGGCTAGGACTCATGTCCTTTAAATTTATGAATTTGCGAAATTAATTATACGTTATCCTAAAACGAACTTCTTTGATTATTTTGATGGAACCTGCGTTGCCCTTTTAAAAGACAAGAGACCAAAACAATCAAATAAACTTGGCGTTAAAGGAGTATACAAGAGAAAGAATCGTTTTGTTGCACATATAGCATTCAAAGGAACTCAGTACAACTTAGGCAGTTTTAAGACCCTTGAAGAAGCTCAAGAAGCAAGAAAAAAAGCAGAACATGAACTACATGACAGTTTTATTACCTGGTATGAAGAGAATATAAAAAGAAAATAATTAAGAAGTAAATTCGTTTTATGGAAATTGTTAAGTCCGAATGCAAAGTTAAACGATATTGAGAACTAATAAACATTACTATTAGTTATTGAATTTAAGTTTTATAGGAGATTATAAGTATGAAATCGTCAATCCAAAGAAAAATATTCATATTTATGTTCATAGTAGCAATTATTCCGGTTACCATGCTGACATTTTTTGCTACAAGAAATCAATACAACTCATTGAATTCACAAATAATCAGTAGTGGTGAAAACAGTATTGATTATATGCATGACAAAACGGAATCTATGCTTAAAGAATATTCTGAGAAATTTTATGAACTTGAAGTAGACGAAGAGTTTAAAAGTGATATCAATACATGGTGTTACGATGAAGATGGATTTGATTACAATACCAGATGGCGAATCATTACTGTCTTAAACTATTGGATGAATACTAATCGGGAAATAAATTCGATAAATGTCAATAATCTGGTAAATGGACAGCTTTTAAGTGTAAAAAGAACTGGTGCACACTTCATTGATAATGGAAATGGGTTCGAAATATGGACCGATAGAGATGAAACTCTACAAACAAATACAGTTTTTATAAGGGACAAAGAAGAGATGGTTGTCTTGCATCAAATGAATCGTTTTGAAACCGGAAAACCTTTAGTAGTTATTGAAATTCGACTACAATACTCTGCTTTTGAAAGTTTTCTTGACGAAATGAAAACAGATAATCGTGAAGCTGTTTTTCTGTTTAATGATGAAGATGAATTGATTGCATTTGTATCGGATAATCCAGAAACAAATCTAATAGAAATGATTCCTGACTATTTTGAGGAAATCAAAGCTAGACCAAATGAATCAGGAGTAATGCAAAAAAAGGACCTTTATATATTTGGTCGAAGTGTAAGTAAAGATAAACTTTATGTGATAAGAGCAATCCCGGAAGAAATAGTCACTGCGGCCACTGCTGAAACACTGCGAACAGGGGTAATATTCGGAATTCTTGGTATAGTGGTTGCTTTTGTTATGTCGTTTTTTCTGTCAAAATTGATAAGTAAACCTATTGTAGATCTAACGGATACAATGGATGGATTACTGGTAGATGAATATGCTCATAATGGATATGTTGAAAGAAAAGATGAAATCGGGCAATTGGAAAATAGTTTGTATTATATGATTGAACGAAATCAAGAACTAATAAATAAAGAATATAAAAGCAAGCTTGAAAAGCAGAAAGCTCAGATCAATGCTTTGCAAGCTCAGATAAACCCCCATTTTTTATATAATACCTTGCAGGTTATTGGTGGAATGACCTTAAAGAAACAAACTGGTGAAATATACAATATGACATTGGCCCTCAGTGATATGATGCGGTATTCTTTGAATTTTGCTACGGAAATGGTTAAGTTGGAGGATGAAATAAAATACTTAGAAAGTTATATTTTGATTCAGAATCAGCGATTTGAAAATAGGATATTGATGAACGTGTTGATAGATGATGATATTAAAAAAGTGATGATTCCTAAATTGAGTCTACAGCCAATTGTAGAAAACAGTTTTAAACATGGATTCGAAAATATATTGGGAGATTGGTGTATAGATATTATTGCTTACAAAAAGCAAGATGATGCAACCGTGATTGTTAGTGATAATGGTGTTGGAATTAGTCAGTCTAGGTTGTCAGAATTAAATGCAATATTAGAAAACAGTGATACAATATGGGATAGTGAAGAGCATATTGGGATTAAAAATGTTAATAAGCGTATTAAACTTATATATGGTGAAGATTATGGTCTAAAGATTCAGAGTGAAGAAGATAATGGGACAAGAGTAGAAATTATGATTAAGGCAGAATTGGAGGACGTTAATGAAGTATAAAGTCATAATTATTGATGATGAACCATGGACAAGAGAAGTTATAAAGGAACTTGGACAATGGGATAAGTTTGAAATGAAGGTTGTAGGAGAAGCTTCAGATGGGTTAAGTGGGTTGGAGTTGATTAATCAACTTAAGCCGGATATTATTCTTACAGATGTTAAAATGCCAGGTCTTAATGGGTTAGAGTTATTGAACGAACTTAAGGAAAAAGAATATAATGCTAGAACGGTTGTTATAAGTGGGCATGATGATTTTGAATTTGTTCACAAGGCTTTACAATTGAATGTTAATGATTATTTATTAAAACCAGTGAAACCTGAAGAACTGAATAGTCAGTTGGATAAATGTGCTGCTCAGTTAAAAGAAGAATGGCATACAAATTCAAGTTCGCTTTATGATGCTGCTGGATTTATGTCTGTTGATTGGATTAATCAGTATACTTTGATAAAGAAATCATTAATTGAGCAATTACATATCCATAATGAAAAAGTACTAAGGGACAATTTTGTTAACCTTCAAAACACAATAATAGAAAACGAAAGTAATGAACCTGCCACTAAGCTGTTAATGAATATCTATTATGATTTGATGCATGTTTTAGAAATGTTTATCGTTGAAAGTGGTTATCAGGTTGGGGAAGTAATTAAAGACCAGAATGTATCATTTGTTTTTAAACAAAAAGTGGATTTATATGAAATGATAGATTTTATTCAGACTATTTATCTAGGGGTTATTGATTCTATTTATACGTTAAAAAAAATGAAAAACAAGGTAGATATAGGGAAAATTAAAGAATATGCAGATGGAAACTATACTAAAAATATTACTTTAGATCGGGTAGCAGATACTTTCTTTATTAGTAAGGAGTATCTTAGTAAATTGTTTAAGCAGTATACTAATCAAAGTTTTTCATCCTATGTTACACAAAAAAGAATGGAAAAAGCATATGAATTAATAAGTAAATTTGATTTACCAATTAAAGAAGCAAGTTTAATGACAGGGTATAAGGATCAGGCGCATTTTTATAAAATGTTTAAAAAGCATTATGGTGTTACTCCTGGTGAAATAAAAAACAAAAGGTTATAATTTGACAATAATTCATACTCTCATATGCAATTGAAGAGATATATTGATTTTGATAAAGTGTAATTATAATAAATCAAAGGAGAAATATTATGAAAAAAGTATTATCTATTGTATTAAGTTTAGTTTTACTAATTACACTATTTGCCGGTTGTACTAATGGAACTGCAGAAACAGAGAATGAAGTAACATCTAATGGGGCGGCGGCTGAAAGTACATCTAATGACAAAGAGACGGAAGAATCTGTTGGGGAGACTGCTGAAAAACCACGAGAAGTTGAACTGGACATTATGATGAGTTTTCCACAGCATATGGAACACTGGGAAAAATATGCGGAGCAATTTGAAGCTAAAGTGCTAGCAGAAGACAACATTGCAGTTACAATTAATCTTGAAATGCCTAGTTCTGATCAGTATGAAAGTATTCTTCAAGCCAGATTAACTGGAGATGATGCACCGGACCTTTACTCAATTCACGCAAACAATCTAACAACATATAATGATGCGGGATATTTAACCGACCTAAGCAGTGAACCACTTGCAGATAAGTTATATGATAATGTAAGAGGCACAGTGACAATCGATGGTCAATTATTGGCTGTACCATTAGAAAGTTTAGCATGGAATACATTGTATAATAAAGAAATATTTGATGCAGCAGGTGTGACTCCACCAAATACACTTGATGAGCTAAAAGATGTCGTAGATGTATTAACTGAAAAAGGTTACACACCATTTGTTGTAGCTATGCAAGACCAATGGGTACCACAATTAATGACAGCAGTCACATTAGGTGGAAAAGTAACTGGAGATGTTCCTGATTGGTTAACTAGAATGTACAATGATGAAGGATCTTATGAAGAAGTGCGTCAGATTTTTGATGTAATCGATTTAGTATATGCAAATGGTACGAATAGAGCTATGGAAACCGGTTTTGAGGCAGGTTGTGTAAAATTTGCACAAGGTGAAGGTGCTATATGGGTTCAAGGTACTTGGGCTGCAGGTACAATTCTTGAAGTTAATCCTGATGCACAAATCGGTGTATTTCCATTACCAATTAATAACAATGAAAACTGTTCCCTTATTAACCTTGCAACATCAACAACGTTAGCTGTTTATCCAGACAGTGAAGAAAAAGAACTGGCTTTAAAATTTGCTAACTATGTTCTAGATGACAATGATTCATCTGCACTTTTTGAAGCCTGTGTATTTAATCCAATTGCATCATGTCATACCTTTGAATCCTCATCATGGATTGCTGAAGCTACAAGTTATGTAGAAATGGGAAGATCATATCAGGACCTAGTGCTTCCTAATGCAGTTACGGATGAACAAGGTAAATTATTACAAGAGTACTATGTAGGTACTGTTACTCAAGACGAATTCATTGAAAGACTTGATAAAGCTTTCCAAAATGCGAATAAAGAAAACTAATAGTAATTAGGTTGTAGGCAGATTAAATAATCTGCCTACAACTTATACTTCAATTAGCTGGAGAGGTGAATTAAGTGAAAAGAAAAAGAAAAGAAAATATAACGTTGGTAATATTTGTTTTGCCAGCTTTTATTGTGTATGCCGTTTTTAAGTTGTGGCCGTCTATTATAGGCTTTTATTATGGTATGACCAATTGGAACGGTTTAGAAAAAAAATATGATTTTATTGGTTTAGCTAATTATGTTGAAGCATTTCAAGACATTTATTTTATGGATTCAATTAGTTTTACATTTAAATATGTCATTGTAATGGTATTAGCTGCAAATTTAATTGCTATTACTTTGGCAGTATTAATCGAATCTAGAAAGAAAAGCAAAGGCCTATTAAGAACGGTTTTTTATATGCCTAATATGATTAGTATGATTATTGGCGGTTATATGTGGATGTTTATCTTTACACAAGTTCTGTATTATATTGCTGATCATTCTTCTTTAAAGTTTTTAGATCAGTCTTGGATTGGTGATCCGAATTTTGCTTTTATTGCTATTATTATCGTATCTGTTTGGGGAGCAGTAGGTTACTTAATGATTATTTATATGGCGGCTATTCAAGGTGTTCCAAAATCATTAATTGAATCTGCATCTTTAGACGGAGCGAATGGACTTCAAACCTTTAGAAGCGTAATATTTCCTATGATTATGCATGCAGTGACCATATGCGTTTTTTGGACCTTAAATGCTTCATTCCAAGTATTTGATGTAATCTATTCTTTAACTGGAGGTGGTCCTGGTAGAGCAACTCAATCAGCGGCAATCAATATTTATGAAGAAGCATTTAGAGGCAGTATGCGTTTTGGATATGCAACAGCTAAATCTACATTGTTGTTCCTATTGGTACTTATAATCACATTAATTCAGTTGGCAGTGATGAAAAGGAGGGAGCAAGAATTATAATGAAAAAATTACGTTTATCAGATATGGTTATTAATATATTTCTTTTGATTGCGGCTGCTTTTTGTCTGATGCCATTGCTTTTAGCATTATTAAATTCACTTAAAACAAAAGGTGAATTGCTGACAAATGTATTGTCTTTTCCAAAAGAACTTCAATTTCAAAATTACGCCTATACATTTGAAAAAATGCATTATTTAAGCAGTCTTAAGAATAATCTTATTATTGTTATTGTTGGTGTCAGCTTAATGATTTTATTTTCTTCAATGGCAGGCTGGAAACTAAGCAGAACAAAGACTACTTTATCAAAAATAATTTTTGGATTGTTTATCTTCTCAATGCTTATTCCTTTTAGTTCAATTATGATCCCTTTGTACCGGGTTGTTATTACTCTTAACTTAAAAAATTCGTTAGTCGGATTAGGTGTGATTTATTCAGGCATGGGTGTAAGTATGGCAATTTTTTTGTATCATGGTTTTGTAAAGGGAATTCCCAGAGAGCTTGAAGAAGCTGCTGAAATTGATGGCTGTAATCAAGTGCAAATGTTTATGAAAATTATATTTCCAATGTTAAAGCCTGTTACGGTAACTATATGTATTACTAATGTGCTTTGGATTTGGAATGACTTCCTATTGCCGTTAATTGTATTAAGTAAAAGGGAAAAATACACTTTACTACTATCAACAAATATGTTATTTGGTCAATACAGTAACGATTGGACATCTATATTAAGCGCACTTGTGTTAGCAGCTATACCTGTTATTGCGTTTTATGCTGTTTTTCAAAAAAATATTTTGCGCGGCATTTCAGATGGTGCTATGAAGGGGTAAATTATGGATGGATATGTATATCAGGAAGGTAAGAAAATATATGATGGAACTGGGAAAGAATTTCTGTTGAAAGGGGTGGGTCTTGGAAACTGGCTTTTGCCTGAAGGCTATATGTGGAAATTTTTCGATGAGTGTGATAGGCCTAGGAGGATTGAAAAACTCATTTCTGATTTATGTGGTGACACTTATGGTGAGTTTTTTTGGAATAAATATCGAGAAAACTATATTTCTAAAAAAGATATTGAATATATCAAAAGCAGAGGTCTTAATTCAGTTAGATTGCCGTTAAATGCCAGGTATCTTTTTGAAAGGAATGGAACAGAACGACGACTGTTATCTGATGGGATTAAATATGTTGATTGGCTTTTAGATTGGTGTGAAGAGTTGGGTGTTTATGTCATACTTGATATGCATGGAGCTCCAGGTGGACAGACGGGGACAAATATTGATGACAGTGAAGATAATAAACCGTTACTTTTCAGTGATAAGGAATATCGGATAGACTTGATATGGCTGTGGAAAAAATTGGCTTCTAGATATAAAGAACGGAAAATAATTGCCGGTTATGATTTGCTGAATGAACCTTTACCGGAGTGGTTTAGCATGTATAATCATGAGGTGATGCTTTTATACTATGAATTGGAAAAAGCTATAAGAAAAGTGGATACTAATCATATGTTGATTCTTGAAGGAGTGCATTGGGCGACTGATTGGAGTGTTTTTGAAGAGCTAAAAGATAATCCTCTTAGAAATTGTATGCTTGAATTTCACAAATACTGGGATAATCCGGATGCAGAAAGTCTGGATAAGTATCTTAATATGCAAAATAAATTGAACTATCCTATATTCATGGGCGAAGGTGGAGAGAACAATCTTGAGTGGTATGCAGGTGTTTTTCACCTTTTAGAGCAATATGGTATTAGCTGGAATTTTTGGACATATAAAAAGTTAGATACTCATAATTCACCTATATGTATTAAAAAACCTAATAAATGGGATGAGATTATTAGATACATCAAAAATGGAGAAGCACCGGTTAATGCAAAGGGTATCTTTAATGAATATCTTAATAATATTGAGTTTGATAATTGTAGCATCAATGAGGATGTGTTGAATCATGTGTTAAGAATAGGACCTCTTAGTATTCGAGCAATCTTTTATGATTCAATTAACATGGAGCTTTATCATGAGTCTTATATTGATTTTAGGAGTAATGATGGAAGTGATATAAGGTTTTTGGTTGATAAGGGCGAGTTATCTTTTAAACATTATGGGGGAGAAAAAATAAGGGAAGATCAAAGATTAATACTTGCAATTCATAAAGGTGAGTCGTTTAAATATACTTTTGTAGCACATGGCGAAGAGATTTATCTAAAAGTGCATGGTGAAAAGGGGGCTAGAGTTAAAATAGAGAATACTGGAGAATATGTTGGGACTTTTCAAATCCATGAAGCGGATAACTATTTTATTGGAGTAACAAGGAACGGTAGAAATGATCTGACAATTTATTGTGAAGATGGTATATGTATGCTGGAATGTGTAAATATAATGAACATATTATAGAAAATTAAGGAGAATAAACGAATGAAAAAGTTATTAACTATAATTATAACGTTATCTATGATTTTACAGATATCTACAGTCGAAATTGTTCAGGTATCTGCTTCTACTAGTTCGCAATTAGAACAAAGTGATTTTCTTAAAACAGATGGAATCTATATAAAGGATAATTTTGGGCAAGGAGATATCGTTGGACTTCACGGTACTAATTTAGGAGGATGGCTTTTACAAGAGGCATGGATGTCACCTTTAGGTGATGGACCACTTAATCAATCTAATTGGACTGTTAGTGCTTCTTCTACAGAAGCAGGATCGAATACAATAAATGCAATTGATGGTGATTTAAACACCCGATGGTCAAGCGGCGTTACTCAAGCTCCAAATCAATGGTTTAAAATAGATCTTGGAACAATAGATACACTTGATAAAATTACTATAGACGTGGGTGCTAATACTGGAGATTTTCCTGTTCAATATTTAATTCAAATTTCTTCGGATGGATATAATTGGTCAGATGTGGCTAATGGCTATGGTTCAAACGGAAAAATGGTAATAGATGTAGGAGGTGCACAAACTGCTAGGTATATTCTCATTTGGCAGCAAGGATATAGTAGTTCTTGGTGGTCTATTTCTGATTTAAATGTAACCATGGGAGATGAGTGGACTGTACGTACTGCACTCTATGATCGCTTTGGAGTCACGGAAACTGATAACTTATTTGAAAGTTATCAATCAGAATGGTTAAAAGAAAGTGACTTAGACAATATTGCAAACATGGGAATGAATTTTGTCAGGGTACCAATTCATTGGTTAAACTTTATGAATACCGATGGTACTTGGAAAGCAAATCCTTATCGTGAATTAGATTGGCTTGCACAAGAATGTGGTGAAAGAGGTATTTATATTTTACTTGATTTCCATGGCGCACCAGGTGGAGTAAATCCGTGGGCAAGTTGTGGCCAAGCAGGTCCAACCCCTAATGGTTTATGGACCGATATAAACAATCAGAATATGACTGTTGAAATGTGGAAAGGATTAGTAACTCATTTTAAAGGTAATCCTGCTATAGCTGCATATGGGTTACTAAATGAGCCTATCCTTGGATTCCCAGAATCGGATACTTTAAAGAGACAAAAATATGATTTTTATGACCGTTTATACGATGAAGTTAGAGCAATTGATCCTGATCATATAGTTGTAGTAGAAGAGTTTCATGACTGGAGCACAGCTATACCACCATGGGATTATGGTTGGGAAAACATTATGTACGAAAAACACTATTATGATATGGCAAATGCAAATAGTTGGGATTCACAAAATAATTTAATAGAAGGAGCTTTATCTGATATTGCTTACATGCAAGGACAATGGGATGTGCCTATCTATATAGGTGAATATTGTTGGTACTTTTTTGATGATCTTTGGGCAAAATGGATGTCAGGATTAAATTCTTTAGATGTAACATGGACTAACTGGACATATAAAGTTAGAGGTACTGAATCCGAAAGCGGTGGAGGAAATTGGGGTTTTTATGACTCGAACACTAATGATGTTCCGGACATTGATAGAGATAGTTTGGCAGAAATTGAAAGTAAATGGGAAATGTTTAGTACAGATAATTTTCAGGCAAATACTGGTTTAATTAACGTCGTAAGTCAATTTACAGATGGAAGTGTTAAAAAAGCGGATTTTCGACTTGATAATACTGCTTTTTCAGCTACTTCTTCAACATCATCAAACGGTGCTCCTTCGAATGTATTAGATTATAATTACGATACTAGATGGAGTAGCGGAGCAGGACAAACAGGTGGAGAATGGCTTCAAGTCGACATGGGTTCTACACATAATATCAGTAAAATTTCGATTGAAACCACTCAGAGTGAGGATTACCCTGCAGAATATGAAGTGTATGTTTCAACAGATGGAACAAATTACAATCTAGTAGACAGTGGTCTTGGGTTTGGATACAAAATGGTCTTTTTAACCTATAATGTTCAAGCAAGATATGTAAAAATTGTTCAAACAGGAACTAATCAAGATAACTGGTGGTCAATTTCTGAGTTAGGCATTTACAGCGAAACTCCAATTTCTCTTAGAAATGGAGTAGAAGACTATAAGAATCCAACATTACCAGTTAATGCAAGAGTTTCAGATTTATTATCAAGAATGACTCTTCAAGAAAAAATAGGACAGATGCTTCAGGTTGAAAGAGTGAATACTACACCTGATGAAGTCTTTCTAAATAATATCGGTTCAGTCTTGAGTGGAGGTGGTTCTAGTCCAAATCCAAACACTGCTGTAGCCTGGGCTGATGAAGTGGATCTTTTTCAAAATGCTGCTCTTTCTACTAGACTTCAAATTCCAATACTATATGGTGTAGATGCAGTACATGGACATAATAATGTTTATGGTGCGACTATTTTTCCACACAATATTGGTTTAGGGGCAACAAAAGATGAAGATTTACTAAAAAAAATTGGTGAAATAACTGCAACTGAAGTTCGTGCCACAGGAATAAATTGGAATTTTGCACCTTGTTTAGCCGTTCCTCAAGATGATAGATGGGGAAGAAGCTATGAGGGATATTCAGAAGTACCATCTCTTGTAACAGAATTAGGCACAAATTACACATTAGGATTACAAGGAACGGAAAGTGATTCGGATTTCTTAACAGGAAATCATGTTGTGGCAAGTGTCAAACATTGGATTGGTGACGGTACAACAGAAAATGGCGATGATCAAGGAAATTCTAACCTAAGTAATGACGATTTAGTTCCTTATATACGACCTTTTGAAGCAGCTATAGATGCAGGTGCGAAAACAGTTATGGTACACCTTGGTTCATTAAATGGTGTTGACAGTCATAGTGATTATCATCTAATTACAGAAACATTAAAAGGAGATCTTGAATTTGATGGAATAGTAGTTTCTGATTGGAATGGTATCAACAGACTTAACAGTGACTATTCCCTTGCTTTAGCATCAGGTATCAATGCTGGTATTGATATGTGTATGGAGGCTGACTATTGGGAATCAAAAGATTTCATAGGTACACTCGAGTATTTAGTTAACTCTGGACAAGTTTCACAATCAAGAATTGATGATGCAGTTTCTAGGATTTTGAAAGTAAAATTTGAATCAGGAGTTTTTGAATCTCCTTACACAGACCGTTCAATCATAACAAGTGGTCAGTTTGGCTCACAAAATAATCGTGATGTTGCACGTGAAGCTGTCAGAAAATCGGCAACTCTTCTCAAGAATGACAATGAAGTTCTTCCTTTGTCAAAAGATGCTAAGGTTTTTGTCGCCGGAATCAAAGCTGATAATATTGGATATCAATCAGGTGGATGGACGATTTCTTGGCAAGGAAGTTCAGGCCAAACTACTCAAGGTACAACAATCTTAGAAGGGATTGAACATGCCGTTAATAACCCATCTAATGTGACTTATTCTATAGATGGTACTGGAGCAGCAGGGCATGATGTTGCAATCGTAGTTATTGGCGAAGAACCATATGCTGAAATGAATGGTGATGTTGGTGTAGGACAACCCATTAATAATCTTGATTTGTCAAGTGGCTGGTCACAAGCAGATCAAAATGTATTGGATCAAGTAAAAAGTTCTGGTATACCGACAGTAGTAATAATGTTATCAGGGAGACCGATGAATATAACAGACCGTTTAGGGGATTGGGATAGTTTTATTGCTGCTTGGCTACCAGGAACAGAAGGAAATGGGCTTGCAGATGTGATATTTGGAGATTATGAATTTACTGCAAAAATGCCTATATCATGGCCAAAGTATATTGACTCATCGAATATCAAAGTCAATATGACTGACAGTAATTATACTCCATTATTTCCATATGACTATGGACTTAGTGGAAATACATCTTATGGAGAGATCGTACCTGGTTTTATAGAGGCGGAATATGTAGTGGCTAGTACGGGAGTAAAAAGTGAAGCAACAGAAGATAATGGAGGTGGTCTAAATCTTGGTTGGATTGATTCGGGAGATTCAATGGACTATAGATTAAATGTTATAGCAAGCGGAAACTATGATGTTAAACTTAGAGTTGCTAGCCAGAATGGAAGTACAGGAGCAATCGCACTTAAACAAGGTACGACTACATTAGCAACCTATGATATTCCTGCAACTGGTGGATGGCAAACTTTTACAACAATTAGTCAATCAATAAATCTCACACAAGGTATTCAAAGTGTTACACTTGAAGCTATTAATGGAGGATGGAACTTAAATTATTTGGAGTTCATTCCTGATTTTGATATATCTTCAGGGAATTTACTAAGCAACCGGGACCTAGAAAGTGGAAATTTAAATGGATGGAATATGTGGAATAGTGGAATTAATGCTGCAAACGTAGATTCAAATGATCCATATAGAGACACCTACAAACTAACTTTATGGGAAGCAGGCGATTACAAACAATTAGTTAGTCAGACCTTGTACGTACCAAATGGCACTTATCAATTTAGTGCGTGGGCTCGTTCTGGTGGCGGACAAAAAGCTCTTCATCTATATGTAAAAAATTATGGTGACAATGAACTTATAAAAGAAGTTTGCTCGGGAGAAAATGGTTGGAAACAATACATTATTGATGATATTGTTGTTACTAATGGACAAATAGAAGTAGGTGTATGGGCAAATGCCTACGCAGGTGATTGGGCGGCATTTGATGATTTTGAATTAATAAAATTAGATTAGCTTAAATTTGAATGACATAAATTGAACAAGAAAAAGGGGCTATTGTTATTTGACAATAGTTCTTTTTTTCTTTTATATTGTATAATGAAAGATAAAAGTAATGATTAGGGGATGCGGACGTTTTCTTAGACAATTATGTTACCAATCCAAGACTTCGTCAATACTCCAATGGGCTATTATTTCCTTGTGATGTTTTAATTCGTGTTTCATTGTACCACACAAGATATTCATTAAGGGTTTTCGTGAATTGTTTTACAGAAACATTTTCCCAATTATTACAGTAAAACATTTCATTTTTTAGCCGTCCGAAGAATCCCTCGCACGCTGAATTATCAGGGGAACAACCCTTCTTTGACATGGATCTTTGAAGCCCTGCTTTCTTTATCCGAGAAATCCAACCTGGTCAACGATAATAACAGCCTCGATCTGTATGTATTAACGGGTGTTCCGTATGACTGAGTGTGCATATAGCGTTCTCCAGCATATTATTTACTAATTCTGCATTAAGTTTCGTACTAATATTCCAAGCAGTTATCATACCGTCAAAACAATCTACAATTGGTGACAAATATACTTTCCCTGATGGGATAGTGAACTCAGTTATATCGGTTAGCCACTTGACGTTCGGAGCAGGTGCATTGAAATTTCTGTTGATGACATTTGGAACGGCAGGTGTAATCTCACCTTGGTATGAGTTGTATTTCCCTTTCTTTTTAATTTTAACAATCAGATTCTGCGCTGACATGATTTTGCGCACAAACTTTTCTGATACTCGAACGCTTTCGTTGGCTAGTAATCCATGAATTCTACGGTATCCATATCGTGACTTACTTTGATTAAATTATAGTGCTCCCTTTTGTCAAGACAGAAGTTTGAAAAAAATAAGTTAATACTCCTTTCTCGAGGTTAACCATTACGTAACTCATCAGCACTTAGTATATTATCAAAACGGATCGTTACAAAGTTAAACGTTCGTATAGAGCGAAAGGTAATCCTTACGACAATGTGGTCATTGAATCTTTTCATGCTATCCTGAAGAAAGAGGAAGTGTATCGCAAGGTTTATCGAGACTATAATGAAGCTTATAGAAATCTGTTTAAATACATCGGAAGTTGGTACAATAATCGGAGGATTCATGGTAGCATCAACTACATGACACCTAATGATTATGAAGCATTAATTGTGTGAGATATCCCACTTTTCGTGTCCAAGATATTGACCCAAATCCAAATAATATTATGACAATGTTAGGACAATAAAAGCAAAAATATAAGGTAGTTCTGAGATAAAAATTATTTATTTGCCTTTAAGGTTTAACGCCAATTTAATAAAAAGCTACCATCAAATAGCTGTAAAATATAACCTAATATTTTACAGCTATTTTTAATGTATGTTCTTCTTGTGAGAATCTTGTGAGACGTATAGGTTATATTAATTAGAATACTACATTGAGACTAAGGAGATGTTTATGATGAAAAGAAAAAAAGGGGTTATAAGAATAGAATCACAAGTGATAAGTTTTGCTCTAATTTTAATTTTACTTATAACTACAGTAACAAATGAGTCCTTATACGCAGCTGAAGTAGAATATTTGCCTATTTATGTCAGCACGGCTATTAATGAATTCGGAACAGGAAATGTAGGTGGAGATCATGCAACAACATTGTTGTGGGCAAGAGGTGATGCGGCTGCTACAACCAATAATAATGGAGATAAGGTCCTTAGAATAGTACCTGATGAAGCAAGCCAATCAGGTACAGTTGTAAGACGTAGTAAAATCAAGCTTAAGGATGGATTTAGTACTTATTTTGTAATGAACCTTAATGAAGGAACAAGTTCTCCTGCAGACGGTTTAACCTTTATTGTTCAAGATAATGCAGAACCTGTTCTTGGTGATGTTGGTGGAGGTGTAGGTTATAGAAATATTCCTAATTCTATAGGTGTAGAATTTGATATTTGGAAAAATATTGGTTTAGATGGTGGGGTCCAATATTATGACCCTAATGCAAATCATATTGCTATCGTAGCTGATGGTGTTAATACTCATGCTAATGGAACTGTTTCAGCTAATACTAGTATACCTACTTTTAACATCCATGGAGAAATCATACATGTTTGGATAGATTATGCCGAAAGTGGTTTAGTAACAGTTACTTATGGTAAAAATAGTAATAGAGGCAGCGTATTAAACGAGACTTTTTCTAGTAATGCAGGTACAGCTTTATTAGGTAAAGATGTATTTGTTGGTTTTGCTGCTTCCACAGGTGGATCTAATGCAAATCATGATATAATAGAATGGTATTTTAAAGATGGATATGTTGATGGGGGTCTTGATCCTGAAGGCAATTATCAACAAGGTGCCAATAGTGTTGACGTTGTTTGTTCTGATACAAATCCTGAAACAGCTAGCATTCGTGTTAAAGCAGGGGATAATACAGATATGTTAAATGAAGATGTAGATGTATACATAGATGGTGACTTTGTTGAGACCGTTAATACAGGAGAAACAGGTCTTATAGAGTATGTTATTGACTATACTGACTTAGAAATTACTGACCATACAATTAAAGCTGTTGCTGCCAGTGGTGGCGCATCTGGTTCAGATGACTTCACTTATTTAGTAAACACAGTACAATTTGAAAGTAATGGTGGAACAGTAGTAGCATCAACATCAGCAGAAATAATTATAGAGGAACCTGAAACTACAAAAGAGGGCTATACATTTGAAGATTGGTATAAAGAGGAATCTTTAATAAATAAAGTTATCTTCCCATATACCGTAACCGGTGATATCACATTCTATGCTAAATGGTTACCTATTGATTATACAATTACATATGATTTAGTAGGAGGAAGCTTAAGTGGAGAGACGACAAATCCAACAACATATACAATAGAAGCTAGTTCATTCACCTTAGAGAATCCTATTAAAGAAGGATATACTTTTACTGGATGGACAGGAAGTGGATTAAGTCAAGCAAGCACTAGTGTAGAAATCAGTAATGGAAGTACAGGAAACTTGACCTATACAGCCAACTGGTCACTTGCTGATTATACAATTACATATGATTTAGGAGGAGGAAGCTTAAGTGGAGAGACGACAAATCCAACAACATATACAATGGAAGCTAGTTCATTTACCTTAGAAAATCCTATTAAAGAAGGATATACTTTTGCTGGATGGACAGGAAGTGGATTAAGTCAAGCAAGTACTAGTGTAGAAATCAGTAATGGAACTACAGGAAACTTGACCTATACGGCCAACTGGTCACCTGTAGATTATACAATTACATATGATTTAGGAGGAGGAAGCTTAAGTGGAGAGACGACAAATCCAACAACATATACAATAGAAGCTAGTTCATTCACCTTAGAGAATCCTATTAAAGAAGGATATACTTTTACCGGATGGACAGGAAATGGATTAAGTCAAGCAAGCACTAGTGTAGAAATCAGTAATGGAAGTACAGGAAACTTGACCTATACAGCCAATTGGTCACTTGCTGATTATACAATTACATATGATTTAAGAGGAGGAAGCTTAAGTTGAGAGACGACAAATCCAACAACATATACAATGGAAGCTAGTTCATTTACCTTAGAAAATCCTATTAAAGAAGGATATACTTTTGCTGGATGGACAGGAAGTGGATTAAGTCAAGCAAGTACCAGTGTAGAAATCAGTAATGGAACTACAGGAAACTTGACCTATACAGCCAACTGGATATCTAATAATTTTGATTTAAAAGGTACTATAAAAGATGATAGCGACATACCTAACATATTAGAAGGTGTAGAGGTTAAAATAGTTAAAGGAACAAAACAATATGGAGAAACAGCTATAACCAATAGTGAAGGACAGTTTACTATTGAAAATATTGAAGCAGGAACCTATAACCTTATTATGACCTATGATCAAAAAACAGAAATTGTAGAAGTAAATGTTCTTAATAATGTCCACGTTACTGAGCTAGGTGTTCTTACCTACCAGTTGGGTAATGCAAGTAGCGTTCTTGTCTTAAAAGGAGACGATACACCTGCTGTAGTTATAGATAATTTACATCCGGAAGCTAAAGAGTATTATGATGCAGGTGCTCCGGAACTCTTTGTAAAAGTAGAAATGACTGTGAAAAAGACAGACCCGGAAACTGCAGAATCAGATGAATTAGTAGCGGTTCAAAACATACGTACCCTTGCACAAAAAAAACAATATGTAATAGGTTTATATGTAGATATGATTGTCGATCGCTTTAAAAGAGAAAGTGAAGAAGTTGAGTGGAACTTTGATAGGAATGTAGCAGAAACAGAAGGTCTTGTTAAAGTTATTATACCATTACCGGAGGAAATTCAAGGTAAAGAGCATTATATTATATATAGATATCACAATAATCAGGTGAATGATATTACTGAAATAGCAAATGCTAATGGAGAATATTTAGAATTAAATGAATCAGACTGGACACTTACGCTTTATGTAAAAATGTTTTCTGTTTATGGTATAGGTTATTTAAGTGATACGCCTGCCTCAAATAATTCATCATCCTCAAATACAACAAGAAAATATACAGTGACTTTTGATGAAAATGGTGGATTGCCAGAGACTTTAGAGAAAGTTGTTGTTGAAGGAAATTTACTTGATAAACCGGAAAATCCTGTACGAGAAGGATATGAATTTCTTGGATGGGCTAAAGAAGATGGTGAAACTTGGGATTTTGAAGTTGATACGGTGAAAGCAAATACACTGTTAATCGCACAGTGGGAAGAAGTTATTCTTACAGATCCTATAGAACTAGATAGGGTAAATCATATTGCATATATGCAAGGATACCCAGACCTTAGCTTTAGAGCGAATAATAATATGACACGTGCAGAAGTTACCATTATGTTTGCACGATTGATGATAGAAAAAATGAATATCAATGAGACATATAAGAGTGAGTTCAATGATGTTGATCATAATAAATGGTATTCAAACGGCATTGGATATATGAAGCAGTTTGGCATAGTTAAGGGCAATGAAGATGGAAGCTTTAGACCTGATTCACCAATTACAAGAGCAGAATTTGTTGCAATTACATGTAAATTTATTGATGCAGAGGATACCTTAGATATAAGTTTTTCAGATATTTCGTCACATTGGGCAAAGAGTTATATTGAAAAAGCGGCTATGATGGGATGGATTAATGGTTATGAAGATGGAACGTTTAAACCTGATCAATATATTACAAGGGCTGAGGTTGTAACGATTACCAATAGAATACTTGATAGGAAATTTGATGAAGTATTCGGACAAGAACACAAGGATAGTATTTCGAAATATAATGATTTAAGCTCTGATTTTTGGGCTTACAAAGATATTATGGAAGCGTCTATTGGACACAAGTATAGTAAAACTGGATCAAAAGAAACTTGGCTTGAGTTAAGTGAATAATAAATGATATTAAGTCTAGCTACTCATAATACATAGACAGAGAAGGAGTTGTTGCGATAATCAATTCGGCAACAACTCCTTCTGTATTCTAGATGTAAGTGAATAACCATATTTAAAGTATGACTTTGAATATTGGCATGCATATATTTATCAGATATAATATTATCTATTGGCTATTGAAATTGTTTTTATTTCCTATAAAAATGATACTAATATGATGAGGAGTTACTTTATGAGAAAATCAAAAATACTTATTTTATCTCTAATGTTTATATTATCCGTTTTCTATATTATTGGAATTGTAAGGATAACTCCTAATAGGACTTACTTGGCCCAAAAAGGGGTTCTTGATTTGTCAAAAACAGATTTTCAAGATCAAAAAATTATTGAACTTAATGGGGAATGGGAATTTTATTATAATCATTTGTTTTCGCCAGAAGATATTCAAAGGGAGGAGACTCCTTCTACTTATATTGATGTACCTAAAGATTGGAGAACTGATGTTGAAGGAAATCCCTATCCTATCCAGGGTTATGCAACTTATAGGCTTATTGTAAAGAATATACCTAATAATATGAACTTTGGCTTGACTAAAAATAATATTTCGAATGCATGTAAAATATACATTAATGGGGAATTAGTCATTACAGATGAATAACTGCAACAAGTAAAGAAGCTTATCTTGCTAGAAATATTCCTGAAATAGCTTTTTTTCATCTTGAGGAGGAAACAGCAGAGATTATAATTCAAGTTACAAACTATGAAGGTATAATTGGTGGTATAAGAACTCCTATTTATTTTGGTGAACAAAAAAAGCTAATAGGAACTTATGGTAGGAAAATGTTTTTTGAAGTTATATTTCTATCTATCATAATGAGTGTAGGTCTTATTTACAATATATTTTATATGGTTAATAGACCACTTAAGGGTGAAATAAATGCTGGGATTCTATTTTCAATTATTTGTTTTTCTTTAGTCATTATAAACGGATTTATAAATGAAAGGCTATTGACTATAGTATTCAAGGATTTGAGTATCGGTATAAGAAATAAGATTTTCTATATTGGGTGTTTTTTATCAATATATGCATTGTTTTGGTGTTTGTACTTAATTGAAAAGGCCTTTGTACCTAAACCCTTTTTAAGGGTTATTTCGGTTGTTTTCCTTGGTATCCTTTTGATGATATTAATATCACCAATGCGATTTTATATCACTATGGGGAGTAAGTTGTTAATCTTATTAAGTATGATATTGTTTATAGTGATTATATGGATTTTCATAAATTATATAAAAGGAGAACATTTTGAGTGTGGATATGTTGTTCATTCTATTGTTTTGATCAACCTTTATAGTGCCTTCATAAATGTTTTTGATGCTATTTTACGTAGGTTAGGTGTTCGCAACAATGGCTTAAATGGACAGATTGCTACATTGATTAATCTGTTTTGTTTTGTTTTTTTATTGTCATTTTTATATTACCGCATCTATCAAAAAAATAAACAAATGAATATAACACTTTTTAAGGCATATAATGATTTAGAAAGAACATCTAAGGAGCTAAGAAAAAAAGATCTTGCATTTTTACAGTCTCAAATCAAACCCCACTTTCTCTACAATACTTTAAGTGTTATTTCGTCTATGATTACCAGAGAACCCAAAGAATCTAAAAGATTAATTTTAAGATTTAGCGACTACTTAAGAAACAGTTTTAATTTTGATATTGAAGAGGAATTAATACCATTAAAAAATGAAATTGAGATGGTTAACATATATTTAGAAATTGAAAAGGCTCGACTTAGTGAACGCATCCAGTATAGCTTTAAATGTAATCATATTCCTTCAATTAATATCCCCAGATTAACGCTTCAGCCTCTAGTCGAAAATGCCTTAAGACACGGAATTTTAAAAAAAGCAGTTGGAGGTAAGGTAGTATTAGATATTAATGAAAGGGATGATTATGTGATTATTAAGGTTATTGATAATGGGTTAGGGTTTTCAGAAAGAAAACTTGAAGAAATCAACAAAGGAGAAGGGAAAGGTGTAGGTATTAATAATATTAATAGACGATTAATGAATCATTATGGTCAAAAGCTTATGATTACAAGTGATGAGAAAGAAACATGTGTAACTGTGAAAATAAAAAAACATCAAGATAGTAAAGGAGATTAAAGATGATACAGGGCATAATTGTAGAAGATGAAAAATATACATTACTTGAAATCAAAGAACTTCTTGAAAACTCTAATATTATAGATGTTTGTGGTACATATCAAAACCCACTAAAAGTAATAGAAGATTTTGATCATATTAAACCACAGGTTGTTTTTTTGGATATCTCTATGCCGGAAATGGATGGTATGACACTTGCAGAGTTATTGATGAATAAGGATCCTGACCTATATGTCGTCTTTATAACAGGTTATAATCATTATGCAGTTAAAGCCTTTGATCTTAATGCGATTGATTATATTTTAAAACCGATCAACCCAGAGAGATTTATGACCATGGTCAATCGACTGGAAAAAATGATTGGACCAAAAAGAAAAGAAATACAGTCTATATCTGTCTCATGTTTTGGCGATTTTGAAGTAGCTATTAACGGTAAACCTGTTAAATGGGAAAGAACAAAGGCGGAAGAATTAATGGCATATTTCTTAATGAATCATAATAAAAAAATCCATAAAGCAATCATTATAGATACCTTATGGGAGTATTATGAACCTGATAAAGCCCTTAGAATACTACAAACAGTTGTGCATAAACTTAGAACCATTATATCTCCCATGAAAGAGTTTATGAATATAATATATGAAGATAACTCTTATAGTTTATTAATAAAAAATTTTCAATTTGACTTATTAGAAACAGAGAGAAAAATAAGGGAATTAGACGTTAAATACGCTAATGCATCTCAAATAGAAGAGTTAAAAAGAATTCTTGATAAGGGTTTGTTTGCAAACAAAGGTTATATATGGGCATATGGTAAAGAAATGGGGTTAAGGAAAAGTCTACAAAGAAAACTCTAAACGTTCACTTTGGGAACTGGTATATGACATTATCAATAAGTTCTTCTTATAGTATCTATATAAAGCATTAATTGATATAGTAAAGCATGGAATGAGTGGATATTAATAAAATAATAATGTCTTCTTATTCCATACTGCAACTATAATTGGATTGAGGAAAGAAGTAGGTAAAAAATATGAAATTAAAATTAGGAATATTCTTTATACTTATATTGTGCTTTACATCTTCATGTAATAAAATAAGCAATCAAGGTAATGCTATTAAAAATAACCAAAGTGAAATAAGTAATGAGCAATTGGACGAGACTGATAATGACCCAACCTTAAAAAATAGTGAAAAAAGTATTAGTTTTTCTGAAATTGACGTAGCTTCTACTAGTTGGAAAGAAACTTATAAAAATCTTCAAAACAATTATAATACAGCAATAGATCAGGAGTTTACTGAACATGGATATGCTCATAATATTAATGTTGAATATACGATGCGAGAGAACATATATAATCGTAGCGCTAAAGACTTTATATTGCAAAACAGCATAATTGATAGATGTATTGATACAAACTGGAAATCAATAAATGCTGAAAACAATATTGATACCTCAAATTTATTTAGATTGTATTCATATAATAAGCTAGACCACTACCGAGCAAAAATTATAAATAATCAAATCAATCATCTTATTTTTGAAGGAGAATATGGTGAAAGGATATTAGAAGGGATATCACTAGGAATTGATTTGGATGCGGTGAAAACCCAATTTGGAGATCCAGATTATAATTGCGCAGCATTAAACCTGCGTGGCTACCTTTTTGATGAGTTCTATATGTTTGTTATTGGAGAAGATAGCATTCAGGAGGTCTCGATTTATAACCGAAGTGCTATCGGTAAGGAGCAATTGGTTAGCTTTTTATCTGCACTTAGCGAAGGCGACTATACAAGTTTTGAAGAACTAAATGGAATGTTAACAAGATATGAATATTATCTTGGGGTTTCCTCTAACAATATTTATGGTTTTGAAAAATCAGGAGTCATACTCGCTTTAGATATGAATGGGAATACAGTTGATGTAACAATATTTGATCAAGCAAAGGATATAGATTTAACTCAGTTAATGGATAAGGAAAATATTAATATCAATAAATACATAGATAGAGATGCGATAGTTGAACTAGAAATTTACAGGAAATACATAGAAGAATATCTACTAGGAGAAAATATAGATGCTTCTATATCATTGGGGATGGCATTTCAGTCACAAGAAAGTATTATATTATCACCTGAAAGGAACTATGTTGTTGTTTTCAAGGGTGACACGGCTGATGATAATTATCCAGTTATCTATGTTTTATCAACCAAGAATAATAGTGTTAGAAAAGAAATATTTGTTGATCCATCATATGATAATATATATTGGTTTGATAATGATCACTTAATTTATGAAGGAAAAAACGTAAGTTTTATTTATGAGATACAGAGTGACAAAATTATCCCAGTGATGCAAGATATATTTGGGAATGAATATATTATAAATAGTATAGAAGATAATACCATAAATGTCACTTTGAAAAAATGATAGAAAGACTTATGTGTTTTGCAAAGTTGAGAAGTAAAGGTGAAATACTTTGAGGTAAGGTATTTCATTTTATGGTATTTCTGAAGAAGTTCGTGAATATGAGGCAAAGGTACTTGAAGACACCAACACAAGGTATCAGGAAATACAGGATGCTAAAAGATTAGAGGAAGAATTCTATGCAATGTGAAACGTATTATATTGCACCTGATAGAGATTATAAAGTTTATCAACGTGATCAAGGCTTAGCTCACATCAAAACTTTTGCGGTACAAGTACACTTTGATGGAAGTCAAGAGCAGATTGACAGTATGAATAGATTTCAAAAAGAAACGGGATTAGATGTATATACATTAACAAAGGATAGTGCGATAGTTGTTAAAGAGACTGAAATCGAGTTGATAGGTAACGCCAAAAAGTATGAATATAAACTAATAAATAAACATAAGGATGATATTATGAACTTTCAAAAACTATTTGAGCATTTTAAATTAGGGAGAATTACAGAAGAACCTGAAAAAATTGATGGCGGATTGATGCATATCATGTATAAAGTTAAGACCACAACTAAACAATATGCATTAAAAAGACTAAATCCTGAAATCATGAAAAGAAAAGGTGTTTTGCAACATATCACAGTGTCAGAAAGAATTGGTCAATTATTTAAAGACCTTGTACCAGCAATTTCTGCATTAACGATTGATCATTCTCCAATTTTTCATTATGAGGATGATGACTATATTATTTTTGAGTGGATTGAAGGGAATTCGATTTTTCCACCAGATATATCCATAGAACACTGTTCTATAGTGGGAGAGCTTCTAGGTAGAATTCATACAAGTAAGATAGATATCCCAGATTTACAACAAGACATATCAGATATGACAATATACCCCTGGGATAAATTTTTGAAGTTAGGTGAAGCAGCTGAACTGGAATGGGTGACCGCTCTTCAAGAGACTATTTATTCCCTTAAGTTATGGAACAAACAATTGATATCGTCTAAAAAAAGACTAAGTGAAAGACAAGTCATTAGTCATAGAGATTTAGACCCCAAAAATGTCATGTGGCACCAATCAAAGCCATATTTGATTGATTGGGAGGCGGCTGGATACGTTAATCCATATCAGGAGCTCTTGGAGTTATTGAATTATTGGGCAGATAATGGAGAGGGTAATCTTGACTATGATAGATTTAAAGCTTTGTATGACGCATATAAATTGTATGATACATGTGATAATGTAAATTGGGAAGATGTCGTAATTAGTGGATATGATGGGATGCTTGGCTGGCTTAATTATAGTTTCAAAAGATCACTTGGAATAGAAGCGGAAAATAAAGACGAGCGAGCCCTAGGAACAAAACAGGTATTGGGAACAATTCAGGCACTGAAACGCTATAATAGAAATGTAAAATATATTAAAGAGTGGCTAGAAGAGAAGTAATAGTAGAGAGTTGATTAAATAGATTATGGAATTTGACGAGGAATTTTATGAAATATATTGAATTAGAATCAAAAAGACTGATTTATAATAAGTTTAAGAAAGATGATTATCCTATCGTTTTTGACTGGCTTAGCAATCCAGTGAACATGAAGTATAGGTCGAGCGAGCCAAAGAATCAAGAAGAAGTACTAGCCTATTTGGATTGGGCTATAGAATCTGTAAACAAATCTGAATGTATAAATTTTAGATATGCGGTTAGATTGAAAGATACTAATGAACTTATTGGGTCATGTGAATTGGCATTTACAGATAAAGATCCTGCTGAATTAGCATGGGAGCTACATAGAGATCATTGGAAACAAGGTTATGGCACTGAAATCGGCAATACACTGTTAAAGCTTGGGTTTGAT
The DNA here is from genome assembly GCA_963677625.2 of Vallitaleaceae bacterium. Taxonomy (GTDB): domain Bacteria; phylum Bacillota; class Clostridia; order Lachnospirales; family Vallitaleaceae; genus UBA1351. Next base: position 226,905 of record CAXXSW010000010.1, read on the forward strand.
ATTCTGAATTTGAGAAGAATCATAGCGGATTGCAATACATTAAATGTTGGCTCGTATCGAATTATGGAAAAAATAGGAATGAGAAGAGAAGCCCATTATATCAAAAAATATCGAGGTAACAGCGTGCTTCAAAACAAATGGTGTGACAAATATCAATATGCGATATTAAAAGAAGAGTGGGATAAAAAAACAATTAGAGTTGGTGATTGAAAGGTAAATAGAAGTAATGTCAGAGATCAAGTTGTTTAATATATGTATGGTTTATAATAAGGAAAACGATACTGTTCTTGTTAAAGATAAATAACAGACGTGGACCTACTTCTATTTATGACCATAAGCTACTTCTTAAGTCAGAAGGTGTTATAATTGGTATACATCCTTTATATGCAATTGATATTTTTGATGAATGTACTTTGATTTTTGACACTATTATGGATTTCGCTGAACATTTGTCATCTTCTCATATGAGTAAAGAATATAGACTTTCTGAGAACAAAGAAGAGTTAGATAAGCTGGTGTTAGAACATACCTTCAATAACAAACTATTAATTAAAGAAGAAAGGTTTATAGTTCAAGCAAAATAAAAAAATATTGTATTAAGAAATTTTAAGTATCCCAAAAGGGTCCCGAAATTCTGTGAAGCCATAGATTTGGAACTCTTTTTTGATTTGATAGAAACAGAAAGTCAAAGCAAAAGATGGTGATCATTGCTACAGGAGAGATGATAGGCGAAGGTTTTGATGTTTCTTGGCTAGATACGATGGTATTACCAATGCCCATTGCATGGAAAGGAACGATTGCCTGATATGTAGGAAGGATCCACCGGGAATCAGAAGGTAAAATGTATGTTATGTTTTTGATCAACATATTGACAGTTATCGATGTATGGGTTATCATATCGATAAATATAGATTTGTAAGGAGGCTGCATGGAAGATTTTAAGAAAACAGCACAAATTTTCAAGGCATTTTGTGACGAAAACAGATTACGAATTATAGAGTCTCTTCAATCAGGTGAAAAGTGTGCGTGTACACTTTTAGAAGAAGTGTCTATCGCTCAATCAACCTTATCCCATCATATGAAAATTCTATTGGAAAGTACCATTGTGAGTAGTAGAAAAGAAGGAAAATGGACCTATTATAGTCTATCTGACGAAGGGTGTTTTCATGCGAAGAAACTACTAAGAATTATGCTTGAAAAATCAGAAGAGTATAAGACATATGTTACGTGCTCATAGAGAATATCGTGTTTAATAAACTGAATTGGAGAGAAAGCCATGAAAATAGTTGTTATTGGAGCCGTGGCTGCCGGTACATCAGCAGCAGCAAAAGCTAGAAGGAATGACGATCAAGCTCAAATCGTTATGTATGAAAAGGATCAGGATATTTCTTATTCAGGATGTGGGTTGCCTTATTATATAGGGAATGAGGTTAAAGAGATTACAGAACTAACACCTAGAGATGGTGACTTTTTTAAGAAGAAATACAATATTGATGTTAAGACACGACATGAAGTCATTGAAATTATACCAAGCCAGAAAAAGATAATAGTTAAGGATTTGATATTGAATGAAATGTTTGAAGATGTCTATGACAAGTTAGTTATAGCAACAGGGGCCCAATCCGTTGTTCCGAAGATTCCAGGCATTGAAAAGGAACATGTCTTTTCTCTTAGAAATGTACAAGATGCTATTAGAATTAAGTCCTTCATAAAAAGTAATAAGCCTGCGAGAGCTGTTATTGCAGGCACCGGTTTTATCGGATTTGAAATGCTTGAAAATATACTTAACTATAATATCGATGTATCCATTGTTGAGATGATGAATAAAATCACGCCAAATCTTGATTCTGATATGGCAACTTATCTAGAAAATCTTCTTGCTGCTAAAGGTATTAAGATATTGAAAGGAACAAAAATTCAGTCCATTAGTGATATTGAAGTCTCTTTAAGCGAGGGCAAAAGGTTAGAAGCGGATATGGTCATTATGGCTACAGGGGTTAGACCTAATGTGGCGTTAGCAAAGAAGGCTGGGATTGAAATCGGGTCAACTGGAGCGATTAAAGTAAATGCAGATATGTCAACGAACCTTGAAGCTATCTACGCTTGTGGAGATTGTATTGAAACGTTCTCTCAGATCACAGGAAAAAGAGTGTATCGACCTCTTGGTTCAACCGCCAATAAGACGGGAAGAATTGCAGGAGATTCCTTAACAGGTGGAGCCTTAAGATATCAAGGTAATCTTTCTACAGGTATTTTTAAATTGTTTGATTTGACCATTGCTAGCACAGGACTTTCAGAACATGAGGCAAAAGAAGAAGGTTATGATGTAGTTGTCAATCATAATATCAAACCGGATAAGCCTGCTTATTTCCATGGTGAAGAAATGGTGATCAAGGGTATTGCGGATAGAGTTAGCGGTCAGTTGCTTGGTATTCAGATTATCGGAACTGAAGGTGTTGATAAACGCATTGATGTGTTCGCGACACTGATTACCTATAAAGCTAAAGTAGAAGACATCTTTCATCTAGATCTTGCTTATGCACCACCATTTTCAACAACAAAAGATCCGGTTCATTATACAGGTATGATTCTTGATAACGCTATTCATAGGGGGAGACGTATTATTACATCAGAAGAAGTTAGAAATAACCAAGAAGACATACAGATTATTGATGCAAGAAGTGAGAATGATTATGCTAAAAAGGGGCACGTGGATGATGCCATTAATCACCCTCATGCCAAGCTCAGAGATGCCATTCAACATTTGAATCCTAATAAGAAGACGGTCACCTATTGTAACAAAGGTGTGACTGGTAATGCAGCACAGAATATTTTAATTCATCATGGTTTTAAAGATGTCAGTAATCTGTCAGGAGGACATAAGTTTTATAAAGGAACCAATACTAGTAAATAACAATGTGTCTAAATAGAAAACTGTAAATAGTATTATGAAAGAGGAAAATTATGAGTAAGCAAAAACTAGAAGGAATTAGTTTCTTCGAACATTATTTAACATTGTGGGTAGTACTTTGTATGGTTGTAGGTGTTTTGATTGGAAAATTCTTACCATTCATTCCTAAGTTTTTAGGGAAATTCGAATTTGCCAATGTCTCTATTCCAATAGCCATTCTAATCTGGTTAATGATTTACCCGATGATGATGAAAGTTGACTTCAAGAGTATCAAAAATGTTGGAAAAAATCCAAAAGGATTATTTTTGACTTGGGTGGTCAATTGGCTTATTAAGCCTTTTACCATGTTTGGAATAGCCTATCTATTCTTTAATGTTATCTTTGGCGGTATTATTTCAGAAAACTTGGCTTCAGACTATCTTGCAGGTGCAGTACTATTAGGCGCAGCACCTTGTACAGCCATGGTCTTCGTATGGAGCCATCTCACAAAAGGAGATGCTGCATATACAGTGGTTCAGGTTGCAACCAATGACTTGATCATTCTTGTTGCATTTACGCCAATAGTTGCATTTCTTTTAGGCGTTAGTGGCTTTACTATTCCATGGGGCACTTTATTGCTTTCGGTTGTTTTATTCGTAGTGATTCCATTAGCTGGCGGGGTTATTACCAGAAATACAATGATTAACAATAAAGGAAAAGACTATTTTGAGAGTACATTCTTACCTAAATTCAATAATGTAACGATAAGCGGATTATTGATTACGCTTGTTTTGATCTTTTCATTCCAAGGACATGTTATTTTAGAGAACCCATTGCATATAATCCTCATAGCCATCCCCCTAATCCTTCAAACAGTATTGATTTTTGGTATAGCATATGGAACAAGTCGTGCTCTGAAGTTGCCTCATAATATTGCAGCTCCGGCTGGGATGATTGGTGCATCAAACTTCTTTGAACTGGCAGTGGCAGTGGCTATCGCCTTATTTGGTGCTGATAGTCCGGTCGCTTTGGCGACAATAGTTGGCGTACTTGTAGAAGTACCGGTCATGCTTATATTGGTTAAATTTGCCAACAAGACGTCCGACTGGTTTCCGGTAAAACAATAAGATAGAATGTTATAGAAGCCCCTATAGTGGCTTCTATTTTTTTGTACGCTTTAGCGTGATTTTTGAACGAAGTGAGGAAATCAAATAAACCACCTGCTATGCGGGTGGAGGGAAAATAGCTTTAGCTTCAAGTAGAAAACCTCCAATGATATAATGATGTTGGTTTGCCGACCGCATCAGAATAATCAAAGGAGGTGTCCAATGGACAAGAATAGTTTATCACATACAAGATGGGAGGGTAAGTACCATTTGGTATTTGCACCAAAATATAGAAGACAAGTGATATACGGAAAATTACGAAATGACATAGGAAGAATACTAAGAGAATTATGTGAACGAAAAGGCATTGAAATAATGGAAGCTGAGCTTTGTAAAGATCATATACACATGTAGAATAGTAGTTGACATAAATGTCTAATAATGTTAGACTAGTATTGTCTAATGATATTAGTCAAATGGAGGTGAGTTTATGGAAAAGTATAAACTAGGTGAAATGGAACAAAGGTTTGCTGATTTAATTTGGAAGAATGCACCGATAAAAACTAGAGAATTAATTATATTGTGTGCATCAGAATTTGAGTGGAAGAGAACAACAACATATACTATGTTAAAACGTTTATGTGATAGAGACTTGTTTGAGAACTCAAAGGGTGAAGTTAGAATATTGATGAAACGAGAGGATTTTCTTGCAGAGAAAGGTAAAGAATTTTTAGAAGAATCTTTTGAAGGTTCTATTCCGAGGTTTCTTACAGCTTTTACAAAAAGAAAGAAAATAAGTGACAAAGAAATCGATGAGATTCAGAGGCTTATTGATGAATATAGGGAGTGAGAAGTATGCTAGATAGTATTTTTATCGAGATATTAAATATGAGTTATATAGGGAGTATAGTCATTGGAGTTGTGCTGCTATTAAGGTTTCTTTTGAGAAAAGTACCGAAGAAGTTTTCATACATCTTGTGGATTGTACCTTTAATAAGGTTAATGATACCATTTTCGATAGAAAGTGTAATAAGTTTGATTCCAGTGAATCCAGAACCGATTCCGGGTGATATTGGATATGCAGATAAGCCGGAAATCAATACGGGTATAGTTAATGTGGATTATTCGTTTAATAACCTGTTACCTAAACCAGAAATGGTGACAAGTATTAACCCATTACAGATCATTATTTCAATAGGAGCTATAATTTGGTTCACTATAATGGTAGGCATGATCATTTATGGTCTTCTATCATATTACAAGCTAAAAAGACAATTATTAGCTTCAACTTGGATAGAAGATAATATTTATTGTTCAGGGATAATAGATACGCCATTTGTAATGGGAATTGTTGAGCCGAAAATATATTTACCAAATTTAATTCAAAAATCAGAACAAGAGTATATCTGTTTACACGAGCAAACACATATAAAACGGTTTGATCATGTTTTTAGATTTATAGGATATTTAACATTATGTGCTCACTGGTTCAATCCCTTGGTGTGGATATCCTTTTACCTTAGTGGTAAAGACATGGAGATGTCTTGTGACGAATCCGTGATTAGTAAGTTGGGTGTCAATGTAAAGAAAGAGTATTCTCAATCACTTTTGAATTTTACAACTAGAAAGACAAAACTTAGTCTGTCTCCCTTAGCTTTTGGTGAAGGTGACACTAAAGGGAGAGTTAAGAATATCTTAAACTTCAGAAAACCAAAGACCTATTTTATCATCTTAATTGCTATCGTCCTGATTATTGTATCTGTTGGATTGTTGGCTAATCCCCATAAAAGTCTTAATGAGGCGACAATAAATGGTCACACATATGGTGTTGTCGACATTCTTTTTGAGTCTGGAGTATATTCGTTCAGTTACTCTGAAGATACCGCGCCAAATTATAGTATTTCATCAGATTATATGTTGTATTCAAAAGAAGGAGAACATGACTGGACACAAATTGGTAGTCTTTACAAAACGGATATAAAGACAGAAGAGTTGATGACATGGATTCATTTTACAGAATATCTTGATGATAGAACGGTTGGACTAATTAATGATGCAAAGATACTATATAGAGCCGATACAAATAATGATAATAATGTGTTTTATTTGGTCATGGAAACTAAAGAGAATCAAATATTAGTTTTTTACGGTTATGATGCAGAGGTAGGCTCTTCTATCAGATGGATTTTTGAAGTAGAACGAATAGCGCTAATAGACTTATCTTTGTCTGTATCAGAGATTTGGAACTACCGTACAGAATATATAGGAAATAACTCTGCTGTAGGAAATATAGCTAGTCAGTTACAGTATCCAAAGCATCTGGAGTATAATGGAATTTCATTACAAACTGAAAAGGAACCATATAGTCTAACGATTATGCTTCAAGAGCAAGAGGGTATAGAAGTAGCTATAGTTGATGAAGAATTAGAATTACGTAACAAAATAAATGCATGTATATTGTTTTCATTAGTTCAAAACCTTGACGAAGTAACATTCAGTGTGGAAAGCAAAACAGTCAAATCAAACCCTTATGTATATACCCGTGCATGGGCTGAAAAGCTTATTGGAGTAAATTTATGGGAAGAAAGTGAGGATGAGGAAACTTATGATGAGTTGCTCATAAGAATAAAGGATAAGGTTAGTTTGGGTTCTGATCTACCAATCGATACGCATATTACCTCTAATGATCATTCATTGCACCAAGCAATAAGTGAAGCAATACTAGATTACCATACACAATATGGATTGATAGGGGGAATACCTTTTTAAAGTCACGTGATTTTTGAGATTGAAGAAAATGATACAAGCAATGAAACGATAGTATACGCATTAGTCTTTAGATGTAATCATGTCGTCACCAATGGAATCCTCTAATCCATACGACTATATTGAAGCTCATAGAATTGACTACCGTGAGTTAATTTACTATGGAACTTATATGACTGGGTTTATAGAGCGTGAACTAGCGGAAGACAATAAGGGATTGCGTAGTAAAATTCTTGAAATATTGTATGAAGAAATGATTAATTGACTTACTAAATTCTAGTCTTGATGATGGTACGAGTCAGCTTATTTAGGTAATGTTGGATTTTCAGTAGGGTTCTCCAGGAATGCAGTTGAGATGAAGGCAGAAGCAGGATATACGATTATTTGAATGGAACTTTTATTAATTATCTTACGTCAAAATATATATGAGAAAAATATAATGACTGGGAGGTATTAAATGAAAAGAAATAAGTTAATGACGATGATTGTATTACTTGTAACTATGATAAGTTTTAGTGGATGTATATCTGATGAAAATAATAGTGATGAACTGGATGGGGTAGAATATTCAAATCAGGCAGATTTAGGTAAAGGAAATGAAAGTGAATTTGATGGTGCAGAGTATGAAAAGGATGAACAAGTAGATAAATCAATGCTTGAATCCATAAGTGCATCTAATATTGAAGTTTTTGGTAATGGAGAGTACTCAGAAGAAATTATTGAGGAAGTGAATTTGATAATAATGGTAAGTAATCAGAGTTTCTATAAGCCTGATATTGAAATCAGTGGATACTTACATGGGGATATAGTATTTAACAGTAATTTTGAAGTAGGAAATCAACATGAAGTGACATATTATTATTTGAACTTGGAAGAAGGAAAGAAAAATTTATCATTTGAAACAGAAGAAGTGGCCAAACAAGTAGAAATAGAAATGAAAGAAGAAGAGCAACTTTGGATTATGGTAAGTTATTGGGAATCAGAAGATAAAGAGCCTACTATGGAGATATATGAGAGCAATGAACCAATATTAATTCTATAATAAATAGTGGGATAGATAAAAAAGTTCAGCGAAAGTTGAACTTTTTTTATTATGTGGTCTTTTGCCTGTCGAGCTTGGGAAGCATGCAAAAAAACCATTCGTCATACAGGTGCGCGTTAAATGTAGTACAAAAGAATCATTTATGTATTCATTCATAGAGTCACTTCTTGAGATCTTGAAAAACTATTGCTAGCTAATAAAAAACAGATTTGTTACAATAAATAGTATGAATAGTCCAATACTAAAAACCAAATTATATATACCAAAACAAAAGGCTGATATAGTACCGCGTCCCAATCTTTTGGAACAACTAAATACTGGTATTGATAAGAAGCTAACACTCTTGTCCACACCTGCTGGGTATGGAAAAACAACGGTGCTAGTACAATGGTTAAGTTGCATTAATCATAAAGTGGCATGGCTTTCTCTGGATACGTCAGATAGTGATAAGCAGAGATTTATAGTCTATTTCATTGCGGCTCTTACTAATCATGTGCCTAATTTGAAAGATATATTAAATATCCTTTTATCGCCGAGTCAAATGCCAGATATGGTATCAATCATGACAAATGTAATCAATAATATCTGTGATATAAATGAAAAAATTGTTATTGTGTTAGATGATTATCATTATATAAAAAATAGTGAGATCGATGAAGAGATAAGTTTTTTCATAGCCCATATGCCACACAATGCTCATCTTGTCATTTCAACGAGAGAAGACCCTAAGTTACCCCTTGTTAACCTTCGAGCTCAAAATGAGCTAAGGGAGTTTAGTGTAAATAACCTAAGGTTTTCTAACGATGAGGTGAAAGCCTTTTTTGAACAGCTAGATATGGATATTTCTGTTAATAGGTCAAATGAAATTGAGGAAAGAGCAGAGGGGTGGATTGTTGGTATCAAATTATTGAGTATGACGATTCAAAATTTAAACAACCTAGAATATAGTATTAATGATTTACAAGGCACGCAAAGACATATAATTGAGTATCTAGTTGATGAAGTGGTAAGTATGCAATCAGATCCAGTTCAGGAGTTCTTGCTTAAAACGTCTATTCTCCGACAAATGTCTAGAGCGCTTTGTGATGATATGATTGATAATAAAGTATTAAATAATGATAAAATTTTGAATAAGTTGAGTCAATCTAATCTTTTTATAGTAGCTTTAGATAGTCAAGGGGAATGGTATCGTTATCATCATTTGTTTTCGGATGCATTAAAATATCACTTAAAGAAAAAATATGCAGGAAAACAAGAGGTGATTAAATTGTTACACAAACGTGCTAGTAAGTGGTACGAAGCACATAATAATTTCACAGAAAGTTTTTATCATGCAACTGAAAGCCGTTGTATGGATAGAGTTATTGAACTATTAGAAAGTGCGAGCACTGGTCACATTAATTTGGAGATTCCCGATCTTATCATACAGTGGATAGATTCATTAGATAGGCAGACGATGAATAGAAATCCAGTATTTTATATTTGGAAATCATCTTTGTTACTAAGGGCTGGTACGACAGAAGGGGTAAATTATTTGCTAGATAGGGCAGAGGATTTTTTCAACAAAGTGAAGCACCCTACATATGTTGGCCGTATTGCTGTGGCAAGAGCCACTTTAGCATTGACAAAATACGACACCATCGGGATGAACAACAACGCAACACTTGCACTAAATTTATTAGATAAGACTCAATTGCCATATCTTACATCTGCAACCTGGATACTAGCTTATGTATATCAAAGTTGCAAAAACTATGAACAAGCAATCCATTTCTATTTAAAAGCAAAAGAATATGCCATAAGCTGTCAGGATACTTTTACGAAAGGATTAGTCAGTGTTGGTCTTGGTACAGTTTATGAAACTTTAGGATACTATGAAAAGGCGGAAAAGGTTTTGCTAGAGACGTTGTCAGAAACAAGCTATCAATTACTGCCTTATATGTCAGAGACACATATAACACTTTCTAAAATATGCGTTAAACAGGATAAGCTTACATTAGCTTATGAACATGCTGTCAAATCTATAGAACTGGTTAAAATGTATGGCTCTCAAGTAGATCGCTTTATTTATTGTAAACTTCAGCTTGCCAATGTCTTAGTTGCAAAAGGTGAAATTGATGAAGCAATAACCGTGTTAGAGAAACTACTTGATATAACAAAAAGTAAAGGCTTTGATGAACAGTTACCGCTTATAGCAAAGGTGCTTGTGGCTATCTATATGAAAAATGATTATAAGGATCTAGCCATCAAAGTATCAAAGTCATATAAACTAGATGCAAATTTAGCAGTAATCACGATTGACCCTCTAACGGATAGAGAAGTGGAAATATTACACTTAATTGCCCAAGGCCTAACGAATAAACAGATAGGGGAAAACCTGTTTTTAGCACTAGATACTGTAAAAGGACATAATCGACGGATTTTTGAAAAACTACATGTGTCTAGGCGAACAGAGGCAGTTGCTAAAGCACGAGAATATGGGATTATATAAGAATAACCATTAATAACAACACTTTAGTGTCTATAAATATTTATGTATTTAAGATATATTTAAAGCGTTAAAGTCATAAGCTTTTTGGGGTTAAAATGAAAGGAGTGTTCATGAACAGAAAACGATCCATTATAACAGGTGTTTTATTTATTATTTGTACTCTAACGGGCGTTATAAGTGTAGCTATTTTAGGTAATATTGTAAATGCAACTACCTTATTTGTAGCTTTAGATAACAGCAACTTGTTTATTACAGGAGCTTTGCTCATACTGATAATGGCATTTACAGGGACAGGCATTGGGATTAGTATATATCCAGTGCTCAAAGATAAATATCCCTCTCTGGCAATTGGCTCAGTTGTTTTTAGAACGATTGAGGGAGCAATTATATCAATAGGTTCAATCATTTATATCTCAATATTTGCATTACATAACGCTGATTTATTAACTAATGAGTTGGCAGAGGTACTGTTAGTTATAAGACCCTTTTTCCCGTCCTATAGTGGTGCTATTGCCTTTTCTCTTGGTGCGACACTATACTATATTGCATTCTACAAATCTAAACTTGTGCCAAGATGGTTATCCGCATGGGGATTTGTTGGTGCCGTGTTACATATGATAGCAATTGTTTTTGTTGCATTTGGCCATGACCCTTTTGCACCTTATTTAATGGTTTTACATATACCAATTGGCGTGCAAGAAATGGTTTTTGCGGTTTGGCTAATTGTTAAGGGGTATAGGGAGTAGACTTTTAGAATCCATAAACTATAGCATATTTTATTATTACTATTTGAATTTATAAATTGAGCTACGTTATTATTTCGATAACAATTTAACGCTACCTTAGAAGACAAGTTCATTGACAATGTTGATTATATCAAGTAGTATAATACAATAATAATTTAATAGTAAAAGTGTTGATAGAGAAGAGTAAATAATAATTAGTCTTACAGAGAGCTGGAAAAGGTGGAAGCCAGCAGATGAACAATTATTGAAAATCCCTCTTGAGCTGACAGCTGAATGTATGTAAGTTGATCCGATTGACCATCGTTATTGGGTCCACATTTGATTGAATGCTGTTATTAAGAATATTTTAGAGTCTTGCTATTTACAGCAGGACTCTTTTTAAATTTAGGAGGTGGTTACATGATTTCTGATATTAGTGACATTAGTGATATTAGTGATATTAGTAAAGTAAACAATGATATGACAAAAAGGAGAAAACAATTATGTGTAACCATGAAGCTAAAAAGGATGGATTTAGAAAAACGTATTTTCTAAAAAATAAAGAAGAATTAGTATTGCGATTTCCACAAGTAGAAGATGCCCAAGAACTGATAGATTTTTTGAAAACAGTTGATAAGGAAACTAAATTTCTAGCTAGGGAGCCAGGGGAGTTTTCCTTTACTTTAGAACAAGAACAATCATTTATACAGGGGATTTTGGAGGATGATAATAGACAAATGCTACTTGCAGAAGTAGATGGCAGGATAGTAGGGAATTGTTCTGTAGGACGAGTTATGAATCAAAAAAGATATAGGCACCGAGCTGCTTTAGGTATTGCTGTCAAGCAAGAATTTTGGGGACTTGGAATTGGTAAGATAATGATGGAAGAATGTGTGACTTGGTGTATAGATAATGAAGTTGAACAGGTTGAATTAGAGGTTATGACAGGTAATAAACGTGGAATAAATCTATATAAGAAACTTGGTTTTGAAACAAGAGGAAGAATTAAGCATGCTATCAAGTACAGTGATGGAACATATGCTGATGAGTATGTGATGGGATTAGATTTAGTAAAGGGGTAAGACTAAATGAATGTAGTCTTGGGGATGAGAATTCAAGGTGAAAACAAGATTTTACAGTTACTACAATAATGGAAGAGGGTAGGTTTATTGTGGATGGAATGGAAACAACACTAAAAAAAGTAAAAATTAGATTTTAAATTAGGTCAATTTGTTACTAGCAAAGTAGTAAAATAAAATCCTTCTAAAATATTAGTTTATTTTGGAAGGATTTTTAATGTAGTGAATTTTATCATATACGAAACATTGGTGCTTCAGACTTACAGTAATAAGTCATCTAATATGTAAAACGGCAGGCAATGAAAGGTGAATTATTTCCTTTTTTGATAAACGATTTTTTTGACGGTATATTCACTTAACCCGTATAAAAAAGCAAGTTCGTCAATTGTTGTACCAGTTTGAAATAATTTACGCATTTGACTGTTTCTCTGGATGAGCTCATCTTTGATTCCGGTTTTTTCACCCCAAGTACGTTTTAAGTCTTTTTTAGGGATATAAACATTTTCGCCATCAATGTAATTCTGTATTTCCTGTAATAACTCGTCAGGAAAAATGTCTTTTCCGTTCTTATGCGCCATGAAATCACCTAATTTCAAGATATATATCTGTCCAATATTCAAAACCTACAAAGCCTGCTTTTTCATAGTTTTTTATTGAAGTTTTGAATTCTCTAAATGAATAGACATATATACTTTCATCAATAATTTGTTTTCTGAGCGTAGTGATGATTTGGTTTATCAAATAAATACCTAGTTCTTCTTCATTGTAGGCAGAATGGATAGCGAGGTTGTCAATCCACATTTTTCCTTCATCATCCTTATCACCAAAAGCAGCACCTATGATTTTATCATCTTGATTTCGGATGGTGACTAATGATTCTTTAAACAGGTCTGTTTTTGACATCTCAATAATCTCTTCTTTTGTATCAACAATGAAATAGTCATGTAATTCTTCTTCATAGAATTTTATCAAATCTTTGATATCGTTGTCTAAACCAGAGACGACGTTATATTTTTCATCTAACTTAGCATCAACAAGAGTGGATTCAGAGTCAATTTTTAAATACAAAGGATATTGAAAAGCGGCTCCCTTATCTTCCATAACCGATGTTAAATAATAAGCCATAGTTGGGTGCACTTGGAGTTCACCATATTCTAACACTTGAAGCTTAATTTGCTTACAGCTTGTTGCTTGACTCGTCCAAGTGATTAGGTTGTCTATTGATGCTGAAACAATTCTTCTTCTGTCTTCAAAGCTAGAGGGAATAATTATTGTAGCTTGTAATGTCTCATAATTCCCTGGTGTAGTAAATAAATGATATAAACAGTACTCATTATTGTCTAGTTCATCAATTATTCTCCAGTGGTTATTCATATAGTGCTGTTTTCCGGAAAAGGTATTTTCACTGATTTTGTGATTACTTAGAATCCGGTCATGGAAACTTAATTTGCGATATCCTAGCATTGGGAAATAGTTTCGTTCAGCAATTTCAATTTTATCACTAAATTCTTTCATTGTGCTTTCTTCAACTATTTTTATCATAGTAATTCCTTTCGTTCTAGAGTTAATTGTTGTAGGTTGATCAAGCCTTAATTTATTATTACATATAAGCTAAAAGAATAATATACCTAGAACGGATGGAATGAGAGTCGCTAGTCGATAAGGTTCATTATATAAAAGGACATTAAATCATATATGAAAGATTTAATAGGTAATACAATGGCTAGAAAAGTAGTAAAATACAATATTTTTTATGATATAATAATAATTAATGAGAACATATAATAATTGTAGATTATTTGGAGGTCTGGTATGACGGATTATCAAATTATGTTTAGCTTCAATATAGTTTTTACCAACGCTATTTTTATGGATTTTTTTTCAGATATACGAACTATATTATGGGTCATTGGAAGTTGCATTTCAATTGCTGGAAGTTACTTCATTTATAAACGAACCATTCGAGTTAAACATAACCGACAAACATTAGATGCGACTTTTTTTGTTGATCGGACAGAGGCTTTTGCTGATGCTGTTAAATTACTTTGTTCAAATAATAAAGTATTGCAGGTCAATGGAAATAGTGGTATGGGCAAGAGCGACTTTTTAAAGATACTTGCCGATATAGTCAATAAACGAGTCTCCAAGAAATTCATTAAATGTAAAAAACTCGACTCATCACTGAAATGCTTAAGAGGATATAACGCATTTTATATTGAGGGTAAGAATGCAGATGAGTTTAAAAATGTCATTGAGCATGCTGCAAAGACACACTTTAATGCCAATGATATTGATAATGCAGAAGCTTTTGCGAGATTAGTTACAAAAAGCGTTGGTAAAAGAAAACTAATTCTAATCTTTGACAATATTAATGATATATCTATTCATAGGGCATTAAATGACTTTATAAAATCATATTTAATTACGAGGAGGACAGATCGAATTATAGTTGGGACCCAGTCTAACTTTTCATATGATATAGAATATGGTGTCATAACGCTTAACCACTTTGAAAATAACGATATTTTAGAATTAGCCAAAATATATGGTCGCTCATTAGAGAATAATCTTGATGCAATAAAACACTCATCAATGGGTCTACCAGTATTTTTAGGTATTCTACTTAAAAATACTGAAGTTGAAGGATACAATGACCTGGATAAAGAACTAATTATGATTTTCGAATCGCTTGATGAAAACGATAAAAGATTCTTTCTTTCCATCCTATTAATCTCAATGATTGAAACTCAAATTTCTAAGCAAAAGTTATATCGTTTATCAACTCACAATCCTGATGAATCGCTTACGCGCCTTCATAATAAGAACTTAATTATTTGCTATCAGGATTCAATTAAAGTACACGATTTGATTGCTATGAAATTCTTTTCTTTTACAATTACAAGTAGAATAAAGGTCTTAGATTTTGATCAAATAGTGATTGAGTTAATCGATTTGTTTAGTACAAATGATCATTTGATTATATTCTTAAACCTTCTAGTCTCCAAGAATGTAGAATCAGTTACTTATTCCACTGATAAAATCAGAGAATACTTGGACTGTGAAATTGATAATGAGAATTATGTATATGTACTTACGTTAGGAAAATATATCTTTGAATATATAAACTATTATGAACTTAATTTACTACGTTCAGAGAGAACTTTTTCCTTATATCTTCATAAGATATACATTTTATCATTACAGTATGTTGGAAGAAGAAACGAAGCTTTACTTGAACTTGATAAATACAAAAAAGAATTCAAACCTATAAGGATAAATGAGATCTTGTCTTTGGATGAATTTGAAACATTTTATATTGAAGCAGATACCTTACATTTGAACAATTGCTTCACTGAGGCTTTAGAGCAATTTAGATTATTATTGAACGTCGCCAAAGATAGAAACTTCGATGAGTTTCATATGAAGTGCCTTTATCAGATTGCTCATAACGAAAGACATAGAGGTAAGGATTTGTTGGCAGCATTGGAATGGTATAAAAAAACAACAGAATATGCAAAAAAAATTAATAATCTTGAATTTCATGTTCGTGGAATGATTGGAGAAATGTCCATTCATATCATAATGGGTTCAATTGACTATAATTTTCAATTGTATATTGATTTACTGACCAATTTAGTCGCAAAATCTAATGAAAACAGTAGTATACGAGCATACTTATATAAGTATATTGGCAGATTCAATTTAAGATTTGGCTCACTAGACAGTGCTTATGCGAACTATAAGTTGGCAGATGAAATCTATGATCTGCATTCGTCGAGAAAGAATATGTATATGCTATTTGAATGGGCAGAATATCATAGATTAATACAGAAGAGTGATAAAGCAGAGGCTCTATATGACAAATGTATTGTTCTTGCAAAAAATTGCAATGAAACCAATTTTGAAACATATTCAAGATTTGGAAAACTTCTTCTTAAAACTGATGAAAATATTTATGCTATTAAAGAGGAGTGTAATGAATTAATTGCAAATGCTATAAAAATAAATAATACTTTCTTGAAAGATCAGATTCAATTGTATAAACATCTACATGACCACAGTATTGAGTATGATAGGCTAAAGTTATATTATAAGAAACATCACATGAATAATGAAGCTAAACTAATAGAAAAAATTAAACTTGGTAAGGTGAATCGAAATGAAATACAACTAAATCTTGCCTAAGAATAAAGTGAAAAGTGTATCTCTTTCTTTTGTGAAAGACGCTGTAAAACCAATTCATCATCTCTTGAAATAGAGTTGTTCGATATTTTCTCAAGGATATCATAAACAATATCCATTTCATTTTCTGCCCAGTTGTATCTTGAAATTTCTTGTAAACCTAAACGTAAGCCACACTTTTCTTGAAACAAAGGGTTTCTTTTTTTGGAAAGAGTCAAAGTAATATTGTATTTTAATGCATTGGTTTCAATGTATTGAAAGGTTTCATCATCAATGCCTAATAATATCTGATGAGTCTGTGAAAATTTTTTACCGTCATATATCAGAGTATAACGATCACTTTTTTTTAGTAAATTAGATAGGTAAAGAACATTACTGCGTAACCTTTTTGTATAAGCTAATCCTGTAAGTTCAAGTTCTATTAATGAATGTAATAATACTAGTTTATTAACAAGTTGAGTATTACTGACGTAATCTGGATTAATTTTAGAGTCCAATAGTCTTGAAATATTTTCATTATTGGTTAGGATAAGTCCTGATGTCGGTCCGGGTATCGTTTTATGAGTACTACCTAATAGTATTATATTATTAGATACCTCAAGTGGATTAGACATCAATCCTGATGCGATGAGGCCTAGCGTTTGCGATGCATCAAATAATAGAATAGAATTATCTAGATTTAGTTTTAATAAATTTGGATCATATATTATATTTGAAGGTGACAACAAAATGAATTTAATCCCTTTTTCCTTTATTATGCTATTCATATGATCATAATTATAATCATATTGTTTGAAGTCATATGGGGCATATATAATATCTAGACCAAGACGTTTTGCAATTTTAGGTATTGAGCTATGCCCTCCTGATTCAACTGAAGCCAACATAATTTTATCACCTACATCTGTTAAAGCCATGAGCACGCTAGTAATACAGTTTAAGCCAGAAAGAGTTCGAGCATCAGCATAAGAACAGTGAAACAGTTTTTTGGCTTGTTGATTAAGTAGGTTATAGATTTCGTATAGAATCTCTGCCCCAACAAAATTGCCCTCTTCACTAAAATTTGCAGTTTTCCCTAATAGATATTTTTCGTGTGTAAAATCTTGGAGCGGCAATAAAGTGAATGGTGAAATAATGTTTTCAGATGCACATAGAGGTAATGAAATCTTATTGAACTGTTTCTCTCTTTCTCGAAGTTTATTGTATTTCATGTAAATATCATGATTCTTTAATCTTTCGTCACTGACATTTTTTCGAGTAAATCTATACGTTGTCATACTAGACCTCCAAATAATCTACAATTATTTGGAGATGATTTAGAGCTAAAATACAATATCATTTATTGCATTATATTTTGTAAGCACATATTTTTTTCTGCTAATAGAAACCTCAGTGTATATCTGAGTGGTAGTTATATTCGAATGCCCTAGCAGTTCTTGAACAGATCTTAAATCAGCCCCGTTATCAAGAAGTTTAGTTGCAAACGTATGACGAAGATAGTGAGGGGTTGAGTTTTGATTAATCATAGAAAGATGTTGATACCTTTTGAAAATATTTTCGATAGAATAAATTGTTAATCTTGTACCATATTTGTTTAAAAAAAGCGAATCTGTTTTTGGATTGAAGGTTTTTCGTATTGCCAACCAGTCATCGAGACATTTGATAACAGTATCAGAAGAAATATACATTAGTCGCTCTTTACCACCTTTACCTCTTATAAGCATAATTCTATCTTTCATATCAAGGCTACTAAGATTTAAGCTACTAATTTCACTAATTCTTGAACCAGAGGATATAAGTAATAAAAGAATTGCAATATTTCTAGTTGCTTGATTTTTTCTAAAATCTGTTTGAGCATTTTCTAGTTCTTGTGATACAGCTTTTAGTAATGCAGTAACTTCTTCGATTGTGAGAGTCTTTGGGAGTGTTTTCTGACGTGGCAGCATTAAGTCGATTTCAGTAAAGGGATTTTCATCAGGCACGGAAATACGTGAATATTCGGTGAAGAATTTTTTTAATGAAATATGTTTTCTTTTAATACTATTAGGTTTATGAGTGTTATGTAACTGTTTGAAATATTCTTTTATGACAGGGGAGGTGATATAAGTATAATCATTTGCTTCTAGCCATTTAAAGAATGATGAGATATCACACCGATATGCTGAGATAGTATGATGCGATAACCGTGTATCGTTTTTCAAGTCAATAAGATAAGTAGTTAATGCTTCTCTGTTATGCGTAGTTGTAATGTCCATTATAGCCTCCGTAGTATAGTTTTCCCCATATTTTTTCTATAAATTGAATTGGTCAAATGTATAAAAGCTTTAATGACCAACAAATTCTATTATACAGTCGTTTTAGATTTAAAATCAAAAAAGTAAAAATAAATATGAAAAAGGATATAGGTACATTTGTATGAGTAGGTGTATTTAAAACATTTAAATGATGAAGATTAGAGAGAATCCACAATGAGTAGATTTAATCAACAGAGAGTCGTTTGCTAAAGAAAGAGCCATTGATTATAATAATCAAGAAAGGGGGCGAAAGATATGGACAAAAAGGAGATTGGAATATTTATTGCAAGATTAAGAAAAGAAAAAAATATGACTCAAAAAGAGTTAGCGAATATTTTAGGTGTGACAAACAGAGCAGTATCAAAATGGGAAACAGGTGAAGGGTACCCAGATATAACATTATTTCCAATAATTGCTGAAATATTTGAAATAACTACTGATGAGTTGTTGACAGGAAAATTGGAATTAAAAGATACAAAAGAAGTCAAAAGAACACATCTGGAAGAGTTTTTTTATCAGAATAGTATTATTAGATACAGGAACCAATATTTGATAGCACTAATTGTGGTGATTGTTGGTGTGATGCTTGCAATCTATATTCTTAGCCAATATCGAGGAATTTATACAACGTTCATTTATGCAGAAATGATTACCCTAAGTACTTTTTTGATAGCTAGTAGAGTATACTACATTAGCTTTAAAGCATTGAATGAAATAAAAAGTAAATACAGTTTAGAAAGTGACTCTCATCATGAGCAAAATAAAAGGAGTGCCTATTTTGATCAGCTTCTGTTTTGTGTATTTGCATTGATGTCATTTATCATGATGGTTTTAGTTATTCCAATGTATCAATATTTGTGTTATGGATATTACAATGTGTATAGGAGAATAATTGGTAAGTTTGATATACCAGATGGAAAACTGGCAATTGATTTTACTTTTGCTATTGTTTTCATTGGTCTTGTTTATCTGATACTCTTGACCATCAGTGCATGGGTTATTAGAAAAAGGGGGAATAAATAGAGTTTGATGAAGAAGTTTTTAAGCTCATAAGCCTTTACACAATTTAGTAATATATGGTATAATGATAATGAAAGTCATTATCGTTAAACTTTCGAAAGACGTTGTTATGACGTCTTTTCTATTTGTATCAACCGACGAAAACGACGGTAAGGAGGTGTGGTAGTTAAAGAATGAGTATGCAGAGAAGACAGTTTGGCTGATATACATAGTATGGTCTTGTAGGTTTTCTTAGATAGAGAATACTGAGATACAAGCATGGAAGATTTGGTAAATACACATAATAATAATTAGAGGCATAAAATGTGCGGAGGAATATATGGAGAAAACAAAAGAACTACCGTTATTGAAACGATTCATCCCATATATGGGAAGAAAAAAGGTTTTATTACCACTAGCACTAATATTATCTGGGATGTCAGCAATCTTGAATATCATTCCCTTTGTAATGGCTTGGTTTATTGCAAGAGAAATTCTTTCAAATCCAGGGAATAGTGATTTATCTAGTGTCGGTACATACACATGGATAGCTTTGGGAACAGCTCTAGGCGGCGTTGTAACATACTTTTTAGCACTTATGTGTTCACATCTGGCAGCGTTTAGAGTAGAAGTAGGGCTGCAGAAGATTGGCATGAGGAAGATTGTGAATATGCCCCTAGGTTTCTTTGATCAGAACTCTAGTGGTAAGCTACGGAAGATAATTAATGATGGAGCAGGCACAACTCATTCTTTTTTAGCCCATCAATTACCTGATCTAGCGGGAACGATACTGTCACCAGTTATATTATTGATTTTGATTTTTACGATGAACTGGCGATTGGGTGTTGCTTCATTGATACCTATTGTATTAGGGTTTATAACCATGATTTTTATGATGACACCTAAGGGTAAGTCATTTCAGAAGAAATATTTTGATGCATTGGAAGAAATGAGTTCCGAGTCTGTTGAATATGTTCGTGGTATACCAGTTGTTAAAACATTTGGTCAATCTATCTTTTCATTTAAGCGTTTTTATAACAGCATTATACGTTATAAGGAGATGGTACATGCATATACTTTGCTATGGCGTTCACCAATGTCATTTTACACAGTGATTATGCAGTCAGCAGCGTTTTTCCTGATTCCGGTTGGGATATTATTGATTGGAAGTGGTGCAAGTATCGCATTAATTATAGCTGATTATATATTTTATCTCTTGATTTCACCTATTTTTACAATGCTCTTGATGAGAAGCATGTATTTCCAGCAAAACAGTATGATTGCAAAACAAGCTATTGACCGTGTTGATAATTTGTTTGCTTACCCTGAGATGGTTTACTCAACTAATGCTAAAACGATTAAAGGCAATAGCATTGAGTTTAAAAATGTGGTTTTTGCTTATGATGATGCAAACAAGAATGCACTGGATGGTATTAGTTTTAGTGTTTCTGAAGGGGAGACCATTGCACTAGTTGGACCATCAGGTGGTGGGAAGACGACCATTGCAAGAATGGCAACTAGGTTCTTTGATGTGAAATCAGGAGAAGTTCTGGTAGGTGGTGAAAATGTAAAAGATATCAGTAAAGTGGATTTAATGAATCACATATCATTTGTGTTTCAAAATACTACCTTGTTTAAAGGTTCCCTAACAGAGAACATTGTTTTTGGAAAAGAAGGTGTTACTGCTCAGGATATTGAAAAAGCTATTGAATTGTCCCAATCAAAAACAATTATTGATGAACTAAAAGATGGATTAGATACAGTAATTGGATCAAATGGCACTTACTTATCGGGAGGAGAACAACAGCGAATTGCATTAGCTAGAGCCATTGTTAAGGATGCACCGATTGTACTTTTAGATGAAGCTACAGCATTTGCAGACCCTGAAAATGAACACCTCATTCAAAAGGCTTTAAACGAGTTAAGTAAAGGAAAAACAACTTTGATGATAGCCCATCGATTAACTAGTGTAAAAAATGCAGACAAAATCCTTGTTGTTAATGAAGGTAAGATAGAAGAGCAAGGAACTCATGATGAATTGATAAAAAAAGACGGCCTGTACAAAGTGATGTGGAATGAGTACCTTGAGTCTGTTGCTTGGAAAGTCGGTCATGAAGATGAGGAGGAAGAAAAATATGCATAAATATTTTCAAAAGACTTTTGCAATGTCAGAAAAAGGAGCAAAAAATTTAATTAGTGCTATATGGATGTCTACGCTGATGAATTTAAGTTTTATGTTACCTGTTATTATTGGATTTCAATTTCTAGATCAGAGTATGAAGAAAATGTTAGGTACTTCAGATGGTTCTATTAATACGGTCACTTACTATATTATTATGGGATGTGTATCACTG
The DNA here is from genome assembly GCA_963677625.2 of Vallitaleaceae bacterium. Lineage (GTDB taxonomy): Bacteria > Bacillota > Clostridia > Lachnospirales > Vallitaleaceae > UBA1351. The sequence goes on from CAXXSW010000010.1 coordinate 248,833, forward strand.
TTAGTTATGTTTGTTATAGCTTATTTTCAGTATGACTCAACGTATACAAGAATCTATGAGGAAAGTGCTAAGCGTAGGATAGATTTAGCTGAAACATTAAGAAAACTGCCACTGGCTTTCTTTGGAAAAAAAGATATTGCCGATTTGAGTGCGACTATTATGGAAGATGCTACCCAAATTGAACAGCTATTTTCCCATGCGGTTCCTCAGATATTTGCCGCGGGTGTTACCATGGCCATTATGGCGAGTATGATGTTTTTATATAATTGGCAGATGGCGTTGGCTGTTTTTTGGGTAGTTCCGGTTGCTTTTCTAGTTTTTTATTTATCTAGAAAATTTCAAAAAAGAAGTCATACAGAAATGTATGTCCTTAAAAGAGATATATCTGATAATTTTCAAGAAGCATTGGATTCGGTTCATGAGATAAAATCCTACAATCGTGAAGATGACTACAGTGATGTTTTAGACAGCAAGTTAGACCACTATGAAAAACGGTTGATCAGTTCGGAGTTACTACTGGGAGCGTGTATCAATCTGTCTTATGCGATATTAAGACTTGGGTTGCCAAGTGTTATGCTGATAGGGGCGTACTTGATGAGTCAGGGGCAAGTAAGTATTTTTTCATACTTAGTATTCCTTGTTATCACTGCAAGAGTATATAACCCGATAATGGAAATTATGGACAATCTGGCGTTATTGCTCTACTTAAATGTTCGCATAAACCGTATGAAAGAGATGGACGCCATGCCTCGTCAGGAAGGTAGTAAAAATTTTACACCTGCCAATTATGACATTAAGTTTGAACATGTAGATTTTTCTTATATTGATGGTGTACAGACGCTAAGTGATATTAACTTTACGGCAAAGCAGGGTGAAGTTACAGCACTGGTAGGGCCTTCAGGTGGCGGTAAATCAACAGTTGCCAAGTTAGCTGCCAGATTTTGGGATGCCAATTATGGAAAAGTAACTTTAGGAGGTGTTGATATCTCAACTACTGACCCTGAAACTTTACTTAAGTATTACTCAATTGTATTCCAGGATGTTACCTTATTTAATTCTAGCGTGATGGAGAATATCAGATTGGGGAGAAAGGACGCTTCGGATGATGAGGTAAGAGAAGCAGCCAGATTAGCCAGATGTGATGAGTTTATCAATCGGTTACCGGATGGCTATAATACGCTTATTGGAGAAAACGGTGAGCGTTTATCTGGAGGTGAACGACAGAGAATATCTATTGCTAGAGCCATGTTAAAAGATGCACCAATCATTCTTTTAGATGAGGCGACGGCTTCACTTGATGCTGAAAATGAAAGTAAGATACAGGCGGCGTTAAGCGAACTAATTAGAAATAAAACTGTTTTGATTATTGCTCATCGAATGCGTACAGTATCAGGAGCGGATAAGGTTGTAGTCATCAAAGATGGAAGTATTGAGGAAAGTGGAAGACCAGATCTATTGAAAAAGAATAATGGTACATTTGCCTCTATGCTTAGAACACAATTGCAAGAAGTTTCTTAAAATATAGAAGTGCTTATATTAAAGCCAACCATCTGATAGGGGCAGGTGGTTGGCTTTATAAGGTGTATTATTAGATGGCTTTTAGTAAATCATAAGGTCTTGTTCCCTGTTTCAAAATATTCGTAAATTCTAAACGCTTTAAGTCATATAATTCAAAAGTCTGTCTTGCTTCACTTAGGTTTGAGTATACTTTCCAGTATCCAACACCAATACTGCAATCTTTATAATCTGAGGAAAATGCTATAACATCGGATAATGGATATCCCAAAAAAACGCCTATTTCATCAGGACAATGATTTCTAAATCGATCGTGTAAAATTTTTAATGCATCAGTAACGGTAATATTGCTATAATAACCGAATTGACTTAAATATGATGATGCTTTTTTGTTACTGATGATTTTATCTAACCATGAGTGGTTGTAAAACAAAACTTTGACACTGTTAATGCAGTTTTTTAATTCTATTGCATCAAGTGATATTGATGCTAATATTGCTTCTTTATGTTTAAACCACATTTCTTTGAAATTAAATTGATGATTATCTCTGAAAGAAATTAGCGTTGCAGGCTTTACTCCTGAAAGTGTTGCTGCAGCATGATAAAATATTTTGTAAACCATATGATCAAGCTCTGAGTATTGATCAGTCATTTCTTGGGTGAGATAATAAAGGGAGTTCGGCATAGTATAATCCTTTCAGACCCTATTTTAAAGCTTTTCCTAGTGTCTTACATTGCTCTAAACCTTCATCATCAGGCATTTCATTTAGGATTAAGCAATCAGCTACAAGCTTCGCCCCATAGTTTTCCATTCTTGTTTTCCAATCATCCATCCATTCGCCATCGCCCCAACCATATGAACCAAATAGCACCATAGGTTTACCAGCCACTTGTCCTTTAAGGCCTTCAACAAAAGGTTCCATTTCAGTTTCTTCTAGTACTTCAGCCCCCATAGATGGACATCCTAAGGCTACTGCATCTACGTCAGTTACATCGCTTAATGTAGCATTGGATACTGCTAGTATCTTTACATCTAAATCTTCACTTTTGGCACCGTCTGCAACTGCCTTTGCCATAGCCTCTGTATTGCCTGTTCCAGACCAATATATGATACTTATTTTTTTCATAATAGCTCCTAACTTAATATTATTTTATGATAATGAGAATCAATATCAATTACGGAATAATTATAACAAATCGTTAAAATCGTGTCAATACATAACAGAAAATAAGTTGATAAATAACAATTGATTTAACATAGTAGAGCAGGAATATACGATGATGAAAGCCTAAATAAGGTGACTATTTAATACGCTTTCATATCTGGCTATTTGCATATATCATTTATAAGGTGTATGATTAAAGCTCCACTTCTTACGAATTTCAACATCTATTAAACTTGAACCATTAGAGATAGTACTCCTACGGGTATTTCACTCTATATAGTTACAGTGTTTTCGATTACTTAAACTTTTCACTTATTAAGAGTAGTTAAAATTTTAGAAAAGAGTTTCAATTTTGTTTTATGAAGTCGTAGATACCGTGAAAACAAAAGTAGAAGCTCTTTATGTCTTGCGTAAGCAATTATAGATGAGGGTACCTATTTTTTTAATGCAATTTTAAAGAGAAAGTTGATAAGGGTAAAAGGAATGCAAGCAATTATATTAGCAGCGGGAATGGGAAAAAGACTTAAACATTTAACGAAAGGTTCTGCAAAATGTATGGTTAAAGTCGATGGTATTACACTGATTGAGAGGATGCTCTTGCAATTAGACAAATTGAACCTATCGGAGATTATTATTGTTGTTGGTTATAAAGCTGAAAAATTGGTTTCATTTATATTAAATTTAGAAGTAAACACACCAATAACATTTGTCACCAATGAAATTTATTACAAAACGAATAATATATATTCTCTGTATTTAGCAAAAGAATATTTGCTTAAAGAAGATACATTGTTACTGGAATCGGACTTAATATTTGATGATGTGGCATTAGAGAATATCATCAATGACCCATATCCAAATCTTGCTTTAGTTGCCAAACATGAAAGCTGGATGGATGGTACAGCTATAACTTTAGATGACGATAATAATATTATCAGTTTTGTTGGGAAAACGGAGTATGATTATAATGAAGCACATGAATACTATAAAACAGTAAACATTTACAAATTCAGCAAAGAGTTTTCTAATAATCACTATGTACCATTTTTGGGAGCTTATATTAAATCTCAAGGTACAAATGCATATTATGAGCAAGTATTAAAGGTAATTGGTTTACTTGATAGACCAGAGATCAAAGTAACCTTAATAGAGAATGTAGTATGGTATGAAATCGATGATGAACAGGATTTGGATATTGCCGAATCCTTATTTACTGCTTGCCCTAAGAATAGACTGACAAAAATCCAGAATAGATATGGTGGATATTGGAGATATTCGAATTTAATTGACTTTTGTTATTTGGTTAATCCCTTTTATCCTCCAATTAAGATGGTAAATGAAATTAAGTACAATATTGAAAGTCTAATCTATAACTATCCTTCAGGAATAGGTGTCAATAGCCTATTGGCTGCCAAATGCTTTGGATTACAAAAAGACCATTTATGTATAGGAAATGGTGCTGCAGAATTAATTAATTCCTTAATGAAAACCCTAAAAGGTAAAATAGGTCTTATTCGTCCTACTTTTGAAGAATACCCTAATCGACTAGATAAAGATAGTGTTATAGCCTTTTATCCAGAAAACCCAGATTTTTCATACACAATTGATGACTTGATGGAGTTTTATGAAGATAAGGATATATCCACTCTTTTGCTCATTAATCCAGATAATCCATCAGGCAACTTTATTGAACTTGTTGATGTCTTGATTTTGGCAAAATGGACGATGAAAAAAGGGATTAGATTGATTGTCGATGAATCATTTGTAGATTTTGCTAATTCCGAGTTTTCCACAACATTGTTATCTGAGAAGATTCTACAAGATTATAAGGAACTAATCGTTGTTAAAAGTATTTCTAAGTCTTATGGAATACCAGGCCTGCGTCTAGGTATTATATGTAGTGCCGATACTGACCTAATCGCTTTTATTAAAAATGATATTTCCATTTGGAATATTAATTCTATAGCAGAATTTTACATGCAAATAAGTGAAAAATATAGTGATGAATATAAGTATTCCTTAGAACTAATAAAAGAAGCCAGAGAAGTATTTTTGGAACAATTAAGTGAGAGTAAGTTCCTAAGAGTCATACCGACTCAGGCAAATTATGTCATGTGTGAAATTCTCGGTGAAGCTACTGCAACCCATATAACAGAAGCCTTGTTAAATGATTATAATATTCTTATTAAGGACCTGTCTACAAAAGAAGGAATTGAAGGGCAATATATTAGAATTGCGGTAAAAAGAAAAAAAGAAAATGAAAAATTTGTAGACGCGTTTAATCATCTATTAAGTGAAAATATATAAAAGGGGTATGAAGAAATGATAAAACAAGATTCAAAAGCTACTGTAGTGCCTTCCATGCTCAGCTTTCTTAGAGATTTACCAAATATTTGCTCTCTTGCAGGCCTTGCTAGTGCCTTGCTTGGAATCTATTATGCTGTTTTAGGTAATTTTCAGTTTGCTTTAATTGGAGTGTTATGGGCAACCTTATTTGATTGGGGGGATGGGATTATTGCCCGAAAACTTAAAGGGCGTACAGAGATTCAAGGCTATTTTGGTGGCCAACTTGATTCACTTATTGATATGGTGAGTTTTGGTGTTTTTCCGGCTATATTTTTACTTAGTTATGGTAAGTTTAACCCCATATTTTTACCAGGTGCATTTATTATTATTGCAGTAAGTGGCATTAGATTAAGCTATTTCAATATCTATGGTTTGATTGATAAAAGAACATACAAGGGATTAGCCTTAGATAATAATGTCCTTATTCTTGCTTTTTTCTTCTTGTTTGAGAGATGGGTTCCCTATACAGCTTTTACAATTATTTTATACTTGGTCTTGATGATTTTGCCGATCTTTAATTTGGCATCAATTTCTACTTATAAATTTGCAGGAAAATGGTTTTATGCTCTTATAGGATACGTCGTAGGTATGACCATTATTTATGGTTGGTTTTGATTTGCTCTTAATTCAATTATGTTCACTATATATGGAAGTGTTATAATCCAAAATTTACTTATAGATTTAAGTAAAAATAGTGAAACAATTGACAAGTTTTTCCTATTTTGATATATTATAGAAAGCTTCTATAAGGGAGTAGCTATGGGAAACCACAAATAAGGTCAACATACTGGAGTAATCCTGGTCTTATTTACATTAATAACTTTTAATGGAGCGAGACTTATAGATTAATTGGTGAGATTCGCCGATTAATCTATAGGTCTCTTTTCTTTGTTCTATAGGAAAGTGAACGCAGCGAAGCCTTTTTGTTTAAATGAAGATGATATATATAGGAATTGGAGAAAATCATGATTAGCGAAATTATTCAAGCATTTATATTAATTTTTATTGCTGAAATGGGTGATAAAACCCAAATACTTGCCATGGCCTTTGCAACAAAATATCCGGTTAGAAAGGTTTTAATTGGTATTGGCTTAGGTTCTTTTATAAACCACGGGTTGGCAGTGTTATTAGGGAGTTACCTATCTACCTTAGTTCCTATAAACACCATTCAAATGATTGCCGGCTTTGCTTTCGTAGGTTTTGCTATATGGTCACTAAAGGCCGAAGATGAGGATACTGAAGATGAACCTAAATTTCAGTTTGGACCAGTTGCAACAGTTTCCTTGGCCTTTTTTCTAGGTGAACTTGGAGATAAAACCCAGCTGACTGCAATTACTTTGACAGCAGATGCAACTTTCCCAGGAATGATTTTAGTGGGTACAGTAGCAGGTATGGTAGCTACAGGTGGGTTAGGTATCATTGTTGGTAAAAAAATGGGTGACAAAATTCCTGAACTTGGAATTAAGTTGGTAGCTTCTTTGGTATTTATGTTTTTTGGCTTTCAAAAGTTGAGTCAAACATTACCCAAGCAGTATATGACTGCAAGATATATGGTATCATTTATAGTGGTAGTTACAATAATTGTGGCTTACTTGGTATATAAGTTATTGATTATGAGAAAAAAAGGTATCCAAACTGCGTATGTTAGACAATCTAGATTACTTTATGATTATACATTACATATTATGGAGGATCTAAATAGTATATGTGTAGGTCCAGAGATATGTGGCGAGTGTAAAAAAAACCAATGTGCAGTCGGATATGCTAAAATGATTATAAAAGAGTATAAAGATAGTAAAACAGTGATTAGTGGTGTTTCAAAAACTACTGATAGGAGCAAACCATTTTCGGAAGACAAAGTGATAGATAGTTTAGTTGACACCTTGATATTGATTAATGATGTTAATAAGGAAGAAGAACTGAAAGTGGTACATGAAGTGCGAAAGCAGTTGGAAGGAATCCTATTGGGATATCAGTTGGAGGACTATCATTCATTTGATGATTATATAGCCAATGTTAAGGCTAAGGAAAATATGCTTGGACAAAAGATCCTTTATCAATATAAGGTGAGAAAAGGGACATCAGATAGAATCCTAAATTTAGGTAGTAAGACAAGTAATATATATCTATTAACAATACCTGAGGGTTATGCTCTTATTGACACTGGTTATCGAGAGACTTATACAAACTTTAAACAAAATTTATATAAGTATGGTATTCCATTAAATGATATCAAGTATGTATTTTTAACACATGTACACGATGATCATGTTGGATGTTTAAATCAAGTACTAGAAGAAACAGAGGCTAAAGTAATACTAACAGAGGAATCAGCTAGGAGATTAAAAATAGGACAGAACTCTTTTGATGGCGGATGTAGTAGTATAAGAGCTTGGCTCTTTTGTCAAATACTTAAGTTGTTTGGAAAAGGACAGCATAAGTTTGAACCTGTTGACCAAGAGGATAGATATCTGGTAATAGATGATAATAATAGTTCAGATATAGAGAAAAAATTGACAGGAAGGGTTGTAGATTTACCTGGACATACAGCCGATTCTATTGGTTTGTTAATTGACAATGACATTTTGTTTTGTGGAGATGCGTCTATGAACGGATTACCAAGTCGTCATAATATCATTATATGGATTGAAAATTTAACACAGTATAAGACTTCTTGGAAAAAAATGATGGATATGACTTTTAATACACTGTATCCTTCACATGGAGTTCCCTTTGACAAATCACTTTTAAGTAGGAATGAGAAACAGCTAAACAAGATCAATCTATATAGACTATAATGAGTTAAGGAGGCGTTATGAATTTAGAATTTTATCATGAATTATCAGACGATAATAAAAAATGGTTCCAGAATGTGGTTGACTTAGATAGAGAACATGAAATCCTTAACGAAAATGATCAATGTCAGCATGTTCTCTTTTTAATAAGTGGTGAGATTGAGGTATATAAGTTAAGTGTTAATGGTAAACACTTTAGGCTTTATACGATAGAAGCCGGTGAATCGTGTGTCCTAAACCTAAGCTGTGTTTTATCAGACAATAACTACATGGCATTTGCAAAAGCGACAACAGATATTAAGTGTGTTCTAGTTCCTCAAGAGGAGTTTCTAAGAATATTTGCTGAAGAAGAAAGCTTAAGAAATTATGTTTTTAGACTCATTTCTACGAGGCTAATTCAAATAACGGCTAAGGTTGAAGGTATTGTATTTGATACATTGGAAAATCGTCTACAACAATGGTTACTGGACAAGGGACATCCGGTTGTTTATATAACCCATGAAGAATTGGCAGCTTATCTTGGATCGGCGAGAGAGGTTATCTCTAGACAATTAAAGAAATGGGAAAAGGAAGGAAAGGTGAAACTTTTTCGAGGAAGGATAGAGATTTTAGATTTATAGGTTATGTGACTTAGTCACTTACTCCATCTTCCTATATAAGTTATTATAGTAGTAGGAGGTGCTTTATATGAAGAAAAATGTTGGTCGCCTTGACCAAATTATAAGAATAGTTTTAGGTTTGGCAGTATTATCATTATTTTTTATCCTTGATGGAGGCTTAAGATTTATATCCTTACTAGGTATCGTTTTCATCCTTACAGGAGTAATCAATTTTTGCCCACTTTATTTACCATTTGGTATCAGCACAAGAAAACTTAAGAAGAACTAGTTATAACCCCTGAAAAGGGGTTTTCTAAATTTAGGAGATAACGATGAAGAATGTTCAAAATGAGCTGTTATGGATAACCATTATATTTTTTGTTATAGGTATGATACATATTACATTTTCAATTATTGGTTTATTATGTTTTATCATACCTTTTGCCTTGTATTTTAAATATAAGAAGAATTTATGGTGTAAGAATTTATGTCCGAGAGCAGGATACTTTAATAAGGTGGTTTCAAAAGTCAATATAGGTCTAAAATCACCAAAACTGTTTACTAAGTTAGGATTTAAGAAGGCTGTAGTTATATATTTTGGAATCAATCTTTTTTTTGTTACGATGTCGACGATTATGGTTTCCCTTGGAAGGATAGACGCAATAGAACATATTCGGTTTCTGATTGTGTTTACCTTACCTATTAGGCTACCTCAATTACTGGATCTAGATGTTGTTTCACCATTAGTTCATTTAGGTTATAGGGTATACTCTATGATGTTTACTTCAGTAATAATTGGTACATTGCTAGGTATTGTTTATAAACCTAGAACATGGTGTAGCATATGTCCAGTAAACACTCTAACATGAACAAAGGAAAATAAATGATCCTATGGGGAACAGATAAAGTGTTTCTCATAGGATTACTTTTGAAACTATATTCTTGAATAAAACAATGAAAAATGATAAGATTTTGTATTATAGAACAGGAGGATAGCAGATGGCTAACAAGAGAAAAACAAGAGAAGAACGTATTAAAGAAATTCATGATGCGGCATTTGAAGTTTTTGCTTCTAAGGGTTTTCACAGGACAACAATGGAAGATGTTATTGCTAGAACTGAACTGTCTAAAGGTGGATTTTATTATTATTATAGCAGTACTAAAGAAATAATGATTGACATGATGCGAGTAGGAAACCTTTATTATATGGAATACAATCCTTTTATGAGAAAACTTGATCAGGTAGAAACATTGGCGGAAAAAATAGACATAGCTATGGAGGCTTTTCTCGAAAAAAGTCTTGTTGTTACCGATGCAAGGAAAGTTTATACCATGTTTCTTCATGAAGTACTCTATGATAGAGAATATTGGGATGTGTTTATTGAACTAGAAACAGAGTTTCATAAATATATATTGAGTAAACTAGGTTTGTCTAAAAAGTGTATGGATGACGAGACGTTTAAGGCGAACATCATTTTTATCAGCCGACTTATGAATGGTATGTTGTTTGCTCAAAACATGTCTCTTGAACCGGAGGTACTCCTTAATAAACGAGAAGAAATCAAAGAAATGATATATCCTTTCTTTAAAAAAATGATTATAGCGGATTGTAATATGTGATTTTAATATCTTCATAATTTTTCGTTGACAAATGAAAAAGGCTTAAGTATAATGTTAATGAAAATGATTATCAATATCTAAGAGCCGGTTAAGGCTTTTAAATTTGCCAGAAACCGACGTAAGCGTCGGTTGTGAAAAAGAATGGAGGTAGAAATGAACAAGGATAAACAGAAGCAATTTATCTTAAATGACAATATGTGGAAGGTAACCTTTAGCTTATCATGGCCAGCAATCATTGCCATGGTCCTTTATGGCCTGAATACGATTTTTGATGCATTGTTTGTAGGGAGATATGTAGGAGAGTTAGCTCTAGCAGGAGTGTCCTTAGCCTATCCTTTAACACAGATAACTTTGGGATTAGGCTCATTAGTAGGTGTAGGTGCAGGAAGTGCCCTTAGTATCGCTATAGGAGAAAATGATAAAGAGACTCAGAACAAACTACTAGGTAATGTTAATTATCTAAACTTGGTTGTTTCAGCAGTGTTTATGTTGTTTGCCCTGATTTTTATTAATGGATTAATGAGAATGATGGGTGGTAGTGGTGAAGAAATGATTTACGGAACTTCCTACTTTAGAATTACAGTTTTTGGAACATTCTTCTGGGTTGCAGGCCTTTCGGGAAATATGATTGTACGAGCTGAGGGGAAAATGAAATCGGCAGCAGTCATGATGGGGATCGGCTTGGGAGTTAATATTGTAGCCAATTACATATTGATTGTGATCTTTGACATGGGAGTAGAAGGAGCTGCAATCGGTACTAATTTGGGTATGATTGTTTATACATTAACTTCATTTATATACTTTGCAAGAAAACAGGCCACTTTTGAGTCAAAACCTTTTAGTTTGAGACGAGACGGAGCTATCATTAAAAAAATTATATCAATGGGTACACCATCCATGATTATGTCAGTGATGAGTCTTTTACAAGCCATTGTTGTACTCAATGCTATTTCTAATTATGGGACCACCTCTGATATTGCTTTTTATGGAGTGGCGTTTAGGATATTTACCTTTATGTTAACCCCAATATTTGGTTTGATGAGAGCGTTGCAACCTGTCGTTGGCATCAATTATGGAGCAAGAGATTATGAGAGGGTTATTAAGAGTTTTAAAGTGTTTGCAGTAGCTGGAATGCTTATAATGGTACCATTCTGGGCTATAATGATGATTCAGCCATCGCTGATTTTACAAGCAATGTTACCTGAACGTATATTTACGGCACTTGATATAAGAAACTTTAGGGTGTTTATGGCAGTATTACCCATATTACCTATTATCTTTATGGGAATGACCTTTTTCCCTGCTATTGATAAAGGGAAGGTGGCTTCGCTTATTGGTATTTCAAGACAGTTGGTTTTCTATCTACCTGTTATGTTAATCTTGCCAAGATTTTTTGGAGTATCTTGGGTTTATACAGGAGCTTTCCTCATAGATTTTGTCATTATCATTTGGACTGTTTTTCTTGTGGCTAAAGAGTTTAGGAGTCTACGCAAAAAAGATTCTGGTGGTCAACCTGCTTTTGAATTAGATTAATCCTATCTTCCGAATATTTCGTTTTATTTATGGAAGATATGATATAATTGAGCAAATGAAATGAAAGAAGGTGTTGCTATGACAAGAATAAAACGAATTAACTACTCGGTGCAGTTAATATAATCTGATAGCAGATTGCAGCGGGATATAAGAATATGTTATCAGTTAACTGTACTGCTTTTCTTCCTAAGATAATACACAGAAAAGGAGAAAGTTATGATAAAAGAAAAATTAGAACAATGGTATCAAGTCGAGGAAAAAAGTTTTATTGGATGGGATTTTTCATACCTGAAGGGGCGATGGAAAGAAGGTAAACTTCCTTGGGAATACGATGAAATTGTGAGAAGATATTTAAAACCAGACCACCAGTTGTTGGATATGGGAACTGGTGGAGGTGAGTATTTGCTTTCATTAAACCACCCATATGATCATACATATGTTACTGAAAGTTGGGAACCCAATGTGAAGTTGTGCAAGAAGAGGTTGGAACCTTTAGGGATAAGGGTTAAAGAGACTGAAGACAGTGATCATTATCCTGTTACAACTAGGTTGCCATTTAAGGACAATTTTTTTGATATTATTATAAACAGACATGAGTCTTATAATTTATCAGAGGTAGACCGTGTTTTAAAGCCTAATGGTTTATTCCTTACACAGCAAGTTGGTGGGATGAATAATAATGTTTTGTCGAAGTATTTAATTGATGATTTTAGACAACCATATCCAGAGATTAGGCTAGATAATTTTATTGACGATTTACATAAAAAGAATTTTGATGTCTTATTTAAGGCTGAAGCATTTCCTGTTTTAGAATTTTATGATGTGGGCGCAATCGTATATTTTGCAAAAGTTATTGAGTGGGAATTTCCTGGATTCAGTGTAGCTAGTCATATTGATAAACTTATAGAACTTGATAAACATATAGAAAAAAAATGGTAAGTATGTAAGTGTTGAACATCGTTTTATGCTTGTGGCTTCCAAAGCGCTAAGGTAAAAGAAGAGTATATCTTTATTGGTATAAAGAGGGTTACTAATAATTTGCTTAAGCAAAGTGTATAATACTTGCAAAATTTTAAGTAAAAGTTTGTTAGATAATAAGTGACTAAAGTCATCATGAATAATGTCTTTAGTCACTTGTTTTTTTATGTGAAAATATCCGCAATTATAGGAAAACCATAGGTGGATAAGGGGGACCATTTATAAATGGATTTATTAGTAAGCACGTTAGCGTAAAGTTATCGTCGGAAAAGAAAAAATAAAGAAAACACCTAAGTTGTGATATTATAAGTTTTGCCTAGAAACAAATAATACATAACAGGAAAGGTGTTTTCTTATGCATAACAGTATACAACACTTCATGGACAGAGGGATACAAAATATTGAAAAAATAGTAAAAAGTTTTATTAGTGATGAAAAAATGGATATTGGAGAGTTGGTCCTAGAGCTGAACAAACCACTACAGGAGTTGCAAAGGGCTATTATTAAAGAAACGATTGAAGAGATCGATGGAGTGTATCGAAGATCCAGTTATAGAAAAGACAGATACGTTATTGAACGCTCGAATGATGAAAATTCTTTTACCAGTACGTGCGGGGTAATAACATACAAACGAACGTACTTTGAAGATAAGAAAACCGGCGAGTGCATACATCTAGCAGATAAAGCATGTGGCATTACGAAGAAGATGAGGAAAAGTGATGATGTAGTTGCTAAAGGACTAGAACATGTTATTGATAGCAGCTATAGAATTAGTGGAGAGAATGCAACAGTAACCGATGACATCATTAGTAAACAAGCGATTATGAGGGATGTACACACACTGGAAATACCAGTAATTATTCCTAAAAACAAAGAAAAGAAGAAGATAAAAGCACTCTACATAAATGCAGATGAAGATCATGTGTCGCTCCAGTTCAACAAGAAAAAAGGTGACCTCAGAGTAAATGAATATGGCAGGAAGTCCAATACAGTAGAACCAAGGTTGGCCTGTATATTTGAAGGAATAGAGAAAGAAAGTCCAAACAGTAAACGAAATATACTAAGGAACAAACATTACTTTTGTGGAGTGTATAAAAAGAGTGAAGATATTTGGTTAGAAGTGCTAGAATATATAGGTGCTGTTTATGATGAAGAATACTTGGAAAGCATCTATATCATGGGAGATGGAGCATCTTGGATCAAAGCAGGAGTTGATGTATTAGGTTCAAAATGTTGTTTTGTGTTAGATAAATTCCACTTGAATCAATCGATAATGAGAGCAGTTGGACATTTAGGAGATTCAGTTTCAGATGCAAGAACAGCAGTTTATGACGGAATCAGTATGGAAGATTTTACAACCATAGATAAAGTGTTAGAGATAGCTACATCTTTAGCGGAAAGTGATCAGAAAAGAGAACAAATCAGAAGAACAAAAGTGTACATAAGGAATCATTGGGATGCCATAGTCAGACCAAACAATGATGAATTAGCACGAATGGGATGCAGCGCTGAAGGGCAAGTTAGTCACATATTAGCAAGTAGATTAAGCAGTCGGCCGTTAGGGTGGTCGGCAAAAGGTGCGTCACAGATGGCAAAATTAAGAGCCTATTCAGCCAATAAAGGAAATATATATGACTTGCTGAAATATCGTGTCGAAAAGCAAGAGCGAGAGATACAAGACGAAATAAGAAGAGCACTTGATCAACAGATAAAAAAGAAACAGAAAAAGTATACAGATGTTTGGAATAGTGATACAGTTGCAGGAAGTTTAGGAAAAGTCGATGGAATGTATTGCCTAACAAAAAAACTAAGAGGTATCTGCGGATAAAAGTATGCTATACTAACCGAAGAACAATTCTTATAAATTCACAGAGGGATAATTCTATCTTTCTTTTTCGACGATAAATTAACGCAACCCTAAGCACTTCGCAATTGACACCATATTTTGATGTGTGTTAATATGTTAACGTTCCCCTGTTTGTATATAAGGAGCTTATAGATTTTAGCAAAATAAGGAGAAAACTTTAATGAAAAGCAGATAAAATAATAATATTTGCATATTACAGTGATTTCCCTATTAATAAATAAGAATAAACATATAAGAGGAGAGACAATGAGAAAATTAAAACACAGTTTAAGTATTTTGTTAATGTTGGCTTTATTTATGAACCAAATCATTTACGCTGAAGAGACAGATACAGGTGCAACAGCTGAAGGTCAAGAAGCCCTAACAGCCACGGCTGTAGAAGATGTTCCTAGTTTATGGGCAACATGGGAAGTTCAGATGGCAAATGTTTATGGTCTAGGTGATACAGGAACCTATGCTCATTACAAGGCTGAAGCTAGTGTTGAACAATTGTTAGCTCTTGAAGCAAGTTTTGAAAAGGCATTTAGCTTTGTTGATGAAACAAAACTTGAAGAAGATGCAAGGATAACACGAGGTGCTGTCGCAAAAGAATTCTATGATGTGATTGATAGGGCTCTAGATATTGATGGTGAACCAACATTGGATATTGCCATAAAGTATTTAGAAGATAATAAAATCATACGCGGTAAAGGTAACAATGAGTTGGCACTAGATGATTTTTGTACGACGCAAGAATTAATTCTTATTGCAAAACGAGTTTACGATAACTTAGTGTATGCATTGGATGAAGATGCAAAAGGTTGTTTTTGGAAAGTATCAGATGAAGATAATACAGTTTATTTACTAGGATCCATTCATGTGTCAGATGGAAGTATCTACCCCATGAGTAAGAATATTATGACAGGGTATGTAAATTCAGATTATTTAGTAGTTGAAGCTAATGTACTCGTTAATAAGCCAGAAGATACAGCTTATGTTCAACAATTGATGATGCTTGAGGGAGATCAAACACTGGATCAATTAATATCAGAAGAAAGCTATGAAAGATATGTTGAACTTGTAAGTTCATTGGGAGTTAAAGAGGAAATCTACAATAAGGTAAAACCTTGGTATGCTGCTATATTAGCTCAAACGATATTAATGTCACAATCGAATTTGCAAGGTGGTCTTGGTGTTGATGTTTACTTCCTATCAGCTTCTACGGGATATAAACCAATTATTGAATTGGAAAGTGTTCGAGAACAAATGGATATGTTTGATTCTTTTTCCAATGAACTTCAAGAAGGGTATTTAAATAGTGTATTAGCAGATTCTGATAATCAAACAGCTGATACGGTTAATCAAATGTTAAGTTATTGGAAAGCAGGAGATATTGATAATCTAGAGAAGATTCTTTTGGAAGAGGACTTAGCTGATCCTTTGGCCAAAGAATTTAATGAAAAATTACTTACAACAAGAAATGCAAATATGCTGACAAAAGTTGAAGCAATGCTAAAAGATGATACTAGCCATGACTACTTTGTTGTTGTTGGGGCGGCACATATGCTGGCCGATGATGGAATTGTTCAAGGACTAAGAGATGCCGGTTATACAGTGGAACAAGAGTAAAAGCATATATTGACAAGACAAGAAATGAGACACAGCAAAGACTATAAGTAGGCTTTGCTGTGTTTTTTATCCTATTAGGAAAGTTCTCTATTTAAATTTTATGAGTAGAAACATCTCATAAAATGTCAGGGGAACTTGCAAATGCTTGATGTGAATGTAGATGAAGAGACTGAATTGCCTCTAACTGCAGTTAATGTTGTTAAAATGATTGTCATAGAGTTAGTTGTTATTGAGATTAAGGATGGCGAGCCGTTTTTAATAGAGACACAAGAAGGTGTCACTGTAGAAGAAGTTGTAGCAAAAACAGGTGCAAAACTCACACTTATGCATGATCTGTCAGTATAAATGAAGCTGTAAACGAAAAACTTTACATATTCTTTTTTTTCAATTATTATAATACATACATAACTGTAATAACAATGGTGATGTAACATTTGTTGATAAAATTAAGGGAACGAACCAATCGGTAATGGGGTCAGCCATTGGTTCTACCATGGAAGCCTATAAGACTGGAACAGGCAAGGTATTGCTTGCATACTTACCAAAAGAAGAACTTGACCAATATATGGAAAATGTTGAACTATTTCCATATACGCCCTATACCATAACGGATGTTAATGTTTTAAGAAGCGAATTAAATGACATTAGAGGGAAAGAAAATGCTTAGATAGTATAAAGTGTTGGTGTTATAAAATAAACAGGATATAGAAGGTATCTAATATAAGTCAAGGAGGGGGCAATATGCTATCAGATAAGTTTGAATCTTATGTGATTGAGTTACGAAGAGAGTTTCACAAGTATCCTGAATTAGGAGGGTATGAAAAGAAAACCTATGAACGTATAACAAAAGAAATAGAAGCTATGGGATTACCATATGAAAGAGTTGGTGACTTCAATATTATTGCTACATTGGAGACAGGAAGACAAGGAAAAACATTGATGCTTAGAGCTGATATAGATGCTCTACCTATAATGGAGGATCAGTTCAATCTACGCAACAAAAAGCAAGTAGTATCCTTGATTGATGGCGTATCACATATGTGTGGACATGATGCTCATGCCGCGATGTTATTAGGAGCTATGAAAACACTTATTAGCATCAAGGATGAGCTTTGTGGAACAATATTATTTTGTTTTGAGCAAGGTGAGGAGAATTTCACAGGAATTATGGATATGGTATCCGCTTTAAGAGATAGGAATGTGGACGCTGCATGGGGATTTCATGTACAATCAGGAATACCAGGTGGGTATGTTAGTGTAGATCCAGGATCCAGAATGGCTGCTGCATATGCATTTGACGTGAAAGTTGAAGGATGTGGTGGACATGGTTCACGTCCGGATTTATGTATAGATCCGATTATGTGTACAGCACATATTCTGTTGGGAATACAATCTATCATTACAAGAGAATTAGATCCTAATAAAACTGTAGTTTTACATATTGGTAAAGTTCAGGCAGGTAAGGTTGGGAATGTAATTCCTGATGTTGCGGAATTTTCAGGTGGTTTCAGATGCTTTGATCTTAGTCAAGTAGAACAATTCAAAGAGTCTTTTACTAGGATTGTCACTAGCACAGCTGAGGCCCATAAATGCAAAGCGGAGATACAATTTGGAGGTGCATATAATAGTATTGTAAAACCGGTTCAAAATGATGAAGAACTTTCGTTGATCGCTGAAGCATCTGTTAAAAAAGCGATAGGACCTGACAAGCTGTATCATATGAAACCCTTGAACGGATCTGAGACTTTCGGTATGTATCTTGATATATGTCCTGGAGTTTATGGTCTTATGGGGATTGATAATGACGAACTTGGTTCGGGTGCTCAAAACCATAACCCAAGATTTGATATTGATGAAAGTGTTCTAAAAAACGGAGTGGAAGTTACCGTTCAGTTTGCATTGGATTACGTGAAAAGTTAGACTTAATTGTGTTCGTTTAGTTAACATATATATGATGAAAAAAGAAGATAAATCTTTTGTATTCATCTTGTACCTACCTTTGAATATACGAATGCTAAATGATTGGCATTTTATTAGAGGGTCTAAATTTATATATAACAGTGGTAACACGGATGTATATTCGCCCTAAGCTAGTAACAGCTTAGGGCTTTTTTCTCTTAATGAATACCACGGGTTATACCTGTAGTTCTAAAAAGGGGGATTCAAGAGGTATATATAAGGCATGTAGCCGGGTTACAATAGATATTGAAACATTACCAATTGCTTGGACTTTGAAAAAAAGGACATATACTACGTATTGATATATCTTCGTCCAATTATCCTGAATACGCAATTCACTCCAATTATCCTGGAGTGTGGTCTATGATTAAAGACGTAAAAACAGCCCATCAGAAAATTATATTGGTAAAAATACAGAGTCAAGAATTGTAGTTCCCATTAGTATTGAGGAGACTTAATCGACCAGAAAGGTCTGTCCTATTTGGAATCAGGCCTTTCTTTGGGGTTTATACTTAAGATATAAGAGTAAAGCAAAAGTAAGCGGAAAAAGATTGACAAATATATTTTTGATGATATAATGAAAAATAATTATCAGCATAAAAAAGTATTTTAGAATTTATGCAGTAATTGGGTGGGAGGTTTGCTTTGAATAAAAGTTTAAATAATTATATAGGATTTGTTGATTTTTTAGCTGATTTTCTTGGAGAAGATGTTGAAATTGTTTTACATGATATGACTGATTTAGAAAATTCTGTTGTTGCAATTAGGAATAGTCATATTAGTGGTAGGGGCATAGGTGCACCAGCAACAGATTTGGTTCTACGCATTTTGAAGAATGCTAAGTATGATGATTATAAATATCTGACTAACTACAGTGGAACTTCAAGTAACGGCAAATTACTGAAATCAGCAACATACATTATTAGAGATGATAAGAATAAGATAGTTGGTATGTTGTGCATTAATATGGATGTAAGTAAAATGCAAATGATGAAAATTTATTTGGATAAAATGATTAGTTTTGATAATTCAAATAATGAGATTATTTCAGAAAAGTTAAGTCAATCCTCTCAAGAGATGACATTAGATACGATTAATAGTGTTGTTAATGATTTTGGTGTTCCCCCTGATAGGATGGATCAAGATGAAAAAATAGCAATTGTAAGTGAGTTGAATGACAAAGGCGTCTTTTTAATTAAAGGATCAGTAATTCAGGTTGCTGAAGCGCTTAGTGTATCCGTTGCTACGATTTATAGATATTTGGGTAAAGTTAAGAGAGAAAATTAAGATAATATTAAGAACAATACGACAGAGTGGTCGATTTCACAATCGATTACTCTGTTTTTTTATTCTATCGCAAGCGAACGAGGCGAAGCCTCTTTGTTTTGTTTCAATCAAACAATATGTGAAGAGGAATAATACGGGAGAGGCACATTAGCGTTTATAGGGAAAAAGTGTACAAAGTGCTAATAAAAAAATATTCTTACAATAATATTTTATTAAAAAAGTAGAGATATTTTTTCAATTATATTTGATATATAGTAAATTTTTATTGACTATATAATAAAAAAGTATTACAATGATAATAAATTATTACTGCAATGAAATGAGCAGAGTCATCTATACTATATAAACTTAATGGAGGTGCAGGTTTAAAAAGCTGGAATTGCTAATGAGAAAAGTAACTCAATATATGGATGACTATAAAAGGTCAAGAATTAAACAGTTATAAGGAGAATGAAAATGGAAAAAATAAGTAAGGAAAAAAAACTATTAAACACATTTGATATTTTTTCATTAGGTTTAGGAGGAGCAATAGGTTCAGGTATCTTTGTTATGATGGGATTAGGCATCATGTTAACAGGAAAATCAGTTTTCTTTGCCTTGATTTGTGGAGCAGTACTTATGATGCTAGCTTACATGTATAATATTGTTATGTCGGGTATGTTTAATTTAAGCGGTGGAGACTATAGCCAGAAGAAGTTATTATTTGGACCTATAATGACAGGAGTTAGTGGAATATTTACAATGATTTCTGGATTTGGTTTTGCTGTATATGCAAAGGGTATAGTTGATTATTTGGCTTCTGTATTTCCTGTTATAGAAGGGTATAAAACAATACTAGCTATATTGATTATGACTTTGTTCTTTGCAAGTACAATTAATGGAAGTAAGTTCTTAGCTAGAATACAAAACCTTATGACAATCGTTCTAGGTCTTTCAATTTTGACTTTCATTGTTGTAGGGCTGCCGAAAGTTCAGACCGGATTTTTTACCTCAGAAGGCTTTTTTAATAACGGTCCTTCAGGATTTTTTCAAGCAATCTCTATTATGGCATTCGCATGTATGGGAACGACCATGGCTCCGGTTGCTATGTCTGCTGTAACTAAGAATCCAAGAAAAACAATTCCTAAAGCAATTTTTCTTATAACCATTGCCCTAGGTCTACTCTATGCACTAATGTCAGTTGTTGCATCTGGTGTGCTACCTTTTGAAGAGATTGCTGGACAAAATTTAAGTGTTGTTGCCTTAAGTATCTTCCCACATCCAATTTATGTCATTTTTATACTAGGTGGAGCAGTATTTGCCTTGGCAACCTCTTTACTAAGTGGGATTGCAATGTTACGATATCCTATAGAACAAATAGCAGAGGACGGATGGTTACCAAGTGTATTTAAGAGCAAAACAAAAACTGGCTTTCCTTGGATGATTCAACTTACTTTCTATTTAGTATCAACTGTTCCGATTTTGTTTGATTTTAGCTTTGATGCTTTGATTTCTTTTATTATGATTCCTTTAATGCTTATATCAGCGGTAGCAAATTATAGGTGTACAAAATTACCTGAGAAGTTTCCGACTCAATGGAAAACCAGTATTTTTTCTGCATTACCTATCCCTGTTATGAAAGCTATACTATTATTAGGTGTAGGTGCAGACATGCTAGTAGCATATAACTTATTTAAAATGTTAGATTTAAAAAGCATGATCATAATTGTTGCCATTTTAGCTGTTTGTGTTATAGTTGCCTTAATAAGACTTAAAACGGATGCAGTCAATTTGGATAAAATCAATGATGAATTAGAGGAAATATTAAAAGAAATAGAAGGTGCTACAGTATAATTTATTTCTTTCAATATATAAAGTAAAATCTTAAATTAAGGAGAATTGTATGATTAATGTAATTGAAACAGAGAGTGCACCAGGAGCGATTGGACCTTATTCCCAAGCTGTTCAAGCTGGCGGTTTTATATTTGTATCTGGACAGCTTCCAATAAATGCAAAAACAGGTGAGTTTGCAGGAGACGGAATTAAGGAACAAAGTGAGCAATCACTATTAAATGTTAAGGCAATTTTAGAAGAGGCAGGTTATACAATGAAAAATGTCATTAAATCAACCGTCTATCTAGATAACATGGATGATTTTGGTCTAATGAATGAAGTATATAGCACTTTTTTTAGTGATCCTTATCCTGCAAGAGCTGCA
Organism: Vallitaleaceae bacterium; assembly: GCA_963677625.2. Lineage (GTDB taxonomy): Bacteria > Bacillota > Clostridia > Lachnospirales > Vallitaleaceae > UBA1351. The sequence continues at coordinate 270,303 of CAXXSW010000010.1, forward strand.
TTTGCAGTCAAAACACTACCTAAAAACGCCTTGGTAGAAATAGAAGTTGTTGCATATAAGGATAAAAAGGAGAATGAAAATGAAATATAATTTTGACGAAGTCATAGATAGAAAAGGAACAAGTTCCCTTAAATGGGATTTAGGAGATTTTCTTATTGATATAGGCCTCACAGAACAATTTAATGAAGATTCACTACCACTTTTCACAGCGGATATGGATATTGCTGCTCCACCATGTGTTGTTGAAGCAATGCATAAGGTTGCAGACAGAAGAATATATGGTTACTCTTATCCAAAAAGTGATTATTATGAGGCTATAATTGGTTGGTTCAAACGTCGTCATGATTGGACCATCAAAGAAGAAGAAATCACTTTTTGTCCAGGAACGGTATACGCTTTAGGTTTAGCTATTCGTGCATATACAAACCCAGGTGATGGTGTTATTATACAAAGACCAGTCTATACACCATTTACAAGTACAATTGAAGAAAACAAACGTGTTGTAGCCAATTCACAGATGCTAGTCAATGATGAAGGGTATTATGTAGCGGACTTAAAAGGATTTGAAGAAGAAGCAAAAAAACCTGAAAATAAACTTTTTATTCTTTGCAATCCACATAACCCTTCAGGGAGAATTTTTAGTAATGAAGATTTGAAAGCAATGGCGAAAATATGTAAAGAAAATAATGTTATTATTGTAGCTGATGAAATTCATGGTGACTTGATACGAAAAGATGCTGTATTTACACCAATCGCCAAAATAGCAGAGGATACAGACCATATTGTTACATGTACAGCAATAAATAAAACCTTTAATGTAGCAGGATTACATGCTACCAATATTGTTATTACAAACCCTGAGTTACGTGAGAAATTCAGAAAAGAATTAGGGATGGTTCTACCGACTCCTTTCACAATTGAAGCTGTAAAAGCTGCCTATAATGAAGGTGAAGAATGGTTGGAAGAGTTGAAAGAATATTTTGATGGAACAATTGATTGGGTTATGGATTATTGCAAAGAAAACCTTCCCAAAATGAAATGCGTCAGGCCAGAAGGAACGTATATATTCTGGATGGATTTCAGTGGTTATGGACTAAGCCGTGATGAAATTCGTAAAAAAATATATATTGATGCTAACGTTATCTTAGAAGAAGGCACCATGTTTGATCCAGACCATGGTCAAGGCTTTGAACGTATATGTCTTTCATCACCAAGATCAATGGTTCAAGAAGCTTTTAGAAGAATTGCAAAGGAATTTAAAGGGCTGTAGAATTGAAGTGATAGATTCATGATCATTATATTTAAGGAGACAATAGGAAGCATATGAAAATAAGTAAGGGACAACACATTCCAGATTTCGAGTTTATGAATCATAAAAGTGAGAGAAATGTATTTTCTCAAGTTCTAGAGGAAAGTAAGAAGACTGTTTTGTTATTCCTTCGTTATTATGGCTGTCCAGTGTGTCAATTAGACATAAGAGAGTATCGTAATCGTTACAAAGAATTCCAGAACAAGAATATGCAAGTTTTCATTGTTTTACAAAGTACTCCAGAGAATATAACAAAGGAACCAATAGACTTACCCTTTGACATTATATGTGATCCTGAGATGAAATTATATAAGGAATTTGAGATTATTGAAGCAAAAAGTACCTTGAAATTAATGTCTTTTGGCTTATTTCGAAAAGCAATTCAGGTAAAGAAATTAGGGATTACACACGGTGAATATGAAGGTATTGAAACACAATTACCAGCTACATTTGTCCTAGATCAAAAAGGATTGGTTCTCTTTAGTAGATATGGGAAGAATATTACAGATATTCCAACAATAGATTCACTTCTTAAGATGTAAATAAAAAAAGATTTATTAATAAGGGAGCTATCGTCATAAAGCGATAGCTCCCTTTCTTTATTCTATAGGAAAGTTCTTTATTTAAATTTTATGAGTAGAAACATCTCATAAAATGTCAGGGAAACTTTCTCGGCGAAACAATCGCAAAGTGAACGAGGCGAAGCCTCTTTGTTTTTTTCAATAGTTATATTTGAATAATTATAGTTTCGAATATGATAGACTTATCTAACCTGCTTATTGACGTGATAGAGTCAGCATTCTATAATGAGATAGCAAAAAGTAAAAAATAAGAACTGATTTATTGGGAAATATTATTACATTTTATGCTGAATCCTAAAATGAACTAAGCAGAATTTGAATCTTGTATATAAGTTGAGCCTAATTTATGATAGATATGTGATAATTTTGTCTATAAAACAATATCTATCTTTGAGGTGAACGAAATCATGAAAAAACTGACCCTACTTAATCATCGCATCAAGAGTAAGATTTTTAAGAACATGTTTTTTTCTTACTTATTTATTGTTTTGATATGTTTTAGCGCGTATATGTATGTCGTTGTTCATGAGGCGAAGGCATTGCAAAGAGAGCAAATGAATCAATATTACACGACTAAGGTTGCCGATTTAACTTCCCTGCTTGACCGACAGGTACTTGGTGCTGAAACTATGGTTAGCACTATCAATAGTTCCTTAATCATTAATAAGCTTTATATGCAAATACGAAATAAAGAAAGTGTTGAGCCCTATATTGTATCCCAAACGATGGATGTACTTAAGATGACAAAAGCGAGTGGAAATAATCTTAACATATATAATATTGTTGTCCTCTTTGATGGATATAATAGAGCCTATACAGCGAGTGATATAATTTATATGTCTGATAAATTTACAATGCTAGAAGAAGAAGGTGTATTTAATCAGATTTCTACATTGAATGATCTCATTCAGATTAATAATCTTCAGATTCAGTTCAATAAAGAATTCTGGATATATGAAGATGATTATCGTTATAATTATGGTACTCGAAAGGGTATGGTTTTTGTCTTATTCAATAAACAGAATCTTGAGTATCAGATAAATAAGCTATTCGATAGTAATATTTCATGGTCTGTTAACTACCAGGGAGAACCCCTTTTTAATAGAGGGGACATGAAAACGAATTCTTTTTCAGAGGTATCGAGAGTCAACGATGATTTCGCATATGAGATTTATGTATCATCAGATGCATATGAACTTCAATATGATACGGTTTGGGTGATTGCCTTATTTGTAGGTTTTTTGATTTGCTTAGCCTATATTGTAGTTGCATACGTATTTGCCTCTCGGTACTATAAACCTTTTGGTAGAATTCGGTCACTTATTGGTTTGAAAAATGATATGAAAAAAGTAGGCTTTGATGATTTTGTTAATAGTGTAGAAGGCTTAGTTTCAGAACGAAATGGATACAAAGATAAGATATTGACGATTTCACCCTATGTACAAAAAGGTATATTACATAGTATTTTATCTGGAAATCTTGAAGAAAGTAATGTAAGGTCCTTATGTGCAAAAGAAATCATTGATTTAGAGCATTTCTATTATTTATTAGCTGTTATTAATATTGGATACGTAGGAGAGGCTAAAATAGAAAATAATGAATTATCTAAGATTCAGAGAATCATATTAGAACAAGCTGTAGTTAGTTCTAGTAAGACGGTTCAATTCCTATGTTATGAAGCAGACAAGCAAAATATATATATAATTATTAACTGCGACCAAGGTGAAAAAATTGAAGATATGCTTTATGAGTTTTATAGCGCAATTGAGTTAAGTAATCTAAATAAGGACTATGTACTAACTCTTGGAGTTGATAATGTTAAAGACGAAGTTTGTAACTTGTATGAATCATTTAGACCTGCAACACTAGCCCTTTATGAAATGGTTACAGGTGGCCGTGGTGCCATATATTTCTTTGAAGATAAACCTTCAGCTGTAAATGATTATTATATACCTAAAGATGGAGTGAAAACTCTTTCAAAAGCTATACGAGATAATCATGAAGATCAAATTCAAAAAATATATGAAGACATATATAAGAAAAATATAGAAGAATTTGATTTGTCCTTAATAGGTATCCAATCTCTTCTTGATGAATTATATATTATGACAGTAAATGCAGTAAAAAATAGTGAATCCATAGCACCGTCAAAAGTTAAAGTGGTTAAATTAAACTCTGTGTGTACCTTAAGAGAAATTATTGAATATTATAAGCATTTTTGTAACTTGGCTAGAAAAGAATCCTTAGAGAATAATCTTGCATCTATAACTGGGCAACAAATAGATCAGGATATTATAACTTATGTGGATGAGAATTATCGTGACAGTGATATCTCGTTGTCAAAAATTACAGAAGCTTATCAAGTCAGTAATAAGTATGTTACCTATGTGTTTAAGAAGTATTATGGACTTACTTATTTGCAGTATGTACATGAAAAACGAATTAACTATGCAGTAGACTTGTTAAATACCATAGATGAGACCTTAGAAACAATTGCTGGCGAATGTGGATATACTAATCTTTTGACCTTTAGACGTAATTTTCAATCGGTTATGGGAATGAATCCTAGTGATTATAAAGATAAGATTTCCTAATAAAGGAGTTTACAGGGTTCAAAAAAGGAAAACGAAAGTTTTCTTTTTTTGAACCCTGTTTTTTTAACGTAAAACACCTATTTCTTTTTTCTACAGCATTGAAATCTAGCATAATACCATGAAACTCTAGATGCTAGGTTTAGATGTTTGTAGTTATGGCACAAAAAAAGTCGTTATACTTGGTGGCTTTTGGTTGAAATTCTAAAAACGAAGCATGAAAAAAATGAATCTTACAAAAAAAATGTAAAAAAGTTATAGTTAGTCCAGGAAAAAAAGTACATTTAGAAAGGTGATTATATTTTGAAAAACCAACATATGCTAGAACTTAAAAAAAATATCAAACGTGATAAACATTTGATTATAATGATTATTCCAGTTGTTGTTTATTTTGCGATATTTTGTTATTTGCCAATGACAGGATTAACAATGGCATTTAAAACGTTTCAACCGGGACAAGGCCTGAAAGGTTTATATACTGGAGATTTTGTCGGATTAAAATGGTTTGCACAGTTTTTCGGATCCCCATATGCATGGCGCTTGGTTCGTAACACTTTTTTGCTTTCTTTTTATTCATTGATATTTGGCTTTCCAATCCCGATTTTATTTGCCCTATGTATTACTCAAATAAAAAATCAAGTATTCCAAAAAGGGGCACAAGTGGTTACTTATCTTCCATATTTTATATCCACAGTTGTTGTAGTCGGAATTATTACTAACTTTTTGTCTCCATCTAATGGGATTATAAATCAGGCTATCGTAGCATTAGGTGGTTCTAAGATCAATTTTATGGGTGATCCAAAGTGGTTTAGATTTATTTATGTTGCATCTGGTTCATGGCAGTCTTTTGGCTTTAACTCGATTATTTTTGTAGCAGCCATTATGGGTATATCACCAGATATGTATGAAGCTATGGATGTAGATGGAGCTAACAAGTTTCAGGTAGTTTACCATTTGGTATTACCAAGTATTAAGCCTACGATTGTCTTACTACTTATTATGTCATTGGGGAACCTTTTAAATGTAGGGTTTGAAAAAGTATACTTACTATATAATTCTGGTATTTATGAAACAGCAGATGTAATCTCGACCTATGTATATCGTCAAGGTATTGAAAACCATAACTATAGCTATGCAACTGCAGTTGGATTATTTAATTCCTTGATTGGTTTTACTATTGTTTTTTTGGCTAATAGGTTCAGTAGAAAATTATCAGATACATCAATATGGTAGAAGACAGAAAGGAAGTAAACGCATGATTGCACAAAGTAGCTTTAAAGAATTTAAAAATGAAAGTATAAATGATAAAATATTTGATCTTTTTGTTATTTTATTTATTTGGATAGCAATAATTGTAACACTTTATCCTTTTATATATGTAGTGAGTGTTTCCTTAAGTTCGGGACAAGCAGTTAATAAGGGTTTGGTTACTTTTTTCCCAGTAGATTTAGATTTGTCTGCATTTAAGATGGTTATGCAATATAAAGACTTATGGATTGCTTATGGAAATACCTTATATTATACTATGTCAGGAACATTACTGAATGTTGTGTTTACTTGTTTAGCAGCATATCCATTGTCAAGAAGAAGCTTTTTCTTACGCAGGAAGTTGAATTTTTATATGGCCTTTACCATGTATTTTTCAGGTGGCTTGATACCTATGTATATGGTTGTAACCGGGCTTGGATTGTATAATAGTCGTTTGGCTATGATTTTACCTGTTCTTGTTAGTGCCTATAATATTATGATTTGTCGTTCAGCTTTTGAGAGTATTGGAGAAGAACTGTTTGAAAATGCCTTTCTTGAAGGTGCCAACCATTTTATTATTTTGATAAAAATAGCCATTCCTTTAGTAAAACCAACATTGGCTGTTCTAACTTTATACTATGCAGTTGCAAGATATAATGATTTCTTTAGTGCATTGCTTTATCTTGGAAAACAAGACTTGCACCCCCTACAATTATTCTTAAGACGTATTTTGGTTATGGCATCATCTGAAATCATGCAGTCTGCTGGAGGGGCTACCCAAGCAAGTGCTGCTGCCCAGTCTACATTACAAATTAGATACGTATGTATTGTCTTAGCTGTGGTTCCAATTGCTATGATTTGTCCCTTTATTCAAAAGTATCTTGTAAGAGGTACAATGCTTGGGGCAATAAAAGGTTAATTATTCACATTGTGATAATTATAAAGTTATATAATAACAACATATTAAGAAGGAGGATTTTACATGACAAAAACAAGAAATTTTGCAAGAACTATCCTAGCTTTAATGCTTATATTAAGCATGGTTGTAGGATGTAGTTCAAAAACAGCTACTGAGGGGGGAGAAACAAAGGAATCTGGAACAAATGCAAGTACAGAACAAGGTGGTACAAGTGATACATATGAATATACAGGAGAAGGCCCTATTACGGATGTTGAAGGACAAACTCTCAGTATCTTAGGTCAAAACTCATGGTACTCAACTGTTGACCTTTCTAATGCAGAAATTATACAAGAGCTTGCAAGTAGAGCAGGTATTTCCATAAACTGGACATTAGTATCACCAACCACATATGCGGATTCAGTAAGTCCAATGCTTGCATCAGGATCTGATTTGTCAGATATTGTTGAACTTCCTGATCAAGACCCGAATATGTTATATATTAAATCAGGTCTGTTTTTACCATTAGATGATTATTTTGATACCCTTATGCCGAACTACAAAAAATTCTTGGATGCCAATCCAATCATAAAGGCAAGTTTGACAGCAGAAGACGGACATATTTACTATGTTCCTCAAACAGCAGTTACCAATAATTATCAACCATGTATTATGATTAATGAAAATTGGTTAGAAAAAGTAGGGATGGAAGAACCTACAACTATTGATGAGTTTGTAGATGTTCTTAGGGCTTTTAGGGATAATGACATGAATGGTAACGGCATTGAAGATGAAATTCCTATGAGCGTAACTGCAGCATTTTTACCTTATATGTTTGGACCTGCTTTTGGTCTTGATCTTGTTAGTGGTTTTTATGCGGATGACAATGGAACTGTGCATTATGCATATGCAGATTCTGAACAATACAAAGCATATGTTACTTTTTTAAATGGACTCTATGATGAAGGATTGCTTGAGCTTGAATTTATTTCATTAACAAGAGACTTAATCACTGAGCGTTGTGCTAATAATCTTACAGGTGTTACCTATGATTACAGTTGGCAACAATCTATGCTTTATAGTAAGCAATATCCTGAATACGATGGTACAAGTCCAGTGATGAAAGGAATTGCTCCATTATCAGGAGATTATAAAGGCTATTATGTTGCAAGGAATCCAATAAGTAATATCTTTGGTGTTAGTTCAGAGAGCGAAAATGCGGAATTAGCAGTGAAATTCCTAGATTATGCAATGAGCGAAACATCACAAGAATTATATGTATGGGGTATTGAAGGTGAAAGCTATACTAAAGATGGTGATGGAACAAAAGCCTTTACTGAAAAAGCTTCTGACAGTATGTGGTTACAAGCTCTTGGTATCAATCCCCCATGTTTACCTTCACAACAATCAGTTGAAGCTACTGATGTTTTGTTACCACAATGGCATGTGGACGTAGATAAATCAATCGAGCCGTTTATGAGAGATCCTTGGCCATTTATTTATTCAACAAGCGATGAATCAAGTGTGATTTCTCAATACTTAGTTGATATTACTACTTATGTAACTGAAATGAACTTTGGCTTTATTACAGGTACGACAAGTATCGATGATTTTGATGATTATTTGAAAAACTTAAAAAGTATGAATATTGATGAGTTAATAAAAATCAAACAAGCTCAATATGATCGATTCTCAGCTTCAAAGTAATAGTATATAAGTAATTTTATTAATTAAAGCTACTACCTCCCTATGTGGTAGTAGCTTTTTTAGAAATGGAGGTATGTATGGAAAAAGAAGCTCATTATTCTAGCTATGAACGTTTGAAAAATGTATTTATACAAAATGGCCAGTCATGTCGTTTTAAGGCTGATTCAAAAGAAGAGTATATCAAATGGCGAGATGAAGTCCACCCTAAACTATGGAATCTTCTTGGACTTGATAGAATGAAGGCATGTTCACTTGAGCCGGAGTTACTTGAAATTACCCTTATTGAAGACGGAATTACCAGGGAAAAATGGTCGATTCAAGTGGAATCTGGTTGTTATATGCCTTTTTATGTATTAATTCCACCAAGAGAACGATGGAAGATGACTCGTAATCAAAAGCCTGAATGTCGTATAGCGCTTCACGGTCATTTGAGCGGAGGAAAAGAGGCGGTAGTAGGAAATAAAGAATCTAGTGAAATTGTCAAGGCAATTGAAAAGTATAATTATGACTATGGTTTGAAGAGTGCGATTCTTGGCTATATATGTGTATGTCCTGATGCACGTGGATTTGGTGAAAGACGAGAAAAAGCAGACCTACAAGCAGATAGTAGTGTCTTGAATTCATCATGTCAATTTTTAGCGAGAATGGCTGAACCTCTTGGTTTAACCGTTGCAGGTTTATGTACATGGGACTTTATGAGGCTTATAGATTATATTTTTGAAAGAGATGAATGGGATACACAAGCTCTTGGATGTATAGGTTTTTCAGGCGGTGGGATGCTTACATTATGGTTAAGTGCACTTGATGAAAGAATTCAATATGCAATTATTAGTGGCTATATGTATGGCTATAAGGATTCTTTATTAGCCCTGCATGAAAATTGTAGTTGTAATTATATACCTGGACTTTGGGAAGTGGTGGATATGGGGGATATTGCATGCTTGATTGCACCGCGTCCTTTATTGATTCAAAGTTGCGAGAAAGACCACCTTAATGGAGAAAGAGGCATGATTAACGTATTTGAACAAACGAGGACCATAGAAAAAGCCTATGAAATTCTTAATAGTAAAGAAGTCTTTGTTCATGATATACAACCTGGTGGTCATAGCTGGCATCATCACATACTTAATAATAGTATGACTAAGCCTTAACTTCTCAAATAAGTATAAGGCTTAGAGGGTAAGAATTTTTACATGGATTAAATAGGAGAAGCAAAGAAGATTTCAGGATTTTTATAGCTCTTACAGTTTTTAATAAGATTTTCTCTTATTATATCAGTTACACCACCAAATTCTAATGCGTTTACTGGACATTTTTTTACACAGCTACAACATTGGATACATTTTGAATCATCTATAATTAGTTTGTCTTCTATGGACAATGCGCCTGTCGGACAATGGGTAACACATGTATTACATAGAATACAAGATGGTTTAAGAGTGGGGCCTAGAGATGGGCGTTTAAGTAGTTCTTTATAGGGATGATTACCTGGAAGCTTTAGAACAATCTCTTCTATAGGATTCTCCTGAATAATTTTATAAGAAGACAGGGAAAAATCTTTTGCTATAGCTAAATCAGTAGAATCTGGTCTCTGGGTACCAACTTTATTTGTATAGGAATGTTCTCCAATAAAAGCTCCTGCTGAAATGGGAATAAATCCGTTTGTATAAAGCATGTCATAAAGTTCAATAAGAGTATCTTCATAAGCACGGTTACCATATACAGCAATAAGTATTACTGGGGTTTGGTTACCCTTAAGATGACTGATGTAATCATGAATAAGCTCAGGAACTCTACCGGCATAAACAGGACTACCAAGAATCAGTAGATCTTTCTTGCCAAAGCTCGGAGGATTTAAGCGGTTTTCCGGTAAGGTAATGTCATAGATTTTAGCCCTATTTGTGAGTTGATTGGCTATTGCTTCTACGATACTTTGAGTAGTACCTGTAGGGCTAAAGTATAAAGAATTGATTTGATGATTCAATGCAAGCATATTTTTCTCCTTGTTATTAATAGTCATTATGTCCATTATAGCAAAGTACCCCTTAAAAAGGAAGTTCTTGCTATTATCTAGAGCATATTCTTTAGCCTTGTTTTGCTTTTTTTTGTCTCAATTTCTCCATACGACCATCTACATGAGCTACAATATCGGCGCATTCTTTTAATTCTTGCACGACATATTCAGCGTCTTCAACCTCTTGCTTGTACTTCAGTTTATGTTCAAGACTAGCCCAAAAATCCATGGCAATAGTTCTGAGTTGAATTTCAACTCGCATCATTTTTTTTGTTTCAGCAAGAAAAATGGGAATTTCAATAATTAAATGCATACTTCTATAACCATTTTCTTTGGGCTTATTAATGTAATCTTTTTTTGTTATTAGTGTCACATCATCTTGCTGAAGTAAAGCTTCAGTGAGTTTATAGACATCCTCTTGAAAGGAACAAATAACTCGTATTCCTGCAATATCATTTATATGGTTAGCAATAGAAGCTTCTGTCATAGGCAAGCCTTTTTTTTGTAACTTAGCAAAAATGCTTTCGAAGGATTTCTCTCTGCTTTTTATAGATTCAATGGGGTTGCGGTCAAAGAGAATGGACATCTCCTCGTTTAAGACATTGAATTTTGTTTCAACCTCCATGAGTGCACACCTGTAATAGGACATTAATTCTTGAATAGGTAATAGTTGTTGACCTATGGCATTGAACTTTTCTATTTCACTCATTGAGGGGTCAATGATACTGTCGTTAACAATTTGTTTAGCGATGTTTAGTCTGTCAAATTCCATTATTTTGTCTTCCTCAAAGCCTCTCATTTATTATTTATAATCGTTCCTCTGATTCCATTGATTTCATAGTCGATAATTCCCTTAAATCATCAGAATCGATTATATTCATAGTCGTTGATTTTGATTCGCTTACATTTATATCATTTGAGCTTGTCCTTGTATCTCCATCAAAGGAAGTTAGGCTTACACTAAGTGCTAGTGCTAACATTATGGGTATATGTTTCATATATTCAGCCTCCTATTTTTAATAATTACTTCAGTTGTTTATATCATATAGTTATATTAACAGATAAATCTTAAAATAAACTGAATGAATTATTAAAATTTATAATATATGATATAAATCTATTTTAAATTCGTGGATGCTGAATGTGATTTCATTTTTTTGCCGCTTAATACCAGGACAATAAGAGAGAGAAGACCGACACTTATAGGAATATAGAATGGATTAATTTTATTTAATAATATACCTGAGATGATGTAAGCGATAGGGTTTACTATTTTTATCATAGGTATGAGTATACCAAGAACCCTTCCCAGATACTCATCTTTAATCGATTTTTGAATAAAGGTCATTAAAGGAATATCTATCAATGATAGGATATACCCAAATACAAGCATTAAAGATGAATAATAGATAACAATAGTTAATTCACTGGCAATAATACGAGAGACGAGAGTAGGAAGGCCTATTAGAAGGACAAGAATAGATGCAAAATAAGCCAGTGGTAATAAGAGTTTGTCCCATGTTACTTTTTTAGTTATATAGTCGACTAAGAGAGCTCCACATATCATACCAATAGGCATAAGACTATTAACAACGCCAACGCCTTCTGGCTTTATGGCCAAATAATTGTTTAGAATATAAGGGAGAGGTACAAGAATTCCTAAACTTAATTCAATATTCAATATAAGAAAAAGATAATAATACTTCATGACTTCTTTTTCGTGGACTAAATAGATACAAGCGTCTTTTATATCTGTAAATATAGTATTGCCTATAGGTTTGTTGCTAGGAAGAGGTTTAGAGGCTATGTGGAAGTCTATAAAGAGTTCGCTTATTCCTGATAGTAAAAATGAGAGGCCATTAATACATATAAATAGTTCAATAGGAAGGTATGCATAAACAAGCCCACCAAAAATAGGGCCTGCAATACTGGCACCTGCCATGATTATTTGACTGATACCATTTAATCTTTGAAGTCTATTTTTCCCAATTAATTGAGGTTTTGCAGAGTCAATAGCTATTGAAAAAAAGGAGTTAAGTATATTGGTCATGAGGGTAAGGCTGTAGATAATGATTAGACTTAATGCACTAGATTGTAGATAGTAGAACAAAATTAAATATAAGAGACCACTCATTATATCTGTTGATACAACTATAAATTTCTTATTTATTCGGTCGGCAATAGCACCCGCAAATGGATGAATTAGAATTGTTGGTAAAAAACCAATAACTAAAGTTGTTGCAAATTGAAGACCGGAACCTGTTAAATCTAGAACATATAGACCTATTGCAAAAGTGTATATGACTGATCCTAATTGAGATACTGAGCTACCTAATGTGAAAAGTATGATATTCTTATTTTCTTTTGTATGCACTATCCTAACCTCCTATAGATGCTTGATGAATATAGTATAGTCGATAGGGTTAACACCATGACAATAGGTAAGATCAATGCTTTTTTCTGTTTATATCAAAAAAGCTAGGGTTGACCCTAGTTTTTTTAACTGACCCTAGCTTTTTACATTCGGCGTGTATAAATTGGCAATATCTTGAATAAAAAAGAATGAATTTCATCAACGAATATGCATAGACTTAAGCCTGTCTTTATTGATTAATCAATTATTTCGGAGTAGAATATACTTAAGTAATTCAAAGAAAAAATGGAATAGATGGAGGGTATGTAGTGAATAATGAGACAAGCTTAAACAGAAAGCATTTTGTGAAATATTCAATTGTATCATTTATAACCTTCTTCTTACTATCTTTTCTAATCTTTTTTTTAATTGAACAGGAGCTAAGAACTGGAAATTTTGAAGAATTAAAGAAAGAAGAAGAAAGAGTAGTGGAATTAGAACATGATTTTATTGGTCAAGAATTCAGTATGCTTTTAGCGGACCTCCACTATTTGCATCATGGGTTCCAGAGTGATTTATTTGATGTAAATAATTATTCAAAGATAGCGACAAATTGGGCTGTGTTTTCTACCTATAGACGTATCTACGATCAGATTAGGTTTGTAAATGCAAAGGGAGATGAAAAAATACGTATTAACTTTGAAAGTGATAGGGGATACATTGTTCCTGAAAAAGATCTTCAAAATAAGAGTGATCGATATTATTTCACTGAAACAATTAAGTTAGAGGAAGAAAGTGTATACATTTCTCCCTTAGATCTGAATATTGATAATTATGAGATAGAAGTTCCTTATAAGCCTGTGATTAGAATTTCAACACCGCTGTATGATAAAGATGAAAATTTGCTGGGAATCATTATTTTGAATTTTAAGGCTGATACTATGTTGTCTGAATTTAGAGAACTGGCCAAAAATAGTCAGGGTGACATAATCCTATTAAATGCCGCTGGATATAGTTTATCCTCTGACAATTCAGATAATGATTGGAATTTCATGTTTGAGGAAAAAAAAGAAAATACCTTTGAAAAAGAATATACCAAGGAATGGTTTTCAATTCAGAATAATGAAGAGCAGTTTACAACTGAAAACGGCCTAATAACAGTTTCTCAGGTTGTTCTTAGGCATCGGTATAATATAGATGAAGATCATATGAAGGACAAACGGATTAGGCTAGGGGATAATAATTGGTATATTGTTTCGATAGTTAAAAGAACCCAAGAGAATAAGAGTTATTTTGATGATAATATTTGGGCAATATCTGTTGATATATTATCAAAGAATGCATTGTACTTCCTGATAATTACTATTGCATCTATTATTATTAGTTTTTTGCTTTACAAAAACCGTAAAACGTATTCAAAAATCAAATTCTACTCAGAATTTGATGCCTTAACAAACGCTTTGAATAGACGAGCCGGAATAGAAAAACTTAAGGCATTATGTCCTATTAATGAAAGACGTCGTTTTCTTGTCAGTTTGTGTTATGTAGATGTTAATGGACTTAAACAAGTAAATGATACTCTTGGTCATAAATTTGGAGACGAACTTATTAAATCTGTAGCAGCCATCATAAAAGAAATGATCAGAGAGAAAGATTTTCTTATAAGATTAGGTGGTGATGAGTTCTTGATTGTTTTTAACGGCATAGATAGTGAGATTGCTGAAAGTATTTGGCAACGAATTGTTTTGACTTATACCCACATGAATCAGGATAGTAACAGACCATACATTATAAGTGTAAGCCACGGTATAGTTGCCTTTGATAATGAAAGAAAGATGGATATAGATGAACTAATCAATGAGGCTGATGAAAAAATGTATAATGAGAAACAAGTTATTAAAAAGAGCTTGAATGTTATTAAGTTGAAGCCTTGAGTTTTCTGTTGATCAAGCCCTACTTTTTTCTAATAAATTGTTCCGATATTCAGTTGGAGTAACATTTTCAAATTTTTTGAATATCTGGGTGAAATGGGAAAAATTGCTAAACCCCAAATCAAGAGCTACGACACTAATTGGTATGTTCTGATTGCGTAATAAATCTTTTGCTACGTCCACCTTGAATTGTAAAATATAGGTTTTAATATTCTGGCCAATTTCTTTTTTGAACAGTTTTGTAAAATATTCAGGGCTTAAATGAACATAATCAGCAACATCTTTTACAGAAAGATTCTGGGAAATGTTGTTTAAAATATACTTTTTGGCTCGTTGAACAGCATTGTTTTGGCTATCTGTTTCCACGTGAGAAGAAATAATGGGTATAATGTAATTGACAGATTCCCTGAGAGCTTGAGTACTTTTAAAACCATCCATATAATCATTATATGAGTATTCACCGGTAAGTAAATCTACGACCTCAATATCGTGTTGGTAGGCATAAGTAAAGAAGAGCTGGGTCAACTGCTGGTGTAAATCACAAAGAGTTTTCAAATTAGTTTTATTGATAGTAGAAATAAAATCAATATAGGATAGAATACTCTTTTGTAAAGGCTCAAATTGTTCGGAATTTAGCAGGCGTTCCCAATGAGAAAAGTTATCTGCAATGGTAAGGTATTCCTCACTAGGTTTTCTTTGATCTAGAAAATATAATCCGATTTTTTTATTAACATTGTTTTTTATGTACATATCAAGTTGGTGGACTTCCTTCCTAAGTTCTGGAAATGTACTTTGTACACCAATATAACATGAAATTTCAGGACAAATACGTTTTTTTATGTCTTCGTAGAAGTTATTAAAAACCCTTTTATCGTAATGGTTAAAGGTATTATCATTACAAAAAAGCAAAATGACAAATTGCTTGTATGGGTTAAGGGTCATTAAAAAGTAAACTGGAGGGGTGAACTGACAAACATTCAGACTTGTATGAATATGCTTACGGATGGTTAAATCAAAAAATGCGGGATCAGTTGAAGTTGCCAAAGGATAGATATCCAAAGTCATCAATAAAATAGCTGTTTCTTCAGTGATGGGATAACCCATCTGGTTTAATAGATTAACTGATTCCTGCTTATTTCTAGGATTATGGGAGTAGAGATTTAGAACAGTACGATCACTTAATTCAGGTTTATGTGCGTTGAAAAACAAACCGTCAAGATAATACTGCTCTTTTTTTTGATCTTGATAATACTTAGCTATGGCTCTTTCTAGAGTTTCTTCAATTTCAGGGTATGGAGCAGGTTGGACAATATAGTCAAAGCAACCACTTTGAATACTTTCTTTGGCATATGTAAAGTTAGCGTGGGATGTTAAGAGAATGCGTATAATGTCCGGATGATATTTGGCAACCCATTTAATAAGCTCAATACCATTTTCACCAGGCATTTCTATGTCAGATAGTATAATATCTACCTTTTTATTATTAATGACGTCCTTAGCTTCTATAGTATTGGTTGCGGTTAATACCATATCAACTCCAAGCTCAGTAAAATGAATACCTTTTAATAAGCCGTTTAATACTGTCATTTGATCATCAACAATTAGTACAATCATATATCCTCCATTGGCAAATATATCAGTGTGCAGGCACCTCCTGCAGGTTCGTTATAAAAAGCAAACTGGAATCCCGTTTTGTATATTAACTGGATTCTTTTCTTTAAATTTGTTATTCCTACATGATAATCTTCGTACAAATCGCTTTCTTCACAATTAAGTTTATCAAGCATGTCTTGTTCATATCCGACACCATTATCACTTAGGCGAATCTTTAAAACGTCACGTTCGTCTAAGACAGTCCTTTCGATGTGAATATTGAAGCATAACAACTTACTCGTTTGGACATTGTACTTGATGGAATTTTCTAAAAAGGTCTGAATAAGTAATGGCGGAACTTGAATGTGCATCAAGTCGTTTGAAACCTTCTGATTTAAGATGATGGGTTTAGAACGATCAAGTAATACAATGTTGTAATAGTCATTTACTTCCGCCAACTCGTCCTTTAAAGAAACAAGTTTAAGATTGTCATGAAAAATATATCGTAAATGGTTAGAAAAGGCCATAATCATAAATTGCATTTTTTCGTATTCTTTGCTTTCTAGCATGCTATAAAGACTCTTTAAACAATTGATAAAAAAATGGGATTTAGTTTGCAGTTGATAGTATTGTAACATAGCATGATTCTTTGCATCTTTTTCAAGATGGTTTTCTTTTTCAAGCATGATTTTTTGGTGAACTAAGTTACTTAAAGCTTCATTGATTTTCTGGAACTCTATAATATTACTCCTGTTTTTTTCTAAGAAGAGGCCAATATCGTTTTGTTCTAAAGATTCAGCTGCTGAGCTAATCTGATTAATAGGATAACTCAAAATGTTCCTAAAGGAGAGTAACATAACGATAAATAGAATGGAAAAAACAATAAACATCAGTAGAATAGAGAAAACGGATACTCGGAAATATAGCCAGAGATACTTTGTTGGCATAATGCTGGCAATGGATATATCGGTGTTCTCAATAGGTGATATGTAAACTAATGGTTGCTTTAAAAAGGACTTATGATCGGTAAGAGATTCTACAGAGATATTCATTTCCTCCATTTCTTTCTGATTAGATAGAACCTCATCTTGATTAAAAAAGCAGATTTGCATCTGTTCATTTTCTGAGGAGTTATAATCCTGAGGGGCAAAAAAGTTCAAATCTATAAAGGAACAAATATACAAGCCATTATACTGAGATGCGTTCATTAAAACAGAAAAATAGTCATTTGAGTATGTCTGCCATTTGCCTAAGGATGTGACATCGGAAGAAAGTAGGTATGCTTTTAGTTCTTCTTTAAAGTCATAGCAATACTTGGCATATTTGGAAGGAAAGAGGGAGCCATATTGGTACATGGAAATATTATCTTCTTCATCAAAAATAAGTATAGCTCCATAGGGTGTCACTTCGCTTTTTATAATATTATGCATGTTATATTCATAGATTATTTTTTGGTTGTCATTATAATAGCCAGTACTTAAAAGTTGGAAAGCTTTATCATTATAGCACATGTTTAGATTGAAATTGGCAATTTCAGACATTTCAGTTTGCAACGTGTAGGTATAGATATTACTGGATAATTGATTACTGTATTCGATCTGCTGTATACCTGTCCAATATGAAAAACCTCCAAAAAGAATCAGGCTAAAAAGAGAAATAATGAGTAAGATGAGTAGATTCCTAGTGAAAATCTTTTGTATTGAGTAGTGTTTTTCTTTCATAGTTTCCTCTGTAAACGTTTGACATATAGTGGATTTGATTATTGGTAAATATAACTAAAATATACAAAATGTATATATCTATATTATATGAAATAACGATAAAAGTCAATAAAATGTAAAAAAAACAAAATGTAAACGTTTGACATTATGAAAAAGTGCTGATATACTTTTTTATAAAAGAGAAAGGTGGGTAAAGCGATGGCTTTTATAGAAATGAATGCACTATCTACAATATTGTGCGGTTCCTTTAGTGCGAAGGTGTTTTTACCGGAAATGGATAAGTTACATTTAGATGATGACGGACATGAAAAGAAATATCCGGTACTTTGGCTTTTGCACAGCGAAGGAGGAACTGCCTTAGATTGGTTGACCACTCCTGCAGAAAAATGTGCAGCAGAGAATGGAATATTTATTATAGCACCGGATGTGCAGCATACCATGGGAAGCAATATGGAATATGGACCAAAGTATGAGTTTTTTTTATCAAAGGAATTTCTAGGTATTTGTAGGAACAATTTTCCAATATCAGAAAAACTTGAGGAAAATTGGATTGGCGGAGTTGGGACCGGCGCATATGGAGCTGTAAAAGCGGCTATAAAACATCCAAATGTATTTTCTGCATGTATAGGAATGGATGGAATCTTTGACATAGATAAGATATGCAAGAAAGCTATGAATAATGAGCCTACCGGAATACATCATGATGAAGAGTCTTTAAAAGCTGTTTTTGGAGATATTTCTCATTTTAATGGAAGTGAACATGACTTATATACCTTGGCAGATAAGTGTGATACAGGTAGATTTTATTTTACAGGGGGAAAAATTACTGCCTATAGTAAAGAGGCTATTAAGTTGGTGTCAGCATTAAAGGAAAAAGCGACTTATGTGGAAACAGAAGAAGAAGCAATTGATTTTACTTGCATGACAACGATGAAAAAAGCAGTTGTATGGCTTTGTGACAAATAGGAGGAAATCTTAATGGCAAATTTTAGGTTGTATTATTATTCAGAAGCCCTTCGGATGAAAGTAGGAGTGAATGTTATCATTCCGGAAAATACCTGGGGACATTCTCTCGCAGATAGACCTCAAGGCTATCAGTATCCTGTTTTATGGTTACAATCTGGAGGAGGATTTGATTATACTGATTGGCAAAGGTATACTGCCTTGGAGCTTTATGCGGCTGAGGCTGGAGTTGCAGTGGTTTGTAGTGGAACATATGCATCGGGTTATATGGACACCAAACATGGAGATTTTAAATATTTTACTCAATTATCGATTGAAACACCAAAGGTCGTACGTCATCTATTCCCCTTGTCGGATGACCCCAAATTTAACTATATCGCAGGTTTTTCAATGGGTGGTTATGGAAGCCTAAAATGGATGCTTCGTGATCCGGAAAAATTTGCAGCCTTTGGCTTATTTTCAGGGGTAAAGAATGTAGTGGATGTCATTCCAGAGGTTGAAGATAATACAGATAGTTTTTATATGTTTGCAGCAGGGTTTGGTGATAGGGCCAATGTTGTTAATACGGAAGATGATGTGTGTTATATGCTTAAAAAGCAAAAAGCAGCCGGTAAGAAATTTCCGAAAGGATATATAGCAACTGGGCAGGAAGATACTCACTATAAAGATAATGTGGAATTTATGGACATTTATGAATCCATGGGATTAGAGTTTGAAAGAATCATAGACCATGGTAGGCATAACTGGGAGTATTGCGATAAACATGTGAAGAAATTTTTGGATTGGTTAGATATTAAAGGGACATATCAAAGAGAGTTAGAATAGGAGGTATTACAGTGGGAAACATGTTTTTAAGACCAGGGACACCAGATGATGATAACAGGGACTATCTACCGGAAAGAATAAAGGGTTCTGATATTGTGGTTAACGAGAATGGCAATAATTCTCAGCCATATCCTGAAAGATTAGAAGAATATCATGGCATCATAGCGGATGGTATAGAGGATGAATGGTATGAATATGTGCCAAAGAGCTATGACCCTTCAAAAAAAACACCACTAGTCTTATCTATGCATGGTGGGCTTATGACAGGATGGGGACAGGCTATTTACACGTCATGGACCATGGCAGCAGACAGGGATGGATTTATCCTCGTATTTCCAAATGCAAGTGCCAATAGAGTATGGCAGGTAGAATGGGGAAAGTGGGAATCGGACCCGGACCAACCGGGAGTTGATACAAATACAGAGCCGCCGGAAGGGATTATCCAGTCTCCGGAGGATGTTAATGAGAATCACGATGCAAAACTAGCCCTTGGTTTAATAGAGCGAATGAAGAAAAGGTACAATATTGATGAAGGCAGAATCTTCATGCAGGGAATGTCTATGGGAGATATGATGACCTCCTTATTTGCAAGAAACTTTGGAGAAGTATTAGCAGGTGCAGCAGGTTCTGGTTGTGCATCTTTCCTTTCCCTTCTTTATGATGAAGATGAAATAATCAAAAACAAATCAGGTCATTTGGCTATTTGGCAGTCTAGACCGGAACTTAATGATATTCCTCCTGAAAAAGAAGAGGCCTTAAAAGTCAACAAGTACAATAGGCTCTACTGGATGAGAATTAATGCATGTGATCCAATCCCGGAAATAAGTATAAAAGGCGAAGATAATATGGCTTTCTACAAAGGCAAAAAAGCTGACTTGGTATATCTAGATATTAAGAACAGAGACCATGGACAGTCATTTAATGATGCAGCCTTAGTATGGGACTATTTATTTTCAGGTGTTAGGAGAGAGCCTGATGGTAGTATCCTTAATACAGGTTCAGTAAAGAATAGAAAGGGTGATGATTTTTCTATTGCATTGACACCGGGGAAGAAAAATGCCTGGTTAAATAACAAGATTGTAGAAATGTCAGGAAAGGCTATGAAGTGGGAAAAGTTAAAGTATCATGGCTTGGACGGTAGCCAGAAGGTAAGAGGTACCTATACCTGTGTACCTTTGTCCTTTTTAGCAAAGGCCTTTGATATGAAATGTTCATATGCCGAAGATACATTAACTGGTGTTCTTAACCTAAAGGATGGCCGTATACTCCAATTTGCAAGAGGGAGTATTGGATGCATAGTAGATAGTGAGTTGGTATCTATGTATTGTCAAGCATTACATAAAGGAGATGAACTCTACGTTTCTGCTGAATGGTTTTGTAAATATGTATTTAATTTGCATGTATCTGCATGTGATGAGGTCATCTATATTACAGACCATTTTAATGAACTTTCCCTTAATATGGCAGATTTAATTAAAGATTTGTTAAGTGGAAGACCTGTACCGGAAAACTTTCAAGAGATGATAAGACAAGGAGAATAAGATGATTAAGATTAGACCAGGAACACCAGACGACAATAATAGAGACTATCTCCCTGAGAAAATCAAAGGATCTGATATTGTTGTTAATGAAAACGGTAATAATTCTCAGCCATATCCGAAAGGGTTAAAGGAATATAAGGAGGTATTAGCTGATGGAAAAGAGGATATTTGGTATGAATATGTTCCCAAAGGCTATGACCCATCGGAAAAAGTTCCTTTAATCATCTCATTTCACGGCGGATTAATGACAGGATGGGGACAGGCTATATATTCTTCATGGACCATGGTAGCAGACAGAGATAATGTCATTGTCGTTTTTCCAAATGCCCATAGTGGTAGAATGTGGACTATTGAGTGTACGGAGGAGGAAGAAAAAGCTAATCTGGAAGGTCCGACAGCCCTATTGATGAACTATGCTAAGCCGACAAGAGAAGATAATCATGATCTTAACTTTGTTTTTAGCTTAATAGAAAAAATGAAGGATAAGTATAGCATAGATGAAGAGCGTATTTTTATGCAAGGTATGTCAAATGGAAGTATGTTTACAACACAGTTTGAAAAATATTATGGCAATCTTCTAGCAGGAGGAGCAGGAGCAGGAGGGTCTATTCTTAATCTGCGATTATTTTATGACAAAGATTGGAAGATTATTAATAAAGCAGGTCCTGTTCCTGTGTGGGAGACAAAACCTGAGCTCAATGGAGTACCACCATGGTGTGAATTTGAAGAGCCGGTTATATATAAATATAGTCGTATGTATTGGCAAGAGGTGAATGGATGCAAGGACAATCCTGAGATTCGTATTGATGGAGAATATAATATGGCTTTCTATAAAGGCCAAGAAGCGGATATGGTTTTTACAGATATTAAAAATCGAGATCATGGACAGGCACTAGATGAAGCCGTTGTTGTCTGGGACTATCTTTTCTCAGGACTGCATAGAAAAAAAGATGGAACAATAGTGGATACTGGTTCAAGACTTCCAAGAAAAGGTGATGCATTTGCCATCGCTCTTGCAGATGGATGCGATAAAGCTTGGTTTAATAACAAAATAGTCCAGATGAAAGCACCTGCTACAAAGTGGCAGAAGCTTAAATATCATGGTCAAGATGGTGGACAAATTGTCCGTGGAGAATATACTTGCCTTCCACTTTCTTTTCTTGCTCAGGTATTTGAAGCAGAGTATACCAGTGAGGATGAAGGAAAGACGGTATACCTAACACTTAAGGACGGAAGAAAAACTCAATTTGCTTGTGGAAGTATTGGCTGTGTTATCAATGATGACTTCCGCTCCATGTATTGTGAAGCACTATACAGGGAAGGTGAGTTATGTGTATCCATTGAGTGGTTTGCAAGATATCTTATGAACCTTACAGTAACCTCTTGTCAAGGTGTAACATATGTAACAGATCATTTTGCTGAATTGGGACGTTTTATGGCTGACTTAATACGTGATCTTTTAAGTGACAACTTAGGAATTGTTCCCTTAGATTAGGCTATAGATTAAGCCTTAATATTGGATTAAGCCTTAGTTAGAGATAGAAATAATAAATTCGTATGAATGGAAAGAGGTGTACTATGACTACTAATATAGAACTTCTTCCGGGTACTCCAGATGATGATAATCGAGAGTATCTTCCGGAGAAGATAAAGACATCAGATATTGTAGTAAACGAAAATGGAAACAACTCAATTGTGTATCCAAAGGAATTACAGGAATTTCATGAAATCTTAGTTGATGGCCTAGAAGATGAATGGTATGAATATGTACCGAAAAGCTACGATCCATCTAAAAAAGTTCCGTTAATCATTGGTTTACATGGCGGTCTTATGACAGGGTGGGGTCATGCTATCTATACTTCATGGACACTTTTAGCAGAAAGAGAAGGGTTCATTTGCCTCTTTCCAAATGCCCATGAAAAAAGAATATGGGCAGTTGAAGGGGTCTTCGAGAACTTTAAACAAGAAGACGCTATTGACCTTCCCATTATTATGCCACCGGCTAATATGGAGGATAACCATGATATAAAAATGATTCAGACCTTAATTGACCGCATGAGAGAAAAATATAATATTGATAGTGGTCGTATCTTTATGCAAGGTATGTCTATGGGAAATTTAATGACAGGACAGTTTGCCCGTAATTATGGACAGATTCTGGCTGGTGCAGCAGGCTCGGGAGGCCCTTGTGAACCATTTCTTCTCTATGATGAAAATGGAAAAATAAAGAATAAGGCAGGACACATGGCCATTTGGCAATCAAGACCGGAAAAGAACGGTCTTCCACCAGGAAAATCCTATGATGAATTTGAAGTGAATAAAGTTAATCGTTTCTATTGGATGAAAGTAAACGAATGTAATCCAATTCCGGAAATCAGCATCGTAGGTGAGAATAATTTTTCCTTCTACAAGGGTAAAAAAGCAGACCTAGTATATCTTGATATTAAAAACAGAGATCACGGACAGACCTTGGATGAAGCTTTCCTATATTGGGATTATCTTTTTTCTGGCATCAGAAGAGAAGAGGACGGTAGTATTACCCACACGGATACTATTATACCTAGGAAGGGAGATGCATATGCTTTTGCAGTTGCAGATGGATATGATAAAGCCTGGTTTGGTAATAGGTTAGTTCAGATGAAAGAAAAAGCGATTGTGTGGGAGAAACTAAAATATCATGGACTAAATGGATCCCAGAAGGTGAGAGGTAGCTATATATGTGCCCCACTTTCATTTCTTGCACAAGCAGTTGGAGCAGACTATCAGTCGCAGGATGATGGAGCTAGCGTTACACTTATCCTAAAGGATGGCAGAAGGCTCCAATTTGCTAGAGGAAGTATAGGATGCGTCATTGATAATACCCTTCGCTCTATGTACTGTGAAGCACTTCATCGTGGAAGTGAACTATTAGTTTCAGTTGAATGGTTTGCCCAGTATATTTGTAATTTGCATCTGTCAAAATGTAATGGAATGATCTATGTTACGGATCATTTTGTGGATTTATCTGCTAATACGGTTGATTTGATTGAAGATATATTTAAAGAAGAACCAGTAGCTGTTAATTTTAAGTAATTGTATAGGAGGTCATATAATGGGAACAATAAAAGAAATAAAGGCTAGTGCACATATTGGTGATTATGGTCAGATTGTAGAATCTTTTCAGCTTACAGTAGAGGGATTCACAGAAGACCAATTAAAAGCAATAAGTACAAATGATTTTACAATAGAAAAGAATTTTAAGGACTTGACAGGAAAGATTTTATCTAAAGGTATTGTTTCGGTGGACATAGATAAAATTTATAATGAGATGAAAGTTGAACTTATATTAGATCCCTTTGTTTATAGATATGATTTTGTGGTAAAAGGAAAAATAGGAACAGAAGATATTTTGTTTACCAAAAATGAAATAAAAGAGGTGGAAATCAAGGATTTGGATCAATTTAATCCTTATACAGAAAACGGTGTGAATTACAGACTACATGAGCCGGAGGCTATAGATGCTAGACCCTTAGTATTATTCCTCCATGGGGGAGGAGAATGTGGAGAGGATAATATTACCCAACTAACAGGTACACTTGGGGCTTTGCGTCTTGCCAAGCGTTGGTCGGATATGTACATTATGGCTCCCCAAGCCCCTTCTGGAAATATGGACATGTATGAGATGTTTGAGATCATGAAACAACGTGGAAATCCCTTTACTGTGGATATGGGAATTACTCCATTTTCTTTAAAGGGAGAAAGAGGATGGAATAGAGACTATCTTGGAAAAGTCACTAGTATTATTCGTAAGATGATTGCTGAGGGTAAGGTTGATGAAAAAAGAGTATATGTCATTGGAATGAGTATGGGTGGTGGCGGAGTCTTAAATGCAGTTTCAGTTGCACCGTCTCTTTTTGCAGCTGCTGTTCCAATATGTCCTAGCATGAATGGAGAGTCTTTTGCAGAATTATTACACCTTCCTAGAGTACCAGTTTGGATTGTATCAGCTTATATTGACCACCAGCCAGGAAGACACGCTTATATTCTAGAGGCATGTAATAAGCTTTGGCAAGAAGGAAGAAATGATATTAAATATACTCTCTACAATCCGGAAGAATTAAAAGCTTATGGTATAGGCAGTACAGAGGGAATTTCTACAAAAGAACTTTATGAAGAAAATCACAACAGCTGGATCTTGGCTTTACATAATGAACAGGGAATCTTGGATTGGATGATATCTCATGAGAAAGCTAAATAGGTAAAATAAAATTGCCAAAAGGAGATTTCGTATGAAAAAAATAAACTATAAACGGGCTAATAGAAATAGTAGCAATAAGGTAAGGAATCAGGTTAAGCATCAGGTTAAGAAGGAAAGAATATCTATTAAGCTGAAGTTGATTTTATCACATATTATAATTGCGGTTATTCCGATTTTGATTATCAGTATTACTTTATCATCATTAGCCAGCTCAGCCCTTTTGGAAAAAGTGAATGAATCTAATTTGGCCTATATAAAGAAAGCTGATACAATCATAGAGGGTCAAATTAAAAGCATTGAAGATATTAGTCGTATTGTGGTTTTAGACCAAGGTTTCATTTCTACTGTGTCTAAGAGTGAATCAGATTACAAAGATTTAATGGAGAGAATGAAGGATAGAAATGAGAATTTTGATGATACCATAAACATGCTTATGAATTCCAACGTTATGATATCTAATATATTTGTCATAAAGGAGACAGATATAATGGGAGTCACCAAGTTGGATAGAAAGACATTGCCTAAGGAATTTTACGAAAGTGACTTGTATTTGGAAAGTGTAGCTTCAAGTTTGGAACCAGTTTGGTCCTATGATCTTTTTGATACCAATGATTTGTTTTTAATGAGAAACATCAAAGGTCTCAATTCAACTGATAAGGTAGGCGTACTTGTTATTCAAGTAAAAAAAGAATTATTTGAAAAAGAGCTAATTAGTGATTTTGGAGAAAAAGCAAAATTAGCCATATTAGACGCTGAGGGCAAGGTGATTGCCACCCCGGAAAATGAAAGTGGAATTATTTCTGTTGATTATTTTGATCAGATAGAAAGCAGACTAGGTAATATGGCAAAAGAAGAGACAAGGACAGGAACTTTTATTACTGACAAAGGCCTAGACGAAAAAAATTCAGTGGTTTTTGGTGAAACTTCAAACGGTTGGATATACTTGATACAAATACCTGTGAGTGAATTTTTAGTAGCCATAGATAGAATTAAAGCTATCGCTTTGATTCTTACCCTAGGTGTTATCCTCTTTGCTGCATTTATTGGTGTTTGGATAGGAATTTCAATATCCAAACCGATTGATTATATTCGTAAAAAACTGAAGCAGCTTGAAGGTGGAGATTTAAGAGCTCATTCCCAATATTCAGGTAAATATGAAATAGGACAATTGTCTCAAAGCTTTAATCATATGACAAAGAAAATGAATGCACTACTTCAGGAAGTTGAAAAGGTCAGTTCAAATGTCCATAGTAACTCTAATGAATTGAACCATATTGCCACTAGTTCAGCTGAGGCTTCAAAAGAAGTAATGGAAGCCGTTGAATCTGTAGCAAATGGTGCTAATGAACAAGCTATGGATGCAGAGAAAACAAGTTTGGTTGTTAATGAACTAATATCTCAAATTAGTGAAACAGAAAAACATTTTGAATTGGTAGTTAGTGCTACTAAAGAAACAAGAAGTGCCAGTGAATCAGCTAAGACAACCCTTGATACCTTAAACAAAACGACAAATGATACAGTGGAACTTTCTCAGAATATTCAAGAGGATATTAACAAATTAGTTAATCGGTTTGGTGAAATATCTAGTGTTATTAATATGATTGATAGTATAAGTGAACAAACAAATTTGCTTGCGCTTAATGCATCTATTGAGGCTGCTAGGGCTGGAGAATCAGGAAGAGGATTTGCTGTAGTGGCAGATGAAGTTAGAAAACTTGCTGAACAATCTTCTTCTTCTGCTAGGAGTATTTCAGAAATTATTAATGGCATATATGAGGATACGACTAAAACAAAAAATAGGATAGAAGAAGGTTCAAAAATATTCGTCTTGCAAGAAAGAGCAGTTGAAAATACGGAGGCAATTTTTAGTCATGTTGTAGGTAATATGGATATCATTACTAAAGAAGTAAAACAGGTTTATGATCAATTTGAGGGACTAGGTAGTATCCAAGGTGATGCAATTGTATCTATATCAAACATTGCTTCTATTGCAGAGGAATCAGCTGCTGCAATTGAAGAAGTCCTAGCTAGTGGTCAAGTTCAAGTAGCATCAGCTGAAGAGCTGGTCAATATGTCAATGGAACTTGGAGAAGTGATAAAAACCCTAAGTGAACAGATCAGTTTCTTTGATTTTGCCAATGACTAATATAAGCTTTTATGATATCATGAAAGGCATATTTTAAACAATGTAAGCTTAGATTATATAAAGGAGAAGGATATGAATTTTGACAAATTAACTAAATATATTGATTCACTAGAAGAAAAATATGGAATACCAGCTGTGGATTGTAAGATTACAAAAGACCATCAGGTGGTATATCGCCATATGGCAGGTTATTCTGATTATGAAAAAGAGACACCACTTACAGACCAAAATTTGTTTCGACTTTTTTCTGCAAGTAAACTAGTTACAATGACAGCTGTTTTACAGTTGGTAGAAGGTGGGAAACTCAAGCTTTATGATGATATTCGTCAATACCTTCCTGAATTTGACCGCTTGCTTGTAGCGGACGAATTTGTTATGGAGTTCCCCTTACATTGGCCAACGAAAGAGGATAAATGTCATCTTTCACATCATACCATTAGAATTATTGATTTAATGACTATGACAGCAGGTTTATCCTATGATACCAACGCTAAAGAGCTTATGGAGATTAAGGAAAAAAGCGATAACAAGGCATCTACTAGAGAAGTTATAAGAGCGATGGCCAAAATGCCATTGGTCTACGAACCAGCAACCAGATGGTCTTATAGCTTATCTCATGATGTGCTTGCAGCCATAGTTGAAGTTGTCTCAGGTGTGAAATTCTCTGAGTATCTTAAGAAAAATATATTTGCCCCTCTTGGGATTGAAGATTTTTATTTTCATTGGGACACTAGCTTAGAAAAGAGGATCTGTGCCATTTACATGGGTGTTTGGGGAACGGATGAAATTAAACCAGATGATGGACTTATGAGTAATGGATTTAAGATTACAGAGAATTACGAAAGTGGAGGTGCTGGACTTGCAGGCTCAGTAGACGCCTATAGTGTCTTTGCAGATGCGCTGTGTAATAATGGAGTAGGTGCTAATGGCTCTAGAATACTAGGTGCTGAGATGGTTGAGCTTTTTACCCATGAATATACGCAGGGACAGATGCTTAAAGATTTTGAAGTTACTGGTAAAATCGGATATGGATATGGACTGGGAGTCCGTGTGCTTAGAGATAAAACAGCTTCAAAAACCCCAATTGGTGAATTTGGATGGGATGGAGCTGCAGGCGCATATGTAGTTATTGACCCTTTTAATCATATTAGTATTTTTTATGCTCAGCATATAGTAGGATATCCAAAAGTCTATTCAGAAATTCATCCAATTGTCAGAGATCTTGCATATGAAGCCATGGGTATGTAAACAATAATCGTATCAAGTGAAAGAGCTGGACAAATCATTGTTCGATTCTTTATAATAATAGGAAGAATATTAGATCGGAGATGTTTATGTTCACAATTAAGGACGTTGCAGAACATGCAGGTGTTTCAATTGCTACCGTATCGAGAATCATGAATAAACCTAGCGTAGTGAGTGAAAAGACTCGGAAAAAAGTCTATAAGGCTATGGAAGAATTAAATTACCAGCCTAATGCTATGGCAAGAGCGTTACAGCAAAAGAAAAGCAATATCATTGGTTTGGTATTACCGATAATAGATTATGCATTCTTTAGTAGACTAACAGATGCAATCGAGGAAGAATGTCATTCTTATGGATATAAACTGATGATTTGTAAATCAGGGGAACATGAAGAGCGAGAAAGCGAGATGTTCTCTATATTGCAAGCAAACAAAGTGGATGGTATTCTGGTTTGTAGCCGGTTGGGTGATCCGTCTTCATTTTCTAAATATGATCTTCCTGTAGTCAGTATAGAGCGGGAAATCGAAAATGTACCATCAGTAACTTCTGACAATTACCAAGGAGGCTTGCTTGCGGCACAAGAGTTAATTGCTGCTGGATGCAGGTTTCCGGCTATCTTCGGTGCCCAGGTGCCTGAGTATTTTCCAGGAACCAAAAGAATTCAGGGATTTAAAGATGAATTTGCTAAAATCGGAGTAGAAATCAGAGAATGTCTAGCAAATAAAGAAGCTCTTGGAAACAAAGGTTTGGAAGATATTTTTTATGATTATTTAGATAAGCATCAAGAGATAGATGGATTGTTCTTTATGGGTGATATGATAGCAGCCCAAATCCTTTCTTCACAAAGAGCATATAAGATGGATTTAAGACATAAGTTTCCAATTGTTAGTTTCGATGGATTTGAAGTGTCAGAGTGGATGCAATTAAGCACGGTGATACAACCTATTAGAGAAGTCGGAGAATGTGCAGTAGAGTTATTAGTAAGAAAAATTGAAGGAAAAGTCGCGGCTGAACGATCAGTATTGCCTGTAAGCTTAGTAGAACGAGAGAGTACAAAGCGATTTAAATAAAAAAAGGGACGATTAAGTCCCTTTTTTTATTATTTAAAATGGGTTTCCGCCATCTGTATCATCTAGGCCAAAGAAGGTAAGTGCTTCTTGAATGGCAATGTCCCAAAATCTCCACTCGTGTTTATATTTTGGAAGTGAGAACCATTTTGCATCTAGATCAATGTCTTTACAGTGTTTTTGGAATTTAAGAAAATTATCATAAAGCAAGGTGTCTTCTTCTCCGCAAGCGAACATAAGACGAGGGAGAGTACCGGTGTTAGCAAGCTTATCTATAATTGCCCATACATTTTCTTCAGAATTGATATAAGCATCAAGACCTCCAGCATTCGCAATGGTAGTCTTAAGACGAGGGTTAGTCAGGTCTAAAAAGAAGCTTTCGTTACCTGCGCTAAAACCTTTAAATTCAACAGGAACAGCAGAAAGAACAGCGGCTGCGGCAAATTTTTCGGGATGATTAACTGCAAACTTAATAGTACCCCTACCACCCATTGAAAGTCCTGCAATGAAATTATCTTCTCTTTTATCTGAAACAGGTAACCAACCGTAGATAAGTGGCATTAATTCTTTTGTAAGATAATCGTACATATTAAATCCCATCATACATTCATTCCAGTTAGAATAATTAGAGTTCAAGGCAGAAGGCATAACGACGACAAGATCTTTTTCGCAAGCGTAGAGCTCAATATTAGTTTTACGTAGCCAGTCGCTATGGTCACCAAAAGTACCGTGCAATAACCAAAGAACCTTATAATTTTTACCACTTCTGTAGAAATCTTCAGGTGAGATTTCTCTTTTTTTGTCTGGGAGTATAATGGTAATTTCATGATTATTATTTAAATACTGACTTTCAAAATTGTAAGTTAAGATTGACATAGTTAGGTCTCCTTTATTTTAGTTTTTAAAATTATAATTGGCATTGCTTATTGGAAAGTTTATCAAAATAGGATATTGTATACTCTTTAGAATGAAAGTCCGCAATCAAAGTTGTTTGGTATTCATCTTTTTTCCATGTGATGGTAAGCTTTGAGTCTTTCTTATCTTCTCCTACTATAATATCACCATTAAAGGCTGGATACTCGTTACGAAAACGCATAATATCATACATACGTTGGAGCATAGGTTTTTGTATAGCTTGGTCGATTTCTTCAAGTGAATATGAATGACGGTTGATGCTTCTAGGATCACTATCTTTTTTTAGGCCTTCAATATCATTTTCTCCTGCTAAAAGACCAACATAATATACTTGAGGTATGCCAGGTGTATAAAATTGTACAATTCTGGAAAGAAGATAAGCATCATCATCACTTCGAAGAGCAGAATAGTAGGTGGAACCAAGTTGGTATCGTTGAGCTTTTTTCCCGGAAGTTTTAATCATACTAGGTAACTTAATATATTGCTTAGCTTCTTTTGTGATATCATCAATATCTTCTCTTACATAATCGATTTCATCATCGGTAAGAAGATCCACCACATCAACAACACCGATACCGTCATGGGTATCTAAAGTGGTGAATTGTTTTCGAGGACAGATATTGAGCCAATGAATGAGTCTATCTGTTCTTCCTGTTTTTAATCCATGTAGAAGAAGCATAGGAAGGGCAAAATCATATACCCAGTATCCCTTTTCGGCCATTTTTAACTGAATCTTATAATTCTCATGTATTTCAGGGAGCATTTCTGTATTATGGTTGTGGAGTGGCTCCATACCAATATCCAGAACTTCCCATATTTCCGGTTCGACAAAGAAACAGGAGGTTCCAGGACGTTTAGAAGCATATGCAAAGGCATCAAAACGAATGAGTGGTACATGTTTAGCAATTCTACCCAAGTTTCTTTGGTAGTAATCTTGAGTTGGCTTTGAATAGGGATTAATATCAATTTGTTCTTCAAAAAAAGTGTTCCAGAGACGAACTTTTTTACTATCTTCTCGTGTAAATTCTATGTATGGACCATCAGCCTTTCTACGATATAGGGTATCCATTTCTGCTTCTGTTGGTTGTCCATTTGGCCAAAATTCATCCCAATGAATGAACATGTCCCGGTATGGTGAATCATCACCATGTTTCATATAGTCTTTGAATTCATCACAACGAATGGATACATGATTTAACATAAAGTCGGCCATTAAATAATATTTGTTTGCAAGTTTATCAATATCTTCCCAGCTTCCAAATTCAGGATCTACTATGTCATAATTAATAACAGCAAAGCCTCTATCACCAGAGGAAGGGAAAAAGGGTAAAATGTGGATGCCTTCTATAATGCCCTTGAAATTTTTGTCTAGAACTTGATTGAGTTCTTTTAAATCTTTACCCATGGAATTAGCATAAGTAATTAACATAATCTTGTTTTCTATTTTTCTCATAATCTTTACCTCTCTATATTGTAGTTATTAACCTTTTACAGAACCGATTGTAATGCCGGAAACAAATGATTTTTGGAAGAATGGATAGGCTATTAGAATAGGGATGATTGCAATAACAGCAAGAGCCATTCGTATACTTACGCTGGGGAGTTGGGTTGTATTTATACTAGCATTAGAATGTGTTTGCAAGAAGGCGATATTGCTAATAACGGAATTCAGATAGTTCTGAATACCAAATAACTCCCGTTTAGTTTGAATAAAATAAACACCATTAGTCCAGTTATTCCAGTATGCAATAGCTGACATTAAAGAGATTGTACCTATAATTGGTTTTGACATAGGAACAATTATTTTTTTCAGAATCTGGAATTCATTTGCACCATTAATCATAGCAGCTTCTATCACTTCCATTGGAATATTAGAAGAGATATAGGTACGTACCATGATAATGAAGAAAGCGTTCATGAGTAAATATGGAACAATCATAGCAGCTAATGTATCTGTTATATGAAATACATTGGAATAAATTAAGTAAGTAGGTACGAATCCACCGCTAAATAACATAGTAAAGAAAAGGAAAAAAGAAATAATATTTCTTCCTGGAAGATCTTTTCTAGATAGGGGATAAGCAAAAAGTAAGGTCATCGTTACATTGGCAAGTGTACCAACAACAGTGATAACAAAACTCATAAAATAAGCTCTTAGTATATCTGACTTAATACCCCAAATATACTTGTAGGCAGCAGTAGAAAAGCCTCTAGGAATAAAAGAATAACCCGATTTTACTAAGTCGGCTTCAGAACTAAAGGAACTGGAAATCAATAAGATAAAAGGAAAAATACAACACAATGTCAAAAAAATGATAATCAAAGTCATAGCAGTTCGAAATATTTTACTTTTGTGAATCATAATAATTACCTCCTGATTATGTATTAGAACAAGGAACTGTCCTTATCAATTTTGGAAACAAAGAAGTTTGCAGTAAAGATAAAGATAAATCCAAGGACTGATTGTAAAAATCCAGCCGCTGTAGATCGGCCTATATCGTTTAATTCTAATAAACCACGATAAACATAAGTATCAATAGTCTGCGTCGTGGAGTAGAGAAGACCACTGTTCATAGGTATTTGATAGAATAAGCCAAAATCGGAATAACAGATACGTCCTACAGCTAATAAAATCAAGGTAATAATGGTAGGTTTAAGTGCCGGTATAGTAATGAATCTAATCTGGGCCCAAATTCCAGCACCATCAACAACAGCTGATTCATAATAAGATTTATCAACACCAATCAATGTTGAGTAATATAAGATGGAACTATAACCAAAGGACATCCAAAGATATACGGTAACTAGAATAACCGGCCAGTACTTTGCTTCGTTATACCAACTGATGCTATCGATTCCAAGTGCCGGAAGAATTGATGTATTTAACAAACCATTGCTACCACTTAAAAATGCGTATACAATATAGCTGATGATTACAGTGGATAGTAAGAATGGAATCAATATAACCACTTGACTAAACCGCTTAAAGAATTTCTTCTGAATACTATCAAGAGCAATGGCGGTAAAAATTCCCATTAAATTTCCTAAGAAAATAAATGCCAAGTTGTATAGGATAGTGTTTCTAAAAAATATAAATGCATCATTTGTACTAAATAAATAGGTGAAATTGGATAAACCAACCCATGGACTTTCAAACATACCAACTGAATAGTTGATTTTTTTAAAAGCAAGTGCAAGTCCGGCCATTGGCAAATAGTTATTGATAATTAAATAGATAGTACCTGGTATAAGCATTAAATATAAGGGTAGATACCGTTTCATTTTTTGCCAACTTCTCTTCTTTTTCATAATTACCTCTCCTTTTTTTACTAGGTATGGAATCCATAAGGAATACCATACCTTAATTTATCATCAATATGCACAATCGAACTATCATTTTTCTGACATAAACTGTCAAATTTCTAAGTATAGTGGAAGATGAAAAAAACAATTAGTGTTTTGGTAAAATATTTAATGATAAATTTGAGGAAATATCAAATAAAATGGAAAATTGGACTAAAAAATATTTATGAATATGAGTAGGAATATGAGGTGAGAAATAGTGTTAAGGCGAATAAGGAATATATGCCAAGTTAAAACGAAATGGATTAATATAGTGCACAAAATGATTTGATAAATTGGTGGTAAAATAGTGAAAATAACAGGAGTATAAACTTAATATAGAAAATTAATTTGTGGTTATGCAACATTTATAATGTCTAAAATTAGAAAATTGATGATTTGTGACAGAAAAATGATAGTGGGAAGAAATATGTTTTTGATATGATGAATTTGCGATAAAAAAAATTTGTGATTAAAATCTATCACAAATGATAAGTGTTTGTATGAAAAAGGAGGATAAAATGAAAAAGAAACTTATGTCACTACTGCTTACAACAGTTTTATTAGTATCTTTATTGGCTGGTTGCGGACAAGACGCAAACAAGTCAAAGGAAGAGGACAAATCTACAGAAACAAATACAACTACAGGAGATAAAACAAGTGAAAATAGTGAGGAAACTAAATCATATCCAGTAGTTAGAGTGCCTTATTCCATCGTATTTGATTCATTTGATGCAGATGCAATTCAGGATGCCTTAAATGAGATTATGAGAGAAAAAGCAGGTGCAGAAATTGAATTAGTAGGTATTGAATTTGGTAATTGGTCCACACAACTTAATCTTATGTTGACTGGTGGTGAAAATTCTTTAGACCTGTTTAGCTCATTCTGGTACACATCTGTTAATAATCTTGCTGCAAATGGACAGGCAGTAGCCCTTGATGAATTACTTGCATCTGATGGACAGGGAATTCTAGACTTATATGATGGCTTGGAAGCCTATCTTGATTGTGGAAAAATAAACGGACAGATTTATGGTATTCCTTCCATTTATGCATGGAGCTCAGAAAACCTTTATCTTGTTCGCACAGAAGACTCAGAATCTGCTAACATCGATTGGAGTAAGGTCAATGATCTTGATGGAGTCACAGATGCTATGATTTCTATGAAAGAAGCAAATCCTGATAAATATTATATTCCAGGTTCAACCGATCCATATTGGATTCCAAAGAGCATTGACTACCTAGGAGATACGAATTACCTTGGAGTGCTTGCTGATCCTACAAATAGTACAACAATTGAAAACTATTACGAATCTGACTATTTCGTTGATTTTGCCAATCATATTAAGACATGGAAAGAGAATAACTTATTCAGTCCAGATCCACTAAGCAATAATCAACCAACGCTAATGAGTTTATTGCTTGGTATTGCTAATGGTACATTAGGTTATTCATGGGACGCAACTGTATCAACAAAAAGTACATCTGTACAAAATGGTATTGATTTAGTTGGTGCAGCCATTACTGAGCCTCTTGCGACAACTGGTGATGTTACAACTTATATGTGGCATATAAGTCCGTTTTCAGATAACCCAGAAGCTGCTATGAGAGTTTTAAATGTCTTATTTACAGATCCGGAAGCCGCACAGATTGCTGCAAATGGTATTGAAGGTCTAGAATACGTTTTAGATGAAAATGGCCAGATGAATTACCCAGAAGGCAAAACGATGGCAGATATCGGATGGGCAGCAGCGAGTATGGCATATTGGCCAAATGTAACCCTTTGTAAAACGTGGAGTTTTGAACCAGAGAACATCTATGAACAAATGTTTGAGAAAAATGCTTCAGCTGAAAAATCATTGGCACTTGGCTTCCAGTTTGATTCAACATCAGTAGCAGACCAAATGACAGCTTGTGCAAATGTAGTAGCTCAATACTATATACCAATTATGTATGGTGAAGTAGATATTGATTCATCATTACAAGAATTTAATAAACAACTGTATGCTAGTGGACTTCAAGATATTATTGATGCCAAACAGGAACAGTTAGATGCATGGCTTGCAAACAAGTAGTAGGGTAAAGACAAAAAAATAAGCTTCAGTATAGAGAGAGGTTGTATGTGAATCCTCTCTCTATACAATAAGGAATGAAATTATGAGTGAAAATATAATTATGGAGCAATCTAAGCTCTGGAACAAGCATTACATATTGGTGCTACTGGTGAATGCTTTGAATGCATTCTCTTTTTTTATGGTAGTTACTATTTTATCAAAATATCTTGTTGAGATTGGTATTACCATTACTCTAGCAGGTGTTATCGTAGGATTGTTTTCTATTACTTCTTTGTGTGTCAGACCACTGAGTGGAGTACTTTCAGACAGATTAAACAATGTCAAATTGTTAAAATGGAGTAATATATTCATGGGAGTCGGACTTTTGGGATTTGCATTTACTACCAATGTTCCATTAATCTTCTTTTTTAGAATCTTGAATGGTATTGGGTTTGCTCTAGGAGGAACCTCCCAGATTGTACTAGCTACCAAATATATTCCAAAAACAAAAATGGGAGAAGGCATAGGATATCTTGGACTTGGGATGGTTATAAGTTCAGCGGTAGCACCTGGAATAGGACTAATCATAGCAGAGAATATGGGAATGAAAGCAACTTTTTTGTTTTCTGCATCATTGACTGTTGTTGCCTTTTTAGTTCTTAACTTCTTTCATGAGCCAAAGAAAAACCCGGATAGGGTTAGGAAAAAAATAGGATTCAATGATATTATTGCAGTGAAAGCCTTGCCATTTACAATTGTTGCAGGCTCCTATTCTTTTATCAATGGAATAATTGCTTCATATCTAGTGTTATACGCAGATGCCCTTGGAATTACAGGTATCAGTATATATTTTACTGTCTGTGCAGTTGTATTGTTTGCAATCAGACCCTTGTCAGGGAAGTTAATGGATAAAAAAGGAATCAGAGTAACTGTTCTACCAGGTCTTATACTCACTGCATCTTCTATGTTTATTATTGGACGAAGCACAACACTTATTATGATTCTACTTACGGGTGTCATAAGATCAATTGGTCAAGGAGCAGCCCAACCCTCTTTACAGGCTGGATGTATCAATAGGGTAGGACGAGAAAGAAGTGGCGTTGCTACAAGTACCTATTATTTAGGAGGAGATGTTTTTCAGGGAACTGGTCCTATGATCGGTGGGGCAATCATCGGTGGTATTGCAGGTTTATCTGGTTTTCGTACTTTGTTTGATTTATGTGGAATCATGATGCTTTGTGCCTTGGTGTTTTTCTTTTTTGTTACAAGAAATGGGAAAATGTCAAATGTGAAATAAGTGATATTGGAGGAATTGATGGGATTATTGAGATTTAGTTTTAGGTCAGAAATATTAAGTCTACATACAAATATTACGGTTACTATTCCTAGTGAAAATATGACTTATTATCCCCTAACTGAGCCTAAAAGAGAAGAAGGAGTCGCAGCTAGACGTTCATGGGAATATAAGGATGGAATGAAACTTCAGACCTTATATTTATTACATGGTGGTGGAGATGATGACACCTGTCTTATTAGGAAGTCTAATATAGAAAGATATGCAGAAGATAATTGCCTTATGACCGTGACGGCTCAAGTCAATGACAGCTTTTTTATGGATACACAATATGGCTTTAAGTACTTTACTTTTATGACAGAAGAATTGCCAAAGGTTGTTCAGACCATGTTTCCTTCTTCGCCAAGAAGAGAAGATAACTTTGTGGCTGGCATTGCAATGGGTGGCAATGGGGCTCTTGCACTTGGCTTGAAACGTCCGGACCTCTATCAGGCAATTGTTGATTTGTCAGGGGGTATCGGATGTAGCGTTGACACGGATAGTTTCATAGAACAAGTTAAGACCTTGGAATTAAAACGGTTACAAACGACCTTTGGAGATCCCCATGAGATTAAAGATGGCCAGTATGACTTAGGAGGATATGTAAGAAGACACCTTGCAAATGGTGTGAGATTACCGGAAATATTTATTGCTGTGGGAGAAAAAGATTTTATTAGGGATGTTGTACGACATGACAGAGATGCTTTAAGGGACTTGGGTGTTGATTTCTATTATGAAGAAGTAGCTAACCATGAACACGATTGGAATTTTTGGGATTTATATCTTAAGAAAGCCCTTGATCAATGGCTGCCCCTAAAAAGATCACCAATATATAAATAGGTCCAGAGAGGAAAATATTATGAAGGAAGTGAAAAAAATAAATCTTTTAGCCGGAATACCAGATGATGATAACCGAGATTATTTGCCGGAAAAGTTAAAAGAAAGTGAAATCGTTGTAAATGAGAATGGAAATAACTCACAAGTATATCCAAAAAATCTAAAAGAGATGAAAGAAAAACTGTTAGATGAACACGAAGATGTATGGTACGAATATGTCCCGGCTTCTTATGATCCATCTAAGAAAACCCCATTAGTATTTTCCATGCATGGTGGCCTTATGACAGGCTGGGGCCAGGCTATTTATACATCATGGACACATGTTGCTGATAGGGAAGGTTTCATATGTGTCTTTCCAAATGCCCAATTAAGAAGATTTTGGACTATTGAGTGTGAAGACGAATTGTATGATGAGCTTACGCAACCTAATGACGCAGGTTTGTATATGAATCCTATACCGGATATTAAGGAAAATCATGATGCTCTTCTTGTATTTGCGCTGATTAAGAAAATGAAAGAACTTTATAATATTGATGAAGAAAGAATCTATATGCAGGGAATGTCTCTTGGCAATGCTATGACAACGATGATGGCACGGTATTTTGGCTATCGTTTTGCTGCAATGTCAGGTTCAGCTGGACCGTCAACAGTCAATCTTATGTTCGGAAAAGATGGAAAGCCTAACAATCAAGGAGGGCCACTTCCCGTTATCCAAACCCGGATGGAAATTGACCAAGCGCCTCCTGGAAGTAAGGATAGTCCGGAATTTGTTGTAGCAAGAAACCGAGATTATTGGTGTATTGTAAATCATGTGATGAACTTCCTGAAATTAAGATTGATGGAGAAAACAACTTTGCTTTCTACAAAGGGAAAAAAGCTGATTACATTTTTCGTGATGTTAAAAATAGAGATCATGGACAAACCTTTGATGATGCAGAGATTGTATGGGACTATCTCTTTTCTGGTACAAGGCGAATGGCAGATGGAAGTACTGGATATATGGAATCATTAGAAAAGAGAAAAGGTGATTCTCTATCATTTGCTATAGCACCTAAATGTCAATACGTATGGTTGAATAATCAGAAGGTGAAATTTAAGGGAACTTCTTTTAAGTGGAAAAAGTTGAAATACCATGGATTAGATGGAAAAGCATTAGTTCGGGGAGAATATAATATGGTTCCAGTAAAAATGCTATCAGATGCTTTTGGTGGAACTTGTGTAGAAACAGAAGGAAAAGCATATATTACTATGCCAGATGGTAAAATAC
This sequence comes from Vallitaleaceae bacterium, assembly GCA_963677625.2. Lineage (GTDB taxonomy): Bacteria > Bacillota > Clostridia > Lachnospirales > Vallitaleaceae > UBA1351. The sequence continues at coordinate 310,021 of CAXXSW010000010.1, forward strand.
TTCAATTTGCCAGGGGATGTATCGGATATACTGTCGATAATCGTATTCGTACTATGTTCTGTGAGGCTGTTGAAAGAGAAAATATTTTATATATATCAGCAGAATGGTTCTGTATTGATGTATGTGGATTGCAGGTATCCAAGTGCAATGAAATGATGTATGCAACAGACCATTATGCAAGGCTTTCTGTTCATATGACCAGATTAATAAGGGATATTTTACAGAAGTAGTTAGTGATATAGGAGAATAGTATGAAATCAAAAATCAGACTAATACCTGGGATACCAGATGATGACAATCGAGATTATTTACCTGAAAAACTTATGGAAGTGAAATGATAGTAAATGAAAATGGTAATAACTCCCAAGTTTTTCCAAAGGAATTAATAGAATATAGAGAATGCTTTCTTGACGGAATAGAAGATACATGGTACGAATATGTACCAAAATCTTATGATTCTAATAAAAAAACTCCCCTTGTTATATCTATGCACGGAGGATTAATGACAGGGTGGGGACAGGCAATATATACTTCATGGACCTTATTGGCTGATAGAGAGGGGTTTATCCTTGTTTTCCCTAATGCAGGCAAAGACAGGATTTGGATGTTGGAATGTGATTGGGAAAAAGTGAAAGAGACTTCGGTTAATATGCCGCCTGATGTGCCCCTACTTCATGAACCGGAAGAAAAAGTAGAAGATTACCATGATATAAGAATGACAGTAAAATTAATTGAACATATGAAAAGAAAATATAATATAGATTCAGGTAGAATCTATATGCAAGGCATGTCCATGGGTGACGCTATGACAAGCCAGTTTGCAAGGTATATGGGACATATTCTTGCAGGAGCAGCAGGATCAGGCTGCCCTACAAATACAAAATTACTTTTCGATGACAAGGAAGAAGTAATTAACTGTGGAGGTCCTTTAGATATTTGGCAATCAAGACTTGAACTGGACCAGGTTCCTCCTCATTATAGGGAAGGCGATAGAATTACCATTCTTAGAAATTGTGAATATTGGAACAAGGTAAACAAGTCTACTTCACTTCCTAAAATCAGCATAAGAGGAGACTATAACTTCGCTTTTTTTGATGGTGAAAAAGGAAATACTGTACTCATGGATGTGAAGAATAGAGATCATGGTCAGACCTTTGATGATGCCCAGTATATATGGGATTATCTTTTTTCTGGTTGCTACAAAGATGACTTGGGTGTCTTAAGACATACTACTCCTGAGAGAGAGAGAAAGGGTGATGATTTTAGTATTGCCATAGTCGAAGGATCTAATAAGGTCTGGTTTAATAACCGTATTATTGAAATACAAGCACCTGTATTTAAATGGCAGAAGTTGAAATATCATGGATTACATGGGGACGCTATTATTAGAGGGGAATATCTTTATGTACCAGTTAGCTTTTTAGCAGAGGCGTTTTCTGCTGATATTGACTATACAGAGGATGGATTAGTGGCAGATTTATTTTTGAAAGACGGAACAGAGATACAATTTGCTAGGGGAAATATTGCTTGTCTTGTTAATAACAGGATAGAATCAATGGCTTGTGAAGCGGTAGAAAGAAATCAGGTATTATACCTTTCGCTGGAATGGTTTGTAAAAAGATTTTATCAGTTGCATACCTCTTCTTGTGAAAATGTTCTCTATATTACAGATCATCATGCCTCAATATCTAGACACATGGCATATCTTTTACAGGATATTTTGGGGTGAGTTTGTGATTTGAGTGGATTTGAGATAGTATGAATAGAATAAAAGATACAAGGAGGAAACGATGAGTTTACAGATAAACGATAGATTGGTTTGGCCAGGTGGTAAGAGAAAAGCATTTACATTAAGTTATGATGATGGAATAGAACAGGATATCAGGTTAATTAACTTATTGAATCAGCATCAAGTAAAAGCAACCTTCAATCTAAATGCAGGCTTACTAGGTGAGAAAGGAAGGGTTGCTGCTGGTAAAAAGGAAGTAGATCACAATAAAATCGAGGAAGCTAGGATTATGACTATTTACAAAGGTCATGAAATTGCAGCTCATGGACAATATCATGAGTCTATGTTTGCCATGGATTCAGCGAGATGTGTTGAAGAAGTGTTGACATGTAGAAAAGCTTTGGAAAAAATCACAGCAAGACCATTAACGGGATACGCCTATGCCTTTGGAGCTTGTGATGATAATATTGTACAAGCTCTTAAGGCATGTCAAATATCTTATGCACGTACAATTGAAGCAAGCTATACATTTGACATCCCCTCAGATTTTTTAAGATGGGATCCATCCTGCCACCATGATGATAGTAAAATAATGGAACTAGCAGATAAATTTTTATCTGATGAATTTTATTTTTCCTTATTTAGCCCAGCTAAATTGTTTTATGTCTGGGGACATAGTTATGAATTTGATCAGAATGAGAACTGGGATCATATGGAAACCTTCATCAAAAAAATATCTAAAAAAGAAGATGTGTGGTATGCAACAAATGGTGAAATATATGATTATGTTGAAGCTTATAAAAGACTGGTATTTTCAGTTGACAGTTCAAAAGTTTATAATCCTAGCTGTAGGTCTGTTTGGCTTAGCGGTATTTTTACAAATGCCTGTGTAGAAGTAAAGCCGGGTACTGTTGTTGACTTGATACCACCTATTGAGATGTAAGTGAAGAAATAAAGTTAATGTCTAAAAAGGAGTATGAATAAATGAGGATTGAGTTAAAAACGTTTGAAGAATTAAATAGAAGTATGTATGTGATTTATCCAGCGGGTGAACGGTTGAGTTGTTATGAAAATACCATGATTACCGTCTTAAGAGAAGATGATACA
>CAXXSW010000011.1:0-319994 GCA_963677625.2 Vallitaleaceae bacterium
TTTTAATACCTCCTGAAAAGCTTTTCAGATTAATTATACTTCCCATAGTGGTCAAAGTCAACGAAGGAGTAAAAGATTAGCTACAATGTATAAAATTTACAAGTATTTCCGTCACTATCAATAAAAAATGAGAATAAGAACATTCGGTATTTCTAACAAAAAAAAGTCAGCCTATTGTGTTTAAGTCCTTGTATTAGCTATAATAGAAGGTGTTCCATGATTGAAACAAATGTATCATTGGAACTAGGCAAGGAGTGAGTGAATGAATGAATATCAAAGATGTAGCTAAAATGGCAGGGGTATCCATATCTACTGTATCAAGAGTAATCAACAATACAGCAAAAGTAAACGAAGACACACGAGCACGGGTGGAGAAGGTTCTTAGAGAAACCAATTATCGACCCAATGTACTAGCTAGAGAACTCCAACAAAAGAAAACAAATACAATTGGAGTCCTTATGGCAGCGGGAGACTTGAATCTTATATCAATTAGTGAAACTTTGAATACGGTAACAGATGTTCTAAGGGACAATGGATATAATATGATGCTTGCTAATTCCCGTTTTTCTATAGAAGAAGAGATCGATATTTTAAGAACTTTCCAAGAAAAAAGGGTAGATGGGGTCTTGTTCCTTGCCCATGAATTTAAAGAAGAACATTATAATATACTTAAGAACTATCCAGCGCCTATCGTATTGATAGGACAGGAATATAACCGTTTAGATGTACCGGCAGCTATACATGATGATTTTAATGCGGCAAGAGATGCAACTGTTTATTTGATTGAACATGGGCATGAGCGTATTGGTTATATCGGCTGTCCGACCCATGATGAAGCTACTGGAGTTAAAAGAAAAAAGGGTTTTGAATTTGCATTGGAGTCCTATAACCTTCTAGCAGATCCAACCTTGATAACAGAAGGCGATTTTTCTATTCAAAGTGGTTATGATGCAATCGCTCACATGCTGGACAGTCCTGGTGGAATGCCTACGGCTATCTTTGCTACGACTGACTATATGGCTATCGGAGCTATTAAAGCCCTTAAAGATAATGGCTATAAAGTGCCTGAGGATGTTTCAATAATTGGCTTTGATGATGTGAATGTGGCTGGATTTACAGAACCACCTTTGACCACCATACGAACAGACAAAACAGCAGTTGGCAAAAATGCGGCCTATCACTTACTTGAGTGTATTCAAAACGGCAGACAAGATAAGGTTATTTATACGTCTTCTTATACCTTAGTTGAAAGAGAATCAGTAATTAATAAGAAAGGTTAATCTTTAATTAATGAAAATGTGAGGAAACTAGAATATAAGTTGAAGCAAACCTTAATATTTGATAAAATTAATACATACTCGATTCTATAGAAAGGAATAACATGGGTTTCTCTATAAGAGAGAGCTCAATGTTTGAAGGATATGTCAGAATATATTGCAATAGGTGAAAAAGCACCATTATTTACGCTAAGTAACAAAGATGGTAAGGATATAAGTTTAAATGATTTTTTAGGTAAGAAAGTTGTTCTTTATTTCTACCCAAAGGATTCAACTCCTGGCTGTACCACAGAAGCCTGTGATTTTAGAGATCATATCAAAGATTTTAGTGATAAGAATGTAGTTATATTAGGTGTTAGCAAGGATTCAGCAAAGTCTCATACTAATTTTACAGAGAAATATCAACTTCCCTTTGAATTATTAAGTGATAAGGAAGGTAAGGTTTGTGAGGCCTATGGAATCTGGCAATTGAAGAAGAACTATGGTAAAGAATATATGGGAATTGTCAGAACCACCTATGTTATTGATGAAGAAGGTATGGTAGAAAAAGTTTATAAAGTATCTAGAGTGAAAGGACACGTGGAAAAAGTATTGGAAGAGATTTAATAAGGAGGTTCATAAGATGAAGAGTTATCGTAAGGAGCTATGGTTTAAGACACATCGTAGAAGAGAACTGATAAATATTACATCTGATATTAATGTAGCATTAATTGAAAGCGGTATTAAAGAAGGCTTGTTGCTTTGCAATGCCATGCATATCACTTCTTCTATTTTTATCAATGATGATGAAGCCGGCTTGCACAGAGACTTTGAAAAATGGCTGGAAGCTCTTGCACCAGAGAAACCTTACGATCGTTACGACCATAATGGATTTGAGGATAATGCAGATGCTCATCTCAAGAGAACCATTATGGGAAGAGAAGTCGTTGTCGCTATCACTGATGGCAAACTTGATTTTGGTCCATGGGAGCAGATTTTCTATGGTGAGTTTGATGGTATGCGAAAGAAACGGGTTCTTATTAAGATTATCGGTGAATAATCCTTAATTATTCCATAAATTACGGAAGGAAGAATATATGTTAGAGTTAAGTAAATTAGACTTTGTTGAAGAAGTAAAGGCCGAGATGGCTGGATACGAAGAAATAAGTCAGGAAATGATAGAAAAATGGCTGGAAAGATTCAATAAGTATGTAGTCAATAAAAAGACTAAGGATAAAAGAATCAAGTTTAAAGGGGAACAAGTGTCAGTATGCTTGGATGATGAATCTGAACTTTTTAAGATTGTTGATAAGTACTTGGCCGCTATTGAGAATGAAGAACTTGATGCATATTGGAATGGATGGTCATTATAAAGAAAACTCGCTGAAAGAATAAGGGGTATCCTGTTGGATACCCCTCTATTGATTAAAAAAAATGAGGGAGATTATGGCATATCAATTCATATTAGGTACAACAGGAACAGGGAAGACCACATATGTTTTTAATCGAATTAAAGAAAGAATTACGGAATCAGATAAGATGGAGCTTTATATTGTTCCGGAGCAATATACCCTACAAGCTCAGGAGGAATATCTGGAAAAATCCGGAGACAAGGGTTTGTTTCAGATGGAGATTATCAGCTTCAACCGATTAATTTACCGATTTTATGACCATTTGGGTCTGATTAATCACCAAAGTATATCAGATAATGGTAAGAGTCTTCTTATACGTAGGATTATTGAAAATCATTTAAATGAATTTATATGGATTAAGAGACATCGGAAAAGACAAAGTTTTATGGATGAACTGTCGACGATTATATCAGAATGTTACCAGTATGGTCTTGATGAAGATAAGTTAAAGGTTTTTGCTGATAAAGTGGATGAACAGATTTTGAAGGATAAGCTAGAAGACCTTTCTAGGCTTTTGGCATATTATAAAGATGGGATGAAAGAATCTTATATAAGTGGGCATGATGCATTCATTCGTCTTGTTGAAGCTATTCCGACGATTGAAAGCTTAAAAGGAGCAAATATAACTATTGATGCTTTTTATGGTTTTACGCCTATTCAATATCAAATGGTTGAAGCGCTTATGTCAGTTGCAGGATCAGTGACTTTTTCATTGACAATTGATGCCATAGACCAACTAGGAAATATGAAAAACGAAAGCGATCTTTTTTACGAGACCAAAAAGATTGTCAGTCAGATTCGTGCTATTGGTGACCGTTTAAATATACAGGAAGAAGAGATAATCTTTCTTGATAAGATTCTACAGGAAAAAAAAGATGCCTTATTACATTTGACCAATAACCTATTTAGATATCCCATCAAGCCATTTAAAGGTGAGGTGAAAGGTCTTAGAATGGTGGAGGCAAGAACAGTCAAGGAAGAAGTGGAAGTTGTCTGCGAGAGAATTGACCATCTGATTTCCAGTGGAAAAAGATATAAGGATATTGTTCTTTTGGTTTCTGAACTCGCTACATATGAGACAGCGATTCATGAGGGATTTAGCGATTATGGTTTTTCATATTTTTTGGACAAGAAAGATACCATAAGCCATCATCCTTTGATTCAGTTTGTATTGTCTGCGCTTCTTACAGTCCAGTACAACTTTAAGTACGAACATATATTTTATCATTTGAAAACGATGTACTACAGCCAAGAAGATGAAATTTGCAGACTTGAAAATTACTGCTTTGAACGTGGTATAAAAGGAGAGAGAGGATGGAAAAAGTCATGGGATCAACATGATGAAGTGAAAAATAAACTACTTTTTCATTTTTTTAAGTTTGCAAATGACATGAAAGAGAAAAGAAAAGTATCTGATAAGATTATAGCATTATATGAATACCTGGAAGCATTGAATGTTTTTTCTAGGAATGAAAAGATGGCATCATATTTAGAAAGTATCGGTAAAGTACAGGAAGGTGTTCTATATGGTAAGATTTATGGAGCCTTGATGGATTTTCTGGATGATACATACCATATGATCGGGGATGAGATTGTTTCTATGAAAGAATTTGTCAGTCTTATGGAGACAGGTCTTTCTTCTATGAAGTTTTCCCAAACGCCACCAAGTCTTGATCAGATTATCGTTGGTGACTTATCCAGAACCCGCTTCAAGTCATGTGACTACATTTTTGTACTTGGTGTCAATGAAGGAAAAGTTCCATTAATCGTTAATAATAACCAATTGCTTACAGACAGAGAAAGAGCAAGATTAACTGAAATTGGATTGGAAGTAGCACCAACCCAGAAAAAAAGTCTTTTCAAAGAGCAGATGAATATCTTTAATGGCTTTACTAAATCCAAACAACTGCTACATTTATCATTTACACGTAGTGGAAACGAAGGAAGTATGAGACCTGCAACCATATTTTTTACTTTAATGAAAATGTTTCCAACTTGTAAAGTAGAAGAAAGTGAGGAGATTCTGGATAGTAATGTCCGTTTGTCTAAGAATATACCTGTTTTTAATCGCCTGACAAAGTACTTGAACGATCCTGACTTTCAAGCTAAGGAAAAAGAAATACAGGATTATTTTAAATATTTTAATGAGCGATTTAAGGAAGGACTCATATATCCGGATCCAAAGGTTTTCTTTGGCGGTTTGACATATGATAATAAGGTCTTTGCAATTGACCATATGTCTATTAGCGAATATAAGCTTTCAGTATCGGAATTGGAAAGTTTTGCTGGGTGTGCCTATGCTCATTTTTTGGATTATCGTCTAAAACTTAATGAAAGACATGAGTATATAGTGACCTTGCCAGATATTGGGGTTCTTTTTCACAAGTGCCTAGAACTATATATTAAGAAATGTGTTCAAAGAGACTTGGATATAAGTGATATGGAAGTTGAACTTCGTAATCAATTAGTGGATGAATGTATCAGGGAAATACTTAATCAGGATAGATATAAGATTTTTACATCTTCATATAGGAATAGATATTTGGTGGTTAAACTTACTAGAATTATAAAAAGAGCTTTGTGGGGGATTGAAAATCAGCTACAAAAAAGTCTCTTGAAACCTAAAGATATTGAGTATAATTTTGATGGGAAAAAGTCGGATCTCGAAAGTTTAGTTTTGAAGATTACACCTAATATGCATATGTTTTTGAATGGAGTAGTTGATAGAGTAGATGAGCATGAGACAAGTGATAACTTATATATTAGTATAATTGACTATAAATCGAGTCATAAAACATTGGATTTTGGGCTAATTGACAGTGGTATCCAACTCCAATTATTTGTATACTTAAATGTAGTGAAAGAAATCAAGGAGCACAATAGCTTAAAAAAAGTCATCCCATCAGGCTTGTTTTATTATCAAATTCAAGATCCTTTCGTTAAAAATGAAACATATACAGAAGAGGAAATTGAATCAAAACTCTTGGGTCAGTTAAAGCCTAGTGGACTGGTTTTACACGATGAAAGCATCATTAAAATGATGGATAAAGACATCAGTGGCTCATCACAAGTCATTCCTGTAACACTTACAAGTAAAGGAATATCTAGTCGGTCTTCCACCATTACAGAAGAAGAAATGCTTGCTACCCTTGATTTTGTCAATAAGAAGACAAGGTGGCTTGGTGAAAAGATTTATAATGGACAAGTATCTATTAAGCCCTATGAGTATGATGGTAGGACTGCCTGCGAATTTTGTTCATACAGGTCTGTATGCAGATTTGATCCCACCAACAAGTCAGAATCTTTCAACAATATAAGAAAATCATCGAAAGATGATATAATCAGTAATTGGGAAGGAGATACAAGTGGAAGAAGTCATCAAACAAATCATTGATATTGAAGACAAAGCCCAGGGTATTATTGACGAAGCAAATAAGGAAAAAGAGCAGAAAGAGTTAGAACATAAGAAGAAGCTAGAAGCTCTGGAAGCTACCATTATTAGTGACGCCAAAGAGAAAGTCAAACAGATTCGTGCAAGAGAATTTGACGAGATCCGTGAGCAGGAAGAAGAAAAAGTCAGACGATGTGATAGGCAAATTGTCGAGATGGAAAAGTACGCTGAAGATAACATGGAAAAGTGGGTAAATGATCTAGTAAACCGAGTCCTAAAGTAGAGGTGACACGATGCAGGAAATGCTGAAATATGGAGATTTAGCAACAAAGATACGTGTTATGAAGGGTCGGATGCTAAATGAAGAAGATTATGACAACATGATGAAAAAACATACGGTAAAGGATGTTGCCTTATATCTTAAGAATCAAACCTACTACAATAAAGATTTAGATGAGCTGGACGAAAATGATGTACACAGAGGAAGAATGGAAGTGCTTCTATATCGTTCGGCTGTTCGTGATGCTCTTAAAATTGCTAAACATCTTAATGGCAAAGAGAAGAAAATCTATCGATATATTTATCGTAAGCTGGAAGTGGAAGATATTAAGAAGATGCTACGAACTTTGGCAATGGGAAGGGAATTATCTAGTCTGGATCGTTCCACATTATTTGTTAGCCATTACTCAAAGATTGATTTTAATGTTTCTTTGGAAGCTAAGAATATAAACCAGCTGGTTGAATCGCTGAGTAAAACTAATTTTTATTCTGTTCTGAATCCTTTAATCGATAAAGAGGGGAAAATCAATATCTTTACAGCCGAAATGTTACTTGATGAATACTATTATCATAAAAGTATGAAGCAGGTTCGAAAAATGGCAAGTATAAAGGATAAAGAGCTCCTTGAGGAAATGTTTGGCCTTGAAATCGACTTTAAGAATATTTTTTGGATTCTTAGAGCTAAAAAGTTTTATAAGTTACCAAAAGAAATGATACATAGATATATTATTCCTTTCTTCTATAAAATTAGAAAAGATTTTCTTGATACTATGATTGATACTAACGATTTAGATCATTTATATAAGTTAATAGATCAAACCTTTTATGCAAAAGTTATTGATTTTAGTCAAGATAAAGTTGAATATCAGTTTCTTACTTATATGCAAATCATTCAGCAAAGAAGAATGAGGAATGAATCTTTTTCAATTGCACCCATTATTGGCTATATGTATTTGAAAGAGCTAGAAGTATTAAATATCACCAATATCATAGAAGGTATAAGATATGGGCTTCAACAAGATGAAATAGAGTCTTATCTTGCTGGTGTAAAATAGAAAGGAGGGGTTAAATTGGCTGTAGAGAAGATGAAATTTGTAAACATTGCCGGTCCAATTGGGGATATGGACCAATTTGTTATCAATAATATTGTTCCTTTTGATATCCAATTAGAAAGGGCAGACCGTATTTTGGCATCTGTCAAAGGCGTATATTCTTTTTCGGAAGAGAATCCATATGAACGATTAAATCATAGTGTGGCAGAACTGATTAGCGTTTTGAACCATGACATCAGTTATGATTCCAGTAAAACATGTGCTCTCATGCCGGTTTCCTTGTTAGAGCCTGAAATAGATGGCTATGAAAGACAATTGGAAACCATTCAGAAAATTAGTCGGTCGCTCAAAGATGATTTGGCGCATAAAAAAGAAATCAGAAAGCAATTAGTACCAATTCAAAATCTTGAAATAAGTATTGACCGTATGTTTACCTTTCAATATATGAAATTTAGGTTTGGTAAGATGCCAAAAGAAAGTTTTAAGAAGCTAAGTAATTATATTCAGGAATTGGATACTATTGCTTATGAAGTATCACAAGAGAAAGACAATGTTTATTTGGTTTACTATACACCCAGATCCCAACAAGGCAACATTGATTCACTCTTTGCATCACTTTTCTTTGAGAGAATTAGGATATCTGGAGAGGTTAAGGGAAATCCGGGTGATGCACTTCAAAAACTGGACAATGAAATAGAGGAACTGGAAAATAGAATCAATATGCTTGACAATGATGCCAGGGAATTTGTTGAAAGGAACTTCGAAAGACTCCAAGAGTTATATAACTTCACCATTGAATTGAATGAGGTTTTTGAAGTAAGAAGATATGCTGTTCGAAGTAAGGAAGCCTTTTATATGACAGGTTGGATACCTAAGTCTCAGGTTAAGGATTTTATGTTGATGGTGGATAAGCTGCCAAAGGTAACTTGCGTTGTGGAAGATGATGATGCAGTAACAAAAGCAAGTCCTCCAACCCACTTAAGGAATCTGAAGATATTTGAGCCTTTTGAAGAGTTGGTTAAGATGTATGGTACACCATCCTACGATGAACTGGATCCGACTCCCTTTGTTGCAATTACTTATGTGATCTTCTTTGGGGTTATGTTTGGTGATTTGGGCCAGGGTCTTGTCATTGCCTTACTCTCTTTCATCTACTATAGAAAGACAAAACTAAATTTAATAAAAATTGGTATTTATCTCGGTGTAGCATCGTCTGTAACCGGATTTATATATGGCTCATTCTTTGGGAATGAACATCTCTTAAGAGACTTATTCCCGGGCGTTCCTATGATTGATTCAATGGCTAATAAGATGCCGCTCTTGCTGGCAAGTGTTGCTTTTGGAGCTATTCTTCTCATCATTGCCATGATTCTAAATATGGTCAATAAATTCAAACAGGAGAAATTCGGAATGCTCATATTTGATAGGAATGGCTTGGCAGGATTAGTTTTTTATCTGGCCCTGATTGATTTGATTATGAGTGTGGTCATGGATAGGAATGTATCTGTACTAACCATAATTGTATTCTTGATAGCTCCGTTTTTCGTTATGATGTTTGCCCATCCACTTGAAAATCTTATGGAGAAAAAAAGTAATATCTTTCCTAAAGAGGGTGGTTTTCTTATTGAAGCGATTTTTGAGATGGTCGAAACTTTATTGGCTATAGTTAGCAACACATTATCCTTCATGAGATTGGGGGCATTTGCCCTAAATCACGTTGGTTTTTTCTTGGCTTTTCACGCCTTGGCTGACATTGTTGGTGGGTCAGGAAGTATTGCAGTTATGATTTTTGGTAACATATTAATTATTGGTTTGGAAGGTTTGATTGTCCTTATTCAAGGTTTGCGTCTACAATACTATGAATTGTTTTCCAAATTCTTTGAAGGTGATGGTCATGAATTCATCCCATTTAAAATAAAATAAAAAATAAAAGCTTATACGCAGGAGGATTATCATGGAATTTATTTTAACTATAACTATTCTATTAGTTGCAGCAACCGTTTATGCAGGTGTTTATGTATTCAAGAAAAAACTTAACAAAGAACAAACACAAAAGATTATGGGTGTAAGTGTCAGTTCTTTTATCGTCATCATGATTGGCGCCGCTGTTTTTATGCTGAGTGGTTATAATGCATCAGCAGCCGGTACAGTAGCTGATGCACCTTCTATAGGTGAAGGTCTTAAATATCTTGGTGCAGCACTTTCGACTGGTCTTGCCTGTATCGGAACTGGTGTTGCCGTTGCAGCAGCAGCTTCAGCAGCTATAGGTGCCATTAGTGAAGATCCTAAGTTACTTGGTAGAACAGTAATTTTCGTTGGTTTATCAGAAGGTATCGCTATTTATGGATTGATTATATCCATTATGATTCTTGGCTAATACTTAAGATAAATCTAATGCCGACATATAAGAAGGTGTAAAAATGAAAATGTACTTAATCAGTGATAATATTGATACACTAACTGGGATGCGACTGGCAGGTATTACAGGTGTAGTTGTCCATAAGGATACAGAAGTATATGATGAACTGGATAGAATCCTAAAGGACAAACAAGTTGGTGTGCTTCTTATCACAGAGAAGATTAACAAGTTAGTTGAAAAACGGATAACGGAAATTAAGATGGATTATGCCACTCCTTTGATTGTTATTATTCCGGACCGCCATGGTTCTGAAAAAGGACTGGATTCCATTACAAAATATGTACGTGAGGCTATTGGGTTGAAGCTATAGATAAAGAAGGTGAATGTATGCCAACCATTGCAGTCAAATTAGATCGATTTCGAGCTGATATCATGCGTGATGTAACAGAAAAGAAAAAAGCTATTGAAACAAAAGTTGACAATAAACTTGCAAAAGATTATGAACAACAAGAGCTTCAATTTTTGGAAGATGCATATGAAATCATTCAGAATGGTCTAAAAAAAATAGATAAAGAAAAAAATGAGGTTATATCAAAAACCTTGATGGAAAATAAGGTTAAAATGTTGGCCAAGAGGAAAGAGATTATCGATGAAGCTTTCAACTTGGCAAGAGTGAAGATTGAGGCCTATACTAAAACAGAGGAATACAAAACTAAACTTATTCAAAAGATTAAAGAGTATATGGAGTTTTTAGGAGACGGTAATTATACCATATATATTAATTACAAAGATAAGGATTTGTACAAGGAACTCCATGAGGCTTTTCCTGACCAGAAGATTTTTATTGAGAAGAAGCATATTGAGATGTTAGGTGGTTGTAAGCTTTTAAATACGACGACTAATGTTTACCTTGATGACTCTTATGAAAAGCGTCTGGAAGCAGAAGAGGAAAACTTCTTGCAACAATGTGGTTTAGAGATTAATGAAAAAGTAGGTGACCAGTAATGGAACAAAAAGGATATATATCTGGAGTAAACGGACCGGTTGTCACCGTTTCTGGAACCAATGAACTTTCTATGCTTGAAATGGTTTATGTTGGCGACCTAAAATTAATAGGCGAGGTTATAGGTATAGAATCAAGAAATGCCATTATTCAGGTTTATGAATCGACAACAGGTTTGAAAATCGGGGAACCGGTATTTTCAACAGGGGGGCCAATGGCATTGATGTTGGGTCCTGGAATTATTGGAGGTGTTATTGATGGAATTCAAAGACCTCTTGAGACTCTTTTTGACAAAACAGGGTCTTTCATTGGACGTGGTATAGATACGTCTAATCTTGATATACAAAAAGAATGGAACGTAGAGATAACGGTTAAAGTTGGAGATCAACTTATACCGGGAAGTGTTTACGCCGAAGTTGAGGAAACCGATTTGGTTACTCATAGGGTAATGGTAAAACCTGGTCTATCAGGTCAGGTTATTAAAGTTGAGGCGGATGGAAAATATAAGGTTACAGATACTGTTGTAACAATTAGAGATGAATATGATGAAGAGATTCCTCTAAGTCTAGTTCAGTATTGGCCTGTTAGAGAGCCAAGACCTTTTTCAGAACGAAAAATATTAACGAAACCTTTAGTTACAGGACAACGGGTTATTGATACACTTTTTCCTATACCAAAAGGTGGAGCTGCTGCTATACCAGGAGGTTTTGGGACTGGAAAAACAATGACTCAGCACCAATTGGCTAAATGGTCAGATGCAGATATTATTATATATATAGGCTGTGGAGAACGGGGTAATGAAATTACTGAAGTACTAGAAGACTTCCCCGAACTTATAGATCCAAAATCAGGCAAACCTTTGATGGAACGTACTGTTCTTATTGCAAATACTTCCAATATGCCTGTTGCAGCTAGGGAGGCTTCTATATATACAGGGATAACCATAGCAGAGTATTATCGTGATATGGGATATCATGTTGCAATTATGGCAGATTCAACATCAAGATGGGCTGAGGCCCTTAGGGAGATATCCGGTCGACTAGAAGAAATGCCAGCTGAGGAAGGATTTCCAGCCTATTTGCCGTCAAGACTTTCTGCTTTTTATGAAAGGGCAGGGTTGGTGGATACCTTGAATCATAGAGAAGGATCTGTTAGTATTATTGGTGCTGTATCACCTCAAGGTGGTGACTTCAGTGAACCAGTAACTCAAAATACTAAAAGGTTCATCCGTTGTTTCTGGGCTCTTGATAGGAATCTTGCCTATTCAAGACATTATCCTGCTATACATTGGTTAAATTCTTATAGTGAATATATGAATGAGCTGGAAGACTGGTATAAGGAAAATGTTACGGAAGAGTTTATTGATGTACGCCGTGAGATGCTAGCACTACTACAGGAAGAATCCAGCTTAATGGAGATTGTAAAACTGATTGGTGCAGATATTCTTCCTGAGGAGCAGAAACTCATCTTAGAGATTAGCAAGCTTCTGAGGTTGGGATTCCTTCAACAAAATGCTTTTCACGAAATTGATACTTATGTACCGTTAATAAAGCAATTTAAAATGATGGATATTATTATTGAGCTGTATCGGACATCTAAGAAATTGGTTGAAAAAGGTATACCAGTATCTCAATTAAGAAAAACAGGTATCTTTGATGAACTAGTTAAAATGAAATATACAATAGATAATGAGCATTTTGAACCCTTTGATGAGTTTAAAGAGCGCATTAGTCATTTTTATGATGAAGTAACTGAACAATACAAAGGATTTGAGAGGGTGATGAGATAATGAGAGTTGAATATCTGGGAATAAAAGAAGTCAACGGTTCCCTTATTGTCCTTGAAGGAGTTAAGGGTGCTTCATATGAAGAAATGGTTGATATTAAGCTTGATGATGGACGTACAAAAGTTGGTCGTATTGTCGAATTAAATGAAGATGTTGCAGTTGTTCAGGTTTTTGAAGGAACAACTGGTATTTCCAATGTTAACGCAAGAACAAGTCTAAGAGGAGATGTACTTAAACTACCTCTATCTAAGGAAATACTTGGACGGACTATGGATGGATTGGGACGTCCAATTGATGGCTTAGGAAAAATCAGGCCTGATGTTAAAATGGATGTTAATGGTGAACCTATTAATCCTATTGCTAGAAAATATCCAAGAAATTATATACAAACAGGTGTATCAGCAATTGATGGATTAACGACCTTGATTCGTGGTCAAAAATTACCTGTCTTTTCAGGAAATGGACTTCCTCATGATATACTTGCTGTTCAGATAGCAAGGCAAGCCCAGTTGGCTGCTGATTCTGATGAAAAGGATAATTTTGCTATTGTTTTTGCTGCTATGGGAGCTAAAAATGATGTTGCATCATACTTTGTAAGAAGTTTTGAGGAAAGTGGTGTACTTGAAAAAGTAACCATGTTTCTTAACTTAGCTAATGATCCTGTAGTTGAAAGAATTGTTACACCAAGGTGTGCTCTTACAACAGCAGAATATCTGGCCTTTGAACATAATATGCATGTGTTGGTTATTATGACTGACATGACTTCTTATTGTGAAGCCCTACGTGAAGTGTCATCATCAAAAGGTGAGATTCCAAGTAGGAAAGGATTCCCGGGTTATATGTATTCTGATTTGGCATCCTTATATGAGAGAGCGGGTATGCTTAAAGATAGGGAAGGCTCAATTACACAGATTCCTGTACTTACTATGCCTAACGATGATATCACCCATCCAATCCCTGACTTGACAGGTTATATTACAGAAGGACAAGTCGTTTTGGATCGTGGTCTTCACCAGAAGGGCGTATATCCTCCAATTATTGTATTACCATCCCTTTCTAGACTAATGAAAGACGGTATTGGCGAAGGATTTACAAGAAAAGACCATCCTCAGGTAGCTAATCAGCTCTTTGCTTCATATGCACATGTTCAGGAAGTTAAGGCGTTGGCATCAGTAATTGGTGAAGATGAACTGTCTGAAGTGGATAAGATTTATATGCAATTCGGAAAAGAGTTTGAAAATCGTTTTGTAGCTCAAAGATCTGATGAAAATAGATACATGGAATCTACTCTTGATTTAGGTTGGGATCTTCTTGGTATCCTTCCAAGAAACGAACTTGACCGTTTGGATGAAGATATACTTGATAAATATTATAAGCCTCGCAAAAAGGATCGTGATTAGTCATGGATACAAATTTATTTCCTACCAAGGGAAATTTGATGATTTCAAAGAACCGCTTGGCACTATCTAAAGTCGGTTACGAACTCATGGACAAAAAACGAAATATTCTTGTGCGTGAAATGATGCAATTTATTGATCAGGCCAAGGAATTACAGGCAGTCATTGGTGAAACCTTTGATGATGCTTATGTTGCCCTTCAAAAGGCCAATATAACACTAGGAATTAATACTGTTCAGCAAATTGCTAAAGCTATTGAGTTGGAAGACCAAATTGTAATCAATGTTCGCTCCATAATGGGTGTGGAGATTCCCATTATTGGAGAGATTGATACGAATTTGAAGCCTCAATTCGGTTTTGCTAGAACTAATATTTCTTTGGATGAAGCCTACCAGAAGTTTCTTAAGGTTAAGCAGCTGACTGTTATGCTGGCTGAAGTGGAGAACGCTATTTATCGTTTGGCGATTAACGTTAAAAGAACACAAAAACGAGCGAATGCTCTTCAGAATATTATGATTCCTAGATATGAAAAGTTAACTAAGGATATTACAAATGCACTTGAAGAAAAAGAGCGTGAAGAGTTCATGCGTTTAAAGATGATCAAAAGCTATAAAATCAAGAAAGGTAGCTAAACTTGTTAACCTTTCGTAAACAGTCATTGAACTTTCCTTTATATTATTGACATTGTTTATCTATAGTTGTAGTATGTGTTTAATAGATGAACGATTAAGTAATGGAGGATATTATGACGTTTGAGGATAAAACTACGATTTCAAAAGCTGAGATGGATGCATCTGCAAAACGAGCGGTTAGATTACAGGAAATCAATGATGAAATACAGTCAGGAAAAGATTCTGAAATGGCAAAGATTTTAGCTGAGATTAATGAACGTAATAAGAAAAACTAAGTTTACTTATAGTTTTAAGTTTAGCTGAGTATGTTTGGTGTAAATGAAAAGGAGTAGTTCTTAAGCTGTTTTAGCTGAAGAACTACTCCTTTATTGTGTTTTGTAAGCTATTAGCTTTTAATCGACTTCTTGAATTTTCATTAAGTTGGTATTACCTGCAACACCAAGTGGTACACCTGCAGTGATAACAACCCTATCTTTTGGTTTGACAAAACCTAATTGTTTTGCTTTTTCTACTGATTTGTAGAAAAGAATATCACTAGAGGTCTCTTGTTTTACTAAAAGTGGACGAACACCCCAGTAGAGCATCATTTGTTTCTGAGCTTTTTTTGAAGACGTTGTTGCAATAATTGGCATGTTAGGTCTAAACATGGAAATCAATCGTGCTGTCTTACCAGAGTAGGTAGGGCAGATGATTGCACTAGCCCGTAAATGTACAGCAGTTGAACATGAAGCGTATGAAACAGCATTGGTAACTGATTTTTCTTTAAATTTAAGAATTTTATCAAAAAGACTTTTAAAGTCAATAGTCTTTTCACTGGCTTCAGCGATTTTCTTCATAACCCTTACAGCTTCCACTGGATATTTTCCTGCAGCTGATTCACCAGAAAGCATAATAGCATCAGTACCATCAAGGACAGCGTTAGCAACATCAGATACTTCGGCTCTTGTAGGACGGGGGTTATTAATCATGGAATCTAACATTTGTGTGGCTGTAATAACTGGAATTTCTGCTTCATTACACTTTTTAATAATCATTTTTTGAGTTAGTGGAATGACTTCTGCAGGTGTTTCGACGCCTAGATCGCCTCGAGCAATCATGATACCATCAGATACTTCAATAATGGAATCAATATTATCGACGCCCTCTTGTGATTCAATCTTTGAGATAATCTGAACGTCTTTTCCTCCATTTGAATCCAAAAGGTCGCGAATGAAAAGAACATCTTCCTTGGTTCGAATAAAAGAGGCTGCGACAAAATCAATGTCTTTTGTGATACCAAATTTAATGTCTTCAATATCCTTATCGGTTATTGCTGGCAACTTAAGGTTAATATTAGGTACGTTAACACCTTTTCGGTTTTTAACTACGCCACCATTTTTAACAATGCAGATAACTTCTTCCTCATGAATGGCAGTTACTTCAAGCTCGATCAATCCATCATCAATAAGGACAATGCTTCCAATGCGGACATCGTCGTGAAGATGAGGATAGTTAATGCAAAACTTTTCAGCAGTACCTTCAAAATCGCCATAGCAGATAGTAACTGTATGACCGGATTCAAGGGTTACTTGACCATCAACAAAAAGTTTGGTACGAATTTCTGGGCCTCGGGTGTCCATTAAAACAGCTACAGGAGTATCCAGCTCTTCGCTGACTTCATTAATCATGTTAATAATTTTCTCGTAGCCTTTTTGATTGCCGTGTGAAAGGTTTAATCTAGCAACACTTAATCCACTTCTGACGAGGTCAGAAAAAGTCTCTTTGTTGTCACTAGCTGGTCCAAGGGTACAGATGATTTTGGTTTTATTCATGTTTTCCTCCCGATTTTCCTGTGTTAGGACCTGTGTAAGTATACAGATAGTAGGTGATTAGGGATTAACCCTCACAGGTTCCTCTTTCTATTATAACAAAAAAATGCCATGATAATGAATAGTACATATGATAATCTTTATGTGGCTTTTCAAGAAATGTTATAATACAATAGGTATAAGGCGATTTTATATCAAAATCAATTATTTATCAATATTACGCCTACATTAGCATATTATAGACGAATTTGAAAGTAAATTCCATCATCAATTCAACTAAAATTATTATTTTTAGGGCTATTTATATGTCTAAGGTGACATAAGAATGTTGAGAATTGATAATAATTATAGATTGACATACTGTAAGGAGACCTATATGGCATTTACATATACACAAGACCAAAAAAAAGTTATTTTTACTGAGGGGAGGTCTATACTTGTTTCTGCTGCAGCCGGTTCAGGTAAGACTGCTGTATTAGTTGAACGGATTATTAGGAAGATTACCAATAAAGACCAGTTAGTTTCTATTGACCAGCTTTTGATTGTGACCTTCACCAAAGCGGCAGCCTCTGAAATGCGTGAGCGTATAGGAAAGGGGATTGAAGAGGCGTTAGAAGCTGAAAGCGACCCAGTAATATTAGAGCATTTAATTAGCCAGTTAACCCTTTTACCTGCTGCTAATATTATGACCATGCACAGTTTTTGCCTTAAAATTATAAAAAGCTATTATCACCTTATTGATCTGGACCCAACCTTCCGTATTGGCAATGAAACAGAGTTGGTCTTACTTAAAGAAGAAATCATGGATGAACTTCTTGAAGATAGATATGAAGAGGGAAGTGAGTCATTCCTTGCATTGGTTGAGTCTTTTGCAAGTGGTAAAAATGATAACAAAATTAAAGAAATTATTTTTAGGACATATAGTTTCGCTATGAGCAATCCTTGGCCTTTAAAGTGGCTGGATGATAGTTATGAACTTCTTCAGATAGAAAGTGTTGAAGAGTTTCTAAATTCTGAATACTATCAAATGATTGTTAAACATGTGAGGACGGGTTTGATATCGCTTAATACTTTTTTTGAGGAACTAGAGGAACTGATGAACATGGACCAAGGTCCTGATAAATATAAGGATACTGTGTCTGCCTTAAAAGATTGGTTACTTTATTCGATTCATCAATTGGAAGAAAAAGACTATCTGGCTGTAGTTAAATATGCTGAACAGGTTTCTATTCCTGCTCTTTCAAGAAAAAGTAAGGGATACGACAAGGAGTTAGCAGCTAGGGCTAAAGATTTAATTAATGATATTAAAAAGAATATGGCCTCAGTTTTGGACTTAAGGTATGACCCTGATCATATTTTGGATGAGATAAGTATAATTAGAAGTCTGGTAGGAGAAATTGTCAGTCTAACTAAAGCTTTTAAGGAAGCATATGAGTCAGAAAAGGAAACTAAGGCTATTATTGATTTTAATGATATTGAGCATTTTGCCTTAAAACTTCTCTATACTGGTAAAGAAGCTTCTGAGATTGCAGCTATATATAAAGATCAGTTTGCTGAGGTTTTAGTTGATGAATATCAAGATACCAACGAGGTTCAAGAGGCAATATTAAAAAGTTTATCTAAGGAGAATAATCTTTTTATGGTTGGTGATCTTAAGCAAAGTATATATAAATTCAGGTTAGCTAAACCTGAGATTTTTAAACAAAAGTATAATACATTTGATTATGAAGATAGCCTTCATATTAAAATTGATTTAGCCAAGAACTTTCGTTCAAGAAGTCATGTCCTTAATATGACAAACCATATATTTGAGAGCATTATGAGTAAAGAGCTTGGCGACGTGGATTATGACCAACATGCCAAACTCAATATGGGGGCGGTTGATTATCAAGAAGGGTCTGACCATGATGATGATTTTATCCCTGAAATAATTATTGGTGAAAAGGAAGATGACAAGACCAAGGAAGAACTTCAGTCTGAAATGGTCGCTTCTAAGATAAAACAATTACTGTCTGATCCTGATATGGAAATATTTGACAAGGACGAAAAAATATTTAGAAGACCTAAATACAGTGATATCTGTGTTCTTATGCGAAGTCCTTCAACAACCATTCAAACCTTAAAACAGCTTATGGAAGAAGAGCAGATTCCTTATGAAGCCGACGTTACCAGTGGCTTTTTTGATGCGGTTGAAGTTCAGGTCATTATGAGCATGCTCAAAATCATTGATAACCCTTTTCAGGATATCCCTTTGACTTCAGTACTTCGTTCACCCCTTGCCGGTTTGACAGAAAATGAATTGCTACTTATTAGGGAATATGATGAAGGAGTAAGTTTTCAGGAGGCTTTTTGGTCTTTTGCTTCTGATCAGACAGCCTTAGGTGATGACCTGTTGGAACCCCTTGTTCTAAAGGTAAATCAGTTTACTGAACTATATGAGAGTTTTAGACAAAGGGCTAAGCGCTTGTCCCTTGAAGAACTCCTTGACCATATATACAAGGAGACAGGATATTACTTTTATACCGGATTAATGGAGAATGGCCCTCAACGCATGAATAATCTAGATTATTTAAGACTTCAGGCTAAGAATTTTGAAAACTCTTCTTATAAGGGGCTCTTTAATTTTATAAGATACGTAGATCACATAAAAAAGTACGAAATTGAAATTCCAGAACCCTTAATTGGTAAAAAAGATAGCGGTGTGGCTATTATGAGTATCCACCGGAGTAAGGGCTTAGAGTATCCTATTGTCATTATAATGAACATACATAAGGAATTCAATATGATGGACCTTAGAGAAGGTTTTATGCTCCATCAAGAAATGGGTTTTGCGTGTGATTACTACGATTATAAGCGAAGGTTTCGGATGGAAAGTCCTTTTAGTAAGGCGATTAGGATTAAGAGTAGAGAAGAGCTTCTCAGTGAGGAACTTAGACTTTTGTATGTAGGTCTTACTAGAGCAAGAGAAAAATTGATCCTTACAGGAGTTGTCAACAAATTAGATAAATTTGAAGACCGATTAATGGATAATCTTGGATGGGTTGGTAAAGTTGATCTTAATCGTGTAAAGAGGGCTAAGTCTTACCTGGACTGGCTTCTGATGACCTGTCCCCAAAAAGCTGATTGGGTCAAGTGGGATATATATAGTAAAGAATCTACCATAGCGCTTATGAAGGAATATAGTAAAGAAGTTAAGGAGGTTAATCAGTTAAAAGTCGATATGCTAAGTCATGCCTTAGTTATGGATAGGAGCATTGATTATCTTCAGGTCCTTAATGAGCCCTACCATCATGAAAACCAGATAGGCAAATATGTGACTATGTCTGTTTCAGAACTAAAGGAAGCTGAACAAAGAGAGAAATTCAATGACTCATCCTATGTTGGAAAAGATCTCAAGGAAACCATGATTTTAGAAAAGCCCATCCCTGATTTTATACAGAAGAAGGACCAGAGTTTAAAGGGATCAGCCTATGGCTTGGTTATGCATAAGATTTTGTCTTTGTTACCAGCAAAAGCTGGATATACTTTTGAAGTGCTTAAGAATTTTGTGGAAGAGTTAATAGACCAGTCAATTATTGAAGAGGTATATCGAGATAAGATCTATATCAAGCCTATTCTTGACTTCACAAAACAATCTATATATGGTGAAATTATTGAGGCAGGTAAAAGAGGTGAGTTATATAAAGAACAGCCTTTTGTTCTTGGCATTGATGACCATGGTGACCACAGGATGATTCAAGGTGTCATTGACCTTTTTTACGAAAAAGATGGAAAATTAATTTTATTAGATTATAAAACTGACTATATAGAGGATAAGCAAGCAGATATGCTTCTTGATAGATATAAAATTCAATTGGATTATTATAGTCAAGCCTTATCGGATATAACAGGTAAAGAAGTAAGTCATAAGTATATTTATAGCTTAAGTCTTGGACGCTTACTGGAATATGAATCATAAGATTATTTATCTAGTTTTAGTATGTCCCTTGACTTTAGAATAATATGTGTTTGAATGGATATAATATTAAGATGCTTGTAAGTATAAGAAATGTCATGTAAAATATAGCCAGACTTTTAATAGGAAGGAGACAGAATATGTCTCAATATGAGAATTTTGCCTACATCTATGACCATCTAATGGAAGAGGTAGATTATGAGAAATGGCTTTTCTTTATAGACGGCGTTTTTAAGGGAGAAAATATTAACTCTGTTTGTGACTTAGGGTGTGGGACCGGAAACATAACCATTCCCTTGGGAGTCAAAGGTTACGACATGATTGGCATCGATCTTTCTGAGGATATGCTTATGGTTGCAAGAGAAAAAGCTATTGACACCGATCAGGAGATACTTTTTCTTAATCAAGATATGAAAGAGTTTGAGCTATATGGAACAGTTGATGCAATTATAGCTACTTGCGACAGCATAAATTACCTTCAGACAAAAGACATACCGCAATTTTTAAAGTGGGTACATAACTATTTGAATCCTAAAGGGATTTTTATTTTTGATTTGAACACAGAGTATAAGTTTGATAAAGTATACGGTAATCAGACTTTTTCAGAATTGGGTGAAGACTTTGCCTATGTGTGGGAAAATCAATATTCATCTGAAGCTAAGATGAATGAGTACTATATCAGCTTCTTCCTTGAGGAGGAAGCTGGTCTTTATAGCAGAAGTGATGAATATCACTGTGAGTATGTTCATGATTATAAATGGTTGATTCATGAGCTTGAAAAATTGGATTTTAATATCCTTGGTCTTTATGATAACTATACAAGTGATAAGATACATGAGAAAACTGAAAGAATGACATTTGTTGTTAGAAAAGTCTAGAAATATGATGGATTGGTAAAGGAAGATAAATATGAGCAGAATTTTAAGAGCAACAACAGAAAATGGTGAAGTACGGGCTTTTGTTGCTGAAACAAGAGACTTAGTTAACAGGATAACCACAATGCATAAGACTAGTCCGGTTGCTAGTGCTAGTCTTGGTAGAACACTTACAGCAGGAGCTATGATGGGGGCGATGTTGAAGGGTGACAAGGACATACTAACAATTTCTATAAAAGGAGATGGCCCCCTAGGTGGTATTATGGTGACAGCCAATGGTCTAAATGAAGTAAGGGGTTATGTCACCGAGCCCTTAGTTGATATTCCAAGGAAAGCTAATGGTAAATTAGATGTTTCAGGAGCAGTAGGTAAGGGTAAGTTGACTGTCATTAGAGATTTAGGCCTAAAAGAGCCATATGTAGGTCAAATTGATCTTGTTTCAGGTGAAATTGCCGAAGATTTAACTTATTATTTTGCGGCTTCTGAACAGACTAACTCAGTGGTTGCACTAGGAGTTCTCGTTGATAAGGACTATTCCATTAAGCAAAGTGGAGGCTTTATTATTCAGCTCTTGCCCGGTGCGAGTGAAGAGACTATATCTCGTTTAGAAAAAAATATTTATAGTATTAAGAGTGTGACTGAAATGTTTGAAAGTGGTATGGCGGCAGAAGATATACTGGAGTCTGTTCTTGAAGGACTTTCCCCGAAGGTCCATCAAATTATAAGTCCTGTATTTAAGTGTCAATGCTCTAAAGAAAAATTTGAAAATGCTTTACTTACTATTGGACAGGATGATATGGATGAGATAATTAAGGCTGGTGAAACCATAGAAACCTCATGTCATTTCTGTAACACACAGTATTATTTTACTATAGATGAATTAAAGAAGATTCGTGTAAGAATGGATCATAAATAAAGCTAGACTTTTTGGATGGAGAAAATCTTTCCTTGATCCATTTTTTCTATCTGGTATCATAATAGTGAAAGAAAAATGAAAACAAGAAATGGAGAGAACCCATGAAAGAAGCTATTGCAACAAACAAGGCACCAGGTGCTATTGGCCCATACTCACAAGGGATTATTGCAGGAGATTTTGTTTATGTTTCCGGTCAAATACCAATTGATCCGTCAACAGGTGAATTTGCAGGTGATAATATAAGTTCACAAACCAAACAGTCATTGACCAATGTGGCGGCTATTCTTAAAGAAGCAGGCTGTAATATGGATCAGGTTGTAAAAACAACTGTCCTACTTGATAACATTGAAGATTTTGCTGGAATGAATGAAGTATATAACACCTTCTTTGAGGAGCCCTATCCAGCAAGAGCCGCTTTTGCAGTAGAAACACTACCAAAAAACGCCTTGGTTGAAATAGAGGTTATTGCATACAGGAAATAATGGCCTATAAGAAGAGCTTGTAGGTTATACAGAGCACAAAAGGCAAGGTAAGCGTGAAGCGTTTTACCTTGTTTTTTTGTTCTAAAAAGATGATAATGATTATCAGTTATTGCTATATTTTGGTTTTTTATAGTATAATGAAAGTAAAGAAAGTGTATTAAAAGTGAAACTAGAAGATTGAATGACAAAATATGATAAGGAAGGAGATATGTGATTAAGCTATCACATAAATGGAGAATGAAAATAGCAACACTTTGTGATAAAAAGGAAGCTCGGGTTGCTCTCGTTCCCGTCAGTATAAAAAAATTACTGGACTTGGGTGGAGAGCATGAAAAGGTTGAAATCTTAATTGAAAAGGGCTTGACGACCATGGTAGATGATGAAGAATATAAAAGTGCAGGAGCTATTATTTTAGATGATAGGGATATGATTCTTGGACAGGCGGACATACTTCTTTGGGTCAATGCACCAAACCCAGAGGATATTAGTAAAATGAAAAAGGGTGCCATAAACATCTCTTTTCTTGATCCTTATAATAATAAAGAATTGGTGGAAACTTTTGCTAAACATGATATCAATGCTATTAGCATGGAGATGATACCTAGAATGACACTAGCCCAGAAGATGGATGCCTTAAGTTCTCAAGCGTCTCTTGCAGGCTATGCTGCTGTTATTCTAGGAGCTGATAAGTTAGATAGGATATTTCCTATGATGATGACGCCGGCAGGAACTATTCCTCCTTCTAGAGTTTTTGTTATAGGAGCAGGAGTAGCTGGGCTCCAGGCTATAGCAACAGCTAAAAGGTTGGGTGCAAGAGTTGAAGCATTTGATACACGACCAGTAGTAGAAGAACAGGTAGCTTCTTTAGGGGCTAAGTTTATTAAGGTGGATTTAGGTGAAACTGGTCAGACCAAAGATGGCTACGCCAAAGCATTGACTGAAGAACAATTGAAGCTTCAACAAAAAGCCATGGCAAAATCATGTGCATCTGCTGACCTGGTTATTACAACAGCCAAACTCTTTGGACGACAGGCACCTGTCATTGTTACTAAGGAGATACTTTCAGATATGAGAAATGGGTCGGTTATTGTTGATCTCGCAGCAGGAAGTGGTGGTAATGTTGAGGGAACGGTTATGGACCAAACGACTATTGTTGAAGGTGTTCATATTATTGGCTTAGATAATTTGCCTGGACAGGTAGCTTTTGATGCATCGTCTATGTATGCATCTAATCTAACTAATCTTATCACCCACTTTTATGATAAAGAATCAGGAACCTTAAATCTAGATAGGTCTGATGAGATTATGAATGGATGTCTAGTTGTATACGAAGGAAAAGTTGTCAATGAACGTTTAAAAGAAATATATGGAGGTTAGTCATGGGAATTATGTTAGTATTTGTACTGGTATTGGCATCTTTTTTAGGGTTTGAATTGATTTCAAAGGTTCCTTCTCAACTACATACACCTTTGATGTCAGGATCCAATGCCATTTCAGGAATTACAGTTGTTGGTGCTATCTTAAGCTTGACGGGTACCTTTGTGGCCACTGGTGAGATGGCAAGAATTATATTGGGAACACTTGCAGTGTTTTTTGCAACTATAAATGTTGTTGGAGGTTACATGGTAACAGACCGAATGCTGTCCATGTTTAATGGAAAGAAAAAGGAGGGTGACAAATGATTCCTTTAGATATTATTAATCTTATGTATATCATTGCCGCCATCCTCTTTATTCTTGGACTTAAGATGTTAGGCAGGCAGGACCAGGCAAGGAAGGGAAACCTTATATCTGCTATTGGTATGCTTATTGCTATAATCGCGGCTCTTATCAGTCATAATAGTCTCCAATGGCAGTGGATTGGACTTGGGATTGTTGGAGGTTCACTGGTTGGAGCAATAGCTTCGAAGAAAGTTGCTATGACTGCAATGCCAGAGATGGTTGCTCTTTTTAATGGTTTTGGTGGTGCAGCAAGTCTCTTGGTGGGTTGGGCAGAGTATCAAAAAGTTGTTTCAGAAGGCGGTCTTGAAAGTGCAACTTCTTTCAGTTTGTTGATTATCATTATTACTGTCCTTATTGGTGGACTGACTTTTACGGGTTCTATTATTGCGTGGGGTAAACTGGCTGGGAAAGTTCCATCGAAACCTATTCAATATACCGGTCAGCAAGTGGTGAACTTTGGTATTCTTGTTCTTTTGTTTACAGGTTCACTGCTATTTGCTGTTCTTCGAGAGGTTGAGTTCATTGAATCTTATCCATTGCTGATTTTTATTATTGTATTATCTCTTATATTGGGAGTTAGTTTTGTTATACCCATTGGTGGTGGAGATATGCCTGTTGTTATTTCTCTTTTGAATTCATTTAGTGGTATGGCAGCCTGTGCAGCAGGTTTTGTAATTACAAATAATGTCTTGATTGTAGCTGGTGCCTTAGTTGGCTCTTCGGGTATTATTTTAACGACGATAATGTGTAAGGCTATGAATAGGAAACTGACTAATGTTTTGTTCAGTGGTTTTGGTTCTGGTTCTGTTGCTTCTAAGGGTGCTGGTGTTAAAGGAGAAGCAAAACCAGTTTCAGTTGAAGATGCTTATTTAATGCTTGAAGCAGCAAGTAATATTTTGATTGTTCCTGGATATGGAATGGCAGTGGCCCAGGCCCAACATGCTGTATCCGAATTGGCGGCACAATTGGAAGAGAATGGAGCAGAGGTGAATTTTGCTATACATCCTGTTGCCGGTCGTATGCCTGGTCACATGAATGTTCTTTTAGCAGAGGCTAATGTACCTTATGAGAAGCTTAAGGAAATGGATGATGTTAATCCTACCATTGAAATGGTAGATATTGCTATTGTCATAGGTGCCAATGACGTTGTTAACCCGGCAGCAAGAACAGATGAAGGTTCACCAATTTATGGTATGCCGGTAATCAACGTTGATAAGGCTAGAACGGTTATTGTTATGAAGCGATCATTGAATCCGGGATTTGCAGGTATAGATAATCCTTTATTCTTTAATGAAAATACGAGGATGCTTTTTGGAGATGCCAAGAAAACGACTCAAGGATTGGTTGCTGAATTCAAGGAAAGCTAGTAGTAAAATTGGCGACAATTTTTACACTCAATAATTCTTATTTGATAGTAAGTTGAGATATAAGATGCCTAGGCTTGTATTAAAATATGAGCCTAGGTATTTGTTCTTTACTAGGAAAGTCCTCCATAGGACTTTCCGTCGACAATTGGAACAATTTGCCTTCGGCAAAACCGAGGATGTAAAACATCCTCTTTGTTCTTCTATAGGAAAGTTCTCTATTTGAGTTTTATGAGTAGAAACATCTCATAAAATGTTAAGGAAACTTTCCTGGCGCAACAATCGCAAAGCGAATGAGGCGGAGCCTCTTTGTTATAGATAAATATAGTTTAGGAAAACTCAATAGTCATATAGTTCAAAAGCCTTTGTAATATATAGAAGTATAATGCAATTAGAGGAAAATATATGATGAAAAACAGAAAAGTGTGGCTTTCTTAATAATATTATTAATCAATTTTTTGCAATTATCTTCGATTGTATCTTAAAGCTATTTCCATTATAGTTAATATGAGAGGATGCTTACCGTCTAAATTAGTGAGAAGTCAATTAGAAGACGAATCTATAAGGGGTATCTAGGATTTGTTTTTTATTTATTGGTAATGATTATTTATTGATAAGTTAGGGGTTATTTAATAATGAAAAAAGTAATTCAATTAATACTTTTTCTTGGATTCGGGTTGGTGGTTGTTCTGACCGGGTGTCAGGATAGATATGGGGATGACGATTCTTACTTGAATCCCGGGATAGAGTCAAAAGAGATTGACACAACTTGGGATATGGAAGAAAATGAAATCATACAAAGTAAGGAGATAAACATGAAAGAAAGTCTATATTCAGTACCTAGTGATATGGCAGCAAGCAGTTTTGACGTGACTTATGGAAATGTTAAACTAAAAACCTATGAATCAAAAACAACAGGGAGTAGCCGTAAGGTGAATGTTATTTTACCACCAAACTACTCAGAAAAAGAGACCTACCCTGTTCTGTACTTACTTCATGGTATTGGTGGGGACCAAAATGAATGGATGTTGGGTAATCCAGATAAAATTCTTGGAAACCTAATCCATAATGGTGATGCAAAATCAATGATTATTGTCTTGCCAAATGTTAGAGCTAGAAGAGATGACAGCGTTCCAAGTAATATTTTTTCTCTTGAACATTTCGCGGCCTTTGATAATTTTATCAATGATTTAAGGGATGACCTAATGCCTTTTATCGAGGAAACTTATAGTATCAAAACAGGTAGAGAAAATACAGCCATTGCAGGACTCTCTATGGGTGGTAGAGAATCTTTATACATAGGTTTTTCAATGCCTGATACCTTTGGCTATATAGGGGCTTTTTCACCAGCCATTGGTCTGTTTTCCTATAGTAGCGGTGGGATTGATGAACCTGGTCTTATTATGCCTGAAAATCTCAAGTTACCTGAAGCCTATGGGGATACAATGGTTATGATTGTTAATGGTGATAATGATACAGTGGTTCATGATTGGCCAATTCAATACCGTCAGGCACTAGTTGATAATGGAGTTGATCATCATTTTTATATAACACCTGGTGGTCATGATATGAATGTATGGAAACATGGCCTATATAATTTTGCAAAAAGACTTTTTTGGTAAAGCTAAAATGGGAAGAAAAAGATTATAGTTCAATAATTAATAAACGCAAGGTTTAAGGAGGAGAAAGCTTTGAAAGTTATAGAGAATCAGGCATTAAGATTTCAAGCGCTTAATTTTGATCCACTGGACAAAAAAGTTGATTTCGGTGATGGTGGATTATCAACTATGAAGTACGTAGATGTTCCTAAGGGGATTGAGGTTTATGAAGATTTGTCTGTTAAGCTTACGATGTATGCTCCAAATGCAAGCAAGGTTGAACTTGCAGGGTGGGGTGGCTATCTTGGTAGAGAGCGGATTGAATTACAGGCCCAGGCAGATCATTATTTCAGCGTTGTTTTGAAAGATCTAACACCAGGTTTTTATTATCACGAGTATTATGTAGATGATAAAAAAGTCATAAACCCCTTGGTGCCTATTGGTTACGGAGGATTTACTGCAGTGAACTTCTTCGAGCTACCTGGAGGTCATGATGATTTTTACTTCCTTAGAGATGTAGCCCATGGACAGGTTCATATGCATTTTATTGATTCTTCAGTCAATGGTCGGACAAAATGTTGTTATGTATACACTCCCCCGGGATATGAAGATCCTGAAAATGCCCATAAAAGCTATCCTGTCATGTACTTATACCATGGTGTGGGTGAAAATGAGACAGGATGGTTATGGCAGGGAAAGTTAAACTATATAATGGATAATTTGTATGCAAAAGAAGAAGCTAAACCTATGATTATTGTCATGACAAGCGGCTACGCCTTTGCCCCAGATGAGGATCCGGTTTTTCATCCTGGTAGATATGATCTTGAACTTACAGAGGATTTAATGCCATTTGTTGAAGACTATTATAGGACAGAGAATAACCGACATGGTAGGTGCATTGCGGGCTTATCCCTTGGCGGTGCACAAGCCTCGACCATCTATCATGCCCATCAGGACTTGTTTGCTAATCTAGGTATATTCAGTGCAGCTGGTTTTATGGAAATTGAGGACGGTCAATATGACTTGATATATATGTCCTGCGGTATCCATGAACCTATGTGGAAGGGCCTTAAAAGCCATGAAAAACATATGCTGAAAGAGGGGAAACCAGTCGTCATTAATAGATTTGAAGGCTATCATGATTGGCAGGTATGGAAAGAGAGTCTCAGGGATTTTGCTAAACATGTCTTTAAAAATAAACATAGGAGTCTTGAGGAGCATAAAGTGATACCATTTAAGTATCAAACAGGTTATTTTACCCCTAGAAACAAGACTAGTGATGAAGGGGAAATAAATCAAGCTTATTACACGAGCATTCTTAATTATGAGCCTTTATGTCGTGATCTTCAATTTGCTATGGATGAAAATAACAAACCTGCAGGACGATATCCACAAGTTTTACCCGGCTTTGAAGTCAATCAAAATGGCTCTGTTACCCTTAACTTTTATGGTCCAAATGCTGAATCTATCGAAGTGACCGGTTTGGCAGATAAGAACCTAAGTCTACATAAAGACGGAGAATATTTTAGTCTTAAAGTGGATGAACTAAAACCCGGGTTTTACTATCATGAGTATATAATGGATGGTCAGACTTGTCTAAACCCACAGGAGCCAATTGGATATGGTAGCTTTAGACCCCTTAATTATTTGGAGGTGCCTGGAGAAGATACAGAGTTTTATGAGATCCAAACAAAAAATAGAGGTACCGTGACGCTTGAATTGTACCAATCTCAAGTTCTGGGTGGCCAGACTAGGCTGTGTTATGTATATACCCCTTACGGCTACGAAAAAAAACAGGACTCTTATCCTGTTTTATATCTTCAGCATGGTGGTGGAGAAAATGAAACGGGTTGGATTTGGCAAGGGAAGGTGCATAACATCTTGGATCAATTAATTGATAAAGGTGATTGTGAGCCAATGATATGTGTCATGAATACAGGTTATGCTTTTAAAGCAGATGGCTCTTCTCATCCTTTGGTCGGCTCTGTGGATGAAATGATTGCTAAAGACTGTGTACCATTTATCGATAAAAAATATAGGACTAAAGCTAGGCGTAATCAGAGAGCTATGGCCGGCTTATCTATGGGATCTTTCCAATCTCAGAGGCTAGTTATGCATTACAGTGACTTATTTGCTAATGTGGGCTTATTCAGTGGGAGTTTGATTATAAAGAATGATGAAGTAAATTATGAAGATATTTTACTTGATAATGAAAAATTGGAGCATCTATTTTCTGTATTTTTTGTTGCTATGGGTAAAGAAGATGCGTTTTATGAAGATTTAAAGAAACAATTGGATAAAATGAAAAAACACGGAGTGGTACCAAGGACTTACTTTGATGAAGGCGGACATGATTGGACTTTTTGGCGAAAGTGTATAAGACAATTTGTAACTAAGCTGTTTAGGGAAGAGGGTTAATGAAAGGGAGGTTTATTTAGAGTTACATTGTTTTTTTTCTATAATTACCGGGTGTAAGTCCGGTAATTTTTTTGAATTGCCGTATGAAATGATAGACCTGGGTGTAGCCAAGTTGACAAGAAATATCATTGATTGAGCTATTTGTTGAGGACAAGAGTTCTTTTGCAGAAGTAATCCTTGCACTGATCACATCTGCAATGCAGGTGGATCCAAAAGCTTGTTTGTATAAGACTTGAAAATATGAGGGAGATAAGTGGGCTTCTTTTGCAAGGGTTTCAATTTGCCATTGTTTTTCAGGATGGCTAAATATTTTTTCTCTGATTTGAATTAGATCATCGTAGTGGGGATAGGATTCTTCAGACTTTTGTAATAGGTCCCATTGTTGTCCTACTCTAAGCATCAAAAGTTGAACAAGATTCCTAATAATTGCATTAGTAGCCTTGGTATTATTGTTTTTTTCATATTCTAGTTCTTCTAGAATACGATTAATCCACATATCATTGGATATGCGTATGGGTGTATTAATGGGAAAGGTCAATTCACCTAATAAATCGTCTCTTGTTTCAGGGGAAAAATGCATGTAATCATCTATATAAACTGAACTGGTTGAGAAGTATTTATGAGGGGTTCGGTTGCTGATTAGGATAACGGTTGGATACTTAATAGTGTAGGATGAATCCTCTATAATGAACAAACATGGAGATTTAATGTAGAGGAATAGATAGTCTACAATACCGAAACGCTGCTCTCTAACAAAGTTCCCGACATGGGTCGAATTTAATGCGATATGATGTATATACATAATACCCTCCAAAATCAAATTATAAATCAATTATATGCAATTATATAACATTGTAGGTCTAAATACAATTCATTATAGTAAGACTATACACATAAAGAGGAAGATGGTAGGACAGATTGATATGCAATTATTTTTAGATGATTATTTTAATGACAAGATGGTCTTGCAAAGAGATAAGACCTATAAAGTTTACGGTTATGATAAGGCAGGAACTAAGATTACGGTTTCAGTTGAGTCAGTTAGTGCCTCAGCTTATGCAGATGAGTCAGGGTATTTTGAAGTAAGGATGCCTCCAATGGGTAATGGGGGACCCTATGAACTTCAAGTTGTTGGTAGTGGTGTCATAACCTTGGAAGATATTTATTATGGAGATGTTTTTTTGTTATCAGGCCAGTCTAATATGGAAACAAGTCTTGCCCGTGTTGGGGAACTTTATGAAAAAGAAATAGAAATGGCTATGAAGAAGTCATCTAAGCAGGATGGATATGGACTTATTAGACAATTCGAGGCTTTTAAGACACATGCATTTTGTGAAGATAACAAGCAAGTGGTTTGTGGACGCTGGGATGATGTGTCAAAAAAATCTCTAGAGCGATTTAGTGCAGTAGGATTCTTCTTTGCAAAAATTTTTAGTCATATTCAGGCAGGTGTTCACGTGGGACTTATTCAAACTGCGGTGGGAGGTTCACCAGTTGAAGCCTGGTGCAATAAGGAAACACTCGAGCTTTTAAAACCTCAGGCCTTAGAAGAACATTATTTGCTTGAAAATTCCCAATGGGTGGGTGCTCTACAAAAGCGAGAGGAAAAAGCTGTAGAAGATTGGATGAACAAGCTGATTGCAAGTGATTCGAGTCAAGATACTTATAAAGAGGAATACCGTGCATTTTGTGACTGGAAAAGGTTGAAGATTCCCTGTCGCTATAGTGACATAAAAGACTTACAAGGTAAATGTGGGATTGTATGGCTGAAGAAGGATTTTGTCTTAACAAAGGCTGATATAACAATCCTAAAAGCAGGTAGACCATTGCTTCAATTTGGATATATTATTGATATGGATGATATTTGGATTAATGGTATTCATGTAGGAAGGACCTATTACCAGTACCCACCAAGGAGATACGAGATTCCTTTTGATGTGCTAAGAGAAGGGATTAATTCTATTGCAATAAGACATATAGTGCAGGGAGGAAGCGGCGCCTTTCTAGAAGGAAAGCCTTATAGAATCACTTCTGTTGGACAAGACTTACAAAAAAATTGGAGAATTAATCTTAGAGGAGATTGGTCTTATAAATTAACAGCTGAAGCTTCTGAACCTCCGATGACAACCTTTTTTAATTGGAAACCAACGGCCCTTTATTATGGAATTTTGTATCCCTTAAGAAGGATTCAAGTTAAGGGCCTACTATGGTATCAGGGTGAATCAAACATTATGCCTATAGAAGAGCAAGATATCTATCCTAAGCTATTTGAAGGAATGGTTGCTTCTATTAGGTGCTTATTCAAGCATGAAAATTTACCAGTGGTATCCTGTCTGTTGGCGGGGCTTGGAGCCTCAGCATATGATGGTGAACCTGGGGGCATTGCCCGTATGCGATTAGAGCAGATGAAGGCCTTGTCCATACCTGGAGTCGATGTTATTTCAGCTGCTGATTTAGGTGAATTTAATGATATTCACCCATTGAGAAAAAAGGCAGTTGGCCGAAGATGTGGGCTTTCCATGGAAGGTTTATTGGCAAATAGAGGTGATAGTGTTTCGCCACGTTTTAGTGACTATAAGGTTTTTGAGGATCGTTTTGTTATTAGTATTCATTGTAGAGACGAATTATTAACTATGAAAAAACCATCATCTTTACAATTGGAATGGCTAGATAATGACAATACAAAGCATTGGACCTTATTAGAGTGTAATATAGATGCCAATAAACTTATTATAAAAAAACCGATAATTAAGGGGAAAATGCTTAAACTTTACTATGGAATGGAAGATTTTCCAAGGGTTTCTTCTATTTACGGTCTTGACGATATGCCCCTCTTACCATTTGCTATTACCCTTTAGCTAAAGGGGATATCATGAAGGTAATAAATGGATTTACTTTAATTTTTCTTTTGTCTTTAATTCTATAGGGTACAATAAAAAGAATAATGGAGAAATCTGAATTTCTCTAATTGTTACCATATAGACAAAGGAGGAGGATTAGTATGAAAGCCATTAAGATTATTGAGGATGAAAAAAATATGCCCAGTCTCTTGCCCATATGTGGAATCAAAGTGATGAAAACTGGGGTGGTGAGACGCAAGTTCGTACTGGCGAAGAAACCCATAGGAATATTGAGATTGCTGGAAATATAAAGACATATATAGCAATGTCATGTAATTAAGAAATATGTTAAGCATCCTTTTATTTTCTTTAAATCAGATAAGGAAGTAGATCAAACTATAATTTAGAGCAAGGCTGTCAGGTCTACAGGATGAATAATGGATTGATAGAAATAAAGGCATCACCTGACTTTGGACCTGGAATATATTCTTTGAAAACAGGTCAGTGTCAGTGGTTAGATAATTCTTTCCTGAGCCAGGAGTTAGAGCCTGGTGGAATCATTGGGCAGGTGGGATTTCCATGAATCCTGAATCTTTAAATAACAGGTCGCTTCAAGAGGAAAGAAAAAGTGTAGAATTTCCTGATCTATTGAAGTAAGTAAAAAAAGAGCCTTAAGGGCTCTTTTTTCTTTTATAAGATAGGTTGTTAATCTTATTTTGAATAGAATAGACCTTGTATTTGACAACTATTCTCAATTGAGACATAATGATGGTAGTAAAAGCGATCTGGTAAAGGTGTTTAACTAGTCGCTTATGTAAACCAGGAGGAAATAATGACTAAAGATAAATTTACTAACCACTTAATAAATGAAAGCTCTCCATATCTACTTCAACATGTCCATAATTCTGTTGATTGGTATCCTTGGGGAGATGAAGCTTTTAACAAGGCGAAACAAGACAATAAACTTGTGTTTTTAAGTATCGGTTACGCTACTTGTCACTGGTGTCATGTTATGGCCCATGAGTCCTTTGAAGACCAGGAAGTGGCTGATTACTTGAATGAACACTTTGTTTCTATTAAAGTTGATAGGGAAGAACGTAAAGATCTTGATACGATTTATATGAAAGCTTGCCAGGCCATGACTGGCTCCGGTGGATGGCCCCTTAATCTATGGCTGACTCCGGATCGGTTGCCTGTTTATGCTGGAACTTATTTTCCCAAAAAAACCTTTATGGACCGGATAGGTTTGTTGGAAGTCAGTAAGTTCTTAAGCGATACTTATGAGGAAAAACCGAATGTCCTCTTTAATAAGGCTTTCGAAATTATTACAGCCTTAAAAAGACGAGAGAATCACAGAGAGGCTGATTTAGACAAAGATTTGATTGAGAAATCCTATGAGGAACTTGCTAAGGCATACGATACAGACTTTGGTGGTTTTTCAGCTGCCCCTAAGTTCCCTGTTACTAGTCAGATTAGCCTTATGCTACAATCTGGTCAAAGTAGGTATGTTCAGATGGCTGTGGATACATTAAAGGCTATGGCTAGAGGCGGTATCTATGATCATATTGGTGGTGGCTTCTCCAGATACAGCGTAGATCGATATTGGATGATTCCTCATTTTGAAAAGATGCTCTATGATAATGGTTTATTGTTAGGGGTTTATGCCTATGCCTATAAATTAACTAAGAATAACTCTTTTAAGCAGATTATAAGGGAGACCATTGATTTTTTAGTGAGAGATTTACGGCATGAGGAAGGTGGCTTCTATAGTGCTCTTGATGCTGATTCAGAAGGTGTCGAAGGCAAATTTTATAGATTCTCCCTTGATGAAGTCAAAAAGGTTCTTGATTTAGATAACAAGTATTTTGTCAAGGCTTATAACTTAACGGAGGAAGGGAATTTTGATGGCTATAATGTCCCCAATCTAATTGGTAAATCTGTAGATGTTATGCAGGATAATAAGCTTATTGACCTTAAGAAAAAAATGTTTGATTATAGACAAAAGAGAATTAAACCCGGTTTAGATGATAAGGTTTCTGCTTTTGGAAACGGATTTATCATTCAGGGTCTTTCGAGTGTATATAAATACATTGGAGAACAAAAATCTCTTGACCTAGCCAAGGAGGCTGCTTCATATGTAAGAAAATATATGTTGGATGATAAGCATAATCTCTTGACCAGTCTCCGTCATCAAGAAGGTAAGACTCTTGGATCTTTGGATGATTATGCATCTATTATAAGTGGTTTCTTATCCCTTTATGATGTAAGCTTTGACCAAGAGCTCCTTCATGAGACTGTAGCAATTTCAGATGTTTGTATTAATAAGTTTTGGGATGAAGAACATGGTGGGTTTTTTGTAGGAGAAAACGGTAATCGTGAATTAATCTACAATCCAAAAGATGTTTATGATGGAGCAACGCCTTCAGGTAATTCTATGATGGCTATGAACTTACTGAAGCTCTTTTTACTAACTGAGGACATAA
This sequence comes from Vallitaleaceae bacterium, assembly GCA_963677625.2. Lineage (GTDB taxonomy): Bacteria > Bacillota > Clostridia > Lachnospirales > Vallitaleaceae > UBA1351. Next base: position 35,028 of record CAXXSW010000011.1, read on the forward strand.
AGTATAAGGTGTTGATGGATGAGATGATTCATGGTTTTACTCATAGATACAATGAGTTAAAGCATTTTTCCAGCTACAGTATGGCGTTTTTAAAAGCATATAAAGAGGGAACGCATGAAATTAAGATTTATATACCTGACACTAGATGGTTTGATGCCGCAAAAGAATATTTAACACAAGGTTCGGATACTGCTTTTGTAAGATTTATAGGTGTTGATGGTAATAAATGCATAGATGGACAAGTGACTATTTATCATTGTGAAAGAGGGGAATGCCATATGCCAGTGGTCCTTGAGCTTTAATATAGGCTAGTGATAGTGTATGAGGGGTATTGACAATACTTCTCATTTACTATATTATATCTATATCCCCCCCTGTAGGGGTCGGGCAAGGAGGCTGAAATGAAAAAACAATATGATGTTGATGGTATGACCTGTACTGCCTGTGCTTTAGCTATTGAAAGACAGTTGAAGAAGGTTGATGGTATTAACCGAATCAATGTAAATTATGCCAGTGAAAAAATGGTTGTTGAATTTGATGAATCTAAAGTAAACGAAGACTTACTATCTAGTGAAGTAGAAGACATCGGTTATGCTTTAGTTGTAGAAAATAAAGATGTGGTTAAGGATAGTGGAGCTAGTAAGGTTCAGGTACACCAAGACCATATGCGATTACGTTTGCTGTTGTCTCTGATATTTACCCTACCTCTTTTCTATATGGCTATGGGACCTATGATTGGATTATGGGTACCCATGTTTTTTACTAATCATCAGAATATATTATTAATAGGACTTATTCAGTTATTACTGACTCTTCCTGTCATGATGGTGAACAATGAGTTTTATAAGGTTGGTTTTAGGACATTATGGAAAAGGTCACCTAATATGGACTCCTTGGTTGCCGTCGGAACCGGTGCTGCTTTCCTATACGGCTTGTTTGTTATCTTCCAATTGGCTTATGGATATTCTTACGGTGATATGGATAGAATTACGACTTATAGACATGATTTGTATTTTGAATCAGTCGTTGTTATTCTTACACTGATAACTCTTGGAAAGTATTTTGAAGCAAGGGCTAAGGGAAAGACCTTAAAAGCTATGGAAGCGCTTATGGAGTTAGCACCTGATGAAGGAAAAGTTCTTCGTGACGGTCAGGTAATCACTTTGAGGGTAGAAGAAATTCGACATGGTGACATCATGATTATAAAAGCTGGTGATAAAGTTCCTCTTGATGGTAAAATCCTTCAAGGAAGTGGACTCATGGATGAATCTATGTTAACTGGTGAAAGTATACCTGTAGATAAAACGCTTCAAGACACTATTTATGCCGGTACTTATTGTAAAACTGGTTATTTGGAGATTTCAGTAACAGCAACAGTTGAAGAAACGACCCTGTCACATATTATACAATTAGTTGAAGACGCTCAATCAACCAAGGCGCCTATTGCAAAAATGGCTGATAAGATCAGCGCTTATTTTGTACCGGCTGTTCTTGCTATATCTATGGTGACTTTTGTCACTTGGCTCATACTAGGAGAATCCGGGTCTTTTGCCTTCCAGATGGCGGTTAGTGTATTGGTTATATCATGTCCTTGTGCTCTTGGCCTTGCAACACCTACAGCTATTATGGTTGGGACAGGTAAGGGAGCAAGCTTTGGTACTCTTATAAAAAGTGGGGAGGCTTTGGAACTTTTACACAAAGTTAAAACCATGGTCTTTGATAAAACTGGAACCTTAACTTATGGGAAACCACGAGTAATTCAGGTAACATATGCTGGCCAAAAAGATAAGTATTTAGATGTATTATCTAAGATTGTTGCTATAGAAAAATTGTCTGAACATCCATTTGCTAAATCCATTGTTGAATATGGTGAATCTCTAAATATTCATGATTGTGAAGTTAATAATTTCCAAACGATTCCTGGTAAAGGTGTTGTAGGTTTCGTAGATAAGCAAAAAATAGTGATTGGGAATGAGAAGCTTTTAAGCGACAATCAGATAAATATGGATCGATTTAAGGAAGAATTGGAAATCGCTGCTGGAAATGGACACACACCTCTTTTATTTGGTCAAAGCGGTGAGATGATTGGTTTTATTGTTGCCGCTGATACAGTAAAAAAAGACGCAAAAAGCCTTGTATCTAAGTTACAAGCATTAGGAATTAAGGTTGTTATTTTAACCGGAGATCATCAGAAGACTGCAGAAAGTATTGGACAGAAATTAGGTGTGGATCAGGTAATAGCTGAAGTTCTTCCAGAAGGTAAAGCTCAGGTTATTGACGAATTAATGAAAACTGACGATGATGTAGCTATGGTTGGAGACGGTATCAATGATGCGGTTGCCTTAACAAAAGCGACTGTTGGTATTGCAATTGGCTCAGGAACTGACGTAGCTATTGAGTCAGCAGATGTAGTTTTAGTTAAGGAAAGTCTTCAGGATGTATTGACTGCCATTACCCTAAGTAAGGCTACCATAAGAAATATAAAACAAAATCTTTTCTGGGCCTTTTTCTACAATATTGTAGGGATTCCTATTGCAGCGGGTCTCTTTTATTACGCCTTTGGATGGAAGTTAAATCCTATGATTGCAGCAGCAGCCATGAGTTTCAGCTCTGTATCTGTAGTCACCAATGCTTTAAGATTAAAAGGATTTAAACCGATAGATCTTGATAGTGGCTTGGAAACAGAAGTGATAGAAGAGACTGGTTTAGTTGAGGTTGAATATATGAGTCAATCACTTATCAATGATTTAAACCGTGAACAAGAGATTATAAAAATAGATAAAGAAAGGAAGAAAAAAATGAAAAAACTTAGTATTGAAGGAATGAGCTGTATGCATTGCGTAGGAAGAGTTGATAAAGCTCTTAATGGTATTGAAGGGGTGTCCGAGGTCGAGGTTGATCTTGAAACCAACTCGGCAAGTGTAAATTCAGGTTCAGTATCAGATGAAGACATAAAAGCTGCAATAAAAGAAGCAGGATATGAAGTGACCCATATTAGTGAGGTCTAAAATGAATGAAGGTCAAAAAAGAGCTCTTAGAAATCTAAAGACAGCAAAAGGCCAGTTGGATAAGGTTATTTCAATGCTGGAAGATGAACGTTATTGTATTGATGTAGCCAATCAGATTCTGGCTGTCAGTGGTTTGCTAAAGAAGGCCAATATGGAAATCCTGGAACAACATATTAATCACTGCGTAAGGTCTGCTTTTGAAGAAGGAGGCGGAGAAGCAAAGGTTGAAGAAGTCATGAAAGTAGTAAACCGATTGGTTGAAAAATAGAATTTTATATTATTTTATTATTTTTAAATTGATACTACAAAAGGTCTCTAATTGGTAAATTGTCGCTCAATTAACAAAGAAATAAGAAAAATACCTGAAAATAACCCTTGATTTTTTTAGAATGTGAGGGTATAATATAGTCAAAGGTTAGTTCCGGAACTACCTTATTACCTGATAAATCGTAAGCTTACATTAATTAGCTGACTAAAAAGGAGTGTAATTGTATGGTAAATGTGCTCCAAGTGGTAGGTTATATTAGAGCAGTATAGTTTGGCCCCGGTATTGTGATAGGGGCTTGTAACAACATATGTATACTGGAGCATGCGTAAAGAAGCATCTAGTATTAGATTTCGTGTTTGGTCCATGAGTAATGTAATTTAGTGTTTTGCCACAACCGGATCTAGAGAGTGTACATGAATATTTGTTGAGGTTGAAATAGTGAACGCAGATAGTACATCACATGTGTTGCGGGTATTGTTTAGTTTGACAGCTAGTCGAAGATAAAGGCTAGCAAAAGTTTATATTAGAATTTACAGGGACCAAGTCGAAATGACTTGGTCTCTTTTAAGTGCTGATAATTGGTCAGACTTTGGTAAATAGAATCCATAGTATAATTAATAATAGTTATCCACTAGTAATAAATTAAGAAATTTGTTAGAATGGGTACATGAAAAATGACAAGTTAAATCCAAATATTGCAAATCATATAATTATGTGGTTCAAGAAAGAAGGAAGGCCCTTGCCCTGGCGCGAGACTAAGGATCCATATGCAATTTTAGTTTCTGAAATCATGCTTCAACAAACCCAGGTTGTTACAGTCATACCCTATTACTTAAGATTTTTAGAAACGCTGCCAACGATTAAAGATTTAGCAAATGTATCTGAGGATGTTTTGCATAGTTTATGGGAAGGTCTAGGTTATTATTCAAGGGCTTCAAGGTTAAAGCAGTTTGCTGTCACAGTTATGAAGGACTATAAAGGGATAATCCCTAAGGATAAAAACGATTTAATCAAGTTACCAGGAATAGGTCCATATACGCTTGGAGCGCTGTTGTCTTTTGCTTTTGAAGAGAAAGAACCAGCTGTTGACGGTAATGTAAAACGGGTTCTTGCAAGGCTAATGGCAGATCAATCAGATGTTACAAAAATGTCAACAACAAAGGCATATACTGAAGAAGTGAAAAAGATATTACCTGATGATATATACTCTTTTAATCAGGGGATTATTGAACTTGGTGCTTTAGTTTGCAAACCAAAGAATCCTAACTGTCATATATGCCCTATAAGGGCCTATTGTAAGGCTTTTGAAAACTCATTAATTGATTGTATTCCAAATAAGCCAAAAAAGATTAAACAAATAAGTCTTAGGGTTCCTGTATTTATTATTGAAGACCGAGGACAGGTCTTATTTGTTAAACGCAGTTTAAAGGGACTTTTATCCGGTCTGTATGGATTACCTATGATTGAAGTGGATACACCGGAAGGAAAGGAACTTGAAGCTCTTAAAGACTACTTTTTAGACAACTTCGATTATGAAGTAGATGGAGATGTCAAAATAAAAAAATGTGGTGAAATCAAACATGTTTTTAGTCACCGTGTATGGTATGAACAGGTTTATTGTCTATCACTTATGCATTTAAGAGAAAGGACTGAGATTGTTGAATATCCTATAAGTAAATGGAGTCGAGTTGATGAGATATCAATTCCAACTGCCTTTAGGAAAGCGCTTGACTTATGGGATGGAAAGGGGAATCAATGAGACAGGTAGACGTAGCAATTATAGGTGGCGGTGTTATCGGATGTGCCATTGCAAGAGAGTTATCTAAATATAAGCTGGATATTGTGCTTTTTGAGAAAGAGAATGATGTTAGTAATGGGGCATCAAAGGCTAATTCTGGTATTGTCCATGGTGGATATGATGCCAAGCATGGAACTTTGAAAGGGTATTTTTCCAGAAAAGGTAACCGTATGTTTAGAGACCTTAATGAAGACTTGAATTTTGGTTATTTAGAATGTGGTTCTTTAGTTATTGGCTTTACGGAGGAAGATTTAAAAGAGTTGCTCAAATTGAAAGAAAATGGTGAAAAAAATGGAGTGGACGACCTTCGAATCATTGAACGGGAGGAGATACTGAAACTTGAACCACATTTGAATTCTAAGGTCAAGTACGCTTTATATTGTCCCAGTGCTGGCATAACATCACCATATGAAATGACCATAGCTTTAGCTGAAAACGCCATTTCCAATGGAGTAGATTTTTGCTTTAATAGTGAGGTGACAAATCTTATAAAAAAAGATGATACTTTTATTATTGAAGCTAAGGAAAAGAGTCTTCAGTCTCGCTTTGTAATCAATGCAGCAGGTCTTTATTCAGATATGATTCCTCAAATGCTAGGTATGAATGAATTTTCTATTCATCCAAGAAAAGGAGAATATATTCTGATGAACAAAAATCAGGGACATCTTGCAAATGGTGTGATATTTCAAACCCCGACACCAAAGGGCAAAGGAATATTAGTTACAAGGACTTATCACGGAAACTTAATGCTTGGTCCCAATGCCCAGGAAGTTCAAGATAGGGATGAAGTAGGAACAGGCCTTGATGCCCTGGAATATATTGTAAAAACTGCTAGATTGTCGGTTAATGATTTTGACTTAAAATATACCCTAACATCATTTGCTGGACTAAGGGCCACAAGTAGTCTAAAGGATTTCATCATTGGTGAAAGTAAGGTTAAAGGATTCTTTAATGTTGCAGGGATTGAATCACCGGGACTGACGTCAAGTCCTGCGATAGCAGTCTACCTAGTGGATTTGCTGAGAAAAGCTGGTCTTGTTCTTCTAGAAGATACTGATTTTGAACCTTATAGAAAACCAATTATTAGAAAGAAAGCTCCAGACTTTGATGGTAGTATAGATCATAGTGATCCAGATAAGCATATAATTTGTAGATGTGAGCAGGTTACAGAAAGTGAAATCATTGATGCCTTAAATAGAGGAATCAGAGTTGACCATATAGACGGCATCAAAAGACGAACAAGATCCACTATGGGTGCCTGTCAAGGAAATTTCTGCATCCCAAGACTGACAGAATTAATGGCGAGAGAATTAGGTATTGATTCGGACCAGGTAACAAGGAGAGGAAAGGGCTCGTTGGAACTACCGGCTCGTGAGAATAGAACTTTTTGGAGAAAGCTTGAAAATTAGTGTTATAATTTTTTGTTTATAGTATAATATTTAAAAGACTCAACTTTACATAAGCAGATTTTAATAAGTCTGAGAAAGGGACTATATGCAACATAAGACTAAAATTATACTGGGACATTTTATAGCTTTATTTGTATCTTTTGTATGGGGTATAACCTTTGTTTCTTCACGAATTGTCCTAGCTACCTACACACCATACGAACTTTTAGCCATTCGTTTTACAATGGCCTATGTAGTCCTTTGGATAATAAAGCCACAACCCCTAAAGATCAAAAGCATAAAATCAGAACTTTATTATCTTATGGCTGGTTTAACAGGTGTTTTCGGATACTTTCTTTTGGAGAATACAGCTCTTCTATATACAAGTGTATCCAATGTAGGTTTGTTGTTGGCTGCAGTACCCATCTTTGTGGCAATAGTCTTACATATTTTTACAGACGATGAAAAATTTGAACGCAAGTTTCTATACGGATTTGTGATTGCTTTTTCAGGGATTGCCATGATTATCTATAATGGTCAAGTTAATCTTGAGGTTAATCCATTTGGAGATTTTCTAGCTATTCTTGCAGGCATCATGTGGGCTTTTTACTCACTGGCATTGAAGAAAATAGAACAAGATGTGTCATCGCTTGTCCAGACTAGAAGAGTTTTTTTCTATGGATCTTTGTTCAGCCTGATAGGTATGTTTATTATAAAGGGAGGTACAGACCTTACCGGTATGTTTGTGGATGGTATTTGGTTACATGTATTTTTTCTAGGTCTTTTAGGTTCTGGAGCCTGTTATGTTCTCTGGAGTCAGTCTATGAAATGGATTGGTGCTGTCAGGACAACGAACTACATATATTTAATGCCTCTTTTTACCATGTTGGCTTCAGCGCTTGTTCTTGGAGAGTCGATCACAAAATTAATGATCATAGGATGTATACTTATCCTTACAGGTGTATATGTAGCCGAAAATGGATTTTCTCTAAAAGGCTTTAAGGGAAAAAGATCAACAGAATATATAAAAACTTAAAATGGAAACTTAGACATCATGATTAGATAAAGGCGAAGGAACATTCGCCAAGCAAAGGGAGATTAACAATGTTAAATAAAAAAGTTGGATTGATTCTTGAAGGCGGAGGATTTAGAGGTATTTATACTGCGGGTATTCTGGATTATTTTTTGGAAAAAGATTTAATTTTTCCTTATGTTATAGGGGTATCCATGGGGTCATGTAATGGTGCGAATTACATTTCAAAGCAGAAAAGAAGATCGATAGATATACCTTATACCTATATTAAGGATAACCGCTATATCTCATACCGTAACTTACTGACTAAAGGTTCTCTTTTTGGAATGGATTTTATTTTCCATGAGATTCCATATAAACACAATCAATTTGATTTTCAGACTTTTAGAGAATCAGAACAGAAATTTTTAATTGGGACGATGGATGTACATAAAGGTGGTTCTAGGTTTTTTGATGCCAATGATTTATCAGACAATGAACTCCTTCTTGCTCTTAAGGCCTCATGTTCACTTCCCTACATTTCACCGATGGTTTCCTTAAAAGGAGGTATGTATCTAGATGGTGGACTTTCTGATTCAATACCTATCCATAAGGCTATTGAGGATGGAATGGATAAGGTTGTTGTCCTTGTGACTCGAGAAGAAGGCTATAAGAAAACGGTCAAAGATAGAAAAGGTCTTTCGGTTATGTATAGGGCCTATCCTCAGGTTGGCAAACATATTAGTAATCGACCAGCTAAGTATAATGAAGAACTTGAATACATGAAGGCATTGGAGGACCAAGGAAAAGCGTTTGTTATATATCCGGACAGTCCTATTAAAATGGGGAGAACGGAGCGTAATGCAGAAAAACTAATGAAAGCTTATCAGGATGGTTATCGAAGAGCTGGTGAAGTTTATGAAGACCTAATGACTTTCTTAGCATCTGAAGATACTGATAAGGCAGGGTTTACCAGTCAAAATGAATATTCACAAGTTAATTAGCTTTATATACCAATAAAGGAAGGATTTCATGACTAACAAAATGGCAACAAAGCCTATACCTAGTCTTATACTGGGTATGGCAATACCGGTTATTTTTTCAATGCTGATTCAAGCGCTTTACAATGTAGTTGACTCAATATATGTATCTAGAGTTGGGGAGGAGGCCTTGGCTAGTGTTTCCTTGGCGTTTCCTATACATATGATTGTAGTAGCCTCTTTTGTTGGTTTACAGACAGGTATTTCTTCATCAGTTAGCAGAAAATTAGGAGCAAAAGACAAAAGTGGAGCCAGTGTTGCAGGAGAACACGGAATTCTTATCAGTTTTGGCTTATATATTTTTATCCTTGTTATTAGCTTTTTTATCAAAGATAATTTTTTTGGTCAATTTACAGAAAGCATGACTATAATTAAAGGTGCAAGAACTTATACAAGTATTATTTTGATCTTTTCCTTTGGTATTATTACCAGTCACAGTGTGACAGGAATGATGCAAGGAAGTGGTGATATGGTTAAACCTATGATCGCTCAACTCATCGGTGCTGTCACTAACCTTATACTTGACCCTATATTTATTTTTGGATGGTTTGGACTCCCGGCGATGGGGGTAAAGGGTGCTGCTGTAGCTACAGTTACAGGTCAGATTTTTGCGTCTGTATATGCTTGGTCCGTATTATTTAGTGGTCATTGTCGATTAAATATTAATATAAAAGCCTTTAAATTCGATTCACTAATCGTTAAGGATATTCTTGTTGTTGGGGTACCATCAGCTATTATGCAAGGTCTTGGATCGGTTATGCTTGGAGTTATGAATTTTATCTTATCAGACTTTGGTGATGCAGCTATTGCTATTATGGGTGTTTATTTCAGGGTGCAATCCATGGCATTTATGCCTGCCTTTGGATTGGGAATTGGGACTCTTCCAGTTATTGGCTTTAGCTTTGGTGCTAAGAACAAGGCTCGTATGTCTCAAGCCATTCGTTTTTCCATCACTCTTGCTATGTCTTTTATGGTTTTTTGTTTCTTAGTTTTTCAGTTGTTCCCAGGTGCAATTATGGGCATGTTTAATCCTACGCAGGAAATGCTAGATATTGGTATTCCGGCTTTTAGAACCATTAGTCTGATATTTTTAACTGTTGGCATTACTATAATATTGTCAACTGCCTTTCAAGCCTTTGGCAAGGCATATTTTTCTTTGCTACTATCAATTATCAGACAAATCATTATACTCTTACCAGCAGCAGCATACCTAGCCAGTTTTGGTAAAATAAACTATGTCTGGTTTGCATTTATAATTGCTGAAATTGTGGGTGTTATATCCGCTGTCATTTTGTTTTATAGAACCTATCATCATGCGACTAAAGAATGGACGTTGGAGTGAAGTGACATTCATTTAAAGATAAAGTTTTTATTAAACTCGGGTTAAGGCTCGGGTTTTTTTGTGCTGAATTATAAGTATAAGGCTGGGAAGAATCATAAAGACCTAATCATTTTAAAGAATTACAAAACAATCCTCCATTCTAATTGAGAATCGTTCCTAGTATAATAAACATATCAAATGAAAGTTGTTAAGATATTTCATTATTAAAAGAAGAGTAGGTGATTCTTATGGTAGACAACTTATATATATCAACAGTATTTTTAGCAGGTCTATTATCTTTTTTCTCACCTTGTATCCTTCCCGTTATACCCGTTTATATTGGATATTTTACTGAAGGCTCAATAAAGGAAGAAGGTAAAAAGTTTAATCTTTTCACGATGCCGATACTAAAGGCAGTGGTATTCGTTGCAGGCCTTTCAACAAGTTTTGTCTTGTTGGGGTTTGGAGCAGGAGCCTTAGGCTCCATATTATATGGACCTATATTTCTTAGAATTGCAGGACTTATGGTCATTATATTAGGTATTCATCAGACGGGGCTTATAAAACTTAACTTTCTCAATAGAGAAAATAAAGTACATTTAAAGCGGACACGAAAATCAGATGTTATTGGTTCTTACCTGCTGGGCTTTACGTTCAGCTTTGGTTGGACTCCATGTGTAGGTCCGGTACTTGCAGCAGTACTTGGCTTGTCAGCCAAGGAAGGATCTGCAGTATATGGTGGTTTCCTTATGATGGTATATTCTTTGGGCTTGATGATTCCCTTCTTGATTATGGCAATTTTCAGTGATTACTTACTTAAGAGGGTAAGAGGCCTATACAAGCATATGGGTAAAATCAAGATAGTCGGAGGTGTATTGATTATTCTTATGGGTATACTTCTTATGACCAACAATATTACATGGATTGTTGCATGGTTCGAACGCTTAATCAATTAGTAATTTTTTGATGAAAAGGAGATTTAAAATGAAAAGACAATGGATGAAAATAATAACATTAGTATTTGCTTTAGTATTAATAGTGGCAGGATGTACACAGGTACCAGAAAGCAAGGCTCAAGAAAGCCCTATGTCAGATCAAGAAGAGATGAAAGATGAGGACATGGCTAAAGACGATAAGGCAAATGAAGATACGGCAAATGAAGATATGGCCCAAGATTCCATGAAGGATAATATGTCGGATGGTTCAACAGAAGATAAGATGAAGGATGAAGACATGATGGGAGATGAGATGTCAGAAGAAGTTGATCAAGGTGATATGATGATGACCAATGAAGGAAGCATGGCTCCGGAGCTAATCTTTACTGATATTGATGGTAATACGATAAGCTCAGCAGATTTACAAGGTCAAAAAGTATACCTAAAATACTGGGCGTCATGGTGTTCAATCTGTTTGGCAGGTCTTGAAGAAGTTGATGAGCTTTTTGCATCAGACCCAGATTTTACTCTTTATACAGTTGTTACACCTGGAGCTAATGGAGAACAATCTAAAGAAGATTTTGTCGAATGGTTTCAAGGGCTTGACTATGATAATATTGTTGTTTTATTCGATGAAGAGGGGATGACAGGGAAAGAGCTTAATATTAGGGCCTTCCCAACTTCAGTCTTTATCGGTTCTGATGGAGTCCTTATTGAAGCTCTGCCAGGACATAAATCCAATGCTGAGATTCTTGATAAAATAGATAGTTTTTATTGATAAGGAAGTGATGATATGAAAGGTTTAGGTTTATTTGCCCTTGTAGTGGTAACAATACTTATTACTGCTTCATGTACAAGAGCTAGTGATAAGATAGAGGATATGGAAGATTCTATTATTCCCAAAGATCAAGAAGGGAAAGATATGGAATTTACCCTAAAAGATAATGAAAGTAATATTGTGTCCCTACTTAAGGAGGGTGAATCTGTGGAAACCATATATTTTGCAGGTGGATGTTTCTGGGGTGTTGAGGAATATTTTTCAAGAATAGATGGTGTTTTGGATGCTGTTAGTGGTTATGCAAATGGAACAACTGAAAATCCGTCTTATGAAGATGTTGTTTATAACAAGACCGGTCATGCTGAAACGGTTCAGGTTACTTATGATGAGACTATTATTAGTCTGGAAACCTTAATCGGTTACTATTTAAAGATTATTGACCCAACTAGTATCAATAAGCAAGGAAATGATATTGGTAATCAATACCGAACTGGTATATACTATATACGTGAGACTGATGGCTCTGTGATCAGTAATCTGCTGGAACTTGAACAATTAAAGTTTAAGGATCCAATAGTTGTTGAAAATATGCCTCTTGATAATTTTTATAAGGCAGAAGAGTATCATCAGGATTATCTACAAAAAAATCCTAATGGCTATTGCCATGTTGACTTTGGACATTTAGAAGAAGAGGTGGTATTTATAGACCCTAATAATTATCCCAAACCAAGTGATCAAGAACTAAAAGAGAAACTAAGTGATATACAGTATAAAGTAACCCAGGAAAATGTAACTGAACGTGCTTTTTCCAATGAATATTTTGATAATCACGAGCCTGGTCTTTATGTTGATGTAGCAACTGGAGAACCTTTGTTTTCATCAAAGGACAAATATGATTCAGGTTGCGGTTGGCCAAGCTTTACCAGACCCATTGTTGAAGAAGTTGTTCATTATGAATCAGATACTTCCTTCAATATGGTAAGGACTGAAGTTAGGTCAAGAAGTGGAGACTCCCACTTAGGACATGTTTTTGATGATGGACCTAAAGACAAAGGTGGCTTGCGATACTGTATCAACAGTGCTTCTATTAAATTTATACCTCTAAGTCAAATGGAAGCAGAAGGATATGGAGATCTGGTATCCTTGATTGAATAGTCATACGTAAGGTTAATGACCTAGTAGTGTCAATCCATTTTGGAAGGACGCTACTGGGTATTCCTATTTATAAGTCTAAACAAGGGAGGGGAAGATGAAATTACTGGTTATTGATGATGAACCTTTGGTGAGACGGGGGATTGTATCCTTGATTCCTTTTGAGGAGCTAGGTATAGGCAAGGTATTAGAAGCTGAGAATGGAGCAAGGGGACTTGAGCTTGTTGAGGCTGAGGAACCGGATATTATTCTTTGTGATATTAATATGCCAAAGCTTAATGGACTTGATTTTTCCAAGAAAGTCAAGAAAAGGTGGCCTTGGATAAAAATTGCAATTATTACAGGCTATGATTATTTCGATTATGCAAGACAGGCTGTGAAAATTGGTGTGGAAGATTATGTTCTCAAGCCTATTTCTAAGAATGATGTTTATGAAATTGTAGCAGGCCTTACTAATAAAATCAGAGAAGAAAGCAAGCTAAAAGAAGTATATAAAGCCACATTCAAAATCGAAGAGGAAGTACAAGTTATGGACGGGGCTGGTTATAAGGAAAAAATTGACCAGTTCATTGGTGAACATTTAAGTTCGGAAGACTTATCTTTAAGTTGGCTAGCGGAAGAACTTTCGCTTAATGATAACTATCTATCTACCTTGTTCAAAAAATTATATGGAGTTCCCTTTAGTGAGTATGTGGTAAATTTGCGATTGGAAAAAAGCAAGATACTTTTACTAACTACTAATCTGAAAAACTATGAAATAGCAGGACGAATAGGTATTAGTGATCCCAATTACTTTTCGACTTTGTTTAAGAAAAAGTATGGTTCATCACCGGGAAAATATCGAAAAAAAATACAGGGAGGTTGACATGAAAGGTAATCGAATTACATTTATCTATTTTATCTTTGGAACCTTAAGTGTTATATTGGTTGGCTTTATCCTGTATTCTTCCTTAACAGGTGTTTTAATTAATGAGTCGGTTATGTCTACTGAGAATTCCGTTAATCAATCAGGTAAATATTTAGAAGTTTATATAGATAAACTTAAAATCATTTCGAATACAATTGTATCCAATCCAGATGTCATAGACTTTTTTAGTCATGAAGGTGATCTGGACAGTAGTTTTTATATGAAGCGAATTAATGGTCTTATTGATGATCAAATGAGGGCGACAGATTCCTTGGAATCTATTATTATCATCAGTAAGGATGGCAAACTTTTTTCTAATGAAGATAACTTGGATATGACTATGTCCGAGGATATGATGAAAGAAGACTGGTATGTTAAGGCAATTCATAATGAAATGCCTAGTCTTACTTCTGCCAGAATGCAGAAGTTCTCTATGGATAAAGATTTATGGGTTATCTCTCTTAGCCAGGAGATTGTCGACTATAGGGGTAATAATATTGGTGTAGCTGTTATTGATGTTCCCTATACAGCTTTTGAAGCATATCTGATGGATCTTCATTTAGGTGAAGGTGGATTTGCCTTTATTCTAAATAATAGTGATGGTGTGGTTTTTCATGCAGACGTTTCATACTATGAAGACCCTGAAAAAGTTAATGAATTAGTTGCTGTCAAGAGTATGCCAATAGGATATCAAACCGGTAGTGACACCTTGATTTCAAAATATTCAATGGCTAATACAGATTGGACACTAATTGCTGTTTGTTCAGTAGATGCCTTGACTATCCTAAGACGACAAATTCTTGAAACCATTCTTTTTGGTATAGGTATTATCCTTTTAGTGGTTATAATTACAAGTATAATTTTACGTCGTTTGACTAGTGAAATCAAGGAAAGAGAAGGAGAAATACATCATTATGAAATGAATGCCTTGTACTCTCAAATCAATCCTCATTTCCTATATAATACACTTGATACTATTGTTTGGATGGCAGAGTTTAATCAGAAGGAAGAGGTTATAGAAACAACTAAATCTTTAGCCCAGTTTTTCAGACTATCACTTAATAAGGGTAAGGAATTGACAAGTCTTGAGGATGAAGTAGAGCACGCGGCTAAATACCTTTATATTCAAAAACAAAGATACCAAGAAAAACTGACTTACGAGTTTAAGGTCGATGAAAGTCTTAAGGATATCATTATACCCAAGATCATTTTGCAACCGGTAATTGAAAACTCCATATACCATGGAATCAAAGACAAGGATGGTCAGGGGCATATTGAGATTAAGGCATATGGTGATGGAAGAGATATCAAGATCTTGGTTGCTGACAATGGAGTAGGTTTTAATATGGAAGACAGTCACTTACCTAAATCTACCAAGACAAAGCTTGGAGGTGTAGGATTAATGAACGTTGATAAAAGGATTAAGCTTTATTGTGGAGAAAACTATGGTATAGGAATTAAATCAAAAGTTGGTGCTGGAACCACAGTAACTTTGACTTTATGTATAAAAGGAGAGCATCATGAGTGAGATGAAATATATATCTTGGAATGTTAATGGCATTAGAGCAGCTTTAAAAAAGGGTTTTATGGACTATTTTAAACAAGTGGATGCTGATATATTCTGTTTGCAAGAGACCAAGTGTCAAGTTGGTCAGGTTGAATTGGACTTGCCAGGTTACTATCAATACTGGAATGCAGCTGAGAAAAAGGGCTATTCTGGAACAGCCATATTCACCAAAAATCAAGCCCTTAATGTAAGCTATGATATGGGAATAGAAAGACACGACAAAGAGGGGCGACTAATTACCTTAGAATTTGAAAGGTTTTACTTTATTACCTGTTATACACCCAATTCCAAACGTGGACTGGAAAGACTTGAAGACCGAATGGACTGGGAAGATTCACTTAGGGACTATTTGCAGGAGTTAAACAAGAAAAAGCCGGTAGTTTATTGCGGTGATCTTAATGTGGCCCATAAGGAAATTGACTTAAAAAATCCTAAAACCAACCGTATGTCAGCCGGTTTTACTGATCAGGAAAGGGGAAAGATGACCAGCCTTTTAGATTCGGGATTTATGGACACCTTTAGATATTTCTATCCGGATGAAAAAGATCGATATTCATGGTGGTCATATATGGGGGGAGCCAGAGATAATAATATTGGTTGGAGAATTGATTATTTTATCACCTCTATGGACCTGAAAGACAACTTGCTAGATGCAGATATCCATAATGAGGTTATGGGATCGGATCATTGTCCTATTGAACTTAAGGTCAAAATTTAATGATTAATGAATCTACTATTTAAGAGTTATACGTAAAGTTTTCATATAAGTGAATTGAAAAGAAGAAAAGTTATGGTATTATTGACGTAAACAAAAGAATGTGATAGTATGGAATTAGTCAATATGAACAATTTCATAACACATGAATAGAGGTGCAGATGTGAGGGTAGTCTCCAGATGATAAGGTTCTGATTAACCAATGTTGGAGATGAAGGCTTCATCTGCCGAAAGAACAGATTTAATCAGGGGTCTGTTACTTGGTCAGCAGAAGGAACTTCGGCGGACTGTTGCGATAAGCATCGAGCTATTCCAATACAGAGTATTGGAATAGCTTTTTTAATTACTATGAAATAACTCTTCATGAGTCAGTTTCTTCGTATTCATTTTCCAGCAAAGCGCTATTCACAACTACATAATTGTTTCTATGGAACTATCATTTAATGGAGGATCAATCCTATGGAAAAAATCATGATTACCGCAGCCATTTGTGGCGCGGAAGTAATGAAACACCATAACGAGCATGTTCCCTATACAGTTGATGAAATCAGAAATGAGGCATTAAGGGCATATAACGCCGGTGCATCTATCATTCATCTTCATGTTCGTGAAGATGATGGAAGACCGACTCAGGACAAAGAGCGTTTTGACCTATGTATAAAGGCCATTCGAAGTGTTTGTCCTGATGTTATTATTCAGCCATCAACAGGAGGTGCAGCGGGTATGACAGATGATGAACGTATCCAACCCCTTGAACTGAATCCTGAAATGGCAACTCTGGATCTTGGAACTTTGAACTTTGGTGGAGATGTGATATTTGTAAATACGGAAAATACGATTAAGGAATTTGCCTATCGCATGAAATCCAGAGGGATAAAACCGGAACTGGAAGTTTTTGACAGGTCAATGATTAATATGGGGCTTCGTTTACATGAAAAGGGTCTTATAGAGGACGATATGCATTTTAATCTTGTTATGGGTGTTAATGGAGGTATTGGGGCCAGTTTGAGTGAATTTGCATTTATGGTGGATTCTCTGCCAAAAGGAACCACCTACACGGCCACTGGAATCGGTAAATACCAATTTCAATTAGCTGCACTTGCAGCAGTACATGGTGGACATATTCGAGTTGGCTTTGAAGATAATATCTATACGGAAAAAGGTGTTAAGGCAATATCTAATGGCCAGTTGGTTGAAAAAGCAGTTAGAATAGCCAATGAACTTGGACGTAAGATTATGAGCCCTCAAGAAGCAAGAAGTCTTCTAGGACTTAAAGGGAGTAGGAGGATATGATGAAAAAGGGATGTAAATACGGAAGCCATCGTGTTATTGAGCCAAAAGGAGTCCTGCCTCAAGCAGCAGTAAAAATTGATAATAGGATGGAGATATTTGACAATGAGATTCTTTTAGATGTGCTAGCCTTAAATATTGATTCAGCATCCTTTACTCAAATAAAAAAAGCCAGTGGACATGACCCTGAAAAAGTGAAAGCCATGATTCTTGACATTGTGAATGATAGAGGTAAGATGCAAAATCCGGTTACAGGATCAGGTGGTATGCTGATTGGGAGAGTTAAACATATTGGGGACCTACTAAAAGATAAGGTGGAAATAAAGGAAGGGGATAAAATTGCGACTTTAGTATCCTTGTCCTTAACCCCTTTAAAAATTGAAACGATTAACCGTATTCATATGGATATTGATCGGGTGGATATTAAGGGTCAGGCTATTTTGTTTGAAACTGGTATTTATGCTAAACTTCCCGATGATATGAATGAAGGGTTAGCGCTTGCTGCTCTTGATGTTGCAGGAGCACCAGCCCAGGTCGCCAAATTAGTTAAGCCTGGGGATTCTGTTTTTATTCTAGGTGCCAGTGGAAAGTCAGGTATGCTTTGTGCCTATGAGGCTATGAAACGTGTTGGTCCTACAGGAAAAGTTATTGGTGGTGTTATTGATGATATTAATAAGAAGAAGCTACAAGACCTAAATTTATGCCATGCATATGTGGTTGGAGATGCCTGTAATGCTATGGACACTTACAGGCAGGTTCTTAAAGTAAACGAGAACAAGGAATGTGATATAGCTATTAATTGTGTCAACGTTGGAAATACTGAAATGTCTACTATTCTTCCTGTTAGAGATGATGGGGTGGCTTATTTCTTCTCTATGGCGACCTCCTTTACTAAGGCAAGTCTAGGTGCGGAAGGGGTAGGAAAAGATGTGACTATGATTATGGGAAATGGCTATACCAAGGGGCATGCTCAGATTACCCTTGAAGAGTTGCGTGAGAACAAGGATTTAAGAGATTTTTATGAAAAGATATATGTTAGCAAGGAGGATATGGAATGAATGCAAGCAGGAGATCCTTATACTTTCCACATGTAAGTGATGCTGACTGGAATGACTGGCACTGGCAGATGAAAAACAGGATTACGTCATCAGTCGAGCTTGAAAATTATCTTGACTTATCAGAAGGTGAAAAAGAAGCTGTTGATAAGTGTTTGGAGAAACTCCGTATGTCCATAACACCCTACTATCTTTCCTTGATTGATCCTCATGATCCTGAGGATGTGGTTCGTAAACAGTCTGTACCGACCTTAAAGGAGCTTAAAAAGGGAGAAGACGATATTGAAGATCCACTTCATGAAGATGGAGATTCACCGGTTCCGGGTCTTACCCATAGATATCCAGACAGAGTTCTTCTTTTGGTTACAGAGCAATGTTCTATGTATTGCAGATATTGTACTAGGCGTCGATTTGCTGGTCATACTGACTGCTCTGTTGGTATGTCTGCCATCGATAAGGCTATTGACTATATTGAAAGAACACCTGTAATTCGTGATGTTCTTATATCAGGAGGAGATCCACTTCTCTTATCTAATGATAGATTGGAAAGAATCCTAGCAAGACTCAGTAAAATTGAACATATTGAAGTGATTCGCATAGGAACCAGAACACCAGTGGTAATGCCACAAAGAATAACCAAGGAGCTGACTGATATGCTGAAAAAATATCACCCTTTATGGATTAACACCCACTTCAGCCACCCCAATGAAGTTACAGAGGAGTCCAGACAAGCTTGTGGAAGACTGGCTGATGCTGGTATACCTTTAGGTAATCAATCAGTACTTCTAGCTGGTATTAATGACAAAATCACTATCATGAAAGACTTAGTTCATCAATTAGTTAAGATGCGGGTAAGGCCATATTATATATATCAATGTGACTTATCCCAAGGTATTGGCCACTTTAGGACTCCTGTGGCTGTTGGTATGGAAATCATTGAGGGACTGCGTGGTCATACATCTGGCTTTTGTGTACCAACCTTCGTTGTAGACGCACCAGGTGGGGGAGGAAAGATACCAGTTATGCCTAATTATGTTATTTCTCAAGGCTATGAACGAGTTGTTCTTAGAAATTTTGAAGGTATGATTACCACTTATTCAGAACCTGAATATTATAGCTTTAACAAGACCCATGATGAAAAAGACATTAAATTGGAAGGTGTTGCAGGACTTCTTAATGGCCAGAAGATTACCATCGAGCCTAAAGAAAAAACGCATCACCAAAAGGAAACCTAAGATGAGGTTATCAGAAAGACTTGGTCCTTATACTGTCATAGGTCTTATGGGTATGTGTAAAAATGCAGGAAAAACAACAGTCCTTAATCATTTGGTTGAAGATCTTTATAAGTGGAGTACACTAGGACTCACCTCCATTGGATATGATGGGGAGGAAAAGGACCAGGTAACCAATCTTAGGAAACCCAGAGTTCCTGTTTATCCAGGTATGATTATTGCAACGGCCGCATCTTGTCTCAGGGACACAGAACTTGACTACCAAGTTCTTGAAGATACGGGTTTTAGAACGGTACTTGGTAATATTTTAATTATAAAGGCTATAAGCTCACATATTGTGGAAGTAGCTGGACCCTCCATGGTAAAAAGGATGGAAGAAGTTATTATAAGGATGAAAAGTTATGGCTGCAAAAAAATCTTCGTTGATGGAGCAGCAGGAAGATTATCATTTTCAAGACTCTGTGATGCTAATATATTAGCTGTTGGAGGAGCTTTGACTACAGATTTAAAGAAACTACAGATTTTAGTTAGACACCAGTTGACGATTATGGAACTAGGCAAAGACAAGGTCTTGTATAGAGAAAAAGATAGTCATGAGGTAAGCCCTACAATCAGGCATAGGGGGTCATTAGTGGATGATGATTTAGTTTGTTATATAGAAAAAGGGAAGAAGAAAGTTATTATTGATCATCCTGCATCATCTTTTATAACTATCAAAGGATTTCACCGATTTAGAAAAAAGGGAGGCAGACTTTTTGTTAAAGAGCCGCTCCATCTCATTGCCATAACCATAAATCCAATGACACCTTATGCATCTTGGTTAAATAGTAATGAGATGAGAGAAAGCCTTGAGAAGCTAACTGACTTGCCAATTATAAATATTTTAGAGGAAGACACTTATGAATAATAAATTAAAACTAGATGAAAAAACAGTATTTAAGTGTAGGCAAACAGCCCTATGGATTGCAGAAGAGGTTCAGTCTTTTATTGACATTCACTCAACTATAGCAGTTGAACGGACGATTGTTCGGTTCTTTGGTGTTGATGGTGTTGATGAAGTAGATGTCCCACTGCCTAATGTTGTCGTAGAAGCTATGGAAGAACATGGACTTTTAGAAGAGGGGGCAGTTCGGTTTTTCGCCAGAGCTCTGAAGGGAGAAAAAGAAAAAAGACCAGACTTATCTATTATAAGCAATAGTGAAATAAGTGAAGAAAAATTGACTAGTTTGGTTATTGATATTGCCAGATCTATTGGTGAGGGGACTTTTGACTTTGATTTACCGGAAGTTACTAATAAGGAAGTAGATGAATTTGTGGGTCCTTATGTAAATCTAGCCCTAAGAAAAATAAATATGAATCGAATCAAAAGAGATGATTTTATTAATGACTTTGGTGAGACTGAGGGTGCCTATATCTATGTTATTGTAGCTACCGGAAATATTTATGAAGACGTGACCCAGGCGGTAGCCGCAGCCAGACAAGGAGCTGATGTTATTGCAGTCATTCGCACAACAGGTCAAAGTCTTCTTGATTATGTACCATATGGGCCAACGACAGAGGGCTTTGGTGGTACCTATGCAACCCAAGAAAATTTTAAAATCATGAGAAAGGCTCTAGATGAAGTAGGGGAGGAAATCGGTCATTATATTAGGCTATGTAACTACTGTTCTGGGTTATGTATGCCTGAAATAGCAGTTATGGGAGCCTATGAACGACTGGATATGATGTTGAATGACGCTCTATATGGTATTTTGTTTAGGGATATTAATATGAAACGAACCTTAGTTGATCAGTTTTTTTCAAGAATTATTAATGCTTATGCAGGTGTTATCATTAATACTGGTGAAGACAATTACTTAACGACTGCAGATGCTTATGAAGAGGCTCATACGGTATTGGCTAGTCAGTTTATTAATGAGCAATTTGCCTTTAAGGCTGGATTGCCTGAAGAATTGATGGGATTAGGCCATGCCTTTGAGATTGATCCTGCTACCAAGGATTCTTTTGTGTATGAATTGGCTCAGGCTCAAATGGCCAAAGAAATATTTCCAAAGGCCCCTCTAAAGTATATGCCTCCAACTAAACATATGACTGGAGATATTTTTATGGGAAATGTCCAGGATGCCCTTTTTAATATGGTGACAACCCTAACTGGTCAAAAAATTCACCTTCTCGGTATGATGACAGAAGCTATTCATACACCATTTCTGGCTGATCGGGCAGTAGCAATTGAAAACGCAAGATATATCCAAAATGCTATGGCATCCTTAAGGGATGAAATTGAGTTCAAAAAAGACGGTAAAATGGTAGAAAGAGCAGATAAAATTCTTCATGAGGCCTATGAACTTCTTGATAAAATTCATGAAAAGGGTTTATTTGTAGCCTTGTCTGAAGGAACTTTTGCAGGTGTAAAACGACCAGTAGACGGTGGTAAGGGACTTGATGGCGTCTTTGAAAAATCAGCCAAGTATATTAATCCGTTTATGGACCAAATGCTTATTCAACTCTCACATAATCAAACCATAGGAAAGGAGGTCTAAGATGAGCGGATATTCAATGGATAAAAAGGCGTTCTCCAAAGAGCTGGATCTTGGCCACCTTAAGCCATACGGTGATACCATGAATGACGGTAAGGTTCAAGTTTCTTTTACACTTCCGGTTCCTAATAATGACAGATCTACAGAAGCTGCCAAATTATTGGCGGTTAAGATGGGATTGAAGGATCCGGTGATAGCAGTAAGTAAAAGTTTGGATACTTCTTTCACCATGTATGTAGCTTATGGAAGTGTAACCTATGATATAGATTACGATTCCATTCAGGTAAGTTCAATAGAGATGGATACCATGTCCATGAAGGAAACAGACCATTTCATAAAGGAAAAGATTGGTCGCAACCTAGTTGTTGTAGGAGCATCAACAGGTACAGATGCCCATACAGTAGGAATTGATGCTATTATGAATATGAAGGGTTATGCAGGTCATTACGGACTTGAAAGATATGAATACATAGATGCCTATAACCTCGGATCACAGGTGCCTAATATTGATTTTATACGCAAGGCCAAAGAACTGAAGGCAGATATACTCTTAGTTTCTCAAACCGTTACTCAAAAAGATGTTCATATTAAAAACCTTACAGATCTGGTAGAAATGCTGGAGGCAGAAGGAATAAGAGACCAGGTAATACTTATCTGTGGTGGACCTAGAATTTCCCATAAACTTGCCAAAGAATTAGGCTATGATGCAGGTTTTGGCTTTGGTAAATTTGCTGATGATGTAGCGACATATGCAGTACAGGAATTTGTAGAACGACAAAAGGAAGGTGGAGTATAAGATGGAAAATGCAAGAAAATTAAATTTAGAAAAATCCATGACATTAATTGAAGAGGGAAGAAAGACAACACCAGGGGGTATGCTTGGTATCCGTCGTCCTTATAATTTTGTTGAAGGTGAGTATCCTATATTTATAGACCATGGATATGGGGGACACATTGTTGATGTTGACGGTAATGATTATATTGACATGCTTTGCTCATATGGTCCCATTATATTAGGTTTTGTTGAAGATGAGATTAACCAAGCGGTGATAGGCCAAATGCAAAAGGGGTTCTGTTTTTCACTAGTACAGGAAATTCAAAATAAGCTACAGGAAAAGCTTATAGATGTGATTCCTTGTGCTGAAATGGCGGTTCTAGCAAAAACAGGATCAGATGTAACGACCATGGCCATTCGTGTTGCTAGAGGTTATACCAAAAAGAACAAGGTTCTTCGCTGCGGTTATCATGGATGGCATGACTGGTGTGTAGAAAACCATGGTGGTGTGCCAGAAGAAATTCTTAATTTAACAGAAGCTTTTGAGTATGGCGACCTTAAAGATTTAGAAGAAAAGCTTGATAAGAATAAAGATGAGGTAGCATGTGTTATAGTAACACCCGTAGGTCATCCTACAGCGAAAGACGTCATAACCCCGCCTGAAGGTTATCTTGAAGGGGTTAAAGCTTTAACAGAAAAGCATGGGGTTATTTTGATTTTTGACGAAATTAGAACTGGTTTTAGGGTAGCACTAGGGGGAGCCGGTGAGTATTATGGCG
Source organism: Vallitaleaceae bacterium (assembly GCA_963677625.2). Classification (GTDB taxonomy): domain Bacteria; phylum Bacillota; class Clostridia; order Lachnospirales; family Vallitaleaceae; genus UBA1351. The sequence continues at coordinate 58,585 of CAXXSW010000011.1, forward strand.
TGAAACCGGACCTTGCTACCTTCGGAAAGGCCATGGCCAATGGTTATCCCATTAGTGCCTTAGTTGGTAAAAAAGAAGTCCTTCAAGTGATGGAAAAAGAAGTTTTCGTCTCATCTACCTTTTTCCCAAATAGTCTGGAGATGGCTGCTTCCCTAAAATGTATTGAGATTATTGAGAGAGACCATGTTATTGATCAGATATGGAATAAAGGGGAGATTTTCTTAAATGACTTAAAGGAACTTAAAGAGAAGCATGGAGCACCGATAACCATTTCAGGTATACCACCTATGCCATTTGTGACTTTTGATAAGGTGGATGAAGACTATAAGACCAGAAGAAAAGAATTTTACACTCAAACTATTCGTCGGGGTCTCTTTATTCAGCCTTATCATCACTGGTATATCTGTCATCGACATACAGAGGAAGATATGATTAAGGCTATTAGGGCTATTGATGAAGCGCTTGCATATGTTATGGAAAAATACCCGGTGAAAGGATAGGTCGTTTATGGGAAAATTTGTTAATCTTAAGTTTTGCCAAGAATTAGTGAAGCCTGGAATGACTATTATGGTTGGTGGTTTTATGGCAGTTGGTGCGCCTGAACATATCATTGATGCCCTAGTGGAGGCCGGAACTTCCGATCTCACCCTTATTTCAACAGATACGGCAACCGAAATAAGTGGAGTTGGTAAAATGGTGGTAGCCAAACAGTTTAAAAAGATTTATGCGTCTCACATTGGCCTCAATAGAGAAACCGGTAGACAGCTTAATGAGGGAGAAACTGAAGTTATTCTAACGCCACAGGGAACTTTAGCTGAGCAGATTCGTTGTGGTGGCTCTGGAATTGGTGGTTTCTTAACACCGACAGGTGTGGGAACTGTTGTTGAAGAAGGTAAGGAGACGATGCTTATTGATGGCAAGAAGTATATACTTGAATTGCCTTTAAAGGCAGATGTTGCCTTTATATTAGGGACAAAGGTAGATAAGGCAGGTAATGTCTTTATAGCTAAAACGACTAGGAACTTTAATCCCTTAATGGCCATGGCTGGTGATATCGTCGTTGTTGAGGCCAGAGAAGTTGTTGAAATCGGAGAAATTGATCCCCATATGGTAATGGTACCTGGAACTTTAGTTGATTATATCGTCGATGCCAGTGGGAGGTAGGGATATGAAGATCTTATCAACAAAAGAAGTCATAGCAAAAAGAGTAGCAAAAGAGCTGAAAAACGGTTATATGGTTAATCTTGGTATAGGTCTGCCTACCTTGGTTGCTGACTTTTTGCCTCAAGGTATTGATGTAACCTTTCAGTCAGAAAATGGTATGCTTGGTCTTGGTCCGGTACCAGATGAAGGCCATCTTGACCCAGATATATGTAATGCAGGAGGGAATCCGGTAACTATTGTTAATGGTGGTATGTATTTTGATTCGGCATATTCCTTTGGCTTGATTAGGGGGGGACATGTGGATGTAACCGTTCTTGGAGCTCTTCAGGTCGATGAACAGGCTAATATTGCCAACTGGATGATACCTGGGAAAATGGTTCCAGGTATGGGGGGAGCAATGGACCTTTTAGTTGGAGCTAAAAAAGTCATTGTGGCTATGACCCACACTGCAAAAGGAAAAATGAAGATTCTTAAAGAATGTAACTTGCCCCTAACAGCCGTTGGTGCTGTTGATATGATTATTACGGATCTTTGTGTATTTGAATATATTGAGGGTAAGTTGACTCTGACTGAACTTATGGATGGAGCAACACTTGATATGGTTAATAATCAAACAGAAGCTTCTTTTGATATACAGTTGAAAAAAGGTTAGCATAAAAAGCCAGAAAACAAGTTTTTTGTTTTCTGGCTTTTTTAGAGAGCTATTTGTTCGTCTGTGGGTTCTATACATTTAATTGAATTGTTCTTCATAGAATTGACAAGAGTGGAGACTTGATAGGTGTCCATTTTTTGGGCATTATAGGGGACTAGCAGGTCTTTAAGTTGGTCAGTAGGAGTCTGGGGATTTAACCATATGTTAGATGTTTCAGGTGTCAAAATAACAGGCATCCGATTGTGTATAGGCTCCATTAACTCATTAGGTTTACAGGTAAGAATTGAACATGTATGAAGCTTTCTTCCATCGTTATAGGTAAAACTTGTATAGATGCCTGCAAAGGGCATAAGCTTCTGATCCTTAGTTGTAAAACGGAAAGGACGTTTTATTTTTCCACGTTTCCATTCATAAAAGCTATCAGCCATAATTAAACAACGTTTACTAGCAAAAGCAGTCTTGAAAGTGGGCTTTTCATGGACCGTTTCACTTCGGGCGTTAATAAGGGAGTATTTAATTTCCGATTGTTTGGTCCAAGGAGGAACAAGCCCCCAAACCAATTCGCCTGCCCTACGTTGGTCCTTAGAGCCAGGTTGGATAATAGTGAGAACATTGGAGGAAGGACCAATATTGTAATTCGGGACATTAGAAATAGCTGGTGCATTTGTTATCTCAAATGCATCAGCTAGTATATCAAGAATCATTTGTTTATCAAGAGTAAGCGTTACTCTTCCACACATGTTATACCTCTGTTTCTTTATCTGCGCCGCCTATCCATTCATCAAATTTCTTCATAGTCATATCGTAGGTGTCATAGGATAAAGCAGGGAGACTACCCTTACCTCCAAACATCTCTTCTACTTTTCTAAAGCCGCTGACAAAAGCATCTTTTAGTTCTTGAGCTTTTGCAGGATCACTACCTGAAAGGGCTTTAGCAAAATCAACTAATCGGGATGAGGTTTCAGATGCACTCCAATATCCGCCTTCTGCAACATCTTTCTTAGCTTGTTGAACATCTGCCGCAGTATATTCAATATCAAGATTTATTTTATCGCCGTTTTCTATCTTATCCAGAAAACCGCGAATACCACCTAGTTGCTTAAGGCTTGTACTTTTGGCTGTGTTTCTAAATAATTGAATCATTCTGGCATCAGTTTCTTCTTTCATAGCCAAAACTTTTTCCATATCAACGGTATAGCCTGCAGAGGCTTTCGTTTTTTGTCTATCACCTGGTTCATATACAACACTAGGTTCATCTTTGACTTTTTCTTTATCTTGAACTACCGTCTTTTCAATGCCAGGATTGGAAATCTGCTTGAGTTTAGTTTGACTCTTATATGAAGTACTATCTAGATTTAAGTTAGTTTGTTTATGGATATTGGTAATCATTATACATTCCTCCTTGAATGAATCGCCTTCCGGTGGCTTATATGTTTCTATACATATATCGGCTGCAACCCCGGAAAAGTTTATAGGAATAAGTAATTAGTAAAATGTTAGAATTTATGATAATATTAAGTTATGTTAGTTGATAGAATAAAAGAAATCATCTCTATTATACCATATAAAGAGACAATTATCACTGAGGGAAAAGGCCCGGAATCTTCTGTACTTCTACCTATTGTTGAGAAGGAGGGAAAGCTGTATATACTTTTTGAAAAAAGGAGTCAGTGGGTTAGCCAACCAGGCGAAATTTGCTTTCCAGGTGGAAGAGTTGACCAAGCAGATATGGATGCAGAAGCTACGGCTTTGAGAGAAACGTATGAAGAGTTAGGATATGCTGACCAAGAGGTACAAATACTAGGTAAACTAGGTGTGTTACCGGCTCATTTTAGGAACTTAATCCATTGTTATATAGGTTTTATTCATTGGGATCAGGTGGAGGCCAGTAGGTATAACCATCAGGAAGTTGAAGAAGTTATTCTTGTTGACCTTGACCACTTACTTGATATTCAGCCCAAGATATATAGCCTACAGGTAAAAGCAGAAACCTATATTCTAGATGAACATGGTAAGAAGCAAGTTACTTTTCCAGTGAGCGCCTTAGGCCTTCCTGAAAAATACGATGATAGTTGGAATATGGGTAAAAGGAATGTTATTGTCTATGAGTTGGAACATGTTACGATTTGGGGGTTAACAGCAACCCTTCTTAAGTATTTTATTGAACAATTAAGGTAATGATTGAAGGAACATAGAGGAATGTAGCTTTGGCTACAAACCCTAGGTTCCTTTTTTGATATAATGAAGTCAAAGAAGAAAGGAAGGTAGTATATGTCATATATAGATTTAAATAAATCACTTTATCACTTGGTGACTCAATATCCTGAAGTAAAGGAATATCTTATGGGACAGGGTTTGGATCAAGTTGAAAATCAAGAACTTCTTGAAACTATTGGTAAGAATATTACAGTCGGTGTCTTGATTCAATCCAAAAAAATCAATAAAGAGCTTTTTGTTAGTCAATTGGAAGCCATTATTTTTGAATCAAGGAAGTTGGCGGACACGACACTTCTTGAAAAAGAAAGGAATCATAAGGCATCAATTAAGATACAAGGGATATTGCCTTGTCCTGTTAGGATTCCTTTATTGGAAGCCTTTGAAGCTTGGATGGAAAAACAAGACAAGGACTACCAAGGAATCATTGATTATGAACTAAAGGCGGCCTCTATGGGGGTTGAATGGCTTAAGGAAGCCATGGAAAAATCTTCAGAATCAAGAGATGTAGCAAGTGAGGTTGCAGATGTGTTTCTATCGGCAGGATTTGATCTCTTTTTTGATAATCGCTATATGGGACATTTAAAAAAAGAAAAAGTTTTTCAGGATATGATGCAAATGGAAGGCTATAATATGGATTTTGATAATGATACAATTGATTTAAAGGATCCAGACAAGGACTATTCGATTATAGGAACGGTACCGGCTGTGTTTCTAATCAATCATACTGCTTTGGGTGACAAACCAGTCCCCTTTACTTGGGAGGCATTAATTGGTGGTGAATACGAAAACCAGGTTAGCTTACCAGTTGGTGATTTTGACCTTTTCAATGCTATCCTTTTAAATATTCATAAACAATTCGGTTTGGATGGGGTAAGGCGTTTAGGTAAGACCCTTATGAAATCGATGCATCCGTCTGAAATGGTAAAATCCGGTACTAAACCTAATCAACCAGCAGTGACTATCATGCCTTTCTTTTTCACAAAAATGACAAGACCAGGTAGCAATATGGAAGCGGTTTGGCCTAAAGATGGAGCCATAATTAGTCCTATATTTATGTTGTCTAAGAGAGAAAAGAGAGACCAGGTCCAACCTATAGTTGATTTTTTTAGCTCAAAAGAGGTTGGTGAAATCCTAAGTCATAATGGTAGATTTCCATCTACACATCCCCAAGTTGATAACCTAATCCCTAAAGAAAATCGGTATATGTGGATTGGTTGGGATTATATTAAAGATAATGATATCGGTCTTCTTATTGAAGAATGTATGAAGACTTTTGAAGGAGGAGACATATGAATCTAATAACCGTATCAGGACCACCTTCATCAGGAAAAACTTCCGTTATTGTAAAAACTATTGGTGCCCTTCATGAACGGGGATTTTTGGTAGGTGTTGTAAAATTTGACTGTCTTTATACTGATGATGACATCATATATGAGAAATTAGGTGTACCTGTAAAAAAAGGTCTTTCAGGAGCCCTTTGTCCAGACCACTATTTTGTATCTAATATTGAAGAAGTGGTTCAGTGGGGAAAGAAGCAGGGTGTGGATGTTTTAATCACTGAAAGTGCAGGTCTTTGTAACCGGTGTTCCCCTTATATAAAAGAAATCAAAGCTATATGTGTCATTGATAATCTTTCCGGTATCAATACACCTAAAAAAATTGGTCCCATGTTAAAGGCTGCCGATATAGTTGTAATAACTAAGGGAGATATTGTTTCTCAAGCAGAGAGAGAAGTCTTTGCATCAAGAGTTAGACAGGTGAATCCTAAAGCTATTACCATGAACATTAATGGTTTAACTGGTCAAGGTGCATTTGAGCTTTCTACGCTTATGTATGACCAGGAAGAGCATATTGATACAGTAAAAGGGAAGGAACTTAGGTTTTCCATGCCATCTGCTCTTTGCTCATACTGTCTTGGTGAAAGAAGAATCGGTGATGATTATCAGATGGGAAATGTAAGAAAGATGGATTTGGGTGATAGTCATGAATAAAAAACAATTATTAGAATTATCTATAAATCATACTATAGAAGAATATCCTTTCATGTCAGCTTATTTTGATGATCATAATCATCTCTATACGAATAGGCATATATCAGTTTCTGAAAATCTAGCTCAATTGCATGAGGATAAACTTGAAGACATGGCTATAGATGCTGAATCAAGTATTGAAGCCTATTATGCTTTTTTTCAGCAGATGTGTGAATTTTTGGGCATTAAGGAAGAAGAAAAAGTAAAGTCCTTGACTATATTGCCAGGTCATAATAAATCTATGGAAACTGAAGGCTTTCAGCCGCTTACCATAGACCAAGGCGAAATCATAGCTATTGTTGGACCTACTGGTTCAGGGAAAAGTCGCTTATTAGCGGATATAGAATGGACGGCTGACAGGGATACACCAACAGGACGAAAAATACTTATTAATAAGGAGGAACCTGATAAGAAATGGCGATTTTCTTCAGGTAATAAACTGGTAGCACAACTTTCGCAGAATATGAACTTTGTTATGGATTTATCAGTTGGTGAATTTGTTGAATTGCATGCTGCTAGCCGACTGGTGGAAGATATCCCCAACATAAGTAAGAAAATTATTGATGAAGCCAATTATTTAGCTGGAGAGGCATTTGATCTTAATACACCTATTACCAGTCTATCAGGAGGTCAATCCAGAGCATTGATGATAGCAGATACGGCCATATTAAGCCAATCACCTATTGTGCTGATTGATGAAATTGAAAATGCAGGTATTGATAGGAAGAAGGCTCTTAAATTATTAGTTAAAGAGGAAAAAATAGTTTTAATGGCCACTCATGATCCTATATTAGCCTTAATGGCAGATAAAAGGATTATCATTCGAAATGGTGGAATCGACGATGTACTTATAACTTCACAGGATGAAAAAGCTATGTTACATAAATTGGAAAAAGTGGACAAGTATCTTATGGATAAGCGTCAGCAATTAAGATTGGGCAAAACTCTTAAGATGGAAGCTTTACATATTGATTAAAAGGAGAATAATATGCATGATGGATGTAGTGGTAGATTTATCACAGGAAAAGAAGTTTTAATGAAAGTAAGGATGATGGGTTTTTCTAATGGGTATATGCCCCTTCCCTTATCAATTCAGTGTCAATGTGGTGAAGAGATGGTTATGTCAACTTTTGAAGATAAGTGCCCTCATTGTGGTATGGTTTACGCGGTAACACCTTGTCATGCTTTTGATCCAGCTAATATCATGGCATGTGGAAAAGACAACTAAGTTGAATTCAACCTGATGAATACCTATTTCTTTACCTACAATTCTTGTAATATATACAGGATTTGAATCGGATTATAAAAAAAATTAAAATGGCCTTGATACAATATATAGTTAGTGATATACTCATATCAACTACATATTGTGTTTAGAGGTCATTTTTGTTAATAGGGAAGGAAGTGTAAATCTTCCACAGCCCCCGCTACTGTAATTGGGATGAAAGCTTAAAAACCACTGTAAGTCAACAGACGATCAAGTCAATCTTATGGGAAGGTCGGTGAGTAAGAAGATCATAAGTCAGGAGACCTGCCTTTAAATGTCAATCAAACTTCGGTGGGAAGTGAAAGATTTGAAAGCCTATTTTCGTGATGGATTCGATTATTATATTTAGGTCCCGAAAATGCTGTCCTATTATAGGTCTGTCTTTTATTGTACCACCATACATAATGGAGGTATTTTTTTATGCAAGTAAGAAAAAGAAACGGTGCGGTTTCTGATTTTGAGAACTTGAAAATTGCTAGAGCTATTTTTAAAGCAGCTAAAGCTTGTGGTGGAACAGACTTTGAAACAGCAAGAGTGCTGTCCTTAAAAGTAACAGAAGCTATATCTGAACGTCAAGAGCCTATCGTGGATATTGAAGAGATTCAGGACACAGTGGAAAAGATATTGGTAGAGAACGGTCATGCTAAAACAGCTAAGAAATATATTCTCTATAGGCATCAGAGAAAAGAAGCAAGAGAGACACATTCCTTGGTTGGTGCAACCATCAATCTGATGAACAATTATCTGGATAATAGGGATTGGCAGGTAAAAGAAAATGCAAATGGTTCAGATAAATCCGTTATGGCACTCTATAATTACACAAGAGAGGAGTTCGTAAAACTATACTGGCTTCATGAAATATATCCAGTGGAAGTGTCTAACGCCCATGAAAATGGAGACATTCATATCCATGACCTTGGATTTTTGTCACCTTATTGTTCAGGATGGGACTTACTTCAATTGATTCGGGAGGGCTTCAGAGGTGAACGTCAAACAAGTGCACCTGCCAAACATCTATCTACAATTTTAGGTCAATTAGCTAACTCCATTTTTGCTACTCAGTTGGAAAATGCAGGGGCTCAGGCTTTTTCTTCATTTGATACATACCTGGCACCGTTTATAAGATATGATCATTTAAAGTATGATGAAGTTAAGCGTATGATGAAATCTTTTATTTTTGAAATAAATATGCCGATGAGGGTTGGGGGACAAGCACCATTTTCTAATCTGACATTCGACTTATCATGTCCTAAGAATATTAAGGATACAGCAGTTATTATTGGTGGACAAATGATGGAAACTACTTATGGTCAATTCCAGAAAGAAATGGACATGATCAATAAAGCCTTTACGGAATGTATGACAGAAGGAGACTCAGAAGGTAGACTATTTACCTTTCCTATTCCAACCCTAAATGTAGATGAAGATTTTCCATGGGACCGAGAAGTTGTAGAGGATTGGATGCGACTTACAGTTAAATTTGGACTTCCATACTTTGCAAACTTTATTAATTCAGATTTATCTCCTGAGGATGCCAGATCTATGTGTTGTCGACTACGTCTTGATCAAAGGGAATTGAGAAAAAGAGGAGGAGGCTTATTTGGCTCTAATCCACTTACTGGTTCTATTGGAGTTGTTACGATTAATTTACCGAGAATTGGTTATAAAGCAAGAACAAGAACTGAGTTTTTTGAACGATTAAGGAATCAGATGGAGATTGCTGTAGAATCACTAGAACTTAAACGTAAATATCTGGAGAGATGGACGGAAGATGGTTTGTACCCATATTGCAGGATATACTTAAAACTTGTTTATGAAAAATCTAAAAAATATTGGTCTAATCACTTTTCTACAATTGGGCTTGTTGGAATGAATGAGGCTCTAATGAATTTTATGGGTAAGGATATCGGGTCAGAAAAAGGACTTGAGATGGCTCATGAAATAATGGACTATATGCGTGATTTCCTTTCCGAAATTCAAGAAAGAACAGGAAATATGTATAATTTAGAGGCAACTCCTGCTGAGTCTACAGCCTATCGTTTAGCTATGAAAGATCGTAAACAATATCCTGATATTCAATGTCAGGGAACAGTAGAAACACCTTATTATACAAACTCTTCCCAATTGCCCCCAAATTATACTGAGGATATTTTTGAGGTTATGGAATTACAGGATGAGCTTCAAACCAAGTATACTGGAGGAACGGTTCAACACATTTATACGGCTGATAAGATAACGGACATCAAAGCGGTCACTGGTTTGATCCAGACCTTGTTTACCACCTATTCCATGCCTTACATTAGCTATACACCTACTTTTTCTCATTGTAAAAATCATGGATACATAAAAGGGGAACACTTTACATGTCCAATCTGTAATGAGGAAGCATTGGTGTATTCAAGGGTTACCGGTTACTATAGACCGGTTCAAAGATTTAATGCAGGTAAGCAAGAGGAGTTTGGCAACAGATTAAAATTTGTTATGAAAGGGCAGGCGACAAGTTGATTATCAGCGCTTTTAATAAATGTTCTTTTATTGATTATGAGGGAAAGAGAGCAGGGGTTATTTTTACCAAAGCTTGTAATATGACCTGTCCTTACTGTCATAATCTGCATATGGAAGATGAGAGTCTTGATGAAGCTTGGATATTGAATTTTCTAAAAAAAAGGAAAGGTTTATTGGAAGGGGTAGTCATTTCAGGAGGAGAACCCTGTCTTTATGAAGAGATCATTGATCTAATTAGGAAGATAAAGGAATTGGGGTATCCAGTGAAATTGGATACAAATGGTTCAAGACCAGATAGGGTAAAAAGATTGATTGATGAGCAGTTGGTCGACTATATAGCTATGGATATAAAGACAATTCCGGAAAAATATGAAGAAATTTCTGGTCTTAGATTTGAAGAGGTGAAAGAGTCTTTTTATATAATAAAAGGGTTTAGAAATCATGAATTTCGAACTACCCTCTATCCCAAAATAGAAGTTAGCGACATAGAAAAACTATGTCGCTGGCTAAAGGATGATAACTATTATTTACAACAGTTTGAACCGACTGGTTGGTGTCAGCTACAACCATATGATGAAGGGGTTTTGAAAGCGCTGACAGATAAATACCAAGTTAAGATACGTGGAACTAATTTTTTTGTATAGAACTTAGTCACTTATGTCCTGTTTGATTCCGTTTTTCTCAATTCCATTAAGATAAATGGATTCAAATGCAAATGCATCAATAGGACGACCTGTATAGAAGCCTTGTACTACATTGCATTGAAGGGCTTTTAGTAGCTCAAGCTGCTCTTTCGTTTCAACTCCTTCAGCTAAAGTGGCAATACCCATACCTTCGGCCATACGGATGATGGACTTAATAATGATAAGTTCCGTATGGTCATTTTCAATGTTCTGGATAAGTTCTCTGGCTATTTTAATGACATCAACGTCAAATCGTTTGAGATAGCTAAGGGAGGAATAACCGGTACCAAAATCATCAATGGAAACCTTGATACCAAGACCAGATAGGGAAGTTAGGAATTCTTCCATCCTTGTTGCTGAGCTCATAGCAGAGTATTCAGTTAATTCAATGCCAATCCATTCAGGTTTAACCCCGGAATCATGGATAACCTTTCTAAAGTTAGGTATAAAATTTAAACGGTCAAGGCTACGTGGAGAGATGTTCAGACTCATGATCATCTCTCTATTATATGTTGTGTTCCAATATTTAATCTGTTCAAGCCCATTTTTAAAGACCCAATCGCTAATAGAGTGGATAGCACCAATTTCTTCTGCAACAGGTATAAATTCACTTGGACTGATGGGACCTGCTTTAAAAGAATGCCAACGTAGGAGTGCTTCCATACCAATCAGCTTACCACTTGCAATATCAAATTGAGGCTGATAGTAAAGATTAAATTCTTCATCATAATTACACTTTTGAAGAAGAAGCTCGATCTGATTTCTTCTTTCGATTTTATTGGCTGAGTCACTAGAATGAAGAACATATTTCTGAGATGACATCTCATTTTTAGCATAGTACATGGCAATATCAGCATACCGTATTAGCTCTGAAGCATTAAGGGCATCTTTAGGATATCGTGACACACCAATACTGAATTCTATATTAAAGGAATAATCATCAATCACAATTGGCTGATTTATTGAGGTGAGGATATTGTCAATAAAATTATCGATTTCATCTGGTATATCTGTTTCAATGTAAGCGCAAAATTCATCACTACCGATACGAGCTAGTTTCATATCGAGGCTTTCCATTTTCTTTAAACGAGATGCAATGATCTTTAGAATTCTATCACCCAGTTCATGACCATGGGTGTCATTAATAACTTTAAAGCGGTTAATTCCTATATAGACAACGGAAAAAGGAAGAAAGGAGTCTGACGTGATTTTTTCTTCCAAAAGGTCAAAGAAGTATTCTCTATTGTGAATACCGGTTAGAAAATCTGTTATTGACCTGTAGATCAATTCTTCATTCACTTTTTCAAGTTCTTTGGTACGAGCTTCAACTAGTTTTTCCAACTTCAGTTTAAGTTCTTTTTCCTGCTGTAAAGTTAATTCAGCAATAATATTCTTATGAAGGATTGTATTAAACAGCATATAAATTAATATGCACAATAGTATAAATGTTAGATGGGTCAAACTAATTAAGTTAAGTAGGTAGAGAAGAATAGGGACAGGCATAATAAAGTAAATAGTCGGAGACCTACCTACATTGGTGACAAACTGCTGTGTCTTGTAGTATTTTTGAGAAGCTGGTGAATATGTTTCAAGGACAGCAGCAATAGAAATAATAACAAAGGTTAATAAATAGAGGGTATCTGAAAATGAATTGACAACATAGGTACCATTCATTCTTTGATAGAGATGTATACCATCGGCAAAAATAAAATTCATAAATGCCAGTGCAGTCAAAAGGAAGTTCAGATTGAATTTTCGTTTTCTTACAGAAGTTATTAAAACCAATACCAGAAGAGCAGTTGTAAAATTAGCAAATAGATAAATAGCCATACTTACTTGCTTGACAAAAGGCATTGTCAGAAATTCTCTTTTTGAAAAAAAGATTCCGCTAGCAATACCAAGAACAACAATTATCATGATGGTTATATCGAGTAACATCTGTTTCTTATTCCAATGTTTGACATTGGCAAGGAAGAATACAATTATAGTAGCAAGCATCATCAGATTTGGCATTATGAGAAGAAAATCAGTAATTAAATCTATAGAAAGGCTGATTGGCGATATATAATAAGTGATTACAATAGCAGCTTCAATCAAACCATAAGTAAGACCCATCATACCAATGAAAAGCCAACCATAGCGAAAGTACTTGCTTATTTGTTTTTTTATCAAGGAAAATGGAACGATACATGAAGATAGACCAATAATAGGTCCTAGTACGTCCGATATAAGTGCAGTTGTATTTTGTGAAAATGTAAAGAAAGTAAGCATCAATAATTGTGCAACAATTAAAACAAAGTATCTCATTAGTCCACCTCAGTCATTATATAGCCATATTCTAACAAATATTCGTGAAGTACATAGGCATAAGAAATGAATAAATTGTTAACTATTTCTAATAGTTTGACCTTTGGTTTGTATAGGTGAGATGCCTTAGACTTTGACTGGGGTGGTATTGGAACTTGAATATATTTCAAAATCTAAATAGTCGATATTAATAACGATGATATAGTCATCATATATTTTGTCCTTGATTTTGAAAGACGCAGTTAAGATTATGCGATTACTTAGCTTTGAACGATGGAGCTTTGTTACCCAGTCTGTAAGGAGCGGATGTTGGAGGGCTTGAAAGGTTTCAGCATTGCCATGATAGGTACCTTCAGAAAAAAGCCCAAAAAGTTCCTTGTTGCGTTGCTTAAAATTATTCTTATTAATGTATGATGGACTAGATTGTACTCCCTTGGGGTCAATGAGATAGCCACTTTCGATAAAGGGATACTTTTGCAAGAGAAGTTTGGCCTGTTCATCAATATTTTTCAAAGAAGTTTCTCTCGTTTTTTCACGTAAAAGGTTAATAAAGTTAAGCACGTTATTAATTGAATCACGTTTAGCATTCTCGTATTTCTTATCTACATGTTGATAAATAAAATGTTGGTCAAATTCTTCTACAAGCTTTACAATGTCTTCATATTCGCAATTAAGAGGTTTAGAAATGAAAAAACCTTGTATCAGCTGAGCACCTGCTTCAAGGGAAGCATAAACATCATCTTCAGACTCAACACCAGTAGAAATAACTAATATACCCATATGATGCGCTAAGGCAATAGCCTGACTAAAGAGGAGTTGTTTATAGGTACTGTTAGACAAGTTTTTGAACATTTGATGGTTAATTTTTATGACGTCAGGGTTAAAATACAGGATTCTGTCAAGGTTAAAATGATTTTTGCCAATATCATCGATTGAAATATAAAACCCTTGTCTCCGCAATTCTGTAATTAAATCTTGATAGGATTGATTGACATATTCATTTTCCGTAATAAATAAATTGTTTATATCTATAACAAGATTTCGAGGTGAGATATTAAATCTAGTAGCTAGATTTAATAAGTGCTTATGATTTGTTGTATTAAGAAAAAATGATGGATTGATATTCAAATAAAGCATGGCATGAGAATTTTTAGCATAAAAAGAGCTAAATTTCTCGAGAGCTTTTTTTAAACACACCAGGTCTAGCTTATGTTCAAGCTTATACTTTGACGCTACTTCAAATAGGTAGTTAGGTGGAATCATAAGACCGGAATTTGGATCGGTACCTCGTATGAAACTTTCAACTATTATAGAGCTATTTTCGTTAGGTGAAAGAATCGGTTGAAAAAATACATTAATTAGTTCTTCGTCAATAATTCGTTCAATATCTATCATAATTTTCTCCATATCTATTTCATGTTATTAGTGTATCATAAATATAGTTTTCTGAAACTATAGGAAAAAAATTTTAACAAATTGTTCATTGAATATAAATTGAGGATACCATGATTCTTGAATAATAGCTATTGGTTATGATATAGTGACAGATAGATGTTTATATCAAATGTATATATGGGTTACAGAGGAGATTAGGGATGAAAATTGTTAGTTTTAAAAATGGTACTAGTAAAATTTTCGGAGTAGTAGATAGTGACGGACAAGTGATTCACTATAATTCAGGTTTGGTTGATCCTGAATCTTTTACAGAGGTTATGAAGTGGTGTAAAGAAAATATGGATCTTCAAGAAGAAATATCTAAAGTGGAGTTGACTGCGCCAGTATTACCCACAAAAAATGTAATCTGTATAGGTAAAAACTATCATGACCATATTTTGGAGTTTGATGGTAGTAATGAATTAATTGAAGAAATCAAAGAAAATCCTATTTTTTTTACGAAAGCATTGTCTAGTATTTGCGGACCGGAAGCAGAGATTGAAATTTCTCGTGATGTAACCAATGAAGTGGATTATGAAGGAGAACTTGGAGTTGTTATTGGCAAGATTTGTCATCAAATTGAAGACTATGAAGCTGATGAATACATTTTTGGTTATACAATTATCAATGATCTTACGGCAAGAGATCTTCAAAAAAAGCATAAGCAATGGTTTCTCGGTAAAAGCCTAGATAATTTTTGTCCTATTGGTCCTTATGTAGTAAGCAAGGATGAAATAGTGAATCCACAGGACTTACAAATTAGGACTAAAGTTAATGGAGAAATACGACAGGATGATAATACAGGTTTGATGATTCATAAAATTAATGAACAAATAGCTTTTCTGTCTAAAAGGATAACTTTGAATCCTGGTGATGTCATTGCAACAGGAACACCAAAAGGTGTTGGTATGGGATTTGAAAATCCTATATTTTTAAAGGCAGGAGATCTAGTGGAAATCTCCATAGATGGAATTGGAGTGTTAAAAAATAGTATTATCGAGTAAAGTACGTTCAGAGGGATATAAATTATTTGAATAGCTTATAGTTTTAAAGTCAATGATAAACCATTGACTTTTTTTTATGTGAGGTATAGAATATAGTTACGTTGTCTGACAACAGACTACAGACAACGTAACTAATAATTGATGAAAGCAGGCCTTGACTTAGAGAATCGGTCAAGTCCTCTAAAGTGGAGGTTCCAATGAAGAAACATGAAACAGTAGCAGGTATTTTGGAAAGTGGTGTAGTGGCAGTTGTTCGTGCAGAGTCCAAGGACCAGGGATATAAGATTATTGAAGCGGTTAAAGAAGGCGGTATTAAGGCTCTTGAGATTACCCTTACAGTACCGGGAGCGGTTGATATTATTAAAGAATTAGTTGAGGCATACAAGGATGAGGATGTTATCATTGGTGCAGGCACAGTATTAGATTCAGAATCTGCACGAGCTTGTATACTTGCTGGAGCTAAATATATTGTTAGTCCATGCTTAGACGCTGAAATGATTAAGTTGTGTAACCGATATGCAATTCCTGTTATGCCTGGAGTATTTACTCCAAAAGAATGTAAAGAAGCATTAGAACTTGGTGTTGATGTCTTAAAGGTATTTCCAGGTAATGCATTTGGACCATCAATCATCAGTGCATTTAGAGGACCTTTACCACAAGGTAATTACATGCCTACAGGTGGTGTGAGTTTGGACAACGTCTCTGAATGGATTAAAGCAGGAGCTGTTGCAGTAGGTGCAGGAAGTGTATTGACCAAAGGTGCTAAGACAGGAGATTATGCCTTAGTGACTGAAACAGCAAAGAAATTTGTGACAGCAGTAAAAGAAGCAAGAGAAGCTTTATAATTTTTTTAGCTATTAAATAAACAAGAAGAGTATAGGAGAAAGACATGAAAAAAGTTGTTACGTTAGGTGAAATCATGCTTAGATTATCACCTCCAGATAAGCAAAGGTTTGTTCAGGCAGAATCGTTTGATGTTATATATGGCGGAGGCGAGGCCAACGTAGCCTTAAGTGTAACCAATTATGGTTTGAATGGTTATTTCGTTTCCAAGTTACCTGATAATCCTATTGGACAGGCTGCCATTAACCAGCTCAGAAAATTCGGCGTCAATACTGACTTCGTTGCTAGGGGCGGAAATAGAGTTGGTATTTATTATCTTGAACATGGAGCATCCATGAGACCTTCGAAAGTTGTTTATGATAGAGCTGGATCATCAATTGCAGAAGCTAGTGCAGCTGACTTTGATTTTGATGAAATTTTTGAAGGTGCTGATTGGTTCCACTTCTCAGGGATTACACCAGCCCTCTCTAAAGAAGCAGCCGTTTTGACAGAAGAGGCTTGTAAAGCAGCTAAGAGAAAAGGTGTTACAATTTCTTGTGACTTAAACTACCGAAAAAAATTATGGACGCCTGATGAAGCAAAAGCTGTTATGACTAATTTAATGGAATATGTAGATGTCTGTATCGGGAATGAAGAAGATGCAGAAAAAGTTCTTGGCTTTAAGCCTGGTCAAACAGATGTAACACAAGGAGAACTGGAACTTGAAGGTTATAAGAGTATCTTTAAGCAAATGCAGGAACAGTTCAATTTTAAATATGTGGTGACTACCCTAAGGGAAAGTTATTCTGCGTCAGACAATGGTTGGTCAGCTCTTATTTATAACGGCAAGGAGTTCTACCAATCAAAGCATTATGATATTCGTATCGTCGACCGTGTTGGAGGTGGAGATTCTTTTGCAGGTGGTTTAATCTATGGTCTCTTGTCTTCTGAGGACTTTAGATATGCTTTAGAGTTTGCAGTAGGTGCTTCAGCCTTAAAACATACAATTTTTGGTGATGCTAATTTAGCAACCGTTGAAGAAGTAGAGACTTTGATTCAAGGTGATGGATCAGGTCGTGTAGAGAGATAATTTTACTTTTCTATAAAAGGATCGGGTTGATGGATCTATTAGCCCAAGTTAGGAGCCCCTATGTACGATAAAGGGATTTTATCTCAAAAAGTTGCAGATGATATCAAAAAAATGATTATAGAGAAAGACTATCGTCCAGGTGATAAGTTACCGAATGAACTGGAGATGTCTAGGCTTATTAATGTCAGTAGATCGACAATTCGAGAGGCTATTAAAATTTTAGTATCAACCAGTATCCTTGAAGTAAGAAGGGGGAAAGGTACATTCGTATCTGAAACCCCCGGATTATCTTCAGACCCCCTTGGTATGGATTTTGTCGAGGAAGAGAATGTTCTTGAACATTTCTTTGAGATGCGATTAATAATTGAACCAGAAATGGTAAGGTTAGCTGTACTTAGAGGTGGAGAAGAAGATTTTAAAGATATACATATGGCTTACGAAGCTGTAGAAAAGGCTATAGCTTCAGGTGGTAATCATTCTCTTGCAGATATTGAGTTTCACAACTTGATAGCAAAGGCATCAGGTAACCCTATTATGGAAAGAATTATTCCTGTGATCAACAATGGTATACAGGGTGGTTATGCTAAAACTAAAGACCAACCGGAGTCTGCCGAAGTTGTTAGAAATCACCACCGTAAAATTATGGATGCCATTGACAAAAGGGATCCAGATGCGGCTTTTGAGGCCATGAAAGAACATATCGAATATGGATATTTAAGAAGTAAACAAATCTAGGATAGTACATAAGCACTAAAACAAATGAGAAGCATTTATTAATCTACCTCCATATGATATCATTAGTTTCGGAGGGAAGCCTCTGGGAGGTAGACGATGAATAAAGATAAAGATATTCATTTAATACAAGAAAAAATGATTGGATGCGGTAGCTTTACTTGGACTGTCAAACATAAAGATATCATGGAAGTTTCTCATGGTTTTTTTGAGATGCTGGAATTAGAAGAAGAGCTATTTACAGTAGACAAGTTTAAGTCCTTAATCCTTGAGGAGGACTTTGAAGAGCTGGTTGAGAATTTTCATTTTAATACCAATCATCAAAAATACGGTTTTGATATGCTATTTAGGACTAGGACCGGTAAAGGCCGAGTCAAGCGAGTCAATGCACGCCTTCGCTGCTATTATGATGAAGTTGGTGGTTTGTTCGAAGTTATCGGTGTACTTTTAGATCTCAGCTATAATAATCAAAGAGATTATTCGACAAGACTTAATGATGAGAAGTTTTATCGTCTTTTTGGAGATGCTCCGATAGGTATTTCATTACTTAGGGTAGACGGGACAAGCTTTCTTTGTAATGATAGTTTAGTCGACAGTGTTTATTATAAGGAATATGAGCTTAAAGAATTACCATTCCATGTTCTTATTCATGAAGAAGACCAACATAAATTTGTTTCACTTTATAGAAGTATGGTAGAAGGTCAGATCCCTTCTTTTAGAAATGATTTCCGTATCATTAATAAGAGAGGGGATAAAGTATGGCATGATATTACAGCTTCGTCAGTTCATGATATGTATGACAAGATTAAATATATTATCATCATGGCACAACCCAGCCAACGTAATGCTAGCCAATCAACAAGAAAAGGGCTTCTTAAGTCTATTAGGGATGAACTAGATGATCTCTCGCTTAGGGATTCCTTATCGGGTCTCTATAATAGACAATATGCCTTGAGTAAGCTAAGAGAATTGATTTTGGTATTTTACGAAAGAAATCTTACCTTTTCAACCCTCATGATTGATTTGGATTATATTAATCATATCAATGAAAAATATGGATATGAATGTGGTGATAAGATTATCCACGATTTGTCAGAAATATTTAAGTCAGTAACTAGAGATACTGATATTGGAGCTAGATGGGGAGGCGAAGAATTTATTATACTCTTTCCTGAAATGGATATTCATACAGCAACAATTCTTGCAAATCGCTTACGAAATGAGGTTAGAAATACTATCCTTATATGGGAGGGTCATGAAATTCAGATGACTGTTAGTATTAGTGTGACGGCATATACATCTGATGATACCTTAAAAACTTTCCTGAATAAAATCGATAAAGCCTTATATGAAGATAAGACTGATATACGAGATATCGTTAGACAGATATAAATAGAGACGTTTTGGAAGAAATGATTTTCTATTATTTTGCTTATAAAACGAATATATATTAAAGAGTTGATTAGTAGTTGAAATGACTATTTATTCAGCTCTTTTTCTTGTCTTTTTATCCTTGATATGCTATACTTTCGGAAATGACAAGACAGATGATATCATCTGTAAAACATATGTATACATCGGAGGAAACATGAACTATATAGACGAGATTAAACGTTTGAAGTTGGAAAAAAAAGCTTTGATTCTAGCACACTTTTACCAAAGTGGAGACATTCAAGATGTGGCAGATTTTGTAGGTGATTCTCTGGCCTTAGCAAAGATCGGAGAGAAAGCTACTGAAGATCTGATTATTCTTTGTGGAGTTAGGTTTATGGCCGAGACAGCTAAGATATTATCACCGGAAAAAACAGTGTTACTACCTAATAGTGACGCAGGTTGCCCAATGGCAGATATGGTGACAAAAAAAGCATTGACTGCTTATAAGGAAGAAAATCCTGAAACATATATCGTTTCTTATGTCAATACAAATGCAGATGTCAAAGCCCTAAGTGATATGTGTGTAACATCTTCTAACGGATTGGATATTTTAAGAACGATTGATAAAGAAAGAATTTTATTTTTACCGGATAGGAACTTAGGTAGTTACATTAAGAAGACTACTAATCTTGAAAATATGGATTTATGGCCTGGATACTGTTGTGTTCATCATAACATTCGTTCCTTTATGGTTAAGAATAAAATGGAAGAATATCCTGAGGCAAAAGTTCTGGTCCATCCGGAATGTAGGGAAGACGTAGTAGCTTTGGCAGACTATGTTGGTTCTACCAAAGGGATCATTGATTATGTCAGAGCTTCTAAAGAAAAAAGTTTTATTATTGTAACAGAGGAGGGGATTCTTCATCCCCTGATGAAGGAAAATCCAGACAAAGAGTTCATCTTGGCCTCCAATGAGTTGGTGTGCTCTAATATGAAGAAACTGACTCTTGAACAATTGTATTTATGTTTAAAAGAAGAAACCGGAACAGTAGAGCTGAGTGAGGATCTTATTATCCAGGGAAGAAAGCCTTTAACAGCAATGCTTGACTTAAGTTAACAAGAAGAGGTGTTATCAGTGAAAGTAATAGAAGAAGACGTTGTTGTCATAGGTGCGGGACTTGCAGGTTTATACACTGCCTTATCTATTGCTGACAATTACCGTATAAGGGTTCTGTCAAAAGGTGATGAGGATACGTCGGGGAGTAAATTTGCACAAGGTGGTATAGCTGCCTGTATTGGTAAGGATGATTGTTTTGATTATCATGTTCAGGATACCTTGATTGCAGGTAATTACTATAATGATGCCAGTCTTGTTGAGGATTTTGTCATGGACGGTAGCCAAGAAGTGTATCGACTTATGGATTATGGTGTAGCTTTTGATCAAGATGAGAAGGGGGAGCTTCTTAGAACCTTGGAAGGTGGGCATTCCAAGAAGAGAGTGCTCCATGCTCATGGTGATGCTACAGGTAGAGAAATCATGTCTAAAATTAAGTTAGTTGTTAAGGCCAGAAGGAATATAACTTGGTCAGATGGGTGCCGGATTATTAAGCTACTAACATACCAGAGCAAGGTCATAGGTCTAGAAGCTGTTATTGAAGGACAATTAGTCCATGTTTATTGCAAAAAGATAGTATTGGCTACAGGAGGTCTTGGTGGCCTTTTTATGGAAACAACTAATCCGGAGCACTTGTTTGGTGAGGGATTAGTTATGGCGTATGAAGCTGGTGCAAGTATACGTGATGTTTCCCTTGTACAGTTCCATCCAACAGCCTTATATCTTAAGGATTCCAGTCAACGTTTTTTGATAACAGAAGCGATTCGTGGAGAAGGTGGTATTCTTAAGAATCGGTTTGGAAGCCCTTTTATGAGTAAATATGATAAACGAAAGGAATTGGCACCTAGAGATATTGTTGCAAGAGCTATTTATATGGAGATGTTAAAGACAAATAGCCAGTATGTTTGGCTAGACATCAGTCATCATAATAAGAAATTTCTTGAAAATCGCTTTCCAACGATTTATAGTCATTTAATTAAAAATGGCATCGCAATGGAAAAGGATATGATTCCTGTTGTTCCAGTAGCCCACTATTTTGTTGGTGGGATTCTGGTGGATTATAATGGGGCAACTACAGTAGAGAATCTTTATGCATGTGGCGAAACCTCATCGACAGGTATACATGGAGGTAATCGTTTGGCTAGTAATTCTTTACTGGAATGCATAGTCTATGGTAAACGCTGCGGCAATCATATTAATGAATCCTTAAAAAATACCATTTGTTCCAAGGGTGATATATCAAGTGAAATCATGGACTATTTGATAGATCCATATGATTCTATGAGCCAAAATATTGATAAAAGGGCGAATGATGGGGGCTTGAATATATCCATAGATGAAATGGATGATGACCTAATTCAAATGGTTGATGAATTAAAAGGACTTATGATGGAATATGTTGGAATTATCAGAACTGATAAAGGCCTGAAAAAAGCCTTGGAACGTATAAAAGATATGGAAAAACAACTTATGTCGAAGAAACAATCCCTTAAATGGCTGGAAACTTATCGTAGGATTGTTGCGGCAAAGCTTATGGTAGAAGATGGCTTGACTAAAGACTCTATTGGCTGCCATTTAAAAAAAATAGTAAGATGAAAGAGGTCGCAATCTAGTGAAACAAATAAATGAAATATATTTAAAAAAGAGAATTAGGGAGTGGCTTCATGAGGATATGCCTTATGGAGATATTACTTCGGAGTATGCTATTGAAGATGATAATATAGGCAGGGTTTCAGTGATTGCAAAAGAAGATGGAATTATTTGTGGTCTTTTTTTAGCAAAATATATTTTTGAAGCATGTAACAGTGATATTGCTTCTGATTTTATGGTTGAAGATGGGGCATATATTAAGAGGGGGCAAGAGCTTGGTACTATTATGGGGCCTATGAAAGGCATATTACAGGGAGAAAGACTTTTTCTTAACCTTCTTCAACGCCTAAGTGGAATTGCGACAGCCAGTTCCAAATACAAGGAAGCAATTAAGGGTTTTCATACAAGAATAGTAGATACTAGAAAAACCACTCCTGGACTTAGGGATCTTGAAAAATACGCCGTGAAAGTAGGCGGATGCCACAATCATAGATTTTCTCTAAGTGATGGAGTTATGTTAAAGGACAATCATATAAGAGCATCTGGATCAATTAAATCAGCTCTTGTATCCATAAAAGAACAAATACCTCATACGATGAAAGTTGAAGTGGAAACGGAAAATCTGGAGGGGGTCCGCGAGGCCATAGGTGCAGGAGCAGATATCATTATGTTAGATAATATGTCAAGAAAAGAGATGGTAGATGCTGTCTCTCTGATTAGGGAAAAGTCAGCACATATTACGATTGAAGCTAGTGGAAATATGACATTAGAGAGAGTTAGAGATGTGGCTAAAACTGGTGTGGATGTTATCAGTGTTGGAGCAATTACTCATTCAGTTACGGCTTTAGATATTAGTATGAAATACCTTTAGATAAAATAGGCAGATAATGATTTAGTTTTGTATGGATAGGACTAATTCACTTATCTGCCTTTATCATTTAAAATTCAATTGGCAAATATAGGCTTCTTATGGGATAATAGAATTATTCAAAGGAGAATTACATGAATAATATAGTACTTATTGGAATGTCAGGAGCAGGTAAGTCCACGCTGGGTGTTCTCTTGGCTAAAGCCATGAACAAAAGCTTTCTTGATACAGATTTACTTATTCAAAATAAAGAGGGTAGACTGCTCCATCAAATAATAGATATAGAAGGTATTGACTATTTCAAAGAATTGGAAGAGAGTGTCCTTCTTGGTTTGGATGTTGAGGATACCGTTATTGCGACAGGTGGGTCAGTAATATATTCACATAGAGGTATGAACCATCTGAGAAATCATGGGACTATTGTTTTTTTAGATGTAACTTTTGAAGAAATTCAGAATCGTATTCAAAGTATAACAACAAGAGGGATTGTCATGACTCAGGGTCAGACCCTTAAGAGTGTATATGTAGAACGTCATCATGCGTATATTGCATATAGTGATATTATATTAAAGATAGATAAAAAGGACATCGAAGAGACAGTGGCTGAATTAGTTGCTAAATTTAATGCACTTAAAGAGTAAAATAAAGGATTCTTTGAGGAGAGTTTATGAAAAGGTCAATATTGGCACAATTTAATAAGTCGATTTTAGTTTCAATTATGATGTTGACCGCTATTATCATTTCTTTATATGTTTTTATTGCAGATAAGGCTATTTCTGAAATGAATCAGGAAGTACTGACCATGCAGGCCAATGAGGTACGTTGGATACTTGAAGATATGATGGATGGAGGGGCTGAAGAACTACGTATAATATCTGAGAATTCCCTTCTGAAAGATTGGATGGCCGATGAAAGAAGTCAAATGCCGGATATAGAAAGGTATAGACCTTTTCTTAATAATTTGGAATTCGATTATTTTTTTATAGCATCAGATATTAATCATAGTTATTACTATACAGAGAGAAATGATGGAGAATTTGGAGAATTTCAATTTCTGGACGATTTTCAAGAAAGTGTATCTAAAGAGGATTGGTTTCAAAACATTTTAAGAAATAACATAGAGAACCCTGTTCAATTCAATATTGATATGGATAAAGACGATATGGAACTGATGAGTTGGATTAATTGTACGGTCTTTGAAGAGAATGAACCCATGGGTGGCATAGGTGTATGCATAAATTATGATGATGTTATTGCTCAAGTTTTGGACTTTAGATTAAAGCAGGTGAAGGCCTTTATCGTTGACCAGGGTGGCTTTATACAGATTGCTAAAAACAGTGATCTTGTTCAAAATAATAGTTTTGATAAGATAGAGAATAGGGAAACCCTTGGAGATATTGTTGGTAATGATTCAGTGGACTTAATTATTAGCACTTTTTTTAGGAAAAGTGATTTGAAGACTAGGTTTGTGCTGATAGATGATGATAAATATGAGAGTCTGACTTTGGTAAAGATACCAAAGATTAACTGGGCTGTTGTACTTTTAAATGAAGGCGGAAACATTCTAAGTCTTGATCAAATCTTGGTGGTTGGACTGTTATCGCTGATCGGTGTGATTCTTATTGGTCTAATATTTACCTGGTTGTTCAGGACCAGAATTATTATACCATTAGAAGAAATAATCAATCATCTACGTTCCTATAAGAAGACTGGTATGATTATTGATATGGATGAGACTGGCAATGAAATTGATAGATTAGTTGAGGTGATTTATGACTTGGAGTATAGTCATCAGGAAGCTAATCAAGTTATGGCACAAAAGATTTCTGAAAAGGAAGAAGAAGTTCACAGTCTCTATAGTACAATTAAGAATAATGAGAGGAATCTAAGAAGATTTCTTGATAATTTACCTATTGGGGTTATAAGGCTGGATGCTAATATGGTCCTTGTTTATGCAAATCAGGCTGCTCTTCATATATTTGGTGTCAATAGTATGAAAGACTACAGGGAAATTCGTATTAAGGACCCTATTTATCCTTTTGAATCAAGAACAGCGTTTATGAAATTCTTTGGTGATATCGAAACCTATGAAAATTTAGTTGATTATAAACTGGAGTTGCGACTTAAGTCAAGAAATACTGTTCAGGTCTTAATAAACCTATATTCAGTCGATGTTGACGATGTTACCTACTATGAAGGTATTATGAAGGATATTACTAAAGATATGATTTACGAAAGAGAATTGATAAAACGGGCGAACTATGATAATCTTACAGGCGTGCTGTCAAGAACAGCTTTTATACAAAAACTTGAAGATAAGCTATTTCTTCCATTGAATAATGACAGAATGCTATATTTCCTTGCTATCGATTTTGACTGTTTTAAAGAAGTAAATGATACCTATGGCCATCTTGTAGGTGATAAAGTTTTAATGCGAATATCTGAACTCCTAATGGCTAATCTAGGAAAAGTGGGATTTGTAGGAAGAATTGGTGGAGATGAATTTGCAGCCTTTATTGAAATAGATGAAGCGGAATCTTTTGAACGTTTAATAAGGGAGCTGCTTCATAAGGTGGCTGGAACAAGTATTGGTTATAGACAATATTATATTAAGGTGACCATAAGTATTGGGGCTACTATAATTAGCAAGAGTGACGAATTTGAGAGTATATACTATAGAAGTGATCAGGCTTTATATAGGGCAAAAGAATTAGGAAAGAATATGTTCATTTTATATGAGGACATGGAAAAAGGTGTTAAATGATTGAAATTGGAAAAACAAAACAACTTACAGTAATTAAGAAAACAGATTTTGGTGTTTATTTAGGTGAAAGTCTTGATGACGATTCTGGTGTACTTTTACCTAAGAATCAAGTACCTGAAGATACAGATGTCAGTGATATTCTGAGTGTTTTTATTTATAAGGATTCAGAGGATCGTTTGATTGCAACTACAGCAAAACCACTTATTCAAATGGGGGAGATTAAAAAGCTAAAGGTCGTTGAAACAACTAAAATTGGAGCCTTTATGGACTGGGGGCTTATGAAAGACCTTCTTTTGCCTTTTAAGGAACAGGTGGGCAAGGTCAAAGCAGGGAATTCTTACCTTGTAGGCTTATATGTAGATAAATCTGAGCGACTTTGTGCGACTATGAGGATTCAGAATCTTCTTACATATGACCATGCTCATCATGATGGAGAGCAAGTTGAAGGTATTGTTTATAACGTTCATAGTGATTTAGGTGTATTTGTAGCTGTTGATGGAAAGCATCCAGGTTTATTACCGGCTAAGGAAGTGACAAAACCATATAGAAAAGGTGAAAGCGTAAGTTTCAAAGTTGCTAGGGTGCAAAAAGATGGTAAAATGGATTTAACTTCAAAAGTAGGTGGTTTTGATCAGATGGATGTAGATGCAACGACTTTGATGGAAGCCCTAAAAGATCATGGTGGTGTTCTTGAACTGACGGATAAGACAGACAAAGACATTATAAATGAGGAGCTTGGTATGAGCAAACGTGCTTTTAAAAGAGCTGTTGGTAGGTTGATGAAAAAGGGCCAATTGGTCCAGAATGACAAGGATATTCGACTGAAATAACTAAATATACCACAAGTGTTTCATCACCTATTGACGAATCGGCTGCTAGATGTTAAAATTTAATCCAATAAGCACTTTCGCACTTTAAAGTGTTAAGTAGCGTTTGGATTAACTTAAGTCTATTAGAGCAAAAATTTTGGAGGATAGTTTCATGTTAGAGCAGATACAAAAGAAGGGTAGTCTCCTTTCTTACAGAAAAGATATACGAGTTTTAGATTGCACCATCCGGGATGGTGGACTCATGAATGATTTTCGTTTCGATGACCAATTTGTTAAAAATGTCTATAATGCCAATGTTCAAGCCGGAGTTGATTACATGGAATTTGGTTATAAGGGATCCAAAAGTGTATTCGATGAAAAAGATTTCGGATATTGGAAGTTCACATCTGAAGAAGACCTTAGACGGATAGTAGGTAATAATGATACTAATCTTAAGATAAGCGTTATGGCAGATGTAGGCCGTACAGATTTTCATAAGGATGTTTTACCTAGATCAGAAAGCGTTATTGATTTGATTAGGGTCGCCTGTTATATTCATCAGATTCCATCAGCCTTGGAAATGGTTGATGATTTTAACGCAAAAGGTTATGAAACATCTGTTAATATTATGGCAGTCAGTCACGTTACAGAAAGAGATTTAGACGAAGCATTGGATGTTCTGGGACAGTCTAAAGTGGATTACATATACCTTGTAGATTCCTTTGGTGCTTATGTTCCTGAACAGATAAGAGCTCTTGCAAGTAAATATTTATCGGTAGCTGAAAAATATGAAAAAAGCATTGGTATCCATGCTCATAATAACCAACAATTAGCTTTTGCCAACACTATTGAAGCCTTGACTATTGGTGTTAGTTTGATAGACGGTACAATATCAAGTCTTGGAAGAGGTGCAGGTAACTGTCCTTTAGAGTTACTCTTAGGATTTCTTAAGAATCCTAAGTATAATCAACGTCCTATATTAAAAATTGTTGAAGAGGATATTCCAAAACTGAGGGAACAAGGAATTAGTTGGGGTTATGACATTCCATATATGATTACGGGTCAGATGAATATGCATCCCAGGTCGGCTCTTAAACTTATTGGGACTGATGAATGGGATCACTACGTTGATTTCTATGACGAGATGACCATTGAAGATTAGTCGCTTGAAATAATGATTTCTTTTAACTGATTAAGATATAGATTTTGTAGATTGACATAAGAGGAATAAGTCCAGAACTTTCTGGACTTATTTTTTTCTTAATTTTTCTATTTAGGGGTTTACCTAGCTATATTCGTATATTATAATATAAAGATAAATAAAATGTATGATGAGACTTATGGATCAAATGATTCATAAAATTCAATTACAAGGAGATTATTATGTTTAATGTTAGTATATCAGCAGCTTTTACAGGAGGTTTCCTGACTTTTTTTTCAGCATGCGTCCTTCCGCTTTTACCTTTGTATTTTTCTTATATGGCTGGTGAAGCACTTTCTGAGAATGACAGAGAGTCAAGAATAAGGTTAATGGTTAACAGTATAGGCTTTGTTATTGGTCTTTCTATCCTAAATATACTTATCGGCTTTGGGGCTAGGTTACTTTCGGATTTTTTTATACGTAATAAGGAGTTCATGCGTATAGCTGGAGGATCCCTATTACTACTTTTTGGTATATATTTTGTCTCTATGAAGCATATACCATTTCTTGAAAGGGATAGAAAAGTAACCTATAAAAGCTATTCTCCAAGTTTCCTTAAATCCATTATTTTAGGATTTACCTTTTCTTTGGGATGGAGTGCATGTAATGGACCTATAGTAGCATCGATTGCTTTAATTGCATCTTTTCAGCAGGATTACCTAAGGGCTGGTGGTTTGATGCTGATTTATTCATTAGGATTTGCTTTACCCTTTTTAATAGCGGCATATGCAGCGGGAAAAGCCTACAATAAATTTAAGGCCATTAATAAACATCTTGGAAAAATTAAGATTGTGTCCGGCGTTATATTGATTATTATGGGGCTTATGATGGTCCTTGATAAAATGTATATTTTTATGTAGAAGTAAAAGAGGAGAAAGATTTTATATTAGTAATTAACAGGAAAATTATATAATTTTATGGTATAATAATCTATGTATCAATGGGGTGAAAAGAATGATTCAGAAGTCCTGTTGATACATTAATCATAATATGAGATAAACCAGCCATATATGAAATGGAGGCGATTTTATGATTTGTGAAGTTTGCCATAAAGAAAAAGCAACCGTTTTTTTGACTGAGATTATTAACGGTAAAAAGGTTGAGTTACACCTTTGCAATACATGTGCAGCTAAAGAAAAATCAAGAATGTATGCTGAAGATTCCTTTCAACAGTTTCTTAGTGGACTGTTAAAGTTATCACAAACAGAAGGTGGACAAGAGTCAGTTGAAGAATATCAGTGTCCGGTTTGTAAAATGACACTGGATGATTTTAGAAAACATTCGAAGTTGGGTTGTGCTAACTGTTATAATGTTTTCAGACCATATGTGAAACATGTTGTAAAATCAGTCCAGGGAGGAAGTTCCCATTCAGGTAAGAAGCCATTAAGACAGAATGAGAAAGCTATCAAGAAGGAACATATTGAAAAGATGGAATCCGATCTTAAAATAGCCATTATGGAAGAAGATTACGAAAAAGCAGCGATCCTTCGTGATGAGCTTAAGACTTTAAGGGAGGAAGAAGCATGAGTAAATGGTATCAGGCCAAGGATAATGACTATCCAGGTGTTATTATGTCCAGCCGTGTTCGATTGGCAAGGAATCTTGTTAGTTATCCTTTTCCTAATCAGATGACCCCTGACCAAGGGCTTGAGCTTGTCAAAGAGATATCAGAAACCTTAAATAAAATTCAGGTTGGTGAAAAGCTGTACAGTTCAAGATATATGGATCAGATTCCATCTCTTGACAAAGTTGCCTTAATGGAAGAACATATAATCAGTCCAGCCTTTATTAACTCTAATATGCCAAGAGGTATCGTGGCAAGTGAAGATGAAGGTTCAAGTATTATGATCAATGAAGAGGATCACTTAAGAATTCAAGCTATGACTTTTGGAGCTGACCTTAAGAAGGTTTATGAAGAGGCTAATCAACTGGATGACTATATAGAGGAGCACTTTGATTATGCTTATGATGAAGAGTTTGGTTATCTTACATCATGTCCAACTAATCTGGGTACCGGCCTTCGAGCATCATATATGATACATGTACCGGCCTTGGAGGCATCTGGTCAATTAAGAATTATTCTGGATGCTATAGGGAAGTTTGGTATAACCTTTAGGGGAATTTATGGAGAGAGTTCTGAACCTGTAGGCAGTGTTTTTCAGATTAGCAACCAGGTAACTATGGGCTTTAATGAAAAAGAAATCATGGACAACCTAAATTCAGTAACTATGCAGATTGTTGATCAGGAAATGAAGGTTAGAGAAAAACTTTTAACAGAAAAACCATTGGAGTTTGAAGATTCCATATACAGGTCCTATGGACTTCTAAAATATGCAAGAGTCATATCTTCCAAGGAAACCATGACATTACTTTCTGATATTAAGCTTGGTTTTGAACTGGGGATATTAAAAGCAGATAATTACAATAATATCAATATATTTGAATTGATGACCAATATTCAGCCGGCAAATTTGCAGAAAATAGAAAAAAGACCATTGGATGTTGGGGAAAGAGATATAGCAAGAGCTAACTATATTAGAAACATGATACCGAGTGTTAAATAATCACTAGATGCAAATGTGATTGCGGAAAAAAAGAATTATGCAAGGTTATCTTGCAGAAGATGTAACAGAGGAGGTAAGAGCATGACAAATCGTTTTACAGATAAAGCTCAAAACGCCATCAATTATGGAAAAGAATTAGCAAAAGAGTTTGGCCACTCTTATGTTGGTACTGAACATTTACTATTAGGCCTACTAAAAGAAACTGAAGGTGTCGCGTCTATGGTTCTTTTAAACCAGGGTATAACTTTTGAATCGGTTAAAGAGAAGATGGAAGACCTTTTAGGAAACAGCCAAGTTTCTGTTAGCGAGCCTGAAGGTTATACACCAAGAGTGAGAAAGATTCTTGAGATGTCTTTGAAGGAAGCCCTATATATGAATACCAGTCTTATTGGAACGGAGCATATATTGATCTCCCTTCTAAAAGAACAAGATTCTATGGCTACTAGGTTAATTGAAGTTATTGGTGGATCCAAACAGAAAATCTATAATGATATTCTAAGAACCATTGGTAAGGAAAGTAAATCTCAAAAACTTAAGCAGAACTCAGGGGCTAAAGAGGAAGGTTCAAAAACCCCAACTCTTGATCAGTTCAGCAACGATTTAACAGCAATGGCAAAGAACAACGAGTTCGATCCTATTATTGGACGTGATAAAGAAATCGAAAGAATTATACAAATATTATCTAGAAGAACTAAGAATAATCCATGTTTAGTAGGTGAACCAGGTGTTGGTAAAACTGCTATTACAGAAGGACTGGCCCAGCGTATCGTCGATGGCAATATTCCAGAGCTGCTTAAGGGTAAGAGAGTGGTTTCCCTTGACCTATCATCTATGGTTGCAGGTTCTAAGTATAGAGGTGAATTTGAAGAACGTATTAAAAAGGCAATTGCCGAAATAAAAGAAGTTGGAAATGTTATTATATTTATTGATGAAATCCATACGATTGTTGGAGCTGGAGCAGCTGAAGGTGCCATTGATGCTTCCAATATTTTGAAGCCAAGTCTTGCAAGAGGAGAGGTTCAGTTGATTGGTGCGACTACGATGGATGAATACAGGAAGCATATTGAAAAAGACCCAGCTCTTGAACGAAGATTTCAGCCAGTTAAGGTAGAAGAACCATCAGAAGAGGAAGCTGTTCAGATTCTTCTTGGTCTTAGAACTATGTATGAAGACCACCATCAGGTCAAAATTACAGATGAAGCTCTTTCTGAAGCAGTTAAATTAAGCAACCGATATATTACGGATAGATTTCTTCCTGACAAGGCAATTGATGTCATTGACGAAGCTTCCAGTAAAGTCCGCCTAAAAACGTATACAGCTCCACCTGAAATTAAGGAGTTAGAAAAAGAATATGAAGCTCTTGAGTTGGAAAAAGAGGAATCAATTAAAAGCGAAGCCTATGAAAGAGCAGGAGAAATAAAGGTTCGCCAAAATGAAATCAAAATTCAACTGGACGGTCTTAAAAAGGATTGGGAATCGACTAATTCTGAAAAATCTCTTATTGTTGATGAGGAGATCATTGCAAATATTATTAGTGGTTGGACATCAATACCGATTCAGAAATTAACAGAAGAGGAAGGGGAACGACTCAAAAATCTTGAGAGTGTTCTTCATGAAAGAGTTGTTGGTCAGGAAGATGCAGTCGTGGCTATTTCTAAAGCGATTCGGAGGGGGCGTGTTGGTCTTAAGGACCCTATGCGTCCTATTGGATCCTTTCTTTTCCTTGGCCCTACAGGTGTAGGTAAAACTGAGCTGACAAAAACTTTGGCAGAAGCTCTCTTTGGTGACGAGCATTCCCTTATTCGTGTGGATATGAGTGAATATATGGAGAAACACAGTGTATCTAAACTAATTGGTTCTCCTCCAGGTTATGTTGGATATGATGAAGGTGGTCAGCTTAGTGAGAAAATCAGAAGAAAACCTTATTCTGTTATCTTATTTGATGAAATTGAGAAAGCCCATCCAGACGTTTTTAATATCCTCTTACAGGTTCTCGATGATGGACATGTGACAGATGCCCAAGGCAGAAGGATTGACTTTAAAAATACAGTAATAATTATGACGTCTAACATTGGAGCAAGAAACATTGTTGCCCCTAAAAAGTTAGGGTTCAAACAAGAAGTGGATAAGGACAAGAATCACCTGGAAATGAAAAGAAATGTTATGGATGAAGTCAAGAAACTCTTTAGGCCTGAATTTCTTAACAGGATTGATGAAGTCATTGTCTTCCATTCATTAAGTAAAGAAAATATCAAGGAAATCGTTGGCATTATGTTTAAACAACTAGCTAAAAGAATGTTTAATAACCTAAAAATAGTCATTCAATTGGATGATACTGCTAAAGAATATATTGCTAAAGAAGGTTATGAAGAGATATATGGAGCTAGACCTCTTAAGCGTGCTATTCAATCTAAGATAGAAGACAGACTAGCTGAGGAAATTCTTGATGGTAGCATTAAAGAAGGAGACAAAGTGTCTGTTGTTTGTAAAGAAGATCAGATTGAATTTACTGTGATTGAATAAAGTGCTAGTATTTAGTGCTCTTATCATTTATAATGTTAATAAGTCTACGCTAATGTAGAATTTAATGAAGATTTATAGGAGGTCAATCATGGCAGGTTTTGATGAACTGATTGTAGCTAATGGGAGTAATGGAATTAGCTTCGGTAACCATGAAGTTGTAGAAAAACAGAAATTAGAAGGATTTGAGCTTGAAGGGGACTTATATAAGGTTAAGACCCACAACCAAATTACAAGACTTGAAAAAAACGGAAGGTTACTTTACGAATCAGTACCTGGAACAACAGTTGAAGGGTTAAAGCTTGACAGCGATATCATGAATTTTACTGTGATAGGAAGTGCAGAAGATGCTCAGATTACTGTTGAACTTGAAGCGGACCAAGATTATAAGGTATACATCAATCAGATTCAATTAGGAAAAGTAACATCTAACCTTGCAGGTAAAATTAGCTTCAGTGTTGATTTTGCAACAGGTAAACAAGATGTTGAAATAAGAAAATTGTAGTATACAAGATTAAGGGGAGCTAAGGCTTCCCTTTTTTATTCTATAGGAAATAATTTGTATTTGGATTAGGAGTGAATAATGGCAAAGTCAAAAACAGTTTTTGTTTGTAATGACTGTGGAAATGAAAC
The DNA here is from genome assembly GCA_963677625.2 of Vallitaleaceae bacterium. Classification (GTDB taxonomy): domain Bacteria; phylum Bacillota; class Clostridia; order Lachnospirales; family Vallitaleaceae; genus UBA1351. Next base: position 91,929 of record CAXXSW010000011.1, read on the forward strand.
CTCAAAATGGATGGGGCAATGTCCGGCTTGCAAAAGCTGGAATAGTCTTGTGGAAGAGGTTAAAGTAGACACCAAGAATCAAGGTAAAAAGGTCAGTGGGAAGTTACATTATACTGAAACAAAGCCTGTAAAGTTTCATGAAATCAAAACCAGTGAAGCGACAAGGATGATTACCGGCATTGTAGAACTGGATAGAGTTCTTGGGGGTGGTATTGTTGAAGGTGCCTTAATACTTGTAGGTGGCGATCCAGGTATTGGGAAGTCAACACTTATGCTTCAGATTTGTGACAGAATTGGCAACGCAGGCAAAAAAGTTCTTTATATCTCAGGAGAAGAGTCTCTTCATCAGATCAAGCTTAGGGGGCAACGGTTAAAGGTTGCCACTGATAATATAGAACTTTATACACAGACTAATATGGATCATATAGAGCAGGTAATTCTTAAGGAGAAACCGGATGTTCTTATGATTGATTCGATTCAAACTATGTATAGTGATACCATTACATCTGTACCAGGAAGTGTCAGTCAGGTTCGGGAAGTTACTGCGCATTTGATGCGCCTCGCCAAACAGATGAATATAGCAACATTTATAGTCGGTCATGTGACCAAAGACGGGGCAATAGCAGGGCCGAGAGTTCTTGAACATATGGTAGATACAGTTTTATATTTTGAAGGTGATAAAAATGCATCTTATCGAATCCTTAGGGCTGTAAAAAACAGATTTGGATCTACCAATGAACTTGGTATATTTGAAATGCTTTCCTCTGGCCTGAAGGAGGTGTTGAATCCATCGGAATACATGTTATCAGGCCGTCCAATTAATGAACCAGGTTCTTTAGTCGTCTGTGGTATGGAAGGTTCAAGGCCCATATTTGTTGAGGTTCAGGCTCTTGCCTGTTATACATCATTTAATATGCCAAGAAGGACTGTAACAGGAGCGGATTATAATCGGATTATGATGCTAATTGCAGTTATAGAGAAAAAGTATGGACTTTCTCTAGTTGACAATGATTGTTATGTAAACATAGCAGGAGGTATCAAGATGAACGAGCCATCACTAGATCTAGGTCTTGCGGCAGCTATTATTTCTAGCCTTATCAATCAGGCGGTGGCTCCGGATATGGTTTTAATGGGAGAAGTTGGACTAACTGGTGAAATAAGAGGTATAACTTTTGCAGAGAGCCGTATAAAGGAAGCCGTAAAATTGGGATTTAAAACTATTGTGCTCCCTAAGATTAACCTAAAAGATATTGGTGTCCCTAGTGATGTTAGACTTATTGGTATTAACCATATTAATGAATTGAAAAATCAAGTTTTTTAATTGAATAAGCCTCAAGTATGTGATGGAACATTTATCGATTTTTTGATATAATAGGCTTAGGCAAGAGAGAACTTGGAGGCAATATGTCTGACAGACTTAGAAATGTTTATCAGAATACTAGAAAAGTTATTAGCATTGTAAGTATTTCTTTTATGGTGCTAATTTTTATTGGTCGATATACTTTTTTTGAAGTGACGGGACAAGCGGAATCCTTAGATTCAGATAATGATCATAATCCGAAGCATTATAATAATATTCTATTTATATCCTCTTATCATTCTTCTTTTCCTTCACTTGAGTATCAGTTGAAAGGACTATATAGTGTATTTGATTCGATTGGATATCAAATGGATGTGGAGTATATGGATTCAAAGAGGTTTTATACTCAGGAGAACCTTGACAATTTTCATGAGAGAATGGCTTATAAGATGAGTCAAAATCCTGGCTATGAATTAGTTATAGCAGGTGATGATAATGCCTTGCAATATGTTATGGATAAGAAAAACCTGCTTTTTGAAGGGTTACCTGTAATTTATTTTTGCATTAATGACATGGAGAGGGCCATAGAAGCCCACGAGGATTATGGTTTTACTGGCTTATATGAAACAAGTTCTCCAGTTGACACAATCAATCTTGGTATGGAACTTTTTCCGAAGGTTCATCAACTTAATATTATCGTTGATGGGTCTGCCTCAGGGCTTGGAGAACTTAATAACGTCATGAGTCATGAAGAAGAGTTTTCTAAACTTAAATTTAATGTTTTAGATTTAAGAAACCTATCCTATAGTGAGCTTGAAAAAGAAATGAAAGTAATGGAATCTGATGAAATGATTCTTTTAATATCTGCTTATAGTGACAAGGACAACCAGCATATGTCTTTCTATGAGTATTTAGATTTTATAACAGATACAGTAGACATACCAATACTACATTTATATAGTTTTGGAGTTGGAGAGGGTCTTCTTGGAGGTAGGGTCATTGATTTTGAAGCCGATGGAAGGGAAACAGCTAAATTGGCCCTTGAGGTATTAAATGGTAGGGAGGTAGAGTCAATACCTCCTATATTGGATAGGGCAACAAATGTTAACATGCTGGATTATGAGGTTTTGACCCGATTAGGTGTCTCTAAAGCTAACATTCCTTTGGATGTCACATATGTTAACCGACCTATAGATTTCTTTGAAGAACATATAGAAGTTGTTGTAGTTGTCGCTTCTATTTTTACTATGCTCCTTTTTGTTATACTTATCCTAACATACAGCTTTCAGAGAAGTAAGAAGGCAGAAGAAGAACTTCAAGTTAGCAACGAGGAATTGGCTACTATGTATGAGGAAATGAGACTTACAAATAAAGAATTGGAAGCACAGGATGAAAAACTTAGAAGCTCATATAAGAATCTTGCCTATTATACAAATCTTCTAGAAGAAAGTGAAAGAAGATACAAATATGTTTTTGAGCTGAGTCATGCAGGTTTATGGGAACGTGACATAGAAACGAAAAATATTTTTATGACTAGTGAATGGTACCTTAACCTCTTTGAAAATTTTGGATACAGCGATATTGAGAAGCTGAGTGTAGATAAACTTATGGATTTATTCTATAGACAGTTGGACAACACACAGCTAAATAGGTTAAATATTATGCAGGATGAACTTGTTGAAGGGATACGGTCTTCCTATGTCATGGTACTGGAATGTTGCAAGAAAAATGAACCGGCTTTTTATATAGAAGAGCGGGCAAAAGCTATTTACAATAAAGCCGGAGTGTTGGAGAGGATTATAGGTAGCCATACGAACATAACTTCTTCTGTCCTTTATGAGCAACAGTTGGAAGAATTTGCCTATAAAGATCAATTAACTAAATTACCGAATAGAATTATTCTGGAACAGAAAATAGATGATTACCTTAAGTTATCTGAGGGCGAATATATATATGGCTCGGTTTTTTTAATTGACATTGATAATTTTAAATTTGTTAATAATACCTTTGGGCATGAAATTGGTGATGAATTATTACAATTGATTGCAAAAAGGCTTGATGCACTTCTTTCAGAAGAGTGTTTACTGGGTAGGATTAGTGGAGATGAATTCGTAGTAATTGCCAAAGATATTCACCAAATCATGGAAATGGAAATCTTAGCTAAAAGAATTTTGGGCGGATTTGAGACTAGGTTTGATTTGCACGACAGAAGTATATATGTGACAGTAAGTTTTGGAATCTCTGTCTTTCCAGAGAATGGTAGAGATCTTGATACCTTACTTTATAAATGTAACAGTGCACTCAACGAGGCAAAAAGTAAAGGTAAGAATCGTTACGACTTTTATAATGAATCTATGGATGAAGTAATGGATAACAGGGTCTATATCCAAAATAATATTCGTCAGGCTATTGATCAAAGTCTTTTTGAGTTGTATTTTCAACCTATATATAGTGTGGTAGAAGATAAGGTGGTTGGCTTTGAGGCTCTTATAAGGTGGAGAGATCCCGTTTATGGTTTTATACCACCATTGGAGTTCATTATTATAGCTGAAAACATGGGTTTAATAAATCGCTTAGGTGATTGGGTTCTAAAACAAGCCTGTAAATTTATCAAGGACTTAAATGACCGGTTAGGGACAGATTATTATGTCAGTGTTAATGTGTCTTCAGTTCAACTGTCCCAGCATGATTATGTTGATAATACAACCACCATTATCAAATCTTTGAAAGTTCCTTTTAAAAGTATTTGTATTGAGTTGACAGAGACAGCCTTGATGGAGTCCTTTGAACAAAATGCTTCCAAACTCATAAGTCTTAGAGATCAAGGTATGAGAATAAGCCTTGATGATTTTGGAACAGGGTATTCTTCATTGAATTACTTGAGACAATTGCCTGTAGATGTTCTCAAGATAGATAAGAGTTTTATTGATAATTTGATGACGTCAAAAGATGATCGGCAACTAACAGAAGGCATTATTCTTCTGGCACAAAAGATGGGTATATATGTTATTGCAGAAGGCATTGAGGAAGAAGAACAGCTCATGTATCTAATAAATTATGCATGCAACGGTATACAGGGCTATTATATATCACGACCTCTTCCGGCTAATAAATTAGATAGATTCCTAGAAGAATTTCAAGGATTTGAGGATAAGGGATAAGCTTTTACTTGCACCAAGGCCACTTGTCATATATGATAAATATGTAGATTATAATGAAAGTTGAGATAGGATATGGCTATAAGACTAGTTGTTGACAGTTCGTCAGATTTACCAGCATCATTTATTGAAGAACATGAGATTGTATGTGTACCATTAACCGTAATTTTTGGCCAGGAGGAATTCCGTGATAAAGTAGATATTGCTCCATCAGATTTCTATAAGAAATTGGCTCACGCTACGGAGATGCCAACGACATCACAGGTTCAACCTGAACGATTCATAAAGGCGTTTCAACCTATTCTTGAGATGGGAGATGAAATTTTATGTATAACCATTGGGTCAAGTGCCAGTGGAACATGTCAATCTGCTTTCATTGCCAAGGATGAGTTGGACTCAGACTTAATTCATGTGGTTGATTCCAATAGTCTATGTATGGGAACAGGATATTTAGCTGTGATTGCAGCAAATATGATTGAGGAAGGATTTAGGATTGAAGAAATAATTGAAGCTATAACTCCCTTGACTGACAACAGGATTGAGCATTTATTCTGTGTTGATACCATGGAATATCTTAAACGTGGTGGACGTGTTAAAGCCAGCAAGGCCATGGTAGCTGAACTACTTAATATTAAACCTATACTAAAGGCTAGAGATGCTATAACAGAACCAATAGGAAAAGTTAGGGGCCGTAAAAAAATTATCCCATATTACTTGCAGCATATAGAAAATACCATGGACATGGAAGCTAGTCCGTTCCTTTCAGTAGCCCATAGTGAAGACGAGGACTTTGCCAAGGAATTGATTCATGCTTTTAAAGAGAAATTCGATTTTAAGAAACCAATATTAGTATCTGAAATAGGCGCGACTATTGGAACACATACGGGACCAGGTGTTCTTGCAGTATTTTATATCAATAAGGAACACTAGGAAAATCCCACATTAAATCCTGAATTGAGGAACTGCTTGTCGTTTCTTTATAAAAATGGCACAGTTCCTTTTGGTGTGTTAAGAAATAAGGCTTTTCTTGATACTTGTTGTAGATATAAACCTGTGCTATAATAGCTTGAAGTACGATTAGACTTACAATGGGAAACTTGGAGGTTATATAATGAGAAGATATATCATTATAATTATGATTATGATGTTGATATTAGCATTGGCTGGGTGCAAAAAGTCACCAGCTGAAGATGCTTATGATAAAGATGCTGTTGAGAGTCCTGGCCAAGAGATACAAGAGGATAGTGGCTTGGTAGATACTGAGAATAAGATGGAAGAATCTGATGCAAGTGATTCTCTTGAGGAAGATACGGATTCCGAAGGTGAACAGTTAAATGAAGAAGTGGTTGAAAATGAAGAAACCATGGAAACACCTACAGAAGATACTTATCCGTCAGCAAGTGAACCTATCGCTTTTGATTATGCCGAGTTGGAAGGTATGGAACCTCTGGAGATTACAGATCCGGTTTTAATAGATGAACTTGAAAGTTATTTATATGACTTCTATTTTAATTATTATTTTCAGTATGGATTAGAAGAAGAAACGGGAAACGTTGGCATAGATGCCATGACTTTGTTTGCACTTTCATATATTATGCAATACGAATATAACGAACTTGAGTTTGATACAGACAACTTTACACTCTATATACCCAAGGAATATGTTGTTCAAAAAGTGGAAAAAGTATTCTTAAGAAAACTTGATGTTTTTAAAAGTTATGAAGATTTGGGTATTACATACCTTGATGATAAATACAGAGTTAATGTTGAAGATGGTGTTTGGGATGTTGAACTTAGTGTTACAAAAGTAGAGAAACTTGGTGACTTTACATATAGGGTAACAGCTGATTTGACTGGCTTAACATCAGGTCGTGTTAAAGAAGAAGTTCAAGCCATTATTGATGAAAGCCAAAACGGTCATGTAATGGTGAATTATCATATTAAAACTATTGAAGAATAAGAAGGAGGGGCATTATGTCTACGAATTATGATTATAAAGCAATTGAACAAAAATGGCGTGATTATTGGAAAGAACATCCAATCAATGAACCGGCTGAAAATAAGGAGAACTACTATTGTCTAGATATGTTTCCATATCCTTCAGGAAATGGACTTCATGTAGGTCATTGGAGAGGTTATGTTCTTAGTGATGTTTGGAGCAGATATAAGATTCTTCAAGGCTATCATGTACTACATCCAATGGGGTGGGATGCTTTTGGCTTACCGGCTGAAAACTATGCCATAAAAATGGGTGTTCATCCTGCTAAAGCCACAGCAGAAAATGTTGCTAATTTTAAGGAACAGCTTCAAGAAATCAGTGCTGTTTATGACTGGTCAAAGGAATTAAGTACAACAGATCCGAAATTTTTCAAATGGACACAATGGATTTTTGTTAAAATGTTTAAAGAAGGTTTGGCTTACGAAAAGAAAATGCCTATTAATTGGTGTCCTGACTGTAAGACTGGTTTAGCAAATGAAGAAGTGGTAAACGGTGAATGTGAACGTTGTGGTGCACCGGTTACCAAGAAAAATCTTAGACAGTGGATGTTGAAGATTACGGAGTATGCAGAGCGTCTACTTGATGATCTAGATACTCTTGATTGGCCTGAAAAAGTAAAGAAAATGCAATCTGACTGGATTGGTAAATCACATGGTGCAGAAGTGGATTTCGCTTTGGATGGTCATGATGAAAAAATTCGTGTTTATACAACGAGACCGGATACTCTTTATGGAGCTACCTTTATGGTACTGGCTCCTGAACATGAGTTAATACCAACTCTAACAACTGATGAAAGTAGGGAAGCTGTTGAAAAATATGTTTTTGATGCTTCTATGCGTTCTAATGTGGATCGTTTACAGGATAAAGAGAAGACAGGGGTCTTTACAGGAACTTATGCAATTAATCCATTAAATAATGAAAAAGTACCGGTTTGGATTAGCGATTATGTATTGGCTGACTATGGTACCGGTGCTATTATGTGTGTTCCTGCGCATGATGAAAGAGACTTTGAATTTGCCAAAAAGTTTGATTTACCGATTGTACAAGTAATAGCTAAGGATGGCCAGGAAACTGATCTTGATGAGGCTTTTACTGAAGTTGGTATTATGATTAATTCAGGCCAATTTAATGGTATGCCATCAGATGAAACAAAAGAAAAAGTTGGCAACTACATTGAAGAATTGGGGATTGGTACTAAGACGACTAACTATAAATTACGAGACTGGGTATTCTCACGTCAAAGATATTGGGGTGAACCAATTCCAGTAGTACATTGCCCTTATTGTGGAATTGTTCCTGTACCTGAAGAAGAGCTACCTGTATTATTGCCTGAGGTAGACTCATATGAGCCAACAGGTACTGGTGAATCACCACTTGCTGCTATTGATGAATGGGTTAATACAACTTGTCCATGTTGTGGTAAACCTGCAAAACGTGAAACCAATACTATGCCACAATGGGCAGGTTCTTCTTGGTATTTCTTACGTTATGTCGATGTGGACAATGAAAATGAACTCGTATCCAAGGAAGCTGTTAATGAATGGTTACCGGTGGATATGTATGTCGGAGGTATAGAGCACGCGGTACTTCACTTACTTTATGCTAGATTCTATACCAAGTTCTTATATGATATTGGTGTTGTTGATTTTGAAGAACCGTTTAAGAAACTTTTCAATCAAGGTATGATCTGTAAGAATGGTGCTAAAATGTCTAAGTCAAAAGGTAATGTGGTTTCACCGAATGACTTGGTTGAAAATTATGGAACTGATTCTTTAAGAATGTATGAGCTTTTTGTTGGACCGCCTGAACTTGATTCAGAATGGGATGACAGAGGAATTGAAGGTGTTTATCGTTTCATGAACAAGGTTTGGAATCTTGTGATGGACAATAAGGATAAAAATATTGTTGCTACCAAAGAATTAGAGAAATTACGTCATACTTTGATTTATGAAGTTACTGAACGTTTGAATAAGTTCCACTTAAATACAACTGTCAGCGCTTTTATGGAATATACCAATAAGCTGACTTCCTATAGTAAAGCCAATGATGGTATAGATAAGGAAACAATGGAAGCCCTCATTCAGTTGCTTGCTCCATTTGTTCCTCATATTGCTGAGGAAATGTGGTCTATACTCGGACATGAAGAGTCTGTATTTTTCAAAGGCTGGCCGGTATATGACAAGGAAAAAATGAAAGATGATACTATTAAGATGCCAGTGCAGATTAATGGTAAAGTCAAAGCTACGATTATGGTTGATGCAGGAGCTTCTAAAGAAGAGGTTCTTATCGTTGCTAAAGAAGCTATTGCTAAGAAAATCGATGGTCAGACAATAATAAAAGAAATTGTTGTGCCTAAGAAAATAGTAAACCTCGTTGTAAAATAAATTAGTATTGGGTAATGATGAAGTAGAAGATAGGATAAGCCTATCTTCTACTTTTTTCTTGTGCAATAATGACAAAGCGAAAGAGGCTAAGCCTCTTTGTTCTTCTATAGGAAAGTTCTCTATTTGAATTTTATGAGTAGAAACATCTCATAAAATGTTAAGAAAACTTTCCCACCGAAAACAATATTTGCTACGCAAATAACGCGATAAAGTCGCTTTGTTTTATTTTACAGATAAAAGGGTGTCACAATTAGGTGCTTTTGTATAAGAAATATTAGGAATTAGGAAGAAAGAATGTAATCTTGTATAAATTTTCAGACCTAAAAAAATAAAAATTAGTAAATTATAAATTTTTTATGAATAAAAAATGAATAAAAAACTTTGCAATAAGTTAACAAAATGTAAACAGTTCGTTAAATTCCTGTATTGTGTATAAATATGTGGAAAATGTGGATAACTTTCGGGTATTTTTCAGAAAATTAGTAATATTGAAAGATTAAATTCAACTTGACTGAACCTGTATTATTGTATACAATTATACTATAATTGGATTATTATTAATCAACTAGCATGAATATACATATAGAAAGGGGCTATCATGTTTGAATTCAGCAATAAAACGAATTTAATTGAAAGAAATGAATTCATATATCCGTTGCAGGACATAGAAAAACCGAATATGTTCCGTAATCTTTTTCCCTATAGTGAACCTCCTAAAGTTGCTTTTAATCATAGGCAGGTTCCTATAAATATGCCTGATGAAATATGGATCACAGATACGACTTTTAGAGATGGCCAGCAGTCCAGAGAACCATTTACAACTGAGCAGATAGTTAAGATCTTTGATTATCTCCATGACATATCCGGTGTAAATGGTCTAATCAGGCAGACAGAATTCTTTTTGTATTCAAAGAAAGACCGTGATGCAATTTATAAATGTATGGAGCGTGGCTATGATTTTCCTGAAATAACATCGTGGATTAGAGCTACAAAAAATGATTTCTTATTGGCTAAAGAGATTGGTGTTAAAGAAACAGGTATTCTAGTAAGCTGTTCTGATTATCATATTTTCCATAAGCTCAAAATGTCAAGAAAAATGGCCTTGGATCATTATCTTGGTGTTGTTAGATCATGCATTGAGGAAGGAATTAAGCCTAGGTGTCATCTGGAAGATATAACAAGAGCTGATATTTATGGTTTTGTGGTTCCTTTTGTTAATGAATTGATGAAATTAATGGAAGAGACAGGAGTACCAGTAAAGATTAGAGCTTGTGATACTATGGGGTATGGTGTAACATATCCCGGTACGGTAATACCTAGAAGTGTTCAAGGAATTATTTATGCTCTTAATCATCATGCCGGTGTACCATCAGAATTGTTGGAATGGCATGGACACAATGATTTTTATAAGGCTGTTCAAAATTCGTCAACGGCATGGCTATATGGATGTTCCTCAGTGAATGGAACACTGTTTGGAATAGGTGAAAGAACAGGAAATACACCAATAGAAGCTATGATATTCGAGTATGCGGGTTTTAGAGGGAATGTAAATGGTGCCAATACCAGAGCTATTACAGAGGCCGCTAGATACTTCGAAAGTGAAATTGGGTTTAAAATTCCGGAGAGAACCCCTTTTGTTGGAGAAAACTTTAATGTCACAAGAGCTGGAATTCATGCTGACGGACTATTAAAAAACGAAGAAATATATAATATTTTTGACACAGATACCATACTCAACAGACCTGTAGCTGTAGCAGTTACAAAAACATCAGGTTTGTCCGGGGTTGCTCATTGGATTAATACTAAATATCAACTTTCTGAAGAACATGCACTTGATAAAAATCACCCATTGGTTGTACATGTCAAAGACTGGGTTGATAAGGAGTATGACTCAGGAAGGGTTATTGCAATCAGTAATGATGAACTATATACTATCATTAATAAAGTATCCAAGGAAATGAATATGGAACTTGTGGACTACAGATACAATGAAGCTTAAAGGAAGGTAGAAAAAATGGATTATTTAAAGCATTTTGAAGGAATTATCAAAGAACAACTTGAGCGAGTGGAGAAGATGAAAGAACAGAAGGATTTTGTTAACTATGAAAGTTTAGACAAAATTGTTATTGGTACAGTTGGTGGTGATGGTATAGGACCTGCTATTACAGGTCAGGCTCAGAGAATTATGGAATATCTTCTACAAGATGATATTAAAGCCGGTAAAATTGAGATTAAAGTAATCGAAGATCTTACTATTGAAAAAAGAGCAGAGGTGGGTCAGGCTATTCCTGATTCTGTCTTAACAGAACTAAAAAAATGTCATGTTATATTAAAAGGCCCAACTACAACCCCAAGAAAAGGGGACCCATGGCCAAATATTGAGTCAGCTAATGTAGCGATGCGTAAAGAATTGGACCTTTTTGCCAATGTAAGACCTGTTAAGGTTCCTGAAATGGGTATCGACTGGACCTTCTTTAGAGAAAATACAGAAGGTGCTTATGTGCTTGGTAGCAAGGGTTGTAATGTTAGTGAAGATGTTGCTATTGACTTTAAAGTCATTACGACTCAGGGAGCGGAAAGAATTGCACGTGCAGCCTTTGATTTTGCCAAAAAGAATGGTAAAACAAGAGTGACTTGTGTAACTAAAGCCAATGTTGTAAAGACAACGGATGGTAAATTTCTGGATGTTTGCAAAGAAGTTGCTAAAGAATACGATGGCATTGAGATGGATGATTGGTACATTGATATTATGACGGCCAAGCTTGTTGATGAAAAACGCCGACGTGATTTCCAAGTTATGGTGTTACCTAACCTTTATGGTGATATTCTAACTGATGAAGCAGCTGAGTTCCAAGGTGGTGTTGGTACTGCAGGTAGTGCTAATATCGGTAAAGAGTACGCTATGTTTGAAGCTATTCATGGTAGTGCTCCAAGAATGGTTAAGGAAGGCCGTGATATCTACGCTGATCCATCCAGTATTATTCGTGCTGCAGCCATGCTGATAGCCCATATAGGATATAAGCAAGAGAGTGAGAAACTGATTCAAGCTCTTGAAATCTGTGGACATACTGAAAAGAAATTTGTTATGACCGGACGTGATACCGGTGCAACAAGTAGTGAATTTGCAGATTATATTATGGAAACAATCGAAAAATTGTAGTATAATCATTTACATCAATTGGGCAATGATTCAAATTGCCCAATATATTTTTGGAGGAATGATGTGGAGAATGTGGATGTAAAGAACGAAGTGACTGATAAATATTCACTTCGGGGTCGGGTTTTTTCAAGAATTCGAGATGATATTCTTGCAGGAGTCTACAAGAAAGGTGATTCGATTATTGAGTCTAAAGTGTCTAGAGAGTATGGGGTAAGTCGAACGCCCGTAAGAGAAGCCTTAAGACAGCTTGAACTGGAAGAACTTGTGGATATTATCCCAAATAAAGGAGCAGTTGTACGAGGAATCAATGCAGAAGATATCTTAGATATTTATATGATAAGGAGCCTTGTTGAAGGATTGGCTGCAAGAAAATGCGCAGAATCGATGAACGAAAATCTCCTAGAGCATTTTGATGAAATCATCATGCTATCTGAGTTTCATTTACATAAGGAGAATATGGAGCAGATCTATCGACTGGACAATCGATTTCATGAGTTGATGTATGAAGCGTCAGGATCAAGAATATTTAGACATTTACTAACAGACTTCCACCATTATGCACAAAGAGTTCGCAAAGAAGCACTTACTTCTTTTAAACGAGCTGAAGCTTCCATACATGAGCACAAGACAATTGTTGAAGCTTTTAGGAATAAAGATGGTGCTTTAGCGGAAGCCTTGACCAATGAGCATGTTCAAAATACTATTAAGAATGTGTTGGACAAGGGATTAGCAGACCAGCTCAAAGAATAGAGGAAAGAATAGTTTCCTGATAAGTTCACCTATAAAATTAACCGGTTTCTTGTTATTTAACAGGAAACCGGTTTTTAATACAGTTTTATGGATGTAGCAAATTAATTATTAAATAAATCTACTTGGTCATGAAAATGTTGCCACTCCTCGTATAAGCTATCTAAAGATGCTTCTAATCTAGACTTTTCATCCATAAGTTCTTGACTTAAGGCGTAATCGGAATATACTTTTTCCAATGAAAGTTCTTCATCAATAGTTTTTATTCTATTTTCTATTGATTCTATTTTGACTTCAGTTTCTTGTAAGAGGTTTTCAAGTTTACGTATTTTTTTATCTAACTCTTTTTGCTCTTTCCAGTCTAGTTTGTTCTGTGTATCTGTCTTTTTTGATGTTTGTTCTTGTGTAGTGTTAGCTTTTTTTTCTTCATAGTAGTCATAATTTCCGTGGTAAAGGGTAACCGTTTCATCATGTAATTCTAATACTTTACTTGCAATACGATTAATAAAATAACGATCATGGGATATGAAGAAAAGAGTACCAGTATAATTGAGCAAAGCATTTTCTAGGATTTCTTTAGAAATCATGTCAAGATGGTTTGTCGGTTCGTCTAGGAGTAAAAAATTACCACCTGAAAGCATTAACTTGGCCAAGGAAAGTCGACCTTTTTCTCCACCTGACAAAGAAGAAATTTCTTTAAAGACATCATCACCAGTAAATAAAAATGCAGCTAGGAGGTTTCTGATTTCAGTAATAGTCATATTTGGAAAAACTTCAGCGATTTCTTCGATTAAGGTGAGCTGCTCATGAAGCGTTTCATGTTCTTGGTCATAATAAGCCATTTCCACAGAGTTACCTATGGAAATACTACCGGAAGTGGGTTGAAGCTGTTCTAATAGAATCCTAAATAGGGTGGTTTTACCACTACCGTTATCTCCAACAAGTGCGATTCTATCTTCCTTGTATATGTCAAAGTTAATATCTTCAAAAAGTCTCTTCTTACCAAAAGCCATGGATAGTCCTTTAACACGAAGAACATCGTGGCCACTTTCTTTTTTGGGATGAAGCTTTAGGTTCATACTAGCATGGAGTTCCTGAGGCTTGTTTATAGTGTCTATTTTTTCTAAGACTTTTTCCCTACTGACAGCTCTTTTAATAAATTTTTCATCCCCATAGGACCGTAGTCGCTTAATGATTTCTTCTTGTCTCTTTATTTCAGCCTGTTGCTGGTTATAGTGTTTGGTATTAATATAGGTTTGAAATTCTTTTTTCTTAATAAATTCAGAATAATTACCCTTGTAGACAAATGATTTACCATTTTCAATATCAATGACCTTAGATACTAACTTATCTAGGAAGTATCTATCATGGGAAATCATAAGCAAAGTACCTTTGTAGGCGTTTAGAAATCCTTCTAGCCATTTAATACTTCCTAGGTCTAGATGATTTGTAGGTTCGTCGAGAAGAAGAAGATCTGGTTGTCTAATAAGAAGTTTCCCTAAAGATACTCTCGTTTTTTGTCCTCCTGATAAAGTGTCAATGACTTGATGGGCTTGGTCATCATCAAAACCAAGTCCTTTAATAACTCCTTTGACAAGGCTGTCATAAGCATAACCACCAGCATCTTTAAATTTTTCCATGGCTTCATGGTATTTGTGAAGTAAATCCTCAGGTGGATGTGATATTTCATTTAAATGATTTTCATAGGATTCAAGAAGAGCTTTTTGTTTAAGGATATCCTGATCAGATTCATATAATTCCTCAAAAATACTTTTATCTGATTGAAAATCACCATGTTGCGAAAGGTAGCCAACTGAAATTCCGGATTTAGTGAATATTTGTCCTGAGTCTGGAGTCAGTTGTCCAGTTAATATACGGAACAAGGTGGTTTTACCGGCACCGTTAACACCAACGATAGCGGTTTGTTCACCTTCATTTATATGGAAACTAATATCCTTAAGAGTGTCTTCTGTTATGTAAGAATATGCGATGCTTGTACAAGATAATAACATAATAAGGCCTTTCTTTCTTTTTATTACCTAGATTATCATAGCACTTGTACTATTTTTTTTAAAGTAATATTTTATTTTTCTCTTATATAGTCAGGCAGAACTTGGCAAGACCTTATCCTATTTCTGTCAAGTATATACAGTTAAGATAAATAGCTGATATTGTCCAGGGGCTTACAGGTGTTTCTTTTACAAGCTCTAAAAAAAAGACTAATTAATTCATCCTTTTTAGGTCCTTTAATAGACAATTAGCTATATATTAATTATCCGGAGAAAATGAATTTGACAGTTATTTCACAAGAGGATATAATGAAAGTAACAAACGCAAGGGGGTTATGCTATGTCAGATCATGATGATGTTAAGAAGATATCGTCAGCTGTAATTAAGCGTTTACCTAGATATTATAGATATTTGGGAGAATTATTAGAAAATGATGTTGTTAGAATTTCATCTAAGGAGCTTAGTATCCGTATGGGAGTTACAGCATCCCAGATTCGTCAGGATTTAAATAACTTTGGTGGCTTTGGTCAACAGGGATATGGATACAATGTTGAATACCTTTATAGTGAAATAGCTAAGATACTGGGACTTGAGAAAACCTACAATATTATTATTGTGGGTGCTGGTAACCTAGGACAGGCACTTGCCAATTATATTGATTTTGAAAAAAGCGGATTTGTTGTTAAAGGTCTTTTTGATGTTAATCCGAGAATCGTTGGAATTTCTGTTAGGGGTCTTGAAATACAAGATATTGATAATATGGAAAATTTTGTAAAATCTAATCATATTGATATTGCGGTTCTTACCTTACCTAAGCAAAAAGCTCCAAAGATTGCCAATGATTTGTCTGAATGGGGAATTAAAGGTATTTGGAATTTTGCTCCAATTGACTTGAATTTAAAGAGTGATACAGTAACTGTTGAAAATGTACACCTTTCAGAGAGCTTGATGACGCTGTCATATCGTATCAAAGATAGAATTTAAAACCTTAGGAGTTATTCTTGTCAGGAATAACTCCTTTTTGTATAATAAGACTATAGTTTCATAAACTTAATGTTGTATAGTAGATAAGGAGTCTTATATGGCTTTTTTTAAGAAAAAGGATATGGAATTTGATATTGATAAAACGACCCATCTTCTGGTACTGGATCAAAAGTGGCACCAGCTCTTTAAGGGGAGGAAACCTTTGCGTATTGCTGTCCTTGAAAAAGAGCTTAAACAGCTTTTAAAGAAGCAAGGGACATACACAACTGAACTCAAAGAATATAGTGCTCTGAAGAAAAAAATGATGGATGAAATCATGGAATCTATGGGGCAAGTTTATGATGAGGAGAATTCGTCAGCTAAGAAACAGATGGAAAAGAATAAGAACTATATAGAAGAGATTAATAAGAAATTAGAACATCATCATGCAGGTCTTACTGACTTACCTGAAAAGATAGCCGAAACTAACAAGAAATTAGTTAATGCTACTATGAAGCATTTTTATCATACTATGCGTGAAAAAAAGGAGAATGCCGAACTCTTAGAAAGGGATGTTATCAGACTGAAAGAGGAAATCAGTGAAACAATCATAAAAAGAGATGAGGCTAAAGAAGAATACCAGAAGCTGTATGGTTACATTCACGACGTGGTCGGATTTGATATTATTGAGAAGTACGATAAGTATTATTCGGGGGATAAAGATGATTAAAGGGATAGGAATCGACTTGATTGAAATTGAAAGAATCAAGAAGGCTATGGAAAAACCAGGATTTCTTGAAAAATATTTTACCCCAGCAGAGATTAAGATGTTTGAGGAAAATGGGAATAAACCATCTAAGGTTGCAGGTAATTTCTCAACAAAGGAAGCTGTTGTCAAGGTCTTTGGAACAGGCTTTAGGCAGGCAAGGCTTATAGAGATTGAAGTCTTAAGAGATGATATGGGTAAACCGGTGGTTCATTTGACTGGGGGTGCAGCCGCTGTGAGTGCTAAATTAGGTATTGATTATTTATATGTATCCATTTCAAATACAGATACCCATGTAACTGCAGTTGCCATAGGAGAAAAAGCAACAGGCTCAGTTATTGATTAATGAAGGTTAAGTTTATATTTTATCCAAGCATGGATTGACATAATTATCTGCTAGGGTTATGATAATAGACTAAAATTCTTAATAAGAATGTAAGTGATTTGCCTATTTAGTTGGACAGGAAAATTCAGTAGTTGATTATATAATAAATAAAACAGAGTAAAGAGAGATGACCGATGTTTGCAGTAAGAAGTTCAGAAATTAGAGACATGGACAAATACATGATTGAAAGGGTAGGGCTTCCTTCTCTTGTTTTGATGGAAAACGCGGCTAAATCAGTGGTGGATGTCATCCAGCAAGATAAGCAGAATTTATTAAAGGGCGGCCAGGTCCTTATTTTTTGTGGAACAGGAAATAATGGTGGAGATGGACTTGCAATTGCTAGGTGGCTCATACATCAAGAAGTTAAGGTTCGCTGCCTAGTAGCAGGAAAGGTAGAACGTTTAAGTGATGATAGCCGAAAACAACTTAATTGGTTAAATCATTTAGTTGAAAGTCGTGGTCTAGAACCGGTTCTTTTTTTTGAGGATATGAGTCAGAAAGAACTTATTGATCAAATTCATACTTTGGCAGGAGAAGCTGAACTCTTTATAGATGCTTTGATTGGAACAGGATGTGAGAGAACGCTTTCTGAGAGGTATTGCACCTTGGTCAATATGATGAATAAGTATCGTACAAAAACCATTTCTGTTGATGTTCCAACAGGGATCAATGCTGATAACGGAAAAGTGATGGGTGTTTGTGTTCAGGCACATGTTACAGTAACCTTTGGATTACCGAAATTAGGTCTTGTACTCTATCCTGGTGCCAATTTTGTCGGTCAGCTTATTGTTTCAGATATTGGTTTATATGGTGAAAGCATTGTTGCCTCACTTGATAATCCAGTCGAACTGATTGATTATCAATGGTTTGCTGCCATGAAACAAAAAGGTGTCTTAGAACGGAAGCAATGCTCCCACAAGGGGACCTTTGGTACTTTGGGTGTCATAGCGGGAGATAAGCATATGCTTGGAGCAACAGTTTTATGTGCAAAGGCTGCTTATCGAACTGGCGCTGGATTGGTAAAGATTTTTGCTGATGAAGATATGTCAGGCCTCTTGATTCAAAGTATACCTGAAGCAATTGTTATTCCTTATGAAAAAGAATTGTCTAAGGATACTTTTGATAGCAGTGTTGAAGAATTTTTGATGACTGTTGATGCTGTAGTCATTGGACCTGGATTAAGTAAATCCCTTAAAGCAAGACATTTGGTACAGAAAATTCTCCAAATGGATGTAAGGGTGTTGTTGGATGCAGATGCCTTAAATATAATCAGCGAGCATATGGAATGGTTTGATGAACGTAGATGTGAATGTATTGTCACGCCTCATATTGGTGAAATGAGTAGGCTTACAGGTTATCCGTCTGAAGGAATCAGTGAAAATACTATCCAGTTTGCAAGAGCCTTCGCTAAAGACCATAAGGTCACAACTGTACTTAAAAGTGCAAGAACAGTAATTGTTACTGATGTTGAAGATATATATTTAAATATGGCAGGCAATAGTGGTTTGGCAACAGCTGGTTCGGGAGATGTTTTGTCTGGCGTTATTGGGGCGTTAATGGCTATGGGGTATCAATTACAGGAGGCAACGATTATAGGTGTTCTTCTCCACTCAATGGCCAGTGATGTCTATGCAACGACTTACAACAAACATACTATGGTAGCTAGTGATATAGTTGGAAACCTGTGGAAAGGTGTGTAGAGGATGGAGACTCAATATTACCGTGCATATGCAAGAGTAGATTTAGATGCAATAAAGGCCAACGTTCTTGCAATGAAAGAATATGTGAATAAAGATAAAGAAAATAATCAATATATTGAAGAAGGCCAAGACATTAAGATGATGGCCGTCATAAAGGCAGATGCCTATGGTCATGGAGCTATTCCCATATCCAGAGAACTGGAGAATATAGGAGTGGATTATATTGCAGTGGCTATTTATCAGGAGGGGGTACAGTTAAGAAAAGAAGGTGTCAAGTCCCCTATTTTGGTGTTAGGAAATACCCCTGTGGAAGCTTTTGATTATTTGATAAGATATGATTTGGCACAAACGGTCTATTCTATCCCTATGGGAATGGACCTGGCAGAGAGGGCAAGGACTCACAAGAAGCCTATACCCATTCACTTAAAGATTGATACGGGCATGGGGAGATTAGGCTTGGTTGCCAAAAATCGTCCTATAAAGACCACAATAGATGATATACTTAGTCTTTCTAGAGAGGATGGATTGAATCTAGAAGGCATATTTACCCACTTTGCTAAGGCTGATGAAGAAGACAAGGCATACACCCATATACAGGTTAAGATTTTCAATGAAATTTTGGATGAACTTGAAAAAATAGGGGAACTGCCTAGGTATATTCATGCATCAAATTCTGCTGGACTTATTGATATATGTGAAGCAAGATATAATATGGTTCGTGCTGGTATAAGTCTTTATGGTCTATATCCATCACCAGATGTTGATCATGACTTAGTTCTTAAACCAGCTTTATCGATAATTAGTCGAGTTGTATTTCTCAAAGAGGTGGAAGCAGGTGAATCTATCAGCTATGGTGGAATCTATGTAACAGACAAGAAAACGAAAATCGCAACCATACCCTTTGGTTATGCCGATGGATATTCTAGAGCTCTATCCAATCGAGGAAGAGTTGTAATTAAAGGCCAGTATGCACCAGTAATCGGTCGAGTATGTATGGATATGATCATGGTAGATGTAACAGATATTGAAGGTGTTAAGGAAAATGATGATGTTTATCTTATTGGTGGTGGTGATGTAAGAGTTAGTGTAGAAGAAATTGCTGATATTATGCATACTATTAACTATGAAGTGGTTTGCCTTATTGGGAAAAGGGTTCCACGTGTTTACGTAAAGGAGAATAAGGTAGTATCATCTATAGACTACTTTTAGATAATCATGAATAAATTAAATCTAAAGATTACCGAACTCGATATGGAGTTCTATAGAAAACTTGCATCTATTGCAGGACCAATTGCTTTACAACAGTTGATATTATCATCCCTTAACCTAGTTGATAATTTCATGATTAGTAATTTGAGTAAGGAAGCTATTGCCGGTGTTGGAGCAGCCAATAAGCTTTTCTTTCTTCTGAATTTATTTCTTTTTGGAATGAGCTCAGGTTCGTCAATTTTAACTTCTCAATATTGGGGAGTGAAAGATATTAAGTCGATTAAAAAAGTATATGGACTGTCGTTGACTTTTGCTATTAGCGGAGCAGTTCTTTTTACAATCCTTGCTATATTTACTCCAGCTGCAGTCCTAAATATATTTACTAAGGATGCCATGG
Organism: Vallitaleaceae bacterium; assembly: GCA_963677625.2. Classification (GTDB taxonomy): domain Bacteria; phylum Bacillota; class Clostridia; order Lachnospirales; family Vallitaleaceae; genus UBA1351. The sequence continues at coordinate 112,107 of CAXXSW010000011.1, forward strand.
TAATTGAAGAAGGTGTATCTTATCTTAGAATAGTTGGTTTTTCTTATGTTTTCACAGCTATTTCTTTTGTTACAGCCTTTTCACTTCGCTCTACCAACAATGTAAAACCTCCTATGGTGGTAACTTTAATAGCCATATCTATTAATACACTTTTTAATTATATACTGATTTTTGGACACTTGGGATTTGAACCTATGGGGGTTAAAGGTGCAGCTATTGCTACGGTATTTGCTAGAGCACTAGAGTGTATTCTCCTAGTTGGTTTAGTAAATGTAAAGAATTTACCTGTTGCAGGTTCGCCTATTAAAATCTTTGTTTATGAGAAGGCTATGACGGTTAAGTTTTTAAAGATTGCAACACCAGTTGTAATTAATGAAATTCTTTGGTCTACGGGAGTGACCATGTATGCAGTTGTTTATGGCCGTATGGGAACGGATCCTATGGCTACTATGACTATTACTCAAACGATTGAGCAAATTGCCTTTGTTGCCTTAATAGGTACTGGAAATGCCTGCGGTATTATGTTGGGGAACTCCTTGGGAGCCGGTGAAGGTCATACAGTATTTGATCAGGCAAAAAGATTTTTACGAGTTAATTTTGCAATGGGTCTTGTTATTGGGCTTTTTTGTATATTAATTGCTCCTTTAATAGCATCTATCTATAATGTAGATGAAGGGATAAGAAGTAATATTGTTTCTACTTTGAGAGTTTACGGCTTGTTTCTTCCATTGAAAGCAGTGAATACAGTTATAATTGTAGGTATATTACGAAGTGGTGGTGACACAACATTTTCAGCAGTTATGGATGCGGCTGGTGTCTGGCTGGTGGCTGTACCTTTAGCCTTTTTAACAGGTCTTTACCTGGATTTGAGTCTTCCACTGGTTTACAGTGCCATACTATTTGAAGAAGTTTTTAAGATTGGCTTTGGGTTAAAACGAACCTATTCCAAAAAATGGATGAATAATCTTGTTGAAGATTAAGATTCATGATAAAATAACTTAGTTGATTGCTTATGCAATACCATGCATTTTTTGGCATTAGCCTTGAGTGCAGAATAAATTATAGATAAATTGGATAGGAGTGAATAGTCATGTCAGGACATTCCAAATTTGCTAATATTAAACATAAGAAAGCAAAAAATGACGCAAAAAAAGGAAAGATTTTTACTAAGATTGGTCGAGAAATTGTTGTGGCTGTAAAAAGCGGAGGACCTGATCCGGAAAACAATTCAGCACTTAATGATATCATCAATAAAGCTAAATCTAATAACATGCCGAATGATACCATTACAAGAGCGATCAAAAAAGCTGCAGGCGATGATGAAAATATAAACTATGAAACCATTATATACGAAGGATATGGGCCCAATGGTGCAGCAGTTATCGTTGAATGCTTAACAGATAATAAAAACAGAACGGCATCTAATGTTAGACATGCCTTCTCAAAATATGGGGGCAATTTGGGAACTACCGGTTGTGTATCCTTTATGTTCGATAAAAAGGGGCAAATAGTTATAGAAAAAAATGATTCCCTTGATGAAGATGAACTTATGATGTTGGCGCTTGATGCGGGAGCAGAGGATATAGTATCCGAAGATGAGGGCTATGAGATAATTACAAGTCCAGAGGATTTTAGTACGGTTTATCAGAAAATTATAGATGAAGGTATTGAAATACTGGAAGGTGAAGTAACCCAGATTCCACAAACCACTGTTGAACTTCAAGGCGATGACGCTTCTGAAATGGAAAAGATGCTGGACCATCTTGAAGAAGATGATGATGTCCAAAATGTCTACCATAACTGGGAAATGGAATAAATCTTTAGGATAGTCTAGTTGCATGACATGTATACTACACTATCCTTTTGTTTTATTAAAGAATATATCTAGGGAGTTATAGGAGATAAGATGGATAAAATAAAAGAAATGAAAGTTTTGATTGAAGTCCTTAATGATGCTTCAAGAAGCTATTATCAAGAAGATAAAGAAATTATGTCTAATTTTGAGTATGATGAGAAGTATGATAGACTTCTTAAATTAGAAGAAGAAACAGGCATGGTTCTTGCAGGCAGTCCGACTTCAAATGTAGGATATGAGATTCTCAGTCAACTTCCTAAAGAAGATCATGTTTCACCAATGTTATCTTTAAATAAGACTAAGGATAGGGATGAGCTAAGTGATTGGCTTAAGGATCAGGAAGGCTTACTTTCTTTTAAACTTGATGGATTAACTATCGTATTGACATACGATCATGGTGTTTTAGTCAAAGCTGTTACGAGAGGGAATGGCTATACGGGGGAGGTTGTTACTAATAATGTAAAAACTTTTAAGAATTTACCACATGCAATTCCATATAAGGAGGAAGTTGTCCTTCGTGGTGAGGCAGTTATCCTATATTCAGACTTCTTGAAAATCAATAAGAATTTGAAAGCTGAGGATCAATATAAAAACCCAAGAAATCTATGTAGCGGTTCTGTAAGGCAGTTGAGCAATGCAATAACAGCAGAAAGACATGTCAGATTTTATGGCTTCACACTGGTTTCTTCTCCTCTTAAAGATTCCTTTAGTAAAAAGTCAGATGAGTTGGTTTGGCTTAAGTCACTGGGCTTTGAGTGTGTTGATTATAAGCTTGTTAATAAGGATACTATGGATAAGGCTATTGATGAACTAGCTCTTCAGGTAGAAACATCAGACATAGGTACAGATGGGTTGGTTTTGACTTTCGATGATAAGACTTATTCATCTTCATTAGGCTCAACATCTAAGTTCCCTAAAGATTCAATAGCTTTTAAATGGCAAGATGAGGTAAAAGAAACAAAGCTTAGAGAAGTTTTTTGGTCTGCTTCTAGAACGGGACTTATCAATCCTGTTGCTATTTTTGATCCAGTGGAGTTAGAAGGTACCAGTGTAGGCAGGGCTAGCCTCCACAATATCAGTATTATTGAAAAGTTAGAGTTGGGTATTGGAGATAATATTACTGTCTACAAGGCTAATATGATTATCCCACAAATTGCTGAAAACATATCGAGATCTGCTTCCTTAGACATACCAAAGCATTGTCCTGTTTGTCAAGGAGAAACAGTGATACAAAATGTTAATGATGTTAAAGTTCTCTATTGTAGTAATGAAGAGTGTCCAGCTAAGAAGATTAAGTCTTTTGCCCATTTTGTTTCAAGAAATGCTATGAATATTGAAGGCCTTTCTGAGGCTTCTCTTGAAAAATTTATCCAAATGTCTATACTACATGATTTTAGTGACCTTTTTTATTTGAACGATGAAGAAACAAAGGATAAAATTATTAACATGGAAGGTTTTGGTATAAAGTCATATGATAAGCTCATCGAATCGATTAATAGGGTTAGGAAAGTTAAGATGTCTAATTTCATCTATGCCTTAGGTATACTTCATGTAGGTTTGTCTAATGCTAAACTCTTGGTCAAGGCATATAAGAATGATTTGGATGCCATTATTGAGGCTACACCTGAAGAGCTGATTCAAGTGGAGGGATTTGGAGAAGTTATTGCTGCTAGTCTCTATGATTATTTTCACAATGAAAAGAAAATGGAAGTCGTGAACAAATTGCGTCAGCTTATAGAGTTTGAGCAAGTGGAATTTGTTCAAACTAGTGCTAATATTGAAGGTAAAGTATTTGTCATTACAGGGTCTTTGGAACAATTTGATAACCGTAATGCCCTAAAAAATAAAATTGAGTCCTTAGGGGGAAAGGTAACAGGAAGCGTTTCTGCAAAAACTGATTATTTAATCAATAACGATGTAGAATCATCTTCATCAAAAAATAAGAAGGCAAAGTCTTTAGAGGTGCCAATTATTTCTGAAGAAGACTTTATCGCTTTGATTGATTAAATCGATGTACTATGTTAAAATGTTACTTAATGTAAATAGATAAAGCCTTTTATAAGGGGTATTTGGAGGTAAAGATCACATGAAAATCACCAAGGAACAAGTCGAACATGTTGCTCATCTAGCAAGACTCAGCTTGACTGAAGAAGAAAAAGCGTCTATGACCAAGGATATGGAAATGATTCTTGAATTTGCGGATCAAATTAATCAATTTGAATTCGAAGATGTTAATGCTACAGCACATGTTATACCCATTAATAATGTGTTTAGAGAAGATAATATGAAACCTTCAATGAATAGAGAAAAATTACTGGCTAATGCACCAAGTACTGAAAAAGGCTGTATTAGTGTGCCTAAAGTGGTAGAATAGGAGGACTTATGTATACATTAAGTGAAATTACGACTAAACTAAAAAACAAAGAAGCCTCCAGCCTTGAAATCGCTAAGGCCTATTTGAAGAGGATTAAAGACCTAGATGCCCAAGTAGGTGCTTTCCTACAGGTTGACGAAGAAGCGGTTCTGTCTATGGCAGAGAGTGTTGATCGCAAGAGAGCAGGAGGCGAAAATCTGTCGACATTGGCAGGAGTACCTATTGCTATCAAGGACAATATCTGTACTGAAGGAATAAGAACAAGCTGTGCATCTAAGATGCTTGAAAATTTTATACCACCATATGATGCTAGTGTTATCAAAAAGATTAAGAAGCATGAGATGGTCATTCTTGGTAAACTGAATATGGACGAGTTTGCTATGGGCTCCTCAACTGAAAATTCAGCTTTTCAGGTGACCAAAAATCCGTGGAATTTGGATTATGTACCAGGTGGATCTTCAGGTGGATCGGCAGCAGCTGTTGCGGCTGGCATGACACCGATAGCATTAGGGTCAGACACAGGTGGTTCCATTAGGCAACCGGCTTCTTATTGCGGCGTTGTAGGACTTAAACCCACTTATGGTCGTGTATCAAGATTTGGTCTTGTTGCTTTTGCATCCTCCTTGGATCAGATTGGTCCATTAGCTAACAATGTGAAGGATGCAGCATTAGCCCTTAATGTCATCGGTGGCCATGATAAATATGATTCAACTAGTGCTCCTGTAGATATGGTGGATTTTACTGCTGGACTGGACCAAGAGCTTAAGGGTAGAAAGATTGGTCTACCAAAAGAATTCTTAGGTCAGGGTATTAATGAAGAAGTTAAGACTGCTATTTTACAAGCAGCCAAAGAATATGAAAAGCTTGGAGCGACAGTGGAAGAGGTTTCATTTGATTTATCTAATCTTTCACTTCCTGCTTACTACTTAATCTCATCAGCTGAAGCGTCATCAAACCTAGCCAGGTTTGATGGTATTAAATATGGTTACCGTGCCCATGAGTTTGATAATCTGCTTGATTTATATAAGAAATCCAGAGATGAAGGTTTTGGTACTGAGGTCAAACGACGGATTATGTTAGGTACCTACGCCCTTAGTTCCGGTTATTATGATGCCTATTATAAAAAGGCACAACAGGTTAGGACTCTCATCAAAGCTGAATTTGATAAACTTTTTGAAGACTATGATGCGCTCTTGACACCAACAGGACCGACAACTGCCTTTAAAATTGGTGAAAAGACGGATAATCCGGTTGAGATGTACTTAACAGATATCTGTACAGTTCCTATTAATATTGCAGGTGTACCGGCTGTATCCATTAACTGTGGTTACGACTCCAAGGGGTTACCGATTGGTATGCAGCTTATTGGTAAAGCCTTTGATGAGCAATCAATTCTAAATATTGCCTATCAGTATGAGCAACATGCAAATGTGGAAAAAAGAACCATTGAGTTAGGTTAGAGGTGGATCATGGCATATAAAGATTATGAAATTGTAATTGGACTGGAAGTCCATTCAGAGTTAAAGACAAAAACAAAGATATACTGTGACTGTACAACTGAGTTCGGTGGTGAGCCTAATACTCACTGTTGTCCGATTTGTACAGGAATGCCGGGGACTCTACCGGTCCTTAATGGTAAGGTTGTTGATTATGCTATAAAAGCAGGTCTTGCAACCAACTGTAAGATTAATCAATTCTCAAAGCAGGATAGAAAGAACTATTTTTATCCTGACTTACCCAAGGCCTATCAGACGTCTCAATATGACTTACCTCTTTGCTATGAAGGCTATGTGGATATTGAGTTAAATGATGAAATCAAACGTATTGGTATTACTAGAATTCATATTGAAGAAGATGCAGGTAAACTAAATCATGAAGCTGGAGGAACTTTGGTTGATTATAACCGATGTGGAGTACCACTGATTGAGATTGTTAGTGAACCTGACCTGCGTTCACCAGAGGAAGTGCGTCAGTTTATGCAAAAACTCCGTACAATTCTTCTTTATACAGATGTTTCTGACTGTAAAATGAATGAAGGATCCCTAAGATGTGATGTTAACCTTTCTGTGCGTAAAAAGGGAGAGAAGGAGTTTGGAACAAGAACAGAGATGAAGAATATCAATTCCTTTAATTTTGCTGTAAAAGCTGCTGAGTATGAAGCTAAGAGACAAATTAAAGTTATTGAAAGTGGTGGAACCATCGTTCAAGAAACTAGACGATGGGATGAAGCTAAAGGTGTTACTGTATCTATGCGTTCCAAAGAAGAAGCTCATGATTATAGATATTTTCCAGCTCCTGACCTTATGCCAATTGTTACCAGTGATGAACGTATTGAAGAGCTGAGAAGCCAAATTCCAGAATTGCCAGATTCAAGAATTGAGCGTCTGACTAGTCAAGATGGTTTATCCATCTATGATGCAAGATTATTGGTGGCATCACCTAAGATTAGTGATTACTTTGATCTTGCATGTAAAGAAACAGACAATAAAAAAGGTTTGGCAAATCTGATTATTTCCGAAATGTTTTCAAGACTCAATGAAGAGGAGAAGGAAGAAGGGAACATACCAGTTTCAGCTTCAAACCTTGGTAAATTAGCACAACTTATTCATACTAACGTTATTAGTGCAAGTATTGGAAAGAAAGTTTTTGCTTCTATGTGGGAAACGGATAAGGATCCAAACACCATTGTTGAAGAAGAGGGATTAAAACAAATAAATGATGATTCTGCACTAAAGGAAATGGCGCTAGAAGTTATTGAAAAAAATGATAAAGCAGTCAGTGATTATCTTTCAGGAAAGGATGCTGCCATACAGTCATTAATGGGTCAGATGATGCGAATGACTAAGGGTAAAGCCAATCCTAAGATGGTTATCGATATGTTAAAAGAAATATTAGATTCAAAAAAATAGTAAAATTGATTTTTCAGTTTTAGAAGTTCACTAATAAATGATATATTTGGGGTCTGCGATAACTTCGTAGATCCTTTTTATATGTTCTTTTGTATAAGATGTAGAAAATTGTAAGATTATGAGTGCAAATTTACCTAGAAAATGATGGTTTCTAATACTAGAATGTGATAAAATGAATGATGTTAGGGGTGAAAAGATGGTACAGAAAGTGACGATTAGCAATGAAAAGAAAATCATTGAGTCCATTGATCAGTTAATTGAAGAATCAAGACTTGATGAGGCACTAGAACTTAATATTCGGGTATACGAAGAGGCTCTGGCTAATGATAGGACAATTGTTATTGCATACTGTCTGTATTATTTCGGTTTGATCGAAGATAAAAAGGCTCAGCCTCAGAAAGCTATGGCCTTTTTTAAGAAGGCAACTGCAATTTCAAGAAGATATGGTATCTATGGTTGTCTTGTTAGAACCCTTAATAATCGAGGAAACATTTATTATTTCAGTGGAAATTTACATAAAGCTATTTCTAAATATATGGAAGCCTTAAGCATAGCTGAGGAAAATCCGGAAGTAGAGAAATATCAATTAAAGCTCCTTAATAACCTTGGTCTTGTTTATATAGATGTTGAAGATTATGATCATGCCCTTGACTATATGTTCAAGTGTATGACGAAGGCAAAAAACAGTGATGATCAAAGACTTTTGACAGCGGTTTATTCCAACCTTTCGGATATTTTCATTTTGAAGGAGAATTATCTGAAGGCTTCTTATTATAATCAACAAAGTCGTGAAGTATCTAGAAGAATTGATGATCAGATTGGTGTGGCGATTTCTTATGCTAATGAGGCGATTATTGTTAATAGGACCAAAGGGGACTGGGAAAGAGCTGAACAACTTTTTGTAGATGCGATTCATATCATGGAGCAAGAAAATGGAGAGGCTGATAAAGAAGAAATACTTCTTAGGTATGGCTCAGAATGTTTTAGGGCAAACCTTATTGGAGAAGCAATAGAGATACTTAAGGAATTGGTTCAAGCATCTAGACAAAAGACTTATTTTAGTATCGAAAGCAAAGCGCTCAAAGTATTAAAAAAAATATATGTTAGTCTTGAAGATTATAAGAAAGCTTACGAGATCACTGATCGTCTATTAACGATTAATGAGAGTACCTATATGCAGTGGAAGGAAACTGCTGTTGATAAGATTCATAAGGATAGTGATGATGCTGATGTTAACCAGATCAATGAATTACAAAAATCCATTAAGACTTTGAAGCATCTCTCAGATATTGGTCAAAAGCTGACTTCTTGTAAGAATGAAGATGAAATTTATGATGTTCTTGAAGAGAATATGGCAAGGCTTTTTGGTTATGATGCGTTTGGAGTTGGCGTTCTTTCTAAAAATGGTATAAAAATTGATTACAGTTTTTTAGATGATGTAGGTTATCGGAATATTGAGATATCCATCTATGATGATGATTATCTTATGGCGACTTGTATCCGGTATGGTAAAGACATTATCGTATATGATACTAAGGATAATGCATATAATGAGGCTAATTTTTCAGGAAAGCTGCTTTATAAGATTAAACAGTCAGATACAAGAGGCATTATTTTTACGCCTATGATTTATGAAGGTGAAGCATTAGGTGGGCTTACTGTTCAAACATATGAGCGAGGTAAATTGACCTATGTTGATATGGAGAGTTTAAGAGTGTTGGCTTCTTATACGGCTATTGCTTATTCAAACCTAAACAGGTCTAGGGAATTACAACAAGTCAATCGCAAATTAGCTGAAGTTTCTATGATGGATGGTTTGACAGGGGTTTATAACAGACATGCATTAGGCCAATACATTGGTAAGGATTTTATAGGTCTTCTTGAGAATAAGTTACCGAGTACAGCCATAATGATTGATATTGACTATTTTAAGCAGTATAACGATAATTATGGTCATTTTATGGGAGATAAATGTCTCAAACAAGTTTGTGGATCTTTGCGGAACAGTCTTTCAGGTGTAAAACATCGTTTATTTAGGTACGGTGGGGATGAGTTTTTTGCAGTTTTAGAAGGATGCGATGAAAAAACGGCAAAAGCAGTTCTTGAAAAAATTCAGTTTGAGATGAAACAATTGAATATTGAACATCTATATTCAAAGATAGAAAACAGAGTCACCCTAACAATAGGCGCAACTATTATAACTAAAAGCATCAAAGATTACACAGTGGTGTTTAATAATTCAGACGAAGCCCTTTATGAGGCTAAAGAGAATGGTAGAAATAGATATACTATAAATATTACTACTTGACAAATTTAATGTCTTAAAGTAATATAATTATAAATTCATAAGAAATGAATGATATGTTATATGCTGAGACAGGGAAGAGTACCTGTGTATTTAAGACTAGAGAGAAGATGATGGTGGAAATTCTTCGTGAGATACATGGGGAAGGTAGCCCTAGAGCATCAAATTGAACGAAGTTTGACTTTTATTAGAGGAGACGGAAGCTTACCGTTACATAAGCATCATATCGGATATTAAACTATACTTTGTTATTCCTGTATGAGTTGAGAGCACGCAAGTGAAATTAGGTGGTACCGCGGAGATAGAACCCTTCGTCCTATAGAGGACGATGGGTTTTTTGTATTATAATGGAATAGAAGAGATTGAAAGGAGTTAAACATGAAATTAAATGGAGCTCAGATCGTAGTAGAATGTCTCAAGGAACAAGGTGTTAAACATATTTTTGGATATCCAGGAGCAGCAACAATAAATATCTATGACGAATTATATAAAAATGAAGCATATATAAGTCATATTCTTACTTCTCATGAACAGGGAGCAACACATGCGGCTGATGGTTATGCGAGATCAACTGGTAAGGTTGGTGTGTGCTTAGCAACGAGTGGACCAGGTGCTACTAATTTAGTAACAGGTATTGCTACTGCATATATGGATTCAGTTCCATTAGTAGCTATAACAGGTAATGTCCAAGTGGATAAACTTGGTAAAGATTCATTTCAGGAAGTTGATATTCAGGGTATTACCATGCCAGTTACTAAGCACAACTATATGGTCAAAGATATAAATGAATTGGTAGATACCATTCGTGAAGCTTTTTATATTGCGAAATCTGGTAGGCCGGGACCTGTACTTGTAGATATCCCCAAGAATCTGACTTGGGAAGAAGCGGAGTACGAATATATGGAGCCAAAAGCTTATAAACCCAATCAAGCTTTTTCCATTAGTCAGGAGGTTCTGGATATGATCGCTGCCAGCAAACGTCCTATGATACTTGCAGGTGGAGGTGTAGTACGTTCAGGTGCTAATGAGGAACTAAAAGTCTTTGCAGAAAAAATAGATGCTCAGGTTGCCTGTACTCTTATGGGGATTGGATCTTTTCCTTATAGCCATCCTTTGTACACTGGTAACATTGGAATGCATGGATCGCTTGTTTCTAATAGAGCGATTAATGAAACTGATTTATTGATTGTAATGGGTGGCCGTTTTAGTGATCGCGTTGTAGGTAAGGAATCCGGTTTTGCTGCTAAGGCTAAATTGATTCATATTGATATTGATCCTGCTGAAATTAACAAGAACGTTGTTGTGGATGGTTCAATCAATGGTGACATTAAGGCTGTTTTGAAAAAACTTACAGAGAAAGTTGAAGCAAAGTCAAATGATCCGTGGAAGATTTATGTCAATCATTTACGTGAAACCGTTGGACACAAAGCTGATGAGACGACTCTTAACGTTCCCTATCTTTTGAAACGTATAGCAGATTTTGCAACTGAGGATTCTATAGTTGCAACAGACGTTGGACAGCATCAAATGTGGACGGCCCAGCATTTTCCTTTTGAAAAACCTAACCGTTTCCTAACATCAGGAGGTCTTGGTACTATGGGATATGGATTTGGAGCTGCTATTGGAGCACAATTTGCAAATCCTCAGGAAAAAGTTATAATGATTACAGGTGATGGTTCTTTTCGTATGAATTTCAATGAGATGATTACAGCAGTTAAGAATCATTTACCAGTAAAGGTTTTTGTAATGAATAATAGAGCGTTAGGAATGGTTCGTCAATGGCAGAATCTTTTCTATGACAAACGTTTTTCAGCTACAACACTGGAAGAAGATATGGATTATGTTGGATTTGCTAAAGCTCTAGGTGGTGATGGGTTTAATATTTGGTCACTAGAAGATATTGATACAGTTCTTCCAGCAGTATTTGCCAGTGAGAAACCTTGTATTGTCAATTGCCTTGTAGATCAAAACACCAACGTATACCCAATGGTACCTCCAGGAAAATCTATATATGAAGCAATTAGTGATAATGAATAAAGAATAGAAAAGGTGAGTTTATGCCAATAAAAATACCCAATGATTTACCCGCTAAACAGGTCCTAGAATCAGAAAATATTTTTGTCATGGATGATTCAAGGGCAATGACTCAGGATATCCGTCCCCTCCACATTGCCATATTGAATCTCATGCCTCTTAAGGAACAGACGGAAGCACAGCTTCTTCGTATGTTGAGCAACAGTCCTTTGCAGTTAGAGATTACCTTGATAAGTCCTGAGACTCATGTATCAAAAAATACACCACTTAATCATATGCAGTCGTTTTATACTACTTTTTCAGAGGTTAAAGATCGTAAGTTTGATGGTATGATCATAACTGGTGCACCAGTTGAGAACCTGCCTTTTGAAGGGGTGACCTATTGGGAAGAGCTAAAGGAAATTATGGAGTGGACCAAAGCTCATGTAACCTCAACTTTCCATATTTGTTGGGGGGCTCAAGCTGGGCTTTACTATCACTATGGTATTGAGAAGATTCCCCTAGAGAGAAAGATGCATGGTGTCTTTAAACATACTATTACAGATGGCTTATGCCCCTTAGTTAGAGGGTTTGATCATGAGTTTATGGTACCCCATTCCAGACATACAACCATTTCTTTGGAAGATGTATTAAACCATCAGGAAATCAAACTTTTATCTTCTTCGGAAGAAGCAGGCTTTTATTTAGCAGTTAGTTTAGATGGGAAACAGATCTTTGTTTCTGGTCACTCTGAGTATGACTCTGATACCTTGAAGCAAGAATACCTAAGAGATAAGGAAAGAGGTATGGACCCAAAACTACCTTATCGATATTTTCCAGATAATGATCCATCAAAGGAACCTGAATCTACATGGAAAAGTCATGCACATCTTTTATTTAGTAATTGGTTAAATTATTATGTCTACCAAGCAACTCCATATCTCATGGAAGAAATTGGAGAGTAAATGTCTATATTGTTCCTATAGAATAAAAAAAGGGACACAGTGGATACAGATGAGTCGTAAATTCCGAGCTCATCAATAGCCACTGTGTCCCTTTTATATAATATACCCTATAAAACTATGCTTCTATTAGCTTAGCTATTTTTTCCAAGGAATCAATGATTGGAATATGTTGAGGACAATGTCCTTGGCAAACTCCACAGGCAATGCAGTCAGAAGCCTTACCGCCACCATTGGTTACCCATTTGTAATGACTCTTAACACCATCAAGGTTTTCATAGGTTTTGTAAGTGTTGTAGGTTGCTAGAATAGCAGGTATATTAATTTTTTGTGGGCAATCTTCAACACAATATTTACAGTCTGTACATGGGATTGTTTCTATTTTTTTCATTTCTTCAAGAACCTTATCAATGATACCATATTCATGTGGTGTCATTGGCTCAAAATTAGTCATGGTTTCAATGTTATCGTCCATTTGCTGAGTATTAGACATTCCACTAAGGATTGTAATAATACCTTCAAGTGATCCTAGATACCGCATAGCCCATGATGCAATAGAGGCATCAGGTTTTTCAGCCTTAAAGATAGCTTGGTTTTGATTGGACATGATTGCAAGATTACCACCCTTAATAGGCTCCATAATAATAATTGGTTTTTTGTGCTTTCTGGCAATTTCATAACATTGCTTGGACTGAACTTTTTCGTCTTCCCAGTCAGCATAGTTAAGTTGAAGTTGAACAAACTCAGCTTCTGGATGTGCTGTTAGTATTTCGTCAAGAACATCAGCAGTATCGTGAAAAGAAAAGCCGAAATGTTTAATTAATCCTTTTTCTTTGGCCTTTTTTACAAAATCCCAACCGCCAATTTCATCCATTTGAATCATACGCTGTTTATCCAAAGCATGAAGTAAGTAGAAATCGAAATATCCAGCTCCAGTTCTTTCTAATTGCAGATTAAGAAGTGGTTCAAAATCTTCGTATTTCTTACATAACCATACAGGCATTTTTGACGCTAACTGAAAGGATTCACGAGGATATCGGTTGACTAGAACCTCTTTAACCGCTTCTTCAGACTTTCCGTTAATATAAGGATAAGCAGTGTCAAAATAAGTGAATCCCTTATCTAAAAAATGGTCAACCATTTGACATGTCTCATCCATGTCTACATTTTCACCGTTCATAGGCAGACGCATTAAACCAAAACCAAGTTTTGGGATGTTTTGGCCTAGATATTGTTCTTTCATGTTGTACCTCCTAGGTTGCAATGATGACTGTGTCATAAACATTATACTATAAAAGTCCTAGTATAAGTCAATTTTTTTATGGAAACTTATGAATATAGTTTGAGTTTTACTCTTTCAATAGATATAATAGAAATTAATAGAAAATTTAGTATTAGATTATAGAACTTAGATATAAAAGAGATGGAGTGTAAGGTAAATGTTGTATATACTTATTATTATCATATTAGTTGTTGGGTTGGATCAAAGCACGAAGTTTTTTGCTAGAAAAAAATTTAAGGAAAAAGGAGTAGAAAAGGGCCCCTTTACTTTTGGGTTAATATTTAACCAGGGGGCTTTTAAGGGCTTATTTAAGAAAAAGCCAGATTTATTACTTAAGGTTCAGATAGTAGGAAGTTTAATTGTTTTTCTTCTTACCATAATGAGTCATTTTGTTTATAAAAACAAGATATTGACGACAGGATTTTCCTTATTAACCGGAGGGGCAATAGGAAATTTAATTGATCGGTTGACAGATGGGCGAGTCACCGATTTTCTAGCTATAAAGTGGACTAAAGATCTTTACTACAATTTAGCAGATTTTGCAATTTTTGCAGGTGGGATTCTTGTAGTTATATTTGAAATATATATTGAACTAAAAAACGCATGGTCAGGGCATTCCTGATCATGCGTTGGATTTTATTTTGTCCTATTAGTTTTTCCAAATATGGAGCGGATATAGTCCATTTGTTTTGATGTCTGTTGCATGAGCAGATCAGCAAGTACCAGAGCAATCATATTTTCGATAACGATTACAGCTCTTGGAACGATAACAGGATCGTGGCGACCACCGATAACCAAGTCAATAACTTGGCCGCTTCGATTAGTAGCCTGCTGTGTCATATGAATGCTTGGAGTTGCCTTGACGGCGGCACGAACAGTGATTATAGAACCATCTGAGACACCTCCAGTCATACCTCCTGCATGATTAGTTGATTTGACAGGCTTCCCGTCCTGAAGTTCATAAAAGTCGTTATTATCAAATCCAGTCATATCACTGGCAGCAAAACCTGCACCAATTTCTACACCTTTCATTGCGCCTACAGACATAATAGCGTGAGAAATCAAACCATCTAGCTTGTCAAAGACCGGTTCACCAATACCCGCTGGCATGCCTTGAACCTTACATTCAATAATACCACCCGCTGAGTTACCTTCCTTGATGAGCCTGCGCATATATTCTTCGGTTTCCTCTACTATAGATGGATCAGGAAATCGAAAGGGATTGTTGTATATTTCTTCTTTGTCAAAGTTGTCCATATTTACATGAATAGGTCCGATGGATTTGGCATAACTAGTAATATGTATGCCTAGGTCGGCTAATATTTTTTTGGCGATGGCTCCACCTGCAACACGACCGATGGTTTCTCGACCAGATGAACGGCCACCACCTCTGTAATCTCTAAAACCATATTTTTCATCATAAGCATAATCAGCGTGACCTGGACGGTAAATATCCATGATCTCTGAGTAATCTCGGGAACGTTGGTCTTTGTTTTTAACCATAAGTGAGATTGGGGTTCCTGTTGTTTTTCCTTCAAAAACACCAGATAGAATCTGAACTTTATCTGATTCATCCCTAGGGGTGCAATATGGGCTTTGGCCTGGACGTCTCTTGTTTAAATCAAGTTGGATATCACGTTCGCTTAGGTCAAGTCCTGCTGGACACCCATCAATGACAACACCTACGCCTAATCCGTGGGATTCTCCCCAGGTTGTTATACTGAATAATTTTCCAAAACTGGATCCTGCCATTATAGCTCCTTTCATTGTCTTGTATATAAAGACATATTGTCTAAAGTTTCATAAGTAGGACCATTATAATTGATTTAACGCGATAAAGCAAGTTGGAGGGTGGCAGGAAGGTGAGAGGAAGTTTATGGGTGGAACAATTGTTATGGAAACCTTATTATTTTAGTGTATAATTAGTTTAAGTATTATCAAAAAAATGATGGAAGTGGCTTAAGCTTTCTATATCAAGAAAAAGTGCTCAGGCTATGAATGCTGAACTTTAGTTGGACTTCTAAAAGAGGTTGAAATAAATGCTAAAAATGGTATAATTTCTAAAGTTGACTTAAAAGAGTACCGAGAGATATGTACAAAGAGAACATAAGAGTTCGTGACAGAAGTTATGATATATTAAAAAGAGGTAGAATATGTATGAATTAATAACAAAAGATGGAATGGCTAAAAGAGGTCGCTTTAAAACAGTACATGGCAGCATTGAGACACCAGTATTCATGAATGTTGGTACAGCTGCAGCTATCAAAGGCGGTGTTTCAACAAAAGACCTTCATGATGTAAAATGTCAGGTTGAACTTTCCAATACCTATCACCTTCACGTTCGACCTGGTGATGATGTAGTATATAAGCTTGGAGGTCTGCATAAGTTTATGGTATGGGATAAGCCAATACTAACTGATTCAGGTGGATTTCAGGTTTTCAGTCTTGCAAAGCTTCGAAAGATTAAAGAAGAAGGCGTATATTTTGCATCACATATCGATGGTAAAAGAATATTTATGGGACCTGAGGAGAGTATGCAGATCCAATCCAATCTTGCATCAACTATTGCTATGGCTTTTGATGAGTGTCCCCCTCATCCTGCTACTAGAAAATACATGGAAGATTCAGTCAATAGGACAACAAGGTGGCTTGAGCGCTGTAAAAAGGAAATGGGACGCTTAAATACTTTAGAAAGAACGATTAACAAGGAACAAATGCTATTTGGTATAAACCAAGGAGGGACTTTTGAAGACATCCGTATAGAGCATGCCAAGGTAATCTCTGATATGGATTTGGATGGCTATGCTCTTGGTGGCTTAGCAGTTGGTGAGAGCCATGAGGATATGTACCGGATCATCGAAAAAACGACACCTTTTCTTCCGCAAGACAAACCAACATACTTAATGGGAGTTGGAACTCCTGAAAACATTCTAGAAGCAGTTGATCGTGGGGTGGATTTCTTTGACTGTGTATATCCTACCAGGAATGGAAGGCATGGCCATGTATATACAAATAAGGGAAAAATGAACTTATTGAATAAACGGTTTGAACTTGATGATGCACCTATTGAAGAAGGTTGTGGCTGTGAGGCTTGTACAAGATATTCAAGAGGGTATATCAGGCATTTATTGAAGGCTAAAGAAATGCTAGGACTACGTCTTGCAGTACTCCATAATCTATATTTCTACAATTCTATGATGGAAGAAATCAGACTAGCTATTGAAGAAGGTAGATATAAGCAATATAAAGAAGCTAAGATTGAAGCTTTTAAACGTGGGATCGACGGTTAAAGATTAAATGATTAAGGTTCCATAAAAATCACAAATATTATCTTGACAGTAGATAGGGTCTAAGTGTACTCTATTATATAGATTGTAATTTAGGGTCTAGTGAAAGACTGTGTTTTACGATAGTCCAAGTATTTTAGGAGGAAAATAATGAGTCAATTTTTATTTTTACTTGATGCAAATGGTTCAGGTACATCAAGTGGTATTATTCAAATGTTAGTTTTATACGCTGCAATTTTTGGTATTTTCTGGTTTTTCCTGATTCGTCCACAACGTAAGAGACAAAGGGAAACAGAATCTATGCAAAATAGCATTGAAAACGGGGATGAAGTACTAACAAACGGCGGTTTTTATGGTAAAGTTGTTGATAAAATCAATGATGTATATGTAGTAGAATTTGGAACCAATAAAACTGTACGTGTTCATGTACATAAATCAGCTATTACTTCAAAATCAAGTCCAGACTTGTCAGTATCAAGCGACGAAGAATAGAAAGTTTAAAAAGAGCCCTTAGGGCTCTTTTATTTTTCTATAGAAAATCGTATTGTAATAGTGTGCTAATTCTTAGTTTTGGGCATGTTTAAGCTTATGTATAAAAAACACATAGGTGTGGAATTATCATGGTAATAATAGATGTTTTTTTAGGTGGTCTAGCAATATATCAGGAACCATAAGGTTTCCATATCCATTGCCAAGATCTAAGCCTATTTTGTTATCGCCATGATAGTCAGAACCACCGACTTCTAGAAGGTCATAGTGGCTTGCTATATTTCTCATTCTTTGATGTTGGCGGCTGTCATATAAGGAGTAATAGCTTTCAATGGCCTTTAGTCCGTATGATTTGAGGATACCAATCATATGGAGGAGACTATCATCTTCTAGCTTGTATAAGGTAGGATGTGCAATGGCAGAAATACCACCGGTAGAGTTTATAAGTTCAATTACTTTTTTGGAGGAAACATTTTCTCTAGGTATATATGCGGGTTTTCCGTTGCCGATTAATTGATTAAAGACTGAATTCTTGTCCTTAAAATATCCTTTTTCGACTAGAAGGCTTGCGAAATGACTCCTTGTAATAATGCTTCCGTTGGCGAAGATATCTAATTCTTCCATTGAAATGTCATATCCAAGTTTGTTTAACTTTTTTATAAGACTTTGGTTACGGTTTGTACGGTCAGTTAATATGGAGCTTAAACCTTCAATGAAGGTTTTATTGTGAGGATCAATAAAAAGGCCTAGAATATGAATGTCAAAATCGTAGCCTTTCAGTCCGGTTGAGAATTCGATGCCTGGTATTAGTTCTAAGGGGAGCGAAAGCTTTTTCAGGTAGGCCATGCCTTCCATTAGCCCCTTTATGGTATCATGGTCTGTGATAGCAAGTGCTTTAAGTTGTTTCTCTATAGCGTAGTCGATAAGTTCAGAGGGGGTAAGAGTTCCATCTGAAGCTGTTGTATGGGCGTGTAAATCTATCATATTAACGTCAAGTAAAATTGACTCTCCTTTCCAAAAATGAATAACAAACTTATTATAGCATAAGAAGAGAGAAGGTGACATAATGATTGAACTTGGTGTCAGTAATCTAAAAAAACAGTTTGGAGATACAACTATATTTGAAAACATAACATTTGAGCTGAGTTCCACAGAAAGATTGGGACTTATTGGTGCTAATGGAGTAGGAAAGACGACTTTGATGAAAATTCTCATGGGTATGGAGAAAGCTAATGAAGGAGATGTGTTTAAAAGAAAGGGTGCTAGCTTTGGATATTTAAATCAAATACCGGATTATGGAGAGAATATATTAGCCATTGAAGTAGTTGAAAAAGCTTTTGAAGATTTGAATTTAATTGATAGAGAACTTAAAGACTTAGAAAGAGACATGAGTCTTGGAGGCGATAAGCTTGATAAGCTGATTAAGCGTCATGGAAATCTGAGTATAGAGTATGAAAGACTTGGCGGATACATGAAAGATACAAATCTAAAGAAGGTTATGATTGGCTTGTCTATTTCAGAGGAAATGCAAGTTAGACCTTTTCATCTTTTATCAGGTGGTGAGCAGACAAGAATAGTTCTTGCTAAGATTTTGTTGGAAAAACCTGATGTACTCTTGTTAGATGAGCCATCTAACCATCTGGATATGGCGTCTATTGAATGGTTGGAGGAATATCTGAAGGAATATGAAGGGGCTGTACTTATTATTTCCCATGATAGATATTTTCTTGACCGTGTCGTCGGAAAAATAGTTGAGTTGACTTATGATGAAGCTTTAATTTACCATGGTAACTACACTTATTATACTATTGAGAAGGAACGTCGTTTTCTTATAGCCATGAAACACTATGAACAGCAACAGAAAAAAATTAAAAAGATGGAAGAACAGATTAAACGCTACCGTATTTGGGGTGAAATGCGTGACTCTGACAAGATGTATCGTCGTGCAAAGGAACTTGAAAAAAGACTTGTAAAAATGGATAAACTTCAAAAACCCCAATATGAAAAGAGGAAAATGGCTCTTAATATGTCTGTCGGACATAGAAGTGGTAAGCGGGTCATGGAACTTTCTGAGCTTACAAAAAGCTTTGATGATAAGGTTTTATTTAAAGAGGCGAATTTGACTCTTTGGTATAAGGATTTTTTATGTGTTTTAGGCAGTAATGGTACAGGAAAAACGACACTCCTAAAGATTTTAACTGGAGAATTAAAAGCGGATCATGGACAAATCAAAATAGGAAGTCGCATACATATGGGGTATCTTCCTCAGGTTGTTGAATTTGATGATGAGAATGTGACAATCATGGAGTACTTTCAAAGTATTTATCCGGTGACCAATGGTGAGGCGAGAAAGCAGTTGGCTAAAGCATTATTTGTTAAAGACGACGTGTTTAAAAAACTTAAGGTCTTATCAGGTGGTGAAAAGTCTCGCTTAAAGCTTAATGTACTTATGTATGGTGATGTTAATCTTATGCTTCTGGATGAACCTACCAATCATTTGGATATCGATTCAAGAGAAGTACTTGAAGAAAACCTGCTTCAGTACGATGGTAGCTTGCTTTTTATTAGTCATGACAGGTATTTTGTTGATAAGATGGCTTCTAGAATTGCTGAAATTGAAGATTCATCATTACATATTTATGAGGGTGATTACCAATATTATAAGGAAGAGAAGGCAAGACGATTTACTTTAATAAATGGTGAAGTTGAAAGTAGAAGAAAAAATGATGATAAATACAACAATAAATATTTGGAAGAAAAAGAAATAAAGTCTTCTCATTCAAAAGATATAAACAATAAAAAAGGCTTTGAAAGCAGTGGTTGTAAGGAAGAAAAAGTCCTTAGTAAAAATGCCAAGAAAAGACTAGAAGAGATAGAAATAATTATTGAAGCAAAAGATGAAGAATTAGATGAGCTCAATGAGTATTTAGTGAAGATTGGTGACCAAGTGGACCTTGTTAATGATACCATGTTACGAATTCAGGAAAAGCAGAAGGAATTGGAACTTTTATATGAGGAATGGGAACAAATAACAATTTGAAAAACCTGAAATATATGGTATAATGGGTAAGGTTAATTACAAAGGAGGACATAAACATGAAGCATATTAAAACTTTAAATAGCACAGTTCTTCAAAATACTGTTAAACATGGTGGATGTGGTGAATGTCAAACTTCATGCCAATCAGCATGCAAGACGTCATGTACAGTCGGCAACCAAAGTTGCGAAAACGAGAATAAGTAATTTTAAGCAGTGACATTTGTCGCTGCTTATTACTTGTCATAGACAGAGGCCTATGGCAGGTTGTTAGGAAGGAAAATGTAATGATACATCAATACAAAATAGACGACGTTAATATTGTCATCGATGTGAACAGTGGAGGCATTCATCTTTTTGATGATTGTTCTTATGACTATATTGAACGATTGAACAGTGGAATGGATCATGCTGATATTGTTGACCAATTGGCCCAACAATATAGTGATGTTGATTTTACTGAAGTGAAAAACGAAATTGATACCCTAAGAACGGATGGAATGCTCTTTTCTCAAGGTGACTATGACCATGTTCTTGATGGGTTTGAGGATAGAGAAACAGTCGTTAAAGCCCTTTGTCTTCATATAGCCCATGATTGTAACCTTAAATGCAAATATTGTTTTGCAGGTGAAGGAGAGTACCATGGTGATCGTTCCATGATGAGTCTTGACGTGGGAAAGAAGGCTATTGACTTTTTGGTAGCCAATTCTGGAAATCGAAAGAATTTGGAGATTGATTTTTTTGGTGGTGAGCCTCTCATGAATTTTGAGGTAGTCAAAGAGATAGTCTATTATGCCAAATCCATAGAAGAGGAAAACAATAAAAATTTCCGCTTTACTATTACAACAAATGGGGTTCTTTTAGATGATGCTAAGATTAAATTCATCAATGAACACATGTATAATGTTGTTCTTTCTTGTGATGGTAGAAAGGAAGTTCATGACTATATGAGACCTACATCTAATAGTAAGGGGTCTTATGATGTTATTATGCCTAAGTTTAAGGATATTGTTTCTAAGAGAGAAGGTTCTTATTACATTCGTGGAACCTTTACCCATCATAATCTTGATTTCTCCAATGACGTAATCAGTATGGCAGAGGAAGGCTTTGATTTGATTTCAGTTGAACCGGTTGTAGCTCCATTAGAAGCTGACTATGCCATTCAACCGGAGGACATAAAAACGCTTATAGGTGAATATGAAGTTTTAGCTAAAGAAATGGTTAAGAGACAAAAGGCTGGGGACAGTTTCCAGTTTTTTCATTTTATGATTGATCTTACTGGAGGACCATGTGTCGCCAAACGATTAACTGGTTGCGGCGCGGGTTCAGAATATCTAGCAGTAACACCATTTGGAGACCTTTATCCATGTCATCAGTTTGTTGGTATGGAAGAGTTTAAAATGGGTACAGTAGATACCGGTGTAGAGAATATAGATTTACGTAAGGAATTTAAAGGGTGTAATGTTTTGGCCAAAGAAGAATGTCAGTCTTGCTGGGCTAAATTTTATTGTAGCGGAGGCTGTATGGCAAATGCATACAACTATAACGGTTCAATTCAGTCTGTCTACGAAATGGGATGTGACCTAGAGCGTAAACGAGTGGAATGTGCCATTTATCTTAAGGCTAAAGAAGTATAATATCAGGAGGAAAGTAGCATGAAAATCAAAAATCTGGTGATTCTGCTAGTGACATTAGCAGTAATAGGCGGTACGCTTTATATAGCGGCTAATGGTATTGGTGAGAATAAGACAGGTAGTGCAGAAGATATCAGTTTAGGTTTGGACCTTGCAGGTGGTGTTAGCATTACTTATACAACTGTTAAAGATAACCCTACTGACCAGGAAATTAGTGATACAAAGTATAAACTAAATCAGCGTATTACCCAAAGTGGATATACAGAAGGTGAAGTTTATATTGAAGGTAGGAAACGTATCAATGTTGATATTCCCAATGTTGATGACCCCAACAAAGTTCTTGAAGAATTAGGCCAACCAGGTGACCTTAAATTTGTTGATGAAGATGGAAATGTCATTATTACAGGTAGTGATGTTAAGGATGCAAATGCACAACGAAATCCGGATGGTCGTGGATATATTGTTGAGTTGGTTTTAAATAATGCAGGAAAAGATAAGTTTTCAGAAGGCACAGCTGCCAATGTAGGAAAGACTATTGCAATTGTATATAACGGAGAAGTATTAATGGCTCCTCGTGTAGGTAGTCAAATTGCTAATGGTGTAGCAAGTATCTCAGGTATGGGTACTTCAGAAGAAGCTTTTGACTTGGCTACTTATATTCGGATTGGTGCACTTCCTTTAGAACTTGAGGAATTATATTCGAGTGTGGTTGGTGCTAAGATGGGAGAAGATGCAATTAATACGTCCTTAACTGCTGGACTTATTGGTATTTTAATTGTTTTTGCTTTTATGATTGTATTCTATCGTTTACCAGGGGTCGCTGCATCAGTGGCTTTGGTCTTTTATGCGGGATTGGTCATTGTTCTCCTAAGTATATTTGGTATGACTTTAACCTTGCCAGGTATAGCGGGGATAATCTTATCAGTCGGTATGGCAGTTGATGCAAATGTTATTATTTTCTCTAGAATAAAAGAAGAGATTGCCATGGGTAAAACTCTTCGAGCATCTGTTAAGGCTGGTTTTAAGAAAGCAACGACTGCTATAGTAGATGGTAATGTGACAACGCTCATTGCTTCAGTGGTTCTTTATATTATGGGTACCGGTCCTGTAAGGGGATTTGCTCAGACCTTAGCACTTGGTATTATTGTATCTATGTTCACAGCTCTAGTAATAACTAGAATTCTTTTGACTTCATTTGTTGCCTTAAAGATTACGAATAAGAAATTATATGGTATTGGTCATGATGCAAAAGTATTTGATATCATTGAGAGAAAAAGATTATGGTTTGGCATTTCAATTATAGTTATTGCCGCTGGTTTTGTCTTCATACCAGTAAATGCAGGTGCTAGAGATAATCTCTTAAACTTTGATATTGAATTTGCAGGTGGAACATCGACTTCTGTTACGACAGACACAGTGGTATATGAGAATGTTGAAGATTTACAAGCAGGACTTCTTGACCTTGTTGTTGAGACAACAGGTGATGATACCCCTCAAATGAATGTTGTCAGTGGTGTTAATGGACAAGGTCAATTTGTGATAAAGACGAAATCTTTAGATACAGACCAAGGCTTAGCTCTTCGTCGAGCTCTTCAGGAAAAACTGTCTATTGATTCGGAACAGATTATTTCCACTAACATCAGTGCAACGATTTCTTCCGAAATGAGTCGGGATGCCATTATTGCAGTTATCATTGCTTCAATATTTATTTTGCTCTATGTAACCTTTAGGTTCCATGACTTTAGATTTGGTTTAGCAGCAGTAATTGCCTTAGTTCATGACGTGTTTGTTGTGTTTGCAGTTTACTCAATTCTCTTTATACCAATCAATAACTCTTTTGTAGCTGCTATGTTGACCATTGTTGGTTATTCTATTAATGATACTATCGTACTCTTTGACCGTGTACGTGAAAACCAGAAATCCATGAAACGTGGAGATTATCGTGGTGTTATTAATAAGAGTATCTCCCAAACCATATCAAGATCTATCAATACTTCCTTGACTACATTCATCATGGTCTTTGTATTGAACCTACTTGGAGTTCCTGCTATTAAGGAATTTGCTTTGCCATTGATGGTTGGTATACTTAGTGGTACTTACTCTTCCATTTTCATAGCTAGTCCACTTTGGTATATGTTTAAGAAGAAGGAAGAAGCAAAGATACAAAAAGCTCATCCAGCATCTAATTAGGTAAGGGATGGAGTTACTATTGAATATTTTGTTCGTCATGTATAAAGAAAGACGGGAACTTTATGATTAAACCATTGATCATCAAAGAAAAGTTTATAGAAGAAAAAGATATAGAAACCTTCCGAAGTAGTTTAGCTTCGGAAGGTTTCTCCTTGACACCCTTTATCGTTTCTATGTTACTAAGAAGAGGGATTAATACAATTGATAAAGCTAGAAGGTTTTTGAAACCTGGTCTTGAAACCATGCATGATCCCTTTTTAATGAAGGGGATGGATGTGGCTGTAAACTTGATTAAAGATCAGGTGAATAAGGGGAATCCAATCACAGTATATGGTGATTATGATGTGGATGGGGTTACATCAACATCTATTCTTTTTATGGCACTTCATAAGTGTGGAGCCAAAGTTGAGTACTATATACCGGATCGTATAGAGGAAGGTTATGGTATCAACAAGGAGGCGTTGACTGAGATTTACAAGCAAGGAAGTAAGCTAGTCATTAGTGTCGATACAGGCATTACCGCTGTCGAAGAGGTTGAACATGGACGTAGACTTGGATTGGATATTATTATTACTGACCATCATGAATGTCAAGAAGTTATTCCAAAAGCTAATGCAGTTTTGAATCCTAAGCAAGAAGATTGTAACTATCCCTATGATATGCTAGCAGGTGTAGGTGTTACCTATAAATTGGTTCAAGGTCTAGCTAAAGTCTTTGATTTGGATCAGGATTTTGTTTTGGATTTGCTTGAAATTGTTGCTGTAGGAACTATATCTGATTTGGTACCCTTACTTGATGAGAATCGAACTTTTGTTTATCAGGCCTTTAGGCGAATGAAGTCCATTAAGAATAATGGATTGAAAAGCTTGGTTAAGGTTTCAGGTATTGATACAGGGAGGCTTACGGCAGGGTCTATCGGTTTTCAGATTGGTCCAAGGCTTAATGCTGCAGGTAGGCTTGGAGATGCTAAGCGTGGAGTTAGACTTTTTTTGAGTGAAGATCCAGACCAGGCTATGGGCATAGCTGAAGCTCTAAATCAGGAAAATTTAAATAGAAGAGCTATGGAAGAAGAAATTTTGATTCAGGCTGATCGTTTGGTAGAGGAAACGATTGATCTTAGTAAAAGCAAAGTGTTAGTGGTCGCTCATGAAGGATGGCATCATGGTGTTATTGGAATAGTAGCATCAAGAATTTGTGAAAAATATTATCGTCCTACGATTTTGTTGGCCATTGAGGATGGAGTGGCTTCCGGTTCTGCAAGAAGTGTTGAAGGATTTTCTATATTTGATGCCTTATTATCAAGTAAGCATTTACTGAATAAGTTTGGTGGACATGAAATGGCAGCAGGTATGAGTCTAGAAGTATCGAAAATTGAAGAGCTTAGGAAGAACCTAAATGCCTATGCAAGGGAACATATGGAGCCTGATACATTGACGCCTAAAATTCAAGTTGAACAGCGAATCTTGCCCTCAGAGGTAAGTGTTGAATTTATTGAAAAGTTAGGAGTTTTGGAGCCCTATGGAATGGGTAATGAAGAACCTCGTTTCCTTATTGACGCTAAGGTGAAAACCACAACACTAATGGGTAAGGAATCCAATCATTTCAAGATGTCAGTTTCAGATAGTCTTGGAGAGATTGATGCAGTAGGATTTTATGCACGAGAGTATTATGAAGAGCTGATTCCTGGTATGGAAGTTAATACTATAGGGACTTTTAATATTAATGAATGGAAGGGGTTTAAAAAACCTCAGGTTTTTATTAAAGCTATTTCTTATCAGGAACAAGTGGAAATTGCCTTTGAGAAAGGTAAGCAGTTGAAGGATATCCTTTTTCCAAAAAAAAGAGCTAATGAGACTGGAGGAGAAATCAACCTTGAAGCATTTGAGGTGGATGGTGATGGCTCCATATGTCCTGTTACAAGTGATATGATCCAAGAAGTTGTGGCTTTTACTAGGGGACATGGTCAGTTGGACTTTCGGGTAAATAGGGCTGTTTGCGCTACTGTATATAAGAACATAAAAGCAAGAGGTAGTGGCATACAGGCATATGGACTTGTTGATTTAATGGGGCTTACTGAGATATCTAAAGACCTTAATAACGGAAAAACATATCTTGAAAATATGATAGTCGGACTTTTGTGTCTTAAGATTTTTGATGAGTTGAAATTAATAGTCTGCCTGAGGAAACAGGACAAGTTGTTAATTCGCTTGAATTTAGGTAAAAAAGTTGAATTACCAAAATCTACAATGTATAATAGTATATGTTGTTAATGAATATAAAGGAGAATAGCCATGGATTTGAAGAATTTAATTAGAGATGTACACGACTTTCCAAAGGAAGGGATTGTATTTAAAGATATTACCACTATTTTGCAAGATCCAGATGGTCTAAAAGAATCCATTGAGCAAATGCAATCTAAGTTGGAGGATGTTGATTTTGACATTGTTGTCGGACCCGAGTCTAGAGGATTTATTTTTGGGGTACCTCTTGCCTACAACTTACATAAAGGGTTTGTTCCTGTAAGAAAAGCAGGTAAATTACCATATAAAACAAAAGCAATGACCTATGACCTGGAATATGGTACGGCTACTATTGAGATGCATGTAGATTCTATTAAACCTGGTGATAGGGTTGTTATTGTTGACGATTTACTAGCTACTGGTGGAACCAGTGAAGCCATGGTTCAACTGATAGAAGATTTAGGTGGCCAAGTAGTAAAAATGGTGTTTTTGATAGAGTTATCATTTTTACCGGGAGGCGAAAAATTAAAGGACTATGATGTTGAAGCCTTAATTAAATACTAAGTATAGCGATTTTTATGAAACAGGAGTATTTAACTCCTGTTTTTTCGTTATTATTTTTTTCTATAAATATTTGCTTTTTTTTCAAAAACTTCATATAATAAGAGATAATATCCCAATGACGGGACGTGTAAAAAAGGACAGGAAGTGGTGATGATATGCCAGAAAAAGCCTTTCAAGAATTAATTACAAAAATTAAAAAGTATCATCCTGCTGAGAATTTTGACTTAGTTGAAAAAGCTTACAATCTAGCTAGAGAAGCTCATGGAAAACAAGTCAGAAAATCTGGAGAACCTTATTTGATACATCCGGTTGCAGTAGCCAATATACTGGCAGAGCTGGAACTTGATAAGGAATCCATAATCGCAGGAATTTTACACGATGTGGTGGAGGATACCGATTATACGGTTGAAGATATAAAAGAGATGTTTAATGAGGAAATAGCTCTTCTTGTTGATGGTGTTACCAAGCTTGGAGCTATTTCCTATACATCCAAGGAAGAAATACAAGCTGAGAATTACCGGAAGATGTTTTTGGCTATGGCTAAGGATATTAGGGTTATTCTTATTAAACTTGCAGATAGGTTACATAATCTTAGAACCTTGATTTACATGCCTGAGCATAAGCAGAAAGAGAAAGCAAAGGAAACTTTAGATATTTATGCTCCTCTTGCTCATCGTTTGGGGATTAGTAAGATCAAGGTTGAAATGGAAGACCTTGCCCTCAGATATTTGGATAAAGAGGCCTATTATGATATTGTTGAGAAGATTAAACGAAAGCGTAGCGATCGAGAACGCTATATTAATTCTGTAGTTGAAAATGTTCGAGAACAGCTTGAGGAAGTTGGGATTGAAGCTGAAGTTTTTGGTAGACCTAAACATTTCTTTAGTATATATAAGAAAATGGTTAATCAGAATAAGACCATTGATCAAATCTATGATCTTTTCGCCGTTCGGGCAATTGTGGATTCTGTAAAGGACTGTTATGGTGTTCTTGGAATCATTCATGAACTGTATACCCCTGTACCAGGACGTTTTAAAGACTATATAGCTATGCCTAAACCAAATATGTATCAATCTCTCCATACGACTTTGATTGGACCAGAAGGAGAGCCTTTTGAGATGCAGATTAGGACTCTGGAAATGCATAGAACAGCAGAGTTTGGTATCGCAGCTCACTGGAAGTACAAAGAAGGTAAGACTGCCCAATCTATAGAAAGAAGTGAAGAGCAGAAGATTGATTGGCTTCGACAAATTCTTGAATGGCAGCGGGATATGTCCGATAATAAAGAATTTATGGATGTCCTTAAATCTGACCTTGATGTTTATAGTGACCAGGTTTATGCCTTTACACCAAGTGGAGATGTCATTAACCTACCAAAAGGATCGACACCGATTGATTTTGCTTATTATATTCATTCAGCTGTCGGTAATAAAATGGTTGGAGCAAGAGTTAACGGTAAGATTGTTACTTTTGACTATAAGGTCCGTAATGGTGATAGGATAGAGATTATTACTTCTCAGAATTCCTCGGGACCGAGTCGTGATTGGCTAAAGGTGGTCAAGTCTTCACAAGCTAAGACAAAAATCAACCAATGGTTTAGAAAGCAATTTAAAGAAGAAAATATTACTAAGGGTAAAGACCTTATTGAGAAATACGCCAAGACTAAGAATCTTCCATTGCCGAAATTGATGGAAGCTGAAGCCATGGAAATGGTTTATCGCAAATATGGATTTAAGGATTGGGATTCTGTTTGTGCTGCAGTTGGACATGGTGGGCTTAAAGAAGGCCAAATTGTTAATCGTCTTCAAGAACAATATAAGAAAAAGCATAAGGAAGAAGTACATCCTGAAGATATTATTAAAGAAATTAATGAAAACAGTTCAAAGGTTACTTCCAAAAAATCCAAGAGTGGAATTATTGTAAAGGGTATTGAGGATTTGGCTGTTCGTTTCTCAAGATGTTGTTCACCGGTTCCGGGTGATGAGATTGTTGGTTTTATAACTAGGGGACGAGGCGTCTCTATTCATAGAACGGACTGTGTTAATATGATTAATCTAACCGATGAAGAGAGAGCTAGACTTATTGAGGCGGAATGGCAATTTATTGAAAAAGTAGCCTCAAATATGCTTTATAAGGCTGAGTTACAGATAGATGCTGATGATAGGTCAGGTATGCTTGTTGATGTATCAAGAGTCCTAACTGATGAAGGAGTTCCTATTCGAAGCATGAACGCTAGAACGACCAATAATCATCGCTCTATATTTAATATAACCATAGAGATTAGAAATGCTGAACAGTTGAATATTATTACTAAGAAGTTATATAATATCAGTGGTGTTTATGATGTTATGAGAACAAATAGTTAAAACTAGAGTATATAGGTGGCTAGATGAGAATTATAGTGCAGCGAACAAAAGAAGCTAGGGTCCTTGTTCACGGAAAAATTATCGGTGAAATTCGTAAGGGTTTGATGGTTCTGGTAGCTTTTGAAGAAAATGATACAGATACAGATTATGAGTATATAATCAAGAAGATACTGGGACTCAGAATTTTCGAAGACCAGGAAGGTAAAATGAACTTATCTGTTAGTGATATTTTTGGAGGTATTCTAGTCGTACCTAATTTTACTCTATATGGGGATGTTAGAAAGGGATATAGGCCATCTTTTTCGGCTTCATGCCCAGTTAGTTTGGCTAAGGGGTACTTTGAGCGATTTATGACGATGATGAGTAAAGCATTTCCCTTGGTTGAATCAGGTGAATTTCAAGCAGATATGGATATTGAACTTGTTAATGAAGGGCCTGTTACCATTATGTTGGACAGTAAGCGTTTATTTTAATTAGGGAAGTTTGAGGTGGATATGGAAGTTATAACCCTTGTAGTTGGAGGCTATGGAGTTAATTGCTATATAGGAGTAAACGGTGAGGACTGTATTGTTGTGGATCCAGGGGATGATTGGACCAGGATTTC
Source organism: Vallitaleaceae bacterium (assembly GCA_963677625.2). Taxonomy (GTDB): domain Bacteria; phylum Bacillota; class Clostridia; order Lachnospirales; family Vallitaleaceae; genus UBA1351. Next base: position 142,217 of record CAXXSW010000011.1, read on the forward strand.
AAGAGTCATAAGGGATAGATCCTTAAATCTCTGTGGTGTACTTATAACTCATGGTCATTTTGATCATATAGGTGGCTTGGCAGAACAAGGATTTCCAGACAATATACCTGTCTACGCTCATCAAAAGGAAAGTGAGTCGATGATGGATCCATACAAGAATCTATCAGTGACAATCGGAAAACATATTAGTGTTAGTGCTACTGACTATATTTCCCATGGCTATGAGTTTACTCTGGGACAGATGGAGATTACAGCTATTGAGATTTATGGACATACAGCCAATAGTGTTTGTTATTATTTTAAAGAAGACGGTCTTATATTTACTGGAGACACTTTGTTTGCTGGAGCTATAGGAAGGACGGATCTTCTTGGTGCTTCTATTTACGATTTGACAGGGGAAATAAAAGAAAAACTTTTTATCCTTGATGATGATGTTAGGGTTTTGCCGGGTCATGGTCAAGGAACTACTATTGGTATTGAAAAAAAGACTAATCCTTATTTGAGCGCATAATTGAAGTGAGGCAGTACATGAAATTTTATATGAATGACAATAAGTTCAAACATCTAAAAGAAGAATGCTTTGTTATGGTGAAGTCCTTTTATGTAGAATACAAATGGACTTTGGTTCATGACATGGAGAATGTTGATGTGATCGTACAAAAAAAGGACGATCACTTTTTTGTACGTATTTTTACGGTTGAAGGACGGATTAATATTTTTGATGGAGACTATAGAAATAGTCTTAAGAGACAACTATATAATATGCTATCAGAAACAAGTGGAAGAAACTTACCTTGGGGAATACTTCAAGGAATAAGACCGACAAAATTGGTTTACAAACTATTTAGAATGATGGATATAGAAGATATTAGAGAAGGCAGTCCTGTCTTAGTAAAAACTCTAATGGAGGACTATTTGCTTTCTAGGGAGATGGCGGTTTTAGCGGTGGAAGTCGCTTGTGAAGAGTTTCAACTTATACCTTCAGAACCTGATGGCTCTATAGCTTCCATATATATTAGTATACCTTTTTGTCCAACAAGATGTCATTATTGCAGTTTTCCTTCTAATCCTCTCAAGGGATGGATGGATAAATTGGATACTTATGTGGACGGTCTTATTTATGAAATGGAAAGGGTTTTACCTAAGATTTTTGAAAAGTATAGGCTAAGTACAGTTTACATAGGTGGTGGAACACCAACAACTCTTTCAGCCAATCAACTTGATAGATTGATTAAGAAACTTTATGATCTTGTTGGAAATAGACGGATTATTGAATTAACTGTTGAGGCTGGAAGACCAGATACGATTACAGTAGATAAATTGAAGGTTTTAAAAGTTAATGGAGTGGATAGGATTTCTATCAATCCTCAAACAATGAATGCCGAAACCCTTCATTGTATTGGTCGTGACCATACAGTAGATGAAATTTATCAAGGTTTAGTCTCGGCTAGAACAATAGGAATTAATCGAATAAACATGGACACGATTATTGGATTACCCGGCGAAAGAGAAGAACAGGTTAGGAAAACCTTTGACGAACTTATGAAGATAAGGCCTTCGGAGTTAACTGTTCATACATTGGCTATTAAAAGGTCTTCAGTCATTCATGAACGTCTTGAAGACTACCCTTTACCAGATCATGAAGAGACAAAGGAATTATTGAAATCTACAAGGCAGGTTCTTAGAGAAAATGGTTATAAACCCTATTATCTTTATCGCCAAAAGAATATGGTTGGATCTTTTGAAAATGTAGGTTATTATCTGGATAAACCTTGTATTTATAATATGGAAATTATGGAAGAGGTTATATCTATATACGGATTTGGAGCTGGGGCTATAACAAAAGTTGTAGATGACCAAGGGACTGTAAAAAGAATTGAAAATGTGAAGAATGTTAAAATATATCTGGAACGTATAGAAGAGATGGTTGACCGTAAGTTGAACTATCTTGGTGAAAGGAAGACCTGGTCAGAAAAGAGTAAGTGACCATAAATATGTGTATATAAAAAAGAGTTGACTTTTGTTGAAGTGGATCATCTAGAACACTTGAACATGGCATCAACTCTCTTTCTTTTTTATAATACTTTGTTAAGGAAAGCCTTCGTTCTGTCTTTCTTGGGATTAGTGAAGATTTCTGCTGGTGTTGTATCTTCAATTACATACCCGTCATCCATAAAGATGACACGATTTGCAACTTCTTTAGCAAAACCCATTTCGTGGGTGACGACTAACATAGTCATACCATCATTAGCAAGTTTTTTCATTACTTCTAGAACTTCACCAACTAGCTCTGGATCTAAGGCGCTAGTTGGTTCATCGAAGAGCATGATTTCAGGCTTCATAGCCAAGGCTCTTGCAATGGCTACACGTTGTTGTTGACCACCAGAAAGCTTGGTAGGATATTCGCTTTTTTTGTCTGTAAGACCGACAAGGTCAAGAAGTTCCATTGCATACTGTTCAGTTTCCCGTCTGTTCTCCTTTTTGACATGAATAGGTGCTTCAATGATATTTTCAAAAACTGTCATATGTGGAAAAAGATTGAAACGCTGGAATACCATACCAACTTCGCTGCAAAGGGTAGAAATCTCTTTGTGACCCATTTTAACCATATCTGTATCATCTTCTCGATGGTCAGTAATACTACCCTTAATCATAATCTTCCCGCTTGTTACTCGTTCAAGATGATTTATGCACCTTAGAAGTGTACTTTTACCGGAGCCGCTGGCACCAATAATACAGACCACTTCACCTTTTCTGATATTAATATTAATATCCTTTAGTACCTCAAGTGTGCCAAAATTTTTTTTGATTTTCATCAGTTCAATAAAGTTGCTACCTGATGAAAGATCGTAGTTGGATGTTAGATTCGATAATTCGCTCATGGTATCACCTCTATTCGTAAACGGAATACTTAGCTTCCAGTTTTTGGAATACTAAGGTCAATATAGTTGTCAGGAACAGGTATATGGAAGCAGCATATAGATATACTATAGGATTTCCTGTATTATTAAGTATTTGGCCTGTCTTTCTGAGCAATTCAGTAATTGCTATGGTAGAAACTAGGGCAGAGTCCTTAAGTAGCATAATGAACTCATTGCCAACTGGAGGTATAAGGCGTCGGTATGATTGTGGTATGATGACTCTTCGCATGGCTTGACCGTAGGACATACCTAAAGCCTTAGCAGCCTCCGTTTGGCCCTTGTCTATTGACAAGATGGCTGCTCTAAAAATCTCGGCCAAGTAGGCTCCAGAGTTAAGTCCTAAGGCTAAAATACCTGAAAACATTGGACTAAATTGGAGGACCGGTGCAATTAGAGGTAATGCATAATAGATGAAGAACATTTGCATTAGTAAGGGTGTTCCCCTAAAAACCCAGATATAAAACCAAGAAACTGTTCTAGATACTGGGTTTTTTGAGAGACGGCCAATTGCAAGAATCAAACCAAGAACGATACCGATAACAATACCGAGAATAGTCAATTCAACTGTTATGACGGAATAACCTAAAAGGGTTTTAAAGGTAGCAATCATATTGTCCATCGTTTATCCTTTCTCATGAGTGAATTTTACCAGAGTTCAGTATTAATATTTGAAGTGAAGTCGGTTCCGAACCATTGGATGGATATATCTTTAAGTTTACCGCTGTCTTGAAGTTTTTTGATAGCAGCATTGACATCGGCAAGTAATTTTTCGTTGCTATCCTTTTTGAAGTAAACAGCTATAGGCTCGTTGGAAAGCTGTGCAGAGCTGATTTTATAGGTGTTTGGTTCGTTCTTGATGTATTCAAGAGCTACCATACTGTCAACAACAATGGCGTCGAGACGGCCTGTCTTAAGCTCAAGGAAGGTTTGGACAATTTGATCGTAAGGAGCTAAGTTGAAATCTACTGTTTTCTGAACTTCAGATGCAGAGTTGTGTGAGGTTGTATCAATTTGTACGCCTACATTTAATCCTCCAAGATCTTCAATAGTAGCAATATCCGGACCATCAGCAGCCACTACTATAACCTGACCGTTTGCTAGATATGGTGTGGAAACATCATAACTTTCGAGTCTTTTTTCAGTGATAGATACACTTGAAATAATAACATCATATTTTTGCGCCTGAAGACCAACAAAGATACCGTCCCAAGCAGTTGAAACGAATTCGATTTCAACATCTAACTCATCAGCAAGTGCCTTGGCAAAATCAATATCAAAACCAACAAGATTACCATCATCGTCAACATATTCCATAGGTGGGTATGAATCATCCACACCAATTGTCAGTTTGTCAGTGGACTTTTGTCCGCAAGCAGTGGTTAAAATCATTACCAATAATAAGATAATACTTAATGTTTTTTTCATTTCTATTCCTCCATTATTTTGTGAGTTTTTGCTACATCATTTTCCTATTAAGATTCCTTAATTTAATATTTGCTTGTACATTAATAGGTTTGGTTCAGCTTTTTAAAGATTTGATCTTTTAGAGAAGCTTTAACTGTTAGTAAATTAGAATCTTCGTTAATTAAGGCTTTTCTGATTAGCTCGATTTCTTTGTCCGTTAAGTATACGGCACGGCCACGTTGATTGGCCGGAACAGCTGCAACTAGAATATCAATGGCTGTGTTAGCCTTGTCTTTAGAACCGAAATAGTAGACACCAATACTGTCATTGTATTCCATTGAATATTTCTGAAATGTAGATATAATCAAGTTTTCAGGAATATCTAGTTCTTTTTTTAATCCATTTACACTGTAATTTCCTAGATAATCAATATAATAGCCGTCAACCTTAGCAGAGTTCCTTACTGTAAAATGATTTTTTACAACCATAGGTGTGCTCCTTTCTGCATGCATTCAAAAACTGAATTAATTATACATTAACATGGAAAATAATGCAACATAAAAATACATAATAAAGAATAAAAATACACATAGTGAAATATTGAACTAAAATTCCTGCAAAAATAATAATTTAAATATAGGGAGAAGTAGCTTATATATTAATTAAGGAATAAAATACGGAAAAAATATGAATTATTGAAATTATAGTATGTCAATGAAATGCAAAAATAAATGAATATAAATTCATAAAATGTGCATAAATATGCCTATGTTATTAAAGCTTTAAAGTGCTAAAGTGAGGAACTGTTCAAATGCTTTTATCTTGTTTACCTATAGTTTTTTTGCTAAAATAACCATAGACATAATTCTGGAGGTAAACATGAAAAAACAAGTAATAGGAGTATTCCTTTCATTCATTATTATACTTGGGCTTAGTATTAATTATATAGGAGGAGAGGAAACTTCTTCTAACAAGCATGTTTCGGTTGTCTTTGACGATTCCGGAAGTATGGCTTTTGATGTAAGGTGGGCTCATGCTAATTATGCGCTTCAGACCCTAGTTTCAGTCCTAAATGAAGGAGATATACTGAATATTCATTATATGAATAATTCCACAAAAGATATTACAGTTGTTATTGAAAAAGGACAAGCTGTCCAGACAATCTTAAGTCAAATTCGTGAGAATTCAGTTCCTGATCTTCTAGGTGCTGGAGAAACCCCGATTAATTCAATTTCTATTGGCCTTAGTAAATTTGCTGATAGTCAGCAAAATCTTGGTGAGTCAAATAGGGAATATGATAACTGGTTGGTACTTATTACAGACGGAAATGAGATGACAGGAACTGATGGTGAAGGCTATGTTAATTACGTAGAAGATCCGTCTTTTGACTCTGGATATAGATGGACCGGAATACTAGATCGCAAGATTGCATCGATTCTATCATCATCAAGTCTTGAATTTTCTACAGTTATATTAAAGATAGGTGACTCCAAGCAGGATATGTCCTTAGACGATAATATGATTGGGTCACCACTGATTTATAGAAGTGCATCAGTGAGTGCAGAATTTATTAATGAAAAGCAAATTATTGAAAACATGAATGATATTGCCAGCTTGATATCCGGTCGTTTCCCAATTGCCATAACAGGCAAGTTTGGTAAAGAACTGCATATAAGTTCAGAAGTACCCTTTAACCAATTTGACATTTTATTACAAAATGCTTCCAGTCAAATTGAAGATGTTTTGAATAGCAAGGGAGAATCCATTCCATATGAGGTGGAAGTTACAGGTCTTTTATCACCTGATAATCAAATAATAGGCTCTAGAGACTTGGTTAGCGATACGAACCTGTTTGGCAGTGCAATAAGGATTGAGGCTATATCAAAAGAAGCTTTGGCCTCAGGTGAGTATACGATTGTGTTTAATGAATCGATTGAAGGATCCAAGGTGACTTCTTATTGTCTTCCCTTCATTCAGTTTGACTATAAATATTATGTAAATGGTCTTGAAGTGGACAAGGTTTTCCAAGAGGATATGGTTAGTCTAGAGTTTATCCCCTTACGAGGTGGTACGAATGAGGTTCTTGAGAATTTACCTGATGAAATTGAATATGATTTAAGCTTAAAGAGCGGAGATCAGTTTATATCCTTTGATGGCGATTCCCTTAAAACCAATGAATTTCTTATTAAAGACAGTGAGTTGGAAGGTAGTCTGGTAGCCGAGATACCTGACATCTGGTTGTGGTCCTTAAATGTTTCTGAAAGCATTCCGGTAGCACCGGAAGAAGAACGACCAGAAGAGCAGATATACACCTTAGAAATACCGGTGACTGATGCTTCAGTTTCCTATCAAAACTTTGAACAGGCACCTGAGGTCATATTTATACCAAAATTAAACGGAGAATCATTAAGTGATGAAGAAATGGAAAAGGCTGAGTTAACAGTTCTGAGAATAACTTCTGCTGATGGTGCCTTGACAAATCTTGATTATTCAATAGATAAAGAAGGTAAGGCTTTTGTTTTTCGTCCAGTTTATACTGGATTTAAACCTGCCATGCCAACGGATACATATATGATTGAAGTTCGATTCTCAGCTAATGAAGTTGAAGGAGTCAATGAATATGTATTTGGGGAATTTAAGTATACTATTGAAGATGCGAGTTTTCTTATACGTTATCTTTCTTACATATTAATTGTATTAATAACGGTTTTGGTAGGTGTATATTTTATAGGATTTGCCCTTAAACCCAAGCTTAAAAATAAGAAGTACCATATTGTTAAACATTACTATGATGACTTGATTGATATGAATGTACCTATAAAGACAGAGTATTATAAGATTTATGTTAATTCAGTCAGTAGATTTATAATTCCTTTTGTTAGGGAAATCGGTAAAGCCGGTGAACTCAAAATTAAGGCCGGCAAGTCTCCAAATCATATATACCTTTGCAGAGAAAGTCAGAAAATCGGTATGATTGTAGGCGAGTTTGAACTGAAGGCAGGAACTGTTGGAACTAGGGACTTACAGATTAATGCTAATCAAAAGGTTGATTATATTGATCAAGACAAGCTTGAGGTCTATATTTATCAAGAAAAAAGGGGTCAAGTCTCATATACGGATCTTGATGGTGATAAAGATAAGAAGAATAAGAAAAAAAAGGAGAAAAAGGATAGTCAAAAGGAATAATTATCTAATCAAAGAGGAAAAACTGACTAAGGTAAGTGTAGCTAGAAATTGGCTGCAGTCACCTTATGAAGATATGTAGTATATTAAAATATTATAAAAATACGATATAGTACTTCACAGATTGAATGCTTTATGTTAGTATACATGTAAAATGATAATCATTATTAAATAATAAGGAGTGTGGAAAATGCAAATTGCAATTGTAGGACTTGGAAGAATGGGATATAACTTAGCACTGAACTTAAAAGATAATGGACATGATGTTATTGGTTATAACAGAAGTAGTTCAAAAGTTGATGATATTAAGGCAGAGGGAGTAAAAGGTGCCTATACTATTGATGAGATGCTAGAACATTTTGAAGGACGAAAAGTCATTTGGCTTATGGTACCAAATGGGGATCCAACTCAAAAAATGATGGATACAATTGTTCCAAAATTAAATGAACGTGATATCCTTATTGATGGTGGTAATTCCAACTTCAATGATACTTTGGCTAGATATGAAATTTTTAAAGAAAAAGGAATAGATTTTGTTGATGCTGGTACAAGTGGCGGAATTGAAGGTGCAAGATATGGTGCTTGTTCCATGGTAGGAGCAGACGATGATGTTTTTGCATATATTGAACCAATTTTCAAGGATATATGTGTTGAAAACGGATACTTGCATTGCGGAGGAGTAGGTTCAGGTCACTTTACAAAAATGGTCCATAATGGTGTGGAATATGGTATGATGCAAGCTATTGGAGAGGGCTTTGAAATTCTTAAAGCCAGTCAGTTTGACTTAGATTATGAAAAAGTTGCCAGAGTGTGGAATAATGGATCGGTTATCCGCAGTTGGTTAATGGAACTTGCAGAATCTGCTTTTAGTAAAAGTCCTGAGCTTGGAGACATTAAAGATGTTATCGGATCAAACGGTGAAGGTTTGTGGACCGTTGAGGAAGCTCTTAAACTTAAAGTACCTGCTCCAGTAATAACTGAAAGCCTTTTTGTAAGATTTAGGTCTGAACAGCAGGAAAGTTTTTCGGGTAAAGTTGTGGCAGCTCTTCGTAATGAATTTGGCGGCCATGCCGTAGTAAAAAAATAGGATGTGATAATATGGTAGAGAATATAGGCAATGCATTTGTCATTTTTGGTGGTACAGGTGATTTGACTAAGCGCAAACTTATCCCTGCAATATATAATTTAAAAATAGATGGATTGCTTCCAGATAATTTCTTTGTAACAGCTGTTGGTAGGAGGGAAAAAACAAGTGAAGCATTTGTTGCTGAGATGAAAGAAGCCCTTGTGGATTTTTCGAGAAATCATCTTAATGAAGAAGTGTGGGAAGATATATCTAAACGTATCTACTATTACAAGCTGGATTTTGATTCTAGTGATGAATATTTAGACTTTGATAATTATCTGTGTGCTTTAGAGAATAAACATAATACTAAGGGTAATCGTCTCTTTTATCTGGCTGTTAGCCCAGATTTCTTTGGAGTCATAGTGGAAAAGCTCCATGAGTATGGCCTTGCAAGAGAGAATGGATGTTTTAATCGAGTGGTTATTGAAAAACCCTTTGGAAGTGATTTGGAATCAGCCAGAAAGTTAAGCAAAAAAATCACCCATGCATTTAATGAAGAGAATACATATAGGATTGATCACTATCTAGGTAAGGAGATGCTTCAAAATATTATGGTCATCCGATTTGCCAATGTTTTTTTTGAACCTATATGGAACAATAAATATATCGATCATATTCAAATAACTTCATCAGAAACCTTGGGTGTATCAGAACGTGGAGGTTATTACGAGAAAGCAGGGGCTCTGAAGGATATGCTTCAAAACCATCTCTTACAACTGCTAGCACTTACAGCAATGGAACCGCCGGTGCGTTTGGATACTGAATCCATACGAGATGAAAAAGTAAAGGTTTTCAAAGGACTTAAGGTCTATACACCTGAAGAGGTGGAAGAAAATGTTGTTAGGGGTCAGTATGCCAAATCTGAAGACGGTGAAATTCTAGGATACCGTCAAGAAGGAAGAACAGCAGATGATTCGGATACTGAAACTTTTATTGCTTTGAAGGTGGAAATAGAGAATTATAGATGGGCTGGTGTGCCCTTTTATATAAGAACTGGTAAACGCATGAAGGAGAAGAATATCGAGGTTGTAGTACAGTTTAAGTCATTGGCAAAGAGCCTATACCTAAACGCTTTGAATCAATCTATACCTAATCAGCTGGTAATTAAAATTCAGCCTACTGAAGGTGTCTATTTAAGATTCAATACTAAGAAACCTGGCCAAAGCAATGAAACCATACCGGTATCTATGGATTTTTGTCAAAATTGTGAAATTGGATATAGTGAACCGGAAGCATACGAGAGACTTCTACATGATGCCATGCATGGTGAAAAATCCTTATTTACCAGATGGGACGAGGTTGAGTATTCCTGGAAATTTGTTGATGCTATTCAGAGAGCATGGGAAATGAAGAAGCCAGATTTTCCTAATTATCAACCGGGTACATACGGTCCACAGGCATCAGAAGAATTGTTAATAAGAGATGGACGTACTTGGCGGAATGAGGTTTAGAAGATGAAAGTTATTGATATTTCTATGTTAATAGAAGAAGATATGTTGGTGTACAAGAATGCCGAAAGTAAAAAACCCATATATAAAAATATGGGTAATCATGAGAATTCAAATGCCCATGAAACAAAAGTGACTATGGATGTTCACTGTGGAACACATATAGACATGCCTTTACATATGATAGCAGAGGGGAAAACACTTGATACGTTTGATATATCAAGACTTATCTGTGACTGCAAGGTCTTTGATCTTACCCATTTGAAGGAACCTGTAATCACTAAAGAGGATTTAATTGACCTTAACATTGTGGAAGGTGATTTCGTTCTTTTTAAAACCATGAATTCCTACAGGGATAAAGGTGAAGGCTTTGATTTTGATTTCGTTTACTTAAATGAAGAAGGTGCAAAATACCTGAAGGAGATTAAGCTAAACGGTGTAGGAACAGATGGTCTAGGTATCGAGAGAGCCCAATCTAACCATATGACACATAAACTCCTCCTTGAGGATGAGGTCATTATTATGGAAGGCCTGGCTTTAAAAGATGTCGAGCCAGGATCTTACCAATTAATTGCCTTGCCTATAAAGCTTAAAGGTACCGAGGGGAGTTGGGTAAGGGCGGTATTGATTCAAGATTAATATATAACTCAACTTTTCCAGTTTAAATCAGCAAATAGAACAAGGAACTTGAAAAGGTCCATAACAGGAATTCCTTTAGATTTACGAATCCCTGATTTTCTAAGAGTTTTTGAAAGTTCTAAATCGGAAAGGCATGTAAAAAAGTAGTTCTAGTTTGTTTAGATGAGTAAATAACTAAAAAAATTAGCAATCTATAAAGCGCCACCTACAAGTACACCACTTGTAATAGTGACGCTTTATAGATAAGCTTCAGACATTCGCATATCAAATAAAATTTTCTTGTTTAATCTGCTTTATTGCAACAAATAATCCTGTACCTAGAATTAACGAAATAGAAAACACAATCAGTATGTTAATCATAAATTTTGTGGTGTTTACTAAAATTCCCATTAAAGATATATCTATAATAGTAATGATTGCAGTTACCACATTGATAACAATTAAATAATCAAATCTGAGGATAATTAACGAAAACAGCAAGGCACTTACTACAATTAGTACTTCACTCATTAAAATCAATAGTATTATTCTTGAGAGAGTTATTCTAAGATCCGTATCATTAGTTTGTAAGGATATATAATTAAAGAATCCAACTGCTATGTTAAAAACAAATCCAATACTACTGAACAAAATTACTTTAGCTAAAATGATTTTTTCAATGCTTTTTTCAATCAAAATCTTTTCATAAGTTTTATTCACTTTTTCGCATTTCTCTGAATTATGAAGCAATTGTATAACTAATATATAACCAGGAAAAAAACACGACATAATCAATGAAATATTAGATCCTTGATTATTATAAACAAAATAAACCAACATAGCTGTTAGTATGACACAAATCAATCCTATTTTTTTTATGTCATTTTTTATTAAATAAAACTCTTTTAACCAAATCGCTCTCATTTTTTATCCACTCCTCCCGAATATGAAGTTAAAATCGCATCTTCAAGATCCTTAACAGTTTTAGTTACTTCCAATACTGTCACTTTCTTTGTAACTAATTCTGCCAACAAATCTTGAAGCTGCATATTATTGTCTTTTGTACTTATAAAAGCATACTCTTCATTTTTATTATATTTCATAGTTATTTCACTTTTATCCAATTGTTTCCTCTTTACCTTTACAATACTTTCGTCATTTCGTAAACTCGCATCATCATAAATTTTATTTATTTCACCAAATTTTGCAACTTTCCCATCTTTTAGAATACATACATTCTCACATAATCTCTCAATATCTTTTGTATTATGAGATGCGATAACTAATGTAATATTTTTAAGACCTTTTAGAAAAGCAATGATTTTATTCTTATTATCGATATCAATAGTCACAAATGGTTCATCTAATAATAAAAAACTTGACTCCTTCAACACAGAACAAGCTAAGGAAACAATCTTTTTTTGCCCGCTTGATAAAGTGTTAACATATTTATTTAACAACTCAGTCAATTCTAAGTCATTAATAATTTGATCTCTTTTACATTCCGATGTGTTATAAAGGCATTTATAGAAATTTATATTTTCATTTACTGTCAACTCATCATATATACAATTATTTGTACTCATGTATGCAATACTTTCATCATGAGTTAATATTCCTTGAGTAGGTTTTACTACATTTGCAATTAACCTTAATAAAGTACTCTTTCCTGCTCCATTTAGTCCAATAACTCCCAAGTTCTCTCCATTTTTAATGATAACGTATAATAGATTTCGCAAATTCATAAATTAAAAGGACATGGGTCCGAGCTGTTTGGTAGAATTAAGTTACCACAACAAAACCTATCAAAGGAGGCTAAGAACCATGTCCGATAACATTATACAACTGAACGAACAAATAATCAAAACCGAAATCAAGGATCTTGTGAGAACCAGCGTCGAGGAGACCTTAAACAATCTTCTCGATCAGGAAGCGAATGAACTTCTAAATGCTTCCAAATATGAGCGAACCAAGGAACGCCAAGGTTATCGTTCAGGTCACTACAAACGGAATCTCACCACCACATCTGGAGATGTGACTCTGAAGGTGCCAAAGTTGAAGGGAATCCCATTCGAAACAGCCATTATTGAAAGATATCGCCGTCGTGAGTGTTCAGTCGAAGAAGCTCTCATTGAAATGTATCTTGCTGGTGTTTCAGTTCGCCGTGTCGAAGATATCACCGAAGCCCTTTGGGGTACTAAGGTCTCTCCAGGTACGATTAGCAACCTCAACAAGAAGGCTTATGAGCATATCGAAGCATGGCGTAATCGTCCATTAAACGGTGGTGAGTATCCTTACGTATATGTTGATGGTATCTACATGAAACGTTCCTGGGGTGGTGAGTACGAGAACGTTGCCATCCTCATTGCCATCGGTGTGAACAAAGATGGATACCGTGAAATATTAGGTGCAGCCGAAGGTATGAAGGAAGACAAAGAAAGCTGGAAATCTTTCTTATTATGGCTCAAGGAACGTGGCTTGTCTGGTGTTAAACTGATTACTGGTGACAAGAGCCTTGGAATGCTTGAATCCATACCAGAGGTCTTTCCTGAAGCTAAATATCAACGTTGTACAGTTCACTTCTATCGAAACGTGTTCTCTGCAACACCAAGATCCAAGATGAAACTGGTCTCCAAGATGCTAAAGGCCATCCATGCAAGCGAGAGCAAAGCTGCTGCCCGTGAGAAAGCTAAACAGGTCGCTGAAGATCTCAAGGCCATGAAGCTGCAGAAGGCTGCCAAGAAAATTGAGGATGGCATTGAAGAGACCATAACATATATGAGTTTCCCATATGAGCACTGGAATCGAATCAGAACAAACAACAGTATAGAACGTCTGAATCGAGAAATCAGGCGACGAACCAAGGTTGTGGGAACTTTTCCAGATGGTAATTCGGCACTGATGCTAGTATGCGCTAGGCTACGACATGTAGCCGGAACGCAATGGAGCTCAAAACGATACCTCAACATGAAACACTTCAACACAATGGATCAAATGGACATCGAATCCATTGTCAACTAGTGGGCGTCAACCAGACGGCTAATTTTAAATTTGCGAAAAAATCTTGACGGTACCTTTTTAATTTTGAATGATACGTTCTCTAACGCTATAACTTCTTCATTATATTTTTTTGATACTCTTGTAAGTTCAACTGCCATTTCTACCTCTCTATCCTAGGTTGCCAAAACTGTTTTATATCTACGCCTCTAAATCTTTAACCATTCTAAAACACTTAAAGCCAAAACAATAATTGCTATAACTATCAACGTTGTTATACCCATTTTTTTAACATTTTTTATATATTCTTTATTGTTCCTTCTAAATACTATCGACATAATAATTATTATTATTGCAATAATTTGAATGATTGCGCCTTCCATTAATAAACTATAACCTCCTCAATTTTCTTATCTCTTATTCCTAATTTACGTGTTACTAAATCTTCAAAAACATTGCTGTGTGAAATTATAATCACTATTTTCTCTTTACACATTTTTCTTAATATTTCAATTATTTTTTAATCTTATAGAAGAAACATCATCTATTTCAACTCATTTATAATCTTTATACAAACAATTTGGGTTACAATTATTTATATAATTGAAGAAACCATTGTAAATTGGGTTGTTCCTATCATAAATAGTTTACTACTTTTATATACTTTACTCAACTTTCCCACTTGAAAAAAGTCTATAAATCCAATGTTTTTAGGAAAAATTATAAATATTTCGTTACTTGACGTAAAAATGCACATCATATCTGGTAAAATGAAATTGCTTAGGTTACAACAATATCAGACAAGAAAGGTGCATATATATATGATACACAACATTCACTCACCTGAGCAGATTAGAACTACTTTTTTACGCGTTTTTCCGATTTAGAACTTTCAAAAACTCTTAGAAAATCAAGGATTCGTGAATCTAAAGGAATTCCTGTTATGAACGTTTTCAAGTTTCTTGTTTTATTTGCTGATTTAAGCTGGGAAAGTTGCGTATATAATTAATATGATACTAAAAAAAGTGCAGGAACCCCATTGATGGGCCTGCACTTTTTTAGTACTTTATCTATAAATTTCTACGGATATATTTATCTACGATAGCTTTTCAGGTTCAATCTTTACTTGTTTAATGAGTCCTGCGTCCATAGAATAGACTTGTAAGCGATAGTCATCAAGTATAACTTCAAAACCTGCTTTAAGCTTAGCGCCTTGGTTTTGGGCTGCGTTAAAGAGGAGCCCTGCAACTGTGTTTCCTAACATAGGATCGATGTTAGAACCGATTTTATCGTTAAGTTCGCTAATTGAAATACTCCCGTTGATGATAAATTCGTTGTCATTAGATTGGTGGATGGTTTCAGATAAGTATTTTCTAACGGCAAATAATATGGCTATTGCTACAACACCGATGAGTGAATCTAGCATATCCCCATGACTGTTAATCAGTTGTCTGGCGATAGCATATAAAAGCACTTCCACAGCAGAAGATGGTGTGTGTTTGGCAAGCATTTTTACGAATTCTATACCGATAATCAGTTCAAAAGCAGTAGATAAGAATGTACTGATTCCAATAGTATCAGTGCCATGAATTAAATCATCACCAATTAAGAATAAGTCTTTGATAATCTCAGCACTTAATAATATTATTCCAATAAGTACTAGAGCAGATACATAAATTTCCGTATATGAGGCTATTCGGCTCATTTGCCCTCGTAAAACCTGTTTTCTGAAATTTAGTATATTCCCATTTTTTTTCATAATTCCCTCCAATTGGCCTTTTATGGTCCCATTATACTTTGAGAAGCCATAAAAAAGCAAGTGTAATATGATTTGAAAGTAAAAAAAGAAGAGTTGATTCAAATAAATCTTGAAAAAGAGGAGTGTTATATAGTATTAATAACTAGATAAAATAGTTTTGAAAAGAGTATTGTCTTCTGGGAATATCTGTGATATTATATAGTCAAATAGTTTGATTATCAAAGTAATTAAGGAGATCATTATGATTTTGAAAGAGTTGAAAATCAGTAATCTTAGGGTAAAGATACCTATCATTCAAGGAGGAATGGGTATTGGTGTATCCGGTTGGAAACTAGCATCCGCAATGGCCTCAGCAGGTGGTATAGGTATTATTTCTGGAGCCCAAAGCGGCTATAGAGAAACTGATTTCGTTGAGAATACGATTGAAGCGAATATGAGAGCTTTCCGGGAGGAAATCAGAAAAGCGAAAGAGAACACATCAGGTATCATAGGTGTGAATATTATGGTCGCTATGCAAAATTATGCAGAACTCGTAAAAGTTGCAGTGGAAGAAAAAGTGGATTTAATCATTTCAGGTGCTGGTCTTCCTCTCCAATTGCCTGAATTAGTTGAGGGCAGCAAAACAAAGATTGTACCTATTGTATCTTCACTACGTGCAGCACAACTTATTATTAAAAGGTGGAAAAAGAAATCCAAGAAAGATCCGGATGCAATTATAGTAGAAGGTCCTGAAGCAGGAGGACATCTAGGTTTCAAAAAAGAAGAACTTGTTGATGGTTCGGCTAAGGATGTATTTTCTATTGTTAGAGAGCTTAAAGACTATCTTGTCAGCAATGAATTGGATGTACCAGTTATTGCAGCAGGAGGTATATTTAACGGTAAAGACCTTGTCAAGGCTATTGAAGCAGGTGCTAGTGGTGTACAAATGGCTACAAGATTTGTTGCAACTTATGAATGTGATGCTAGTATGGCCTATAAGGAAGCTTATATAAATGCTAAGCCTGAGGACGTTGTCATTATGGACAGTCCTGTTGGTCTGCCAGGAAGAGCCTTATTAAATCCTATGCTTTCAATCATAAATAGAGGGGATCGGGTTAAGGTTAAAAAATGTTACCGATGTGTTCATAAGTGTGATCCGGCAACAACACCTTTTTGTATAACAGAAGCATTAGTTAATGCTGTAGAAGGCGATTTGGACAATAGCTTGCTTTTTGTTGGTAGCCGTGTGACTGAAGTTGATAAGCTTCAACATGTTCAAGAGATTGTCGATGAGATCATGGATGAAGTAAGTAATCTATAATATTAGAGCAAACTTATAGGATATTGGACAAATTTTACGATTTGTTCAATATTTTTTTTGGATTTTATGTTAGAATGAAAGCGGTAGGTATAATTTTTGAGAAATTTGAAAGGAGAGTACATCAAGTTGACCTAAGTGGTGTATGTTTATATAGGATGAATGTATTCAAACGATTGTTTAGTCTTTTTATAGTTTTTCTTCTTATTTTGGGTTCGACAAAGACTTTTATATCAGCTGAAGAAATGAGCGATAGTGATTATGAGTATTACACGTATGCTGAGAAATTGTCTGAAGTGGGTGTTTTTGTTGGAACAGGTAGTGGTTACGAATTGTCTAGGAGTCCTAATCGAATTGAAGGCTTAATTATATTAATACGGCTTTTAGGCCAAGAAGAAGAAGCCTTGACAGGTGATTATAAATCCAACCCTTTTAGGGATGTGCCGGTTTGGGCTGAAAAATATGCTGATTATGCATATGAAAAAGGGTTGACAATTGGGACTAGCGAGACAACTTTTGGCTCTCTAGATGAACTTACAAGTCACTCTTTTATGACCTTTATATTAAGAGCCTTAGGATATGATGATGGAGCAGGTGATTTTAATTGGTCTGAAGCCTTAGAATTTTCTGAAAGTCTAGAGATTATAGATTCTCATCTGTTTGAGCAATTAAAAAGTCAAGAATTTTTACGTAATCATGTAGCCAAAGTGTCTTATGATGCTCTTCTTGCCAAGGTGAAAAATAGTGAAGACACTTTAGCGTCCCATTTGGTAAGAATAGATGCTGTAGACCATGATATAGCTGTACACATTGGGGTTTTATCATCGGATCTTGTGGCTAATTTGGACAACCTTGATGACTTGTCTGGAGCAGGTGATATTGACAGTTCTTATGTTGATGAAAATGGTCAAACACCTCTTTTGGGACCAGCAACTGCAAGTCAGGAAACTTTGACTTTGTGGGCCGTCAAAAAAGGAATGAGTCAGGAAGGATTAGACTTGATTCCGATTTATTATGAATTATGTCAGACAAAAGGTTTAAATCCTGTTATACAATATGTGCAGATGTGTTTGGAAACTGGTTATTTGTATAAGGTTAAAAGTCAATCTGGAGTTGATGCCTCTTACCATAATCCCTGTGGCCTTAAGATATCTGAAGGTGGAGAAGATTATAAAGCGATGACATTTATGAAATTTGATTCTTGGTATGATGGTATTGATGCACATACCGATCATAGTGCTCTATATGCCGGTGTATCTGGTTATCCTAAAGCGGATACAAAGGACCCAAGACATTTTAGCTGGCTTTTAGGTCGAGTAAAAACTGTTGAAGGGCTAAGCGGTACTTGGGCGGAAGCGGATTATCATATAAAAGTACTTAAACTGTATCAAGAAGTTTTAGATATGAAATAATTAGTTAAAGAGAAGGAGATAGTAATGCTTTGGAACGAGAAATTTGCCTTTGATATCCCTGAGATTGATCAGCAACACGAGAAATTATTTGGACTATTAGACAGATTGGATGTATTGGCCCAGGATATTAGGGATGGATTTAATTGTATTAGCGATATACATGAAGTTTTAGAGGAACTTCAATCGTATACAATTTATCATTTTGAAGATGAAGAAAGAATGCTTCATGAAGCAGAATATGAGTTCTTGGAGGAACATGTAAGAGAGCATGAAGCTTTTATTGATAAAATACAGGAAAATTTGGAATCGGATTTGGATTTTGAGCAGAAAGAAGTCATTAATGATTTGTATAGATTCCTCTTCAACTGGGTATCCAATCATATTTTAAATACAGATGTAAAGTATGTAAGTGTTTTGAAAGCGAAAGCATATGAAAAAAAATAAGATTATTCAATTATATATTGCATTCTTTCGAATTGGCATATTCACCTTTGGTGGTGGATATGCCATGTTACCTATGTTGATTAAAGAAATAGTGGAAAATAAGAAATGGGCAACAGAAGAAGAATTACTCTCATATTTTGCTATTAGTCAGACAACGCCAGGTATTATTGCTGTGAACACAGCAACTTTTATTGGTATGAAGCATAAGGGTATTCCAGGAGCGATAGCAGGAACAATTGGTGTTATATCGCCTTGCTGGTTAGTTATTAGCCTTATAGCCGGGATATTAAACCAAGTTAAAGATAATATCTATGTTGAACAGGCTTTCTTGGGCATCCGTGTTGTCGTATTGGCTCTCATTATCCATTCTGTCATTAGGATGGCTAAAAAGGCGGTCAAAGGATATTATGATCTTTTTGTATTAATTTTTGGAAGTATTTTAATTGTAGGAGTTGGTCTAAAGCCTGTCTTAGTCATTCTTGGTTTAGGATTTATCGGAACTCTTTTGTCTCCATTCATTGGCAAAGGAGGGAATCATGCTGCTTGAGTTGTTTATATCTTTTTTTAAAGTAGGACTTTTTACGATTGGTGGAGGATTGGTTGCAATTCCTCTCATGCAAGATTTTGTTTTGGCAAATGGCTGGATTAATGAAGAGACATTTATCGATATGATTGCAGTCAGTCAGTCAACACCAGGTCCAATAGGAATTAACTTGGCAACTTATATAGGACAGACCCAATGGGGATTTCTTGGTTCCATTGTTGCTACCCTAGGTATGGTTCTACCATCTTTTCTCATAATTATGGTTATTTCACACTTTTTAAAGGCTTTTCAAGAGAATATTTGGGTTCAAAGGACTATGAGAAGTATTAGGCCAGTGGCTATTGGTGCTATTTTGGCAGCAGCTGGTCAAATTGCCTTGATATCACTTTTTAAAGAACCTATTAAAATTACGGATTTGACAGAGAATATACAGGTGGTGATTGATAGTGTCAATATACGAGCCTTAGTTATGTTCCTTGTTCTTTTCGGTCTTATGTTCAAAATAAAATTGCACCCCATCCTATATATCTTTATAGGTGGAGTGCTGGGGATTCTATTTCTTTAATTATAGGAGTTGATCAGCATGGTAGGAGCTTCGAACTAATGGCGCGCTTGCTATAGAATGGAAGCCAAGTTTTAGACCGATTTCTTTGTACCTATTAAACTGGTCAGGATGAATATATTCTACTAAATCAATATGGTCTTTTGATGGCTGGAGATACTGGCCTATGGTTAAAATATCACATCCAGAAGCTAATAGATCATGCATTACTTGAATAACTTCATCTTCTGATTCACCAAGTCCAAGCATAATGCCGGACTTGGTTTTTATATGTGGATAATTATCTTTACATTGCTTGATAACCTTTAGAGATCTTTCATAAGATGCCATTGGTCTGACTGTGCTATATAGGGAAGGAACTGTTTCAATATTATGGTTTATAAGATCGGGATTGGAAGCAAAAACCTGATCAAGTAGATTGTGATTACCTTGTAGATCAGGTATTAAAAGTTCAATTGTAACTTCAGGCGTTAATGCTCGAATTTCTTTAACTACCTGAATGAATTGGTTTGCACCTTGGTCGATAAGGTCGTCTCTAGTTACTGATGTAATAACAGCATGCTTAAGCCCTAGTCGTCTGATACCTTCAGCTACATGTTGAGGTTCAAGTGGATCGACTGGATCGGGTGTTTTTTGGGTGACATTACAGAAAGTGCAGTTCCTAGTACAATTTCTTCCTAGGATCATAAAGGTAGCTGTTTTTCTATTGTAACATTCCATTCGATTAGGACAATTGGCTTCAAGGCAGACGGTGTTAAGATGAAGCTCCTTAACCATTGCATTGACAGAATTGAATTTTTTACCGCTTTCTATTTTTATTCTAAGCCAGTCTGGCTTTTTTTTGTAATTGGATTTCATTGTATTCCTTTCTGGACTTATATTAATGAGAGCTACTAAAGATTTGGAGTGTTAGATTGTGTCAAGTCTGCAGCTATAGAACTAGGGCTTAGACCTTTAATATAATCATCAACCTTATGCTTAGATAGTTCCTCTCGAATGGATTTAAATTCATGTATAGTTCCTATGAGGCTGGAAGTCAGCTCTTCAATGGGTTTTATTCCGAAGAAATCTCCATAAATGGAAAGGTCTGAGATTCTACCTTTTTTGACTTTTAAATAATATTCCAGGAGACCACTGGGGTATTTAACACTATGATGATAATCATATTTTGGGCTTTTTCCGTAATTCCAATCCCAAGATTCAAAACGGTTTTTAGAAATTTCTAAAACCTTATTGTTTTCTTCTTCAGATAGGATATATTCTTTGTCAATGTTATAGTAATTCATAATAAAGGACTTAAGGTAATCTTTAAAAGATTCAACAGTCATGGGTTTAGGTAAATGAGGATATATATTGGTAACTCTGGAAACAACTGATTTTACACTCTTGTCTTTAAATTTTAAGGGTTTAGATATAAGAGCTCCTTTTAAAGAAGAAAGATTACCATTAAAAAGTAAGGTGCCGTGATGGAGCAGGCGATTACCATGATGATATTGGGCATTGCCTG
This sequence comes from Vallitaleaceae bacterium, assembly GCA_963677625.2. Taxonomy (GTDB): domain Bacteria; phylum Bacillota; class Clostridia; order Lachnospirales; family Vallitaleaceae; genus UBA1351. Next base: position 163,439 of record CAXXSW010000011.1, read on the forward strand.
AAATTTTTTTTCCATCAATGGTAATATCGTTACGACCGGAGAAGTTAGCATGAACACCTAAAGCTTCAAGGGCAAGGATGACCGGTCTTGCAAAAGTTTCGAAACTCTCTTTCTCAGTACCTTTATTGGTGATAAAGGTGAAATTAAAATTTCCTAAATCACAAAATACGGTTCCGCCACCTGAAAGTCTTCGAACAATATCAATGTGATGGTCTTGAACAAAATCTTGGTTTATTTCAGAAGCTGTGTTTTGGTTTCGTCCAATAAGAATTGATGGTCTGTTTTGCCAGAGCATAAAAGCTTCATCTGTAAAATTATCCATAACATATTCTTCAATGGCGTGGTTGTAAAATGGGTCTGTACTGGTATGATGAATGTATAACATACAAAACCTCCTATGCTGAAATTATCTAGCACCCATATAACATTTTCTATCCTTAAGGGGAGTTTGTCAAGAAGTTTAGGACAATTGGTTTACAGAGCATAAGGGAACCTATATAATGTAGATAAGGTATGGTCAAATGACCACTGGTGGCATACAAATAAAGACTTTACATTTGATTAAGAGTCAGTTACCATCCCAGGACATGTGATAATTGAGGTTTAGCTACAAGATGGTTACTGAGGAAAAGATATAAGAAATAGAGAGGGCTAACAATGATAGATAATGAAAATAAACAAGTTGTAAAAGCAATAGATAAAGAAACCATGTCAAAACTCTTGATTGATCAACAGGACGAAATAAATTCGTATCATATTTATTCCAGACTATCAAAAGTTGTTGATGATGAGCACAACAAAAATATTTTGCAAGATGTTGCCAAAGATGAGTTGAAGCACTATAAGGTTTTAAAAAAGATGACAGGGAAGGACTTAAAGCCACAAAAATGGCAGGTATTCTTTTTTTTCTGGATGATCCGTATTTTTGGTTTGACCTTTGGAATCAAGATTCTTGAAAAAGGAGAGTCATCAGCACAAGGGGAATACAAGGAGTTAGAGAAATATTCCAAAGAAATGGTAACGATAATCGAAGATGAAGAAAAACATGAGCATGAGCTTATTAATATGATTGATGAAGAGCGATTAAACTATATGGGCTCAGTCGTTCTTGGACTTAATGATGCCCTTGTTGAACTGACGGGAGCTTTAGCCGGATATACTTTTGCTTTTCAGGATTCCAAGTTAATTGCCTTAACTGGACTCATTACCGGTATTAGTGCATCTTTTTCCATGGCTGCAAGTGAGTACTTATCTACAAGGCAAGATGGAGGAGAAAATGCAGGTAAATCTTCTCTCTATACGGGGATAGCCTATGTACTCACGGTTGTATTCTTAATACTGCCTTATCTATTGATTAGCAATCCTTTTATTAGTCTTGGCGTTAGTTTAGGTGTTGCAGTACTAATTATTTTTGTATTTAATTATTATATAGCTGTTGCCAAAGACTACAATTTCTTTAAACGTTTTACTGAGATGGCAGTTATTTCCTTAGGTGTTGCAGGAATATCCTTTCTTATTGGTGTTCTGATAAAACAATTTATTGGTATTGATATCTAGAGGTTAACTTCATTCTTGTATGGCGTAGTGAACCTGTTTTTAAAAGCCTTGTTCTTTTTTAGATTTGAATTCCAATACATATTTGTCAGTCCTAAAGCAGACATTAGTCTATATAGGATTATTTTGGATTTGGAGAAGCGAAGTGGTCCTTGAAGTTCGTTAAGGTCTTTTTCCTTCAAAACTTGTCCTTTTATAAAACTTCGACCCAAGCCTTCAAGTATGGAGGCTTTTTTTTGAGTCAATCTTTGAGGCATTAGTCTAAAACCCTCACTACCTGGGATAGTAATAACGCCCCTATGATCAAGTCCAAGTAAGTTTGAAAAAAGTATGAGATATTTCTTCAGGTTTTCAAGGTGGATACCGTCAGGAAATCCTGAATGGATGATATAGACTATTTTTTTCCCTTTAAGCCTAGTTTTATTGGTTTCCATTAATTCAAAAAACGCCTTGACTTGAGCCGGCATACCGTCAACGTATAGGGGGAAGACAAAGCTTATGTAGTCAGAATCAAAAACTTGCTTCATATAGGATTCGTGCTTATTTATTTTATTCAAATATAAAATATTGTTATGTTTAGGATTAAACCAATGGGCTATGACGGTAGAGTTACTTGCTTGTCCTCTTGGACTTCCAATTATGGTTACTATTTTCTTCATAGTTAATCTCCTTTTATACTAATGTTGATTGGTTTCTGACATCTTCGACTGTAAATGTAAGTAAGGATGAATGAAAGTTAAGGGCAACACGTTCATAGGCTTCTTTGATTATATCTAATGATCTGGTGTCAGTATGGTCGTCCCTTAGGACTTTTAGATGGAAATAAAAATGGGAATCCCTGTAACGTTTTTTGTGATGACATTCACCATGGATAATTTCTATATAGGGGTGGGCAAAGGGAATGATACGGTCTTTAAACTTCTTAACTAGAGCTGGTTCATATCCTGCAATAAGGCTTGTCATAATTGTCAGATCATGAACATGAGGAAGTATAGATAATATTTTCTCGTAATCATCTTTAAATCTACATTTTCCAGGTGTTTTTATCCAACAGTCCCAACATCCTTGACAGTAATTGAAATTCATGTCTCTTAGCTTGAAATAGTAGGTGTCTGAATCAAGTCCTTCTTCCACCTGCCTTTCGAATTCAGTGTATTCAGGTGCTTGAGCGTCTGTAATGCCATTAATTAACAGTTTTTTCATGATATCACCTCTTTCATATCTATTTTTTCACTTGCTTTTTCGTTAAAGAGCTTAAATGCGTTTTCTAGATTTCCTGAACTAATCATATGGTAGTGAATAAGCTTGGATCCTGTAGTTTCAAGTTTCTCAATGTAGTAGTCTAAAGTTTTTTTGTGCTTAGCATTGCATATTGATAAAGTTAGACCCATTGTGTAAATACTCATGTCCTCTAGGAGCGAATTAAGTCTGTCTTTGCCTAGTAAGGCAAGAAAGGGATTTGTTGACATGAGTTTGATTTGTTTGTCTTTAAGCCCAATTTCCAATATGCTATAGCCTTTATTTATGAAAAAGTCTTTGAATATTAAAGGGAACTCAAGAACAAAAGCGACTGTACCAGCACCAAGATTCAAGAATGGGTCTATAGTAAAGTTCTTCTCCATGTATACCATTAATTGTTGGTTGATATATATGGTTAGTTCATTTATGATGCCTTCCATATTTTCAAACTGAGTGTAGATGGGGGCTGTAGAACAACCTATTTGACCGGCTATAGATCTGACAGTAAGACCCTTGATTCCATTATTTTTGCAGACTTGAAAGGCTGCTTTAATAATTTGTTTCCTTGATATGGTTGATGTTCGTGCCATGGAAACCTCCTTTTATATAACGAGTGTTATCTTATGTAATGATTTTAATAAGAAAAGCACAAATATACAAGTGAAAATTTTGCTTTTAATACAAATATAATCATATTTTAATCAATATAAAAACGGTTGTTATCTTCAAAAAACTGATATTTTTGTGAAGTAAATGACATTGCACGCCTTATTTAAAAGGTCTATAATAAGTGAATAAGATGAAGACAGTTTAGGTTAGAATGTGAGGTGTCTCTTGATCAGTAAACGCTATGAAAGAAATCTTGGAACCATAACTGAAGAAGAAATGGAGTTGATCAAAAGGGCAAGGATTGGGGTTGTTGGTGCTGGTGGACTTGGTGGTTATGTTATAGAAATGCTGACAAGGATAGGAGTTGGGTATATTAAGATTATGGATGGGGATGTTTTTGACGAAACGAACCTGAACCGACAACTGTTATCAACTGAGGGAAATCTTGGACGTTCCAAAGTCACCTCAGCAAAATCAAGAATTCATCATATTAACCAGCAAGTACATACAGAAACATATTTAATGAAGTTTGATAAGTCGAGTGGGCCAGAATTTATCAAGGGAATTGATGTGATTGTTGATTGTGTTGACAATATTGAGACAAGACTCTTAATGGAAGACCTATCTGAAAAAAAGGGGATCCCCCTGATTCATGGTGCCGTAGGTGGTTGGGTTGGTCAGGTTATGACTATCATGCCTGGAGATTTCATGCTTCATGAAATATACGGTGAGTCTAAACTGCCCAATTGGACTGCTGCTTCTTTTATTCCGGCAACGGTAGCATCTTATCAGGTTGCAGAATGCGTCAAAGTCATAACAGGTAAGGGGGAGCTCTTACGTGGAAAAATGATGTATTTTGACTTATTGAATAACGAGAATTTAATTGTAGAAATAGTAAAAACGGAGGATAGTTAAATGAAAAAGATGAATCGAGTAATAAGTATTATGATACTGGTCATGCTTTTAGTAAGTGTGGGATGTAATGGTAATTCAACTAAAGATGTTTATGACGATCAGGATAATACTGCACAAAGCAATGAAAAGAATGACTCGGAGGCTAATGAAGAATCAGAACAAACAAATCAAGATATTGTTAATAATGTTTCAGGTAATGATGTTAGCCTTGTCATAAAGGGATTGAATTCAAGTACAGAAATTAAATTAGATGACATTTTGGCCTTGACTTCTGTAACGCGTGACATTAAGAGTTTGACATCTGACGGTGAAGAAGAGCTTGATCAGGTCCAAGGATATCTGCTGACAGATATATTGACAAGTATAGGTGAATCTTTAGATGGTGTAGATAGTATTCGTTTTACTGCTGGGGATGGGTATGCCATTAACGTACCTAATGATATTGTAGCCTCAAAGGATATTATACTAGCAAATGTATGGAATGATAATCCGCTTACACAAAGAGAACAACCTTTGAGAGTTGCTATTAATGATGTTAGATCCATGTATTTTGTATCAAATTTGGTTGAAATAGAGTTAAAAGCAGGAGAAGACCAAGAGGCATCAAGTGATGAGGGAAGTATGGTGAGCTCATCGGAGAAAATGGTCATTATGATGGAAACTGCCTTTAGTATGGTCCCAAGTGAAGAGTACGTTTATTATGATAGTCCAGATCAGGCTGTACATATAGGTGATTTGATTGAAACGTTCGACTTGCCACAAGTTGATGAGGTTGCATTTGTTGCAAGTGATGGATATGAAAAGACAGAAGATTATGAAGTGGTCCAGGATTGTTCTATCAAGTATACCGGTGAAGATATGCCTCTTTTTACAGCCCATGAACTTCCCCTTGGTATGATAATTAAGAATGTTATGACTATGGCTTTTGACGACAAGGCTTTTGTTTCCCTTACAAGTGCCTCAGACGTCTTACCACAGGCAAATATTTCTGACAATGTAGGAGTCAGTGTATATGATTTGGTTAAAACTGCAGGTCTTGAAGCAGATTACTATGTGCTTTTTGCATCAGATGGTTATAGTATAGAAGTTAGTAAAGACACCTTAAAAACTGGTGTTGCATATGTGAATGATCAAGGAAGTATAACTGTAAAATTTGCATCTGATAATCCTGATAAATCTAATCTTAAAGGCTTGTTGCAGGTGACAAGCGGAGATGGAAGTCATGAAAAAGTCTTCCAATCTGAAACTGCCCAGACAGGTGAAGAAAAGAGTACTGATATTGAGGGTAATGGTTGGACCATTGTATTTGAAGGTTTAGAGGACGGGTCTTTTGATATGACCAGTGACCGTGCTGAACGCAAATTGGAAAGAGTCAGTCTTCATACAGAACGGATGAAAGATGACGTTATATATCCAGAAGACTGGGAGGGATATAAACTTAAGGACGTATTGACTTTCCTTAAGGTTGAAACATTTGATTCCCTTATTTTGGTTGCAGAAGATGGGTACGAAATTGTGCTTAACAGTGACCAGGTTGATGATGAAACTATTATTGCAGTAGTCAAGGATGGTGAACCAATAAGTGGTGGTAACCCTGTTCAGTTAGTTCAAAATACAGAGTTTGCTACAAGTTGGATTAAAAATCTTGCGAAAATTATTGTACAATGAGATTATTAAAAGGTCTTAAACTTTATGATTTAATGGTTATTGCCTTAATGGCGGCTCTGGGAATAGCATCTAAACCCCTTATAGTTCCCATTGCTCATATGATTACTGGCCCTCTCTTTATACCTGGGGGGGCCGTCGCTGGTGGCTTCTATATGATGTGGATTGTTTTAGCGTCAGGTCTTGTGGGAAAAAAGGGGGCAGCGACTTTAACAGCATTGGTTCAAGCTTTGATTGTTATGGTTACTGGTTCTTTCGGTAGCCATGGTCTTGCAAGCCTCATTACTTATTCCCTTCCAGGGATATTAGTTGATCTTTTCATTTTAGTATTAAGACGTCCTTTAAAGACAAATACGGATTTTTTTATAGGTGGAATTTTGGCTAATATGGCAGGAACATATTTATCTAATCTAGTTTTCTTTCGTCTGCCATTGGTCCCCTTGTTGTTATCTTTGTTTACTGGAATTCTATCAGGAGGTATAGGGGGGCTTATTGCTTATCGTATACATAAAGGTGTCGTGGATATAGGAGGCGGTCATAATGAAGAATAGAATACCTCTTGTCATTATTGTTTTTTTAGTTATTGGAATTGCTGTCCTAAGTTTTTTTAATCAAAAGGATTTAGCAAAAAAAAAACGATTAGACGAGGAAGAAATTTTTTCAATATGGGAGAATGGGGAATCCCTAAAGGCTTATAGTAAGGATGAATTAAAGCGTTTAGGAGATTCAAGTTTCACAGCCAACCTTAAGGCAAGTGGGAAAGAAGCTGAAAGCCATGAGTATCGAGGTCTTCCTTTGGTGGTGGTGTTAGAAGATGCAGGCCTTAACATTTTAAAAAATAGGCCTTTAACAGTGAGTGCTATAGACGGTTATGCTGTAGCCATACCTTTTGAAAAGTGGAGTGATCCAGAAAATGTTTATCTGGCTTATGAAATGGATGGTCAACCATTGGGAAATAAAGCAAACGGTGGGGTGGGCCCCTACCAGGTTATTATCAGCAAGGATAAGTTCAGTCAATTCTGGTGCAAATATGCATTTAAGGCTGAGTTTAATGAGTGATTACCAGAGGAGAGACGTGAATGGCTGGGCTGATTCAAGTAGAAGATCTGACATTTGGTTATAGACGGGACAAAATCCTGTATGAAGATTTATGTCTACAGGTCCAAAAGGGTGAATGGATTGGTCTGACAGGATATAGCGGACAGGGAAAAACAACCCTTTTGAGGCTTATTAATGGATCTATAAAAAAAGGTGGTATGGAAGGATTAGGAAAGATAATTGTTTTAGGTAGAGATATGTTGAAAGAAGATCATATTCCAGGTGATGTCATGACTGTATATCAGAACCCTGAACATCAATTAGTCTTTACTGATGGAATGGATGAGCTTCTTTTTGGTATGGAGAACTTTTCCTACACTCCCAATGACATGACAGAACAAATAGAGAATATAATAAGGGACTTGGATATTAAGGACATAATTCATAAAAATCCTGCTAATCTTTCTGGTGGTGAGAAACAACTTATGGTTCTAGGAGCAGTTCTTTGTTTAAATTCTAGTATTCTCCTTCTAGATGAAGCCTTTTCAGCAGTTGATGAGAGACGGGTCTCTAAGATATTGTCACTTCTTAAAGAAAGACATCAAAAAGGCTTAACTATCGTCATGGTGGATCATAAAAAAGAACATTTGGTATATGCAGACAGAGTCCTTGAGCTTAAAGACAAATCTCTTTATGAAATGGAAAGGGAAGGTATCTAGATGGTATTTATAAGGATTGAGGACATGTCATATACACTATTGGAAAACCATCATAAAAGATTGCTTTTTGATAGGATGAATTTAAGTCTGAAAAAAGGTATAATAACCTCTTTATCCGGTCCAAATGGTGTTGGAAAGACGACTTTGTCTAAGTTGATTATTGGAGCCTTAAAAGCTGACTGTGGGAAAATATTAATTGATGATAAGTCGGTAGACGACTACAAGACTTTTGAAATAGGTCAAAAGATAGGTTATCTTTTTCAAAATCCAGAATTACAGCTATTTAATGATACGATTTATAATGAACTTATGTTTCCTTATATCTATGGACAAGGGATTACAGAGGAAATTGAGACCCGATACCAAGATCTTATTGTGGACCTATCAATAGAAGATATTGAAAATACGCCGGTTCATCTTTTAAGCAGAGGAGAGAAACAACGGGTGGCCATTGGAACTATTTTAATGTTGAATCCAGATTATATGATACTAGATGAACCTACTGTTGGATTGAATCAAGAATTAATTCATGACCTAATTGGTATCATTCGTAGGTTAATTGAAAAAGGAATGGGTATTCTTGTCATTAGCCATGATTTTAATTTCATAAGGGAATTGAATGGAAAAAATTTAACCATGAGTAGGGGTGGTGTCATACATGAGAATTGAGCTTGATCCTAGGTCTAAGATTATAGTGGTGGGTATGTTTTCGTTTGTCATCCTTTTTAGTAGCGATTTTTTGATACAATTTTTCGTACTTATACTTATGTTGGCCATTGGTAAGTTTGTAGGTCTTAAAACCGGTCAGGTCATATGGAGGTTCAGGAAATTTGGTGGTATATTAATAATCTTAATTATTATTCAAAGTATATTTACTCAAGGTCAATCAATCATTCATGTGTTTGGTCTTTCAATCTTGACGAAAGAGGGCCTCTTGCTTGCAATGAACTATGTTTTTCGTGTACTGGTTATACTCTTAAGTGGTGGTATTATATCAACAACACCTATGAGACTGGTTATACAGGGCTTAGTTCAAATGAGACTTCCATATGAGTTTGCTTTGATGACGACAGTTGGCATCCGATTTCTACCCCTATTGATGGAAGAAATGAAAAATACTGCTATAGCTATAAGTTTACGAGGGATAGATGTATCTAGCCTGCCCTTAAAACTTAGACTGGAGATGATTGCCAAGCTCTTTGTGCCCCTTGTTGTCAGGTCATTGAACAGGGCAAAACATTTAGCAGAATCACTAGAGAATAGAGGATTTGTCATTGGTGGGCAGAGAAGTTCCTTCTATAGGCTAACTATGACAAAGATTGATTATGGCTTTATTTGTATCATGACATTATGTTCCATAATGTTTATAATAATGGATTACTATGGAGTGTTGAGTTTAATCTAATATGAGATTGGAAAGGGTAGGAAGATGAAGGTTTTTTCAGTTATTGGATATACGGGGTCAGGTAAGACAACCACAATAGAAAGTATTATAGGAGAACTCAGAAAAAGAGGGTATAGCGTAGGATCAGTGAAAGATATTCACTTTGAAGGCTTTGCAATAGATACAATAGGAACTAACTCTTATCGACATAAGAAGGCTGGGTCCATGTTAGTCACTGCAAGGGGGTTAAAGGAGACAGATATTCTTTTCCAAGAACATTTAAGTCTTTCGCAAATTGCCTCTTTCTACGATATGGACTATTTGGTTTTGGAAGGGGTTATGGAAGCCAGTGTTCCAATTATTTTGGCAGGACGAGATATAAAGGACCTTGATGAAAGGTATGATAAGCGTGTTTTTGCTATTAGCGGTAAGGTGGCCGATAGTATAGAAGCTTATAATGGTCTTCCTGCCATAAGTGTTATGAAAGATCCAATTAAGCTAGTAGACCTTGTTGAGAAGAAAACTTTTCCTCTTTTGCCGGATATGGATCCAGAGTGTTGTGGTGCTTGTGGAATGACCTGTAGAGACCTATGTCATGCTATTGTTGAAGGTAAAAAAACTTACAGTGACTGTTTGATTATTCAGTCGGAAATTGAACTTCTTGTAGATGGTAAGTCCATTCAAATGGTGCCATTTGTCCAGAAGATTCTTCGTCATGCAGTACTTGGTGTGGTAAGCGAACTAGATGGATACAAGAAGGGTGTGCCTATTGAGGTCCGCCTTAAGGAAAAAGATGAATCATGAGTCAAGACTTTTATTCTAAGCGAAATCAGGTGTATCTGGATTTGGAAGGAAACAGGGTTGTTAAGCTGTTTACAAGAAAAGAAAGCTATAAATGGGAAGAAAAAATTTATAAAGTCTTATCTGAAACTGGATTTGATGAAAAGCCTCATTTACTTGACAAAGATCCGGAAAAGGGAGTCTTATTTTTATCTTATCTAAAGGGAAAAACATTGTTAGATCTTGTTGAAGTATATGAGTTAGAATCAAATATTGAGGCTACTGTAGTCTTGCTTATAGAACTAAAAGCATGGTTTGAAAAATTTTATCAAGCTTTAGATAATAGTTGCCTTTTCTACCAAGGTGAATCATATTGCTTTGGTGATGTAAATCTTAGAAATTTTATCTACGATAAAAAAATACAAGGACTTGATTTTGAGAGTGTTGCTGAAGGGGATAGGAATCAGGAATGGCTTGAGTTGCTTGCAAGATTTTTATTATATAGACCAGAAAAAACAGACTATAAATATAAAGTCCTAAAGTCTCTTTATAATCAACTTGACATAAAAGATAAGAGCTATGAACAATGGTTAAAAACTATAGAAGAACATATTACAGTGATTTTAGAAAAAAGATCACGCTATCATGATCTGGTGATAAGCCCTGAGTTATAACTTGGGGTTTTTTTAAAATAAAATTTCTGTTCGGAGCATTATCTTGTTTGGGTCTATAGTATTAGGTTTGAAAGAAAGTAATCATAGTATATAAGGTTGAGAAAAACGTAAATATTATAGTTTTTCAATAGAACATGTGCTATAGTATTATTATTATAAGTCAGGAGAGTAAAAGTGAGATTAAGCGTTTTTTTTGAAAATCGTGGCCTTGACCATAAAAGGGTAAAAAGATGTCCTTACCTCTTATTGATTGGCTATTTTTTTATACAAATCATTTTTATATCAATATTAACAATTATATTCTCGGACCAAGTAGCTGAGTTTAAATCCTATGTGGTAGTTCTTACAGTTGGGATGGTTTTGTTATTGGTTTCGACCTTGTATTTGGCTTATGTAATATACAGTAATCAAAAGAGAATGATGAAGTATAAAGAAGCCTATCTAAATAGTGAAAGAACGTTAGAAAAACTGACTTACGATAATCAAAAGAGTGAGTTTTATAACCTTCTGACCAATTATATTACGAATGATACCCATACGGATGAAGAGGTTATCATCAAGGTTTTTACTTATTTGATGAAAAGGTTAGGTGTTTGTGACAAAGGAAGTGTCATGAGACTTGATGAGAATCTTGTCACCTTCATATATGCACAAGGTTACCAGTTGGATATTCTTAATTCATTGGAATTGAAAGCAAGGGATATTGAATTGTTTACTTCAGGGGTGCAGCTTAGAAAAAACGTTGAAAAAAGCCTTGAGAAAAAAATGGGAACTGAAAAATATAATACGTATTCAGAACATGCTCAACCGATTTATGAGTCTATCTATATTGGCTTGGTGGAGAAAGAAAAGGTTAAATTAGGTATAAGTCTTGACATCAGTCAACCGGAGTTTAAGAAAAAACATGGAACCTTTACCGATGAAATGATGGAAGAGGTAAGAGCCACACAAATCTTAGTTAATGCTATGCTAAAAATGAAAGATTTGGTAAGTCTACGTAATGAAATGCAATATGGTGTTTCATCTGCATTTATTAAAGCTTTTGAATATCATGATGCTTATACTATGGGACATTCCTATGAGGTGGCACGTATTTCCAAATTAATAGGTGAATGTCTAGATTATAATGAAGATAACCTAAACGAGTTGTACTGGGCTGCTATGCTTCATGACTTAGGTAAAATTGTTATACCAAAACAAGTCCTCGAAAAAGCGGGGCCCTTAAGTGAGGAGGAATATGATTTGGTTCGGACCCATTGTAAGACAGGGGCATCATTTCTTGAAAATGCTCCTGGTTTAGAATGTGTGGCCAAATACGTACGTCATCATCATGAGTCTTATGATGGGAGTGGCTATCCAGATGGTCTTGCTGGAGAGGAAATACCACTTTCTTCTAGAATTATACATTTGGCTGATAACTATCATGCTATGTTGTCAGAACGACCTTATAGGAAAGAATTGACAACAACAGCAGTTTTACAGGAAATTATTAACGGTGAAGGAAAGGCCTATTGCCCAATTGTAACAGAAGCTTTTTTACAGATGTTTGATAGAATAAAGACAGAAAGTTATAAGAATACAACAGAAAGATATAAGACAGAAAGATGAGGATTTTCAAGTGGATTTGTTAGAAATATTGAAAGTTATTTTTTTAGGGATTGTTGAAGGCATTACAGAATGGTTACCTATAAGTAGTACTGGTCATATGATATTGGTCGATGAAGTGATTTCTATTAATGCCAGTAGTGCTTTTATGGAAATGTTTTTTGTCGTCATACAGCTAGGGGCAATTATGGCTGTTGTCGTTCTTTATTTTGAAAAGTTATTACCTTTTGATATGAAGAAGAAATTTGCCCCTAAAAAGGATACGTGGATGCTTTGGTTTAAAATAATCGTAGCTTGTATACCAGCTGGGGTTATTGGGATTATGTATGATGACGTCATTGATGAAGTCTTCCTTAGTTCATCTTTTAGGACCCTTGTAGTTGCAAGTACCTTGATTTTTTATGGGATTGTTTTTATTGTCATTGAGCGTAAATTCAAGGATAAAATTCCTAAAGTTAATAAATTAGAGGATTTAACCTTCTTAACAGCTTTTGCTATCGGTCTTTTTCAACTCTTAGCCCTTGTACCTGGAACATCAAGGTCAGGAGCTACCATTATAGGTGCTATGTTGATTGGAACATCAAGAACAGTAGCAGCAGAGTTTACTTTTTTTCTTGCTATTCCTGTCATGTTCGGGGCCAGTTTAATTAAGCTCTTAGGTTTTGGTTTGGCATTTACAACGTCTGAACTTATTATTTTGATTCTTGGTATGTTAGTGGCCTTTGTAGTGTCTATATTGGCTATTAAATTTTTGGTGGGATATATTAAAAAACATGATTTTCAGGCCTTTGGGTATTATCGTATAGTTTTGGGGATTATTGTTTTTGCTCTATATGCGTTTAGATAATCAAGCAGGAAGTTACTTGATTACAAAAATATATCCTGTAAATATATGGGAATTATTTTGATTAATTACAAGAGGCAGCTAAATGGGGCTGCCTCTTGTAATTGGAAAGAATATTATTTGTATAGAAGTATTTGAAGCTTTATAGGACTAATTGCCTTTTGTAGTTGATTAATTCCTTTGCATGTTTACCGGCTTCACTAGCTATAGCATGAGTATCAATAGTTTTGATTTGACCTTTTGCAGCAACTAGCTTTCCGTTAATGTAAGTGGAGTGTGGATAGGAGTCATTGCCAAGACACACAATAGATACAAGAGGATCATGACTACCAGCATATTCAATTCCTGACAAATCAAAAAGGTTGAAATCTGCTGCCATATTGGTGTCTAGATAACCGGTATCTGATCTGCCAAGTACTTCGGCGCCACCTCTGGTTGCTATTTTTAGGATTTCATAAGCACTTAATCCATTGGTGCCGTATTTAAGATGATTGAGTAAATAGGCTCTACGAACTTCCTCCCACATATTGGAACCATCGTTGGAGGCACTTCCATCAACAGCAATCGATAATTTGCTACCATTTTTAACCAACTCGGAAGTTCTGCATATGCCTGAATTTAGTTTCATATTGCTAGAGGGACAGTGGGCAATACCTGATCCCTTCATATTGGCGATTTCTTTATCAGTGAAGAAGATACCATGGGCAAACCACACATCAGATCCCAGCCATTCCAATTCGTCCATGAGATCGTAAGGTCTGAGACCATATGTTTCAATACAATATTTTTCCTCATCTTTGGTTTCTGCCAAATGGGTATGCATCATAACGCCATTTTTTCTTGCTAAACGACTGGTCTCAAGCATAAGGTCTTTGGTTACAGAAAAGGGAGAACATGGAGCTAGAGCAATTCTGGTCATGGCAAAGGTTGACCTATCATGATAGGTGTCAATAAGCCTCTGGGAATCTAGAAGAATTGCTTCATCATTTTCTACAACGGACATAGGAGGGAGTCCATCTTGGTCAACGCCTTTTGACATAGAACCTCTGGTTGCGTGAAACCGGATGCCGATTTCTTTGGCAGCACCTATTTGAGTATCGATTAAAGTTTCAGGCTGCTTATGTGGAAAGACATAATGATGGTCACTAGTTAGGGTGCAACCGGTTCTAACTAGCTCGGAAAAGCCTACAAGTGCTCCATAATATACTGTTTGGGGTGTTAAATACTGCCAAAATTCATAAAGACCCTTTAGCCATGGAAATAGGCCAAGTTCCTGAACTTCGTGAATACCCCTAAACATGGTCTGATAAAGGTGGTGGTGAGTATTGACGAAACCAGGTAGTGCAACAAGGCCACTTCCATCTATGATAGTATCCACACCTTCTGTTCCAAGTTTTTTACCAATAGCTTCAATCCTATTATCGTTCACTAGTAAATCTACATGAGTTAAATGCTCATCATGATTATTCATGGTATATATATGTGCTAGATTTTGTATCAGCGTTCTTGCCAATTTACTACCCCCTTCATAATTATAATACTTATATTATATCATAATAAATCTCCTTTTCTTAATTTTAACTTGACAAATCCATTCTTGGTCACTACAATAGAGTAAAGTTATAAAACAAATCGTTGATTAAGAAAAGTAAGTAAGATATTTTCTTTGACAGAGAGAAAGGTCATAGGCTGCAAACCTTTTAATGAAAACTTACTGAAAGACCCTTATGAGAGAGGTATTGAAAGATGAGTGTCAGATTGGTGGCAACAGAATTTAGTAAATATTTCCGTATATCTACGTTACAGATTTAAGCCGGAAGCATATGCTTCAATCAGGGTGGCACCGCGGGTAATCTCGTCCCTACATCATGTTGTAGAGGTGAGGTTTTTTTGTTGTTATGAAACAAATCCTTTACATAAACCATAGGAATGAAAGGAGCACAATATGGGCATTAGCGCACCAAGAGGAACCCAGGATTTTTACGGACCCTACATGGATGCAGTTCTTGAACTGGAAGCGACCATGAGAGATCTTTGCGATGATTTTGGATTTAGTGAGATTAGAACACCAATGTTTGAACGACTAGAACTTTTTCAAAGAGGTGTTGGTGAAACAACAGATATTGTACAAAAAGAAATGTATACTTTTAAGGATAAGTCAAGACATGCTAGAGAGTTTGCCCTCAAACCAGAGGGGACAGCAGGTGTTGTTCGTGCATACCTTGAAAGAAAGATGTATGCTGAAACACAGCCAACGAAACTTTACTATATTACACCGGCTTTTCGATATGAAAAACCACAAAAAGGAAGATTTCGACAATTTCACCAGTTTGGTATTGAACTCTTTGGAGCAGAAGGACCTGAAGCTGATGCTGAAGTCATTGGTCTTGGATATCAAATGCTGCAAAGACTTGGTATTAAAGATGTTGTCCTTCACTTAAACTCATTAGGTGACGCTGAGTCAAGAAAAAGATACAATGATATCTTAGTTGCCTTCCTAAAAGACAATGAGGATGGTCTATGTGAAACCTGCCGTGAACGAATGGTAAAAAATCCATTACGTGTACTTGACTGTAAAGTTGAATCTTGCCAAACCCTTATTAAGGATGCTCCCTTAATGATTAATCATTTGAGTGAAGCTGATACTGACCATTTTGAAGGTGTTAAGGCATACCTTGAAGAAATGGAAATTCCTTACGAGGTGGATCCTTGGATTGTACGTGGTCTTGATTATTATACAAGAACTGTATTTGAGTTTATTTCAAATGATATCGGAGCCCAGGGTACTGTCTGTGGTGGTGGACGCTACGATGGACTCATTGAGGAAATGGGTGGTCAACCCACACCTGGTGTCGGTTTTGGGGCAGGTATTGAACGTCTTTTACTTACAGTTGAAAATGCCAAAGGTGAGTTCAAACCTAAGCAAAAGGTTGATCTTTTTATTGGAGCCATGGGTGAAAAGGCTAAGGTCAAAGCGATGGGCCTTGCTAATAAGCTTCGTATGTCAGGGATTGGCACTAGTGTAGACCTTCTTGGCAAATCAGTAAAGAATCAGATGAAATATGCTAACAAGATTAATGCCAAGTATTCATTTATTATTGGTGATAATGAATTGGAATCTGGCCAGATTATGATTAAGAATATGGAAACAGGTGATAGGGATACCATTGGTTTCGACCAGGTTACTGACTACATAAAACAGGCATAGATATTATGTTAAAAGATATTATTTTATAGGAGGATTATCATGAGCGAGTCCATGAAAGGCTTAAAAAGAAGCCATTATTGTACAAGTGTTACAGCAGCCCACATTGATCAAGAAGTTACTGTTATGGGTTGGGTCCAAAAAAGACGTGATCTTGGAGGAGTTATATTCCTTGACTTAAGAGATAGAACAGGAATTCTTCAGGTGGTTATTGATCAGAGTTCCATAGGAGAAGAAAGCTTTATTAAGGCAGAAAGTATTCGTACAGAGTTTGTAGTAGCTATTAAAGGTTTGGTTGAAAAAAGATCAGATGAAACCATAAATCCAAATCTTAGGACAGGGACTATTGAAGTACGTGCTTATGAGCTTCGTCTTCTTTCAGCTGCTGAAACAACACCTTTTCAAATAGAAGAAGGTTCAGATGTACGCGAAGACCTACGTCTTAAATACAGATACCTTGACCTTAGAAGACCTGATCTTCAAAGAAATATGATGTTAAGACATAAAGTTGCTGCTTCAGTACGAGAATTCCTTAACCATGACGGTTTTCTTGAAATTGAAACACCAATGCTCACCAAATCAACACCAGAAGGTGCTAGAGATTATTTGGTTCCAAGTCGTGTGAATCCAGGTAATTTTTATGCCTTACCTCAATCGCCACAAATCTTTAAACAGTTACTTATGTTAAGTGGATATGATAAGTATTACCAGATTACCAAATGCTTCCGTGATGAGGACCTTAGGGCTGACCGCCAGCCAGAGTTCACTCAAATCGATATGGAGCTTTCATTTGTTGATGAAGACGATGTAATCGGAGTAAATGAACGATTACTTCATAAACTTTTTAAAGATGCTTTGGATATTGAGATTCATTTACCTATTAAACGTATTACTTATAAAGAAGCCATGGAACGTTTTGGCTCAGATAAACCTGATATGCGTTTTGGCCTTGAACTGGTTGACTGTTCAGACTTAGTTGCAGATTGCGGCTTTAAGGTTTTCTCAGGAGCAGTTGCAAGTGGTGGATCTGTTCGAGCCATTAATGGTAAGACTTTAGGGGACCTTCCTAGACGTCAGATTGATGCTTTGACTGAGTATGTCAAAGGCTATGGAGCTAAGGGTATGGCCTATATCGTTATTAACGAAGATGGTAGTCTTAAGTCTGCCATTACTAAGTTTCTTTCAGAAGAAGTGGTTGCCAAGATTATTGAGCGTGTTGATGGTCAACCGGGAGACATTATTATGTTCGGTGCTGATACTAATGACGTTGTATTCCAATCCCTTGGAGCTCTTAGACTCGAACTGGCTAGAAGACTTGATTTATTGAAAAAAGATGAGTTTGACTTTGTATGGGTAACACAGTTCCCACTTCTTGAGTGGAGTGCGGAGCAAAAGCGTCATGTTGCTAAACACCATCCTTTTACTATGCCTCTGGAAGAAGACCTGCATCTACTGGATACAGATCCTTCAAAGGTTCGTGCTCAGGCTTATGATATCTGTTTGAACGGTAATGAAATTGGTGGTGGTTCTATTAGAATTTATCAAAGAGACGTTCAAGAAAAGATGTTTGAAGCCCTTGGTTTTACTAAGGAAGAAGCGTATGAAAGATTTGGATTTTTACTAGATGCCTTTAAGTACGGTGTTCCACCACATGGTGGTTTGGCTTATGGCCTTGATCGAATCGTTATGTTGATGGCTCAGGCAGAGAGTATCCGTGAAGTTATTGCCTTCCCCAAAGTTAAAGATGCATCTTGTCCAATGACTAATGCACCGGGTGTGGTTGAAGAGAAACAGTTGGATGAGCTTAACCTCAAAGTTGATCTTGTTGAACTTGAAGGGGAATAAACATTTAGCGATATGAATTAGTAGCAGATAAATAAAATTTTAAGTAGAGAGCTCTTGTTGTGGCTGATAGCCAGGACAAGGGTTCTTTTTAAGTTGTTGAATAAAGGACGGGGGTTTGATTAAGCATATATCACAAAGAAAATTGATAAGAATGACCTTTAAAATTCTATTAATAAATAATCAAGACCTTGATTATTTATATTCTTATGGTACAATTATAAATGGTTAGGTAGTTACTAACTATTTATTTGATACATGATTTTGAACTTGGTTATATATCGAAAGAATGGTGAAGGATGATTAGGAATGAAAAGTTTGAGGGTGAAAGACCTCTATACAGAAGAAGCGAGATAGAAATTGTTGATTGTAAGTTTGAAAATGGTGAATCAGCAATAAAAGAAGGTAAGGATCTTGTTAGTAGGAGATGTAACTTTAACAGTAAGTATCCCTTTTGGCATTGTAGACATATTGAAATAGAGGATTCCTTATTTGATGAAATGGGACGTGCTGCTGTTTGGTACAGTTCTGGTATTAGTCTTAAGGATAGTAAGGTTATTGCTCCAAAGATTTTTAGAGACGCTAGTGATATTAAGATTAGTAGATGTAAGATGAACACTAATGAGACTCTATGGGATTGTAATGATATTTTTATAGAGGATACGGATTTTTTTGGAGACTATCTTCTTTTTCATTCTAATAATATCTTCCTTAATGAATTTAGGCTAGATGGAAATTATGCATTTCAACATTGCCGCCATTTAGAAATTCAGAATTCAACCATTAGATCTAAAGATGCTTTTTGGAATTCAGAGGATGTGACACTTAGAAATTGTAGTATTGATGGTGAATATTTGGGTTGGTACTCAAAGAATTTAACCTTAATTGATTGTGAAATAAGAGGAACTCAGCCTCTATCCTATGCTGAAAATGTCACTTTAATCGGTTGTACGATGATTGATACAGATTTGGCCTTTGAGTTATCATCTGTCAATGTTGAAGTCCTTAGTGTAATTCAAAGTGTGAAAAATCCAAGGTCAGGTATGATTAAAGCCGAGGGGATTAGTGAGTTGATTATGGAAGAGGAAGAAGTAAACCCTAAAGATACGACTATTACGTATTTAAAAGAGAAAGTAGGATGTAATTGTCATGAAGTATGATTTTGACAGAGTTATTAACAGGCGAGGAAGCAATGCTGTTAAATGGGAGGCGGTTCATGAAGATGTTTTACCCATGTGGGTAGCCGATATGGACTTTGAAACAGTACCAGCAATTAAGGATCGGATTATAAAAAGGGCAGAAAATGGGGCCTTTGGTTATGTGGATTTTCCAGAAGCTTATTATGATTGTCAGCTTAAATGGTGGGAAAAAAGACATGGCTTTTCAATTAAAAAGGATTGGATAGAATTCTGTACAGGTGTTATACCCTCATTATCTTCATCAGTTGCAGCACTTTTACAAGCAGGTGATAAGGTTATTATCCAAACGCCAGTCTATAATTACTTTAATACGTCAATTATCAACAATGGTTGTGAAATCGTTTTGAATGAGCTTATATATAAAGATAATCATTATGAGATGGATTATAAATCTTTTGAGGACCAAATAGTCGCCGAAGGTGTTAAGATGTTTATATTATGCAATCCTCATAACCCGGTGGGTCGTGTCTGGAAGAAAGATGAGTTGCAGCAAATAGGCGATATATGCTTGAAGCATGGCGTGTATGTTGTGTCTGATGAGATACATGGTGACCTTATATTAAATGGTTATAAACATATTCCTTTTATCTCAGTTGATCCAAGATTTCTGGACATAACAATCACTTGCACAGCCCCAAGCAAATCTTTTAATCTGGCAGGATTAAAAAATGCCAATATGATTATTCCTAATCCAGAAATCAAAAAAAAGGTTAACCGGGCTGCAAATGATAAGGAAGTGGCAGAAAGCAACGTTTTTGGGATTGAAGGCCTTATTGGAGCTTATGAAGATGGAGAAGAATGGTTGAATCAACTTCTTGATTACTTGACAGAGAATAGACGTGTCATAAGCGACTTTATTGACAAGGAACTACCTCATGTGAAACTGGTTGATAGTCAGGGTACTTACTTGGCATGGATAGATTGCACTTATTATGGAAAAGAATCTCAGGAACTTATGGAAATTCTACTTGAAGTTGGAAAAATTAGAATTTCTTCAGGAAGTCAGTTTGGTCTTGCAGGTGATGGTTTTATTCGAATCAATTTTGCTTGCCCTAGAGCCTTATTGATAGATGGACTGAATCGTATAAAGAAAGGCCTGCTTGCTCTTGAGGATTAAACATAGTATACTATAGGTTAGTCTGCTTGGCAGTCTAATCTTTTGTATGTGAGGTAATATGGTGCGTTTTCAAAGAACAGAACAATTGATTGGTCAAGAAAACCTTAATAAACTTAAGGAGGCCAAGGTTGCAGTGTTTGGTATTGGTGGTGTTGGTTCATATGCCTTGGAAGGTTTGGTTAGAGCCGGAGTTGGAAATTTACTTATCGTAGATAAGGATACGGTTGATGTTACGAATATTAACAGACAGTTAGTAGCCTATGAGTCGACTATCGGAAAACCTAAGGTTGAAGTTGCCAAGATGAGGTGTCTTGATATTAATCCTGATGTAATCTTAAGTACCTACCAGATTTTTTATCTTGAGGATACAAAAGATGACATTGACTTGTCTGGCGTTGATTATATAGTTGATGCTATCGATAATGTTACAGCTAAGCTACTTCTTATAGAAGAGGCTAAGGCTAAAGGTATACCCATTATTTCAAGTCTTGGAACAGGAAATAAACTGGATAATACTAAATTTCAAATTACAGATATATCAAAAACCCATACTTGTCCTTTGGCAAAGGTAATGCGTAAGGAAATTAAGGATAGGAAATTGGGAAAAGTAAAAGTTATATTCTCAACAGAATTGCCCTTACTTAAGAAACAGGTACCTGCTAGTATTAGTTTTGTACCATCAGTAGCAGGGTTAATGATTGCCGGGGAAGTTGTTGAGGACCTTATTCAGATTAAGTGATTTAAGTGTCAACCTTTATGATATGAATAACTTTTGATTTATTTAACAGATTATTTTAGAAAGTTGGTGAAACCATGGGTGAAATTGGTCAGGTTATAGAAGTAAAAGATGCAGTGGTAAAAGTTAGATTAAATAGAAAAGAAGCCTGTGCAAAATGTGGTGCCTGTACTGCTGGTTTAGAAAGTAAGGACATGTTTATTGAGGCAAATAATTATGCATTAGCCCATAAGGGTGATTTTGTAGAAATAAGCCTTAAAGAAGAAAATTTTATCAAGGCAGTTGCAATAATGTATGGGATTCCTCTAATAGGTTTGTTGCTAGGCCTAGGCCTTGGTGCTGGTATAGGAGCAACTTTAGCACCTGGATTAGCGGATGTCTTGGCTATTGTTTTAGGACTCATGGGAGCTGGAGTGTCTTTTCTACTTATTCATTTAAATGAAAATCGGTTTAAAGTTGACCAGTATAAACCGAAAGCCGTAAAAGTGGTTGATTCTTATAACGAGTCTTGTGACCTATAGTTATTAAATAGCTCAGCGTACAAGTAAAGATTTAAAATTATATTTATCCAAGAAAGAATATGTCTGACTTGTGAAGACATAGATATGGATAAGTTAAAAACTCGAATAGAGGCTGAAATCTATAAAAATAAAATCTTTGATAAGGAAATTTTATTTTTGTAGATTTCAGCCTCTTTGTATATAGCTTGTTGTGAGGTTGCTTTTATGAGATAGTTTAATGAACGCCTACATGGAGATAAATGGTTCCTGTTGAGATATGGATAGGAATCCTATAAAGAGCATCATTTGGCTTGATGGAAGCATTTTCTATGTACTTTTGAATACCAAGACTAAGATCAATACCATCATTTGACTGATTTACAACAAAAAGACCATTTGCCATATTGAGAAATTCACAGGCAGAATCTAGTGGATATTCACCAAATGAATCAAAGACTTCACCAGCACTTTGTGAGGCTATATCAAGGATGGCCTCATCGTCGCCACTATAAGCTGTAAATATTTTGGCAGCACCTGATATTTTCTGGGTGAAGAGATGTTTATACATAATACTGTCCACTTTTTCGACTCGATCAACATATACATTGGTGTCTATAAAACGTATAATATTTTTGACAAAGAGGGTTACAAAATCGATATATAAATCTGACATACCCGATTTCTCGAAAGCTAGAAATGCGGTCATTACAACACGGATATCTCCCTGTTTGATAGCTTCAAATTGATCGTCGTCTAAACCATAAGCCAATTTGTAGAGGGTAATTTCCTCCTCAAACTTAGCAAGATCCATAATACCTTCATCTATAAGGGCTTGAGCAAGTATAAGATGTTCAGATTTTTGTTGGTTTAAAAGGTCAGAAAGTTGGTCGTCAGAAAGATAACCTTTCATAATTGCAATTTCGCCAAAACGTCTATCTATGGTTTCCTGTAGTTGGTGAACTTTATCAACTTCTGAAGAAGTCATATACTTACTGTTAATGGCCAGAATTCCAAGTTTTAAACGAGTTGTTTTCTGGGTTTCCAAAACTTTGGCCAGTTGTTCTCTCGATACGATACCCTTGTTTAATAAGTAATGTCCAAAAAAAGCACTAAACATGTTGTTCCTCCTCAAACTGGGTCAGAATTCTTTTTAGTTCATCTGTGTCAATAGGTTTTTGAAGGAAGTCCTTGGCACCGAACTTCAGTGCTTTCTCAAGATTGGATTTTGTACCAACGGAGGAGAGCATAATGATATGGGCATCTTGATGCATAGTCATAATCTCAGCAACTGCCTCCAGGCCATCTTTGATTGGCATTGTAATATCCATGAAAACTAAGTCTGGATTGTGTTCCTCGTATTGTTCAATTGCATCTTGGCCGTTTACGGCCTCATAGACAATGCACTCAGTTAAAAATTGTATCATATGTCCCACTTTTTTGCGGACAGTCATTGAATCATCACATAATAATACTTTCATATCTCGGGTTACCCCAAACACCCCTTTCAAAATAGTCTTTAACATTTTACATCTTCAATAGAATTATACCACTTATTTGTAAATAATATAAGAATAGACTGAATAAAATTTATGTTAATTCGATTATTTTTTCTCAAGGTATTAAATATATGACTCCCCAATAGAAAAACCTAAAAAACTAATGAAAAGGTGCTTTGATACGGTTGATAATCGTTCTCAATTATGTTATAATTTGCTAAAGGATAACCATTATTATATACAATTATTTTATAATAAAATACGCTATATTCGGAAATAAGAATATAAGGAATGTCAAAGGCATGTTTATGAAAGGAAAAAAAGTTATGAATCTTTTAAAAATAGAAAAATTAAAAGCGTCAGTTGATGGAAAAATAATTTTGAAAGGAATTGATTTGACTATCAATAAAGGCGAAATTCATGTGGTGATGGGGCCAAATGGTGCAGGTAAATCAACTTTGGCCAATACCCTAATGGGACATCCAAGATATGAAGTAGAATCAGGAGAACTTATGTTTAATGATAAGGACTTGAATGAGATGAAAGTTGACGAAAGGGCTAAAGACGGTCTTTTCATGTCCTTTCAATATCCGGAAGAAATTCCGGGAGTCACGGTAGAGAATTTTTTAAGAACGGCAAAAACAAGTGTTAGCGGAGAAAAGCAATCGGTTGTCGGCTTTAGAAAAGAACTGATCAAACGTATGGTGGAATTGAATATGGATGAAGGTTATTCACAAAGATATTTAAATCAAGGGTTTTCCGGTGGTGAAAAGAAAAAGAATGAAATCCTTCAAATGTTAGTTCTAAATCCAAAGCTAGTTATTCTTGATGAAACAGATTCTGGACTGGACGTAGATGCTATCAAAACCGTTGCCCAAGGTGTTAAGAAATTCAGCAGTGAGGACAACGCTGTTCTTATAATTACTCACTATAACAAGTTGTTGCAGTTAATTCGCCCAGATTATGTTCATATTTTAGTGGATGGACAGGTCATGGAATCTGGTGATTATACATTAGCAGAACGGATAGAGAATGAAGGTTTTGAAACCTATATTTCTGCAGCAGCAGGAAGGGCTTAGGTGACTGTTTATGGCTGATAAAAAAAGAACCTATGTTGAGGATATCCAACGTGGTGTCTATGACATAAAAAATGAAGATAAAGCTAGGTACAAGACCCAGTCTGGGTTGACACCTGATATTATAAGAGACATATCACGTGAAAAAAATGAGCCGGAATGGATGCTTGACTTCCGTCTTAAATCTTTAGATATTTATAACTCCAAACCGATACCGACTTGGGGTGCTGACATAAGCGGTCTTGATATGGAAAATATAGTGACTTATGTTCGTCCTGATTCTGATATGCAACAGAGTTGGGAGGATGTACCGGAAGAAATAAAAGATACTTTTGAGCGATTAGGTATACCTCAAGCAGAGAGAGAGTCACTAGCCGGAGTCGGTGCACAATACGATTCAGAGGTTGTCTATCATTCCATGAGAGAACATTTAATAAAAAAAGGTGTTGTTTATACTGACATGGATACAGCTGTTAAGGAATATCCAGACCTTGTTAAACAGTATTTCATGAAATTGGTTCCTCCAAATGATCATAAATTTGCAGCCCTTCATGGAGCTGTATGGAGTGGTGGATCTTTTGTCTATGTACCAGCTGGTGTGGAAGTGGATTATCCATTGCAAAGTTATTTCCGTTTGAATGCACCAGGTGCAGGTCAGTTTGAACACACCTTAATTATTGTTGAAAAAGGTGCCAAACTTCATTTTATTGAAGGCTGTAGTGCACCAAAGTATGATGTGGCCAACTTACATGCTGGTTGTGTTGAACTCTTCGTTAAAGAGGAAGCGACGCTTAGGTATTCAACTATAGAGAACTGGTCAAGAAATATGTATAACCTCAATACAAAAAGGTCTTCTGTTGAACGTGATGGAAGAATTGAGTGGGTCTCTGGATCTTTCGGATCAAAAGTCAGTATGCTATATCCTATGAGCATATTAAAAGGTGAAAGGGCCCATGCTGAGTTTACAGGTATCACTTTTGCTGCTAAGGGGCAGCACCTTGATACAGGGTCTAAGGTTGTTCATGCAGCACCAAGGACATCTTGTAACATAAATACTAAGTCTATTTCAAAAGATGGCGGATATGCCTTTTATAGAGGTTTGCTTAGAGTTGCAAAAAATGCTCATCATGCTAAGGCTAATGTATCCTGTGAGTCTTTAATGCTAGATAATCGGTCTAAGTCTGATACCGTTCCCATAATTGAACTTGCCAACGACAATATCGATATCGGTCACGAGGCGAAAATTGGCCGTATATCAGACGATGCTATTTTTTATCTGATGTCTAGAGGTATTGACGAACAGGAAGCCAAAGCAATGATTGTTAGAGGTTTTGTAGAACCAATTACCAAAGAGTTGCCTTTGGAATATGCAGTGGAGCTTAATCAACTTATTAACCTGGAATTTGAAGGAGCTATAGGATAAGGAGGTAATCATGGAAACAATTATCAAAAATAAAAAGCACTCATATGACTTAATGCCTTATCCAAAATGGAAAAGGTTAGGCTTGTCTATGGAACCAGAAATTATCAGTAACAATAAGCCGACCATTAGTGTGATAAAACCTGATGTCTGGAAGGACGTTAGATTAAATAAAATAACTTGTTCTCAAAGTGACTTGTTAGATATATATTATAATCCCTATGATGCTGAATTAAGGGAATTTGAAGCTCTGAATCATGGATGTGACATCAAGTATGTTTACGAGGGCGAAACAGCCTTTAATGCGGGCTTGATCATTAGGCTTGATGAAGAAAGAAAGTTAGATGAACCCTTAATAATAGAGTATAATATTGATGATAATACGCCGTATTTGGTCGACCATCATTATATACACGTAAAGAGAAATGCTAGCGCTCATATTATAATAAAATATTCTGGAAACACAAGTGAAGATTTAGCAAAAGGATACCATAATGGTGTGACTAAGATATATGTTGAAGAAGGTGCCAGTTTGAAGCTGACTAAACTTCAGTTTTTTGGAGAAAATGTCTACCATATTGATAATAATGTTTCAGTTATCAATCATAATGGTTATGTTGAATTTTCCAGTATAGACCTAGGTTCTAAATCTATGGCAAGCAAGTATCTTGCATATTTAGCGGGAAGTGATGCCAAAAGTGATACTGTTACTGCTTATCTTGGAAAGGGTGACCAGAAACTGGATATTGGCTATGAATCTATTCATCAAGGGGTGAGAAGTGAAAGTTTGATTGACTGTCATGGAGCGCTTCTTGACCATGCAAAGAAGATTTTCAGAGGAAATCTAAAGTTTAAGAGAGGTGGATATAAGTCAGTAGGAAAAGAGGCAGAATATGTATTACTTTTAGATAAGGATGTCCACTCTGATGCAATACCGGCCCTTTTATGTGATGAAGATGATGTGGTTGGTGAACATGCTGCTAGTGCAGGGCAACTGGATGAAGACCAACTCTTTTATTTGATGTCTAGAGGTTTTTCTGAAAAAGAAGCTAAAAAAGTTATTGTCCATGGATTTTTCTCC
The DNA here is from genome assembly GCA_963677625.2 of Vallitaleaceae bacterium. Taxonomy (GTDB): domain Bacteria; phylum Bacillota; class Clostridia; order Lachnospirales; family Vallitaleaceae; genus UBA1351. The sequence goes on from CAXXSW010000011.1 coordinate 190,137, forward strand.
AAGGTTATTGATCTTATACCTATACAAGGCCTAAAGGATGAAGTAGAAGAAAGGCTTGAAAGGAGTTTAGTAGATGAGCGTGAATCTTAGCAGGGACTTATCACAACTAAAAAAAGATTTTCCTGTCTTTCAGATTCACAAGGATTTGGTGTATTTGGATTCAGCAGCATCGACGTTTAGGCCAGAATCCGTTAATAGGGTTGTTTATGATTATTCTTCATATAACCATGCAAATATACACCGAGGAGCCTACCGTTTAAGTTATGAAGCTACACAGGCTTATGACTTGGTTAAAAATAAAGTAGCACGCTTAATTGGAGCAGATGAGAATGAGATTATCTTCACATATGGAACCACTGACAGCTTGAACTTTATCTCTTCATCTTTGGTTTCCAGTGGTTTTTTATCTGAGGGTGACGAGGTGGTGATCAGTATATTTGAACACCATTCCAATATTGTACCCTGGCAGGAAGTGAGAAAATCTAAGGGTATAAGCTTAAGCTATCTCTATGATTTTACAGATGCATCTCTGGAGAAAATTACAGAAAAGACTAAAGTTGTATCTTTTACCTTGATGTCTAATGCAACAGGTTATATTCCTCCAGCAAGAAAAATCATAGAAAGAGCTAGAAAAGTAGGGGCTATTGTTGTTGTAGATGCTGCTCAATATATAGGACATGATAGGGTAGATGTTAAAGACCTAGACGTGGACTTTATGGCTTTTTCGGGTCACAAGATGTTTGGTCCGACGGGTATAGGCGTTTTATATGGTAAAAAAGAGATGTTGGAGCACTTGATGCCTTATCGGTTTGGTGGAGATATGATTGAATACGTCTATGAACAGGAGACTACTTTTGCAGCAATTGATGAGAAGTTTGAAGCAGGTACACCTAATATTGATGGTGTTATAGGTCTTGGAGCAGCAATTGATTATATTCAAGAAATTGGTTTGGATCATATTAGTAGATATTTATCAGAACTTCGTGCTTATGCTGTTGACCAACTTAAGAAAATCCATTACATTAGGTTGGTTGATGATCTTCTTAAGGAAGAACCCTTTAATGGACAAGCTATGGGACCGGTAATTGCCTTTACTATAGAAGGTGCTCACCCTCATGATGTTGCAAGTATTCTAGATGCATCAGGAATCGCCATTAGAGCAGGACACCACTGTGCCCAGCCACTCATGAAATTCTTAAAACAGACTGCAACTTGTAGACTTTCCTTCCAGTTATATAATTCTAAAGAAGATGTTGACCGGCTTATAGAAAAATTGCATGAAGTTAGGAGGTGGCTAAATCTTGAGTCTTGATATGATTTATACAGAAATTATTATGGAACATAGTAAGAATATGGATAATCGAAGAGAGCTGAGTGATAAGACCCATCATGAACATGGGCATAATCCCTCTTGTGGAGATGACATTGAACTTGAACTGAATATTCAGGATAAGATGATTGTTGATGCTGCTTTTACAGGAAGTGGATGTGCCATATCCATGGCGTCAACGTCCATGATGATTGACTTAATTAAAGGTGAAAGCTTAGAATCAGCTCATAAAAAGGTAAAGGACTTTCTGGCCATGATTAAATCTGAAAAGAGGCCAGAAGACTTGGAAAGTACTTTATTGGATGCTACTATGTTAAGCCCTATTAAGACCTTGCCAGCTAGGGTTAAGTGTGCGGTGCTTGCATGGCATACACTTGATGAACTGATTCAAAAGATAAATTGACTTTAAATAGAAAAAGGAGCCTGGATTGGCAATTCATCTTGTCCATCTAGTGACTCCTTTTTTTCGTGACGTATCGAAACTTCTTTGCTATGCATTCTTCCTTAAGAAGATACATCATAACCTAATACAAGCTTCCCGCCATTATATAGATAAATGCTTTTAATCATTGAAAACCATATGGGTAACATAGAGAATTTCACAGGAACCATCACCTGTGTCTCCTCTAGTTAAACTGGTGTTCCAATAACCATCCTTAAAACTTACGTTGACTAAGTAACCTTCTAACGTTATATAATCTTCAGGTTCGACTTTTGCCACTAAGTCAGCTATATAACCACTACTTGGAATAATATGGGTATTAGCTGAGTTTCTATCTACGTAGTGGACATCAACTTTGCTGTTTTTAACAACGGTGAAAAAGTACCAGCGATTTTTTTGTGAGTAGGTAATATATTTGTCAATTGATGGGATGTTTACGTCAGCCCAGGCAAGTGTGAAGTCTCTAGGTGAGATTTGAGCGGTATAATCTGATGTGTAATCTGCAATGCTCTTGACGATTGCACTTACCTTGTAAGTAGCAAGTAAGTCAAGTTCTACAGGTCCCCGTTCACCCTGAATGGTGATGGTTTTTACCGGGTATAAATTTCTCTGTGTCGGTTCTTCAATATAATATGGACCGTCATATCCGGAATAAGTATATTGATAAAAGATCCCCATGATAGCAAGGAGCGATACGACAAGTAGGATCACTTTCCCTACTGGCATCGGCTCACCTCCTATAATTAAGTCTAACAGCTGATTCTTCCTATTAAACTATAAGTATATTTTACCATAATTGAGGGTGGATTTTAAGAAACGAAACAGATATTTAATACTTGTTTACAAACTAGAAACAGATCTTATTTTTATGATATAATATAAGTATGAAGACAGATTAACCCATCTAATTGGAATAGAGGTGTCAAGTTGTCCTATAAGAACAGAGTTGTTGTTGTAACAGGTTCAGGTGAAGGTGTCGGTAGAAGTATTGCTCTAAAGTATGCGAAAAAGGGAGCGATTGTTGTAGTAGCAGATAAGAGTGACAGCTTAGGACGTGAAACTGTAGACATGATTTATGACATCAAAGGTTCAGGCATTTTTATTACTTGTGATGTGACAGATGAAGAAAGTGTCATGGAATTGTTCAGAAAGCTTATGACTTATTATGGACGAGTGGATATATTGATTAACAATGTAGGTATGTCTTTTAGTAAAGCAATTGATATGACCACTTTAGATGAGTGGCAAAAAGTTATAGATTCCAATCTTAAGAGTCTATTTTTATGTATCCGTGAAGTGACTCCTATTATGAAGCAAGCAAGGCATGGATTTATTGTGAACATAGCTTGTTCGGATACACTTTTTAGGGGAATAGACATGGAAATTTATTCAGCTGCTATGGGTGGGGTTATCAGCTTAACTAAGTCTTTAGCAGTTTCTTTGGAGTCTTTTGGTATCCAAGTGAACTCAGTAAGTCCGGGCTTCCTAAAACCCAGTGGATATAAGAGATTAAAAACTGTTGTTGGTGAAGAACCTATTTCTTTTGGCTTTAGTCGTATGAATGATGTTGCTGAAGCTTGTATTGCACTAACTCATGAAGATAATGATTGTGTTAATGGAACAGATGTGGTTATTGACCAGGCAAGAATGAAGAAAATGGTACATCTACTTTAGATTTACTTATAATAGACAAAATAATGTAGGTCATGAATAATGATAAGAGCTAGAAAATTATCCAAAGGAAATGAAAAGAAAAAAATATTAACACTCATATTTGTGAGTGCTTTTTGTCTTGCATTTAATTTCTTACTAGTGTTCCTTGCATCAAGGGAGAGCCAATGGGTTGAAATGTTTTATAGTCGATTTTTCTACAGGGGGATTTCTGGGTTCTTGAATACCATTAGCCATCCCTTTCCTTTTTCACTTGATGAGATATTCATCGGTATAGAAATAATTTTACTTGTTTATTGGATAGTAAAAGGGCTGGTTTTTATTATAGGTAAGAAGATCAGTATGGGTATTTATTATTTGACAAAGGGTCTACTAATTATCAGTATCAATATTCTTTTGTTTCAACTTTTTTGGGGGTTGAATAATTATCGGATGACGGTAGAGGACCTTTTTGAATTAGATGTTCATGCCATAAGTCAAGATGAACTGGGGGATGTTTATGATTTTTTGGTAGTTCGAGGCAATAAATTAGCTAATCAACTGACTGAAATAGATGAATGGACGGAGGAGAAAGTGCGAAGGGAGGCCTACTTAGGTTATGTAAGCTTAGGAGATACATATGACTTTATTTCACCAAAAAAGGTTAAGGTTAAACCCTTATTAATATCAAGCTTCTTCACAAAAAGTGGCTATACAGGAATCTACATACCCTATTTTTCTGAAGCCAATATCAATATTGAACCACCCATATTAAGTCTTGGTTTTACTGCCAGCCATGAAATTGCCCATCAAAAAGGTTTTGCCGGAGAAGATGAGGCTAATTTTATTGGGTTTTTAGCAGCTATGGAAAATTCAACATACTTTCAGTATTCAGCTATTTTACAAATGCAAGTCTATATAGGAAACAGCTTATATAAAACGGATCAGGTTGCTTACAAAAATATAGCTGACCTTAGGAATGAAAAGGTCCTTAGGGACCTAAAGGAACGGAGAGACTTTTGGGATACACATATTAATGAATCAGCTGCTGAAACTCATAATAAGCTTAATGATGTATTCTTAAAAGCTAACAATCAACCTGAAGGAATTGTTAATTATTCCAAGGTAACAGAATTGATTGTTTTCGCCTATGAAAAAGGACTGGTCAAATAAAGAAAGAGGGAGACTACAATGAAAAATTTTCTGAGACAGGATATGTTTTCGAAAAGGGAAATAAGAAGGACGATAGTTAATAAAGTGAAACTTGGATTTTGTATTATTCTGTTAACTTTGAGCACAACACAGGTTAATGGAATGGTAGCCTCAAATCATGAAAATTTCATTGAAGAAGCTGAAGGTTTAAAAGCTATTGGCTTATTCCAAGGAACTGGTAATGGATTTGACCTGGATCGTTTGGCTAAAAGAGTTGAAGCAGGAGTTATTGTTGTAAGGATATTAGGTAAAGAAGAGCTTGCTCTGAAAATGAATTATACACACCCTTTTACAGATGTACCTAACTGGGCGGACTCATATATTGGTTATCTATATCATGAAGGCCTTACTAAAGGAATTGGATTGAACCTGTATGGAAGTGATGATTATGTATCACCTGATGTGTTTGTGACCTTATGCTTAAGAGCTTTAGGGTATATTGACGGACAAGATGGCTATACTTGGGATGCTTCACTAGTTAAGGCTGAAGAATTAGGCACTCTGGATGAGTATTATGGAACATATCTTAGAGGACAGGAATGGATTTATAGGGACGATATAGTAGGTGTTCTATATAATCTGTTAAATACAAAGATGAATGAAAACCAAGGAACTCTTATAGATTTTCTTATCGAAAATAAGATTACTAGTTTAGAAGAAGCTTTGGCATTAGGGCTTTATCAAAGTCCTGTAAGCTTAAACATTGATTTGACGATTGAAGAAATTATTACAGACTACACTATGGTACTGGTTAGTTCTAGTCAGTCAGTTAAAACCGTTATAAACATTGACTTTAATCCAGATCAAACAAAATATCCTTCGATTTATAAAGGATATGACGAAAGGGGAAATTTCTATCAGGTATTTGTGCCTAGGACCCTATATTACGATCAGGTGAAAGAGCTTGATCTGAAGGTTGGGGATAAGGTAAATGTCAAAGGTGAAAATCTTATTTATTTAATGAAAGATGATGTACAAACTATATATGTTTTAATGGAAAATTAGGTAAATTTACCTAATTTTGAATGAGGAAAGTAGATGAATTCCCTTGCACTTTTGTGTAATTATGCTATAATGATGGTGTGAGCATGTATGGGCTAGCATACAGTAGCAGAGATGCTGTTCACCATGAGAGGGCACTTCATAATAGGAGGCCTTATGGAATATATTATTGGGAAAGTATGTAACAGGCTTGTTTCTAATCCACACGTTATCGGGATTCTTCTTAATTGTAGCGATGTGGAAGCAGATGATTTATTTGTTGAAGACCCAGTCTACCCTGAAAGCAGACAGATTGAATTATGCATCATTAGTAAGGAAGCGATTAGTGCCAAGAATGTTTACATGGAAGAAGGCTTTAGGATTACACTAAAATGGGCTTCAGAAGAGTATTTTATTAATATGATTGAAAAAGGTGAAGTAGATTTGACTTATAAGAAAGTTCTTTACGATAAGACAGGTCTCATACATAAAAAATTCAGTCACCCTTTGGCGACAGCCTAAATAATTCAGGATATCTAAGGATATCCTTTTTGTTTACCAAGAGATGCTTACATACTTGACCTCAGCAAAGAAAGGCGGATTATATGAGTAACTACACAAAAGCAATGGAGGTCGTTACGGACTTATTTTCAAAGGACACAGTATTCGCTTTGGCTACTATCGGTAATAAACTGCCATCTGTTAGAATGATTGATACTTATTATGAAAATGGATATTTTTACATTATTACCCATGGTGAGACACAGAAAGCCAAAGACATTGCGGTTAATTCATCTGTAGCACTTACAAAAGATATGCATCGATTTGTAGGTAAAGCAGTCAACTTAGGACACCCATTTAAACCTGAAAATAGAGACATTCGTCTCAAGTTAAAAGAGGCAGTCAGGGATAGAATCTTCAATAGAGATGACGAGTTCGATGAAGATTTGATCATATTAAAAGTTAAAGTACAAACTGGTTTCTTTTATAAAGATGATGTCGGTTATGATGTGAATTTTGAACAGGAAACAGCTGAGGTGTTTGAGTTTGGTGTTGATTTAGGCTTGTAGAAATATTACAAGCTTTTTTTATTCTACAGGAAGGTGCTCTATAGGAATTTTATGAGTAGAAACATCTCATAAAATGTCAGGGAAACTTTCCTAGCGCAACAATCGCAAGTGAACGAGGCGAAGCCTCTTTGTTCTTTTATAAGAAAGTTTTGTATTTTCATGTAGTTTGGATAAATTTTGATGGATTTACTAAAAATATGGTATATAATACTATACCCTAGTAAAATAGTATGGTATAATGATTTCAGTATTTCGTGATTTTATTAACGAAGCTATATGAAGGAGTTAATATGAAACAACTAATAGACAAACTGTATATGGAAGCCAATCTTTCGGATCAGGAATTGCTTAAGCTTTTAGATAATCTTGATGAGACTTGGACAGCTTATTTACATAAAAAGGCAGATGAAAAAAGAAAGTCTGTCTATGATAATAAGGTTTATATGCGTGGACTTATTGAATTTACTAATTTTTGCAAGAATGATTGCAACTACTGTGGAATAAGAAAGTCCAATAAAGCCGCTTCCAGATACCGTTTGGATGAAGAGACTATCTACGAATGTTGTCAGACTGGTTACGATCTAGGCTATCGAACCTTTGTTCTGCAAGGGGGAGAAGACCCTAAATATAAGCCTCAGGATATATGCAGAATTGTAGAAGGAATAAAGGAACGGTTTACTGATTGTGCCTTAACTTTATCTTTTGGTGAGCATCCATATGAAGTTTTTGAAAGCTTTTATAGGGCTGGTGCAGACAGGTACTTACTTCGACATGAGACTAATACACGAAGTCTTTATGAAAGCCTTCATCCTGATATGGATTATGATGAACGCATACGGTGCCTGTATGATCTCAAGAAAATTGGCTTTCAAGTTGGGGCTGGTTTTATGGTAGGTTTACCTAATCAAGGGAATGAAGATTTTGTAAGAGATCTTAGATTTTTGAAGGAATTAGATCCTCATATGGTAGGAATCGGTCCTTTCATACCTCAACAGGACACACCCATGAAGGACGAAATCGGTGGAGACCTTGAAAAAACTTGTATCCTTTTATCCATCATTAGGCTTTTGCTTCCGAAAGTTTTATTGCCGGCAACGACCGCTCTTGGAACCATTAGTCCATTAGGACGTGAACAAGGGCTCAAAGCAGGTGCTAATGTAGTGATGCCAAATTTATCACCAACTAATGTAAGGGATAAATACTTGCTATATGACGGTAAAATCTGTACAGGAGATGAAGCAGCACACTGTAGGGGATGTATTGAGCGTCGTATAGAAAGTGCGGGATATAAAGTTGATATGGGCCGTGGCGACCACCTTGATCGGTCTCTCTAATATTTTTCTTAACAAACAAAAAGACCTCTTAGCCCATTTTTTGGCAAAGAGGTCTAAAATTTTATTGTAATTCTAAAATAAACTTATCAATCTCATCAAAATATATCTGATCAAATGTATTCACTTTTTTAAAAACAAAAGATGTAACAAGTTTTTCAACTGGATTCAGTGTTTCTTTAGAAAGTACACCTCCGAAGAATCCGTCAGCTATTGAGTGGTTAAGAAGGTTCTCATTAAAATTGTTGTTAAACTGTTCAGCGGCAGATTCTTCGCTAAGTAAGCATACTAGAAATAGGGCAATCCGCTTGTTAAGAAGGATATCCAGGTTTTTATCAATATATCCTGAAATCAAGGAATGAATACTTCCATAATATACTGAACCACCGATAATGATTTGGTCATAACTGTCAAGGTCATTGACAGTGCCGTTTATTAGATTCACACAATCGGCTTGAATTTTTTCGGCTATGTAGTCAACTATTTTTTGTGTTGAACCATGTTTGCTTGTATATATAATGAGTGATTTCATCTGGCACCTACCTGTAATAGTCTAATATGAGAGAAGGTCAAAGATATTTTGGGACCTTCCAAACCTATGATAATTGTATCACGAAATCTAGGTCAGTCAAGTATTTCCTAGAAAAGAACAATAAAAAAGGAGACTGGGTAGTCTCCTTAAATAGTTTTGTTTACCATTTGCCTTTTGACATATGTCCAGCTAGTTCTGCTTTGGAACGTTGTTTGATTACCCAACTTTCATCAATAGCTTGTTTAAATAACTTAACACATCCAGGGTCTAAGTCTAATTCAACACCTTCTTCTGCAAGATCAATAATTGCTGCAGCAAGATTGATGATTTCCATATGAATATCATTAGTTCTGTCTGAATTAATTACTTTATTTGCTGCCTCTTCATCTAATTGTTCGAATTTTTCTTTTGGTGCGCCACATTTTGGACAAAAATCAGGAGCTTCTTCTCCTTCAGTAATGTAACCACAAACTTCACATTTCCATAATTTCATATTGTTACCTCCTATAATTGCAAATTTATCTAATAATGATTATCAAATAATAATCGACTTAATTATAACATAGTGGAATTTATGTGTCAACGCAACCTTTGACTTATGTTATAATATTCTTGGTGATGAGAATGAAGAAACGTATAATATTTCATGTAGATATGAATGCTTTTTTTGCCTCCTGTGAGCAGGTGATTAATCCAGACCTGAAGGGAAAGGCCATTGCAGTTGTTGGTGATGCAACTAAAAGGAGCGGGATAGTTCTTGCTGCATCTTATGAGGCTAAAGCCTATGGAGTTAAGACGACAATGCCTATATATCAAGCATTAAACTGTTATAAGGACCTTATACTTATAACATCAACTCATGGTTTATACAGTAAGATGAGCCGCCAAGTAATGGAGATTTTTGATCAATACACGCCGTTGAAAGAACAATTATCCATTGATGAGGCTTTTTTGGATATGACTGGTAGTGAGCACCTTTTTGGACAAGCACTAGAAGCTGCAAAAAAAATACAAGACCAGATTTTCAAGCAACTTGACCTAGGTTGTTCTATTGGTATATCAAATAATAAGCTTCTTGCTAAAATGGCATCAGATATGAAAAAACCTATGGGCATAACAACTTTATTTCCTGAGGAAATAGAGGAAAAGATGTGGGGGATGTTTGTAGGAGACCTTTATGGTGTTGGAAAAAAATCAGTGCCAAAGCTAGAAGCCATTGGAATAAAGACTATAGGAGATCTTGCAAGGGCTGACCATACGCGTCTGAGAAATGTATTTGGAGACAAAAGTGGATCTTATATGATAAAGGCAGCTAAAGGAGTAGGAAATGATCAATTAGTTCCATCTGGAACGCTTCCTGTGAAAAGTGTAAGCAATGAGTTGACCTATAGTCAGGATATATATGATCTTGATAAAATAAAAAATGAACTCCTCCTATTAGCTGATACTGTGGGACATCGACTTAGACGAAAAATGCTAAAGGGAAGAACACTTCATATAAAAATCAAATACAATGATTTCAATGTTATAACACGATCAATAACTTTTCCAAAACCAACAGACTCAACAGATTATATTTTTGACCAAGCATATACACTCATGAAAGGAAATCGAGGGAAAAAACCTATTCGATTGCTTGGAATATCATTGACTAACTTCGAAAGCGACATAAATACCCAAGTTTCACTTTTTGAAACGGATGAAGAGAATGAATCCAAAGTCGATTTTATGGTAGATAGTGTTCGGGATAAATTTGGTTATGATGCTATAAAGCGAGGTTCACTTTTAGGTCGAAAACATGGGAAGATTAGATGATTTTATTTATGTCTTTAAGGACGATGGAAATTTTACCATTAGGTTCGGTGATGAATTCCATTTTACTTGGATTATTATAAAATTCCATAGGAATTTTGATTTCTATTCCGTCGTCAGTTTTTATGCGCTGCTTTTCAAATGATCTTTTTATTGTTTTTTCCGTCATGGATATTTTGGGTTCCTCAACACCTTTTTTCTCTAAAGTTTCAAAGAACACTTCCTTAACTTCTTCTTGGGCAGGAAAAGTTTCCCTGGCAAATTTCTCCAAATTCAACTCTCCTGTTTCTTCAAGACATTCGTAGAGCTTCTCAGTGATTTCTGCTTTTTTTTCTATGTTCTCATCAAAAAATTTTTTAGAAACACGGTTTGCTGCTGTCTTTACTGCATTGAATTTCTCTTTAGAAGAAAGTTTGGTGTGACACTTGAAAAAAAGTTTGGATAGGTAAAGTTTCTTTTCACCGTCAATCTCATATAGTTTATCCAAAACATCGACACTTAAATCATCAAGATTAATGATAGCACCTTCAGAAACGCGCTGTCCGGTTCCTGGTAGAGTCGTACGATGCTGAATAATTGTGTTGACGTTGACATCAGATTCATAATCAGTAAAATGAATATAAGTGTTTTGGTAGTTCAACTTTAGTAAGGCCAGATAGTCACTTTGTCTATATCTATATTTCACAACTGCTAGGTCAGCAGAAGGTATGTTGATATTGGCTGCCATAATAGCAAATAGCTGTCCACCTATCTGTTTAGTGAAATTGATAAAGTCTGTTTTTTCATCTTTGTATTCTTTAAGATAAGAGAAAAACATATTGTAGTCTTCATCAAAAACACATTGTTTGGTGGTATCATCGTTCATGATTTTTACAATATGGGATGCGAAAAATTCATTTGTATCTATAGCCGTTGGCATTTCGTCCATGGACATTACCGGTATGGACATAGATGTATCAAGGATATGAACAATTATATTTTTTATAACAATATCTTCCAGCTGAATCATGATTTATATGAATATCAGTAGTATTTCTGATATTATCTCCTTTCGACACCCTACCCTAAATCCATATAGGGTAGGACAAATATGTACACTCGATTATAACATATTCAGTGGAAAAGATGTCAGAGTATTTACATTTTGGTGTCTGATGGTATAATGTTAATAACAAATATAAGATGACCTTAGGAGAGAAAACATGTTGGAATATAATGAAAAAGTATACAAGAAAATAACAAATGCGGGTTCAGCAGGTATTGTGTTGGGAGTTTTGGTGATTATCAGTGGAATTACCCTAGGAACTTTATCGATAGTTTTTGGTGGAAATATGTTGGCAATAAGAAAACATTTAGTTGATTAGTCTTAAGTTTTATATAAGTCAGTGGTAATGAAAGAGTAGGCAGCAAAAAGTGTTGCTTTTTCTATTGACATTATATACCGTTCGGTATATAATCATTTAAGAAGCCTGGTTTATTTATGGATTTTCCCAGGAGGTGAATAATGGATAAGAAACAATTGATTATGGAAAAGGCATTGGCCCTTTTTGCCAAAGAAGGCTATGAAGGATGCGGTGTTATGAGAATTGTTACAGAATCCCAAGTTACAAAACCTACCTTGTATCATTATTTTGGAAGTAAGGAAGGGGTTTTACGAAGTATATATGAAACCTATTTCACTGGATTTTTACAGACTTTGGATAAAGATATTCAATATCAAGAGAACATGATGGCATGTGTTGGAAAGATAATACGTCTTTATACGGACTTCGCTTTAAGGAATCCTGATTTTTACTGGCTAACAGCACATCTTAGAAAAGGGCCCAAAGAAAGTGAAAGTTATTTGATTGTAGCTAAGTATCATACAAGAGAGCGCGAAATACTTAGGAACTTCATGGAAGAGGTAAGCCTTGTTCATGTGAATCTTAAGGGAATGGAAGAGCAGTTAACAAGGAACCTTCTTAGCCTGATTAGCGGTCTGATTGAAGATAGGATTTTAAGTGAAAAGAACCAAAAAGTTGAAGAAAATGACATTATACTTTTAACAAAACAATACCTATATGGTATTTTCTCTCTCTAAGTTTGGAGAAGATGTCATATAGGTAATATTAAAAGAGTTATATACCGAACGGTAAGTAAAAGGAGGACCTAATGAAAAATTATCAATTCTATCATATGTATCCACTTGGAATGCTTGATAAAATTAAGGATAAGGGTGAACGCTTGGATGTGGGTAATGGAAGACAGTTAAAAGATTTAGCTGAGTTCACACCTCATCTCCAGTCAATGAATATCAATGCAGTATATTTAGGACCTGTATTTGAGAGTGAATATCATGGGTATGATACCATTTCATATTATGAAGTGGATCATCGACTTGGTACAAACGACCAATTAAAAGAACTGGTCAGTGAGTGGAAAAATCAAGGTATTGACACTGTTTTTGACTGTGTTTTTAATCATGTTTCAAGAAAATTTTTCGCCTTTGAAGATGTCCTGAAAAAGGGTAAGGAATCTGCCTATAAAGATTGGTTTTACATCGACTGGACAAGGAATAATTCATATAATGATGGCTTCTCATATGATAGCTGGGCCGGGCATGAGTCTTTGGTAAAATTAAAACTTACCACTAGAGAAGTCAGAGACTATTTAATTGGTGTGGCCTCCTTCTGGTTAGACAGCTTTGATATTGCTGGCCTTCGGATGGATGCTGCTGATGTGATGGATCGTGCTTTCCTAAGAGACTTAGTCCAGACAATGAAATCAAAAAAGAGTGATTTTATCTTTATTGGTGAAATGGTTAGGGATGGTCACAATCAATTGTTAAAAGAAACAGGGATGGATTCAACGACCAATTATGAATGTTACAAGGGTCTGTATTCCAGCCTTAATGATTCAAACTACCACGAGATTGCGTATAGTTTCAATAGACTCATGGGGAGCAATGGATTAGTAAAAGATTATCATATGTATAATTTTGTTGATAATCACGATGTGAATAGGGTGGCTGGTCAACTTAATAAGGAGGCCCATCTTTATCCTCTTTATATTATGCTCTATACCATGAAAGGGTATCCCTCTGTATATTATCGTTCTGAAATAGGGGATAAGGGACAAAGAACAGAAAAGTCAGACCTTGAACTTAGGAAACCTTTTTATTTAAATGAGTTGGATGGAGAACAACCCCTTCTTAGAACTATACAGAAACTTTCAGTAATTCGTAAATACCATCCTGCCTTTGCTTATGGAACATATGAAGAGCTTCATGTTGACCATACCCTAATTGGTTATGTAAGACAATTTGAAGGTAGATCTTTTCTTGTATTCATCAACAGTGACGACAAGGAAAGTATCCTAGATAAGAATTTGATTAATTATTGGAAAGGTAAATATAATTGTGATGGATATGATTTACTTAATGATAGCCATATCGGTCAAGGACATTTGAAGGTATATCCTAATTGGGCAAGAATTATTTGTTAAAAGATTTCTTGCAAATTACTTAAACTTGCTTCGATGGATTGTAAAAAAACCTGTCATAGGCTATAATGAATGGCGAGGAAGAAAGCCTATTTTGGCAAGTTAGGAAAGGAAAGCATCTTTGGTGCCATACAGTACAAATCATGAGAATTGATAATGATCTAAGTATATTTTCTATAGTGTCTGTTATTGTAGGAACTATCAGCATGCTTATGTGGTTAATACCGATTATTGGTGTCTTTAGTGCACTTTTTACAATATATTCAGGAGCAAAAGGTTATGATTCCAATCAGGAAGGATTGTCTAAACTTGGCATCTATCTGGGAATTGTGTCCTTGGTTCTAACCATGCTAAGGAGTGGATTGATTAATGGTTTCATCTAAGAAATATAAGGCCATTAAATTTTTCCTTCTTATCCTCTATTTATTCATATTATTTTATTTGGTTTTATTTTCAGTTGAGTTTGGAAGAGTTCACGTTGCAAGAGGGTATAATTTGACACCCTTTGCAACTATTAACCGTTATATAAAATACAGACAATACTTTACAGAAATAAATTATATGACTAATATTTATGGGAATATAATTGCCTTCGCACCTTTAGGATATTTTATCTATACTTTTGAGAAGAAGAGAAATCTGATTCATGGACTTATAATTCCATTTGCATTAAGCCTCGGAATTGAACTTTTACAGTATATACTCAGCGTTGGCAGCTTTGATGTAGATGATATTATATTGAATACATCAGGAGGCTTTTTGGTTTATTTAATATTATTCATACTATACAAACTAAAGCTGGTTAAATAGGTGATTGAATGAAACAAGATGCTATTTTAAAACTTAATCAAAAACCCCATTCACCATACGGACTAGCTAGTTTTGCTATTGGTGCTTTAGCCTTTGTTTTAGCTGGTTTAGCCTTGTATCTTAGTACTTCTGAAAACAATCCTAAGCTTCTTGTAGGTTTGCTAGGCCTTGTCAGCGCTATGTTGGCAATAGGTGGTTTTGGTACAGGTATCATTGGAGAGACTGACAAGGAAATGGAACGACTTTATGCACATCTTGGAGTTGGATTGAATAGTCTCATGTTGATTTTTCATAGTTTTGTACTTTGGTTTGGCTTTTTAACTTAAGTCAAAAACTTAATGTGTGATCCTTTGACAGCTTTTATATAGACCGTACATGCTGCCTATTTGGCAGCTTTTTTGTTTACTAGGAAAGTCCTCCATAGGACTTTCCGTCGGCAATTGGAACAATTTGCCTTCGGCAAAACCGAGGATGTAAAACATCCTCTTTGTTCTTCTATAGGAAAGTCCTCTATTTAAATTTTATGAGTAGAAACATCTCATAAAATGTTAAGGAAACTTTCCTGGCGCAACAATCGCAAAGCGAACGAGGCGGAGCCTCTTTGTTCTTCTATAAGGGAGGAAATATGGAAAAGATTTTTTTTTTAGAGCAGACTAATAAGCCTTTGTACATTAAGTTATATGATGCCATCGTATCTGAAATAAAAGCAGGAATACTAGTAAGTGATATGAGAATGCCGTCAGTACGTCAACTATCAAAATCCATGAATATCTCAAGAAATACGGTGGAATCTTCTTATGCTCAATTAATAGCAGAAGGCTATTTATATGCCATACCTAAAAAAGGTAATTATGTTACAGGTATTGAAGATAAACATTTATCCAGTGTAGGATTGGCAGAAGGCAATAACGCTTCTATGCTCCAAAAGGAAAATAACCTTAAAGTAAGTGTTTCCAAACCTATAAGATATGATTTTGTCAGCGAATATGTTGAACATGAAAAGTTCAATATGTCTTTGTGGAAAAAAAGCATACAATTAGCCATAAACAAATATGAAAAGGATCTGTACCACTATGCTGATCCATTTGGTGAAGAACCGTTGAAAGCTGCTATTTGTGATTTTTTTTCTAGAACTAGGGGGATTGTAGCGGAACCAGACCAGATTATTATTGGTTCAGGGTCAAGCATTCTTCTTAGTACATTGGCCTCTTATCTTAAAGAAAAGAATTATGGAAGTTTCTATATAGATGAACCAGGCTTTAAAGAGGCTAGGGCTGTTTTTAGTGAAACCGGATATAAGATAGAAGGATTGCCAACAAAGCATATGCTCCTTGATACGGAATTGTTAAAAGAAAAGAAAACAGGCATATTACTTGCTTCTCCTAGTTATCAGTTTCCGTATGGTGAAATTCTACCAGTTGGAAAGCGATTGGACGTTCTGAATTGGGCAAAAGAAACGGATTCTTATATTATAGAGGATGACTATAACAATGAACTACGCTATGAAGGCAAGCCGGTACCTTCCTTACAAGGGTTAACTCATGATGATAAGGTAATCTACCTTGGAGCCTTTTCAACCATGCTTATACCATCTATTAGAATAAGTTTTCTTGTTTTACCTAAGGCCTTAGTATGTGGCTACAAAACTGGTTATTCCCATAAAGTTCAGACAGCATCAAAACTTGAGCAGTTAGCCTTGGCAGAAATGATATCAAGTGGTCTTATGGCAAAACATATGCGAAAAATAAAATCCGGATATCGTTATAAAAATCAACTTCTTAGGGATTTATTTGAAAAACACTTGAGACAGATAGCAAGTTGGCATATTCCAAAAGCAGGAGTATCATGTGTTATTCATTTGAAGAAACCTATAGATATGGTGACCTTTGAAAGATTAAGTTGTGAACGAAATGTTAACATCTGTGGTATTTCTGCTTTTATGGGAAAAAAAGCAAAAATACCCCTTGAAAAAAATCTTGTTTTGAATTATCGTGGTATTAAAGAGCAGGACTTGGAATCGGGAATAATAGAATTAAAGGAGCTCATATGCCGGTTGTATTAGAGATGTTCCTTTCCCTTAAGGTTTTACTGATTTTAGCGTTTATTTATGTGGTTTCTACCTTCATTGTAGTTTATGGATTTAAATGGCGAAAAATCTACCGACGTTTTGATGTTAAACTCCGCGCCTCCATTATGCTAGGTACTTTTATTTTTTTAAGCCAAAGCATTGGACTTATGGCCCAGAGTATAATGTATCTATTTATTAAAATTAATCAGGTAGAGATGACTGTTGGAATTATTGTTTTGATGGTTGTTGTCGCAATGGTAGCATGCGATATTATATATGTTTTTATCAGTAATTATTTATGGGATCGGTTAGTTATTGAAAGTCAAGATGCACTCAAAATATCCATTACGAGCCTAGTGTTGGTGACACCATGGTATTTTTTACTGGAACTGTTTTATTAGAAAAAATATTCCATTAGCAGCTTAGGAGTGAGTTTATGAATAAGAAAGCCTTATTAATTAATGATTCAAGATTTGAGAGTATGATCATGAAAGACATGCTTCAAAAGTTGTCCTTTACTGTTGAGATTGCTGATGAATTTGAGGCCTTGTACGCTATTGAAAGGTATGAACCAGATCTTGTAATTGTCAATTATATTATGCAGCAGACTAGGGGAGACAAGCTAATCCAGCTGATGAAGGTTGGTATGCCACATATAAAATGCATTCTGTCATCTAACAGTGATATTAAGATAACCGATTTCCCAGGAGACCATATAGATGGCATTTTACACACACCGGTATCACAGTTTTTACTTGAAAGTGTTCTTAACAGAATCGGTATCTTTGAAGAAGTTAAAGAAGAAGGATTATTTTGTAAAAATTGTAAAAGGGATTTATCTTCTTTTGACAGTATAGAGTTTTGTCCTTTCTGCGGAAGTCCGGTACATTCTGAAAATAAGCTATAAATGTTTACTGATTTTATCTATGGATAAATCTGAACTTACTTGGGAGTTTGATTTTCTTGATTTATATATTTTATCTTGACATAAGATTTTAAGATTGTTATAATTTTTGGTAACACAGGTAAATCTATTGACTGAGAAGAGTAGAACAGAATATTTGAATTCAGCGAGTTAGGGTTGGTGGAAGCCTAATATTGAAATACTGTTTGAATGGTCTCACGAGGATATTAGATGAATTAAGTAGTCTAATACGTTATTCCTACGTTATAAGGATAGGGTATGTTTGTATCTGAAAAAGTATAAGGTCATTATTAGTGACTTTTAGAAATTGGGTGGCACCACGAAGCTTTCGTCCCTTTAGGATGATAGGCTTTTTTTATTGCATATATATTTTTTTATGTGCTCGGTCCCATGATACCCTTTGTGTAATGATACCATGTGTTAGATTCGGTTCTGATACATAAACTTACATGAAATTGGAGGTATAAAAATGAAACATGAATTTGGTAATTTTGGTGGGCAGTATGTTCCTGAACCTGTAATTAAGGCTCTTGAGGAGGTGGAAAAAGCATTTGACCAGGCTTTATCAGATCCGTCTTTTAAGGAGGAATACTTGTACTACCTTAATGAATATGTTGGAAGACCCAGTCCCTTATATTTTGCTGAAAACCTAACTAAGCGTCTAGGTGGTGCCAAAATCTATTTAAAGAGAGAAGATTTGAATCATACAGGAGCTCATAAAATCAACAACACCATTGGTCAAATTTTATTGGCCAAACGTATGGGAAAGAAGAAAATCATAGCCGAAACCGGTGCGGGCCAACACGGTGTGGCAACGGCAACTGCTGCAGCTATGTTTGATATGGAATGTGAAGTGTTTATGGGAGAGGAAGATACGGAACGTCAACGTCTGAATGTTTTTAGAATGGAGCTCTTAGGGGCAAAAGTAACACCGGTTACCAGAGGAACTAAAACTCTTAGTGACGCTGTTGATGAAGCTATAGAAAAATGGGTGGAACGAATTGATGACACCTTTTACTTGCTTGGATCTGTTGTCGGTCCTCATCCTTATCCGACCATGGTTAGAGAATTTCAAAAAATTATCGGTGAAGAGGCCATTAAGCAAATCCAGGAAAAAGAGAAACGTTTACCGGATTATTGCATTGCTTGTGTCGGTGGAGGAAGCAATGCATTAGGACTTTTTAATGCCTTTGTACCTTATAAGGAAGTCAAACTCATTGGTATAGAGGGAGCTGGAAAAGGGGTAGATACTGACCTCCATGCAGCAACTATGACACTTGGTAAACCAGGTGTTCTCCATGGTATGAGTACAATCTACATTCAAGATGATGATGGAAAGGTGAAGCCTGTATATTCCATATCAGCAGGTCTGGATTATCCAGGGGTCGGGCCAGAGCATGCTTTCTTCAAGGAAAGCGGCCGGGTAACATATGAGGCTATTACCGATGATGAAGCCGTTAAGGCATTTCTTTACCTGTCACAAACGGAGGGGATAATACCAGCTATTGAGAGCTCACATGCCATTGCTTATGCTATGAAATTTATTCCTACTTTAAACAAAGACGAAATTGTTATTATCAACGTTTCAGGTAGAGGAGATAAAGATGTAGAGGCTATAGAAAAATATCTTCATAGTTCTTCGATTGATATCTTACAGAAGGAGCTTTAATTTTATCTGGACTTGATATATTTTAATGAAAAATTTATATCTTTCGTGTATAATAGAAGGAACGGTGTAGTTCCTTCTATCTTTTTGTGTTATAGGAAATTCCTCGAATTAAGAATCATGATATGAAAATCTTCATGATTTGTCAGAGAAATTTTTCTTTCACAAATGAAATATGAGTATAGCTCATAGCGTGGCAAAGCCATTTTTCCTCCTGGAAAAATTCATCTAAAGGGTAGACGGTATAATTCGTTCCCAAGCAGCGATGCTTTAACATATAGTGATATTAGACAATAGTGAGGTGACTATTTTGAGTAGAATTCACATTGGCCTCGATGTAGGATCAACAACAGTCAAAGTAACAGTATTAAATGAGTCTTTGGATCTGATATACAGCAAGTATCGACGACATTTTTCTGATATACGTAAAACAGTAGCAGATATTATTCGCCATATTGATAAACATTTCGGAACATCAGATGCAACAATTAAAGTCACTGGTTCAGGTGGTTTAGGCATATCGGACTGGCTAGAAATTCCTTTTATACAGGAAGTTGTAGCCTCTTCAAAGACCGTAGAAAAATTGATTCCAAGAACAGACGTTGCAATTGAACTTGGTGGAGAAGATGCAAAGATTACATATTTTGAAGGAACCAGCATAGATCAACGGATGAATGGAACGTGTGCAGGTGGTACTGGCGCTTTTATCGACCAAATGTCGGCACTCTTACAAACAGATGCTGCAGGTCTTAACGAATTGGCAAAGAAACATAAGGTTATTCATCCGATTGCTGCAAGATGCGGTGTGTTTGCTAAGACGGATGTTCAGCCACTTCTAAATGAAGGTGCTGCTAAAGAAGATCTTGCTGCTTCTATTTTTCAGGCCGTTGTTAATCAGACAATAAGCGGATTGGCATGTGGTAAACCAATAAGGGGAAATGTTGCATTTTTAGGTGGTCCTCTTTATTTTCTATCCGAGCTTAGAGAACGGTTTATTGATACCTTGAATCTTTCAAAAGACCAAGTTGTATTTCCTGAACATTCTCAGTTGTTTGTAGCAATGGGGGCAGCCCTTGAATCTTTAGATGAGAAGGTCATTAGTGTTTCTGAACTTGTTAGAAGAACCGAAAAACTTAATGTTCGTGAATCTAGTGAAGTACCAAGACTTAAGCCTCTCTTTAAAAGCGAAGAAGAACTTGAGTCCTTTAAGGAGCGACATAATAGTGCAAAAGTCAACCGTGGTGAATTGGCAGATTATCAAGGACCGGTTTATCTTGGAATTGATGCTGGATCAACAACAACAAAGGTAGCTCTTATTGGTGAGGAAGCAGAGCTATTGTATTCATATTACGGAAGTAATGAAGGTAAACCCCTTCATTTGATTGTAGATGTTATTAAAGATATTTTCAGTAAGTTGCATGAGAATGCCTTTATTGCAAAAAGTACCGTTACTGGTTACGGAGAAGCCTTAATTAAGGCTGCCCTTCAAATCGATATTGGTGAGATAGAAACCATAGCCCACTATAAGGCTGCCAATCATTTTCTTCCTGGAGTGGAGTTTATACTGGATATCGGTGGGCAAGATATGAAATGTCTTCGAGTTAAGGATGGCGTAATCGATGATATCATGTTAAATGAGGCATGCTCATCTGGTTGTGGATCTTTTCTTGAGACCTTTGCTAATTCACTTAATCTTGACATTGAAAGTTTTGCCGGAGAAGCTTTGGTTAGTGACAAGCCAGTTGATTTGGGATCGAGATGTACAGTGTTTATGAACTCAAGAGTTAAACAGGCTCAAAAAGAAGGGGCAAAAGTGGGTGATATCTCTGCTGGCTTATCTTATTCAGTTATTAAGAATGCCCTTCAAAAAGTTATTAAAATCAGAGATCCTAAACAAATGGGTGAAAAAATCATTGTACAAGGTGGTACTTTTTATAATGATGCAGTCCTTCGTGCTTTTGAGATGATTTCTGAAAGGGAAGTGGTAAGGCCGGAAATATCAGGAATTATGGGTGCTTATGGTTCAGCTCTTATCTCAAGAGAACGATTTGTGGAAGATGAAGAGTCAAGTCTACTAAGCCCAGATGAGATGGAAGCCTTTAGCTTTGAGACATCTATGGACAGATGCAAGCTTTGTAATAACCATTGCTTGTTAACCATATCCACATTTAATGACGGTAGAAGATTTGTATCTGGTAACCGATGTGAAAAGGGTGCTGGTATTGTTAGTAATAAGAAACATGAAGTAGAAAATCTTTATGACTATAAATATAAGAAAGTATTTGCTTACAAGTCTTTGAAGGAAGCAGAGGCAAAAAGGGGTACTATTGGAATACCAAGAGTTTTAAATATGTATGAGAACTATCCATTTTGGCATACCTTCCTAACAGCCCTTGGATTCAGAGTTGTTCTTTCCCCTCGTTCTTCTAAGAAAATATACGAAGAGGGTATTGAAACCATCCCTTCTGAATCTGCATGTTATCCGGCTAAGATTGTTCATGGTCATGTCATGCACTTGATAAATAAGGGTATAGATACTATATTCTATCCATCAGTAGCATATGAGGATAAGGAATTTGGAGATGTGGATAACCACTATAATTGTCCCATTGTCACTTCTTATCCAGAAACCATTAAGCATAATATTGATGAGATTGTTGATGGTAAGGTTAAGTTGATACAGCCATTCCTTGCTATGAATGAACCAAAGTATATACTCAAGGGTATCAGCGAAAGCTTTATGGCTCTTGGAATTAGTAAAAAAGAACTAAAAGATGCTATTAACCTTGCTTGGGAAGAAAAGGAAGCCTTTAAGAAAGATATTAGAGATAAAGGTAAGGCGCTGGTTGAACAATTAGAAGCTGAAGGCAGAAAGGGTATTGTTTTGGCTGGTCGCCCTTATCATGTTGACCCTGAGATTAACCATGGTCTGACCAATATCATTACTGAATTGGATATGGCAGTATTGACTGAGGATAGTGTAGCTCATTTGGGAAATCCAGAACGTCCTCTTCGAGTTCTCGACCAATGGTCTTATCATTCAAGGCTTTATAATGCCGCAGATTTTGTAGGAAAAACAGAAGCCTTGGAGCTTGTTCAATTGACATCCTTTGGATGTGGTGTGGATGCAGTCACATCAGATCAGGTTCATGAGATTCTTGAATCACATGGTAAATTATATACACTTATTAAGATTGATGAAGGTAACAACTTGGGAGCTATTCGTATTAGAATGCGTTCTTTAAAAGCTGCCCTTGATGAACAGAATCAATCAGGAAAAGCCTTACGTAAGAAAGCAATTATTTCTAATAACCTGAGTTTTACAGTTGAACACAAGAAAAAGCATACCATATTAGCTCCTCAGATGGCGCCGCTTCATTTTGAAATTTTTCAAGAAGCTTTTACCAATATGGGTTACAATGTAGTGATTTTACCTGAAGTTGATACGAAAGCTATTGATACTGGACTCAAGTATGTGAATAATGATGCCTGTTATCCATCTATCTTAGTAACCGGTCAGATTATGGCAGCTATACAATCAGGTGACTATGATTTAGAAAACACATCTGTTTTCATAACACAAACGGGTGGTGGATGTCGTGCATCTAATTACATTGGATTTATACGTAAGGCCCTTACAGATGCAGGAATTTTCACAGTTCCCGTAGTATCTATTAATGCTTTAGGAATGGAGACACATCCTGGATTAAAAATTGATGCGGATTTTATAAAACTCTTCCTTATGTCAACGGTTATTGGAGATACCTTTATGCGGGTTATTCATCGAACAAGACCTTATGAGGAGAATGAAGGCGAAACAGAAAGGGTTCACAAAGAGTATTTTCTGAAAGTAGTTGATTTTCTTAAAAAGCCGACATTTAGGGCATATAGACAGCTTCTTAGGGAGATTGTTGCAGCATTTGATGCTATACCAAGAAAAGACGTTATAAAACCTAAAGTTGGAGTTGTTGGAGAGATACTTGTTAAGTATCACCCTACAGGGAACAATGAATTAGTTCGTGTTCTTGAAAAGGAAGGTGCCGAAGTTCAGGTGCCTGACTTAATGGATTTCTTTTTATACAGTAGCTATAACACTAAGTTTAAGTCTGAATATCTATTGGCGTCTAAGAAGAATTGGTGGATCAATAGGTCAGCCATTGAAGTTATAGAATGGTTTAGAGGGCCTGCTAAGAAAGCTTTAGAAGCTAGTGACAATTTCCGACCACCAACGCGAATAGAGAAGAAAGCGGAATTGGCTGGCAAGCTAATATCACTAGGTAACCAAACTGGTGAAGGCTGGTTTTTAACTGGTGAAATGGTAGAATTGGTTGAACATGGAGTAGAAAATATAGTTTGTGTACAACCTTTTGCATGCCTACCAAACCATGTAGTTGGTAAGTCTATGATTAAGCCTATTAAGGCAGAATATCCATATGCCAACATTGCTGCTATTGATTACGATCCTGGTGCGAGTGAAGTCAACCAACTTAATAGAATAAAGCTTATGTTGTCTGTTGCCTTTAAAAATTTGGAAAAGAAAAAAGCTGATATTGCTTATTATCCAGAACCAGTTAAGCCACTAGATAAGGAAAATTACGCTTAGGCAAGTACAAGGTGATAGGTTCCTTTTACTTGTTAACTAGAAAGAGACTTCGCAAACATTTAGTCAGTGTTAAGAAGTCTCTTTTAAGTAATATCTTATATTTTGGATTATAGTTCGATTTTACAGAGATTTTTAATTACTTTATCGATGTAGACTTGGTCTTTAGCTATGACAGAATTTCTAGAAGCTTGACGACTATGATTGATATAGTATACAATAGTGTTCATGTCTTTAGTCATTTATTAGGAACCATTGTATTTTTTGACGGATTAGATTTAGTTGATTTTTTCATATGTATACTCCTTTGCAAGGTATAAGCCTGTTTTACCTTGCCATAAAGTTAAAGCTCAAATGAACAAATTGTAGCCGTTATAAAGATAAAAACAGTATAGGATGAGATAAGCAGTTTATATTTATGCTTACTAACATCTTTATGTCATAGGTCTCATAGGTCAAAAATGTTCCTATGGATTCAGGAGGAAATTATGTTTAAATCAGGATTTATAACAATTATTGGACGTCCAAATGTTGGAAAATCAACATTAATGAATCATTTAATTGGAAGAAAAATAGCTATCATGTCCAACAAGCCACAAACAACAAGAAACAGAATTCAGACGGTGTTAACCACAGAAGAAGAACAGTTGATTTTTATTGACACTCCAGGTATTCATAAGCCAGTACACAAATTAGGAGAATTTATGAATAAGTCTGCCTTGTCAACTTTTTCTGAAGTTGATAAAGTCCTTCTGCTTGTTGAACCAGATAAGGAAGTAGGCGCCGGAGATAAATATATCATTAATCAACTTAAAGGGCTTAAGACGCCTGTAACACTTGTGATTAATAAAATCGACACTGTTAAGAAGGAGGAATTACTTCCTGTTATTGCAGCCTTTGATGCCTTATATGAGTTTGATGCTATTATTCCTCTTTCTGCATTAGAGGGTGAAAATACAAATGCGTTGATGGATAACCTAAAAAAAGACTTGGTTGAAGGTCCTAAATTTTTCCCTGATGATATGATTTCTGATCAACCAGAAAAGCAATTGATTGCAGAGCTTATTCGTGAAAAAACTTTGTTTCTTCTCAAGGAAGAAGTTCCTCATGGAATTGCAGTAGTCATTGAACTCTTTGAAAAAAGAGAAGGAACAGATCTTATTGACATAAATGCAACCATTATCTGCGAACGCAAGTCCCATAAACCGATTATCCTCGGGAAGGGTGGCTCTATGATTAAGCAGATTGGTATTAAGTCTCGCCAGGATATACAAAGAATCCTAGGCTCACGAGTCCATTTGGAATTATGGGTTAAGGTTAAAGAACGTTGGAGAGATTCAGATTTTCTAATTAAGAATTACGGTTATGATGAGAAGCAGATTTAGGCCTATATATGTAACTTCTGATATTGTAGTCTTCAAAAGATAAGGTTGATATATATGAATGTATGTGGTGTATGATTTAGGTATAACCGATTATTGCCCATAAGTCTCCTTTATGGTAAACTTAAATGTGGCGTATATAGTGGCTATTTATGATTGGGGAAAATCATGGTAAAGGAAGTATATTTATATAATCATTACGATCAGTTTGAACGGGTTTCGAGAAGAATGTTAGAGGAAAGTCTCGAGACTTATGAACTCTATAAGGAGAACTTATCCGTTATCAATCAAGTTGCTTATTTTTATTTTCAGAGGAATGACCTATATCATGCTCTTGATTTTGTGTTGAAGGCACATGCTCTTACCATTACCGTTAACTATCCAAATGAATATTATTTTACAATAAAACTGACCGGCGATATATATTATAAGCTAGGGGCTTTTGAGTCTGCCTCAAAATACTATATGATGGCTTTAAATCAAACTGGAGATATTGACACAAATAGGAAGAAATGTGATATTTTATGTTCTTTATGTGAGACATATAGGCGCAGTGGGGTTCTGGATTTGGCAACCGATTATGGGGTGGAGGCTTTGCAGATAGCAGAACTTATGGAAGATGATCAATTGATTGGTAATGCAAATCTTGAATTATGTTCAATTCACCTAAATAGGAGACTTAGTGACAAGGCCCTGAAATTTGGACTTAAGGCTGTCGAAACTTATAAGAAAGTGGATGACAAAAAAGGTTTGGCCCTAATTTATTTGGAAATAGCAACTATATATGCTAACAATAAAGATATGGTCCTATCTATGAATTTTTATGAAAAGGCCCTTGGTCTTTCAATGGATATTGGCTTTGAGGAAGGAATTATACGTTCTAACTATTTGCTGGGAAATCTGATGTTCAAGGAAGGCAATATAGGAAAGGCCCTGATTGTTTTGGAAGAAGCATTGGAAATATCTAGGAGAAACTCCCTTGGAGTTTATAAGGTCGAACTCTATTATCTACTTTCTGAAGTTTATGCTGAGATAGGTGAGTTTGAATTAGCTTACAATGCATACAAAACAGGGACAGAGCTCAATGAGCACATTCGATCGGAAGGTCACAGAGAGAGAATATACCAACTACAAAATGAATATAATATGTCTGTAAAGGAACAGCAACTTAGGCATTATAGGGAAGAAAACCAAACCTTGGAAAAGTTAAATAAAGAACTGACAGAGGAAGTTATTCGCGATCCCCTGACTCATTTGCTTAATCGGCGAGGTTTACGTAATGCAATAGGAGGTCTAAAATATTTAGCAAGGGATACATTGATACTCTGTGATATAGATGATTTTAAGCAGATAAATGATCGGTTTGGTCATCCATGTGGTGATGTTCTACTGCAAAATATTTCTGAACTAATGGTTGGGTATTCTAGTGAATATGATATGATTGCAAGATGGGGTGGTGAAGAGTTTTTGATACTTCTACCGGATACTAGTTTGGAAGCAGGAGTGGAATATGCCCAAAAATTGATGAACCGAATTGCTACTAAAGAGTTTGGCTGTGAAGAACATAGTTTTCGAGTGACCATGACCTTTGGTGTGGCATCTATGATAGGCGACTTTGAAACATCCATTCATTTGGCCGATCAAAGGTTATATGAAGGCAAGAGAAATGGTAAGAATCAAGTGGTTTTCAAGTAAGGAAGATAAAACAAGAGCTTAACCTAGTTATATGAGGTCAAGCTCTTTCTTAAATTTCATATTCAGTATGAACTAGGATGAATTTCATACTAGTTCAAGGTCGATACCTTAGACTAGAATTATAGATTAAACCGTTTCAGGTTCATCATATTCAATACCTTTTGTATCAACGGTTACTTTTAGCATAATTTGTGGTTCTAAGGGCATATCTGAATAATCCCGTTCAGTATTGACGATTTTATCAGCTCCATCCATACCACTAATGACTTTACCAAAAGCAGCATATTGGCCATCAAGATGGGGAGAATCTTCAACCATAATGAAGAACTGTGAACCTGCTGAATTAGGATTCATTGAACGGGCCATGGAAAGGACACCTCTTGAGTGCTTAAGTTGGTTGGTAAAACCATTACCAGTGAATTCTCCTTTAATGGAATATCCGGGGTTTCCCATTCCAGTGCCTTCTGGACATCCTCCTTGAATCATAAAGCCAGGAATGACTCTGTGAAAGGATAATCCGTCATAATACCCTTTTTTAATAAGGGAGATGAAATTATTAACGGAGTTTGGTGCAATATGAGGATAAAGTTCGATTTCTATCGTATCACCATTACTGGTTTCAATAGTTACAATTGGGTTTTCGTTTGCCATAATGGGCTCCTTTCAAATATGCAGTTTGAGACTGCCTTTTTTCTTAAAACATTATAACATGAAGGTTATAATATGTCATTAAATAAACCATACAAGGAAGTATGCTTTTATGATAAAATGATGTCAAGTGTTGTAAATTCTATATGATTTTAAGGAGGCTTGATTGATTCAAAATAGAATGAACAAAAAATAGATTTTAAAAATGAAAGAAGGATAATCATGAATATAAAGTTAACGATAGAATACGATGGAAGTAAATATGATGGATGGCAAAAAAACAAAAATGCTAAATCAACATTACAGGAAAGAATTGAGGAAACCTTGTCAAAGAACCTTAAAGAAGATATTAAGATTATTGGAGCAGGCAGAACAGATAAGGGAGTACACAGCAAGGGTATGATAGCCAATTTCCATTTTTCTGGCTTATTAAATACAGACACATTAAGAAAAGACTTGAATCACTACTTACCTGCAGATATATATATTAGAGAAGCCGTTGAAGTCGATGAACGTTTTCATGCTAGATTTGGTGCAAAATCAAAAACATATGTGTACCGTTTAGGAAAGTCATATGAAGGTGAGAAACAAGTCTTTGAACGTGCATATATTGCAGAACAGACTGAGCCTCTTGATCTTGGCTTAATGAAGAAAGCAAGCCAAAGATTTATAGGAAAGCATGACTTTAAGGGCTTTTCGTCAGATAAGACTAAAAAAACAACAGTAAGAGAAATCTTTGATATTGAAATTATAGAGAATAACCTTGAATTTCAATTCATATATAAAGGTAGTGGTTTTTTGTATCATATGATAAGAATCATGACAGGAACTCTGATAGAAATAGGAGAGGGAAGAAGAGATATGAAAACTATAAATCAGGTACTAGAAAGTGGCGTCCGTGCAGATGCTGGATTTTTAGCACCTGCTAAAGGGCTTATATTAGAAGAAGTTATTTATGATGAGGTAAGACGATAAAATGAAAAAAGTAATATACTTAACACGACATGGTGAAACTCAGTGGAATACTGTTAGAAGAATGCAGGGACAAAAAAACAGTCCGCTAACCAGTCATGGTATTAAACAAGCAGAATGGCTGGCTAAAAGCCTTAAAGAGACACGTATTGACATTATCTATTCATCACCCCTTGGAAGAGCATATGATACAGCCAAACTGATTAGTCAATATGTTGGGGCCCCTATAATTACCAGAAATGAATTAAAGGAGCTTTATTTTGGTTCTTGGGAAGGGCGATTGAAATCTGAGCTTGAGAAAGAATATAGAGAGGCAGATTATTGTTTTTGGAATAAACCCGAAAAATATATACCTACAGACGGTGAATCGTTGGAGGAGCTAATGTCCAGAAGTAAATACTTTTATGAGGAGGTTTTACTAAAGAGTCCTTATGAGAATATTATGGTCGTGGCACATGCCATTGTTTTGAAAAGTTTTCTTGCTATTACTCAAGATAAAGCAATAAAGGACTTGTGGTCAGGACCCAATCTTAGACCGACATCTTTAACAAAAGGAATTGTTAATAATGGTCAACTTGCTTATGAGTATATCGGAGATGTTAGCCATTATGAAGAGGAAAGTAGCTTTAATGGCTGGTTTAAATAAAAAGGATCAATTAGATTATCGTTTCGTTTATTAAATCGGTGTAAATTGGTTTTATCAGTCTTCTATTCCAACCTATAATCTAATATATGGTGAGAAGTTGAAAATGCTTCTATAGTGATGTCAAAAAAACGATGGGAAGAACTAATATTATAAGAAATACCGTCTTCAATGTAGGAATTAGAATCCCAAGTAGGGTCGCATATGATCCATTCATTATCATCATAAGCTTCGATCCATGTATGATTGCTGGTTAAATCATAGCTTCCATCATCTAGGTAGAAAGATTGACCAGGTTGAATGGCTACACCTGAAACCTTTCTGCTTTGTATACCGATACTTCTGAGTAGGGATACAGCTAGATTTGCATATCCTTCACAGATACCTCTACTGTTTTCCAGAACATACATGGTATCATTGAGACTATAATCGTAATTATTGAGATCGATAACGCCTGGATTGTCCATATCATAATAGATTGTTGAAGCTACATAGGTATGGATAGCTTCAATTTTGTCCCTAGTAGCGGTAAGACCTTCGGTGATTTGGTCAGCTAAGACCTGAATTTGATTTTGATTAGGATAGATTTGGTATTCTTCACCTAGGTAGTTTCCATCAATGTCTTGATAATAATCATAGATAACATCATTTCTTGCTATAATGGGATTTAAGAGGAACTTATACTCTTCATCATAGGAATTTATAGTAAAATCATAGACCCAAGAGGTATAATTACCGCTTTGATTATTATTAAGATATATAGAAAAGAGTTGGCTATTGTCTTTCGAATCTAGGTTATAGACTAAGTCAAGCTTATTGCCGCTGAATTGTACGATATTATCAATAGAGTCTAGGAATATCCATGCGTATTGACTTGGTGTAGGATATGAAGCATCAAGAATCAGCTGGTTGGCTTTAATGGTTAAATTTAAGTGCTCTAAACTGTCATCAGCATCTATGATGGTCGTATCGTAAGTGTAATAATCCTTAGGGACCTGATTAAAGAGTAATAATGCTTTTATATCAATATCGCCGGATTGAATTAGGTGTGTGTATAGGGGAAAGGTAGTATCTTTTGTAAGAAGATACATGGATTCATAACAAATATCAGCTACTTGGCCTCTGGTAAAATTTGTTTCATCAATGGTGAAAGTTAATAGAGAACTTAAGTAGTTATGTGATTCTTGATAGGTGAAATCGCCTTGATCATCATCATATCCAAGAGCTCGCAAGACAAAAGTTGAAAAAGCTTTAGCGTTTAAGTTGGCATATGACCCAAATGTTTGATTACCGATACCATTGGTTAATCCATTGTAATATGCGTAGTTAGTATATGATATAGCCCATGAAGGAACGTCATTAAAATATGAAGGTCCATAATCAGTTGTTAGAGCTTCATCTTCCTTGCCTAAGAGGCGTATTAGGAGTATGAGGCCCTCTAGACGAGTTGCCTGTCTATCTAATTCAAAGCCTTTGTCAGAGCCTTTAAATACGCCAATATCTTTTAATATGTTTGCAGCATCTTCTGTTGAAGGAGATTCGTAGCCATATGCTCTTGTCATTGAAAGCATTAGTATAATTAATAGGATTGATATTTTTCTTTTCACGATTACCTCCCTATGGGTAGTTGAAGGTTAGTATATGTATAGGAGTTTCTTGATATAGAAAGCTTATTTTAATACTAGTATAAGTTATAATCGTGATAATTACATAACAAAAGTATGAACAATTCAAAAACAATATAAAAAAACGGGGCAAGTTAACTTGCCCCGTTTTTTTAGTAAATGTTAACTCCTAAGGAGTATTATTTCATAGCTTCTTCAACAGCAACAGCAACAGCAACACTTGCTCCAACCATTGGGTTGTTACCCATACCGATAAGACCCATCATCTCAACATGTGCAGGTACTGAAGAAGAACCAGCAAATTGAGCGTCTGAATGCATTCTACCCATAGTATCTGTCATACCATAAGAAGCAGGACCGGCACCCATGTTATCAGGGTGAAGTGTTCTACCTGTTCCACCACCGGATGCAACTGAGAAGAATTTCTTACCTTGTTCAAGACGTTCTTTTTTGTATGTACCCATTGTTGGGTGTTGGAAACGAGTAGGGTTAGTAGAGTTACCAGTGATAGCTACGTCAACACCTTCAGAGTGCATGATAGCAACACCTTCTGAAACGGAATCAGTACCATAGCACCTAACATCACCACGTACACCTTCTGAGTAACGCTTTTCCTTAACAACTTTAAGTTCACCTGTGATCATATCATATTGAGTTTGAACATAAGTGAATCCGTTGATTCTTGAAATAATAAATGCAGCATCCTTACCAAGACCATTAAGAATAACCTTTAGTGGACTGGTACGAACTTTGTTTGCTGAATTGGCAATACCGATAGCTCCTTCAGCAGCAGCAAAAGATTCGTGACCAGCAACAAGTGCGAAACATTTAGTTTCTTCACGAAGAAGCATTGCAGCAAGGCCACCATGGCCGATACCAACTTTACGTGTATCAGCAACAGAACCTGGAATACAGAAAGCCTGTAAACCTTCACCAATGGCTTCAGCGGCATCAGCAGCTACAGTACAACCTTTTTTGATAGCAATAGCAGCACCTACAGTGTAAGCCCACATAGCGTTTTCAAAAGCGATTGGTTGGATACCTTTTACTAATTCATATACATTAATACCTTTTTCGTCACAAACAGCTTTAGCATCTTCCACAGTTTTCATACCGTATTGCTCTAAAACAGGAGTGATTTGATCGATTCTTCTTGAGTAACTTTCAAATAATGGCATTCTATTATCCTCCTATATTATTCTTCTCTTGGGTCGATGTATTTAACAGCGTCTGCATAACGACCGTAAGTACCAGTAGCTTTTTCCAATGCTTCATTAGCATCCATACCGCCACGGATCCATTCCATCATCTTTCCTAATTGAACGAATTGGTAGCCGATCACTTGATCGTCACTATCAACAGCAAGACTCTTGATGTAGCCTTCTGCCAATTCTAAATAACGAGTACCTTTTGCAGTTGTACCATAAGTAGTACCAACTTGAGAACGAAGACCTTTACCCAAGTCTTCAAGGCCAGCACCAATTGGAAGTCCACCCTCAGAGAAAGCGGTTTGACTACGGCCATATACGTATTGTAAGAAGATTTCTCTCATAGCTACGTTAATCGCGTCGCAAACTAAGTCAGTATTCAGAGCCTCTAACATAGTTTTTCCTGGTAAGATTTCTGATGCCATTGCAGCAGAGTGAGTCATACCTGAACATCCGATTGTTTCAATAAGAGCTTCTTCGATAATTCCGTTTTTAATGTTTAATGTTAGCTTGGAAGCACCTTGTTGTGGAGCACACCAGCCCACACCGTGTGATACGCCAGAGATGTCGCTGATTTGTTTCGCTTGTACCCAAGCACCCTCAACTGGGATTGGAGCAGGACCGTGATCTGGGCCTTTTGCGATAGGGCACATTCTTTCAACTTCATGTGATAAAATCATTATGGATTGTTCTCCTTCCTTATTATAAAATAACACCTTTGTGTTAATAAGCTTTATAATGTGTAAGAGTTTCCTTTATAATCGTTTTCCCTTAAGGATATAACTCTATGCACACTGATATATTTTAGCAAATAATTAACAATTTGCATAGGTTTTTAGAGGCTAAATATTGTGTATTTTGTAAGGTTGTGAAAAGTGATTAATATTGATATTGGTTATCTTAAACAAATTGTTCAAAATGATGGGACTATAAGGGCCTGATGGTATATAATAGTCCCGGTAAACGAAAAGGGTTCTCAATACCCTGTCATATTGGATTCCAAGTTATCTGTGTGGCGAGAAAAAAAGAGCTGAATCATAAGATTCAGCTCTTTTTTGGTCCGGGCGTGGACCCTATAATTATGTAAGTCAGATGTATTAAATGAGGAGAAAATACAACGTGTATATCTTTAAGTTAATAAATTATTATCCTAATGAACTTCTAAGGAATGTCTCACCCATAAGGTAGAGGTCAATATCCTTGGCAAGTTTTCTTCCATCGGCAATAGCGTGAACGACAAGGGATTGACCTCGGCGCATATCACCTGCAGCAAATACCTTATCAACGCTTGTTTGATATGAAGAGTCAGTGGCAACATTACCACGAGGGTCATAACTTACACCAAGATCATCTAATAAACCAGTGTGTTCAGGATGAAGGAAGCCCATGGCAAAGAGAACTAAATCAGCTTCAATAACAAATTCTGAACCTTCAATCTCTTCCATGGTAGGACGACCACCGTCTTTAGGGGTCACCCAATTGAGTTTGACACATTTGAGACCCTTTACATTACCCTTTTCATCACCGATAAATTCCTTGGTTCCAATAGAAAACATCCTTATATCTTTATCTAAAGTAGCCATAGCTTCTTTATGCGATGAAGAAGTCTTATAAAGACGAGGAAAGACTGGCCAAGGCTGTGAGTTGTCGCGTTCTTTCGGAGGCATAGGTAAGAGCTCAAGTTGAGTAATGTCAGTAGCACCCTGACGTAAAGAAGTACCGATGCAATCGGAACCTGTATCACCACCACCGATAACGACAACTTTTTTGTTCTCGGCTGTAATAGAAAGGGCAGGATCAATAGCTTGGCCGGCTTTACGCTTGTTGGATTGGGGAAGGAATTCCATAGCAAAATGGATGCCTTTTAGTTCTCGCCCAGATATAGTAAGATCCCTAGGCTCTGTAGAACCTCCGGTTAAACCAACAACATCGAAATTAGCAAGTAGTTCGTTGGCTTTGATATCAATTCCAACATTTATACTGGTTTTAAATTCAACACCTTCATTAGCCATTTGGTTTACACGACGCTCAATATATGATTTTGGTAGTTTGTAATCAGGGATACCATAACGCATTGCACCACCAATCGCATCATTACGTTCAAACAAGGTAACATCATGACCGACTCTAGCAAGTTGCTGAGCAGCAGCCATACCTGCTGGTCCACTGCCGACAATAGCAACTTTCTTACCGGTTTTAATTGCAGGTGGTTGAGGTTTAATCCAACCTTCTTCCCAACCTTTTTCTACAATAGCAAGTTCGATATCTTCAATGGCTATTGGGTCATCAATGATGCCAAGTACACATCCACCCTCACATAGTGCAGGGCAGATTTTACCAGTAAACTCTGGAAAGTTGTTAGTTGTGTGTAATACTTCTAAAGCTTTTTTCCATTGATCATTATAAACAAGATCATTAAAATCGGGAATAATATTAGCTAAAGGACAATTACTTGAACAAAAGGGGATGCCACAATCCATACATCTGGAAGCTTGCTTCTTTAAGCTTTCATCATTTTGAGGAATATAAATATCTTCCCAATTATTCACCCTTTGTTTGGCGTCTACATACGTGCCGTTTTGTCTTTCGAATTCTTTAAATCCTGTAGGTTTTCCCATTATGACACCTCCTAGACCAAAGCAGCTTCAGCTGCTTGTTTTTTAAGTACTTCTTTGTAGGCAGGGGAGATGACCTTAACGAATTTTCCTATATAGTCATCAAAGTTTTCAAGGATGGTTTTTCCTTTAGGACTGCCTGTATATTTAACATGTTTTTCAATCATTGATTTAACTAGGTTGATATCTGAATGGCTTTCAAGTCTCTCAGTAATGACGATTTGGTAATTACAGTGTTTTTCCTCAAAATCACCATCTTCGTCAAGAACAAAGGCTTGACCTCCACTCATACCTGCGCCAAAGTTTCGGCCTGTCTTGCCAAGGACAATGGCAAGACCACCAGTCATATACTCGCAACCATGGTCGCCAACACCTTCAACAACAGCTTTAACACCAGAATTACGTACTGCAAAACGCTCTCCTGCTAGTCCGTTAATATAAACTTCACCATCTGTAGCACCATAAAGAAGTGTGTTACCTACAATGATATTTTCTTCTGCGAGATAAGTGGAATCTGCAGGAGGATATACAATAAGTTTGGCACCGGATAATCCTTTACCCATATAGTCATTGCAATCACCTTCAAGTTCAAAGGTCATACCTTTAACACCGAAGCATCCAAAACTCTGACCAGCAGAACCAGTAAATTTATAATGAATCGTATCTTCTTCAAGATAGGTGCCTTTGGTAGCTTTGGCAATTTCACCTGCAAGCATAGTGCCTACAGTACGGTGAATATTACGAATTGGATATTCTTTATAGACTTTCATACCGCTTTCAATTGCATCTTTGGCATCTGTAATGAGGGTGCGGTCGAAAATATTTTCCAAACCGTGGTCTTGCTTCATAACACACTTGGGTTTGATTCTTGATGGTAGTTCGGGCTTGTAAAGAATATTCTCAAAATCAATGCCCTGTGACTTCCAGTTAAGGATATCACGATTAGGTTCAAGAATATCGACCCGACCAATCATTTCATCAATAGTTCTAAAACCAAGTTGTGCCATATATTCACGTAATTCTTGGGCAATAAACTTAAAGAAGTTGACAACATGCTCAGGTTTACCTGTAAAGTGTTTGCGAAGTTCAGGATCTTGAGTAGCAACACCAACAGGACAAGTGTTTTTTTGACACTTACGCATCATGATACAACCGGATACAACTAATGCCGCAGTAGCAAAACCAAACTCCTCAGCACCAAGAAGGGTAGCGATAGCTACATCACGACCTGTTTTCATCTGACCGTCTGCTTGAACGACAATACGGCTCCTTAAATCGTTCATAAGAAGTGTCTGCTGTGTTTCTGCCAGACCTAGTTCCCAAGGAAGACCCACGTATTTGATTGAGCTGACTGGGGCAGCACCAGTACCGCCATCATGACCTGAAATCAGGACAACATCGGCATGGGCTTTAGATACACCAGTTGCAACCGTACCAACACCAACTTCAGAAACTAATTTAACGTTAATACGTGCTTCTTCGTTAACATTCTTAAGGTCATAAATTAATTGAGCCAAATCTTCAATAGAATATATATCATGATGTGGTGGTGGAGAAATCAAGTCAATACCTGGGGTTGAATTACGTACCTTAGCAATGGCTTCGGATACCTTGTGACCTGGAAGATGACCACCTTCACCTGGTTTAGCTCCTTGAGCCATCTTAATCTGAAGTTCAGTACAGTTAACTAAGTATTCGGTGTTAACACCAAAACGTCCTGAGGCTACCTGCTTAATTGAAGACCTTTTCATATTGTCATAGAGACGGTCTCTTGATTCACCACCCTCACCGGAGTTAGACTTACCGCCTATAGAATTCATGGCTTGGGCTAAAGTTTCGTGAGCTTCTTTGGATAAGGAACCGAAACTCATAGCTCCTGTGGCAAAACGAGGTAAAATAGCCTCGATTGGTTCTACTTCATCAAGAGGAATTGACTGACGATCCTTAAATTTGAGTAGGCCTCGAATGGTATTTAGCTTAGTGGCTTGATCATCAATAAGTTTTGAGAACTCTTTGAAGAGACCATAGTCATTAGTACGGCATGAATGCTGTAACTTGGCAATGGTGTCTGGATTAAAGAGATGACTTTCACTTCCTCGTCTCCACTGATGTGAACCACCTTCTAAAAGATTAGGATAGGGATTTCTCAATGGATTGAAGGCGCTTGAGTGACGAATTGCTACTTCTTTAGCAATGATGTCAAGGCCAATACCTTCAACACGACTAACTGTACCGGTAAAATACTTATCTATCGTATCAGTATTAATTCCAACTGCCTCGAAAATCTGAGCGCCATGATAAGATTGAAGCGTACCAATACCCATTTTGGAAAAAATCTTAAGGAGACCTTTACCAATAGCTTTTACATAATTTTTGTGGGCTTCTTCAACAGTTAATTCTTCGTTATATACATAAAGATTGGTTTCGACCATTTTAGTGATGGAGTCAAAAGCCATATATGGATTAACTGCATCAACACCGTAACCAATGAGAAGGGCCATGTGCATAGTATCTCTTGCATCACCAACTTCAGTAATGATATCTACTTTGGTTCTAAGCTTCTTATCAATTAGATAGTGGTGAACACTGGAGGCTGCTAATAACATAGGAATTGGAGCAGAATATTTATCCACACCACGATCGGATAGAATAATCATATTGAAGCCTTCTGCAATAGAATCTTCAACACGTCTGTTTAAGCGTACTAAAGCTTTTTCCAAACCTTCACCTTCATCATAAACATTGAATAGGGTAGGGATTTTAATGGATCTAAAGTCTTTATGCTCAAGGTGAATAAGTTTCTCAAATGTTCCGTTATCAAGAATAGGTTGCTTGAGCTCTATAAAGTTAATATTTTTTTCAGCATCTAATTCACCAAGGAAAGAACCACGGTCACCAAGAATTTGAATTAGTGACATAACCAATTTTTCACGAATTGGATCTATAGGTGGGTTGGTCACTTGGGCAAATAATTGTTTGAAGTAGTTGTAAAGAACATGTGGTTGTTCGGATAATACAGCAAGGGAAGCGTCATTACCCATAGAACCGATGGCTTCTTTTCCGTCAACTGCCATAGGTGCAATCATTTTCTTTAACTCTTCTTCAGTAAAACCAAAGACTTTCTGATATTGTAGTAAACGTTGATCGCCAAGTGGAATAATCTCGTGAGGAATATCAATCTCGTCAAGATTAACTTTGTTACGGTCAACCCATTCTTTATATGGCTTAGCTGTACATAAGGTATGTTTGATTTCGTCATCAGAGATGATTCGTCCTTGAGCTGTATCGATCAAGAACATTTTACCTGGTTGAAGACGCCCGCGAAGACGTACTGAATCTGTATCGAAAGGAAGTACACCTGTTTCGGATGCTAGAACGACAATGTCATCCTCCGTAACCAGATATCTTGCTGGACGAAGACCGTTCCTGTCAAGCGTAGCACCGATTTGAATACCATCAGTAAAAGCAACCGCAGCTGGACCATCCCATGGTTCCATTAAACCAGCATGATACTCATAAAAACCTCTTTTTTCGTCAGACATATCTTCATGTTCTTGCCAAGCTTCTGGAATTAGCATAGAGACAGCATGAGCCAAAGACTTACCACTCGCTAGTAGTAGTTCTAAAGCGTTATCAAGGTTAGCTGAGTCAGAACCGTTTGGTTCTATAACAGGATATATTTTTTTTAGTTCATCACCAAAGACTTCGGATTGAATAACACCTTCTCGGGCATTCATCCAATTGACGTTACCACGAAGAGTGTTGATTTCGCCGTTATGAGCTAAGAAACGGAAAGGTTGAGCTCTATCCCAAGATGGAAAAGTATTGGTTGAATAGCGTTGGTGAACTAATGCTATAGCACTTACCATATCAGGATCGCCAAGGTCAGGGAAGAATTCTGGAATCTGGAATGCTAATAATTGTCCCTTATAAATCATGGTTCTTGAAGACATACTACATACATAGAATGCTTCTGTATATTTATGATTTGCGTCACGAACAGCCAATTCGATTTGCTTACGAACTATATATAATTTTCTTTCAAATGCTTCTGCTGTCAAATCGCCCTTTTTAACAAACAGTTGGTGAACCATTGGACGAGTACCGCTGGCTGTTAGCCCACATGCATCAGCGTTCTGGGGTACATTTCTCCAGCCAATCAGTTCTAAATTTTCTTTTTCAAGAACTCGTTCACAGATACCTTCACAGAAATATCTGGCATTTGGTTCTTGGGGAAGGAAAATCATACCAACACCATATTCACCTTCGGCTGGAAGAGTATAGCCAAGTTCTTCGGCTTTTTTGGATAAGAATACGTGAGGGATTTGAATGAGGATACCAGCACCGTCACCTGTATTAGGATCAGCACCAACAGCTCCTCTATGATGTAGGTTAGCCAGAATCTGGATACCCTGTTGCACGATGTCATGAGATTTATTACCCTTCATATGAGCAATGAATCCGACACCACAATTGTCTTTCTCCATTGATGGATCATAAAGACCCTGTTTTGGAGGTAAGCCATAAGAATTCTTCATCAGTAATGCCTCCTTACATAATTACGTTTATCTGCTGCAACTATTCATGTAGTAGGAATAAAGTTGCTAATTACCGCTTTAAATTCATAAAGCGGATATAATTGGCTGTATTCGTATATTTACAGTAAAACAATTATATCATAACCCTAAGTTATGTTCAACAAAAAAATGAAAGAAAAGTGATAAGTACTTGCATAATTTGGAATCCAACCTAAGCAAGTACCCTTAGGGATAACTATAGGTTATAATAGGTCTAAATGCTTGTAATATCTGGTTTTATGGCTAATTCAATAAAAGTGGTACTTTTTAGAACTACTTAGCTGCTTTATGGGGTATAACTAACAATGAGTTACAACATAATGAAAGACGACTTGCAAAAATGCAAGCCGTTTGTCTTTAACGACCATACTAGTAGTCGAATATTTATTTTTTTCTCTAGTTGTTCTCATAAGTTTTATGACTTGTTTTGGTTAAACTCTCCAATGACTGCATTGATTTCACCACCAAGAACAATGATAATAGAACAGGCGTACATCCATAGCATGACAATAACAATGTCAGCTAGACTTCCATATATATATGAAAGAGATGTGGACAAGTTGGCATATATGGAGAAAAAGGCAGAAGCTGCAATCCAACCAATAGTGGCTAAAATAGTTCCGGGTAAGGTTGAGATAAAACGATTACCTTTAGTTGGAACAACATTATAAATACCACTGAAAAACATGATAGATATCAGTAAAGTCGTGATATAGCGTAATAGAACAATTAATAATCCCAAATCAAAGGGGACTTGGAGATAGGATATAATCAACTGATAGATGCGATTCCCAAATAGTATAAGGGCTCCAGTCAGTATAACAAAGATAATAAAAGCAATTGTATAGGCAAGAGCTAAAAACCGCATCCATAAAAAATTATGCTTTTCACGATAGCCATAAGCTCTTCTTAGACTCTGAATAATTGCATTAATCGCTCTAGAAGCAGACCATAAGGCAATGACAGAGGCAAAGGGTAATATTGTACCTGATGTATTAACTACAGCATCGTTATAAAGGTAGGTTACGAAATTAACGACAATATCTGGAAAGAGCTGGGTTAATTCTGAAAAAAGGCTGGTGTTTGTAAAATTTGATAAACGAAAAATTTCAAGAAAGACAATAATGAAGGGGAAAATAGATAATAAGGTATAAAAAGTTAGCTTTGTTGCCATGGCACTGACTTGATCAGCGGTGTAACGACGCTGTACTTCTTTGAGTTTGATTTTAAAATTCCTTAGTTTTATATTCATAGGGCATCACCTTTGCAAAATCGTTAGTGTAGACACATTATACCATATTAGGAAGACTGATTAAAATAATTAAGCTTTCTATAATTTTATGGGTTTTTCCTAGTTTTTCGTTTATAATGTAGATATATTTTGATAAGGAGGGGGCTGTAATAAGGAGTGACAATGAAGGAACCATCTAACAAGAGAAAGAAGAAGGCAAGGTATAAATGGATAAGTATTCTATTGTTATTAATACTTTTTTTGATGTCACCTTTTTTTCAGGTGACTAAATCTTATATCGTTATGTCTGTCTATAGTAAAATTCATGAGAACCAGTCTTTTCTAAAAGAAGAAAATATTGAAATTAGGATGCTTGGCGGATTATCAACCTTGGAGAGAGATTACTATCCTTTT
This sequence comes from Vallitaleaceae bacterium, assembly GCA_963677625.2. Classification (GTDB taxonomy): domain Bacteria; phylum Bacillota; class Clostridia; order Lachnospirales; family Vallitaleaceae; genus UBA1351. Next base: position 231,056 of record CAXXSW010000011.1, read on the forward strand.
GTGATGACTTTTGATACAGAAGATTATTTTGGTAAATATGTAGGTGATGATATAGATCTTGTCGTCCTCTATAACTTTGGATACATGAAATGGTTGAAAGGGGCTTCAGCCTTGTATGACCCTGATTCACCATATTATAATAGTTTTTATGGGGCTTACCTTGTTAGGTACAAGGATGGCCTTCGACAATATGCCATGAATGAGGATGGTAGTCTTAATTTTGATGAAGCGAATAAGGTGACAGACTACGATCTGAAAGTCCTTGTTATGAAAAGCGTTGGTAATATGAATCCCTCAGTAGTTTACAATATAAAGAAAGAAGAGGGGGAAAGAAAAGTTTTTATTGACGACTTGGAATTTAGGGTTTTTGATGCAGAAATAAGTATGGATAGCCTTTATCATACTTATAAGGATGATTATACAGCTTATATCCAGTATGGAAGACCTTGGAAGATAGAAGAAATAGAGTCTTTTGAAACCTGTCAGATGTTAGGGCGTTTTTATGTTCATTTTGATGAAACCAGTAAGGTTAGTCTCTTTTTCTACATTATTACAGGAGACTTAGAAACATTGCAAAGGACCCAGGAGTCATATATAATGAAGTCATTAATCAAGGGGATAAAATAAACAGTTTTAACGGCAGGGGGGGATTAAACTTGATTGAAGTTATTTCAAAAGAAAACAAGGCGATTCTTGTTATTCAGGTTGATTATATTATTGAGGATTCGCATTTAATTGAATCCATAAAGAAACCTCAAGTGATTCATCTATATGCCTATGATTTACATTTACTATTTTCCAAATTGAATGTAGAAACTATTGCTTATTATATTGACAGATTTAAGATTGATTATTTGTGCTTAAATATACCGCTAACAAAGTATATAAAAAAAGCTAAGAGAATGATTGAAGAAATAAAGCTACAAAAATTAGACACATGTGTTATTTGTTCGGGAGATGCCGTAACTCCACAAATCAGTTATGATATTGGTGCAGATGGTTATACTTTGAATGGGGATGACTTGATTAGGGTCATGGAGGTTATTGATGAGAAAAGAATGAAAATATATCATTCATCTTGACAAAACAAGCATTTATGTTATGATATGTGTAAATATAAAAGGCTGTGAATGTGACTAGTAGTCATATATGGTCATACAGAGAGAAAATGTCGTCGGCTGCAAGCATTTTTATGGAATAATATATGATGAATTTCCCACAGGAGCTGTATTGCTGAACTGAGTAAGCAGTAACGCATGATGCACGTTAAGCATAACCAAGTGTCTGTCAATTACCATATGATAGGAATAAGGGTGGTACCGCCGAATCTCGGTCCCTTACAGGGATGGAGTTTTTTTATTGCCTAAAATTCCTTCCCGACAGAATTCGAATATGTATATCTTTCCAGTAAGAAGCAAGAAGATATAGCTATTCAAGTTAATAAATCAGTATATTGAAAGGAGTCAAAAATGCAAGAAAAACTAGCTGAAATTAGAAAAAAAGCTATAGTTGCTATTCAGGATGCGACTGATTTGAAAAAATTAGATGAAGTTCGTGTCTCAATTCTTGGTAAAAAGGGACAACTGACAAGTGTTCTTCGTGGAATGAAAGACCTTAGTAATGAGGAGAGGCCTTTGGTTGGTAAATTGGCCAATGAAGTAAGGTCGACCATTGAAGGTGAACTTGAAAAAGCAAAAGATATGATTGGAAAGAAACAACGAGAACTTCAACTTAAGCAGGAAGTTATTGATGTAACCTTGCCTGCCAAGAAGTCTACCCTAGGTCATCGCCATCCCATGACCATTGTTCTTGATGATATTAAAGATATTTTTATGGGTATGGGATATTCTATAGCGGAAGGACCTGAGATTGAAAATGCATACTACAATTTTGATGCCCTAAATATTCCAGAAGAACATCCAGCAAAAGATGAACAGGATACTTTCTATATTAATGAAGATATGATGCTTCGTACGTCAACTTCACCAGTTCAGGTTCACGTTATGGAAAAACAAGAACCACCGATTCGTATAATCGCACCAGGTAGAGTTTTTCGTTCTGATGAAGTGGATGCTACTCATTCACCTGTTTTCCATCAAATTGAAGGTCTGGTTGTAGATAAGGGAATTACTATGGGAGACCTTAAAGGTGCCCTTGAAGTCTTTATTAAAGAACTCTATGGTGAATCTGTTCAGGTGAAATTCAGGCCACATTTCTTCCCATTTACTGAGCCTAGTGCTGAGGTTGATGTGTCATGTGTTATATGTGGTGGTGAAGGTCATGTGGATGGTCAACCTTGTCGTGTATGTAAGGGAACTGGATGGATTGAGATCCTTGGGTGTGGTATGGTGCATCCAAGAGTTCTTGAAATGTCAGGTATTGACCCCAAGGAATACTCCGGATTTGCCTTTGGTATGGGATTGGAACGTATAACAATGTTACGTTACGGAATTAAGGATCTTCGTATGTTTTACGAAAACGATGTCAGATTCCTTAAACAATTCTAAGAAAGGTATATGGAGGTATTATAATGAATATTTCAATGAAATGGTTACAAAAATATGTAGATATAGATATGGACATTGATGCGTACTGTGATGCTATGACCATGAGTGGAACAAAGGTAGAAACTTATGAACGTCTGGGTCAAGAAATTTCTGGTGTTGTAGTCGGTAAAATCTTAAGTATAGATAGCCATCCTGATGCAGATAAGCTTGTGGTAACCCAGGTTGACGTTGGAAGTGAAAACATTCAAATTGTTACCGGTGCCAACAATATCAGTGTAGGTGATTATGTTCCGGTTGCACTACCTGGTGCTGAACTTGCTGAAGGCCTTAAAATAAAAAAGGGAAAACTTCGTGGTATTGAGTCTAATGGCATGATGTGTTCTGTTGAAGAACTTGGCCTATCAAGAGATGATTTTACTGAAGCACCTGAGCATGGTATCTATATTTTTACTAAGGAAAAAGAATTGGGAGCGGATGTAAAACCCTTTTTTGGACTTGACGATATTGTCGTTGAGTATGAAGTGACATCTAATAGGGCGGACTGCTATTCTGTTATTGGAATTGCAAGAGAAGCTGCAGCTACTTTTAGGAAAAAACTAAAACTTCCTGAACTTAATTTTACTACTTATGAAGGTAATATTGACGACTATATAAAAGTGTCTATAGAAGATCCAGAGCTTTGTTCAAGATTTGTAGGTCGCGTGATAACGGATGTTAAGATTGAAGAGTCACCGAAGTGGCTTAAAGATAATCTTCGCGCTTGCGGTATTCGTCCTATCAATAACTTGGTTGATATTACTAATTTTATTATGATGGAAACAGGACAGCCCATGCATGCCTATGACCTCGATCTTTTGGATTATCCAGAGATTATCGTCCGTCCTGCTAGAGAAGGCGAAGTGCTTCAGACCCTTGATGGAGAAGAACGTCCACTTGATGAAACTATGATTGTTATTGCTGACCCTGAAAAACCTATAGGCGTAGCTGGAGTTATGGGTGGTGAATCAAGTAAAGTGCTTGATACGACTAAAACTATTTTCTTTGAAGCAGCAAATTTCAATGGAACAAGTATTCGAAAAACATCGAAAAAATTAGGTCTTCGAACAGATGCTTCCTCAAAATTTGAAAAACATTTAGATCCGAATTTAGCCGCTTTTGCTATGGATAGGGCATGTCAGCTTATAGATATGCTTGGAGCTGGTAAAATTATGGAGGGGACGATTGATGACTATCCTAAAGTTCGTGAGGAGAAGACAATCTCCTACGATGTAGATGCAATCAATGCATTAGTTGGTACTGATATAAGTGAAGAGGATATGGTTGGGATCTTCAAACGATTGGAATTAAAAGTCGATCAGGCTTCTAAATCCATTGTGATTCCTACATTTAGACCAGACCTAAATGTTAATGCAGATTTAGCAGAAGAAGTGGCTAGACTTTTTGGCTATAATAATATTCCTGTAACCTTAGCAACTGGTACACCTACCGTAGGTAAGAAAAACCAGTACCAAAAAATTGAGGACATTATAAAGCGTATGATGGAAGCTTGTGGTATTAGTGAAGCTATGTCCTATTCTTTTGAAAGCCCTAAGGCTTTCGAAGCTTTATCCATTGATGAAGAACATCCATTACACCAGTGTGTGACTATTTCCAATCCTTTAGGCGAGGATTTCAGTGTTATGCGAACGACGACAGTGAATGGTATGATGAAGAGTTTAGCAACCAATTACAAACACAGAAATGAAAACGTAAAACTTTATGAGATAGGAAAAACCTATTTGCCTAAAGAATTACCTTTAAAGGAATATCCTATAGAAGGTGAATACTTAACTGTTGGAATGTATGGTGATTCAGACTTCTTTGATGTAAAAGGGGTTCTAGAAACCTTGTTCATCAGACTTGGTTTGACAGAAGATGTGACTTATGATGCTAATATTGATCTACCTTTCATGCATCCCGGAAGAAAAGCTAAAGTTGCCTTTGGTAAAACGGATCTTGGATATCTTGGTGAGGTTCATCCAGATACCCTGGATAGTTATAGTATTGGAAGCAGGTGTTATTTGGCGGTTATCAGTGTGGAAGCCCTTGTAAAAGTGGCTAAGTTAACTAGAAGTTTCAAACCTGTTCCTAAGTTCCCAGCAGTTAACCGTGACCTAGCGCTATTGGTGAAAAAGGAGATTCCTGTTGGACGTATTGAGTTTTTTATCAAACAACGTGGTGGTAAGATTCTTGAATCATATGAACTTTTTGATGTATACGAAGGCTCTCAAATTGATGAAGGACATAAGTCGGTTGCGTATTCTTTAACTTTTAGGGCAGGAGATCATACCCTTGATGAGCAGGAAGTATCAAAGACTGTGAACAAGATTCTTAAAGGTTTGGAATTTGAATTGGGAATTAGCATACGTTCATAATCAATAGTGTATATGGACCTGCATCAAGCAGAAAGACTGTATAAATATCTTTAAGTATTATTATAGACCTCTTTTTAGTAAGAGGTCTAATCGTTTATTTTATATATAACATCAATTATAGTGACATTCAAGTGGTCATGATCAATCAAATCATAAAACTCTGTTGTTCTTCTAAGGTCTTTGGGATCAAGAAGTTTTAGTTTGGGTCGTAGAGGCTGCTTATGATTGTAGCCGACTACGACTGCTTTTTTCTGGTTAGATAATTTAACAATCGTACCATTTGGATAAGGGATAATCTTAGAGACAAAATGTTTAGTTACTTCAAAGTCAAACATGGAATTATCACCTGAATTTCCCATTAGGAATTCAATGATTTCATTTTGTGGAATTAATTTACCATCAACGCCAGAGGACATTTTATCATAGGTGTTGGCTAGGGCTATAATTCGTCCGTTAAGATGGATGTTCTTACCAACAAGACCTAAGGGGAAACCGCTTCCATCGTAATTTTCGTGGTGTTGTAATATTCCCATTCGAACATGAGCAGACAAGTTGGTGCTTTCCTTGATGAATTCATGACCCAGTTCAACATGGGACTTATATATTTTTTCTTCTTCTTTGGTAAAGTTACTCTTATAAATAACTAAATTTTTGTCAATAAAAGTTAATCCTATGTCATGAAGCATAGCACCAATGGCCAAATCTTTCATCTGGTATTTATCCATCCGCATGGAGGCTCCAATCATCAACGATAAGACTGTGACTTGAATGGAGTGCTGATAGACAAAGCTTTTCATATTCTTAATATCAACTAAACCAATCATAGCTTCTTTGTTAAGAATAATCTCGTCAATCATATCACTGATAATATTATCGATTTTAGAAAAATAACTGGATTCAGCGACCAACTTTAATTTTCTGGATAAGTAATCCTTGCTTATGGTTATATCCTGAATTTGTTTTTCGATTTCATTACGAACAGTTTTGAATATTTTTTGAATCTCTCTAGTCGCTTTATTACGAAGTTCTGGACTAATAACATCCTTGATTTCTTCTGTGCTGTAAAAGTCATCGACGTATACGGCCAGTATATCATTATCAATTAAACGTTTAATAAGGGTAGAAGTTAATTCTACCCCGTAATTTAACAATATGCGACCTTGTTCATCGTGGACGATCTTTGCAAGTTTGGAGCCTTCTTTGATGGAGCCAATGGGGACCAAACGCATATACTCACCTCTTAAACTGGATTACTTTGTACGGGAAGCCCGCATTCTGTATTGTTTTGGTGTAATACCGGTTGTTTTCTTAAAAATAGTCGTAAAATAATTTTGATTATTGAAACCGACACTGATGGCAATATCAAGAATAGAATGGTTAGTAGTCTGTAGAAGATATTGACTTTCCTTAATTCGTGTATGATTAACATAATCGGCAAAAGCTAGGTTCATCTCCTTCTTAAAAAGAGAAGAGAAGTAGTTAGGTGATAAACCAACATAATCAGCCACCTCTTGTAGACGTATTGGTTCTGATAGGTGGTTATGTACATACCTAGAAGCTTTTTTGATGACGCTAACGTGGTTTATGGATGCAACGTGAAGAACACTGTTGGTGAACTTAATGGTCATCCGTTCAACAAGGTCTATAAGATCATCAAAAGTCTGGCTTTTTTCAATACGGTTAATATATTTGTCAGCTAGAGTTAAACTATGATCGGAGTCAACACCACCTGTTATAGCAGCTCTTGCAAGAAGGGTACAATAAACAATTGCATTGTTTTTAATGGAACGAATTTTAGTAGGACCTAATAAGGTCAAATATTGGGTCTTTATCTGTTCGTGGAAGAGTTCAATCACCTGATCGATATCACCGTTGGATACCTTGCCCATAAATAATCGTTCTAGACTATAGTTATGATTGGCTGGTTCAGGTTCCATTTGGAAATCGGTTTCGATTTCTTCGCTGATTTCTTCTGGAGCTTCCAGTTTTAATTCGTTGAGATCAATATTGATATTTTGGTCACTATTGAGTAGTGCGACTAAGGTTTTTTCGATATAATAGATTCTAGGCATGGAAACAAGGGGGATTTGTGAATAAATACTCTTTAATGAGTTTCTTTGTGAAAAAGAAAAATTCTTTAGTTTCATCAGTTGATTAATCTGATGTTCTGATGGTGAATCAAGAAAAATGGGGCCCAAAAGAAGACTGCCGTAATAACCTTTGCCGTCTTTAAGTAGAGAAACAATATATGCAAAATGATAGGACGTTGGGAAAAGGTAAAAATAGGTATTTTGTTGTACAGTCTGACTAAATGAATATTTAAACTCACTTATAATATCCTCATAGGTTGAGAATAAATCATGATTGTTGCCATATCCAAACAGCTTATTATGATTTTTATCAAGTACGTTGATAGAAATGCCGGATAAATAGTAAACAGACTTGGCTATATCTATAATGCTGTCGTTTTTCAGATTGTCGTCGGAAAGCAGATGTGATAGGTTATACACGAACATCACTCCTTTGCTAATATGCAATGACCAGTTCCAGTCTAGATAAAACCTTTGTATAATATATTTTACCTTAAAATAATCTAATTGTATAGGGTTTTACTATTTTTATATAGAAACTTTCATAAAAAAATGATACAATGAGATTTGCTGAAAGGAGATATACATGAATGTAAAAGAGTTTTACTTTGACTTGCCGGAAGACCTTATAGCACAAGTGCCTCTTAAGGATCGATCTTCTTCCAGATTGATGGTACTAAACCGTCAGGATGAGTCGATTTCACATAAAAGATTTACTGATTTATTAGACTACTTAGAAAAGGGAGATTGTTTGGTTCTTAATAATACAAGAGTACTCCCAGCAAGATTAATTGGAGCTAAGAAGGAGACTCATGGAAAAGTAGAGTTCCTTTTACTTAATAGAGAGAATAAAACCAATTGGGAGGTTATGGTTAAGCCAGGTAAGAAGGCTAAGCCAGGAACTGTCATTGAGTTCGGTGACGGTAGACTTTCAGCAGAAGTTTTGGAAGTAATGCCCGGTGGCAATCGAAAGGTTCATTTTAATTTTGAAGGTATTTTTGAAGAGGTGCTTGATGAATTGGGCACTATGCCTTTACCTCCATATATAACAGAAGCACTGGAAGATCAAGAAAGATATCAAACTGTTTATTCTAAACATAAGGGGTCTGCTGCTGCCCCAACTGCGGGACTACATTTCACCAATGATTTATTAGACCAAATTAAGGCAAAGGGAATTAAGATTGCATACGTTACCCTTCATGTCGGATTAGGTACTTTTAGACCTGTAAAAGTAGATAATATACTGGAACATGAAATGCATTCAGAATACTGCTATATATTAGAAGAAGATGCAAAAACCATTAATGAAACAAGAAAAAATGGTGGCAGGATTTTTGCCGTTGGTACCACCAGTTTAAGAACTTTGGAATCTCTTGCATTAGGAGATGGTTCTATTGTGGCCAAAAGTATGTGGACAGATATTTTTATCTATCCTGGGTATACGTTTAAAGTTATTGATGGATTGATTACGAATTTCCACTTGCCTGAGTCAACATTGATTATGCTGGTTTCGGCTCTTGCTGGTAAAGAATTCGTCTTGAGAGCCTATCAGGAGGCCATTGATGAAGGGTATCGGTTTTTCAGCTTTGGCGACGCAATGATTATACGATGAGAGGTGTAAAATGAAAAAGATTTTAGTTGAAGTACTTGATTATGTGAAAATTATATTGGTGGCCTTAATTATCACTAATATACTTAATGTATTTGTATTTGGTTTGTCTCAGGTTAGACAATCTTCAATGGAACCTACCCTTATAGAGAAGGATCAATTGGTTGTGGAGAAGTTGACATATACTTTTACCAATCCTAAAAGTGGAGATATTGTCGTTTTCATTGATGAAGTCGAAGTTGATAGTTCACTTAGTGGTAAGTTTAAGCGTTTGTATGATGATATGTTTGCTAAGTTTAATAACAAGGAAGGTCATTTGCGGCTGGTAAAAAGGGTCATTGGTGTTCCCGGTGATATTATTGATATAAAAGATGGTTATGTCTATATTAATGATGAAAAACTGGATGAACCGTATCTAGAGGTCCAGACTAGTTCCAAGGGCTTGTCTTATCCATTGACGGTACCTGATGATACGTATTTTTGTATGGGAGACAACCGGACAGTTAGCTATGATAGTCGTGACTTTGGCTGTGTACCTATTGAAAAAATTGAAGGTAAGGTACTTATTCGTTTCTGGCCCTTTAGTAAAATGGGAATTGTCAATTAAGGAGTGCTGAATGGATTTTCAAAAAAAACTCAGAAAACAAGGCATTATAATGTTTTCCATCAGTATCATTGCGGCCATTCTTTTGTTTGCTGTTTGGGGTAAGTCAAAGATGAATCATCCATGGGGCTGGTGGTTGCTAATTATAGGGCTGATCCCTTTTATTGGTCAACAGGTTGGTACTTGGATAATTCTTTACCGATTTGCAGTTACAAGAAAAAGAATGAGTAACAAACTCCATCTGTTTAATCGTATTTCGGCCTTGATAACTATTATTTTATCATCTCTGATGGTTCTTATGGCTAAGCTATATGATGTTCCAATTACAGATAGTTCTAATATTTTCAGAGGGTTATTGGTACTTGTTCTTTTGGGGCTATATATTTTCTACCAAGAGAATAATACTAACAATCTAATTGTTTTAAATTTGTATAAGAAACTAAAACAAAGTAAAAAGGAATATAATCAAATGATAGGCTTTCTTACGGGATGGACTGGTGTCAACTTATTATGGTTGACCCTGTTTGCAGGTATTTCTTTAAACTTTATGACTTTCTTTTACATTGTTTTAATTTTGATCCAAAATGCATTGTCCTATACAACCTATGGACAGAGTAAGCAATGGAACTTCACATATGAAATTATTGGTGTAGGTCATTTAGTCAGCCTTGGTTTTTCGTCTTCATCTATAGTTATTATTGTGATTGGACTGTCTGTTGGCTTGATTCTATGTATAAGACAGTGGATTGGTAATGGGTATCTTTTGAGGGCCAAATTATCAGGAATATTTATATATATTGTTTTAGGCTCAACTATGGTTCTAAGTTCTACTGTGTTAATGAAAAACTGGGTCCTTATACAAGGTTCTCTAAATGTAACAGAGATTATTCCTTATGTATTTATTCTTTTTTTGGTAACTTTTAGCCTGACTTTTGTTATTAATGAACCTAGATTTCTTAAAAATTTAAGTACCAAATAGATGGATAATCAATGACTAAGCTAAACGATCGCGCCATTATGGTGAGGAAAGTCCGAGCTCCGCAGGGCAGGGTGCCAGATAACGTCTGGTGGAGGCGACTCTAAGGAAAGTGCAACAGAAATAAACCGCCGCAAGGTAAGGATGGAAAGGTGAGGTAAGAGCTCACCGCCCCTTTGGTAACAAAGGGGGCATATGTAAACCCCACTCGGAGCAAGACAGTATGGAATAATGAGGTTGCCCGCTTCGTTCCAGGTTTGTCGCTTGAACTTACTGGTGACAGTAAGGCTAGATAGATGATCGTTCACGACAGAACTCGGCTTATCGGCTTAGTCGTTATCTTTGATATATAGAGAGATGTTACATCAGCACATTCGACCTGCTAATGTAACATCTCTTTTTTAATAAAGATAAGCAAGATTTTGGCCTTGAAAGAGGTGATAGATAAGGTCATAATCCTGATTGCTAATTGTAATCACTGCGTAGAAAAAAATAGTCTTCATATAAGGAGGCTGTGTCTTGTGTTTTCAATTAAGGAAAAATTATAGATTCTTCAAATATAGTTTATAGTCATCGGTATTGCTAGTGGTCCCATACATTTCCTTAATAAGATTTTCCCTAAGAATATCAATTTCGTTCTGATTCAATTGTTGCTTAAGTTCGATATCCAAGTAAGTGTAAATAAGGTTCATAGACCGGAGAACTAATTGGTCTTCAGGATTATAAGGTAATAGTTGTTGTGTCAATATATGTAAAAGTTTTTTATTGGCGTCTATATCCTTTTTTTTGTTCATGATTAGGGCGCTGTTATGTAGTTCTAAGAAACGAACTAAGGCATGAAAACGAAAAGCCCTATGTGGAGTTTCATAGGCGGCAATATAATAATGTTCATATGCATTTTGTAAGTCGACAGGTTCAAATTTTTCAATAATGCTTGCATAGGTATAATGGCATTCGGTACAAAAATAATTGGAATAGTATTCGCTGGTAGCGATAATCTGTTTTCTCAATCGGAAGTATATCTCTTGTTCTCTAAAATTTATATTTGTAGATTGATAATAGTCATTGTAACGTTTGTACTGATGTTCGTAGATGGTCAGTGCTGATCCTGCTGCATAAAAATAGTCGAAGTCTTCATAACCAGGTGTGAAGTAGTGATGGAGTATATGATTTTCACAGGCCTCAATCGTTTCAAGGCATTGAAAGTGTTCTTGTGGTGTTGAAGGAGTAGGATTAAAATTGTTAATATTAAATTTTTCTATCATATCAAGGAAAAATGGTTCGTCTTTAACACTGTGATATATTTCTGATATACCTGATGCAGAGTCATGTTTGAAACAATCTTCAAAACCCTCATATCCGTCAATACGACATAGCCTGAAAACTAAACCACGATGAAAAAGGATACCTAAATTATTAAGACTAAGTGGCATACCCGCGTCTAAAGCTCTTTTATAATACTCTTTAGATATCATGGCATTTTTGATGTTAGATTGGTGCCTGGAATGGTTCGTCATTTGACCCATCGTCCAGAGAGCAGGTCCAAAACTTGTATTGGCGGCAGCGTTAAAATAGTTTAACGCTCTTATAGGGTAACTTTTAGCATAATGGGTTCCGTAATAGAGATTGTTGGCAACCTCACAATAGATAAGGGGATTGACGTCGATATTGGTCTCGATATATGTATGGAGTGCTATAGCACCTAATTGTCCGCTAATACCATAGGAACTTACAATTTTCATATAGTCTTGAATGTGACTTGGTTTTACATGAAGGGTTTTAAGATATTGTGTCAACTGCTGCCAAGACATGTCTTCGCTGTCACTATGGGCAAGTGGACTATCAAATTGTTCGTACTCCTTAACGACTTTAATTATTGGGTCAAAACCATCAAGATGAAAAGCCCAAAGAATTAGCATAGCAACAGATTTTTCGGGTCCATGTTCCATATGTTCTAAGATATATTGCTTAATATATATATATTCTCGTTTGGATAGTTCTTCATCATGACTAATAATGTCATCAATCATTTGTTGGAATTTTTCCTTGTCGTAGTTACGCATAAAAAAAGAACAACTGTTGATCATTTCTTTATAGAAGTCGATATCAAAAGCCTCTATAAAACGATTACGAAAACGACCTTCATTTCGTTTTGGATCTGTAATTCGATTAAAAATATTTGAAAGACGACTCGAGTTATTGTTACGAACCTGAATGATAAAACGATTCTCTTCTTGGCGCAAAAAGCCTAAAGGAAAAAAAGCCATAATAAAAGCTCGTTGGTTAGTTTGTTCATTACTTAGAAAATATTTATAGGAGGAATCAAAGACACCACCAAAAAGATAATTCTTAAGGTTTGTAAGTTTAGTATGCATAAATCCACCTCAGTTTATGATATATTTAGTATTATAACAGAAAATAAGAAAAATATTAGAGTTTTTTTGTTGAGTCTAAGATAGTCTAAGAGTTACAATGATTATTGTAAGAGTTAATAAAATCTTAGAAGGACTGATATTGCGAGAGCGTGTTATATAATTGATATGTGGGAGTATAATTATTGAATAGACTTCAGTCCATAATAAAAACGACAGTTATAAACTGCCGTTTTTTTATTTTTCTATAAGTAAGTTTGTTATTTGAATTTTTTGAGGAGAAACATCTCATAAAATGTCAAGGAAACTTTCCTAGCGCAACAATCGCAAAGCAGCGAACGAGGCTAAGCCTCTTTGTTTTGTGTGTTTAATTAAAAAGTGCGTATAATATCTGCCCGGCTAAAATCCATAATACCAACGATTGAATGTTCCCAACCTACAACTGAAGCATTAATAAGCCATGAGTCTGTATAATGATAGATTGGAAGTAGTGGTAGGTCTCTCATAAGGATGGCCTCTGCTTGATGAAGAAGATCGAAATGTTCTTGACCACTTGTACGGCTGGCTTCAAGAATTAGTTGATCAAATTCGGGATTATTATAAGAAGATGCATTTTTAATACTTTTACTTGTAAAGATTGCAAGCATAGCAGTTGGGTCCATATAATCAGAGGTCCAGCTTCCTTTTGAAAATTGAAAGTCTTTTTCTTCTCTTCTTACCTTAACGACGGCCCATTCTTGATTGACTAGTCTTATCTTTATTCCAAGATTTTTGAGTAGCATTTCTTGAACTAATTCAGCAATTTTTTGGTGGCTTTCAGAAGAATTATAGAGTAATTCTATTTCAGGAAATCCCTTGCCATCCGGGTAACCAGCTTGGGCAAGGAGAGTCTTAGCCCTTTTAAGAGAATCAGCTGATGATTGTAATTGATAGCTAGTTCCACTGGTATTAAAATCGCTTTTATCAGTTTCAAAAAAACCAGGTTGAACAAATGAATAAGCTGCAATATTACCATCACCAATAGCATCTACAATCACTTGACGGTCTATTGCCAGGTTGAAAGCTTGTCGAATGCGGATATCCGACCATATATCATGTTCAAGATTAAAGTTGTAATAGTAGGTTCCTAATCCTCTAAATTGATGAAGCTCATCATTGCTGGCTAATAAGGTAGGGATAAGATCTTTTGGAAGATTAGGAAGGACCATTATGTCTTGATTCTGGTAAGCGGTATAGGCTGTTGATTCTTCATTAATAGTATAGAAGGTAATACCATCTAATTTAACATTTTCAGCATCCCAAAAATTCGTGTTTTTTTCAAGAACAATATGGTCATTTTCAAAAGCTTTAAGAACAAATGGACCATTGGATACTGCAGTTTGGGGATTCACAGCCCAATTGTCATTGACCTTGTCATAGTTACCATTTTCAATAATATGTTTAGGTACTGGCATGAGGTAACCTGTAGAAAGAATCTGAAGCAAATAGTCTGTTGGATAATCTAAGTTGATCTGAAGGGTATAGTCATCAGAGGCGTTGATACCAACGAGATTAAAATTTTCTTTGTTTATAACAAAACTCTTAGCACCAGATATGTTTGTTTGAAACCATATTTCCTGATAGTTGGAAAGAGACATGTGCCTTTTCCAACTATAGACGAAGTCGTGAGCAGTCAGTGGATGACCATCAGACCAATTTGATTTCCTTAAATGGAAGGTTATCTGCTTACCATCTTCTGAAATATCCCAGGATTTAGCTATGGCAGGTGCAATAATTCCATTATTTTCTCGAACCAAACCATCAAAGGTTTCTCTTATTACATACATGTCTGCTGTAGATTCTGCATGGGTAGGGTTAATGATTGGTTCTGTTCCCAAATTGAAAGTAAGTATTTTAGTTTCCCCTTCATCCGGTAAAGGGCTGCAAGAAATCAGCAGTGAGGAAAGTGCTGTAATAGTAATAAATGTCTTAAATATTCTTTTCATAAAGTCCTCTTTTCACCGGAAATGAATAAATCTGTATTGTCCTTTCGTATAAGTCTTTAGACCTACGACTCATTATACACACTCAGTTATATAGATTGTCAAGGTTTATTTTGTGTTTTATAGAAAATATTATAGAATTTTGATAAAGTACTTGAACTTATCTTGTTTATCTGATATTATACTTGAAATGCAACTGCATGTTTCTATATATGTTGAACTTGCAGGTTAAGAATATGATAATGCCATGAAGAGAATGAGTAGACATTGAAGTTAGTTAAAGAGAGTCCCGGATGGTGAAAAGGGATACGAAGTTCATGTTGAATAAAGCCTTGGAGCAGCGTATCGACTGAAAATTTCTGAGAATACGATGGGAGCGCCCATTATAGCGTAAGAGTATCGATGTTTGTCCGTACTGTATAGGTTTTGGCGACGTCTGTACTTGCCAAGGTCTATGCTGTGAGGTATAGATGAATCTCAAGGTGGTAACACGGTTATAACCCGTCCTTATTAATAAGGACGGGTTTTTATATTGCAGGGAATTCCTTAAATTAAGAATCATGGTATGACGACCATTATGTTTCGTCAGAGAAAATTTCCTTCTACAAATAAAATATGACCTAAGGTGGCAAAGTCACTATTCTTGTATATAAAATTATAAGATGTTGAATAATTGTTTGAAAGGAGTTTTTATGGAAATTAATCAATTAGAAGAATCAAGACAAAATAAGTTTGACTATTTAAGTCAGTGTGTAAAAACATATCCTGACCGTTTCCAGAGAAGTCATGAACTGGGAGAAGCAGGGAAATTAGAAGATGGTCACACATCAGTAAGGCTTGCAGGTAGAATATCTCTTATGAGAAAAATGGGTAAACTATCATTCATAACGCTAACAGATATAAGTGGCGATTATCAGCTTATGCTAAAGAAAGATCTTGTAGGAGACCAGGTTTATGAATGGTTTCTTAAAGGGGTGGATTTAGGAGATTTTCTTGGTGCGTGTGGTCAGACTTTTACAACAAGAACTGGAGAAAAAACCTTACGTGTTGAAGAGCTTACATTTTTAGGAAAAGGTTTTAAGCCGCTGCCTGAAAAATTTCATCAATTAAGTAGTAGAGAATTATGTTATAGAAAAAGATACTTGGATCTTATGACCAGTAAGGAAACCAGGGAAAGATTTAGATTAAGAATTGATTTTATGAAATATATGCGACGTTATTTGGAAGATAATGGTTATATGGAGATTGAAACCCCTGTTCTTATCGATCATCCGTCTGGAGCTTCGGCAAGACCATTTATGTCCCATCACAATGCCCTTGATATGGATGTTTACCTTCGTATAGCTCCGGAAACCTACTTGAAAAGAGCCGTTGTCGGTGGTTTTACAAAGGTATTTGAAGTGGCTAGATGTTTCCGTAATGAAGGGATCGATGCAAGTCACCTTCAAGACTTTACCATGGTTGAAGGTTATGGAGCCTACATGAATTATAAGGATAATATGGTCTTTTTACAAGGTATGTTAAAAGATGTTGTCAGGAAAATATTTGGTCAGGATACTCTTGAAATTCAAGGACATGAGCTTGACTTTGGTAAAGAATGGCCTCGTCTTACCTTTAGACAGGTCATACTTAGTGATTGTGGTATTGATATTAAGGATTATAGTGAAGCAGGAGAGCTTTTAAAAGCCATTTTGGACAAGAATATTGAACTAGACTCAGAAACAGATATTCAACAGCTGGGACTTGGAAACTTAATCGACCAACTATATAAGAAAGTCAGTCGACCTAAAATTATTGAACCTACCTTTTTAACTGAGCATCCTACAAGCCTTTCTCCTTTAGCCAGGGCTAATGATGAAGATCCTGAGATTAGTGATCGTTTTCAACTCATTATAAATGGAGCTGAGGTCATTAATGGTTATTCAGAATTGGTTGATCCTTTGGAGCAAAGAAAACGATTGATGAATCAGGCTAATTTAAAAGCAAGCGGTGATGAGGAAGCAATGGTTATGGATGAAGACTATTTGCTGGCAATGGAGCATGGAATGCCACCAATATCCGGTTGGGGTATGGGAATAGACCGTATTCTTCAAGTTTTAACTGGTTCAGATAACATTAAGGACACTGTATTATTTCCATTACTAAGACCAGAGAATGATGGCTAGTCCTTGATCAGGTATCTTCTAGAACCAGCTTAAGAAACTGCTTAGGTGTGGTTTTCTTGAAAGACTTGAACTGGTGAATAAAATATGAGGTGTCACTGAAGCCAACGGTAAGACCTATTTCAGTAATTGATAGCTTTTGTTCCAAAAGCAGTCGTTCGGCTTCGGTGACCCTGGTGAAATTTAGGTATTTAGTGAAGGTGATTCCTGATGTTCGTTTAAAAAGCCTGGAAAAATAAGAGTAACTTAAGTGACAGTGGTCTGCTACAATTTCAGCTGTTATTGGTTTTGAAAAGTGATTGTGAATATAGTGAAAAGCTGGAATAATGTTAGCTAGATCAGTATTCTTTCTAGGAACATCAATAAGATTATGGCCCTTTTCCTTTAGCATCCATATAAGGTCATAAAAGAGAACCATAAGCTTAGACTTAACCATAAACTCATAACCAAAGGGTTTTTCATTGAAGGTAATCATCATATATTCTATATTAGTAACCGTTAGTTCTGAAACCCTATGACTCGAGATAAGTTTGTGGTTGGCTGGTACTGGGGCAATAACTGGAAGTATATGTTTAAGGATAAAAGCGTCAAAAGGAGCATCAAATAAAATAGAGGGATCAAATTTGATAACAGCATATTTGAAGTCTTCATAAGATAAGGACTCAATTGCATGGACATCTTGAGGAAGAATATAAGCTAAGTCACCCTTTCCCATAGTAAAGGTCTGTCCGTTAAGGATTAGCTGGCCTTTGCCTAGGGTGACGTAAATAATTTCGATATAGTAATGCCAATGAGGATTTATAGGTAAGTCACCAGCCATGGAGCTGTTGTAAAAACAATAGAACAAGTGCTTAGTGGATAAGGAAAATTCCAGTGATTGAGAATCTTCAAAAAAAACATTCATATATATCATCTCCCTAGGACAAATATCTTGCATTTTTTAATACTTGCATTATATCACATACTAAGTGTTTGGAGTAGAATGGAAGTAACAGATGTAAGTATGTTGAGAAAGTTAGGAGGAGGTTAAGATGAAACAAACACTTAATGGACAATGGTCTATGAGAAAAGTTGGACAAGATGATGCTTATCCAGCCTATGTACCTGTCAATATGTATGAGGTTTTATATGAAAATGGATTAATTGAGGACCCTTTTTATGGAGAGAATGATCAGATTTATCGGTCTTTGTCAGATGATGATTATGAGTTCTACCGTGACTTTGAAATGGATGAAGCCATGCTTGCCCATGAAAAAGTAGAAATCGAATTTTTGGGACTGGATACTTTAGCAAGTGTATATATTAATGAAGAACCGGTTCTTGAAACCAATAATATGCATAGGACCTATCGTTTGAATGTTAAACCATACCTAAAATTCGGGACTAATCATATTCGTATATATTTTGCATCACCCAACCAGTTTATCGCTAAGGAACATGCTAAAGATCCCTTATGGGGAGTCAGCTCAACTATGGAAGGCTATGGTCATCTTAGAAAAGGTCATCATATGTTTGGATGGGATTGGGGGCCACAATTACCTGATATGGGGATTTGGCGAGATGTCAACCTATATGGAATCAGTAAGGGCAGACTTGAAGATTTCTACGTTATACAAAAGCATGGTCAAGACAAGGTAGAGCTTCAGGTGCAAATTAGTGGTAAAGATCTAGTTGAAGATAGTAAGATTTACGTTAGTTTGTTAGACAAAGAGGGGGAACTAGCAAATAGTATAGAGGCATCCCCTATGACTGACTTTGAAAAAAGAGGCCTGATATCAGTTGTTTATGATAAGAAAGAAGATTTATATTTAGCTAAGATGACCGTAAACAATCCTAAGCTATGGTGGCCCAATGGTTATGGTGACCAGTATCTCTATAAGTTAAAGATTGAATTAGTGGCAGATGGTCAAGTCGCTAGTTTGATAGAAAAGCGAATTGGTCTTCGAACGATGACCCTTACCAAGGAAAAAGATCCCTGGGGCGAAACATTTGATTATACGGTGAATGGTGTCAGAATCTTTGCCATGGGTGCTGATTATATACCTGAAGATGCCCTTATTACCAGACCAAGCTATGAAAAGACTAAACGTCTGATTAAGGATTGTGCTAGGGCCAACTACAACGCCTTAAGAGTTTGGGGTGGTGGTATCTATCCTAGTGATGACCTTTTCGACCTTTGTGATGAATACGGTTTAATCATATGGGAAGACTTTATGTTTGCCTGTGGTGTTTATCGGTTAACAGATGCCTTTAAAGCTAATATTACAGCTGAGTTTATTGATAATATTCGAAGACTCAGACACCATCCATCTTTAGGTTTATGGTGCGGTAATAATGAAATGGAATGGGGCTTTGTTGAATGGGGACTTCCAAAAGACGAACGTCTTCGTATGGATTATCTTCTTATGTATGAAAAGTTAATACCTGATGTATTAGCAGTTTACGATCCACAAACCTTTTATTGGCCAGCATCTCCTAGTTCTGGAGGAGGATTTGAGGGACCTAATGATGATAACAAGGGTGATGTCCATTATTGGCAAGTTTTTCATGGCGGAGAGCATTATAAGAAATATAGGGATCATTACTTCCGATTTGCCAGTGAGTATGGTATGCAAGCTTTTCCAGACATGAAAACCATCCGGTCGTATACACCTGATGACCAAATGAATGCTTTTTCACCGACTATGGAAAATCATAACAAGTGTATTGAACCTCTAAATGGAAATATTAAGATTCTTCTTAATATGGCAGGAGAATTTAAATTACCTAATAGCTTTATTGATCAGGTTTATATCAGTCAACTCTTCCAAGCTGAAGCTATTAAATGCGCCGTTGAACACTTTAGAAGAAACAGAGGTCGCTGTATGGGATCTACTTACTGGCAAGTCAATGATAATTATCCGGTTGCTTCTTGGGCATCTATTGACTTCTATGGAAGATGGAAAGGGATGCACTATTATGCTAGACGATTCTACAATCCATTACTCTTGTCAGCATATGAAGACGGTTTTACTGGTCATATTCATTTTACCAATGATACGTTGGAAGGCTTTATAGGTAAGTGTAAGTGGCAGATTCGACATATTGAAAAAGGGATTCTTAGAGACGGCCAAGAAAATATTGAATCAAAAGCCTTGAGTGCTATGCATATTAAGGATGTCTATATTGACGATTTAGTAAAGACATATGGCGGGGAACGTGAAATTTACTTAACTTATCAGCTTTTTGATAAGGATGATAAGCAATTGGCATCAGAATCTATACTTTTCTGTTTCCACAAGTATTTTGAGTTCAAGCCTGTTGAACTTTCCCTTAAGGTAAAGAAAGAGGAGCAATGGATTCTATCCATTACATCGGATGGATTTGCAAAATCGGTGGCTGTTGATTTTGACCAATCTGATTGTATCTTATCCAAAAACTATATTGATATTCTTCCTGGGGAGACGGTGGACCTTGTTATTGAAGAATGGTACAGCAAAGAAGCAGTGGATGACTCTAAACTTCTAGATGAAATTCGACTTAGTACTGTTGGAAACGTAAACTATTAGGGATTAGTAGACGAGAACGTACTTATAAAACATAACAAAATAAAAAGCCTGAACACTTATTAAATACAAAGTAGGTGTTCAGGCTTTTTCATTTAAGTGGAATATGTTTTGTCTAACGTCTTCGACCAACTAGTCTTAAAACGAAAAGGAACATATTAATAAAATCAAGATAAAGGGTTAAAGCGCCAGTTACAGCTATATTTCCTTCTAGTGTTCCACCTGAGTTAATGCTATAGGCATATAAGGATTTCATCTTCTGCATATCATAGGCTGTAAGGCCTGCAAAGATGACGACACCAATCAAGCTGATAATGTAATATAGGGTACCACTGGCTAAGAAGATGTTGACGATGCTGGCTATGATTATACCGATGACTCCTAAGAAAAGGAAGGTCCTAAAAGGAGATAGGTCGGTTTTGGTCAAGTAACCATATACACCCATAACGGCAAACATAAGTGAACTTATGATAAATGCACTAAATACTGTAGCACCTGTATATGATGCAACGATAACTGACATAGTCAATCCATTGATAAAGGAATAAACCATAAACATGGTAACAGTTTTTGAATAGGTATACTTAAGGGCATTTCTGCTTAACATGGCAACCAATGCAAACTCACCGATAATCAATCCAAAAAAGAGAATTGGATTCGTTCCAATAACATAATATAGGCCAGTCCGAATAACAAAATATGAGGTTACACCTGTTAATAAAAGGCCTGCAAACATCCACATGAATACTTTTGATAGAAAGGCGTTGAGGCCTTCAAGGGTTAATGTTCTTTGTTCCATAGAATCACTCCTGTCATAATCATATATAGTCAAATAAGTGTTTTATTATGGTTATTGTACAACATGAAGGGTGGGATAGCAATTAAAAAACTATTAAATCTTTTTTTCAGTATGATATAATAGTAGTTAATGAGATTGGTGAAAGGAGTGGTCATCTTGAATCCACAGAATCTTAAGAGAGCTATGTTCTGGTCAGCTGATAAAGGGATAAGTGGAGGAGATGTTCTATGTGAGCTTTGTCCTCATTTTTGTAGATTAGGAGATGGCCAGACTGGTTTTTGTAAGGTTCGTAAAAATATAGGTGGCGTCCTTTATAGCTTGAATTACGGAGTGATCTCTTCCATAGCAATTGACCCAATTGAGAAAAAACCCCTATATCGCTTTTATCCCGGCAGCTCTATTTTGTCCATAGGGAGTGTAGGGTGCAATTTTGCCTGTCAGTTTTGTCAAAATTATACTATTAGTAAGGAGTTTGAGTTACATCCTGAAATTAATGTCAATCGGTATGAACGAGTGGACCCTCAAGACATTATTGACTTAACTAGACGAGAAGGTCTTAATCAAATAGCCTTTACCTATAATGAACCAACTGTTTTTTATGAGTTGGTTTATGAAACAGCAATACTGGCTAAGAAAGCTAATATTAGGGTGGTTTTGGTTACCAATGGTTTTATTAATGAAGAACCTTTCCTTAAGCTTATGCCTTATATTGATGGAATGAATATAGATGTTAAAACATATGATGAGGGCTTATATAGGAAGAAGATTCACGGCGGTCTGGAACCGGTTTTACAAACAATTAAGCTTGCTGTCAGAGAAGGTATTCACCTTGAAGTAACTTGTCTTGTAGTTCCTAATCTTTTTGAAGACGAAAAGCTTAGTGAAGGGCTATTCAGCAGATTATATGAGACCGCCGGTGATGTGGTGCTTCATCTGAGTCGTTATTTTCCCAGGTATCATTATGACGAGCCAGCAACAGATATTCAGCATATGATGCGTCTCCAGAAAGTAGCCAGAAAATACTTTACCTATGTCTATCTTGGGAATATTTAAAAGGAGGTTCCTATGTTAAATGTGTTTTTTACACCCCATCCACCAATTGTTTTGGAAAGTATAGGTGGAAGCGACAGGGATCAGGCCAAATGTACCATAGAAGGTATGACCATATTAGGGAAAAGAGTAGCTGACCTAAAACCGAAAACGATTATTTTTATAAGCCCCCATGGAAATTCTTTTTCTAATGGGACCTGTCTTCTTGGAGATGGAGAACTACATGGAGATTTTAGTCAGTTTGGTCATGCGGAAATTCGTTTTTATAAAAAAGTAAACCTAGAACTTACTAACAAAATATATGATTGTTTTGAGGGGCATCATTTTACAAGTGTTCTCATGAATCAAGAATTAGCAAAATCTTATGGGATCAAAGCTAACTTGGACCATGGTGTAATGGTTCCCATGTATTTTATTGATCAGTACTATACTAATTATGATATTGTTCATATTACCCCTGGTCAGACTCCTCTTGAAGAGAACTATTACTTGGGTAAACTGATTAAGGATATGGTTGATGAGACGATGTGTGAAGATCCGACACAGGTTCTTCTTGTAGCTTCTGGTGATCTGTCTCATGCACTTCTTGATTCAGGACCATATGCATTTAATCCAAAGGGGCCAAGATTTGATGAAGCCATAAAGGCAGCAATTCAGAACAAGGACCCCATTTCGCTAATTACCATGAAGAATTCTTTCGTCCAAGAGGCTGCCCAATGTGGATTACGTTCATATATTATGGGTTTTGGTTATATGGATGGTTTGGACTATGATTCAAAGGTTATTTCCTATGAAGGCCCTTTTGGTGTAGGCTACTTAACAGGTTATCTAAGCTGTGATAAAAGCGTGATTAGTCATACATTGACCCATAACAGAGGTCGAGTTAAAGGGAATACAAAAGATTCGTATATCGAAACGATTCAAGATTTAGTGAATAATCGTTACAACCAGCGCATCGCAAAAGAAGATGATTATATAAAATTAGCCAGGAAAAGTGTTGATTATTATGTTAGGAATCATAAGAAATATAAACTAGATGAAGATATTTTTTCCAAGGACTTTTTGGATGAAGTAAGTAATAGTCGTGGAGGCGTTTTTGTATCCCTTCATAAGGATGGTAAGTTAAGAGGCTGTATCGGTACAACTGAGGCGACCTCACCGAACCTAATGGATGAGATTATTTATAACGCTATTAGTGCCTGTTCATCTGATCCTAGATTTCATCCAGTTGAAGAAGATGAACTTAAAGACCTTGAAATTAGTGTGGATATATTAGGTTCTTATGAGCCAATTAATAGTATGAATGAGCTAAATATACAAAAGTATGGTCTCATTGTGGAGCAAGGATATAAACGGGGGCTTTTGCTACCAAACCTAGATGGCATTCATTCAATTGCAGATCAGGTATCCATAGCTAAACAAAAGGCAGGTATTGTTAGGGGTAAGTTTCAGATGTATCGATTTGAAGTCGTCCGTCATGAGGTGGACTAGGGAAAGAGCATCGCTTATATTCTTGATAAATGAAAGAGAGAAAGAGCATCATATGTCCATTAAAGGCTCTTGGGAGTACAATGGTAAACTAAGATTTCTTATGCTATAATATGTTAGGCGGAGTTAGGACTTTGCCTAACAATAAACGACTTAGAGGGACTTATGGAAAACTATACTTATACCAATATGCTAACCGGCTACCGGGATAGGGTATTGCGGATTGCTTTATTCGACGTTTTTGCCATGTTGGATGCCAAACAATTGAAAGATGGAAAAGGTAAGCCTGTAGACTGTTTTGGTCTTGGGCTTCTTAGCTTGCTTTTCTTTTTTGAAAGTATGCTTCTTCGTGTCAAAAAACGTGGCATTCATGAATTGGCTTTATTTTTACAGGTAACGGATGAGAGTCTATATGAAACTGTTGAAGATTATGAAAAACTGGCCAAGGCCATAGTTGAAACTTTCCGACCACCTCGTGGTAAGCGAAATGCCAGATCATTTTATAACTATGAGACCAGACAAATGGAAGAGGTGGAATATGCCATCTTAAAGACCGATGACTGGGATACAGTTAAAAATGTTCAATATTATACCTTGGATGAACAGGGGTTGGAGCTGATTTTTGCTACCAAGGAGTATTTCAGCGAATTTCAGATTTCCATTAGTCAGATGATGTTACGTAAACAATTGGAAAAAGGTGAATTTTTAGGAGCTCTTAGACAGGTGGATGAGATGAGGATATCCGTTAATTCCATCAAAGAAAATATTTATCGGATTAAGCATGATATTCAAAGAAATATTACGTCGGAAGATACATATAGCCGTTATAAGGAACTAATTAAGGATATTAACAGCCGTTTGGAAAATGAAGAGCACGAATTTGTAGAGTTAAGTCATTTTATTAAAGAAACCAAGTCTTATCTTGATGAAGCAAGAGATATGTCTGATAAAGATCAAAAGGCTATGGAGCTTTTGGTCCGTATAGATAATGAACTTGCCCATGTCCACTATCTTCACTCAAGTCTTTTGCATGAAAGTATTGAATTAAAGACAACAGCCCTTGATGCTGCCAGCGAGTCTCTCTATTATGCAGGAATCACTTCCTTTAACTTCGATAGTGAATTGGCGAGAAAGATGACCAATGTACCGCTACCATTTATGGAAGCAAGAACACTTCTAAAGCCCTATCTTTCCTTGAAGCAGTTTGAAACATGGTCACCCTTGGCTGTGTTCGCACCGCAGCATAGGGATACCAGTAATAAAGATAAGAGTGATCTGGTTTTCATTGATGCTATTGATGATATTCAAGAGGACAAACATGAGAGACAAAAGGCAATGAAAGAAGTTTTATATATCCTCAGTCAGGCAAGGGATATAGTTGGATGCTCAGAGATGGTTGATATATCAAATCTTGGAAGCTCTGCAATGATGTTTGAAACTGATGACATCAGCAAAGACTCAATTGATGATGATAAGATAACATTAAAACGTGATGAACCATTGGTCAAGGCACTTATAATCAGCAAACTAAGAGCTTTTGATCAGGTAAGAGAATATATGGATACTCGAGAATTTGCCGAATGTTGTATTATTCTTCATCAAATGTCACCAGTAGACGTCAAGGAAATTATCGAACAAGACGAACATGTTCTTCATATGGGTGTGAAAGAGTATTTTAGTCAGGTTGATTATATATATGCTAAAGAACTAGATTCCATCATCAGCCTTGGACAAAATTACGAAATGAAAGACGTTGCCATATGGACAGGAGGTAAGGTATGAGCCAGCAAGTGACTAAAACATTTAAACTATATGCAAAATTACAAGCTGATGGTAGGATACTTAGAGATCAGGCAAAAATCTTTTATCAGGATGATGAGGTGAGAAGTCTTTTGTCTGAATTTGCCAGTCAGGTAGACTGTGGTCTTATTAGTGACCACGATTATTTATATATGATACCTTTAACTACCAAGTCAGACTTTCATATGACAAACGATCGGATTAAAAGAGATTTTTTCCCAAGTCGTGCACTCAATATGGATATTTATTTGATGTATGTAGCTATCATTGTTTTTATGGGTGAGTTTTATGACTCATACCAAAGGACTAAGCCTACTAGAGATTTTCTTCATATAAGTGATTGGATCCGTAGCCTTAATGACCGTATCCAGTCTCTCAAACGTTTTTCTGAAGAAGAACTTCTTGAAAAGGAAGACCAGTATGAATACCATTGGCAGGATATCATTAAGAACTGGGATGCTATGGATACTGTTAAAGAAGGGATTCGAAGACACACAGCAAGAACGGTCAGTCGCTTAAGCTTTGTACGTATTTGTGCAAACTTTATGGAAAGTCAGGACCTAATTAAGGAAATTGGTGATCAGGAGTTTACTTTGACAGATAAGGCTATGGCTATTACTGAAAATTATTATATGGATTATGAATATAACCGAGGTGTACTGGAATTTATTTATGACTTTGAAGGGGAGGACAAGTAATGCCAGCAATATCCAAGATACGTTTATGTAATGTTATCTATGAAAATGGCGGAAAACGTTATAATGACCAAGTTTTTCATTTTGACGGACAAAATACTGCCCTCTTACTTGAAAATGGTGGTGGTAAGACTGTCTTTATTCAAACGGTTCTTCAATGCATTATTCCCCATATTTCTATGGCAGACCGTAAAATTAAGGATACTCTTTACTTGGAACAGGGGCCAGCCCACCTTGCTGTTGAGTGGATTCTCAATGAAGCACCCAGACGTTATGGACTTACCTGCGTTAGTCTTTTTACTGAAAATGGTCAGTTAAACTCTCTTAAGTATACATATGAGTATGGTGGAGATGATGATCATACCATTGAGGACCTTCCTTTCAAGTTAGAGGTCATAAAGGATGGTTACCGTCCTTCAACAAGAGGAGAAATAAGTGAATATTACCAGCGAATGAGTAAGCAAAGTCCATATGCTAGAGTCTTTAATTCTATTAGCGATTATGGTAAACATTTGGAAAGTCACTTTAAAATTATTCCGAGTGAGTGGAGAAAAGTTGCAGTCATTAATTCTGGAGAAGGTAATGTTGATGAGTATTTTAATCGCTGTAAAACTACAGAACAGCTATTAAATAATTTGCTCATTCCTGTAGTGGAAGAGGCCATTGAAGGCGAAAATTCAACAGAGTTTGCTAAAACATTTGAAAAACAAAGAGACCATTTTAAGAAAAATCGGATTCTTCACGATAAGATTGAACAGTCCAAAGGTGTCAAAGAAGAAATTGATGCTTATGTGGATATTTATAAACGATACGATGCTAAGCTTTTGGAAGTGAAAAAGATTAAGGGACGGGCTAGACATGTAACAGAAGTTATGGAAGATAGACTTCAAGCGGTTGAATCAGGTCGAGGTCAGATTGAGATGGAACGATCAGAGCTTGAAGGTCAGGAAAAAGTTCTTAGAAATCAGAAGTTGACCTATCAAATTCTGACTACAGAAAGTAAGATGGAAGCTAAGACCAAGGAGATAGAGGCATTAGAAAAGCGTTTGGATTCTATCCGCTTAAATTTAGACAAAGCGGGTAAAAGACGTCAGAATATACAAATATCCAAGGTTAATACCAGTATGGAAGAGTTGGACAATGAGCTGAAAAGGTTAGAGGTAGAATTGGCCAATGAGGAGAAAAAATTACCTACTGGTGATCTAAAAGTACAATTGGTAGAAAACTCTGCCAACATCAAGGGTCATTTTGAATATGAACTTGAGAAGATCAAGTTGGAAAAGGACAAGAGGCAGGACGCTATTGATGGACTTTCAAGAGAAATAAAAAGTCTTGAAGAGGAAAAAGGTCTTATTGAGACTAAGGAATTAACTGCTAAAGAGAGGGTAATTAAAACCCAGACAGCGATAGAATTTTCTAAAAAGGAAATGGATAATATTTATGATACCCTTTTTGAATCTAGTCTTGGATGCTCAGTAGATGATTATTTATCCGGTTGGACTTATGATTTCGAAAATCTTAATCAGGACCTTATTCGACTGGGAAATGATAAACTGTCCATGTCATCAGAATTAAACTCCTATGAAAAAGAGATAACAAGGATTAATGACCGAATACTTAAGGCAAAGAGATCCTTGGATGGCCTAAAAATTAGCCTTAGTGACATGGATATCAAAGGTCAAAAATTAATTGAGAAAGTCAATAATGCTGGTATAAAGATAGGAGCAAAAGATTCCATCTATACAAAAGAGGAATCCATTAAGACCCTTCTAAGTGAAAAGGCTACGTACTTTGAGGAAAAAAGGTCTAGCCTTCTTAATGAAGAGTTGAACCTGATGACCAAGGGAATGCTGAAAGAAGTCGTTCATCCTTCGCTTTTAGAAGCCTATAAGCAATTGAAAAGTAAAGTAGATTTTCTGTCTTTGGGACAGGAATATCTTTACCAGTTGGAAGATGCCTCAGGATATAATCGCAAACAGCTATTGGAAAAATACCCTTTCTTTGCCATGACATTTGTAACCAACAGGGTCAATCAGTCAAAGGTTGAAGAAGAATTACTTTCTATGAATGGACAGCTTCTAGTTCCGGTTTTCGTCATGAATATGGAAGATGTAAGTAAGTTTATTAAAGAAGAGCACGAAAATGGGGAAAGTAATCTTTTTATGGATCATGCGGTTATTCCAAGTCTTTGGAATGATGCCTTGACAGAAGGTTATTTGGATAACCACAATGAATCCATTGATGCCGAATTAAAAAAACTGAGGTCTGAAAGAGAAGCCTGTGATGGAAAGTGGTCTCATATCCAACATCTTAAGGACGAAGCCAAAGACTTCTTTCATGAATATTCTTATAATCGTTACAAGAAAGTTGAGATAGAAGTTCAAGACTTAAGTAAAAAGCTTCAGGAACTTGATATTGAATTAAAAGAAATAGAAATTAGATCTAGTAGTCTTGAAGAAGAATACAGTGAGCTCTTGGAGACAGAAGCCAAGAAGACGGCTATTAAGGAAGACTTGAAAACTAAGATAGACTTAGCCCTCCATCATGAAGAAACTTATACATCCTATCTTAGCCTTCGTGAGGATGAAGAGAAAATTAGAGAAGAAGTGGCAACTTATATTTATAAGCGTAAAGAACTTGACTATATTATTCAAGAAAAAATAGGATCAAGAAGCAAAATGATGGAAAGTCTTAAGGAATTTGATTTTGAAATTCGAAAGATTAAGGACAATCCATTGTATGAAGAGGTGAAAGATGCAGATACAATCTGCGCAAATAAGGACCTGAAATTATTGGTTAGGGAGCGAGAAAGTCTGGTTAAAAAATTGTCAGGTCTATCAATCTCGAGAGAAGCGATATCCTTGCGAATTGATGAACAGACCAAGCTTAAAAGTCACTATAAGGCTCAACTTCAACGACTGACAAAAGAAGCGTCCTATGATATAGAACCAGTTGAGACTTTTTATGACACAGAGGAAGATGATCTTTTTGATGAAATTGTCAACTTAAAGCATGATCTTAAAGAATTGGAATTAGAGCTAAAATCAGAAGAAAAAGCTCGTTGGGCCTTTGACACAGAGAAGAATCTTTTGACTAATGACCTTAAGGCCCAAGATGGTCAACTATATGAATTTGACTGTGACCTTGCATATATTCCGACTCGTATAAAGGTGCACCAAGCTACAGTCAAAGATATTAAGCGTAAAATAGACAGGGATGAAAAAGAATTTGCTAGTAAATTATCTAAGTACAATAGCCTCATCACACAACTACGTATTAAGGATGGAACTTATAACTTTTTAGTTGAAGAGTCAGGTCGCCTAACTAAACACGATAAAGTGGGGCTAGAAAACAATCCAGAAGGACTAATTAATGATTTGTTTAAGGAATTGGCTTCCTATACAGGTGTGCTTAAGGCGCTGCATTTTGATGTGACCACCAGTAAGGAGCAGGTGGTTGCATACTGTAGAGATAGGCTGGATGATTTTAGACTTAAAGAAGCTATTGTCAATGGTCTTATAGAAAAATCGGATTATAATGAACTTTTAATCTACCAAGAACGGATGACGGATATAATAAACCGAACCATTCAATTAGCAAATGATGATAAGAGAGAAAGTGATACAGAACTGCAAACTTTCCTAAGTCATCTTTTAACTTATGTAAAGACGGTAATCAGTGAATTGGAAACACTACAGAAAAAAACCATGATTGAAGTAGGAGATATTTCCAAACAAATCTTTATTTTTGATATTCCCAAGTACGATGATGATGAAGCAAAGGAAGGTCTTCGTCTCTATATCGACCAAATGATTGAGCTTTTTGAGGAAGAAGGAGATTTAGATGAAGACTCTATCAGGAAGCTCATAGAAGAACGACTTAGCGTTAAAAATCTCATCAATGTCATACTTAATCACTTACCAATTAAGATTAAATGTCGTAAGGTAACCAATGACCTTAGGATCAACAAGGCCCCCATGTCCTGGGAATACTCCAACAAGTGGTCGGGTGGTGAGAAGTGGTCTAAAAACATGACCCTTTTCTTAGGTATATTAAATTATCTAGCAGAGAAAAAACAGCATCTGTCAGCCAACCAAAAGCAAAATAGGACAGTCATACTGGACAATCCTTTCGGTAAGGCTTCCAGTAAGCATGTTCTTGACCCTGTCTTCTTTATAGCAGAGCGCTTGGGCTTCCAGATTATTGCCTTAACTGCTCATGCTGAAGGACAATTTATCAGTGATTATTTTCCTGTGGTTTATTCACTGCGTTTAAGGGATACCAAGATGGACAATAAACTTTTGATGACAACAGAACGTGTCTTAAACTATACATACCTGAAGGAAAAGGCCCCTGCAAGCATTACTAGACTTCAAGAAGCCAAGCAGCTTGAGCTTTTTCAATTTTAGGCTTTTTGAGATTAGTTACAAAATCATTCAAAAAGGTTGTAAAGTAAAATGGTAGTTGTAAGATTTAAAAGTGACAAGTGTTAAATTAAAAAATAATGAGAAAGCAGTTAGAGTTTATCTAATTGCTTTTTCTTAATTAGAGATGGTGTTATAATAGGGCTATAAATGAGATTCCGGAAAAGAATATGAGAAATTTAAGAGTAGATATGCTCTCACTTAATAAAATGAAATCCGGTAATTGACAAGAGGAAAGAGGAGAACGGTATGAATCAACGTAGAACATTTGGAATAATCATTGTCATCATTGGTGGACTATTTTTACTTAATTCATTTAATATTGGTTTTGACTTATGGGATATAATCGGAACATGGTGGCCACTCATTATTATAGCTATTGGTGCCTTTAATCTTATTGGAAATGGTGGTATAAGAATGTCCTGGAATTCTTATTGTTGCTGTGGGAGTTTACTTCCTAATGGATGAGTTGGACTTAATACGTTTTGACTTTTCTGATATTCTGTTTCCAGCTATTGTCATCGGTTCAGGTATTTATCTATTAATGCCAAAAGCAGGTAAACACCCAGTTGGTAATGACTATATCAGGCAACTTGCCCTCTTTTCAGGAGCAGATATTCATTGTAATTCTCAAGATTTCAAGGGAGCAGACTTAATGGCCGTTTTTGGTGGTTTAGATGTTGATCTTAGGGATGTGACAGTTTTTGATAGACCAGCTAAAATTGACGTATTTACAGCTTTTGGTGGTATAGATATCATCGTACCTGAGGACCATACAGTTAAGATTAAAGGGCTTCCCTTATTCGGTGGATGGTCTAATAAGGCTAATAAATCTATTGCGTCAGAAGAAGCTGATATTATCATTAGTGCTTTTGTCATCTTTGGTGGTATGGATGTTAAGGCTAAGGCGAGTACTATGCCAACTGAGCCCTATGAAGAAGAATATGAGGAGCAAAGCCAGGGTTATAAAGAAGTATAATTCAGAAAAAATATTAGAAGCAATACTATATAATAAAACCCTACATTAACCAGAGTTAGTGCAGGGTTTTATTGGTTTCTTTTTCATAAAAGTTATAATACTTAATACTAAACGGATTTGCACTTGGCATCATTAGAAGTTAGGTATCACTAGAAGTCTTTTTCATCTTCAGTTAGTTCTATGGACATAGCCTGAACAGACATATGGATTTCGACCATACTGATAGTTAGTGATGCAATGATACAAAGTAAACTAATACCAAAGAGAAGGGTTGCAACGGCTGGCTGACCAATTAAAATCATAAAAATACTGATCATATTAATCAAAAAACCGGAAATAGCTAAAAACTGCATGTTTCTAATAAAGCGAAGTCTCTTGTGAAGGGCTATAATCTGGTCTTGTAGGTTTCTCTTTGGATTGTTCTTATGTTCTGAGTGAAGGGCCCGAACCCTTTTGCTAATAGCAATAAAGCGGTTGGTATAAGCCAACATTAAAACAGACAAGGCAGGGAAAACCAAAGCAGGTGTGGAAATAGTTATTTCGTACATTTGAACCTCTTTCTAATATCCAAGTTCTTGTCCGACTAGTATAACATGGATACGGTCATTATGTCTTGAATTTCTTGTCGTTACGATTTGGCAACAAATGGTTGAATCACCTAAACAATCACCGCATTTGCCTGTTTTAGAACAAGGTGTTGTCAGATTCAGGCGATTACAGTTGGCAGGAGTTGCAAAGTTGCGAACACGTTCTATGGCTGTTGCTGCATCAATGGAAACCTTATTCATGCCAACTATAATAATGACTCTTTTAGGTCCAAAGATAAGGGCAGCAACTCGATTGCCATTTCCATCGATATTTACCAATTGGCCGTCTAAAGTAATAGCATTGGTACTCATGAGGTAATAATCAGCGTTAAAAGCCTGACGATATACAATCCCTACTTCTTTAGGACTAGATGCCTTAGCCCTGTCTAAAAGGGTTAGATTCCTTGTTTCCAACTTCGGAATAAGACCTGAATCTTGTATGGTCATACTGCCACCCCAAGTAACGGTTGAGCCGTCTTCAATCATCTCATTGGCAAATGCAGTCGCTTCTTCAATGGTGTGAAAAAAGTAGCCGTTCATATTTCTTTTCTTAAGACCTTTAATGATTGAATTGGCCTGATTTTCATAAGCAATTTGTTTTGGATTCATATAGATGTTCTGTGTTTTTTTGCAACACAGACTCCTTTCAGTTTTTTTGAATAGGAACTTTTAAATAATTATAGCGTAAAAAAAAGTAGTATTCAAATTCTTTTTCTATGCGGCGTTAGGTCCTTATGGTATACTACTAAGTAAGTTTTTACCCTAGTTAGACAAGCAAGTTGTTTGTACTAGAGAAACTAGGACAGGAAGGATTAGGAGGCATGACATGAAAAATATACATCATCAGGATTTGGACCAAGTCATAAAAAATCTTGAATCAAATTTAGAGAATGGCTTAAGTAAAAGTAAGGTCACTCAATTAAAGGAAAAATACGGTGAGAACGCTTTAGTCAGTAAAAAGGGGCGCTCTCTAGCCATGATGATTTTTGATCAATTTAAAGATTTTATGATTATCTTGTTAATTATAGCAGCAGGACTTTCCATCTATCTAGGAGAGGAAATAGAAGGTATTGTCATTATGGGCATTGTCATTCTTAATGCAGCTCTAGGAGCCTATCAGGAAAATCGAGCCTCTAATGCCCTTGAAGCACTGAAAAGTATGGCAGCACCAAAAGCAAAAGTATTGCGAGAAGGCAAGATAACGGAAATATCATCAAAGGACATAGTCCCTGGTGATATAGTTGTACTTGAAGCGGGGGATTATGTCCCGGCTGATCTTAGATTAAGTGAAACGGTTAATCTAAAAATCGATGAGTCAGCCTTAACAGGTGAATCTGTTGCTGTTGATAAAAATGCTTCAGCAGATATAGAGGAAGAGGCAGCTCTTGGTGATAGAATTAATTGTGCCTATATGAGTACTATTGTTTACCTATGGACGTGGTCAGGGTATCGTGGTGGGAACCGGTATGGATACGGAAATTGGTCATATTGCCACCATGCTTAATGAAACAGAAGAGACTTTGACTCCTCTTCAAATGAACTTAGCAAAATTTGGACGTCAATTGGGAATTCTCTGTGTTGCTGTCTGTATTATCATTTTTGGCTTAGGAGCTATCCGTGGCGAAGACTATTTTGAACTCTTCATGACAGCTGTATCTCTTGCTGTAGCAGCAATTCCAGAAGGGCTTGCAGCGGTTATTACAGTTGTTCTATCTATGGGTATGCAAAAGATGATTAAGAGAAATGCAATTATGAAACGTCTTAGTGCTGTAGAAACTCTTGGTTCAACATCGACTATTTGTACAGATAAAACAGGAACATTAACGCAAAACAAGATGACTGTCCTCAAGGCCTTTGACGGTGTTGATGAATGGGATGTGACTGGAACTGGATATGGATTTGAGGGTGAGCTAATTAATGAGGATGGCAATGATGTATCTAGCTTAATTAGACTTTTTCAAGCTGCCACCCTATGTAATGATGCAGATCTTAATGATGGTGAGGTTATTGGAGATCCCACAGAGGGAGCCTTAATTGTCCTTGCAGCGAAAGCCGGTTTTATAAAAAAAGATATGAATCAGAAATATCCAAGACTAAAGGAATTTCCTTTTGACTCAGACAGGAAGCTTATGTCTACCTTACATGAGATAGATAGTGAGTATATTATGCTGACCAAAGGGGGCTCCAGATGTTATATTGGGCCGGTCTAGCAAAGTTTTATTTGGTGGTGAATTGGTAGACTTAACGGATTCCATGCGTCAAACCATTATGAATAAGAATAAGGAATATGCTGAAAAAGCTATGCGTGTTTTGGGTTATGCTTACAAAGTAGTAGATAAAGATACTAATCTTCAGGAAGAAGAGGAATCGCTTGTTTTTGCAGGGCTTACTGGTATGATTGACCCACCTCGTGAGGAAGCTAAAGAAGCTGTTTCCTTATGTAAACAAGCCGGTATACGTGTGGTTATGATTACTGGGGACCATATTACAACAGCCAGTGCTATTGCAAATGAAATTGGGATTTTAGATAAACATTCACAAGCAATGGAAGGTGCTAGAATTGACGATTATACAGATGAAGAATTCCGCGAAGTCGTCAAAACCACCAATGTATTTGCTAGAGTTTCACCAGAACATAAGGTGAAAATTGTCACGGCCATCCGTGATAATGGTGATGTTGCCGCTATGACTGGTGATGGAGTTAATGATGCACCAGCCTTAAAAAAAGCGGATATCGGTATTGCTATGGGTATAACAGGAACAGATGTATCCAAAGAAGCTGCTGATATGATTCTAACTGATGATAATTTTGCTAGTATTGTACATGCTGTGGAAGAAGGAAGGATTATTTATTCTAATATCCGGAAGTTTGTAGGTTTTTTACTTTCATGTAATATTGGTGAAATACTTATTATTTTCTTAGCTATCCTATTCAGATGGCCAGTACCTCTTTTACCTATTCAGCTATTATGGGTCAATCTGATTACGGATTCTTTTCCAGCCTTCGCCTTGGGGGCTTGAAGAGGGAGAAGCGGGGAATCATGGATCACAAGCCAAGAGACAAGGATGAGCCGATTATCAACCGTCGTATGATGATTGCCCTTGGTCTGCAATCTATAGGTTTGACTATTGCTGTCCTTGTAGCATATCGCTTAGGTTATTCAGTCATTGGAGACGGTACAGAGAATTCTCTCCACTTAGCGAGAACTCTAGCATTTGTAACCTTAATTCTTGGTGAGATGCTAAGGGCCCTACTCATCAAGAACAGAATCAAAATCTATCTTTAGCATCAATATTCTTGGCAACAAATATTTGAACTATTCTGTATTTGGTGCAATTGGCTTACTTTTGGGTATTATTTATGTGCCTGGACTAGCTGGCATTTTTGATGTAGAAGCTATAAGCTTAGGACAACTTCTTTTATGCTTTGGGCTAGGTTTAATTCCATCTATATTTTCTGAACTATCCAAACGGATTCGATAGACATATATTGAATTTAAATTTTAAAAAGCGATCTGCTATGGCAGGTCGCTTTTTAAAAACCAGTGATTTATATCGTGTAAACGATTACCTTTCTAAGAAAAATTATGGTATAATAATGGCGATGAGCAATTGGAGTAGATGATAAACTTATTAAGTTTATAAAGATAAATAGATTATAAGGACTAAGTAGAGTATTTGTTATGAATAATGAATTTCCCAAAACCAAAAAAAATTCAATAGATATGCATATGGTTATTCACCAGATTTTTCAGAAGATGATTGCTTATTATCAAAACGATCCTAGGCGGATAAATCATTTTATTAAAGTGCATCAATATGCCAAATTAATAGCAGTAGAGGAAGGCCTTGAATCAAGTGTCCTTTTTACCATTGAGCTTGCAGCTAT
This sequence comes from Vallitaleaceae bacterium, assembly GCA_963677625.2. Taxonomy (GTDB): domain Bacteria; phylum Bacillota; class Clostridia; order Lachnospirales; family Vallitaleaceae; genus UBA1351. Next base: position 267,028 of record CAXXSW010000011.1, read on the forward strand.
ATTACATGATATTGGAATCAAAATCAGTGAAGTTAAGTATAATTCAAGTTCAGGTAAATACCAAGAAATTGAAGGACCAGCATTAGCTGAAGAATTCTTGTCAGCCTTTGATCTTGAAGATGACCTTATAAGAAGAGTATGTTTTCTCATCGGTCATCATCATACTTATCATATGGTTGATGAAGTTGATTATCAGATACTTATAGAAGCAGACTTTATTGTTAATCTCTATGAGGATAATATATCAAAAGAGGGTTGCAAATCTGTGAAAAACAAGTACTTCAAAACCACCACAGGTAAGAAGTACATGGATTTGCTCTTTTTGTCATAGAAAATAGTCCTATTGAATTCCTATATCTATGTATTAGTCTTATCATAAGTAAGATTATAAATGAATACTTATGAAAGGAAGAGAAGATGAAGGAAGAGAATGGAATCAGCAGTAAGAGAATTAATACGATTGATATTAAGGGCAATGTATCTAGGCAAGAAAAGAAGAGAAAACATTTCGAACAAAAAAGAAGTCTTGAGGAAAACAAGAAGTATCAAGATCAAATAGAGTATAGAAGAGATAAAAGTAAAGAAGAAATTATTGAACAATGGTATCATTTGTTGCCTCAAAAAGAGTTAGACCATATGGAGCAAATGAGACTTTTTCGTGAGTACATGGTGCGTAAGGGTTATAGTGGTAATACGATTAAATGTTACTATAACTTGATTAATCTTTATATGAGGCGAAGTTTTTTTGATTTAAATATTAGAAATTTTAATATGTATATTTTTCAGCAGATGAACTTAGGTAAAAGTCATACGCATTGTAATCAAATGATAAATGCAGTAAAATTATTTGCGAAATTTGTAGATCACCCTGAGTGTTCTTCTTTTAAGTATTATGAACGGCCAAAGGTTGAGAAAAAGCTTCCAAAAGTTTTGAGCAAAAATGAGATTCGTAGAATTATTGGAGCAAGTGAAAATATTAAGCATAAGACCCAGTTAATGATTGGATATTCTTGTGGATTAAGGGTAAATGAAGTGTCAAGACTTAGACTAACAGACATTGATGCTGAAAGAATGGTTGTAACTGTTGAACAAAGCAAAGGAAGAAAAGATCGAGTGACTACTCTTTCTCAAGTGATGCTTAGTCAACTTAGAGACTATTATGTGGTATATCATCCACATTATTGGCTGTTCGAAGGTCAGCAAAATGGTAATCCGATAACAACAAGAACCCTACAAAGGATATTTAATGATGCAGCTTCTAAAGCTGGTATTCGAAAAAAAGTGACCTTTCATAGCTTACGTCACTCCTTTGCAACACATTTATTGGAGTCTGGTGTTGATATACGCTATATACAGGAACTTTTGGGGCATGCAAACAGTAAGACAACTGAACGATATACACATGTATCGACTCGTAGTATACAAAACATTACAAATCCTCTTGATACACTATAGTTACATATAGGTTTTTTTATCGACATACGTATATTGTGGTAGGTGAGGATTATTATCGACTGTACATAAATAAACTAGTTATCGGACATGATTACTTTCGGTTTATGATGATGAAGTGTGCTGAAAGGGGAGAATAATGAGGAGAATTCTAGGTATATCAACGTTTTGTATGATTTTTTTATTCTGTAATGGGTGTTCACATTTTGCTGATATTAATGTAACTTCAGAGATTAATAGCAATGAAGGAAGTAATATTAATCAGACATTTAAAGAAGAAATGATATCAACGATTAAAGATGTTTCAGAGATATATAAGTATAGTAGTGAAGAAGATTTAACTGAAGAACAGATTGCAGAAGAGCTAATTACCTTGTTATTAAAGGAGTTGAAATTTGAATCTGAGATTCGTACATATAATATTATTGAGTATAAAAATCTTTCAATTTCATTTGATAATTACAATGAATATGAACTTAGAAATAATGAAAGGTTTTTAAGTGGAACCGTAGATGTAATATTCGAAGGTACTTTATCTCCTATAGGAGCAGATAATATCGTGCCAGAGGGAGAATATGTTCATGTTAACGTTGGTGAGTGGATACTAGAAATGGGTGATGAATGCATAATAAGAAGGCCGTAAACATATAAGTGATTTGTATGATAAGTAAGTCAAGAAATCACGTCCGATAACATACGATTCAGCGACACTGCGATCGCTAACCGAGTCGGAATCGCATTACCGGTTCAGATAAAGTTTCACACGGATAAGCTCATCCTGTAAGCTCCTTGCGTCGTGAACCGAGGTCTGTTATGTGAAACTAATCTCTGCTGGTTGATGACCGAAGTTAAATAAAGTATTGAATTGTAAAGGTGGATTATGTATAAGTTGATTAGTATATTATTGGTTCTATCAGTTGTACTTATAAGCTGTAGAAATGAAATGGAAAGCTTAGAAAGCGATGAAGTATTCTCGAATAATGAGTTGAACTTTGGAACTGATGAAATGCTAGAGGTGCCACTAGAGATTAAAGATAACCAGTTGAATCAGACTGTTGAAACAGAAAATATGGATATTTATGAAGATAGTGATAGCAATGAATGCCTAACATTTATACAAAGTATGAAAAATCATCAAGAACTTTTTTCGTCATATAAGAACATTATAGGATGGTCAGAAGTTGATAATGAAGGTATCGTGTTTTGGAACGACAGTCAACTTTATTACTCGGATTTTTTTAATATTTTTAAGATTGAAGTTGAAAGTTTTGATATTAATGGTGAAAGCAATGATATTCATGTTTTGTGGAACAAAGCTAATAGCAAGTGTATAATTGTGATTGGTTTATATGAAAGAACAGGTTATATCATATATGATACGATATACAATAAATCATACTGTATAGATGTTCAGGTTGATGGTGACGAGTTAGTACTTAGACGTGATACTTCATCTGTAGTGAATAAAGATATTAATATCGTAAATTGGTTAAGGGACGATCAGATACTTATTATTTTGAATTATTATGACTCGTTGGATGATAAGAAAGATAAGCGTTATGAATCCCCTTGGAGGCAAGAGTTAGTAATAGTAAATACTGAAAGTCTTATGGTTGAGAAATTAGTCGAAACGATTAGTGATGGTCAGATAATTAATGATTTAGAGATTGATAGAGTCAATGAAGTTATTAAATGTGTTTTAGTTCAAGAAATTGTTGAAGAGGGTAGTTTATATTATGAAGAAATTGAAAATTTGTGTTTTGAATATTAAGGCTTAATCAGACGGGACGAGATTAGCTTCACATAACAAACGATTTCCGACACTCAGCTCGCTAACCGAGTCAGGGTCGCATTAGGCGTTCGCGGGCTCACAGCCATGAGCTCGCCTTGTAAGCTCCCTGGCGTCGTAAACCGAAGAACGTTATATGAAACTGCTTCTGTCTGTTTGGAGGATGAAATGAGACGTACAAATTTAACAATTTCAATTTTGGTTATCCTAGGACTAGTAATAATCTCTCTTGTGTTGTTTGGACAGACTAAGACGATGTTATATAGTCGCAATGAGGATGAATACAAAGAAAATGCATGGAAGCAGATAAATGAATTTTATCCAGATGTTGCTGTAAGATTAGCTATGAGTTCAGAAGATTTTTTTGAACAGAAATTAGATAAGATATATGATTTTACATACCTTGGCAATAAGACGCATGTTGTATTTGATGAGTATTGGAAGTATGCAAAAGTTTATGGGTTAGATAAGGGTTTTGAAGCAATATTATTGGAAGATGATGGAACAACTATTGAGGTAAATAATGAAGATAGAAGTTTAATTGTAATAAAGTATGGGTGTTATTTTAGTGAAATACATGATGATATTAGCTTTGTTTATGATATAGATGAAGGCAAAGTACTTGGAACATTTGGGATTATGTAAATGGGTCCAGAAGCAGCATCATATAACATACGATTCAACGACACTGCGATCGCTAACCGAGGCGCCTACCGCATTAGGCCACCCAGAGGGTCCCGGCCATGAGCGGTGGCTGTAAGCTCCTTGCGTCGTGAACCGAGGTCCGTTATCTGACATTATGTGCTGGTATACGCTTCCGTAGGATGGTGGATATAATAAATTTTAAAAGATATTTGGAGGTATCGATGAATAACGAGAATAAGAATAGAAAAGTTAAATACAAGATTTACGGATTACTAATGATACTCCTTGGAGTGGCTATCTTTTCGGTAGGAGCATTTGATTTGTTAAATCATGATAGAATAATTGGGACAATACTTTATGTATTTGGTGTTGGTTTTGGTAGAGTTCTAATAAGTTGCTTTGGACTATTGATGATACTTATGGCGCAGTATTATATCAGGAACATCAAGAAGTTGGTTGGATAGAGGACGCACAGAACGTCAGATAACATACGATTCAGCGACACACCCTTCGCTAACCGAGTCGCGCCCGCATCAGCCGTTCGCAGGCTCACAGGCATAAGCGGACACTGTAAGCTCATTGGCGTCGTGAACCGACGAACGTTATAAGACATTATTTACTCTATTATATTGAAAGGAAGATTATGACAAATTGAAAGGAACGAAATATTATGGAAATCGATGATAAGATAAAGAACAGGAACAACTGGGTAAAGATATTATTTTCAGGTGCTATATTAATAGTGATTCTATATAAGTTGGTATCTAGTGATATTAACATTAATATTGATAAAGTGCAGTATAGTGATATATTATCGTTAGTAATATCCTTTTTTGCAATTGCATTATCTTTAGCATTTTATTTTAAGGCGTCTGATACCAGTAACAAGTTTTATAATGATACTTATAAATTTAACAAGGATATATCAGAGTCAATAGGACGTATGGATGCTGGATTTAATGAGAAACTTCGAAATCTAAATGAGAACTACAGTAGGTTTGCAGAGTATGGTTTTCTAGGTATGAAAAATTCTAATTATGAGGAGTCTATCGAAGAAGAAGAAGGTAAATTTAAGGAGCTGCTTGAAGAGAAAGAAAGAGTAATCACTAACTTATTAAATGAAAACGAGATTACAGCAGAAGCAAGAGATACCTATAGAAGGCAACTTGATGGTATGAATGAGGAACTTAATCGTCAGAAGAAGAATATTGAAGATTTAAAGGTAAATTATACATATAATAGCGAAGAAATATCGTTAATTAGCCAACTTTTTAATAATAGTGAAAGACGTGGAATGATGAATGATATTTTCTCATATTATGCTAAACATCCAAACAATGAATATGCTATTGCACAAATGGAGGAAGATATACGTAAGGAATTAGCTCCAAGATTTAACACGAACTTATATAGATCAATGAAGAAGCGGAAACTTGTTGATGATGATGGTTTATTGACAGATAAAACGTTACGGTACATTGTGAATGAGTATGATATATAAGACAGTCGTAAAGAACGTCTGATAACAAACGATTTCCAACACTCAATTCGCTAACCGAGTCGCACTCGCATAAGCCCACCCAGAGGGTCCCGGGCATGAGCGAGCACTGTAAGCTCATTGGCGTCGTAAACCGAGAGCCGTTATGTGACAGTAATTGTTCTGAATAGGAGGATTCATGAAGAAAGTTTATATTTTGCTGATTTTGATTCTAGTTGGTTGTTCACAACAAGAGATAGATTCTGATTTATTGGATACTGAAATTGAAGAACTAAAGGTCGCTTTACAGGAGAAAACTAATGAAAATCAGCGATTAAGTAATACTTTAGTTGAACTCAAAGCAATAAATAAAACTTTGGAAGAAGAATGTGATTTGATTACTGACGAAATGGAGAGTATTGAGTTTAAGTATAATAGGCTACATGAAAGTGTTGAGGAAATTATTATATTTTCTAATTACAGCTTTTTTATTTATGAGGATGTTGAAATTGGGGATGAAATATGTGGGATGAGTATTACAAATATGATTAGTAAGTATCAGGTCGATTTTCAAGGTGAAGTAAGTATAACTGGAACATTAGAATATGAATACAGTGATTATTACTCGCAGTATATTGTTGATTTCTTGCCTAATCAGGATGAAATTAATAAGCTACCAAAGTTATTGCAAAATCAAGGCTCACATAGATTTGTGTTAAGGAATAAAGAGGCGGCTATGGCTATGATGACAGAAGAAATAATGGAAAATGTGACGATAATTATAGATAATTACCAAATTGATAATAGACCTACTGATACTTCTAGTTCGGCTGAATTAATAATGATTAATATAGAATAATCGGTCACAATTACCATCACATAACAAACGATTTCCAACACTCGATTCGTTAACCGAGACACCCTTGCATTAGCCCACCCAGAGGGTCCCGGGCATGAGCAAGGCCTGTAAACTCATCAGCGTCGTAAACCGAAGCCCGTTATCTGAAATACAAACTTAGTTAAGGAGAAGAGATGGGATATTTATTGCAAATGGCAGGTTTTCCTGGAACAGGAAAGTCAACGTTATCAACATATATTGCGAAGCATTTTGATGCCGTTGTATTGGATAGGGATATCATAAAGAATTCAATGCTAGAGTCTGGTATAGAAGGTGAATCCCTAGCTAAAGCATCATATAAGGTGGTTTATGATTTAGCATCACACTTATTAGGGCTTGGTAAGAACGTAATAATCGATACACCATGCTATTATCAGGAAAGTGTTGATAATGGCTTAGAAATCGCTAACAGAACGAATGTTGATTATCGATATATTGAGTGTATCGTAAATGATTTCTCAATTGTTGAGAAGAGATTACGAGATAGAGACAGTTTAGCTACACAAATCGTTGGAGCTACGAAAGAGGTGTACTTAAATTGCTACAACAAATCAGTTAAGCCTATAGGCATTGAACACTTATCCTTAGAAACAAGCAATATATATGGTATTGATTTGAAGATTATAAGGGAATACTTATTAGAAGGAAGTACATCTAAAGTTTCCAGTATGTACATCAGATAACATACGATTTCCAACACTCAATTCGCTAACCAAGTCGCACTTGCATTAGCCCACCCAAAGGGTCCCGGGCATGAGCAAGCACTGTAAGCTCATTGGCATCGTAAACCGAAGAACGTTATCTGAAACTTAATCTTTCGATAGAAATAAACTGATATCACAATATGAGGAGAGTAAACTATGAGTTGGTTTTTTGCAGGTTTTCAAATTATTAATTTGATAATTGTTTTAGGTTTAATCGGATTGTCAATCTATGTAATGATTGTATTGATTAAATTTCTTAAGACTGGAACATTGGCTTTTCAGAAGTATTTAGACGCTGATAAAGATAAGTTTGATTAATACTAAGACGTTCAAGATTAAGCATCAGATAACAAACGATTTCCAACACTCAATTCGCTAACCGAGTCACCTCAGCATTAGCCCACCCAGAGGGTACCCGGGCATGAGCAGAGGCTGTAAGCTCATTGGCGTCGTAAACCGAAGACCGTTATCTGACATTATGTGCTGGTATACGCTTCCGTAGGATGGTGGATATAATAAATTTTAAAAGATATTTGGAGGTATCGATGAATAACGAGAATAAGAATAGAAAAGTTAAATACAAGATTTACGGATTACTAATGATACTCCTTGGAGTGGCTATCTTTTCGGTAGGAGCATTTGATTTGTTAAATCATGATAGAATAATTGGGACAATACTTTATGTATTTGGTGTTGGTTTTGGTAGAGTTCTAATAAGTTGCTTTGGACTATTGATGATACTTATGGCGCAGTATTATATCAGGAACATCAAGAAGTTGGTTGGATAGAGGACGCACAGAACGTCAGATAACATACGATTCAGCGACACACCCTTCGCTAACCGAGTCGCGCCCGCATCAGCCGTTCGCAGGCTCACAGGCATAAGCGGACACTGTAAGCTCATTGGCGTCGTGAACCGACGAACGTTATGTGACAGTAATTGTTCTGAATAGGAGGATTCATGAAGAAAGTTTATATTTTGCTGATTTTGATTCTAGTTGGTTGTTCACAACAAGAGATAGATTCTGATTTATTGGATACTGAAATTGAAGAACTAAAGGTCGCTTTACAGGAGAAAACTAATGAAAATCAGCGATTAAGTAATACTGTAGTTGAACTCAAAGCAATAAATAAAACTTTGGAAGAAGAATGTGATTTGATTACTGACGAAATGGAGAGTATTGAGTTTAAGTATAATAGGCTACATGAAAGTGTTGAGGAAATTATTATATTTTCTAATTACAGCTTTTTTATTTATGAGGATGTTGAAATTGGGGATGAAATATGTGGGATGAGTATTACAAATATGATTAGTAAGTATCAGGTCGATTTTCAAGGTGAAGTAAGTATAACTGGAACATTAGAATATGAATACAGTGATTATTACTCGCAGTATATTGTTGATTTCTTGCCTAATCAGGATGAAATTAATAAGCTACCAAAGTTATTGCAAAATCAAGGCTCACATAGATTTGTGTTAAGGAATAAAGAGGCGGCTATGGCTATGATGACAGAAGAAATAATGGAAAATGTGACGATAATTATAGATAATTACCAAATTGATAATAGACCTACTGATACTTCTAGTTCGGCTGAATTAATAATGATTAATATAGAATAATCGGTCACAATTACCATCACATAACAAACGATTTCCAACACTCGATTCGTTAACCGAGACACCCTTGCATTAGCCCACCCAGAGGGTCCCGGGCATGAGCAAGGCCTGTAAACTCATCAGCGTCGTAAACCGAAGCCCGTTATATGACAATCAACGTAAAACCCCGCACTACATCCCTGTAGTGCTGACTCCCATAAAGCTGAAGTGATTTATGGAGATGGTTATGAAAGACGGAAGTAGGAAAAACGACATCGGAAGTATCAATATCACACAATTAGGATAAACTTTTAGGCTAATTGAATTTTATGATAGTTAATTGAGGCACGATAAGTAAAACAGAGTTTTAATAAAGATTAACATGATGAAAGTGGGCACACTACGCCGTCCATGGCTTCGTTCAGAAACGTTGATCGATCATATAACATACGATTCAGCGACACTCCCTTCGCTAACCGAGTCACCACTGCATTAGCCCACCCAAAGGGTCCCGGGCATAAGCAGAGGCTGTAAGCTCAGAGGTGTCGTGAACCGAGGTCCGTTATCTGAAATTGAACACTACTTATAGAAGGAGTTTCAGTATGAATAAAGTTGTTTTTACATTAATTCTTATGATGATATTGATTGGTTGCAATTTGAATGAATCCCAAGATGCAGATAAGGAAAGCATTGTAGATGTTGATTTTTCGGAAGTCGGTGAGAGGTTGACTATAGATATAGATTCGACAAACGTTAATGAGATTATAATTCGTACGACAATGACAGATGAGCATCCTAGCGTAAAGGTGTTACTTCAAAGAAGCGAAATAGATGATTTGATCAACTTGTTGAATAATCTAGAAGGTGAGAAAGTTGCAGATGATAATTCTAATGGATGGCAATACTGGATACTTTTAGATGGATATAGCATTAGTATTATGGGGAATAGGTTCGTAATGAATAATGAAGTTTATAAGATTGATTCTCTTTTCTATATTAAGATTAAGGAGTTATATAACAACTCTATTGAAGAAGCGAAGAAGTATCCATAAGATTCCGTGTTAAACATCAGATAACATACGATTTCCAACACTGCGATCGCTAACCGAGTCACCACTGCATTAGCCCACCCAAAGGGTCCCGGGCATGAGCAGAGGCTGTAAGCTCCTTGCGTCGTAAACCGAGGTCCGTTATCAGACATCATTTCCTTGGTTTCGTTGGATATGAGTAATATATGATTTTAAATTTAAGAGAAGGTGATTATGTGGAATTATTGTCAGAGGATATAGAATATATATGTCTACAATACAATCTTGAATGCATTTCAATAGGAGAAGTTATTGATACATCTAAGTCTATTCAAGATTTAAGATATAATTATGAAATTAATGAGAAGTATTTTTTGAAGATTTCTTGTAATAAAGGAATGTCAGAATATAAGTTGAATTGTATAGATAACATGATAAGTAACTATTGTTCTATTGGAGTATATTGTCCTTCGCTCATTAAGAGGCCAAATGGAAAATTCATGTTTGAGTACGAATTCGATTCAATGTTGTATTCGTGTTATATGGAAGAAAAAGCGGTGTATCAAACCGGACATATAATAGGTGATATAGATTATTCTATTAAGAGAGATATTGTAGAACATTTGGGTGTTTTAGCAAGTAAGTTCTCAGGTGTAAATTTGTCAAAGTCTAATTCGATGTGGTCAATAGTTAGTTTAAGTGATTATGATGACGAGATAGATGAGAAACAAGAGAATTTCAATAGCTTAATTGAATGTTTAAGTAATCATGGATATATAGAATTAGGTAATCAGTTAACATTAATGAATAATGTTTCTAGAACTAGAATACTGGAGATAATGGATTGTTTGCCTAAATGTGTATTTCAAGGTGATTTGAATAATGGTAATATTCTATTAGATTTTAATAGAAAGTTTGTCGGTTTAATTGATTATAATATGTTTGGAACTGAGATTAATGTTAATTGTTTTCTAAACGAAGCAATGTATTATATAGAGTTAAGAGATTTTGAGCAATTGTCTGGTAGTGAAGTGTACAATAAGTGTTTGAAAATTCAAACAAGCTTGTTGAAGGTAATATTGAGAAATTATGAGTTGAACTCAGATGAACTTGCAATAGTGAGCGATTATAATCGTATAATATTTTCATCATTCTATCCGAATGTGGAGTTATTCAGATACATGTTAAATGAAGATTTATATGTAGACAAAGTTATTGAATTTTTGCACAATGTGTGTTTAATGGAAGATTATTGTGCAAATGGATTAGGACGGGCGGAAATGACGTCAGATAACAAACGATTTCCAACACTCAGCTCGCTAACCGAGTCGGGGTCGCATTAGGCGTTCGCAGGCTCACAGCCATGAGCTCGCCCTGTAAGCTCATTGGCGTCGTAAACCGAATCCCGTTATATGAAACCACATATCTGTTTTTAGGAGAAATTTATGAATACTCGAAATTTTGAAGCAAATTATAGTAAAGCATCTGGAATATTATTTTTGGGAATTATTTTATTGATTATGTCTATAGTTGTTATTTTATTTGGTATAAGTGATATGAATTACTATATTATATTTATTGGAACTGTAAGTATTATTTTGTTTGGAAAGGAAGTTTTTCATATTGTTAATAATATGAAAGTGAAAGATAGCTGGATAGTTTTTAGTCTAACAGATGAAGGTATTAATGATGTATCATTAAGTATAAGCCCAGGAATAATAAGATGGGATACAATAAGTAAGATAAAGATACGAAGAACATTTGGAACTGAGTTTCTGGCGGTTTATTTAATAGATTGGAAAGAAATATCAGCTGAACTATCAATCTTAAAGTGTACAGTCATGTATTTTAATGTACTGTTAAGGTTTGCACCAATAAACATTGCAATAAACAGGCTTGACATAAAAGCTACAGATATTTTAGAAGAAATTAATAACTATAGAACTAAACTTGAATCACAATAAAGGGGACGATATGTGGCATCATATAACATACGATTCAGCGACACTCAACCCGCTAACCGAGTCGGGGTCGCATCAGCGGTTCAGCTGAAGCTTCACACGCATGAGCTCGCCCTGTAAGCGCGTTGGCGTCGTGAACCGACAGACGTTATACGACAGTTTATACTTTGTTCATCTGGAATCACGTTTTTGAAAGTAGGGAGTATGAAGACATTTTCGAAGATCAAATCGTTACCAATCGAAATCACATTAATGACAGTTATATTGCTAGTTATCTATTCAGGTTTTGGAGATACAAGAGTTCTTCCTTTTATCTTGTTATGGGTATTCTGTTTAGTACTTATACTAGTTTTTTATTACTCTACCTATAGAATAGATGTATTAGATAGGGAAGTTATATTGCATCCATTATTGAGGCGAAAGAGGTCAGTTAATCTTGAAGAGATTACTCTAGTTAGATTTGAAGGAATTATCTTGAGAAGCAAGTGGATAATAATGAATTTTTATAATGAGAATGAATTGATTGATTTTGTAGATGTACATTCCATAAACAGAAAAGATTTTATTAGAAGTATGATTCGTAATGCTTCTTTGAATGGGTATAAGGTTGAATTTGATGATGCAGCCAAGAAACTTATTTCAGAACTTGAGGAATAAGTAGGATGTTGGCGTAGAAACCGTCGTATAACAAACGATTTCCAACACTCAATTCGCTAACCGAGTCGCACTCGCATTAGCCCACCCAAAGGGTCCCGGGCATGAGCGAGCACTGTAAGCTCATTGGCGTCGTAAACCGACCACCGTTATATGAAACTGCTTCTGTCTGTTTGGAGGATGAAATGAGACGTACAAATTTAACAATTTCAATTTTGGTTATCCTAGGACTAGTAATAATCTCTCTTGTGTTGTTTGGACAGACTAAGACGATGTTATATAGTCGCAATGAGGATGAATACAAAGAAAATGCATGGAAGCAGATAAATGAATTTTATCCAGAGGTTGCTGTAAGATTAGCTATGAGTTCAGAAGATTTTTTTGAACAGAAATTAGATAAGATATATGATTTTACATATCTTGACAATAAGACGCATGTTGTATTTGATGAGTATTGGAAGTATGCAGAAGTTTATGGGTTAGATAAGGGTTTTGAAGCAATATTATTGGAAGATGATGGAACAACTATTGAGGTAAATAATGAAGATAGAAGTTTAATTGTAATAAAGTATGGGTGTTATTTTAGTGAAATACATGATGATATTAGCTTTGTTTATGATATAGATGAAGACAAAGTACTTGGAACATTTGGCATTATGTAAATGAGTCCAGAAGCAGCATCATATAACATACGATTCAACGACACTGCGATCGCTAACCGAGGCGCCTACCGCATTAGGCCACCCAGAGGGTCCCGGCCATGAGCGGTGGCTGTAAGCTCCTTGCGTCGTGAACCGAGGTCCGTTATCTGAAATTGCTCCTTACTTATCTGGATATAGAAGAGGTGAATCGCATGTATATGTTTTTATCATTAATGTTTATTGTTATAGGTGTTATTATGTTTTTTAAGCCTGATATTTTTTACCAATTAACGGAATCGTGGAAATCTGATACGTATGGCGAACCAAGCTATTTATTTAAGTTATCAACTAGAGTCGGAAGCATTATTTTCATGCTTGCAGGTTTTTTTGGTTTTGTAGTGTTCGTTTTTTTCGATAAATAAGCAAGACTTCCAGTCTCAACATCAGATAACATACGATTTCCAACACTCAATTCGCTAACCGAGTCATCCTTGCATTAGCCCACCCAGAGGGTCCCGGGCATGAGCAAGGCTTGTAAGCTCATTGGCGTCGTAAACCGAAGACCGTTATGTGACAGAATTCCCAGAGTTCTTAACTTATAATAATCAATCATAGAAGACGGATGTGTACAATGAAATGCATCATAAGAGGGCTCGTTAAGAACCACGCCGCGTCTGCTCGTAACTAACCATCCTATACCTTAAGAAGTTTCTATCGAATACCGCACAAAGGAAGTGTGGGATATAAACAGAAAAGGGTTGATGCGGAATTAGAAAGAAACTTGGAAATAGCCATAAGAGGGCCGGATGGATTCCAATCTAGGCACAATAGAGTTGAAGTTGCATTAAGGCTTCCGATTTCTTTTACAATAAGGAAATCACTTCACGAAGGTATTTACTGAGAATTCCGGCACATAACATACGATTCAGCGACACACCCTTCGCTAACCGAGTCGCCTCTGCATTAGACCATCCAAAGGGTCCCGGCCATGAGCAGAGGCTGTAAGCTCAGAGGCGTCGTGAACCGACCACCGTTATATGACAGAATTCCCAGAGTTCTTAACTTATAATAATCAATCATAGAAGACGGATGTGTACAATGAAATGCATCACAAGAGGGCTCGTTAAGAACCACGCCGCGTCTGCTCGTAACTAGCCATCCTATACCGTTAGAAGTTTCTATCGAATACCGCACAAAGGAAGTGTGGGATATAAACAGAAAAGGGTTGATGCGGAATTAGAAAGAAACTTGGAAATCGCCATAGGAGGGCCGGATGGATTCCAATCTAGGCACAATAGAGTTGAAGTTGCATTAAGGCTTCCGATTTCTTTTGCAATAAGGTAATCGCTTCACGAAGGTATTTACTGAGAATTCGGGCACATAACATACGATTCAGCGACACTACCTTCGCTAACCGAGTCGCCTCTGCATTAGGCCACCCAAAGGGTCCCGGCCATGAGCAGAGTCTGTAAGCTCAGGGGCGTCGTGAACCGACCACCGTTATGCGAAAGTTTCACTTCGTAAAAAAGGAGAATATTATGAACTATGGCGAAGATTATATTAAACGAATTGAGGATATTCATTTGTTTTTAGGGTATATGATCGATAATCATGGAGAAATAATTGGTTTGAAAGTGGATAAACCAATTGCCCAAAGAAGTTATGAATATCAACATGATTACGTATATTTTTGTGTTACTAAGATGACTAGAAGTCTTGTTGCAGCTACTAAGTTATTTGAGAATGCCTTTAGAGAAGATATAATGACTATATGTAGAGGTGTATATGAGTCATATTTATTAATGGGAAATGCAATAAACCATAGAGATTTTTATTATAAGGCAATAAATATATCAGTTGGTTTGAAAAATGGTTTCTATAAGTATAAAGAAGTAAATGGAAAGAAGAATTATAATAAGGTTATAGAAGTAAGCACTAATAAAGAATATTCATTCAATATGGGAATATCATATTTGGCGGGAAATACTTATTCGAGAATAGATAGAAATATTCACAAGAATTTATATAGGTATATATCTGAGTACTGTCATGGTGATTTCATTGGAGCAGGTAATTATCGAAATGAAGATAGTACTAATTACGATTTAATTCCTAATGGTTTAAATCTTGATTCGTTATTTATTATTTACTATTGTACATATTTGGCAGTTGAAGCACTAAAAATATATTATGATAGATATGATTCTGAAGAAGACGATTTAGTATTTGAAGAACTTATAGAGTTCTCGAGTTTGATTAAGTTACTTCGCAATGACTTAACGCAAATAATCGGAATGTTAGAGTATCCAGAAAGAGACAAACATTTAAAGACGCAGTTATTGAATAGAGTCAGTGAAACCTTCGCATAACAAACGATTTCCAACGTCCTTTCGCTAACCGAGTCGGGGTCGCATTAGGCGTTCGGCAAGCCTCACAGCCATGAGCTCGCCCTGTAAGCTCAAGAACATCGTAAACCGACGACCGTTATACAACACTCAACACTAGTTTTGAAAGGGGAATCCGTGGCTAATATAATTTTTCTAAATGGTAGTTCAAGTGCAGGAAAGACAACTTTGGCAAAGGAAATCCAAAAATTGTCCAAGGAAAGGTATTTTCACTTTTCAATTGATACATTTTGTCATATGATTGAACCTACATTATTTGATGAAGACCCGTGGAGCAGTGTCAACGTTGCAGCAAATGCTATGCATCAAGCAATTGTATCGGTCTGTACCGATGGTGATAACGTTATTATTGACAATGTTATAGATAATACATTTATTCACTGGTTAAGACAATGTATAAGTTTGTTTAAAGATTTTAATGTAACTTTTGTAAATGTATATTGCGATCCAGAAGATTTGGCTCAAAGAGAAATTCAACGTGGTGATCGTGAGATTGGGTTAGCCATGTATCAAGTAAATAATATGAGTATGATTGAAACATATGATTTGCATGTTAACACATCAAAACTAGATAAGACGGATTGTGCAAGATTAATACTTAATAATTTAATAACTGATCGAAGTAAGTGTGCATTTCGTATTTTGGAAGATAAACTTGGAGCTAATAAGTAGCTTCCGTGTTGAGCATCGTATAACATACGATTCAGCGACACTCCCTTCGCTAACCGAGACGCACCTGCATTAGGTGTTCGCAAGCTCACAACCATGAGCAGGCACTGTAAGCTCAGGGGCGTCGTGAACCGAGGTCCGTTATGTGAAAGCTTGTTTTTTTGCTTCCGCACTACATCCCTGTAGTGCTAGTTTTAGGTTTGCTTATACGAATAGAAATCGTAATAATATAAGCATATTTTTACGATTTATGATAGAATAGTATGTGGAGTAGATAAACTAAGGGATAATCTTATATTCCCTAAATATTTAATTAAATATGTTTAAGTAGGCAAAGTTCCTGTAGGTCTTCGTTATTGTTTGAAATTAAGAATTATAAACCATAGATGAAGATTGTTTGGTGTGACACAGGATAAATGAGGTGTGTTCATGAAAGTTCTTTATGAGAGTGATTTATATGTACTCGAAAATGAATATGAAGTTGTTTTTCTTAGAAATAAAGAGACAGGAAATATTGTAGTAGTTGGTGATCACTATGGAGACCCAACATCAGGATACATCAACGAGGATGAAACCTACTGTATTTCCTGTGGCAGTGGGATAATTATTTATTACTTGAGAGCGAATAATATTCCATATAGTTACGATAAAACTGAGAATCAATGGAAAGAATATTATCGTGATAATTTAGAGATAGAAACAATAAAGCATGTTAATGGCAATTTCTTCTTTTATAATGAAGAAGGAAAGAAATTAGACCTTGATTTTGAGTTGTAATGAAGCAGCTCCTTGAAAGGTAAGTTGTTATATTATAAAGAGTTAAGTTCTATTTTTAGGAGATGATATTATGGCTATGATGAGTATTATGTTAATTGGGATATTATTTATAGTAGCAGCTATTGGAGTAGCTTGTTTAATTGTTGCATTAGTATTATTCATAATATATATAAGAGGGAATAAGAATAAGACACTCTTTATTGTAATAATTGTATTTACAAGTCTTGGAGTTTTGGGCGTTGGACCACTATTTGTGTTGTCAATAATTGGTAGAATTGCAAGTTTATTTGGTTGATAACTAATATAAGTTATTGAAGTGCGTTGAGAAGAATAGTATTTGTAAATACTAATAGAATATATTTTCTGAGAAGTTGAATCAGAAATAGGATTAAGCAATGGGTTGTCACTTCGCCATCCGTGGCTACGCGACTGCGCAATAGACAAGCCATCACATAACAAACGATTTCCGACACTCAGCTCGCTAACCGAGTCGGGGTCGCATTAGGCGTTCGCAGGCTCACAGCCATGAGCTCGCCCTGTAAGCTCCCTGGCGTCGTAAACCGACGGACGTTATCTGAAATACTGAATCTCTTAATGACGAAAGGGGAAGCTTATGGAATACGATATTGATGCATTTAGTCATATGTATCCAGTATTGAATGATTTTGTTTATCATTATAGAGCGTTTAAATCTATGAGCAAGTGGCTAACTGACAATAATATTGAGACTGAGCTTTGGGTAAGAACGTGTGATGTTCACCTTAAGACAGCGGTATCATCTTGGTGTATGATATTTGGGCGTAACAGGAATAACCCTATACATTGGCATAGGATTTATCAAGGTGATGATAGTACTGTGAATCACAAGTTCAGGAATTTAGTACGAGAGGAACTCAAGCTTACTAAGAAAGAACTCAAACGATATGAAGATCAGATGATATCGTTTAGGAACGAGTATGTTGTCCATTAGAGAATTAGACAGAAGTGAACCTGTTCCTTATCTAGACAATGCATACATGATGGCAATTCTTTTTGACAAATGGGTAAGAGAATTAATTAAACCAGATTATATGAGCGACTTGCCACTATATGAGTTATCTAGCAAGTATGATGTGGAGATTACCAGATCATTATTGAGAGTTCAATAAGTATGTCGATTAAGTACATCAGATAACATACGATTTCCAACACTTAATTCGCTAACCGAGGCACCTCTACATTAGCCCACCCAAAGGGTCCCGGCCATGAGCAGAGCCTGTAAGCTCATTGGCGTCGTAAACCGAGAGCCGTTATATGAAATTAATCACTAGTTATAGGAGATACGATGAGTGACAATAAATGGGGGATTAAAGTAGAGGAATTAGAAGGACCATCAAGGGATAGATGGGGAGTCTTAAAGGATGAGTTCTATGAAAGTCCTTCAGGTGAATTTGGGATTTTGATTTATTCTGTTGCTGAAGTACGTATGGGATGGTATCTAGGTAGGATTGCATTATTCACAAATAAGAGTTCACCTGAATTAATTGTTTCACCAGACTCTGTTTTTGCAAATGGATATAACAGTCACTGCTTTTATAGTTCTGATAGCATGTTATTATTTGTAAATATTTCAATTAGATTAGAATCACAGAATAATATTTATATCCCAATTCTGATGATTGACCTTAGACTGCGTAAGTATTCAGTTATCCCTTTAGTAAATGGATTTAATTACAGTGTTGAAGAAGTAGAGTGTAATAAATTTAAACTT
This sequence comes from Vallitaleaceae bacterium, assembly GCA_963677625.2. Classification (GTDB taxonomy): domain Bacteria; phylum Bacillota; class Clostridia; order Lachnospirales; family Vallitaleaceae; genus UBA1351. Next base: position 285,475 of record CAXXSW010000011.1, read on the forward strand.
GTTGAGAACTATAGAGATCAGAGGTTTGAATCGTATAATGGATTGACTATAAATCCAGAAGAATTTAATTGGTATGAATTAAATCGTTTAGATGAGGTGAGGGAACTATTTAATTTCAATCATTGGAATTAAAGCTTCCGTGATTAACATCATATAACAAACGATTTCCAACACTCAATTCGCTAACCGAGTCACCCCTGCATTAGCCCACCCAAAGGGTCCCGGGCATGAGCAAGGCCTGTAAGCTCATTGGCGTCGTAAACCGAAGACCGTTATGCGAAACTTAATACTACTTTACAGGAGGAACTGCTTTGTTAGATAAATTTATGACAGATAGATTAGTAATTAGAATGTTGCAAGAGAATGATAAGGAATCATTGTATAGAAATCACCTAGCTGAAGACTTTAAGAGATGGTTTCCGAACGAAGTTTATGATGACACAGATGATGCAGCTGAAGCAATTGACTTCTTTTGTTCTTGTGTTAGGGATGAAGAACTGCCATTTGTTCTAGCCATCGAGCTTCAAGAAGATGGTAATCTGATTGGAGACATAGGGATTAATGAAGTCGATGGTAAAGACGATGAAATTGAAATCGGTTTTAGCATAAAACCAGAGTATGGAAACAGAGGGTTTGCAACAGAAGCATTGAAGGCGATGTGTGATTTCGCTTCTGCTAGGTTCAAGATTGATACATTGCATGGAAGGGCACTTAAAGGTAATGATGCATCGATACGGGTTCTATCTAAATGTGGTTTCACATACAAAGAACTGGAAATGGGTGCTGAGGATGATCCATATGGCTACGGGATGATGGTATATAAACTGGAGTTTAGGAAATAGAAATGGCCGTATTAAGCATCGCATAACAAACGATTTCCAACACTGCGATCGCTAACCGAGGCGGAATCGCATTAGGGGTTCGCAAGCTCACACCCATGAGCTCATCCTGTAAGCTCCTTGCATCGTAAACCGACGGGCGTTATATGAAATATTGTTTCTGTTTCGAAAGGAGTAGGTATGCATCTGAATCGAATAATTCCAAAGGTTGTTGAATTCGTTCCAGAAGGTTTTGATAAGTGTGATATCGTTGAACTTCTAGCTCTACATCAGATTGAATATGAGGAAATGAATATCATTGTAACAGACGAAATTTAGTTTATTGATTGTGGAGGGAATCTTGAATCCATTTCTTACAATATCTGTGGTGCTGATTTGATGGCTAAATGGGGTGAGTATATGAGTTTATCCTACGATTCCAAGTTTACTAATAGAAGTATTCATTTAGATTGTTGTAATAAAGAAGTAGCGTTAGAAGATTTGAATTATCATTTTGATGTTGGATTTTCTAAGTTTGTAATAGAGTTAATAAATCCAAGTTGTCCAGTTACAGACAATGTATTGGCTCAATTAGAGCAAATAGTTGGTAGTGAATTGAAATGCATTTATGTTAATGTATAGGGCGGGTCAACAATACATCATATAACATACGATTTCCAACACTCAATTCGCTAACCGAGTCACCCTTGCATTAGCTCACCCAGAGGGTCCCGGGCATGAGCAAGGCCTGTAAGCTCATTGGCGTCGTAAACCGAAGAACGTTAGACGAAATTGATCACTACTTTAATACAAAGGGGATATTACTCGAAATATGAAGAACCAATTGAAAGAATTATTTATTCAACATAAATTATTGGGTGAACCATTATCATTAATAATAGAGTGGGCAATTGACATGTTGGAATATGTGGATGATGAAGATATAATTAATCTTTCTGGTCTATATGCGCATGAAGTAAATGAGGTCTATCAATATATTCATAACATTCTTGAAGACGATTTTAATATAACATATGAGGCTTTATGTGAAATTGCTGGAAAGCTAATTGTGTCAAAGTCGGAAGAGTACTACTCTAATAATCTGGAAACCCATGAATTTGACCTGCTAATAGATAAACTTAGAATAAGATTAGATGAACCAGATTGGTTAGTAGTGCTGTCACGAAATGCAGAGTATGCAATTGATATTGATAACTATGTAATTCCTTTTCATAAAGAGTTAGATTATATTGTTGAACTTTGGAAATCATATCCTGAGCATTCTGAATTTATAAGTCACTATAATAGAGAAGAATCCAACAAACGATTATGAGTGGAAGATTCCGTGATAAACTTCGTCTAACAAACGATTTCCAACACTGCGATCGCTAACCGAGTCAGGCCTGCATTAGGGCGTCGAGCAAGCTCTCAACCCATGAGCAGACCCTGTAAGCTCCTTGCGTCGTAAACCGAAGACCGTTATCTGAAAGATACTGACTCGTTAACTCGTACAGAGTAATTTATTGCAAGGGGGATATATGAAGAAGGTCATCCCGTTTTTCATCGTTATAATAAGTATTCTTTTTATAGGTCTTAGTTTCGTTAATTATTATACATATATTGATAAATCAGATTCGATTAATGATGCAGATGAGAAACTTATTAAGAAGTTCAGATCGAATCATGACTATACATTCGATGAACTTAAGGAATTACAGATTGAATATCTTGATGATGTATCAGGTTTCAGAATATATTTAGTTGAATATGGAGGTGACATTACAATGGGCTCATTAACAGGATGGGAGATTGATGAATATGTATTTCCAATAGGTGCTTCAACTAAGATTATAGGTGTCAAGGATAACAAACTCTATGTTTCTGGGAAATTGATATATGAAACATCGATAGATATTCCAATGCTTTATGATTTGGTATATTCACTATATGAGAAAGAGGGATATTGAATATCATAGGTCCTCAGTATCCATCATATAACATACGATTCAGCAACACTGCGATCGCTAACCGAGCCGCCTACCGCATTAGGCCACCCAGAGGGTCCCGGCCATGAGCGGTGGCTGTAAGCTCCTTGCGTCGTGAACCGAGGTCCGTTATATGAAACTGCTTCTGTCTGTTTGGAGGATGAAATGAGACGTACAAATTTAACAATTTCAATTTTGGTTATCCTAGGACTAGTAATAATCTCTCTTGTGTTGTTTGGACAGACTAAGACGATGTTATATAGTCGCAATGAGGATGAATACAAAGAAAATGCATGGAAGCAGATAAATGAATTTTATCCAGATGTTGCTGTAAGATTAGCTATGAGTTCAGAAGATTTTTTTGAACAGAAATTAGATAAGATATATGATTTTACATACCTTGGCAATAAGACGCATGTTGTATTTGATGAGTATTGGAAGTATGCAGAAGTTTATGGGTTAGATAAGGGTTTTGAAGCAATATTATTGGAAGATGATGGAACAACTATTGAGGTAAATAATGAAGATAGAAGTTTAATTGTAATAAAGTATGGGTGTTATTTTAGTGAAATACATGATGATATTAGCTTTGTTTATGATATAGATGAAGGCAAAGTACTTGGAACATTTGGGATTATGTAAATGGGTCCAGAAGCAGCATCATATAACATACGATTCAACGACACTGCGATCGCTAACCGAGGCGCCTACCGCATTAGGCCACCCAGAGGGTCCCGGCCATGAGCGGTGGCTGTAAGCTCCTTGCGTCGTGAACCGAGGTCCGTTATGTGAAACTGTTCACCTGTTTTATAACATTATGAAATTTACAGATAGGATTATACTATGTTCAAAGTATTATATGGCAATTTAAGATATAGAAGACCGCTTGATATTTTCATTTTACCGATAAAGTACATATGGGTGGTTTATACTTTGCCGACAATTGTGTTTGTTTTTTTACTTACGTTTAGAAGTGGTGGTGCATTTGGTAATCCAATAATAGAGGAGTTTGGAACTATCAAGAAGGTTTTGTTTAGATGTTCAGTTGTTTTTATCTCATTTGTGGTATGGGGTATTATCTTTTCGATTGTTAATGATAATATCAGTTGATTGACATGTAACTCAGACGGACGGTGAACAGCATCACATAACAAACGATTTCCAACACTCAATTCGCTAACCGAGTCACCACCGCATTAGCCCACCCAAAGGGTCCCGGGCATGAGCGGAGGCTGTAAGCTCATTGGCGTCGTAAACCGAGAGCCGTTATACGACAGTCAACGTAAAGAAACCCGCACTACATCCATGTAGTGCTAACTCCAATCAGGCTGAAGTAATATAACTCTACAGTTCTAGGAATCAGAAGTAGGAAGATAGATCAGTGTATCACATTTACTTTTAATCAAGGGAACTATGATTAAGGAACATTCTGGAAGACACAAGTAAGATAAACTTTTAGATTTATTGAAATATAACAAACCAATGAGACACAGTAAGAAAATGCAATTTTTGCAAAAGGTCAACATAATGAAAGTGGGCACACTACGCCGTCCATGGCTTCATTCATAAACGTTGACCGGTCAGATAACATACGATTCAGCGACACTTCCTTCGCTAACCGAGTCACCTCTGCATTAGGCCACCCAAAGGGTCCCGGCCATGAGCAGAGGCTGTAAGCTCAGGGGCGTCGTGAACCGAGGTCCGTTATATGACAGAATTCCCAGAGTTCTTAACTCAGAATAAGCAAGTATAGAAGACGGCGATGTACAAGGACATGTTATGCAAGAGGGCTCGTTAAGAACCACGCCGCGCCAGCTCGTAACCAACCATCCTAGTCTTCCAGAAGCTGCTATCGCATTCCGCACAAAGGAAGAGTGGGTTATAAACAGAAGACGGTTGATGCGGAATGGCCACTCTAGGAAAGAGCGTCCTTCGGAACTGTGCCTAGTGGGATGACGTGGCAACACGCACAAGAAGTGTTTTTAATAGAGGAAATCCAAAAGTGCGTGTTCGAGAGCAACTTGGACATCGCCATTAAAGGTCCGGAAGGATATCAATCTAGTCACTATGAATAGGAAATTGTATTAAAGCTTCCGATTTCCTGTACGACAAGATAATCGCCCCACGAAGACATTTACTGAGAATTCCGGCACATAACATACGATTTCCAACATTCAATTCGCTAACCGAGACATCCTTGCATTAGCCCACCCAAAGGGTCCCGGGCATGAGCAAGGCTTGTAAGCTCATTGACGTCGGAAACCGACGTACGTTAGAGGACATTACACACTAGTTTTTAAACAGATATTTAAATATATTTAGAGGAGTTTATACCTATGAATAGAGAAGATGTAGTGCTACGAAAGGAAACTGTTTCTGATTATAGAACGGTTGAAGAGTTGACAAGAGAAGCATTTTGGAATCACCATGTTCCTGGATGTGATGAACACTATCTTTTACACATAATGAGAAAGGCTGATTCTTTTATACACGAATTGGATATTGTGGCAGAAATTAATGGAACAATCGTGGGTAATATTGTTTACACTAAAGCTAAAATTATTGATGATAACGGTACATACCACAATGTGATTTCTTTTGGCCCCATTTCTGTTCTACCAACATTTCAAGGAAAAGGAATTGGTGGTAGACTAATAGAATATACTAAAAAAATTGCTAAAGATGTTGGTTATAAAGCGATTCTTATTTATGGTGACCCAGACTATTACAGCAGATTTGGATTTACTGCCGCAGAAAACTACAAAATTGGGACATCTGATAATATGTATGCAGTTCCATTACAGGCGCTGGAATTATATCAAGGAGCATTGTCTAATATAAGTGGTCGTTTCATTGAAGATGGAATCTATGAGATAGACGAAGTGGCTGCTAAAGAATTTGATAAAGGATTTTTACCTAAAGAGTTACTCAGTGACCTTCCAACACAACTGAGATTTAGACAGTTGCTGGAAATGAGGACGCCAAGATTATGAGTATAATCTGTTTACTAGTGGCAACTTCCGTGTGAAACATCCTCTAACATTATGTTTTCAACACTCACTTCGCTAACCGAGTCACCCTTGCATTAGGTGCTCGTGAACTCGCAACCATGAGCAAGGGTTGTAAGCTCAGAGGCGTCGTAAACACGGAGACGTTATACGAAATAGGTACCTAGTTAATAGATAGATAAATTAATATAATTACTAGATTATATGGAAGGAGAATTATTATGGGTTATGGACATAGAACTTACTATATTACAAGGGACTTAAATATAAACCGACATGCTAATCCAGTTGGGTTAGAATATAAACCTGTTCCAGAGTATGCAGGTCAAGATGTTGTGAGGTTAAGTTTAATATTGTGGGTTAATGGTAGAGAAGTATTGGATGTTATAGGCATGAATTTCTGGAGATGTAGAATTGATGAAGATGGCAAAGACGCAGATTTGTATCCTCTTGATATGCACACAGCTTTGCCTTTTGAGGAAGTCAAAGATCCTGAACTTAAAGACTATTTAGATGAACGAAATGAGTATTTGAGAATAACAGAAGACGAGTTTAGGGCAATTGGTGAATTTTTAATTAATGAGTATCCAGAGCAGGAAGAAGATATAAGAAAGATAATTAATTATCACTATAGTCAAAGTATTAATCGAAAATAATCCTTTTTTGACGTAGTAGAATTAGTCTTTACTTCCGGTACATACTTCGTATAACATACGATTTTCAACACTCAATTCGCTAACCGAGTCGGGGTCGCATAAGGCGTTCGCAGGCTCACAGCCATGAGCTCGCCCTGTATGCTCATTGGCGTCGTAAACCGACGGACGTTATATGAAAGTGCGACCAGCACTTTAAAAATATATAAGTGGTAAGCCATATATTAGGCTGTCTAAGTCGAAAGACCTTTGGACTGCGCTATCCACTTGGTGTAACCCTACCTACGGGTGCGTCATTGGTAACGATGGGGTGCTAAGCCGTAGGGACAATATGGGAAATCGGCAAGCCTAAAGCGGATGGACTGTTAGGGTAAATGTATCGCTATGATTAAATTAAATGAATCACCGTAAGCTTCGTTAAACGTGAACAGCGAAATAAGGCTGAAACGCTGTAGTCAAAAGGCACGAGATGGGTTCAATGACTTTTCGTATTGTTGAACAAGTGGATACAATCTCCGGAGTAAAGGTGGAATCTAAGGTGATACGAATTGGCTAGTATATGGAACTGGGTAAGCCCAATGAATTCCTAATAGGTAGGCTTTTCGTAAGAAAAGTACAACATTCAGTGGGTAGAGGAGGACATGAAAAAGCGAATGCCGATGAGTAATGATTCGGATAGGAGTTCAAGATTTGCTCTAACCCGAAAGGGTGCAGACTTCATGGTGGTTATCAAAGCGATGAAAGGACTGAAACTTTATGAATACAGAAAAGCAAAATAGCGAAAAGCGTGCGTCTGTAGACGATGGAAGAAAATGGCAGAAGATTAACTGAACTGTTATTGAAAACAAGGTTAATAGACTTCAGTCAAGGATAGCAAAAGCGGCAAGAGAAGGAAGGTTCAGTCTAATGAAAATCTTACAACACTTGCTGATAAAATCATATTATGCAAAGCTTTTAGCAGTGAAGAAAGTCATCAGTAACAAAGGGAGTAAAACACCCGGAGTCGATGGCGAGATATGGAATAGCGATAAGAAGAGATATCAAGGTGCAATAAACCTTAAGAATAAAGGCTACAAAGCAAAACCACTTAGGAGAACATACTTAAAGAAGCCAAATGGGAAATTAAGACCATTAGGTATACCAACGATGCACGATCGTGCTATGCAATCACTACATGCTCTAGCCTTAGACCCTATAGCTGAAAGTGTTTTATCTAAGACAGTATTTGGATTTAGGAAATACAGAAGCTGCAATGATGCACAGAAGTATATCCATACGTGTTTATCTAAAGATATAAGTGGTCAATGGATTCTAGAAGGCGATATTAAAGGATGCTTTGATAACATATCACATCAGTGGTTAATGGAAAACGTACCCATGAACAAACGGATTCTAAAACAGTTTTTAAAAGCTGGATTTGTATATAAGAAAGACTTGTATCCAACAAAAGAAGGAACACCACAAGGTGGAATTATTTCACCGATTCTTGCAAATTTAACGCTGAATGGAATGGCAGAAATGATAGCCAGAAAATACAGTACAAATACTGTAGGAAATATCTCAAGATACGCAAATAACCATCGAATTCACGTCATAGTGTATGCCGATGATTTTATCGTAACAGCAAATAATGAAGAAATACTACATCAAGTGAAACAAGACATCGAAGAATTTCTTCTTGTAAGAGGATTGGAACTATCCGAATCCAAAACGTTGATTACTCACATAAACAAAGGATTTGACTTCTTAGGCTGGACAGTCAGGAAGTACAAAACCAAGTTAATCATAACACCTTCAAAGAAATCAGTAAAGAGTGTTTGCAAAAAGATTAGTGAAACTGTCAGAAAGAACCTGATGCAAAAGCAAGAAGTTCTTATAAAGGGACTGAATGCAATCATCAGAGGATGGTGTAACTACCATCGAAGTTCATGTGCAAAGAAAGCGTTTCAAACCATAGATAGGCATGTGTTTTATAGCTTGTGGAACTGGGTGAAACGTAGACATAGCAATAAGCCAAAACAATGGCGAAAGGACAGATATTTCGTTCGGGAAGGTTCAAGAGATTGGATTTTTCGAACAGAAAAGGTTAAACTAATATTTGCAAGTGATACTAAAATCAGAAGACATGTACTGATTAAATTTGAGGCCAATCCCTATCTGAGGGAATATGATGAATATTACAGTAAACGGCGTGTTGCTTGTTAACTCGTGACAGAGTTAATTACAGATAGCTTGAGCCGTATGAGGTGAAAGTCTCAGGTACGGTTCTTAGGGGAGAAAGGGAGAGCAATCTCTCTGACTTACCCGACCATCATATTCTGTATAGGAGGACTTATGTATATTGATTTTAATAAGGTTATTGATTCAGTAAGAGAATTTTATGATGAGTTTGATCGTAAAGTCAGTTTTGATGCTTCACAGATTGACCTAATGATTGCAGGTGCTCTTATTCGCAAGATTTATAATGGCTCAAGTGCATCGATACTGCTAATGAATAAGGATTTGTATATTGAGTCTAGCTATGTAATTAGGACTATTCTTGAATCATTACTGATTTTAGTGAGTCTGTCTAAGCACAGGGAAGATACAATTAAACGTTTAGAAGATAATCACCTTTTAAATGGAAGAAAACTTGTGAAGAATATAAGAAACTTGGACGTATATGAAGATATAAGACATCACTTCGATGAAATAGATTATGACAATGAGGATATGGATGATAGACATGAAACATCTATATTTACCTGGGCTGAACAAGCTGATTTGGTTGAATTATACCGGTTTGCATATAAAGGATTATGTACTGAATCTCATACGAATCTGTTAAGTCTTGAGAGTGAGTACAAGATAAAGAATGATGTAGTAATGGGGTATAATTTTGAACAAACACCAGATGAGTTTAATAGAAGAATGTATACGTTGGTTTATATTATGGTTGAGGCTGTCAAAGCAACCAATAGAATTTTTGATTTGAATGAAGATTCTAGGATTTCGCAGATATTCGAAGAATTCGAATTGATCGTTAAGAGTAGTAAAGGTTCTAATGGGGTCATATGATGCATCGCATAACATACGATTTCCAACACTCAATTCGCTAACCGAGTCGCACTCGCATTAGCCCACCCAGAGGGTCCCGGGCATGAGCGGAGGCTGTAAGCTCATTGGCGTCGTAAACCGAAGAACGTTATATGACAGAATTCCCAGAGTTCTTAACTTATAATAATCAATCATAGAAGACGGATGTGTACAATGAAATGTATCACAAGAGGGCTCGTTAAGAACCACGCCGCGTCTGCTCGTAACTAACCATCCTATACCGTTAGAAGTTTCTATCGAATACCGCACAAAGGAAGTGTGGGATATAAACAGAAAAGGGTTGATGCGGAATTAGAAAGAAACTTGGACATCGCCATAAGAGGGCCGGATGGATTCCAATCTAGTTGTAATTGAGTTGAAGTTGCATTAAGGCTTCCGATTTCTTTCACAATAAGGTAATCGCCTCGCGAAGGTATTTACTGAGAATTTCGGCATATAACATACGATTCAGCGACACACCCATCGCTAACCGAGTCGCCTCTGCATTAGGCCACCCAAAGGGTCCCGGCCATAAGCAGCGGCTGTAAGCTCAGAGGCGTCGTGAACCGACCACCGTTATATGAAAGTGCTCATTACAAATTGCAAAGGAGTAGCAAATGATTATATTACATTGCATTTCAAAGAATAAATGGAATCTCATCAAGTCAGATGAGCAATATGGTAAGGAACAATTGGATGCTTTTGGATTCATTCATTGTTCACCAATCGAGTATTTTTGGAGAGTTGCTCCGAATTTTATAAGTGTTAAGGAAGATTTGGTTTTATTGTGTATTGACACTAAGAAAGTTGTTCCAGCAATCAAATGGGAAGATGGTGATGACTGTGGAAGAGAGTATCCTCATGTCTATGGGATGTTAAATCTTGATGCAGTAATTGATGTTGTACCATTTAATCGAAATGAAAGCTCACATTTTATTATGAGTTCAGAGCTATCGTTATATCAGTATGAAGGTTTAGACGAGGAGTAATTGGAAGCTTCCATTCGCACCATCAGATAACAAACGATTTCCAACACTCAATTCGCTAACCGAGTCGGGATTGCATTAGGCGTTCGCAGGCTCACAGCCATGAGCTCACCCTGTAAGCTCATTGGCGTCGTAAACCGAAGAACGTTATCTGAAATAATCAGCTTTGAATTAGATATGGAGGATATTATGCGTAGGAAAATCAGCAACGAAATGATAGCAAATGATCCATATGTGTTTTGGAATCAGTTTGTTGATATGATGGCAATGGAGGATTATGGTACTTTCGATGAGTTGCAGAAGAAGGTGAATTTAATCTATGTTTTAGATTCAGAATGTCAGAATGGTGGGATATTTCAGTATTTTGATAATGAAGGACTAAGCAAATTTGATGATTTAATTGATGCACTGAAATTCTTTAATTTAGATGAATACATTACCTATTTATCGAGAATCATGGGATTAAGGAATGAAATTGGAGTTACAAATGTAGATTCGGATTTGGAGTTTGTGCAGAAGGCACTCGTTGAATATGGGTATGAATTTGAAAGTGATATTATCGAGTCTAAGTTTGATAGAATAGTAGGTGAAATAGAAATGGAATACAACGACATTAAGCCTGAGATCATGAGTTTTCTTGAAATCTTTGTGAGTGATAACATCGATAAGTTTTTCGAGTTAGTATAGAGAATAAGCAAGACTGGCGCTGATGACATCAGATAAACCAGCTAATATAAGTCAAGAAAATAATGAAGAAATATATTATGGCATCACAAAGAGACCTCTATTAGCCTAAGATTTCAGTACTTACTCTGCGTAAAAAATACCTTTCGTCAAGAGCGCATGAACTATTCTTACAAGTTTATTGCAGGTGGCAACGATGGCCACTTTAGTTGGTTTGCCTTGTGACTTTTTTAGAGTATAATAGGCATATAGAGTCGAGTTACAAGGACCATTTTTACGATTGGAGATACCAGCTGAGGTTGCTTGATATAAAGCTTTTCTTAGATAAGGAGTTCCTCGTTTAGATATCCTCGACTTATTAGCAGTATAAGATCCAGACTGATGAACAGAAGGATCGATTCCAGCATAGGCGACTAGTTGTTTTGATGTTTTAAAGTTGTTGATATCACCAATTTCTGAGAGTAAGGTTATTGCTGTGACCTCACCAACACCAGGGATTGATGTGAGTATGTCAAAAGCAGGGAGTCTTCTGGCTTGTAAGGTCATTTGAGTTCGTATTTCAGTCATTTCATTGTTGAATACATTTAGAAGATGGATGTAGTTCTTGATGCAGAAGCTAAGTGATTGCTGAGCCGACCTAAGAGTTAGGGACTCCTTTGCTAAAGAAAGAATTTTGGATAGTTTTTCAGAACACCATATATCCGATCTTTTTGAGTGTTTTAAGATACGAAAGAGAGTTTGATGATCAGCAGCAAGTAACGATGAAGGAGTCGGGTAAGCCTCCAATAGAGATAAAGAGGTTTTGCCACAAGGGTTAGAAAAGATAGATTTATAGTTTGGAAGGGACAAAACGAGGGTGGATAAAAATTTCTGTTTTAATTCCACAAAAGTATTATTCAAAGTGTGCCACTGCCTGGATAACTGCTTGAGTTCAAGGATTTCTACCGGTATTGGATGGTAATAGTTGTACTCATTCATGTAGTACACTTTTGCGATGCGAAAAGTGTCGCGAGGGTCTGTTTTGACTTTCCGAATAGATTTGCGTTTGTGAAGGCTTGTCTCAAGTGGGTTAAGGACGACGACGTTGTAACCGGCTTGATAGAAGTTTTCAACGAGAGGAGCAGAGTAGTTACCAGTAGCTTCCAAGACTACATCTGGGTGCTTCTGTGTGATGAATTCGATGGACTCTAGAGCTTTGAGAGCAAGAGAGAAGCCATAGGAATCATGTGTGAAAGAGAATGGTTTAGTAAGTGTTTGATCAATGGATAGAAAAGGGTTGGCATAGCTAGTATTTATAGAGACATCAATGCATAAAGCGGGATTGTTCATAAAAGACCTCCTTTGTTTAACGGGTTCCAAACGAATCAGACTCCACAAGTTGGCGATGTAATACGGGATCTTAAGTCCCAACCAGCTTAATCGGGGTATGTATGATCGGAAGGAGTAAGCACTTTATAGCGACGGATTCTGAGATCCAACATACGATGCGGATTACTCCCGTTAGTTGATGAATCTATTATAATACAAAAGCCTATACCCCAATCAAGCTGAATGAGCTATAAGCTTATAATACCAACATACGATTTCCAACACTCAATTCGCTAACCGAGTCGCACTCGCATTAACCCACCCAAAGGGTCCCGGGCATGAGCGAGCACTGTAAGCTCATTGGCGTCGTAAAGCGAGAGCTGTTATCAAAAATATCAGTTTCTGTTTTGAACGAGAGTAACGTTATTTAAATTAATATGAAAGTTGGTTATTATGATAGAAAATGACAATATAAGTTTTTATAGGATGCAATATGAAATGATGTTTAAGAATGAAAATTCTCAGATGATTAATATGGAATACTCTAAATCTCGAGTAAATAATTTACTGGATTTAATTAAAGGTAAACCTGCAAAGGCACTTGAACTAGGATCGGGATTAGGAGTGGATGCTGTTAATATGTATCTTAAAGGAATTAGTGTTGATGCAATTGAAATTGTGCCTGAATTAAATGCATATGCTAGAAAACTACAGAAAAAATACAATAGCCGAGTTAATTTCATTCAGGATGATTTTCTAAGATATGAACCTAACGTGAAATATGATTTGATTTATTATATGGATGGATTTGGAGTATCTACTTATGATAATCAAGTTTTGCTTTTAAATAAAATTGCAGGTTGGTTAGAAAGAGATGGATATTGTGTTATTGAAGTATATAATCCAAAGTATTGGATGAAAGTAGCTGGACAAAGTATGCAGATTTTAGACTCGATTTCTCGTAAATATGAGTATGACTATGATAGTAATTCGTTTTTAGACACATGGAAATTAAGTGGAGATAGTTTATCCTATACTCAGGTATTGCAATGCTATTCGCTTAAGGATATGGAAGAAATGATTGGATTAACGGAACTTGAAATCGTCTCAAGTCATCCTGGTGGAGCAATGGACTTTGAAAAATGGGAATTTATACCGAAAGTTTCATTAGACGAATGTCTAAATTATCAACTTCTGCTTAGGATAAAGTAATATGATATACAAGACAGTCAACTGATACATCTGATAACATATGATTCAGCGACACTGCGATCACTAACCGAGTCACCTTTGCATTAGGCCACCCAAAAGGTACTGCCATGAGCAGAGGCTGTAAGCTCAGGTGCGCCGTGAACCGAGGCCCGTTATACAAGACATTCAATTTAGCAAAGGAAGTACATGGTATTCTATGGGTATATTATTTTTATTAGTTTATGTTGTGATTGGTATATTTGTTGCTAGTCTTGTTCATGAGTTAGATCACTTTTTAGTATCGTTATCTCATAGATGGCATTTCAATTTTCTAGTAGCAGGTCCTTTAGGTGGGAAGCATCTGGTGAGAACAAACGAATAAGACTTTCATTAGAACGGAATCCTACTTTGTGGGGTGGAGTCGTATCATGTATCCCTGATAGAAATGATAGTAATAGTTTCAAAGTATTTAATAGAGTCTTAATAGGTGGTCCGTTGTTCTCAATATTAATGGGTGTTGTGTTATTTATGTGTTTTATCTTCATAAAGAATTTAAGTATCCCATTGACTACTGGCTAAGGAATATACGATTCGCGGTTACAGGTAGCTTCCGTATTAATTGTCACCTAACATTGAGTAGACGACATGGCCTTTTTAACCGGAAGGATGGCACATGTCGTTAACTCATGGGACGTTATACGAATGATTCCTACTGATTTAATTTAGGTAGTGAATTTAGGAGGATTCTTTGATGATAGCTTAGCTTTAATTTTCGATCCAGGTACACATCTTGATGGATATGGTTTTGATATGGATTTATGTGGAAATTTGTGGGGTCATTTCCAGTTGAACTCAGATCACCCAATTGTTAGTCGATAATATTTTGATATGATTTGTAGGTGACATTAGATAACAATCGATTTCAAACATTTGATTTACTAATTGAGTCAAAGTAAGGTTACAGTTTTAGACAAATGGAACGTGAATATGTAGGGTTTAAGCGAAAGTTCTGGATATATTTGAGAGAATCAATTATTATAAATTAAGATATATAATTAATTGACTGAGGATATGGTGGGTTTATGAGCGGGAAAATCAGAAGTTCAATTCCAAATATGCAATTAAATATAAAAGATAGTTATGGCTATGTTTATTAATTCAACATGGTTTATAAGTATGCCTAATTTTAAACTTAAGGACTAGACATATTGAAATAGACTAAAACGATTACATATGAGAAGCATTAATGACTATGGCGGTAGTATTAGATTTTATGGAAGAGCTGTTTATATTAATATCTGAACTTACAGAGGAGGTAGTTTAAGTGATTCAGGAGTTACACAAAGCATTTTACAGTTTAATCTTAGTAATTACAGTAGCAATTATTGCATGTGGTATTTTTGTAAGATTTGGTGATTATACCTCTTGTATAATTATGTCAGTAGTATGGATATTTATGACTGTCATGATATATTTTGTTATTAAGAATCAAGTTCTAATCATATTATACAGTTTTTTCAATGCATTAATGGCAGGAATGGCTATGGCTATATATTATTTGAAAACAGATAATTTTGAGTATATTAGTGTTAGAGCAGTAATCGTAATCTTAGTATTACTATGTGTAAATTTTGTTGTCTATACGATTGCTAATAATTATAGAAGTGCGGCAAAGTGGATGTTATTATTTTGGATTGTGATATGTGGTATTGGCGGATACATATGGGGAATTGATTTGTCAATTCAAGGAAGCTGGATAGTTTTTGTAGCAATAATAAGTTTTATGTTTAATTTAGCAGTACTTAAATATGCTACAAAGGAAAATGGTTTTGATGTGTATAAGGTTATAAAGTTGTATTCAATGCTAGAGTTTGGAAGTGTTTTATTCTTGGTTATTGCAATAATTACAGAGGGAGACGCATTAGAATTGCTTGATGGTGTAGAATTCAAAAAGAAGAAAAGCTATTAGAAGTCGATTGGAAAGTTAGCAGTGGAAATAATCACGATTGGTGAGAAAAAGATGAAATTAAAAGAAAAAAGTAAGAAACTCAAACGTGAGATAGGGACTTTATTTTATGCCTATAGAGATAAGAGAACACCGCTAATTGCCAAATTGGTATCACTAGTAGTAGTTGGCTATGCATTAAGTCCGATTGATTTGATTCCCGATTTTATACCAATTTTAGGTTATTTAGATGATATAATTTTATTACCTATTGGTATATATTTCGCATTGAAGTTGATACCTGAGAAAATAATTCTCGAGGCACGAGTTAAGGCGGAGAAGGAATTCTTGAATGATCGCAGGAGTAATTATTTTTTTGCAGGTGTTATCATAATTATCTGGTGTATTATTATTGTTAAAGTTGTAAATATGATTTAGTAAATAAAACCATTGAAGATTTTATAGGAACTTGCCTACTATAAAACAGTGTGGATTAGGAATAATATCATGAGTGTAGGGCTTCTGATAGTATGAAGTAGTTATATATAAGGAGGAAATTTATGGAGTATTTCGGCTCGTGTTTATGCAAAGCAGTGAAGTATAAAATAGAGGGAAAATTTGACGACTTTTATTTGTGTCACTGTAAATATTGTAGAAAGGATAGTGGGTCTGCACATGCTGCCAATCTATTTTCTAACAGTGCTAGCTTAGTTTGGATGAAGGGCGAAAATAATGTAAAAAGGTTTGAGCTTGGAGATACAAAACATGTAAAAAGTTTTTGTAGTATTTGTGGTTCTGCCTTACCAAACTTGCAAATGAATGGAAGTTTATTAGTCGTACCAGCAGGAAGTCTTGATGTAAACTTGGATAAGAAGCCAGATGGGCATATATTTATATCAAATAAAGCAAACTGGGATGTAGATTTGGAAAAAGTAAAAAAATATACTGGTTTACCTCTTAAGGAAGATGTATAAACAATATAGGTTTAACAGAAAATTTGATTTACTATTATAAGATTTTATAGCTCTATAATAGACTAATTGTAAGAATATTGTAGTAAATACAAGGTGAGGTAATGATATTAATATGTTAAAATATAGCCTATGAACATGCCTTATTATACATCAAGAATAAGAAGGAGTTGAATTTATGAATTACATTTGGCTATTTTTAATTATATACTTAGTAACATCCATATCTATGAAAGTCCTTATTCAAGTAGCAAAACGTTATGATATACAAGAACATCCAAATCCGAATTTGGAACGGAAAATTCATAAGGAAGCAAAACCTTATACTGCTTCATTGGGGGTGTTTGGCGTATTTTGGTTAGCAGTCCTTATTATCAGTCTGGTAAAGGGGGAAAGTCTTCTCCCTCCTTTAGTTGCATTAGGGGCAGCGCTTTTATTTTTAGTAAGTTTTGTTGATGATTACTTTAAGATAAAAGGTAGGACTTTCCCTGTAGGTCCTAGATTTTTAATTCATATTGTGTCTGCTGCCTTAGTTTATTTTCAGGGAATTAGATTTGCTGTAATCACTAATCCTTTAAATGGTCAAGTTATCCAGTTTACAGGGTGGGTTGCCTTTCTATTAACTGTTTTTTGGATCGTTGGACTAATTAATGTTATTAACTTTATTGATGGTATTGATGGTCTAGCCGGAGGTGTTTGTGCAATAGTAGCATCTACATTGATGATTGTTGCCATTAGTCAACATACATCTAATATGGTTGTGCTGACAACTATTCTTTTAGGTATCAGTATTGGATATGTAAGATATAATAGGTATCCTTCTAGCATTCTTATGGGTGATGCTGGAGCAACAAGCCTTGGTTATATTATAGCTGTTCTATCCTTGGTAGGCGTGTTTAAACAGGCGACTGTCATTTCTGTAGCGGTGCCAGTGATGGCTCTTGGTGTTCCTATTTTTGACAATATTGGAGTTGTTATTGGTAGAATAATGCGAAAGCAAAAACCTTATGAAGCCGATGATACGCAGCTCCATTATAGACTCCGTAAAATGGGTCTTCATGACCGTTTTGTAACGGCGTTTATTCTTTTGATTACATCTGTACTTTCTCTAGCATCGTTGGTTATATATTTTGCTTTATAGAAGATGTAGACTTTCAATGTATATTTTTAATCAAACTCTTATGAAAAACGAATACGAATCTAGTAAAACTTCGATAGAATAAGACTATCAAAGAAGTTAATTCGAAAGGAGTTTGTGAATATGGATAAAAAGAATCTTACTGGCTTGATCCTTGTTTTAGTAGGAGGATGGTTGTTGCTTGGTAATTTTGGATTAGTTAGTATTAATGTTTGGAGCTTTATATGGCCCGTAATTATTCTTCTTGCTGGTTTTTCCTTTGAATTTGGATATTTTAGAGGGGAAGGAGCTAGGCCAGGACTATTGGTTCCTGCAGGGATTTTGATTACTATCGGTATGAATTTTCTTTTAAATGTGATATTTGGATGGCATTTGATGGCAATCACATGGCCACTCTTTATACTAGCTCCGGCTGTTGGCTTGCTACAGCTATATATATTTGATAAACAGGATTCAGGTGTGCTTTTAGCAGCAGGTATTGTTGGAGGTATAGGCTGTGTATTTCTTGTTGCTAATATTATTGCCAGTATTAACATATCTGCTAGCTTGGGAGTCATTCTTGTGGTAGGAGGTATACTCTTCATATTTAATGGATATAGAGAAAAGAAGAAATCATTATCCTAGGAAGTTAATTAAAGACTGAATTTATTAAATGATTACGATAAAAGACTGTGAAATAGGCTGATTTTTATAAAGTTTGCCTATTTCTTTTTATATGTTATAATATATGTATGTTCAAAAATTATACGTAATACTTAGGGAGGTCTCGGATGGAACTTATTTTTAAAAATGACTATTTTGACCTTTTACAAGAAAATAGTATTGTTTATATAGAAGTTAAAAAAGTTGGCTATGACATCAATAAATTTAATGATGAGGTCTTGGCCAGTTTGCGTCGAGTCAAAATAACTAAGATTGTAGCATTGTCCGCAGCAATTAAGAATGCTATGGATTCAAAGGTGGAAATTGGTAAGTACTCCCCAATTATAACGGTTTCTGTCTCTGATGATAAACTTGAAGCTTATGGAGAAGTGATAGTTAGTAAAGAAACATTGGATAAAGTGGATCAAGGACTTTTGATTAGTGTTATAAAAAATCAAATGGCTGAGATGGGCATTGTTTACGGTATAATTGATGATGAAGAAATCCTTATTGATGCAGATAAGAAGTTTTTGATTGCTAAAGGAGTAGAACCAGTAGATGGTAAAGATGCAATTATTAAGCCCTATGAGCTGTTGGACATTAAGCCAAAACTAGAAACCCAAGGTGGTGTGGATCACTATGAATTGAATGTTATTAATAAGGTATCAAAAGGAGATTGGTTAGGAGAGAGAATTGAACCAACTGACGGAAGAGATGGTATGGATGTCTTTGGAAATTCTATGGCTGCTCATTATGGTAAGCAGATTCCATTAAAATATGACGATAAATCTGTAAGAGAAATCATGAATGATCAAGGTACAGTTACTGAGCTGCGCGCTATACGTGACGGAGCTGTTATTTATGTTGGTGAGAGCGTTATGGTGCAGAACTATATTGAAGTTGATGGCACAGTTGGATTTGGTACAGGTAATATTGATTTTAATGGTTATGTGGATGTTAAAGGAAGTATTGAGGATAATTTTAGTGTTGTAGCTGATGAGAATATACAAATTTTAGGAACTATGGGAGTTGGAGCATGTCAGCTCATAGAGAGTAAAAATGGAGATGTATATATTCGTGGTGGCATTGCAGGTAAACATAAAGCAATTATTAAAGCAAAAGGGAATGTATATATAAAGTTTGCCAATGATTGCACTATTATATGCGATAATCAAGTAAATATTGGCTATTATGCAATGAACTGTGTAATACAGGCTAAAGAAGTGATTTTTGAATCGACCAGTAGCCAGCTAATTGGCGGTGAAACTGAGGTCCATACAAAAGTAGTTGTATCTGAACTTGGTTCTCATTCGGGTAGTAAAACTCATGTTAAAGTTATAGGCTTTGACAAAGAATTAATGAAAGAAGAATATAATTCTATATATATGGCTATTGAATTAATCAAGAGCAAGATTGAAGAGTATTCAAGAAAGTATGAAAAATCAAAGGTAGGGGATAAACAATTCGATCTCGAAATAGATCGTATTTTTGACAAGATATTGGAGTACAAGGCAAAGCTTGAACAATTATATAAGAATCAAAAGTATGCTATGTCTTATCTTCAGACAAAGGGTTCAGGAGAAGTTAGGGTTAATAAAGAACTTCATTCACATGTACTTATTGATCTCCTAGGGAAACGAATTGAAATCAAGGACAGTTATCACGGTGGCAAATCTATCTTTTATGAAAATGAAGAAATTAAGGAAGAAATAATATAGTTTTTTTTGGCATAGCCCTACAACATATGGTAAAATACAGTTGCGGGGTTTCTTTGATTGGAGGAAAAATTGAAGAACTTTTTTTGTGTAATGAAAAGAAGAATCCAAATAAGTAGTTATTTGCTTTTAAGTATTGGACTTTTAAGTAGTATGTTAGGTCTTTCAGGATGTACAAAAGAACCTATTAAGATTGGTTTTTTAGGTGAGTTGTCAGGTGGTCAATCCCAACTGGCTTTTGATGCAAGAAACGGTGTAGAGCTATATGTTGATCAAATTAACGCGGCTGGTGGAATTAATGGACATATGATTGAGCTTGTTGTTAAGAATAATGGTGGTGATGATGACAGTGCGTTGGCTGCTCATAAGGAATTTCTTGAAAAGGATGTTCATTTTGTCATTGGTGATATCTTAAGCAATAAAGCAGACACATTACTTATGTCTAATAGTGACGAGTTGCTTTTTGTGACTCCTTCCATGAGTACAGAAATTCTTAGTGAAAAAGACGATTTTATCATTCGTACAGCACCTCTCAGCGCTGGGCAAGGCAAACTTTTTGCAGAATATGCCTTATTTAGGGATATGAAGGACTTAGTAATAGCATATGATACGTCAAATTTAGCTTATACAGAAAATGTAGTCAATACTGCAACCTCTATTATTGAAGAAAATGGTGGGACTATAAAGGCCTTAATTCCCTTTAATTCAACAGAAGATGACTTATTAAAGGTAAGTGAAGATATATTGTTTTTTGAACCTGGCGAGGTTTTTCTGCTTGCATCCGCTGTGAATACAGCCTTCTTCATACAAAAAATTAAAATTAAAGATCCTACTATTGAAGCTTATTCTGTGTCTTGGTCTATGACAAAGGATATTATTGAAAATGGTGGTCAATATGTAGAGGGAACTAAGTTTATTGCCTTGTATGAACCAGAGGTTGAACCTGATAATTTTCGAGCATTTATTCAAAGCTATGAGGAAGAATTCGGTTCTGAACCTTCTTTTGTTTCTAGACTTGCCTATGATGCAGCCCTTGTTTTAATAGAAGGTCTTAAAAATGTAGATAGTTATACACCGTCAGCTGTCAAAGATGAGATTTTGAGAATTCGAAGCTTTGAAGGCTTGTTCGAAAGTTTTGAAATTGATGAATATGGTGATAATAATAAATCATATATGCTAATTGAACTTAAAAACGGAGAATTTGTTCCTTATAGGGAATGGTAGAAAGTGACACATGTGGAGTTCGCTATGAAAAAGAAAAAGCTTGCAAGGGACTTATTATTTAATATTTTAGTATTTACTTTGATAACAATGTCTTTTGTAGTTTTGTCGATTGTCTTAATGTCCCAAAAAAATATTAAAGAGTCTATTGTTGAAAAAGCCAAGGACATTCTTCAAGTTATGCATATTGAAACCTTGCATTATTTGGAACATCCTCGTGTGGAATTGACAGAAATTCATGAGCTTATAGAAAAAGGGATGGATAATCAGGAGATTAATCAATTATTCGAGTATTTTTCATATATACATCATGTTAATGTCTTGGATGATAAAGGGACTATAATTGATAGTTTTCCTTACACTGATGATTTAATTGGTCTGGATATGAGCCAGAATGATGCTTTTTTGGATCTCAGATATTCCAATAAGGATGAAATACTTGGAAAAGTTATTTTAGATTCATATGTTGGTAAGGCAACTATATATTTGTCTCAAAGGATAAATAACGGTTATTTAGTAGGATATTTGGATTTATCCAGATTTCAGGATCTTATTGAGAAAATCAATATAAGTGATGGACAGATTGGCTTGGTTGATGAAAAAGGATATTATATAGGACATACAGACTTTGATTTGGTTGAAGAGAGAGCTAAGGATCCCTATATAAATGATATTCGAGCAGGCAAGTTAGAAAACAATTCGACAGTTTTATATCAGGGTATACGGTCTATCATCCACTATGAATATGTGGCTGAAGCTGATTGGTATCTACTTTATTATCATAGTGTTGATTATCTTGATCAGAACACGATAGAAGCTATACTATCTAATGTCATTCTCTTCCTTTTAATTATTCCGATATTTGGCTTGTTATTGGGAAGGAAACTTCAGAAAGTTAATAAATATATCTTGTCATTAAATGAAGCTACAAATCGTATATCATCAGGAGAATATGATTTAGAAGAAAAAAACTTCAAGTATGAAGAGTTCGAAAATCTTTATGAACGTGTTAAGACCATGAGTGAGAAAGTTGAAATACGTGAAGAAGAGATCATGGACCTTAATAGAGAACTAGAAAGCAATTATTATACAACTATTGTCCTTATGGCTAAAGCTATTGATGCTAAGGATTCTTATACTGGAAATCATAGTGTAAGGGTTAGAGATTATGCCTTGATGCTAGCTAAAGAACTTGATTTATCATCAAATGAAATCCGAGAAATTCGTTTTGGTGCCACCTTACATGATATTGGTAAGATAAGTATTAAAGAGGAGGTCCTTAATAAACCAGGCCGACTAACCAATGATGAATTTGATTTGATTAAGATGCACCCACAGGTTGGATATGATATTGTCGAAGAACTTCCAGGTATGAATTTGGCTAAGCAGGTTATACTTCATCATCATGAGCGTTATGATGGCAATGGTTATCCTTATGGTCTCAAAGGAAATGAAATTCCTCTTTTAGCAAGGATTGTTACTATTGCAGATAGTTTTGATGCGATGACTTCAGAACGGCCATATCGTCATGGACATCTGTCTAAAAGAGAAGCCTTTGAAGAATTGAGAAAGCATGCAGGTACTCAATTTGATCCTGATTTAGTTGAAATTTTCATTGCTAAGATCAAAGCTGGTACTTAATTTACATATTTAAAGCAAATAAAAAGATGAAAAGAAATTATAACAAAAAAAACTTTCAAATATTGTCTTATTATTCTTTGAAATAATAGATTGTTTATTAAAAATGAAATTTTGGGTTGATTATCTTGCAAAACCTGTGTATTATATAGGAAGATAACAGGTTCCAAGGAGGTAGTCATGGAATTTTTTAAGGGCATGGGCCAGGATGCAGTTAAAGACCTGTACGAAGTAGTGTCTCATGAGATGGAAAAGTATCAGGCAATGAATTTAGAATTGAATATGGCAAGGGGAAAACCTTGTAAAGAACAGATAGACCTTTCAGATGGACTGATAGATGGGTCTATTGATTTTGCTATAAAGTCCGATTATAGGAATTATGGGATTCTTGACGGAATCGATGAACTAAAAACTGTTTTTGCAGATGTACTTAAGGTTGAAAAGGAAGAGATGATTATAGGAGGAAACTCCAGTCTGAATCTGATGTATGATACATTGATGCGTGGGATGATGTTTGGAATGAGTGATAGTAGACGACCTTGGATTAAGGAAGAAAGGGTGAAGTTTTTGTGTCCGGTTCCAGGTTATGATCGTCACTTTTCAATTTGTGAAGCTCTTGGATTTGAAATGATTAACATTAATATGGATGAAAATGGACCTGATATGGACCAAGTTGAAGCATTAGTGTCTAAGGACCCACTAATTAAGGGCATATGGTGTGTACCAAAATATTCAAATCCTACTGGGATTACCTATTCTGATGAAGTTGTAAAACGTCTTGCATCTATGAAAACTGCTGCAAATGATTTTATCATCATGTGGGATAATGCATATTTGGTTCATGATCTTTATGAAGAAGGCGACCAACTCATGGATGTTTTTGCTGAGTCTAAAAAGCATGGTCGAGAAGATAGAATTATCATGTTCACCTCAACAAGTAAGATCACATTTCCTGGTGCAGGTGTCGGTATGTTAGCTACAAGCAAACGTAATGCCAACCGTTTTAAGCAACAGATGGGTTATCAGACCATTGGTCATAATAAAATCAATCAGCTAATGCATGCAAGGTTTCTTCCATCTACTGAAGCTATTAAGCATCATATGGAAAAACATGCAGAGATTATTGGTCCCAAATTTAAACTTGTTGACCAAATTCTAAATGAAGAATTGGATAAGTATGGTATAGCTACTTGGACTAAACCAAACGGGGGGTATTTTATTAGTCTTGATTTGCCTCAAGGGTGTGCAAAAGAAGTTGTAAATATGTGCTCTGAGACTGGGGTGACATTGACCGATGCAGGTGCAACATATCCTTATAGAATGGACCCCAAAGATAGCAATATTAGAATTGCACCCACATTCCCATCTATTGAAGAATTGGAACTTGCTATAAAAGTTTTATGTACTTCTATTAAAGTAGTGGTTGCTGGAAAAGTTTTAGGACAAACTTATCAAGCTGGGGCGTAGTTTTGACGATTTAATGTTATGCAAGTATCTTAAAATAGTTATGCCCTAGACATAATACAGCTCCTATGCTATGATAATGAAAATGATTATCATTTAGCGAAAGGAGCTGTTTTTATTGAAATTAAGTAAGGCCTATGCTGTTTATCCAATAGAATTACTTGCAATAAAAAAAGAAAAAGACCAAGTGTATACCTTTGAGTATTCTATGCCTCAGGATGTTATATGGTCAGAAGGGGCTCATACTCATTTAGCTTTGGATAGGTTTGATGAAGAAATTGGGTGGTGGCAAAAATTTAATGTTCGACATTTTACTATTATGTCAATGCCTGATGAGAATAGGGTTAAGATTACTACTCGTATAAAAGACAAGTGTAGTGAGTTCAAAAAAGTAATGAAAAACTCTCGACCTGGAGATAAGTATTTTCTTTTTAAGATAGGAAGCCGTCTTACATTGAAACGTGATGGCCGGGATATCACGATTATAACGCAAGGTGTTGGACAAGCAACCGCAAGGCCGTTGATTTATGAATTTAACCGTGTATCTAAAGACATAGGAGATGTATATGTTTTAAATATTGACGCTACTTTACCAAATCTCTTTGAGAAAGAATGGCAAGATATTCTGAAGAAAAATAAGTGCTTCACCTATGATTTTGCAAAAAAAAGGGACTTTTTTTATAAAAAACTTGAAGATAGAGTGTCTGCTTTTAATGGACAAGGCTACTATTACATTATAGGCTCTGATCAATTTATTACAGATGTTTACAGGTATTTGGAGGATAGAGGGGTAGAAGATACCTTTATTATTTTAGATAAGAAACCTGAGTTTTATGAAAAGTTAAAGACGAAAGAACAAATTGCAGCCAATATTTAATGGCTGCTTTTTTTTTCTAGTGCTTTCTATATGATAATTATTATTAACTACTTGGCATTTTAGGCTTTCTTTGCTATACTTTGTATATAAAAGAGAGGTGTTTTATGTCAGATATTGAGCAAGAAATAAAAGATAAGTATACAAAGATTTGCATTTGCAAGTCCATTAATAAAGCAACAATGAAGAAGGTTATCAAGGGTGGGGCAACCACGGTTCAGGCTGTCAGATATCAAACTGGAGCAGGTTCTGGACCTTGTAAGGGTAGGAGATGTACACCTAGAATTGAAAATCTTTTAAGAGAATATAAGGAGGGTTTATTCTAATGGCGATTATTTACCACTATCCAAAGTGTTCTACTTGCAGAAAGGCCTTGAAATGGGTGAAATCTAATGAGATTCAGTTGGAGTTTAGAGACATTACAAAGGAGACTCCTAGTGAGGAAGAACTTATAAAAATTATAAAGGATTCAGGACTTGAAGTGAAAAAGTTCTTTAATACTTCAGGCAGGATCTATAAGGAGCGAAACCTAAAAGAGGTTGTTCCTAATCTAAGTATCCAAGATGCGGCTAAAATGTTATCTGATGAAGGAATGTTGATTAAACGTCCTTTATATGTGTCAGGGAATACGATACTTGTTGGATTCAAAGAATCAGATTATGAAGAAAAGTTACTAAAATAACTTTTTTTATCTTATATGTGTTCTATTTATGAATTCTTCTTTAATATTTAAAAGTTTTATAGCAAGCTTATTAACCTTGTGATAAAATTAGGAGAACTATACATGGATTGCATACCACAAAAGGAGAGTTATATGGATAAAAAACGTTTAATTACGAGAAGTGACTTTGATGGTCTTGTATGTGCTGTCTTGCTTAAAGATATGGAATTAATTGATGATATTAAGTTCGTACATCCTAAAGATATGCAAGATGGAAAAATTGAAGTATCTAGTCAGGATATAGCTACTAACTTACCCTATGTGGAAGGGATTGGTCTTGCTTTTGACCACCATTTAAGCGAAACAATTCGAACAGGTAAGCATGATAACCATATTATTGATCCAGACGCTCCTTCAGCTGCTAGAGTCGTTTATGATTATTATGGAGGAAAGGATCGTTTTCCTCAAATTAGTAATGAGATGATGGAAGCTGTAGATAAGGCTGATGCTGCTTGGTTTACAGAAGATGAAATACTTAATCCTAAAGATTGGGTTCTTTTGAGCTTCTTAATGGATGCACGTACGGGATTAGGTCGGTTCAGAGACTTTCGTATATCCAATTATAATCTAATGATGGACTTGATTGATTATTGTAAGGATCATACCATTGATGAGATTCTTGAACTTTCGGATGTAAAAGAAAGAGTAGAATTGTTTTTTAGTTATAAAGACAAGTTTTATCGGCAAATCAGAGATAATGCCAGTGTACATGACAACGTCCTTGTAGTAAAATTAAAAGATGAGGATATCATTTATCCAGGGAATAGATTTGTTAAATATGCATTATTTCCTGAAACTAATATTTCTATACAGGAGATTTGGGGATTTAAGCAACAGAATACAGTTTTTACTGTCGGCAAATCGATTATAAATAAAACCAGTAAAGCAAATATTGGGGAGCTCATGTTGTCATATGGTGGTGGTGGTCATATGAATGCAGGAACCTGTCAAGTTGACCATGATAATGCTGAACGGGTTCTAGTAGAATTGATTGAAAAGCTGCAAGACTGATTATTGGTTTAATATATATGAAGAAGGCCCAATACTATATAAGGCCTTCTTTTTGCGGATAAATAGTAACATACTGTTGATAAAGACCTATCTGTGGATATTATGACAACGTTTGAGTTGTTTAAAATTAGCGCAGTTAA
Organism: Vallitaleaceae bacterium; assembly: GCA_963677625.2. Lineage (GTDB taxonomy): Bacteria > Bacillota > Clostridia > Lachnospirales > Vallitaleaceae > UBA1351. The sequence goes on from CAXXSW010000011.1 coordinate 312,663, forward strand.
TAGGAGACGGGAGTTTGAGTGTGACAAAAAAAGAAAAAATAATAGCTTATTCGTCAGTTGGAGTCAGTGCCATAGCAGCAACAGCGGGTGTGATGGCTGCTTGTTATAAATTGACTGAAACAGTTATCCACCCAAATACGATAGATTACCACGAACATTATCATAAGGAAGTTAAAGAAGGCAGACTGGATGAGGAATGGTTTCATCAAATAAACAAAGAAGAATTTAGCATTGAATCTTTTTTTGGATATAAATTGCATGGTTTTTATTTTCCTAGACAAGCCAAAAAAACAGCAATTATCATTCATGGTATTACAGCCAGTTTATGGTCTTCGATCAAATATGGACGTATATTTTATGAACGTGGTTATAATGTTCTGGTTTATGATCAAAGAAATCATGGATTAAGTGGCGGAGATTTAACTTCTTTAGGTGTTTTCGAGAAAATGGATGGGAAAAGGATGGTTGAGTATGCTATGGAACTTGATGGAAGAGATATTACCATTGGTTTACATGGTGAATCTATGGGAGCTTCAACTGCTGTAATGTTGGCTGGAATTGCACCACAAGTTGATTTTGTTATAGAAGATTGCGGATTTACTTCTGCCTTTGATGAGTTAAAGGTGAGATTGAGAGAAGAATACCATTTACCTGCCTTTCCATTTCTCTATGTATCTAACAGGATTACCAAGAGAAAGTATGGTTTTGATTTTAAGGCTGAGAGCCCTATCAAAGCACTTAAAAGTCTCAAGATACCAGTACTTTTCCTTCATGGAGGAAGTGATGATTATGTTCCTACAGATATGGTTAATGAGCTCTATAATACAAAGGATGATATGAAGAGGATAAAGGTTTTTCCTGGATCTAATCATGCAAGTTCATATGTGGATCATAAGGAGGAATATATTCAGACGATATATGATTTTTTGGATCGATTTGCCTTTTAAGGCCAAGGATGAAAGTGGACAAGAGAACGTCAAAAAAATGAACGTTTTGTAAAATATACCAGGTGAACATTAATAAAAATATAATATTTACGTCTAGATTTTATGATATAATGAATATTGATAAAGGAAAGGGACAAAAGGTGCTTATTGTCCGTAATATAATAGTGATAAAACGAGGTGATGAATAATGGCTAAGAACAAACTTGGTAAATTTGTAGCATTAGGTGCACTTGTTGGAGCAGGAGCTTGGATATATAAGAAATACGATACAATTAAGTCCATGTACCATAAGGTTTCAATATTTAAAGGTGAAAGATATGAATATGATGAGTTCGATGGTGAAGCTATAGCCGCTATGTTTTCAGGTGTGATGATCGACTTAAGTGATGTAGAGTTTACAGAAGATGAAGTTTATCTGGATATATATGCATTATGTTCAGGAGTTAAGATTTTAATTCCCTCAGATGTAGAAATTGTTTTGGAAGGAACAAATAACGCTAGTGGTATATCTGTAGATCAGGATGAGGACACAGAAAAGATTAAAACTTTATATATTAATTACAATGCGACAGCTTCAGGAATTCATGTAACAGATAATATTAATGAATTCGAAGATGGGTGTTGTGGTGGTGATAATTGTTGTTGTGATGACGACACATGTGATGATGACGATTGTTCATGTGATGAAAATTCTCCTTCAGATGAAAAAGAGTCTTATGAAGAATCAACTATAGATGTATCACAAGAGCCTGAGATGGTTAGCAATGTTACTAATTCTATAGATGAATCAGACAACAAAGATGATGATGATATCAAAAAGGCAGCAGAATCTTTAGATGAGGCAGCAAGAGACCTTCATAGTGCCATAGATGATTTTGTTAAAGATGACGGATTTGGTGCTTTTGAACCTGTTGATGAAGAAGATGATTTTTTTGAATAAATTCAGTGATTTGATGATATAGTAGCTATCGTCAATGATAGGAATGTAATAGAAAGTGATACCAACATGAGATTTCTAGATAAACTTGAACGTAAGTATGGACGTTATGCCATTCATAATTTAATGCAATATATAGTTTTCGCTGGGGCTGTAGTTTTTATATTTGATTACGGAACTGGAGGCAGGCTATCAAGTCAGCTGACTTTAATACCCGGATTTGTTATGCAAGGCCAGGTTTGGCGGATGATTACATTTCTTGGAATCCCTCCTACAAAAAGTCTGATATTTGCAATATTCGTATTTCTTTTTTATTATAGGATGGGATTGACCCTAGAACATGAATGGGGTAGTTTTAAGTTTAATGTGTACTATTTTTTGGGTGTTATCTTAATTATAGTATCAAGTTTTGCCATATACTTTTTAACAGGAATTTCAGTTGTGGCTACTTCAGCCTATTTGAATTTGACACTTTTCTTTGCTTTTGCAACTTTATATCCAAACCAAGTAATTCGTTTATATATGATCTTACCAATTAAGATTAAATACTTGGCATATATCTCTGCTGGTTTTACCTTGTTTGCATTTTTGATGGGAACAATGAGTACTAAGATAAGTATACTTGCTGGGGTAGGAAACTATTTGATTTTCTTTGGACGTGATTTGATTAAATCTAGAGCTAACAGAGCCAAGAGTGCAGTTAGAATGAATAACTACAGAAAAGGAATGGAGTCAGCAACAGAACATAGACACAAATGTCACGTATGTGGAAGAACAGAACTTGATGACCCTGATTTGGAATTTCGATACTGTTCCAAATGTGATGGTTATTACGAGTATTGCTTAGACCATTTAAAGAATCATGAACATGTAAGAGGTGAGGAATAACTACCATCCAACCATATCAATATTGAGATCATACAAGATGTCATTAACCTTGGTTAATGACATCTTTTGCTTAATACCAAAAATCATAATTGCATCACGATGGTCTTTGGCATAAAGGGGCATATGACCGCTATATTTAAGGAGCTGGTGCATCTCTTCCAAATTTGCCTCAATACAAAAACCAAGATTAATAACAGTATCCCTAGAGGGTAGACGGTCACCTTTTAGAATTGCATAAATAAAAGACTTGGATAGCCCGGTAATATATAAGAGCGAAGTTTTTTTAATTTTTTTGATTTCTAATAGAGAAGTAAGATAACTTCCAAATGACATTTTATTAAATGAATTTGTATTTTCCTGTAAAAAAGTATAAATATTTGTTGACTCTTTGATTTCGTTAAAAAGAATTTCTGTATTCTTCGTCGGATTCTTTTGATCTAAATCCTTTGAAAATTCGTTTCTATATGGCATTATAATCTCCCTTTTCCCCATTTTAAAAAATTATAGCATAGCTAGGAGGGTTTTTCAATTTACTTAGAAATGTTATAATGAACGTACAAAAAAAATACAGACTTGAAGGAGCTAATATGTTTGATTTTATTACAGGCTATCTTGAAAAAACGTTGAATGTTTCAGAGGAGCTTTCTATTCTTACCTACTATTTATTGTTAACTGTCATCGTGCTTTTCATGGCTTTTATTAGTAATTGGATAGGGAAGAAAATAATTCTTAAAGCGGTATCAAAACTTGTTTTCAAAACAAAGACAACTAAAGATGAATCTTTTTATAGTAGGAAAGTTTTTCATATGGTAATTCATTATATACCGATAGTCGTTGTTTACCTATTAAGTGGGTTTTATATGGACTATGCAGACTTTGTAAGAAAGGGTTTACTACTGTTTCTTTTGGTAATTACGGTAATTGTGATTTCTAGAAGTTTGGATGCTTTCAATGATATCTATATGGAGCATGATTTTGCAAAAAGTATGCCTATTAAAGGCCTACTTCAAATCCTTAAAATTATTGTTGTCATATTTGTGGCTCTTATTGGGTGGGTAAGCATTAATGACACAGGTAACGCCGTTGCCATTCTGGGTAGCTTAGGAGGTATGAGTGCAGTAGTTTTATTGATATTCAGAGATTCTATTCTAGGTTTTGTGGCAGGAATTCAACTTTCTATGAACCATTTTCTTAGTATTGGAGATTGGATTGAAATGCCTAAATACCATGCAGATGGTGAGGTTGTGGATGTTTCCTTAACCAAAATTTCTGTAAGAAACTGGGATAAAACCATCTCCCATATACCAGCATACAAGTTCATTGAAGAATCTTTTGTTAATTGGGATGGTATGTCAAAATCAGGTGGGAGAAGAATAAAAAGAGATTTATTAATCGATGTAAATAGTATTGGATTTTTGACTGAGAAGGAGGTTGGAGAGCTTAGGGAAATACATATTCTAAAAGATTATCTGGACGCTAAAATAAATGAAATATCTGTATATAATGAGGATGATTTAATACGACATGAAGTATCCAAGCGAAGGTTAACAAACATAGGAACTTATAGGGCTTATGTTGAACAATATCTAAAAAACCATCCAAAAGTAAAATCTCAAGAAACTCTATTGGTTAGACAATTAGAAGCTCAAGGGTCAGGCCTTCCAATTCAGGTCTATTGTTTTACAAATGATACGAGATGGGCCTACTATGAAGGTATTCAATCTGATATTTTTGATCATCTATATGCAATATTACCTTATTTTGGACTAAAAGCTTATCAAGCACCAACAGGTCAAGACCTTAGAAGTCTTTCTAATTAATAAAAATAACTTGTAATTTTATAATCTCTATGATAATATATTAACAAAATGTACGTGAGTGATAAACGAATGTCTTTCTAGAGAAAACTATTTTGTAAATGTAGTATATAAATACTACTATAGCTATTGAAGGAGATCATTATTTATCTATTCATGTCAATCTGATGATGAAATGGTAACAAGGCGTTAATTTGTTATTGACTATTGAATGGACATCGTTTATAGTTTAGTAATGATTTAACGTGTTAAAGGCATATATTTTATAATTAGGAGTGAGAAAATGGAACGAGTGTATAATTTTTCAGCAGGACCATCTACATTACCAGTAAAGGTTTTGGAACAAGTACAAGCGGATCTTGTATCCTATAAGGATGCAGGCATGAGTGTTATGGAAATGAGTCACCGTTCGCCTGTTTATGAGCAAATCATTACAGAAGCTAAAGCTGATCTTATTGAATTGTTGAATATCCCAGATAATTATGAGGTTTTATTTCTTCAAGGTGGTGCATCAACTCAGTTTGCAATGATCCCCATGAACATTGGTGTTAAAGGTAAAGCTCAATTCATTAATACGGGAGCATGGTCGAAAAAGGCTATTGCTGAGGCAAAGAAACTAGGTATGATAGTGGATGTTGTTGCCAGTTCAGAAGACTCAACATTTTCTTACATTCCTAAAATTACCAGTGATCAAGTCGATGAAGATAGTGATTATTTCTTCATCACATCCAATAATACGATTTATGGTACAGCATATAAGACATTACCCGATACTAAAGGGGTTACTGTTGTTGCTGACATGAGCTCCAATATTTTGTCAGAAGAAATTAATGTTTCTGATTATGGCATTATATTTGCTGGTGCTCAGAAGAACATGGGTCCAGCAGGTGTTACTGTAGTTATTATTCGTAAGGATCTTATTGGGAAAGCAAGTCCTGAGGTTCCTACAATGATGAACTATAAAACTCATGCAGATAAGGATTCTATGTTTAATACACCACCAACATTCTCTATTTATGTTGCCGGTCAAGTTTTTAAGTATTTAAAAGAAATTGGTGGATTAAAAGCTATAGAAAAAATAAATAAGGAAAAAGCGGCTATTTTATACGATTATCTTGATTCAACAGATTTCTATCATGCTCCTGTTGCCAAGGAAGATAGGTCTATTATGAATGTAACATTTGTATGTAATACTGATGAATTGAATAGTGCTTTTGTAAAAGAGGCTGCTGCTAGGGGAATGGTTAATCTTAAGGGTCACCGTTCAGTTGGCGGTATGCGCGCTAGTATTTATAATGCACTGCCTGTAGAAGGTGTGAAAGCCTTAGTAGATTTCATGAAGGAATTTGAAGCTGCAAATAAGTAGATGAGATGGAGGAAGTAATGGCTATAATTAAAACCTTAAATAAAATTGATCCTAAGGGACTAGATCTCTTCGGTGAAGGTTATACAATTATTGATGAGAACAGTACAGATGACTATAATGGAATTGTCCTTAGAAGCTTTAAACTTCATGACTATGAAATTAGTGATAAATTATGTGCTGTAGCAAGAGCAGGTGCAGGCGTTAATAATGTACCTGTAGAGGAGTATGCAAGAAAGGGAGTCGTTGTATTTAACACGCCTGGTGCTAATGCCAATGCTGTTAAGGAACTAGTCTTGTGTGGACTCCTCATGTCATCAAGAAATGTACCTGGAGCTATTGATTGGGCTAAAAGTTTAGATGGTCAAGAAGATGTGGCTAAGAAAGTGGAAAAGGGTAAGAGTAACTTTGCAGGTCCTGAACTTCAAGGAAAAACAATCGGTATAATTGGACTTGGAGCTATTGGTGCAATGGTTGCGAATGCTACCGTTTCATTGGGGATGGAGGTTTATGGCTATGATCCATTTATTTCGGTAGATGCTGCATGGAATCTGAAGAGCTCAATCAACAAGGCTAACACACTTGATGATCTCTTGGAAAAAGCTGATTATATAAGTGTTCATGTTCCCTTAATGGATGCAACAAAGGGTATGATTAACGATGAAACGATAAGCAAGATGAAAGATGGGGTAAGAATCCTAAACTTTTCAAGAGGTGGTCTTATAGATGATGAGGCTATTGGTAAGGCTCTTGCCTCTGGCAAAGTTAGTCGTTATGTTACAGATTTTCCAAATGAGAAAACTATTGGAATGGAAGGGGTTATTGCTATCCCGCACTTAGGTGCCTCTACTCCTGAAAGTGAAACCAACTGTGCAGTTATGGCTGTGTCTCAGCTTAAAGATTATTTAGAAAATGGGAATATTGTAAATTCTGTTAATTATCCAACAGTAGAGTTTGGTAAATGTACTGCGGCAACAAGAATTTGTGTGCTTCATAAGAATATTCCTAATATGATTGGTAGTGTGACATCTATCGTTGCTAATTATAATGTTAATATTGAAGATATGATTAACAAATCCAAAGGTGAGTATGCGTGTACAATCATGGATTTAGATGCTGATATTTCTAATACTGTATCTGAGGAATTAGAAGCAGTTGAGGGTATCTTGAAAGTAAGAGTATTATGATCTGTTTGATTTAAGCTTGACTTTCTTGGGTTACTTTCTAAAAATGATTGAAATAAGGAGTTGGGTATATGACAATTGTAAAACCATTTAAAGGACTTAGACCTTCCAGTGAGTTGACTGAAAAGATTGCAGCATTGCCATACGATGTATACAATAGAAAAGAAGCTAAGGAAGTAGTTAGAGACAACCACTT
>CAXXSW010000012.1:0-437252 GCA_963677625.2 Vallitaleaceae bacterium
GAGGTTCTTGTAGATGAAATTCAGATGGAAGGTCAAGTTCAGGACTTTTCCAAAAGAGAAGACAATAAGAATGAAGAAGAATCTGATAAAGGTTCTAAACAAAATGGGGGAAGTAAGAAAAAGCCACAACAAAAAGCTTCACCTAAGCCTACTGCAAACCGTACAGTTCGAGTTGACATTGAGCGGTTGGATAATCTAATGAATTTAGTTTCTGAGTTGATTATTGTTAAAAACGGACTTGAGACTGTTGAAAACAACAACCAGAACATGAATGAGCAAATTGAATACCTTGAAAGAATAACAACCAATCTTCACGATGCGGTTATGAAAGTACGAATGGTGCCAATTGAAAGAGTCTTCAACAGATTCCCTCGATTGATTCGCGACTTGTCAAGGAAGCTGAATAAAAATATGGAACTCCATATGTCCGGTGAAGAAACTGAACTTGATCGTACAGTTATTGATGAAATTGGTGATCCATTGGTTCATTTGATTCGTAATGCAGGAGACCATGGTCTTGAAACTCCAGATGAAAGACGAGCAGCTGGTAAACCTGAAATGGGAAATGTTTACTTGGATGCATTCCAGGATGGTAATAATGTTGTTATTGAGGTTGGTGAAGATGGTCGTGGTATTGATTTGGAAAAAATCAAGAACAAGGCTCTTAACAATGGGACTATTACTAGGGATCAGGCTGAGGCCATGTCTGACCAGGATATCATTGACCTTCTCTTTAGACCTAGTTTCTCAACAGCTGATAAAATTTCAGACGTTTCTGGTCGTGGTGTAGGCCTTGATGTTGTTAAAACTAAGATTGAAGCTCTCGGTGGTGATATTGAAGTTAAGTCTGAGTTTGGAAAAGGTTCGACTTTTATAATCAGACTACCTCTCACCTTGGCTATAATTCAAGCTCTCATGGTGAAACTAGGTGAGGAAAAATATGCGATTCCACTTAATACAATTCAGAATATTGAAGATGTTAAGTTGGCTGATATTAAATACATCCAGAATCAGGAAGTAATTAATTTGAGAGGCCATGTAGTTCCAGTTATTCATCTTGATGGATTGTTGGGAGTTGAAAAAGAGGAATCAAATCAAGATTCAATAACAGTCGTCATTGTTAACAAAGGCGATAAGCAAGCAGGTTTTGTCGTTGACGGTCTTATTGGTCAACAAGAAATTGTTATCAAGACACTTGGTAAGTACTTGACAAACAATAAACTGATTGCAGGTGCAACAATACTTGGTGACGGTGAAGTGGCATTGATTCTTGATGTCAACTCTTAGTTTAATGGAGGTGTCCATGATGAATGATGTTCAAATGAAATCGGTGGAGAGTAAACAGTTTATTGTTGTAAAATTTGATCATGAACAATATGGTATAAATATCCAGTTTGTTCAGAATATTGTAAGAATGATGCGTATTACCAGAGTGCCCAATGCACCTTCCTTTATAAAAGGTGTCATTAATCTTCGTGGTGAAATTGTTCCAGTTATGAGTGTTCGGGCTAAGTTTGATCTTGAGGAAGATGAATATACTAATGCTACGAGAATTATTATTGTTAAGGTTGAAGGTAGTGCTATTGGTCTTATTGTTGATGAAGTTCTTGAGGTTATTGAGTTAACCGATGAAGAAATTGAAAAGTTAGTAAGAGATACAGCCGATGAAAAAGCAAAGTATGTTTGGGCTGTTGGGAAACAAGGTGAAGACCTGGTCACTCTTTTACATGTAGAGGCTATTATAAGTGTAGAAGACTAGAAAGGTGATTAACATGAGTCGTTTAGATTTTAATGATATGGACGGTATGCATTTAGATGTTCTTAAAGAAATTGGGAATATTGGTGCTGGAAATGCAACTACTGCTTTATCGCAGATGATTAACAAAAAAATTGATATGGGTGTGCCAAAGGTAAATGTTCTGGAATTTAAGGATATTTCAGATATGCTTGGTGGTGCGGAAAATCCTATCGTTGGTATTCTTTTTGGTGTTGAAGGTGAAGTCAATGGGATGATGATGTTCGTTTTGGAACAGAAATCAGCTCATAATTTGGTGAATATGCTTATGGGGCGTGAATTGGAAGCCTTTGAAGAGTTTACTGAAATGGATTTGTCAGCTCTTAGTGAAATCGGTAATATAATTGCAGGTGCTTATCTATCTTCCTTGTCAACTTTGACAAATTTGAAGATTATAGCGACTGTTCCCTATATGGCCATTGACATGGCCGGAGCTATCCTTTCGGTTCCGGCTATTGAGTTTGGTAAGGTTGGGGATCGTGCACTTTTAATTCAAACTGATTTTGGTGGAGAAGTGGAAAGAGTTTTCGGTTACTTTATTTTGATTCCTGAATTGAGTTCATATGAAACGATTCTAAAAAGTATTGGGATGATGTGATATGGCTATGATAAAAGTAGGTATGGCAGATCTCAATTCGACTAAACCACCAGGAGTATTGACAACGCTTGGGTTAGGGTCATGTATAGGCATTGTCTTATATGATCCTAAGTCAAAAGTGAGTGGTTTGGCTCATATTATGCTGCCAGACAGTACCCAAATAAAAAATAATTCTAATGTTGCTAAGTTTGCTGATACGGCTATTGACAAGCTTATTTCCGATATGGAGAAACTTGGAGCAAGTAAAAGGCGATTGGTTGCAAAGATTGCTGGAGGTGCTCAAATGTTTTCCTTTGGCTCTGGAAATGATTTGATGCGTATTGGTGAACGTAATGCAATTGCTTCTAGAGATAAACTAAATGAGCTAGGCATTCCTCTTCTCAGTGAAGACTGCGGTAAGAACTATGGTCGGACTATTGAATTTTATTCGGAAACAGGGGAACTCCATGTTAAGACTATTGGTAAAGAAATAAAAATCATATAGGTGGTAACTCCATGCATATACGTAATGTCAATACAATATTCATGCTTCTTGCAGGTATTATCGTAGCCGTATATAGTTTGATTTCAAATTATTCTCTTCAAAGAACTGCTTATACACTGATTATAGTCTTACTTATTTTCTTTGTAGTAGGTTCTATACTTCAAGGGGTTTTAAATAAGGCTTTAGAGCATGCAGAAGTCAAGGAACAGGATGCTATAAAAAGAGAATTAGATGAAACGGTGAAGAGTTTAGAAGAGGATGTGGATGAGGACAATTAAAGCAACTAGTTAGGTGAGGCTTATGGATGATAAAGGTAAACGGAAGCTTTGGGAAAAGTATGCTAAAACAAAAGATCCGATGATTAAGGAACAATTAATTATTGAATATGCTCAGTTAGTGAAGTTTGTAGCTGGGCGTTTAAGCATGTATTTAGGTAACAATGTAGAATTCGATGATTTGACTGGCTATGGTGTTTTTGGTTTGATTGATGCTATTGATAAATTTGATATCGATAAAGGAATCAAATTTGAGACATATGCATCGCTTCGGATTCGAGGGGCTATACTGGACTCAATAAGGAAGATGGACTGGATTCCAAGATCTATCCGTAAAAAGCAAAAACAATTGGATGCTGCGACTAATAAAGTGGAAGCGGCTTATGGTATACATACAACGGATGGATTAATAGCTCAAGAACTGGATATTTCTTTAGATGAGTATCATAAATGGAAGGACCAGACGTCGGCTCTAAATCTATCTAGCCTTGAAGAGTTTGTAGAACAAGGCGGAGATGTTAAGTCAGAGCGTATTCAGCAGGAACGTTTTGAACAACCTGAAGATGCGAGTCTTCAGGAAGAAATGAAGGAGATGCTAATTAGGGCAATTGAAGGGTTGACCGAAAAAGAAAAACGAGTAATTACCCTATATTACTACGAAGAACTGACATTAAAAGAGATTGCATTGATTATGGAAGTTAGTGAATCTAGAATAAGTCAGCTTCATACTAAATCTTTAAAGAAAATGAAAACAGTATTAGGTGATTATATAGGTGTACTTAAGCTATAATTGGAGGGTGTACAATTGGCTACTGAATATGATGGATATTTTAAAATCGATGAACGTGGTGATGGTTACTACTTAACAGTCACTTTGCCGCAACCGGGAGGTAAGGCTGTCAATGCTCAGGAGATTATTGAGTATCTGGCGCAAAAAGGAGTTGAATCCTATGATCTTGAGAAGATTCATGAAGCCATTGCTCGCTCGGAAGATAATATAATTGTAAAAGTTGCCGATAAATATATTGACAACAAGGTTGCTGACGATAAACTTTTTAAGATTGAAATCTCAGAAGATAGGATGCATGCTTATATTACTTTCTATCCAAGAAATAATGAAGAACAGTATGAGGTATCAGTAGAAGAACTGGAAAAGGGACTACGTTCTAGAAATGTAGTTTATGGGATTCAATTTGAAATTTTAGAAATGATTAGCAAAGACCGAATTTTTGGTGAAATGTACGAAGTAGCAACAGGTAAGGAACCTGTTGATCCAGTTCCAGGTTCTGTAGAATTTAAATTTAAAACGACAAATGATTTTGCTCCTGAAATCGATGAACAGGGCAATGTTAATTATAGAAGACTTAGTGTTATAAATAATGTGGCAGAGGGAGATCTTTTGGCAGTCCTACATCAGACTGTTCCTGGACAAGCGGGTGTTAATTTAAGTAACGTAAATTTACCACCCAAAAAAGGGAAGCCAGTAAGGATTCGTTATGGGAAAAATACCCGTCCTAATGATGATAAGACGGAGTTGTATGCTGATAAAAGCGGTTTAGTGAAAATTATTGACGATAAAATTGTTGTAAATAATGTTTACGAAGTTGCTAACCATGTAGGTCCTTCTACTGGAGACATTGAGTTTGATGGTTCAGTTATTGTCCACGGAAACATAATATCTGGGTATACGGTAAGGGCAAAAGGCGACGTGGAAGTCATGGGTGTCGTTGAAGGTTCCACTGTCATTTCTAGTGGTGATATTGTTTTACATAGTGGTATTCAGGGTATGGGCAATTCTTATATTGAAGCTGGTGGTAATCTCCAGACTAAGTTTATTGAACAAGCTAATGTGACCTGTAATGGAGATATCCATAGTGAGGCTATTTTGCACAGTCAAGTTTCATGTAAAGGTGAGATTACTGTAGAAGGTAAAAAAGGCATGATTTCAGGTGGAGTAGTAAGAGCAGGTATAGCAGTGAATTCAAAAATTCTCGGCTCTCATATGGGTACTGCAACAGAGATTGAGGTAGGTATAGACCCACTGGTTTTAGAAGAATACAATAAACTTAGAAAAGAATTACCTAAGGTTATTGAGGAAGCGGATAAGCTTGAAAAAGTTATTCTTCTTCTGAATAAACGTAAGGAAATTGAAGGCGAATTAGATGATGAAAAGGCTGAAATGTATAAATCAGCTGTTAGGAATAAAGTTTTTTTGGCAAACAAAATCTCAATTAATCAAAAGAGGGTGGAGGAGTTGCAGACAGAAGTTGACAACCGAAATTCGGGTTTTGTTACAGTTCAAGGAACCTTATATTCAGGTGTAAAAATAGGTATTGGTAATATTTATTATTTTGTCAAAGATGAAATCAAATATGTACGACTTTATAGAGACGGTGCAGATATTAAAATGACTGCCTTGTAATTGCTACTTGTCACGAAGAGTTTGAGTTAGCTGTTATTAATCCAAGGAGGGATATATATGCCGATTAGACCATTAGATTTACAAGTTATGGTTCCAAGAATGGAAAATGTTGCAAGGATGCGACATGCAGAAAATCAAAAAGCAGGAGTTGACCAGAGTAATATTTCGGCTACCAATCAAAAACAGGTGACGACCAATCAGCAAACTGTTATCTCCTCTCATAAGAACCAAGAGATGGATCAACATCAGGATGCAAAGGAAGAAGGCAAGAATAAGTATGCCTACAAAAAACCAGATGGTAAAAAGCAAAAAGATGAGGAACAATCTGTGCCTAAAAGTTATCACAAGATTGATATTAAAATATAAGGTTACTATAGGAGATGACTATGTCTGTTAATGATGGAATGATACTCACTTTTATTGTGGTTGGTATAATCATAGTAATTGTGAGTTTTGTTTTAAGCAAATATGATAACTTCATAAAAGAGGAAGAAAGCAAGCGTAAGGAAGATTATAGAGACGATGTAGCTGATTATGAAGAGGTCAGAAATAAGATATTAGAGCTTAATGAATATGGAGAGTACTTAAAGGATGAATTGGATAGAAAACATAAGGAGTTACTTTTCTTGTATCAGATGATTCTGGAAAAACAAAAGGAAATACAGATTGACTCTCTGGATCGTCAATTAGGTGGCATAGACAAAGAAATTTCTAATTCTCATGGAATGGTTAAGGGTTTTGAAGCTAATAGAAGTGATCTAGGTAATGATACAGAAAAGGACCATAATAATGAAGATATAAAGAGTGGTCAAAGAGGAAAGATTAATTATAATAAAGAAATCTTAGATATGAGTTTGGCAGGATATAATCAGGAAGAAATCGCAAAACGTTTAAATATTGGAGTAGGGCAAGTTGAATTAGTTCTCCATTTATATAAGTAGAAATCTTTAAGGAAGTGAAATGATGCGAAAAAAAAACATATATATATTTCGAGGTATTGGTATTGGGTTTATACTAGCGGCCAGTTTGTTTTTTGCCTATGACCAGCTGATGCCGGAGACTAAGGCTGAAGTCTTAACTGATGATGAGATTGTTGAAAGGGCCCATGAACTGGGTATGGAAAAACTCACAAGACTGGATGATGCATATCTGACCGATGAGCAGGTTATTGAAAAGGCTAAGTCTCTGGGTATGGATTTTGTGGAAAAAGATGAATAAAGGCTTGCTAAACACGCGTACCTATGATATACTGTCAAACGGACAAAAAAACACGTATAATGATTCTTGACAGGGTGCCAGATCTTGTTGGTTGTCAAGGTGTTGACTTATACGGAAGATAGAAACCATGGAGGAAATAAAATGAGTGTTATTTCAATGAAACAATTATTGGAAGCTGGTGTACACTTTGGACACCAAACTAGAAGATGGAACCCTAAAATGGCTGAGTATATATATACTGAGCGTAATGGGATTTACATCATTGACTTACAAAAAACAACTAAGCTTATCGATAAAGCTTACGACGTAATCAAAGATGTTGTTGCAGAAGGTGGAAAAGTACTTTTTGTTGGTACTAAGAAACAAGCTCAAGAGTCAATTCGTAAAGAAGCTGAGCGTTGTGGTATGTTCTACGTTAACAACAGATGGTTAGGTGGTATGCTTACTAACTACAAGACTATTCAATCAAGAATTGACCGTTTGAAGCAACTTGAGCGAATGGAAGAAGACGGTACATTTGAAGTTCTTCCTAAGAAAGAAGTTATCGGACTTCATCATGAAATGGATAAACTTGAAAAGAACCTTGGCGGTATTAAAGACATGAACGGTGTACCTGATCTTATTTTCATCGTAGACCCTAGGAATGAACGAATCGCTATTCAAGAGGCTCATATTCTTGGTATTCCACTTGTAGGTATTGTTGATACTAACTGTGATCCTGAAGAAATCGATTATGTTATCCCTGGTAACGATGATGCTATCAGAGCAGTTAAATTGATTACGTCAACAATGGCTAATGCTGTACTTGAAGCTAATCAAGGTACATCAATGGACGAAGAAGCTGAACCTGTAGAAGCTTAATCTAGTAAATATATAAAACTGAATGCTTCAACTTCGTGTTGGAGCATTTTTACTAAGGTTTTCTGGATGAGATAATCAAGAATAGGAAGACCATAGTATGTAAACAATAGGTTAATATACTGAATATATACTTATATATTTATTCTTAATAAACTATAATGTTGTAGAGAACAACAGAAATTATGAATATCGTGGAGGTAATCAAATGGCAGTTACTGCAAGTATGGTAAAGGAATTAAGACAAATGACAGGCGCTGGTATGCTTGATTGTAAAAAAGTATTATCAGAGACTGATGGCAACATTGATAAAGCAGTAGAATTACTTAGAGAAAAAGGCTTGGCTAAAGCAGCAAAAAAAGCTGGACGTATCGCTGCCGAAGGTATGGTAGATGTTAAGACTTCAGAAGATAACAAGACAGCAGTTCTTGTAGAAGTCAACTCAGAGACTGACTTTGTTGCTAAAAATGAAAAGTTCAGAAACTATGTTGCTACTATTGCTGAACAAGCACTTGCTTCAGAGTCAAATGATATTGAAGCATTTATGACTGAGCAATATGTGAATGATACTAGTAAGACTGTACTTGATTCTTTAAATGAACAAATTGCTGTAATCGGTGAAAAACTTAGTATTCGTCGCTTTAAAAAAGTTTCAGCAGCCAAGGGTTGTGTAGCTTCTTATATTCATGCAGGAGGAAAAATTGGTGTTATTGTTGAAGCTGAGTCATCAGTAGTTAACGATGAAGTTTTGGAAGCGCTAAAGAATGTTGCAATGCAAATTGCTGCACTTCCTCCAGTATATCTTTCTAGAGAAGAAGTTGATGGAAACTACATTGAGTCTGAAAAAGCTATTCTTAAGCAACAAGCTATGAATGAGAACCCAGACAAGCCTGAAAGTATTATTGAAAAAATGATTATTGGTCGTTTGAATAAACAACTTAAAGAAGTATGTCTTCTTGACCAATCTTACGTTAAAGATGGCGATTTGACTGTTCAAAAATATGTTGACGGTGTTGCAAAAGCGACTAACTCCGGTCTTAAGCTTGTATCTTATGTACGTTTTGAAACTGGTGAAGGTATTGAGAAAAAAGAAGAAAACTTCGCTGAAGAAGTAGCTAAGCAAATGCAATAGACTACATGATAATATCAATAAAGGGAAGCACTTATGTGTTTCCCTTTTTTTGAAGCTAACATGTATTTTATGTGGTAATTAAGTAGTTTTTATGTTAAATTATTAGTTAGAGGTGCGTAGATGTTTGAATTTAAAAAGGTGTTGTTAAAACTTAGCGGTGAGGCATTGGCCGGTGGAAATGCAGGGGGTTTTTCTGAGACGGAAGTCCTTCGTGTCGCAGCCCAGGTGAAAACTTTAATTGATCAAGGTGTAAGCGTAAGCATCGTTATAGGTGCAGGTAATTTCTGGAGAGGAAGAACTAGTGGAGACATGGATCGGACAAAGGCTGACCAGATTGGTATGCTGGGTACAGTTATGAATTGTTTATATGCCGCTGAAATGTTTAGAACTATTGGAATTAAGGCATCAGTTATGACTCCCTTTGTAGTTGGAAGTATGACGACCTTGTTTGACAAGGATACATGTATGAAGAAACAGGAAGCTGGTGAGGTTGTGTTTTTTGCCGGTGGACTTGGACATCCTTATTTCTCAACAGATACAATTTCAGCACTAAGAGCTGTTGAAACTGAATGCGATGTGATTTTACTAGCTAAGAATATTGATGGTGTTTATGACAGTGATCCAAACCAAAATCCAGAGGCTAAGAAGTTTGATAAGATTTCCTTAAAGGAAGTTATTGAACGTGATCTAAAGGTCATGGATTTGACGGCAGCTGTCATGTGTATGGAACAAAAGGTTTCAATGAGTGTATTCTATCTAGGTGATGACAACTCTATTGTAAAAGCAGCTAAAGGTGAATCCGGAGGCACTATTGTATACGCATAAACTATTATTTGGAGGTCAGAGTAATGAAAGACATACTTAAAGGTTACAAGGAGAAAATGGACAAGACCGTTCATGTATTGGAAGACGACTATAATTCTATTCGTGCAGGAAGAGCCAATCCCCACGTACTTGACCATATATCTGTAGATTACTACGGTCAATCAACACCGGTTGCTCAAGTAGGTAATGTTAGTGTACCTGAACCAAGAATGATTCAGATTGCTCCTTGGGACAAATCAATGCTGTCTGAGGTGGAAAAAGCGATTAACACGTCAGATCTTGGTATTCATCCACAAAATGACGGTTCCTGTATTCGATTGGTATTTCCTGAATTAACTGAGGAAAGACGTAAGGAATTGACCAAAGAGATTAAGAAAAAAGGCGAAGATGCTAAAGTAGCTATCCGTAATATTCGCCGTGATGCTAATGATCATTTCAAAAAAGCTGAAAAATCTAAAGAAATTACTGAAGATGATCTTTCAGAATTAATGGATGAAATTCAGAAATTAACAGATGGATTTATTAATAGCATCGACAAACATGTTGAAGTGAAGAATAAGGAGATTCTTACTGTATAATCGTTTGTTAACATAAGGTCCCTGATATGCAGGGGCCTTCATTATTTATTGGATGTAAGGAGCAATAATGGGACCTAAACATATAGCTTTTATTATGGATGGAAACGGAAGATGGGCTAAAAGTCAAGGCAAACCAAGAACTTTTGGCCACAAGAAAGGCAGTGAAACCCTAAAACAAATTTGTAAAGATGCCTATCATCTTGGTGTTGAGTATGTTACTGTCTATGCTTTTTCAACAGAAAATTGGAAACGGTCTACTGAAGAAGTGAGTTTTCTTATGAATTTACTTCGTTCCTATCTTAAAGAGAGTATAAAGAATGCAAGAGAAAATAATATGCGTGTCCGAGTCATTGGTAGGCGTGATGATTTGGAAGATGATATTATACAGGCGATTGATGAGATGGAAGACGCCACTAAAGGTTTTACAGGACTTAATTTAGTCATTGCTCTTAATTATGGAGGCCGGGATGAATTAATTCGGTCCATGAAAAAACAATATATAGATTTAATTGAAGGTCTTGGAAGGTCAAAGGTAAGAGACCTTAAAGTAGGGCATTCGACCATGGATGATAAAGAGAATCTTTTTGATTTGGCAAGTTTAAAAGAAGCCATTTCTGATTTATCTGAGGAGTCATTTGAGGTGTTTTTAGATACGAAAGATATACCGGACCCTGATCTTATGATTAGAACGAGTGGTGAGCTGAGGACAAGCAATTTTTTGCCTTGGCAGTTGGCTTATACAGAGTTCTATTTTGCTGATTGTCATTGGCCGGATTTTAATAAAGAAGAGCTAAAAAAAGCTATTGATTTTTATAATAGTCGAGACAGACGATATGGAGGTGTTAAGGCGTGAGAACTAGGTTGATATCAGCTATTATAGCTTTACCGATTTTTATCGTACCAATATTATTGGGTGGACCCCTCCTGTATGCTCTTATCATTATAGCTACATGCATAGGACTATATGAATTTGATCGTGCCTTTAGCCTTAATAATCCTATGATTTACTCTCTTCAGCTAATTGCTTCGCTTATTCTATATTTGGTCATGTGGTTAGGTAAGCCTGGATTTTATTTTACTGCGGGAGTTTTACTTTTTATTATGCTTTTTATATATTATGTATTGCATTACCCCCGTCTAAAAATGGATCAGGTTTTTTATGGTCTAGTTGGATTTTATTATATACCTGTTATGTTAAGTCATGCCATTCTTTTGCGGAATATGGGTGATATGGGACAGATATTTATTTGGCTTGTTTTTATTATTTCTTTTGGAAGTGATACCTTTGCTTATTTAGTTGGTCGGACTTTGGGGAAACATAAATTATCAAAAGAATTAAGTCCAAAGAAAACTATTGAAGGTGCTGTTGGCGGCCTAATTGGAGCGGGGCTTTTATGTGTTATTTATGCAGCCTATGTTGGAAGTACCATGCTTCATTTGGAATTTTATCACTATATCGGTATAGCAATTATTGGAGCAGTAGGCTCTGTTTTTAGCCAATTTGGCGATATATCAGCGTCCGCTATGAAAAGGGTATCCGGTGTAAAGGACTTTGGTAAAATCATGCCTGGCCATGGTGGGCTTCTTGATCGTATTGACTCGATTTTGTTTGTGGCACCATTGGTTTATTATGCATTACTTTTCTTAAGTACGATTTTAGAATTTTAAATAGGGTAA
This sequence comes from Vallitaleaceae bacterium, assembly GCA_963677625.2. GTDB lineage: Bacteria > Bacillota > Clostridia > Lachnospirales > Vallitaleaceae > UBA1351. The sequence goes on from CAXXSW010000012.1 coordinate 11,863, forward strand.
TAATTTTCATTTACTGAAAAAACAGGAGTTGAATGATGAAACGAATAGGTATATTAGGATCTACTGGGTCTGTAGGTAGACAAACTCTAGAAGTTGTTGATCTTCATGAAGATTTGAAGGTTGTTGCCTTAAGTGCAAATAAATCAGTTGATTTGATTATTGAACAAAGTATAAGATATCAACCAGAAATCATAGCCATGATGGATGATGAGGCTGGTCTTGAGGTTAAAAAAGCCCTAGAAAAAAAGGGACTTTACCATATTAAAGTTGTGACAGGTAAAGAAGGTCTGATTCAAGTTGCTGTTCATCAGTCTATTGATGTTTTGGTGACTGCTATTGTAGGTATGATAGGTTTGCTACCAACAGTAGAAGCAATCAAAGCAAAAAAAACGATTGCTCTTGCCAATAAGGAGACCTTGGTATGTGCAGGAGAGATTATTATGCCTTTGGCTGATAAAATGGGAGTTCAGATACTTCCTGTTGATAGTGAGCATTCGGCGATTTTTCAGTCTTTATCTGGTTATGAAAACTCGGATCTTGAGAAAATTATTTTAACAGCATCTGGTGGACCCTTTAGAGGTAAGACACTTAGTGAATTAGAGGAAGTAACATTAGATGAGGCTTTAAAACATCCTAACTGGGATATGGGTCCTAAGATAACCATTGATTCTTCAACCTTAATGAATAAAGGACTGGAGGTTATTGAAGCAAAGTGGCTCTTTAATCTTGAACCAAAACAAATTGATGTTCTTGTTCACCCACAGAGCATTTTACATTCTATGGTTATGTATGTAGATGGCTCCTGTATCGGACAGATGGGACTTCCGGATATGAAACTTCCTATACAATATGCCCTTTATGAAAGTCAACGAAAGGCCATGCCTTATGAAAGACTCAATCTTGCAAAAATTGGGGCTATGACTTTTGAAGAACCTGACCGAGAGACTTTCAAGTGTTTGAATCTTGCTTTTAGGGCTTTAGAGTATGGAAAAGAAATTCCAACGGTTCTTAATGCAGCTAATGAAATGTGCGTGGAACTCTTTCTTGATAAGAAGATATCATATCTTGATATACCGGCATTTATTGAAAAGTCTATAGATGAATATTTAGACAATCAGTATGACAAGGAAAGAGAACTTACTATTGAAGGTATTCTAAGAGCAGAGCAGTGGGCACATCAGATGGTAAACGATCTAGCTGACAATATGTATAAGTAAGTAGACTAGATTTTATTGCCAAGACCCAAGTAAATAATTAATAGATTTTTAAATGTTTACTTATGGCTATTTAAAATCAGTGTTTTATAATGTTATATGTGAAGTTATATTTTCTCATAAATTTAGTTGAAGGTGGTAAATATGTTAACACAGATTATAAGTATAATTGTTGCACTATTGGTATTTTCTTTTATAGTATTCATACATGAACTTGGACACTTTTATTTTGCAAGACGTGGCGGTGTTGCTGTTGCTCGATTTGCTGTTGGGATGGGCCCAAAGTTAATTGGGAAAAAAATAAACGGTACTGAATGGACCATTAATCTTTTGCCTATTGGTGGATACTGTTATATGTTGGGAGAGGACGGATCGGAAGATGAAATTGAAATTCCGGAGGATCTGCCTGGTGGACTATTCACAGATAAGTCTGTATGGGTCCGAATTAAGGCTGTCTTTGGTGGCCCATTATTTAACTTTATTCTAGCTTTTGTTTTTGCGATTATCCTTATGAGTTTAACAGATATTTCGACTAATGAAATCGGAATTGTAGGTGAGGGGACCCCAGCAGAGGAAGCAGGTATTCAGGTTGGTGATAAGCTCTTGAAAATTGATGGTGAGAGAGTCCTTAGGCCAAGAGAAGCATCTATCTACATTAATGTTGCAGAAGGTGATCCTGTTGATGTTGTAGTTGAAAGAACTCTTGATGATGGTTCTAGTAAAGAATTGATCTTTAACATTAAACCGGCTGTGATTGAGTCTGACCCAAATGTTCCGCCTGAAGAAAGCTCCGATTATTTTTACATTGGTATCGGCTATGGACAGGCTGATAAAACGCTTTGGTCTGTTGTCAAGTATGGAGCGCTTGAGACTGCATCATGGATAAAAGTCGTTTTCTATTCCTTAGGTAAGCTTATAACTGGAAAAGTTGCCCTGACGTCACTTTCTGGTCCGGTAGGATTGGTATCGACCATTGGTAAAGACTATGAAGCCAGTTTAGCCGAAGGTATCAAAGTTGTTATCTCACAACTTAGTTTTTGGATTGTACTAATCAGTGCCAACCTAGGTATTATGAACCTTTTGCCTTTACCAGCACTTGATGGTGGGCGTTTAGTTTTCCTTTTTGGTGAAGCTATTACTGGTAAACCTATTGCACCTAATAAGGAAGGATTTATCCATCTAATTGGTTTTGCCCTTTTAATGTTGCTTATGGTATTCGTTATGTATAATGATATACTCAGAGTTTTTGGGATTGGATAAACTTGTTTTTGAACTTTTTTATGGCAGGATGTGAGAAGGAGTATTTATGTTTACTAGGCTGGAAAGCAGACAGGTTACAATTGGCAATCTAAAAATTGGTGGTGGTGAATCAATCAAAATACAAAGTATGACTAACACCAAGACTCATGATGTGGATGCTACTGTTTCGCAAATTATAGCCCTTGAAGAAGCAGGGTGTGATATTGTACGAGTAGCTGTGCCTGATATGGAAGCAGCAAAAGCTATAGGTGCTATTAAAGAGGGAATACACATTCCACTAGTGGCTGATGTTCATTTTGACTATCGATTAGCTCTTGAAGCAATTAATCAGGGTATTGACAAGATTCGGATCAATCCTGGAAATATTGGTGATGAGGAAAGGGTTAAGGAAGTTGTTCTTGCCTGTAAAGCAAAAGAAATTCCTATTCGAATTGGGGTAAACGGTGGATCATTGGAGAAACATATCTTGGAAAAATATGGTCATCCTACACCAGAAGCTTTGGTAGAAAGCGCTCTTTATCATATTGAAATTCTTGAGAAACTAAATTTCTATGATATTGTTGTTTCAATTAAATCTTCTAATGTTTTACAAGCTGTTGAAGCCTATTCTTTAATGGCTGAAAAGAAGAATTATCCCTTGCATTTAGGAATAACAGAAGCTGGTACATTGGAGGCTGGTACTATTAAGTCAGCAGTAGGTCTTGGTATCATGTTGTCAAATGGTCTTGGAGATACCCTACGTGTTTCCTTGACCAGCGATGTTGTTGATGAGATACGTGTGGCCAAGAAAATTTTGCAATCGCTGGATTTATATGAGAAGAACATAGAAATTGTTTCTTGCCCAACCTGTGGCAGAACATCCATCGACTTGATTGGTATAGCCAAGGAAGTGGAAAGCAGAACAGCCCATGTCAAACATCCCTATAAGATTGCAGTTATGGGGTGCGCTGTTAACGGTCCGGGAGAAGCCAGAGAAGCAGACCTTGGTCTGGCTGGTGGAAAAGGTGTCGGTCTTATTTTTAAAAAAGGCCAGATTATTCGAAAAGTAGATGAAGACAAGCTGGTAGATGCTTTGATTGAAGAGTTGAACCATATGCTTGAAGAAGATAAATAGCAGTCATAGGTGGTGTTACATGCGTAAGAATCTTTTTGATGTTTTTGAAGGGTTGAACCTTGACCCTGATAGTCATGAGTATTTTAGAGACGGTAATGTCTCATCCGTTATCATGAGCAAGAAGCAAGGTATAATCAGCATACAACTTATATTAAATACAATTGTACATCCTAAAAATATTTTGGCGTTAGAAGAAAAGCTCTACGCCTTTTTAGGTTACCCAAGTAATATAAGCGTTCATGTAAATGAAACTTACGAACTGACCTTTCAATTGTCTTTTAAAGACCTATATAAACTATATGAGGATTCTCTTATGTTCCTTGTAAAAAAACACAATCCTATATGTTTTGCTACATTGAAAGCAGGAAAAACCAGAGTTGAAGAGGGTTTTATTGTCTATGAAGTCCCAGTGACAGGCTATGATTACCTTTCAGATTTCCAGATCGATCAATTGGTTCAATCTATTTTTAAGGAAAAATTTCAATTGGATATTGATGTAGAGGTAATGAAAGACGACGCAGATAATCACGTCTATGATGAGTTTCTTAGAAACCGAGATTTGGAGCAGAAGAATCTCCTTAAGAAACATGCTAGACTCCATCAAGTTGAGGAAAAAGTGGTTGTTAAGGAAGAGGATATCACTAGAGAAACCTATGAAAATTTGATATTCGGTAAAAAACCAGCTATAGGTGATATAATTAAGATTAAGAACTTTGATGAAGATACGACCTATGCCAATGTAGATGTTGAGTTAATTAGTAAACCTGATGAACGTCAGTTAAGGGGAGGAAAGTGGATCTTTAAATTTGATGTTACGGATCTTACAGATTCTTTAACCTGTAAAATGTTTGTTGAAGATGAGAAAAAAGCCGATGTACTTGGGGCTATCAAAGATGGAAAAACATTCCGTATGCGAGGCTTATATAAGTATGATGATTTTGATAAGGCAAGAGTCTTTATGATCAATTCCATTGAAAGTGTGGATATTGATCTTCGAATTAGAAGAAAAGATTTAGCCGAAGAAAAAAGGATTGAATTACACCTTCATACACAAATGAGTGATATGGATGGGATGATACCTGCTAAGGATGCAGTTAAGCAGGCAATTGCCTGGGGACATAAAGCTATTGCTATAACGGATCATGGAGTGGTCCAGTCCTATCCAGAAGCCTTTCACGCAGTCCATGGTGATGATATAAAAATTATATACGGTGTTGAAGCTTATTTGGTTGATGACCAGCGCCCTATTGTTCATTTTCCCAAGGGTCAAAGTTTTAAGGATACCTTTATTGTCTTTGATATTGAAACAACAGGTTTTAGGGCTCATAAGGATAGGATTACAGAAATTGGTGCTGTTAAAATCACCAATGGTAAGATTGTAGATCGATTTTCTGAATTTGTTAATCCAGGTGTAGCCATTCCACAAAAGATTCAGGAGTTGACTCACATTACCAATGAAACGGTTAAGGATGCACCGCCCCTTGAAGTAGTTCTGCCTAAGTTTCTAGATTTTTGTGGACAAGGTGTTCTTGTTGCTCAAAATGCAGATTTTGATATGTCATTTATATGCAGAAACTGCGAGTATCAGGATATTGATTATGACTTTACCTATCTTGATACTTTGGAGATTGGCCGTAGGCTTTTACCTAACTTGAAGAACTATCGGTTGAATACGCTTGCAGAAGCTCTTGAAATTCGTCTGGTTCAACATCACCGGGCTGTTTATGATGCAGAGGCTACAGCAGGTATTTTACAAAAAATGTTTATGTTACTTGAGCCTAAGGGAGTTACTGATCTTGAGTCCTTAATCAAGTGGGGACAGGAAGTACATCCTAATTATAAGAAGCTTAGACCCACTCATGCTGTTCTTCTATGTCAGAATAGGGAAGGTCTTCGTAATATGTATAAATTGATCTCCAAATCTCATATAGAAACTTTCTTTAAGCGGCCATTAATTCTTAAGTCGGTATTTAAGGATTATCGTGATGGAATTATTGTAGGTTCTGCCTGTGAAGCTTCAGACTTATATCCCTTGGTGCTTGAAGGTAGGAATCCTGAGGTGGTCCAAAGGTCTGTAGATTTTTATGACTATCTGGAAATTCAGCCCACTGGCAACAATGCTTTTATGCTCGCTAAGGGGAATATTGATTCCATGGAAGAAATCGAAGAGGTCAATCAACGGATATGCGATCTAGGCGAGGAAAATGACAAGTTGGTTGTGGCTACTTGCGATGTCCACTTCCTAAATCCGGAAGATGAGGTTTATCGACGAATTCTTATGGCAGGAAAAGGTTTTAAAGATGCCGATAATCAAGCACCTCTCTACTATCGAACAACCAATGAAATGCTGGATGAATTTGACTACTTAGGTGAAGATAAATCTTTTGAAGTGGTTGTTACCAATACTAATAAGATTAATGATATGATTGAAAATATTGAACCGGTTGAGAGGGGGAAATACCCACCTGTGATTGAAGGGTCAGAGGAAGAGCTTAGGACCATGTGTTATGAAACGGCTAGGTCTATCTATGGTAATGATCTTCCTGAACTTGTTGAAGAGCGTTTGGAAAGGGAGCTTAATTCCATTATTGGTAATGGCTTTGCAGTTATGTATATCATCGCCCAGAAACTGGTTAAAAAGTCCAATGATGATGGTTATCTGGTAGGTTCCAGAGGGTCTGTTGGGTCCTCTTTTGCAGCAACCATGTCAGGAATAACTGAGGTTAATCCCTTATCTCCTCATTACTACTGTAAAGAATGCAAGTATTCTGATTTTACATCGGATGAAGTTAAAAAGTATGCCGGTAGTTCAGGGGTTGATATGCCTGATAAAAAATGCCCAGAGTGTGGTGCGGATCTAATTAAAGAAGGTCATGACATTCCTTTTGAAACTTTCCTTGGTTTTAAAGGGAACAAGGAGCCTGATATTGACCTTAACTTCTCAGGGGACTATCAAGCAAAGGCTCATAAATATACGGAGGTTCTTTTTGGTGAGGGTAATGTGTTTAAGGCAGGAACTATAGGAACTCTAGCAGAAAAAACAGCCTATGGTTATGTTAAGAATTATTTTGAAGAACGTGAAATAGTGGTTAAGGAAGCTGAAATTAACAGGATTATTAAGGGGTGTGTCGGAGTCAGAAGAACAACCGGACAGCATCCAGGAGGGATTATTGTTCTTCCTAGAGACCAAGAAATCTATACCTTCACACCCATACAAAAACCGGCTAATGATCAAACGACAGATATTATTACGACACACTTTGACTATCACTCCATTGATCATAACCTTTTGAAACTTGACATACTAGGACATGATGATCCGACTATGATTCGTTTTCTTGAAGATTTGACGGGAACCAATGCCACCAAGATTCCATTAGATGAACCAAAGGTTATGTCCTTGTTTAGGGGCCTTGATGCCTTAAAGATTGCACCAGAATCCATTGGAGGTATCACCTTGGGGTCATTAGGCGTACCTGAGTTTGGTACTGATTTTGTTATGCAGATGCTCATAGAAACAAAACCACAGACTTTTTCAGACCTGGTTCGTATTTCTGGCTTATCTCATGGTACGGACGTTTGGACTAACAATGCTCAAGAATTGGTTAATGAAGGTAAGGCCACTATTGCTAGTGTTATTTCCACCCGTGATGATATTATGACATATCTTATTAACATGGGTATGGACAAGGAACTTTCTTTTACTATCATGGAGTCGGTTCGTAAAGGGAAAGGCTTGAAACCGGAATGGGAAGCGGCTATGCGTGGAGTTGGTATTGAGGAATGGTATATCTGGTCCTGTAAGCAGATTAAGTATATGTTCCCCAAGGCTCATGCAGCAGCCTATGTTATGATGGCTTATCGGATCGCCTATTATAAGGTATATTATCCACGGGAGTATTATACTGCCTTCTTCTCCATTAGGGCAGCCAATTTTGATTACGCTATTATGTGTAAAGGCAAGGATGTTTTGGACCAGCATATTATTGACTTTAAAGAACGATTTAACGAACTATCTAAAAAAGAGAAGGATATGATTAAGGATATGCGTATCGTCCAGGAAATGTATGCCAGAGGTATTGAGTTTATGCCCATTGATTTATATACTGTAGATGCTAAGTACTTTCAGATTATTGATGATAAGATTATGCCCTCCTTATCAGCCATTAATGGAATGGGTGAGAAGGCTGCCATTAATATTGTTGAAGGTCGAAAAGATGGAGAATTTATTTCTCTTGAAGATTTTAGAAACCGTACGAAAACAAGTAAAACCTTGATAGAGATGCTGAAGGAAGATGGGATTCTTAAGGGGTTACCGGATACTAATCAGATTTCTTTGTTTTAAGTTAAAAAGAGGAGTTTATAATGAAAACCATTGAGATATATACTGACGGAGCATGTAGGGGAAATCCAGATGGTCCAGGAGGTTTTGGAGCTGTTCTTAGATTTACAACCGGTGATGGTAAAGTCCATCAAAAAGAGTTATCCGGGGGTTTTGAGGGAACGACTAATAACCGTATGGAGCTAAGAGGTGTCTTGGAGGCCTTAAGGGCTCTTAAGGAACCGTGTCGGGTAAATCTTCATACTGACTCGAAATATATTGTAGATGCCTTTAATCAAGGGTGGCTCAATAATTGGATTAAAAACAACTGGAAAAGAGGCAAGAAAAAGGAAGCTGTCAAGAACCAAGACTTGTGGGAGGCCATCGTAGAAGCAAAAAAAGATCACGATGTAACCTTTACTTGGGTTAAGGGCCACGACGGTCATCCAGATAATGAGAGATGTGACGAACTTGCAACTTTAGCGGCTGATAATGGACCTTGGGTTTTAGATCGGAAGTAATAGGCTTCATATTGAGATAATCATGAAAGAATTTTTAAGTTCTTTGCTATTTGTTATAAGTTTTTCTTTACTAAATGAAATATTGCTATATAATAATAGGTGAGAATAAATCTGAGAGGGAGATTTAATGAAACAAAATTCGAATTTTTGGTTATTGTTTTTTGGTCGTTTAGTATCTAGATTGGGAGATTCAATATTTACGGCTGCGGCAGGTTTTTTTATACTTGAGTTGACAGGTTCAGCTTTTCTAATGGCTTCTGTTATGGCTGTCATGACCATGACCATGTTGGTTGCAGGTCCTATAGCTGGTAATATCGTTGATCAGTTCAAAAAAATTAAATTATTATACCTGATGGATTTTATACGAGGATTTGTTGTTCTAGCAACAGGTCTCGTTATTATGTTTGTAGATCAACCATCATGGATTATTTTGGCCCTTTATATTATGTCGGTTGTAGTCGGCCTATGTACAGTTGTTTTTAATCCAGCATCATCAGCGGCTATTCCCCTTATGATGTCCAAGGATAAGCTGATGCAGGCTAATTCTTACATGGCTATCACCGGTAGCTTGACTAATATTATAGGTTTAGCTCTTGGTGCTCTTATTTATTCATTAATAGGGCCTGGCCTCTTATTCGTCTTTGATGGTATATCCTATATATTGTCAGCTATATCTGAGATGTTTATTAAGATTGATGAGCCTGAACGAGTAAAGAATCAGGAAGAGAATCCTTTTAAAGATCAGTGGAATATGTTTAAAGAAGGTATTGCATATTTACAAACTTATAAAGGTCTTATATATATTGGTTTCTTTGCTGCTATCTTGAACTTATCCCTTTTACCAACGTTTAGGGTTTATCAGAATGTATTGATTGAAAAAGCATTGGGAGTAGATATTATCTATTTGTCAATTATACTGATCTTTACTAGCAGTGGTTCAATCATCGGTAGTATTTTGCTAACACGAGAGGACAGTGGCCAGGGGAATACCAGTATATTAAGTCTACTAAAGAAATACACCTTTGGTCTAACTGGATTAATACTTCTTTTGGGCCTAGTTGTTCATCTTGTTATGGTGAATATAATTGATTTCAATTGGTTCATGGGTCTATATTGTTTTCTTGGATTAATTGTAGGGCTTATGGTTGCAGGTATCAATATTCCTATTGAAACCTATATTCAAAAAAATGCTGATCCTTCAAAAATGGGTAGGGTTAATGGAGTTATCAATATGCTTTCTATGATTACCAATCCTCTGGGTTTACTTCTTGGTGGGTTGATTGTAACCTTGATTCCTATTCAGGGAGCATACTTTGTATCAGGTCTCATGCTTCTTATTACTTCATCATTTTTACTTTTCAGAAAAGAACTTAAAAATACCATATAATAATCAAGGCATGTTCTCTTGTCTGGGTGGTTGATGTATGAGCTTGCAAGGTGTAGCAATAGCTACGAACTTTGCGGCTTTTTTATGGTATGATAAATAGTAGGATACTTAAACTGAAAAAAAGAATGTAAAGAGAAAGGATAAAGTATGAAAATAGCTTTTTTTGATACCAAAGCCTATGATGAACGTTTTTTTTAACGAAATTAAGGGACAATATAACTTTAAGATAAAATATTTTGAAAACAAGTTAAATGAAGATACAGCAAGTCTAGCTAAAGGATATGATGTTGTTTGCGCCTTCGTAAATGACACTTTAAACAAACCTGTTATTGATAGCTTATATGAGAATGGGGTAAAGCTTATTGCTATGAGGTGTGCTGGATATAATAATGTGGACTTTGCAGCCTGCCATGGTAAAATTCACGTGGTCAGGGTTCCAGCATATTCACCTTATGCTGTAGCTGAACATGCTGCAGCCCTTATGGTAACTCTAAACAGAAAAACGCATAAGGCTTATAATCGGACAAGAGAAAGTAATTTTAATATCAATGGTTTATTGGGTTTTGACCTTCATAAGAAAACCCTTGGTATTATTGGAACCGGTAAAATTGGTCAGATTTTTGCAAGAATTGGTAAGGGGTATGGTATGAAGGTTCTTGCCTATGACAAGTATCCAAATGAATCCTTAGACCTTGAATATGTGGATCTTGAGACCCTTTATAAAGAATCAGATGTACTTAGTTTACATTGCCCCCTTCTTAAAGATACCCATCATATGATTAACAAGGAATCTGTGAATAAGATGAAACAAGGTGTTATGATTATTAATACGTCTAGAGGAGGCCTTATTAAGACTGAAGATTTAATAGATGCCATTAAAGAGAGAAAAGTTGGAGCTGCGGGCCTGGATGTTTATGAGGAGGAAGAAGCATATTTCTTTGAGGATTTTTCAGATGAGATTATTGAAGATGATGTACTGGCAAGACTCTTGTCCTTTAACAATGTGTTGGTTACGTCTCATCAGGCATTTTTTACTAAGGAAGCCTTGTCTAATATTGCAAAGACGACTATGGATAATATAAAAGCCTTTGCTGAAAAGGAGTCTTTAGTAAATGAAATATGTTATCTTTGTGATAAGAATGGTAAAAATTGTCGAGTGGTAACAGGAAAGAAGTGCTTTTGATAATCATTATTAGGATTAACATAATAATATATAAATAACAATAAAGAAGATGGAGTTTACATCGTTATAATGTGAACTTCATTTTTTTATGGTCTAATATTTCTGTTAGGAAAGCGGCAAGGGATATATTATACTTGCTTGTGTTTGTAGGATAGTCATAAATATATGTAAAGTTGTAGGAGGATTATAATGAAAAAGTTAGTATCTATCATGACCCTATTTGGCCTTTGTGGAGCTCTTGTTCTAAGTGGCTTCAATCAAACCGTAGCAGAAGAAGCGGAAACAAAAGAAATCGATCAAGCAAAGTATGTTTTCTACTTCATTGGTGATGGTTTAGGAGCTGCTCAAAGACAATTAGCTGAATATTATCTTCAAGAGACTGAGGGAACAGACAACAAATTACTTATTAATAACTTACCAAATGCAGCAATTAATACTACACATTCATTGGACACTTTGATAACTGACTCAGCTGCTGCTGGTACAGCACTTGCAACTGGTCAAAAGACAAACAATGGTATGATTTCTGTACTTCCAGATGGTACGGAATTAAAAACTTTAGTAGAACTTGCTGAAGAAAAAGGGATGGCTACAGGTGTTGCTACAACAACCCGTGTAACCCATGCAACTCCAGCAGTTTTTATTTCACATAACGAAAGCCGAAATGATGAAAACGGAATCGCTGCTGACTATGTAGATTCAGGTATTGCTTACCTTGCCGGAGGTGGCCTTCGTCATTTCATTCCTCAAGGATGGACAGAATCTTTTAGTGATGTTACAGGACTTACTATTAAATCAAAGAGAAAAGATGATCAAAACATCATTCAGGAATTTACGGATTTAGGTTATAAAATCGGGTATGGCTCAAAGGGAGCAGAGGAGTTTTATGACTATACTCCAAAAGCGGGTGATAAGTATCTTGCCTTGTTTGCTTATTCGCATATGCCTTACACATTAGATGCTATGAATTCAGATTATAAGGTTCCGACTCTTGCTGAAATGACAGAAAAAGGTATTGACCTATTATCACAGGATGAAGATGGATTTTTCTTTATGATAGAAGCAGGTAGAATCGACCATGCATGCCATCCAAACGATCCAGCTGGTGCCATCCAAGATACATTAGCACTTGATGATGCTGTTAAAGAAGCTTATGATTTTTACCTTTCACATCCAGAGGAAACTCTTATAGTTGTTGTTGGTGACCATGAGACTGGTGGTCTAGGTCTTGGTGTGAATACAGATTACTTTATGACGCTTGAAAAACTAGCAGGTGTAACCATGTCGATTGAAGAGTTTATGTATTCAGATATGGCATATAAGGGTGACAAAGATACTTTCCTTAAGAATGTTGAACAAGTCTTTGGTTTGAAAGATTTAACTGAAAAAGAAATGGCTATGATTGATAGAGGAATCGCCATGCAGGACGCAGGTGAATTCGATGAGGGAAATGCTTATCAATACGATGAGTCAGCAATGGCCATTGTACATATTCTTTCAACTAGAGCTGGTGTTCAATGGACATCCTACGCCCATACAGGAACACAAATTCCACTTGGAGCTATCGGAGTTGGTGCTGACCAGTTTGAAGGATTTATGGACAATACTGAAATTGCAGAATTAACTGCAGCTATTCTTGGAACAAGCTTCTAATGAATTATAGTAAAAAAAATATTAGTATACTGCTGATGGCTATCGTTTTGATAGTCACCAGCTTGTTTTACTTTCAAGGAAAATCTGATGATGGTGTCAAGATGTATAGGGCAAAAGCTATTATGGTAGATGATTCCGATGTCATTGTAGCAGGACCTTCAGCAATTGGAAGTCAAAAAGTTACTGTCAAAATACTTAATAAAGACAGAAAGGATGAAGTCCATGAGGCGGATAATTTCCTGCTTGGTCAGCTAGATTTCGATCAAATCTATGAAGCAGGAGATACATTAATTGTAGCAATCAGAGGTGAGGGTAATGATATTCAGTATATTAGATGTGTAGAATACTACCGCCTGCCTTATATTTTGGGGTTGATTCTTCTTTTTGTCATTGTTCTTCTAATTTATGCAAAGTGGATAGGCTTTCGAGCTCTTCTTAGTTTTATAGGTACTTTTTTTATACTCTTTAAAATATTAATACCTATGTTGCTTAAAGGGTATGAACCGATTATCATTGCAACTATGTCTCTTGGGCTTATAACAGGTGTCATTATTTTTAGCGTAGCTGGTTTTACCAATAAGGGATATGCAGCCTTTTTGGGAACTGTAGTTGGACTTACTCTTACCTTGTTTGCGGCCCTTATTATAGGAGATAGAGTAGGCCTTATTGGTATGACTGCGCCCTATGCCCAGGCTATCTTTTTTAATGGAAACTTTCATTTGGATATGAATGATATCTTTTATGCTTCTGTTATGATTGGAGCTTCTGGAGCTGCAATGGACATTGCGATGGATGTTTCCAGCTCTGTCAATGAGCTCAAGGAACAGAATCCTGCTATGACTTTTCAGGAACTAAGAAAATCCGGCTTTACTATAGGAAGAGATGTTATTGGGACCATGACAACAACCCTCCTTCTCGCTTATTCAGGAGGTTATTTGACTCTAATGATGATGTTTCATATCAAGGGAACTCATATTGAACAACTTATGAATATGAAAATAGTTTTTGCAGAACTACTTAGAATTCTCGTAGGAAGTTTAGGGCTACTCATGGTAGCGCCTATTACAGCTTTTATAGCTGCTTATATTTTGAGTAAAGAGTAGGTGTGTTTTATTTTTTTATGAAGTTTTAGCAAAGAGACATGTGCAGGTATGACTTCCTACCCACTGGAACCAGTGGGTAGGAGGCCCCTGCCTAGGCAGGATGTGAGGCTATATATTTTATTCAGAAATCAATGATTGAACTTTAGAAAGGTCACGTTTTCTGAAGATAACCGGCGTTTGATCATTTTCATAAACATGTAGTTGCTTTTCAAAAGATTTCTTGGTTTTATCTTGATAGAGAACACCCAAAGCATACTTACTGAGGTCAAGTGCCTTGTCCATAGCTCCTTTAAAATCTTTTCTATCGTAGGAATCGTCTAGATAGTAGGTGTTGTTCTTGAACCAACGGAAGTTGTTGATTTTGTTGAAAGTGACGCATGGATGAAAGATATCTACAAGGGCATAACCATCATGATTAATAGCTTCCTTGATGATTTCTTTTGTTTGGTCAACATCACCGGAAAAGGCTCTTCCTACAAAGGTTGCACCAAGGGATAGAGCTACCGCTAAAGGGTTAAAAGGAGTGTTTCTAACACCATTAACCTGGACGGGGGTTACAAAATCTAAGGGACTTGTTGGTGATGCCTGACCCTTGGTTAAGCCATAGACCATATTGTTGTGTACAATGTGGACAATATTGGGATTTCTTCTTATATTATGGAGGAAGTGGTTACCACCTTCGCCATACATATCGCCATCGCCACCTTCAGCAAAAACTGTCAGGGATGGGTTGGCTGATTTGATTGCTACAGCAACGGGAAGACCTCGTCCGTGTAGACCGTTAAAATAATTAGTGTTTATGTATTGAGGCATCTTCGCAGCCTGACCAATTCCTGAGGAAATAACTGTTTGCTCGGGTTCAATGCCAAGTTCTCGTAGGGCTTTAACAATGGAGTCTCTGATCTGAAAGTTACCACAACCAGGGCACCAGGCCATGTCTATTTCATAGTCAAAGTCATAGGGTAATACTGGTGTTTGCATTAAAATACCTCCTTAATTTTTGCATCTATTTCTTCAACGGTAAAAGGTACACCATTATATTTAAGATATGTATTAGTACTATTTATATTAAGATTAAGTTTTAGAAGATTGTTAAGCTGACCAGTTGCATTATTTTCCACAACTAGAATATTATCGGCTTTTGAAGCATAGTCAGCAATGACCTGACTTAGGGGGAAAAGTTGACGGACATGGAGAAAAGCTAGGTCATCTTTGCCTGAACTTAGTACAGCTTCTTTTATGGCGCCGTAGGTAGACCCCCAACCAATAATTAGATTCTTATATTCATGAGACCCTATTATTTCAGGGGAAATATAGTCTTCAAGAATATATTTTTCCTTGCCAAGACGTTTGTCATTCATTTGGATTCTGATATTGAAGTCTTCTGTAATAGACCCTCTTTCATCATGTTCATCGCTGTCACATTTGACTAAGCCTTTGCCAAGGCCTGGAATTGCTCTTGGGCTTATTCCATTTTCTGTAAGTTTATATCTTAAGTAGTCCTCATCAGACTCAACCATAAATGTTTTGAGTGGTTGATCTGGAATAGTTAAAGATTTTAGAGGAGCCTTGGAATCTAGATAGTACTGATCGCTTAGGACGAAGACGGGAACCTGATATTTATCAGCTAGATAAAAGGCTTTTTGAGTCAAAAGGATTCCATCTTCAAGTGTTCCAGGAGCCAAGACGATTCTGGGGAATTCACCATGACCTGAATATACAGCTAGTGTTAGGTCTCCTTGTTCTGTTCTTGTAGGAAGACCTGTTCCTGGACCTGGTCTTTGAGCAATATGGATGACAGCTGGTGTCTCGGTGATACCGGAAAGGCTGATCCCTTCTTCCATTAAGGCAAATCCACCACCTGAAGTGGTAACCAAGGATCTTGCACCTGTATACCATGAACCGATGCACATATTAATAGCAGCAATTTCATCTTCTGCTTGTTCAACAACAATACCAAATTCATCGCCTTTATCAGCTAGATATTCAAGAACACCTGTTGCTGGTGACATGGGATAAGAAGAAATGTAGTTTACACCACCTGCTATGGCTCCTATAGAGATTGCTTGGGTCCCGTTGAGGATTTTCTTATCTTTATGTGTATATGTTTTATCTATGCTTATAGGTATAGAGTGATTTTGTGCTTTTTCATATCCAAGATTAAAGGCTTTTAAGTTTCCATTTATAATGGATTCATTTTTAGAAGCGAATTTTTGCTTGATTTTTATGTAGGCAATATCTTTTTCCAGTCCAATAAGGCCAGCAATAAAGCCTAAAATGACAATATTGGAGTATAGGACACTTCCTGCTTCCTTTGCAATACTTGCGACTGCTAATGGGGTGAATTGAGCTTGAGTAGCATTTAGTTCATCTTGTGTCATAAAAGATTCTTCACCAAATATTTTGGTGTGACTTCCAACGCGGTCAGGAAGGCGATAGTATGAAGATTTATTTAAAAGGAAAAGAATATCAATTTGATCCTTATAAGCATAAACATCTTCTTTTCCAATACGAATTTCAATGGTGTTGTTACCGCCACGAATACGCGACATAATTTCCTGACTTGTAAATACATTGTAGGATTCCTTGACTGTGGCAGCCAATAGTTCCTCAATGGTTTTTAATCCTTGTCCAGCACTTCCGGACAATACCAATGTTAGAGATTGAAACATGGTTAGCCTCCTTGGTAAAATCTATTATTAGTTGAGAATAGTTATCATTTACACAATTAATTATACAGTATACAATGTGCTTGTCAATGGCTATTTACGAATTTGTGGCTAATTTTAATAAAATTTTTATAAAAAAAAAGGAAAACATTTAGTAGGGTAGTATATATAAGAGTATGGGTTTTGCTGATTTGACCAAAAAGGAGAGTGCTTATGAATTTAAGAGAAATTCAAGAAGCTAAAGAATCAAGCGGACTAAGCGAGTTTGCTTCCTTATCTAGGAACTCCAAAGGCAGGGAAGTTCAGGAGAAGCCTTGTGACATGCGAACAGAGTATCAGCGTGATAGAGATAGGATACTTCATTCCAAGGCTTTCAGGAGATTGAAGCATAAGACACAAGTATTTATTTCACCGGAAGGTGATCATTATAGAACTAGATTGACGCATACATTGGAAGTATCACAGATAGCAAGATCCATAGCAAGAGCATTGAATCTTAATGAGGATTTGGTAGAAGCAATTTCCCTTGGACATGACCTAGGGCATACACCATTTGGGCATGCGGGTGAACATGCCCTCAATGAAGTCTGTGAATTAGGCTTTAAGCATTACATGCAGAGCCTTCGAGTTGTTGAAAAATTAGAACACAAGGGAAATGGACTTAACTTGACTTGGGAGGTCAGAGATGGTATTCTGAATCACCCAACAAAAGGCAAGCCGTCAACCCTTGAAGGCAAGATTGTTAGATTGTCAGATAAGATCGCTTATATTAACCACGATATTGATGATGCCATAAGAGGTCATATATTAAATGAAGGTGATCTACCGAAAGAGCATTGTGATGTTCTTGGTCATACAACAACAGAACGTCTTAATAATATGATTCATGATATTGTGACAAATTCTATGGATAAAAACGATATCATTATGAGTGCTGACATGGAAATGTCCATGAAGGAAATGAGAAAGTTCATGTTCCAGAATGTATATATTGATTCAAAAGCTAAAGAACATGAAGAAAAAGCTAAGAATCTTTTGACTCAATTGTTTTTATATTTTGATTCCCATCAATATCTTTTGCCTCCTGAATATGTGGCAAAAATTGATGAAGGGGAACAAGCGCACCGGGTAGTGGCTGATTATGTAGCAGGGATGACAGATCGTTATGCTATTAGAAAGTTTATGGATTTGTTTATACCGGCTTCATGGAATGAGTTCTAGTGCTGACAAGGTCTTCATAGCTGCCTTGCAGAATGATTGATAGGAGTTGTGAAACTGATATGTATTATCCTGATGAAATAATTGAAGAGGTACGCCTTAACAGTGACGTAGTGGATATTATTGGCTCCTATGTTCATCTGACTAGGAAGGGTGGTTCTCATTTTGGGCTTTGTCCCTTCCACCATGAGAAGACACCTTCATTTTCAGTGAGTAAAGATAAACAGATGTACTACTGCTTTGGATGTGGTGCCGGTGGTAATGTTTTCTCTTTTGTTATGGAATATGAAAACTTTACTTTTGTGGAGGCTGTTAAGTTCTTGGCAGATAAGGCCAATATTGATTTACCTGAACCGGAAGTCAGTCAGGAAGTCAAAGCAGCTATGTACTATAAGAATCGATTATATGAAGCTAACCGTTTGGCTGCTAGATATTTTTACACCATGCTGCGGAAAGAACCGGGAAAGTTAGCCAAACAGTATATGGAAGATCGTGGCCTTAGTCAGGATATTATGAAACTGTTTGGTATAGGATATGCCACCTTCTTTTTTGATGATTTATATAAAAACCTGGCTAAACAAGGATTTACTGATAGGGAACTTTATGATAGTGGTTTACTGGTTGAAAGTAGGAAGAAACCGGGCCAGTTTTTTGACCGTTTCTCCAACCGAGTCATGTTTCCAATTTTTGATATACACAACCGAATTATTGGATTTGGAGGTCGGGTTCTAGAGGGGGCTAAAGAAGGTCAACCCAAGTACTTGAATTCTCCGGAAACCAAATTATTCGATAAGAGCCGTAATCTTTATGGCCTTAATATTGCTAGAAAGTCCAGAGAGAAATATATGATTATCTGTGAAGGATATATGGATGTTATAGCCCTTCATCAAGCAGGTTTTGATAATGCAATTGCTTCATTAGGAACTGCTTTTACAGGAGGACATGGACATCTTATTAAGCGATATGTTGATGAAGTGGTGATTTCTTTTGATAGTGATGGTGCGGGAGTTAAGGCGAGTCTAAGAGCTATACCTATTCTCAAATCCGCGGGACTAATGGTTCGTGTTTTAGTCATGGAGGGGGCCAAAGACCCTGATGAGCTTATTAAGAAATCAGGTAGGGAGTCTTATGAAGCCTTAATAAAAACAGCTATACCAAGCTTTATGTTTGAAATATTGCAACTAAGTAAGCAATATGACCTCAAAGATCCTGAGTATAAGACCAGATTTAGTGAAGAAGCAGCTAAGAAGCTTCTGACCATTGAGGGAAAGCTGGAGCGGGATAATTATATAGATGCTATCGTAAATAACTATGATATCTCCAAGGAAGGACTTGAGGAACTCCTTGGTAAATATGGTAAGAATGTTGGGATTGTGAATAAGAAACAGAGAGATAATCCAAGCAGCAGAAGAGAAAAAAACTTGCAAGGTACGGGGCAAGCTGTTACAATAGCTCAGAAAGAATTCTTGGCGATCATTGTATCTCATAAACAAATCTACAATAAAGTCAAAACTTATGTAACACCTGAGTATTTTACCCATGAGACATTGCAAAAAGTCGGATTAATTATATATGATATGTATGAAAAAGGTTTGGATATTGAACCAGCTGTCATTATGAGTAAATTCACGCAAATTGATGACCAAAAATTAATCGCAGGTATTTTTGGTGAAGAAATCAAAATTGAAAATCAGTTACAATTGGAAAAACTTTTAAATGATACCATACGGTCTATTAAAGGTGAGTACCTTGAACATAAGCAAAAAACTGTTACAGATCCGCAAGGGTTAATGGACCTGATTAAGGAGAAGAAAGAACTCCTGAGTCTGTATGTTAGTTTAAAAGATATATAGAAGGGATTGAAAAACATGTCTGAAGAAAAAATCAAATCTTTTGAAGTCAAAATCCAGGAACTGGTGAAGTTGGGCAAGTCCAAGAAGAATGTTCTGGAGTACAAGGAAATTGAGGAACACTTTAAGGATATGGAACTGGCACCTGAGAAAATTGAAGCGATATACGAGTTTCTTGAAAAATCTGGTATAGATGTTTTGGGGAAAATCGATGAGGAAGATGACGATGAAGAGGATCCAGATATTAAAAAACTGGACTTATCTCTACCTGAAGGGCTAAATATCGATGACCCTGTTCGTATGTATCTAAAGGAAATCGGTAAAGTACCTCTTCTAACAGCAGAGGAGGAAGTTCGTCTTGCAAAACGAATGGAAGATGGTGATGAGCTTGCTAAACAACGTCTAGCAGAAGCTAATCTTCGTTTGGTCGTTTCCATAGCTAAACGCTATGTGGGTCGTGGAATGCTGTTCCTCGATCTTATACAGGAAGGAAACTTAGGGCTTATTAAAGCTGTTGAAAAATTCGACTATCGAAAAGGCTATAAGTTTTCTACCTATGCAACATGGTGGATTAGACAAGCTATTACAAGGGCTATAGCTGACCAAGCCAGAACTATTCGTATACCGGTGCATATGGTCGAAACAATTAACAAGTTGATTCGTGTTTCCAGACAATTGCTCCAGGAGCTTGGACGTGATCCTGCCCCAGAGGAGATTGCTGAGGAATTAGATATGCCTGTTGAAAAAGTAAGAGAAATCCTCAAAATTTCCCAAGAACCTGTTTCTTTAGAGACACCAATAGGTGAAGAAGAAGACTCTCACCTGGGTGATTTCATTCAAGATGATAATGTTCCGGTGCCTGCAGAAGCAGCTGCCTTTACCTTACTTAAGGAGCAACTGGTAGATGTATTGGATACATTAACGGATAGGGAACAGAAGGTTCTGCGCTTAAGATTTGGGTTGGATGATGGTCGAGCAAGAACTTTAGAAGAAGTAGGTAAAGAGTTTAACGTTACGAGAGAAAGAATTAGACAAATAGAGGCAAAGGCTCTTCGTAAACTTAGACATCCAAGTCGAAGCAGAAAATTGAAAGATTACTTAGAATAAAAACTGAAGCCATGGAATTTTCCATGGCTTTCTTTGGAGATATATAAGATTTGAATGCTTAATTACAAGTAGAAGCAGATATTGAAAATGGAGTGTATATGGATTTAACAAGAAGACTTATGCAATTGACAACTTATGTTAAGCAGGGGATGACAGTTGCAGACATTGGTTGCGATCATGGTTATGTACCAATAGAACTTATAAAGAAAGGCATTTGTCCATGGGTGATTGCTATGGATATTAATAAGGACCCACTAAATAAGGCTGAAAAAAATGGCCAAGCCTATAGGGTTGATGGTCAGATTTCCTATCGACTTAGTAATGGTATTAGGGCCTTAGAGCCTGGGGAAGTTGATTGTATTATAATTGCAGGTATGGGTGGGAAGCTAATTGAAAATATTTTAGAAAATGATAAGCATAAGCTTATGACCTATAAAAGGTTTATCTTGTCACCACATAGGGATGCTCAAGATGTAAGGCGGAAACTTTATGACTTAGGACTGGTTATTGTTGAAGAAGATTTAATGGAAGAGGACGGTCATTATTATCCATTTATTGTGGCGGAGCCTAAAAAAGTTGGATATCATCAAATTGAAGAAAAATCTGATGAAAATCTAATTCTTATTTATCATAAATATGGTAAACTACTAATAGAGGCTAAACACCCTCTGTTGATTAAGCAGATTCACAAGGAAATTGATAAGAATAATAAAATTATCAATGAATTAGTGATTAAAGGTATTGATAAACGGGTTAAGGAACTCGAGAAAGAAAATAAAATGGGAGAGAAGGTGTTGGATTGGATAGAATCTTAATTAGAGATGTCATGGAGGCTATGGAAAAGCTAGCACCTATTTCATTAGCAGAAGACTATGATAATGTTGGCCTTTTAGTAGGTGACCCCATGAAACCGGCTAGCAAGATTTTGGTGGGATTGGAACTTACGGATAAACTTTTGAGTCAGGCTATAGAAAAGAAGGTGTCCTTGGTTCTTGTTCACCATCCATTAATATTTAGACCTTTAAAGTCCATTGTGTCCAGTGATCCGGTTAGTAGGCGGGTTATTAGCCTTATTGAAAATGGAATTGGATGTTATGCTGCTCATACTAATTTGGATGCAGCTGATGGAGGTCTTAACGACTATGTTATGAAGCTATTGGGAATTCAACAGATTGAAGGTCCGAATGAAGGCATTGTAAGATATGGTAGGGTCAAGGAAATGGACTTTTTAGACTTTGTATCAATAATCAAAGAAAGGCTTCATCTAGATGTGGCAAGATATGTTGGCGATCCAAAGAAAAGGATAGAAAAGATTGGCCTTTGTACTGGTAGTGGTATGAGTCTTTTTAGGGAGGCTCTTTCTGAAAAAGTAGATGTCTTTATTACTGGCGATATTAAGTATCACGAAGCCATGATGGCTCTTGATGAAGAGGTCTGTCTCATTGATGCAACTCATTTTGCTAGTGAAATAGTGGTCAAACATTTGTTATATGACTTTTTGAATACATCATTTAAAGAAGGAATACAAGTGATTATGGGTGATGTTGAAAAATCACCATTCCAAATATTATAAAGGAGGCTACTTATGGACATAAAAGTAAAATTACAACATAATGAACAAGAAGTTGTTATTCCGAAGGGGACTAGACTTCTAGATTTGGCGGATAATTACAAAGATGATTACAAGGGTAGTATTGTTCTTGCAATTGTAGATGGTAAATTAAAGGAACTAGGTAGAAAATTGAAGAAAGACTGCCATGTTGAATTTTTAGATACAACTAATAAAGATGGTTATAGAACATATCAGCGAAGCTTGACTCTTTTATTTATTAAAGCAACTAGAGATGTATATCGTACTTATGGTAATGATGAAGTGGATATTCGGGTTCACTTTACTATTAACAGAGGTTTATACTGTGAAGTACTTAATTGTAAAGATCATCCTGTTGATTCAGCTATGCTAGAGCTGATAGATGAAAGAATGCATCGATTAGCAGGCCAAAATATAAAAATTAAGAAAACGACCCAAACAACGAGCAAAGCCATCCGAATATTTGAAAAACAAGGTATGTTAGATAAGGTGAAACTTTTGAATTTTCGAAGTGTTTCTAACACGAATATTTATGAACTTGATGGCTATTTTGACTATTATTATGGATATATGGTACCGACAACAGGTTGCCTTAAATCATTCAAACTCTATCTCCATGAAAACGGGGTGATGGTTCAATATCCTTCAAGAAAAGAGCCTGATTTCGTTTCAGAATACAATCCTGATATGAAGCTATATGAAACCCAACATACTACATCTAAATGGGCAGAGCTTATGGAAGTGACGACCATCGGTGAGTTGAATGACTTAATAGCTGAAGGGGATGTTAATGATCTAATGTTGGTTTCGGAAGCCTTAATGGAAAAGAAAATTGCCGAAATCGCAGATATGATAAAAAGTGATGAAAAGAATAAAAAGTTTATTTTCATCGCGGGGCCTTCATCTTCAGGGAAAACTACTTTTGCCCATAGATTGGCTATTCAACTTAAAGCCCATGGCATGAAGCCAAAAACTATTTCTGTTGACAACTATTTTGTTAACAGAGAAGATACTCCTCTGGATGAGGAGGGGAAATATGATTTTGAAACGTTAGAAGCAATTGATGTTAAGACCTTTAATGACGATATGCTACGACTTTTGGATGGAGAACGTGTGGATATACCCGTTTTCAATTTCGTTAGTGGTTTTAGGGAATATAAGGGCAATTTTGTGGAACTGGGAGATGATGGAATATTGGTTGTTGAAGGTATTCATGGCCTTAATCCAAGCCTTTCCTACGCCTTGCCAGAAGCTAATAAGTTTAAGATTTATATTAGTGCATTAACACAATTAAACCTTGACTACCATAACCGTATACCTACAACAGACGGTAGGTTACTTAGAAGAATTGTTAGAGATTATCAGTATAGAGGAGCAAGTGCTCTTAAGACTATTTCTATGTGGCCTTCTGTAAGACGAGGTGAAGAAAAATATATCTTCCCCTTCCAGGAAGAGGCAGATGTTATGTTTAATTCTGCACTTATCTATGAGCTTGCTATACTTAAGCAATATGCAGAGCCACTTCTTTTTAGTATACCTAAGGATAGGAAGGAGTATTTAGAAGCTAAGCGATTGATTAAGTTTCTTGACTACATACTTGGAGTAACCAGTGAACATATACCTGTTAACTCTCTACTTCGCGAATTTGTTGGAGGAAGTTGTTTTAGAACATGATGGATATTTTATATGAGGATAAAAATCTTATTGTAGTTGTTAAACCTTCCAATATGCCAGTACAGAAGGACTTTTCCAGAACACCAGATATGATGAGTGAGTTGGAGGGATACTTGGGTCATCAAGCTTATTTAATTCATCGACTAGACCGTCATGTATCTGGCCCAATTGTTGTTGCGAAAACCAAGGAAGAGGCAGCTAGGCTGAACAAGCAACTTTTAGGTCCCGGTTTTATGAAAATATACCAAGCAGTATCCTTTATGGATATTGATGAAATTCCAGTTTCTTTAAACGGTGAAGCTTTGGATAAGGAGCTGGATATTGATCTTTACTACAAGAAGTATAAAGGGGTTTCTCAAGTAATAGATGTTGAAGCTTACACTAAGTTAGTTGTTAGAGAGCAAAAGCTTTTCAAAAGAGGAAAAATGATTGTTAAAAAGCTAGAAGCATTGGAAGAGAATGGGGGTTTGATTCA
Organism: Vallitaleaceae bacterium; assembly: GCA_963677625.2. Classification (GTDB taxonomy): domain Bacteria; phylum Bacillota; class Clostridia; order Lachnospirales; family Vallitaleaceae; genus UBA1351. Next base: position 36,203 of record CAXXSW010000012.1, read on the forward strand.
AATGCTTGAAATAGACTTGAAGACAGGAAGATTTCATCAAATTCGTTCTGGTCTTAAGTTTATGGGATTGCCAATAATTGGAGATCCGAAATATGGGATTAATGAGATTGGTGGAAAAAGCTTTAGTACAATCGGGTTACAGTGTGTCCGTTTGGGGTTTGTCAAAAAAGGTGACAAGGAGATGACAGTATTTGAGAATAGGCATAATAAAGGGCCTTTTGAATACTTTCGTTTATAATATTGTTTCCTTATGAGGAGGTTATTATGAATTTACTTAAAATCAAAAAAATCGTAGATATTATCTATTATGTAGCTATTGGTTTTTCTGTGATCGTGATTGGTAAAAACTTTTATGATCAACAAAGTCTACCGGAAGGTGTATGTCCCATTAACAATAACTACAATTTGATTGTCAGTGCAATTGTTATACTTGTTTTTGCTTTTGTTGTCAGTACGATTATTGACCGCAAAGTAAAAAGGCAGACGGTTGATGATGAAGTGACAAAGGAAGATAAGTAAAGACTAAGGAGAGACTGTATGAACGAAAAAGTGGAAAGACTTGTTGAAAATATCAGTAAAGTTATGGTTGGAAAGAAAGAAGCTATTGAACTTTTGACCTTAACCATGTTGTGTAATGGTCATGTTTTGATTGAGGATGTGCCTGGTACCGGAAAAACTACCTTAGCTATTGCCCTTGCAAAATCTATAGGGGGTGACTTTAATAGGGTGTCCTGTACACCTGATGTTATGCCCTCAGATATTACAGGTTTTACTATGTACCATCCTAAAAAAGAAGTTTTTGAGTACCATCAAGGTTCTGTTATGACAAATGTGTTTTTAGCTGATGAGATAAACAGGACTCCACCAAAGACTCAGTCAGGTCTATTGGAAGCAATGGAAGAGAGGAAGGTTTCTGTTGACGGTAAGCATCACGATTTACCTCATCCTTTTATGGTTATTGCTACTCAAAACCCTATTGAGTATCTTGGAACCTATCCTTTACCAGAAGCCCAATTAGACCGTTTTATGATTAAAATGGAAATCGGCTATCCTTCTTTGGAAGAGGAAATAATGGTTATGGATCGTTTTAAGCAGTCTAATCCTTTAGATGATCTAAAGCCAGTTGTATCTACGGAGGAGGTTATTGAAATCCAGGAAGAGATCCTTCAAGTTAGACAACATGATGATATTTCTAAGTACATAGTCAATTTAGTTAAGGCTACTAGAAATTCTAATGACACCCTATTAGGGATTAGCCCCAGAGGTACGTTATTTATCAGTAGAATGGCTAAAGGTGTTGCTTATTATAATGGGAGGGACTATGTTATTCCAGATGATGTTAAGAGTATATTCATGTCAGTGGCAGCACACCGGATTGTCCCAAGACCGGAGGCAAAGTATGAAGACAAAACCAATGAGCAGATTATAAAAGATGTTATGAAGCTTGTTGATGTGCCGGAAGGTGATTCTTTTGCTTAGAACTTGGATTATTTATGTAACTATGTTAATACTTAGTGGTGTTTTTAACCGACTATATCCCGGGTATATAAGTAGTTTGACTTTTTATGTTATCTTATTTATACCCCTTGTGAGTGGTGCCCATCTGCTTCTCAGCTACTTCACTTTCTTTCTGTCTCATAGGTTAGACAAGTATGAAGTCAGTAAGGGAGAGAAGATTACCTATACTATAAAGTTGTTTAATCCGACAGTATTGCTTTTTGTGCCTTATTCTCTTCATTATATTTCATCTGATCGTCTTTTTTTAGAAGCTAAAGACGACGAAGATAAGTCTATTATCATATATCCGAGAGGTCGTGTAACTTTTAAAAAAGAATTGACCTGCCAATATCGAGGAAATTATTCTATTGGTGTTGACCGGATCATTATGAAAGATTTTTTTGGATTCTTTAAACTTACTTATCACGAATTGGAACAACATAAAATCTTAGTTTTTCCTAAACTTCGAGAGCTAAAGTCTAACTTACTTAAAAATGTCATTAACGAAAGTAGTGAAAGTGTTGTCTCTAATGATACACAGAACATGTCGGTCTTTGCTGATATCCGAGATTATCAACCAGGTGATCCTTTGAATCGAATTCATTGGAAGTTAACAGCTAAATCTGGCAAATTTATATCTAAGGATTATTCAGGTCAGATGACTAACAAGACCAAGGTTTTTCTTGATACATATTCTTTGAAGTTAGATGAAGAGAATGCCATTGTATTTGAAGATTTTCTTGTAGAAGGTTGCGTTGCCCTTATTCACTTTTTGCTTGAAAATAGAGTACAAACTTCTTTCTACTATGAGAAATTTGGTATTCATTCTTTAGAAGGGTCTTCTAACAATGATTTTCCGAAGTTTTACGATGAACTTGCAAAATTAAGTTTTTATAGAGAAGACCACTATGTAGACACTATTGATGAAATTCTTAGAAAAGATAGGGATACCTGTCACTTGGTTATTATGACTCAACATATGACCAATCACTTATCGGAAAGTCTGGTCAAGTTGAAAAATAGGAATTATGAAATCAGTGTCATCGTCTGTGACCCCAAAGCGCTTTCTATTGAAGGTCTGGAAACAGTGGGTAATCAACAGGTCCAGTTTAGGTTAGCTACTTCTAGGATACCTATCTATTATATGTTGCACAATGAAAACTCAACAATTTTGGGGGTGTCTTAATGTTTGCCGTATTTATGATGGGGCTTTCCCTAATAGCAATTATTTCAGGTGCTTTCTCTTATTCTTTAATGTTACCAGATTTAATTCTAATTGCTGCTTTAAGTTTCGCTATATATTATTTTGTTCTTGATAAGCCTAAGGTTTTTCTGTGGACTATGGTAGGTCTTATTATTCTTGCAGCTGGAACTTCTGTATACCTTTATAGAAATGAGCTTTTGGAGAGTACGGTAATGGGGATTATTGATTTCTTTAAACCCTATTATTTCTCGATTAGAGTAGAGGAGTTCTATATTGGAATTTTGCACCAACGGTTAATGATTTTTATAATTAACATTTTTCTTTATAAATTTATCGTTGTGTTCTATCATTCTAGAATCTTGAAGATTGTTCCGCCTCTGTGTGGTGGGCTTATTATCTTTATCACCTATACAATGGGCTTGTTTTCTTCTTCAAAGGATAAAATGGCTTTTTATTTATTTGTCATTGCTTTATTTATATATTATTTTGAAGTCTTTTTCTCCTATTTGAAAGAAAATGAAGGAGTAAAAAGACGAATGCCTTTTTACTGGTTATCAATGCTTATGGTAGGTATTGTCCTCCTGCTTTCAATTTCGTTGAATAATTTCTTTTATAACCCCTTTAAGGAAAGAGTAGGCGTTGGACCAGGTAGGGGTGGAGTTGTCGGTGAGGTTGAGTTTGATAGACCAGAGATAGAACGTAAAGAAGTTATATATTCTGTTTCACCTGAATATAAGGTTCAGACAAGCTTTGAACATGAAGGTATACAGATTTTTCGAGTTGATACCAATGAGTTGAAATATTATAAATCTCAAACGTTCAATGCTTATCATAATGGTGTTTGGACTAACGAATTCTTAAATCCTATTTCTGATGATGGTTGGCCAGTGGAACCAATATTAGAGCAAGACATTAGAAATGATACTACCGTTTTTTATACTGAGCTTGTTGAGGTTTTTTATGCAAATGTAAATACAGACTCTATTTTAACAGGTCCCTATACCCTTGGAGTAGATATCTACGATGAGGATGTAGAGGTAGAGGTCTATGAAGATGGAATGTTTGTGGCTGATCAGAAGATTGGCCGTGGATTTGGATATACGATGGCTATTTATATTCCAAAATATAGGACAAGCGCTTTAATGGAATTTTTGGAATCTCAGGAAACTGATGATAAGAATCTTGGACCATATCTGACCATGCCTGAAGGTTATGAAGATATAGCCCAAGAAGCAGACAGAATTACACAAGGTATTTCTGGAAATCTTGAAAAAGCAGAGGCTATCGAGCATTATTTTCAGACTGGATTTAAATATAATGAGAAACCCAACCTAAGTGGTGATGTGATAAAATCCTTTGTTTTTGATGAGAAAGAGGGATTTTGCCAACAGTTTGCTACTGCAATGGTTCTTATGTTAAGAAGTCAGGGAATACCTTCTAGATTTGTTAGCGGATATGTGGTACAGCAAGATCAATTTGAAATTGATGAATTGGAATTGGATGCTAGGTATCGGTCGTCAGGTAATGAGTTTAAGTGGAAATATGTATATGATAGAGATGCCCATACTTGGGTTGAAGTATATGTTCCAAATTTTGGATGGATTCAGTATGAACCTACTCCAGGTCAATCGGTTATACAATTTTCTGATCCTTTGGAGTATGAAAGGGAATTGGAAGAACAAAGACAAGTGGAAGGTGTAACGTCACCAATTACCAAGGAAACAGTAGGTTATGCAGGTCTTATTGTCATTATAGGCGTGTTAGCTGCAATGGTCACCATTTTTGTGCTTAGAGGCAGACGTTTGATGAAGAACCTTCCAAGGAGGCTGAAAGTTACTTATAAGACAATTCTTATGTATTTAGGTGCCATAGGTATACATAAAATGAAGCATGAAACGGTACGTGAATTTGGATTTAGAGTCGATCGGAATTCTTTGAATTCTGAGAAAACATTTACTGAATTTGTTGAAATGTTGGAAAAAGCTTTTTATAATAATGAGGAACCTAGTTTAGATCATATAGAAGAACTTGAAGATTTTCTTATAGATATTAAGAAAAGAGCAAAAAGGTCAGTCATACCACTGGCATATAGGCGGCTTAGGTTTGTCGAAATATTGGCTAAACACCGTTAAGAGACATTAGAAAGGTTAACATGAATAAATTAATATTATTTGACGTAGATTCAACACTTATAGATCACGATACACCTAGGTCTAGTATTCCTAAACCCACTTTGAAGGCCATTGGACGCCTTAGGGATAAAGGATATCATGTTGGAATAGCGACTGGAAGAAGTTATGAACATATTAAGCACATTATGAAAGTACTAAAAATGGACACAGCAGTATGTTTTGGCGGACATATGGTGGTTTACCAGAATGAAGTTATTCATAAACAGGCTTTGGACCATGATGAAGTAGGAAAGTTATTAAAACGATTCAAGTGGTCATTTTATCCGGTGGTTTGTTTTGACGAGGACCATATTTATGTAAAAGATTTTTTTGGTCGAATTAGAAAAGAAATGTATAAAAAAGAGAATACCTTAGTAGGTGAGCCTCATATATCAAGGCTGACACCTTTAGTAAAACTTAATTTGAAGCAGTCTATGGATTATTATGGGATGATGATTTTTAAACCTAAGATGAAGGGACTAGATACTTTTAAGAAATTAGATTTCAACCCTTGGGGTCATCTTGGATATGAAGTATATAATAAGGGAGTATCCAAGTACTGGGGCATCCAGTATTTAGCTAAATATTTAGATGTTTCAATGGATAATGTTTATGTCTTTGGAGATAACTACAATGATATACATATGTTGACACACATTAAAAATTCTGTGGCTGTAGGTAATGGTGTTCAAGAAGCTAAAGATGCAGCGTCTTATGTTGCTCCTCCCATAGCTGAGGGAGGAATATTGACAGCTTGTATTAAATTGGGGTTACTGGAGGAGAGTCATGAATAAGTTTATAGTATATTTAAAGGGTATGTTTATGGGAGCGGCCGACATTATACCAGGTGTATCAGGTGGTTCTATTGCTCTTATTACCGGAATCTATGATCATTTAATTGAAGTTATTGGGTCTATTGGTATTGACTTAGTTAAGGACTTTTTCAAGGGGAATTTTAAGAAAGTTGCTAAAGATGTAGATATTGGATTTTTGTTACCCTTGCTTGCCGGCATACTTACCTCTATTTTCACCATGGCTAGGTTAATGAATTTCCTCCTTGAAGAATATACCTTATATACTTGGAGTGGCTTTTTTGGTTTGATCTTGGCTAGTTCCTTTGTCATTAGTAAACAGTTTGAATTAACACCCCTTAGGGGTTTGAACTTGATTTTAGGAGCTGTGATTTCATTTGTTGTTGTTGGACTTGTACCAGTGAACACTCCAAATGCCCTATGGTTTTTGTTTTTATCTGGAGCGATTGCTATTTGTGCCATGATTCTTCCAGGAATTTCTGGAGCCTTTCTTCTTTTGATTCTCGGTAAATATCATTATATTACTGAATTAATTAAGGACCCTTTTCATGTAGACCATATTCTAGTACTGATTGTTTTTGCATTAGGGTGTCTCGTTGGTATTCTTAGTTTTTCAAAAGTTCTTCGTTATGTATTGGATAATTGGCATTCAGGTACCATGGCTTTTTTGACAGGTATGATGTTGGGTTCCTTGAGGAAGATTTGGCCCTATAAGGAAGTTGTTGAGACAAAGGTTGTGGATGGTGATGTTTTTACCCTTGCTGAGCAATTAGTCAAGCCTTGGGAGATGGATGGTTTCATTTTAAGTCTTGTTTTTATGATTTTAGGTTTTCTTGTTATTATAGTTCTTGACCTATTAACAAGTAAGAAGGATAAATAATGAAAAGAATTTTCGTGGTTGATGACGAACTGAATATTCGCAAACTTATTAAAGCTTATCTTGAAAAAGAAGGTTATCAAGTAGAGGTCTTCGACCAGGGCGATTCGGCATATGAAGCGTTTCAGATTATGGAGCCAGATATGCTTATTATTGATATCATGATGCCAGGAATGAATGGCTTTGATTTGTGTAAGGAAATTAGGAAGATTAGCCAGGTTCCAATCATTATTGTTTCAGCTAAAGATGAGGAGTTGGACCGTATTCTCGGTCTTGAATTAGGTTCGGATGATTATCTAAGTAAACCCTTTAGTCCGAGGGAGTTGGTAGTTAGGGTTAAGAATATATTTAGACGGACAAGTTTTCAAAAGCCTTCTGTTAAAGAGGTTGGGAACAAATCAATCCTTATAGGTAATACGATAATTGATGTAAGTGGTAGAAATTTAAAGGTTCAGGGGCATAATCTTCCCTTAACAGGAAAAGAATTTGAGCTTTTCCATATATTAGTAAAATATAAAGGTCAGGCTCTATCGAGAGATCAAATTCTAGATCTTGTCTGGGGTTATGAATATGTTGGTGAGACCAGATTAGTTGACGATGTAATCAAAAGAATCCGTAAAAAGTTAACTCACAGTCAAAGCGATGTTGAAATTGAGACTGTCTGGGGTTATGGCTACAAAATAGGAGGGTAATAATGGCAAGGACAACTATTAGACATCGTTTGATTACCCGGTTCGGGAGCCTGTTTTTTATCGCTTTTCTTTTGGTTTTACTTCTTTCGAGATTTGTTTTACAGGTTTTTTATGCAAGAGAGTTACAAGCAGATTTTGAAGAAGAAATGAGTATTATTTCGTCAGTTTTTAAAGAAGAGTTCCGTGAGAATATAAGTGAACGAAGTATTGCGGAAGTACTGGAAAGTGTCCGATTATCCAAAAGGAGACTAGATTTGTTCCAATTGGATTCTAATATTGAATTTTTGACCATTGCCAATGGTAATCCCCGTTTTTTGACTGGCCAAGAGGATTTTTCTAATGACTTGGTTGGTGAAATATCAGGACTTATTATGGAGGGTGATATCAATAAGGTGATCACCTTGAATTCTGGTGATGAGTATGCAATGAAAGTTTATATATCTCCAGTTGAAAAGGGTGTGAAAAATCAAAAATCCAATCTTTATGCTGTTATTTATATTCCTGTAGCCAACGAAACTGAATTACTGGGAACCTTCACTTCTATTCTTCTAGTCATACTTGCAAGTGTATACTTTGCTGTTATGATTTTTGTCTATGTTATTGCTAATAGGATATCTAAGCCAATTAGACGATTGGAAGCTTATGCTATTAGTTTAGGCAAAATGACATCAAATAAGCCAGTTAAGATAAAAACAAATGATGAGATAGAGGCTCTTGCTGGCGCTATGAACCATATGGCGGAAGAAGTGGCTCAGTTCCAAGAGGAACAGGGTAGGTTTCTCCAGAATGCATCCCATGAGTTGAAAACCCCATTAATGTCCATTCAAGGATATGCGGAAGCTATTATGGATGGAGTCATTGAAGATGAAAAAGAAGCCCTTGGAACTATTGTTGAAGAAAGTGAAAGATTGAAACGTATTGTGACTAACCTTTCCTTGTTGTCTAAAATTGAAACTAAGGCTATCCAAATTGAAATGAAAGCCTTTCATTTTAATACATGTGTAAATGACAGTTTAAAAGGTCTTCAGACCCTTGCTGAAGATAGTGAGATTGGAATTGTCTTAAGTATAGACAAGACAGAGGGGGTCATGTATTCTGGGGACAGGGACAGTATCGTTCAGGTTCTGATTAATCTCGTATCTAACGCTATTCGATATGCCAATAGTAAAGTTATCATTAAAACGGAAATAGATTCAAGTATGGTGGAAGGCCCTTATATCATGATTCATATTATAGATGATGGTAATGGTATAAGAGAGAAGATCATCCCTCATATTTTTGAAAGATTTTATAAGGGCAGTAACGGTCAGACAGGTTTAGGACTTGCTATTGTTAAAGCTATTGTGGAAATGCATGACGGTGATGTTTTGGCTGAAAATTCCCCCAATTTAGGCGCTCATTTTCAGATTCGTCTACCAATAAAGAATAAGAATTCTAATATAAGTCATCATATGCTATAAAAGTCAGAAATCCATGAAAAGCCTTGTTTTATAAGGGCTTTAGGTGTATAATGTAGTCAGAAACAAATCCTGGGGTGTACGATATCTCGTTATTTTGAACCTACATATTGAATTCGGGAATTCTACATCTTGTTATGGATGTCATGCCTTGTAATTTGGAAGGCAGAAGTAGCAGTGCGGATACCCACCTGGCTGAGGCTAGGGATCAAAATTCGAGAAACGGCATTTTGGGACAATCATTATATAATGATAATAAAAGCTATCTTACCTAAAGGTTAAAGATAGCTTTTTGTTATGCAATAGAAAAGCGAACGAGGCTAAGCCTCTTTGTTATGCCTGCTTAAGGGATATTTAATAAGATGTATATTTAGAAGTAGGATACAGATTAAACCGGAGTATACTAGTTGATGACATTGTAATCTAGTTGGTGAAGAACTTTTTTTCCAGCTTCGACACTATCTTGATCATAAAAGAGAATTTCTAATACACCATCATAGTCTTCTCGGTTATTATTAATCCCAATATTCTTGATGCTGATGGATTGATCGGCAAGGTGAGAGGCTATGTGAGCAATGACTCCGGCTTCATCTTTAATATCTACTGTAATTCCATAGTTTTTCTCAATGCTACCTCGAAACTTGTTTTCGAAAGAATTTCTATATGATCTGGATTGGGCAAATAGGTCATAAACTTTGCTTGAATCTTCATCAAGAATGGTTTCTTTTGCTCTGTTTAGCATCGTTTGATAGGTTTCTAAAATCTCAACGACACTTGATTTGTTGGCTATACAGATTTGTTGCCACATATCAGGAGAAGCAGAGGCTATTCTTGTGAAATCCTTAAAACCACCAGCGGCTAGAGTATACATTTCTTTTTTATCTGAATCAATATTTTGAACCATGTTAACAAGAGTTGAAGCAAGTAAATGAGGTACATGGCTAATGGCAGCAACGATGTAGTCGTGCTTTGTGGCCTCTAGAATAACAGGGATTCCGTGGATAAACTGAATCATTTTTTCCATTTCCTTTATATAGGAAGTTGGGCATTGGGGTTCTGGCGTTAGAACATAAAAAGCGTTTTCAAACAGTTCCGCCTTGGTTGCAGTGAAGCCTGATTTTTCAGAGCCAGCCATTGGATGACCACCAATAAAGTAACCATTATAGTCCATTTTTAATATAGCTTCATAAATATCCTTTTTGGTTGAACCTACATCCGTTATAATACAGGTCTCTTTAAGATGTGGTATCAATTTCTTGAAAAGTTCAATATTTATGTTAACTGGTGCGCATAAAACGATTAAATCGCAATCTGAAAATTGTGAGAAATCATTGATGTTTCTGTCGATAGTTCCAGATTCCAAAGCATTGATTGCTGATTCCTGATTACGGTTATAACCATAAATACTTGCTCCATAATTGTATTTTTTTAGTGCCTTTGCAAGGGAACCACCGATTAAACCTAGTCCTAGAATACCAATTGTTTCAAACATAATAACCTCTTTTTCTATATTGTCTTTTTGTTGTCATAACCATTATAGCCTATGAATGTTTACTATGAAAGCATTTTACATTTTTTTTTAATGTGGATCAACACTTAAAAGTGTTAAAGTGATATACAGAAAATTCTGAATATAATAAAATAAAAGGAAATTTGGATGATGTGTTGAATATTAACATTATCGACATCAAAAGTTGCAATAAATTGATTGGAGATAACCTCAATTCTATATAAGGAAGAGGTGTATTCGTATAATATTTGTTGAATTTTGATGTAAATTTGTTGATATCTTACAAAGCGCATATTTGTTCAAAAATTTTAACGATTGGGGGAATACTTATGAAAGTGTATTCATCAGAACAAATTCGAAACATTGTCTTATTGGGTCACGGCGGGGCTGGAAAAACTACGCTGGCTGAGGCTATGGCCCACGTTGCAGGATTAACCAAGAGACAAGGAAAAGTAACAGATGGCAACACAATATCTGATTTTGACAAGGAAGAAGTCAAGAGAGGGTTTTCTATCAACACATCTAGCATTCCAATTGAATGGGAAGATTGTAAAATAAATATTCTGGATTCTCCTGGATATTTTGACTTTGTTGGAGAAGCAAAACAGGCCACTCGGGTTGCCGATAGTGCCGTTATTGTTGTGTCAGGAAAATCAGGTGTGGAAGTTGGAACAGAGATTGCTTGGGAGCATGCTGATGAAATGAATATTCCAAGAATAATCTTTGTAACTGATATGGACGATGACAAAGCTGATTTACAATCTATTCTTGAACAACTCAGGCAGTCATTCGGAAAAGTAATTGCTCCTTTCCAAGTACCAATAAGAGAAGGAGAACATTTTATAGGATTTGTTAATGCAGTTAAGATGGAAGGACGTCGTTTTGTTAAGGATCATGTAGAAAAATGCGATATTCCTGATGGAATGAATGATACCATAGATCCTGTTAGAGAGATGATTCTTGAGGCGGTAGCTGAAAGTAATGAAGAATTGATGGATAAATACTTTGAAGGTGAGGAATTTACCTTGGAAGAAATTCAATCTGCCCTTCATGCTGGTGTTGTTGATGGATCTATCGTTCCGGTTTTATGTGGTTCGGGTATTGATAATACAGGTGTTGGAGTATTGATGTCAGCTATTAATAAATATATGCCAGCACCTAAAGAAGAGCATACCGAAGTTATTGGTTTACACCCTGAAACTGAAGAAGAAATTCATGTGATTTGTGATAAAGATGAACCCGCTTCGGCGCTTGTCTTCAAAACAATCATTGACCCATATATTGGAAAAGTATCTTTATTTAGAGTATACTCAGGCGTTATCAAGAAAGACGATGTCCTTCTTAATTCCAATAAAGAAGAGTCTGAGAAAATTCCCCATATTTATATTCTTAGAGGCAAGGAACAGATTGAGATAGATGAAGTCAGAGCCGGTGATATTGGTGCTTTTGCCAAGTTAAACAATGTTGCCACTGGCGATACTCTTTGTTCAAAGGAACGTCCTGTTAGATTAAAAGGCATTGATTTTCCAGAATCTCTAGCCTATAGAGCTATCGTTCCCAAGACTAAGGGAGACGAGGATAAGATTGCATCTGGTCTTCACCGATTAATGGAAGAAGATCCAACGATTAAAGTTGTTATGGATACTGAGAATCATCAGGAACTTCTCTATGGTGTTGGCGGTCAGCATCTTGATATTATCGTTAGTAGATTGGATGAAAAGTTTAAGGTTGGTGTTGAACTTATTAAACCTAAAATTCCTTATCGAGAAACCATCAAGAAAAAGGTTCAGATTAGAGGCCGTCATAAGAAACAATCGGGTGGTCATGGACAATATGGAGATGTTGTTATGGAACTTGAACCATCAGGAGATCTTGAAACGCCATATATCTTCGAAGAAAAGATATTCGGTGGATCTGTACCTAAAAATTATTTTCCTGCAGTTGAAAAAGGACTTCAGGACTCAGTTGGTAAAGGTGTTCTTGCTGGATATCCATTTGTGGGACTTAAGGCAACTTTAGTTGACGGTTCTTATCACCCAGTGGATTCTTCAGAGATGGCTTTTAAGATTGCTACTCAAAATGCATATAAGGAAGGTATTCCACTAGCTAATCCAATACTTCTGGAACCTATTGCAGCAGTGAAAGTCTTAATACCTGATGACTATATGGGTGATATTATGGGTGATTTGACTAAGCGCCGTGGAAGAGTTCTTGGTATGAATCCTGTTAGAGGTAAGCAAGAAATTGAAGCTGAAGTTCCAATGGGTGAAATGTATGGCTATTCAACTGATCTTCGTTCTATGACACAAGGTAGGGGTATTTTCAGTCTTAAGTTTGAGCGTTACGAAGAAGCTCCCCGTGATGTACAGGAGAAGATTGTAGCTGAAAGAGCAAATGAAGAGTAAGTTTTAAACAAATATGTTTATGTAATTATATGGCCGAACACTGATCTTATGATTGGTGTTCGGTTTTTTGAACTAAGTTTTCCTTAATGGATAATAGGAAAACTTTGCATGAGCTTTATCAGGACTTAATCTACAATTTACTATGGCTAGGATAGAGGTTATGATATACTTGATATGAGGATAAGATGGCTGGAGAAGTTACCTTTTTTTAGAATAGCTAATTAGCTAAGAAAGAGGATTCAGCTTAGTCAGTAGAATCCAACCAAGAATTTAATACAATGGAGGAGAATATGTTTAAGAAACTTGCTTTATCGAAGAAAGAGTGGAGCTGGATTTTTTATGATTGTGGTAACAGTGCATACTCTATGGCTATTACCACTGCTTTATTTCCTGTCTATTTTGGTTTCATGAGTACTGGTAGCAGTATGGATCTTGGGTTTGTTAATTCAGCTGCTAGTATTTTTGTGGCTATACTTAGTCCTATACTTGGAACTATTGCAGACTATAGGGACTACAAGAAAAGATTCTTCATGTTTTTTGCATCTCTAGGGATTTTGATGACGGCAATGTTGTCAGTTGTACCTGATGGACAGGGTTTTGCACTGGCAATCATTTATATATTAACAGCCATAGGTTTTTCTGGGGCCAATATTTTTTATGATGCCTTTCTTGTTGATGTAACAAAAGATGAAAATATGGATTCAGTTTCTACTAAAGGATTTGCCTTTGGTTATATTGCAAGCGTTATTCCCTTTTTTATATCTTTAATAGTCGTTCAGATGATAGGATTAGACCAACGATTAGGCTTTCAGATAGCCTTTCTGATTACAGCTTTGTGGTGGGGAACATTTACGATACCTATGATTAAAAATGTGCATCAGGTACACTATATTGAGCGAGAGCCAAGGCCTGTAGTTAATAGTTTTATTAGAATTGGAAAGACTTTTTCTCAAATAAGAAAATATAGAACCGTTTATATCTTTATAATCGCATATTTTCTTTATATTGATGGGGTCGATACCATTATCAAAATGGCAGTTCCTTACGCCCAAGAAACCCTTAATATGAATCCTGATGATACAGTTATGCTTTTGGCCATTTTGTTGGTAATACAGTTTATAGCATTTCCTTTTGCCATCCTTTATGGTGTACTTGCCAAACGTTTTACGGCTAAAAATATGATTATAGTAGCTATCATAACTTACATTGGAGCTGTTATATTTGCTTTCTTTATGACTGAGTTATGGCATGTTTTTATTCTGGGTACCCTTATTGGTTCTGCCCAAGGAGGCATTCAAGCTCTCAGTCGATCGTATTTTGCTTCTATCATACCAAAGAAAAATGCTAATGAGTTTTTTGGATTTTATAATATATTCGGCAAGTTTGCGGCAATTATAGGTCCCTTTTTGATGGCGACAACAACGAGACTTGCAGGTAGTGCCAGGTTATCTATATTATCCATTATTCCACTTTTCATTATAGGGTTAATTGTATTTGTTCAATTGCCAAAAGAACCTTCATCCACAGAGGCTGTGGACTAATCATTAGCGTTCTTATAGGAATTAGTGACGTATTGAAGTTCCTGTGATATAATATCAAAAAGGAGTGATTTCATGCCAAGACCTATAAAATGCAGAAAAGTCGCCTATATTCCAAAAATCAGACATTTTGTGCCAGACAGCCAACAGGATGCTGGCGAATATACCTTGAAGTTGGAAGAAGTCGAAGCTATGCGTTTAAAAGACATCGAAAATCTGTCTCAAGAAGAAGCTGCAAATTTGATGCAGGTATCAAGACAGACCTTTCAAAACATTATTGACAGTGCCAGGAAAAAAGTTGCCTTATCTCTGACAGAGGGAAAAGGAATTCGTATATGTGGTGGTAACTATAAGATTAAGGATTGTAAGCTTCATTGTAATCATTGCGGACAAAATTATAAGCTGGAACATATGCAAGATCGTTTACGATGCCCAATCTGTAAATCAGAAGATGTTATTTGCCAATCCAAGGGTAAAAAGTGTCATCCTGAATGTTTGAATTAAATATTGTACATAGTAAAGGCTGCAAAACTTATTTTTGGTGAGTTTGCAGTCCTTTATTTTTCATCTGAAACCCCTGATATAAGGTATACATATTTATGTAACTTATGATAGTTTGAAAAACCATATAAGGACTGACAAAAAACGTTGACACTTTGTCAAAAAAATGTTAATCTATCTGTAGTTTTAAATCCTAGTGTTTTGGTAGGAATTAAGGAGGACTTGGATGAAACTTTCGACAAAAGGCAGATACGGTCTTCGGGCCATGCTCGATTTAGGTTTAAATGCAGATGAACATGCAGTATCTATTAAAAGTATTTCTGAGCGGCAGGGTATCTCCGAAAACTATTTGGAACAAATCATCGCAACGCTTAAGAAGAGTGGATATGTGAAATCTACCAGAGGACCAAAAGGTGGTTATTCGTTAAAAATGGGTCCTGAGGAGATTTCAGTTGGAGATATTCTTCGAGCCCTAGAAGGTGATTTGAATCCGGTTGATTGTGTTGAGGTAAACGATAATTTAACATGTCAGGAATCTGATCTTTGTGTAACAAAATTCGTATGGAGAAAAATCAGTGATTCCATTAATCAAGTTGTTGATAATATATCCTTAATCGATCTTATGGAGGAACAGTATCGAATAGACGATGCGAATGAATCTATAGTTATGGATAATTATAAGAAGAAGGGGTGTAAGTAATGGATAAAAAAATATATTTGGATCACGCAGCAACAACGCCAACAAGGCAAGCTGTCATCGATGAAATGATACCTTATTTTGGTGAATTTTATGGGAATCCATCAAGTGTTTATGAATTTGCTCAACATAATAAAGAGGCATTAGATAAAAGTAGGGATATTATATCAGAGGCTATTGGTGCTAAAGCACAGGAAGTTTTTTTTGTTTCAGGAGGTACTGAAGCTGATAATTGGGCCATACGTGGTATTGCTGAGAATTATAAAGACAAGGGTAACCATATTATCACAACAACTATGGAACACCATGCAGTTTTGCATACATGTGAGTATTTGGCAAAAAACGGTTATGAAGTAACATACTTGGATGTAGATGAAAACGGTTTGGTATCACCAGAAGCTTTGAAAGCAGCTATTAAAGATAATACAATTCTGGTAACTATTATGTTTGCCAATAATGAAATCGGTTCAATTCAACCGATTAAGGAGATTGGTCAGATTTGCCGTGAAAAAGGTGTATTTTTTCACACAGACGCTGTTCAGGCGTTTACTCATGTACCGATTGATGTTAAGGAATTAAATATTGATCTAATGAGTATTAGTGGCCATAAGATCTACGGTCCTAAAGGTATTGGAGCTTTGTATGTCCGTAAAGGTATACGATTAAGAGCTTTTATTCATGGAGGTGCACAGGAAAGAAGTCGTCGAGGTGGTACTGAAAATGTGCCTGCCATTGTTGGTTTTGGCAAAGCTGTTGAAATGGCTATGCTTGAAATTGAGACTGAAGCTTCTAGGCTTACTGAGCTTAGGGATTATTTTATTTCTAAAGTGGAAAAGGAAATTCCTTATGTTAAGCTAAATGGTGATAGAATAAAACGATTGCCTAACAATGTGAACTTTTCTTTTGAATTTATTGAAGGTGAATCCTTGTTGATTATGCTTGACATGAAGGGCGTTTGTGCATCAAGTGGGTCCGCTTGTACTTCTGGTTCCCTTGACCCATCACATGTCCTTTTGGCTATTGGACTCCCTCATGAAATTGCTCATGGTTCTCTTAGAGTTACTCTTGGTGAATCAACAACAAAAGAAGATCTTGATTATGTAGTTGAAAGTCTCATAACTATTGTAGAGAGACTTCGTGATATGTCTCCTGTATGGGAAGACTACAAGCATAAAGAAATTGACTCAATTATAGAAACCAGGTTCAGTTAGGAAGGAGCTTAATATGTATACTAAGAAAGTTATGGATCACTTTACGAATCCAAGAAATATGGGTGAAATGGAAAACGCGGACGGTATCGGAACTGTTGGAAACGCCAAATGTGGTGATATTATGCGTATATACCTTAAGGTTGAAGATGATATTATTCAAGATTGTAAGTTCAAAACTTTTGGTTGTGGAGCTGCGGTTGCGACATCTTCAATGGCTACAGAACTAGTTATTGGTAAAACTATTGAAGAGGCCTTACATGTCACTAACAAAGCGGTTATGGAGGCTCTTGATGGTCTTCCTAAAGCCAAAGTTCATTGTTCGCTTCTTGCTGAGGAAGCAATCCAAGCAGCCCTTTGGGATTATGCCCAAAAGCATAACATGGTAATCGAAGGTTTGGAGCCTCCTAAGGAAACAGACCATCATGAAGAAGAGGAAGAAGAATTTTAATTGTGGATACACGGAATAAAAAAGTAGTTGTAGGTATGTCTGGTGGCGTTGATTCGTCTGTGGCTGCCTACCTACTTAAAGAACAGGGATATGATGTGGTTGGTGTTACGATGCAGATCTGGCAGGATGATGATCCTGATAAGGTCCAAGACGAAGGAGGGTGTTGTGGCCTCTCTGCTGTTGATGATGCAAGACGTGTTGCCAAAGGACTTGATATTCCATATTATGTAATGAATTTTAAAGATGACTTTAAAGAAAAGGTTATTGATTATTTTGTAGAAGAGTATAAAAATGGGCGTACGCCTAACCCATGTATTGCCTGTAATAGGTATGTTAAGTGGGAATCCCTTTTAACGAGAAGTTTAGGTATAGGCGCTGACTACATAGCAACAGGTCATTATGCGAAAGTTGTTCAATTAGCCAATGGCAGATATGCCCTAAGACAGTCAAAGACAATCAAGAAAGACCAAACCTATGCTTTATATAATCTGACTCAAGATCAACTATCTAAGACGCTTATGCCAGTAGGAGACTATACAAAAGAAGAAATTCGTGTCATTGCTGAGAATATAAGTGCTAGAATGGCTAGTAAACCTGACAGTCAGGAAATCTGTTTTGTACCTGATGATGATTATGCAGGATTTATTAAGGACTACTCAGGAGATACCTTTGAAGCTGGGAATTTTGTTGACTTAAATGGTAACGTCCTCGGCCGCCATAAGGGAATTATTCATTATACTATCGGTCAAAGAAAGGGTTTAGGCCTTAATTTGGGACGACCAGGTTTTGTCGTTGACATTAATCCTGAGACAAGAGAAATCGTAGTTGGTACGAATGAAGATGTCTTTGCAAGAGGATGTATTATAAATAGAATAAACTTGATGGCTATTGATCAAGTCGAAGGTAGGATGACTTACAAGGCTAAGGTTAGATACTCGCAGAAACCTGCTGAGTGTACTATTCGAATGATTGATGATAATCGTATGGAAGTTCTTTTTACTGACAAGCAACGAGCAATTACGCCAGGCCAGGCTCTGGTTATCTACGATGATGATTTAGTTGTCGGTGGTGGAACAATTATGGAGCGAATTGATAACTAGAAATTAAGGTTATCAATTTTTCTAGTCTGGATATAAGATGGAGCTAGGCATTAAAACTTAAGTTTTAGTGCTTAGCTCCTTTTTGATGGGTTGATACTATTATAGTTGAATGATAGAGACCATTGTTCCTATCTTTCGCAAAGTTAGATCATATGGTGTAGAAGATCCTATAATGGATGAAAATCAGGAGATCTATTGACGAAAGTACAAACGTATTTAAACCCAATTTCTTTAAGAAGGTTTTTAGCACTGTCAAAGTTGGAGCAGATGTTACCGGGCATGTGGGCGTCTGAACCAAGGGTAATAATTTCGCCTCCCAGGTCTTTATAATGTTGAATAATTTCACGACTGGGATGGGGACTATCAAGACCATATTTGTAACCTGAGGTATTAACTTCGATACCCTTGCCTGACTTGATTATCTGTCTTAAGATTTCGTCAAGGAGGTCTTTAAAATCATTGTAGGCTAGTTTCTTGTTAGGAAAATCACCGTAACGGATAACATAGTCAAGGTGGCCGTATACATCGTAATCTGTATAGCCTTTAACGTTTTCAAGCATATCCTCAAAGTAGTCTAAATAGCCTTTATACTGAGACCTTTCTTGGAAGTAAATTTTATCGTAAACATCAATACCATGGGAAAGGTGATTAGACGCTATAACAAAGTCAAAAGGGTATTTAGATACGATTTCTGATAAAGTCTTGTGGAGATGGGGTTGCATGCCAAGTTCTATTCCCATTAATAATTCGATTTTATCCTTGTACACTTCTTTTGCTTCTTTAAAAAAAGCGTCATAGGATTCAAGATCCAGTTCGAAATTGATAGTGGGATGGGGGAAGTCTAGGTCGTGATGGTCGGTTAAACAAAGTCTATTAACTCGTTTATTTATTGCACTTTGTATCATATCTTCTATAGGGACCTGACAGTCACCACTAAAATGACTATGTAAATGAAAGTCTGACAACATTTTTTGTGCTCCTTTCTGGTGTTTGTAAAGTTTGTGTAAAGTTGATTTGTATATTTGTAAAAAGTACACATTTTCAGATAGCTAATTCTATCATATTTTAATTGAATGTCAAAGTGATATCATCTTGTGTATTAGTATATTTGTATGATATATTTATTATGGCCTGTTAGGTTTAGTTTAAGTTTAATTTAATTATATGTAAAGATTATGTTCGTTTTTTTTAAGTTTTCTTTTCTTTATATGATTAAATTAAATTTAAACTGACGAAACAGGAATAAAACCATAGGAGAAATTTATGAACGTAGAATTGATTCAAGAGATTTTATTTGCTGTTTTTGCATTTATCGGTGGATTTGGAATGTTCCTCTACGGTATGCATGTAATGGCAGAAGGTTTACAGAAGTCTGCTGGTCAGAAAATGAAAAATTTACTTGGTATGTTGACGACCAACAGATTTTTAGCTGTAACCGTAGGTGCACTGGTAACAGCGATTATTCAATCCAGTTCAGCTACAACAGTAATGATAGTCGGTTTTGTAAACGCAGGACTTATGAATCTTACACAAGCAGTAGGTGTTATTATGGGTGCCAATATTGGTACGACCATTACATCTTGGATTGTATCCTCCTCTGAATGGGCTGCTTTCTTAAAACCAAAAGAAATTGCACCTCTCGCAATTTTTGTGGGTGCTATGTTACTCTTCTTTAGCAACAAAAAGGCACATAAACAAATCGGCGAGATTTTAGTTGGGTTCGGTATGATTTTCATTGGTTTGGAGTTCATGGGTGGAGCAATCAAACCATATAGAGAAAGTCAAGTTTTTGTTGATATGTTCCTAGTGCTAGGGAAAAATCCGCTTTTAGGTGTCTTTGCTGGTTTTGCTGTTACTGCGCTAATTCAGTCGTCGTCAGCTTCAGTTGGTATTCTACAGACACTTGCAGCATCTGGCCTTGTTCCTTGGAATGCTGCGGTTTATATTATTCTTGGACAGAATATAGGTACGACAGTAACGGCTATGCTTTCTAGTATAGGTGCCAATAAGACCGCTAAAAGGGCAGCTATTATTCACCTTATGTTTAATATAATAGGAACTGTCTTATTTACTATTGTGATGGTCTTATACTTTAAGTTCTACAATAAGGTACTCGGACAAACAATTATCAGTCAGACAGAGATTTCAATCTTCCATACTTTTTTCAATATTGGAAATACCTTAGTCTTGTTCCCATTTGCTACACTTTTGGTTAAAATTTCTGAAAAGATTATTCCGGGTCAAGACGTTGCTGTTACTAATGATGCAGCAGTTGCACTACGTCATATGGATGAACGTATACTTGAAACACCAAGTTTTGCCATAGAGAATGTGGTGAAAGAAGTTGTTCATATGGGAGAAAGAGCTTATGATAACACGGTACTTGCAACAGATGCCTTAGTAAGCAAGGACCAGGAAAAGGTTAATCTTGTTGCTAAGAATGAAAAAGAAATCAATCAACTTGAGCAATTAATCACAGAATATCTGATAAAAATTAATAATACACCGTTAACTGAAAGTCAGCAGTTAATCATTACACATATGTTTAATTCAGTTAATGATATTGAAAGAGTTGCAGACCATGCTATGAATATTGCAGATCTAGCCCAGTATACCATCGAGAATAAAGTGGATTTTTCTGTAAGTGCAATAAAAGAGTTGCAGGACATGGCTGATTATACTATTGATACCTTTAAGGTTGCCATGCAAACAAGGGTTGATCATAATCTTAAGTTAGTGCATCAGGTTGAGATGAGAGAAGAGAAAGTAGACAATATGGAAGAATCTTTGCGTGAGGCTCACATCAAACGTCTCTCAAGCAGAAAATGCCAACCAAAAGCAAGTGTAGTCTTCTTGGATGTGATTAGCAATTATGAAAGAATTTCTGACCATGCTTTAAATCTAGCTTACTATGTGCAAGATGAAATTTTGGAATAATAAATAATTGTAGTATGAAAAGATGCTTGATAATGAGTTGAAAAACTGTACACATAAAGGTGTGCAGTTTTTTTTCTTAAATACTATTTTGTCCTTGAAATTCATGGCAACAGTGCTATAATATAAGAGAAGTCTTTGGACTGATATTTTTTTTGCCTGCTAGGGACTCAAATAGGACATAGGGACTAATTTGGTCCAGAAAGGAAGAGTGATGATGCAGATACTACCTGTTTTACAGAAAGTCATTCCTAGAGAAATCGAAACTCTTCACCGACGATATAAATTATTAAAAACCATTCAACTTATGCAGCCAGTTGGTCGTAGACTCTTATCCAGTAAGCTGGGTATTGGAGAAAAAACAGTTCGTAGCGATACAGATTATTTCAGAGAAGAGGGATACCTGGATGTGACTTCAGGAGGAATGTTACTTACTGAAGATGGTATTAGTCTATTGGATACCTTGAAAGATATAATGAAAGATTTTGAAGGTATCAAGCGGATGGAAGATCAGCTGAGAGATGTTATTGGCTGTAAAGAGATTATTGTCGTATCGGGTAATACAGATATTGAACCAGAAGCTATGAGCAACATAGGTAGAAGTGCTGCCAAATTACTTCAGGACATGATAAGCGATGATTCCATCGTAGCCATTACTGGTGGTCATACGATGAAAAGCGTGGTCAGACATATTAAACATAATGGTAAAACTGTTTCTAATGCCATGATTGTACCTGCAAGAGGAAGTTTGGGTAATAACGTGGAGACTCAAGCCAATACCTTGGTGGAGGCAATGGCTAAGAAGTTTGATTGTGACTATAAGTTACTGAATTTACCTGATAATCTTAGTGAAAAAGCTATAGAGAGTGTTTCAAAAGATCCTGGAATTAAGAAAGTGATTAGAGACATAAGAAAGGCCAATATTATTATCTTTGGAATCGGTAATGCTAAGAAAATGGCCTATAGAAGAGATTTGAACAAGAAGGTTCTTAAAATTCTCAATGACAGAAAAGCTGTTGCAGAGGCTTTAGGATATTATTTTAACCGTGATGGTAAAATGGTATACGATTCCAAAACCATCGGTTTTCATCTAGACGAGTTTGAAAAGAGTATTCATCCTATTGCTGTTGCTGGGGGAGAAAGTAAAGCTCTTGCTATCCTATCTGTTCGCAAGTTCATAAAAAATGGTAGTTTGATTCTTGATGAAGCATGTGGTGCCAAGGTGCTTGAACTTGCTAAGGAGTTCAAATATAATTAGAATGATAGCTTGTTTATCACTGTGTGTATTTTACTATATCTAAGCAGGCAATAAAAATCTATAAATAAGTATCATATAAGATAAAGTTTTAGGCAGATATCAATTGTTTGGTTATGTAACCCAATTATGGGTTGTAGAACTGAACACTATAATAAAGGAGAAAAACATGTTAAACAAAAAATCAGTTGATGATATTCAAGTTAAAGGTAAAAATGTACTTGTTCGTTGTGACTTCAATGTTCCAATCGTTGATGGTGAGATTACAGACCTTAATCGTATCCAAGGAGCTCTTCCAACAATCAAGAAGTTAGTTGCTGATGGCGGTAAAGTTATCCTTTGCTCACATATGGGTAAACCAAAAGGAGAGCCTAAGCCAGAATTATCACTTGCTCCTGTAGCCGTAAAACTTGCAGAACTTTTAGGCAAGGAAGTAGTTTTTGCTGCAGATGATGAAGTTGTAGGTACTAATGCACGTAAAGCTGTTGAAGCTATGAAAGACGGTGATATCGTACTTCTTGAGAACACTCGTTATAGAGCAGAAGAAACTAAAAATGGTCAAGCCTTCTCCAAAGACTTAGCTTCATTGGCTGACGTATTTGTAAACGATGCATTCGGAACTGCTCACAGAGCACATTGTTCTAATGTTGGTGTTACTGAATTTGTTGATACTTGTGTTGTTGGTTACTTAATGCAAAAAGAAATTGATTTCTTAGGTAATGCTGTAACAACTCCTGAGAGACCATTTGTTGCAATTTTAGGTGGAGCCAAAGTATCTGACAAGATTAATGTTATTAATAATCTTCTGGAAAAGGTTGATACATTGATTATTGGTGGTGGTATGGCTTATACCTTCCTTAAAGCCCTTAAGAATGATGTCGGTATGTCACTTCTTGAAGCCGATAAAATGGACTATGCTCTTGAGATGATTGATAAGGCTATGGAAAAGGATGTTAAATTCTTGTTGCCAATCGACCATGTAGTAGCTCAAGAATTTAAGAATGATACTCCTTTCAAAGTTGTTCCTCGAGGTGGTATTCATGAAGAATGGGAAGGCCTTGATATTGGACCTGCTACTCGTGAACGTTATGCTGAAGCTATTGCTGGTGCTAAAACTGTTGTATGGAATGGACCTATGGGCGTATTTGAATTTGAAAACTTCGCAAATGGTACAAAAGCTATTGCAGAGGCTATTGCAGAAGCTGACTGTACTTCTATCATTGGTGGTGGAGATTCAGCAGCAGCAGTTAATCAACTAGGTTTTGGTGATAAGATGACTCACATCTCAACAGGTGGTGGGGCTTCTCTTGAATTCCTTGAAGGAAAAGAATTGCCAGGTGTAGTAGCGGCAGACGATAAAGAGTAATATCAATATTGGATACAATAAATAAAGAATTAGTTTAAGGAGAAAAATCATGAGAAAAATGATCATTGCAGGAAACTGGAAGATGAATAAAACACCAAACGAGGCAGTGGCCTTAATTGAAGAATTAAAACCATTAGTACAGACTGATGCTGCTGATGTGGTTTTCTGTGTACCAGCGATATCTTTAATTCCGGCTGTTGAAGCAGCTAAAGGCAGTAATATTGAAATCGGAGCACAGAATATGTACTTTGAGGAGAGCGGTGCTTACACAGGTGAAATTGCACCTAACATGTTAACGGAAGTTGGTGTTAAGTACGTTGTTCTCGGACATTCAGAAAGACGTGAGTACTTTGGTGAAACAAATGAAATCGTCAATAAAAAAGTTCTCAAGGCCATTGAGCATGATTTAGTTCCAATCCTTTGCTGTGGTGAATACCTAGAGCAAAGAGAGCAAGGAGTTACGATTGATCTTATCCGCCAACAAATCAAAGTTGGACTTTTAAATGTCAGTAGTGAGGATGCTAAAAAAGTTGTCATCGCTTATGAGCCTATATGGGCTATCGGAACTGGTGTTACCGCTACTTCAGATCAAGCAGAAGAAGTATGTGCGGCAATCAGAGAACTTCTTATTGAACTCTATGGTAGTGAAGTTGCGGAAGCAATGAGAATTCAATATGGTGGATCTGTTAAGCCAGCAAATGCAAAAGAATTGTTTTCAAAACCTAACATTGACGGTGGTCTTGTTGGTGGAGCCAGCCTTACTGCTGGTTTCGGAGATGTTGTCAACTTCAAATAATTGATATTAATTATAAGCAAGGGACTAACATGCTCCCTTGCTTATTCTTGTATTATAAGTTACAATTAGCCACATAATTAAACAATGGTTGGTCGTAAATCTAGCGATTTACTGCTCGACTATGCAACCTAGTCTGGTCGTAAATCTAGTGATTTACTGCTCGACTATGCAACCTAGGAGGTAATATGAATAAAAAACCTACAGTTTTAATGATATTAGACGGCTTTGGTCTAAATGATAAAGAAGAAGGAAATGCAATTAAACATGCTAAACTTCCCAATATAAGAGGTCTTATGGAGAAATACCCTTTTAAGAAGGGGTATGCGTCAGGTCTTGATGTTGGTCTTCCTGATGGACAAATGGGTAACTCTGAAGTCGGTCATCTGAATATGGGGGCCGGACGTATTGTATATCAGGAGCTTACTAGAATTACGAAAGCAATTGAGGATGGGGATTTCTTTGAGAATAAGACCTTCCTAAAAGCTATTGATAATGCAAAGAATAATGGTAGTGCTTTACATCTTTGGGGACTTTTATCTAATGGCGGTGTTCATTCACATAATACTCACTTATATGCGCTTTTAAAACTTGCTAAACAAAAGGGTCTAGAAAAAGTATATGTACATTGTTTCTTAGATGGTAGAGATACACCTCCAACATCAGGAAAAGATTTTGTAGCAGAGCTTCAAGATGAGATTGATAAAATTGGAGTTGGTCGTATAGCTACAATTTCAGGTCGATATTATGCAATGGATAGAGATAATCGTTGGGATAGAACTGAACTTGCTTATAATGCAATGGTTAAAGGAGAGGGACCAACGGCTACGGATCCTGTTGAGGCTGTTGCAAATTCCTATAAGGATGGTATAAATGATGAGTTTGTTCTTCCAACAGTAATCACTGAAAACGGAAAAGCCCTTGCTACAGTGAACGCTAATGATAGCGTTATCTTCTTTAATTTTAGACCTGATAGAGCAAGACAAATCACGAGGGCTTTTTTGCGATGAAACATTTACAGAATTTGAAAGAGCAAAAGGTTTTATTCCCCTTGTATATGCTTGTTTTACCAATTATGATGTGACTATAGCAAATAAAATCGTAGCTTTCGACAAGGTTGGACTTGTAGATACTTTTGGTGAGTTTTTAGCTGCTAATGGTAAGACACAACTTAGACTTGCTGAAACAGAAAAATATGCTCACGTCACTTTCTTCTTTAACGGCGGTGTTGAAGAACCAAATGAAGGTGAAGAGAGAATACTTGTTTCATCACCTAAAGTTGCCACTTATGACCTTCAACCAGAGATGTCTGCTTTTGAAGTAGGCGAAAACCTTGTAAAGGCTATTAAGTCTGACAAGTATGATGTTATTATCGTCAACTTTGCCAATCCAGATATGGTTGGTCATACAGGGATTGAAAGTGCAGCAATCAAGGCAGTTGAAGCGGTTGATAAATGTGTTGGTGATGCAGTAGATGCACTTATTGAAGTCAATGGACAGATGTTCCTTTGTGCAGATCATGGTAATTCAGAACAACTTGTTGATTACGAAACAGGTCAACCTTTCACAGCTCACACAACAAACCCTGTCCCATTTATTTTGATAAATGCAGGTGATTATGACTTGAAAGAAAAAGGTAAGCTAGCTGATATTGCACCAACTCTTATTGAGCTTATGGGTAT
Source organism: Vallitaleaceae bacterium (assembly GCA_963677625.2). Taxonomy (GTDB): domain Bacteria; phylum Bacillota; class Clostridia; order Lachnospirales; family Vallitaleaceae; genus UBA1351. The sequence goes on from CAXXSW010000012.1 coordinate 62,353, forward strand.
GAAGAAACCATCAGCTATGACAGGTGAAAGTTTGCTTCTTAAGAAGTAGGTCATTTGTCATTGACATTTAAATGTAATGATAATACAATAAATGGGGAACTTCTTCCTATGAGAAGTCCTCATTTATTTTTTTGGAGGCAATGGTCACATGGTATTTTCCAGTTTGCTGTTTTTATTTGTTTTTTTACCCTTAAATTTAATACTCTACTACATAATAAAACCAAGAGAGTGGAAGAATATGGTACTGATACTATCCTCTCTCATTTTTTACGCTTGGGGAGAACCTTTGTGGGTGACATTGTTGCTCTTCAGTTCCACTGTTGACTATTTTCACGGAAGGATCGCTGAGAAATATAGAGGGTCTTGGCAGGCCAAAGGTGCGCTTATTTCTTCTTTGATAATCAATCTTGGATTACTTATTACTTTTAAGTATTCCGGCATGATTGTTGATTCTTTTAATGCCTTAACAGGCTTGGAATATGATTATAAAGGATTTACACTTCCTATTGGCATATCATTTTATACCTTTCAAACCATTTCTTATGTATTTGATGTATACAGGGGAGAAGTTAAAGCTCAAAAGTCTTTCTTTAAGTTTCTTATGTTTGTGTCTCTTTTTCATCAACTGGTAGCAGGCCCTATAGTAAGATATAAGGATATTGCTTACGAGATTGAGCATAGGGTTTTTAAAAAGGAAGTTTTCGCCCTAGGTATTAAGCGATTTGTGATTGGCTTGTCTAAGAAAGTCATCTTTGCTAATACAGCTGGTGAAATCGGTAGAACTTTTTTGGAAGGTGATTTTAATCGAATGAGTATGTCCGGATTTTGGTTGGGGATGCTCTTGTTTGCTTTTCAGATATATTTTGATTTTTCAGGCTACTCGGATATGGCTATTGGATTAGGTAAAATGTTTGGCTTTACTTATAAAGAAAATTTTAATTATCCTTATATTTCTAAAAGTGCGACTGAGTTTTGGAGAAGGTGGCATATATCATTAGGTAGCTTTTTTAAAGATTATCTCTACATACCCTTAGGTGGAAACAGGAGGCATCATTTTCGTAATATTTTAATCGTGTGGTTTTTAACTGGCTTATGGCACGGTGCTTCATGGAATTTTGTTCTATGGGGACTCTATTATGGTATACTTATTTCGTTGGAAAAAATAATTTCCATTTTTGTGAATTTTAAAAAGGTCCCCAATATCTTTGGATATCTTTATATGTTTGTCGTTACAATTTTTGGTTGGACCCTGTTCTACTTTGAAGATTTGAACCAAGGTATTCAATACATGAGAGGCTTAATTAAGTTTGATTATGTGTGGGATATAAGTGTTGAGATTGTTTTGATGAATAATCTGATTTTTCTTCTGCTTGCTTTATTAGCGGTTACGCCGATTCCAAAAACAATAAATAAAGTTTTGGTTACAGGTATTAGGAGAATCCGATTAGGAGGTCTATATGATTATCTGATCTATCCGATTGGATTGATTGGTATCTTTATTATGACCTGTATATTGTTAGTTGGTCAGTCATATAATCCGTTTCTTTATTTTAGGTTTTAGGAGGGTGACATGAAAGAAAAGCTTATTATCATATTATTTGTTGCCACCTTGCTAGGTGTTGGAATATTGAATATCTTGTTTCCAGGCCGAGAAAGTGTATCTGAGTTAGAAAATAGAAATTTAGCGACAATACCAGAATTATCAAAAGAGGCTCTTTTTTCCGGTGAATATTTTAGTGGCTTAGAAAATTATTTTTCAGACCACTTTTTCAATCGTGAGCAATTTGTTATGGTCAGTCAAACCATTAATGAATATAAGGGAATAAAAGGAGCCGATCAGGTCGAACTAATTGTTATGGATACCACGGGTCAGTTTGTTGATGAAGAAGCAGACGAGGAAGATGACACCGGATCTGGAGCGAGTGGATCGGATGGTACTGCTACGGATTTAGAGGAAGATAAAAAAGTCATTGAATTACCCCAGCAAATTAGCAAACATATTCAAACTAATAACGATTTAAATATTAAGGTTAGAAATTTTGCATCTAAAGATATTAATCGCTTTGCCAGTATCGAGCCTGTTAAGATAGAAAAAGCGGATAATGATGTTGTTTTAGAGCAGCTTGCTATTACAGAAGATCAAAATTTAGAAGGAAGTAAGCAAAATGGAATACTTGTCATTAATGATGAGTGCTATGAGCTCTTTTATTATTCAGAAGGATCTCTTGACGTATATGCAGATGCAATTAATTCATTTGCGGACCAACTTCCTGAAGGGGATAAGGTATATTCTGCTGTTGTTCCAGGTAAAATCGAATTTGTTAAGAGTGAAAAATATAGAAATATGGCAGAATCCCAAGCGGATTCTATTAACTATATGAACCAGCAATTTTCAGACCGTATAACGCCTGTAAATGTTTACACACCCTTACAGGAACATTCAGATGAGTACATCTATTTTAGGTCAGATCACCATTGGACCGCTCTAGGTGCATACTATGCATATACTGCCTTTGCCAAGACAATTGGTGATAGGCCTTATGAATTGGATGAGTTTGAAACAACTGAAGTAGAGGGCTTCCTTGGAACGCTTTATAATAAATCATTAAGTAAGGCGGTTAAGGCTAATCCGGATACGGTCACTGTTTATCATCCTTTTGTCGATAGCACATTTACTATTTATACTGAGAGTGGTGGAGTTCTAGACTGGGATGTTATCAATATGGCGTATGCTAAGATTTCTAATAAGTATATGATCTTTATTAGTGGTGATAACCCCTTATCAATTATTGACACTGATCTTGATAATGGTAAAAAAATTATGGTTTTTAAGGATTCATATGGTAATGCTTTTGTTCCGTGGCTGATGAGTCACTATGACGAAATATATATTATAGATCCGAGGCATTACAACAAAGGTGCAATTAGTTACGCCAAAGAGCATGATATCCATGAATTCCTATTTTTAAATTATAATGTTGTTATTGCTGGTCACACTGGTTTTGCTAAAAATATATATAAAGTGTCATATTAATGAATTGATAAAAAGATTGAAACAACCCCTAATTCTTCAAATTAGGGGTTGTTTTTTCCTTTTCTAATGTTATACTTTAAGATATAGAAATGAAAGTAATTCTCAGTTGGCGGTACTAATGAACTAGATGTACTAGGTAAAGAGAATTACACGAAAGGAGAAAATATGAAAAGTTATCTTGAAATTACAGATGTATTCGCACGAGAGGTACTAGATTCTAGAGCTAATCCCACAGTTGAGGTTGAGGTTGTAATTGAAGATACATATTTAGGACGTGCTGCAGTACCATCAGGAGCTTCAACAGGTGCTTTTGAAGCAGTTGAGTTAAGAGATGGTGGCAGTAGATATATGGGCAAGGGTGTAACTAAGGCTGTTGATAATGTAAATAATATAATTGCAGAGGCAGTTATTGGTATGAATGCTCTTGATCAAAGAGCTATTGATATGGCTATGATTGAGCTGGATGGAACACCAAATAAGGGTAAGTTAGGCGCTAATGCAATTCTTGGTGTATCACTAGCGCTGGCGAAAGCGGCTGCAATAGCTCTTGGTCTTCCGCTCTACCAGTATCTAGGTGGTTTCAATTCTCACACATTACCGGTTCCTATGATGAACATTCTAAATGGTGGAGAACACGCAGACAATACTGTCGACCTTCAGGAATTCATGATTATGCCTGTTGGTGCAAGTAGTTTTTCAGAAGCTCTTCGAATCTGCTCTGAAGTCTATCACAACCTTAAAAAAGTATTAAATGAAAAAGGTCTTTCGACTGGTGTTGGTGATGAAGGTGGATTTGCACCTGACCTTAAGTCATCAGATGAAGCTATAGACTACATATTGGATGCTGCTAAAAAAGCAGGTTATACTCCAGGTGAAGACATTCGTATTGCTATAGATGCAGCTGCAAGTGAATTGTATGATGCTGATAGGGGAAACTATTATTTCCCTGGTGAAAGTAAGATGAGCGGTCAAGAAGTTTACCGTACCAGTGAAGAGATGGTTGACTATTATGCAGCCCTTGTTGAAAAATATCCAATTATCTCAATTGAAGATGGAGTGGATGAAGAAGATTGGGATGGCTGGAAAATGCTGACTGAAAGAATTGGTAGTCAGGTACAGCTTGTTGGAGATGATTTGTTTGTAACTAATACTGAAAGGCTCGCTAAAGGTATTGACCTTGGTGTAGCCAATTCAATTCTTATTAAAGTTAATCAAATTGGTACCTTAACTGAAACATTTGATGCTATGAAGATGGCTAATAGAGCAGGATATACTGCTGTTGTATCTCATAGGTCTGGTGAGACAGAAGATTCTACAATTGCTGATATTGCTATAGCAGCTAATGCAGGACAAATCAAGACCGGTGCACCAGCTAGGTCTGATCGTGTTGCTAAGTACAATCAATTACTTCGTATTGAGGAAGAACTTGATGAAGTGGCTTATTTCCCAGGTCTTGATGCTTGGTTTAATCTAAAATAAGCAGCGTTTTAGGTATTATGAATTAAAAGCTACTGTATTTTAATACTTGAATCAAAAAACTGTTGAATTAATCCTGCGATTATGCTAGAATACTAATGTTGCTGATTAGGAGGTGTAATCGTGGGAGCAGTGCTTATAATTTTAAAAATATTATATGTTCTGGTTTGTATATCACTTATCGGAATTGTATTATTACAGCAAGGTAAGGTACAAGGTTTATCTGGAGCTATTTCAGGTGCTGGTGAAACTTACTGGGGTAAGAACAAAGCTCGTTCCATGGAAGGTGGTCTTCATAAGGCGACTGTTGGAATTGCTGTAGCATTTATCGTTTTGTCATTACTTGTTAACGTACTAACAGCTATTGCATAAGGATAGCCTACAGTCACGGTTAACCGATTGATGATAGAGTAAGATGATATTCAAAGACTTGTCTCATTTGAGATGGGTCTTTTTTCGTTCTATAAAAAAGTTCTCCATTTGAATTTTATAAGTAGAAACATCTCATAAAATGTTAAGGAAACTTTATTCATAAATTTTTAGATAGAGGATGAAAGAATTGAATGATAAATGTTATTATTTTCATCTAAATACTTTAGTTCATGAAATAGGATTGAACAGTTTATGTACATTCTGTTAAAGATGCTTGAAAGGTATTGATAGGCACCTAGGACTATGTAATAATGAGAATGACTTCTTATATTAGTTTTTAAATTCAGGATTGGAGAGTGAATCTTAGAATGAAAAAAAGAAAAATTATATATTTTATTCTGATTGCTATGTTGTTCAGTAACGTTATTTTGGCAGGAAATTCGCCAAGTCTATGGGCTGTTGATGAAGTTGAAAAGGCTATAGATAACCGACTTGTACCTAATGAGTTACAGAACAATTATCAAGCAGGAATTACCAGAGGTGAATATGTTGTCTTGGCTCTTTCAGGTTATGAAAGAGATGGTAATTTGGTGGAAATAACCGAAGAGTTTCCTTTTTCAGACATTGATGGACACGTTTATGAAAAGTCTATTGTCAGAGCATATAATGCCGGCTTGATTAATGGGTATGGTGATGGAACGTTTAGACCTGATGCTATGATTACAAGACAGGAAATAGCTGTACTTATGTTGAATCTTGTTAAGGCCGTGAATCCTAATAAGGATACATTGATTCTGGAAGACTACGAATATGAGGAATACGTATCTGAGTGGGCGAGACAAGGTTTGGATTATTGTTACGATAATTCAATTATTCGGGGTGTCGGTAAAGCATCTAGTGGATTAGATAGAATTGATCCTAAGGGTTCAGCAACCAAAGAACAGGCGATTCTCATGGTTTATCGCTTATGTCAAATAGAAGGGGTACTTGACAAGTTTAATTTTGGTAGTGTGACAATTACTAGAACAGATGAAGAGACTAGCTATACAGAAGAAAGCGAAGCAATCAACGGCTTTGGGCAAACATTTGGAGAAGCATTAGCTCTTAAGATTATGAATTATAATAATTCGGGACTATTAATCACTGAAATGACCGATCATAATGCTGAACTTGTACTATCAGACGGAACAAGAATCTCTATAGCATATATAACCGATGTCTTCCAAATAAAAACAAAGGTTAACAGTGAGTTAGGCCAAGATTCCATTGACGTGATTCTTGACTTAATGGCATCTTATGGTAACAAGACATTGATAGAGAGTAAGTTCGAAGCGTACTTAGACGAATTTCAACAATCAGATTCATACCAGCTCAATTTAGAAATAGGAAATGCTGACAGTTTAAACTTCACATCTATGTCAGATGAATTGGTGGATGATGTCGTTCGAAAGGAAATCATGTTTGAACATAAGGTGTTCAATTAGGAGGTTAAGATGGGTAAGAAAATGATGAAAGGTTTATCAGCGATTTTGGTCGTTGTACTACTGGCTAATATTGTTATTTTAAACCAAGGAAGTTTTGTTGATGCTTATGTAATGGATAAAGCCCCGATTCTTGTAGAACGACGCATCGATGAAAACAATGTGGAATTGGATCAGGAAGTAACCATTCAGTATCAGGTACTACCACAAAGAATACCTGCCGATATGGTGGGAAATCATATTGTAAGTAAGGATAAGGAAGTTTTTATTGTAATTGACAAGTCAGGAAGTATGGACGACTATATTACTTCAGGAAACGTAAGGAAAACCCGTAATGATTTTGCTGTTGAGGCAGCCAATAATTTTCTTGACCATTTAAAAGAACAAGATAATGTTAGGGTTGGTGTTATTCTTTATGGAAGTGACACATCAATTCTTAAGATTAATGGCAAAAAGCTTTTTGACATAAATACATATGAGAATGAAATTCGAGCTTTTTTTAATGGCGGATTTATGGGTGGTACTAATCTTGGGGAGGCTTTACGTGTTGCGGCAAGAAATCTAGAACAATTTGGAAGCGCACAAGACCAACATATAGTACTTCTAACTGATGGTGAACCTACTGCTTTCTCATTTAATACTGCCAGATTAGGAACATCCAGAGGCTGGTGGGATGCAATTGGATATTACCAGCATGGAAATTATGGTTGGGATTTAAATGATATCAGTTCGGTTGATTTGAAGGACTATAAAGCAAATGGTGACCACGCAGAGAAATATTTTGTAAATTACGGTACTAGCGACTATAACGGTTATTCTCTTGAATATGCTAGGCTAATGTCAAAGAATGCTGGTTATAACGATAAGCTCAAGTCTCATTTTATATCATTTACATATAATGAGGGTTCAAAACGTAAATTGGACCAAATTGCCGAGGAACAACCAAATGCAATGGTTTATGCAACCAATGACCAATTGGTATTAAATGGTTTTTATGAGGATATTGCAGATGAGATTACTACAGATTTTGTAATTGATCAAGTGTATTTCCAAGATATTATTCCAGACGGTATGGAAGTTGTTGGAAAACCGGATTTTATCAGCCTGTCAAATAATATGATTTATGGCAAGCTTGAAAATATTCACTATTCATTAAATGATGAGGGTGATTATTATATACCGGATACTCGAATTGAGTTTGAAGTTACGGTTAAGGTTACTGAAGCAAAAGAGATATTTGTTTTCCCTGAAAGTGATGAAGCTTTTGTTCGATATAGTGATATTGATGAAGGAACCAGTTATAGGTATTTCGATCAAGATAATGTACTTGGTTTTATTCCCTTTGAGATTGCACCTTATGTTAGTGAAGTGAAAATTACCCCTGATAAAAGTGAAGTGTATCAAGAAGACCAAGTTCATGTTGACTATGAATTAGTACCTGCTGAAGTAGAATTAGACGCGGATAAATTGTATAATGAAAATACAAAGGATATTATTGTTATGTTGGATACGTCCAACAGTATGGCTTGGGCCTTGAATGGTAATAAGAACAATGTTTCTTGGTCAGATAAGCGTATCAATATTGCCAAACAAGCTGCAAAAAACTTTGTTGATAATTTTGATGGTACAGATACTAATATTGCAATTATTACTTTTGATAAGTACGGTGATATCAGAAAAGTTAATGGTGAAACTTTTAATAACCTTAGTGTTCCAGGATCAGCAGAAGCAATTAAGGATAAGATAAGTAGTTTTGATCTTGATTTGGGAACAAATATGGGAGATGCGTATCGACTTGCATATTATGAATTCTTGAAGCGAGAAGATTTGAATACAGATAAGTACATTGTATTTCTATCTGATGGTGCACCCTATTATTGGATGACTCAAGGTGGAAACTCAAAAACTTATGATTTAGATGAAGATAAAGATTACCTTGTTACAAAAAGTTCGTTTAAGGGTGTATCAAGAAGTTATGGTTCTTATCATTATACACTGGCAGCAATTGACCAAATTACCGATAGTGACTTAGGTGTTCGTCAATTTATTATTGGTATTTCTCATAAGTCTGGCGATCTTACCAAACTTAATGAATTTGGAAAACATGCCTTGTCTGCAGAAGTAGTTGATGGAAATTACTATTATGCAGCCAATACACCTAGTGACATTGAAGCAGCATATACAGACATTGAAGTAAGTATTGAGGATCAAATTCCAATAAATGATATGACTTTCACTCATACTGTTCCAGAGCACTTGGTCCCTGATGTTAGTCAATTACCAAAAGGGTTTTCATATGAGCCAGATACTAGAGTGCTAACTGGTTCATTAACAAACTTGACCATGACAAAAAATGATGACGGCAATTATGTGATGAATCCAGCGAAAGTATCTATTACATATGGGTTTGATTCATCCAGTGACGTATTTTTCCAAGATGACAGTGTAACCTTAACCTATAAAGATCTTCTTGATCGACCGGTTACAGTTGTCGGAGGAAATGCACCTGAAATTAATGTATTACCAACAGTGCCGGTTATTAATCCTGTATCAGATGATGATATCATTGATTATGACGAAGTTGAAGATGTTGTTGTAAGCGGAACTGCTGCTCCAGATGTAAATGTATATGTTAGTTTCAAAGATACCAACAATGATGTGATTCAAGCAGGAGATGATGGAGATCCTTCCACATCGAATCCAAATAATACCACATCGGATCCAAAGGGTGGATTCAAAACACCAGATACAAATGTTAGACCCCTAGAAGATGGTATCATAACTGTTGAAGCAAAAGTTATTGATGATGACGGCGATGTTTCTACTGGTACCAGAGAGGTAGTTGCTAAAACCAGAATATCCATGATAAATGAGGTGGACGTGACCGCTTCGCCAAGTAGAGTAGTGGCAGGAGAAACTGTAAAAGTAGCTTTTGACATTAAAGGGTCAGAGGTTAGTCTTGATTCTACGTGGACGGCAGACAGTTATCAATTGACTAATGTTATATTAAAATTTGATATACCGAATAATTTAACATTAACTGAAGCCGGTTGGACTTCAAACCTTATTGTAAGAGATATGGTTGCGGTTAATCAAGCCGTTAGTAGCCCAATGACCATGAATCTTGAGCGACAAGATAACGGAACATACGCACTGGTTAATAATGAAATTAGTGCTACATTTATTACCACAACGACTCAAAACATTGTCATACCATCAAATTCTGTATATGTAACTTATGGAACAAATAATGATGATTATGAATATAGTTTTGTTGGTGGAGATGAAGCAGAAGTTGTTGTTTTACCAAATGCTCCGGTTCTTGATCCAGTAAATGGTAACAATGTGATTCTTAAATCAGCGGTTGCTGAAGTTACTGTAAGCGGCTCAGTTGAAAGACAGGCATCTGATGTGATTACTGTTGATCTTCGAGTGACGGATGAGGATACCAACGAACTTAGAGTTAACGATTTGGCCTTATCTGATGATAATGAATTTATAACTCTTATGGATTGGACTGGTTTTGAAACAGGTACAGTTAAGATACGTGCCACTTCAGTAGATGAAGAAGGTGATTGGAATTCAACAAATGGAAATTCAGGTACAGGAAGAGACGGAAGTAATCCTGGAGATCCAGATGATCCTGACAATCCAGATGATCCAGATGATGGAGATCCAAGAGTCAAAATACTAGATCCTACGGATATGGAATTACCTGATATTTTATAGTTTGTAAAACGTATAGTTACTTAGTATAATAAAAGGGCACCTAGGTGCTCTTTTGTTTTGGCAATATAATAACGTGACAATCAGACCGATGGAGGTTTTATGTACAATAAACGACATGAATTAATGAAAGATACAGATAAACGTAAAAAGATTATTTTGGATATTATGACATCCAAGGAATATAGGCCTCTAAAACTAAAAGAGTTTAAAATGCTCTTAAGCTTGGAAGATAATCAAATGGAAGAACTTGAGATCATACTTCAAGAACTGATGGATGAGGGTAAAATAATTTTAACTAACAAGAAGAAATATATGATTAATGAGGATAAACATTTTATTGTAGGGAATTTTATATCACATCAAAAAGGTTTTGGTTTTGTGGAGGTTGAAGACAGGGAAGAAGATGTCTTCATTCCTGCTGATTTCGTTAATGGTGCTTTTCATGGTGATACAGTAGCTGTTAATATCCTAAAGGAAAAATCGGGAGATAAGAGGTGTGAAGGTGAAGTCGTTAGGGTAATAAAAAGAGGTATAAGTACCATTATCGGAACATATGAACCCTCTGCATCTTTTGGCTTTGTTATACCTGACCATAAAAAATTTCATAAAGATATATTTATACCAAAACAAAGTAATAAAGGTGCAATAAAGGGGCATAAGGTTGTTGTTAAATTAACCAACTGGGGTGATGAAAACAAAAAACCTGAAGGAGAGATTATAGAGATTATTGGTCATATAAATGATCCTGATACAGAAGTAAAAGCAATTATTATGGCTTATGATTTACCAACTCATTTTCCTGATGAAGTTATGGATGAAGTGGAAGATATACCTACCTCATTAGATGATAAAATGATTGGTCAAGAGTCTCATAGAGAAGACTTAAGGAAGCTATTGACAGTTACCATTGACGGCGATGATGCTAAGGACTTAGACGATGCAATTACCCTTCAAAAAATCGATAATGGATATGAATTAGGTGTTCATATAGCAGATGTTACCCACTATGTTACTAAAGGCTCAAAATTAGATGAAGAAGCTTTGCTAAGAGGAACTAGTGTATATCTTGTTGATAGGGTTATACCTATGTTACCCCACCGTTTGTCTAACGGAATATGTTCCCTTAATGCAGGTACAGATCGTTTTGCCTTAAGTTGCATTATGACTGTGGATAAGAGTGGTAAAGTAGTTGGACACCGAGTTGTAGAGTCGATTATCTGTGTCAATGAGAGGATGACATATAAGAATGTTGCTAAAATTTTAGTTGATGACGACGAGAAAATGAAAGAGCGATATAAGGAGAGTTTGGAACTTTTCTACTTGATGGAAGAACTTCAAGGTTTGCTTAAGAAAAGAAGAGAAATTAGAGGATCAATTGATTTTGATTTTCCAGAAGCAAAATTTGTATTGGATGAAGTGGGTAGAATTGTTGAAATTAAACCTTATGAAAGATCTATTGCAACGAAGATTATTGAAGAGTTCATGCTTCTGGCTAATGAAACCATTGCAGAAGATTTTCACTGGCAAGAGATACCCTTTCTTTACCGCTCTCACGAAGAACCAGATCCTGAAAAAATTCGCAACCTTGCAGAATTTATACATAATTATGGGTACTCGATAAAGGGAAAAGGGCATGAACCTCATCCAAAGGAAATTCAGAAATTATTGATAGATATCGAAGGAAGCGAACAAGAAACTATTATTTCCAGACTAGCGCTTAGGTCGATGAAACAAGCGAAATACACGACTACATCAGATGGACATTTTGGTCTGGCAACGGACTATTATACTCATTTCACATCACCGATTCGGCGTTATCCTGATTTACAAATACACAGGATAATTAAAAGCGTCATCAATGGACAATTTGATGATGAAGCCTATGAGTATTACGAGGAGATTTTAGATAAAGTCGCCTATAATACTTCAAAGCTTGAAAGACGTGCTGAAGAAGTGGAACGCGAAGTTTCCAAGTTTAAGAAGTGTGAGTTTATGGAAGACAAGGTTGGTCATATGTTTAAGGGTGTTATATCTGGTTTGACCAACTGGGGAATATATGTGGAACTGCCAAATACTGTAGAAGGATTGATCCCCATGGTTCGACTTCATGATGATTATTATAATTATGATGAAAAAACTCTATGTCTTATAGGAGAAAGAACTGGACGAGTATTCAGGTTGGGTGACACACTGACAGTAGAAGTCCTGTCAATTGACAAAAGAATGAGGACAATTGATTTTGGATTGATATATGATGACTTGGATGATGAAGATTATCTTGTATAGTTAAAGGTGTATCACTTACTATTAGCATATCAGCCTATATCAAAACAATAAATCTCTTGCACTTTTTGTTGAGTATGTTATAATATGTTTTACGTGTCTGAGTGTATAGATGACTATAGATAATGGGAATGAGGAGGTGATACCATGGCGAAAAATAAAGATCTCTACAAGCTGATAGCCAATAATAAAAAAGCATATCATGATTATTTTGTGGAAGAGACTTTTGAATGTGGTATCGTACTCACAGGAACTGAAGTTAAGTCTATGCGACAGGGCAAAGCTTCTGTCAAAGAAAGTTTTGTCAAGGTTAGAAACCGCGAAGTTTTTATTACTAATATGCATATTACACCTTATGAACAAGGTAATATTTTTAATAAAGATCCGCTAAGGACAAGAAAGCTTCTGCTTAATCGATATGAAATTAATAAGATTGAAGCTGCTGTCGCTCAAAAGGGATATACACTCATGCCCCTTAAAGTATACTTAAAAGGGAGTCTGATGAAAGTGGAAATTGGCCTTTGTAAGGGTAAGAAACTTCACGATAAGCGTCAGGACATAGCAAAAAAAGATCAGCGAAGAGCCGCAGAGAAAGATTTTAAGGTCAAGAACCTTTACTAAACTCTGTATTAATAGATGCTCACCAGTACGGGGGTGTACTGGTTTCGACGGGGATCTTGAAGCAAGAGAAGCCATCCGCAGAACCGGAGTCTGCGTCATCAAGCCGGACAATAATTTAAACGCTGAAGATAATTTAGCATTCGCAGCCTAGTGCTGCGTGTCAGCCCTAGACCACCCGCTGTTTAGGAACCTGGCATCGACTCTGCGGGGAACTATACTGCTTAAGCTTTGCGGCGGATATAGACCTTATGAAGCTACTAAAACCGTAAGTTTGTCTACTAACGTGCGGTAGAGGGAATGTCAAAGACTAGACTGTGATGGGAGATGCTCTGGTGGATCGGTTTTCGGACAGGGGTTCGATTCCCCTCACCTCCAGCATTGAAAAAGTTCCAAACCCTTGATTTTACTAGGTTTGGGGCTTTTTTCTTTTTGGAAATATTGGGTACAATTTAGTAAATTGCGTCTATTGCAGCTGCAACAATATCATGAATGGAGTTAAATGACTGACTCTTTGTTGAATGATCCAAAAGTGCCTGAACTGCGTCGATACCATAAGAACTTTTTGTATAGACCTCGGTTGCTACAGCTCTTCTAATGTCTTGTGGACTATATTCAATCTTATTCAGTTTCTTACATGACCCTTGTAACTTGGCAGCAATAGAACTTTAATAAGCTTTTTCTTGTTCTATAGGAAAGTCCTCCATAGGACTTTCCGTCGGCAGTTGGAACAATTTGCCTTCGGTAAAACCGAGGATGTAAAACATCCTCTTTGTTCTTGTCAGAAGAAATAGCGCGTTCAATTTTCGTTTCTAACCTTGCTCTAGAGATACCATAGCGTTTCATGTTGAATATATCGGGAATAAAGGAAATAAAGTTGTTAAGTCCCATTAAATTAGCCATTGAGCACAATTCTTTCATGATTAACTTCATGTTATGAGTTGCTTTATTAGTAAGTTCAAACTTGATAATTGTATTATTGATGGAATTGGTTACATCAATGGAGGTTAATTTCTTATATATATGGACATTATGGGATGAGCTTTATAGAATTTTTCATATATTTGTTCTTCCAGCTTCTCAGTATCTATAAATAGTATACTGTTGAATGGAAAAACTGGAAAGCAAAATTATAGTAATTGGAGTGGATTATTCATACTATCACACTGGAAGCAATAAAATGAAAAAGATTTGTAATAAATTAACTGTGTATCTTAATTCTTTATATGCTAGAATAAGGTTGGCGGGTGGAGAAATCATAGATTTCCCAATAAAAGACAATTGAATACTAAATTATTCCTTAATTAGATTGTACTCATATATGTATTATTATCGACATTCAGAAATTTTAGTCGTTAACATTTTGACGTAGGCTTAATTTTCAAAAGTCTTAAACCATAACGTTATATGACAGGAAATGTCTGCTTTAATATCAATATATCGCAATAGGAGAGTTTATGACTAGTATAAAACCGAATTTAGAGAAACGAGAGAAATTAGGAATATTAAGTATGGCAATTTTAAATGGCCTCTTTATTAACTTTGATGCAGTGAACATTGGAGTTAGGATTTTTCGTGCAATAAGTGGCTTTGCACTATGGTCAATAATTGTAATCATAGCAGTGAATTTTTTACAGAAGGATACAGATAAACTAAAGATGAACATGAAGACGGCCATATTGGGTATTGTTTGGTCAGTTAGTTTTATTCTCATGAATTTTTTTGAAAGAGGTAATCTGGTAAGCCTATTGAATGTTATTGCAGCTATTGCATTAGTTATGAATATCATTGTTTTAATAAAACGGAAAGATATAGTAGCAACAGAGGAAAACCCAATTAAATTTGGTTACATTTGGGTTGGTTTTGTTCTTCTAATACCATTTTTGATCATAGGAGTATTATTAGGATATTAAGAATTGAAATTATTACGGATATTTTGTTGAGATGGGACGACATTTCCCATCTTATAACATACGATTCAGCGACACTCCCTTCGCTAACCGAGTCACCACTGCATTAGCCCACCCAAAGGGTCCCGGGCATAAGCAGAGGCTGTAAGCTTAGAGGCGTCGTGAACCGAGGTCCGTTATCGGACATATTGACTCGTTAAAGCTTTATGTATAATTATTACAGAGCTATTGTATTATGATGAAGGAGATTACATGAAACTAAGACACCTATGTATATGTAGAATTATTTTTTATATATTAAGTATATTATTAACACTTGTAACTTTTTCAGGTTGTAAGATTGAACAATCAGAAAGTGATAGTGTTAATGAACAGAAAGTTGACTCAAGAATTAATAATCAGAATATAGAAAGTGCTGAATCATCTTCAAATGATTATATAGAGCTTGATAATATAATTTTAGATGAATTATTGATTGAAGGATCTTATACCGCAAATGAGTTATTTAACAAGTATTTATTGGATAAGAATTTTGAAAGTATAACAATGTTTGGATATGCAGATATGTATTACTATTTTATTGGGAATAATTATGATTCAGCTATTTTTAGAACTAATATGGAATTAGAAACAGTCGAGGAGCTTGGAACTATTGAAGGACTAGTTAAGGATGATATTAAGGATATAAGATTAATAGAAGACTCTAATGAATATGATGATAAAGTTATTATGCTGAAATTTAGAAGTAGTTTTGTTGTTTTAGATATAGAGTTAAATGAAATCGATAAAATTGATGTTGAAAACGAACTTGAGAAGAGTATAGATAATCTAGAATGGAATATATCATCAGATTTATCAAAGTATGTTGTCTCAGATTCTAAGTTGGGATTAGATATATATAATAGAAACGGAGAACTTATAGAGAAAATCGATTCACCAATAGAGAATGATATAAGAGATTATGAAGCTGAATATATATATAAAGATCCACAGTTCTTATTGAATGATTCAGTTATTAGTTCAGGGCATTTCTGTTGGAATGTTGATGATGTAGCCTATGGATACTCATTGTTTGGAGATAATGAATCGGAATATGTTAAACTAAAAGGCGCTTTCAAACAGTATATACAGGAGAATAAAGCATTATTCTTATATTACAATAAAGGCTTGGAAGCAACATATTATGATTTAGAGGCAAAGCAAAGAATAAATAGAAATATAAAAGGGGCATTTGTGGACCCTAAACATGAGAACGAATTCAATTTTTTAGCAAATGATTATGCTTTTTCTTCTCATTTTTTAACTGACGAGAATAAGGTTATAATTTATTCAACTGATTTAATGAATAGTAAAGTTTATAAAGTATTAGAAATTAGTAGTGAATCTCAAAAGTTCATAATTGAACCATTATTTTCTTCAGATAAAGAACTTATATTATGTGTGAAAAATGGAAATGATAATAATATAATTCGAATAAATGCAGATAGTGGATTAGAGGCGAACCATGACATATTTAAGAATCAGGATGTTTTTATAATAGTGGATGAATATTTCCTTGGTGCATATAGTGAAGGGAAATGGATTAGTGTTCATAATAATTATAGTTGTAATATGAAATTAGATAATGATGTGAATTTAAATTCGAGAATATTTCGAGAAGGTGAAATTAAATCGAATGACTATAAACTATATAATAAGGATATGCAGGTTGCAGAGATAACTGAAATAGGATTTGGTGCTCTATATCATTATCCTACTGCTGAGATTGAGTTTTCACCTAGAATTGATATTTCTGAGGGGTGCATTGCAACTAATAATTATGTACCTAAAATCTTCAAGTATACAGAAGTAACCAATAAAACATATGCAGAACAATTGGTATCAGAACAGTTAAGTAAATTAGAAATTGGAAATACTCCTTTTATTATAAATGAACATTATCGAGTTGATTTTGATGAAGACGGAGAAGATGAGGAGCTAATTGTTGCTAAATCATTTAATCCAGAAGAATATCAAGAATTATTAGAATTATCAAATGAGAGTTCTATGGAGAATTATGGGATATTTATGATGGTAATTCTGGTAGATGGAGATAACATAATACCATTTTATACTTTTTATGAGAAGTTGACTAAAATCAATGGTTTTGACCTTAGTGCGTATAATAATATTGAAGTTATGGGAGTATATGATATTAATGAAGATGGAGCGCCTGAAATAATACTTGGAATTGGTATGTGGGATGTGTTCAATGTTGAGGCTTATGAAATTAATAGTATTAGTGAGATAGATTTGGTTTTAAATGCAAACTTTGCATGGTGAGATAATAAATTGGTAAAGTTGTCGACAATACGTCAGACAACATACGATTCAGCGACACTGCGCTCGCTAACCGAGTCGGAATCGCATTACCGGTTCAGCTAGTGCTTCACACGGATAAGCTCATCCTGTAAGCTCTCTGGCATCGTAAACCGACGGACGTTATCTGAAATACAATCACTGTTTATAAGTGATCCGACAACTATAATGAGATGGAGTAACATATGCGTAATTATATCGATGCTGCTTTGGGATAGATATCCGGATGATAAGCGGATGTTACTTGATGCAATTGAGAATAGTTTGGAGTTCTTGCAAGGTGCAAGGAAACGGTTAATACAATCTACATAGCCATAAGACGGACGTGATGGTACATCAGATAACATACGATTCCAACACTCAATTCGCTAACCGAGTCGCACTCGCATTAGCCCACCCAAAGGGTCCCGGGCATGAGCAAGCACTGTAAGCTCATTGGCGTCGTAAACCGACGAACGTTATGTGACAGAATTCCCAGAGTTCTTTTATCGATAAGTATGGTATTAATCTTTGTGAGTATGAGGTGTTCTAGTTAACCAAAATTGTAATAACTGGTATTACAACTTTATTGTATCAGGACAATATATTACTTCAAGCTCTTTTGTTAAGATGTATTAAATTAATCCAATAATAGCTTATATATTGATATCATTAATACGATATAAATTTTGCTTAGAAAGTGTGGCAATTAATGAAGAAAAGAATAATATTCATTGTTTTTTTTATCATATGCGGTCTGTTGATAGTTTTAGATTTAACAACCTTAACGAATAAAGAAATTGAAAAAAAAGTAATGTCGAAATTAAATTATTTGAGCAATGGGAAAAAGGACGGGTAGATGTTCAACCATACTATGAAAATGAAAAAATCATTGGCTATTTCTTTTCTGCTCATTTATATTATAAGGATATAGATAAAGTCTTTTGTAGTCTAAAAGGCCTTAGAGTGAACAGTTCAGATGCAGAATTGGAAATTGAAAAGCATTATGTAGATAAAACAATAGAAGTATTTCGCAATAATGAAGTTCAAATATCAAAATTGGAGTACGGAAGAACGATTAGTTATTTAGCAGTGACTTCAAATGAAGTATATGTAATCGATATATCTCAATATGACACATTGCAGGAGATGAATATAGATAATTATGTAAAAGCAATTTTTGAATAGTAGCATTGCAAATCTAATTACTATCCTGGTGATTAAAATGTTTACAATTTATTTCTAAAACACTGAACCCAATTAGGTTCTTCTATTAAGCTGTACAATATGTGGGTACAAACGACCCCAAATTTCATTCAGTTGTAAAAATAAATTTCGGACGTTTTCGTTTCTGAATGGAAGAATAACTGTTAAATGGAATTCTAAAGAACATTACAATAAAAAATGGGGAACAAAGAGAGAGTTCTACGAAAAAATACCATAGTTATTTCAAAAATCGAAAATTATCATAGTGAATGTTATGAAAGCACTGAGTCAATTATGAAATTGAAATTAGTTTAGGAGTGGAACAGGAATCATTGGAAGAGAAATTTTGGATATTTTGTAGGGGGTATAAGATGAAGAGTAGATTAAAGTATTATCTGGTAGGTCTTTTCATAGGGATTGGAATAATTCTATATTTTAGTTATGGTCAAGATGACTTAGTAAGATTAGAGAAATTTCATCATGTTAATAGATTGATTGTCGCAAATAAGGAAACTGGCAATAGCTTTGAAATAAGATCAAATTCATTAGCTGATTATTTTGGACATGCTTATAGTACGAATCAAAATTCGGGTTATAGGACAGAAGGGTGGGAGGAACATTGGAAAGTTGAATATTATATGGATAATGAGTTACTTTTTAATGGTGCAATTATTAGACACCTTAGATCAGATGTTGAATTAACAAATAAAAATGACTCACGCTATGATGAGTATTATTATGTGTATAGAGTTGATGTTAATTGGTTGTTTTTTACAAGGCAAAATTATGCTAAGATTGATATTGAATTAATAGAGGAAATGGCTAAATCTGATACAAATTAGTCGGTTTTTGATGATTCAAACCCATCAAAATTAGAAACTGACTATTTAACCGATTTCTCTAATATATGTATGTTTATAAAGAAGGAGATATATGAATACAAGAATGACATTTGATAATTATATAATAAGATTAATTAGAATAGATGATATTGACAAATACTATGAATATGCTTTTGAGAAGCCTGATAAAGAAGTTATGTACTATACAGGTACAATAGACGAATTCAATAGGGACCAAATTTCAAGTTATGTCAATAGGGTAGTTAATGATTCAACTCGTAATCATTTCATTATTTCAAGTGACTCTGAAATTATAGGAGAAGTGGTTTTAAGTGAGATGAATAACAAATCATGTCACTATAGAATATGCATCTTTGATAGTGTGAATTTTTCCAAAGGTATTGGACGAAAAGCGACAAAACTAATTTTTGATTATGTTTTTGATGAGCTAGATTTTGATTATGTGGAACTGGAAGTATTTCCCTTTAATGAAAGGGGAATAGCAGTATATAGAAAGCTAGGATTTGTAGAAGAACAACGAATTGTTGATGATGATGCAGAAGAGCCATATAGAGATATTATTTTAATGAGACTGCAAAGGGACGATTATAAATCGCAGAAATGATTATGATAAATTCTTGTTAATAGCATCGAACAAAACAGTTAATATAAGTTGAAAAATAATGAAGAAATAAATTTCGGCATCACAAAAGGACCTCTATTAGCTTAAGAGTTCAGTGCTCACTCTGTGTAAAAGATACCTTTCATCAAGAGTGTATGAATTATTCTCACATGTTTATTGCAGGTAGATACGATGGCCACTTTAGTTGGTTTGCCTGGTGATTTCTTTAGAGTATAATAAGTGTATAAGGTCATTTGAGTTCATATATCAATCATTTCATTGTTGAACACATTTAGAGTTGCCTTTTGCATTAAGTCACCTAGAGGGTCCCGCGGTCATGAGCCCGATGTGTAAAATCCCTGGTATCTTAAACCAACGAACAGCTATAGGACATTGCATTATTCGTGACTAGATTTTATGGAGGAATTTATGAAGAACCTAAGTTTATGTTTATTAATTGTTACCATTCTGATAAGTGCATGTAGTAATGAAAAGCTTGAAAATAATAAAAGTACATATGAGGTGACTGTTCAAGATGAAACTAATAAAGATGAAACTAATAAAGATGAAACTGATAAAGTAGTAGATGAAGAACTTGCGACTGAGCTTATTGAAGCGTTTTTGAATAAGATATATACAATTGATAATCCACAAGATTATGCTGTTGAAAAGGAAATGATGATTGAGAGTGCTTTAGATAGTAAAGAATATTATTGGGGCTATGAAGATTATTGTTCAGAGAATGGGCTTTTGTCAGTTATAGGAAATAGAATGCCTAGCATGTATAGAGAAGTGGCATTAACTAAAAATTTTAGAATGAGTCTTGATGAATTGAAATATGATGTTAGTTATAGGAATGATCTAAACAATAGTATACTAAATCAGCATTCAACGATTGTATATGAATATACTGCATCTTTGCTATTGGAATATGGAGATGGTAATAAAGAAGTTATTGATGAGGAGGGAGCAATAAATGTGAAATACATTGATGGTGATTGGAAAGTAGATGAGTTTAAACTTAAAGTTTATAATGATTTATGGATTGGTGACCATTGAAATAGAGATAAGGAACCGTCGCATAAGTTTGTATAAATGAGTCATGATACTACAGTATTTCTTTATATAGCATATATTTATATCGGTTGATTTTATGTGGCTTGTGGTGTTTTGTAAATGCTGTGATATATCAAATAATAAGGATAGTGTTGTAAAGAATAGAAGGGAGTTCTAATGGCTAAGATATTTAATGATGATAATACTGAATTTTATAAAAAAGAAAGAGAAGTTTCAGAGTATAGTTGGAGTTCTATTGCGGATATCAATGAACGAGTTGAATCTAAAAATTTGAAATTTAATATACGGATACTTGAACCTGGGAAGTACTCATATCCCTATCATTCTCATAGAAATTCAGAAGAAATATTTGTAATACTTGAGGGTACTGCAAAGCTGAGAACACCTGAAGGAATACAGGAAGTAAGGGCTGGAGACGTTATTTTCTTTGAAATGGGTCCCAATGGAGCGCATCAGTTAAAAAATAATGGTAGAGAACCATGTAAATATGTCGATATAAGAACAGATTTAGGGATGGATGTATGTGATTATCCTGATTCGGGAAAAGTTAATATTCTTCCTGATTTTGAATTATATGAAAAGGATACTAAAGTAGACTACTTTCATGGAGAGACGAATATAAAGGATATCTGGTAGTTTTTACTTGTCAATTTCTTGGATCAGGTTGTTATTAATGACGATTCTGGACATGATTGATATCAGGATGGTAAAAAAATATCGTATCACATATAGATACGATATAAGTGTCTATAAAATAAACTGAAGTTTCTCAGTAAGGAAGAAGGTAGCAAGGATGAAAAAGTATTTTATATTACTGATGTTAGTTGCAATTGTGATTGGATGTCAGAAGGTTGATGATATTGATCCTAAATTGGTAGAAGAACATAATGAACAAGTTCTTTCAGATAATCGCATAGAAGAAAATGTGTTTTACAATGATTTTTTAGGAATTCGTATAAATATGGGCCAAGGATTCGATATTCATAATTATGAAGAGTTGAATTTACCAGAAGAGTCTAAAGAAATGGGGAACCTTCTGATGTATGCAACTGGAGATGACTTAGAAGTGATTGTTGTGACAGAGTCGATGTATAAGGGTAATAAGATGATTGATGATATAGAGGAAAGTTTGAAATTAAGATTTACAGAACTTAATATTGAATCAGAACTTGATAAAGACCAAATTGTAATAAACGATGAAGAGACAACCGTCTTCAAGATTAAAGAAGATTACGGTGATAATAAGTTAGATTACTATAACTATTATTTTATTTACCATAGAGACTCCTTAATAACAATCCTATTGAATTACAATAATGAAGCAAACGATAAATTACCAAATGAATTTTTAAAATGGATTGAATTATATTAATGGTTTGAGAGTGAGGAAATCGATTGAAGAAATTAGTATTCATAAACGGAACAATGGGCTCTGGAAAATCTACCACCTGTGAAAAGTTATATAGAAGTATAGAAAAATCTTGTTGGCTTGATGGTGATTGGTGTTGGACAATGAATCCATTTATTGCGAGCGAAGAGAATAAAGCAATGGTTTTAGAAAATATTGGATTTTTGCTTAATAATTTTCTGAAAAATGATTCATTTGATTATATTTTTTTTAACTGGGTGATGCATGAAGATGAAATTATTAATTCAGTTCTGGAAAGGTTAGATCTACAAGCAGATACTGAAGTATACAAATTTTCATTAATTTGTAATGAACGAGAATTAAGTAGAAGAATATTAAAGGATATTTCTAAAGGTATACGAGATGAAGAATCCCTTGAAAGAAGTATTGAGAGAATACCATTATATTTCAAGATGGATACATTGAAGATTGATGTAAGTGACCTAACAGTTGAGGAAACAGTTGAGAAAATTAAAGGAGTGTTGTTCTCGACTGGATAGTCCATGGGCTATATACATGCAGAAAGTGAAGGGCTTATTTTTGTGTAGATTAAAATAAGGAGAAAATCCTTGCTAGTAATCAAGTTCGAAATATGAACGTATTATTCTCTTTATTCCTAAGGTCTTTATGTGTTAGAATAGAAGTTAAGAAACGTAAGGAGTCTACCATGAAAAAGCTTATAATTACAGAAAAACCTTCCGTTGCCAGAGATATCGCTAAAGTTCTTAAAGTGAATTCCAGACGAGATGGATATCTTGAAGGACAGGATTATATTATAACCTGGGCAGTTGGTCATTTGATTACACTTTTTGAACCGGAAGATTATGATCCATCTTTAAAAAAGTGGAATTATAACACCTTGCCAATCATTCCAAAAGAAATAAAAACAAAACCCTATGAGAAAACTGTAAAACAATTGAACGTTATAGAACGATTATGTCATAGAGACGATGTTAACAGCTTGATTTGCGCCACAGACAGTGGACGTGAAGGTGAGCTTATTTTTCGTTATATCTATAATTATGTGGGTTCTGATAAACCTTTCCAAAGGTTATGGATTTCTTCGATGACAGATGAAGCTATAGAAGATGGTTTTGCTAAGCTAAAGGATGGAACTGAATATAACCGTCTTTACCTATCTGCTAAATGTCGTTCAGAATCGGACTGGCTGGTTGGGATTAATGCAACTAGAGCTTATACAACCCTTAATAATTCACTTTTATCCATAGGTAGGGTACAGACGCCTACTTTGGCCCTTGTTGTTAATCGTTTCCATGATATCCAGAATTTTGTACCGACAGATTATTTTGAAATTGTAGCTACCTATGAAGAAGGATATTCAGGAACATGGTTCAAGGAGCAGATTTCCGAAACTAAAATTGATACGGAAACTGAGGCGAAAGCTATTGTTGAAAAAATAAGTGGAAAAGAAGGGCTAGTTACAAAAGTAGAAAAGGCTAATAAAAGCGAGAAGCCGCCATTTTTATATGACTTGACCGAACTTCAAAGAGATGGAAATAGAATTTATGGATTCACGGCTAATCAAGTGCTAGAATATGCCCAGAACCTATATGAAAAACGAAAATTGATTACCTATCCTAGAACTGATAGCCGCTTTCTCAGTGATGATATGAAGAAAACGGCTATAGACACTATGTTCAAAATTAATGTTCCTCCTTATGATAAGGCTATAACACCTTTGATGAAGGATGGAAAATTAAATATGAAATTTACTAAGAGAATTATAAATAGTGCAAAAGTGACAGATCACCATGCCATTATTCCAACTAATAAAAATCCCGCTAGTATCAGACTACCAGATGAGGAAATGAAGATTTATCGATTGGTTGTTAAGCGATTTATAGCTGTCTTTTATCCTGATTTTAAGTTTAATACGACAAAGATAACAGCAGTTATTGAAGATGAGAATTTCATATCCAAAGGTAAAATAGTTAAGGATCTTGGCTGGAAAAAGCTCTACCAAAAGGCCAATGACAAAAATGATGAACTTTTGCCACCGGTGAAGAAGAATGATAAGGTTCATGTTGCAGATACTGAACTTCAATCCAAGAAGACATCACCTCCAAAGCCTTATACAGAAGCTACATTACTTAGTGCTATGGAAAATGCAGGTCGTTTTGTTGAAGATGAAGACCTTAAGGACCAGTTAAAAGAAGCTGGTTTTGGTACTCCGGCTACAAGGGCAGGGATTATCGAACGTTTGATTAGTGTCCGATATATATATAGAAAAGGAAAATCCCTATATCCTACAGATAAGGGGATTAAATTGATACAGATTGTTCCTGAACAGTTAAAAAGTCCTGAAATGACAGGTAAATGGGAGCGAGGTTTAAGTAAAATCAGTCGTGATGAACTGCCGGTTGATCCTTTTATGAATTCTATCCATCGTTTTGTGGCCTATCTTGTTAAAAGTGCATCTAAGACAAAGAATATGGTAGAGTTTGAAAGAGAAAATAGAGGAAAAGGGAACTATACCATAAAAGGGCAAGTGTTTGGATCCTGTCCTTTATGCGGTCAAGGAAAGATTACTGAGAACTCCAAAGCCTATTATTGTTCTAAATTTCTTGAAGGTTGTAAATTTACCTTATGGAAAAACGCTTTAGACAATTATGGAAAGCTTACTGATGATCTAGTAACAAAGCTTCTTGAAAACGAAGGTAATAAAATTGAGGACTATCGTTTTAAGCAACCTCAGACAGGTGAAGATAAAACATCAACATTGATTCTTGAAAAAGAGGGAAGAGTCAGACTGGATAACATTAAACTGTTGACAAAATAGAGATATAAAGGAGGGGCCTATGTTTACTAGTATTCTTAAAAACTTGATTGGTTATGATTTTCTTATTATTTGTCTTGCCTTATTTAATGGGCTATGGATTGTCCAAAGGCTTCGGGGTGTATCAGGCAAGCTTCGCCAAAAGCTTCAGGGAACGATATATCTTCCTATAGAGTTTATTCTTGAATCCATTAAGGCCAATAATGAGAAGAAGATTAATCTTCATGAGCTCCAATCTCTTAGGGAAAAAGAGGTCTTTTATTATCATTTATTTACCACTGTAAATGGTATCTTCCCCCTGATGGGTATTCTAGGAACTATCATAGGTCTCTTAGGCATGGTAGGTATGGAAAGCTCTATGATTATGAATAATTTCACCATTGCACTAACATCTACTTTTTGGGGACTTATTTTCTCAATTGGTTTCCGTGCTCTAGATGGTATGTTGGCTCCTGTCTTCTATCAAAACCAGGAAAATCTGCAATTGATATATGAACGTATGGACCTTGCCTCAAGGAAGGGTGATGAGGATGAATAAAGGAATTGGTTCAGATAAAATCGTAGATCTGACCCCTCTCCTTGATGTTGTTTTAATCCTTCTTTTTGCCTTGCTGCTTAATATATCAGTAGAACAGGAAACCGTTGAGGCAGAAGCAGACGAACTTATGGAAAAAATTGATAAACAGGAGATGGAACTTGAAAGTCTCGAAGGACAAGTAGCAGATAGAGACCTTGAGATTGCTGAACTTGAAGATAATATTAATACCCTAAATGACCAGAATATTGAGTTGAGTGATGCCGTGACCACATGGTTTACCAGTGAGGACATACGAGAAAGTGAAAGGCTAACCAATGAGGAAGTATTGAAAATCTTAGATTCTGATAAGATGAATCAATCCTTGTACCAATTGGATTTTATTGCAAATCAGTTCTTCTTTATTGAGATTGATTTTGACGAACGACTTTACCAAGAAGTAAGGATTAATGGTCAGTCTACAGGTGTACAATTGAACCTTGATATACGTCATGATCAGACTAAACTTGATAAAGCATATACAGAGCTTTTTGATGCGCTTGAAAAAGTTATGTCAGAGAAAGATGGTGGCTATCGATTCGTTCTCTTTACTTTGACAGATAACGGATATGTTTATCGTTTTGGTTATGATTTAGTTTGGTCGGTTATTAAAGACATTGAAGGTAAATATACAGATGATGTCATATACAAACTTCAATACCTTAATTATGAGTAGTTTTCATTTGATTATATAAAAAAACATAATAAAATATTGACTACATAATGCATGCTTGTTATCCTAGTATAGGAAAATAATGATTTTATGGAGGATGAAATGAAAAAAATCATGATAATCATGCTTGTCATTATGTTATTTACGGCAAGTACAGTAACGAGCTATGCAGGGACAGATGACCTATCAGTTATTTATGACATATTGGATAATGCCAATGATGCCATTCAGGAAAAAATTGATGCAGCTGTTGACGAAGCAGATGATTTAGTTGATGGAATACCAGTTGAAGAGTATACACCAGCAATTGAAGATGAACTCGATCGTATTTGTGACACATTGATTGATGAGACTAACCTTATTGCTGCCACGGCTTTTGCTGAGTGTGGAAAGTATGATGTTGATGTCGTATGTGTGTTAGTACCAGTTGATATTGCAAATCGTACCATAATGGTGGATCCATTAATAGTAATAGGTGATTAAGCTAAAAGGCGATATTTATATCGCCTTTACTTTTTTCATATTTAAATAATAACTATGATATAATTATAAGAAAAGAAATATTTGAGGTATCAAATGAGCGAGCTTAAAATCACAAAAAAATCAGAATACCTTGCAAAAATATCTATGAATTCGTCAGAGGTTTTGCTAAAAGGAAAATGTTCAGATATTGAAGTAATGGAATATAGAATAAGAAAAGGAAAGAATTTCATTATTTACCCAAATGATAACAGATCAACTATAGAGTTTTTTTATATTACTGAAGGAGAAGTTGAGTATCGAGGTGAAATACTAGTAAAAGGAGATAGTTTTTATCTAGTATCAAGTGATGAAACTTATCACTTTAAAACTTTGACAGATGTTGACTTGATTTATATTAGTAATGAAACTATCTTCAATGATCTTAATTTTATCCTTGAAAAAGCAAGAAAAGTAGTCAAGGAAGTAGAAGAAAAAGATATCTATACTAAAGATCATAGTGTAAGAGTTCAACAACTTTCTTATGAAATAGCCAAAAAATTAGGCCTTAAAGACAAAATTCTAAGAAGAATATCTTTTGCAGCTTTATTTCATGATATAGGAAAGATATACATATCTAATGAAATTCTTAATAAACCGGGAAGATTGACAGTACAAGAATACGATAGAATCAAGGAGCATCCATCTCTTGGTAGAGATGAACTGGATAGATTAAATCACGGTATTGATACGGAAGAATACCAAACCATAAGAACCATAGTTATACAGCATCACGAGCGAATTGACGGAACAGGATATCCTGAGGGTTTAAAAGGTGATGACATTCTTATTGAAGCTAAGATCATTGCAGCAGCAGATACATATGACGCAATGACATCAGATAGAATCTATAGAGGAGCCATGGAAAAAATGGCCGCTCTTGAGGAACTGAAATCATTAAAAGGAAAACATTATGATTTTGAAGTTATAGATGCACTGGTTGAATGTGTATTAGAAGCTGACCAATAGGAGGATTGACATTAAAAGAGATGACTTTATGAAACGATTAAAGAAATACCCATTTATCTTTGTTGGACAGTTTATTGGGGCGGCAACGTTTTCAAGTGTTTTGATACCTAACGATTTGGTGCCAGTTGGATTAGGTGGTGTATCAACTATTTTGAATAACCTTTTTGGATGGAATATTCAATTGATGTTGGTATTGCTTTCATTACCTATAATCCTTTGGGCTTATTTCATGTATGACCGGTCCAAGTTAGGATATGCTGCCCTCTGCTATGGACTTTTTACTTTTTATTTTGGAATTACAGATGCATTTGTTCCCAAGTTTGTAACTGATCCCATTATTGCCAGTGTATTTGGTGGTATTTGTCTTGGTATAGCTGGTGGTATGGTTATTAGTCAAGGTGTTCCTAATGGACCGGAGGCAATTGTTGGCCTATACCTAAAAGAAAAGAGAGATATTAATGTTCCGACTTTTCTGATGGTCATGAATATGGTCATTATATCTTCTTCTATTATTTACGGTGACTTGACTATGATCATATATTCTATTATAGCTAATTATATTTCAGGTAGGGTGGCCAATTATGTGGTAATCGGTTCAAGGAGATATTTTATGGTTAATATTATATCTGATCATTATCTGGATATAACCCAGTTTATACATAAGGAACTAGGGCGGGGCGTAACCTTTGTACAGTCGATGGATACGTCTACAGTCAAAAAGAAAATGCTTGTAAAAACTGTTGTATCTAGTCGTGAACTAGTAAGGTTGAGAGAATATATTAAGAATATTAATGATGACAGTTTTGTTTATGCTATGGAAAGCGTTAGTGTTATTGGTGGAGGCTTTGAAAGTTAATAAACCAGGGAGGTACTTATGAATAATCGAACGAATGAACGTAAGGAAAAGAAAAAAAAGAATCATGTGAGTTTTAAAGCCATGATTATTGCCATGATTGTAGCCTTATTGGCTTTTTTAGGCATTGGTAATTATGAGCTGGGTAACGGAGATGGAGTTGATACGGGAGAAGGTCGTGAAGGAGTTGAAGAGTCTGTAGGTAATATAGATTCTAATAAGACCAATGAGGAAGATGTATCTACCGAAGATGCTGTTGACAGTGGAGTGGTTTTTTACATCCACGTTAATGAAGAAACTATTCTCATAGGAAAAGAAGATATGGTAGAAGTGACAATCGAAGAATTAGAAGGCGAGCTAAAGGCTCTTGACATGTCAGCATTAGTAATAATTGTTGATGATGGGTCAGTTAAAAGAGTTTACGATGAAGTAGAAGATTTAGTAGACAGTATGGACTTAAGAAAGGTTGAACAATAGGGTATAACTAATAATTATGTATTCCATTAAAATTAATTATGATTTTCCTCCTATCATAGGTTGAGAATAGCTAATATAAGGCTTGACAAGCTATAACAAGATTGATACAATTAATTCAAATTTACTACTTTATACTTTGTAAGAATCATAATCAAGTTTATAAGACCATGTTAGAGGCAATGACGGAGACAAGTTTTTGGATAAGCTGTTTGCAGAGAATCGGTGGTTGGTGCGAACCGATAACAGAACTAGAAGCGTATCACTCCCAAGCCTTGATAGTGAACTAAGTAGCTATCAACGTTGAACCGCGTTAAGGTCAAGGGTTTGTTAGAACCTAGGAGATACCTGAAAGGGTAATTAGGGTGGTACCGCGATATATACTCGCCCCTACGATGTTGTAGGGGCGGTTTTTATATATGTTTGCTCATATTTTCCATTTACTAAGAAATTACTCGAAAGGAGTTAATTTCTATCGGATAATAGGGATAATCCGCTGAGGCGAAGCCTCTTTGTTATTCTATAGGAAAGTTCTCTATTTGAATTTTATGAGTAGAAACATCTCATAAAATGCTAAGGAAACTTTCCTAGCGCAACAATCGCAAAGCGAACGAGGCGAAGCCTCTTTGTTCTTAGGTAAACATATCCATTATTTTCAGACTGTTTTTCATGTATAATAGTGATGAAGTCTGTAATCTGTGAACTTAGATTACACATATTAAAAGGAGGAGCATTATGAGAAGACATGTATTATCAGTATTAGTAAGTAATCACTCTGGAGTTCTAAGTCGAGTCGCAGGTTTATTCAGCCGTAGAGGATACAACATCGATAGCTTGTCTGTTGGCGAGACTGAAGATCCAGAAGTATCTAGAATGACTATTGTTGCAAGAGGTGACGATTTAATTATTGATCAGATTATAAAGCAATTGGATAAGTTGCATGATGTTCTCTTTATCAAACAATTAAAGAAATCAGATACAACACTTAAGGAATTAGCACTTGTAAAAGTAACTGCAACAAATAAAACTAGAGTTGAAATTATAGGAATTATTGATATTTTCAAAGCTGAGATTGTTGATGCATCTACTGAGGCAGTTACAGTAGAGATTACTGGAGATTCCGGTGAAATTGATACCTTTGTCATGATGGTTGAACCATATGGTATTAAAGAAATGACAAGGACAGGCGTTATTGCATTACAGAAAGGTAATCACGATATACAGTCGGATTTAAACCAATAAAGATTAGGAAAACTAATCATAAAAAGAGATTCTAGGAGGAATATTGAAATGGCAAAAATGTTTTATGAAAGCGATTGTAACTTAGACTTATTAAGCGGAAAGACAGTAGCTGTCATCGGTTATGGTTCACAAGGTCATGCCCACGCAAGAAATCTTAAGGATTCAGGTGTTGATGTAGTTGTTGGTCTGTATGAAGGTTCCAAATCATGGGCTATTGCTGAAAGTGATGGACTTCGCGTAGCTGTTGCAGCTGAAGCTGCTAAGCAAGCAGATGTTATCATGATTTTACTTCCAGATGAAAGACAAGCAGATGTATACAAAGAAAGTATTGCACCAAACTTAAAAGCAGGAAATTCATTAGTATTTGCTCATGGCTTTAATATTCACTATGGACAAATTGTTCCTCCAACAGATGTTGATGTATTCATGGTTGCACCTAAAGGCCCAGGTCATACAGTGAGATATCAGTATGAAGAAGGCAAAGGTGTTCCTTGTCTTATTGCAGTTCACCAAGATGCAAGTGGGAACGCAGAAGCAAAAGCTTTAGCATATGCAGCTGGTATTGGTGGAGCAAGAGCGGGTATTCTTGAAACTACTTTCAAAGAAGAAACTGAAACTGACCTTTTTGGTGAGCAGGCAGTTCTTTGCGGTGGTGTTTCTGAGTTGATGAAGGCTGGATTTGAGACATTGGTTGAAGCTGGTTATCAACCAGAAAGTGCCTACTTTGAATGTGTTCATGAAATGAAGTTAATCATTGATTTAGTTAACAAAGGTGGACTTAGTTTTATGAGATACTCTATTTCTGATACTGCAGAATTCGGTGATTACTCTATTGGTAAACGTATCATCACTGATGAGACTAAGGCTGAAATGAAGAAGGTTTTGTCTGAAATACAAGATGGTACATTTGCAAAAAACTGGATTCTTGAGAATAAGGCTAATAGACCTGCTTTTAGATCAAGAAGAAGAATTGAGCAAGAACATCAAATTGAAAAAGTTGGTGCTGAACTTAGAAAAATGATGAGTTGGATGAAGTAATCAGTTTTGATTTCGCGGTTTAGGCCGCGAAATCATTTATAAGATATGAGGAAAACTCCTCCTATGTTATAAATGATTTTAAGATATATAGAGAATATTCCTAGTTGAAATAGGAGATAAGGAGTTTGGATATGGGCAAAAACATAGTTATATACGATTCAACCCTAAGAGATGGAGCGCAGGGAGAAGGTATTTCTTTTTCTGTATTGGACAAGCTAAATATTGTTAAGGCTCTAGATGAACTCGGCATTCCATTTATTGAAGCAGGTAATCCTGGATCAAATCCTAAGGATCTTGAGTTTTTCGAGGAAGTTAAGAATCTTGAACTTAAGCAGGCCAAACTAGTTGCGTTTGGATCAACCAGACGAAAAAATGTGAAAGCGAGTGAAGATAGGCAGATTCAATCTATCCTTCAGGCTAATACTGAATATGTGGCTATATTTGGTAAAAGCTGGGATTTTCATGTTACAGATATTATTAATACAAGCCTAGATGAAAATATACAAATGATTCAAGATACAATTGAATTCATGAATGAAAACGGAAAGAAAGTCGTTTACGATGCTGAACATTTTTTTGATGGCTATAAAAACAATAAAGAGTATGCGCTACTAACTCTAATTACAGCAGCAGGCGCAGGAGTTGAAAGTATTGTTCTATGTGATACCAACGGTGGGACATCACCTTCAGAAATTGCCGCTATAACTAAAGATGTTGTATCTAAGATAGAAGGATCAATAGGTATCCATTGCCATAATGATATAGGAACAGCAGTAGCTAATTCGGTTTTGGCTGTTGAAGCAGGTGTAGATCATGTTCAGGGGACTTTAGTCGGATTTGGTGAGAGATGTGGTAATGCCAACCTAGCATTGATTATAGGGAATCTTCAAGTCAAAGGTGATTATGAATGTATACCTGAGGACCAAATAGAGAGTTTAACAGGTGTTGCTAGGCTTGTTGCAGAGACGGCTAATATCGTCCTAGATCCAGGTATGGGATTTGTTGGTAAACATGCCTTTACTCATAAGGGTGGCATGCACATTGATGGAATTAATAAGTCTACGAAAAGTTTTGAACATATAGAACCTGAAAGAGTTGGAAATTCCAGACGTTTCCTCATGAGTGAAGTTGCAGGAAGAACTCTTCTTCTTAAAAAGGTTCAAAAGATTGCTCCAGAGATTGAAAAAAACTCACCAGAGACTATAGCTTTAATGGACAGACTTAAGGAATTAGAGCATGATGGTTACCAATTTGAAGGAGCAGAGTCAACTTTTGAGTTGATCATTCGTAAGGAATTAGGTAAGTACAAACCCTTTTTTGAACTTAAGTATTTTAAGATTATGGGTGAGAAACCAAGTGTTGATGAAAAATTTTCTGCTTATGCCATGGTCAAAGTTCATGTTGAAGGTGAGGATAAGATTTGTGCGGCAGAAGGTGATGGTCCAGTTAATGCCTTGGATATAGCGCTTAGACAGGCAGTGGAAAGTTTCTATCCTAATCTTAAGAAACTACATTTGACTGATTATAAGGTACGGGTACTTGACTCAAAAGATGCATCAGCAGCCAAGGTCCGGGTTCTTATTTCTTCTTCTGATGGTGAGAAGACATGGACGACAGTAGGTGTGTCGACAGATGTTATAGATGCATCCCTCATTGCTCTTGTTGATTCTATTGAAGTTAAATTGATTCGTGATTTGGAAGAACAAGCAAGACGTTTTATGTAAGAATAGCTCTTTAGAGCATAAGTATATAATAAAGATAAAATGATGAAAGAGGTACAGTATGAATTATAATTTAGCAGTTATTAAAGGCGACGGAATCGGTCCTGATATTGTAGACCAAGCAATTAAAGTGCTTGATAAAGTAGGAAATAAATATGGACATACTTTTAAGTACACGGATGTTTTAGCTGGTGGTGTTGCTATTGATGCTACTGGTGAACCCTTACCACAGGAAACCATTGATGTCTGCAAAGCATCTGACTCAGTAATCCTTGGTGCAGTTGGCGGCTGGCAGTGGGATCATCTTCCGGGTGAGAAAAGACCTGAAAAAGCCTTACTTGGACTACGCGCAGCTCTTGGTCTTTATGCCAATATACGCCCTGCAGTGCTCTATAAGGAGTTGAAAGCGGCTTGTCCTATTAAGGATGAGATTATTGGAGATAGCCTTGATATCGTGGTTATTCGTGAACTAACTGGTGGGATTTATTTTGGTAAAAGAGGCCAGGGAAATGGTGAAAATGGGGAATTTTCTTATGACACCATGATGTATTCAGAAAAAGAAGTTGAACGTATAGCTAGAAATGCTTTTGATATAGCAATGAAAAGAGACAAGAGACTTTGCTCTGTTGATAAGGCCAACGTACTTGACAATTCAAGATTGTGGAGAAAAGTCATACTTGAAGTTGCCAAAGACTACCCTGAGGTTGAACTTAGCCATCTTTATGTGGATAACGCTGCAATGCAGTTAGTAATTAATCCAAAGCAATTTGATGTTATTGTAACAGGAAACATGTTTGGAGACATTCTTTCTGATGAAGCGAGTATGATTACAGGTTCTATTGGTATGTTGCCTTCTGCATCTATTGGAAGTTCTAAACTTGGTATGTATGAACCGATTCATGGTTCAGCACCTGATATTGCAGGTCAAGATAAAGCTAATCCTATTGCAACTGTCTTATCTATGGCAATGATGCTTCGCTATTCTTTTGATTTGGAAGAAGAGGCCTTAGCTATCGAAAGAGCGGTTGAAAAGGTTCTTGAAGAAGGATATAGGACTGGAGATATTATGAGTGACGGTTGTACTCAAGTTGGTACAACAAAAATGGGCGAATTACTTTGCGAAAGAATTTAACATAGGATTATTTTAGGTATAAACGATAAGGATTAATTAACCATGACGGTATAAACAAATAGGGAGGAAGTCAATGAATAGTGACAGAATGAAAAGCGGTATTGAACGTGCACCACACCGTTCACTGTTAAAATCAATGGGATATACAAACGAAGAGATCAGAAAGCCTCTCATCGGTATTGTCAATTCTCAAAATGATATAGTACCAGGACATATACACTTGGATACAATTGTTGATGCTGTTAAGGCCGGCGTTCTTATGGAAGGTGGTACTCCTGCGGAGTTCCCAGCAATTGCTGTTTGTGATGGACTGGCCATGGGACATAAAGGTATGCATTATTCATTGGTGTCAAGAGAGTTGATTGCAGATTCTATTGAAACGATGGCATTAGCACACGGTTTTGATGCATTGGTAATGGTGCCAAACTGTGATAAGGTTGTACCTGGTATGTTGATGGCAGCAGCCAGAGTTAATATTCCCACTGTTTTTGTTAGTGGTGGAGCTATGCTTTCTTTGGAACAAGATGGTAAATATCTTGATCTTAATTCAGTATTTGAGGCGGTTGGTGCCTATAAGGCCGGTCTTATTAGTGAATCTGAAGTTCATGCCTGTGAAGATAGTGCCTGTCCGACATGTGGTTCATGTTCGGGTATGTTTACAGCTAATTCCATGAATTGTTTAACAGAGGTTATCGGCATGGGTCTACCAGGTAATGGTACAATCCCTGCTGTTTTTGCAGAACGTGTAAGACTTGCTAAACTAGCTGGTATGCAGGTCATGGAAATGCTTGAGAAGAAGATCTGTCCTAGGGATATTATGAATGAAAAAGCTTTTCAGAATGCTTTAACTGTTGATATGGCCCTTGGTTGTTCAACTAATACTATGCTTCACTTACCGGCAATCGCTTATGAGGCTCAGGTTAAGTTAGACCTAAATATGGCTAATGATATTAGTAATAAGACGCCAAATCTATGTAAATTATCACCTGCCGGTCCTCACCATGTGCAAGACCTTTATTTTGCAGGTGGTGTACAGGCGGTTATGAAAGAATTAGCTAAGAAGGGCTTGATTTATACTGACCTTCAAACCGTAACAGGTGGTACCGTTGAAGACAACCTGTCAAGAGCAGCAAATAAGAATCCTGAGGTTATTAGACCTATTGAGAATCCTTATTCTCAAACGGGTGGTATTGCTGTGCTTTTTGGTAATATAGCACCTAATGGCTGTGTTGTAAAACGTTCTGCAGTTGCACCTGAGATGCTTAAACATACAGGTCCAGCTAGAGTTTTTGATTCAGAAGATGATGCTATTAAGGCTATTTATGCAAGTGAAATTGTAGAAGGTGATGTAGTTGTAATTCGCTATGAAGGTCCTAAAGGCGGACCGGGAATGCGAGAAATGCTTTCTCCAACATCAGCACTTGCCGGCATGGGGCTAGATAAGAAAGTTGCACTTATTACTGATGGAAGATTCAGTGGAGCAACAAGAGGTGCAGCCATAGGTCATGTGTCACCTGAGGCTGCTGAAGGTGGAAATATTGGTCTCGTTTACGAAGGCGATACCATTTCAATAGATATTATGGCTAATTCAATCCTACTTGAAGTTGATGAGGAGACACTTGCTAGCCGTCGAGAAACCTTTGTTCCTAAGGAGCCAAAGATTAAAACAGGTTATGTTGCAAGATATGCAAAACTTGTTACCTCTGCCAGCACGGGAGCTGTACTCAAATAAGGAAAGCTTTTAAAGGAGGCATTAGAATGCAATTAAACGGTTCTCAAATTTTACTTGAATGTTTAAAAGAGCAAGGTGTAGATACCATGTTCGGTTTCCCTGGTGGTGCCGTTCTCTACATCTATGATGAATTATATAAGCAGTTAGATCATTTTAACCATGTCTTAACTTCTCATGAGCAAGGAGCTGCTCATGCAGCAGATGGTTATGCTAGATCAACAGGAAAAGTTGGTGTTTGTATTGCGACATCCGGTCCTGGTGCTACAAACTTAGTAACAGGACTTGCAACAGCTTTTATGGATTCAATACCAATGGTAGCCATTACTGGTAATGTGGGTGTTCCTTTACTGGGGAAAGATTCTTTCCAGGAAGTTGATATTGCTGGTGTTACAGCACCTGTCACCAAGCATAATTATATAGTAAAAGATGTTAATGACTTGGCTGACGTTGTAAGAGAAGCTTTTTATATCGCTCAGGATGGTCGTCCTGGACCAGTCCTAATTGATATTCCTAAAGATGTAAGTATAAAAATGGCTGAATATATTAAACAAGATCCAAAAGAAATTGTAAGACATAAGAAACATATCTTAGAATCTGACTTGGTTAAGGCCGCTCAAATGATAGCAGAAGCCAAAAAACCATATATCTTTGCTGGAGGAGGTGTAGTTCTATCCGATGCTAAAGATGAAATGGTTGAGTTTGCGGAAAGAGCGGCAGCGCCTGTAACTTGTTCATTGATGGCTATGGGTGGGTTTCCAGGTAACCATAAACTATATACTGGTATGATTGGTATGCATGGAACTAAAGCTTCCAATATCGGTGTTCAACACTGTGACCTTCTTATCGCAATAGGTGCAAGATTCTCAGATAGGGTGACCGGTGATACGACTAAATTTGCCAAAGGTGCAAAAATTCTACATATTGATATTGATCCGGCTGAGATTAATAAAAATGTTACAGTTGATCACCATATTATTGGAGACGTTAAAGAAGTTATTAGTCGCTTAAATACTTTGTTAAAACAACAGGACAATAAAGAGTGGTTGGCAGAAGTTAATGAGATTGCTACTAAATATCCACTCAAGTATCCAGAGGGGTTAACAGGTCAGTATGCTATTGAGAAACTCTATGAAGTTACTGAAGGTAAAGCTATTATTGCAACAGAAGTTGGTCAACATCAAATGTGGGCTGCCCAATACTATAAGTTCACTGATCCACGTATGTTCCTGACATCAGGTGGACTTGGTACCATGGGTTATGGTACCGGTGCAGCCTTAGGTGCTCAGGCGGGTAATCCTGGACAATTAGTTGTTAACATAGCAGGCGACGGATCTTTTAGAATGAATCTTAATGAGATGATTACTGCTGCCAGGTTTAAACTTCCAATCAAAGTTTTGGTTATAAATAACCATGTACTGGGTATGGTAAGACAATGGCAAACCATCTTCTATGACAATAGGTATTCCTTCACTCATTTAGATGACATCAACTATGAAAGCCTTGCAGATGCTTTCGGAGTCAAAGCGGTCATTATTGACAAAAAAGAAGATGTAGAGTCAAAGCTTAGGGAAGCTATTGAGATGGAAGGACCGGTTATCATCAACTGTATTATTGATAAAGATGAAATGGTATTTCCAATGGTTGCTCCTGGAGCACCCATTGATGATTTAATTACAGAGTAATGCATTGCAGCCTTCGGGCTGCTTTTCTTTTGTAGTTTTCAAGTTGGGTGTCTTGGTTTGCGTGGGTCCAACCCGCGTCCCTCAACAAGCAAGTAAAGGAAAAAGTTGTTGACAATGATTCTTAATTGGAATATAATTAGGTAAAACCTAACTAATTAATTATGAGAAGGCTAGTAAAGAGACTTAGAAACAGGCAGAAATCACCTGTCCACAGTTTTGGAGGCAAGGATGAAGGATATTGAACTTCGACTAATGGAAGCATATAAGAATTTATACAAATTGAAGTGTAATAGCACTGACAAGTTTGATAATCAATGTGAGCTTAGTGACCTTACCTTGACTCAAGTTGAATACTTGAAGATTATTGATAAGCATGAATATATAACGATCAGTGGATTAGCTGAAGCAGTACACAATTCAAAACCAACAGTAACTGAAATGGTTAAGAAATTTACAAGTTTGGACTGTGTCTATAAAGTTAGATGCCGCCAAGATGGACGTAAGTCCTATCTTAAATTAACGGACCGAGGTTTAAAGGTTGCAAGAATGGAAGAAAATGTATTGAAAGATTTGGTGCAAAAAATTATGACAAGATTGACGGAAGAGGAAGTGTATACTCTTATTGACCTTTTCGAGAAACTTGGATGTGAGGAATAATAGGCCAAAACTTTCAGCGACATAACCTCAGTTGCCAACTAGGGACTAGATGCTGTGTCGCTTTCCTTATATAATTAGTTATACTATTTAGGTCGTATATTGACCTTAAGTCAAGAAGATATCAACGAAGAGGACACGCATAAGAGCCTGAAAGGAGAATTATTATGAAAGATCAAGCATTACACGTTATACCGATTATAGATACGGTTATTTTACCGTCAACAGATACTAAACTATCCGTAGATGAGCAATTAGGACTTGAGCTGAAAAACCAGATGGCTAATGCATCTGGCTATGCTTTGGCTCTTACTTTAAAAGAGGGAGTAGATAAGAAGCACGTAAGTGAAGAAAGTTTTTATAAAATAGGTTCATTAATTAAGCTGAATCGAATTGAACCATCATCTAATGGTTTTTTAGTCTATGCAAGAGGTTTTGAAAGGATAGAAGCTGAGGATATTCTTATTTCTGATACTAATACCTATGCAACCTATCATGGAGCACCTGAAGTGGATGATCTTCATGAAGAAGGTCGAGCTCAGATGATAGCATATATTAAAGAAATTATTCATGAGATAGGTGATCATTTTAAGGGAAATGAAGACTATATGAAGCTTCTAGACAGGCAAAAGGAAATTAATAGTTTAATAGGCCATTTATTACCTTTTTTACAAGCGAGTTTGGATCAAAAATACGAATTAATACGTCATGCATCAATGAAAGAAAGAGGCCTTCTTTTTATAGAGTATTTAGGAAAGCAACAGGAATCTATTGAACTCCAAGTAGAGATGGCTAAAAAGTATTCTAAGAAAAATAATCAGAACTATCGGGAAGCTATGCTTCGTGAACAGCTAAAAGCAATTCAGCAGGAGTTAGGTGAAGATGGTGATGATCCAGGTAGTCCTGAAGCATATCGTAAACGCATTGATGAATCGCTTATGTCAGAAGAAGCAAGAAAAGCAGCAAACAGAGAGCTTAGAAAACTTGAAACATCAGGTGGAAATAATTCAGAAGCTCATATAATTAGAAACTATTTGGATTTGATGTTGGATTTACCATGGAGTTCAGATATAAAGGAAGTGGATATTAATGAAGCTAAGAGAGTTCTTGATCGTCATCACTATGGTATGGATAAGGTTAAGGAAAGAATTATACAACATTTAGCAGTAATGAAAATGAAAAAGAATAAACAAGGCTCTATACTCCTTCTTGTTGGCCCGCCAGGGACAGGTAAGACCTCTTTAGGAAAAAGTATTGCTGAAGCTCTTGGTCGTGAGTATATCCGGGCTAGTCTTGGTGGTGTTCGTGATGAGGCAGAGATTCGAGGACACAGGAGAACTTATATAGGGGCTCTGCCAGGCAGAATAATTCAGGGGATGAAAAAGGCAGGAACCAATAATCCTGTATTTGTTCTTGATGAGATTGATAAGTTATCTATGAGTCATAATGGAGATCCCTCAAGTGCACTTTTGGAAGTTCTTGATCCTGAACAAAATAATACTTTTGCTGATCATTACCTTGAAGTGCCATATGATTTATCGGATGTATTATTTGTAGCAACTGCGAATTCTATGAATTCAATACCTCAGCCTCTTCTTGACCGTTTGGAAGTTATTCAGATTTCATCAT
The DNA here is from genome assembly GCA_963677625.2 of Vallitaleaceae bacterium. Classification (GTDB taxonomy): domain Bacteria; phylum Bacillota; class Clostridia; order Lachnospirales; family Vallitaleaceae; genus UBA1351. Next base: position 102,437 of record CAXXSW010000012.1, read on the forward strand.
ATACCAATTTAGAGAAGTTAAACATTGCAAGAGAACATTTGGTGAAAAATTCAATGAAGGACCATGGCTTGGAAGGTCATGAAATTGTGTTTGAAGATGATGCTATCTCTGGTATAATTGACAGATATACAAGAGAAGCCGGAGTTAGGGGATTACGTAAACAAATAGACAAAGTAGTTCGTTCTGTTATAGAAAAGATTGTTACTGATGAAGTGAAGGGAACTTTCACAGTTACAGATGATAACCTTCATGATTTACTTGGAAGCCGGATGGCTAGACACAATGAAATTCGTGAATCATCTTCGCCAGGTGTTGTAACAGGCCTAGCGTGGACTCCAGTTGGTGGAGATATTTTGTTTATTGAAGGAACCTTTATGGCAGGCAATGGTAATATGATGCTAACAGGACAGTTAGGTGATGTTATGAAGGAGTCAGCAAGGATATCAATGAGTCTTATAAAATCACGTTTGGCTGATCAATTGAAAGTCATTGATTTTAGTAAAAATGATATCCATATACATGTTCCAAGTGGCGCAACTCCCAAAGATGGTCCATCAGCAGGTGTTACTATGTTAACGGCTATGGCATCTCTTGCAACTGGTAAGAAGGTTAGAACTGATCTTGCTATGACAGGTGAAATTACCCTTAGTGGTCAAGTTCTTCCTGTAGGTGGTATCAAAGAGAAGGTGTTAGCAGCGCATAGAGCAGGAATTAAAGAAATTATCATGCCAAAGGAAAATGAAAAGGATATTCAGGAAGTCCCTAAAGATGCAAGAAATGCTATTAACTTCCATTTTGTAGATCAGATTGAGGAAGTATTGGAACTTGCTTTAGATATTCATATTAAGACTCCGGAAGAACTTTTTATGATAACAGGACATGGAAAAAATATAGGCTTTAAAATGTAGATGGAGGATGAAATGGATAAGATACATATTGGATTATTGGGTCTGGGAACAATCGGTTCCGGTGTATACAGACTATTGCTTGAACATGAAGAAGACCTTGAATTCCAATTAGGAAGTCAGGTTGTGGTCCAAAAGATACTGGTTAGTGACATCGGAAAAAAAAGAGTCATTGACGGGAAAGAAATACCTTCAAGTCTCTTAACTGATGATCCTGATGTGATTTTCTCAGATTCTAAAATTCAAATTGTTATCGAAGTTATGGGTGGTGAGACATATGCTAAGGAGCTTATGACAAAGGCCTTAAAAAGTGGTAAAAGTGTTGTAACTGCCAATAAGGATGTAATCGCTAGCCAAGGTGTCTACCTTAGTGAATTGGCAGCAGAGAATCAATGCGATATCTATTATGAGGCCAGTGTAGGTGGTGGAATACCTATTATTCGTGGTTTGACTGAAGGTTTGGCTTCAGATAAGATGACAAGAATTATGGGTATTGTTAACGGTACGACCAATTATATCCTGACTAAGATGTCCAAAGATAAAATGTCCTATGAAGATGCACTTGCCAAGGCGCAGGATTTAGGTTTTGCTGAACCGGACCCAACTTCTGATGTTGAAGGATTAGATGCAGCAAGAAAAATGGTCATTCTGTCATCCCTTGCCTTTTCTATGCCAACAACCTTAGGAGATGTATATACAAGAGGTATAGCTAAAATCGATCAAAGTGATATTGAATTTGCAAGAGAATTAGGTTTTGTCATGAAATTAATAGGCTTTGCAGATATTGAAGAAGGGGAAGTGGAAATCAGTGTTCAACCATCTTTGCTTCCACAAGAACATCCATTAGCTGCTGTTCATAATGAAAATAATGCTGTATATCTTTATGGTTCAGCTGTAGGCGAAACTATGTTTTATGGCCCTGGTGCAGGAGCCATGCCAACGGCAACTGCTATAGTATCAGACTTGATTACAGTAGTTAAGAGGCTGAAACTTGGAGTATCAGGTAAACATATGATTAATTTCAAAAATAAAAGAACTATTAAAGGTGAGGATAAAATTAAGGCTAAGTTTTATTTAAGACTTAACGTAAAAGACCAGCTAGGTGTTCTCAAGGATATTACAACTGTATTTGCAGATGAGTCCTTAAGTTTTGAATCAGTCCTTCAAAAACCAACTAAGAATCCTGGTGATGCAAGACTTATCATTATTACACATAAGGTTGTTTTGGCTTCATATATTAGGGCCTTAAGACGACTGAAAGATCTTGACAGGGTGAATGGAATAGAATCTTCTTTTAGAGTTGTAGGATAAATATATCATCAAAAAAAGACCTTGAGCCAATGTATTGGCAAAGGGTCTTTTCTAATTCTATAGGAAAGTTCTCTATTTGAATTTTATGAGTAGAAACATCTTATAAAGTGTTAAGGAAACTTTCCTGGCGCAACAATGGCAAAGCGAACAAGGCGGAGCCTCTTTGTTCTATAGAATTTTATTATAAGGGTTAATTTTCGGAAATTGAGATAGAAAGAGATTGCTCTTCGGCAATCTTATCCAAAAATGCAAAAAGCTGATTAGCCCAGTCAACGGCTTCAATATAGAGATCAGGAAAGCAACTAAGTTTTAGATCAATAGAGCTTGCATGCTTTTCAGCCTCATTAAAATTACCCTCTTCATAGGTTAGTGCAAGGAGATAAACATTACTGTAAATAGTTTCTTTTTGTAATAAGGTGTCTTTGATTTCTTTGGTTACAGGTAGTTCGTCGAGGGCATCCTCCAAGGGTATTTCTAAGAGGGCATCAATAACAGAAAGTAAACCGGTTAAGCGGAGTTCATGTACATGTTGAGTATATGAACTTTTTAAAGCGATATTTTCAAGAAATTTCATTCGAATCATTGCTAGGCGAAGAATCTCACTAGGTTTATCGTCAGATAGTTCATGAATGGTTGCCAAGGTAAACCATTGAGAAAAAGCTTCTATGCCTAAGATAGAAAGACAGTGTTTAATAGAGCTAATGTTGTCTATTAGTGAAAAAGAAGAGTTGACTAACTTAAGGAGTTTATAGGTCAAACTAACTTCTGATTCGATAATTTCAGCTATTTTGATATAATTTGGTTCTGCTTCATCAAGTTCTTTCATGATTTGTATATAATGATAAGCTGTACCTTTTAACTGTTTTTTCTTAATAATCGTCGGCTTTGCGAAGAAATAACCTTGGAAAAATTCAAAACCTATTCGTTTGGCCCATTCATATTCATCTTTCGTTTCCACCTTTTCGGCGAGAAGAATCTTGTTCATACCTTTTAGTTCTACACAGATTCGACGAATGTCCATGTCTGTATTGGCCCTAAAATCTACTTTAACCATATCAACAAGTTCAAGAATATCTTTATATGGGTAACCAGCTACATAGTCATCTAAAGCAAGAATATAACCATCCTGCTTATACTCTTTTATTTTAGTGAGAAATTCTTTAGTAGGAACGACGGACTCCAGAATTTCAATAATTACTTTTTCTTTATCAAGGAGTTTGGGAATATCGTCTAAAATCAAGAGAGGACCGAAATTAACAAAGGCCTTTTTCTCCTGAGTTAGGTGAGTAAGACCGAATGACAAATATGAGTTTAATAATAAAATTGATGTAGCTACAGAATCCTTTATACAAGTATCATAAAAATTCTTTTCATTATTTCGATATAGTAATTCATAGGCAACAACTTCATGGGCTTTATTAAAAATGGGTTGTCTAGCAACATAAACATTCATATACAATCCTCCTATATCTATTATACACGGCAAATAAGCATTCTTCAATGAAGTTAATCATGAATCAGTATAGAAACATAGGACTAAAGACCTGTAAAAATTTGTGCATTATGCTAGTGCTTTGCCTTTAAATTTCGTATAAGTATTAGGAAGGTATAGACACTTAGCATAGCTAAGGCAATTGCACCGGCGATAAATAATGTTTCTGATAGATAAGTGGAGAAAAGGTCCTTATCGTCATTTATAAAATAAAAAGCAGTGCGATACATGCCTGCTCCAGGAACTAAGGGTATGATACCCGAGATCTGGTAGGTTGTCACAGGATTCTTACGATAGATAGCTAGTAGGTTTGATAGTATACTAACAACTAATGCTGCCAGAAGACTAGCCACTATTTTAGAATCAGTGCTACTTTGGCTAATAAGAAATGTTGCCCAGCCACCGGCTCCGACAATACCGCAAAAAATTAATTCTTTTCGGTTGACTTGAAAAAGTATGGAAAAAAACAAGGTTGCAAAAAATGCTGATCCAATTTGTATAAACATAAATATAACAGGTTAAACCTGCCCTCCTTAAATGTGTGAACTTAATAAATAAAATTCTATACTAGGCCTTATATTAGTATCAATAGGGCAAAACCAACACCTACTGCTATTGAAATAGCTATGATAAATGCATCTGCAATTCTGGCTACTCCGGATATGAGCTCTCCATGAAGGCTGTCCCTAATACCGTTAGTAATGGCAACTCCAGGGACCATAGGCATAATAGAGGATATAACAACAAGATCGTAATTACAAGGATATCCAATAATATGAATCAGAAAATAAGGAATCAGACCTGCAAGAAAACCGCCAGTTAAGTCGATGAAGAATTTGGATGTACCTGTATAAAGAAGGATTATTTCCAAAATTGCAAATATGACACCGACCATTAGTGAGGCAAAAAAATCAATGGAATTACCGCCAAACACCAATGCAAAAAAAGCTGTGGATAGACCGGTAGCTATAACTCGTAAATAGGAAGGATAATCTGCTTGTTTTTTCTCCTGTTCAATGGCGTACATGGCAGCTTCTAGAGAAAGGTCACCATTACAAAAGCCTCTTGAAATATGATTGGCACCAGCAATTTTACTTAGGTTGATGGTACGCTTTTTTATTCTTCTTACATATGTTAAACAATCAATATCACTATGGTCTAAAGTCGCAAAAATGCCAGTAGGTGTTACAAAAGCTTCAGCTGTTTGACAATTGCTAGATTTAAGTATTCGGCTGATTGTATCTTCTACCCTAAAAGTTTCAGCACCATTCTCCAGCATGATTTCTCCGGTTTCCAGCGCAAAATTCATTAATAACTTATAATTCATAATGTCTCCTTTTATCTATATCTATTGTATAACAGGGATGAAAAAAGTCAACTATTGGAAGAGGTTAAAATAGATAAACTGAGTTTATGTTTGTTATACCTTATCGTTATAACTACATAGGGTAAGTATGTTTCTTTTTTTGCAAGTCTATGCTATAATACTTTCAGCAATGTGAATTGAAAATATAATGTAGCATTTGTAATTTTTGCTATAACGGAGGTAGAAAATGTATTCTTTTGATGAAGTCAAGCAATTTGATCCTGAATTGGCTATTGCAATTGACTCAGAAATCAATCGTCAGCGAACTAATATTGAGCTGATTGCATCAGAAAACTTTGTATCTAAAGCAGTCATGGCTGCTATGGGAAGTCCTTTAACTAATAAATATGCAGAAGGCTATCCAGGGAGAAGATATTATGGCGGTTGTGAAAAAGTAGACATCGCCGAAGATTTGGCTAGAGACAGAGCAAAGGAAATTTTTGGTGCCGATCATGCAAATGTTCAGCCTCACTCAGGTGCCCAAGCGAATATGGCAGTTTGTTTATCGGTTCTTAAACCTGGTGATAAGATTATGGGAATGAACCTGTCTCATGGTGGTCACTTGACACATGGTAGCCCAGTTAATTTTAGTGGCTTGACATATGAAATCGTTCCTTACGGTGTTAATAAAGAAGGCTACATTGATTATGAAGAGTTGATGACCATTGCACTTGAAGAAAAACCTAAACTCATAATTGCAGGTGCAAGTGCATATGCTCGTACTATAGATTTTGCAAAATTCAGAGAAGTAGCGGATGCTGTTGGTGCGTATCTTATGGTAGATATGGCTCACATAGCAGGATTAATAGCTGCTGGATTACACCCAAACCCAGTTCCTTACTCTGACTTTGTGACAACAACAACACATAAGACTTTAAGAGGACCTCGTGGAGGAATGATCCTATGTAAGGCAGAACATGCTAAGAAGATTGATAAAGCAGTTTTTCCTGGAACGCAAGGTGGTCCGCTTATGCATATCATTGCTGCTAAGGCAGTAAACTTCAAAGAAGTTCTTAGTGATGAGTTTAAAACATACCAAGCGCAGGTTGTGGCTAATGCACAGGCGTTGGCTGAAGCTCTTATGAAGCGTGGAGTTGACATTGTATCTGGTGGTACTGATAACCATTTAATGCTTCTTGATCTTAGGAGCCTTAATCTTACAGGAAAAGTTGCTGAGAAACTTCTAGATGAAGTTCATGTTACCTGTAATAAGAATACTATTCCTTTTGATCCTGAAAGTCCTTTTGTTACAAGTGGTATTCGACTGGGAACTCCTGCAGTGACAACAAGAGGTATGGTTGAAAAAGATATGGATACTATTGCTGAGATTATATACTTGACTTTGACTGATTTTGATAATAACAAAGAAAAAGCTATTACCATGGTTGAGGAATTAGTTGGAAAGTATCCTTTATACGAGTAGAATTCTAGTCTGTCAGTTTTTACTGACAGACTTTTTTATGTTATAGGAAAGTTTTCTATATGAATTTTATGAGTAGAAACATCTCATAAAATGTTAAGGAAACTTTTCTAGCGCAACAATCGCAAAGCGAACGAGGCGAAGCCTCTTTGTTCTAAAGTCGATTAATCCTTTATTATAGATATGTAAAGGGTCAGGTTATGATATAATAGTAAACACAAGTCAATTTAATAACTATGGGGGTAGTTTATGATTGAGAAAAGAATATCGGACAATCTTAAGTATCTAAATCTATTAAGCAGACAATTTCCAACGATACATGAGGCTTCTACAGAGATTATTAATTTAGAGGCTATTCTTAACTTACCAAAAGGTACAGAGCACTTTCTTTCTGATGTACATGGTGAAGACGAAGCCTTTCTTCATATTGTAAAAAGCGGTTCAGGAATTGTTAGAAAGAAAATTGATGATGTATTTGGAGCTACTATTACTAATATTGAAAAAAGAAAATTAGCTACTCTTATTTATTATCCAAAAGAGGTGCTTAATCGTGCTAGTAAAAGAAAGAATGTAGACGAAGAAGAGGAGAAAGATTGGTATGAAGTTACTTTACATCGACTTATACTTGTCCTTAGAGAGGTTTCGTCTAAATACACTAGATCTAAAGTCAGGAAGGCCTTACCAGGTGAATTTGAGTATATTATTGAGGAACTTCTTCACCAAAGAGATAAGGAACCGGATAAAGACCATTACTACAATCAGGTTATATCTTCAATTATTGAGATCGGAAGAGCTAATCCTTTTATCATAGCCATTAGCGAAGTGATTCAACAATTAGCTGTGGATCATCTTCATTTGATTGGGGATATATATGATAGAGGACCTAATCCTGATAAGATTATGGACAAATTAATGGAGTATCATTCCTTGGATATTCAGTGGGGAAACCATGATATCGTTTGGATGGGAGCAGCAGCAGGTTCGGAAATATGTATTCTTAATGTAATACGCATTTGTGCTAGATATGGTCAACTAGATATACTTGAAGAAAATTATGGTATTAACCTATTATCCATTGCAAAATTTGCTATGGACTATTATAAAAGTGTTGAAAAACAGTTTTATCCTAAAGCAGACGATCTAATGAGTGATGAAAGCTTACTTCATGCTCAGATTAATAAGGCAGTATCTATCATGCTATTTAAGATGGAAGAACATGTTTCCGATAGAAATCCAAATTTTCATTTGTCTGACAGAAAGTTGCTCTCTAAGGTGGATTTTCTTACAAATTCATTAGAAATTAATGGGGTACATCACCGATTAATGATCAATGACTGGGGTAGTGTCAATAAAGAAGATCCAATAAGATTAATAGAAGAAGAATTGCAGGTAATAAGTAAATTACAATATTCTTTCATAAATAATGTAAGGCTCCAACAACATGTTGCCTTCTTGTTTGAAAAAGGCAGTATATATAAGGCTTATAATGGAAATCTTTTGTATCATGGCTGTATTCCTTTAAACGAGGATGGGACTTATACTGAACTTCCCTTTGAAGGAGAACTTTATTCTGGTAAATCTCTTATGGATTACTATGAGCAGCGTATAAGACAAGTATATGCCAATAGAGACCATATAGGTGATGAAAAAGAAAGAGACTTTTTCTGGTTCCTTTGGGCAGGTAGTAACTCATCTCTATTTGGTAAGACAGCGATGAAAACGTTTGAGCGATTGTTAATTGGAGATAAGAGTACTCATGTTGAAGGAAAGAATCCTTATTATAAGTATATTTTACAAGAGGATGTATGTAAGAAAATTCTTCAGGATTTTAACTTGAATCCTGAGCATGGTAGAATCATTAATGGGCATGTACCTGTAAAGGTGAAAAAAGGAGAAAATCCGGTTAAATCTGGTGGACGTTTGATTGTCATTGATGGAGGGTTATCAAAAGCTTATCAGGATGTGACCGGTATCGCAGGTTATACTTTTATATTCAATTCACATGGTATGCTTCTGGCTGCCCATGAGCCCTTTACATCAGCTGATGATGCTATTAAAAATAATATTGATATGATATCCGAACTTTCTATCGTTGAACATGCCAGCTCAAGGATACTGGTTGGTGATACTGATATAGGAAGGAAACTCGCTAGAGATATTGATGACCTAAAACTTCTTGTAAGTGCCTATAGACTGGGATTTATTAAAACTTTATTATATTAGTAGTAAATAGTGGACAAGGTTTCTTCGGTATGTTAATTTAGGTATACATTAACGATAAGATAGTAGAGCCGATAATGGCTTCGATATAGGAAAGAGGTTGTTTTTATGAAATGTTCAGTTTGCCATGAGAACACAGCCGTTGTTTTTGTGACCAAGATGGTTGATAACAAACCGGAACGAATGGGACTTTGTCTACCCTGCGCCAGTAAGCAAGGATTAAGTCCTTTGGACCAGATGATGCAGCAAAGTGGTATGAGCCCTGGTGATTTTGAAAATATCAACAAGCAGATGATGGAGATGTTCGAAGATCCATCTATTAGTGATTCCATAAATCAGTTCATGGAGCAAATGTCTGAAGGAAATCCTGTTTTTGGTGCTTTTGCAGGACATGAGCCAGAAGATGCCGGTTTTGATGAAATTCCTAGTGATGAAAGCGATGAGACTGTAGCAATACCAGATGAAACTACACCTGGAAGAGATGATGATGGTGAGAACAAAAAAAGTAAAGATAATCCTTTTAGTCAGTTATTTGGAGGTAAGCAAACTAAGGTTAAACAAAAACCTTCTAAGAATAAACGTAAGAACTTAGATACTTTTGGTATCAATTTAAGTGAAAAAGCTAAAAATGATGAAGTGGATCGGATTATTGGACGTCATAGGGAAATTGATAGAGTGATTCAGATCCTAAACCGCCGTCAAAAAAATAATCCTGTACTAATCGGTGAGCCTGGAGTTGGTAAAACTGCTATTGCAGAAGGTCTAGCAGTAAGAATTTATGAAGGTCAAGTACCGGTTAAGTTGTTAGATGCTGAGGTCTATCTTCTTGATTTGACGGCACTAGTAGCCGGGACTCAATTCAGAGGCCAATTTGAGGGTCGAATGAAGGGAATCATTAATGAAGCTAAATCAAGCGGTAATGTTATTCTAGTTATTGATGAAGTCCATAATATTGCAGGTGCTGGTGAAGCGGAGAGTGGTGCTATGAACGCTGCTAATATACTAAAACCAGCCCTTGCACGAGGTGATGTACAAATCATTGGAGCTACAACTCTAGATGAGTACCGTAAGCATATTGAAAAAGATTCTGCTCTAGAAAGACGATTCCAGCCTGTGCTTGTAGATGAGCCAAGCCTTGAAGAGTCTATAGAGATTATTAAAGGAATCAAAGATTATTATGAAGATTATCATAGGGTCATTATTTCTGATGAGATTATTGAGCTTGCAGTTAATATGAGTGAGCGTTATATCCATGACCGTTTCTTACCGGATAAAGCCATTGATGTCATAGATGAAGCTGGTTCAAGAGCTAATCTCAAGAATATGGGATTGGTTGAGTTGGAAGCTTTGAAAAGTCAACTTGGTAAAATTGTAGCTGAAAAAGAAGCAGCAGCAGCCATAGATGATTATGAAAAGGCTGCTGATTGTAGGGTAAGAGAGCTGAAAGTTACTGATAAGATTAAAAATCTTGAAATTCAGTGCGAAAATGTTCATATTAAAGAGGAAGATATTGCCTATGTAATAGAAGCTTGGACTAACATTCCTGTTCAGTCTATTAAAGAAGATGAGAAGGACAAGCTAATTCACCTTGAAAAGCGGCTTTCAAGAAGGGTTAAAGGACAAGACCATGCTATTGAATTTTTAGCTAAATCCATCCGTCGTAATCGTTCTGGATTCAAGAAGCGTAACAAACCAAGTTCTTTTATATTCGTTGGACCTACAGGAGTTGGTAAAACTGAACTTTCAAAGGCCTTAACTGAGATTTTATTTGGTAATGAAGAAGCCATGATTCGCTTTGATATGAGTGAATATATGGAAAAGCATACTGTTTCCAAACTTATTGGAGCACCTCCTGGCTATGTGGGGTATGATCAAGCAGGTCAGTTAACTGAAAGAGTAAGAAGGCGTCCATACTCTGTAATTTTATTGGATGAAATCGAAAAGGCTCATCAAGATGTTTTCAACCTTCTTCTTCAAATTTTAGAAGATGGAAGACTGACAGATAGTCAGGGAAGAGTAGTTAACTTCGAAAATACAGTCATTATTATGACTTCCAATGCAGGAACAACAAGTAAGTCTAACAGTATTGGCTATAATAATGATACAAAGACTGCTGGGGATAATCATATAAATGACGCTTTGAAGCAATTCTTCAGACCTGAATTCCTAAACAGGGTTGATGAAACAGTCATATTCAATCCATTAGATCAAGAAGTCCTTCACGAAATTGTTGAAGTTATGCTTCGTGAAGTTATATTAATGGGTAAAGAAAAACATATGGATATTCAAGTGTCATCTGAGGTTAAGGATTACTTAGTTAATATTGGATATGATGAAAAATATGGAGCCAGACCATTAAGAAGAGCTATAGGACGTCATATAGAAGATGAAATTGCTGAACAATACATTCATGGTATTATAATAGATGGTGATAGGGTCCATGTTAGTCTTGATGAAGATAAAGTTGTCGTCACCAAAATTACGAACTAAAACATCTTATTTATAATAGAATTCTATACAAAGTATAAAGACCAACTGAACAATTTAAAGTTTAGTTGGTCTTTTTTATTTTTTCAAACAAGTCTGAGGTCCTATATATCTCTTGTGAATATCCTTAACACTTATTAAGTATATTATTTATTATAAATTCGAATTTGCTCATCAAATGAAACCAGATTAATTAAATATTCAGGAAGTTTAATAGAGGTATAATAATACTCAGCTTCTTCCTTACTAATAGCCTCTATATAATTTTTAGAGTAATTTTTATCTGGTGTTATATATCTTAACATAAAGTCCACTGCCTTGTTATAGGCGACAGCTGCCTTGTGTATAGACTTATAGTGGCCAATAGTGACATAACCCTTTAAATGAATTTTGGCCTTATAGACAAAAGAACCATTACGAACGACCTGTTCTACACCGAGATAGGGGTTACGGATCTTGATATTTTCATATCTGAAGTTGTTCCTGTTGCCATCGATAAAGAGATAATCTTTACCATAGGATGCATAATTTCGGATACCGTAACGAGACAGTATATTCGTTTGCATACCGTAATCGTTAACAAAGAGGTAATTGCCTTTGGCAAAGATTTTATGGGAACTATAGAAGAAAAGGTCATCTACGTCAAAAATAAGAATCCTATTCATGTCTATATGATAAGTAAAATAGTTTTTTGACAGGTAGATAGGTGTTTTAAAATACAGACCATTGTCCCTGAAATTCATGATAATGATCCATTTTTCATAGTCTAGAGATTGGTCAGTCTTACTATAATCATCAAGATTGAAAAGCTTACGGTCTAGGACTTTTTTGGCTAGGACATATCTTTTTTCAGCTATGTCTTTGTCTGCTGATGATCCGAGACTGATATGACGACCCTTATGTGTGATGGATACTCGATAGTATATGTCTCCATTTTTTTTCTTTGTTTGATAAATACCTTTTGCCATTTAGAATCCAATCTCTTACAAATTAGTAAATATTTTCTCTATTATACCATTTTCATATAAAAAAAGGGAGGGAAGATCCTCCAAATATTCTATTGGGCAAAATGAATGAAAAATTGCAGAATCTAAAAAAATGCATAAAAAAGAAGCATAGGTGTGTTGTTTGATGTTATAGATGCATAAAAATTGTGAATAAATAGTCTGAAAACTTTTTAAACTTAACAAAGAGTATACATTTCCATTGACTGATTGTCTGTTTGTAGTATAATAGCAAAGACTTCAAAAAAGGCTATTTTGAACGGCCTTTATGGAGTCTTAATTTTTGGCTTTGTCTTGGTGAAAGTTTAGTATAAGCTGAAAAATGTAGTTAATGAAAGGACAAGACATGAATTTTTTTAAAAAGTTATTTGAGTTTTTGTTTCATAAAGATCATATAATATCTAAAAAAGTTTATACCTTTGGTGCCGTTGTCGTTACTACCTGTATCGTTAGCGCAATGATTCTGGGAGCCAATGGATACGCTTCGAGTATGTATAATGATACTGCTGAAAAAGAGCAGGAGATCATCGCTAATGAAGAAGATATGAAAGAACTGGAAGTCATAGAGACTGAAGAAGAAGATCTGGTTTCACAGGACGAGCTCCTGTCTAATTATGATTACAGACGTTATGAAAGTCATTGCTGGAAAGCATTTGTAGACAGTATGGTTTCATTTTCTAACTCGCAGGTGGATAAAAAAGCTTTGGCAATCGGACAAGACAAGAACCTTAGTCTTAGCACCGCCGGTAGAGACAGTGAAGATGGATATGTCACCATCTCATCTCAAGATGTTGATGTAATACCAAATCGTGATCCAATTAAAGTATCTAATTCAGATTATCAAGTATTATTAACCATAGTAGAGGCAGAGGTGGGTACGGAAGATCTTAATACCCGTATGATGATTGCCAATACCATTATTAACAGAATGTTACATGACTACTACCCAGACACTATTGAAGAAGTAGTATTTCAAAATGATGGAAAAGTTTATCAGTTTTCACCGATTCAAGATGGAAGATATTGGGAAGTAACTGCTTCAAAGAAGACGATTGAGGCCGTAGATAATGCTCTTGCAGGTTACGATAACAGTCAAGGAGCACTAGCCTTTGTTAATCGTGATATTACAAATCCTGATATTATGAAGTGGTTTGATGATAACCTGATTTTTGTTGCCAAATACGGAAAAGTAGAGTATTTTAGATTTTAATAAATGCATTTAATAATTAGGAACTGATGATGAACATATGTTTATTCTCAGTTCCTTTGTTTTTCTATAGGAAAGGGAAGGAGGCGGAGCCTCATTGTTTTTAGACCTGTGTTTCTGAGAAAAACAATTGTTTTTCTGTGGGATATATGATATACTTTCTCAAAGATTATAAATAAACTTTTTATGATGATATAAGTAGTGTCAGTGGAATAAACTTTCTACTATAATATAGATTATGAAGAGCTTTAATCTGAAAGGAGGAAGTGATGTTTTTGCATCACATCTAAAATGGAGAAATTACATTATAACAGTACAAGAGGTCAAGAAGTAGGATTAACAGCTTCTCAAGCTATTGTAAAGGGTCTAGCAAGTGATGGAGGATTATTTGTTCCTTCTTACATACCTGCTGGAGAACTTGATTTTGAGAAGTTAAAAGATAAAAGTTATCAAGAGATAGCTTGCCAAGTATTAGGTCTATTTTTAGATGACTTTACAGAAGAGGAAATTAAGCATTGTGTTAATAGTGCCTATGATAAAAAATTTGATGATAAGAAGATAGCACCCTTGGTTAAAAAAGGTGATCATTATTATCTTGAACTTTTTCATGGATCGACTATTGCTTTTAAGGATATGGCCTTATCAATACTACCGTATTTGATGACAACATCTGCAAAAAAACAGGGAATTACTAATGACATAGTGATTTTAACCGCTACATCAGGGGATACAGGTAAGGCTGCTCTTGCTGGATTTGGAGATGTTGAAGGTACTAAAATCATCGTTTTTTATCCAAAATCAGGTGTGTCGATGATTCAGGAAAGACAGATGATTACCAGTCTAGGTGCCAATACGCATGTTGTCGGTATTACTGGAAATTTTGATGATGCTCAAACTGGCGTCAAAGAGATTTTTAATGATGATGCTTTTAAGGAAAAATTGGCTGAGATGGGCTGTCAGTTATCTAGTGCCAATTCAATTAATATAGGAAGACTTTTGCCACAGGTTGTTTATTATGTCTATACTTATGCAAAGCTATTAGAGCAAGGAGAATTGACTAATGGTGATGCTATGAATGTTGTAGTACCTACAGGTAATTTTGGTAATATCCTAGCCGCTTATTATGCTAAAAGGTTGGGTACACCTATCGATAAGTTGATTTGTGCAAGTAATGATAATAAAGTTCTCTATGACTTTTTTGAGACAGGAACGTATGATAGAAGAAGGGATTTTATTTTGACTATTTCACCGAGTATGGATATTCTCATTTCAAGTAATCTTGAAAGGTTGATTTATGAAATTACTGGCGAAAATCCTGATATGGTGAATCAGCTAATGGATAAACTTAAAACAGAAGGTATGTATACCATTACGGCAGATATGAAGAATGAAATAAGTGATTTTTATCCGGCTTTTGCCAATCATGATGAAACTCTAGCGGCTATAGCCAAGGAATATAAAGAAAATTCCTATATGATTGATCCTCATACAGCTGTTGCCAAAGCTGCTTTTGACAGTTATACTAGTAAGGGAGATGATTTGTCGAAAACAGTTATCGTTTCTACTGCTAGTCCCTATAAGTTTACTAAGAGTACACTTCTCGCAATTAGTGAAAAATATAGGGAACTTAATGATTTTGAATTGCTTCATGAGCTGGAAAAATTGACTGATGTAGAAATTCCGGCAGCTGTAAAAGACATCGACAAACGTCCTGTTTTACATAATACAATATGTGACAAGGAAGAGATGCCACAAGTGGTTCTGGATTTCCTGTCATAAAGAAGGAGCAGATTCATGGAAGGATTTAAGGGTAGACGAAAAGAAGTACCTTATAATCGAATGCTTAAGGATGCATTGGCCCAAGTACCTAAAGGAGCATTCCTAACAGTAAAAAAAGAGGATAAAGTCAATACCATGACCATTGGTTGGGCTACATCTGGAGTTATGTGGGGGCGAAATGTTTTTGTTGTTGGTGTAAGACCCAGCCGTTATACATATGGACTTATTGATGTAGGGGATGCTTTCACGGTTAGTGTTCCTGTTAATCAACAACTTAAAAAACAGATTGGATACTGTGGTAGTCATTCGGGAAGAGATGTCAATAAATTCAAAGAATCTGGACTGACACAGGTTGATGGCTTGGAAGTAGATGTCCCTCTTGTAGGAGAGTGTGGATTGCATTTTGAATGTAAGGTAATAGCTAAGCATCAATTAGAGCCTGATTTTATTGAAGAAGTCATTAAAAACCGACACTATCCTGAGGGAGATTATCATATGATTTTTTATGGTGAAATCCTTAGAAGTTATAAGATACTGGAAGATTAAAGACCTTATGGATATGATATCTTAATAAGAGCTGATATACCAAGATTTTGGTGTATCAGCTCTTTAAATATATTATTTTAGATAGTTTTTCTGTGGATGAATCTGAGTTGCATTTAAGTGGACGATGACATCGTTGACAGAATCATGTTCCATAAGTAGGGTTTTAACCTGTTCGCTAATTTCGTGACCTTGGAAAATACTTATGTTTCCATCTACACTAATTTTTACCATGAGTAAGAAGGTAAGACCTACTGGTTTGCTAGTTATGGTATCAACATGATCAACACCCTTAACCTGACTTATTTTTTTTATAAGTTCATTTTTTATATCAGAATCCAGTGTCGTATCCATGAGGACATAGTAGGCACTTGAAAATATAGTGAAACCTGTATATCCTATCCAAATACCAATAAATAGGCCGACAAGAGCATCGATAATGAAGAGGTTGAAGTAACCTGTAATAATAGACATAAGTGTAAAACTAGTAATAAATACATCATTCCGATGGTCTTCAGCGTTGGCAAGAGCAAGTAAAGAGTTGTAGCGATGACCGATCTTATTTGCATAAACAAATAGGCTTGCTTTAACACCTATGGTGAATAGTGCGGTAACCAAAAGCCAATTGGAGTAGATAAACGTTGCCTGAACCCTAAGGGAATCGATAGAAGTTCTAACAATGTTGTATGCCACAATTACTAGTGAAAAACTGATAATCATGGAAAAAATATATTCAGCTTTTCCATGTCCGTATGGGTGATCATCGTCAAAGGGTTCGCTGGAAATATGATTACCTATATAGGTCATTATTGAAGCAAAAACGTCGCCAGCACTATTTAATCCATCGGCAATCATTGCCTGGCTTTTGCTTATAAATCCAATGATTAGTTTTAAGATTAAAAGTATGATATTAAAAATAATGCCAAGTATGGCAACATTTCGAATAGATTGGTGTCGATTGTCCATAAATAGTCCTTTCTTCTCAACATATAGTTCATTATACATAAGTCTTAAA
Source organism: Vallitaleaceae bacterium (assembly GCA_963677625.2). Lineage (GTDB taxonomy): Bacteria > Bacillota > Clostridia > Lachnospirales > Vallitaleaceae > UBA1351. The sequence goes on from CAXXSW010000012.1 coordinate 119,186, forward strand.
AATTGTTCAAATATGTTTGACACTCATATGGGCAAGTGATAGAATAATAATGTAATTAAAAAGTTTATTATTTAACAATGATTATCAATTGCAAATATGATTATAGATATTGTACGATGAATCATTGTGGAATGCAAGGAGGAAAGTAATGAGTTTAAAAGGTACAAAAACTGCGGACAATTTAATGAAAGCTTTTGCAGGTGAATCACAAGCTAGAAATCGTTATACTTATTATGCATCAGTCGCTAGAAAAGAAGGTTATGTACAAATATCCAATATTTTCCAAGAGACAGCAGATAATGAAAAAGAACATGCAAAGCGTTTCTTCAAATTCTTGAAAGAAGATCTAAATGGAGAAGTTCTTGAAATTAATGGTGCCGGTTATCCTGTATCTTTAGCTGATACCGTATCTAATTTGAAAGCAGCTGCAAGTGGTGAGAATGAGGAATGGACTGAGCTTTATCCTGCATTTGCTGCAACTGCAGAAGAAGAAGGGTTCCCAGCTGTTGCTGCTGCATTCAGATTTATTGCTGAAGTTGAGAAACATCATGAAGAGAGATATTTAAAACTTGCTGCTAATGTTGAAAAAGGCCAAGTATTCAAAAAAGGTGAAGAGGTATCATGGAAATGTGATAACTGCGGTTATATAGCATTTGGTGTGGATGCACCAAAGGTATGTCCAGCATGTCTTCATCCACAAGCCCATTTTGAATTACTTTGTGATAACTTCTAAGCTAGTTTTGCCTATGCTTTCAAAGCACACATAAAATTTTATACTATAAGCCGTTAGCAATCTGATTTGTTGACGGCTTTTTTCATTACATACTACAGCATGATGATATATTACTATTTTTTATAGTAATTATAGCCTATATAATTCTGTTGGTAATCAAGTTTCTTTATCATATCTTCTAAAATCCGTTCTAATCATTGAAAATAACTTTTTTTTTGGGTATAATTCATTAATGGAGTGGTCAAATGACCCCATATATAAATAGAAGGAGTACAATATGCGATTCGTGCCAGTTCATGGGTTGATGGAAGGAATGACAGTAGGAAAAAGTTTATACGACATCAACCACAAATTATTGCTTAGTCAAGGCAATATGATAACAAGAAAATATATCGATCGAATTGTACAGTTAGGATATCAGGGCATCTATATCGATGATGAGTTATCAGCAGATATAGAGGTTAGGGATGTTATTCGAGACGAGCTTAGAATGAAAGCGATCCAATCATTAAAGGATGCTTTTATTTTTACGGATTTAGAAACAAAAGGCGGACAGATACAGGTTAAAAAGAAAATAGATGTGACCAAGATGATGATTACTAATATTGTAGAAGAAATCATTGAAAATAAAGATACGATGGTTAACCTTATTGATTTAAAGTTTTTTGATGATTATACTTTTTTTCATTCAGTAAATGTGGCCGTCTTATCCGTCCTAGTTGGCGTTGAGTTAGGTCTGTCTAGAGAACAACTTTTCAATCTTGGATTGGCTGGAATTCTTCATGATATTGGTAAAATATATATTGAAAAAGATATCTTAAATAAGCCGAGTAAATTGACCCCGGATGAATATGAAATCATGAAGAAACATTCGGAATTTGGTTATAAATACCTGAAGGAAACATATGAGATACCATCAATATCCTATGTGGCTGTACTGCAACACCACGAGCAATATGACGGTAACGGATACCCTGAAGGAAAGAAGAATAATGAGATTTCCCTCTTAGGTAGGATCATATGTATGTGTGATGTTTATGATGCCTTAATATCAAACAGACCATATAGGAAGCAATTATTACCTTCTGAAGCTATGGAGTATATTATGGCAAATGGTGGAATTATGTTTGATGTTAATCTAACAAAGATTTTTGCCAGAAAAGTTGCCCCTTTTCCAATTGGCACTTATGTTAGGCTTAGCAATGGCTTTTTAGGTATCGTTATGGAAAATTTTGAGGAGGCTTGTATGCGGCCAAGAGTCAAAATTATTCTCGACAAAAAAGGTAAGAGGATTATGCCTAGAATTGTCGACCTAAAAAATGACCGATATTTAAGGAATGTAACCATTACAGGGGTAAATGACCTAGCATCTGATTGAGTTTTTAGAACTAGATAGGTTTTACCAAGTTAGTGGAGATAATATAGAAAAATATTTTATAACTGTGATTTATCATAGTAGGAAGGAATGGAGATATGGGTATTATTAGAGTAGGAATGGAAGCGGTAGGCGGTGCTTTAGCAGACCAATGGCTTGAAAGAGTAGAGCCGTCTAATATTAATAATTCGGTTGTAGCATCTTATGGTGTAGTCAGTCGTAAAGATGAGAAAAGAAATCGTAATAGAAAAGGCTCTCCACATGTGATTTCAAATGGATCTTTGATTCAGGTGCCTGAGAATACTTTTATGATTCTTGTAGATTCTGGCAAGATTATCGCGGCTACTAACGAATCAGGTTTTTATCAAGTAGATAATTCAAGAGCACCTAGCATTTTCTTCGAATCAACAGGAGAGAATGAAGTGGCTGGCTACAATAATACAGGTAACAATGGTATTGAGAGACCCGGTGGAATCATGAACACAGTGAAAGATTCCTTTGAGCGCTTTAAGTTTGGTGGTTCAGCACCATATGAACAAAAAGTTATATATATAAATATGCAGGAAATACCAAACATTCGTTTTGGTACACCTAATCCTATTATTTTTGGTGATCGAAAATTAGTGCCAGGTACGATGATATCAACTGAAATCAGAGCACATGGTACCTATTCAATTAAGATATCCGATCCGATTTTATTCTATAGAGAAGTCCTTAATAAAACTGGAGACAAAGATTTTGTCAAAGACGATATGGCAGAACAATATATCGATGAGTTTTTGGCAGCTTTTTCTGATGCGATTGCTAGTATGGCCTATGAGGATTGTAGTGTCATTGAACTTCCTACAAGACAAAGAGAAATCGGTAAATTCATGGCTGATACTCTTGATGAAGATTGGCTGAGTCAACGTGGTTTCTACATCAATCAAGTGGCTGTTAGAAACATGACATACGATGAGGAAACCAAGAAGTTTATAGACCAGCATAGACAAGACGCTCTTTTACTTGATCCAAATCGTCGTGCAGCTCGTATGACTAGAGGTGTTGCTTCAGGTATCGAGAATGCTGGAAAGAATGAAAATGGTGCCATGATGGGATTTGCCGGTGTTGGAATGGGGATGAACGCTGTTGGTGGAGGTCTGTCAGATGTTATGAATCCTGCTACACCAAATCAAGCATCTAGTGTGCAAGGGGGCCAGACAGGGCCACAAACTCCATCACCACAAAGTAGTGGTTGGACTTGTACAAATTGCGGTAATACTAATCCGGACTCGGCTAAATTCTGTTCAGGTTGTGGCAATAAAAAACCACAGCCGGTTCAAACAGATTCTTGGCATTGTAGTGAGTGTGGTACAGCAAATACAGGTAAGTTCTGTACTAATTGTGGTAATAAGAAACCTCAAAGTGATACTTACCAATGTAATAATTGCGGTTTCATTCCAGAAGATCCAGCTAACCCACCTAAGTTTTGTCCAAGCTGTGGTGATAAGTTTGATATAACAGACCGTAAGTAGGTGATGTCATGTCTAATATAAAAGAATATGATTGTCCAAATTGTGGAGGACCTTTACGTTTTAACCCTGAGGAGTCAGGGTGGAAATGTGATTATTGCTTTAGTCAATTTAATAAAGAAGAGATAGATAAAATATATGGGTCTGTGGAAGAGGAAGGCTTAGATGATATCCATGAGGATTTGGATACATATCATTGTGAAAGTTGTGGTGCAGACCTTATAGCTGAAGAGAATACATCAGCTACCTTTTGTCTCTACTGTAAGAGTCCGACGATTATTAAGCAGCGATTCAAAGGAGAGTTTAAACCTTCTTACGTAATTCCATTTAAGGTTAGTAATGACCAAGCCAAGGATATGTATCGAAAATGGATTGGAAAGAAGTTTTTTGCTCCAACTGCTTTTAAATTGGATGAAGAAATTGACAAGGTTACAGGAATGTATGCGCCTTTTTGGCTTTTTAACTGTGATGCGCATGGTGAAATTTCAGGAATCGGTAAGAAGATTTCAACCTGGCGATCGGGTGACTATGAATATACTAAGACTAAAACCTATCATGTTGAAAGATCTGGTCATATTCATTATGACCGAATACCTGTAGATGGGTCCAAAAAGTTAGATGATAAGTATATGAATATGATAGAACCCTTCGATTATAAAGAGCTAAGAGACTTTACCATGCACTATTTAACAGGATTTCTAGCTGAGAAGTATGATGTTGGATCTGATGAGACAGGTAAAGTTATGGAAGAGAAAGCTAAAGGCTTTGTTTCAAACCGAGTTCGAAGTACAGTCAGTGGATACACAACATTTACTCCTAATATAAACCAAGCCCATATACATAATGTTGAGGAGCATTATGCCCTTATGCCAATTTATATTTTGATGAATAAATTTAGGGATAAAGAGTATATGTTCTTTATTAATGGACAAACTGGTAAAATTGTTGGTGACTGCCCTATAGACCATAAAAGACAAGCCGTTTTTTTTGCTGCTGTTTTTGCAGTTGCTTGGATTATTACTGTGTTGGGAGGTGCTTTGTTTGGCTAGTAGAAGATATGTAAGAGGCTTCTTCCTAACACTTATGCTTTTGTCTTTATTAAGCATGACTCTTATTCTTGCTAAAAATAGCAATATTGTTGATGAAGCAGGAATATTAAATGCTGATACAGAGAAAGAATTGGATTCTCAGGCACAAGATATCATGGATAAATATGCCATGGAACCTGTTATTATTACAACTAATAGCTCGAATGGTCAAGGTTGGATGGAATTTGCTGACGACTATTATGACTATAATGGTTATGGAGTTGGTAGTGAACATGATGGAATTTTACTTCTTATTGATATGGGGCTAGATGATGGGAATAGAGGCTACTGGATTTCAACAACTGGAAGTAAAACTATAAGTAAATATAAAAGTCAAATTGATAAGATGAAAAAAGTGCTTGTCAAATATCTAAAAAGAGAAGAATACGATAGAGCCGCTCAGGAGTTCATGAATATGGTTGAGAATATGGAGGCTTCGGGTAAAACATATACATTTGGTCAACGCCTGATGGCTATGATAAGTTCCTGGATTTCATATGCTATTGCTTTTGGAATTGGTGGTCTTGCGACTCTAGTTCTGACATTCCAGAGCAAAAGTAAGATTACTGCTTCAGGCCGCAATTATGAAGAACCAGGGAGTTTTCAGCTGGATCGGGAAGTAGACCGTTTTGAACATGAGCATACAACAAGAAGGGCTATCCCCAAAAATAATAGTAGTGGTGGTGGTGGAAGCCACACCGGTTCTAGTGGAACCTCACACGGCGGCGGTGGTGGTGGCTTTTAGCTAGCTTATATAAAGATAGAAAAGAAAATGGCTCTTAGCCATTTTTCTTTTCTAATGGTATTCTAATGTGGACTTAAAACTCTTACAATAAACCTGATTTATAATAAGTTTATAGAATTGTAATCATAGTCCCTTTTTATGAAGTGATAGAAGAGACCAATGAAAAATCTTTGTATGAAGGAGGTGCCACATGATCATTACAGAGAAAATGATACGTGAACTTCAAAGACGTGTGGATGTTTCGTATGAAGAAGCTGAGAAGTTTTTAAAACGAGCTGGTGGAAATATTGACATTGCCGAAAGCTATGCTATTAGAAAAGAGAATTCTATTGGAGCTAGGTTTTTTAATGAGCTAGAGAACATTATTGATGCCACACTAGTATATCGACTCAGGATTTATAAGGGGGAGGATGTCTTTACTAATATTCCCGTGATTGTTCTTGTCGTGTTGATGGTATTGATTGGAGTTGACAAGTCCTTGCTTATAGGAGTTGTTTTTGTTGTATGGGCTCTTTTAGCTGATTGTAACCTTAAATTAGATAAGGTGGCTAGAGAGACTAATTTTACATTTAATAGAGGCAGCGAAAAACGGTCTAGGCAGAGAGCTGCACAAGTTGCCGTTAGAACAGAGAGAGCACAGAGGAAGGCAAAAAAACAGAATTATAAGAAAGTTCGTAAAAACAGAAAAAATCAGGGAAAACAGGATGATATATCGGCAGATATAGATGTACTTGACGAAAGCAATATTTCAGATGAAGATGAATATAGTTCAGTAGCAGATCAGGGTAATTTTCAAGGGGAAGTTTCAACTGATATACCAAAGACTATTGATATAGATCAGAAGGACATGGAAAATGACGGTAAAACTCAAAGGGATCAACATCATTATCAAGAAGGTGAATACTTACCGACAGAGGATGACGATGATGATTACTATGAAGTGACTATAGAAAAATAGGCGGAGGATTGATATGTCTAATAAGATACTTATTGTCGAAGATGAAAAGCGTATTTCAAGGTTTTTGGAGTTGGAACTTAAACATGAGGGTTACGAGATTTTAGCAGCTTTTGATGGGCGAACAGGCCTTGATTTAGCAACAAAGGAAAATCCTGATTTGATAATTCTTGACTTGATGTTACCTGTTATGAGTGGTATAGAGGTTTGTCGACGAATTAGACAATCTAAGAGTCATGTGCCTATCATTATGTTGACGGCAAAAGATGATGTGACAGATAAGGTTATGGGACTTGATATGGGAGCCGATGATTATATGACTAAACCATTTGCTATTGAAGAACTTCTAGCCAGGATTCGCGTTGCTATTAAAAGAAAAATTAGTGAACCAAAGGAAAAGGCTACTATTTTTGAATTTGAGAAGCTTTTTGTCAACGATCAAAAGCGTCAGGTAACATATGATAATGAAATCATTGAGCTTACTAAGAAAGAATATGAACTTCTTAAATACCTTTTAGAGAACAAAAACATCGCCTTGGATAGGGAGAAAATTCTTGAAAAGGTTTGGGGTTACGATTATTATGGTGATACTAATGTTATTGATGTTTATGTGAGGTATTTGCGATCCAAGATTGATCAAAAATATGGACTGGATATGATAAAAACAGTCAGAGGAGTTGGCTATATTATCTATGATTAAGAAATTGATTAAGGGAATCTTCGGATTCCCTGTTTGGTTGATAAAAAAAATCCGAGATTGGATCATACAGATATTTAGAAGCTTTCACTTATCTATGAGAAGAAAGATTACAGCTGACTATTTAACTATTTATGTTATATCAGCCATTGTTTCCATTGTTATGGTACCTCTTATATTTATGTTCTTTGAGATTGATGATCATGCTGATGAAATCAGCAATGTCTTAAATCAGTATTTCATTTCATACGTTGAAGATGAGTATGCCTTTGAGGATTTGGAACTAAAGGTAAACCAAGTTTATCTACGAGAAGAAGTATCTTTGAAAGTAGGCATATATCAAGCAGATGAGGAAAATAAGTTTATATACACAGGTGACTATAAATCCTATGACTCCCCAAGTGGTTTTCTTGATTTCTTCAATAAATTGTTTGATAAAGGAAGGGTTTCAAAACGTATTATACGATATGATTTGATGAGTCCTGATAATGAAAAACTTGTTTCTTTTTCTGTTGATGGGTATTATCCTTTGAAGCTTTATATGCCAAAAATGATTACACTGGGAATTATATTATTGGTATTTTATAGCGTTGGTTTTGTATTCATGTCCATGATTGGTGGTGCCAGAGTAAAGAATATACTTAGTCCGATTTTTTTTATGACTAAGACAGCAGAACAGATCTCTGTAAGTAATCTGGATCTTCGTCTGGATGTGGAATCCACTAAATATGAACTAAAGGATCTAGCCATAACACTTAATGACATGCTAGACCGTTTGAATAGAGATTATGGTAAGCAGAAAAGATTTGTTTCTGATGTTTCCCATGAATTAAGAACCCCAATTAGTATTATTAACGGTTATGCATCAATGCTTGAGCGGTGGGGGAAAAAGGATGAAGAGATTTTAGATGAATCTATTGAAGCTATTAAGGGTGAGGCTGTCAATATGCAGATACTTGTGGAGAATCTTTTGACTTTGGTAAGAAGTGATAATCAAACCTTGAAATATGAACCAAGTGAATTTGATATTGGTGAATTGGTCAGCTCAATTGTTAAGGAATTCAATATGGTTAATATTAAGGAACAGTATATTACCTGTGAAGCGAGAGAGAATATTAAGGTTTATCTTGATGAAGCAAAGATTAAGCAGACGATTAGGATATTTATAGACAACGCCATTAAGTATACACCGGAACAAGGTGGTATTCAGGTTAAGTGCTATCCTCTAGGTGAAGAAGTTTATTTACATGTCAAAGATACTGGGATTGGTATATCTAAAGAAGACTTACCCCACTTGTTTGAGCGTTTTTATCGGTCTGATGAGTCTAGAACTAGACAAACCGGAGGGCATGGCTTAGGCTTGGCCATTGGTAAAGTTATTATTATTGGTCATCAAGGTAGGATTAGAGTTAAAAGCAAGATTGGAAAAGGTAGTGAATTTATTATTGTACTGCCACTGAAAATGTCTGAAAATACATTTGATAATTAAGGGCGTCATCGATAAATTATTGGTAGTAAGTGTTGTATGTAGTTGAAAAGGATATAAACCATATAAAAAGGACTATGTCAGAGAAAGTTAATGACATAGTCCTTTTTTGATATTTAAAATTTATTTACAAAATTCATCAATGGATTCTTTAACAAGTGCTAATGAATCGCGGAAGAAATCAGGTTGATGTGAGTCAATATTGACGATTTTCAATACATCGTGAATGGAGTTACAGCCTGTTGCAAGAAGAAGGTTATCATATTTTTCTACAAAACTTTTTCCATCTTTTTGATAGAGGGCATAAAGTCCTTTGGCAAAGAGTAGACCAAATGCATAAGGGAAGTTGTAAAAATTTCTTGGTGCATAGTAATAGTGCGGTTTACACATCCACATGTAAGGGTGAAGTGTTTCGTGGTCTAATCCTTCACCATAAGCTTTCTTCTGAGCTCTAATCATTGCATCTTTAAGTTCTTCGACACTTAGTGATGCTGTTTTACGTTTTTCGAAAAGCTCAGTTTCAAAAAGATATCTGGAATAGATATCAACGATGACTTGTGTAGCACCAAGTAATTCGTTTTCAATGATTACCTTTGCTTCTTCAGGACTTGCATCACTAAGTGCAGCATTGAAAACAATGGTTTCACAAAAGATAGAAGCTGTCTCTGCAAGAGGCATGGGGTAAGATGCGTTGGTAGCGAGGGCATCCTTAAGACATTCACCATGATAACCATGTCCAAGTTCATGAGCAAGTGTGGTCATGTCATTGAAAGAACCTGTGAAGTTGGACATAACACGGCTTTGCTTAATACCATGAAGATTAGAGCAAAAAGCACCTGCGACTTTTCCTTCTCTTGGAAATGGATCAATCCAATCATTATCAAAAGCATAAGCCCCAAAGTTTCCAAGTTTTTCACTAAATGATGTAAATTGTTTAACAACAAAATCTCTAGCTTCTTTATAATCATAACGTATATTGACATCACCGACTGGAGCAAAAAGGTCGTACCATGGAAGTCCATTCTTATGGCCTAACATCTCGGCTTTTTTAAGTAGATATTTTCTGAAATGAGGAAGATATTCTTCAATAGCAAGCATCATTGCATCTAGAGTTTCCTTATCCATGCGAGAGGTTTCTAAAGTCATATGAAGTGGTGATTCATAATGCCTCTTTGCTGCTGTAGTAATAACTTCACCCTTGATAGCATTTAGGCAGGCTGCTGAAGCTTCATCCATTTTGGTATAAGCTTTTAACTCAGCCTCATAAGCAGCTTTTCTAATGTTTTTGTCAGGGTCATAGGCTTTGGAACGAAGGACCGTAATAGTTTCTTCCTTGCCATTATAACTACCTGTTAAGGTGGATACAATTTTATTTTGGAGTTTGTTCCAAGCTTTGGAACCGGTATTGGAAAGCTCTGCCATTAATAGTTCTTCTTCTGTTGAAAGAAGGTGAGAAGCTTCCTTTTTCCCTTGATTAAGAGCGAAAGAATAATCAGAAAGTCCATCAGCTCGACTGATAAAACCATCTAAATCATCGATGTCCTTAAGGATAAGATTGACTCTTGCTTCCATCAAAGTGAGTTTTGGAAGGTGGGCTTGTATTTGTTCGATAAGTTTCGAAGCCTCTGTATTGGAAGTATCTACAGAATAGTTTAAGGACGCGAATGCATAGATACTACTGATAAGATCATCTAATTGGTCCCCGAATCTCATATAGTTTAGTAAATCTTCAGGTGCAGAGTCTTTGGAAGGATCTAAGGATTCAACCAGTTCCATACCTTGATCAATAAGTGCTAAAAACTTGTCAAAATCTTTTTTAAGTTCAGGTGAAGAAAATCCTGTATACAGGTCGTCTAAATTCCAACGTTTATCCATTATTAATACCTCTTTCTATATAGTTTATGTTTCTAGAACATTATAAATACTATACCATATATGTATCTAATATAAAAGCAAACTTGACGCCATTTTTAATCACTAACATCATCTTTTACATAACAATATCACAAGCAGGTCTAGCGACGAAATAGCCCTGGGCAAAATCAATACCCATGGATTTGGTTTTCTTAAATAGGTTCTCATCGGATACAAACTCTGCAACTGTGTAGATGCCCATTTTACTAGCGAATTCAACGATTGTCTCGGCTACTAGTTCAGCTGATGAATCATTATTTAGCTGTTGAATAATACTTCCGTCAATCTTAATACAGTCAACATTGAGTTTGAAGAGGTAGTTGAAATTGGAAAATCCGGTACCAAAGTCATCAATAGCAATTTGTGCTCCATAACGTTTTGCCTCATTAATAAAACGGGCAACGGCATCAAAGTTTTCAATACTTTCAGTTTCAACAATTTCAAAAATAACATTTTCTGGATGAGAGAAAGACGCCAGTTGGTTATAGATAAAGTTTCTTGTCTGTGTGTTGGCAATGTCCTCTGGCAAAATATTAATAGAAAATTTGTAGGGTTTATTTTCAAAATAATCAAATGATTTTGCTACAATAGCTAATGTTAATTGATCATAAAGACCGGCTTTTTTTGCTATGGATAAGAACTGATAAGGGGATACAACAGTTCCGTCATCTTCAATAAGTCGCATTAAGACTTCAAATCGGTCAATCTGGTCTTTATCATTATTATATAGTGGCTGGAAGAAAGGAACAATCCGATCATTTTCAATAGCATGTCGTATTTTAGAAGACCATGTCAAGTTAGAAATGATAGAGTCTTCAATTTTTAATTTTTCATTGTAAATCAGGAAAGTTATTTTTTCAGCTTTAGCATGTTGGAGAGTCATGGATGTATTTTCATATAATGATAATCCAATATTGCTCATAGCAAAGGTTGTATTGATATATATGTTCTGCTTACTGGAGACAAAGCAATGCTGATGGATTTTAGTTTGTAGTTGCCTCATTCTATTGGTAAATAGTCTGAAGCTTGATTCATGGCCTGTAACAGCAAAAATATCTGAGTGAATGCGATAGGTTTGGAGCTGATGGACACTATTGTCACTGGTAATCAAATCCGCCAATTCTTTCAATACTTTGTTTCCGATACTGGCACCATAAAAATTATTAATGTTGATGAAAGCACTAATATCAATTAAGCAAAGGTGATAGATATTTTCTGATTCATTAAGAACTTCAAATAAACGGTTAAGGTTAGGCAGGTGAGTTAAGGAGTCGGTATAATACTGGTCAAGAAGCTCATTAGTTTTATCCTTAACGAGACCTTCAAGAGTCCTATTAAGCCTATTGAGTTCAAGTGAGGTGTTCTTAACTAGTTTAAGTAGAACAGAATGTTCAGTTTCTTGATAGTTCTCTTTAAGTTTTAATTCTGTAGAAGCTGGTTTGATGAAAGTTCTACTTTTTCCAGATATTGCTGTTATGGAACTTGTTTCAGAGGTTAATTGAAGCTTCTTATTCTCTGTAATGATCTCGTGATCTGTCAATAAGCCAAATATAGGTAGGTTAAAGTTTGAACCTTTCATATGCTCAAGTAAGTCTAAAGTCCTTGGCTTGGAAGTAAAGGTGAAAAGTTGCTGGCAGGGAGTATTAGGAAGGTGTTGTATGAATGCTTTATATTTATCAATATAATGATTTATATCCCCATATCCTAAGGTAATACGATCACCTGCATTTATACTTATTTTTGAAAGAATACATTGATTTTTCGGACAAAGATTAATTGGTGATGGCAAGAAGCTTCCTTCTTTTTCAATGATAAAAGGAAATTTAAAACCAAAATAGTTAATATCTTCCCATATGGTGGATCCTAAATAATTCTCGTAGAATTGCTTGGATGTGACACCGTCTATTTCTAGGATTTTATTTCCTTCAGCCTTGGTGATTACATGCTCTCGACCAATAGGGATGATAGAACTTGTATTGAATGTTCGATATGATAAGTAATTGTTATAGTAGACAATACCAATGTAGCCTTGTTTAAATGATCTGTTTTTGTAATGAATAGTCGCATCATTAATAATTCCACCAGCAACTTCTGTGTTAGGGAGTATGTTTTCAACTGTATCTAGAATAATTTTTGTTTGAGTGTAGGGTAAGCTTGATACAAGGTGTAATATAGACGGAAGATGAGGCTGGTTGTATAGTTCTTTTGGAATAGAAAACTCATTGAATTCGCCATGTCCTTGATAAACAATTGAATATTTTACATGGGAAAAAACAGTAACCATGACAGCTGTATGGTTAAAGAGTAGGAGTCCATCAAAAATAATTGCCTCTGTTTCAATACCAATGACTTCTGCGTCAAAGTATTCATTAGCTAGAGTTATTAAGGAAGAAAGGTTTGAATCAGATGCAGATGATAATATTTGAATTAAGATTGATGAACTTGTTGGTACACTAATTGATTGAAAAAAGTCAAATAGCGCATTTTTGTCGGAATAAAGATGCTCGAATATAGTCATCATGTTGCCTGCTTTCGTTATAGTATCTCCCCACGATCATATTTATATATGACAACACTGTAAATCACAATCCTATATATGTTGATTGTGTAATATAGTTGTTTCATCCTTATGTATTTGTTATACTTAATGCAATTGTTACTATTATAATATGACTGATTGAAAAATTCAATTCATGACATACAAATGTAACATTTATACTTAAATAGAGCCCTTTTGGCTCGCTAAGGCATAAAGTACTTATAATAATGGAGGGTTTGACATGGCTTATTGTCCTCAGTGCAAAGAAGAATATGAAGATGATGTAAAACTATGTGGTGAATGTGGTGTTGAATTGGTGGCTTCTTTAGAAGACGCAAAAATGGAACGGATGTTAATGGTTTTAAACTCAGAAGAGGAAGTAACAAAAGCGCTTGAATATTTGGCCTATTCTGACATTGTATCAGCTGTTTATAAAGAAGCTGAAAATGAACATGGAGAACAGACATACGTAATTTCTGTTAATGATGATGAATGGACTAAGGCTACAAAAGTTATGCAGGGCTTTGTTCTTACTGAGAAGAAAGAGCCTAATACGGAAGACTATTTTATTGATGAATACGAAACAATCGATATAGAAGCTGTATCAGATGTTTCTGAAATTAGGAGTAGTTATATTGCCTTTATTGGTCTTGGAAGTATTATTGCAGTTATTGGATTACTAGATGTTTTCGGTATAGCTGAAATCCTCCCTGGTAATATGCCGCTTATATTTTCAGTACTTGGTATAATATTTGTTCTAATAGGTATCTATACAAAGGTGGGAATGGGTGATAAAGAAGCGGCAGCAACAAGTTTGAAAGAAGAGTTTGACCGATTGTATCAACTTTATGTTGAAAGATATCCTATTGAAAAGTTTGAAGAGCGCAATCATATTCAACTAGATGAACTAGATGAAGGAGCTAAGTATTTTGCTCTTATGGATGTGTTAGTAAAGGAGTGTCAGTCAATGAAACTGACTGATGATGAAAAGATGGTTAATACTATCGCTGAAAAGGCTTATCAAGAATTAGATCAATAAATTTACTGGTGGCTATCCCGACAGGTGTGTTTTTCCTTGTTGCGATAGCCAATTTTCTTTTTGGCAATGATATCTCAGTGTCGACCATATAGTATCCAGGATCTTCCCTATATACATAATCTGGAATAAAAGTAATTCCTAAACCTATTTTTGTCATTTCCACTAATAAGTCGATAGACCCAAGTTCTATAGCTGGTTTTAGAGCAATGTTGGACTTTTCATATTCTTTTTGAAGAAACCTTGTCGTGGAGCTTTGTTTATCCAAAAGCAAAACTGGGTAGTTAGCTAATTCTTCTAAGGTGACTTTCCCTGTGCGTAATTCCTTATATGTTGTAGGTGCAATAACAATATCCTTGAAAGACCTGGTTTCTATAACTTCCATATTTGATCCTAGTTCATCATTTGGTAGGTTGGTCAGGATAAGGTCGACTTGATTGTTTTTAAGAAGTTGGACACATTGAATGGAAGTCCTATTGGTAATCTCAATATCTATACCTTGATAGACTTCATGGAAAGCCTTCAGGTAATCAATGAGATAGTACTTGCAGATGGTGTCAGAGACACCAATATGAAGATGACCACGAGTTAAGTCCTTGTATTCTGTAAGTTGTTGTTCACCACGAAGGATTGAATTAATAGCTGGCTCAATATGAGATAGAAGTGTTTCACCTTCCGGAGTCAAGGATACTCTTTTTGTTGAACGTTGGAATAGTTTGGTTTCCAATGCCATTTCCAAACTTGAGATATTCTGACTGACAGCTGACTGACTAATAAAAAGAGCTTTCGCTGCTTTTGAAAAACTTAGTTGGGTGGCTACAGCGTAAAAGGTTCTGTATAAATCCAAATTTATATGCATTGTATCTCCCTATCTATTTTATATTAGTACTACTAATTAATAAAATAAGTAATATTAATTTTACTTCTTAATATTACCATGGTAACCTTTATAAGTAAATAGTACACACAACTTGGAGGCAAATATGTCGATAAAACGTATTTTTGTTGAGAAAAAAGAAGGATTTAATGTAGAAGCTAAAGGTCTTCTTGAGGATTTGAAAAGTCACTTGAACATACCTAAATTGGAAAATGTACGTATTCTTCATCGTTATGATACAGATCATATTGACCAGAAGACCTATGAAGTAGCCATTCATACCGTATATTCAGAACCACCAGCCGATAAGGTTTATGAAGAAACTCTTGATTTAGATGAGGGTCAATTTGTCTTTGGAGTGGAGTATCTTCCGGGCCAGTATGACCAAAGAGCCGACTCTCTTATACAATGTATAAAATTGATTAATCATGATGCTCATCCGGTTGTAGCCGTAGCCAAAATCGTTGTACTTACTGGAGATTTGACAGACAAAGATCTTGATAGTATTAAGCACTATTGTATTAACCCTGTTGATTCAAGAGATGCTTTTCTCGAAAAACCTGAAACCCTTGAGTTGGAATTTGACCTACCCAAGGAAGTGGAAATTGTTGAGGGTTTTATTAATCTTGATGAGGCAGGTGTCGTATCCCTTTGGAAGCAACTAGGTCTTGCTATGACAGAAAAAGACCTTTTACATACACAGAAGTATTTTATTGAAGTAGAAAAAAGAAACCCTACAATTACAGAGATTAGGGCCCTAGATACATACTGGTCTGATCACTGTCGCCATACAACTTTCTTAACTCGTCTTGAAAATATTTCTTTTGAAGAGGAAGCTTCTATTCAACCGATAAAAGCAACCTACCAGTCCTATCTTAAAGACAGACAAGAGGTGTATGGTGACCGTATTAGTGAGAAACCTATTTGTCTTATGGATATCGCCCTTCTTGCCATGAAGAAAATGCGCCGCAATGGTCATTTGGATGACCTTGAAGTTTCTGATGAAATCAACGCCTGTTCAATTATTGTACCTGTCCAGATTGATGACAGGGAAGAAGAATGGTTGGTGATGTTTAAAAATGAAACCCACAATCATCCGACTGAAATCGAGCCATTTGGTGGAGCTGCGACTTGCCTTGGTGGAGCTATTAGAGACCCATTATCAGGTCGTTCCTACGTATATCAAGCTATGCGTGTGACAGGTGCTGCCGACCCACGTCTTCCTATTGAGGAAACAATGGCCGGCAAGCTACCACAGAGAAAGATAGTAACAGAATCTGCTCATGGTTATTCTTCTTATGGTAACCAAATCGGCCTTGCTACAGGTCTTGTCAGAGAAATCTACCATCCTAATTATGTAGCAAAACGTATGGAAATCGGTGCTGTTATTGCTGCTGCCCCTCGTGAAAATGTTATTCGTGAAACTTCAGACCCAGGTGATTATATCATCCTCCTTGGTGGTAGAACCGGACGTGATGGTTGTGGTGGTGCAACTGGTTCTTCAAAAGAACATACAGAGGAATCTATCCATACTTGTGGAGCAGAAGTCCAAAAGGGGAATCCCCCAACAGAAAGAAAAATACAACGGTTGTTCCGTAATGATAAAGTCAGTAAAATGATAAAGAAATGTAACGATTTTGGAGCAGGTGGCGTTTCTGTAGCCATTGGAGAATTGGCTGATGGTTTAGTTATTGAACTGGACAAGTTACCAAAAAAATACGATGGTCTTGATGGAACTGAACTTGCTATAAGTGAATCACAGGAAAGAATGGCTGTTGTTGTTGACCCTAAAGACGCAGAAGCTTTTATTAAGGAAGTAGAACTTGAAAACCTAGAAGGGGTGCATGTGGCAACGGTCACTCAGGAGAAGCGTTTGGTCATGAACTGGAAGGGTAAGTCTATTGTCAATATTTGCAGGGACTTTCTTGATACCAATGGTGCACCAACAGATATGGACGCCCATGTCTTAGCCCCTGAAGAGGAAAGCTATTTTGATAAGGAAGAAAAAGAAGTTGAAGCTATATTAGCCCATGGATCTGTTATGGATCTCTTTAAACGTTCTTTGTCAGACTTGAACGCCTGTTCCCAAAGAGGGCTTGTGGAAATGTTTGACTCATCAATTGGGGCTGGATCAGTCTTTATGCCCTTTGGAGGCAAAACCCAAAATTCACCTATGGAAGCAATGGTTGCAAAAATCCCGGTTCTCAGTGGTGAGACATCAACAGCTACCATCATGAGTCAAGGCTTTAATCCATACCTATCCAGTTGGAGTCCATACCATGGTTCCGTTTACGCCATTATTGATTCCATAGCAAAAGTAGTTGCTACAGGTGGACGATATGATACCATTAGATTTACCTTCCAAGAATATTTCAAACGATTAGGTCAGGACACTTCCAGATGGGGAGAACCACTATCAGCACTCCTTGGTGCTTATTATATTCAAGATGCCCTTAACCTACCTTCCATTGGCGGTAAAGATTCTATGAGTGGTACTTTCCATGATATTGATGTACCACCGACCTTGGTTTCATTTGCTGTTGATGTTGTAGATGTAAATAAGACCATATCATCTGAATTCAAGGGCTTTGACCATGATGTAGTTCTTATTGAACTCCCAAGAGATGATGCCTATTTACCAGATTTGGATGCCTTAAAAGAAAACTACAACTGGATTTATGAACATATTGGGAATGGAAGCATTCTTTCAGCGAAGAGCATACCTCAGTTTGGTATTGCAGAAGCCGTATCTAAAATGGCCTTTGGTAATGAGATTGGTTTTGCTTTCCAGGACTTGGATGAAAGGGAGCTTTTCACTTCATCTTATGGATCCATACTTATAGAGGTCGCTGGGTCTATCGAAGACCTTAAATTACCAAAAACATTCAAGTTAATAGGTCGGACAACAAATGACAGAAGTATTCGATATAAAGATACAGTTATTGATACAGATCTAGCCTTGTCATGGTGGGAAGAACCTCTTGAGGATATTTTTCCAACCAAAACCAAGGAAGAAGAAGGAAATCTTATTGACCAACTGACTATTTCAAATAAGGTTTATACCCTCAAGGATAAAATTGCTAAGCCTACAGTTTTTGTTCCGGTTTTTCCAGGAACCAACTGTGAATATGATACACGATTGGCTTTTGAAAAAGCAGGAGCCAATGTTAAAGAAGTGATTTTCAGAAACTTGACACCGGAGATGTCCCTTCAGTCTGTAGAAGCCTTTGCACGGGGGATTAAGGAATCTCAAATGATCATGATTCCAGGCGGTTTTTCAGCAGGTGATGAGCCGGATGGGTCAGGTAAGTTTATAGCGACTGTATTTAGAAACCCCTTAATTTCCGAAGCGGTTATGGATATGCTTAAGAAGAGGGACGGTTTGATGCTGGGTATCTGTAATGGTTTCCAAGCTCTCATTAAGTTGGGATTGGTTCCCTACGGTGAGATCCGAAATATGACTGACCAGGCGCCAACCCTAACCTTCAATACCATAGGACGACATATTTCTAGAATGGCTACAACCAAGATTATGAGTAATCAGTCACCTTGGCTTGCAGGTGTCACACCTGGAGATATTCATCATATCCCATTATCGCATGGAGAAGGACGTTTTGTTGCAGATGAAGGAACGATAAAGAAACTCTTTGAAGAAGGACAGGTTATGACAACGTATGTTGATGCTTTTGGTAAACCAAGCATGAATGTTATGGATAATCCAAATGGATCTATGTACGCCATTGAAGGTATCATGAGTCCTGATGGTCGTGTACTTGGGAAAATGGGTCACTCTGAACGCATCGGTAAAAATGTCGCTAAGAATATCTATGGAAACCAGGACCAGAAATTATTTGAGTCCGGTGTAAAATACTTTAAATAGCTAACCTCTAAAGCGAAAGCTTGATTGATATAAAAGGGAGTGGGTAAGTGTGCGACCCACTCTCTTTTGCTGTGTGAAATGACCTTTTTCATGTTGTAAAGCATACCTAATCTAGAGTATAATATAAACATCTTTTTGCCAGAAAGGAGGTAATCATGACATTAGAGATTAAATCAACAGGGTTTTTAACCTCCACAGGACTTAAGTGGATTGCCATTGTGACCATGATTATTGATCATATTGGAGCAGTCCTATATCCAGAGAGTCAATATCCTGACATGGTCATATTACGAATTATAGGCAGGATTGCCTTTCCTATATTTGCTTTTTTAATTGTCGAAGGTTATAGATATACGAGAGATGTACAGGAGTATGGTATGAGGCTTTTGATATTTGCCTTAATATCAGAAGTACCCTTCGACCTTGCTTTTGAAAAGGTCCCATTTACTATGGACCATCAAAATGTTTTTTTTACCCTAGCCTTGGGTTTATTGGCTGTATATGTTTATGATGTCCTTAAGGAAGCTAATGGTCTTTTGGCTGGGGGAGGAATATTTATTATTGCTGCTACAGCTGAAGTATTTAGAACTGATTATGGAATGTTAGGGGTACTCTTAATAGTTCTTATGTATGCTTTTTATGACAAACGGTTTATAGCTATTTGGATTTTGGTAATCAATGTTTTTTTTGTTATGATTGGAGTTAGCCAAAATCAGCTTTTTGCCATTGTAGCTGTTTTGTTTATCTGGAATTATAATGGTAAACCAGGAAGAAGAATGCGCTACTTGTTCTACATCATTTATCCGGCGCATATTTTGATACTTTACTTTCTCTGGAGATTATGGAGAATGTAATTGTTGAGAAGGATTTTTCTTGAGAAACGACTTGAATAAGGGAGTAATGAAATGGAGTTAGTGAAAGCGAAAGATAAGGATTACACCTGGTTACTAGATCTTCATATCAGGTGTACAAGAGACCTTAATCAGCAAGGAATCTATCAATGGACATCTGAATATCCAGGACCAAAAACAATTAAAGCAGCTATTAAAAGAGGGGAACAGTGGAAACTCAAGCATGATGATGCATTTATAGGTGGTGTTGTTCTTAATGAAGTAGAGGACCCAGGATGGAAGTCGATAGCATGGACTTTTGAAGGAAGAATTCTTGTGGTTCATGCCCTGGTTATAGATAAGGTCTTTCAAGGTCAAGGTCTTGGACAAAAGGCTTTGGATACTATAGAGAGATATGCAAGTATGCATGCTTATAGTGGAATCAGAATGGATGTATTCTCAGAAAACCCAGGTGCTATATATCTTTACAAAAAGAATGGATATAGTTTTCTTGATCATGTGGTTTTTGATTCTAAACCCATAGGCCATCAGACATATATTTGTTTGGAGAAAAAAATCTAAAACCATAAGGATAAATTGAAGAGCTTATTGCAAATGTGGTGTAAATATGTTAGAATTGGCCTAATCGAAAAAGGCAGGGATAAGAACTAGTAAATACAAGGGATTTTAAGAGAGAAGACGGTTGGTGTAAGTCTTCATGAATGTGTATTGAACCTCTCTTTGAGCTTTGAACCGAACGTTATATCTAGTAGGCTTCAACGGATGTCCACCGTTATCAGGAAAGGATATAATAGGTTTTAGAACTGAAAGTATCTATGAGTGCAGATGTATTCTGAATTTAGGTGGTACCACGGATTAACCATTCGCCCTAAGCTATATGAGCTTAGGGCTTTTTTGAATTGAAATGTCCCTATAGGACTTAGGAGGAAAACTATGAAATTAGCAAATTTAATCGGAGACAGATTTAAAGAGAGACCATCTGATTGTGTTATTGACAGTCATGCCCTGATGATTAAGGGTGGTTATATGAAAAACATGGCAAATGGTATTTTTTCAAGCAACCCGCCGTTGAAACGCATCACCACTAAAATTGAACATATCATCCGTGAGGAAATGAATCGAATAGAAGGTCAGGAAGTCCTATTTCCTGTTGTTCTACCAGGAACCCTTTGGGAAGAATCAGGCAGATATGAGAGTGTTGGAAGTGAACTTTTAAGATTTAGAGATAGAACAGGTTCTCCAATGGTTCTTGGTATGACCCATGAAGAGGCGGCTGTCCATTTGGTTAGAGATTACGCCAATACATATACTAAATATCCATTTATGATCTATCAAATTCAGACAAAGTTCCGTGATGAAGCAAGACCTCGTGCGGGCCTTATTCGTGTTCGCGAGTTTACCATGAAAGATGCATATTCCTTCCATACATCTCAAGAAGACCTTGAAACCTATTATGATCGTTGTTTAAATGCATATAACCGTATTTTTGCACGTGCTGGTGTACCAGAGGTTATTACAGTAAAGTCAGATTCTGGTATGATGGGGGGGAGCGTAGCTCATGAATTTATGCTTTTAACACCAGTTGGTGAGGATTCATTGGCTATCTGTACTAACTGTGATTACTCAGCTAATATGGAAGCTGCTGAGAATATCGTTAGTAATGAAGAGTCCTTTGAAAAAGAAGAATTAACCCTTGTACATACGCCCAATGCATCAACCATTGAAGACGTTATGGCCTTCTTAAATAGAGATGTCAAACAGTCCTGTAAGGCTGTTGTTTATCAAAAGAAAAGCGATGATTCTTATGTTATTGTCTTTACACGAGGAGACATGGATGTTAATGAGGTCAAACTTAATAACTATCTATGTGAAGAAGTATATCCAGCAGTTATTACAGAAGAATCCGGAATTGTTGCAGGATTTATTGGAGCTTATGAATTTGAAGGTAAGGCGAAGCTTATTTTTGATACATCAATCAAAGGATTGAATTCCATGGTAGTTGGAGCCAACAAAATTGACTACCACTATACTGGTTTTAATATGGAAAGAGACTATGGACAGGTTGAATATGTTGACCTTTCCAAGATTCAGGAAGGTTCTGTATGCCCACAATGTGGAAAAGAAACTATTAGCCTAAGCCGTGGTATTGAAGTTGGTAATATTTTCCAATTGGGAACTAAATATACTAAGACTATGAATATGACTTATGTGGACTCAGAAGGTAACGCCCAGAACCCAATTATGGGTTGTTATGGTATCGGTGTTGGGCGTTTGGCGGCATCGGTTGCTGAGGCCAAACATGATGACTATGGTCCAATCTGGCCTATGTCAATTGCACCATGGCAAGTGCATGTATGTTGCTTAAGGGTAGATGATCAAGAGGCCAAAGATCGAGCAGATAGCATATATAATGACTTAATGGATGCAGGTGTTGAGGTTATTTATGATGATAGAAAGGTGAGACCAGGTGTTATGTTCTCTGATGCTGACCTACTAGGTGTTCCCTTGCGCATTATTGTTTCTCCAAGAAATCTTAAGGAATCAGTGGTGGAAATTGTATCCAGAGATAAGTCTATCCAGAAAAAAGTTGGATTTAATCAAGTAATCGCCGAAATAAAAAATCTTATTGCTGACATGTTGACTTTATAATCCCATAAATTTTGCTCATGATATTTTTACTGTATAATGGATTTATACCGATAGGAAGATGACAAATGAGGAGGAATTATGTCCCATATTGAAGTTTATGATAAAGTAGTAAAAGATGGTATGATTCGTATAACCCAGGTTAGTGATTCTATTCAATTAGGTTTTGTTGAATCCATTTTAGAATCTGAAGGAATTGATGTGACTATAAATCGAAAAGGATCAGGTTCATATTTAAATGTATATGCAGGTTTTAATTTTCAAGGGATTGACGTTTTTATTCGTGAAAGTGACTATGACAGGGCCAAGGATATTCTTGAAAATGTCGAGTTAGAGTATGATCCTAACGATCCGGAATACAAGGCCTTAGAAGAAGAGTATAAGCTTTCAAGAAAGAGACGTACAAGCATAGTTTTAGGTCCGATCATTATTGTAGCTCTTGTAGCAGTCCTTGCACTTATCATCGGTTTAATAAAGGGATAAAAGTAACGAGACTAGTCGTTGACTAGTCTCGTATTCATATGGTACATATAATATCCTGATGCGAAAATGATGACATATCCAATTAGGCTGTAGCCATCAGGTAATGCACCGAAGAAAAGAAATCCCAGTAAGGCTGAAAAGATAACACCAAAATAATTATAAATGGAAACTTCTTTTGCAGGCGCATGTTTATAAGAATATGTGACACCAACCTGACCTATTGAGGCACTAATACCTGCTAGAATAGCAAATAACACTTGTGACCCTGTCATTGGTTTAAAATTCATGACAACAAAAGGGGTTAAAACGACTGAGGTGAAGGCAGAAAAAAAGAAGACAATAACAAGAGGTGCTTCTTTTCCACTTAGTTTTCGAACGACGGTATAGGCTCCTGCTGCAAATGATGCACCTAGAAGAGCTACTACGTAAGGAATGATCGCTATATTAAACTGTGGTTTGATTATAAAGAGAACACCTAGGAAAGCAGCACATATGGTAAGAAATTGCTTTCTGTTTATGCCTTCTTTCAGGAATATCCATGAAAAAAACAAGAGTAGAAAGTTGCTGATTCTAAAGAGAATACCCGCATCTGAAAGTAGGAGATGGTCTACGGCGTAAAAATTCAATATAATACCGATGGTCCCAAGAAAAGACCTTAAGGTAAGAAGTTTAAAATGCTTGATGTGACCAAGAGAAACCTTATAATGCTTCATCATAATATAAATAGTAACCATCATGATATAGGTCCTTATGACAACTTTTTGCATGATAGGTATATCCCCTGTTAATTTGACAAAGACAGCCATGAGGGAAAATCCAAAGGATGAGATTAGCATGGCTATAATACTTTTTTGTTTATCACTCATAAGTCTCCATTTCTATAAGTTCTTTAATTGTTGGATTATAACATAATTTTCCACTAAACTTCAAGATTAGGTTTATGATTGCATAATGACGCGTTGTGTTTTTTTTGATATAATACTTTTAGATTAGCTATACTTCGAAACTAAAAAGGAGAAAAGTATGAGTTTGGATAGTTTGGATACAAGAGTGGAATATGAAGAGGCAAGGAAGATGGGATTAAAAGCTTCCAATGCAGCAAGATTCAGTGGAGAAAATCCCTATTTACCGGCTCTTGATAATATAATTAGAAAAGAGACCATAATTTCAGAAGTTTCCCTTGGAACTTTTGAGATTCCAATGAATAAAATAAAAGGAACTAAAACTGTCGGTCGGTCATCTTCTTTTGCACCGAATTTTATGCCGATTCTATCTACAGAAACTGAATTTGGAAGTAAGTGGATAAATCTATGCAAGGCACATATGAATGAAGGTATTCGAGATGCCATTAAAGTTTATGAATACTTAAATTGGTTTTATGTGGAGGAAGGTAACAAACGTGTTTCAGTTCTTAAGTACCATGATGCTTTTTTTATTAATGCAGATGTTACTAGGTTGATTCCTAAATATGATTCTGAGGATGAGACCATAGTCCTTTATTATGAGTTTTTGGACTTTTATAAAGAGACTCACATCAATTATATCTGGATGTCCGAAAAAGAAGGGTTTAAGAAACTTTTGCTTCAGATGCACAAATATCAGTGGTTTAGCCAAAGTGGTCGCAGCGATTTTAAATTTGTTTATTATCAGTTTAGAAGGGCCTATTATGATCTTGGCGGAGATTCTCTCCCTAATACGACAGGTGATGCTTTTCTTAAGTATTTGGAGATATATAAGTATAATGATGGATTGACTCTTGATGAGATGCGAAGTCAGTTGGAGAAGATGTGGAGTGAGTTTGAGCTTCTTAGTAAAGAAGATATTTCTGTGGAGGTTTCAACGGATTCTTTGGAGAAGAAAAGATTCTTAGAAGGTCTTGCTAACACATTTACCTCAATGAAATCAGCTAATATTGCTTTTATTAATTCTAAATCACCGGAAGCTTCTAGCTGGACATATGGCCATGAAATAGGTAGAAACCATATTAACAATGTTTTTGGAGATAAGATCGATACTAAGGCTTTTAACAATGTACCGGAGGATGAGAAAGCCTATGACCACATTGTTAAGGCAGTCAAAGAAGGGTATGATATTGTTTTTACAACGAGTCCTACCTTTATTAATGCCACACTTAAAGCGGCAGTTGAGTTTACCAATGTCAAGTTTTTTAACTGTTCTGAAAATATGTCCTATAAGAAAGTAAGAACATATTTTGGGCGTATTTACGAACCTAATTTCCTTGTTGGTATGATTGCAGGAGCTATGACAAAGACCAATAATATTGGTTATGTCGTAACCTACCCTATACCAGAAGTAATATCGAGTATCAACGCTTTCACTATAGGTGCCAGATTTGTAAATCCCCATGCAACAGTTATGGTAAAATGGGTATCGGATTTTAAACATGATACGTCACTAGAAACTTATGGTATCGATAAGCAGCTACGGGATATGCATGTAGATATTATTTTCCATCAAGAATCATCAGACCTTACAACCAAATTACAAAATTCAGGCATATATCTATTGGACGAAGAAGACCCAGATAATCCTGGTAGGCATAACTATTTGGCAACACCTATATGGAATTGGGGTGAGTTCTATGAGAAGATGGTCAGAAATATAATGAACGGAGCATACACCAAACTTAGCAATCTTATGGGTGCGGGAGAAAAAGCCATAAACTATTGGTGGGGTATGGATACAGAAGTTGTTGACCTTATATATTCTAGATCCAGTTTGCCAAAAGAGACAATTCAGTCAGTGAAATTTATGAAAGAAATGATTGTTAGGGGAAATTATCATCCTTTTACAGGACCTTTGTATGATAATAAAGGCCAGCAAAGGCTTGATGAAGACACTTGTTTAACACCTGATGATATAATGACTATGGATTGGTTTGTTGAAGGCGTTCTTGGTTCCATACCTTCAATCAATGCATTAGAAGCCAATCATCCTCTTCTTGAGCTATTAAGCGTCAAGAAGAAGTACTAGTAAAAGCGAATGTTGTTGTTCTTTAGATAACGTTTATATTTTCGGTATTCCTTCATAACAGGATTACCCATATACTTGTTATAGAATATGAAGCTGTTAAAGATACGACCTATAAGTGACTGATCCAGGAATGGGTCAGTTTTTCCTATATAATCAAAAAAGTAATAGTTGTAACCATTAATGATGGTGGTGTTATCGATATGTTGGATACGAGAAGCCTTATGCCCATAATTAAGATGTTGGTGGCCGTGTATGAAATAGGCAGGGCTATATTTATCGATGAGTTCTTTAAAAGCGTTGAAACCTCTGTGACATAAATCAGCACCGTCGCCATAATCTTTGATAGGAGCATGGGAAACAACTATGTCAATTCCGCCAAATTGCTTGATCATAACATTTAGTTTACGTATTCTTCGACGCATTTCTTTTTCATTATACTGTAGGTCTCCTGGTTTGTAACGATAGGAGCCACCTAGGCCAAGAATTCGGATACCGTTTTGAACTACAATTGTATCCTCAATTGTATCACAACCTAGGGGCGGATCATCTTCATAGGCTGTATCGTGATTACCATGAACAAAATAAACTCTTTTTCTGGTCATCGTCGTTAAAAAAGATAAATATTTAGATTTAAGGTCACCGGCAGATATGATAAAATCAACTTCTTCGAAGAGGGAGGCATCATAATGGTCCCAAAGAAATTCGGATTCTTCATCTGCAACGACTAAAATTTTCATATATTTTCACCTGTTGTTTTTTATGTAATGCTGATTTCAAGGCTAATTCATTGGAGCAATAGAATGATTATATCATTTTTATACTTAATTGAAAACCGTCAAAATTGGGAATGTCAAGCTAAGATCTAAGTACAGCTTTACATCATATTAACCATGTGCTAAACTACCTATAATTGATTATGGACAATTTTTATGAGGTCCTAATCCTATGAAGATTATGTTAGGTAGGTGTATTATGAGTGATCAAGCAGTAAAGAAGCCAAGAATATTTAGCGGTATTCAACCGTCAGGTACCATTACTATAGGAAATTATTATGGAGCACTTAAGAACTGGGTTCAGATGCAAGATGACTTTGAAAGTCTTTTTTGTGTTGTGGATCTACATGCCATTACTGTAAGGCAGGTTCCGGCTGATTTAAGATCGAATACAAGAAAGTTGTTAGCCTTCTATATAGCGGCTGGCTTAGATCCTGAAAAAAATCTTTTGTATCCCCAGTCCCATGTATCCCAGCATGCTGAATTGGCATGGATTTTAAACTGTTTTACCTACATGGGTGAACTTAATCGTATGACCCAGTTCAAGGACAAATCAGCCAATAATGAGACAAATATTAACGCAGGTCTTTTTACCTATCCAATACTTATGGCTGCTGATATACTTCTTTTTCAAACGGATGTTGTGCCAATTGGTCATGATCAAAAGCAACATTTGGAATTGGCAAGAGACTTGGCTCAACGCTTTAACAATGCTTATAGCGACACATTTACAGTGCCTGAGGCATATTTTGGAAAGGTAGGGGCTAGAATTAAGAGCCTTCAGGAACCATCAGCCAAAATGTCAAAATCTGATCCAAATCCAAATGCAACCATTTCTGTGCTGGATGAACCGAATGTGATCATGAACAAGATCAAGCGTGCTGTAACAGACTCTATTGGTGAAATTAACTACAGTGACGACCAGCCAGGTGTGAAGAACTTGATTGACCTCTACTGCTGTGCCACAGGAGAAGGAACCCAAGAGGCCATGAATCGTTTTGAAGGTCAAAACTACGGATTCCTAAAGAAAGAAGTTGGAGAAGCAACAGTAGAACAATTACGGGATGTTCAGGCAAAATATAAGGAAATCGTTAAGGATAAGAAGCAGTTGGATGATATTATAAAGTCCAACAGTGAAAAAGCTTCATACCTTGCAGAGAAAACATTAAGAAAAGTGAAGAAGAAGGTCGGGTTTGTTATATAAGCGACAGGTGATATAGATATGTCAATGCTCATCAAGACAAAAGGAATTGTATTACATGAAATGACCATAAAGGACAACGATAAGCGGATTATTCTTTTTTCCAAAGAGTTTGGTAAGATGGTAGTTTTTGCCAATGGGGCTAAAAAGGCCAAGAGTCCCTTGTTGGCAGGTACTCAGCCCTTTGTGTTTGGTGAGTTTTTTTTATATGAGGGCAAGTCATCATATACCCTTAAGCAAGTTAATATTGATGAAAGTTTCTATGAACTTAGACAGGATATGGAAACGCTTGCTTATGGGCAGTATTTTTTAGAGGTTATAGCCAGTGTAATACAGGAAATGGATGCAAACCCTGAACTATTAAGGCTCCTTTATGTCAGCCTTATGGCCTTGAAACACCAGATTGTCCCCACGGCTGTCCTTAAATCAGTCTTTCAATTCAGGTCTATGAATATGTTGGGTTTTGCTCCTGACTTAAGTGGATGTATGGAATGTGGTCAAGCCGAAGGTCTTTTTTTTCTGGATACAAAGGGCGGGATTGTCTGTTCGAATTGTGTTAGCAAGGATAAGCTTATTAGTATGGATGCTTTGTTAGTCTTAAGGTATATGCAGCAGGCACCTCTTAAGACTTTATATCATTTTAAGTTGTCAGATAAGCTTTTTGATGAAATTAAGAAACCCATTGATCATTACTTTGAACATTTCGTGACAGGAGAGTACAAATCCTTGGACATTATTAATATACTATAGCTAGTAATATAGGTGATTAAATCTAAAGTGTGGATAAAATTATATTTTAACAGAATTTAATGTTTTTTTATTGATTTTTAATGGTCAAGGAAATTTCCTTGTGATAAAATATGATTAGAGAGTTAAACATGATGTTCACAAGGAGGTAATAGAATGGCAGGTTTTTTTGATAATTTAAAAAAGGGCTTAGATAAAGGGACTAAAATGGTTAGTGCTAAGTCAAGTCAGGTGATTGAAACAAACAAGGTCAAGTCTGAAATTTCTGCTCTTAAGAAGTCAAAAGCAGAAGCGATTACTACAATCGGAACAAAAGTATATGAAGCTAAAGAAGCTTTCACTTATGACTTGGTAGCTGAAGAAATTGAGGCTATTTCTGGATATGAAGTAGCTATTGAAGAAAAAGAAACTGAACTTGAGAGAATTCGTATTGAGACTGAAACAAAAATGAACGAAATCAAGGCTGAAACTGAAGCTGTTACAGATGAAGAAGTAGATGTTGCAGTTGAAGTGGATATTGAAGTTCAAGATCACGTAGAAGAGGATAAACAATAGGTTTTTTGATGAAGAAAAAAGCTAGTTTTATTATGAGAGTTGCCATGATGATGTTCATTATGGCAATTTTTATATCATGCACAAATAATGATAAAGATATGGGAGATACTTCTTCTTCCCAAGGAAAAATTAATATAGGACTAAACCAAGAACTGGATGAAATAAAAAAGAGTCAGGATCAAATGATTGAAGAACTTGAAAAGTTGGCCTATTTTCTGGATCAGGAAAAATTATACTACAAAGGTGAACTTGGTTTGGCGGATTACGATTCATTTATGAGCCAATCTAAAGTAGATCCAATTGTAATTGAGGATACTTTTGCAAAGGCAGATCAAGCCTATTTGGAGAGCCTTAATAATATTTCAGAAATGAAAGAAAAGTACAAGGAGTCTTCAGACCTACTTACCTACAAGACTTTTTTATCCCAAGTCTTTCAGGACTTGATGGCATATCACTATGCTATGTTGGAAGCTGATTATCATCTTGAAGTATTTGGCAATGCTATGAATAGCCTCTACGAATTGTTACTTTCAGGTGATATGCCTTCCGTAGAATACAATAAAAGTTTAGATATGATACTAGACAAATACAGTTCTCTATTTGAGGTTGGAACTGAAGATAATAATCTTGGTGATAACTATAATAAGGAGGAAATATCAAGTTTAGTTGAAGATCTTAGTAAGGCTAAAAATGAAGTGTCTAATTTGGAAGTGCTTAATGAGTTTGATATGCAATTGAATGCATTGGTATACCAAATGTTGGATTCTGTTGGGAGAGCTGCCAGCGCTACTTATGAATTTGAAGAAGGTTTAGAAAAAATTGCATACAAAACAAGTGAGACAGATATGAATGAATCTGCTGCAACATTTCTGGAAGAGACCATGGATTTAAATCCCAGACCATTAGAGTGAAGAGATATTGACTAATTAAAATCTCCATGTTATACTCCAATGTAATAGTCCTTTAGATGAATGTACACGATGAAATCACTAAGGTCTATAGATTAGAGAATTAAATAATTACGTTGATAAAGAAGAGTAATTCGTCACTTTCTTGACCAGTGATTTCGGATTAGTGAGAACCGGAAGAAGAAACCGAATGAAGGCACTTTGGAGTAATCTTAATTAAGCGGATACGGATGTATCAATTAGGGTGGAACCGCGGATAGAGTAATCTTTTCGTCCCTTGTCTGGGAGAATTGGATTACTTTTTTTGTGGCAAAATAATTTTGTTTCAGCTTCATTATGAGGCTACCATGATTAAAGACAAAGGTAATCTTCTCCAATCCACATAGTGGATTAAAATTTTAAGGCATAAAAGAAAGGAAGATGAAAATGGAAAAAACAATGGAAAAAATTGTTGCTTTAGCTAAAGCAAGAGGTTTTGTTTATCCTGGATCAGAGATTTATGGTGGTCTGGCTAACACATGGGATTACGGTCCACTTGGTGTAGAACTCAAGAATAATGTAAAAAAAGCTTGGTGGCAGAAATTTATTAAGGAGAGTCCTTATAATGTTGGTGTTGATTGTGCTCTTTTAATGAATCCACAAGTTTGGGTGGCTTCAGGTCATGTAGGAGGTTTCAATGATCCATTGATGGATTGTAAATCTTGTAAAGAACGTTTCAGAGCTGACCAATTAATTGAAGAATATATGAAGGACAATGATATAGAAGTGTCCGATCCAGTAGATTCATGGACCAATGAACAAATGAAAGAATATATTGATGAAAAAGGTATTGATTGTCCATCATGTGGTAGTCATGACTTTACTGATATTCGTCAGTTCAATCTAATGTTTAAGACCTTTCAAGGTGTGACAGAAGATGCTAAAAATACGATTTATCTTCGCCCAGAAACAGCTCAAGGTATTTTTGTAAATTTCAAAAATGTGCAAAGAACATCTCGAAAAAAGATCCCATTCGGTATCGGCCAAATCGGTAAATCTTTCCGTAATGAAATTACGCCAGGTAACTTTACCTTTAGGACTCGAGAATTTGAACAAATGGAACTTGAATTCTTCTGTAAACCTGGGACCGACCTTGAGTGGTTTGCCTATTGGAAGGATTATTGTGTTAACTGGTTGCACTCTCTTGGTATGAAAGATGATGTTATGCGTGTCCGTGACCATAGTGAGGAAGAACTTTCTCATTACTCAAATGCTACAAGTGATATTGAATACCTGTTCCCATTTGGCTGGGGTGAACTTTGGGGTATTGCTGATAGAACTGATTTTGACCTAAAGGCACACCAAGATCAAAGTGGTCAGGATATGACTTACTTTGATGACCAGGAAAAAGAAAAATATGTTCCTTATTGTATTGAGCCATCATTAGGTGCAGACCGTGTAACTCTGGCCTTCCTTTGTGAGGCTTATGATGAAGAGGAACTTGAAGGTGGAGATGTGAGAAATGTCCTTCGTTTCCATCCAACTCTTGCACCGGTTAAGATTGCGGTTCTTCCTCTTTCTAAAAAGTTGAATGATCAGGCAAGTGAACTCTTTGGAAAACTTGCTAAGACTTATAACTGTGAATACGATGACAGAGGTTCAATAGGTAAGCGTTACAGACGTCAAGATGAGATTGGTACACCATTCTGTATAACATATGATTTTGATACACTTGAGGATGAAGCGGTTACAGTGCGTGACCGTGATACGATGGAACAAGAGAGAATTAAAATCGCTGATTTAAAAGCATATTTTGAAGAAAAATTTGATTTCTAGGTATTTATGACCATATATAAAGTTAGGCTAAAGCTTCTGAAAACAGAAGCTTTAGCTATGCTTGGTACCAGAGGGGTCCCGCAGGGCGAAATTGACAACACCTGGTAAAAAAAACATTCATAAAAATTGACAAGTTAGTTCTTAAAAATCATAGGTTTATAGTCATTTAGTCCAAAAAAAAAGACAATCAGCAAGTTTACTAAAAAAGACCTTTAATTCAATAGGTTTTTATGTAATAATAGTAGGCGAGCTTATTATAATCAGGCGCTTTGCCAACTAGATATAACAAAAGCGCCCCAACAATAACTATTTTTTATTAGGAGGAAACATTAATGAGCAAAAAATTTGTTTACATGTTTACTGAAGCTGATAAGAGTATGAAAAACCTTCTTGGTGGTAAAGGTGCCAACCTTGCAGAAATGACAGGTTTGGGACTTCCAATTCCACAAGGTTTTACTGTATCTACTGAAGCTTGTACTCAGTATTACGAAGATGGAGAAAGTATTAACGCTGAGATCGTTGCTGAGATCGAAGCATCACTTGCAAAACTTGAAGAAATGACTGGTAAGAAATTTGGTGACAATGAAATGCCACTTCTTGTATCAGTTAGATCCGGTGCTAGAGCTTCTATGCCTGGTATGATGGATACAGTTCTTAACTTAGGTTTAACTGATGTATCTGTTGAAGGTTTTGCTGCAAAGACTGGTAATCCAAGATTTGCATACGATTCATACAGAAGATTTATCCAAATGTTCTCTGACGTTGTTAAGGGTCTTCCAAAGCAACAATTTGAGAGAGTATTAGATGATATTAAAGAGAAAAAAGGAGTAGAGTCAGACCTTGACTTAACTGCTGAAGATCTTAAAGATATTATCGAAGCATTCAAAGGTTTCTATAAAGAGCATCTAGGTGAGGAATTCCCTCAAGACCCTAAAGCTCAATTAATGGCTGCAGTTGAAGCTGTATTTGGTTCATGGAATAACGAAAGAGCTATTGTTTATCGTCGTATGAATGATATCCCAGGTTCATGGGGAACAGCTGTTAACGTTCAGGCTATGGTATTTGGTAACATGGGTGATACATCAGGTACTGGTGTTGCATTTACTAGAAACCCATCTACAGGAGAAAAAGGTATTTATGGTGAGTACTTACTTAATGCACAAGGTGAAGACGTTGTTGCTGGTATCCGTACTCCTCAACCTATTACTACTCTTGAACAAGCAATGCCAGAAGTTTACAAACAATTTATGGATATTGCTACTAGACTTGAAAATCATTACAAAGATATGCAAGATATGGAGTTCACTATTGAAGATAAGAAATTATACTTCCTTCAAACTCGTAATGGTAAGAGAACGGCTCAAGCAGCTCTTAAAATTGCTGTTGATCTTGTTGATGAAGGTCTTTGTACTCCAGAAGAAGTTATCCTTAAAGTTGAGCCTAAGCAATTAGACCAATTACTTCACCCAGTATTTGATCTTGAAGCATTAGCTGCTACTGAAGTAGCTGGTTCTGCTCTTCCAGCATCTCCAGGTGCTGCTGCAGGTCAAGTATACTTTACATCAGAAGATGCTGTTGCTGCTAAAGAAAGAGGCGAAAGAGTTATTCTTGTTCGTCTTGAGACTTCTCCAGAAGATATTGAAGGTATGGACGCTGCTCAAGGTATCCTTACTGTACGTGGTGGTATGACATCTCATGCGGCTGTTGTTGCTCGTGGTATGGGTACTTGCTGTGTATCTGGTTGTGGCGATATTAAGATTGATGAAGAAGCTAAATACTTCACATTAGCTGGCAAAACAGTTAAAGAAGGTGACTTCATTTCACTTGATGGTTCAGCTGGTAATATTTATCTTGAAGATATCAAAACCATTGATCCTGAAATCAGTGGTGATTTCGCTCGTTTCATGGCTTGGGCAGATGAAGCTAGAACTCTTAAAATCCGTACAAATGCAGATAATCCAAGAGACCTTCAAAATGCTCTTGAGTTTGGTGCTGAAGGTGTTGGTCTTTGTAGAACTGAGCATATGTTCTTTGAAGAAGACAGAATTCCACGTATCCGTGAGATGATTGTTGCTAACAATGTTGAAGATAGAAAAGCTGCTCTTGACAAGCTTCTTCCTTTCCAAAAAGGTGACTTTAAAGCTATGTACAAGGCACTTAAAGGTCTTCCAATGACTGTAAGACTTCTTGACCCACCACTTCACGAATTCCTTCCTCATGAAGATGAAGATATCGCTGATTTAGCAAAAGAAATGGGACTTACTTTCGAAGAGTTGAAAGAAACAGTTGAATCTCTTCACGAGTTTAACCCAATGCTTGGTCACAGAGGTTGTCGTCTTGCTGTAACTTATCCTGAGATTGCTGCAATGCAAGCACAAGCTATCATTGAAGCTGCTATTGAAGTTAAGCAAGAAGATGGATATGATGTAGTACCAGAAATCATGATTCCACTTGTTGGTGAAGTTAAAGAGCTTGCATATGTTAAAGCTATAGTAGTTGAAACAGTTGAAGCTGCTATCAAGGCTGCAGGCATCGAAATGAAATATATGGTTGGTACAATGATCGAGATTCCAAGAGCTGCTCTTACTGCTGATCTTATTGCTAAAGAAGCTGAGTTCTTCTCATTCGGTACTAACGACTTAACACAAATGACATTCGGTTTCTCAAGAGATGACGCTGGTTCATTCCTTGGAGACTATTACAAGAAAGCTATCTTTGAATCAGATCCATTTGCTCGTCTTGATCAAACAGGTGTTGGTCAATTGGTTGAAATGGCTGCTGCAAAAGGTAAACAAACTCGCCCAGACATCAAACTTGGTATCTGTGGAGAGCATGGTGGTGACCCAAGTTCAATTGAATTCTGTCACAAAGCAGGTCTTAACTATGTTTCTTGTTCACCATTCCGTGTACCAATTGCTCGTCTAGCTGCTGCACACGCTGCACTTCTTAACAAGTAATTTACATAAGATATTAGCCATACGGCTTATAAAGGACCAGGTATGTTGCCTGGTCCTTTTCTTGTTCTATAGGAAAGTCCTCCATAGGACTTTCCGTCGGCAGTTGGAACAATTTGCCTTCGGCAAAACCGAGGATGTAAAACATCCTCTTTGTTCTTTTATAGGAAATTTTTTGACACATCTAATACTTATACATATAATGGAAATAGGATTCTAATATATAATGGAAAATGAAGGTGAGGTATTTTTATGGAGAAACGTGTCACCAGATCAACCATTATTGTCTATACGAGTATCGGCTTCCTATTTGGTTGCTGTTTTCCTTTAGGTGCATATTTCTTGGTTTCTTTGCTAGAAAATATTCCTTTTCTAAATATTATAAAACTTCATGAAAGTAATCAGCTCTTATATATGATTGATACTGCTCCGGTATTTCTTGGTGCATTTGCCTTGCTTGGAGGACTTAATCAGAGAAAGGCTCTTATTAATAATATAAGACTGGAAGAAACTATGGAAAAAATAAGCATCGAGGAAGAAGAAAAGACTAGAGCTTTAAAAGGAATGGAAGAAGAAGCTGGAATTATCAGTCAACTACTAGCTGGTATTAAACGTACTGGCGGTGTATTAAGAAGTAATGAAGAAGTGCTTCATGAAGTGGTTAGTCATATAGGAGAACAGGAAGCTGAATTAGAAAATCTTATAGAACAGTTGACCGCTTCTATGCAAGGGATGGATATTTTTTTTACAAGATTGTCTAATCAGTCAAAAGATGACATCCATAAAGTGAATCAGATGAAAACCATATCACATGATGCTCTTCTTACTATTGGTGAATACATAGACATGAATGAAAATAGTGCTATGAAGTTGTCTTCAAGTCAAGGAGACTTACAGGACTTAATTACGACTGCATCAGAAACTAGGGAGACTATTTCTCTAATAGACCAGATATCTGATCAGATTAAATTACTTGCTCTTAATGCTAGTATTGAATCAGCAAGAGCTGGTGAGGCTGGAGCGGGATTTGCAGTGGTTGCAGAAGAGATTAAGAAGTTATCAGAACAGACGAATTACGCTACTGAAAATATTGAAAGTAATATTTCACGCCTTTTGGAAAAAATTACAAGTATTCATAAAGGGATTGAAGCCGTGGTTGGTTGGTCGGTTGATGTAAATATGAAAAATGTTTCTACTAAGGAAATGTTAGCTAATATGGACCAACATACCGGTGACATTATGGATAGTTATCAAGAAACTGGTAGAGGTATGCTGAAGTTGGAAAAGGATCTTGAAATTCTTAAGTGCCAACTTGAAGAAATAGATGATAATACGAATGCATTAAATGATTATATAGATAAAGGTAAAATGGTTTTAGCAACTAATCATGATGAAATGAATCATCTTCAGAAATTGATTCTTCAGTCAGGAGAAAGTGATAGAATTTAATTGCTGACAATAAATAGTAAAAAGCAGTTGTATCCATATGGAACAACTGCTTTTATACATATATGAAGTTTAAAGAAAAGTTAATCTGCCTGATAAAGTGGTGTAGATAGGTACCTTTCACCTGTGTCAGGCAAGATAACCACTATATTTTTACCTGCATACTCAGGACGCTTTGCTAGTTGAGTTGCAGCGTGTAAAGCGGCTCCAGAAGATATACCAACTAAGAGTCCTTCGCTTCGTGCAGCTTGTCTGCTAGCGGCATAAGCTTCATCGTTATCAACAGTAATAATCTCATCATAGATGTCAGTATCTAGATTGTTAGGAATAAAGCCAGCACCGATACCTTGAATTTTATGAGGTCCGGGATTTTGTCCTGAAAGAACGGCACTGTCAGTAGGTTCGACTGCTATAACTTTGATATTTGGATTTTTTTCTTTAAGGTATTTACCGGTTCCAGATATGGTGCCACCAGTTCCGATACCAGAAACAAGGACATCAATCTTACCATCAGTGGCAGAATAAATTTCGGGGCCTGTTGTTTCATAATGGATAGCCGGATTAGCCGGATTGTCAAATTGCCATGGAATAAAGGCATTATCCAATTCCTCTGCAAGTTCATCTGCCTTAGCAATAGCAGCTTTCATACCACCAGATGCAGGGGTCAGTACCAACTCGGCACCAAGGGCCTTTAAAAGGTTTCGTCGTTCAATGCTCATGGATTCGGGCATGGTCAAAATAACTTTATAGCCTTTTGCGGAACCGACAGATGCTAGTCCAATACCGGTGTTTCCACTAGTTGACTCAATGATAACAGCGCCAGGCTTTAATTTGCCAGATTTTTCGGCATCTTCAATCATTGCTTTTGCAATACGATCCTTAACTGAGCCACCTGGATTGAAATATTCTAACTTGGCTATAATATTGCCTTCTGCTTCTTGAGCTTTTTGAAATCTCTGTAAGTGCAATAAGGGTGTGTTGCCGATTAGTTCTGGTAATGATTTATAGATTGACATAAAATTCCTCCTGTATAGATCTTTATGGTGAATATAAATACATATTTAACATATATGAATTATAAGTTATCTGTATAATATACTAGAAAAAGGTCCTTGTCAACAGTAAAATCAATAAAAATAAAATTCTTAAATATAGATTTGGAGTTGACAATTATAATGAAAAGTAATAGTATTATGACAAAACATACATATAATATAGGTTATTAACAGTATACCATATAAATATAACAAGAAAATAGATAGGAGGTCCTATGAAAATATCAGCAAGAGGACGTTATGCGCTGGCTTCATGTATTATACTCAGTGAGTATGCCCTAAAAGATGAACTGGTGTCTCTGCAAAACATATCTAATGAGTTAGATATTTCGAAAATATACTTGGAACAGGTTTTTTCATTATTAAAAAGAGGAAGTGTGGTAGAGTCAGTCAAGGGTGCAAACGGTGGTTATAAGTTGGCCAGATCTATGAAGGAAATAAGTATATATCATATACTTGAACCGATTGAGCAAGGTATTTTTGAAACGACTAAAGAAACCTTCCAAAAGGGACATCAACAAATTGAAAAGGCATTGAAGGATACAGTATATGGTCCTTTGGATGATGTGGTTAAGAAGGTTTTAGAGGAAAGAACCCTTGAAGAATTATATTTGAAATCAAGAGAGGACAATGAACAATATATGTTTTATATATGAGATAGTAGCACGTGTCTAGATGACACGTGTTAAATATTGTACATCAATAGGATGGATCAGGAAAAGTCTTATTCTAATGAAACTTTAATTACTGGTTCATAGGATATTTATGATACAATTAGTTGCAGAAAAAAAGATATAGGACAAGAAGTTGCATACTGTGGATTAATTATTGAATCTACTGCTATAGATATTTATCTTAATATGGAATCATAAGGAGTGTTACCATGGATTTACAAATTGTTGTTGCACCTGTAATTGGAAGTGTCATTGGATATTCTACCAACTGGCTGGCTATAAAGATGCTTTTTAAGCCCCATAGGGCTTATTATATGGGAAAGTTACGTCTTCCTTTTACACCAGGGCTTATACCTAGAGAGCGTGATAGGATAGCTGGTAGTCTAGGCAAGACGGTTGGCGAGAATCTGTTAACTGAAGAGGTTATCCTTAAAGAATTGACTAATCCAAGAATTACGGACAGTCTTAAGGATTATATTGTCAAAGATCTTTTGGATAGACAGTTTACCCTTAAGGGAATTATTGGACAGGTAAGTGATGAAGACAGGATTAAAGAAAAAATCTTTGACATGATCAAAAAAGGTCTGGGAAAGATCTTGAAAAACAATCCTGCATTTAAAGATGGCGTAAAGGCATTGTTACAGGAACATATTTCTAGAGAATCGAGTCTTGAATCCATTTTTGGAGATAAGCCTATTGATGGTATGGAGAAGCTCTTATATGACAATAAACTAGAGATAGCCAATGGTATATGTCTATATCTTGTTGATGAAACAATGGCTAAAAGAATTAAGGATCTTATCAGCAAGATTATGTCAGAGAAATTGGGTGGCCTAGCAGCTATGTTTGTAGATCCTGCAAGTCTATACGAATCAATCTTGGATTTTGTAAGAAAGAGCCTGGAAAAAGAAGAAAATCAAGATGAGTTAGTTAAACAACTATCATTAGCTGTTAGAAGATTTTCTGGTAAAAGCTTAGAAAATTTTGTGAGTGAGGATGACTACGAACAATTGATTGATAAAGTGTCTGACTATATAACGAATCAAGGTGTCAGTCTTTTTGAAGGTGAGAAGGTTAATCAATTAATGGAAGGACTTATTGATCCGCTATTAAATATGGAAATCAGGGTTTCTGATGATATCAAGGTGGTGATCGAAGAAAAAATCGTCGATATGTACCTTAATTTTGCAAGGACCAGATTGCCAATCTTCATTGAACAGATGAATATCTCCAAAATTGTTGAGGGTGAGATTAACTCTTTCTCTACTGAGGAAGTTGAAAACTTGATTTTTGGTATTGTGGATAGAGAACTTAAAGCTATAACCTGGATAGGGGCTCTACTAGGATTTGTTATGGGTCTTTTCACCTTGTTGGCATAAGTGATTTTTAAAGTTGAATTTTGCCCATGAATGATTTACAATAGAGATTACACTACATAAGGAGAAGGCAGATGATTCGTACAATTTTATTTTTTATTAGCTTGGGTATTAGCTTAATTATCAGTATGTTTTTTGCAGTGATTCATATTATACTTGGTTTGTTGAAGCTTAAGAAATTGAGAAAAGCCCATCTAGAGTTTGTAACCAAGATGTGGGCCAGATTTATGATTTTTGCTACCGGCAATCGAATTCGTGTTGAAGGTATTGATAAAGTTCCAGATGGCCCTGTTCTTTTTGTGGCTAATCATCAATCTTATTTTGATATTCCTGTATTTATGGCTAATACCCCATATCCTGCTCCTTTTGTTGCAAAAGTTGAGTTGTTAAAAGCACCTATCCTCAGATACTGGATGAAGGAAATGGGCTGTCTCTTTATGGATAGGTCAAATATGCGCCAGTCTTTGAAGATTATTCTTCAGGGGATAGATATGCTAAAAGCAGGAACTAGTTTGGTGATTTTTCCTGAGGGAACCAGATCCAAACAGGATGAAGTAAGCGAGTTTAAGCCTGGCTCACTCAAATTAGCTGTCAAAGCAGGTGTTCCAATTGTGCCTGTGACTTTAATTAATACCTACAAGGTATATGAAGCAGAGTCCAGAGTGAAAACTGCAAAGGTATCTATGATATATCATGATCCTATAGATACCACAAGACTTAGTCGTGAAGAGGTCAACAATCTTCATAATGCAGTCAGAGATACAATTATAAAACCATTGGAGAGGTGATACGATGAAACCAAGATTTTCAGGTGCAGAAGTAATTCAATTAGCAATTAGTATGGAAGAAGAAGGTGTGCATTTTTACGAGAAATATGCAGATATGGCAGATGTGGAACTTCGCAGCATACTTTTAGGCATGGCTGAAGATGAAAAGCAACATGCAAAAATATTTAGGGACATGTATAGAGATTTGGAAGTTAATGAATATGAGGAAGATTACTTATTCTCCCATGATGTACAAGATTTTTTTGCGACTTATGCAAAGAGAGAAGGTTTTAATAGGGATATGGGACCCATTGATTCTGTAAAAGATGCTATTAAAGTCGGTGTTGAAACAGAGAAGACTACCATAGCCTATTATCGAAGCTTATTAGAATTTGCCAGTGAAGAGGTCAAAGAAACTCTACAACGTTTGATTGATGAAGAAATTAAACATCAAAAGCGTCTTGAGGAATTGCTTTAGGTATAGAGTAAAAAGTGTCTATGAGAACCGGCTTATTGTAGCCGGTTTTACTTTGCCCAAATGCCTAGGTTTGTTTATTGCAAATACTTGGGTATGATAGCTTTTTTTTTATCACTATGTTATAATAGGCAATTGATGAACACAGTAGGATAAGTCCGCAATTTAAGGTGGAAGGCCTATGGAAGGAAAATGAAATGAAACAGGAAAATATACGTAATTTTAGTATTATCGCTCATATTGACCATGGAAAGTCAACGTTGGCAGACCGATTAATCCAAAAGACGGGACTTTTAACTGAACGTGAAATGAAAAGCCAGGTTCTTGATAATATGGATCTTGAGCGTGAGCGTGGTATAACCATAAAAGCCCAGGCTGTTCGTTTGGTCTATAAGGCCAAGGATGGTGAGGAATATCTGTTTAACCTGATTGATACACCGGGGCATGTGGATTTTAATTATGAAGTATCAAGGGCTTTAGCAGCCTGTGAAGGCGCTTTATTAATCGTAGATGCAGCCCAGGGTATTGAAGCCCAGACTTTGGCCAATGTCTATCTCGCGCTGGAAAATGACTTGGAAATTATGCCTGTCATTAATAAGATTGATTTACCAAGCGCTGATCCAGAGCGGGTAATAGAAGAGATAGAAGATATTATCGGTCTTGAAGCTGAAGATGCACCAAGAATATCAGCAAAAGAAGGTATCAATATTGAAGACGTACTTGAAGATATAATCCTTAAAATCCCTGCGCCAAAAGGCGACAAAGCCAATCCATTACAAGCTCTCGTATTTGATTCTTTTTACGATGCATATAAGGGTGTTATTGTTTTTTGTCGTGTTTTTGAAGGAAACATCCTTAAAGGTCAAAAAATCAAGATGATGGCTAGTGGTGCAGAGTTTGAGGTTGTAGAAGTGGGTTACTTTGGTGCAGGACAATTTATACCTAGTAATGAATTGTCAGCAGGATATGTTGGTTATGTAACAGCAAGTATTAAAAATGTAGCTGATACAACAGTTGGTGATACCATTACTGAAGTAGGTAGGGCTTGTGAAAAACCTTTGGCAGGATATAAGAAGGCTAATCCGATGGTTTATTGTGGAATTTATCCTGCGGATGGATCTAAATATGGAGATCTTCGAGATGCCCTAGATAAACTTAAGCTTAATGATGCTTCTCTTCAGTTTGAAGCAGAGACATCTGTAGCCTTAGGGTTCGGTTTTCGCTGTGGGTTTTTAGGCTTATTACACCTTGAAATCATTCAAGAGAGAATTGAACGTGAATTTAATCTTGATATTGTTACGACAGCACCATCAGTTATCTATAAAGTGAAAAAGACAAATGGTGAAGAAATCATTCTGGCAAATCCTGTAGACCTTCCTGACGTTTCTGAAATTGCCTATATGGAAGAACCCATTGTTAAGGCGGAAATTATGGTTCCTAAGGAATATGTAGGTAGTGTCATGGATCTATGTCAAGACCGTCGAGGTGTATATATACATATGGACTATATT
The DNA here is from genome assembly GCA_963677625.2 of Vallitaleaceae bacterium. Lineage (GTDB taxonomy): Bacteria > Bacillota > Clostridia > Lachnospirales > Vallitaleaceae > UBA1351. The sequence goes on from CAXXSW010000012.1 coordinate 161,253, forward strand.
GAAGAAAATCGTGCCATGTTGACATATGACCTACCCTTGAATGAAATTATTTATGACTTTTTCGATGCTCTTAAATCTAGGACAAGGGGATATGCGTCTTTTGATTATCATTTAAAAGGTTATGTTCAATCAGACTTAGTCCGTTTAGATATGCTTATTAATAGGGAAGTTGTAGATGCCCTTAGTTTCATCGTCCATAGAGAGAAGTCCTATGACCGTGGCAGAAAGATAGCAGAAAAGCTAAAAAAAGAGATACCAAGACATCTTTTTGAAATTCCTATTCAAGCTTCAATCGGAAATAAGGTTATTGCTAGAGAAACGGTTAAAGCTATGCGTAAGGATGTACTAGCCAAGTGTTATGGTGGTGATATTTCTAGAAAAAGGAAACTTTTAGAGAAGCAAAAAGAAGGTAAAAAACGGATGAGACAGGTTGGTTCTGTTGAAGTACCACAGCAAGCCTTTATGAGTGTCTTAAAATTAGATGAATAGATGAAGGCGGTATTATCCACTGGGTGATACCGCTTTTTATAGGTGATGATAATGACGGGATTATATATACATATTCCATTTTGTGAACGTAAATGTGCATATTGTGATTTTCTTTCTTTTGCAAGTGATGAGGACACAAAAGAAGCTTATACCCAAGCTCTTATTGGAGAGATTGAAAAAGCTTCTGCATCTATGAATGACCAGGTATCAAGTGTCTTTATTGGAGGTGGGACACCAACAGTCCTATCGCCAAATCAGTTAAGGAGACTTTTGCATACAATAGATCAGCGGTTTAAACTAATGGATGAATGTGAGTTTTCCATTGAAATGAATCCTGGAACCCTTGATATGAATCTAAAAGAGGTTCTTCGGGAGACAAGAGTCAATAGAGTGAGTATTGGTTTGCAGGCTATTCAAAATAAGCTTTTGAAAAAGCTTTCAAGAATTCATGATTATGACCAGTTCAAAAAAACCTATGAATTAGTTAGAGACGCTGAAATTAATAATATTAATGTTGATCTCATGTTTGGACTTCCTGATCAGACAATGGAAGACTGGGTTGCCAGTTTAGAGGAGGTTTCTAAGCTGGGACCGGAGCATATTTCAGCTTACAGTCTTATAATAGAAGAAGGAACCCCTTTTTATCAAATGGAAAGGGAAGATCAATTACATCTACCAAAAGAGGGTTTGGAAAGGGACATGTACTACAAGACCAAAGAAATATTAGAAGGAAACGGATATTTAAGATATGAAATTTCCAATTATGCCAAGCCAGGATATGCTTGTAGACACAACTGCTCATATTGGCAGGACCGTTCTTATCTTGGTCTTGGTTTGGGAGCTTCCTCTTATATAGACGGTGTTAGATTTTCTAACACTAGAGATATGAGTCAATATTTGAAGTACTTTGATGAACCGAGCCTTATAAGGCGAATTGAAAGTGAGGCAAACATTAAGCGAAGATTGGAGGAAAGATTCTTTTTAGGCTTAAGACTTGTTAAAGGAATCAATATCAAAAAAACCAAAGATGAATTTGCAAGTGTTTATCCTCAAGCCTTTGATGATTTGGTTGACCAACTAATCAGCCAAGGGCTTTTAGTCAAACAAGGTGAAATGTTATATCTCAGTGATAAAGGTCTTGATGTGAGTAATTCGGTTTTTGTCAAGTTTCTTCTTGAAGAAGATTAGTATATATTTAAGGGGTTAATAAGATGTTAATGAGTTTTTAATAAAATAATAGGGGGAAAGCTGTTGACAAAATGAGTCAAAGCGACTATTATAATAATGTGATTAGCACTCCAAACGAGTGAGTGCTAACAAAGTCGAAAGACTCTTTTAACTACTCTTAAATAAGTGTAAGCAATAAGTAAGAGTCTTATATCTGTAAGATTAGAACGATAGGTGGTGAATGTGTTGGAATTAAACGAACGTAAACTACGTATTCTTAAGGCCATCATCAACGACTATTTCCAAACAGCAGAACCAGTAGGTTCCAGAACGTTGTCAAGGCATTATGATTTAGGTATTAGCCCTGCCACCATTCGTAACGAGATGAGTGATTTGGAGGAGTTGGGATTCATTATGCAACCTCACACATCCTCTGGTCGAGTTCCATCCGATAAAGGGTATCGGTTTTATGTAGATATGATGCTTCAATTACAACAGGCTGAATTTACTAAATTAGTGTATTTGGATGAACTGAAAAAAAGTGCTTCAAGAATTGAAGATTTACTTCGAAATATAGGAGAGCATTTGGCGAAAGAGACTCATTATACAACAATTGTTAGCTCGCCTCATTATAAGAAGAGTAAGATTAAGAATATTCAGTTGATTGAAGTGGAAGAAAATGTAGTACTGGCTGTTATTGTAACAAATGGGAATGCTATTAAAGATTATATGATTAATCTGGATCAGAGCATAAACCAAGACTTGCTTAATAAGATTTCTTTAGTTATGAACAATAAACTTCAGGGTTTGACAATCAATGATATTAATCTGGATGTTATTGGAGACTTGAAAAATGCTTATTCAGAAGGTCGAGAATTGGTCAGTAAAGTAATAGATGTTATATTTAAGACGATTCAGGAAGTGGATGAAACAGACATCTATACTTATGGAACTACGAATATTCTTCAATACCCGGAATTCAATGACATCAGTAAGGCGTCGGAACTTATTAAAACTCTTGAAGAGAAAGATATACTTAAGGATATTGTGAATACAACTATTCAAAGTGACGATGGAAATGTAAAAATAGTCATTGGAGGAGAAAATGAGTTAGACGGACTGAAAGATTGCAGTCTGATAACAACCTCTTATCACATTAATGGCGAAAAAGTTGGTGCTATTGGTATCATTGGTCCCAAACGAATGGACTATGATAATACAATTCAGAATCTTAGGTGTCTAATTAAGAGTGTTGATGAAATGTTAAACAAGTTGTGACATGAACATACAAATAATTAAGAAGAGGCAATAACATGAGTAAAAATGAAAACAATGAAGAAATACTGAATGAAGAAGTTGCTGAAGACGTTGTGGCTGAGAAGGCCGCTGCTGAAGATGCTATTCCTGAAGAGGGCGTTCAAAATTCTGAAACTCTAGAGACTGATGAATCTGCTATAGATGAAGGCTCAGATAATAAGGAAGAAGATGCTGTTGAAGTTGAAAGTGGAAAGACTGAGATTTTTGATGAATCAAAAGCTCTAGCGGAGGCTTTGGTTAAAGCAGAAGCTGGTTTAAAAGAAAGTCAGGACCGCTATGCCAGAACCATGGCAGAATTTGATAACTTCCGTAAGAGAACACTTAGGGAAAAATCAGAAATGCACGAACGGGGTGCCAAGGAAATCCTTGAAAAACTCCTTCCAATCGTTGACAACTTTGAAAGGGCCATTGATCACATCTCTGATGAAGAGAAAGATCTTGCAATTACCAAGGGTGTTGAAATGATTTATAAACAATTGATGGGAACATTGGCAGAAGTAGGTGTTGAAGAGATCGAAGCCCTTAATCAAGAGTTTGATCCCAACCTACATCATGCAGTCAGTCACGAAGATAACGATGATTATGACGACAATATGGTTCAAGATGTTTTCCAGAAAGGTTACATGTACAAGGATACTGTACTAAGACATAGTATGGTAAAAGTAGTGAATTAGATATACTTAATTAATGGAGGAATTAAAATGGGAAAAATAATAGGAATTGACTTAGGAACAACAAATTCATGTGTATCAGTAATGGAAGGTGGTAAGCCAGTTGTTATTGCAAATGCAGAAGGCGCTAGAACAACTCCATCTGTCGTTGCATTTACAAAAAACGGTGAGCGTTTAGTAGGAGAACCAGCTAAGCGTCAAGCAATTACAAATCCAGACAAAACAATTAGCTCAATTAAAAGAGAAATGGGTACTGACCACAAGGTTGCAGTAGATGATAAGAAATATTCACCACAGGAAATATCAGCTATGGTACTTCAAAAATTGAAGGCTGATGCAGAAAGCTACCTTGGTGAAGATGTAAAAGAAGCGGTAATAACTGTTCCTGCATATTTTACGGATTCACAAAGGCAAGCAACTAAAGATGCTGGTAAGATCGCTGGTATGGAAGTTAAGCGTATCATCAACGAACCAACTGCTGCTGCACTTGCTTATGGTTTAGATAATGAACACGAACAAAAAATCATGGTTTATGACCTTGGTGGTGGTACATTTGACGTATCCCTTATTGAAATCGGTGATGGTGTTCTTGAAGTACTAGCAACAAATGGTAACAATCACCTTGGTGGAGATGACTTTGACCAAAGAGTTATTGACTTCCTTGTAAAAGAATTCAAGAACGCAGAAGGTGTAGACCTTTCAGCTGACAAGATGGCTATGCAAAGACTTAAAGAAGGTGCTGAGAAAGCTAAGAAAGAGCTTTCAAGTGCAACTACATCTAATATAAACCTTCCATTCATTACAGCGACTCAAGAAGGACCAAAACATCTAGATGTAACACTTACAAGAGCTAAATTTGATGAACTTACTCATGACCTTGTTCAATCAACAATGGGTCCAGTAAATCAAGCACTTAAGGATGCTGATCTTTCAGCTTCTGAAATTGATAAAGTTTTATTAGTAGGTGGTTCAACAAGAATCCCAGCAGTACAAAATGCTGTAACTAGTCTTATTGGAAGAGAACCATTTAAAGGAATTAACCCTGACGAATGTGTTGCTGTTGGAGCTGCTATTCAAGGTGGTAAGTTAGCAGGTGATGCAGGTGCTGGCGATATCCTTCTTCTGGATGTAACACCACTTTCACTTGGACTTGAGACTCTTGGTGGTGTAGCTACTAAATTGATTGAAAGAAATACAACTATTCCTACTAAGAAGAGCCAAATTTTCTCTACGGCAGAGGACAATCAATCAGCTGTTGACATTCATGTTGTTCAAGGTGAAAGAGAATTTGCTAGAGACAACAAATCACTTGGACGTTTCCGTCTTGATGGAATTCCTGCAGCAAGACGTGGTGTTCCACAAATCGAAGTTACTTTTGATATTGATGCTAATGGTATTGTAACTGTAAGAGCTAAAGATCTTGGTACTGGTAAAGAGCAACACATTACTATTACTGCAAGTACTAACCTTTCAGATGATGAAATCGATAGAGCTGTAGAAGAAGCGAAAGCTTTTGAAGCAGAAGATAAGAAACGTAAAGAAGGCATAGATGTTCGTAATGAAGCTGATTCACTTTCTTTCCAAGTTGAAAAATCATTAGAAGAAATTGGTGAACAAATCGATGCTAGTGACAAAGCAGACATTGAAGCTGAAAATGCTAAACTTAAGGAAGTTCTTGAAAGAACTAAAAAAGCCGAAGGTGAAGCATTGACTGAAGCTGAAATCGAAGAGCTTAAAGCTGCAAAAGATTCATTAAATACTAAATTCCAAGCTGTTTCACAAAAAATGTATGAGGCAGCAGCTCAGGCACAGCAAGCAGCTGGACCACAAGGTGGAGAAGGTTTTGATCCTAATGAGGGAGCAAAAGAGGAAAAAAGTAGTGATGATGACGTCGTTGATGTAGATTTCACTGAAGAATAAATAATCATTGGATATGATTATCATATAATGGATATCATATTTTATAAAAAAGAAATATCTTACAAAAGGGGCTAGTCCCCTTTTGTTTCATGAAGAGAAATGTGTTATAGTAACATAAATGACTGAAGTTTAGATAGCTTTTGTGACTTTTAGTAATTTCAAAAATTCGACTGATTTAATTTTAATAGTTAGGTGGTGTATGATGGCTGATAAAAGAGATTTTTATGAAGTGCTGGGTGTTAGTAAGGATGCAAACGACTCAGATATAAAAAAGGCATATAGAAAATTAGCAAAACAATATCATCCGGATACCAACCCAAATAATGATGAAGCAGCGCATAAGTTTAGAGAAGCAACTGAAGCATATGAAGTATTAAGTGACGGAGAAAAACGTCGCCAATATGACCAGTTCGGACATGCTGCATTTGGTCAAGGAGGTCCTGGTGCCGGTGGCTTCGGTGGTGGCATGGATTTCGATATGGGTGATATATTTGGTGATATGTTCGGTGACTTTTTTGGTGGAGGCGGAGGTAGGCGTCGTGCAAATAACGGACCTCAAAAAGGTGCTTCCCTTAGGGCTTCTATGGAACTTCAGTTTGAAGAAGCAGTTTTTGGAACAGATAAGGACATAAATATTACTGTTAGTGATGAATGTGAAACTTGCCACGGAAGTGGAGCAGCTCCAGGAACTCATCCGGAAACCTGTAGTCACTGTGGTGGATCCGGTCAAGTAAGGTATAATCAACAGACAATTCTTGGTACGGTTCAAAGTGTGAGAACCTGTCCGCATTGTGAAGGAACAGGTAAAGAAATCAAGTCTAAATGTTCAACATGTTCCGGTTCCGGTTATGTAAAAAAACGCAAGAAAATCAGCGTTAACATTCCGGCTGGTATTGACCATGGTCAGACTATTCGTCTGAAAGGTAAAGGTGAACCGGGCCGTAATGGAGGTCCAAGAGGAGATATTCTATTAACTATTTATGTTCGAGACCATAAGGAATTTGTTCGTGAGGGTACGGATATTTACTACCGTATGAAAATTTCCATGGCTCAGGCGGCTCTTGGTACAGAACTTCAAGTTCCTACTTTGGATGGCCACGTTAAGTACTCTATTGAACCAGGTACTCAAACAGGTACAAGGTTTAGATTAAGAGGTAAGGGTGTACCATATATTAATCATGGTAAGGCCAGGGGTGACCAATATGTTGATGTAATTATTGAAACACCAAAGAATCTAACTAACCGACAAAAGGAACTGTTCCTTGAGTTAGCTGAATCTTTTGGTGATGATGTTTCAAGCATAAAGAAAAAAAAGGGCTTATTCGATAAGATGAAAGATGCTTTTGAATAATAGATATGTTAATATAGATAATAGATAGTTGATGAAGACGCATGGAAATGCGTCTTTTGATGCTTTCATAATTTCATTGAATAGAAGCTTTTATTATAGAATAGAAGAAAATGAGGTTGATATGGATTACAAAGTATTTGATTTAAGTGTTGCCAGAGATCAGGCTGATTTGGTATGTGCAAGTCTTTATGATTTTCCCATTCAAGGAGTAGAGATTGTAGATCCTTTCATTACCAAAGAAGAAATGAAGGCGATGTTTGTAGACGATATGGCTATTGAAAATGTCCCTAATAATGAGGTCATTGTTCGTTTCTATCTTTCCTATGAGGATGACATTGAGTCTATTTTTCAGGAGATAATGAAGAATCTTCTAGCTATGAAGGAGACAGTATATCTTGGGAGTCTTGACGTGACAAGGGAAGAGTCTAAAGATGAAGATTGGGCTCATAATTGGAAGAAATTTTATAAACCCTTTATGATTGGTGATCGTATTCTCGTGCGTCCAATATGGGAGGATACAAAATCTATTGGTGATATTAAGCCTGAAATTATTATCGATATTGATCCGGGCATGGCTTTTGGTTCGGGAACGCATGAAACAACCTACATGTGTGTTACTGCTCTTGATAAATATCTTTCAGGAGGAGAGGTTCTAGTTGATGTTGGTTGTGGTAGTGGAATTCTTGGAATAGCAGGAGCTAAACTTGGTATACAAAGGGGCATACTCATTGATTTGGATCAAAGTGCATGTGCAATAGCCAAAGAGAATGTTGAAAACAATCAAGTAAAGGATCAGTTAAGGGTCATCCACGGAAATTTGGTTGACTATATTAGGGAAGAAGTTGACGTAGTCGTTGCTAATATATTTGCTGAAATAATTATTGGAGTGACACCGGATGTATCTGAAATTGTTAAACATGAAGGTTTATTTATTGCTTCTGGTATCATAAGAGAAAAAGAAGAATTGGTAGTTCAAACCTTGAAAGATAATGGTTTCTTAATTCTTGAAATTTTAAGAAAAGGTGGTTGGGTTGCCATCGCATCAAAGAAAGTTAGTTAAAGAGGTGAAATGTGTATCGGTTTTTTGTTGAACCTATTCAGGTAAGTGAAGAAGAAGTTCTTATAGTCGGTTCTGACGTAAATCACATTAAAAATGTCCTTCGTTTTGTTGAGGGACAAGAAATCTCTGTGTGTGATAATTCAGGTAAGATCTTTGAATGTGAAATTGCTTCATTGACGAATGAAGAAATTCGTTGTAAAATACAGTCAGTAGAGGAATCTAAATCTGAATTACCGATTAAGATTACCTTGTTTCAGGGAGCTCCCAAGCAAGACAAGCTGGAATTGATTATACAAAAATGTGTTGAACTTGGAGTCTATGATCTTGTACCAGTATCTATGAAACGTACGATTGTTAAGTATGATCCGAAGAAACTTCACAAGAAGTTAAGCAGATGGCAACAAATATCAGAATCTGCTGCAAAACAGTCTAAAAGGGCTATCATACCTGAGTTAAGGCCAATGGTGACTTTTAAGGAAATGATTTCAAAATTGGGTTCATATGATAGGATTATTGTTCCTTATGAAAATGCTGATGGTATGGAAGGTACGAGAGATATATTTAAGACTATAGAACCTGGGATGAAGGTCGCCGTTATTATTGGTCCTGAAGGTGGTATCGATGATCAAGAGCTTGTTTCTATTGAGCAGGCAGGTGGCCGGGCAGTTACCCTTGGAAATAGAATACTGAGAACTGAGACTGCAGGCATTGCGTGTCTTGCCATGATCAGCTATCAGATTGAGGAGGCATAATATGGCAGTAAGTGTACTAGTAGTTGATGATGCAGTATTTATGAGAACTGTGCTAAAGAAAATGTTGGTTGAAGAAGGATATGACGTTGTTGGTGAAGCGTCTAATGGGGTTGAAGCTATTTCAAGAGCCAAAGAGCTATTGCCTGATGTTGTAACCCTTGACATTACTATGCCTGAAATGGATGGTGTAACAGCACTTCCGGAAATTATAAAAGCGAGTCCTAACAGTAAGGTCATTATGTGTTCTGCAATGGGGCAACAGCCAATGGTAGTTGAGGCTATCAAAAATGGAGCTAAAGATTTTATAGTTAAACCCTTTCAAAAGGCCAGAGTGCTTCAAGCTATCGAGAATGTATTAGGATGATTACTAACCAAACATAGAAATAAACACAATCAAAATGTAGGTGGTTATCTGCCTGCATTTTTTGCGCGTGGTCAAGAGAAGAGAACGTGGTCAAGGATAGACAGCTAGGAGATTAAATTGAATTTATATTTTGACAATGCAGCGACAACAAAAGTTTGTGATGAAGCTATAAAAGCCATTCATGAAATGGTTGATGATTACTATGGAAATCCATCAAGCAAGCATTTTGAAGGTCTGCATGTGGAAGAAAAAATTGAAAAAGCCAGAAAATTTTTTGCTAAAGAAATAGGCTGTACAAAAGATGAACTTTATTTTACATCTGGAGGTACAGAGGGCAATAATATTGCTGTTTTTGGAACTGCCAAAGGGTATAGACGAGATGGAGACCATATTATTGTATCACCCATTGAACATCCTTCTGTAGGTACAGCGGTATCAATGCTAGAGGATGAAGGGTTTCGTGTGACCCAGGCAAAAGTAAATTCTCATGGTTTTATTAATATAGATGATTTAATTGAACAAGTACAAGAATCGACTATTATGGTATCAATTATGCATGTCAATAACGAAATTGGAAGCATTCAGGATATTGCAACTATAGGCAAGAAAATCAAAGAAAAAAATCCATCTGCACTTTTTCATGTTGATGGTGTTCAAGGTTTTATGAAGTTTCCTTTGAATGTCAAGCAAGCTAAGGTTGATATATATACTGCCTCTAGCCACAAAATTAAGGGCCCAAAAGGAAGTGGCTTTATTTATGTAAGGTCCGGCCTTAAGGTTAAACCTTTGTTTTATGGAGGGTCTCAACAAAAAGGGCTTCGTCCTGGAACAGAAAATGTTCCTGGAATTATTGGATTTTATGAGGCTGGTATAAAAATGAAGCAGGATTTATTTGACCGTTATAAGAAAGTTCTTGAACTAAAAAAACATCTGATCAAGGGAATAGGGGAAGAACTCCCTAATTGGAAAGTTAACAGCCCTGAATCAAATGGTGAATTTGAAGAAGAATGTTCCAGTCCATATATTGTTAGCCTAAGAACAGAGAGCCTAAAAGGAGAAGTTATGCTTCATGGCCTAGAAGACTACAAAATATGTGTTTCAACAGGTTCTGCCTGTTCTTCTAAGAAGCTTAATGTTAGTCATGTTCTTAAATCATTGGGCCTAAGTGATGAAGAAAATGATAAAAGTATACGAATCAGTTTTTCACCTGACCAGACCATTGAGGACGTTGATCAGCTTGTTAATGCATGTAAAGCTGTAGACCTTATGTTCGGACGTTTTATAAAAAAATAAGGAGTTTGTAATGAAAAGATCATTTTTGATTAAGTACGGAGAACTGGCCCTAAAGGGTAAAAACAGATATTTGTTTGAGAATAAGCTGATGGACCAGATAAGATATAGAATTAATCCTATCGGAGATTTTAAAGTCCAGAAAGAGCAGGGACGTCTATTTGTTGAACCATTAGGTGAGTTTGATGAAGAGGAAGTTATCTCAGCAATAAAAGAGGTTTTTGGTATTATTTCTATCTGCCCAGTCGTTATGATTGAAACCAATGATTTTGATGTAATAAAAGAGACGGTTCTAGCTTTTATGAAGGAGCAATATGATGATCTGAACTTTACTTTTAAAGTTGAGGCAAGGCGGGCTGATAAAAGATATCCAATGAACTCTATGGAGATTTGTCGTGAAATTGGCGCACATCTTTTGGATCATTTTGATACATTAAAAGTTGACGTTAGAAACCCTGATGAAAGGGTTTGGATAGAACTTAGGGACAGAACCTATATATATTCAAAGATTGTTAAAGGGCTTGGCGGAATGCCAGTTGGTTCTAACGGTAGGGCTATGTTGCTTCTTTCCGGTGGTATTGATAGTCCAGTTGCAGGATATATGGTTGCAAAACGTGGTGTATCTATTGATGCGGTATATTTTCATTCTCACCCATATACAAGTGAGAGAGCCAAACAAAAAGTTGTTGATTTGGCGAAAATCATCTCGAGAAAGACGGGACCTATTCGATTACATGTTGTTCCTTTTACAGAAATCCAATTATCCATTTATGAAAACTGTCCTCATGACCAATTAACCATTATTATGCGAAGAATAATGATGCAAATTGCTGAGGCTCATGCCCATAAGATGAAAGCCTTAGCTCTGGTTACAGGAGAAGCTATTGGCCAGGTTGCAAGTCAAACCATTCAAAGCCTTGCTGCAACCAATGATGTTTGTACTTTGCCAGTATTTAGGCCTCTGATTGGCTTTGATAAACAGGAAATTGTGGACATAAGTGAAAAAATTGGTGCCTACGAGACTTCTATACTTCCCTATGAAGATTGCTGTACTATTTTTGTGGCTAAACACCCGGTAACAAAGCCTAACCTTAAGTCAATCAGGAAGTCTGAGCAACATCTTACTCATATGGATGAAATGATTGAAAGAGCAATTAATGATACAGAAGTAATAAAAATAAAACCTTCCAGAGATTAATTCTGGAAGGGAAGGTTTTAAGGATAAGTAAGTTCTATTTATAAGTTATATATAAAAATGAACAAAAAAAAACCACTACATAAGTGGTGGATTTTCTTCTATTCCATTACGAATGTATCTAAAGCACTTTTAACTTCATCAACAATGGCGTCATCGTGGATATTTAGTTCGATTGGTTTACTTAAATCTAAGCTAAATATTCCCATGATGGATTTAGCGTCGATTACATATCTTCCAGATACCAAATCAAAATCAGAATTGTACTTACTAACTAGATTCACGAAAGTTTTAACCTTATCAATTGAGTTAAGGGTCACTTGTAAAGTAGTCATCTGCTTACCTCCTTTGTTAGTATTTATAATACAAGATAATCTTATCACAGAAAGAAGTAATGTCAAGTTACATTTTTATGTCAGAAGTTTTAAATAATTGTTATCGAAAGTAGGAGAATAATGAAAACCGTAGCTTTTCACACTTTAGGTTGTAAAGTGAATCAATACGAAACCGAAGCTATTACAGAACAATTCATTGCTGCCGGTTATGATATAAAAGCCTTCGACGAAAGGGCTGATATCTATATAATCAATACTTGTACAGTGACCAATATTGCTGATAAAAAATCGCGGAAAATGTTAGCAAGAGCTAAAAAACTTAACCCATTTGGTACGGTAGTGGCTGTCGGATGCTATGTACAGGTGGCTTATGAAAAACTAGAAGACCTACCGTATATTGATGTTCTTATTGGAAACACTCATAAGAACGAAGTCGTATCCATAGTGGAAAAATATATTGAGGGCCATAAGAAGATTAGTCTGATTGAAGATGTTCACCATGACGTTGTATATGAAGAGTTAAGAATAGAACGACAGGAGAACAAAACTAGGTCAACGATTAAAATACAGGATGGATGTAATCAATATTGTTCTTATTGTATTATTCCATACACAAGAGGTCAAATTCGTTCCAGAAAGCCTAGTTCGATTATTGAGGAAGTTCAGCAACTTGCTGAGTCTGGCTATAAAGAAATAATACTGACCGGTATACATTTAGGGTCATATGGTCTTGATTTAGATGGAATTGAATTAATTGATTTGATTGAGGTCCTAGATAGGATACCTAGTATAGAAAGGATTCGATTAGGTTCTTTGGAACCTAATTTCATTAGCGAGGAATTATTGGTTCGATTGAAGGCCTGTAAAAGCCTTTGTGACCATTTTCATCTTTCTATGCAAAGTGGTTCAGACTCTGTTTTAAAAAGGATGAAACGACGGTATACAACATTAGAATACAGGGAAAAGGTTGACATGCTTAGAAGGTTTTACGACGACCCTGGAATTACGACAGATGTCATCGTTGGTTTCCCTATGGAAACAGAAGAAGAAGAACAAGAAACCCTTGATTTTGTTGAAGAGATTGGTTTTTCTGATTTACATGTGTTCAAGTATTCTATCAGAGAAGGTACCAGTGCGGCTAGGATGAAACCTCAAATTGATGGTAAAGTTAAGCAAGTCAGGTCTCAGAAGCTTTTAGCCATTGGAGAAAGATCTAGAAAAGAGTATTTATCAGCTTACGTCGGAAAAGATTTAAGGATTATTTTGGAAGATGAAATAATAATAGATGGACAGGCATATCTTACAGGTTATACATCCAACTACATTAAAGCTTATTTGCCTGCATTGAATCTTAAACAGAAGCATACAGGTACAAGCCTTACAGTGACAGGTCTGGAACTTTTTGCAGATGGGGTCCTAGCAAAGTTATAAACATTACAGTTTTATTAAAATCAACTTTTGCCATTGCTTTTTCCTGACGCTTAGGTTAAGATTGATTTAACTGAGATATTGGATGACGGCAATATCATGATTGTACGATTAGATAGAGATTTTTTCAGGAAAAGCGTTAGTAGAAATGGAGTGTCGATATGGGGCTAGGTAATACTCAATTTTTCAAAAAGCCTGGTAAGGAACCTGAGAGTGAAGTGAATAAAGTCCTTAAGGTTGTTTACGAATCCCTTAATGAAAAGGGTTATAATCCGATTTATCAAATCGTTGGCTATATTTTATCCGGTGATCCAACCTATATTACTGGACATAATAACGCAAGAACATTAATTAGTCAGCTGGAACGTGATGAATTACTTGAAGAATTGGTTAAGAATTACATTGAGCATAATATGTAAGACTGAAAGACACACAGTTGTGTGTCTTTGCGACTGTTTAAGCGTCTATGTTTAAGCTAGGATAGAGGTATCATATGAGAGTTTTAGGGTTGGATTACGGAACAAAAACCATAGGGGTAGCAGTTAGCGACTCGTTAGGATGGACTGCTCAAGGGGTAGAAACTATTACGCGTACAGACCCGAGAAACCTTATTGAGAGCCTGAAACGAATAGAAAAGATCATTAGTGATTTTGAAGTGGAGTCCATTGTTGTTGGTATGCCGCTTAATATGAACAATACAGAAGGTGAACGGGCTAGAGGAACTCAGTATTTTATAAATAAGCTTGAGAAAACATTCGGACTTCCTGTTATACCAGTTGATGAACGCCTATCTACCGTTTCTGCTGAGCGGATTCTTATAGAGGGCAACGTAAGACGAGAGAACAGAAAAGATCATATTGATAAGATTGCGGCGTCTATCATTTTGCAGACCTATTTAGATAGGATTAGAAATTGAACTTGATTATGTTTTGAGTTTGCTATAAAACGTGCGCTGATGAGACAATCGTTGCGGATTGCGTCATTCAGTCGTGGAAAGGAACGTGTTTGAACACGGTGTATTTATGAAGACTATATATTTTATTGATGATATTACTGGTGAAGAAGTGAATTTTGCAGTACTTAGTGCGGTTCAATATAAAGAAGACGGATATATTTTGGTTATTGAAGAACATGAAATTGATCTTGATGAAGCAACAGCCTATGTTTTGAAAGCCACTTATATTGACGGGGACGACATTATTTATGAAATTGTAGAGGACGATGATGTCCTTGATAAAGTATATCCATTGCTTGAAGAAAAAATGGATGAATTCGAAAATTGACAAAAAGTCATCTATCCATTATACTGATAATAATTATTAATTAGCTATTGCTAACTTATTGAACGGCTAGGACTTGAGGATGGTCCTAATTATAATGGAAAGAGTGGATTTGATGAATAAGAATTGCGATGACTTTTACAACAAAATAAAAGAAAATGGTTACAAATTGACATCACAACGGAAGATTGTTCTTAAGGCGATGCTAGAACATGAAGACGAACATTTAACAGTTGAAGAAATATACGGATATATCAAAGAAACCAATCCCGAAGTTGGATTGGCTACAGTATACAGAAACATACAGTTATTGAATGAGATGAAGATTGTAGATAAATTAAGTTTAGCAGACGGATTTACAAGGTATGAATTGTCTAACGACGAAAACTTACATACCCATCACCATCTGATCTGTGAAGACTGCGGTAAGGTTATAGAAGTGAAAGAAGATTTAATGGATTCTATTGAGCAGAGCTTCTTGACATCTTACGGATTTTTAGTCAAAGATCACCAGGCCAAGTTTTTTGGTTTGTGTGGCGATTGTCGAAAAAAGTAGATTTTGTAGCCTTTAGTGTCGACTGAAGGCTTTTATTATGGAGGTGTTTTCTTGAAGAAAACAAATGAAAAACTGAAAATAATACCTTTAGGTGGATTAAACCAGGTAGGTATGAACATTACTGCATTCGAATACGGCGATGATATAGTCGTTGTAGACTGTGGTATCGCATTTCCAGAAGATGAAATGCTTGGAGTTGATTTAGTTATACCCGATGCATCCTACCTCAAAACTAACATCAAAAAGGTAAGGGCCTTTGTGATTACCCATGGTCATGAGGATCACATTGGGGCTCTGCCCTACATTCTCAAAGAAGTGAATGTGCCAGTATATGGAAGCCGCTTGGCAATGGGCTTGGTAGAGAACAAGTTGAAGGAACATGGCATGATGGGTGACACTGTTCGCAAAAAAGTATCAGCAGGCCAAAAGGTCAAGCTAGGTAAATTCAACGTTGAATTCATTAGAACCAATCATTCGATTGCTGATGCTTTTGCACTGGCCATTACTTCACCAGCTGGAACCGTTGTCCATTCAGGTGACTTTAAAGTGGATTATACACCAATTTATGGGAAAGCCATCGATTTGACTAGGTTTGCTGAGTTGGGAAAACAAGGAGTATTAGCCCTTATGGCAGACTCAACCAATGCTGAAAGACCAGGTTATACTATGTCTGAATCTAGTGTTGGTAAGTCTTTTGACCATATTTTTGAAGAGAACAAGGGTCGACGATTAATTGTTGCTACATTTGCATCAAATGTAGACCGTGTGCAACAGATTGTTAATGCTGCCAAGCATTATAGAAGAAAAGTCATTGTACAGGGACGGTCAATGGTTAATGTTGTAACGACAGCCAAAGAACTCGGTTATATCAAAATGCCAAAGAATATGTTGACGGAGATCAATGATATAGATAAGTATCGTGATGGTCAGATAGTATTGGTTACAACAGGTAGTCAAGGTGAACCAATGGCAGCCCTTTCCAGAATGGCAGCTGGAACCCATAGGTTTATTCAAATTCAGGAAGGCGATGTGGTTATTCTTAGCTCTAAGCCAATACCTGGTAATGAGAAATATGTTTCTAAGGTTATTAATGACCTATATAGACGTGGTGCAGAAGTTATTTTTGAAGATACTCATGTATCTGGTCATGCAAAAAAAGAAGAGCTTAAGCTGTTGCATACCTTAGTGAGACCTAAGTTTTTCATTCCGGTACATGGTGAGTATAGGCATCTTAAGAAACATGCAGAACTTGCAGCCAGTTTGGGTATGAAAAAAGATAATATCTTTATCATGGATAATGGTGATGTACTTGAAATTGGACATTCAGGAGGAAAAGTTGTTGATAAGGTTACGTGTCAACCTCTTCTAGTAGATGGTCTAGGTGTTGGTGATGTTGGTAATATTGTCCTTCGTGACAGACAGAAGCTTGCCCAAGATGGACTGATTGTTGTGGTTGTTACCATTAAGAAGGGTACTCTTGAGATTTTAAGTGGACCGGATATTGTTTCCAGAGGATTTGTTTATGTCAAGGAGTCCAGCGATATTATGGAAGAATCCAGATTAGTAGTTGTAAAATCTTTGGAAAAATGTAAGCAAAAGAATATTCGTGGATGGGCTAAACTAAAAAATGAAGTCCGTCAAGATTTACGTGAACACTTGTGGCAACAGATGAAACGTAATCCTATGATACTCCCTGTAGTCATGGAAGTAGAATAAATTAAGAAATTTGTAGTATTTTCTTAATGGATAATTATATGCCCCGATATTGAAATCGGGGCGTTTATGATGTAAAATAAGGGTGTCCTAGTGACTTGATACTATTAACAAGATGAAATGAGTGGTGAATATGTTTAAACAAATCAAAGAAGATACCAGTGATCTTGTTAAGAAAATTAAATCGACCAGTGAGTATATTGATTATTTGAATTACAAATCAATCCTTGAACGAAACGAAGATCTTTATAGAAGAGTCGACGAGTTTCGTAGAAGAAGTTTTGAGATTCAGGTATCCCATCACTATGGCATGTACAATGCCTATGAAAACCTGGTCAACCTTAAGAATGAGAATGAAGATTTGTTGACAGAGCCTACTGTTAAGATGTTTCTGGATTCTGAACTTAAGTTATCAAGATTAATATCGACAGTTTACGATACATTGGCAGATGAGATTGGCTTTGACATAAGGTTTCTAGACTGAGAAAGGTGATTCAATGATTAATAATATTTTAAAAGAGGTCATAAATTATGTCCTTAAATTCGTCATTATTGCGGTGGCGGTTGTTGTTATCTATCAAGGAGCTTTATGGGCTTATGATTCTGCTTACGAGCTTATGGCAAGAGAGCCTGAAGAGGATATAACTATTGTAAATGTTGATGTTAATATTCCTCAAGGTTCCAATACTGAGACAATTGCTACTATTTTGCATGAGAAGGGATTAATCAACAACGTTGTCTACTTTCGTTTGATAGCTAAAATTAATGGACTTGATAACACCTTCCAATATGGTGATTATACTTTTAATACAGGTATGACAGAAGATGAGATTATGACCATACTTGCCACTGAGGGAGAGAAACGTGAGGTCA
This sequence comes from Vallitaleaceae bacterium, assembly GCA_963677625.2. Classification (GTDB taxonomy): domain Bacteria; phylum Bacillota; class Clostridia; order Lachnospirales; family Vallitaleaceae; genus UBA1351. The sequence goes on from CAXXSW010000012.1 coordinate 179,014, forward strand.
AGACTTTTACAATTCCTGAAGGTTATACCTTGGAGCAGATTGCTGATAAGTTGGCTGATGAAGGTATTGTGACAAAGGCTGAGTTTAATTCAGCACTTGAGAATGGTCGATATGGTTATAAGTTTTTAGACTATATTCCTGACCGTAACCTCCCTTTACAAGGCTACGTTTTCCCAGATACATATGAAGTTTACGCTGATGCAACAGCAGAAGATATTATATCTACTATGCTGAGACGTTTTGATCAGGTGTTCAAGGATGAATATTACGACCGACTAGATGAGTTGGGTATGACTTTAGATGAGGTTATTACCATAGCATCTATTATTGAGAGAGAAGTTCGTGTACCAGAGGAACGGGCAACTGTTGCAGGTGTTATTTATAATCGCTTGGAAGAAGGAATGAAGCTTGAGATGTGTTCCACAATCATGTATGTTCTGGATGTTCCTAGAGACCGTGTATTGTATCAGGATTTAGAAATCGAATCACCTTACAATACGTATAAGTATTCAGGACTACCGATTGGACCAATCTCTAATCCAGGTGAGGCTTCAATTATTGCTGCCTTATATCCTGAAGATAATAATTACTTATTCTTTGTTTTGGTTGATCCAGAAGAAGGTCGCCATGAGTTTAATGTGACCTACAATGAGCATTTGAATGCAATGAATAAGTATGATCAGGATTTTTAATTAGTTATATATGATATAATATATATAGTTTGAAAAGGCTGAGTTTACTCAGCCTTTCTTGCTGAATTTGTAAGGAGTTACTTAATGGAATCCTTTGAAATGAATAAATTTTTAGAATATATTTGTCCTGAGTCTGATCCATTGATTGAGGCAATGAGTCAATATGCAAAAAAAAACTATGTACCGATTATACGTATGGAAATGAAGCGATTTCTAGAGGTACTAGTCATGATTTATCGACCTAAACGCATCTTGGAAATCGGTACAGCAATTGGATACTCATCTATCGTGATGGCTCAGTCTCTTCAGAAATTTTATGGTAATCTTGATGGTGTTGAAATCATTACTTTGGAACGAAATGATGCTATGTATCAAGAAGCGGTTCAAAATGTGGAAAAATCCGAATTTATGGATACCATAAAAATTCAACATGGTGAAGCAGAAGACTTACTCCAAGAGCTTAGAAAGTCAGGACAGGTATTTGATATGGTTTTTATGGATGCGGCCAAGGGCCAGTATTTAACCTTTTTACCATACTGCCTTGAACTTCTAAAGGTTAATGGTCTCCTTGTCAGTGACAATGTCCTTCAAAATGGTGATATAGCTAGATCGAGATTCAATGTTGATAGACGACAAAGAACCATTCATCAACGTATGCGACAATATTTATGGGAACTAAATCACAGAAAAGATTTGCAAACATCTATTATTGATATAGCTGATGGCGTGACCTTAAGTATAAAATTACAATAAACCAATCTAGATTTAGAGAAGAATCTATGAATAGAATGGAGAAAAAATGAATAAACCAGAATTATTAATCCCGGCAGGTAGCCTGGAAAACTTACGAATTGCAGTTCTTTATGGGGCGGATGCTGTCTATATAGGTGGTGAGCAATTTGGTCTTAGGGCTAAAGCTAGAAATTTTAGCCACGATGATATGATTGAAGGGGTAGGATTTGCCCATGCTCATGGTGTTAAAGTTTATGTAACTGCCAATATTATTGCCCATAATCAGGATATTGAAGGCGTCTATGCTTATTTTGAAAGTCTGAAAGAAATTAAACCGGATGCTCTGATTATTGCTGATCCCGGTATTTTATCCATTGCAAAAGAAGTTCTCCCTGATATGGAACTTCATTTAAGTACACAAGCCAACAACACCAATTACGCATCCTTGAATTTTTGGTATAAGCAGGGTGTTAAACGTGTCGTAGTAGCAAGAGAGTTAGCTTTTGAGGAGATTTCGACTATAAGGGCCCATATACCAGTGGATATGGATATTGAAGCCTTTGTTCATGGAGCTATGTGTATTTCATATTCAGGAAGGTGTCTACTCAGTAATTATATGGCTGGAAAAGATGCCAATAAAGGGGCTTGTACCCACCCATGTAGGTGGACATATCACTTGGTTGAAGAAACAAGACCTGGTGAATATATGCCTATTTATGAGAATGAACGAGGCACTTATATCTATAATTCTAAAGACTTGAATATGATTGAATATATAGATGAGTTGGTTAAAAGTGGTATTACAAGTCTTAAGATAGAGGGTAGAATGAAGACTGCTCTTTATGTTGCCACAGTTGCATCGACTTATCGTAAGGCTATTGATGATTATTTTGACGATCCAGTCAAATATGAGACAAATAAGGCCAACTATATGGAAGAACTAAAAAAATGTAGTCATCGTAAGTTTACAACAGGTTTCTATTTGAATAAACCGGATGAAGATGGACAGATATATGATTCCAATACATATGTTAGGGACTATATTTTCGTTGGTCGTGTCTTGGAAGATACAGTTGCAGAAGATCGTGTGACGCTCATTGAACAGCGCAACAAGTTTGTAGTTGGTGATCGGTTGGAAATCATGCTTCCGAATGGTCAACATGAAGAGTTTCCTGTTGAGGAGATTACGACTGAAGAGGGAGAGAAAGTTGATAGTGCGCCTCATCCCAAACAACGTCTCTACATCAAATTACCTTTATCAGCCAAGGCTGACCAAATCATACGTAAAATTGCCAAAAAGCCTTGACATTCAAGGCTTTTTAAATTTACAATTAACGTAAGAACGTTCATATAAATAATAAGACCTATTGAAATAAGATACTATATATACGAGAATAAGTAGGTATGAACAAGAAGGGTGCGATATAAGTGAAAACATATAAGAAAAAACTTCGTATCGGTGATTTGTTAATGCAGTATGGTATCATCACAGAGGGGCAACTACGTGATGCATTAACCAAACAAAAAGTCGATGGTGGAAAAATTGGTGAAGTCCTAATAAAGTTAGGTTTTGTAACACAACAGAATATTAACGAGGTGTTAGAGTTCCAGTTAGGGATTCCTTTTGTTGACCTTGAAGAATATGAAATTGATAAAGAAGCCACCAAATCTATTACTGAATCTTTAGCCAAGCGGCATGTCCTGATTCCTATAAAAATGACAGAAACTGAATTGTATGTAGCCATGGAAGATCCATTGAATATCTTTGCTATTGATGATGTTAAGATATTTAGTGGTAAAGAGATAGTACCTATGTTGGCTAATGAGTTAAGCATACTGAAGGCTATTGATATTCATTATGGTAAACAGCAAGCTATGGATGCGGCTGAACAGTATAAACAGGAGCAAGCTATTACAGTTGATGATATTACTGAAGAAGATGCAACTGACCCTGTAAAGAGTGCTCCAATTGTTAAGCTGGTCAATACAATACTGGAGCAATCCGTTAGGCACAGGGCCAGTGATATTCATATAGAACCCTACGAAAAAAATATTCGGGTTCGTTATCGTGTAGATGGTAAACTTCAAACTATGTTTGAATACGAGACCTCTCTTTTAAATGCTATTGTAGCCAGAATTAAAATCACCTCAGGCTTGGACATAGCAGAAAAACGTAAACCACAGGATGGAAGGATTAATATTAAGGTTGATAAGATGGCCTATGATATTCGTGTATCAACCCTTCCTACTGTTTATGGTGAAAAAGTCGTTATGAGGGTTAATTCCAAGGAAGGTTTTAAGAAGGGTAAGGGAGAATTAGGTATGTACCAGGATGACCTGGAAAAGTTTGATGGCATTATTTCCCACCCCCATGGTATTATTTTGGTAACCGGACCAACAGGTTCTGGAAAGTCTACGACTTTATATACATCCCTTAATGAGATTAATAGTGAGGATATTAATATTGTAACTGTTGAAGATCCGGTTGAATCGCAGATTGAAGGCATCAATCAAGTTCAAGTCAACGTTAAGGCCGGTCTTACTTTTGCCGGAGCCCTGCGTTCTATATTGCGGCAAGACCCAGATGTTATTATGATTGGTGAGATTCGTGACGGTGAAACGGCCGAAATAGCAGTTAAGGCTTCCATTACCGGTCACTTGGTTGTTAGTACTCTTCATACCAACGATTCAGCCTCTACAATAACAAGACTGATGGATATGGGTATAGAACCTTTCTTAGTTGGCGCATCAGTAGTTGGAATAATTGCCCAAAGGTTGGTTAGAAGACTTTGTCCCAAATGTAAGGAGAAAGTAGAGGCTAGCATCGAACAGAAGAAGGTTTTAGGTGTAGGAGAGAATCAACAAGTCAATATTTATCAGGCGAAAGGATGTCATGTATGTGGTAATAGTGGCTATCAAGGTCGTATTGGTGTATATGAGATACTTGAAATTGATAGTGATATACGTAGAATTATTAATGATGAAGGTAATGCAGATGAGATAAGACAGGTTGCGCTTAAGAATGGATTGCGTACACTTCGTTCAAACTGTATACGGCTTGTCATGGATGGAACCACAACAGTTGAAGAACTCTTGCGTATCGCATATGGTTCGGATTAAAGGAGGTTGCTATGGTAACAATTCAGGAATTATTACAGGAAGCAACAATTAAAAAAGCCTCTGACTTACATATTACAGTCGGTGTACCACCTATACTTAGGGTGCATGGCGGGCTCAAATACTTAGATTACGAACGCGTTCTTCCGGATACAGCAATACAGATTATTTCACCACTTTTTAACGATGCTCTAAAGGAAAGATATGAACGAGATGGAGAAGTTGACTTTTCTTACTCCCTGCCTAATATGGGACGTTATCGTATTAATGTTTTTCAGCAGCGTGGCTCAATGGCAGCAGCTATTCGTATGGTAGACAGTGTGATCCCCCAACCAGACAAATTAGGAATACCACATTCTGTTGTAGATCTCTATAATAAGAAACGAGGTCTTATTCTAGTGACAGGTCCAACAGGTTCTGGTAAATCAACGACCTTGGCTTCTTTAATTGACCAGATAAATAGGCACCGTAATTCCCATGTTATTACACTTGAAGATCCAATTGAGTACCTTCATAAACATAACAGGTCTATTGTTAATCAAAGGGAAGTAGGGGTGGATTCCAATAACTTTAGTACAGCCCTTCGGGCCTCTCTTCGTCAAGATCCTGATGTTATATTAGTTGGTGAGATGCGTGACTTAGAAACCATTTCCATTGCTATAACTGCAGCTGAAACCGGTCACTTAGTTTTGTCAACACTTCATACCATTGGTGCTGCTTCAACTATTGATCGTGTTATTGATGTATTCCCACCACATCAACAGCAACAAATTCGTGTTCAACTATCTACAGTTTTGGTATCAGTTGTATCACAACAATTGGTACCTACTTTTGACGGTAATGGACGGGTAGCTGCTTTTGAAGTTCTTCATGCTAATCAGGCTATAAGAAACTTAATTCGCGAGAATAAAACCCACCAGATAACTTCAATTATTCAGACTAATCGACAAACGGGTATGATAACCATGGATGAATCTCTTTTAAACTTGTCAAAAGAAGGTGCGATTACAAGAGAACAAGCCCTAATTTTTGCTCAAGATCCAGTTGCTCTTCAACGTCGCTTATATTAAATTATGACTTTTATGTAAATATAGGATTATATTCAATAGGACTTAGGACCCAAAATTTTCTTAGAAGATTTTGGGTTTTATAACTTTTTGTAGAAAAAAAAGGCCTTTATGAATGAACTATTAACAGTTAGTAAAAGAATATGGATAGTATTGAGTAGGATTTCTTAATATGTTATAATTTACATGTGTTCAAGGTCAGAGAAAAGCAGGGAGAAGGAAATGGCAAGTTTTACATATACCGCTATAACTAAAGAAGGTAAAAATGTCAAAGGCCAATTACAAGCCGGAAGCAAAGATATTGCGACAAGTAATATAAAAGAAATGGGCTTGATTCCTTTATCTATTAATGAACAGAGTGTCATGAATAAAAACTTTGTTATAGGAAACCCGGTTAAAGTCAAGGACCTGACGATTTTTTGTCAGCAATTTGAAGCTATTCTGACTGCTGGTGTAAGTGTACTAGAAGCCCTTTTCTTGTTGAAAGAGCAAACACAGAATAAACACTTATCTAAGATTATTGAAGATATGTACACAAGAGTCGAAAGAGGGGAAGCCCTTTCGGCAAGTATGCAAGCCAACTCCAAGTATTTTCCTTCAATCCTGATAAATATGATTGAAGCAGGAGAGGTTTCAGGTAACCTAGAAATAGCCCTAAGAAGAATGGGAGAACACTTTGAAAATGAGCATGAACTTCAACAGAGTGTTAAGAAGGCAACCACCTACCCAACGGTTGTAGCATTTGTGGCAATAGTAGTTGTTATCATCTTGGTGGTCGTGGTTGTACCTACTTTTGTTAATATGTTTGCAGGAATGGGTATGGAACTACCTGGAACAACAAAAGCACTACTAGCCATTAGTAGTTTCATTAAGACAAAATGGTATATATTAATTACAGTCATTGGTGGTTCTATATTTGGGCTAAGTTATTATTCCAAGACTGAGCTAGGATCTATAACTCTTAGCAGAATTAAGCTAAGGATTCCGATTCTTGGACCTGTACAAACAAAAATAGTTGCATCAAGATTTTCAAGAACTATGAGTACTTTATTAGCATCAGGTCTTCCCTTGCTAGAAGCATTGGTTATTGTATCAAAAGTTGTTGATAACTATGTAGTAGAAAAGGGACTCTTAGATGCAAAAGATCAAGTGAGCAAAGGTATTCCATTATCAAAGCCTATTAAAGAAATGGGTGTTTTCCCGCCTATGATTACCCACATGGTAAGAATCGGTGAAGAGACAGGACAAATGGAACCTATATTAAATAAGGTTGCTGATTTCTATGATCGCGAGGTAGAATCAGCGGTGGCTCAAATGACAACTATGTTAGAACCAGCGATTATCGTCTTTTTAGCTGTCGTTGTCGGTTTCGTTGTTCTTTCTATCATACAACCGATGTTCGGTATGTATGGTGGAATAAACAATTTGTAGTGAGGTGATTTGTTGATTAAAAAATCTGATGGATTTACTTTAATCGAAATGATCATTTCAATTGCTATACTAGCGATAATACTAGCGATAGCTATACCAAGTATATCATTTGGCATAAATGATGCCAGGAAGTCAGCGGATATCACGAATGCAAGACATATTGCAGAATCTTTGCAGCAAGTGATTTCAATGGATAATAATGTGTATAGAGCTGATGTGAATACACCATTAGAATTCACTGCGGCCAACCCTATGATAGCAGAGGTAATAGCTGGTAATGAGGCGCAAACGTTAGTTGATTATGCTGTTGCAAATCTTCAAGATGTTCCAACAGTAAGTTATGGTCAAAGTCAAGGTAATCATTTTTATATCGAGTTAGGACTAACAACAGATATCACAGTTTTCGTTCTACTTGATGAAGCAGATCCTACTAGTAAAATTGAATTATATCCCATTCCACAAGGTGAGTGGGCAAATTAATATGAGGAGTGAAAAGAATGAAAAATAATTATGAAATGAAAAAAAATGAAAAAGGTTTTACATTAATTGAACTTATTATAGTAATTGCTATCCTTGCAATTATTGCAGCAGTTGCAGTTCCAAATATTTTAGGTGCAGTAGATAACTCTAGAAAAGCTACTGATGTGTCTAATGCTAAAATTATTGCTAACGCAGCAGCTCAAGTTATGGCAAAAAATGAAAAGGCTTCAACAGCAAAATTTGTTAATGGATCAGAATTGGCTGTTACTGGTCTTGAGAGTACAGGTACAGATAAGGGTGCAGTTGGAGCAGATGCCAACGATGCTTTTGCAGAAGCACTATATCTTGAACTTAACTCCAATCCACCAAAACCAGTATACCAAGGTATTGCAGCGGTTACCGAAACAAATTTTTATTTACAAATCGAAAATAATATAATTACAGTTGAAGTTGGATCAGGTGCTGATAATGTAGAAATCTTACCTAAAGATGATCCTGGAAACTACGATCAACAATAATGTTGTATATTATAGTTTTCGTCCTTGGTCTAGTCATAGGTTCGTTTCTAAACGTTTGTATCTATAGAATACCGAGAAATGAAGAGATTGTTTATACACCTAGTCACTGCATGACTTGTGGTAGATCAGTGAAATGGTATGACCTATTTCCTGTTGTAAGCTACTTAATATTAGGTGGTAAATGCCGACATTGTAAGACAAAACTATCAAAACAATATCCCATAATAGAGCTGTCCAATGGGGCAGCCTATTTGGGGATTTTCTATTATTTGGGCTTGACTTGGGAAGCTCTAGCTATGAGCGTGCTGTTTTCAGTCTTATTGGTTCTTTCTATGATTGATATTAGTCATCAAATCATTCCAAATAAAATTTTGATTTTTTTGTTTATGCTTAGTTTACCTTATGTTCTTCTAATAAGTAGAACCTATGTAGAGAGTATCATAGGTTTTTTTTCAGCAAGTGGTTTGTTATATATAATCGCCCTATTGGCTAAAGGACAAATGGGTGGTGGTGATATTAAACTCATGGCTGTTTGTGGTTTTGTTTTGGGGTGGCAGAATATTTTATTAGCTTTAATGCTTGGATCTATCGTAGGAGCTGTTGTGGGTATCTTTTTACTTATAAGTGGTGTAGTGAAGAAAAAACAATTAATACCTTTTGGGCCATATTTATCAATAGGAATCATGATTGCAGCTTTATTTGGTAAAGAAATAATTAGCTGGTATTTAGATTTATTTCTCTTATAGAGGGGAGGAAGAAAATGAGTCTTCCAAAGAAATTATTATCTATCGACATAGGTAGTGAAAGAATAAAAATTGCATATATCAATAAACAAAAGAAAAAAACGATCGTACTTAAGTCAATGATTCTTCCAACACCTAAGAATGCTATCAAGGATGGAGTTTTAAATAACAAGGAAGAAATTAGTACTGTTATACAAAACGCCCTATTAACAGAGAAGATTAAAGAAAAGAATGTTGTTTTTACTATTTCCAGTAGTAAAATCATTACAAGAGAAGTAGAATTACCTTACTTAAAATCTAGTAAGTTGAAAAACGTTGTGAGGATGAATGCAGAGGAATATTTTCCTGTTGATTTGACTGACTATTGTTTGGATTATACTATAACAGATGTAATTGAAACAGAAGAAGGAAAAAAGGCTAAAGTCATTATATTTGCCGCTATGACAAGTATAGTAGACATGTATGTTGAGTTGGCTGATATGTGTAAGCTTAAGGTCGTTGGGGTCGATTATACAGGAAACAGTATAGTAAGCTTTATTAAAAATGAGAATGTTGAAGGAACAAACCTTTTTATAGATATAGGCGCTGAAAGTACTATGGTTGTTATTATGCACAATAATGTAGTGAAATTCAGCCGTACCATTATGTTTGGTACCAAGATTGTCAATGATAGTATTATGAACCACTTTGAAGTTGATTATGAAGAAGCTACTAAGATTTCAAAGGAGAGACAGCTTCTTAATTTTGATAATAACGAAAATACATATCTAACAAACGATGTGTCTTCTGGTATGGAACAGATTCTCGGTGGAGTATCTAGATTGGTTGATTATTACTCATCACGTAATAAAAATCAAGTAGAGAAAGTATATCTTCTCGGTGGTGGCTCCGAGATTTACGGCATCAATGAATATGTTGAAAAGTTCTTTAACTTGAAGGTTGCTAGATTGGAAGAATCTAAGAAACTTGCAAATAAGGGCAGTGGTGATAAGTTATATAATATTGCCTATTTTGCTGCAGTTTTTGGAGCAACTACTGAAACCATAAATCTATTGCCGCAGCATATAAAAAATAGAGAGGCTAATCGGGCTAGGCAAAGGATACCCTATTTGCTTGTACTTTTAGTTATAGTTGCCTTAGGAGCTTTGTATTACTCTCAATTTGTTGAGTTCAATAAACTAAAAAATCAAAAATCTGATATTGAGTTCGAAATAGAATCGATGAAAGATATTGAAGAGATTAAAGTCAGCTATGAAGAAATGTCTGAAAAGCAAGCCTTTAGAGAAGAACTTGAATCGCTTTCAACTAATCGGTCTGATTACTTGATCGATTTGATAGAAGGTCTTGAAAAAACTATGCCTGATAAGGTTTTTATTACTTCTTTAGCGGATTCAGAAGTGTCAATAAACTTTGAGGTGACCGCTCTAGATGAAGCTTCAGTAGCCCAGCTCCTTACATACCTTAAGAATATTGAAGGTGGCGTTATTGAAGATGAACCCTATAAGCTGTTTTCTAGTGTGTATACAGGTAGTATTACTCGTGTTGGTGATGTGGATCAGGAAGCTTCATATGTTACTTGCAGTATTGTGTGTACATATTATGAACCGGTAACTGAAGTGGAGGTGAGCCAATGACATCAAGAGAGAAGAACTTACTGATTATTGTTGCATCACTTGTTCTGATAGGTTTATTTTGGTTTTTGGCATATAGGCCTTTAATGGGTAACATTACTGAGATTAATGGAGAAATTACTACGTTAAATGGTCAACTTAGTGCCTTGAAGCTTGAATATGGAAAAAAAGATGAGTTTTTAGGTGAAATAGATAGGATGGGTGAATTTATTGATGATGTCAATGCAAGATTCCCCGTAGTTGTGGATCAAGAGACAATTATTAAAACTTTAATTGATTTAGAAAATGAAATAGAGTCTTTGGAAATACCAACATACAGCATGTCACCATCATCAGTTGTTATTACAGCAGGTGAATATCAAGATGCTGAAACAGGAGAACTTAGGTATAAGGAAGTGCTCTTTAAGTCTCAAGTAACATTGGATTTAGTAATGTCCTATGCTGATATGAAAAAAATGTTAGCGTATATTAGAAATAGTGAGCATAAGTTAAGTGTAAATGGGATGAATATGACCTCTGATCTTGTAAATGATGTTGTTCAAACGAGCTTTGCTCTAGACTTCTATTATTTGGCAGCAGACGATCGAGTGTATCAAAAGGAAGACTACTTCGGACCATTTGAACCAAAAGAAGAGTCAATCTTTGCACCTTTTGAAGAATATGGAACATCCTTTGATGCTGGAGTAGTAGAAGATGAAGTTGTAGCAGAAGAAGATGATTTTATCATAAACTTATCTACTATTTATGCAGACAGATCAACGGTTATTTTGTATAAGAATCGTGACTTAACGGGTGATACCTATGTCTACGATGATGCTAATGCAATGATACCAGTGGAAATTGTTTTTGATCAAAACGGAGAAGAATATGTTTACAAGTATAAAACTTCTTCCGAGCAGTTCCCAGGCAGTTATGATCAAGGTGTAGCTTTTGAACCTGGAAGCTTTATTGATATGGCAGTGTATTCATCAGCAAGAGTTGATGCAGATGATAATAGCGGTGTGGATATTACCATTATCAATAACACGGATCTACCTCTCAATATTAGGATTCAATCTGATGATGAGGCTAAGCCTAGATTTAATATAGTTAATCAAACAGGAGACGTTCAAATAGTAAATTAGAAGGTGAAGTAATGAAAAGGTTATGGAATTACTTGAAAAAACTGAATATTCCATTAATCAATGAAGATGGCTTTACCCTGATTGAAGCAATTGCAACCATAGCAATCGTGGGTATAGTTGTTACCCCCATTGCTATGGTTTTTCAAGGTTCACTACTTAATTCCCTTGAGGCAAGGAAACAGATGAAAGCTAATCAGGTTGGACAGGAATATGTTGAAATACTTGAAGAAATGGATTTTAATGAGTTAAAGCGTTTAGTTGATGATTTTGGTGGCGTGGTTAGTTCTGATAGTATTACAAACGGTGGTTTTGATTTACCTAAACCAGATGATGATTTTGATGTTCTTGTAGACCTGCATTATGGTCCGACGAGGACTGATTCCAGTGTAGATAATGAATATAATTCAGTATTTGATACTGATTATTTTGCTATGCCAAGTAATCTATCAAATGCTCCAATGCCGACTTATAATATGGTTTTGCACCTTAATTCAGCAGCAGAAAATGGATTTGATTTTTATGAAAGTGATGATGCTTTTTTAGGGGTAGACCCACCTGAAGGTTCCTATGCAACCACAACCGGCAACCGAGATATTACCATTAAATATGCCTATACTTCACCTGATAAGGCTACGATTCGAGTAAGTGTGACACAGAATTCTATTACCCATGATTATGATTACACTAATGGAACTGAGGATAATAGGATTATCATTTATTGCGATGACCTTATAACATCGGAAGAAAATAGGATTGAGTCTTATATTAGTATAGAGAGTTACATTGAAGAAGAAGTTAATTTGTTGGTTTTTGAATCGGTTAATGATAAAATTAAGCCTGAGTTAAATATAGGCCTCGGCGTAGTAAATGTAACGAGAGGCTTATCAGTTGTGGATGTTTCATCTAATACACATAGAATTTATGAAATTGAAGTAACTATTAGCAAGTCCGGTTCGACTGAACCACTATTGCACGTTGTAACAACCAGGCTAGCAAAGTAGGTGATGTTTATGAAGTACTTAAGAAGTGAAAAAGGATCAACCTTATTGTTGGTCGTTATAACGATTGCTATTCTTACTGTTCTCGGTACAACAATTATTACTATGAGCTTTATGAATACGAATATGAAATTCACTGATTTGAGGATGAAGAAAACTTTATATTATAGTGAATCTGGTATTGAACAGGTATATGCTATTGTTGGTAAGTATGTAGACGATGCCTTGGTTTACGCTTCGGAGCAAACGGATATAGACATTACAGCAAAAGAAACTGCTATGACAAATATGTTAACTGCTTTGACTGCAGAATCTGCCGCTTTATATGAAGATGTAGATGCTCAACAAGCCTTGTTAAATCTGTATGGAGGACCTTATGATGATATAAGCTCCATGAGTTTAAGTGAATTTATGTCTTCTGGCCTTTATCTAAAAGCCTTATTATATGATGATGTAAATGGACCAGGATCAGAATATACAGGATATGCAAACACATTTCTAAAATTGGAAACAAAGAAATTAGATGGGACAAAGGTTGAGGTCAATGTTGAAGATGGTAGCGGAACTGTTGGTAATAATGGCCCTCATCAAATACTTGTTGATACAGTGGAAATAGCTGAGTACTCTAAAGACAGGATGAATTTTCATTTTAAAAACTACTTTAACGATCCGATAGTACAATCTGATTTGAAGTCTGATATTGAGACGGTATATGTATATCTGGACGATGCAGATGTGGATTCAGGTGCTAGTGTATCCATTGTACCCACAAGAGGATATGGACCTATCGTGGATTTTTCAGAAGCGGAGTCTGATCCGAACCTTAATGATAATGAGTTAATTATTGATGGTTTAACTTCTACTTTCAATTATAAAGGGTTGGTTAGAAAAACAATAAAAACAGACTTGGTCATAAGAGAGCCTGGTGATATAGTTCCTTTAAATTTAGCCCAAACGAAGGTTAATGTAAAGAATAACCCTTTATGGCAGTATGCTATTGTCACCCAAGGTAATATTGTTTTTGAGGATATTACAGGAGATATAGATGGAAGTATTTATTCCCTTGGATATAAACCAACAGGATCTTATAATCTACCTGCAACCAATCCGAATTCGCCTAGAAATTCTCTGAACTATAAAGGAATAATGGTTGATGGAATTGATACAGATGTTACTATTGATGGTGATGTTATCAGTGAAAGTTATGTTCAGATTGCTGAAGGATCGATAGATGCAACATTGACAATTAATAACTCACATGTTTATACCAATGGTATGGCTGTACAGTATAATAGTACTGGAGGAACTATTAATGTCAATAATGGTAATGTTTATACACGTGATGATCTTGAAATGAATGGGACTGCTTCAACAATTGATATATCTGGATCTTATTATGGATTTGTTGGCTCTGCGGTTGAATTCAACCAAACAAGCTCAGTTATAATCAACTCAGACTTTGCTGATTCAGGTATAAGAATAACAGGTTCACATGCTAATATTGCCTATCCAGAACCAAATGATGGAATATATATTGCTGGTGTAGCTTATATCAATGATACCTTTACTCCTGATCCTAATGATCCAAGTGTTTTAAATCCAGTTACAAGCAGATTGTATCAAACGGGTGAGAGCCTTGGAGTTAAGGGTAATTATATTGCATATGCATTTCCGTCAAGTGATCCTAGTTCTGATTTTAGTGCAGATAATTTAGATTCGCAAACAATTGGTGATACAAGTAGTCTTCCTTTGTATTATAGATTTGTTGACAGTGCTAATCCTGAACTATCAGGGGATTATTTTAGTAAAAAAGATAAAAGGAATTATTTTGTTGAAATAGCCAGTGATCCTACATATGAATCTATAATTAAGGATGGTCAGGTTGGTGGAGTGAATAAGATCAATATCAAGTCTGACTCATATAAGTATACTCAAGGCGCAGTATTTGGATTAGATGCAAGTTTACAACCAGAAGCAATTATCAAATATTTAAATCCTGCAATTAATATAGACTATTTAGAAAATGAAATTGCAAGAGATTATGTTTACATTATGAATACTTTGAGACATAGACAGGAAGGCACATATGTAAGTAATTTTTATAGTGATAAAGACAATGACAATGTAGCAGAATTTATTAAGAATTCTGATATAGCTGATGTAATCAGAAAGTATTCTGAGGTAGAAAAGGTAGACTATTCGTTTAACCCTTCAGCTAATCTTGCAGAAAACGTCCAAGGACCTGGACCTGGACCTGGTAAGGAAGTCGCTATTGTAAGAAGTGTTACGTCAGGAGCAGCAGACGATAATTTCCTTATTGCTGGAGCTGGATCAGGTATTGTGGCTAATGATGGTGATCTTATATCCTATGATATGGATGGAGATCCTTCAACACCCAATGAAAATGCGTATGTGATCAATGCAGATCCTGATAATCAGATTGTCCAAGGCCTTATTTTAACATCAGGGAAAGTTACAATTGTTGGTAATGTAAATTATTATGGATCGATTGTAGCTATAGAGGATATACATCTTTTGGATGGGGTGATTAACTTAGTCAATAATAATATTGATGTTCGTAAATATTTAGCGCGCTTGGTTTTAGTTAACCCAAATCTACGAGATGCTCTGGATGTTGATACTTCCGTTTCTTTAGGGATTGAGATGGAAGACTATGAGTTCATTGAGGATGTTATCATTGGAAATGGTAATATTGATGCACTTCGCCAGAATTATAATGAATTTATATATTATCAAAATTGGACAATCAAGGAATAGAAAGATGATGGATGAAAGATATGCTGAGCAAGAAAAAATATATAATACAGTTAAAAAATGAATCTGGATTCACCCTATTGGAGATGATTATAACTATTGCTCTTATTGCGATTGTTGCAAGTATATCGGGATTTGGTCTTAATGGTGTCTTCAATGCGAATCTAAAGAATATTTCTTATGATACAGCATCTGATATACGGCATATAAGCTTTAAAAGTGTATCTGAGTTTGATAGGGCCTATCAACTAGTTCTGACTTATGATAATAGCAGTAAACGATATGGCTATGAAATTCAGACTATGGCAGTCGGTGACACTTCTCCAGTTGTGATTGAGACTAAGGACTTTCGTTCTAGCTTGGTTATTATGAGAGAAGATGCCTCAGGAAACTGGGTTGAACTTAATGATACTTCTATTGATATTACATCTCATCCTGAGCGAGGAACATTTTGTTTTGACACATCAACGGGCGGCATAAGTGAGTATGTTCTTAATTCAACGTCTATTAATGTTGAATCCTTGAATTTGTCTGGTGGTAATCTGGGCAAGTATAAATTTGTTAATACAAGAAATGGTCAGGAAGTCCGCTTCGATATTGTCGGGTTAACTGGAAGGGTGGTGCTATATGAAATATAAGTTTCAAAGCATCATGAGAAGAAGAATTGGTTTCCTAAATAATGAACATGGACTTTCGGCAGTTGAAATGATGGTAGCAATTGTTATCGCCGGCATGGTTATTGGTTCTTTGACTGCATACTTGACAACTCATATTCGTTCTTTTGAAACAACCGTTGATGTAATAGATGTACAATATGAAGGTCAATTGGCTTATAGTGCCTTAGGTAAGGTTGCCATGGAATCGACGGGGATAAGCTTTGTGTATGATGGAATAATAGACCAAACACAATCATCTTTAGCAATTCTTAATCCAGTATCTGTAGTTTTCGAGAACTCGGATAAGTCGGCTTATAATTTTTATTTTGATCAAGTGAATCAGAAAATAATTTTCAAAAGAGAAGAGTTGGATGCAAACAAAGAAACACTTGATATAACGGCTGATGACTGGTATGATTTTGCTTTTAACGTATCTTCTTGGACTATTAATCCAGGAATTAATGGAAAGACTTATAAAGATACAGACCATATACAGATAGAAATGACATTGGAGGATGGAGAGGTTACTCTTAATCTTTCCAATTTATATAAAATGAGGAATAAGGTGAACTAAATGGATTTTTTATATCCTGATGAATACGTTAGGACCGTATTTGATATTGATTTTGAACAATTGTTTTTAGATGGTTATAAGGGGGTTATGTTTGATTTAGACAATACTTTGGTGGCCTATGATAAACTGGATGCCCCCTTAGAGATACAAACCCTCTTCAATCGGATTAAAAGTTTAGGCTTCCAGATATCTATAGTATCCAATAATAATAGAGATAGGGTATATCAGTTTAATGAGAAGTTAAATGTATATGCCTACCCAAGGGCCAATAAACCTTTAACGAAAAATCTGTTAAAGGCCATGAATAAAATGAAGGTAGTTAAGAAGCAAACTGTTTTTGTAGGTGACCAGCTTTTTACTGATGTTTGGGCAGGTAATTCTTTGGGCTTTCATACTGTTTTGGTGATGCCGATTCAAGATAAAGAACAGATGATAACTAAGGTGAAAAGAGGTCTTGAGGGTTTGGTATTAAATCGTTATTTGAAGAAAAAAGGATTAACAAGATTTAGATAGTACTTTGGTACTGTCTTTTTTTTTCTTATAGGAAAGTTCTCTATATAGTGGTTTTTTCTAGAATTTTTATATAAAATGGTGTATTCTATAGTTATGATTTAGCTCTTTATAATACTAAAGCGCTTGACTAAGTTCATATGATTCGACATTGATAGCCTTAAGGAGAAAAGAATGATAAACGGTAAGACAAAGGTATTCGGTTTATTCGGTAATCCTGTAGAACACACAATATCACCTTATATTCATCAACTCATATATGAAGAATTAGCTTATGATGGGACCTATAATCCCTTTTATGTACGACCTGGGAAACTTAAAAATGCAGTAGATGGTATTAGAGGATTAAACCTTAAAGGTGTAAATATAACAGTACCTTATAAGGTGGAGGTTATGGCCTATTTAGATGAGGTAGATGATCTGGCTAAGGGCATTGGTGCTGTTAATACAGTGGTACCAATTCAGTTGGATGACCATACGGATTATATACTTAAAGGATATAATACAGATTGGCTGGGCCTAGCTATGGCTTGTGATTATGATGGTATACCTATTGAAGGTAAAGATGTAGTAATCATTGGTGCTGGTGGCTCAGCTAGAGCGGTTGCTTTTATGTGTGCTAACCGTAGGGCGTCAAGTATCCTGATTCTAAATAGGACTATAGAAAAAGCTGTTGAAATCAAAGATTCACTGGAAAGAGGAATGGATGAATTGGGGAGTCTTAAAGACCTGCCTATTCATGTTGCTGGGTTAGGCGACTTGGATCTGGTAAAGGAAGATGTGGTGGTCTTTCAAACGACCAGTTTGGGTATGTATCCTAAGGTGGATAAGACTCCAATTGATGATGAAGATTTTTTTGATAAAGTTGACTTTATAGTTGATATCATATACAATCCAAAAGAGACGATTTTTATGCAAATGGGTAAAAATCATGGGGCAAAAGTAGCTAATGGACTGGGGATGTTGTTTTTTCAAGCGGTCAAGGCTTTTGAGTTGTGGACAAATATGACCCTTGACGACGACCAGTTAAAGAACGTGTTTGGGAAACTAGAAAAATTCGTTTACGAAAAATAAGCTTTTGAGTAGGTGGTCAAATGAACAATGTTATTCTAATAGGTTTTATGGGCAGTGGAAAGTCTTCTGTTGGGAAGGTACTGGCTGATAAGCTTCAGAGAAAATTTATTGACATGGACGACGAAATTGAATTAGGTGAAAATAAAACTATTAATGATATTTTTACTGATTACGGTGAGGAACACTTTAGGGAAATAGAAACCTCATATTTGCAGAAGTTGTATACAAAGAAAAATAAGGTAATATCTACTGGCGGTGGAGTTATTTTGAAAGAAGAGAATATTGATATTCTCAAAAAAATAGGTACAGTGATTTATCTTCATACACCATATGAGGTCTTATTGAAGAATTTGTCAGGAGACACTCAAAGGCCATTATTGCAGAGGGCTGATGCGGAAGAAGTCATTAAGAATCTCCTGGATAAGAGGGAACCTATTTATTTTAATGCAGCTTCTATGATTATTCAAACAAAGGGAAAAAGTATTAATGATATTGCTGATGAGATTTTAAAACTTCTCTAAGGTTAAAGGAAAGCTTAGTATAAGAAGCTTCTATTAAGACAATTACAATCGATCGCTGAGTTTTTCTTAGCGGTCGATTATCTATATAAAATAGGAGGTCAGGATGAAGATTGCAGTGATTAATGGACCCAATCTAAATTTTTTGGGTATACGTGAGCCGGAAATATATGGAAGTGAAACTTACGATGATTTGGTAAGTAGAATTATTAACTATAATGATGATGTGAATTGTAAACTTGAATTTTTTCAAAGCAATTGTGAAGGAGCAATTATTGATTTCCTTCAAAAGTGCTATTATGAACACTTAGATGGTATTATGATTAATCCGGGAGCTTATACCCACTATTCCTATGCCATAAGAGATGCTATTGCATCTGTCCAGATACCAACAGTTGAGGTACATCTTTCAAATATACATGAAAGAGAAGGCTTTAGAAGTCAGTCTGTGGTTGAAGAGGTTTGTGTCAAACAAATCTATGGAAAGGGAACTGGTGGATATTTAGAGGCTTTGGATTTCTTGAAAGAAATGGTAAATGAAAAATAGAAGAAATCAATTAAGGAATAAAATAAAAGAAAAAAACATCGAAGGTTTATTAGTGTCTTCTTCTTCAAATGTCCAATATTTGACAGGTTTTGAAAGTGAAGAGTCCTATGTCTTTCTAACCCTTGACAAATGTTATTTTCTTACGGATTTTAGATATTATGACGATGCTAGAGTAAAAGTAGAGGATTTAGAAGTAATCAATTATAACAAAGATGGCTTTATAGATACCCTGAGATATTTGATTGGACAGATGTCAATAATTGGATTTGAAGATGGTGATTTATCCGTTAAAGCTTTTAAGCACTTGGAAATTGAATTTACTGGAGTTAGCTTGATTCCCTCTTCTGGTCTGGTTGAAGATGTTAGGCAGATTAAGGATAGGGGTGAGATTCGACATATTTCCAAAGCGTGTGAGATTACTGATCGTGTGTTTGCTGAGATCTTAAGTCGTATAAAACCAGGTATGACTGAAAAAGAAATTGCTGCTAAAATTGATTATTTGCTTATAGCCTCTGGTGGTGATGAAAGAGCCTTTAGAACAACCGTTGTAGGTGGAGTTAGAACGGCTTTTCCTCATGTCAAACCCTCGAATTATGCAGTGAATGAAGGAGATCTTTTGCTTGTAGATTTCGGAGCATCATGCCAAGGATACAAGTCAGATATGACTCGGACCTTAGTTATGGGAAAATCGACAGCTATACAAAGGGAAATATATGAAATTGTTCGTCAGGCTCATGTGGCGTCTTTACATGCAGTTAAGTCGGGCGCGATAGGTAAAGAGGTTGATGTAGCTGCAAGAGAGATTATTGATGCAGCTGGTTTTAGGAAGGAATTTGGTCATGCTTTAGGCCATGGTGTGGGTTTGGATATTCATGAGTCACCAAGATTATCCTTACTATCAAGTGATACGTTAAAAGCAAATATGGTCATAACAGTGGAACCTGGTATCTACTTGCCGGGAGTTGGAGGCTTTCGAATAGAAGATACACTTGTTATTACTAATAGAGGATACACTCAACTGACAAATTCTTCTAGGGAACTGATTGAGATTCCAGTCTAAAAAAACACTTGAAAAAGAAGCTCAAATACTATAAAATATATATGATATTGTGTGCACATGAGAATGATTAGGAAGTGCGCATTATTTAGGAGGAAAGATCATGATCCAAGCTGGAGATATTAGAAATGGTGTTACCGTTGAATATGAAGGTAATATTTATACTGTAATTGAGTTTCAACACGTTAAGCCGGGTAAAGGTGCAGCCTTTGTTCGTACAAAACTTAAAAATTTAAAGACTGGTGCTGTTATTGAGAAAACTTTTAGACCAAATGAGAAGCTAGGCAAGGCTCATATCGATAGAAGTGATATGCAATACCTATATTCAGATGGTGAGTTGTTCCATTTTATGAATCAGGAGACATATGATCAGATTGCACTTAATGCAGACGATCTTGGAGATTCACTAAAGTTTGTTAAAGAGAATGATGTTGTTAAAATGCTATCTCATGAGGGCCGAGTATTTGGTGTTGAACCACCGATTACTGTTGAGCTTGAAATCACTCATACTGAGCCTGGTATTAAGGGAGATACGAGTACTGGTGCTACTAAGCCAGCAGAAGTTGAAACCGGTGCGACCGTACTTGTTCCCTTGTTTGTAAATATGGGTGACAAGATTAAGATTGACACACGTACAGGTGAGTACTTGTCAAGAGCCTAATGATCAGAGTAGTGGAGTAACTGCCTAATTAGTGCAGTTACTCTTTTTTCAGCTTTTAAACTTATTTATTCGATGTTTAGTATATACTAGCTATTTGTACAGGCTTCTTGAATAATGGGTGGACATTGGTTATAATGAAAGAAGAACTTAATTAGGAGGCTATTTATTATGGATAGACAATTGTTCAAGATACATGAAGCTAAAGATATTGGTGCTGTTCACATTGCTGATGAGGTTATTGCTATCGTTGCTGGTATGGCTGCAACTGAAGTTGAAGGTGTATCCGGCATGGTCGGTAATTTTACCGGCGACTTGGTAGAGCTTTTAGGCCGTAAAAACCTTTCAAAAGGTGTTGTTGTAACAGTGGAAGAAGATGTAGTTAACCTTGAACTTGCTTGTATTGTTGAATATGGATCTTCATTGGTTGAAGTGACTAAAACGGTACAAGAAAAGGTGAAAACTGCTGTTGAAACTATGACAGGATTGACAGTAAACGAAGTTAATATCCGTGTGGCGGGTGTCAACGTAGAAAAATAGCATCATTGGAGGAAGCATGAACCGTCGTAAACAACGTGAATATACATTTAGGGTTGTGTTCTCTGTAGAACAAAACCCTACAGAAGTACCATTGGAAGATATTGATCTTCACATAGAATCATTGGGGCTCGTGGAGCCAGAAGATGCTGGTTTAATCCGTCATAAAGTTGAAGAAGTTTTTAGTAAAATGCAGGAAATGGATGAGCTGATTGATGCTTCGTCTGACCATTGGTCTGTGGATAGAATTGCCAAGATAGAACTGGCACTTTTACGTGTCGCTATTTATGATATTAAGTATGGCAATGTACCAGTCCAAGTTGCGATTAATGAGGCAGTCGAGCTATCCAAAAAATATGGAGAAGACCAGTCTTCTAAGTTTGTAAATGGAGTCCTTGGTCAAATAGTTAAGAGGTTGTAATGAATAATGTATTGTCCGTTATTCAGCTGAACACGTATATCAAGCGTAAGTTTGACCAGGACTATGTCCTGAAAAATGTTTCAGTTGAAGGAGAACTGTCGAACTTTAAGAGGCATAGCTCAGGACATCTATATTTCACTCTCAAAGATGATAAGGCCAGTGTGTCCTGTGTTATGTTCAGGACTTACACCGGAGGACTGACTGAAGGTCTTCGTGATGGAGACAAGGTTATCATCAAAGGGAGTGTTTCTCTTTATGAGAAAACCGGTCAATATCAGGTGTATGTTAGAAGTATTGAAAAAGCCGGTTTAGGTGAACTTTATGTCCTTTTTGAAAAATTGAAAAAAAAGCTAGCCCAAGAAGGCCTATTCGATGAAGCTAGGAAAAAGCCTATACCTGAATATGCCAATCGAATTGGTATTATTACATCATCTACAGGGGCAGCAATAAGAGATATTGTCCAAGTATCAAAGAGAAGAAATCCTTATGTTGAACTAGTTTTATATCCTTCTTTGGTCCAGGGATCCAATGCCAAAGAAAATATTGTTCGAGCTATTCAGTATTTTAACGAACAAGGTGATATAGACATACTTATTATTGGTCGAGGTGGTGGTTCCATCGAAGACCTGTGGCCTTTCAATGAAGAAATAGTTGCTAGGGCTATTGGAGAGTCAAAGATTCCTGTTATTAGCGCAGTCGGGCATGAGACTGATTTTACTATTAGCGATTTTGTATCTGATATGAGGGCTCCAACACCTTCTGCAGCGGCAGAACTTGCAGTCTATGATTATGGTGAGTTTCAACAGAGAATGTATCAGTATAGAAAATTGCTTTATCAAGGTATTGAATACCGATTCCAATTAAAGCGTCAACAATTGACAAGCTTAAAGAGACAGATTGAACTGAAACATCCAAGAAAACAGCTGGAAGATCAGATGATGCACTTGGATCAGTTGAGGCTCCTAATGTTTTCCAGAGGAAGTAGCTTGTTTGACAGTAAGCGAAGTCAACTTAATATCTTAAAAGAACGATTGCAGGGAAAATCACCGCTCCAACGCTTGGAGGATGGTTATGCTTATATTTCTAAAGGTGATCAGAAGGTCAACTCAATTGGTGATGTTGAAGTAGGTGATTGTTTAAATATATATGTAGCTGATGGTAAACTGGAAACAACAATTTCTAAGAAAGAGAGCTTGTAAACCATATACCTATCTATAAAAATCGTTTTAGGAGAGTAAAATGGCAAAAAAATACGAAGAGATGATTCTGGATATTGAGAAAGTACTTGATGAATTGAATAACAAGGAACTTCCGCTAGAAGAAGCTGTAACAAAATATAAGCAAGGTCTAAAGCTGGTGGAAACCTGTCAAGATACATTGGATAAAGTTGAGAAGGATTTGAAGATTATTGAAAATGAATAGTATGCAGACCTTTAGAGATGAGATTGATAATATTTTATATAAATATCTACCTTCTGTAGATTCGGCTTATCACGAAGATGTTCTTGAAGCAATGAAGTATAGTTTTACTATAGGTGGTAAGAGAATTAGACCTATGTTAATCCACTCTGGATATCTGATGAGTGGAGGTCATCTTGATACTAACGACTATCAGGCTGTAGAAGTATTTATGAGTGCAATGGAGATGATTCATACTTATTCTTTGATTCATGATGATTTGCCGGCAATGGATGATGATAATTTAAGGAGAGGACGTCCTACCTGCCATAAGGTTTTTGGTGAAGCTAACGCCATACTTGCAGGAGATGGATTGCTTAACTATGCCTATGAAATGATTGCTGGATATATGGCTGAACAAGTGGAATTTAAGCCAGACGATTGTAAAAAATGGATTAAATCATTAGCTATTTTAAGTTCGCATGCAGGTGTCTATGGTATGATAGGAGGGCAGGCTGCTGATATGAAGTTTGAATCCTCAGATCAGCAGACTATGGATGGACTTGGGTATATTCACCAGAATAAAACTGGAGCCCTCATTCGATCATCTTTAATGATTGGCGGAACGCTAGCTGGATGTAATAAGGAAGAACTTGAAAGGCTTAGATTGATTGGTGACAAGATTGGCTTGTCTTTTCAAATACAGGATGATCTTCTTGATAGGTATTCAAGTGAAGAGGTTCTTGGAAAGCCTATAGGTTCGGATGAGAGAAATCATAAGATGACCTATGTTAGCTTTGTTGGTGAAAAAGAGGCAAAGAAGGATGTTGAAATTCTTCTTCATGAAGCCAAAAATTTATGCCAAAGTTTTAAAGGTGATACTAGGGTTATAATTGAACTTATTGACTTTTTATCCACTAGAAAGTATTAGAAAGAGGACAAACATGAATGTACTTGAGGCGATTTTTACCAATCGGACCGTTGTTGCGGCACTGATCGGTTGGTTTGGTGCACAGGGATTCAAAGTGTTATCAACATTTGTTAAATATCATAAGTTTGATTTGGAGCGGGTTATGGGTTCTGGTGGCATGCCGTCTTCCCATACAGCTACAATTACTGCGGCAACTTTTTCTATCGGTAGCAATTATGGTTTTGACAGTCCTATTTTTGGACTCGGCTTATGTATTACTATGATAGTTATGTATGATGCTGCAGGAGTGAGAATGGCTGCCGGAAAACAAGCCAAAGTCATTAAGATGATTATCCGTGAAATTGGTGAGCATCGTATTACTTATGAAGGTGAGTTGAAAGAACTATTGGGACATACATATATGGAAGTATTTGTTGGATTTGTTCTAGGGATTATTATTGGCCTAGTTCTTTAATATTTGAATAAATTATAAAATATGATATAATATGCACAACTAAAGATGCAGTATTCTAGTCAATCATCCTATTTGCGAAAACGGGCCTAAAAATCCGTTATAGGGCATATCGATGAAGTTCCTGGTGTTGGCTGGCGACGCCCAGTCGCGGGCTTATGCTGGGAGTTAAGACTTTAGGGCGATCCACAATGGCATGTGGGCGTTGACCCTTTAGTCGTGGAGACTAATCTCTGTGGTTGAACCTTTCGGGAGAAGGGAATTCTACGGAATTGGATTAAACCTGTCATGCGGCGAAAGCTGTGGACAGTGTAGCCTGCCTTGCGTGAAGAGATGGGGATTACGATTCAGACTGAAAGCTTATCGCGCGAAAGCTCCAAGTTATCGTCGCATGAAACACGTCTTTGCTAAAAAGGCTAGTAGTAGTGAGGATTGTTAGGGAAAACCTCTAGACTGTTTGTAAAAAGTATATAGTGGATTACGGTGGGGTTGTTAAGGCGATCCAGCGTGTATACCGGCAACGGATACAGAAGTTATTTAAAGGGAAACCGCTGTTTTGGCGACACTTCAGTATAGCTTCGGGAAAACCTGCTGGACCATAAGCCTCAAAATTTACACTATATACTGTCTTTAGTACACAAGAAAATTAGGGGGCAACCCATTGAGTAAAATAGATCGTAAGGTCAAATTTAGACAACAAAATACTAATAAGAGTTTTAACTACCAGTGGATAGTAACCATCACAATCATTACTTTGATTATCGCCATGATTCTTAGCTATGTATCTTTATTATTTATGGATGTGTTAAGTTTTGTAGGTGCAATTATTGTATTGATGGTTATTGTTTTTCTAGGTATTTTTTTTGATTTACTTGGTATTGCAGTTACAGCAGCCAACGAGACACCTTTTCACTCCATGGCATCTTCAAGGGTTAAAGGAGCCAGAGAGTCTATCACCATTATTCGTAATGCCTCAAGTGTAGCCAACTTTTTTAATGATGTTATTGGTGATATTGCTGGTATTATTTCTGGTTCTGCTGCCTCAGCAATTATTATCAAGATGATGCTGGATTCAGATGGTGAAGAACTTTTTGCATCTATTGTTCTTGGAGGAATTATTGCAGCAGTGACAGTAGGAGGAAAAGCCTTAGGAAAGGAAATTGCATTAATGCATTCTAATGCTATTGTTTACCGAATCGGACAACTGCTAAGCCTTGTTAAAGTCGGTAAAAAGGGGAGATAGGTATGAAAATTTTAAATACAATTCAAGAACCAAATGATTTAAAGAAACTGGAATCCTATGAACTAAAGCAGTTGGCTAGAGAAATTCGCAAGTATTTAATTGATGTAACGTCCATAACTGGGGGACATCTTTCATCCAACTTAGGCGTTGTTGAATTAACCTTGATGCTTCATTATGTATTTGATTCACCAAAGGATAAAATCATATGGGATGTTGGGCATCAGGCCTATGTTCATAAACTTTTATCAGGAAGACGGGAAGCCCTTAAGAGAATTCGAAGCTTTGGTGGTATATCCGGATTTCCTAAAAAAAACGAAAGCGAGCATGATATTTTTGAAGCCGGACATTCATCCACATCTATATCGGCAGGCATTGGTATGGCTGCGGCAAGAGATATAAAAGGGGATGACCATTATGTCATATCTGTTATTGGTGATGGAGCGCTTACTGGTGGGATGGCCTATGAAGCTTTGAATAATGGAGCGCGAAAGTATAACAAATTTATTGTTGTTCTAAATGACAATCAGATGTCTATTGATAAGAATGTTGGTGGCATGGCTATGTATCTGGATAAGTTCAGGACTGGTCAGCTTTATAATGAAGTCAAATCTGATGTTGAACAAACCCTATCCAAAATCCCAAAAATTGGCGACTCAATTGTAAAAACTGTACGAGGAGTCAAAAATAGTGTAAAACATCTTTTGGTTCCAGGAATGTTTTTTGAAGAACTTGGATATACTTACTTGGGTCCTATAGACGGTCATGATTTACAGAAGCTTAAAGTGACTCTTGAACAGGCTAAACACGTCGATGGTCCTGTTCTTCTCCATGTTTTAACAGTAAAGGGTAAGGGGTATGGACACGCAGAAAGAGATCCTCTTAAGTTCCATGGAGTTAAGCCATTTGACAAACAAAATGGAGTTTTTCATAGTGCAAAATGCAATTCTTTGGAGACAAGACCTTCAAAATCTTATTCAGCTATTGCTGGAGATACCTTGATCGATATTGCATCGATTAAGCCTAATGTTGTGGGTGTTACAGCAGCTATGTGCAGTGGAACCGGTTTATCTGCTTTTGCATCTCAATTTCCGGAACGGTTTTTTGACGTTGGTATAGCCGAACAGCATGCGGTGACTTTTGCAGCAGGACTTGCAACTGATGGGATGAAACCTTTTTTTATGGTATATAGCTCTTTTCTTCAAAGGGCATATGACCAGGTTCTTCATGATGTATGTATTCAAAAATTGCCAGTAGTTTTTTGTCTAGACCGTGCTGGTCTGGTTGGAGAGGATGGAGAGACTCACCAGGGAATCTTTGATTTGTCCTTCTTGTCACATATTCCTAATTTAACAGTCATGGCACCTAAATCAGGTTCTGAACTTAAGGATATGATGCATTTTGCTGCTGGTTTCAATGATGGACCAATTGCAATCAGATACCCAAAAGGGATAGACCTTGATATCCCTTGTGAAACTCCAATTGAATTTGGAAAACCTGAGTGGATTGAAAAAAAAGGTCAACCTATTCTTATGGTATCTGTTGGTAGTTTTTATGATAGGGTTATTCAAGCAAGACAAGAGCTTGCAAATCAAGGTTTAAAAACAGATATGGTCAATCTTCGCTTTGTATCTCCTATTTTGGATGATTTCATTGAAGAAATATCAGGTGCTTATAGTCATATTTATGTTTTTGAGGACAATATGCTTAATGGTGGCGTGACCTCTATACTCTCAAGAAGAATTCATAAATATTTTTCAGAACATCCAAGTCATATCAAACCTCAGGTATATGGCTTTGGTATAGATGATATGTTTGTGACCCATGGCAAGGTTTCAGTACTTAATAATATGCTAGGCTTATCAGCAGAAGCCCTTGTTGAACGAATTATGCATTTGCAGAAAAGATAGGTTGAAAAGGAAAATTTATGGCAAAAAAAGAACGATTGGATGTATTATTAGTTGAAAAAGAATTTTTTGCATCCAGAGAAAAAGCAAAAAAAATGATTATGGCCGGATTAGTTTTTGTGGATGGTCAACGAGAAGATAAAGCTGGTACCAAAATAGAAAAAACTGCCAATATTACAGTAAAAGAAGACCCTAATCCATATGTAAGTCGAGGAGGACTAAAACTCCACAAGGCTATTCATAATTTTGGTATTGACTTAGATAAGACTCTTTGTATGGATGTTGGCGCGTCGACGGGAGGCTTTACTGATTGTATGCTTCAACATGGAGCTGACAAGGTCTATTCAGTAGACGTCGGTTATGGACAATTTGATTGGGGACTGAGACAAGACCCTAGGGTATGCTGTCTGGAGAAAACTAACGTTAGATATTTGACAGATAAACAGGTGCCAGACTTACTTGATTTTGTTTCTGTCGATGTATCTTTTATCTCGCTTTCAAAGATATTACCTGCCGTTATCAAACGAATGAAAGCAGAGAGTTATATTGTTTGCCTTATAAAACCTCAGTTCGAAGCCGGTCGTGATAAGGTTGGAAAGAAAGGGGTTGTGAGAGATCCCTCAGTTCAGAAGGAAGTTATTGAAAGAATCATAAACTTGTTTTTTCTTAGCAATCTAGATGTTCGAGCATTGGATTTTTCTCCTATAACAGGTCCAGAAGGAAATATTGAGTATTTAATTTATGGTCAATATTTGCCGAATATTTCTTTGAATATTGAAAGTAGAGACATACACATGGAAAATGTCAAAGAGCTGGTTAGTATTGCTCATCGTACATTATATAATAAATGATAGAATAGGGTGTGTGATATGAAGAGAGTCTTAGTTGTACCCAATCAATTTAAAGACAAAGAGTTTAAAATAACCTTAAAGGTTCTTCACTGGTTAAAAGACCACAGTATAGAAGCTTTTCTTCCAGAAGAACTTAAGGAAAAAAAATGGTTTGATCAATTTGATGTTATTAATATGAAGGATTTAGGCTCAATTGATTATTGTGTTGTCTTAGGCGGGGATGGAACTATTATTTCAACAAGTAGGCAGTACTTTGACTATGAGATTCCAATGATTGGTATCAATCTCGGAAATCTTGGATTTCTGGCTGAGATTGAACTTAATGACCTAGAAGTAGCCCTTGATGATTTATTGAAGGGGAAATTTGTTGTGGAGCAAAGGATGCTGATTACTGCAAGTGATGATAAGTCGGACTTTTTAGGACATGCACTTAATGATGTTGTCATTTCCAGGCAATCCATTTCCAGAATGATTAATTTTGATGTTTTTGTGAATGATGCTTATGTTAATTCCTATAGGGCAGATGGTGTAATCATCAGTACACCAACTGGTTCAACTGCTTATAATCTATCAGCAGGAGGGCCGATAATTAGTCCTAATAATAACGCTATTGTTTTGACACCTATATGTCCTCACTCTCTTACAGCCAGAAGTATTGTGCTCTCAGGTGAGGATGAAATCAGGATTACCTTTAAACATCCTAGAAATTCCCATGTTAATGACTTGTTGGTTACCATTGATGGTCAAGAGACTAGTAGGATCTTTAAGGAAGATTCAATTAGTATACGACGTGCACCGAAAAATGTTCACCTTGTTCGTCTGAAAAAGAATGAATTCTTTGAAATTTTAAGAAGAAAGTTATAAATGCAGAAAGTTTTATGGCTTTTCTAATAGATGAAAGAAATTCCCTTGCATAATTATACAAGAAAATAAATAAATGGTATAATATTCTTATCCAAGGAAAGAAGGTAGATTCATGAAGATAGAGAGACAAACTAAAATCAGACAATTAATTAGCGAGAACATTATTGAAACTCAAGATGAGCTTGCCAAGATGCTGACTGAAGAAGGCTTTGAGGTGACACAGGCTACTATATCCCGTGATATCAGAGACCTGAAACTGACCAAAGTAGCCACAAGTGATGGCCGTCAGAAATATGTTGTTCTTCAGAATAAGGCTACCAATCTTAATGAGAAATATATTCGTGTTCTTCAGGATGGCTACTTATCCATGGATCGAGCTGTGAATATGATTGTTATTAAGACCTTATCGGGCATGGCTAATGCTGTTGCAGCAGCAGTTGATGCCATAGACTTTGACGAAATGGTTGGAACTATAGCTGGAGATGATACGATTTTCTGTGCTGTTCGTTCGGAAAAAGATGCTGTATCGATGATGGAAAAATTAAATAAAATTATTCAACAACACTAGAATATACAATAGATGAGAGGTTATCATGTTAACATACTTACATGTAAAAAACATTGCCCTAATTCATGATTTGGAAATTGATTTTAGTTCAGGACTTAATATATTAACGGGAGAAACGGGAGCCGGGAAATCCATAATTCTAGGCTCTATTAATTATGTTCTTGGAGGTAAGTCAAAAAAAGATGTTATACGTCGTGGAGCAGATGAAGCCATGGTTGAATGTGTTTTTGATGTTAGCAATAAAGATAAGGAAGAATTATTAATCAAAACAATTCTTGAAGAAAATGGAATAAAACCTGATCCAAATGGTATCATTATTAGTCGTAAAACAGCTGTTAATGGACGAAGTGTCTTTCGGGTCAATGGTGAAGTGGTAAGACAGGATGTCATTCGTAAGTTGGCAGGACTATTAATTGATATACACTCCCAACATGAACATCAATCGCTTTTATCTTCTAGCAGACAGCTTGAACTCTTAGACCGTTACTGTGGAGATGCTATGGATCAACTTTTATCTCTTTACGGTGAACTATATAAAGAACATTATGATTTAATGAAAGAAATCAATGTTGATTTAATGGATGATGAGAAAAGGCGCCGTGAAATAGCCTTTCTTGAGTTTGAAATCAAGGAAATTGAAGATGCCAACCTAAAAATTGGAGAAGACCAAGAATTGCAAGACGTTTACGATCATCTTTCTCATTCCAAGGATATTCTTGAGATACTTGGACATGTTGATCAAACTTTTTTTGGTAGACAAGATATTTCTTCACACATATCTTCTTATATCTCTAATATATCTAAATATAAGGATTATGATAAGGCTTTAGAAAGTGTTTATGAGAGTCTTGTACAGATTGAGGATATACTTACAACTTTATCAAGGGACGTGGAAAGTTTTGTAGATCAATCCACTGATTTTGAAGAAGAATTATATGAGTCGGAAAAACGACTGGATGTTATTAATCAATTAAAACTCAAATATGGGGATTCCATAGAAAGTATTTTTGATTACCTATCCAAACAGCAGGACAAACACGATTCATTAGTTGATTACGAGAAAAATCTACTTGAAACTAAAGTTAAGATTAAAAGTCTAGAAACTAAACTTCAAAAGACCGGTGATGATATTCATAATTTACGGGTAAGAAAGTCTAAAGAACTTAAAGAGCAGATTGAATTATTACTTTATGACTTAAATCTTGAGAATGCCCAGTTTCAGGTACACCTCGATAAGCAGAAGGATTTTGGTATAAAAGGATTTGATAAGGCTGAGTTTTTGATTACCACGAATAAGGGAGAACCTCTTAAGCCTTTAAAAGAAGTGGCATCAGGTGGTGAGTTGTCTCGAATCATGCTGGCTCTTAAGTCGGTCTTGGCAGAAGTGGATGAAGTAGGGACTTTGATTTTTGATGAAGTGGATACAGGTATTAGTGGAAAGACAGCTCAAATGGTGGCTGAAAAGATGGTGGATTTATCAGGGATTCGTCAACTTATCTGTATCACACATTTGCCACAAATTGCATCCATGGCTGACCATCATTACCGCATATCCAAGAGGATTGTTGATGATGTTGCTCAGACAGATATGGTGCTAATGGATGAGGTCAAGAGTTTGGAAGAAGTTGGACGTATGCTAGGTGGTGGAAGAATTACAGATAATGTCTATAAGACAGCACAAGAGATGCGTGATTATGGAAGAAAGATTAAGGCATCCAATAAAGGATCATAAAAGATAGATATACAAAGGAAATAGTATGTGAATAAATATAAAGAATAAGGGATATTATATCAATAATACAAGTATTGGTATAATATCCCTTTATTTCGCTATAGTGTTGATTTTAATCAACCAGAGTGAGGTGGTCGATACTTGGATCGATAAATAATGAATAATTGGTGTGATAAATAACGTATCCAGGAGCGGATCCATGTGGTTTTTTTAGGTGTTTTTTCATGGTATAGTCGACGGTAACCTTAGTGGACATTCTTGCCTTGGAATAATAGGCGGCAAGAGCAGCAGCTTCTTCGTAGACATTGTCAGGTAGTTCCTGCCCTTGACATTTTACAATAACATGAGATCCTGGAACTTCTTTGGTATGAAACCACCAATCACTGTTACTGGCAAATTTTGTGGATAACTCATCATTTTGAAGGTTATTTTTTCCAACATACATATGGAAACCATCACTGGAGATATAGTGGTAGGGCTTGCTTTTTAATTTTTGCTTGCTTTTAGTTTTCCTATAACGTATGTAACCGGTCTCCATTAACTCGTGGCGGATATCTTCTATTTCTTCTTCAGTTTTAACATTCTCTACTGAGTATTTAACAGATTCCAAATATCCAATTTCAGATTCGGTTTTTTCGATTTGCTCTTTAACAGCTACTAAAGTACGTTTTTTCTTGTTGTATTTATCAAAAGCCTTATTAGCATTTTCGATGGCTGATTTATTAGGGTCTAGGCTAATTTTTTCTTGTTGATTGGTATAATAGTTTAGGACTTCCACTGATTGATCGCCATCTTTAATTAAATATTGATTAGCCAGAAGTAATTCACCTTTGATTTTAAACTTATCCATGTTTTCTGTGTCCTTTAATTGACGACTTTGGATATCAAGCTTTTTGTAGGCGCGTTCAAGGGATGTTTGAATTAGTTTACGCATGTCATGGGTCTTTTGCTTCATTCTAACCTGTAGACTTCTGGTTTCGTAAAAGGAGTCGATTAATAGATTAATGTCTTCTTGAGGAATAACTTTCTTACTAAACAAGTCTTCCGTCAAAAGAAGTGAGTGATAATCTTCATAGTTACCGGTTTGATCAGTAATAAGGTAAGGTGTAAATGCTTTCTTGTCAATCATATGAATAAGCTTATCTATAGATTCATAAAGAAGTGCAAATTCCGGACTTGATAGACTTTCAACATGACTATTACCATCAATTCCTGCTGAAAAACAGATATTATTAGCTACGAAAGGACTAATCCCCAAATATTTCATGTATATACTTTTGTAAACTAAATCGTTCATGCCTAAAAGTTGATTCCGCATCTCGTCTATAGAAGACAGGGTTCTAATGTCTATTTTGCCTTGCTTGGGGGGCAATTGATATTCTTTACCAGGATAAACTTGACGGACACTGGAAATGTTGGCACCAATTCGTTTAATGGAGTCCAGTATATTATTTTCTTGGTCAACTAAAATGATATTACTATGCTTACCCATGATTTCAATGATTAGCCCATAAGAACATAAGTCACCCATTTCGTTTAACTGCTCTAGGGTGATTTTAAGGATGCGTTCCATGGACAGTTGCTGGATGTCCGTTATCCTAGCATTTCCTATATATTTACGAAGGAGCATACAGTATGATGGGGGCGTTTGAGGATTTTTTTTGTTCTTATAAGTAAGATGTACTCTGGGCATGGTGGCTTGAGCAGAAAGTAGAAGTCTTCTTTTTTGTCCTCCAGCCCTAATGTGTATGATAAGTTCATCTTTTTCTGGTTGAGTAATTTTATCCACTCTACCACCAAGAAGTACTTCTTTGAGTGATGTAGCTATATGATGCAAGACGATTCCGTCTATCATGATTTTACCTCCAATTATAAGACTTAGCCTTATTTTATCTAGGATGAGTATAGCATTATATTTTCCTTTATTCAATGTCAGGTCAGGTGATATTTATATAATAAGTGGCGTATACAATAAATGTAGTGAACACTTGCAATAAATAGTAAAATGCTTTAGAAAAAACTGTGAAGTTACTTGATTTTGCAAGAAAATCATTGTATAATTGCATTTATAATTTAGCGCACTAAAATTGCACAATTTCACAGTAGAAACATTGGAAAGCGGAAACGCATAACAGTGTGAAAGTAGCGCACAATATTAGAAGGGTGGATATATTATGAAAAAAATTCTAGCATTATTATTAACATTGACTTTGCTAATATCCCTATTAGCAGCTTGTGGAAAAGATGGAGATGACAAGGCTAAAGGAGCAGAAGGAGATGACGATGTTATCAAGTTTGGTTCATTTGGACCTCTTTCAGGGGATAATGCATTCTATGGCTTAGCAGTTAAGAATGGTGCACAGCTTGCCATTGACGAAATCAATGAAGCAGGTGGCATTGACGGAAAAACTATTCAATTAGTAACTTACGACTCTGAAGGTGACCCAACGAAAGCGCTTCAGCTCTTTAACCGTTTAGTGGATCAAGACGGTATCAAAGCTCTACTTGGTGGTACATTCTCTGGAGAATCCATTACAGTAGGTCCTGAAGCTAATAAAAAACAACTTCCTATGCTTACACCTACAGCTACAAACTCAGACGTAACACCTGGTCTAGAGTATGTATACAGAGCATGCTTCATTGACCCTTATCAAGGTGGTGTAGCAGCGAAATTTGCATCAGAGAACTTAGGTGCAACTAAAGCAGTTATTTTTAGAAATACGGCAGAAGACTACTCAGTTGGCTTGGCTGATAACTTTGTTAAATCATTCCCAGGTGAAGTTGTTGGTGATGAATCTTATACTGCTGAGGAACAAGATTTCAAAGCAATTATTACTAAGATTAAAGGTTTGGAACCAGACGTTATTTTCATTCCAGACTATTCAAAAATGGTTGGTTTGATAGCAACTCAAATTAGAGAAGCAGGCATTGATGTTCCACTTCTTGGTGGTGATGGATGGGACGGCGTACAAGTCGACTATGCTGAAGTTGTTGAAGGTAATTACTTCACTAACCACTACTCAACTGACGACCCAACCCCAGCTGTTCAGGACTTTATCGCTAAGTACACAGAAACATACGGGGAAGTACCAAACGCACTTGCTGCACTGTCCTATGACGCAGCATATATTATGGCTGCTGCATTTGACGCTGCCGATTCAACAGATGGTCCAGATGTTATTGCTGAACTTGCTAAGACTGAGTATACTGGTGTTACGGGTTACACAACTTTCGATGCAGATGGTAATACTGCTGGCAAGGAAGCAGTTATTATTAAAATCGTTAATGGCGAATTGAATATGGAAACAAAGATGTCTGAATAATTTGATTGATGTATATCAAATGAAAAGAGTCAACTATACTATTAGAAAAATAAGAAATATATAATAAAAAGGGGAGAATATCCCCTTTTTATACTATAAAAAAACAATTCATCTGTTTAAAGTGTTAAACGATGATAAGCTATTGGAGGTTGATTTATGTCGCAATTTATAGATCAAATTGTAAACAGCCTTAACGTTGGTAGCATTTATGCTCTAATCGCGCTAGGATATACAATGGTTTACGGTATTGTAAAACTTATAAATTTTGCACACGGTGAAATTCTGATGTTGGGTGCCTTCGTTGGATTTTTCATGGCTACAATATTTAACATGTCATTTATACCACTTCTATTGGTTTCGATGATAGCATGCGCTATACTTGGTATGCTCATTGATCGTATCGCATACAAACCACTTAGAAATGCCCCTAGAATCTCAGCCCTTATTACAGCACTGGGTATGAGTATGTTCCTTTCAAATCTTGCAAGGGTTATCTTTGGTGCTGATGATAAGATAATGCCTGATGTAAAACTTATTGGAAATGTTGAAATGCCTAACATCACAGTTCTTACCATTTCAATTACGATTATTTGTATGATAGGACTGGAGTATGTTGTTAAGAAGACTAAAGTCGGCAAAGCAATGCGTGCCGTTTCAGAAGATAAAGATGCAGCTAAACTTATGGGTATTAATGTTGATAGGACAATATCCCTTACTTTTGCCATTGGCTCAGCACTAGGTGCTGTTGGTGGTGTACTTTATGCGCTAAACTATGGTAACCTAAAACCTTATATGGGTGTTATGCCTGGGCTTAAAGCTTTTGTTGCTGCTGTGCTTGGTGGTATTGGAATATTGCCTGGAGCCATGGTGGGTGGATTTACTATTGGTGTTA
Organism: Vallitaleaceae bacterium; assembly: GCA_963677625.2. GTDB lineage: Bacteria > Bacillota > Clostridia > Lachnospirales > Vallitaleaceae > UBA1351. The sequence goes on from CAXXSW010000012.1 coordinate 215,031, forward strand.
TAGAAACATTCGTAAAGGGATACTTAAGCTCGGCTTGGGCTAATGTATTCGTTTTCGGAATCCTTATAGTTGTTTTACTCATAAAACCTGCCGGTATCTTCGGTAAAAATACGAAAGAGAAAGTGTAGGTGGGGATTATGAAGAGCAAGTTAAAAGGTTATGGAGTTAATTTGGTTACAGTTATCCTATCCTATGTTATTTTGGTAGCTGCTATTAAACTAGGATTTATTAATGGATATATCCAAAGTGTAATCAGTTTTGCATTTATTAATATTATTGTTGCTATTGGACTAAATATAGCCACAGGTTTCCTTGGTCAACTAGCCCTAGGTCATGCCGGTTTTATGGCTGTTGGAGCATATGCGACAGGTCTTTTTGCTAAGCAGTTTGAATTGACTGGTTTGCCCCTTATTCTTTCGGGATTGTTGGTAGGTGGAATTACAGCTGGTCTTTTTGGTTTGATTATTGGTATACCAGCCCTTCGTCTTAGAGGGGATTACCTAGGTATTGTTACACTTGGGTTTGGTGAGATGATTAGATATACTATCATTAATTTGGATGAAATCACAGGTGGTGCATCAGGACTTAAACGTATACCAACTGGACTTGACCTGTCTTCCATATACATAATTATGGTTGCAGTTGTTACTTTTGTTTTCTTGTTTATCCGTTCACGTCATGGACGGGCTATTATTTCTATTCGAGAAAATGAGATTGCAGCTGAATCCATTGGTGTTCCAACTACTTTCTATAAAGTATATGGATTTTTTATTTCATCTTTTATTGCTGGTGTAGGAGGAGCTTGCTTTGCTATGTATCAAGGTTATTTGAGTGTAGCTACCTTTAAGTTTATGTTTTCAGTTGAGCTTTTTATTATCGTTGTATTTGGCGGTATGGGCTCTATTACAGGAACCATTGTTGCAGGTACATTTCTTGCATTCTTGACTCAATTCTTATATGACTATGATGAACTTCGCCTAGTTATCTATGCGGTCCTATTGATTGTTCTTATGATCTTTAAGCCAGATGGTATTTTTGGACGTCATGAATTCTCATTGATTAAGACACCTGAGCGAATCAAGACATTTTTTAACAAACGGTTCAATAAATCTGGGAAAGAGGTGGCCTAATGAGTTTATTACAAACTAAGAATATCGGCATCACCTTTGGGGGATTGCGTGCCGTTGATAATTTTGAGTTAACTATTGAAACGGGTGAGTTGGTTGGCTTAATTGGACCTAATGGTGCTGGTAAAACAACCATCTTTAATATGCTTACCGGTGTTTATTCACCTACTGAAGGTGAAATCCTTATTGATGGTAAAGTGGTAAACGGAAAGAAACCTTATCAAATTGTTAATCTTGGGCTAGGACGAACTTTCCAAAATATTCGTCTTTTTTCAGAGCTTACGGTTATTGAAAATATAAAGATTGCCTTCCATAAGGATATGACCTATAAGACCTTTACAGGAGTTTTTCGCCTTCCGAAATTTTGGAAAGAGGAAGATGAGATTTCTAAGAAGGCTATGGATCTTTTAGGGCTTTTTGACATGGAAGAAGATGCTGATAACTTAGCCAAGAACCTTCCCTATGGTAAACAAAGAAAATTGGAAATTTGTCGTGCTCTTGCAACTAATCCCAAGCTTTTGCTTTTGGATGAACCTGCTGCAGGAATGAATCCTCAGGAAACAAAGGAATTGATGGAAACTATCCATTTTATTCGTGATAAGTTCAAAGTAACTATCTTGTTAATTGAGCATGATATGAACTTGGTTATGGGTATTTGTGAGCGCCTAGTCGTTATTGATTATGGTATGATTATTGCAAAAGGTACTCCTGACGAAATAAAATCCAATAAAAAAGTTATTGAAGCTTACTTAGGAAGTTAAGGGGGAGAATCATGTTAGTTGTAAAAGATTTAGATGTATTCTATGGTGCTATTCATGCACTTAAAGGTTTGAGTTTTACTGTTAATGAAGGAGAAGTTGTTACTCTGATTGGTGCTAATGGTGCAGGTAAAACGACTACGCTTCATGCAATCAGCGGCTTGATTAAATCCAATAAGGGATCTATTACTCTTGGTTCAACAGATTTGCTTTCAACCCCTGCGGATCGAATTGTAAGTATGGGTTTGGCTCAGGTTCCAGAGGGACGTCGTGTTTTTTCTCAGATGAGTGTTTATGAAAACCTTTTGATGGGAGCTTTCACGAGAAAAGATTCTAAAGCTGAAATTGAAATAGATGTTGAAAAGATGTATACAAGATTTCCAAGACTGAAGGAAAGACATAAACAATTGGCAGGAACTATGAGTGGTGGAGAGCAGCAAATGCTTGCTATTGCAAGAGCCCTCATGTCAAGACCTAAGCTTCTTCTTATGGATGAACCTTCCATGGGCCTTGCTCCTATTCTCGTTGATGAGATTTTCTCTATCATTAGAGATACCAATAAAGACGGTATGACAATTCTTTTGGTTGAGCAGAATGCCCATAAAGCTTTATCTGTTGCTGATAGGGCGTATGTACTTGAGACAGGTAAGATAATTATGGAAGGTGATGGCAAGGAACTTCTTAATGATGACCGTGTACGTCAGGCTTATCTTGGATAATAGGCTGATTTTTATATAGGGAAATGTAGTCTCATAGTTCGTTGCTTAGTGGACTTCCTTTAGGAGTATATTAAAAAAGAGCTTTGTATGAATCGAATAGATCCTGATTCATTAAAGCTCTTTTGCATATTATAAACTATATTACTTGCCAATCAAAGAAAGGATTATAGCCTAAAATGATGTGGACTAGTTATTGTCAATTCTAATAATATCATATCCTTTATCAATTAAAGCTTTGACAATTGGGTCTGAGTCATTCGTGTTAAGTCGGATAATTATCTCGGTCATACCAGTCAGTTCGTTGTTAAAGTTAGTAACATGGGTAATGTTTACACCATATTCGCTAATGATATGTGAAACTTCAGCAAGGGTTCCAGCTTCATCTTTAGCAGTAATAGTAACCCTAGCACCTGGATCTTTGGCACCAATAATTTCAATAAAGGATTCAATAATATCTGAACGTGAAATAATACCTACTAAGGTACCATTGGAGTTAACAACGGGAACCATATTCACATCATTCTCATTCATGAGAACAGCTACATTTTCAATCAACATATCCTCAGTACAGGTAACGACTTCTTTAGCCATAACGCTTTCTACCTTGGTCTTGCCTAAAATATAATTCATTTCATAAATACTAAGAGTTGTCGCTTTACTTGGAGTGAACTCGCTTAGAAGAGTTTCTGTAACTAAACCAACAAGTTTACCATCTTTTATTACCGGCAATTGACTGATGTTTTTCTCGTGCATCATTTGGAATGCCAATGAAATGGATGCTTCTGGGAAAATTGAAATAATATCTGTTATCATACGATTACCTACATACATACGATTACCTCCAAACTTATATTTAATTAACTTTTGCTAGGATATGAAAAGCAAATGACTATAGGTATATTTTATCATGTTTTTAATGTTTTTCATAGTTTTTTGTAATCTTCTCCAAGTTGTATTCTAGGTTGCTCTATGGTATAGTTATCTAAGAATAAAAGTAGGTGATCATATGAATATAATAGTGCAAAAATATGGAGGAACCAGTGTTGCTACAGAAGAAGGTAGAAAGCGGGTTCTAGAACGTGTAATAAAAGCAAAGGAGACTTACGATGGTGTTATAGTGGTTGTATCAGCAATGGGACGATATGGAGCTCCTTATGCAACAGATACACTGCTAAGTCTTGTTGATCATAATATAAATAAAATGGACCCAGTTGAAGCGGACCTCCTTCTTAGCACAGGTGAGGTGATTTCATCGGTGGTCCTTTCTTATGAACTCAAAAAAGCCGGATTGCTAGCTATGGCTGTAACGGGTTCTATGGCAGGAATTGTTACTGATGAAAACCATCTAAATGCTGAAGTTCTTCATATTGAGAAAGATTACATTAATGGATTATTGGACAAAGGTATTGTACCTGTTGTTTGTGGATTTCAAGGGAGAACTAGAGACTATAAGATTACTACACTTGGAAGAGGTGGTTCAGACACCTCTGCAGTTGTGGTTGGTGAAGCCTTTGGCGCTTCAACTGTAGAGATTTATACAGATGTAGATGGAATTATGACAGCAGACCCAAAACTCTGTGATACTGCAAAAACTCTTGATTTGGTTTCGTATCAGGAAGTTTTTCAAATGGCTGATTCCGGTGCTAAGGTTATACATAAGGAAGCTGTTGAAGTGGCAAGACGATCAGGGATTAAGTTAGTGATTAAGAATACCTTCTCTGATCATAAGGGCACATCAATTATGGATTATCACCAGTATGAAGATCAATTGTCCAGTGATGACAAGATTATAAGTAGTATAGCCCATAGGTTAGGCCGTATTCAGTTTTCTATTATAGGTGAGTTGGATGATGATGCATTTTTTAAAAGATTGGCCGATGTTGATGTCAGCATTGATATTATTAACATCTTTCCTGGTTTTAGAGTCTTTACGACTGATCAGGATAAGGAAGAAGCAGCTATTAATGTAATGAAGGAGTTTGGTGCAGACTATACCCTTATCCGTGACTGCGCTAAGGTGACCGTAGTCGGCGAGAAGATGACTGGTGTTCCCGGCGTAATGTCTAAGATTATTCATGGTCTAAAATCAGAAAATGTAGAGATACTACAAACTGCTGACTCCTTAGCTACTATAGCCTGTTTGGTCCACGGTAGGGATCTTGAAAAAGCAGTCCGTATTCTTCACAAAACTTTTGAAATGGTATAATGAATCAGTTATACTATAAATAGCGAATATTTTAGGGGGATAACATGGCGACTCAAACTAAAAAGAAATCTGCAGCTAGTTCTAAAACTGGCGGTAATAGAAGAAGTAAGACACAAGCAAAACATAAAAATCACCCATCAAAAGATTCCGGATTAAGCATGGTCCAGTATGAAATTGCGGTCATGCTTATTTTAGCTGCAAGCCTCTTTGTGATGATTTCAATATATTTCAAGAGTGGAGGGATTATTGGAGAATATGTACGACTTTTCTTCTTTGGTGTCTTTGGTTTTGCTGCATGGATTATGCCAATAGGTATCTTTGCAGCAGCAGTTCTTAAAATTGCCAATCGACATAACGAGCGGCTTGATATTAAGATTCTACTATCTTTTTTGGTTATTGCTTTTATCAGTGTCACTTCACATGTGTTTTATGTGGATATTCCTCAGATGGATATTTTTCTAAAGGATGATTGGGCAATTTTTGCTAGTTTGGCAAACTACTATGATGTATCGGCAAATTATCAAGTTGGTGGTGGCTTTATCGGAGCCTTGATTGGTGATCTTTTAATACTTTTTGTAGGTAGGATTGGAACATTTGTTGTATTGGCCGTCATCTTTATTTCCTTATTTGTAGCCATTACAGAACAAAGTTTTATCATGATTGCCAAGAAGTTGCTAGACCTGCTTGTTGTTGGTCTAAAGAAATTCATGAATTTCATTGGAGATAAAAGTGAGGCTCATCAAGAAGCTCTTCAAAAACGTAAAAAGGAAGAGGAAGAAAAGAAAAATCAAGCAATGTCTGATAATAAAATCAGGAATATTAAGATAGACAATGAAGGGCCAAAAGATAAGACAAAAAAAGGTAACTTTATTGCCAGTCTTCTTAAATCGACGATCGTTAAAGAAGAAGATGATTATGATATCGTTAAACATATAGAAGAGCAGGAAGCAAGAGAAGAACGAGTGAAGGAAGAATCCTATACTAGATTATTTGATGAAAGTTCGGCCAAGATAGAGGAGGGAAAATCCCATAAAAATGATAGTTCGTCATCTAAAGTTTTGTGGACTGAAAATCAACCATCTACCAAAATAATGGATCAAGGTTCCCTATTTGAAGAACAACTTAAATCTGTTGAAGTTGATGAAAAATCTACGAAAATAAGTAAACAGGATCTTGAAAAAGGCAAAAAGGTCATTGAACAGGAAATTCTTCATGATCTTGATGTGGTTGAAAAAGTTTATCAAAAGCCTCCAATTGAACTTCTTCACAATAATCCTGACCTTGGAAAAAGTGGGAATGCTTCATCTCTTGATGATAATGCAAGAAAATTGGAAGAAACCTTAGCAAGCTTTGGTGTGGGAGCAAAAGTAATTGATGTTGCAATGGGGCCTAGCGTAACTAGATATGAACTCCAACCAGACCAAGGTGTGAAGGTGTCTAAAATTGTTAATTTGGCAGATGATATTGCCTTAAATCTAGCTGCCAATGGCATACGTATAGAAGCACCTATACCAGGTAAATCTGCTGTAGGTATTGAGGTTCCCAATAAGGATGTAAAATCTGTATTTCTCAGAGAAGTCTTGGATACAGATGAGTTTGAACATTTTCCATCCAGTGTTGCCTTTGGATTGGGTAAGGATATATCGGGTAAGGTTATTGTAACGGATATAGCTAGGATGCCACACTTGCTTATAGCTGGTGCAACTGGTTCTGGAAAGTCTGTTTGTGTAAACACATTGATTACAAGTATTCTTTATAAATCATCACCGGATGATGTTAAACTTCTTATGATTGATCCCAAGGTAGTTGAGTTGTCCATATATAACGGCATTCCCCATTTACTTATTCCTGTGGTGACAGAACCAAAAAAAGCCGCATCTGCCTTGAATTGGGCAGTCCAAGAAATGTTAGAGCGCTATAAACTTTTTGCTGCAGCAAATGTAAGAGATATTAAAGGTTATAATAAGGCGGTTCTTACAAATGAAGACGGTCTTAAGAAACTACCACAAATTGTCATTATTGTTGACGAGTTAGCAGACCTTATGGTTGCTGCTGCAGGCGAGGTAGAGGAGGCTATTTGCCGACTGGCTCAAATGGCTCGAGCAGCCGGTCTTCATTTGATTATTGCAACTCAAAGGCCTTCAGTTGATGTTATTACTGGCCTCATTAAAGCCAATATTCCTTCAAGGATTGCTTTTAATGTATCTTCAGGAACTGATTCGCGAACAATAATTGATATGAATGGAGCTGAAAAACTTTTGGGTAAAGGTGATATGCTCTTCTATCCTGTTGGTTTACAAAAACCTGTTAGAATACAGGGAGCCTTTGTAACTGATAAGGAAGTTGAGAACATCGTTAGCTTCTTAAAGACAAAAAAGAAGGAAGAATATGACCAGAAGATTATGATGCAACTAGATAAAGCTGTTAGTGAAAAAAATGCTCCTTCTAGTGATTATGATGAAATTTTTGAGGATGTCTTGGATCATATTGTTGACAAGCAAAAGGCAAGTGCATCTATGATTCAGCGTCGATTCCGTGTCGGATATAATCGGGCAGCTAGAATTCTAGACCAGTTATATGATGCTGGATATGTTGGCGAAGAAGAAGGAAGTAAACCACGAAAAGTTCTTCTGACTAAAGATGACCTTATAGCCCTTAAGGAAAAAGCTAACGGCCCTGTAGATAATGAAGATCATACTAATGAGTCTAACCATGAAGCTAAGGATAAGTCACCTGGTGAAGCCGTTACAGAGGATGAACGTCCAACAAGTTTATAAAATTATTTTGTATCTAATAGCGTATACGCTTTAAATATCATCAATGGGTTAACCAAAGATTGAAGGAGGAAGAATGAAATCTGATATCCAAATTGCTAGTGAAGCAAAAATGAAAAATATCACTGAAGTAGCAGACAGCTTAGGCATTCATGAAGAGGAGCTTGACTTGTATGGTCGGTACAAGGCTAAATTATCGGATGATTTATGGAATAGGGTGAAGGATAATGAAGATGGTAAGCTAGTACTTGTTACTGCTATTAATCCAACACCAGCAGGTGAAGGAAAAACTACAACAACAGTAGGCCTTGGCCAAGCCTTAGGTCAACTTGGTGTTAAAAGTATGATAGCACTAAGAGAGCCTTCTTTGGGACCGTGTATGGGTATAAAAGGCGGTGCAGCTGGTGGAGGTTTTGCTCAGGTTGTTCCAATGGAAGATATTAATCTTCACTTTACCGGCGATATTCATGCTGTTAGTATTGCTCACAATCTATTATCAGCAATGATTGACAACCATCTGCAACAAGGTAATGAACTTGGTATTGATCCACGTCAAATCCTTTGGAAACGTGTTGTGGATATGAACGATAGAGCGCTCCGTAATATTGTAGTTGGTCTTGGTGGACGTATGCAAGGAGTTCCAAGAGAAGATGGGTACATGATTAGTGTTGCATCTGAAGTAATGGCAATTCTTTGTTTGGCATCAGACATCCTTGACCTAAAAAAACGTTTAGGACAAATTGTCATCGGTTATACATATGATAAGAAACCTGTTAGGGCAAGTGATCTTAAGGCCCAAGGTGCTATGGCTGCTTTATTAAAAGAAGCAATTAAACCTAACCTTGTACAGACCTTGGAAAATACACCTTGTATTATGCATGGTGGTCCTTTTGCAAATATAGCTCATGGTTGTAACAGTTTACGTGCAACTTCATATGCTTTGAAACTAGCAGATGTAGTTGTAACTGAGGCTGGTTTTGGCGCGGATCTTGGTGCTGAGAAATTTTTAGACATTAAGTGTAGAAAAGGTTCATTAGAACCGAGTGCTATTGTAATTGTAGCAACTGTTAGAGCCCTTAAATATAATGGCGGTGTTGACAAAAAAGAATTGGGTGCACCCAATGTTGAAGCCTTGAAAGCCGGGTTGGTTAACTTAGAACGCCATATTGAAAATATGGGTAAATACCAAGTGCCTGTTGTTGTGACTTTGAACTCTTTTGTTACAGATACAGAAGAAGAAATTGCAGCTGTCAAGGAAAGGTGTAATGAGCTTGGTGCAGAATTTGCCTTATCAAGAGTTTGGGAACTCGGTGGACAAGGTGGTATTGAACTTGCTCAAGCAGTTCTTAAAACCATTGAAGAAAAAGAATCAAAGTTCAAGGTGCTATATACAGATGAAACACCTCTTAAGGGTAAAATTGAAAAGGTAGCTACTGAAATATATGGTGCCGGAAGTGTTACATATTCAGGAAAGGCTAATATAGCCTTAAAGCGTATCGATGCTATGGGACTTTCTCATTTGCCCGTGTGTATTGCAAAAACTCAATATTCATTCTCGGATGATCCAAGTAAGTTAGGTAGACCGGAAGGATTTGAAATTAACGTTCGTGAAGTGAACCTATCTGCTGGAGCTGAGTTCATTGTAGCTATTACCGGAAATGTTATGACAATGCCAGGATTACCTAAAGTTCCTTCAGCAGAGAATATTGATATTGATGGAGATGGCAAGATTACTGGCTTGTTCTAAAATTGAAAGGAAGTAATGATGAATACTATTTTATTAGATGGAAAAGAGACCTCTAAAAAAATAAAGGACGAACTGAAGGAAGAAGTTAAAAATTTAGCTGATAAAGGGATTGTTCCAACTCTTGCTGTAGTTATAGTTGGTGAAGATCCTGCTTCACATGTTTATGTTCGTTCTAAGAAGAGGGCATGTGAGTATATAGGTATTAGATCTCTAAGCTATGAACTACCAGAAGATACAAGTGAAGAAAAACTTTTAGATTTGGTTCAAGAGCTGAACGAAAGAGACGATGTCAATGGCATTCTGGTTCAATTACCACTACCAGAACAGATTTCAGATGATAAGGTGATTATGGCTATTGATCCTGCTAAAGATGTTGATGGGTTCCATCCAGTAAGTGTTGGGAATTTAAGTATTGGTAATCCAGGCTTCATTTCGTGTACACCATATGGTATTATGGAGTTGTTGAAAAGATATGAAGTACCTATAGAAGGAAAAAACTGTGTCATTGTTGGGCGGAGTAATATAGTTGGAAAACCAATTAGTATGCTTTTGCTCCGGGAAAACGGAACGGTTACCATTTGTCATTCAAGAACCAAAAATCTTAAGGATGTCTGCAAGGAGGCTGATATTTTAATTGCAGCCATAGGTAGACCTAAGATGATAACGGCTGAATATGTCAAAGATGGAGCTGTTGTTGTAGATGTAGGTATTAATCGTTTAGACAATGGAAAACTATGTGGTGATGTAGATTTTGAAGGAGTCAAGGATTTGACTTCGTATATTACACCTGTTCCAGGTGGTGTTGGTCCTATGACAATAGCAATGTTGATGAGTAATCTTGTCGATAGTGTTAAAATGTAACTCAATGTTTTAAGATTATTTTCTAACAGCATATGATGTCATATGCTGTTAGTTTGAATATTGGGTTTTGTTCTAGGTCATTAGTTTGGAGGAATAATGAAAGAAGAAGTTTTAGTTTATTTTGAATCTCTTGGATGTGATAAGAACTTGGTGGATTCAGAGGTTATGTTGGGTATGTTAAATGAAAAAGGATATATTTTAACGATGGATCCTAACCAAGCAGATGCAATTATTATTAATACGTGTTCATTCATTCACGATGCAAAGGAAGAGAGTGTCAATACTATACTCGAATTTGCGGAATTAAAGCATACAGGAGACTTAAAAGCTCTTATTGTAGTCGGGTGTTTGACCCAGCTTTATCAGGAAGAGGTTATGAAGGAAATTGAAGAGGTGGATGCTATTCTTGGTGCGGCTAATTATGACCGTATCGCTGAGGCTGTTGATAAGGCTTTAATGGGCCACAAATATATCCAGTTTGATAGTATTGACCATCAAGCGGAACCTTTTATCAATCGAACGGTAGAAACAACTAAACATTATGCATACCTAAAAATTGCTGAGGGCTGTGATAATCATTGTACCTATTGCATTATTCCTAAACTTCGCGGAAAGTTCAGAAGTAGAACGATTGAAAGTTTGATTGAAGAAGTTGATTATCTAACTTCAATGGGCAAGACGGAGATAATACTTGTTGCTCAAGATGTTGGTAAATATGGAAGTGATATATATGGAGAACGTAAATTAACTGAATTAATCACAAGAATTAGTGAAAATCCTGATGTGAGATGGATAAGACTTCTTTATGTATATCCTGAAGATGTTACGGATGACCTCATTGACACAATGGTCAATAATCCTAAATTGCTTCATTATATTGATATGCCTCTCCAACATGTTGATAACATGATATTGAAAAAGATGGCTAGAAAAAGTCGTATGGAAGACATTGTTTCAAGGATCGCTTATATGCGCAAAAAAATTGAAGATATATGTATCCGGACAACTTTTATTGTTGGCTTTCCAGGAGAGACAGATGAAGCTTTTAATACCTTATATGAGTTTCTTAAGGACCAGAAGCTTGACAGAGTAGGTGTTTTTACTTATTCGAAAGAGGAAGGGACGCCTGCTTATAAGATGGATAATCAGGTGGATGAAACGACGTCAATTATCCGTCAGGAAAAGTTAATGTTGGCTCAACAAAAGATTTCAAAAGAAAAGAATCTTGCTATGGTTGGCAAGAAACTAACTGCAATTATTGATGCTTATGTACCGGATGATGATGTGTATATGGGGAGGACTTATAAGGATACTCCAGATGTAGACTCATATGTTTTTATTGAATCTAAGGACAGATTAATGTCAGGTGATTATGTTACCATAAAGGTAACGGGTTCCAACGAATATGATCTGATAGGAGAAGTGATATGAATTTAGCCAATCGTTTAACTTTAATACGTGTATTTTTAATTCCAGTCTTTATATTTGTATTATATCTATTTAGTAATCAGACAGGGAATTATCTTGCGGCTGCGATTTTTACTGTGGCCAGTTTAACTGACCTCTTAGATGGATATATTGCCAGAAGCAGGAATATGGTGACTGACTTTGGGAAATTTTTGGATCCCCTGGCAGACAAACTATTAGTTGCATCTGCGCTTATCTATTTTGTGGAAACTGGTGAGTTGTCAGCAGTAATTGTAATTGTTATTATTAGCCGTGAATTCATTATTACCGGTTTCCGGTTGGTTGCTGCCAATAAGCAGAAAGTTCTTGCTGCAGGAATTTGGGGCAAAGTTAAGACTTTTGTAACAATGGTCATGATTGTTGTTCTATTATTGAATATAAATTTGATGTTTTTTCAATGGCTTGAGATTATATTAGTTTTTTTGGCTACCTTATTTACTGTTATTTCAGCTATAGACTATATTATTAAGAATATTAGTGTTTTTCATGAATAGACAGAAGCCATACACCATATTGGATTCATTTTATAAAAGGAGGCAGTGGTATGCTGGGAGAAATTATTGCAGTAGGTGAAGAAGTGCTTGCAGGAGATGTTATTAATTCTAATGCTGCAGTTTTAAGTAGAAAGCTTGCAGAAATAGGTATATTTTGTAGACATCACAGTGTAGTAGGAGATGATGAAGTCGATATAGTTGAACTCCTTGGAAAGGCTTCAGAACGTAGCCAATTTATACTTCTTTCAGGTGGCCTCGGACCGACTAAGGATGACCTGACAAAGGAAGCGGTAGCTTCATTTCTTGGAAGAAATCTCTATGAGTCTGCTGAGTTGAAAGAGGAAATTAAGGAGTGGTTTTCAAAACGAAACTACAAGATATCAAAAAATAATTTTAAGCAAGCCCTTATGATTGAAGGCGGGCAACCATTGCATAATAATAATGGAACAGCACCTGGTGTTTATGTTTGTGATAAAGGTGTTCATTATTTCCTTTTGCCAGGTCCACCAGGGGAATTAATTCCCATGTATGACGATTTTGTGAAACCCATTATTGAGCCTTTAAGGGAACAAAAAATTATAAGTAAAACCTTTAAATTGATTAATATTGGAGAAAGTCAAGCAGTTACGATTCTTGATGATCTGATGACTTATAGTGAATCTTTTATTTTGGCACCTTATGCCAAGCTTGGTGAAGTGCATTTAAAGGCAACGGCTATTGGCAAGGATGAAGAGATCCTTAGTAAGCGGATTGCTGAGGTAGAGAAAATAATACGTGAGCGTCTAGGTGACTACATATATTCAAGTGATTCAGACGATTTGCCAGATAAAATTATTGGTATTTTAAAAAGTAAGGGTTTGACTTTTGGTGGAGCTGAGTCCTGTACAGGTGGTATGCTTGCGGATATGTTCGTATCAAAACCTGGTGTTTCTTCGGTATTCATGGAGAGTGCAATTACTTATTCCAATGATAGCAAGATAAGGGTTTTAGGTGTTTCTGAAAAAACTCTTAATAAGTATGGTGCTGTTAGTGAAGAAACTGCTAGAGAAATGGTTATTGGAGTAATGGAACGCTTTAAGGTTGATGTAGGCATATCTATAACGGGTATTGCAGGACCTGATGGTGGAACTATAGACAAGCCTGTAGGCTTGGTATATATGGGAATCGGTTTTAAAGGTGAAGTTTGGGTTTTTGAGGATTATCTTGGAGGAAACCGTGATAAAATACGTCAATATGCCGCAAAAAGGAGTCTTATTCGCCTTTACAATAAACTTAAGGAAGTATATCCGTCATAAATACTAGTCATACGTATTTTTGGGGTGTATGTACGACTTGGTATGATAAGAAAATATGATTTTTAAAGACAAGTTTTTTTAAGGATAAATACTATATTGCCACATACGAACGTATGTGCTATAATACCCATAAAGAACAAATGTTCGACAACATTGAAAGGGGGTACCTGGTTAACCAGGATCTACTATGAATAAAGATAAGCAAAAGGCATTAGACGCTGCAATTAGTCAAATTGAACGGACATACGGCAAAGGTGCCGTTATGAAATTAGGAGATAATACAGAAACCCGTAATGTGGAGACAGTACCAACAGGAGCCTTGAGTCTTGATATTGCCTTGGGGGCTGGTGGCGTACCAAAAGGAAGAATTGTTGAAATATATGGTCCTGAATCCAGTGGTAAGACAACAGTAGCCCTTCATATTATTGCTGAAGTGCAGAAAGCTGGTGGTGTAGCAGGTTTTGTGGATGCGGAGCATGCTCTTGATCCCCAGTACGCATCTAAGATTGGTGTTGACATTGATAATCTATATATATCACAACCAGATAATGGAGAGCAAGCTCTTGAGATTACAGAAACTATGGTTCGTTCAGGAGCTATTGATATCGTTGTCGTAGACTCTGTTGCGGCTCTTGTACCTAGGGCTGAAATCGAAGGAGATATGGGTGACTCTCATGTAGGTCTTCAGGCTAGACTTATGAGTCAAGCTCTTCGTAAGCTAACCGGTGTTATTAATAAATCTAAGTGTATCGTCGTTTTTATTAACCAGTTACGTGAAAAAGTTGGAGTTATGTTCGGTAATCCTGAGACAACTACTGGTGGACGCGCTCTAAAATTCTATTCATCTGTTCGTTTGGATGTTCGTCGAATTGAAACGTTGAAGCAATCTAATGAGATGGTAGGTAATCGTACAAGGGTTAAGGTTGTTAAGAATAAGATTGCACCGCCTTTCAAGAAAGCGGAGTTTGATATTATGTTTGGTAAAGGAATTTCAGTGGAAGGTGATGTATTAGACTTGGCTGCTGAACTTGGCATCGTTAAGAAAAGTGGAGCATGGTATTCCTATAACGACATTCGTGTAGGCCAGGGGCGCGAGAATGCTAAGGATTATCTGAAAGATAATCCAATCCTTCTTAAAGAAATAGAGATATTAGTTCGTAAGCATTATGAGCTTCCTGTTAATGAAGCGGACCTTAAAGCTTTGGAAGCATCTGCTAAGGTGACAGATACTGATGGTGAAGCCGAGGAGTCCAAGTAGAAATGTCTGAACCTAAGGTTATAACAAAACTTACAAGTGAAGATAAGAAGATTTATATTGAGATAGATGGTGTATACCGTCTATTTCTTTATAATAGGGATTTGCGTAAGGCGACTTTAATAGGCCTTATTAAAGAGGGAGAGACCTTACCTGAAGATGTTTATGAATGGCTAGAAGCTTATGTTAAAACCAGAGGCAAACGACGGATCATGCATTTATTGGGAAAGCAGGACTACCCTTTGCTTAAACTTAAACTTAAGCTTGAGAAAGACGGATACTGTCAGGAACATATTTCAGATATACTCAAAGCTTTCGAGGACAAGGGGTTTATTGATGACCAGAAACTGGCTAATCGTAAGGTAGATAGCTTGAAAGGCTATAAAAGTAGACGAGAGATCCAGTATAAACTTAAGCAGTCTGGTTTAGATGATCAGGCAGTAAAGAAGGCTCTTGCCGACCAGTTGGATGAAGAGGTTGAACTAGAAAGCGCCTTTATGCTTCTAAGTAAAAAGTTTGCTTTAAAGCGTTTTAAGTTAGAACCACACGTGCTTAGAGACAAGTCTTTAGGCTTTCTTGCCAGAAAAGGATATCCTATTGGGGTTTGTTATAAAGCATTTGAACGGTTTTTACAGGAATTTCCCCCAGATGATAGGTAAAACTTGACATTATTCATAAAAAGATATAGAATTTATTTGTTGTAGTTGTTTTAACTATGGCTATGACAATTTCATATAGAGGAGGTGTTAACGCGAGATGATCCCAATTCCAATTGGCGTTATCGTCGTTCTCTTGGTCGCAGCAGCTACTGGTTTTATTGCGTACTTCGCTGGAATCAACCATCGTAAGAAGGTTGCTGAAGCACAATATGGATCTGCTGAAGCAAAAGCTCGTCGAATCGTTGATGATGCTATTAAAGAAGCTGAAGGCATTAAGCGAGAAGCGAAACTTGAGGTTAAGGAAGATATTTATAAGATAAAGTCTGACCTTGACAAGGAAGTTAAAGACCGTAGAAACGAATTATCACGTCTTGAAAAAAGAGTTCTTCAAAAGGAAGAAACTTTGGATAGAAAGAGTGAACAGTTTGAGAAGAAAGAACAATCACTTACTGATAGAGATAATGCGCTTCGTAAAGAGAAAGAAAGAGTTGAAGTTATCAAGCAACAACACCTGTCTGAGCTGGAAAGAATTTCCGGGCTCACCCCTGATCAAGCAAAAGAACACCTATTAAAGTCTGTAGAAGAAGATGTTAAACATGAAACGGCTATGTTGATTAAAGAAGCAGAGGCCAGAGCTAAAGAAGACATTGATAAGAATGCACGTAAGGTTTTAGCAAATGCCATCCAAAGATGTGCTGCTGACCACGTTGCTGAGTCTACTGTATCAGTAGTCAGTCTTCCTAATGACGAAATGAAAGGAAGAATCATCGGTAGAGAAGGACGTAATATACGTACCCTTGAAACTCTTACCGGTATTGATCTAATTATAGACGATACACCTGAAGCAGTTATTTTGTCTGGGTTTGATCCTATTCGTCGCGAAATCGCTCGTGTAGCTCTTGAAAAACTAATCGTTGATGGTCGTATCCATCCAGCTCGTATTGAGGAAATGGTGGATAAAGCCAAACGTGAAGTGAACAACATGATTCGTGAAGAAGGTGAAAATGCCACCTTCGACGCAGGTGTACATGGTGTACATCCTGAACTTGTAAAATTACTTGGTAAGATGAAATTTAGAACTAGTTATGGACAGAATGTTCTAAAACATTCAATTGAAGTTTCTCAATTATGTGGAATTATTGCCGGAGAGATTGGTTTAGACGTACGTTTAGCTAAGCGTGCCGGTTTATTACATGATATAGGAAAATCCGTTGACCATGAAGTAGAAGGTTCCCATGTTACCATAGGAGCTAACTTATGTAAGAAATACAAGGAAAACAGTACTGTTATTAATGCAGTTGAGGCTCATCATGGAGATGTTGAACCTGAAAGCTTGATTGCTGTTATTGTTCAAGCAGCTGATACTATTAGTGCTGCTCGTCCAGGCGCGCGTCGTGAAACATTGGAATTATATGTTAACAGACTCACCAAACTAGAAGAAATTGCAGACAACTTCAAAGGTGTAGATAAATCTTTTGCTATCCAAGCGGGTAGAGAAATCAGAGTGATGGTTGTGCCAGATCAGATTAATGATGATGAAATGGTTATACTGTCCAGGGATGTTGCTAAAGAAATCGAAGGTCAGCTTGAATATCCTGGCCAAATCAAAGTTAGTGTTATTCGTGAAACAAGAGCAATCGAGTATGCGAAATAGCAATTAATGAATATGAAACTAGGCTGTAGATTTTACGATCTACAGCCTTTTAAGTTTTTATAGATATTTTTATAATAAAGCTTTCCCTAATTTAGTAAAGCTTTTATCCATTTATTGTTAAAAATACAAACAATTCATATGTATCTAAGGGCTTCTTTGTTGCATTAGTCAATGGATTATCCAGATGTCCTATGCTATAATGAAGACGATTTTGGGTATTTACAAATTAAATTTCTTTTGGAGGATTACTCATGTACGATACTTTCGAAAACCCCTTAGTAACTCGCTATTCAAGTAAGGAAATGTTATATCTGTTTTCACCTGACAAGAAATTCAAGACATGGAGAAAGCTTTGGATAGCTTTGGCAGAGTCAGAAAAGGAACTTGGTCTTGATATTACAGGTGAACAAATTGCGGAATTAAAAGCTTACAGTGAAGATATTAACTACGAAGTGGCAAAAAAAAGAGAGAAAGAAGTAAGACATGATGTAATGAGCCATGTTTTTGCCTATGGTCAACAAGCAAAAACAGCGAAGCCGATTATACATCTAGGGGCAACTTCCTGCTATGTTGGGGATAATACAGATATTATTATTATGACAGAGGCAATGGAATTGGTTCGAACAAAGTTAGTTAATATTATGGACAAATTATCTAAATTTGCCCTTGAATACAAGGATATGCCAACCTTAGGATTTACACATTTTCAACCTGCCCAATTAACAACCGTTGGTAAACGTGCTTGTTTGTGGATTGAAGACCTTTACTTGGATTATGAGGATGTTATCCATCAGTTGAACAAAAAAGCTATGAGAGGTGTTAAGGGTACAACGGGAACACAGGCATCTTTTCTTAATCTTTTTGAAAATGATCATGATAAAGTTAAGCAATTGGATAAAATGGTTTCTGAGAAAATGGGTTACCATAATACGTTCCCGGTGACTGGACAGACCTATCCGAGGAAGTTAGATTCTCAAATGCTGTCAGTGCTAAGTGGTATTGCTCAATCAGCGTATAAGTTTAGCAATGATTTAAGACTTTTACAAAATCTGAAGGAAATTGAAGAACCCTTCGCTAAAAGTCAAATCGGGTCTAGTGCTATGGCATATAAGCGTAACCCTATGCGTTCTGAACGAATTAGTTCTTTGGCGCGACATGTCATCGTGGGAGCTTTAAATCCTGCGATTACAGCATCTACACAATGGTTTGAAAGAACTTTAGATGATAGTGCTAACAAGAGACTTTCTGTTTCAGAAGCCTTTTTAGCTATTGATGCGATTTTGGATATCTATGGTAATGTTGTTGATGGACTCGTTGTATATGATAAGGTTATTCGCAGAAGAATTATGGAGGAATTACCTTTTATGGCAACTGAAAATATTATTATGGAAAACGTAAAACGTGGTGGAGATCGTCAGGAACTTCATGAGTCTATTCGAGTACATTCGATGGAAGCTGGAAAAATGGTTAAGGTTGAAGGTAAGTCCAATGACTTAATTGAAAGAATTCTTGGTGATGATACCTTTAAGATGTCTAAGGAAGAGGTTGATGCTATGTTATCGCCTGAAAAATTTGTTGGACGTGCTCCTGAACAGACAGTGGAGTTTATAGATGAATATATTAAACCTATTCTTGACGCTAATAAGGATATCCTGGGAATATCTGTCGAGTTAAATGTGTAGGTGTATAATCAGTATATTTGTAAGGATATAGTTATAAACTACTAGGTAAAAATTAGATTTAAAAATATAAAACAGGGAACAATCCGAGGAAATTTAGATTTTATCTTGAATTTAATGGTTAAAATATGAGATAATGACAGCAATATATTGCTGTCATTATCTTTGTATAGAGGATAAGTCATACTTGGTTTAATGGATATGAATTTATTTAATAAGTGTAGTCAATTAATCTGTTAAATGAAGAGAATAGGAGTTAAGGATGAGATTAGGATTTATTGGAGCAGGGAATATGGGATTTGCCATGTTAAAAGGTGCAAGTAAGGTTTTTGATGAACCTATTATGTATACTGACATTGATGAAATGAGACTGGACTATATAAAAGCCGAAACAGGCCTTCCATATTGTTTGTCTAATCAGGAAGTCATTGATGGATGTGATTTAATTGTTTTGGCCATAAAACCTCAATACTTAGCAGAAGTTATTATGCCCTTGTCTATTGATAGTCCAAAAATCATTGTTTCCATATCGCCTGGATTAACTATTGATTATGTGAATGCCCATGTGTCTGGAAGTCCTAAAATAGTAAGAGCCATGCCAAATACACCTGCTTTAGTTGGTGAAGGAATGAGTGCTGTAACTTTTGGTCATGGAGATTTTACTGAAGAGGAAAGGGAGGAAGTACTGAAACTCTTTAATTCATTTGGTAAATCCATTGTTTTACCAGAAAAACTAATTGATGCTACTGTGCCTGTTTCAGGATCATCACCTGCCTATGTTTATATGTTTATTGAAGCAATGGCTGATGCAGGCGTCCTTAATGGACTTAGTCGTAAAGATTCATATAATCTAGCTGCTCAAACTGTTCTTGGAGCGGCAAAAATGGTTCTTGAAACTGGTGACCACCCAGGAGCCTTGAAAGACGCAGTATGTTCACCAGGTGGAACAACGATAGAAGCTGTTAAAATTTTAGAAGAAAAGGGATTTCGTTCAGCAGTGATTGATGCTATGGATGGATGTTTTAAGAAAGCGCAAAGGATGAAATAGATATATGGAAAAATTTAGTAAATTAAGCGAAACGGAAATCTACAAAGGAAGACGTGTTCACCTTATTACAGAAGAAATTGAATTACCTAATGGTAAAGTAGCAACCTGGGAATTGGTTAAGCATATCGGTGCGGCTGCTGTTATTCCAGTGGATGATGAAGGTAAAATCATCATGGTAAAACAATATAGAAATGCTTCTGATTCCATTACACTGGAAATACCAGCAGGGACTTTAGATGCATCAAGTGAAGATCCAAGAGATTGTGCATTAAGAGAACTTGAGGAAGAAACCGGATACAGATGTACTAGTATGGAATACTTGTTTAAATTTTATTCTAGTATTGGTATCTGTGATGAAATTATCTCTATTTATGTTGCTAAGGGACTTATTGCCAGTGTACAAAACTTAGATGAAGATGAATTTGTTGAGCTTGAAAGATACGATTTGGATGAATTAATTGATATGTGTTTTGATGGTCGAATTGTAGATAATAAGACTATTTCGTCACTCTTGGCTTATAAGCATAAGTATAAAGATTAAGCGGCTGATATGAGAGCGTATAATAATGATTTTATCGAACACCTAAAACTACATAAAAATATGTCGGTAAGTACCTTGAATTCATATAATCATGATTTGATAAAGTTTCATAACTTTATAGAATCCATAGGAATCAATGATTATAATCAGGTTTCATATGCGGTCTTAAGTGACTATTTGACCCTGCTTCAAGAGGAAGGCCTTTCTAATGCAACCATTTCCAGAAATGTAGCTTCCCTTAGGGGCTTCTTTACTTATCTTTTTTCTATGCGCTTAATACAGATGAATCCGTCAGAAAATATTAAACCGAGGAAATGTGATACAAAGCTTCCTGTTGTTATGACTATTGAGGAAGTAGAACGCTTTTTATCTCAACCTAATTCTACACCTAAAGGAATAAGAGATAAGGCCATGCTAGAGCTTTTGTATGCGACTGGTATTAGGGCCAGTGAATTAATACACTTGAATTTTTCAGATGTTAACTTAGCTTTAGGTTTTATAAATTGCCATAGTGGTAAGAAAGAAAGAATTATTCCATTGGGTCAAATTTGTATTGATTCTTTACGTATTTATATGACAGATATATGGGATAAGATGATTAAAGAAAAAAGTGAAAACGGAGTCGATCCCTTGTTTGTTAACACAAGAGGTAAACCTATGTCTAGACAGGGATTTTGGAAACTAGTCAAGGCCTATGGCCAAGCTGCGGGTATTGATAAGGATATTACACCTCATATGCTAAGGCATTCTTTTGCATGTCACTTAATACAAAATGGGGCCGATTTAAAAAGTGTTCAGGAAATGATGGGGCATGAGAACATTGTATCAACTCAAATTTATACAAAGATTCAACATTCCAAACTAAAGGAAGTCTATAAGAGCCATCATCCAAGAGCATAGGCGGATAGGATAGGGCAACGGGATATAGATAATAAAAAAGGATTGAACCTTCACTGATCTATGTGGTGGTCAATCCTTTGTTATATATTATTATAAGTTAAATTTTCTTGTTAACTTATTTGAAGTATCTTCCGAGAAGACCCTTAAATGCCATACCATGTCTAGCTTCGTCTTTACACATTTCATGAACTGTATCATGGACAGCGTCGTAACCTAATTCCTTTGCACGAGTAGCTAAGTCTTTTTTGCCTTGGCAAGCGCCATGTTCTGCATCAACACGCATTTGAAGATTGGTTTTTGTATCAGCTGCTACGACTTCGCCAAGAAGTTCAGCAAATTTTGCAGCATGTTCTGCTTCCTCGAAAGCGATACGTTTGTATGCTTCTGCAACTTCTGGATAACCTTCACGGTCTGCTTGGCGACTCATGGCAAGATACATACCAACTTCTGTGCATTCCCCCATGAAATTTTCTTTAAGACCTTGAACAACTTCTGGATCTAGGTCTTTGGCAACACCGATAACGTGTTCATCAGCCCATGACATTTCAGTGTCAGATTTTTCTACAAATTTAGACGCTGGTGCTTTACATTGTGGACATTGTTCTGGTGGTGTATCGCCTTCGTATACATAACCGCAAATAGTACAAATAAATTTTTTCATTGTGTAACCTCCAGTAATTAATAATAATTATTAAATAATAATCTTTGTAATGTGATTATATATTAGTTGAGAGATAAAGTCAATATTTTTAGATTGTTTTTTAACAAACTATTTTGAAAAGCTATATGATCGTTAGTTTTTTAGATGGATAAGTTGTTTTATTAATGCCTATGTAGAAGAAAAGTATATATAGAGCAAATGTTATTTCGGCATTACAAAAAGAAATATCGTCCCATATATGATATAATGTCACTACATATCCTCTGTAGTTTGACCCTTATTTAGTCTAATATATAAGGTAGATATTGTAATTATGGAGGTATAGAATGATTAATCGTGTTATTTGGATTGTTCTTGATAGTGTGGGGTGTGGAGCCCTACCTGATGCAGACAAGTTTGGTGATCAAGAAGCTAATACTCTTTGCCATGTTGTTAAGCAGACAGGAATTGAACCTATGGAGTTACGAAAACTTGGGCTTTTTAATATTGATGGTGTAGAATGTTATAAAGAAACTAAAGAACCTATAGGCTCATATGGAAAGTGTATGGAAGTCTCTAATGGTAAAGATACAACCGTAGGTCATTGGGAAATGGCAGGAGTTTCTACTTTAAAGCCTCTTCCTACTTATCCAAATGGTTTTCCAGAGACAATTATTAAGGAATTTGAAGATAAAACTGGTAGAAAAGTAATCGCTAATAAACCAGCGTCAGGGACTGGAATTCTTGAAGAATTAGGACGACATCATATGGAAACCGGTGATTTGATTGTATACACATCGGCAGATAGTGTTTTTCAAATAGCCGCTCATGAAGAAGTTGTTCCTATTGAAGACCTATACAAGTATTGTCAAATTGCTAGAGAAATCTTGGTTGGAGACCACGGTGTAGCTAGAGTTATTGCCCGACCTTTTATTGGACAGCCAGGGTCTTTTATCAGAACCTCCAATAGAAGAGATTATTCTTTATCTCCACCAAGGGATACAGTTTTGGATAGATTGAAGACTATGGGAAAAGACGTAATTGGTGTTGGGAAGATAGAAGACATATTTAATTTTAAGGGTATTACAGAAGCCGTCCATACAAGGAATAATATGGACGGAGTTGATCAAACATTGAAGTTTATGAGCCGAGATAATTGTGGCCTTATCTATACTAATCTTGTTGAGTTTGACTCAACTTGGGGTCATAGAAACGATGTAAAAGGATATGGACAGGGGCTAATGGATTTTGATAGTCGTATCAATGAAATTATGGTTGCTATGAAAGATACAGATGTTCTGATTATAAATGCAGACCATGGTTGTGATCCAACAACTGAAGGTACTGACCATACTCGAGAATATATTCCTCTTCTAGTCTATGGAAAAGCGATTAAAAATGGTGTAAACTTAGGAGTAAGAAGATCTTTTGCTGATATTGGTCAAACCGTTTGCGATATATTAGGTGCCAAGCCTCTTGAAGAAGGTATTAGTTTTAAACAGGAACTGTTGGTTTAAGGAAAAGGTGGTAAGATTATGAGAATGTATGATTTAATTGAGAAGAAAAAAACGGGTCATCATTTAACTGAAGAAGAAATCAAATGGTTTGTGAAGTCCTATACAGAAGGTACTATTCCAGATTATCAAGTGTCTGCTTTGCTAATGGCTATATATTTTCAAGGTATGACTAATGAAGAAACAGTTAATCTGACACTGGCAATGGCTAAAAGTGGTGACATGCTCGATCTTAGTCAAATTGAAGGAATTAAAGTTGACAAGCACTCAACAGGAGGTGTAGGCGACAAAACGTCCTTAGTCTTGACTCCAATGGTATCTGCTCTTGGTGTACCTGTAGCAAAAATGAGCGGACGTGGTCTGGGCCATACAGGTGGTACTATTGACAAGCTAGAATCCTTTCCAGGTTTTACTACAGGAATTAGTGAGGAAACCTTTATCAATAATGTAAATACAATTAAGATAGCCATTGCAGGACAAACGGCTAACTTAGCACCTGCGGACAAAAAGTTATATGCCCTTAGGGATGTAACTGCAACAGTTGATCAAATCTCACTCATTGCAAGTTCAATAATGAGTAAAAAAATTGCATCTGGAGCAGATGCTATTGTCTTAGATGTCAAAACTGGTTCAGGAGCCTTTATGAGACAGGAAAAAGATGCTATTGAACTCGCTAAAACCATGGTTGCAATTGGCAACGGACTTGGAAGAAAAACGACAGCCGTAATTTCTGATATGAATCAACCTCTTGGTAGAGCTGTTGGAAATAATCTGGAAGTTAAGGAAGCCATTGAAACCTTAAAGGGCAATGGACCTGATGACTTGCTTGAAATTTGTCTTGAACTAGGTAGCCATATGGTATACTATGCAAAAAAAGCTAGTTCAGTTGAAGAGGCAAGAAGGATGCTCCAAGAAACGATTGAAGACGGAAGTGCTTTGAAACAACTTAAAACCTTTGTTGCCGCACAAGGTGGAGATGCGTCATATATTGATGATACATCTAAGTTTCAAATGGCTTCTATTATTGAGGATATTGTCCTTGATGGTTATGGCTATGTCCAGCATATTGAAACTGAAGAAATAGGTTATGCAGCTATGATGTTAGGCGGTGGACGAGAGACGAAAGATAGTGTTATTGACTTAAGTGTTGGGTTTATCGTTAATAAAAAAGTAGGAGATAAAGTCGAGACTGGTCAAGCCATAGCAAAAGTTTATGGGAACGATAGAGATCAAGTTGATGCGGCTGTTAAACGTTTTAAAAATGCCTACACCTTAACTAATGATTTTGTCGAAAAAGTAACTTTTATTAAAGAGATTATTTCTTAATAAATCTTTTTCTAGTATAATACAATTGATGTTTGCTTTACGAAATGATTTCATGACCAAGGAAGCTTTGGAGCTAAGCAGGTATTCCCTCTTGAAGGTGGCTGAGTTAGTTTTGCAAGTCGGTTGTGAAATCTTTTTTATTCTAAGCGCAACAATCGTAATGCGAACGAGGCAAAGCCTCTTTGTTTTTCTATAGGAAAGTTCTCTATATGAATTTTATGAGTAGAAACATCTCATAAAATATTAAGGAAAATTTCCTAGCGCAACAATCGCAAAGCGAATGAGGCAAAGCCTCTTTGTTTTGATTGAGTAGAAAGGTGAATGGCATGGGAAATTTAAGGAAGTTCAAAGAGTTTGAACCAATTATTGGTAATAAGGTATATGTGGCTGATTCAGCTGATATTGTTGGTAGGGTAGAAATCGGTGATGAAACAAGTGTTTGGTTTCAAGCGGTTCTTCGTGGCGATGTGCATGAAATCAAGATTGGAAAACGCACTAATATTCAGGATTTAACCTGTGTTCATTTGTCTTCAGACTATGGAACTTATATTGGAGATAATGTAACAATTGGACATAGTGCTATTATCCATGGATGTACAATTGAAGATAATGTTCTTGTTGGAATGGGAGCATGTATACTAGATGGAGCAGTCATACCTAAGAATTGCATTGTTGGAGCCAGATCCTTGGTGACCATGAATAAACGTTTTGATGAAGGATCCCTTATTATTGGCACTCCGGCTAGATCACTTCGAAAATTAACAGAAGAAGAAATTAGAAGTATTCAAGACAATGCTGACCACTATGTAGAATATGCATCTGTTTATCTGAAATCTTAATAGAATAGCTTTAGATTTAAGTTGTTTTTTTTATGAGATGTCTGTGTTATAATAACCTAAGGTAATAAAATGACATAAAAGAGGTGGCATGATGTTAGCAACTTTACTCAATCTAATCGCTGCAATTTTGGCAGCCTTTATCGTTGTTCTTATACATGAATTAAGCAAATATTATATATCTTTAACTTTGATGCATCCTATTCATCGCCGGAGAGCGGATATGAAAACCAACCCCCTTAAGTATATTGATCCGATAGGTATTATTTTGTTTGTGTTTTCTTATGTAGGCTGGCAGAAGCCAGGAGAATATAATGCATCTAGGTTTAAGGATAAGGATAGGGCCTTGATTGTTTTGTCCTTAACTGGTATAATGGCGAATTTGTTGGTACTTTTAGCAGTAATACCAATATATTCTGCTCTTTATGCTGGATTTGAAGGGGATATCTTTATGGCGACCCTTGTGAATTTCTTTTACTATATTTTAAGATTTAGTTTTGCGATTATTATTGTAAATTTACTACCCATACCGCCATTTGATATGACGAAGATTATTTATGCTCTTAACCCAAGTTTTTATTTCAAAATGATTCAAAATGAAAGAGTAATACAGGCGGTTTTTATTCTCCTTATAGCCTTTAATGTGCTGAGTAGATTTGTTGATTCTCTTTTTTATCCACTAATGAAATTATTTGTATAAGGAGTCAACATGGATTTAGCAGTTAAGATTGATGTGTTTGAAGGTCCTTTGGACCTTTTGTTGCATCTTATAGATAAGAATAAGGTTGAAATCACAGATATTCCAATTTCATTAATTACCGACCAATATCTAAACCATATTGAACAAATGGATCAGGACAAGATGGAGGTCATGAGCGAGTTCATTGAAATGGCGGCTACATTAATTAGTATTAAAACCAGAATGCTTCTGCCACAGAAGACAGATGAGAATGATGAGCTTATTGATCCTAGACAAGAGCTGATGGAACAGCTTCTTGAATACAAAAAATACAAACTAATGGCTGATGAACTTCGTACTAGACAACAAAAGGCTGGTCAGGTTTATTTTAAGGCATCTTCCATACCGGATGAGGTGGCTTCTTATATACCCCAAGCGGATCCAGATGAATTGTTGAAAGACGTGGATTTTTCTAAACTGTATTCTATCTTTCAGCAGATGATGAGAAAGAATAAGGACAAGATTGATCCTATTAGGAGTCGGTTTGGCACCATTAAGAGAGAGTCTTTTACTGTTCACGATAAAATGAAGGAAATTGATTTAATGCGCCAGGATATGAAGCAGATTAGCTTTAGGAAACTACTTAAAGAAACAGCCTCTAAATCTGAGATGATTGCTACCTTTCTGGCTATACTTGAATTAATGAAGGTTTCAAAAATCAAAGTAGTACAAAGAGATGTTTTTCATGAGATTGATATAGAATTCATATAAAATAGTATAGAGGGATACAGATGAACTTAAATGAAGCACAAGCAGCAATTGAGGCTATACTGTTTTCACTAGGAAATGCAGTTTCATTGACAAAGTTAGCTGAAATAATTGAATTGGATAAGGATACGACGAGAAAAGTTATCCATCAGATGATGGACGCTTATATGGAACACCAGCGTGGGATTCAGATTATTGAATTGGACGGTGCATACCAGTTGTGTACTAAAAAAGAGTATTACGAATATATCAAGCGTGCAACGAATAAGACTATCAAGTTTGAACTTACTGATGTTGTCATTGAGACGCTTTCAATTATTGCTTATAAACAACCTATAACCAAACTTCATATTGAGAAGATTCGTGGAGTGAAATCGGATCATGCTGTTAACAAATTGGTAGATTTTGGTCTGGTTGAGGAAAAAGGGAGAATGGATACACCGGGGCGACCTATTTTATTTGGTACAACAGAAGCCTTCTTGAGAAATTTCGGATTATCTAATATGGAAGACCTGCCGGTCATTAGAGAAGAAGACCTGGCATCAATTAAGAATGAAGTAGAAAAGGAAATGCAACTGTCTTTTGACAGTGAGGGTGAATAATATGATGCGTTTACAAAAATATATGGCTATGGCTGGCGTTGCTTCCAGAAGAGCTAGTGAAAAATTAATTGCTGAAGGCAAGGTAAAAGTTAATGGAAGAGTAGTCACTGAAATGGGTATCCAGATTAATGAATACAAAGACACGGTACATGTGCGTGATCATAAAATTTCCTTGAACTTGAAAGAAAAAAAACTCTATTATATGGTTAATAAGCCAAGGGGATATGTCTCTACTGTCAAAGATGAGCGAGGTCGTAAGACGGTGCTAGAATTAGTTAATACTAAAGAGCGTATTTTCCCTGTAGGACGATTAGATTTAAATACATCAGGTATCCTTATTTTGACTAATGATGGTGACTTGACATACGGACTAACTCATCCTAAACATCAGGTTCCAAAAACTTATGTTGTTAAAGTTAAGCCTGTTCCGTCAAAGGAAAAGCTGACTTATCTACGAAGTGGTGGCGATATCGGTGTTTATCATATCAGTCCTTGTGAGATTAGTACAAGAGCTATTGATAGTGAAACAGCTACTTACCAAGTAACGATTCATGAAGGCAAAAACCGTCAAGTAAGAAATATGTTTGAATTTATAGGTTGTGAGATTGTTACCTTAAAACGTATTTCTATCGGAAACCTTAAGTTAAAAGGCTTAAGGTTAGGTAAGGCTAGACAATTAGACCAAGATGAAGTACAATATTTGAAAGACTTAGCTGAACAATCAAAGGACCAAGAATAAAGAATGGATGGTTTGATGTTCGATTTAAAAATAACTGAGAGAACACATGAATTATTGAAACCTTATATAGAACCAGGAGATTTGGCTATTGATGCCACCCTGGGTAATGGCAACGACGCTTTATTTCTCTACCAAGCTGTAGGGGAAGAGGGCGTCGTTATTGGTTTAGATATATTAAGTGAAGCCCTTGTATCCAGTACTAAGCTCTTTAAAGATAGGTATGACCTGTGTAGGATTAATCATAGGGTAGATTCCTTAGGGGATGAAAATAAAAATATTCACTTGTTAGAATACTCTCATGATAAGTTGAAGGAACTCATGCTTCCCCGTCGTCCCAAAGTTATATTTTTTAATTTGGGATATTTTCCTGATACATCAAAGGCTTTATCAGGTGAAAATATTAATGATAAGGGGGCCACAGTAACCGAAGTTACCCTTGAGGCATTAAAGCAAAGTTCGGAAGTGATAGACAAGGGAGGTGTCTTAAGTATAGTGACCTATCCTGGACATGGTGAAGGGAAGCGGGAACATGAAGCGGTGGTCTTATGGCTTCAAAGTCTTGCGCCTAAAGACTTTGAAGTTATAACGATTGTTCAGACTAATAGGAGTTCTAGAACGCCAGTTCAGCATCTAGTTCACAAGAAAAGAAACTAAAAATTCAACAATAATCAGTAGTATAATATATTTTACAAGTGCGCCTTTTTATAAACAAAGCTAGACTTATAAGACTTTGTAAATAAAATAACAAATAGCTTGAAATAAAAAGACCCTTCTAGTAGAATGTACTTGGTGAAAGTTGCATTGTTATAAATAAATATATGGAGGATTACTATGAGCATCCAAACAAAGGTGAACGATCTCACTAGTCGTCGCCAAGCGATTGAAACAGGAAATTATCCTGACGTTGGTGATGGAAAAGTTCGTGCAAGAAGTCGGATACATATGCTTCTTGATGAAAATAGCTTTGTGGAAACAGGTATGTTTGTGACACAAAGAGCAACAGATTTTAATTTAAAAACTAAATCTTTACCGGCTGATGGAGTCGTATGTGGTTATGGTACGATTAATGGCCGTTTGGTATATGTGTATTCCCAAGACTCATCTGTGTTAGGTGGTGCGATTGGTGAAATGCATGCAAAAAAAATTGTCGGGGTTTATGATATGGCCCTAAAAACAGGAGCACCAGTTATTGGAATCTTAGATTCTGCTGGACTTCGATTACAAGAATCGACAGATGCCCTTGATGCTTTTGGACAAATATATGTTAAGCAGACTTTGGCGTCAGGTGTTATACCACAAATTGCTGCGGTTGTAGGAAATTGTGGAGGTGGAACCGCAGTTATGACTTCTCTATCTGATTTCACCTTTATGACTAAGGCTAATTCACATTTGTATGTAAACAGTCCAAACACATATGGGGATCAACCTGGAGATTTGAATGAATATGCTGATGCTGCATTTAATGCGAAGGAGTCAGGGATTGTTGATTTTGTTTGTGATGATGAATCTGTTTTGTTTAGTGACATCCGCGAGCTTGTAGAACTACTTCCTGCTAATAATAAAGAAGAGGCCCCTTTTGCTGAGGTTACAGACGATATTAATCGGGTGTCTGAGGAATTGGTCCAAACGGTTGAAGATGGACTAGAAGGTTTGAAAGCTCTTTCTTGTATTGTTGATAATGGTCATCTTCTTGTTATAAGAGCTTCTTATGCAGAGGAAGTCGTTACGTGTCTTGGTAAGATGAATGGTATGACTGTTGGTTTTATAGCTAATGAAACAAGTGAGGATAAAGGCCGCTTGACCGTAAATGGGCTTAAAAAAGTCAAGGAGTTTATAGTTTTTTGTGATGCTTTTTCAATTCCTATGGTAACTTTAGTTGATGTCTTTGGATATGAAACCTCTCTTACTGAAGAAAAAGCTGGTCTGTCTAAAGCAGCAGCAAGGCTTACAGCCGCTTTTGTTTCTGCCAGTGTTCCTAAAATCAGTGTTATTGCACATAGAGCGTATGGATCTGCTTACGTTTCTTTTAATTCTAAACATATTGGAGCAGATGTTGTTTATGCGTGGCCAACAGCTAAAATCTCAATGATGGATGCAGAACCAGCTGCAAGAATTATGTATGCTGACGAAATCAATGCATCGGATACTCCATCAAAGCTTATTGCAGAAAAAACAGAACTTTATGAACAGATACAAACCAGCCCATTTGCAGCTGCAAGTAGGGGATATGTTGATGATATTATAGAACCGGCAGCAACTAGAAAAAGAATTATAGCTGGACTTGAGATGCTCTACACAAAGAATGTTCCCTTTGTGGACCGTAAGCATCCAAGTATATAGGTGGTGACTATGAATTTCTTCTTTTTATTAAATGGTAGAATGGATGACAAAATTGCAGAATCCACAACTGCGCTTATAGCAGGGATGGGAACAGTTTTTGTTATTTTAGTATTAATATCACTGGTTATCAGTCTCTTTAAGTTTATGAATAGAACAGATAAACCAAGTAACCGAAGTGATATTCAGATGAAAGCTGTTATTGAATCTAATCTTCAAAAGAACAATACCGTAGAAAGTGATGTTCAAGACGATCTTGAATTATTAGCAGTACTGACTGCTGCAATTTGCGCTTCCTTAAATACGACAAGTGATCAATTAAGAGTTAAATCATACCGACGAATTACCAGTCGGCAGACTAATAGCTAGTGGAGGAATATAATGAGAAAATTTAGAATAACTGTTAATGGAAATACATATGAGGTGGATGTGGAAGAGTTGAACGCTAATACAGTGTCATCACAAGCTCCTGGTTTGACGAGTGGACCAATAAGTCATAGTGCTCCAGCACCAGCACAAGCTGCTTCAGTACAAGCGTCATCAGGCTCAGTCGGTTCTACTCTTTTGGAAGCACCTATGCAGGGTAAAATTGTTGCAGTAAAAGTGGAAGCTGGTGGTAAGGTTCAAGAAGGTGATGTAGTAGCAGTTCTTGAAGCCATGAAAATGGAAAATGAAATTGTTGCACCTAAATCAGGTACTTTAGCAACTGTTGACGTGGCAGCCGGTCAATCTGTAGAAGCCGGTGATTTGATCGCTTCTCTTAATTAGTAGGAAGGAGATCATATGTTAGAAAGATTAGCCGATGCAATCGGTAAGTTTATTGAGACTTCCGGTCTTTACTGGTTGGCAGATAACCTTCATTTGGATAAAGGACTTGATTTTGACTATATTTTTTCCGGTAGTCTTGGAAATATATTGATGATTATCGTTTCCTTATTTCTCATGTATTTGGCAATTAAGAAAGAGTTTGAACCCTTGCTTTTGCTTCCTATTTCCTTTGGTATGTTTCTAGTAAACTTGCCAATTTCAGGAATTATGGAACATGCAACAACCCAAATATCGTATAACGGTGAAACCCTTATATTAGAAGGCGGACTTCTTGAAAACGGTATTCGCTATGCTATGAATTTAGCTCAAAATGGTATTGACTACTTTGAAGTTGCAAAGGAAGTGCCTGGTGGCTTGTTTCATTACTTGTATTTTGGTGATGAGCTTGGTGTTTTTCCACCACTTATTTTTATGGGAGTTGGTGTTATGACTGACTTTGGTCCCCTGTTGGCAAACCCTAAGAGTTTCCTTCTTGGAGCAGCAGCTCAATTTGGTATTTTTCTGGCTTTCTTTGGTGCGATGATGTTAGGTTTTGATCCTTCTGAATCATCATCAATTGCAATAATCGGTGGAGCAGATGGACCAACTGCTATATATACTGCTATTAAGCTCGCACCGCATCTTTTGGCGCCAATTGCTGTAGCTGCGTATTCCTATATGTCTTTGGTACCGATTATACAACCGCCTATTATGAGAGCTCTTACTACAAAAGAAGAACGTAAAATTAAGATGTCTCAACTTAGACCAGTCAGCCAGACTGAGAAAGTTCTTTTTCCGATCATCGTAACATTACTAGTAGTGCTAATTCTACCTTCAACAGCTCCGCTTGTAGGGATGTTGATGTTTGGGAATTTAATTAAAGTTTCCGGTGTGACAGAAAGATTGGCAGATGTTGCCAGTGGCCCTCTTATGTATTCCATAACTATTTTTCTTGGTTTGACTGTAGGAGCTACGACACAGGCGGCTGACTTCCTAAACTTGTCTACACTTAAAATATTATTGTTAGGTCTTGTTGCTTTTGCAGTAGGTACAGCAGCCGGAGTACTCCTTGGTAAATTAATGAGTAAACTTTCTGGTGGCAAAATTAATCCACTGATTGGTGCAGCTGGCGTTAGTGCGGTACCAATGGCTGCCAGAGTAGCTCAAAAAGTAGGTCAGGAAGAGGATCCAACCAATTTCCTCTTAATGCATGCTATGGGGCCTAACGTTGCCGGAGTTATCGGATCTGCCATTGCAGCCGGTGTATTTTTGTCACTGTACTTATAGATAAACTGAACCTAGTCTGGTCGTAAATCTAGCGATTTACTGCTCGACTATGCAACCTAGTCTGGTCGTAAATCTGACGATTTACTGCTCGACTAAGCAACCTAGGAGGAAAAAATGTCAGAAATGATTAAAAAACCTGTTCAAATAACAGATACAATCCTTAGGGATGCTCACCAGTCTCTGATTGCTACAAGAATGCGTACAGAAGATATGTTGCCTATTATTGAGAAATTAGATAGAGTAGGTTACCATTCTGTTGAAATGTGGGGAGGAGCTACCTTTGATGCCTGCCTCCGTTTTCTAAAAGAAGACCCATGGCAGAGATTGAGAGACCTTAGGGCTGGATTTAAAAATACAAAGATGCAGATGCTTCTTAGAGGGCAAAATGTTCTCGGTTATCGCCATTATGCGGATGATGTTGTTGAGTATTTTATCGAGAAGGCTATTTATAATGGTATTGATATAATCAGAATTTTCGATGCCCTCAATGATACCCGAAATCTTGAAACTGCCATTAAAGCTACTAAAAGAGAAAAGGGGCATGCTCAAGTTGCTGTTTCTTATACATTAAGTGACTATCATACACTTGACTATTATGCGAAACTGGCTAAAGAACTCGAAAATATGGGTGCAGATTCTATCTGTATTAAAGATATGGCTGGTTTGCTAGTGCCTTATGAGGCTACTAAATTAGTGAAGACAATTAAGGAAGTTACATCTCTTCCTCTTCAGATGCATGCACATTATACATCTGGTGTTGCATCTATGACTTACCTAAAAGCTGTTGAAGCGGGAGCAGATATTATTGACTGTGCTATCAGTCCTTTTGCCCTTGGTACTGCCCAACCGGCAACAGAGGTTATGGTTGAAACCTTCAAGGGAACAGAGTTTGATACCGGCTATGATCAAGAACTTCTTTCAGAGATTGCTGATTATTTCAGACCCATGAGAGAGGAAGCTTTGGATTCTGGTCTTATGAATCCAAAAGTTCTTGGCGTTAATATTAAGACTCTTTTATACCAAGTTCCTGGTGGCATGTTGTCTAACCTTGTCAGTCAACTTCAAACTCAAGGTGCTGAGGATAAATATTATGAGGTTCTTGAGGAAATTCCAAAGGTTCGAGCTGATTATGGGTACCCGCCTTTAGTAACTCCTTCAAGTCAAATTGTTGGTACTCAAGCAGTTATGAATGTTCTTGCAGGTGAAAGATATAAGATTGTTACTAAAGAATCAAAAGCTCTTGTTCGTGGTGAGTATGGACGTACACCAATGCCTATTTCCGATGAAATCAAGAAAAAAGTTATTGGTGATGAAGAGCAGATTACCTGTCGACCGGCTGATTTGATTAAACCAGAACTTGACCGCTTGCGTAAAGAGGCTGAAAAGTGGATGAAACAAGATGAAGATGTTTTATCATATGCTTTATTTACGCAGGTTGCTGAAGAATTCTTTAAATATCGTCAAGCTCAAGATGAGAAAATTGATCCTAATGTAGCTGATTTAGAGGCTGGGGCATATCCTGTTTAAATCGGTATTCACATAGGGAGATGCTAGTGGTTTGACTTACTGGTAGCTGTTAGATTTTAAAGCTGTTGCATATTGAGGTGCAACAGCTTTGTTCTTCTATAGAAAAGTTCTAATTGTAAGAAGTATGAAATGCAGGAAAAATATAATGCATATGCAATTTTGTCATAGTGATAACTTGATAAATCGTACCCATTAGTTTATAATAGTAGGATAATGAAAGTACAGACACAATCTCATTCATTTTTCGAATAATTGAATGGCAGAGCATGATCTGAATCAAGGAGGGTGACATGCAAAGACAGAACGATTTGATTCGTAGGATTAACGAAAGCTATAACAAGTTAAGTAAAGGGCAGAAACTATTAGCGAATTATATTATAGATCATTATGAAAAAGCCGTATTCCTGACAGCCGCGAAGTTGGGCAAAATCGTTGGTGTCAGTGAATCGACAGTTGTCCGGTTTGCCAACGAATTAGGTTATGATGGTTACCCAAAATTACAACGGGCCCTAGAAGAGCTCGTAAAAACAAAACTGACATCTATTCAAAGGGTGGAAGTTACTTCCGATAGGATTGACAAAGGAAACATCCTTAAATTTGTTCTTCATTCTGATATGGAAAAAATTAAACATACTATGGAAGAGATTGATGAAGCAACCTTTAATCAAGCCGTTGAGAGTATTTTAAAGGCTGAGACTATTTATATAGTCGGTGTAAGGTCTAGTGCTGCTCTTGCTAGTTTTATGGGCTTTTACTTCAATCTAATTTTTGATAATGTCAAATTAATCCATACCAATAGTGTGAGCGAAATGTTTGAACAGATTCATCGTATTAGCTCTAAGGATGTCATTATTGGGATATCATTCCCAAGATACTCAAAACGAACACTTAAGGCGATGGAATATGCAAAGCGATGTGAAGCTTCAGTTGTTACTATTACTGATAGCCATTTATCGCCTATGGTTCAATTTGCTGATTCATCACTTATAGCACGAAGCGATATGGTTTCTTTTGTAGACTCTTTGGTTGCTCCTTTGTCATTGATTAATGCGATCATAGTAGCTCTGAGTATTAAGAAAAAAGACTCCTTGGTAAATTCCCTAGAAAGTCTTGAGCGAATTTGGAACGAATATCAAGTGTATGATAATGACGATGATATTAATATTAATTATAATTTAGGTATTAAATAGGTAAGTAATGAATAAGACAATTGTTATTGGAGGAGGACCTGCAGGAATGATGGCGGCATATAGTGCTGCCAAATATGGCGCGCAGGTTGTTCTTTTGGAAAAAAATGAAAAATTGGGAAAGAAACTATATATTACCGGTAAGGGAAGGTGTAATATCACCAATGATTCTGATGTGGAAAATCATCTGGCTCAGATTACATGTAATAGGAAGTTTATGTATAGTTCTCTTTATACCTTTGATTCATATGCTGCGATTCAGTTTTTTAATGAACATGGCCTTTTAACTAAGGTTGAACGTGGTAATAGGGTCTTTCCTGTGTCAGATAAATCTAATGATGTAATCAAGACATTTCATAAAGCCCTTCTTGAAGTCGGCGTAGATATACGTTTAAGGGTAAATGTACTTGGAATAAATCATGAAGGTGGTAGGATAAAAGAACTTGAAACAAACCAAGGGGTTATAACAGCGGATAACATTGTTATTGCAACCGGTGGTTTGTCTTATCCAATTACGGGATCAGATGGATCAGGATTTAAGATGGCGAGGCAAATAGGGCATGAGATTACCAGCACATTTCCCGGGTTGGTTCCTTTTGAGACAAGGGATGAAGATGTGAAATCTCTTCAGGGACTTGCTCTTAGAAATGTAGAGCTAACCCTTTACGATAATAAGGATATAGTTTTATATAAGGAGTTAGGTGAAATGCTTTTTACTCATTTTGGCCTATCGGGTCCTTTAGTCTTGTCTGCCAGTTCTCATATTCCAAGATCGAGTTCAGCAAAAAAATGTCGAGTTACCATTGATATGAAACCTGCCATGGACGAACAAAAGTTGGATAAAAGGATTTTACGTGACTTTGACAAGTATCAGAAGAAAACGATAAAAAATGGGTTAGTAGATTTAATGCCAGCTTCTATGATTCCAATAATGATTCAGCGGCTTGGAGTTGATGAACATACCCATATATATGATATTACAAAAGAAGTTAGACAAGAGTTAGTTAAACTTCTTAAAGCGTTTCCAATAGGTATTAAGGATCTTAGAAGTTATAAGGAAGCCATTATAACAAGAGGCGGAATTAACTTAGATAATATTGATCCCCATACTATGGAATCCAAATTGATAAAAGGTTTGTATTTTGCTGGTGAGATTTTGGATTTGGATGCCTATACAGGTGGATATAACTTACAGATAGCTTATTCAACAGGTTATTTAGCTGGTATGTCAATAGGAACAAAGGAGTAAATAATGATATCAATACGAGGTGCTATAACAGTAGAAGAAAATACTGAAGAGTCAATACTTGAAGGAACAAGAATAATGTTGGAGGAAATTATATCTGCCAATGACCTTAAAGATGAGGAGATTGTAGATATCTATTTTACAGCGACTAAGGATTTAACCAAGGTGTATCCAGCAGTTGCCGCCAGACAGATAGGACTTACTGACTGTTCCCTCATTTGTGTCCAGGAAATGTATGTTGAAGGGTCACTGACCATGTGCATAAGAGCCTTGGTACATGCCCTTAAACCTTGTTGTCAAAAGGATGCAAAACATGTATACTTAAAAAAGGCTAAAATTCTAAGACCAGATATTAGCTCATAATTTATGAATTTACGGAGAAAAAGATGATTAATATTGCAATTGACGGACCTGCAGGAGCAGGGAAGAGTACAATAGCTAAACTACTTGCAAAGAGACTTTCTATTTTATATGTAGATACAGGTGCTATGTATAGGGCGATTGGTTACTATGTCAGTGAAAACTATGGTGAAGAAATTACTCCTGGAGTTGATGATATTAGTAGTAATCCAGTTTTAAATGCTTTTATTGAGGAGAACATTGATCAAATACATATAGAACTTAAATACCATGAAGGAGAACAACATATTTTCCTTAATGGAGAAGATGTCTCTCTTCTTATAAGAACGCCTTTCATCGGGCAAATGGCTTCTATCGTCTCGGCCAATGCCAAAGTCAGGATGTATGGGGTTGAACTGCAACGAGAAATCGCTTCTAAGTCAGACGTGATTATGGATGGGCGAGATATTGGTAGTTTTGTCATCCCTGATGCCCCACTTAAGGTGTATTTGACAGCATCTTCTAAGGTTAGAGGTCAAAGGCGTTATGAACAATTAGTAGAAAAGGGTGAGTCACCTAATCTTAATCAATTAATTGAAGAGATTGAAGCAAGAGATTATCGTGATATGAATAGGGAGTTTGCACCTCTAAAGAAGGCTGATGATGCTCTTGTCGTTGATACTTCTGATATGACTATTGATCAAGTTGTTGATACTATCGAAGGTTTGGCAAAGGATGTGTTCAAGTAATGCAAGTTATTGTTGCCAGAACAGCCGGTTTCTGCTTCGGTGTCAGTCGTTCAGTTAAAAAAGTAAATGAATTAATGGAACAAAATGAAGAGGGGACTATCTATACCTTTGGACCAATTATACATAATCCTCAAGTGGTTAATGAACTGACCCAAAAAGGCCTTGAAATACTTTCTCTTGAAGGGCTTGAAGAGGGAATTCCTAAAGAGGATGACAAGGTTTTGATTCGGTCCCATGGTATCTCGGAATCAACCCAAGTTAAGCTTATGGCTTGTGGAGCATCAATAATTGATTCTACCTGCCCTTATGTAAAAAAAATACATAGACTTGTTAGGGAGGCTAGTGAAGAAGATTTTGACGTTATTATTGTGGGCAATAAAAACCATCCGGAAATCGTTGGTATAGCAGGATGGGTAAAAACTAAAGTTCATTATATCAATTCTTTGGAAGATGTTCACAAAGTGAAGTTGGATAAAGATACAAAGTATTCAATTGTTGCACAAACAACCTTTAATAATACTTTGTATCATCAGATATTAAATGAATTGCAAAAACAATCTGTTCATGTTATTATTAACGAGACTGTTTGCCAGGCGACTATGGACAGACAGATTGAAGCCAGAGAGCTTTCAAAGAAAGTCACCAAAATGATTGTGATTGGTGGGAAGAATTCAAGTAATACGAGAAAGCTCTATGAGATTTGTAAGCGTCAATGTGAGGATACTTACCACATTGAAACTATAGAAGATTTGGTGTTGAATGTTTTTACTGTTAATGATATTATAGGAATAACGGCAGGAGCGTCAACTCCGAAGAATATTATCGAGGAGGTCATTTCGAATGTCAGAAATGTCGAATTTTGAACAAATGCTAGAGGAATCTCTAGTGCAAATTCATAGAGGAGAAATCGTTGAAGGCACAATCATTGGTGTGAATTCTGATGAGATATATGTAAACATTGGTTATAAGTCTGACGGTATCATTCCTCGTAGTGAATTTTCTAATTTATCTACTGTGGATTTAACTAAAGAAGTTGAAGCAGGAGCAACAATCCGCGCAAAAGTACTTCGTGTCAATGATGGTGAAGGTCAAGTGCTATTGACTTATAAACGTCTTAAGGCTGAAGAAGGTCTTCAATATGTTGAAGAACTGTTTAACTCAGGAGAAGAAGTTACGGCGAAGGTCAACCTTGTTCTCAAAGGTGGTCTGGTTGTCATCATCAAAGAAGTTAGAGTCTTTATTCCAGCTTCATTGGTATCTGATGAATATGTATCAGACTTAGAACAATTCAAGGATCAGGAATTAACTTTTGTTATTACTGAGTTTAACTTGAGAAAGAACCGTATAATCGGTAACAGAAGAATCTTAATTGAAAAAGAAAAGAATGCAAGACTAGCAGAAATATTCGAAACACTTTCACCTGGTGATGTTAAGATGGGTATCGTTAAGAATATTACAGATTACGGTGCATTTGTAAACATCGATGGTATTGATGGGCTTGTGCATATTTCTGAATTATCATGGGGACGTATTCGTTCACCTAAAGATGTTGTCAAAGTTGGTGATGAAGTTAAGGTTCGTGTACTGGATATTAATAAGGATAAGAGAAAAATCTCATTGTCAATGAAATTTGATGATGAAAATCCATGGAATGATGCTGAAGATAAGTACGCAGTAGGAAATACTGTGACTGGTAAAGTTGCAAGAATGACAGATTTCGGTGCTTTTGTTGAACTTGAAACAGGTGTTGATGCATTACTTCATGTTTCTCAAATCTCAGTTAAACATGTTGAGAAACCATCAGATGTTCTTAGTGCAGGTGATGAAGTTACAGCAGTAGTAACTGATCTTAATCTTAAAGAGAAGAAAATCAGCTTATCCGTAAAAGAGCTTGAGAAAACAAGCGAAGTACCAGCGGTTGAAGTTGAAACAGTTGAAGAAGAAGCTACTGAAGAGTAGTCATAATTCGTTAACAATTTGTACTAAAAAAATATTATATTTTATGTTATAATAAAGCATGTCTTTTGGGACATGCTTTATTTATTGCCATAAAGCCTAGCTTTAGGCAAGTATATAGTTTTAGACAAGTAGAGGATATCTTAATTATTTCAAATAGATAAACGAGAATAAAATTACAAAAATACGAATAGATATTAGCTCTAATATTGGTGGGCAAAGATAGGAGTAGATGATGGTAAAAGATTACGAGGCTTTTAAGGCTGAGGTGTATAAGGTTTCAACGATTGATTTGAATGCTTATAAAGAGCGTCAAATGAAGAGAAGATTGGATTCTCTTATTAAAAAAAATGGATTTGATGGTTATGATGACTACGTAAAAGCTCTTCGACTAAAGGGAGAGGTTTATGACGAATTCATTACTTATATGACCATTAATGTTTCTGAATTTTTTAGAAATACCAATCAATGGAAAGTTCTTGAAGAAACTATTTTCCCATATCTCTTTGATAAATTCGGGTCAAATCTCACGATTTGGTCAGCAGCATGTTCTACTGGAGATGAACCTTATTCATTGGCCATGGTTCTTAGTCGATTTATGCCCTTAACCAAAGTGAAAATTATAGCTACTGATATTGATGAACAAATATTATCAAAGGCAAAGGTTGGACTTTATAATGAAAAAAGTATTGCGGGAGTACCTAAAGACCTTAGGGATAAATATTTTGAAAAAATCGGTCAGTCCTATAAGGTAAAAGATGAGGTGAAACGCTGTATTCAATTTAAACAACATAATTTACTGAAGGACCCTTATCCAAAGAATGTTGATCTTATTGTCTGTAGAAATGTATTAATATATTTTACTGAAGAAGCTAAAGATGAAATATATAAAAAGTTTAATAGTTCTATGAAGAAAGATGGGATGCTCTTTGTTGGGAGTACAGAACAGATTATCCAGTGTCAGCGTTACAATTTTGTTTCAGACTATACATTCTTTTATAAAAAGCTTGGTAATATATAGTCTTTGTCGCTAAAAATGAATATTTATTAATTAAGAAGCTGTATGTCTTGAATTTAGACTTACAGCTTTCATTTATATATTAATAAAGTTTATATCAGATAATGAACAAAAAAAGGTAGTAACTGTGGCCAGTGTTTTTTGAAATCTTGAACTAGAATGTAAGTATAGTCATCTTTGCTATTATCTGAAAACAGGTAGATATCATCGATAAGGGATAATATGTTTTCTTTTTTCCCCGGTATCCTGACAAAAGTATCAAACCTCCTTATATAGGCGGTTGATGGTTTTGCCTTTTTTCGGTATTTGGAAGACATAAAAGTAGCAACTGATTTATGAACGGCTGTATCTTCTTCGGGAAGATAGTAATAGTCCTTATAGTCGGAAAAGAATAATTTTTTTTCACCTGATTCAATGATGGACCCAATAAAAAAACCGTCATTGGTTAGCTTAGCACTTAGATCCCCTCTGGAAACATTAAATGTATAAGGAGAAAGATTATAGGCAAAGGGAATATGAACTTCCCAATGTTCACCCCAATGTTCACAGGCAAAGTCCTTTGATATGACTAGGTTTGCCTTGGCTTGTGAGTAATAGTCAGAATACTTGCCCTCATAAAGATGAATGAGTGGAAGTAGCTTATTCAGATAGTATAATCCAACCATATCCTCTTCATTATGGGTTATAAAACTTGTCTCTAGTTTATAATCACCACCAAGATACTTTTTATATAGACTAATGAGCTCGCCACCTGTATAGGGATCTAACCTTACATATCCGCAAATAGCTTCCATTGTTTTTAACTTGAAATTATCAGTTTTTAGGATTCGTTTTAGGGGTTTTAATTTACGATAAAAATCAAAGGATTTTAGGAGAGATACATTTTCTTTTAATCCATATAGTCTCATACGTTCTTTGATAAAAGGAAGATCAAAGGAGTCCCCGTTAAAGTGGGCTAAGTAATTAAAGTCAAGAAGAAAGCTATTTAACTTAAATAGAAGTTCATATTCATCTTCAGCTTTTTCGCATAAATATTGAGTTAGACTTAGTATGCCTTCTTTATTATAGATTAAACCTACAAGATAGATTGTATCTCTTCCTCTATTAAATCCCGTTGTTTCAATATCTATATAACAGACCTTTTCTTGGGAGAAGGAAATAAAGTCTAGGATTTCAAAGTATTTAGTATCTCTAATTGATTTGGAGTATATTTTCATGCTAGATTAGCCTTTCTATGTAGAGGGTTCAGGTTCTTCTATTATATAGGGAGATTATATAAATGTAAATGTATGATAATTCAGAGATTATATAGATTTTTAACTGCTTTTTGTGTACAATAGACCTTAATAGAAAGTAATACAAAGTGCATACGTGCTGTGAGAGGTTGGAAAATCATGGAAAAAATTGCTGTTTTGGGTCCCAAGGGTACCTATACTGAAAAAGCTGCAAAAGAGTATCTTAAAAATAGAAAAATAAAAGGTGAATTAAGTTATCACCGGACACTTAGAAAAACTTTTGATGCTATAGGGAATGAATGTTCTTTAGGTGTAATTCCTATAGAAAACACCTTAGATGGTTTTGTTCAAATTATATTGGATCTATTAACCCATTCAGATTTGAAGATTATTCACGAAATTGTCCTTCCGATTAATTTTGCTTTTATAGCAAATGGACCTCTTGATGAATTAAAAGAAATTTATGCCCAGTTTAAATCTAAAAATCAGTGTACGGATTTTGTTGAAGGTCTAAGTGATAAAAAAGTGTACATTACAGAAAGTAATTCTGAATCCTATGATAAAGTTATATCTGGAAATAGCCTTACAGGGGCTAT
Organism: Vallitaleaceae bacterium; assembly: GCA_963677625.2. GTDB lineage: Bacteria > Bacillota > Clostridia > Lachnospirales > Vallitaleaceae > UBA1351. The sequence goes on from CAXXSW010000012.1 coordinate 257,603, forward strand.
TGTTCCTACCCATATGTTAAACAATGGTGAAACATTTGAAACTGTTATTGAGAATGTAGCTGATTCTAGCGATAATGAAACGCGTTTTGTGATTCTTTCTAAGGATAGTAATATTGATGTAGTAGACGATGCACCTTGGAAGACCCTATTAGTGGTCCATGATGATAGTGACCGACCTGGTCTTTTGGTAGATATTCTAAATATCTTTTCTGCTGAGGGGATAAACCTGAAATCTATTATAAGCCGTCCAACTAAAAAAGGCCTTGGTAATTATAACTTTTTTATTGATGTTGAAGGTTGTTATCAACGAAACAAAAAGGTGAGAGACGCTGTAGCTCATGTGACAAAAGAGTTCAAAGTCCGTGTACTAGGTTCATATTACAGGGTTAACTAGTGTACTTTATATTGATATATAGAATTAATGTAATTAAAATACTCCTTTAAACGCTAATGTACCAGATATATCTGAGTTCAGTCAATTAATAGCAGGTATTACAGATCAAACTAATCTTCTTGCCTTTAATGCTAAAAGTGCCTTTCCTAAGATACTCAAAAGCTTTAAAATATCTTGATTTTTAAAGAGGATTCGAGTATGATAAGAGTATAATTTTAAACCCTATATGAAGTTGGCGAGAGAGATGCAATAAGCACACCGAAGAAGCAATAATATATGCCGATATGTTAGAAACTTTCAGGTATAAGGGATCGCCAATGGATAGAACTTCTGGAAAGAATCGATAAGAGCACCGAAGGAGCAATACATATATAGTAGAATCTCTCAGGTAAAGTATACAGAAGATAGTAGGCAACGTTATTTGTTGTGTTACTATCTTTTTTCTTGACCTTTTTGCTAGCCATATAAGTTTATATGGAGATGATTGAAGGATATAATTTAAAAGTTGGTAACACTATATTTCAGTAAGAAAGAAGGTATTTTATGAAAAAAACACCACTTCACAGCCGCCATATCAAAGATAATGGCAAGATGGTTGAATTCGCTGGATACGACATGCCTATTCAGTTTGAGAAAGTCTTAGATGAACACGACCACGTTAGAAAGCAAGTAGGAGTTTTTGACGTAAGTCATATGGGTGAAGTTTATATTGTCGGTCATGAAGCTACTAAATATTTAGATTTTTTATTAACGAATAATATTGGTGATATGCACCACGATCAATGCCTTTATACCATGATGTGCTATAAAGACGGAAATGTCGTTGATGACCTTTTGGTATACAAATATACGGATATGAAATACCTTCTCGTGATTAATGCCAGTAATGATGAAAAAGATGCCCAATGGATGCAAAAAATTGCTGATGATTATAACTTTGATGTAGAAGTTGAACATGTTAGTGAGTCATTTGGAGAACTAGCAGTCCAGGGACCTAAGTCTGAGAACTTACTGGTTGAAGTTTTTGGCGATTTTGTTAAAGATATAAAATTCTTTACCTTTAAGGAGCTTATAATTGATGATATTCCTTTAATCATATCAAGAACCGGCTATACTGGAGAGGATGGGTTTGAAATTTTTATGCCTTCTGGTATGACAGAAACTGTTTATGATAAGCTTTTTGATAAAAGCCAAATATTAAAGCCAATCGGTTTAGGTGCTAGAGATACACTTCGTTTTGAGGTCGCGCTTCCCCTATATGGACATGAAATTTCTGATAAGATAAACCCTGTCGAAGCAAGATTAACCTATTTTGTTGATTTTGATAAAGAGGATTTCTTAGGAAAAGAAGCCTTATTAGCTTGTAAGGAAAATGAGGACCGAAGAGCTTTGATTGGTTTTCAACTCTTAAGCAAAGGCATTGCAAGAGAACATTATCCTGTTTTTGATTCTAATGATAACGAAATTGGTTTTGTTACAACTGGATATAAATTAAATGGTTATGACGGTTCCATTGGATTAGCTATTGTACCAAAAGCCTTTAGTAAACTTGATAGTAGAATTTACCTTGGCATTAGAAATAAAAAAGTCGAAGCCAAAGTTGTCAAACGTAAATTTTATGATAAAAAATACAAAAAATAAGGTCCTAAAAATCAGGACAAAGAGTAAGCGATAAGAGCTAAGGAGGAAAATGATGAAAGTTATTGAAACATTGTTGTATACTAAAAATCATGAGTGGGTAAGAGTTGAAGGTGAGTTTGCATATATTGGCGTAACTGACTACGCGCAGCATGCTATGGGCGATATTGTTTATGTTGAAATGCCTGAAGTAGATGATGACATTGAAATTGAAGAGGGGCTTGGTGTTGTTGAATCTGTTAAGGCTGCATCAGATATTTATGCTCCGATTTCAGGTACAGTTGTTGAAGTGAACGAGGAGCTTGAAGATTCACCGGAAATGATTAATGATGATCCCTATGATGCTTTTATAATCAAAGTTACGATCAAAGATAAAAGTGAACTTAATGAATTGCTAAAGGCAGAAGAATATGAGGCTTATTTAGGTGAAATAGACGAATAAGCAATATTTAAGGAGGATTTTAATGCATCCATTTTTACCCCATACTAAAGAAGACATTGATTTGATGCTTGCTACTATTGGTGTAACAAGCATAGAGGACTTGTTTAAAGATATACCTGACGAGATACGACTAAATGGCGAATTAGATATAACACCTAGTATGTCAGAAATAGAAATCAGGAAACTTCTGACTTCGCTAAGTGACAAGAATCTAACAACTGACCATGCTGTGAATTTTATGGGAGGTGGAGCATATGACCACTATATCCCGTCGATTATTAAACATTTAAGCCAGCGTCAGGAATTTTTTACTGCTTATACACCCTATCAGCCGGAGATAAGTCAAGGAACCCTCCAGGCTATTTTTGAGTACCAATCCATGATTTGTGAACTAACTGGCATGGATGTATCTAATGCCAGCCTCTATGATGGTGGAACCGCTCTGGCAGAAGCTGTTTTTATGGCTAATCATGGTAACAAGAAAGATGTTGTTCTCGTATCTCAGACGGTTAATCCAGAATACCGTCATGTTATAAAAACCTATGCAAGATATAATGGTTTACAGTATGAAGAGATACATGCACTGAATGGACAAACTGATTTTCAGGATCTTAAGTCTAAATATGACGATCAAGTTTCTTCTGTTGTCATTCAGGTTCCCAACTATTATGGTATCGTTGAAGACGGACTAGAAGTGAGACGTTTAATGGATCAAGTGAAGACCAAGGCACAATTAATCGTATCTGCTAATCCTATGTCATTAGGCTTACTAGAAGCACCAGGAAATTATGGGGCAGATATTGTTGCAGGAGAAGGCCAACCATTAGGTGCACCCCTTCAATTTGGTGGTCCTTATCTGGGATTTATTGCTGCAAAAAAAGGACATATGCGTAGAATGCCAGGCCGAATTGTTGGTGAAACTGTAGATCTTGATGGTAAAAGGGCATATGTATTGACATTACAAGCAAGAGAACAGCATATTAGACGAGAGAAGGCAATGAGTAACATTACCTCTAACCAGGGACTTATAGCCTTGATGGCTACTATATATATGGCCACTATGGGGAAGGCAGGTATGAAGGAAGTTGCCTACCAATGTCTGTCAAAAACCCATTATCTTGCAAATAAACTCCAAGAATTAAAGGGCATAAGTCTTACCTATGATGGTCCCTTTTTCCATGAATTTGTTCTTAAAACAGAGGTTAATGCAAAATCTCTTCATGAGGTAATGGAAGAAAAAGGATTTCTAGCAGGTATCGTCTTATCTGACCATGAGTTGCTTTTGTGTGTAACTGAAAAAATAACTAAAGAGCAAATGGATACTTTCGTTAAAGAATTGGAGGGCATCCTATGAAAACATATGATCATTTAATTAAGGAATTGTCAGTTAAGGGCCGAAGGGGTTACCAATTACCTGAACTGGATGTTGAAACATTTGAGCTTGAAGGGTATTTTCCTCAAGGCATGACAAGACAGATTGCTCCAGAACTACCGGAAGTAAGTGAGCTTCAGGTACTTCGACATTATACAAATCTCAGCCAAAAGAATTTTGGTGTAGAATCCGGTACATATCCATTAGGGTCCTGTACCATGAAATATAATCCAAAAATAAACGAAGATATGGCTGGACTTGATGGATTTATAAATATCCATCCTATGCAAGATGACTCTAGTGTTCAAGGAGCTCTTCAGCTCATGTATGAACTGAATGAGATGCTTAGAGATATTACTGGTATGGATGGCATGACGTTACAACCGGCTGCGGGTTCACAAGGGGAGCTGACTGGTCTTATGATTATGAAAGCTTATCTTGAGTCTAAGGGACTGAGTCATAAGACAAAGGTCATTATTCCTGATTCTGCCCATGGAACAAACCCGGCTAGTGTGACTATGGCTGGATTCGAGGTTGTAGAAATCGAATCAAAAAACGGTATCGTATCATTAGAGGCTCTAGAAGAGGTTCTAGATGAGAATGTGGCCGGACTTATGTTGACCAATCCTAACACACTTGGTCTTTTTGAAAAAGATATTCATTTAATTGCAGAGAAAATTCACGAACTTGGTGGTGTTCTTTATTATGACGGTGCCAACATGAATGCTAATATGGGTATTACAAGACCTGGTGATATGGGCTTTGATATAGTGCACCTTAACTTACATAAAACTTTCTCAACTCCTCATGGTGGAGGAGGTCCAGGTAGTGGTCCTGTTGGAGTTAAAGAACATCTAATTGATTTCCTTCCAAATCCAACAGTTGTTAAACGTGGACAAGAGTATTTTAGAAAAAATGCATATGGACAGTCCATTGGCCGTGTGAAGACTTTTTATGGAAATTTTGGCATGCTGGTTAGAGCTTACACCTATATTAAGACTCTGGGACGTGAAGGCTTAAGACAAGCCTCTATGCTGGCGGTTTTAAACGCCAACTATATGAAAGAGCGACTCAAGGGTAAATACAGGCTTCCTTTTGATACTGTTTGTAAACACGAATTTGTCCTTGCCGGTCTTAAAGAAGCAGGGGAGCATGTGAACACTCTTGGTATCGCCAAACGATTGATAGATTATGGTGTCCATCCACCTACTATATATTTTCCATTAATTGTGGATCAAGCCCTAATGATCGAACCGACAGAGACAGAAGACAAGGAAGCATTAGATAAATATGTGGACATTATGTTAAAGATTGCTGAAGAGGCGGTAGAAAAGCCTGAGCTACTTATAAATGCGCCTGTTAATGCTCCGGTAAAACGGCTTGATGAGGTAGGAGCTGCAAGAAAACCAAAAGTGAAATGGTAGGTGATCTTATGAATGTTGATGTGGCCATTTTAGGTGGAGGTCCAGGGGGTTATGTAGCTGGTTTGTGGTTGGCAAAAGCAGGTGTAAGCACTTGCTTAATTGAAGGTCATAAGGTTGGCGGTACCTGTTTAAATTATGGATGTATACCAACAAAGGCTTATTATCACTATGCAAGTCTAATTCACAAGATGGAAAAGCACCGTGAAATGGGTATTGATTTTAGTGACTTGTCCATTGATTTTTCAAGAATTAAAGAAGATAAGGACAACACGGTCAGTGATCTTGTTTCTGGAGTTGAAACATTGCTTAAGAAAAATAATGTTCATCTGATAAGTGGTTATGGTAGTATGACTGATGATCATCATATAGAGGTCATTACTTCAGACGGACCAATAAGTGTTACCGCTGAGTATATTATTATAGCTACAGGAAGCGAGCCGGTTCTTCCGCCGATAAAAGGGATACAAGACGGTTTGGATACTGGTTTTGTATTAACTTCAAAAGAGATTCTCGGGCAGGATGAGTTGCCTAAAAATTTACTTATTATTGGTGGTGGCGTTATTGGTATGGAGTTTGCAGGAATCATGGCTGCCATGGGTAGTCATGTGACAGTCGTAGAAGCCTGTGAAAGCATTTTACCTTCTTTCAACAAAGAATTGGTGAAACGGTATAAACCTTTGGCTAAAAAACAAGGGATACATATTGTGACTTCATCAAAGGTGGTCGAAATAGACACGAGTTTAGGTCAAGTCACCTATACCGATAAAAAAGGTGACCATATACTTAGCTGCGACAAGGTATTGTGTGCAGTGGGAAGACAACCTGTATTAGAAGGCTTTGGTCTTGATAAATTATCACAATCCATAGACAATGGGCATCAGATTTTAGTCGATGACCATATGAAAACGGCTATTGATCACATCTACTCAATAGGAGATGTTAATGGCTTGAGTTTACTTGCCCATTCTGCATCAAAACAAGGCATTATAGCAGGGGGCAGGATTATCACGAGTCTTGGTAAAGACAATATGGACTTCTATAAAAACCAGTCTGTAAAAGGTTTCAGTGAATTTGCTATCCCTAAAGTTGCCTTCTTGATTCCTGAGATGGCAGAAGTGAGTTTGCCTATTCAAGGTGAAGGTGACGTTGGTAAATTTATGAATAGATCTAATGGTATGGCAATGGCTACTCACGAAAGAGACGGCTTTGTCAAAGTGGAATATAACAATGAGTATGATGGTCTTGTCTACATGGGTATATTAGGTGAGGCAGCGTCTGAAATGATACATGGTGGTGTTCACTCGATAGATCATAGGACCTCATATGAAGAATTGATTTCCTCGGTGTTTGGACATCCTTCTCTGAGTGAGTCTGTTCATGAAGCTTTACTGGATATTCAAAAGAAGAGTATTCATCAAGTCTAGGTTTACCTATATTAATGACCAATGACTATGAAAAATCATTTAGTAGATTCATCTTGAAAGGATAAGTAATATAAGCCCGGTAACTCATTGGTTTTCCGGGCTTATAGTGAATTTATGTAGAAGATCAGGTGGTGTAGATACATATTACTAGATTGTATGCCTAGATTAATGGGGACAAGTAGAGTATAATATTAACAAGTTAGAGGGGCATGACGGGAGATTACTATGTCTAATAATTACGTATTATTAACCTTAATGATATATGCCACATCATATGTTTTTGTCTATATAGCAGATCATATATTTGAATCCTATATAGATTCATCATTTCGATCTAAGAACATTATCCGGGGACTGTTTTTTGGATTGGGAAGTTCCATTATGATTATTATACTAAATAATGCGGACTTAATGGGATATTCTGATGGACGTTATACTATTGTCATGGTAGTAGCATCCCTTTTTGGTTTTCTGCCTGGTTTGGTTATTTATTCTATGACAATTATATTGAGTATCATTAATGGTTATAATGAAATTGCTTTTCTATTTGTCAATATAACTTGGTATCTCTGTTTAGGTATACTTATATATCTAATACCTAAGAAAAATTCATATTACCATGTTTTTCTCAATATGATTGGCGCTATTCTGGCCTTTTATGTTGCAACAATATTAGCAGGATTTTTTCTGGAAGACTCGATGTCACATCTAAATGAAATTAATGATCATCTGTTTTGGATCATACCTATAGTTTCAGCCTATGCAGGCTTGGTTTCTTTTTTTGTTATCAAGGAGATTAACAGAAAGCAAGGTATAGAGGAATTGGGCTATAATTCTAGGGTTCTTTTTGAACTGAATGAATCAACAGAGAACCTTAACAGACAGCTTATTGATAGTGAAAATAAGTATAAACTACTACTTAAAGCAAGTGATGAAGGTGTAGTTGACTATAATCATGTAACTAAGATTCTATCTTTGTCAGACAAAGCCTTAGCCATTATTAATCATACGCTGCGAGGAAAAGAAATAACTTTGTGGGACGTGATGGATATACTTGTAGAGGATGATGTTAAGTTACTTAAAGAAAATTTTGATAAGATTAAATTTAGTAATCAGGAAATGATTGATATTAGGCTTAGGATAAAGCAGGTCTATGGTGAGCCAAGGCATGTTAGACTTACTGGAGCCATTATTAGAAAAGATGGAAAAGTTAGTAGAATTGTTGGTGCTGTCAAGGATATTCATGATGCTGTTCTCAAGGAGGAGATTATCTATAATTTAGCATACAGGGATGAAGCTACTGGCATTTACAATGAGAATGCATTTGTAAAAGACTTAAACGAACTTCTAGCAAATCAAAAGCAAGAAAATATCTTGTTTCTGTCAATTCGCGGCTATTTAAGTTATAATTCTATTGGTATTGCATTTCGTAATAATCTTCGACTACATTTCGTTAGTGTATTAAAAAGATTCTTTTATATTGAAAATTGTTATTATCTAGATGATGGAGTTTTTGTGGTTAGGAATCATCAGGATATTACTTTTGATGAAGCTAAGATAAAGTATCAGGCGCTTAGGCGCGAACTTGAAAAGCCGAAATTTATCGGAGATGTTTCTGTTCATTTGATGATACATGGCACTTATGTTATTTGTCCATCTGATAGTGTTTCTCCAGAGGGTATTATTTCAAGAGGTAGGGCAATGCTCAGACATTTGGAAACTAATAAGAAAATGGATTTGGCAGATTTCAAAGAATCTATTTATAAGACCCTCTTTAGGGCCAATAGGCTGGATGCCTTCATACTAAATGCTATCGAAGATGATGAGTTCTACCTTGTTTATCAGCCACAGTACAATGATATAGGTCATATTATTGGTTATGAAGCCTTGATTAGATGGGACTCTGATCGATTCGGCTATGTTTCTCCAAATGAGTTTATACCTGTTGCTGAGCGTAATGGAAATATATTTTATGTTGGACGTTTTGTCATCGATTCAACATGTGAGTTTTGTAACCGCTTTAGAGAAAGATTCGGCACTTATCCTAGAATATCAATTAATGTGTCTTTTGTTGAATTGATAAATCCTAATTATGCTTTAGAATTAACTAATATATTGGAAGGTTATAATATTCCTGTGTCTTCCATTATATTGGAGGTTACAGAAACTGCTATTTCGGACTTTGTAGATGTGGTTTTAACGAACATCCAAGCACTGAGTCAACAAGGTTTTGAAATTCATTTAGATGATTTTGGTACAGGTTATTCATCCTTAAATCATTTAAGTATGCTTCCTGTAGATACGGTTAAAATAGATAAATCTTTTATTGACAAAATCATGACTAATGAGAACAGTCAGAAAATCGTAATATCAGTTATTGAACTTTGCCACAGACTTGGGAAGAAAGTTGTAGCAGAAGGAATAGAAAGGGAAGGACAATTCAATATTTTAAAAGATATGGGATGTGATGAATTCCAAGGATATTTTTTTAGTAAACCTCTTAACGACTATACTATATTAAGTGACGAAAAAACAACAAAGCTATATTAAGCATTTGGATTTGTGGACTAGAAGGAGACCAGATGAAGAGTATTTCTGCAATTAAGGAAGAATATAAAGAGTTAGAAAAAGTGGATATAAGGGAGTTTAACTCTGTTTTTGATAGTTTTTACGACAACTATAAGGATGATTCACGCAAGGGAGTTGTTCAGATATTGAACAAGGGAAAGAAAAAAGTCCTTGCTTACATAAAAGAATTAGAACGAGTGGATTTTATGTTAACCTATGAGAATGCTTATAGGGGACAAGGTTATATTGGAGGCGTTGATGAAGCAGGAAGAGGCCCTTTAGCTGGCCCTGTTGTGGCTTCATGTGTTATTCTCAACCCAGAAGATCCCATTCTCTATGTCAATGATTCCAAGAAGCTTAGTGCTGGAATGAGAGATCAACTCTTTGATGAAATTCAAAATAGGGCAATTGCATATGGTATTGGCATTGTCCATCACGATCAGATCGATGAAATAAACATACTTCAAGCAACATACCAAGCTATGCGTATAGCTATTGAACAAATGAAAGTCAAACCAAGTCATCTCTTGAATGACGCTCTTATCATTCCTGGAGTTAAATTGACTCAGGAGAAGATTATTAAGGGTGATGGTAAATCCTTATCAATTGCAGCGGCCAGTATATTGGCTAAGGTTACCAGGGACAGGATTATGGTAGCTTATGATGAACTATATCCTCAATATGGTTTTGCTGGACATAAGGGATATGGGTCAAGTGCGCATATACAAGCGATAAAAACATATGGACCGTGCCCTATTCATCGCAGAAGCTTCATAAGAAATTTTACGTAATATATATAGAATAAGGTATCTCTCGACGATATATACTTTAGGACCACTATGTTATGGTTTTGTTTTGAATCCATTCAGAAAGTTTGGTGAAGATAGTGAGAATCGATTTGTCCGGTTTTATGGGTAAGCTTAATAAAACGGAAGAGTTAAAAAATAATAAAAGAAGAACACCTAGTAATTACAGCAAGATGCCTGTAAAAGGGGAAAAAATTAGCGGTCAGATTATTGATGTTCAGCATAATAAGGTTGCTATTCTTATGGAAAATGGAGAAGTTGTTGAAGCTAGACTTACTAAGGACCTTCAATTTGTCATAGGAGACCAAGTTAAGTTTCTTGTAAAAGACCTTTCTGATGGCCAGTTACTTCTTCAACCTATTGATGAGAATAAGCTTGTAGATGACAAACTATTATCTATACTTAAGGTAGCGGGTTTTGAAGATACACCTAAGAATAGAGAACTCCTAGGAAGATTGATTGAAAAAAGTATGCCCATTGATAAAAGCTCTTTACAGGAGATGGTCATGTATACCAAGCGTTTTCCGGAAGCTAAAGTCAATGAATTGGTTTTTCTTAAAGAAAATGACATTTTGATTTCTAAGGAATCCCTTCATTATGTTGAACAATTGTTGAATCATAAACAGTCGGTATCATCAAATATTTCAAATTTCAATAATGAGGTTGCCAGTATTATTGATAAGACTTCTGGTGCTATGGTTGCTAAAACAATACTAAGGGATAATGAACCAGCTGTTAATGTGCTTACTAAAATTCGTAATTTCTTTTTTAAGCCTGATAATCAGGTAGAGGTTCCGGCCAAAAAACTGGAACTACCTATGAACAAACTGATGACTCAAGCATCTGCTGATCAGGTCGTAAATAATGCAGGTAAAATACTATTATCTGGTCTTGACCAGGAGCATTATCAATCGTCATACCTTTCAGAACTTTCAAATTTATCTGTAAATAAGGAAAAAGCATTTAGTCAATTGTTTTCTGCTATAGAGAATCTTGATGTACCGGAGGATATTAAACAAGCAACCAATAAGCTTATAGCTGGTTCCATGACCAAGTCTATGTTAAATCATGAGCTTATGTTTAAAAAAGATGAGATAGAAAGTGTTGATACGATTAATAAACACTATAATAAGGTTTACAGTAAAATGGTAGATGTTTTGAATCTTGATCTTCATGACAACAGTGAAACTGTTCAACAAGTCCTTAAAGAGGCGGGTAATATCAAGACTAGCGTTGAACTCATGAACCAACTCCAAGAGAATCATCAGTTTCTTCATATACCTATGATCATTAACAATCAAAATGTAGACAGTGAGCTTTATGTTATGAAAAAAAATTCAGGTAAGAAGAAACAAAGTGAACGGATAACTGCCCTTCTTAGACTAGATCTTAGGAATTTGGGTCAGTTGGATATCTATATAGCAAAAACTGGTAACAATGTAGATGTCAACTTTTATACAGTCAATGAGGAAGTAACTGAGCATATTCGTAAACATGCCGGCGATTTATATAAGCAACTCATAGAAAAATCTTTTAATGTCCTAGGTATAGGAGCTTCTTTAAGAGAAAAGGAGTTCAATATTGTTGATGATTTTCTGGAGCCTAATGATAGTGGTGAATCCAAACGATTCTCATTTGACATGCGAGCATGATTGCATGTCAAGATTTTTATATCTTATATGAACCAGTAAATAAATGTTTTTTGTTAAGGTGGTAAAATGGTCAATAGGAATCAACACACAGAACTGAAAAAAGCGGTCAAGAAAGCCGCCGCTATTCGTTATGATTCGGGTGATAACGCACCTACAGTTGTCGCAAAGGGAAAAGGGATTGTTGCCGAAAATATATTGGACAAGGCCAGTGAAGGTGATGTACCTGTTTATAAGGACCCTGATTTGGTAGAAGAATTAACCAGGCTGGATCTTGGTGATTTTATTCCTCCTGAATTATATACGGTTGTAGCCGAAATCATGGTATTTGTATCAGACTTGGATAAGTTGAGAGATAAGATGTAGTAATATTATATGGGGATAATGGGTAAAGCTATGGAAGAATAATCCTATGTATAAGGGTGATATATTAGATATAAGAAAAGGGTGCTGGGGTGAATAAAAGACAAAAAGGTCAGATTTATGAAGAAAAAGCTGTTGATTACCTTAAAGATATGGGGTATAAAGTGCTTGACAGAAACGTCTATACAAAATTCGGAGAATTGGATCTTGTAGCAATGGACCAGGAAACTTTGGTTTTTATTGAAGTAAAGTATAGGTCTAATGGTGCATACGGACATCCGGCTGAGTCTGTAAACTATCATAAACAAAAACATATAATCAATTCGTCTAAATGGTATATGATGGTAAAGGGTTATAGTCAGGTAAATGTTCGCTATGATGTTTGTGGTTGGCATCAAGGACAAATAAAATACTATAAAGGAGCATTTTCTTATGGAAGTTAAGTTAGTCAGTTTTGATAATTTGAATAAATATAAAGAAGTGAGCCATTGCTTTACAAGCCGACATGGTGGATATAGCAATGGTGTTTTTTCGTCGCTGAACATGGGCTTTGGTCGTGGTGATGATGATGACTTGGTGATGAAAAATTATGAATTAGTAGCTAAAACTATTGGATTTAGAAGGTCAGATCTTGTTTTGTCAAATCAGATACATGGTGATACAATTATAAGAGTAGAAAAGAGTGATAGAGGTAAAGGACTAACGAAAGTTTCTGATCTTCTAGGTGTCGATGGTTATTTAACCAAGGAACGGGGAGTGGGATTAACATTATTTTTTGCTGACTGCGTCCCCCTATATTTTTATGATCTGGTTAGACATGCTGTTGCTATTGCTCATGCAGGTTGGAAGGGGACAACTCTTCAGATTGCCAGGAAGATGATAGAAAGGATGGGGCTTGAGTTTGGTACAAGGCCAGAAGATATTATTGCAGCTATAGGTCCTTCGATTTGTGGTAACTGTTATGAAGTGTCTGAAGATGTTAAAAAACAATTTGACTTATCCTTTAATGATGATATAATAGCAAAAGTTGTTAAAACTGGAGGAATTGAAGGAAAATATATTATAGATTTAAAACTAACCAACCGATTATTGATGGAAGAATCGGGTATTAAGCCTGTGAATATCGAAGTTTCACAATATTGTACTCTGTGCCATCATGACCTTTTCTTTTCTCATAGAAAGATGGGAAATGAGCGTGGCAGCCAGGTTGGTATCATAGGGTTAAGATAAGAGGTGTTACATGGCCAAGCACATAATTACCAGTGTTGAAAAAGACAGTATTGCTGAGGAATTGGATATTCAGATTGGAGATCAATTAATTTCTATTAACGGACAAGAAGTCGAAGATGTTCTTGATTATACATATTTGGAAAAGGATGAAGAGCTTGAAGTTGTTGTTTATCGTCCTTCAACTAATGAAGAATGGGAATATTTTATTGAAAAGGAAGTTTTTGAGACCATTGGATTAGATTTTGAATCGGGACTAATGGATGAATATAAGTCTTGCCACAATAAATGTGTTTTTTGTTTTATTGATCAATTGCCACCTGGTATGCGCGAGACTATGTATTTCAAAGATGATGATGCAAGATTATCTTTCCTTCAAGGCAACTATATTACCCTAACCAATATGAAGGACAAAGATTTTGATAGAATCATTAAGTACCGTTTGCAACCCATTAATCTTTCTATACATGCCATGAATATGGAACTTAGGAAAGAAATGCTTCATAACCGATTTGCAGGAAGTCTTTTAACCTATATGGATCGTTTAAAAGAGGCAGAGTTGATTATGCATGGACAGATTGTATTATGCAAGGGAATCAATGACGGGGAAGAACTTAAATATTCCATTAATGAGATGATGAAATATCTACCATATTTACAAAGTGTTTCGATTGTTCCTGTTGGATTAACAAAACATCGTGCTCATTTACAAAAGCTGGAACCTTTTAGTAAGGAAGAGGCAATAGAGGTTATTGAACTTGTTGAAGAATACCAAAAAAAAGCACTGGAAATACATGACCTACATTACATACATGCTGGGGATGAATTTTATTTTCTAGCTGAACGCGATATGCCAAAAGCTGAAACTTATGATGGTTATTTACAGTATGAAAATGGTGTTGGAATGACAAGGCTCTTGATTGATGAGTTTGTCGAATGTTATAATAACTTTGATTTTCAAAATATGGAAGCGAATAGATACACAAAAGTCACAATTGTTACAGGTAAGTTAATTGAAGCGACTTTAAAGTCCTTGGCAAAGCTTATAGAGGACAAATCAAGTATGGATATTGAAATCATTGGTATTGAGAATGATTTCTTTGGTCCTCTCATTACCGTTTCTGGACTTATTACCGGTGGTGATATTATAGAACAACTAAACGGTGGAGATTATGAGATTATTTATCTACCGGACAATATGCTAAAGGCTGATAAGGACATCTTCTTAGATGATATAAGTATCAGTCATTTAGAATCACAATTAGGAACTAATGTAGTAGCTCTTGAATTAAAGGGTGAAGATTTGTTTAATGCTATGTTAGGTAAGGAGATAAATCATGAGTAACAAACCAATAGTTGCCGTAGTCGGCCGTCCCAATGTTGGCAAATCAACATTGTTCAACCGTTTAGCTGGCGAAAATATATCAATTGTTAAGGATACCCCAGGTGTTACCAGAGATCGGATATATTCTGACGTTTCCTGGTTAAAGTATGATTTTACACTTATTGATACAGGGGGGATTGAACCAGACACCAGTGACTTGATTTTGCGACATATGCGGGCTCAAGCTGAGATTGCTATTGAAACCGCAGATGTTATTATTTTTATGGTAGATGTACAGACTGGACTTACAGACTCTGATCAAAAGGTTGCAGAGATGCTTCGTCGTTCTAGAAAGCCAATTGTCCTTTGTGTTAACAAGGTAGACTCCTTCAAGAAATTTGAGATGGATATTTATGAGTTTTATAACCTTGGTTTAGGTGAACCCTTTCCAATTGCTGCTTCCAATGCACAAGGTCTTGGTGATATGTTGGATGAAGTGGTTAAACACTTTTATGAAGATCAAGTTGGACTTGGTGATGATGAAGAAGAAATTACCAGTGTAGCCATTGTTGGTAAGCCAAATGTTGGAAAATCCTCTTTGGTTAATAAGATTCTTGGCGAAGAGCGTCTGATTGTATCTGATATAGCAGGAACAACAAGAGATTCCATTGACACTTTGGTCAAGTTTGATGGCAAAGAATATCGCTTTATTGATACAGCAGGTCTCAGACGTAAAAGCAGAATTAAAGAAGACTTGGAAAGGTATTCTATTGTAAGAACAGTAGCCAGTGTTGAAAAAGCGGATATTGTTATTATGATGATTGATGCAACTGAAGGTATTACAGAGCAGGATGCAAAAATAGCCGGAATTGCCCATGATAGGGGCAAGGGTATTATAGTTGCTGTTAATAAGTGGGATGCTTTAGAAAAAGATGATAAGACCATGTATAGGTTCTTGGATGATATACAAACAACTTTGGCCTATATGACTTATGCACCTATTGTATTTATATCAGCAGTTACTGGCCAACGAATCAATAAATTGTTTGAAACAATTGAAATGGTTGAACAGAATCAAACCATGCGAGTTCCAACAGGTGTTATGAATGAGATTCTTTATGATGCAATGGCTATGAATCAGCCACCATCTGATAAGGGAAGACGATTAAAGATATATTATATGACTCAGGTTTCTATAAAACCACCTACATTTGTTCTATTTATCAACGATAAGGAACTCATGCATTTTTCTTATACACGTTATATAGAAAATCAAATCAGAGAAGCTTTTGGATTTAAGGGTACACCTCTGAAATTACTGGCGAGAGAGAGGAAGGAAAAATAATGCTTAGGATCTTAGGGTTTGTTATCGGGTATTTTGCAGGTTGTATCAATTTTGCATACTTAATTGGTAAGTTTAAGGAACATATTGATATCCGTGATTTTGGTAGTGGGAATTCAGGAACTACCAATGCTATCCGTGTTATGGGTTGGAAGCTTGGAATGGTAACCTTCTTCGGTGATTTTTTTAAATGTCTCCTAGCATACTCCTTGGTGTCCTTTATATTTAAGAGTGAATTGGCAGGTCTTTATGCTGGCTTTGGTGCTGTTATTGGACATAACTGGCCTGTTTTTTTAAAGTTCCGAGGTGGCAAGGGGATTGCCGCTAGTACTGGTCTACTATTTGCAGTGAATCCTTTAGGTGGATTAATCATTGTAATTATTGTGTCTGTGGTCATCAATGTCACAAAATATGTTTCATTGGGATCCCTAGTCCTTGCAACACTAATGCCTATTATGTTTTTTATTGTTAAGGATGGGCAAATTGAGTTTGTTCTCCTTGGCTCTATCTTAATGGTAATAGCTTTTTGGAGACATAAGGCTAATATTAAACGGTTGATTGAAGGCAAAGAAAATAAACTGGGTTCTAGGAAAGGGTAGTGGTTTTCATATGAATATTGCTGTAATTGGTTCAGGAGGCTGGGGCTGTGCACTAGCTAAAGTGCTTTTTGACAACGAACATCATGTAACCCTGTGGTCAAAGTTTCAGGAAGAAATTGATACGATTAGGGAATTAGGAGAAAATCCAGCAAAATTACCTGGAATCCCCCTTCCTAAAGGCTTATATTTAACCAGTAATGTTAAAGAGGCGGTTACTGATAAGGACTTACTTGTAATGGCAGTGCCTTCAAGCTTTGTCCGTTCAACGACTGAACTTATCAAACCATATGTTAGTAAAGAAACAATTATTGTTAATGTGGCTAAAGGAATAGAAGATAAAACTTTTATGACCCTTCAGGAAGTTATTAATGATGTATTGGTAAACAATCGAGTTGCTGTTCTATCAGGTCCTTCTCATGCAGAGGAGGTTGCCAGAGGAATTCCTACTTCAGTTGTTGTTGGATCTAAAGATGAAGAATTGGTGAAGTTGGTTCAAGACACCTTTATGAATGCTAACTTTAGAGTCTATGGCAGTTCAGATATTGTTGGTATTGAAATGGGCGGGTCCTTAAAAAATGTTATTGCCCTTGCTGCAGGAGTATCAGATGGTCTTGGACATGGTGATAATACTAAGGCGGCGCTTATGACCCGGGGTATGGCAGAGATTAGTCGGTTGGGGGCTGCAATGGGAGCTGATCCTATGACTTTTAACGGCTTGTCTGGCATTGGTGACTTGATCGTTACCTGTACATCCATGCATTCTAGAAACAGAAGAGCAGGTATCCTTATTGGAAAAGGTGCTAGTCTTAAAGAAGCTCTTGAAGAGGTGCAAATGGTTGTTGAAGGTGTTTATTCAGCTAAGGCAGCCTTAGGGCTTGCGAAAAAGTATCATGTGGAAATGCCTATTATTGAAAAGGTTAATGGAGTTCTTTTTAAGGGTGAAAGCCCTGCAAAAGCAGTTGATGAGCTGATGAACAGAGAAAAGAAATTTGAATCTGTATAATAGCTCTTGTTTTCGTAGAAAAGTTATGTTACAATATGTATACTATAGATAAGATTACAGAAAGAGTGGACGCCGGTCCACTCTTTTGTTTGAGTAAGAGAGGATGTGAAAAGATGGCATCAAAAAAGCAAATTGAAGAATTGGCTCTTAAGGTGATTACTCCTATTTGTGAAGAACAGAACCTGGAATGTGTCGATGCAGAATTTGTCAAGGAAGCCGGCCATTATTATTTAAGAATTTTTCTGGATAAGGAAGGCGGAATTACAGTTAATGACTGCGAAGCAGCTAGTCGTGCTTTTGAAGTAATATTCGACAAGGAGGATCCTATAAAAGATCCTTATATACTGGAAGTAAGTTCGCCAGGACTTGACCGTCCTCTAAAGAAGGATAAGGATTTTGAACGTCACTTAGGTGATATGGTTGAATTAAAGCTTTATAAGTCTATTGACAAGGTCAAAGAGTTTTCAGGTGTTTTGGAAACTTTTGACAATGAGACCGTGACGGTTAATGTGGATGATAAAGTTATGGTATTTAATAGAAAAGATATAGCTATGATACGTTTGGCTATTATTTTCTAATGTTGTTTAGCTATATAGCGTACAACATATTTATATAGATTATGCATGCAAACCTTAGTGGTTGTACGGTGATTTGCCGTCGGTATAATTCAATTAGAAGGAGGATAAAAAACATGAATGCTGAATTCATTCAAGCATTAAACCAAATCGAAAAGGAAAAGAATATTAGCAAGGAAGTTCTTATTGAGGCTATTGAGAACTCATTGTTGACTGCATGTAAGAACCATTATGGTACATCATCTAATATACAAGTTACTATTGATAATGAAAAGGGTAATGTAACCGTAATCGCAGAAAAAGAAGTTGTTGAAGTGGTAGAACACAAGGAGTTGGAAATATCTCTAGAAGCTGCAAAGGAGATTGATCCTGGTTTTACTATTGGCGACGTTGTACAAATTGAAGTGACACCTAAAGACTTTGGCCGTATTGCAGCTCAGAAGGCTAAACAAGTGGTCGTTCAAAAAATTCGTGAGGCAGAGAGAGACCTTCTTTTCAATTCTTATCAAGAAAAAGAAAGAGAAGTTGTAACCGGAATTATACAAAGAACAGTTAAGAATAACGTTATTGTTAATCTGGGTAAAATTGATGGTATTTTATCTGAAAAAGAACAAGTTCATACTGAAAGTTATCCATTGAACCAAAGACTGAAAGTATATGTTATCGAAGTGAAACCTGGAACTAAAGGCCCTAAAATCTATGTTTCTAGAACTCACCCTGATCTTGTGAAACGTCTCTTTGAGCAGGAAGTTCCTGAAGTTCATGATGGAGTTGTTGAGATTAAGTCAATTTCAAGAGAAGCAGGTTCAAGAACAAAGATTGCTGTTCATTCTATTAAAGCTGAAGTTGATCCTGTCGGTTCTTGTGTTGGACATAATGGTTCAAGAGTGGGAATCATTGTTGATGAGCTTCATGGTGAGAAAATTGATATCATTCCATGGAGTGATAACATTGCAGAATTTATTGCATCATCACTTAGTCCATCTAAAGTTGTACAGGTGGCTGTGGATACTGTAGAACAAAGCGCTAAAGTTATTGTTCCTGATTATCAGCTATCACTAGCTATTGGTAAAGAAGGACAGAATGCTAGACTAGCTGCAAAATTAACAGGATTTAGAATTGACATTAAGAGTGAGACACAAGCGAGGGAAGTGGATTTTATTTCTGGAGAAGACCTTGAAAAAGAAGGAGTTATGACTTTAGGCAACGTAAGTAATTACGATCAAGACGAAATAATGCCTTTTGATGAGTCATTATTTGAAGACTAATGCCAAAAAAGCTACCCCTTAGGAAGTGTACCGGTTGTCATGAAATGAAAGATAAGCGTCAAATGATTCGTGTTGTCAAGACTAAAGACGGTGACATGTTTATTGACAAGACCGGTAAGGCGAATGGACGTGGTGCATACATATGCCCCTCAAAAACGTGCTTTGAAAAAGCTTACAACAATAAAGGTTTAGAAAGATCCTTCAAAACTAAAATCCCTCAAGAAACATATGATGCCCTTAAGGAGGCAATGAACGAATTTGAATAAATCATTGAATATGATTGGACTGTCTATGAAAGCTGGCAAGATCAAAGCAGGAGAATTTTCTGTTGAACAATCGATTAAAGCTGGTCATTCATATTTGGTCATCATTGCAGAAGATGCATCAGATAATACAAAGAAAAAATTTACCAATATGTGTAAATATAGAGATTTACCTTATTACATAGGTTTCACCAAGAGTGAATTAGGCCATGCAATAGGTAAGGAAATGCGAGCAACTGTATCTGTGAATGATGAGAATTTTGCACAGAGCATACTAAAAACTTGGAGGTGATCAGATGTCTAAAAGACGTGTACACGAACTTGCGAAACAGCTTGGTCTGGATTCAAAAGAGTTAATCACAACTTTACAGGCTATGAACATCGAAGTCAAGAACCATATGAGTTCCTTGTCTGAAGATGATGAGAAAAGGATAATTGGAAGATATAAAAACAAATCTTCTAATACGAATAAAGGAAATAGTCAGAACCAGACCAAATCTGATAGTGATAACAGAAACGGTGGAAACGCTCAAAAGCGTTCTGACAACAAAACTGGTCAACAAAACCGGAGTAACCAGGGTCGAAGTTCCAGTCAGAATAACAGGAATAATAACCAAGGCAATAGAAATACCAGTGGTCAAGGCGAACGCAGTAATCAGGCTAATCGAAATAGGCAGACTACTGGAAATAATCAACCTAATAGAAATAATCAGTCTAATAGAAGTAATCAGACTAATCGTACCGGGGGACAAGCTAGCAGAGGTAACAGTCAAGAAAACCGGAATCAGAACCAAACGAATAAAAGCACCAGTACCAATAGAAATTCAAACCAGACTAGAAATAATAGTCAAGGAAGGTCAACTACTCAAGGAAGACCAAATACTCAAGGCAATAGAAGTAGCCAAGGAAAACCTAACACTCCAGCTAATAAAAGCGGTCAGTCAACTACTACTGGTAATAAACCACAAGCTAATAGGACTGATAGGAGAACTCAAGGTAAGAGTAATTATCCTAACAAGAAAAATGATAGTAGAAACAAAAAGACTGAATATAAACCACGTAACCTAGAGAAAAAAGAAAAGCAAAAGTACAAGAAAAAACATGTTGAAGAAGTTGTTGAGGAAAAATCAGAAGTAATCACTATTGGTTCTGAAATAGCTGTAAAAGCTTTAGCAGAAATGATTGAACAACCAATTAGTGAATTAGTTAAAAACCTTATGATGCGTGGCATTATGGCTACTGCTAATCAGGAAATCAACTATGATTTAGCTTCTGAACTTGCTATGGAATATGATTATCTTGTTGAAAAAGCAACAGATGAAGACTTTGTTGAAGAATTCTTTAAAACTGAGCCGGATGATGAGAAAGATCTTAAGAAACGTCCACCAGTTGTTGTTGTTATGGGTCATGTTGACCATGGTAAAACTTCCTTATTAGATGCTATACGTGAAGCTAGAGTTACTGAAGGCGAACATGGTGGTATTACTCAGCATATCGGTGCATACTCAGTAAAAATTAATGACGAACCAATCACTTTTCTTGATACTCCAGGACATGAAGCCTTTACGGCAATGCGTCTGCGTGGTGCTATGGCTACTGATATTGCAATTTTAGTTGTTGCTGCTGATGACGGAGTTATGCCTCAGACAATTGAGGCGATTAATCATGCAAAAGCTGCTGGTGTTCAAATCATTGTTGCCATTAACAAGATTGATAAAGAAGGCGCTAACCCTGACCGAGTTAAGCAGGAATTAATTGAATATGAATTAGTACCTGAGGACTGGGGTGGAGATACAATCTGTGTACCAGTATCGGCTATTAAGAAGACTGGTATTGATGAACTTCTTGAAATGATTATACTTGTGTCGGAATTGGAAGACCTAAAAGCAAATCCAAAAAGAGAAGCTAGAGGTATTATTGTTGAAGCTCAGCTTGATAAGGGACGTGGACCAGTAGCAACAGTATTGGTACAAAATGGTACCCTAAAAGTTGGTGATGCAGTTCTTGCTGGCAATACATATGGTAAAGTCAGAGCCATGCTAGACGATGCAGGTAAGCGTGTGAAGATAGCAGGTCCTTCTAAACCGGTTGAGATACTTGGCCTTGACGAAGTTCCGGCTGCAGGAGAAGCCTTCTATGTAACTGAAGGTGACAGGGAAGCGAGACTTATGTCTGAAAAACTCAAATCTTCACAACGTGAGAAGATGATTCAGAATACACCTCAAAAAGTTAGCCTAGACGATCTCTTCCATCAAATTCACGAGGGTGAGATGAAAGAACTGAAATTAATCGTAAAAGCTGACGTACAAGGTTCTGTAGAAGCGGTTAAACAAAGTCTTATGAAGCTTTCCAATGAAGAAGTTGTCATCAATATTATTCATGGCGGAGTAGGTGCCATCAATGAATCTGATGTAATGTTGGCAAGTGCATCAAATGCAATTATTATTGGTTTCAATGTAAGACCTGAATCAACTGCAAAATCCGCAGCTGAATTGGAAAAAATTGATGTAAGACTTTACAGGGTTATCTATAACGCGATTGAAGATATCGAATTGGCTATGAAAGGTATGCTTGATCCTATATTCCAGGAAAAAGTTATTGGTCATGCAGAGGTTCGTGATACTTTTACTGTGTCAAATGTAGGTACTATTGCTGGTTCATATGTAACAGATGGTAATATGAAGCGAAATGCCAGTGCAAGATTAGTTCGTAATGGCATCGTTCTTTATGAAGGTGAAATGGCTTCTCTTAAACGTTTTAAAGACGATGTAAAGGAAGTTGCTACCGGATATGAATGTGGTATTATGCTTGAAAAATATAACGACCTAAAAATTGGCGATATTATTGAAGCATTCATAATGGAAGAGATACCACGATAAACTTGAAACTTAAAACTTGCAACCATTTTATAAAGCAGGTGACTTCATGAAAAAAAATAGTAATAGAATCGTTAGAATAAACGAAGAAATCAAGCACGAATTAAGTGCAATCATTCGTGACGGAATTAAGGACCCTAGGGTGGATACATTGGTTAGTATTGTCTATGTTGATACCACTCCAGACCTTAAATTCTGTAAAGTTTTTTTCAGTACTTTAGGTGATGAATCGAAGCACCAGGACACCCTAGAGGGACTGAAAAACTCTGCTGGCTATATCCGTAAGGAGTTGGCTAGAAGAGTGAATCTTCGAAATACACCGGAATTGAAATTTGTGGTGGATCATTCCATTGAATACGGTGTTAATATGAGTAAGCTGATTAAAGAAGTAACAGAGAAAGATCAGCATAACCATGATGAAGATTAATGAATTATTAAGCCTATTACCAGAAGGTGAACATGTCTATATTACAGGACATGTTCACCCTGACGGTGATTGCGTTGGTGCTGCATTAGGCTTATATCAAATAATTATGAATATGAGAGATGTAACTGTTATATTAGAAGAACGACCAGAAAGTTATAGAGACTTGTCTGGTTTTAGTCATATCATGACATATGAAAAATTTGAAGATGAAAAATCAACTATTTTTGAAGAAAATTATTCTTTGATTATTGTTGATTCTGGAGATTTAACTCGAATTGAACCGATTGTTGAACTTTTTAATCGTGCTTCAACAACTGTAAATATAGATCATCATGAAAGTAATACTTATTTTGCTAATCATAATTATGTCGATACCAAGGCTAGTTCAACAAGTGAAATGATTGGACTTATGGCAGGCCTTCTTGATGGAGATTTAACATATCTAACAAAAAAAATCAGCGAATGTCTTTATACCGGTATCATCTACGATACAGGTGTTTTTAAGCACAGTAATACTAGGTATGAAACGCATGTAATAGCTGGTTATTTACTTACAAGCGGAATAGATTTTACTGGTATGATTAATCGAATGTACTTTACAAGGTCTGCTAAAAGCATAAAGGCTCTTGGTATTGCTATTCATAACTTAACCATTGAAAATGAGGGTTCTATTGCTATGACCGTTATTGGCTACGAAGAATTAGTAAAAGAATCCCTTGTCAAGCAAGATACAGAGAGCGTGGTCTCCTTTCTAAATGAAATTGAAGGACCACATGCAAGCGTTTTTCTCCTTGAATTATCACCAAACAATTTCAAAGGCAGTTTTAGAGCCAAGGGTTCTATAAATGTATGCAATGTGGCTAAAGTCTTCGGTGGTGGTGGACATATCAAAGCTTCCGGTTGTACTATAGAGGATACTTTGGATAATGCAAAAAATAGAGTTTTAAAGGAGATGGAAGTTGAACTTCAACGGCATCATTAATGTATATAAGGAAAAAGGCTATACTTCTTTTGATGTTGTAGCTGTAATTAGAAAAATATTTGGAATGAAAAAGGTTGGACATACAGGAACTCTTGATCCTGATGCAACAGGAGTCTTACCTATATGTCTAGGTAAAGGAACGAAAGTAGTTGATTTATTAACTGATAAAGATAAGACCTATCGTGCGGAATGTAAGTTGGGGTTCAGAACTGACACACAGGATATATCAGGGACTATTATTGACCAATCTTCCCAAAAGATTTCGTTTCCAGACTTTGAGGAGGCCCTATTAAGTTTTGTAGGTGACTATAATCAGATTCCACCTATGTATTCGGCTCTTAAACACAAGGGTAAAAAGCTTTATGAATTGGCTAGACAAGGTATAACCATTGAGAGAGAAGCCAGGCCGGTAAAAATACATTCCATAACCAATATTCATCAAATAGACAATATGTCTTATGGCTTTGATGTGAGATGTTCTAAAGGGACATATATAAGAACGCTGATTGATGATTTAGGAACTCAATTAGGGTCTTTTGCGTGTATGACTGAACTTGAAAGAATTCAAGTAGGATCTTTTCGACTATCAGAAGCCAAGACTCTTGAAGAGCTTAGAAGAGCTGTTGAAGAGGGAAAGACAGAGGATCTTATACAATCCATTGATGATCTGTTTAAAGAACTTCCTGAGATTCAGGTGTCGACAGAGTATGAAAAGCCGTTGTATAATGGTAATAAACTTCCAATAGACCTTGTTTCAGATGATATGGCAAGGCACAATCAGTATCGCATGTATGATTCACAAGGAAAATTTATTGCCGTCTACAAGAAAGTGATTAGAGATGGCGTGACAATATTAAAAGTTGAAAAAATGTTTCATTAACGAGGTGACCTATGAAATTTATCACAGATATAAATTCCCTTCATCTTGAAAATACAGTAGTGGTCTTAGGGAATTTCGACGGTATACACAAAGGACATTTAACTTTACTGGAAAGAGCCAAAGAGATTGCAAAGAAAAGAGAACTTAAAACTGTTTTTTTTACTTTCTATCCTCATCCAACTCATGTACTTGCTCCAGTTGAAGTGAAATTAATATATACTGACAGAGAAAAACAACATGTTGCAGAAGATATGGGAATGGATTTTTATGTCCGCTTTCCATTTACAAAAGAAACTGCATCTATTGAGGCAGAAGATTTCATCCATACTATCTTGTACCAACATCTCGGTGCGAAGGCTATTGTAGTAGGAGAAGATTATTCATTTGGTAAAAGCCGTAAAGGAAATGTTGAAACCTTAAAGTCTTTTGAAGAAAGATATGATTATCAATTACATGCTTTGACCAAACTTGAGGAAAATGGAGAAATTATTAGTAGTACATGGTTGAGAAAGACCATTCTGGCTGCGGATTTTCCTTTGGTTACCAAACTGATGGGGAGGCCATATTTTATATCCGGTCAAGTTGTACATGGGGCTGAACTTGGTCGTAAGATAGGTTTCCCAACAGCTAATATTAAACCTGACAAGCATAAGCAATTACCTAAACATGGCGTTTATATTTCAACTGTTGATGTACATGGCAAGACTTATTATGGGCTGACTAATGTGGGAACCAAACCTACGATAGATATTAACTATAAAGAAGTTTTAGTTGAAACATATATTTATGATTTTGATGAAATGATATATGGAGAAGAAATTATTGTAAAATTCCACAAGTACTTACGAAGTGAGGATGTCTTTAAGACCTTGGATGAACTTATTAATCAGATGAAGTTAGATGAAGAAGATTTAATCGAATACTTTCATTTATTTGTCAAATAATCAATCATAGACAAACCTTATGATACAATAGAAGAGAATAGATGGTTCCATGGTGAAAGAAAGTTGGTTTAAAATGGCAAAAAAATGTTGTCTTAAATTTAAGAAAAGTGGAAAATATTGCTCTAAATGCCCTATGAAAGAGGCCCTAAAAGATAAAGACAAGAAGTCTAAGTCTAAAAAGTTAAACAAAAAGAAGAAAAAGGATAAGAAGGATAAGAAGAAAAAAGATAAAAAGAAAAACAAGTCTAAATAAACATTTACTTTATTGTTGACTTATGATATTATGTTTAATTGGTAATAGCCGTTGCTAGGTTCTCGGACACTCCGCCCAGTACGTGGTAACCGGCGTTTTTTAACAAGGAGGATCCAACATGGATAAAGCTACAAAACAACAAATTATTAAAGATTTCGGAAGAGCTGCTGGAGATACTGGTTCACCAGAAGTTCAAATCGCTTTGTTGACTACAAGAATCAACGAGCTTAATGAGCATCTTAAGATGCATAAAAAAGATCACCACTCAAGAAGAGGTCTTCTTAAAATGGTAGGTCACAGAAGAAACTTACTTAGATATCTTCAAGAAACTGATCTTGAAGGTTATCGTGCATTGATTCAAAGATTAGGTCTTAGAAAGTAAGAATTTCTTATATAGGGCGGATAATATCCGCTCTATTTTCATTCTATAGGAAAGTTTTCTTGACCCTGAATATAGAAAATAATATTATACAAAATCCCAATTTTCTTGTATAATAAATAATAGAGCGTACTTACGCTATATTGCCCTGATGTTTCTTATTAGTACTTAGTTTTTGTTCTCCAACAAAGAAATGGAGAATAAGCACTAAGGACTAAGACTCAGGGCAGATTTGAAAGGAGACAAAGATGTCAAGAGTTTATTCAACTGAACTTGCCGGTAGAACACTTAGTGTTGAAATCGGTAAGGTAGCAGGTCTAGCTAATGGAGCCTGCATCATCAATTATGGTGAAACAACTGTACTTTCTGTAGCAGCAGCTTCTGAGAAGCCTCGTGAGGGTGTGGATTTCTTCCCACTTAGTGTTGACTATGAAGAAAAAGCCTACTCAGTAGGTAAAATCCCCGGTGGATTTATAAAAAGAGAAGGTAGACCAAGTGAGAATTCCATTCTTACCTGCCGCGTAATCGACCGACCAATTCGTCCACTTTTCCCAAAAGATTTTAGAAATGACTGTGGTATTGTTAATACTGTTATGTCTGTTGATCAAGACTGTCAGCCTGAAGTCTGTGCTTTGATGGGTACTTCTATCGCGCTTTCTATTTCAAACATTCCTTTTGCGGGACCTCTTGGTTCATGTATTGTAGGTATGGTTGATGGTGAATATGTAATTAACCCTGATAAAGAACAAAGAGAAAAGACAGTTATGAATGTAACTGTTTGTTCAACCAGAGAAAAGATTACTATGATTGAAGCTGATGCCAAAGAAGTTCCAGAAGCTCAAATGGTAGAAGCCATCTTTAGAGGTCATGAATTTAATAAAGAACTAATTGCCTTCATGGATACAATTGTTGAAAAAGAAGGTAAAGAAAAGATGAATTATGTTGAGGTCGGTATTCCAGAAGAAATGTTTGCTTCAATGAAGGAAATTGTTCCTCCAAGCGAAATGGAAGAAGCCGTTTTTGCAGAAGATAAGACTGACCGATTCGAAAGAATTGATAAAATTAAAGAAGCTTTATCAGATAAGTATACTAAAGAAGAGAATGAAGAGTTTTTAGGTATGATTGATGAGGCTGTTTATCAATACCAAAAGAAAACTGTTCGTAAAATGATACTGAAAGATCATAAGAGACCTGACGGTAGAGGCATGGATGAAATCCGTAAGTTGTCAGCTGAAGTTGATGTTATTCCTAGAGTTCATGGTAGTGGTCTTTTCACCCGTGGAGAAACCCAGGTTCTTAATATTACTACTTTGGCACCATTAAGTGAATCACAGACGCTTGATGGCCTTGATGAGCTAGTAACAGGGAAGCGTTATATGCACCACTATAATTTCCCTTCATATTCTGTTGGTGAAACGAGACCGTCAAGAGGACCAGGACGTCGTGAAATTGGTCATGGAGCTTTAGCAGAGAAAGCCTTAGTACCTGTTCTTCCTACTGAAGAAGAATTCCCATATGCTATTAGAACTGTATCTGAAGTTTTATCATCAAATGGTTCTACTTCTCAAGGCTCTATCTGTGCTAGTTCCTTGTCCCTAATGGCGGCAGGTGTTCCTATTAAGAAGGCCGTTGCCGGTATCTCCTGTGGTTTGGTAACTGGTGACACGGATGATGATTTTATTCTACTTACAGATATTCAGGGAATTGAAGACTTCTTTGGTGACATGGACTTTAAAGTTGCTGGAACAAAAGATGGTATTACTGCTATTCAATTAGATATGAAACTTCAAGGTATTTCTAATGAGGTAGTTGAAGGCGCAATCTATCAAACTATGAAAGCTCGTAACTATATTCTTGATGATGTTATGAATGTTTGTATCAATGAACCAAGAGCTGAATTGTCTCAATATGCACCGAAGATTACACAAACGAATATTGACCCTGAAAAAATAGGTGAAGTTGTTGGTCCTAAAGGCAAGACCATTAACAAGATTATTGATGAAACAGGTGTCAAGATTGATATTGAAGAAGACGGTCGTGTATTTGTCTTTGGTAATAATCAGGAAATGGTCGAAAAGGCTATTGGTATTATCGAGATGATTGGTAAGGATGTTGAAGTTGGAACCATTTACAAGGGTAAAGTCGTACGTATTACTAACTTTGGTGCATTTGTTGAACTGGCACCTGGTAAGGATGGTCTTGTTCATATCAGCAAGCTTGCTAAAGAACGTGTTAATAAGGTGGAAGATGTTGTTTCTGTTGGAGACGAGATTTCTGTAAAAGTTATGGAAATTGACAGTCAAGGACGTATTAATCTTTCAAGAAAAGCACTTCTTAACGACTAAGTGACATTTGATTATAAGTATTGAATGATATCTTGTCATTATAAGATTTTCACACAGGGAAAACAGGATTAACCTGTTTTCCCTGTTCATTTATTTAGAGTAGGAGAATGTCAATGATTCATAATGCCACATTAGGTAACCATATACGTGTTGTTGGGGAAGAAGTCCTTAATGTACGTAGTGTATCCGTAGGTATTTATATTAAGAACGGCTCTGTGGACGAAAATGTAACGAATAATGGTATATCCCATTTTATTGAACACATGTTTTTTAAGGGGACATATAAGCGCACAGCTAAAAAGCTTGCCGATGATATGTCAAGAATTGGTGGTCATGTTAATGCATATACATCAAAGGAATATGTGTGTTTTTATGCACATGTTTTGGATGAACATCTGGATACAGTAATTGATATATTAAGTGATATGCTAACACACTCTAAGTTTGACCAGGAAGATATTCAAAAGGAGAAGGGGATTATCCTTGAAGAATATGCTATGTATGAAGATAATCCTGAAGAAGTTGTTATTGATGAACTTCATGCCATTGTTTGGCCAGAACAGTCTTTAGGTTATAATATAATAGGTACCAAAGAAAATATTAATCGAATGGAAAAAAACATGCTAGAGGACTACGTTGAGAAGCAGTATGTTGGTGATAACATTGTTATATCTGTTGTTGGCAAGATAAACTTTTCCAATGTTTTGTCAAAGTTGGAGAAGGCTTTTTCTCCTGTGAAGTCGGGAAACAGCCTTGTTCGTGATCAATCAACAATATATGTACCTTCTAAAAGAGGACTTAACAGAAGTATTGAGCAGAGCCATATGGCCATTTCATTTCCTTCTATTAATTATTTTAGTGATGATACATATGGGCTTAATATGGTAAGCGTGCTTTTAGGTGGAGGGCTTAATTCAAGACTCTTTCAAAGTATTCGAGAAGAACAAGGGTTGGCTTACTCCCTGTACTCGTTTATAGAAAATTTTCATAATGCTGGTCTATTTACCACCTATGCAGCAACAAGTGTGGCTCAGACTGAAAGGCTATATGAGGCTATTTATAAAGAAATTCAAAAGTTCAAAAAAGAAGGAATCACTAATCAGGAACTGATAGAGGTTAAAGAACAGATTAAGAGTAACCTGATTATTGGTATGGAGAATATGTCTACTAGGATGTCTCATTATGGAAAAGGAGAACTTCTCTTAGGTCGTATTCGACATCAAGACGATATGATTAACCGGATTAATGAGGTTGATAAAGAAAAAGTGGAACAATTAATCCTAGAAACCTTTGACTTTAATAAGGTTAGTCTAACCTTGGTTTCACCTAAAGCTGATTTAATTGATCAATTAGTGAACTATTCATAGAGGAGGATAAAGATGGAAAAGATTCAAGTATATATTGAGAGAACAGAAGCAGGTAAGTCTTTGAATTTACCCAAGTATCAAACGGAACATTCAGCAGGTGTTGACCTTCTCGCTTGTACAGGTGATGTAACGACTATTGGTCCGGGAGAAATCAAGTTGGTCCCAACGGGTATAAAAATTGCCATACCAGACGGTTATGAGGCTCAAATTCGTCCTAGAAGTGGTTTGGCTCTTAAACATGGTATATCAATGGTCAATACACCTGGAACAATAGATGCAGACTATAGGGGGGAAATTAAGG
Organism: Vallitaleaceae bacterium; assembly: GCA_963677625.2. GTDB lineage: Bacteria > Bacillota > Clostridia > Lachnospirales > Vallitaleaceae > UBA1351. Next base: position 288,038 of record CAXXSW010000012.1, read on the forward strand.
TGATTATGATTAATCATGGGAGTGAACCCTTTACTTTTGAACACGGTGAGAGAATTGCTCAAATGGTATTTAATCCTATTGTCCAAAGTCAATGGATTGAGACAAGTCAATTAGAGGAAAGTGCAAGAGGAGAAGGTGGATTTGGACATACTGGTAAATAAAGAAATCTTGCGTGGAGATCATGGATATATTACCTATGTAAAAAGACATAATCTAAGGATATCTATATTTTTATTAATTGCTTGTCTTATAGTATTCACTTTAGGGTTGGCTCTTTCAAATGCTTTTACTATCGTCTTGAATTTGATTAGCGTTTTGCTGATTTTACCTACGGCCCAGTTTCTGGCAAGATACTTCGCTGTTTTCAGGTATAGGGTTCTTGAAAAAGAAAAGTTTGACAATCTCTGTGAGATAAGTGATGATTTTCTTGTCCTAGGGGAACTACCAATTGTTAAAGGAAAAAAAGGTTACTATACTTATACCTCAGTGATTACAAAAGTTGGTATTTACGTTTTGGTTGATTCGGACAAGGACTTGATATCATCCAGAAAGAAGAAGTTGGAAATCAAACAGGTGCTGGTTTCCCTTGTAAAACCAAAGGGACATAATCAAGAAATATATGTTTATGATGATTATGATGACTTATACAAAAACTTGAGACAATATGTGAAATCAAAATCAGGTAATCCGGACATGAAAGAATTAGGCAAAATAGCGAGTGCATTTATTAGTAAAACGATGTAGACCCTATAGTTAGTATGTAGAATTGAGATATTATGGTAGAAATTATAGTTATTGAGGAATATGATCAAATCCGTATGGATAAAGTTGTACATAAAGTTTTAAAAGAAGCACCAAAAAGTTTTGTTCAAAAAATGTACAGAAAAAAGAATATTGTCTTAAATAATAAGAAGTGTAATGGGAAAGAGCTGGTTAGGACTGGTGATTCCATTAAGTTTTATTTAAGTGACGAAACTTTTGGGAAATTCTCATCTAATCATTTGGTTGAGTATATATCAGATACAAAGGACTTGCCTGATCATCCGATATCAAAAAGTTTTGATGGGGATTTAAACCATTCAGTAAAGACTGGTTATAGTTTAAGTAAGCAGCAAATCATATATGAAAATGAAGATTTACTGGTATATAACAAGGAACCTGGCCTTTTAAGTCAAGCTAATGGTCGTGATCATCATCTGTTAGAGGAGTATGAAGCCTATTTATCCCAAAAAGGCCAAAGAATAGGTATGCTTGATTCTTATGGAGTTTGCAATAGGTTGGACAGGAATACAAGTGGAGTTATTCTTATTGGAAAAAATGCCAAAGCTCTTCGACTGATTAATGATAATGTTATGAATAAAAGAACCTTGAAATATTACCATACCATTGTTTTGGGACGACTAGATAAGACTATTGAATTAAAAGGTTATTTAGTTAAGAAGGGGAACAGAAATAAGGTGTCAATAAGCGAAAAGGGACCTGGCAAATATATACATACTATTGCAGAGCCTCTAGCTTTTAGTAAAGATGGTAAATTTACTAAACTTAAAGTAGAAATACTGACAGGTAAATCTCATCAAATTCGAGCACATCTGTCTTATGCTGGTTACCCAGTTGTAGGGGACGGCAAATATGGGGATAAGCAGATCAATGATTATTTCAGGAAAAATTTCCAACTTAAGTATCATCTCCTCCACAGTAAAAATTTTGGACTTGGAGATATACCTGAACTACCAGAAATCAGTGGTAGGATATTTGAAGCGGATTATTTTTCGGAATTCGAAACAATACTAAAGGAGTTGTTTTGATGAATTCACAAAATAAGAAAAATAAGATTGAAAAATTCTTACAGGATATTGGCATAGCAGAGTATGGTTTTACTTCGAGTGAACCCTTCATTGGCTATGCCAATTTTCTTGAGTCTTCACATAATGGTCATGGGACTTATTTTGATGTTGGATATAATAAAACGATGTGTGATAGGAGTTTCTACGATCCTAGTCACCATCTTGAGGGTGCTAATTCCATAATCACAATTATTTTGCCATATAATCTTAATAGAGAAAATGAAGATGAAGAAGACTATATATGTAGATTATCAAAAGCTTCTACTTTTAGGGATTATCATTTTTTAGCCAAAGAATATCTTGATAGAATTAAAAACTTTATTGTTGAGGACCTTGGAGAAGATGCAGTTGGTTTTTGTGATACCGGTCCTCTTAATGATAAGGCCTTGCTACTTAGAACAAGGCAGTTCAAGATATTGAATAACAGTCTTTTATGGCATCCAAGATTCGGAACCCGTTTCTATATTGCATATCTAATTACGAATATGCATTTATCAGACAAAGGGGATTTGTCCAAAAGGGAGTATAATGATCTTAAACATAGCTTTTGTAGCACTTGTGGTAGGTGCAAAGAGATTTGTCCAAATGGCGCCATAGTCACACACGGTCACTTAAAAAGCAGTCGTTGTATATCCTATCTTACCCAGTCAAAGCTTTGGAAGGATAATGAACTATCCACCGAAGGTTTAAGTTTAGGTGGATATGTTTATGGATGTGATTTGTGTCAACTGGTTTGTCCCTTAAATAAACAGGAAATACCAGCAAGGTATAACCATCAACCTGTAGTTAATGAAAAGGTCGACCATGACTTGATTAAAGGATTATCAAATAGAGAATTTAAGGAAAAGTATGGTATCAGTTCAGCGGGATGGATTGGCAAGAAACGTTTCTTACGTAATATAAGAGAAAACCAAAAAATACTAAAGGACAGGAATTAATATGGGCTATTTTAGGACTAGAGGACTTCGCGGAAGTTCCTTGGAAGAATATATCAATATGACTAATATCAAATATCGTGAACATGGGATTGGATTGATTCAAAAGATACCGACTCCTATTAAACCGGTAGAACTGGATCCTGCTAATGGTAATATTAAGAAGGCTTTTTTTGAGGAACGATCGACAGTAGACTATATGGGTATGGTTCAAGGTTATGCAATTTGCTTTGATGCTAAGGAAACAACAATGAAACGCTTTCCTCTTAAGAATATACATAAACATCAATTGGATTTTATGGCTGACTTTAAAAAACAGGAAGGTATTGCTTTTTTTATCTTTTACTTTACCAGCTTTGATGAGATGATTCTTGTACCATATGATTTTGTTGAAAAGAAGGTAAAAGAAGCAGAAAAAGGTGGGAAGAAGTCTATTGCTTTTGAAGAGTGCAAAGCTTTCTATCCGATTGAAAATAAGGATGGTTATCTTGTTCATTATATTGAAGCTTTGGATAGATATATTGGCGATTTATAAAGTTTTATTGTAAACTTTATAAAAAAGGGTTGACTTTAAAGAGAATGGCCCCTATAATATTAAAATAATTTAACATATTAGCAAATTAGCACTTTAAATCGCTAAAGCGGAGGTAAAAATGATCAATCAATTATTGCACACAGTAGACGGAGTAAGAGATATTCATCCCGTGGACACCTTAAAGAAAGGTAATATTGAGAAGAATTTCGGGACTATGTTTGCCCATTATGGCTATGAGCAAATTCAGACACCAACTTTTGAATATTTTGATATATATCACAATAAACGTGGCACAGATAATGGAAGAAACCTATATAAATTTTTTAATAGGGAAGGAGATATACTTGCTCTAAGACCTGATGTAACACCTTCTATTGCTAGATATATGGCAACTTTTTATAATTATGAAAAATCGCCTAAACGTTTCTCGTATTTGGGAAATGTTTTTTATAATAACGAGAATTATCAAGGTAAGCTTAGGGAGTTTACTCAAGCAGGGGTCGAATGTATAGGAATTGCCAGTCCTGACGCAGATGCTGAGTGTATAGCACTTGCAGTTAATGCTTTATTATCTACAGGTTTGTCCGAATTTCAAATTGACATCGGTCATGTTGGGTATTTTAATGGATTAGTTGAAGAAGCAGGGCTAGACGAAAATATGGCTGAAGACCTTCGGTCACTTATTGATGAAAAGAATTATATCGGTCTTGAAGAAGTTCTTGCAGAACACGAAATACCTAAATCTGTAAAAATGGCATTTATTGATCTACCGAAACTTTTTGGTGATTCTTCTATTTTGGATAAGGCATCTAGCTATACGAATAATGAGAAATCAAAACTTGCTATCGACAGGATTCGCAAGGTTTATGAAATACTAGGTGATTATGGTGTGACAGAGTATGTTTCTTTTGACCTAGGTATGGTAAGTAAGCTAAACTATTATACAGGGTTAATATTTAAGGGTTATACCTATGACGTTGGGGATTCTATTGTCGATGGTGGGAGATATGATGGCTTGCTTGGTACCTTCTCCTATGACGCACCAGCAGTAGGTTTTGCCATTAAAACAGACGAAGTGATGAATGCCCTTGCTAGACAACAAATCGAAGTTGCAATTGAACGGATTAATACCTTAATCATATATGATGAATCCAATAGAGGGGTAGCAATTAAACTTGCTGAAGCTTTACGACGACAAGGTATGACAGTAGAACTTGGAATTGATGGTTTGAGTTTGGAAGAAAGTATAGTCTATGGCAAGAGTAAGCAGATTGGTGGCTTGATGAATATTGTGGATGCGGACAAAATAGAATTGAGAAATCTTTCTACTGATGAAATCAGTGAGGCAAGTATTTCTGACTTAGTAGAAGGAGGACTATAAAATGCGTTATTTGACATTCGCTCTTGCTAAAGGAAGATTAGCAAAAAAAGCCCTTAAAATGTTAGAAGAACAAGGGATTACCTGTGAAGAGATGTATACTGATACTAGGAAATTGATTTTTGTTAATGAAGAATTAAAACTTAAATTCTTTCTTGCTAAAGCAAGTGATGTTCCTACATATGTTGAGTACGGAGCGGCTGATATAGGAGTAGTTGGTAAAGACACCATACTTGAGGAAAGAAGAAACCTCTATGAAGTTGTTGATCTAGGATTTGGTAAGTGCGATATGGTTGTTGCAGGTCCTGAGTCTATGGGTGAACAATTGAAATATAACTCTTCTATTCGCGTGGCAACTAAATATCCAAATATAGCCAAAGATTATTTTTATAATAAAAAGAATCAGAAGGTTGAAATAATTAAGCTTAACGGATCTATTGAACTTGCTCCTCTTGTAGGCCTTTCTGAAGTCATTGTTGATATTGTTGAGACAGGAACAACATTAAGGGAAAACGGCTTAGTTGTATTAGAGAAGATTGTGCCCTTATCTGCTCGTATGGTTGTTAACCGGGTTAGTATGAAAATGGAAAGTGAACGAATAAATAAAATTGTTGATGGCTTAAGAGCACTCAGCTAACTGTTAAAAAGGAGAAATCCATATGAAATATTACGACTTGCGCGGACAGGAAGAATTAAATATAGATGATTTTCTTCAAAAAAGAGAACAGACTTCATATGAGTCATATGAAAAGGATGTTGTAGAGATTTTAGATAATGTAAAATCTAGTGGTGATCAAGCGCTTATTCATTATACAGAGAAGTTTGATGGTGTTTTACTAAATAATCTTAGAGTTGGTAAGGAAGAAATAGCACAAGCATATCAAGATGTTGATGAAGATCTAATAGATGTCATTCGTAAGGCATATAAGAGAATTTATGACTATCATTTTAAACAAAAATCCTATTCATGGTTTGATACAGATAAACATGGAACCATGCTTGGACAAAAGGTGTCTGCTTTGAATCGTGTAGGAGTATATGTACCTGGGGGAACGGCTGTTTACCCATCTAGTGTACTTATGAACATTATTCCTGCTGTTGTAGCAGGTGTACATGAGATTGTTATGACAACTCCGATTCAAAAAGACGGTTCTCTTAATCCAGCTACCCTAGTAGCTGCAGATATTTGTGGTGTAAGTGAAATATATAAGGTTGGTGGAGCTCAGGCTATTGGTGCACTTGCTTATGGAACGGAGTCTATTTCTAGGGTAGACAAGATAGTGGGGCCTGGGAATATATATGTGGCCCTAGCAAAGAAAAAAGTTTATGGTCTCGTAAACATTGATTCAATAGCAGGACCGTCTGAAATCTTAATTTTAGCAGATAAGACTGCAAATCCTGTATATGTTGCTGCTGATATGCTTTCTCAGGCTGAACATGATAAATTAGCGTCTTCTGTTTTGGTTACTTGTGACGAGAATTTAGGAAAAGCTGTTGAACAAGAATTATATCGTCAGGCAAATCTTCTCAGCCGTAAGGATATTATTCTTGACTCCTTAGAAAATTTCGGCGCAATAGTTGTGGTTGAGTCTGTCAAGGATGCTATTAATATTAGCGACCAAATCGCACCGGAACATTTGGAAATCTGTATGAAAGAGCCGGTTATGGTTATGAATCAAGTTAAACATGCAGGGGCTATTTTCCTTGGCTCTTATTCACCTGAACCTTTAGGAGATTATATGGCAGGTCCAAATCATGTGCTTCCGACAAATGGAACAGCAAGGTTTTTTTCACCGCTGTCCGTAGATGATTTTATTAAAAAAAGTTCGATTATTTATTTTAACGAGCCAGCCCTAGCAGAGTTGAAGGATGATATTATTTCATTTGCTGTATCGGAGGAACTAACAGCTCATGCAAATGCCATAGCTGTTCGATTTAATCAAAAAAGTGATGTATGAGGAGGAAGTCGAGATGAGTAGAATTGCATCCATCAACCGAATATCCAAGGAAACGGACATTAATGTATCCGTTAACATGGATGGCCTTGGAAATGGTACATTAGATACAGGAATAGGTTTTTTTGACCATATGCTGGCCCATCTAGCAAAATATAGTTTTGTTGACATGGAAGTTAAGGCTTCTGGTGATCTTCATATTGATTCTCACCATACGATTGAGGATATAGGACTTGTATTTGGTGATGCAATCCAAGAAGCTATGGGGAACAAGGAGGGCATTAAACGATATGGTTCTTCTTGTATACCTATGGATGAGACCCTTGTCCTAGTCAGTCTTGATTTGTCAGGAAGACCATACTTAAGCTTCAATGCGGAATTCACTTGCGATAAGCTTGGAAGTATGGATACTGAAATGGTTGAAGAATTTTTCAGAGCTTTATCAAACAGGGTAAAGATGAATTTGCATATTGAAGTACTTCATGGCAAAAACAACCATCATATAGCTGAAGGAATTTTTAAGGCTTTTGGTATGGCACTAGATGAAGCAAAAACCATTGATCCTAGAATTACAGGTGTACGTTCAACAAAAGGGTTGTTTGATTAATTAGATTCTAAGAAGGAGGCAACACGGTTAACGTGATATAAGGTATGATAGGAATTATAGATTATGGAATGGGTAATTTGAAAAGTGTATCCAATGCATTGACCTTCCTAGGGGCTGATCATTTTATCAGTGATGATCCGGTTGAACTGTCTTTGGCAGATAAGTTAATCTTGCCAGGAGTTGGTGCCTTTAAAGATGCTATCGACTTGATTCGAAGCAAGGGCTTTGACAAAATGTTGAGCCAATCGAATATGGAAGGTAAGCCTATACTGGGAATATGTCTTGGAATGCAGTTAATGTTTGATTCTTCTACAGAGTTTGGAAATCATAAAGGACTTGGCCTCATACCCGGACGGATTGTTAAATTTGATGTGGATTTAAAAATACCACATATGGGATGGAATAAATTAAATATACTAAAGGAAGAACCTTTGTTTCGTGACTTACCAAAAGAACCTTATGTATACTTTGTTCATTCCTATTATTTAGAAACGGAAGAAAATGTTATAAGCGCAACGACTGTTTACGGCCACACCGTTCAGGTTGCAGCCCAACTGAATAACCTTTATGCTCTTCAGTTTCATCCGGAAAAAAGTGGCGATGTAGGACTTGCAATACTCAGGAACTTTGTTAATCTCTAGGTTCAGCTAGAAATGAGGAAAATATGCTAAGTAAAAGAATTATACCATGTTTGGATGTCGATAAAGGTAGAGTTGTAAAGGGTGTACAATTTGTAGACTTGATAGATGCTGGAGATCCCGTTGAGGTTGCTAAGGCCTATAACAAATCTCTTGCTGATGAGCTTGTGTTTCTTGATATAACAGCATCTCATGAGGAAAGAGATACTATTGTAGACATTGTCAGGAGAACTGCGGAACAAATTTTTATTCCCCTGACAGTTGGTGGAGGAATAAGGTATGTAGAGGATTTTCGTAAGATTCTTCTTGCTGGTGCTGATAAAGTATCCATTAATTCTGCTGCTATCTTACGGCCTGATCTTATCAACGAAGCAGCTATGAAATTTGGGTCTCAATGCGTTGTTGTTGCTATTGATGCTAAGTACAACGAGGCAAGAAAGAGTTGGGACGTATATTCTCATGGTGGAAGAAACAAAAGGACTCTTGATGTTATTGAGTGGGCTGTTGAAGTAGAAAAAAGAGGTGCTGGTGAGATTCTTTTGACTAGCATGGATAAAGATGGTACCAAGTCCGGTTATGATAATGTATTGACCAAGAAAGTCTCTGAATCTGTTGGAATCCCTGTTATTGCTAGTGGAGGAGCGGGGAAAATGGAAGATTTTAAGGATGCTATTATAGACGGTAAGGCTGATGCTGTTTTGGCTGCTAGCTTATTTCACTTCAAAGAAATTGAGATTAAGGACCTAAAAGAATACCTAAGGACAGAAAATATATCGGTAAGGTTATAAGTATAATGATTAATATTGATATTTTAAACCATGACTATATATGAGAATGAATGTAGAAAAAATAAGTGAAGAATCAATGGAGGATATTATGGATTTTAAAGATTTTAAATTGAATGAACAGGGACTAATACCCGTAGTTGCACAAGACTATTTGACAGGTGAAGTTCTTATGGTAGCATACATGAATGAAGAAGCATACGTGAAGACGAGGGAAAGTAAGAAAGTGCATTATTATAGCCGTTCAAGAAATGAACTGTGGCTCAAAGGTGAAACAAGTGGTCATTATCAATATTTGAAATCTATGTTGATTGATTGTGATAGTGATACCTTGGTTGTTAAAGTTCAACAAGAAGGTGCTGCATGTCATACCGGCAAGTTTTCATGCTTTTATAGAGAAATTCTAAGTGTGGATGATGTAAATGAAATAGCAGAAAAAATTGATTCCAGGGTTCTTGAGGAAGTATATCAAGTCGTCATGGATAGAAAAGTTAATCCTAAAGAGGGTTCTTATACCAATTATCTTTTTGATAAAGGCATTGATAAGATACTTAAGAAGGTTGGGGAAGAAACAGCAGAAGTTATTATTGGGGCTAAGAATGAAGGCCCTGACGAAATTATATATGAAATTAGTGATCTTTTATATCACTTAACTGTTCTATTAGTTGAAAAAGAAACAAATTGGGAAGCGATTTTTAAAGAGCTAGCAAAAAGAAGATAAAAAATAGTGAAATAATAAAAGCGGGGGAGAACCTCGCTTTTATTATTTCTTGTCTTTATAGTATAATAAATATGTTTGTGATCTTAAATGTATTTTAACGGTTTGTTCATTTACATCGACTACGCAAACTGGTATTATATTAGTAACCAAAACAAATTGCAGGAGGCATTTATGAAAATACAAGATGTCATCGCCATTCTTAATGCCGAGTTGATATGTGGAGAAGAACACCTTTTGGAAGAAATTGATTATGGTTACTCTTGTGACCTCATGAGTGATGTTCTTGCTTTCGTACAAAATAATGTACTGTTATTAACCGGTCTCGTTCACCCACAAGTTATTCGTACAGCAGAAATGTTGGATATTAAAGCCATCGCTATCGTTAGGGGTAAAGTACCTAATCAAGAATTGATAGATATGGCTAAAAGTCGTGATATCGTTTTGTTAAGAACGACGCAATCCTTGTTTACTGCCAGTGGAGTTCTGTATCAGAACGGACTTATGGGAGAGGAGATTGCTCACGATGAAATTCAATTATGATGTGGAAAGTGGTGAATTTATTAATGCCGGTGTTGCATCAGCTAAGTTCAAGAAGATTCTGAAACAATTGGGTATTGCCCCAGATATAATCAGAAAAGTATCAATTTCTATGTATGAAGCAGAAATAAACATGGTGATTCACGCTAACGGTGGTGTTATTGAAGGAGAAATTACACCAACCGAAATATATGTTGCACTAAAAGATGAAGGACCGGGTATTCCTGATTTGGAATTGGCAATGACTGCAGGTTATTCAACAGCGTCAAAACAGGCGCGGGAAATGGGGTTCGGAGCAGGTATGGGGCTTCCGAATATTAAAAAGAACAGTGACCATCTTAATATTATGTCTACAGTTGATGTAGGTACTACTGTTGAGATTAGGTTTTCACTTATATAGGAGGTTTACATGGGAGTTTTACATTCCGTTACCTTGGATCGTGACCGATGTATTGGTTGTACAGATTGTATTAAACGCTGTCCAACGGAAGCGATTCGTGTTAGGAATTCTAAAGCCGAGATTATGGATGTCCGTTGTATCGATTGTGGAATGTGTATTCGGGTATGCAATTCTAATGCAAAGAGAGCAACAACGGACCCCCTTGATAAAATTAATAAATATAAGTACAAGGTGGCTATACCAGCACCGACCTTATATACACAATTTAAAAAGATTCGTAATCCAAACATTATACTTACAGCACTTAAAAGACTAGGTTTTGATGAAGTTTTCGAAGTTGCAAGAGCTGCTGAAATTGTTACTGAATATTCAAAGAAGATTATGGAAGAAGGGAATGTAGTTAAGCCCGTTATAAGCTCTGCTTGTCCAGCTATTGTCAAACTTGTAGAGATGCGCTTTCCTTCACTTATTCCAAATGTACTTCCTATTATTTCACCTAAAGAGGCTATAGCAAGATATGCTAGACAGTATCTATTGAAGCAGGGAATAGCTGCTAAAGATATAGGTATATTTTTTATCAGTCCATGTGCTGCTAAGGTAACCAATTCCAGATATCCTCAAACGATTGATTCGTCTGATGTTGATGGAATTATATCAATGAAAGAGGTCTATTTACGACTGGTGCCTATAATTAAGTCGCTGGATCCAGAAGATGTTGAAGTTCTTCAAATGGCAACAAGTGACGGAGTTGGTTGGGCAGCGACAGGTGGTGAAGGACTTGCTTCAAAAATATACAATCATGTTGCTGTTGATGGAATAGAAAATGTTATTAAGATTCTTGAAAGAGCAGAAAACAACAAGCTCGATGTTGATTTTATTGAGTGTCTTGCCTGTGTAAATGGTTGTTTAGGCGGACCTCTTACCGTAGAAAATTCTTTTGTAGCAACTAATAGAATGGCTAAAATCAAGAAATATATTAATTTAAAAGGTGAAACTAGGAAAATTGATATTGTTGATGAAAGTATTTCGCTAGACTGGGAACACAATCTGAAAAACAAACAAATTCTGAAGTTAGATAATGATATGACAAAGGCCTTGCAGAAAATGGAAGCAATGGAAAAAATCTATGATACCCTTCCAAAGATTGACTGTGGCTCGTGTGGTGCGCCCACTTGTAAGGCTCTATCAGAAGATATTGTTCAAGGAAATGCCAATGTAGAAGACTGCATTTTTATGTTAAGAGAGAAAGTACGTCTTATGGCGCATGACATGGTAAGTTTGTCTGAAAAACTACCACCTTCCATCCGCCATTTGGATTGACAGCAAAGATTAACAAACAGGAGGACTCGTATGAAAGTAAATGATATCGTTCAAGCACTTGACCTTAATGTCATATGTGGTGAGACACAATTGGACCGTCAGGTTCAAGGTGGTTATATTGGAGATTTGTTAAGTGTCGTGATGGGCAAGGCCAAAGAAGATTGTGTATGGGTAACGGTTCAAAGTCATATTAATATTATCGCGGTAGCATCATTAGTGGATATCGCCTGCATAATTGTATCCGAGGGTTTTGCTATTGATACAGATGCAATAGAAAAAGCAAAGGAAGAAAATATTATACTTTTATCTTCGAAGAAGTCTAGTTATGAAATTGGTTCAGACTTAGGCAAGTTAGGTATTTAGGAGGCTATGCAATGAAAAGAATTGGACAAAGAATTATGTTATATTCACTGCTGATTGTATTTATTAGCGTGTTTATACTTCAGTTTTATAACTTTTTTGAACAATCAAATACAAGAGCTGTAGTAAAAGAACAGATGAGTAGGAACATTGAATCTGATTTTAAGGCCTTGATAAAAACTCAAGTAGAAACTATGGTGACGACTATTGAGGGCATGATTACCCAAATGGAGAAAGAGGGTAAGAGTGAGGATGAAATCAAAGAGATTATTGTAGAAACTGTTAGAAATACCACCTATGGAGAAACAGGTTATTTTTGGATAGATGATTCAAAAGGAAATAATGTTCTTTTACCACCCAAGCCGGAATCAGAAGGTAGTAATCGATATGATTTAAAAGATGATTATGGTAATATGTTAATTCAAGAGATTATTAAGGCTGGTATGAACGGTGGAGGATATACAGAATACTGGTTCCCTAAACCGGATGAAGAAGAGCCTAGTCTTAAAATCAGTTATTCAATGTACATTGAAAAATTTGACTGGATTCTTGGTACGGGGAATTATGTTGATGATGTGAACTCTGTTGCAGCAGAAGAGTTAAGTCGTATAGAAGAACATTTAGATGATGTAGCCCTTCGTTTATTGGGTGGGGCAATCTTAATTTTGATTGTTATATTCATTGCCTCATATTTTGAAGGGAAGAATATAGCAAGGCCAATTGTAGAACTAAATAATATAATGAAAAAAGCACAACAAGGAGATTTAACCGTTACGTATCAAACGAATGTTAAAGATGAACGTGGACAGTTGGCAGTTGGCTTCAATCAGATGATTCAAAGTCTTCAGGTTATGACAAAAGATAATATGGGACTTAGTGACAAGCTATCATCGTCTTTTGTTGAAATAGAATCAATTGCAGATTCTATCCTTCAAAAATCTGAACAAACTAGTCATACCATTACAAATATCAGTGAGGATATTGTTAGACAGGCAGAAGCTACTGAGGACGCTAATGAAAAAATTCATGATATTGTTAATAATTTAGATGAAATCAATACAAATATGAATGAAGCTCAAAACCAAGCTAATCTTAGTGTAGAAGCTATTAGTAACGGTCAGAAGAACATTGAACTTCAGCAAGAAAAAATGCGATTGAATGTTGAAGCTGCCAATGAAGCTACAAAAGCTATTAATCATTTGGCTGAAGTAGCTGAAGATATTGTTAACGTTATTGATGTTATCGAAGCCATTTCATCTCAGACTAATTTATTAGCCTTAAATGCTTCAATTGAGGCTGCAAGAGCTGGTGAAGCAGGCAAAGGATTTGCTGTTGTTGCAGATGAAATTCGGAAACTTGCAGAACAAACGATGGCTTCAACTAGCCAAATTAACGAAATCATAACACAAGTTAGGGATTCCGTAGATGTGGCAGTGTCTCAAATGGAGGTATCAAAATCCACTGTGGCGGCTCAAGAAGAAGCCATGATCTTAAGTGTTAAAGGGTTTGAAGATATTTCCAGAGCGGTACAAATAATTAATGAAAATGTTAATACGACAGCCTATAAGGCGTATAATGTTAATAAGAATGCTAATACAGCTTCCCAACAAATGAATGAAGTATCGCAGATTGCAGCTTCTACTTCTGAGGGCATGGATTTGGTATCTAATAATGCTGCTAAGCAGGCAGATGAAGTATCGAGTATTGATCTTTATATAAAAGGTGTCTCGGAGTTAATTGAGTCTTTAGGAGATAGTGTTAAGCGATTTAAACTTTAATGGATTTACAGTATGAATAAAAAATACATGCCTCAAAGGAGGCATGTATTTTAAAGTCTAAATTTTATAGTTGTATGAAGGCTCTTGCTTATATAAATAAGTGTTGACTAAAGAAAAGGAGATAACCTGTGAAGGAACTAGCTTATCATGTATTGGACATAGCCAATAATAGCGTTAGAGGGAAAGCTTCTAACATAAAAATTATGGTAGATGAGAATATTATAGATAATCAATTAATCATAAGCATTGAGGATGATGGGGTAGGAATCCCACCGGAAATCCTCAAATCAATTAAAGATCCATTTACAACGTCGAGAACGATGCGGAAAGTAGGCTTAGGTATACCTTTTCTCAATGACACATGTGTCTTTTGCAATGGAGGATTGGAAATTGAGTCCCATCTTGGAAGTGGAACAAGGGTAAGAGCCTGGATGGAATATGCACATATAGATAGGCCGCCTCTTGGTAATATAGTATCTAGTGTGACAACTTTGATTACGTCGGAAGAAGCTATAAATATTCAATATGAGCATATAATTAATGGAAAGAAATTTAGTGTGTCAACTAAAGAACTAAAAGCTATTCTTGGACAAGTACCATTAAATCAAGTAGAAGTAGTATTATGGCTAAAAGAGTATATAAAAGAGAATATTGAAGAGTTAAAAAAATAACAATTTCTAGCAAAAAACAGGGTAAAAATCCTGTTTTTTCTATTATTTGCACATTGTATACACCATACAAAATGCCGCAAACCCTATAGAATAGGCGTTTCTGCCTTTAAAAGCGACTTGTAAATAATTTAACTTTTCTTGTAAAATAAGCACGAATCAGTTATTATAAATAGGACAAATTTTATTAAATTTTATGCCACAGGGGGTTACGAATGTCTAACTTAACATTTAAAAAAGGTATTCACCCGAAACATGCAAAGCGTCAAACTAAAGACAAAGTCATAGAGTATATACTTCCTAAGGGAGATGTAACCATTATGCTTCAACAGCATATTGGTGCTCCATGTAAGCCTTTAGTTAAACCTGGCGACCTAGTATTAGTCGGCCAGAAGATTGGTGATTCAGACGCATTTGTTAGTGCGCCGGTACACAGCTCAGTTTCAGGTAAAGTAAAGAAGATTACCGAAGTATTACATCCTAGCGGCTCAAAGCTGCCAGGTATCATCATTGAAAATGATGGAGAGTATAAAGAAGTGGAAATGATCCCTAAGGATCCGTATTCCATGGACAAGGATGAGATTCTTTCAACAATTAGAGAAGCAGGAATTGTTGGAATGGGAGGTGCTGGTTTTCCGACTTTCATAAAATTAAACCCACCAAACAGCGATGAAATTGATCATATTATTATTAATGGTGCCGAGTGTGAACCGTACTTGACATCAGACCATAGAGTCATGCTTGAAGAAACAGATAGGGTTGTGTTAGGTTTATCTGTTATCTTACATATGTTTCCTAAAGCAAAAGGTGTTATTGCTATTGAGGACAATAAGCCTGATGCTATTGAAGCTATGGAGAAAGCTGTTGCCAAGTTTAAGAAGGAATCGAATCAACCTGTTGCTCAGAATATATCAGTGGCAGTACTTGCCGCCAAATATCCACAAGGAGCTGAAAAACAGCTTATCTATTCTGTAACCAAGCGTGAAGTACCTTCTGGAAAGCTTCCTGCAGAAGCTAAATGTATCGTTCAGAATATTGATACTGTAGTCGCCATTCATAGGGCTTTCTTTAGAGGCCGTCCTTTGATGCGCCGCGTAGTAACGCTTTCTGGTGAAAACGTAACTAATCCAGGTAACTATAAATGTAAGATTGGTACATCCTATAGAGAACTTATTGAACATGCAGGCGGTAAGATAGAAGAATCGAAAAAGATTATTTCAGGTGGTCCCATGATGGGGATAGCACTTTTCAGTGTTGATATGCCTATTATTAAAACTTCATCATCTATTTTACTGCTGTCAGAAAATGAAATGCATATGGGCGAAGAAAGTCCTTGTATCCGTTGTGGTAAATGTGTTGAAGCCTGTCCAATGAGTTTATTGCCACTAGAACTTGACAAATTTGCTAGGAATAACGCTAAAGAACAGTTTGAAACTTATAAAGGGCTTAACTGTATCGAATGTGGTTCTTGTTCTTTTGTGTGTCCATCTAAACGTCATATCGTCCAGGCTATTCGAACAACTAGGCGTACCATTATGGCAGAGAAGAGAAAATAGAGGAGGTTATTATGTCAGAACTTAACATCGTATCATCATCTCCTCATGTTAGATCAAAGGACACAACACCTAATCTCATGAGAGATGTTATTATTGCACTTATTCCGGCAACATTAGTCGGTTTATATGTATTTGGTTTAGCTGCTTTATTTACTTTAGTCCTTTCAACAGCCAGTGCCATATTTTTTGAATGGCTTTATCAGAAGCTGACAAAAGGAAGGTCTTCTATTGGAGATTATTCGGCTGCTGTTACAGGACTATTATTAGGTCTTAACCTTCCAGCCGCTTTACCAGTTCTTCCTAATGCAGCCGCAGATACTACCATGGTTGATTTCTTAGTACCATTTACAGTTCCTATACTTGGTAGCGCATTTGCCATTATTATAGTTAAGCAACTTTTTGGTGGTATTGGTCATAATTTTATGAACCCTGCCCTTGGTGCAAGAGCTTTTCTTATTGTGTCTTTTGCCAACCACATGACAAGTTGGAAAACGATTAAGCCTGTTTTTAGTAGTGTAGATGCTGTATCGGGAGCCACTGTTATGGGTATGCTCAAACATGGTGATGTTATTGGACCTAGTGTTCTAGATGCCTTTATAGGTACTATCGGAGGTTCAATTGGTGAGGTTTCAGCTCTTGCCTTAATTATTGGTGGTATATATTTAGTAGTTAAAAAGGTAATATCATACCATATTCCGGTTTTTTATATTGGAACAGTAGCGATTTTTATGACTTTGGCATCTTTATTTGGAAGTAAAGGTTTTGATCCTGCTTTTCTAGGCTATCAATTGTTCGGTGGTGGATTAATGATTGGTGCCATTTTCATGGCAACTGATTATGTGTCTTCTCCAATGACAACGCTTGGTAAGATAATATATGCAATTAGCTGTGGAGTGATTACTTCTCTAATTCGTCTAGTAGGGTCTTACCCAGAAGGTGTTTCATTTGCTATCATTATTATGAACCTTGCAGTACCACTTATTAATAGGTACACAATACCAAGATGTTTTGGGGAGGAGGAATAGTATGAAAACAAGTTTGATTATCAAAAACGCTTTAATACTCTTCGCTATTACTCTTATTGCTGGTGGTCTCCTTGGATTTACATTTAATGCAACCGCGGATGCTAGGGAATATCAAGCTAAGCTAAAGACTGAAGTTGCTCTAAATGCGGTACTTTCGGATTCGAAATTCACTGAAGAGGTGGTTAAAGGCAGTCCTAGTTTTATAACGAATATATATGCTGGCAACACTGCTGAGGATGGCTCGGGCGATTTAACGGGATATGCATTCAAGTTAGAGACAACAGAGGGATATGGTGACAAGATAATCTTAATGGTAGGCTTTAGCAGTGAAGGAACAATCAGTGGTATTGACATCATTAGTCATACAGAGACACCTGGATTAGGTGCTAAAGCTGATGAAGGTGATTTTAAGAATCAATTTGCTGGCAAGGCAATTGAAACCTTGACTGTTGTCAAAGGTGGCGGAAGCCAACCTCAGGATATAGATGCCATTGGTGGTGCTACAATTACATCTAGCGCTGTTACAAAAGCAGTTAATGAAGCAATAGATTACTATAATACAAATCTTTTAAAGGGGGCTAAGAAATGAGTTCAATAGGTAAACAACTTCGTCAGGGAATCGTTGATGAAAACCCGGTACTTGTTCAAGTCCTTGGTATGTGTCCAACCTTGGCTGTAACTTCTAGTGCCTCAAATGGTATGGGGATGGGCCTGGCAACGACAGCGGTTCTTATTGGTTCCAACTTGGTTATCTCCTTGCTTAGAAATATTATTCCATCAAAAGTGCGTATTCCTGCCTTTATTGTAGTTATTGCTACTTTTGTTACTATGATTGATTTATTGTTACAAAGCTATATTCAATCTCTTTACGATGCTTTAGGGTTATTTATTCCCCTAATCGTTGTAAACTGTATTGTATTGGGTCGGGCTGAAGCCTTTGCATCTAAACGTAGTGCTTTTGAATCTGCTGTTGACGGTCTTTCCATGGGCCTTGGTTTTACCTTGGCATTAACTATTCTTGGTTCACTACGTGAACTTTTAGGTGCGGGATCAATATTTGGTTTTCAATTGTTGTCAAAAAGCTGGTACCAGCCAATTACTGTTTTTGTTTTAGCCCCAGGTGCTTTTATTGCACTAGGTTTCCTTTTTGCAGGATTCAACGGACTAAAAGAAAAGCTCAATCGATAGGAGGGGCATATGGAATTTATATTGATTTTTATTAGTGCGGTATTAGTTAACAATATCGTACTGTCAAGATTTTTAGGTGTATGTCCTTTCCTAGGCGTATCTAAAAAAGTAGAAACTTCACTTGGTATGGGAATGGCAGTTACTTTTGTTATGACCCTTGCTTCTTTGATTTCATATATCGTTTATAACTTTATTCTTGAACCATTGGAGATTGAATACTTAAGTACAATTGCATTTATTCTTGTTATTGCTTCCTTGGTTCAATTGGTTGAGATGGTTATTCAGAAGACGTCACCATCCCTTTATCAGGCCCTTGGTGTTTATCTTCCTCTGATTACAACAAACTGTGCAGTTTTAGGTATAGCCATTATAAATATGAATAAAGGTATCCAGACTGATGGTGAATTTGGCTTGATTCATTCAGTTGTAAATGGTTTTGGTACGGCTGTAGGCTTTACATTGGCTATCGTGCTTCTTGCCGGTATTCGTGAGCATATTGAATTTAGCCCAATACCCAAACACTTTAAAGGTTACCCAATTGTTTTGATTACAGCAGGTCTTATGGCTATTGCCTTTTTAGGATTTGCAGGAATGATTAAATAAGGAGGAAAACATGGACGTACAAAGTATGATTTTCGCTGCCATCAGTATTGGTGGATTGGGTCTTCTTTTTGGACTAGGTCTTGGTGTTGCAGCAAAGGTCTTTGAAGTAAAGGTTGATCCTCTTATTCCTGTTGTGAGGGATGCACTACCTGGTGCTAACTGTGGTGCTTGTGGTTTTGCAGGGTGTGATGCCTATGCAAAGGCTGTTGTTGAAGAAGGCGCCCAAGTGACCATGTGTCCTGTTGGAGGCTCAGACCTAGTTAAAGAGCTTAGTAAGATAATGGGTGTTGAAGCGGTAGAGGTTGCTAAACAAGTGGCTTATATTAAGTGTCAGGGTACCTGTGACCGTGCTAAAGAGAAATATGAATACTCTGGTGTGATGGATTGTAAAAATGCAGCCTTTCTTCAAGGTAAGGGGTCAAAAGGTTGCGAATATGGTTGCCTTGGCCTTGGTTCCTGTGTTACCGCTTGTGACTTTGGCGCAATTGACATTATAGATGGTATTGCTGTCATAAATAAAGACAAGTGTGTAGCTTGTGGAAGATGTGTTCTTGAATGTCCTAAGAACTTAATAGAAATGGTTCCAGATGATAGTAAGGTTCGTGTTGCTTGTGCTTCTCTTGACAAAGGTAAGCCTGTAAAAGAGAACTGTGCAACAGGATGTATTGCTTGCCGTATGTGTGTTAAGGCTTGTGAATATGATGCTATCGTCGTTGAAAACAATATCGCACGAATAGATTATGAAAAATGTACCCAATGTGGTGCTTGTGTTGAAAAATGTCCTACAAAGGCTATTGTTGACTATAGGTTATAATTTCAGAAAATTTGCATCAATATGTACATATGAAGAACGTCAGTACTTACTGGCGTTTTTTTATTCTAATAGCAAAGCGAACGAGGTGGAGCCTCTTTGTTCTTCTATATACATGAGTTGCTGCTTATATAGTTTTATATAAGCGGAATTGATTATAATCCAGGATAAAAGTCTATGTATTTCATTACAAAACACTTACAACCGTTGTTTTCACTATATAATTATGATAGAATGTAACGGACAAAATATAATGGGAAGGATGAATAACATGGCGAATTCTAGACGGAGCGGAAAGAATGGATGGTCCTTGTTTTTATTGATTTTAGCAGGAATTGTCATTGGAAGCCTTATAGGGGAATTAGCTTCAAATGTAGCATTCCTAAATTGGTTAGGTAAAGGATATTCCTTTGGTTTGCAAGATGCCATTAATCTGGATCTTCAGATTATGACTTTGGTATTTGGTATTAAATTTAGAATAACTGTTGCAAGTATTGTTGGTATAGGACTTGCTATTTTTGCATATAGAAAGATATGATAGGTTTGGAAGAACGTTTGATATTAGCTTCTGCTTCTCCCAGGAGATCAGAATTATTAGATTTGGTCAATATCCCACATGAAGTATCACCAAGTGAGTTTGATGAGACCACAATCCAATTGGATAATCCAATAGATTTTGTTGAGACTCTGGCTTTTAAAAAGGCAGAGTCTGTTGCGTGCACTCAAAAAGAACCAGCTTACGTATTGGGTGCTGATACCAGTGTTGTTATTGATGGGGAAATATTAGGTAAACCACATACGGGTGATAAAACTCGAGAATATCTTAGAAAACTGTCAGGAAGGGCTCATAGAGTATATACAGGCGTATCACTTATTAGAACCAGGGACAATTTTACTATAACAAGGACAATGATAAGTGAAGTGGTTATGGATAGCTTGAGTGAAGAAGAAATTGATTTCTATATAGGTACCAAAGAACCATTTGATAAAGCAGGTGGCTATGGTATACAAGGTATAGGGTCCAGATTTGTTAAAGAAATCCGTGGGGATTATTTTAGCATTGTTGGACTACCTATTAATCTTGTAATACACATGCTTAAAGAAATGGGAGAGACACATGAATCAATTACCAAAAAACGAAATGCCTTATGAGAAGATTGAAAGACTTGGACCAAAAGCACTAACAGATGCTGAGTTATTGGCCATCGTACTTAGAACAGGGTCAAAGGATAATCCATCTATTATTGCTGCCAGACAACTTTTATCCTTGGATAGCCGTGGACTTTCAAGTATTCACGTTTTAACACCTAAAGAATTGACTTCTATAAAGGGGATAGGTAAGGTTAAATCTCTTCAACTTAAGGCAATAGCGGAGATTTCCAAACGTTTATCAAAGTCCTATGCTATAGCCAAATTTCGGATCACATCACCTTCAAGCGTAGCCAATATTTTTATGGAGGATATGCGCTACTTGAACAAAGAACATATTAAGGTTGTTCTCCTAGACACGAAAAACGGGATTATTACCGATAAGGATATTTCAATAGGTACCGTTAATGCATCTTTGGTAGACCCAAGGGATGTATTTATTGAGGCTTTAAAGGTTGAAGCTGTAAATATAATTGTGTTGCACAATCATCCTAGTGGAGATCCTGAACCAAGTCAAGAAGATATTGAGGTGACCAGACGATTATCAGAAGCTTCTAAACTTATTGGTATAGAACTTCTGGATCATATTATTATTGGAGACGGCACATTTGTCAGCCTTAAAGAAAGGGGACACCTGTAGCTATAGGAGGAACAATGAAGAGACAGCCTAGATTGAATACTAACACAATTATTAAAGTCATTGTTGTTGTGTCTTTGATTTCTATGGTATTGACATGGGAAACAAGGGTTACCACATCTCCAATTGAACAAAGCATAACCTACGTCATCATACCATTCCAAAAAGGCATCACATATTTTGGGGGTTGGTTTAAAGATAGGGTAGACTTTGTCCAAAATATTGGCGAATTACAAGCGATTAACGAAAAGCTTGAGTCTGAGGTTAATCAGCTTAGATATGAAAATAAGCTTCTGACTTTGGATAAACAGGAACTAGCAAATCTTAGAAGTCTCTACGACTTAGACAAGCGATATGCAGATTATCCTAAAACAGGTGCTAGAGTAATAGGAAAAGACCCCGGTAATTGGTATGAAGTTTTCATTATTGACAAGGGTACATCCGATGGTATTGAAGTTAATATGGTGGTTATGGCTGGTGACGGTCTTGTAGGAAGAATCATTGAAGTGGGCCCTAACTATGCTAAAGTTAAGAGTATTATTGATGATGCAGTCAGTGTTAGTGCTAAGATTCTTCGAACCAAAGATTTGTGCACTGTCAGTGGTGACAAGAAACTTGGTGATGACGGATTATGTCTAATTGAGTATATCGAGGCTGATGCCAATGTCATAGAAGGAGATGAGATCATTACTTCCCACCTAGGTGATATATACCCACCAGGAATACTGATTGGTACCGTTAAGTCTATTGAAACTGATTCCAATAAATTAACAAAATCTGCAGTATTAGAGCCTGTGGTTGATTTCAAACATTTGGAAGAAGTCTTGGTCATTAATTTGGATGCAGATGAACTACAGAGTGTAGGTGAATAGCATGATGAAAAATGCCTTAAGAGCTTTAATTATTTTGTTAGTATCTGTTCTTTCATCTACTTTGTTTCAGAGTATGGCAATCAATAATGTCAGTCCCAATATTATTATTATTACAATTGTATCTATTTCTGTTCTTCAAGGAAGAGAAGAGGGTATGATTTTTGCTGTTTTCTTTGGCTTGATTCAAGATATCCTCTTTTTTGAAGTGGTTGGCTACCATGTTATTATCTATATTATAATTGTTTATTTCACTGGATACTTATATCGAAATTTTTATGCTGAAAGTGTGGTTGTACCTCTTACAGCTATTGGAGTTAGCGATTTAGTATACAATATTATCGTTTTTTTAACTACTTATATGTTTCGTGGTAGTCTTAACATATTTTACTATTCATATGCAGTCGTATTACCTGAATTAACCTATACGGTTGTTGTAGCGGTAGTCCTGTATCGACTTTATATCGTGTATAGTCATTTTATTAATGAATATGAAAAGGAAAAAAGGAAAGGAGATGAAGAAATATATGAAAGGCATCATTAAAATGATTTTTTCTTTCTTGACAAACCGACTTTTTGTCATATTGGTCGTTCTGATACTTTTGTTTTCTATTCTCCTTGCCCGTTTGTTTAACCTTCAAATTATAAACGGCGAAAAACTTGAAGAAGAATTTGATTTGTCAGTACTTCGGGATATTGAAATTGAAGGTCAAAGAGGGTTGATTTATGACCGTAACGGAACACCTTTAGCAGTCAATCAAGTTGCATATACAGTTCAGTATGATAATAGTGTTTATGTTCCTGACAGGAATGGATTACTTCTTCATCTGATTCGAATACTTCACAGTAATGGGGATAACTTAAGCATTGATTTCCCCATATTTATCAATGAGGACGATAATTTCGAGTTTGTTGATATCAGTTATAAAGTAAACCGACTGAAGAGAGACCTTTTTGAAGACAGGAAAACAGGTGAACTATCTGAAGAAGATGAAAATCTTAGCGAAGATGAAATCATGACCTATTTGGTTAATGATTTCTTTGTGATTGAAGAATCATTTATATCTGATAATCAAGTAACTAAAGAAGAACTTCTTGATTTGGTTACTATTCGATATGCTCTCTGGGCAAAAGGTTATTATAAGTTTATTCCTCAGGAAATAGCTATTAATATATCAGACGCATCTCTTGCAGAAATAAAGGAGAATAGGGAAGATCTTTTAGGGGTGTCTATTATTGAAGATCCTATAAGACACTATTTATATCCAGAATATACGGCTCATATTCTTGGATATACAGGAACTATCAGTGATGAAGCTTTAGAAGAATATAAGGCTTATGGTTATGACCAAAATGATGTTATCGGCAGAATAGGCATTGAGGATTCTATGGAACTTTATCTCCATTCAGTTGATGGAAGGCAGAAAGTAGAAGTTGATATTTATGGTAGAACTCAAAAAGTTATTGAAGAAGTAGATCCGATTTCCGGTAAGGATGTTTACTTGACCATAAATTATGAACTTCAGAAAGCTACACAGGACTTGCTGGTCAAACAATTAAACAACATTGTTAGCCAAAAGCTTGTTATGCATGTTCCATCTTACGGAGAACAACGGTTACCGGAACTTAAAGATGTATATTACAACCTTGTAGATAATGAAACCATATCTGTTCCTCTTCTTCTTGATGCTGAGCCTGAAACCTATTCTGCTCATATTGTAGATGATTTTAAAGAATATTATGCTAAGAGAACAGATGAAATAGAAGACCATCTCAATATATCCAATGTATTGCTTAATGAAGAATTGACCAGGTATGAAGACTATATTATTGATACATTGGTTAGCGACAGAATCTTAAGTAAGGATCATAAACTTAGCAATGGTTACTTGGACTATGTGAATGATAACATTTCCTTTAAAGGTCTCCTGAACTTTTATATTAAGGAAGACTATATTGACTTGTCCAAAAAAATCGAGGATGTTGACTCATTAAGTGATATGGAACTTTATGATTATTTAAGAGATGCTATTATCGTTGGTGACTATTTTAACCGATATGAGTTTATTCAGAATATCATATTAGAAATGCTTGATTTTGAAGAATTTAGCTATTTGGATCTTTCTATGCTGCTTGTTGAACAAGATATAGTAGCAGTTAATGAGGAGGATTTAGATAAACTACAAGCCGGACGTACAACACCGCTTCAATTCATGAAAGAACTTATAGCGGATATTAAGTTGACACCTCAACAATTGGCCCTAGATCCTTCAACTGCTGGTGCTGTTATTGTGGATGTTGATTCCGGTGATGTATTAGCCCTTGTTTCCTATCCTAGCTATGATAATAATAAGATAGCTTCTTACGATTATTATCAAAAACTTTTGGAAGATCCTACCAAGCCTTTATATCCTACTGCTACTCAAGGTAAGACTGCTCCAGGGTCAACTTTCAAAATGATGACTGCTGTAGCCGGACTTGAAGAAGGAGTTATTGATAAAAATGACCGTATTACATGCACAGGACATTATACTAAAGTTTCGCCTAATGTTGCTTGCTGGATTTCAGCCTATGGAGGCGCTCACGGTTCTATTAATGTAGTGACAGGTATTGCTGTTAGTTGTAATTCCTTTTTTAATGAAGTTGGTTATAGACTTGGAATTAATGAAGAAGGTGAGTATGATCCAAGACTTGGCGTAGAAAAACTCCAGAAATATGCAGCAATGTTTGGATTAGATTCGACAACAGGTATTGAGTTGTCAGAATCAAAGCCATCCACTCCCGGTAATACAGAAACGGGTATTGTAAATCCTGTAACAGCAGCAATGGGACAAGAGTACAATTCATATACCCCGACTCAAATGGCTAGGTATATGGCTACTGTGGCTAATGGTGGAACCCTCTACGAATTGACTTTGATTGACAGGATATATAATGCAGATGGTAGTCTTTATAAAGAACAAGAACCAAAAGTCACTAAGGTCAATGATTTCAAGGAAGATACCATAGAAACTGTTCATGAGGGAATGATTGAGGTTACAACTGGAGCCAGAGGTACAGCAAGAAGCTTTTATTATAACTTCCCTGTTCTGGTGGGAGGGAAGACTGGTACAGCTCAACAGGATCTTGATAGAGCATCTCATGCAGTCTTCGCATCATTTGCACCTGCTGATGATCCTGAAATAGCTATTGTAGTTGTGCTTCCCTTCTCATATACAAAACCTTTCTCCTCCGGTTATATTGTTGGAACCGTTGCCAGAGACCTTTATGGAATCTATTATGATATCTATAAAGATGTGGATGGATATGATTACAGGCAGCAGATGAATATCGACTATTTTAATCCCTCCTTATTGGATGGTAATAATTAAGAGAGCGTAAAGGTTTAAAGACTTTGGCATATAAGTCTTATAGATCAACTCATCCCATAAAAAAGTATACAAGACCCTAAGTTTTATGTATAATATGAAATAAGATGAGCGACAAAGAGGTATATAATGAAAGACAGCATTTTGATTAAAGGCAATAGTCATGGTCTATCCGTATATGTTAATGAGGATGCCTCATTTAACGTCATTAAAAATGAATTAGAAGAAAAGTTGAAAGCTGCAAGAAATTTTTTCGGTGCCAATAAAGTCACCCTGACATTCCAAGGAAAGAAATTGACTGTTCCAGAAACAGATGAATTGCTTGAAGCTTTCAATACATGTTCGGACTTGGAAATCTTGTATGTTTCGGATGAAAATGATTTGGCTTTTGAGATGGAGAAGCTAATAAGTGATAAACTTCGTCAGGATATCATAGATAGTATCAGTGATGAAGTAAGCACAAGTAAACAGTCTATTATTGACCAACTCTCCGATGAGATCGAAGTACTTAAGGAGGATAAGGAAAGGCTTAAGCAGCAGGTTGAAACCTTAACGACTAATAGGGAACGAGCTTTATCCCTACAAGCTGAAGACAAGGTGACCTTTCACCATGCAACCTTAAGATCCGGTCAACAAATCATTGTTAACCATAGTGTAGTCATTCTGGGCGATGTAAATAACGGTGCAAGAATTGAAGCGGGAGGTAATGTTATTGTCTTGGGACGACTAAAAGGTGTCGTTCATGCTGGACTAAAAGGTAGTGACAGTGCCTACGTGGTAGCCCTAAACATGAATCCTGTTCAATTACGAATCAATAGTGCCTATGGGCGTGCAGCTGATGATAGCAAGAGTGACCAGATAGATTCGGAACCTAAAATTGCATTTATCGACGATGGTCTTATAGCCATTGAGAAAATAGATAATAGAGTATTGAAAGAGATTAGAGAATTAAAATAAGGAGTGGCAATATGAGTGAAGTGATTGTAGTAACATCTGGAAAAGGTGGTGTAGGTAAAACCACTACAAGTGCCAATATCGGCACAGGGCTTGCCATGTTAAATAAGCGAGTAGTACTTATTGATGCAGATATAGGACTACGTAATCTTGACGTGGTTATGGGTCTTGAGAACAGAATTGTATATAACTTGATTGATGTCATTGAAGGTAATTGTAAGTTGAATCAAGGTTTAATAAAGGATAAGAAAAATCAAAATCTATATCTGCTTCCGGCTGCTCAAACTAGAGACAAGGATGCAGTATCACCGGCACAAATGATTGAACTTTGTAATAAACTTAAAGAAGACTTCGACTATATTATTATTGATTGTCCTGCTGGTATAGAACAAGGTTTTAAAAATGCCATTGCGGCAGCTGATCGAGCAATAGTGGTTACGACACCAGAAGTGTCTGCAATTAGGGATGCTGACCGTATTATCGGACTATTGGAAGCCAATGAGATTTCCAATATTCGATTAGTTGTCAACCGCTTAAGACCAGACATGGTGAAACGTGGCGATATGATGTCCATTGATGATGTTGTCGAAATTCTTGCTATTGATTTAATTGGTATAATGCCGGATGATGAAAACATTGTTATTTCAACCAATACAGGCGAACCAATAGTTGCTAATATTTCCAGTCTTCCTGGTAAAGCATACACTAATATGTGCAAGCGTATTATGGGTGAACAGATAGAATACATTGAACTTGATCAACCATCAGGCTTATTTGGAAAAATCAAAAGTCTGATGGGTATGTAAAAGAGGAGGTGTATGTATGTTCTTCAGAAAGAAGCCTAATTCAAAGTCTGTTGCTAAAGACCGGCTTAAATTGGTCCTTATACATGACCGAGCTAATTGTAATACAGAAGTTCTTGAGATGATGAGGATGGATATTTTAAAGACAATCAGCAAGTATATGGACTTTGATGAAAGCGAGCTGGAACTGGATATTGGATCAACTCGTTCCGATTCTGGTAATGTTGTTCCTGCCTTAACAGCCAATATACCAATTCGTAACATTAAGAAACCGAGAGGTTAATATGTTTCGGCATTATAATTTCCGAAAATTTGATTATATTAGTCCCCTTATCGTTACATGTCTATTTATTTTTTCTTATTATGTTATCGGTAGTGCTTCTAGAGCAAATCTGGAAGAGGGGACGTCCTCATTTGCAACAAAACAACTATATGGATTTGTCCTTGGTTTTATTTTGATGTTGATTGTATCTATGATTGATTATCACATTATTGGTAAGTTAGTTCCATTGGTTTATCTTGCCAATATTGGATTACTTTTAGCCGTTTTTTTTGTTGGTATAAGAATTAATGAGGCAACAAGATGGATACCTATTATAGCTGGATATACTATTCAACCCTCTGAATTTGCCAAGTTTTTTATGGTTGTTGTTCTTGCCAAGTACTTTGATAAGTTCGAAAAACGCATCAATAATATTTTTGTTTTACTTTTTTCAGTTATACTTATGGTAATACCAGTTATTTTGATTGCAAAACAACCAGACCTTTCTACTTCTTTGGTCTTGGTGTTTCTGTTGGCTATAATGATCTTTGGTGGTGGTATTTCCTATAAATATATAATTGCCCTTGCTTTGATAGCCATACCTATGGCTACGATTTTGATAGCTTATATACAAACTGACGATCAGATTTTGCTTCAAAATTATCAAAAAGAAAGAATTTTGGCTATGATCGATCCAGATGAGTATGAACAGTCAACAGCCTTTCAAACTCAAAAATCTGTTCAGGCTATTGGTTCCGGCCAATTAGAGGGGAAAGGGTTATATCAAGGTAAGTTAAATCAATATAATTATCTATCAGAATCAGAGACAGACTTTATTTTTGCAATTATTGGTGAAGAGTTTGGATTTATAGGTTGTTCTGGTGTCTTATTTTTGTTATTATTATTGTTGATAAGAGTTTTATATATTGCAAAGGACAGCCAGGATTTAATGGGACGGTTATTAGTCGTCGGATTTGTAGGCATTATTGCTTTCCATACCTTTATTAATGTCGGAGTAGCTACTGCCATCGTACCCAATACAGGACTTCCTTTGCCCTTTGTCAGTTCAGGTCTTAGCGCGTTATGGACTAATATGTTAATGCTTGGAATGATACTTAATGTTAGCATGCAACGAAAAACTTCAATATAAGGGGGTAACTCATGAACATCGGATTAGTAGCGCATGATACAAAAAAGAAATTAATGCAGAATTTCTGTATTGCATACCGTAATATTCTTAACAAACATGACTTATATGCCACAGGAACAACAGGACGCTTGATTGAAGAAGTAACCAATCTAAGTATTCATAAATATCTTGCTGGTCATCTTGGTGGTGTACAACAATTAGGTTCACAGATTGCCCATAACCAAGTAGATGTTATGATTTTCTTAAGAGATCCGGTTTCTAATCATAATCATGAAAATGATATGAGTTCTATTGTAAGGTTATGTGATATTCACAATATTCCAGTTGCGACCAATTTAGCTACAGCAGAACTTTTGATTAAAGCATTAGAACGTGGTGACTTAGAGTGGAGAGATATTCTTCGTTAATAATTTAGAAGTCACATTCAATAATCATCCACGTATAGAACAATTTCCTGTAAGAGAACAACAAAGAGGCTTAGCCTCGTTCCCTTTCTTATAGAACAAAAAAAGCTGATACCAAGTGGTATCAGCTCAAAATTTATTACTAGGAAATATTGCCAGAGTTAAACAGCTGCGAACTCTTCGAGGAAAGAAGGTAATTGATTGTCTTGACAATTAAGACTTGCTACCAGATGTACGTTAAATTTATCTGTAATAGCCTTTAGTTTGTCTATTAATTCATCAGAATTACTTATTTGTTCTAAATGAGCCATTTTTAGAAGACCATCAACGAATATATAGGTAATATCATTGTCTTCTGAGAGGACACCACACATAAATCCGTAAAATTCATGATAGTCATCAATAGGGAATTCGGATATATTAATATAACGAATTTCGTGTCTTAAATCATACATATGACTATTATCACCATCAATATAAATTATGTTGCCTTTTGCTTCTTTAAGAACTTCATTAGCTCTTGCAATTAAACGCTTTGTTTTTCCTTCACCTGTATCACCTGTGATTACTTTTATCATGGCAATCTCCTCCTTAATTGTATTGACTAACAATGTTGGTATAATATAGTATTCTAGCTGTAAAATATATTTCCTTTATTTTTTTTGCTTTTTTTTGTACTTATTGCATAAGTTTTTTCTGCTTTCAATTAAAGCTTGATATATTTTGCCTATAAATAATCTTACATTTATATTAAAGCTTATGATAGCTATTTCATTGATTTATAAGATATGTTATGATAGGCAAAGAAAGAAGTGAAAAAATGAATAACTATTATACATATAAGGAATATCTGATAAAAAAGTATGGAGAAAAAACTTATAAACTACCTATAGCTATTCCTGTCACCTGTCCAAATAGAGATGGAAGTCTTGGTTACAAGGGATGTTACTTTTGCAGTGAAAAAGGAACGGGTTTTGAGAATATAGGTGACCATATCCCAATTAAAAATCAAATAAATAGTGCTAAAGAAAAAGTTGTTAAAAGATACAAAGCTAAGAAGTTTATTGGTTATTTTCAAAATTATACAAACACATATCTTCCTAAGTCTCAGCTTATTAACTATCTTGAAGAAGCTGCGTCCTGTGATTTGGTAGGTTTGGATATAGCAACCAGACCAGATTGTCTTTCTCAAGACTATTTATTGACTATAAAAGAATTTGCTGACAAGAGTAAACTGGATATTACATTTGAAATAGGACTCCAGATTGCTAATGATAAGATTTTATCTGATGTCAATCGCGGTCATACGGTTTCTGACTTTATTGAAAGTGTAAATAGAATAAAGGGTTTAGGTTTTTCTGTTTGTACACATTTGATTCTAAATTTACCTGGAAGTAGGATGGAAGATGTTATTCATACTGCAAGATTAATGAATGAACTTGGTATAGATATAGTTAAACTACACTCCTTATATATTGCTCGTGATAGTGAATTTGGTCGCATGTACCGTGATGGTTTGCTTGAATTAGGTAAGGAGGATGAATATATTGATAGAGTAGTAACTTTTATTGGTCATATAAATCCTACTATTGCTGTTTCAAGAATTGTTTCAAGAATACCTGAAGGTGATAGTTCCTTTTCAAACTGGAATTCATCTTGGTGGAAGATATATAATCGTATCAATGAATCACTTAAGCATTTAGATATTCAGCAAGGGAGCTTGCTCAATGAGCCTAGTGTGTAATAGTTGTTGATTAAGATTGGAATACAAATTAAGGAAGATTAAGATGAGTGATTATAACCGTTATAAGGAGAGTGCTAAGAAAAAAAAGAATCAAGAAAAAGCCAACAGGCATATTAATTTTGTCGTTGTAGCCTATGTAGGTATTTTACTTTATCTTTTGATTCTGATTTATCTTTCTTTCACCAAAGACCCAGTTAATTTTGTATATGCAGAGCCAGGAGTTATTTATGATAATTCTACCTTCAATGGTCTTATCCTTAAAGATGAACAGATAGAATATGCTAAAACGTCAGGGCCTGTTAAATATTTGGTTCCAGAAGGAAGTAAGGTGCGTCAAAACAGTTATGTTTGTAGCATTAATCAAGATCCTTCAGTTGATGCTTTACTTAATAAAAGTGATGAAGAACATTTGGCTACATTGAGTCAGATATCTAGCTTGACCCTGAAAGATTATCGGATTCTACAAGATAAAATTAGAGAATATGCTATTGATAAACACTTTAATGACGCTGGATTAGTTTATGAAGCAAAAAGTGCACTTAAAGAAACCATTATTGATATATCTCAAACGGTTTATGTAGAAGACCAGGAACTTTATGACAAGATTCAGGCCCAGATTGCTAGTAACGAAGAGAAAAGATTAAGTAATGGTGTTTATCAGAGAATACCAGTTTCCGGTGTGGTTGGTTATACTTTTGATGGTTTTGAGGAGTATAACATTGATAATTACAGCTTAGATATTTTAAATAAAGACACAATTATCAATGATAGTGCAGAATTGGAAGTTATTAAAGAAGGCGATCCTATCTATAAAATTATTGATAACCATAAGTTTTATATCTTAGCCGAGATTGACCCATATGCAGATAAGTACCTACGAAAAAAAGCAGAGGCAAAAGATCCAGCCTTTAACAGTCTTTATTTTCCAAAACAAAAGGTAACAGTCGATGGAAAAATATATGATATTATGTATGAAAATAATAAGTACTATGTGATTTTTGAAATTGACCGGTATTTTGATGATTTTTTTACTGATAGATTCGTAGATTTTATTATCGCCTATGATGATTATGAAGGAATCAAAGTACCTAACGAATCCGTTGGAGTTCTTGATATGGTCTTAGTTCCTACTACCAGTGTCAATACAACTCCGGAGGGCCATAACATAGTGACCAAGATGGTTTATTCAGATGAGGATATAACTCATACTAAGCCAGTGCCAGTGATTGTAAAGGTCTATTATAAAGATGGTGACTGGACCTATGTTAGACCTATGAATGATGATGATCTCCTAGCAGAAGGAGACCAAGTACTATATTATAAGGAAACTGATTTGGACCAAGCAGATGTAAATGAACCTTTCATTCTAGGTAGCAGGATTCCTATGGAAGGTGTATATGTGGTTAATAATGGATATACAGATTTTAAACGAATTCTTACGATTCACAAGGAAGACGACTTTAGGATTGTTGCAGATAGGGTATCTTATTCTATTCGGATTTATGATAAACTAGCATCGGATGCTGAAGAAGTCAGAGAATTTCAGACAATTAATTAATCAGGAGGGAGTGTTTATGGGACTACCATCTAAAGACGAATTAAAAAGTAATTATGAAACTGTTTTAGAAAAGGTTGGAGAAGCGTGTAAAAGGGTTGGAAGAGATCCTAGTGAAGTTACAATAATAGCTGTTTCAAAAACCAAACCTTTATCTTTGATTGAAGATGCAATAGATGTTGGAATGGATACTTTTGGTGAAAATAAACCTCAAGAAATTCGTGATAAGACAGCTAGTGTCAGCCGAAATGTTCATTGGCACATGATTGGGAAACTCCAAACAAATAAGATTAAGTATATTATAGAGACTTGCGATCTTATACATTCTGTTGATTCCTTAAAACTTCTAGAGAAATTGGAAGAGGAAGCCATTAAACGTCAGCTTCATGTAGATATACTTCTCCAGGTTAATGTTAGTGGAGAGGAAACAAAAAGCGGATTTTCAGTAGATGAAGTCTATGACTTACTTCCAATTATTAGTAAATTCAATCATCTTCATGTAAAAGGTTTAATGACTATTCCGCCTTTTGTTAATAATCCTGAAGATAATAGACATTACTTTCGTCGTTTAAAAGAAATTTTTGTTGACATAAAAAGTAAAAACATTGATAATATTAGTATGAATGCCCTGTCAATGGGAATGACGGGCGACTACCTAGTTGCGGTAGAGGAAGGTGCAACCTTTATACGGGTGGGAACAGGCATCTTTGGAGAACGAAATTATACTAAGTGAGAGGTGCTCTAATGGCAAAGATATTCGATAAAATGATGGATATGATGAAACTTAATGATTATGAAGATGAAATGGAATATGCTGAAAATGATCAGGATGATTTCAGTACATTTACAGGGGAGCCTAAGCCAGTGAAAAATCCGGAACCAAGATTCAAATCATATGCAGGCGGTAAATCAAAAGTTATGAGCCTTCAGGCCAGTGTTCAGATGGAAGTTGTGGTTATGAAACCAACAACTTATGATGAAGCTCAGGAGATCTGCGACCATATTAAGGCTAAGAAACCTTGTATTATTAACCTTGAGAATATGGAGCATAATATTGCCCAAAGGATTATGGATTTTGTTAGTGGTTCTTGTTATACCCTTGATGGTAATATGCAAAGAGTAACAGATAATATCTTTTTAATTGCCCCTGAGAATGTTGATATATTAGGCAATTTTCAAGAAGAACTTAAATCAAATGGAATTATTGAATGGGAGAATTTTTAATCCTTAAGCAATAATGAGGAGGCACGACTTCATGTACTACTTCATAATGGCCCTAATTAATGCTGTATATGTTGTATTATTTTTAAGAGTAATATTATCTTGGTTTAGAGTTGGAACCGAAAACCCTTTTGTTAGAATCATTTATGAAATGACAGAGCCAATTCTAAGTCCAATTCGTATGCTTATAGAAAAATCCATATTTGGTGGTAGAAAGGGTGGCATGATATTGGATATATCTCCTTTAATTGCCTTTATTTTACTGCAACTTCTGCAGAACTATGTCACTATGATTATGAGATATGGAAATTAATCGAATATATGACCTGATTCAGAGGTGTCAGAATACGGGGAGTCCAACGTTTACTCATTTTCTTGATTATGGAGAGCTTATAGAAGTTCGCCGTAGTATAGGAAACACTTATGGTATAAAGATGGTTGAATATCATGCTTTTTCAAATGACGAACGTAGGATGATTGGATTTTTCCCTGAGAGCTTGATTGACTATATATCTCAAGATGATGTTATGACAGTTTTTCCAGTTACGATAATAAAGGTTAAACCGGTGTTCGAGGGTAAACTTAAACATCGTGCCCTTATGGGGACTGTCCTAGGACTCGGTCTTGATCGACGTATGTTTGGTGATATACTTATCATTGACAACGTGGGTTATGTTTTATGTCATGAAAGAGTTGGACAAGTAGTACTTGATGAGCTTATCTCAATAGGAAGGATACAAGTTTCAAGGTCAGCTATAGAACGAAATCAAACCCTGAGTTTGCAAGCCAATACTCAGTTAATAAAGAAAACTGTGGCCTCATTACGTTTGGATGGGGTCATTAAAGCATTAGGTGGATTTTCACGCACAGATGCTTCAACAGCTATTACCAAAGGACATGTAAAAGTTAATCAGCAGGTAGTTCTTAAAAGTCACTTTCGTCTTGAAGAAGGAGATATTATCTCTATTAAGGGAAAAGGCAAATATCGTATTCATGCCATTGGTCAACGAACAAAGAAGGACCGAATAGTCATACATATAGACATATATATTTAGAACAAAGAGGAGGTAACATATGCTAACACCTTTAGATATTGAATCAAAAGAATTTTCCTCATCCATTGGAGGTTACTCTAAAACTGATGTAAATGAATTCATGAAAGAAATTTTGGTTACATATGAGAAAATGTACAAAGAAAATATTGAGATGAAAGATAAGATCAGTATGCTTAACGATGGTATTCAGTACTATAAAACAATAGAAGAGACTCTTCAAAACACCTTGATATTAGCTGAAAAAACAGCCGAAGAAACAAAAGCATCTGCAAGAAAAAAAGCTGAGACTATTGAAAAAGAAGCAGAAATTAAAGCTGAAAAGTTGATGTTCGAAGCAAAAGAATCCATTAAGAATATAAACCTTATGCGTGAAGCAATGGTTAAAGCTTATGATGCTAACAAAATCCAGATTAAACATTTTCTTCAGGCTCAGTTGGATATGATTAATAAGAATGAGATGGAGCTGAGTTCAGGTACTGATATGGCTATAAAAATGATGGAAAAATTAACAAGCGTTGAACCTCCTACTATGAAAGATATAGAAGATAATGTTGAAAGTAAGGATTCTTCGGAGACGGATTATGAATAAGTTACAAGTCGACACAGTAAGTAAGTCATATCCGATATTTTTCTCAGAATCTTTTTTAGCTTTGCATGATGCTATTAAGGATATTAATAAATCATATTCAAGCTTTGTTATTATAAGTGACTCTAATGTAGGACCTTTATATGTGAAGGAGATTAAAGACGTTTTAGAACCCTTCCAAAAAAATATATTGGTATGTGATTTTGAAGCTGGCGAGACTTCCAAACATATAGGAACCATTCAATCGTTCTATAAAGATATGATTGAGTTTGGTGCTGATAGAAGAACATTGGTCATTGCTTTAGGCGGAGGCGTTGTCGGTGATATGGCCGGTTTTACTGCAGCAACTTACATGAGAGGGCTTGATTTTGTTCAAGTTCCTACTACATTACTTTCGCAAGTGGACTCTAGTGTGGGAGGAAAAACTGGAATTGATTTTCTTGGCTACAAGAATTTAATAGGTGCCTTCTATCAGCCTGAGTTTGTATATATAAATGTTTCTACCCTTGTAACACTACCTGATAGAGAAGTCTCAGCTGGTATGGGTGAGGTTATCAAGCATGGAGTTATAGGTGATGAGTTATATTTTACTTATTTGGAAGACCATGTTGATGAAATACTTGGACTAGATAGCCAAATTATGATGGAAACCATTGAGTGGTCTTGCAAAATAAAAAAAGGTATTGTTGATCAAGATGAGAAAGAAGAAGGTATACGTGGTCTTTTAAATTTTGGTCATACCTTTGGTCATAGTATTGAACGTCTTAAAGAATTCGAACTGATTCATGGTGAATGCGTTGCCGTTGGTATGCATGGTGAACTTGTTCTGGCATCTAAGTTAGGCTTGATAACTAGCCAGGAGGTCTTAAGGGTTCTTAACCTTATTCAGTCTTATAAGCTTCCAATTATGATAGATGGATTGAATACTGAATCTATATATCAGGACATGTTTAAAGATAAAAAAACGACAGATAAAAAGCTGGTTTTTGCATTAATTGAGAAGATTGGAACCAGTTATTTAAGCAAAGATACAATAGACAAAACTCTTATTATTGAGTCTATAGAAGAAATAATGGAATAGGAGAACTCATGTTTTTAGAATTTGTTGCAATTATTGTTTTGGTAGGTCTGGATCAATGGACAAAAATATTAACGGTCAATTATTTCACCAAGGGTATAGGAGATGTTCAATTAATAGACGGTGTATTAGAATTGACCTTTGTAAAAAATACAGGCGCGGCATTTGGTTTCTTGTCTGATGGTACTATTTTTTTAATCATACTTGTCAGCATTGTAGTTGTTGCAGTCATTTATTTCCAAAGAAAGATTCCAAGGGAGAAGCAATATTTACCGCTTCATATACTAGTGACTTTTATTCTGGCAGGAGCATTAGGAAATCTAATTGATCGCATTCGTTTACATTATGTTGTTGATATGATTCATTTTTACTGGTTTGAGTTTCCTGTTTTTAATCTAGCTGATATATATGTTACTTGCTCAGCTTTTTTGCTCATGCTATTGCTATTAACTAAATATAAAAATATAAAAATTTAGGAAAGTTTAGGATTCAGAAATCTAATAATACAAAGATATGAAAATTAGCAGGTGCTATGATGATCCAATTTAAAAGTGACAGATCTGAAAGGGTAGACAAATATTTGTCTACTTATTTGTCTGATTATACACGGTCTTACATACAAAAAATGATTAAAGATGAAAATATTAGAGTTAATGGTAAAGCTGTTAAAGCTGGATATAAGCTTAACTCAGGTGATGTAATAGAGGTTGATGACATTGAACCAGTTGAACTTGATGTCATAGCAGAAGATATTCCAATTGATATTGTTTATGAGGATGATGAACTTATGGTTGTCAATAAACCAACAGGAATGGTTGTACATCCTGCACCCGGCAATTTCCAAGGAACCTTGGTTAATGCTATCATGTATCACTGTAAGGACCGGCTATCCTCAATTAATGGGGTTGCAAGACCTGGTATAGTCCACAGAATTGATAAAGATACTTCTGGCTTACTTGTTATCTGTAAAACTGACAAGGCTCATCAGAAAATAGCTGAACAGTTGAAAGATCATAGTGCACATCGAATCTATCATGCCCTAGTTTATCAAAATTTGACTGAGGATCAAGGTACTATAGAAGGTCCTATCGGTAGAGGTGAAAAAGACCGAAAGAAAATGGCCATTAATTATAAGCATGGTAAAGATGCAGTTACTCACTATAGGGTTATTGAACGCCTTGTAAATAATAACTTTACTTATGTGGAACTTAAACTGGAAACAGGTAGAACCCATCAAATTCGTGTTCATATGTCCAGTATAGGCAATCCGCTTATAGGTGATCCCTTATACGGACCGAAAAAGGCTAAGTTTAGCCCTGACGGCCAGATGCTTCATGCAAAAGAGATTGGTTTTGTTCACCCTGTATCTGGTAAATATATGGAATTTGATTCACCTTTACCCCAGCATTTTCAGCGTATGTTAAATAATCTAAGAAATATGAAATAAAACTTTACACTTTATCATATATATGCTATCTTTATTTTTAGGAAAAACATCATATAATCTTTAAATTAGTACAGAGATACTAGTAAGATACAAAAGTAGGGCCTTTAGGTTCGTATTCTTTTGCGCAGAATTCTGCGATGGTTACCATAATATTATTATGTCAACTACTTCTCTGTATAGAGGAGTTTTTTTTATGAAAACATTAATGGATGAAAAAGCTATTAGTCGAGCAGTAACTCGGATTTCTCATGAAATTATCGAAAAGAACAAGGGAATTGAAAACCTTGTTATTATGGGAGTCAAAACCAGAGGTATCCCTTTAGCCAAAAGAATTGCAGCGAAAATCGAAGCTATAGAAGATGCACCGATTACATTAGGAACAGTAGATATTACATTCTACAGGGATGATCTCAAAAAAAAATCAGATCTACCCATTGTGGGTGACACCAGTTTAGATATTGATGTAGCTGATAAAACTGTTGTTATTGTAGATGATGTTGTTTTTACTGGCAGGACCTGTCGGGCAGCCATTGATGTAATTCTTGACATGGGGAGACCCACAAAAATCCAATTTGCAGCCCTCATTGACCGTGGTCATAGGGAATTACCTCTTCGCCCAGATTTTGTTGGCAAGAATGTTCCGACATCAGCATCTGAGGTAGTACATGTAAAAATGGTAGAAACAGACGGTGAAGACCGTGTGATTTTACAATAAATTATTGTAGTTTTAGGAGGACGAAATGGAAGCAATATCAACCAACAAGAAATTAGTTTTAGGCTTACAGCATGTATTAGCAATGTTTGGGTCAACAGTACTAGTACCATTTATAACAGGAATGGATCCAGCGATTGCATTGCTTGCAGCAGGTATCGGAACACTCTTGTTCCACCTATGCGCACAAGGTAAAGTACCTGTATTCTTGGGCTCCAGTTTTGCATTTATTAGTGTTATTATGACAACGCTTAATCCAGATGGTCTTGATCTTTCAGACATTGCGAACAAGGCTTATTACTTAGATAACCTTGCAGTAGTAAAAGGTGGTATCATCGCAGCGGGTTTAGTTTACGTTATTATTTCAGTTATCATTAAATTAATCGGAGTGGATGCGCTTCAGAAATTATTCCCCCCAATTGTAACAGGACCAATTATTATGGTTATCGGTCTTAACTTATCACCAGTGGCTATTGATATGGCCCTATATGGGGGAGATAGCGCTAGAACGACCCTTGATGTTAAGGGGGCAATAGTTGCTCTCATTGTTATTGTAACTATGATTGTGATTTCAGTTTTTGCAAAAGGATTTTTTAAACTCGTACCTATTCTAATTGCAGTTATCGTAGGATATCTAGCAGCAATTGTACTTGGACTTTATGATTTTTCTGCACTTGCTGATGCAAAAATCTTTACCTTGAGCGATCCTTTCATTAGAGAAAAAATGTTTACACTACCAAGATTCACAGCAGCAGGAGTTGGCACCATTGCCCCAATAGCCTTAGTTGTATTCATTGAGCATATTGGAGACATTACAACTAACGGTGCAGTCGTTGGCAAGAATTTTATTGAAGACCCAGGTGTGCACAGAACCATGCTTGGTGATGGTGTAGCAACAGCAGTAGCTGGTTTCCTTGGTGGACCAGCCAACACAACTTATTCAGAGAACACAGGTGTACTTGCAGTAACCAAAGTCTATGACCCATCAGTTCTTCGTATAGCAGCTGTATTTGCTATTGTTTTCTCACAAATCGGTTATTTAAGGGTTCTTCTTCAAACGATTCCAAAATCAGTCATGGGTGGTGTAAGTGTTATTCTGTTTGGTATGATTGCATCAGTTGGTGTTAGAATACTGATAAACGCAAAACTTGATTTTGCACATTCAAGAAATCTAATTATTTCAGCCATTATTCTTGTATTAGGTATTGGTATTGGATCAGGAATTCCTTTGTTTGGACTTAATGTTAGTGGTTTGGCTATTGCAGCTATAGCTGGTGTTGTTATCAACTTAATCCTTCCTTCAGAAATATAAACGGTTTTTTAGGAGTAAGGGTAAGATATATGGCCTTGATGCAAATAAACCAAATAAGTGATAGTATATTCCAAAATAATTGACGATTTTCCAATTAATATGATAAACTAAGTGTGTTACAATTAATTGCATTTAGGAGGATTTGTTAATGAGTCAAGGGACAGTAAAGTGGTTTGATGCAAAAAAGGGGTTTGGTTTTATCACTGATGAAGAGGGCAATGATGTGTTTTGTCATTTCTCAGCTATTGAATCTGAAGGTTATAAGTCTTTAGATGAAGGTGATTCTGTAGAGTTTAGTATTTCTAACGGAGCAAAAGGACCACAAGCTGCAAACGTCATCAAATTATAACTAAAAGCCAAAGAGCTGGTGTATCAGTTAAGCTGATAACCAGCTTTTTTTTTCTATAGGAAAGCGAACGAGGCGAAGCCTCTTTGTTCTGTTTATAATTTTATATCACAAAGACTTGTAACTTATGAGTGTCAAGCATATAATAAACAGGTAAAACCAAAATTGGAGGTCCCTATGACAAGGAAGATAATGCTGGTAGGCATAATTATCTTATTGCTAACCGGATGTAATACAAATAACGAAGATCCAACAAATATTGAACTAGAGGTTTTGAGAGCGAGTCTATTAGAAAAAGAGCTTCTTATTGATGAACTACAAGCTTCTATTGCAGAAAATCAAGCACAGAAGAGTATATTGGAAAGTCAAGTTCAAGATTATAAAGAGTCTTTGGAAGACGAAAGGGCGCTTAAGGAACAACTTCTCGATGAACAACCAAAGATTTTAACCGTCCATAATACAGATAGCCATTATTATGAAGTGATAGGGGATAGCCTTTATCTACTTCTTAGTTATGAAGAAGATATCTTTGACTATTATTATGAAGAATTAATACGATTTAAAGACAATGCTCCTTCACAGACGATTTACAAGGGAAGTGATATTCAGTTTGATGTTGACAGGGGAACGGGTCATACCTTCATCGTTGATAATGACCAAGTGACCATAGTCAATCAAGAAAATGAAGTCGTCTATCAAGATACCATTGATCTCAACGATCCTCTTATTGAATTGATACCAACCCTTTATCTAGCTGATAAGGATAGCAGAAAAAACTATGTTTTCATGTCCAAATCAATTCAGGAGGACACCAACTCCCTTCTTGCGATTATTAGTTATGATTATTTGTACAATAGTGAAGTCATTAAAAAGAAATACTATTTAAATACCAAGCATTATGTGTTTGATACAGAT
Source organism: Vallitaleaceae bacterium (assembly GCA_963677625.2). Lineage (GTDB taxonomy): Bacteria > Bacillota > Clostridia > Lachnospirales > Vallitaleaceae > UBA1351. The sequence goes on from CAXXSW010000012.1 coordinate 329,252, forward strand.
AATTCTCAACTTTTCTATGAGGAAACAATAGAAGAACAGAATTATCTATACCGATTGAATTTGAAAAATGACGTTAAAGAAACCATTGCTGTTAATGAGACAAAGGCTTTTGAGCTTTATATTGACAATGGTCAAATTTACTATTTTGATGATGAAAGCGACCATATAATTAGATATGATGGCAATTGATTATGGTAATATTCTCTAGTATACTAGAATTCATGGGAATAATTTAAGAAAAGAGGCGAATGGCAGTGGGCTATAATAAAAAGCATTTTCTTGACCTAAAGACCCTGACTGATTCAGAGATTCAGTTTATTCTAAACACAGCTCAGAAAATGAAATACATCTTATTATCCAACAAATCTTGTTTAACACCGCATTTAAAAGGTAAAACAGTTGCAACATTGTTCAACGAAGATAGTTCAAGATCTAAACTATCCTACGAGTTAGCTGCACTTAATTTGAGCGCAAAAGTAATTAACTTGAACACAAGCAAACAATTGAACAATGGGGAAACATTAAAAGATGTTGGACGTTACGTCGATCAGATAGGGGCAGATTTTATTGTCATTCGTCATCCTTTGGCAGGAAGCCCTCATCACCTAGCTAAATATGTTAAAGCTTCTATTATTAACGCCGGTGATGGAAAAAATGAAAATCCCAGTCAATCTCTAATTGATTTACTTACCATTATGGAGTTCAAAAAAAGTTTTGAAGGTCTTAAGGTTGTTATGATTGGAGACATCATGCATAACAGAGTTGCAAAAAGTAACATCTGGGCTCTCAAAAAATTAGGAGCTAATGTTTGTATTGCTGCACCACCTACTCTTATTCCAAGAGGTATAGAGTCAACAGGGATTAGGGTCTATCATCAAGTAGCTGATGCAGTTATCGATGCTGATGTTATTATGACCCTAAAAATTCAAGAGAAACGACAAAAGGGTAATCTAATACCCTCTAAAAATGAATATAAGAAACTATACAAATTAGACCAACAACGTCTTAGCTATGCCAAAGATGACGTCATTGTTATGCACCCTGGTCCAATCAATCGGGGTATAGAAATATCATCTGAAGTCATTGATGGAGAAAGCTCCTTAGTTGACAAGCAACAAGTCAACGGTGTTGCTATACGTATGGCTCTTTTCCATGTCCTAAATAAGAGTGGAGGTGGTGTTAGATATGATCGTAAAGACCTTAATTAAAAATGGTACAATATTTAACCACAACAAAACAATTTTTAATATGGATATACTAATTGAAGGCTCTAAGATTACGGCTATTGATACAAACATAAATGAGGAAAACTGTGAAGTAATTGATGCGACAGGTCTTTATATACTTCCCGGTTTAATTGATTTACACTGCCATGTTCAAGATCCAGGCTTTGACTTTAAAGAAACCATGACGACGGTTGGTCAAAGTGCTGTGACCGGAGGTTATTGCACCATAACCTCTAATCCTAATCTCATACCTTGTGTAGATAACAAGGCAATCGTTGAGTATATTATTTCTAAATCTGAAAAAGAGTGTGATGTACATCTTGCCCCTTACGGTAGCTTGACTGAAGGTTGTAAAGGTGAAAAAATAGCAGAAATAGGCGAAATGCAATTAGCTGGAGTTGTAGCGGTTTCAGACGGAGATTTGGCTATTCAGGATGCTAGTCTTATGCGAAATATCATGCTGTATTGTTCTATGTTTGATATTCCGGTGATTACACACTGTGAGGATACCTCTTTGTCTAATGCATCAGTCATTAACGAAGGAGTGATATCTTCGTATCTTGGCATTCTTGGAGCTCCTGTTTCAGCTGAAACCATTCATCTTATGAGAAATATGCTTCTTGCAGAGGAATATAATGTCAAGTTACATATTACACATGTTTCAACAGCCAAGTCGGTTGAATTGATACGCGCTTTTAAGAGACAAGGTATGAGAATTACCTGTGAGACTTCTCCTCAATATTTTACCCTAAATGAAGAAGCCGCTATGGGCTATAATACATTTGTCAAAGTGAATCCGCCATTAAGAACTGAAGCTGATATTAAAGCTATTATTAAAGGTCTTCAAGATGGTGTTATTGATGCAATTAGTTCAGATCACTGCCCAGATACAATCGATTCAAAAGAAATTGAATTTTCATTAGCATCATATGGAATTTCATCATTAGAAACATCCTTTTCCGTATGTTATACATACTTAGTTGAAGCCGGCTATTTGACCTTGGAACAATTGGTGGAGAAAATGTCTTATAAACCTTCAAATATCTTAACCCTCAACAAAGGAAAAATTACAGAGGGTGCAACAGCAGACTTAATGATCTTTGATCCAAAAAAAGACTATGTGGTAAATGCTGGGTCATTCATGTCAAAGGCAAGATATTCACCATATGAAGGTCTTGTATTAAACGGCTTAATTCAATACACCTTTGTTAGCGGTAAAAAGTTTACTGTTCATGAGGACCTACTTATTGATGAGGATTTATAAGTCGGTTCATTCGGTAAAGATGGAATATCCTATGGATAGAAAGGAGAAATTTAATGATTTTATTAATAAAGTTACTGACAGGTATCATTGCTCTTGAACATCTCTATATTTTGTATGTTGAGATGTTTGCATGGACAAGTTTAGGAAGAAAGATAGCAAAAGAGGATGATGAGCTTTTTTTTACAACAACAAAATCCATGGCTGCAAATCAAGGTTTGTATAATGGATTTTTAGCTGCTGGTTTTATATGGTCAATTTTTGTTAAAGATACAGAGTGGAGTCAATATATTGGCGTCTTCTTTTCTTCTTGTGTTCTTGTTGCTGGGGTCTTTGGAGGATTAAGTGTTTCAAAAAGTATTTTTTTAAAGCAAGGTCTTCCTGCCGGTATTCTACTTGTTATTTTGATAATTAACTTGATTTAATATATTGAAATGTTGATACATTATTAATAACGAACCTATTTATTTGCCTTTAAGGATCAATATATCATTATCATAAACCTCACATCAGAACCTGTTTCAGTTGTGAGGTTTTATAATATATATTGAGTTAAATTAAAGTAGGGGATGAGAGAAATATAACTTGTGTAGAGGAGAACATTCATGAAATATATACTCGGACTTGGTGTTGGATTAATTGTTTTGCTAATAATAAAGTATTTTATTGCAAAAAATTCAAAAGAAAAGACACTTTACAGAATTAGATCTCAGTATGGACAAGTTCCTGACTTGGATATGAGAAGGGACGACCTAAAGTTATTTAACGAAAGCTGTTTAAGACATGATATTGACAAGATAACTTGGAATGATCTTGAAATGGATAAAGTGTTTAAGAGAATCAATATTTGTAACTCTTATGTAGGAGAACAAATTTTATATGATCGATTGCATATGATTAACCTTGATAATAATGAACATGAAAAAATGGAAGAAAATATCCGTTTCTTTGATGAAAATCAAACTGAACGTGAAAAAGTACAAGTTGATTTAGAGAAAATTGGAAAACAAAGCTCAAGTTATTTTCTGCCATATTTTATAAAAAATATTGATAACTATCACCTTGGCAATATTTGGCTTTATAGGATAATGAGTACGATTCTATTAGGAACGGTTATGCTTGGTTTATTTTTAAATGAAGCCTTCTTTTTTGTAGCTGGTTTTATTTTTCTTATTAACGCAGGTCTTTATACCTTTGGAAAACATAAATTTGAAATGCACCTTGGCATGCTAAGTTCTGTTGTGGATCTTGTTTCAACTGCAAATAAGTTTATGAAGAACTACCAATTAAATGAGGATGACCTATCATCCACTACTAAGCAAAGTATAGAAGCGATGGGTAAGGTGGTAAATAGAATCGTATATATCAAGAGAAAAACGGAATCATCTATGACGGGTGATATTGGAGCATTGATTTTCGACTATCTTATAGGAAGTAGCTTGTGGGACTTTCATGTTTATTACAGAATAATTAATTTACTGAAGATACACAGGGATGATTTTATGAATCTATATTCATATATTGGAAGGATTGATAGTTCAATATGTATTGCCTCATACCGTAAAAGTCTACCCCATTATTGCCTACCTAATTACAATGAAGAATCGAAAATTGATTTTGTCGATATGTATCATCCCTTGATTAAGGATCCTGTATGTAACGATGTAAATATGCAATCGAGTTATATTATAACAGGTTCAAATGCATCAGGTAAATCAACATATATTAAAGCTGTTGCAATAAATATGATTCTAGCCCAATCTATTAATCTTGTTTTAGCAAAAAAAGCTAGCTTGCCAAGAGCGGAAGTCATGACTTCAATGGCAGTAAGAGATGATCTAACATCAGGTGAAAGTTATTATATGATGGAAATAAATTATCTAAAACGTATTGTTAAAAAAGTTAATGATGATAAGATGACCCTTTGTATAGTAGATGAAATCCTAAGGGGGACCAATACAGAAGAAAGGATAGCAGCGTCAGTAGCTATTCTTAATTACATTCACCAGAAAAACTGTCTAACAATTGTAGCATCTCACGATATTAAGATTTCTGAAATGCTTCAAGATAAGTATGAAAATTGTCATTTTAGTGAAATGATGGAGGAAGATGATGTGAAATTTGACTACAAAGTAAAAATGGGTGTATCTAACTCAAAGAATGCAATAAAATTACTTGACCATATCGGTTTTCCTAAGGAAATTGTTATCCATGCTCAAGAACTTGTTTTACAAATATAAAAATAAAATTTGACAGACTAAAAATTCAATGGTAATATTCAATTAATAGTTTTGACGGAAAAGAGTAATTAACTTATCGCAGACAGAGAAAGAAGTGTTTGGTGAGAGCTTCTTATGTATGAAAGTTAATGAAAACCATTCCTGAGCTGCTCCATTGAAAGTCAGTTTTGACAAGTAATTGAAGTCGTTTGACTGCGTTAATGTCTAGGATTTTACTGAATCTGAAGTGAAAATTTAAGGTGGAACCGTGTTTGTATATACTGACACCCTTAATTAGCGGATGCTAATTGATGGTGTCTTTTTGTATATATAAATACATTTAAATAGACAAATGATGTGAAAGGAGAATGATAAAGAAATCAGCATATTAAATATTCCCAAAGTGATAGTTTGCAATTTAGGCATCATGATGTCTGAATGCTAGGATTAATTAAAGATGAAAGGACTAGAATATGAAAATACAACTTAAAGATAATTCTATTTTACATTATGATGAGGCAATTAGGGTAGGTCAATTAGCTCAGGATATTTCACCTGGTTTAGGACGTGCTGCTTTAGGTGCAGTGGTTAATGATGAGATTAAGGATCTTCGATATATGATAGTAGATGACGCTGAGGTACGTATCATCACATTCAAAGATGATTTAGGGAAAAGGGTTTTCTGGCATTCTGCTTCTCACCTCCTGGCGCAGGCTGTTAAGCGTTTGTATCCAGAAGTAAAATTAGCTATTGGACCAGCTATAAACAATGGTTTTTACTATGATTTTGATAAAGATGAACCTTTTTCTCATGATGATTTACTTGATATTGAAGGAGAAATGAAGAAGATTGTTCAAGAGAAATTAGACATTGAATACTTTGAATTAGCGAGAAAAGATGCTATTCAACTAATGAGTAGTCAAGGAGAAGACTACAAGTTAGAACTAATTAATGATTTACCAGAAGATTCGGTTATTTCATTTTATAAGCAAGGAGAGTTTGTTGATTTGTGTGCTGGACCACATATCAATAACACCAAGGAGTTAAAAGCATTTAAACTTCAGAGTGTAGCTGGAGCTTACTGGAGAGGTGATGAAAAAAATAAAATGCTCACTCGTATATATGGTATTGCCTTTCCCAAACAAAAAGAATTGAAAGAACACTTGGAGCATATAGAAGAAGCAAAAAAACGAGATCATAGAAAACTTGGGAAAGAATTGGACTTGTTCACTATTTTTGATGAAGGTCCTGGTTTTCCTGTCTTTTTTAACAAGGGTATTATCTTAAAAGATTTGCTTATTAATTACTGGAAGCAGGTTCATAAAAAACACAATTATGTGGAAGTTTCAACACCAATTATTATGAACCGATCCTTATGGGAAACATCTGGTCATTGGGACTATTATAAGGAAAACATGTACACCACTGTCATTGATGATGAAGACTTTGCAATTAAGCCAATGAATTGCCCTGGTGGTATGTTAGCATATAAAAATAAAAAACATTCCTATAAAGACTTACCTATTAGGATGGCAGAGCTAGGTTTAGTCCACAGACATGAGATGAAGGGAGCTCTTCACGGTCTCATGAGGGTTAGAAGCTTTACCCAGGATGACGCCCATATCTTTATGAGAAGAGAACAAGTGAAGGATGAAATTATTGGTGTTATGGAGCTTATTGAAGAAGTCTATCAGAAATTTGACTTTAAATATCATTTAGAATTATCTACTAGGCCTGAAAAAAGGATTGGCGATGAAGGAGATTGGGACCTTGCAGAAGCTGCCTTAAAAGAAGCTATGGAAGAAAAAGACGTTGACTATGTACTTAATGAAGGAGATGGAGCTTTTTATGGTCCTAAAATTGACTACCACCTAGAGGATAGCTTAGGTAGAACTTGGCAATGCGGTACAATTCAATTAGACTTTCAACTACCCATAAGATTTGACTTAGATTATGTGGATAGTGACAATTCCTTAAAAAGGCCAATTATGCTACATCGTGTAGTCTATGGTTCTATTGAACGTTTTCTAGGGATACTTATTGAACATTTTGGCGGTGCCTTTCCAAGCTGGCTAGCACCAGTCCAAGTAAAGATACTACCTGTATCAAGTGCTTTCAATAAATATGCGGAGACCCTTGTTGAAGAATTAGAAGGGAGTGATATTCGTGTTGAAGCTGATTACAGAGATGAGCGTATTGGGTATAAAATAAGAGAAGCCGGTCTAATGAAGATACCGTACTTGATGATAGTTGGAGAAAAAGAAGAAAATAAAGGCACTGTATCTTTAAGAAAACACGGAGAAACTAAGAATTATGAGTTAAGTATTAAGGATTTTTTAGAGACTGAAATCAATAATATGTATAGGAGATTATAATGAGTGAAGAACATGGATCCGTTAAGAATATGTGGACAGAATTTTTGAATAGCACAAATCTTGTCATTGAGCAAGGAACAGAATATGAAGCATATAGTTTTAGTGATGACAAAGAGAGTGCGAATGAATTAGCAAGATTGGTAAGAGAAGGCAAGAAGAGAGCCACATCATCTTTATACTATTTTTATGAATTAGAAGAAGAAGAACTCCCGGATGTGGATGATTATAGCATTATACTTGACTGGGATGGTGTTGCACAGTGCATCATAAGAAACGTGAAGATATCAGTATTGCCCTTCAATCAAATTACAGAAGAGTATGCAAGAAGTGAGGGTGAAGGAGATATGTCCCTTGAATATTGGCGTAAGGTGCACAAGGACTTTTTTATAGAAGAATTGCGGGAATTTGACATGACTTTTTCAGAAGAAATGAAAGTTGTATGTGAAGAATTTGAAGTTGTGTTTTGTAAGTAACCATAAGTCTTAAATTCCATTATATAAATGCAATTTAAGCTGATTAAAAAAGTCCATAAAAAGATGCAGAGTGCAGTAGGAAAGGCTAAGAGTCTTAGGGCTTATGTACTAATTTTTTTTAAAAAACGATTGACATTCATTTAAAAGTAGTTTATTGTTTTAGTATATAAGGCTTCCTTAGCACGAAGCAGTGGAAAATGAGGATGGAGAGATTCGTATAATCTCCTTTAAATTAAACTAAATATGGATGAAATACCTATTGGCTTGAAGAAGTTGATATGTTTTTTTCTTGTGCTTATTCTTATGGAATGAAGCGCTTATTTATTGTGCCCATAATCATTTTTGACTTATGCATATGACTTTGCTTATATAGATGGACCATTGTGTTAAAGAAGTGTGATGAGATAATCTAGTTATTGAATTTTTGAAAGAGGGGATAGGAAAATATGAAAAGACGTTTGTTAAGTGAGTTTATTGTAGTTGTATTAATCGTTGGTATTTTGGGACAAAATCAGGTGGTTAATGTAGCAGCAGAAGAAACGAGTACAAATTTACTAGAAAATGGTGAGTTTGAAGATGGTATGAACGGATGGACTGATACTTGGTCAACAAATATAATTACAGACAATCCTGTTGAGATTGCTTCATCAGCAAGACCACAAGTATTATCCAATGGATGGATTGTCATTGCTTCTGAATCAGATTCAGTCATATCCTTAACGGTAAGTAAAGACGACGGAAAGACATTCGTACCACTATGTCGAAGTACCATTGGAAAGAGTGGGGGAAGTTACTCCATAAGTTCAATAGGAAACACCATCTATCTACTTGGGGATTCTACTACGTGTCTGACTCTTGATACGATTGAGGCAACAAGTGTACAAAATATAGATGTCGTGGATCAAAATCGAAAGTATATTACTAGTGACACAGATATTCATAGTTGTTCCATGGCGGTTAACCCTGTCAATGGTGAACTTGGAATTGTTTGGTCAAGAAAATTAACTGATACAGGATTATCCTATAATCTATCATTCATGAAAACGACAGATGGTGGCAGTAGTTTTATGAAGCAAGATGGTACGCCTTACTCTGTAGATGATTTGACAAATAGTAGCCTTGCCACAGAAAATTATAAAAACCCTAAACTAACCTATACTAATGATGGCTACCCAATTATTGTATATGAAAAAGCTACAGCTACAGAAAAATCATTGAAGATTATATACGCAGATGATAGTGGATGGAAAATGGAAGTCCCACTAACCAATTCAGGTTCTTATGACCAGGTGAACCCATCAATAACAACTCAAAGAAGTGGGATACATACAGGTAGAATATGGACGACTTGGCAAGGAAAAGACTCGACAGATCGTTTAAATGATAATATTCACTGTAAGTATTCAGATGATAATGGCATCACATGGAATATGGGTGGTGTCAGTGGGGATAAGATTACTAGTGGAAGTGTGAATGTAAGCAATCCTACTATTACAACAAATAGTCAAGGAAACGTCTTCATTCTTTGGCAGGGCTTAAAAAGCCCTTATACAGATATTTTTGGTATTTCTCAAGTAGATGATGTTTGGGGGGATATACGGACCCTAACTAATTCACAGACAGGTGATATTATCATGCCAGTCACTTGCGACAATAGACATGATTTTGACTTTCCCATTGTAGCATGGAAGAACGAACAAAATTATGATGAGAGACTATTGCATTTTGATGGTGACACCAATAGCACAATATTTATTGATGCTGGGAATACAACAAGTTGGATAAACAATGGAAACGCACAAATTGTGACAGATGAAAAAAAATTTGGTTCTGGAAGTGGATATTTTGATGGAAATGGCTCTTATATTTCGACTACAGATGATATGTTATTATCAGATAAAGATTTTACTATTGACCTGAATATAAAACGAAATAATATATCTGGCGAGCTAGAATATATATATGGCAAAGGGAGTGATGCGACTAATGAGAATATGTCTTATGTATTACAGATCAACGCGGATAATACATTGACAGCATCAGTCGTCATCAACAATTCTATAAAAGCAACAATTACTTCTAGTCAATCCATTGAAGATACATTATGGCATCATATTGCCTTTCTTAGAAACGGCAGTAATCTTCTTTTGTATATAGATGGTGTTCAATCAGGAAGTTTAGCTGGAGTCACATCAATGGATGGATTATCAGTAAGTAATGGAAGTGGTGAAAGCTTTTCCATAGGGGCATTAGGTAGCTTGGAATCAAACTATTTTAATGGATATGTAGATGAGTTTAGATGGTCTATAGGAAATACAAAGTGGAAAAATAATTTTATAGTACCAACAGCTGAATATTCAGCTTTGTCCGGACATATGGGAATAGGATATTTCAATCGTTTTACATTTGGTGAAGAGCCAATAATTGGTGAATCAAGTGTCAATGAAGAAACCTTGATTACTTCAAATGATACGATCACGAATCCAAGGATATTTGTATCTGACCCGGATAATGATACCTTAGAGTGTAAGTATTTCATTGATGATGAAACCACTCCAAGAGATACGAAAATTGTACTCTCCACAGGTGACAGAAAAGAGATTACCTTTGATGGATTTGATACAAGCGCAATGCTAGGAGGGCAACATAAAATTAGATATGAAGTCTACGATGGATTCCAGACCCTTAAGAAGAGTGCTTATTTCTCAGTAAGAAAAAGTATACAAATAGAGAAAGGCTATACATTTACTGTATTTTTAAAGCCGGATGGAACGGTATGGGCATGTGGAAGTAATGATTATGGACAATTAGGTGATGGAACATATTATCGTAAGAGTATCCCGGTTCAAATAGATGGTTTAAATGATGTTGTTAGTATATCAGCTGGGGGTAGTTATGTCTTAGCATTAAAAAGTGATGGAACGGTATGGTCTTGGGGGCGTAACCAGGCTGGACAATTGGGTCTAGGGGATACAACAAATAGGAATATCCCTAGTCAAATATCAACCATTACAAATGCAAGAGCAGTTTATGCTGTTTCTTTAAATAGTTATATTATACTAGATGATAACACGGTAAAATCTTGTGGACGCACTGGCAATGGTATGTTGGGTCTAGGAAGTCAAAGCGCTAATATTCTAACGCATACAACCATTGACCTTTCAAATGTTGAACAATTAGTTGTTGGAAGTAATCATGTATTTGCCATAAAGAAAGATGGAACCCTTTGGGGATGGGGAGAAAATAATACTAATTGTTTAGGACTTAACAACATAAATGGTAAGTTGTTTAAAACACCTACAAGGATTACATCCTTTACTGACTATAAGACTATATATGCAGGCTATAGTAGAACATTTATAGAAAAAAAAGATGGAACCATATGGGCTATAGGGATGAATAATTTTGGTGAGTTAGGAATAGGTACTAATGCTTCAGTTTCTGGTCTAATAGAAATCCCCACTCATACCAATGTAAGCAATATCACGAGTTTTGGATATTCAACTACATTATTAAAAGATGATGGAAGTATATGGTCTTCAGGAAGAAATACATATGGTCAGTTTGGAAATAGGTCACATGATGATGACACGCATGTCAGATTTACACAAAGTAATCCAATTCCTGGCGATGTTATAGTGCTTGCTTCAAGTAGAACAAATTACTCAAATAATATTGTCGCAACAAAAAATAAGGTATATGCATGGGGATATAGTAGTGAAGGCCAGCTTGGTATAGCTAATAATAGGTATACTTATACTGTTATTCCTACAGAAGTAGATATCATCATAAATAGTGCCCCAGTCATAAACGAACAAGAAATTCAATCCAACATCTTCCTAACAGAAGAAAACAAACAAACATTCTTTAGCCTTGAAGTCAGTGATGCAGATAGTGATCCCTTGACTTGTAAATACTATATCGATGGCAATGAAGTGGAAGCAGGTTCTGTGGTTCTCAATAAGACAATAGGTGCAAAAACAGCTACATTTCCCCCACTAGATTTGAAAGCCTTGACAGAAGGAGTCCATGGAGTCAAATATACAGTAAATGATGGAAGTGTAGAAAAGGTAGCCTATAGTAAATTTTATGTTGATTATTCATCACCCAAAATCAATGACTTACAGGTAGAGGTTAAAGACGGAGGCATAGATGTAGCCATATATGGAAATGATGAGACATCAGGCATTGCAACAAATGGTTATACCTATACCCTTGATAATGGTACCCCAATTAAAAGCAGCAGTCCATATTATCATTTTTCGAATATTGATAAAGGTGAAAGACACAATGTAACTGTCACAATAGAAGATATGGCAGGTAATACAGTCACCCAATCCAGTGAAGCGACAGTTAAGGCACATCTGCCGGTCTTAAGTGTGAGTCAGGTTAATGTTGATCAGATTAAGCTAGTCATTGCCACCGATAATGCTGATGATACCCAGTATCAAGTGGCATGTAATAACGGTTATATTAACGCCTTAGGCGAATACACAGATAAAGAAATATGGATGACTTTGGCAGATAAAGCATTAGTACTGAAAAATATGGAAGTTAACACCTCCTATGCCTTTAAGATCAAAGCAAGGAATAAGGAAAATATTGAGACCCCCTTCACGGAGCCAATCATCATGAATTTAGCTATCGAGCTACCGCCAATGCCTACAAATGTTCTTTGTAGTGTAGACAAAGATACGGCTTCCCTTAGTTGGGACATGATGAATGGTGTTAAGTATTATGAAATGGAAAAAGATGGTAGTGATATCATCACTTTGACATCACCCACTTATGACGACACAAAACTTGAAATCAACACCGACCACATGTACCGAATACGAGGTGTCAGTAAATATGGAGAAGGTGAGTGGACCAACTATGTCGTTGCCAACATCAGCCAAGGTATACCTGGGCTTGTTCAAGATGTCAAGGATAGCCCTCAAGATACATCGGCAGTCATTAGTTGGGACGGACAATATGGTGTGGATGCCTATCAGGTTATCGTTAATAACATTCGACAGTATGAAACGTCTAGCAACTACTGTGAGTTGACTGGTTTATTACCGAATACAAGCTATACCTATCGTATCAAGGCTATTAATACAGTTGGTGAAAGTGAATGGACCAGTAACCGGACCTTTGACACCTACGGACTTCCAACACCAATCTTAAGCCTTGATGATGTGGATGAACACAGGATAGAGGTTAGCTGGAAGGAGGTGGATGGTGCAGGGACCTATGAACTGAAAGTGGATGGAAGTATAGTGAGTATGGCAGGTAAGAGAACCTATATCCATGATTCCTTATTGAACAATTCATCCCATACCTATCAGGTCCGTTCTGTTAATGCAGGAGACACCAGTAGTTGGAGTGCAGAATTACCTATCACTACTTTGCCGGAAAAACCGGAAGTACCGTCTGACTTTTTTGGCTTTGCAACGGATACCTTTATCACCCTTAGCTGGACAGAGGTCCCTGATGCCATAGGTTATGACTTAGAGATAGATGGTGTGGTCATTGAAAATGATGCAAGTAATATATATATACACGACGAACTGGATCCGCTAACGCGGCATACCTATCGAATCCGTTCTAAGAACACCTTAATTGAAAGTGACTGGTCTAGCTATATATGGATATCAACGCTACCGACACAAGCAAAACCACCAAAGGAAGTCTACATATCAAGTGTAGGAACTGTATCGACTATTAAGTGGGAGAAAATACCGGGTAGCATGAATTATGATATTGAAGTCGACGGACATGTATATAACGCAGGCAATACAGGAACCTATATCCATCGTGGTGTGACCCTAGGTGTCGAGCATAAATACCGTATTAGGACCAAGAGTCTCGTTGGCATTAGTGAATGGAGCGGTTATGTTGTCAACAACTCAATCAAAGCAAAAAGTAAGAAGAATAAGGACTTGGAACTAGGATTGACGGCTTCGCATATCAAGGACTTCAGTAAGTATGAATTGACCGTTTATTATAACAAAGATGTCCTTAAGGTTGTTGACCTATGTTCAAAAACAACAGATAAAGAATTGGCACCTTGTTATATCGAGGAAGAAAATGTAACGATTACAAGTTTCAAGGAAGGCCTGATTACATTTACGGTAGATAAACCGATAGAACCCGGTTATGACTGGACAGGTATTATAAATAATATTACATTTATGGGCCAATTGTCTGGCGGTACCACCATTGATTACACTGTTTACATCATGCCGGAATAAGGGGGAATAAAAAATGAGAAAGTTTCATATAAAGTTAGCGAAATTATTACTTATTGTATTTATAACTACCAACGTATTTACACAGGATATAATTGTTATGGCCTCAGAATTCAGTCATAGTGCTGTTGAATATGTCATCACAACAACTACAGCCTATATGGACAGCCAAGCGGACCCTGAAAAGACACAGATTATTGTTAAATATAAAGAAAAGAAGGTGGACTCCACCACGTCTGTGAGCGCCTTGATGCAATCATTGGAAAAAACCGATGGCCAAGAACAAGAAAAGTTGAAAAAGGATATATCCTCAGAGTTAAAATTAAAAAAACTAGATACGGTTAAAGCATATGAAGATGAGAGTATAGAAGTCCTTGAAATCAAAAAATCCGATGATATCAAGGAAGTCGTTGACGCCCTTAATGATAATGGATTAGTAGAGTATGCACAACCAAACTATAAGCTCTCTGTGTTGACTACAAGCGTAACAGATGATCGTTATCCAGAACAATGGCCGATATACGAGGAGGGTACAGCATCTTCATCAGTAGGTATCCATGTGAAGGACGTATGGGATATGCAAGGGGATGTAACCCGAACTACCCTCATCGGTGTTCTAGATACAGGTATAGATATTGAGCATACAGACCTAAAGCATAATATCTTTACTAATAACAACGAGATCCCAGGAAATGGTATTGATGATGATGGAAACGGATACATTGACGATTATCATGGATATGACTTTGCCAATGACGATGCAAGTGTATATGATGACGCTACTAAAGATAAGCACGGAACCCATGTAGCCGGTATTATTGCAGCCGATGACAACGGAAGTGGTATCCTTGGTGTGGCAAAGGATATGACGATTATTCCACTTAAATTTATTGACGGTACAAAAGGGTTTACCTCAGATGCTATAGAAGCCATCGACTATGCAAAAACAATGGGGGTTGATATTATCAACTGTAGTTTTGGTAGTACCGATAATAACCCTGCCCTTAAGGAAGCTATAGCTAATTCTGGGATTGTCTTTGTAGCTTCTGCTGGAAATGCAGGACAGGATGTAGTAAGTGACCCTGTATATCCAGCTTGCTTTGACCTTGATAATATTATTTCAGTCACGTCCTATGATGCAGCAGGAGAGCTTGGAGTGTTTGCCAATTATGGAAGTGGTGTTGATATTGCAGCTCCGGGAGCAGATATTATCAGTACAGTTCCGGAAGGTGGCTACCAGTCCTTATCAGGAACGTCCACAGCTGCGCCTTTTGTAAGTGGTGTCATGGGCTTGATTAAAAATGCATATCCGGATATTACACCTAAAGACTTAATTGCAAGAGTCAAATCTAATGCAGTAGCCATGCCTGGACTTGTAGGAAAAACCAATACCGGGGGAAGAGTCGATGCATTTCGTGCTGTAACAGGGACCCAAGATATTATTGAGGAAACAACCAATACTGAAATCAATAGTGATGAAGGCACTTTTGTAGATGGGGTACTTGAAACCCTATCCTTGGCAACGGTATCACCTGAGCTTCTTGAACAAGTCCATTATGGTGAAACTGGTGTTAATGCGGCAACAGGTAATTACTCTACAAAAGCTGTTGACCTATCTATTGAAAGTCCAGGATTCACCTTGAACATGAGTCGTACATATAACTCAAAAAATGATAAAAATGGCTCAATGGGACGAGGCTGGACCTTTGGATTTGAAGGTAGTTTAAAGGTAGATACAAGTAGTCCAAGTCTATACATTGCAAAAATGCCTAATGGAAGTTCTCATACTTTCACAAAAAATGGTTCTACTTACACAGCCAATGATTTTAGAGGTAGATTAGTCGCAACATCCGATGGATGGGTATTAACAACAGCTGATCAATATACTTATGGTTATAATTCTTCAGGATGGCTTATATGGATGAAAGACCCAAGTGGTAACACCATTAGGATATCCGTTGATAACACCACCGGCTATGTTCAAACGATAACAGATCAAGTCGGTCGGGTATTTTTTATAGCCTATAATGAAGATAACAAAATCAGTACAATCACGGACCCCATGAACCATGTCATTACCTATACGTATGAAGATGACTTGCTAAAAGTTGTTACTGACCAAATGGGAAGACATCAAACCTATGACTACAATGCAAGTAAGTATTTGATTAGTGTAAAGAACCATCATGATGTTGTTACCGAGGCGATTACATATAATAACGCAGCAAGTAACGGTGTTTATAAAGTGAAGACCTATACAAATAACCTAGGTAATGTATTTTCTTATACCTATGGAACAAATAAAACGACTATAACAGATACTAATAATCGTGTAATTGAAAAAACATTTGATCCGCAATTTTATGTAATCAGCTCAAAGGACCCGGAAGGGAAAAGTACCTTTGTTGAGTATTATAAGGACAGTAATGGGATTAATCGCTATGGTGAAGAAAAGAAAGTTACGGATCGATTAGGTAACGTGACCTCGTATGAACGAAATACGGCTACCGGGAATATTGAAAAAATATTTTATCCGGATGGAAGCTACTCAGAATATGAATACGATGATAAGAACAATACAAGGATGGAACAGGACCCTGAAGGCAACAAGACCTTCTATATATATGATGCTGATAAGGTAAAGCTTTTGCAAGAGATTAGACCGATCAACGGAGTGGATAGCTATTCTATTCAAGCCGATCAATCCAAGTTTAATATTAAGAGTTATACATACTATTCTGAGGGAGAGTCAAAGCTGTTAGGTTATAAGGCAAAGAATCTTCTTAAGTCAGTAACTGATCCTGAAGGTAATACAATTAGTTATACTTATGATAACTATGGAAATATAAAAACAAGCAAGGATGCTGAAGGTTTTATTACGACAACAACGCGAAATATTTTGGGTTGGACACTATCTAGTAAATCTCCAAGTGGATACATAACAAGCAATACCTATAATAGTAAGGGACAATTAGTAAAGCAAGTGGAGGACAATGGAGAAACGACACGCTATGTATATGATGATCTTGGACGCTTGATTCAAGAAATTGACCCTAACACCTATGACCCTTCTAAGGATGGTCTAAATTTAGCTACGCCAAGCAATACATACAGTGATAGTACAGTAGGTTTAAGATATCAATATAATAGTAAAAACCAAGTGATTGTCTTAAAGGATGCACTGAATAATGCTCGTCGCTATACCTATGGTGACCTTTATGGCAATATAACGCAGGAAGAATTACCTAATGGACTAAAGAACATCTATACGTATGACGTCATGAATCGTCAGGTGCAAGCATTTGTAAAAGCGGATGCAGCGTCTAACATATCATTGAAAGAAGAAACGATCTATGAGGACAAGGAAGGAAATAGTATTGTTCACACAAAAAAATACTTGGCAAAAGAGTCTTATAATGATGCCCTTGAGCTCATCGGACCTAAAGTTACTAGCAAGGACATAGCTGAAAGCATAGCGACTTATGATTTTGCAGACCGCCTGATAACACAAGTGGATGGAGACGGTGCATTAAAGACTATAAGCTATTATAAAAACGGCCTTGTCTATTCAGCGACTGAGGCTAATGGAGCAACGACTTATTATAGGTACGATGCTGGAGGAAACTTAACAGGGAAATGGACACCGGTAGAAGCAAGCAAATATATGTATACCGGATTTAAGTATGATAAGGCAGGAAGGGCTATCGAAAGCTATGCGGGAAGAGACTTGGTAGGTCTTGATGTCATCCCGTCAAAGGACCGAATGATTATAACTTATACAACCTATAACAAGAAGGGTCAAGTTGTATCTCAAAGGGACAGTGCTGGAAGGAAGACTGCTTTTGAGTATACTGGTGAAGGAAATGTAAAGAAGACAACTGCCTATATAACAGATACAAAAACGAAGGTGATAACGAAAAGTTTTGATCATTTAGGTCATCTTAAGACCAAATCAGAAACTGTTTTTGCTGGTGATTTGTCCGGTCATGATATGGGAGATACGAATCTGGTAACCTTAACAGAATCCTATGACTATGACCTTAATGGAAATTTAATAAAGGTAAGGGATGTCAACGGATTAATAACAAGTTATACTTATGATAAACTGAATCGTCGATTAAGTACGACCTATGAAAGTTTAGATGAAAACTTAGCTCGCGTTTATGCGACTGTCTCAAATGAATATGATGCAAATGGTAATATAATACAGTCAACGGATGCTATGGGTATAGTGACCTCCAATGTCTATAGTCAAGAAGGCTACTTAGAACAAGTTAAAAAAACAGTCCGTCTCAATGATGAAGAAGAAACACTCATAACTGCTTACCAATATGACCAAGCAGGTCGTTTGATAAGAGAAGTGTCTCCAAACAATTGTAAAACAGACACAAATGGTAGTGTACTCTTTGATACATGTAATCGAACAGAATATACTTATGACAAGATGGGACGTCAATTAACCGCCACAGACATATACCAAGGAAGTGGAGGGACATGGAAATCCATAAGAATATCGAATCAGTATGATATAAGTGGTAATGTGGTTAAAGTCATCGATGGACAAGGTTATGAGACAAACAAAAGCTACACTCTTCAAGGTCAATTAAAAACAATAACAGACCCTGAGGCAAAGGCAAAGGACTTGTCCTATACGACCCTATATTCCTATGACGGTATAGGTAGAATCAAGACTGAAACAAATGCACTTGGTGTCGTGACAACCAATTATTATGATGACGCAAACAATAAGATAAGAACGACAATCAAGCAATCATCGTCAGAAGCAGAGTATACCCTGTCAAGTGCTAGCTATGATTTGGCTGGTAATCAATTATCAGTGACAGATGGGAACCGTAACACAACAATCTATGTCTATAACTCAATGAACAAAGTCGCAGCTGTCCAGTATTCAGGAGACGATACCATAGGTTCTTATGTTATCGCATATCAGTATGATAAAAAGGGGAATTGTACCTATCAAGAAGACTCCTTAGGTCAGGTTCAGTTGTTCACCTATGATCTTCAAAATAGGTTGTTAAAACATACAACCAAAGATTCTGAACATAGAACAGAGATAAGTCAGTCAACCAAGTATGACCTGAACGGTAATCCGAGATTTATGACTGATGCCAATGGAACAGTCATTACACGATCATACAATGAACTTAATCAGCTTCAAAGAGAGGCTGTAGATGTAAGGTCCCTTGACGGTGACGTGACTACACATGAGACCACCTATACCTATGATAAGAATGGTAACAATATAGGGATAACCGATTATCTTGGAAACACCATTACCACCAAATATGATCCATTGAACCGTGTCATTGAAAAAGTAGACCCTAGTGGTGCTAGCATTTCTAAAATGGAATACAATAATAATCATGTACAAGTAAAAGCTTATGATGGTAAGAACAATGCGACTCAATACTTTTATGATAAGAAGAATCAACTAATAAAAACCATCGACCCTGAAGGTGGTAGTACAAGAAACACATATGACGCCCTTGGAAATAAGCTGACAAGTACAGATGCCAGAGGCTATATGACAAGTTTTAGCTATGATACATTCGGTCGCTTGAACCGCGTAGAGAATGCAAAAGGTGAAGTGACCACCTATACCTATGACTTGATGAATAATCTTTTGACCCAAACAGACGGAAACGGGAACACAACAACAAGAGTCTATAATGTCCGTAATCAACTAGTAAAGACCATAGACCCTAAAGGTATAACAACTTCTGTTGATGGTCAAGTTACTTATGATACCACACGTACAGAAAGTCTGACCTATACCCCCAATGGTCTGGTCAAAGAGAAAGTGGATCGTAACGGAAATCTGACGACCTTTACTTATGACACCTTTGGAAGAAAGTTAGAGGTTACAAGTGGGTCGGATAGTATAAGCTCGACCTATGATAATAACGGGAATCTTTTGACCATAACAGATGAAACAGGTAAAACCTTAAGGACCTACGACGAACTCGGTCGGGTCATTATGAAATCCGTTCCTATTGGTGGTGCTATGACATTTGTTTATGATATAACAGATGGATTGGAAGAAGGTAAACACGGAGAAAAAAGCACCGATAGCAAAGGGAATACGACTACGAAAGTGTATGATAGCTTAGGACGCCTTGAAACGGTCAATGAAAATGGTAGGACAACAACCTATACTTATGATGCCAATGGTAACAAAAAATCAGCGACCTATGTCATGGGATTCGCCGATACCTTCACAGAGACCTACGAATATAATAAGAATAATCAACTGGAATCCATCATAACAAGAAAAGCCGATCAAAGTGTTATGGCTAGTTCTGAATATACATATGATGTATCCGGTAATCAGCTGACAAAAACGGAAAGAGGTCTTACCACTACTTATGGGTATGACTGCCTGAATCGATTAGAACGTGTCAGCGATACAGGAGCAAAAACAACAACATATATATACGACGGAGCAGGTAACCGTATCAAAGAAACAGTCATTCAAGGACTGAGCACCAGCAAAGAAAGCTTGTATACCTATAATGAGCAGAAACGTTTAATGACAACAACAAGCACGGATGCCCAGGGGACAAGAGAGACGGTGACTTATACCTATGACCCTAACGGTAATAATACCTATGAATCAAAAGAATCCAAGACTTTCATTACCAATGTACCTGTAGAAGAACAAAGTCCAGCTTCTTTTGGCCTCTTTATCCCAGGTCAAGCTCCAGATTATCCGAATCAAGAGGAAGTGGCAGGTTTTGAAAAAAGCTATCAGTACAATAACTTTAATCAAATGGTAAAAGCAACAACAGGAAGCACAATCTCCCAATTTGTTTATAATGGAGAAGGACGAAGGACAAAAGCCATCGTCAATGGAGAAACGACAGTTTATGTTTACCAAGGTGATAAGGTTGTGCTAGAATTAGACGGTAAAGGAAAAGAGAAGGCACACACCATCTACGGTGGTAACCGCTTGATCTCTCGTACCATGGGAAGTGATACAGCGCTGTATATGTTAAATGGCCATGGTGATGTGACAGGACTGGTGGGCAGTGATGGAGACCTGATGGCCACATATACCTATGATGCCTTTGGTAATATCACAGAGTCGAACACAACACAACCTGACTTTACCAACCCATTTAAGTATGCAGGATACCAATACGATGACGGAACAGGACTGTATTATCTGAATGCCAGGATGTATAATGCCAAGACAGCCAGGTTCATGCAGATGGATAGTTATTTAGGTAATAGAAGTGATCCACTTAGTCTGAACTTGTATACCTATGTGAGTAATAATCCTGTGAAGTATTATGATCCTACTGGGCATATGAAAGCAGGTGACGAATGTTTTTCAAAGGATGTTCAGTATCAACTTGCAAAACTCACGGATGATTATTTCAATACTACTGATGAAACCAAAAGAAAGAAAATTGCAAAGGAAGCTGATAAAATAAGAAATAGTAGTATTCAGGTCGATAATGGACATGCAACGACAGAGACAGCACAGTTCCTTACTGCATTAAACAGAAGTAATAAAAAAGATGTAAATGGTAATGCATATATAGATGGTAGTACATGGAAAAGTATATCAAGTAGTAGGAGTTCTAGTTCGACTAGTGATTCGTCTGAGAGTACTGTAAGTCCATTAGTTGAGGATAATAAGGATTCAGGTGGTATTGTTTCAAATAATGATGACGGTTTAATAGAGGAGACGAGTGAAGATGGAATAAACAACATTCCCTTGAATTTAAATGATGTATCTAAAACTTTAATAGAAAGTGGATTTAGTAAAGGGAAAGATTATGATTATATTTCAAGAGATGAAAAGACATTAAGATATTTTATGAATTATATGAAACTCTATGTTAATCAATCAGCAAAAATGATAATTACTGAGTTTAATCCAGGAGTAGCACTTGTTCCTAAAGCACTTGCTATCGGATTTGCTGCGACTGTAATACTTGATACAACTGATAGAAATATGGTTAGTGGAGAACTTAAGCAATATGGAGTTGATGGAGCAGTATCTTTCTATGAAGATATATCAGATGATGATTTGATAATTAGTAATGATGGTACTGTTACAAGTTTATATCTTCAAAAAGAATTTTTAGTTTTGTATAAAAATATTGATGGTAGTAATGTTGTTGTTGGATTTATAATACCAGAAGCAAAAATAACATCAGTTACAGGGAATACAATTGAGAGTGCTACTTGGGACTTCAGTGAAGAAGTATATTATTCGATTAATAAGATACTTGAGGAAAATAAGTAAATAAAATTAAAAAACACAAAAAATACTATCACTAATGATAGTTATAACTGGAAATGATAAGGAGGTAATTATTGAAGTACAAAAAAATATATATCGTAATTACATTAATAGTGATAATAATTCTTTTAATGAGCATGCTAAATAATGAAGAAATAATTAGTCTGTTAGAAATCAGCAGTGTAATATTTTACCCTATATGGGGTGGTACTATGATATACTTGTTCCATTTTAAAAAGTATGATGAATCATCCCCCAAATATGGGAAATGGTACTATAACTGGGTAGTGTATGGTCTCATAGCAGGAGGGGTATTATTAATTGAAGAGATTGTAGTAACTATATTGGTGAAAATTTTGAAGTGATTGAATGCTGTTGTCTTTAAACTAACAGCATAATATTGTATAAACTAACAACATAATACGCCCATACGCCCATGATTCCGACATTCCCAGTAATACTATGGGTTTCTCTTTATCAACAAAAAGAAAGGTGACTAGGGGACGGAGTATAACTTCATAAGTGAAGTATCAGTCTCAAGTACCGGATAAGTCTATGAACTCAAGGGGGCGATAGATTAGCTTTGCCCCTAATAATAGCAAAAAAGCTTAGATGAATTCTCTAAGCTTATTATACTAGGAGACGAGTGAACTTGATAGCATCTATCTTTTAGTGGAGGATTTTTATAATGATATTAAGGATGTAATTGCAACACCATACGTCAATACATTTACTGATGAAGAAATGCAACAAATTTTAGAAAGTATTAATCCTATTAATTTAGCACAGTGTATAATGTGGTAGAAATTTGCAGTCGAAAGGTATTTTCCTGAAAGAGGATATGATTTAACAGCTGAGCCATTAGGACTGTCAGTGGGTTTGGGTCCTAAAAAGATAGTATATTATGGAAACTCAAATCACAAAAACTTGGAGCAATTAGTCCAGTAGACGTAGAAATATTGATTAGTGGAGTATGGGAAGGAGATGGGTTTAAATAATGTATAGAAGATTAACATGGGTAATTGTTTTGCTTATACTATTAACTTCATGTGATTTTTCAAATGATTATATAAGTGTTGGACTAGAGCAAAAATATGATATAGGTAAAGATACTATTAAAGCTTTTGGAGATGCATCGTTTCAATTATTTGAAACTTCAAGCAATAATGATAATCTTCTTTTGAGGATGTATCCAAGTCATTCAATCATTGAAATTGATGTAAAAAATTACAAAGTAGATGATAAAACTCTATATGTCTATGGCAGAACAGGTTATTCAGTAATTAATTTAATAACCAATGAAGTTGTCCAATACCAAGTGTTTGATGATTATTCAGAAGATGAAATGTATTACATGAGTTTACAAGGCATTAGTTATGTGGAAAATGGATATATTAAAGTTATTGACTCTTATGAGGATTTTTCAGAAGATCAACGTGAAGTATTCGAGGAGTTAAAGAAATAGAGTAAGTCATAATAATTGTAAGATAAAGAATTTTATTAAATCTAATTTGGGTGGGGGACTAGATAAAAGTGGGTAATCCCACTCAGTGCCTAACAAACCAAAACAATAATCACTACAAAAATTAACCCTTGTAGTACCCATACTAAAAATTCATGAAATTTCTTAGTGAAAGATTAAGGCTTAAAAAGCTATATAAACGTACATAAGGAAAATTACAGTAAACTTACTAGAAGTACCAGTTACTACCGTTGTAATTGGTGCTTCTTTTTTGTGTTAAAATTTCACAAATAACATAATTTAATAAAAAATTGCGTTGACATTGTAAAGTGGTTCTGTTATGCTGTACAAAAGTTGTATAAGCTTAATGAACAATTATTTTTAATGGCATACTGTTAATTTAATTTCAAAGGACAATGAGGTCATTTTCGTCGATAGGAGAAGTGACTTTTTTTATTAACTAGGAAAGATCTATTATTTTAGTGAAATATATAAATATCTACATAACGATAAGGCAACATAGTCGCTTGGATTTATAAAAAGGAGGAGGGATTTGATGGATTCACAAAATCCTTTATTGGAGATCAAAGAGTTAAGCGTAGAATTTAATACAAGTGAAGGTAAGGTATATGCTATCAATGAACTTAATTACACCCTAGGTCAAGGAGAGACCCTAGGTATAGTTGGTGAAAGTGGTAGTGGGAAAAGCGTGTCCTCCTTAGGCATAATGAAGTTAATTCCTAATCCTCCGGGGAAAATCGTACATGGAGAAATTTTGTATGACGGTAAGGACTTAGTTAACATTTCAGAGAAGGAAATGGAAAAAATACGTGGTAATGAGATTTCCATGATTTTTCAGGAACCAATGACATCATTAAATCCGATTATTACCTGCGGTAAACAAATAGCAGAATCCCTTATTCTTCATAGGGGAATGAAAAAGAAAGAAGCAATGGTCCATGCTATTGATATGATGAAAAAAGTTGGTATAGCTAACCCTGAGCAAAGAGCTTATGAATACCCTCACCAAATGTCAGGTGGAATGAAGCAACGTGTTATGATTGCAATGGCATTAGCTTGTCAGCCAAAGATCCTTATTTGTGATGAACCTACAACTGCTCTTGATGTGACGATTCAGGCTCAAATTTTAGATTTGATCCGTCAATTGAATACAGAAACAGGAACTTCTATACTGATGATTACCCATGATCTTGGAGTTGTAAGCGAATTGTGCGACAGAGTTGTTGTTATGTATACTGGACGTGTAGTCGAAGAAGCGCCTTCTCTTGAAATATTCAAGAAACCTTTACATCCATATACTATGGGCCTGATTGATGCGATTCCGAAGATTACAAAACATAGAGAACCTCTTAAAGCAATCGAAGGTGTTGTTGCTAGTCCTATGGAGAAGATTGCCGGATGCACCTTTTACCCTAGATGTCCATACGCAAAAGATATCTGTAAAGAGGAAGAACCTAAACTTATAAATGTTTCAAAGGTGAGAAAAGTAAAATGCTGGAATTATATTGAAGGTGAGGCTTGATATGAATAAGACTCAAAAAGAAATATTGGTAAAAGCAGATCATGTAAAAATACACTTTAATGATAAAAAAAATGTAGTAGTAAAAGCAGTTGATGACATTAACTTAGAGATATATCGTAATGAAATTTTTGGTATTGTAGGAGAGAGCGGTTGTGGTAAGAGCACCCTTGGTAGAGGGCTTATTCATTTATTGCCCTTGACTTCCGGGGATGTAACTATTGATGGAAAAGAATTAATGTCTTTATCAAAAAATGAGTTGAAAGACATGAGAAAGAAAGTGCAGATTATTTTTCAAGATCCTTCGGCTTGTTTGAACCCAAGAAGAAAAGTAATCGATATTTTGAAAGAACCATTTAAGATTCATGGTATCAAAGATAGGGAGTTCATACAAAATAGAATATCTGAATTGGTAGAACTTGTAGGATTAGCAGATTATCATCTAAATCGTTATCCTCATGAACTCTCAGGAGGCCAGAAGCAACGTATTGGTATAGCAAGAGCCTTAGCCCTTGAACCAGAATTAATTATATGTGATGAAGCCGTATCCGCACTAGATGTATCGGTCCAAGCACAGGTACTAAACCTACTTATCGAACTAAAAGAAAAACTAGGACTGACTTATTTTTTTATATCCCACAATTTGAATGTTGTCTATCAAGTCAGTGATCGAGTTGGTGTAATGTATCTAGGTAGAATGGTAGAAGTCGCAACTTATTCAAGCTTATATGAGAATCGATACCACCCTTATACAGAGGCTTTATTATCTTCTATTCCTCAAGTAGAGACTGAAAAACAAATGGATCGAATTATATTAGAAGGGGAAGTACCAAATCCTTCAGACCCGCCAAAAGGTTGTAGTTTTCATACACGTTGTCCAAAAGCGATGGATCGGTGTAGGGTTGATGAACCACAGACCTATGAAGTTGAGCCGGAACATTATGTTACCTGCCATTTATATGAAACAACTTAATAAATAATGTGATATTAAATCTAAGCATCATAAGTGTAAGTAATATCATACTATATAAAGAAATATATAAACTATCAGAAGAATAATTAGGAGGATACACATGAAAAAGAGAATTTTTACAGTATTATTGGCAGCAATATTGGTATTTAGTCTAGCTGCTTGTGGTACAAAAAATGCAGATTCAACAGGTGGAAGTGATACGAAGACAACAAGTGCAGATACGAAAGACGGGACACAAGCAGAAGAGAATGTAGTAGTTATAGCCATGGGTTCAGGTTTTTCAACATTAGATCCTGGATATATGTATGAACAAAACCCTACATTAGTTGCAAATGCATGTTACGAAACTCTATTTAAGTTTGTAAACGGAAGTGACGAACCAAAGGAAAGTTTAGCAGATACATATACTTTTTCAGAAGATGGTCTGACATTAACTATTACTTTAAAAGAAGGTGCAACATTTGCAAGTGGAAACCCTGTTACATCAGAAGATGTTCAGTTTTCATTAAATAGAACAAAAAACCTTAAAGGGAATCCATCTTTTATCGTGGATACAATTGATAGTATCGAAAGTCCTGATGCCGGAACAGTTATTATTAAATTAAACAGTCAAGACAGTGCTATTTTATCAAAGCTTTCATATGCAGCATGTTCTATACTTGATAGTAAAGTAGTAAAAGAAAATGGTGGAACTGACGCAGCAGATGCTTCAACAGCTGATACTGCTCAAGCCTTTCTTGATTCAACAAGTGCTGGTTCAGGTATGTATATCTTAACAAGTTATACACCGGATGAAGAAATAGTACTTACGAAGAACAAAGATTATTGGGGAACTTCAACGAATGTAGATAAATATATCATTAAATTACAAGATGATGCAAATGCTCAAATGATGGGTCTATCAAATAGCGATATTGATATTGCATTAAACCTTACAGATGATACATTAAGTGAATTGGAAGATAAAGATAACGTTACTATTATTAATACATCAACAAAAACAGTCGGATTTATTTTAATGAATATGGATGAATCTATAGGTGGACCGGTAGCTGATACAAAAGTTCAACAAGCTATTCGCTCAGCGATTGATTATGAAGGTATTCAATTAATTTGTGGTTCAGGTTCAACAACTCCTAAGTCAATTATTCAAGTAGGATTTATGGGTAGCAAGGGTGCGCTAGATGTTACAAGTGCTAGAGACCTTGATGGCGCCAAAGCCTTATTAAAAGAAGCTGGATATGAAGATGGTTTCACTATTGATTTGACTATGAGTGAGCTTGATATGGAAGGTGTTCCCTTACTTGATTTAGCCCAAAAGGTAAAGGATGATTTAGCAGCAATTAATATTAATGTAAATATTGTTCAAAAAGACTGGGGCGCAGGTTATGGTGATGATTATCGTAATGGTAAGTTAGCATTTACTGTTATATATTGGGGTATAGATTACAACGATCCTAATGTACAATTAGTATTTTTACCGGGACAAACAGTGGGACTTCGAGCAAATTGGACGACTGATGAAAATGATGAATTTAGTGGATTATATGATAGTATTTTAGGTGAAACAGATAATACAAAACGTGGAGAGCTACTAGGTGAAGTCCAAGATAAAATGGAAGAAAATTCACCATTTATCATGTTAGCACAAGCCGCTTCACACATTGGATATAGCAGTCAATTAAGTGGCGTGAATTTTTCTGATACTTATCGTGTAGACGTTACTGAAGTTAATTTCAAATAGTTAAGTTAAACAATAAATTGAAATAAAGAGGTGGATCATGGAGCGTTTGAAATTCATAATAAAACGATTTGGTATACTCATTGTTATGCTGTTTGGTGTAGCTAGTATCGTATTTATTCTGACAAAAATTGTACCGGGTGATCCTGTTGTAGCAAATTTAAGTCAACGTAGTTTAAGTGATCCGGAGATTGTTGCAGCTTACAAAGAAAAGCACGGTTTAGATCAGTCTGTAATTATACAATACTTTATACATATAAAAAATATGGTTCGACTAGATTTAGGTACATCTATGAGAACAAATAAAGGTGTAATGGATGAACTAAAACGTTGCTTTCCTGCAACAATTGAATTGGCAGGTTTTGCTATTATTATTGCATCCCTATTCGGAATCTTTTTTGGCATAATATCAGTTATGAAACGTAATAGTATATTTGACCAGATTGTTCGGGCAATATCAGTGATAGGTGTAAGTATTCCGAGTTTTTGGTTTGCATTGATTGCACTATATATCTTTTATTACAAGTTACAAATACTTCCGGGTCCCGGGCGTTTGAGCTCTTCTTTTTCAGCGCCTCACTTGGTCACCGGATTATACACCATTGATGCCTTACTTGAAGGTGATATAATGAAGTTCTTAGATGCATTAAAGCATCTAATTCTTCCCGGAACAGTTCTTGCCGCCTTTACTATGGGGCTCATAACTCGGACAACAAGGTCAAACTTATTAGATGTAATGTCAATGGATTATATTCGAACTGCCAAGGCAAAAGGTTTATCAGGTATTAAGACAATTATCCATCATGCCCTTGGAAATGCCTTAATTCCTGTCCTAACGGTTATAGGTCTTGGATTTGGAAATCTTCTTGGAGGTATGGTATTGGTTGAGACAATATTTAGTTGGCCGGGACTTGGTCAGTTTGCTTATAATTCAGTTAAATCCTTAGACTATCCTTCCATTATAGGGGTATCCATGTTGATTGCTTTGAATTATTTGATTATTAATACAACGGTTGATATACTATATGGTGTTATTGATCCGAGAGTGAGGTACAAATAATGGTTAAATCTTTAGGAAAGATAATGAGGTCTAATTATTTATTTTCACTTGGAGTTATTATTTGTGTTTTTTGGATACTTGCTGCTTTTTTGGCACCTTTTATTTCAACATATGATCCTATTGTACAAGATCTGCATGTACGTCTAAAGGGGCCAAGTTTAGCACATATTTTCGGAACGGATAATTTTGGACGGGATATTTTCAGTCGGGTTATTTATGGAGGTAGATATTCCCTGTTAGCTGGCTGTATTACGGTTATTATCGCCGGCTTTATTGGTTCGATTTATGGATCAATTGCAGGTTATGTTGGCGGACATACGGATAATATTATGATGCGCTTATCTGAAATGATATTGTCTTTCCCTTCTTTAATATTAGCTATGTGTATAAATGCAGCACTAGGTTCAAGTTTGTTCAATACAATGTTTGCACTTATTATTGTTGCATGGCCATCATATGCAAGATTAATGCGAAGTGTTGTTATAACAGTTAAAGAAAATGACTATGTTGAGGCTGCTAGTGCATTAGGTGCTTCTAAATGGAGAATATTAGTTACAGAGATTATACCTAACAGCATCAGTTCAGTACTAATCATGGCAACAACAGATTTGGGTAATCAAATCCTTATGTTTTCAACATTGAGCTTTTTAGGTCTTGGTTCAGCACCACCAACTCCTGAATGGGGTATGATGGTATCTGATGGTGTTGATTATTTTAATAAATTTTGGGTGGCAGGATTCCCCGGATTAGCAATATTAACAATGGCTATGGGGGCAAATTTTATTGGTGATGGTTTAAGAGATTTGCTTGATCCTAAACTTAGAAAGCAGTTTTAACCTAAAAATAGAGACGAGATTTCTTGAATAAAGAAATTCCGTCTTTATTGTACTACTAGAGGAAAGTTTTCATTCCGGCAAAACACATAAGGAGGATATAAATGATTAAAGATAGAGTTGAGCGTGTACTTAAAAAAATGAAGGAAATTGGATTAAGTCAACTATTAATAACAAATCCTTTATCTATATATTACTTAACAGACCATCTGGAACATCCCGGGGAACGTTTTTTTGCCCTATATTTGAATAATATGGGAGAACATACATTATATGCTAATCGTTTGTTTTTGATTAATGAAGACCTAGGTCTCAACATTCACTGGTATAGTGATACGGATAATATTATGGAGAAAGTTGCCTGTGATATAATAAGTGATGAAAGTCTGGGAGTAGATAATGAGTTACCTTCAAAATACTTAATACCTTTGATCCAATATAAGGCAGCTTCGGACTATCAATTAGGTTCTTATGCCGTTGACTATGTAAGAGGAATAAAAGATAGTGATGAGCAAGAAAAGATGATGATTGCTTCTCAAATCAATGATATGGCAATGGATCGACTAAAAGATTATATTAAAGAAGGTATAACGGAAAAAGAAATGGAAGACTATCTTCTTAATATATACAAAGAACTAGGGGCAGAGGGTTATTCGTTTGAACCCTTAATTGCTTTTGGCGGAAATGCAGCAGAGCCTCATCACTTTCCGGATAATAGTATATTACAGGAAGGCCAATGTATATTATTTGATATTGGTTGTAAAAAGGATAACTATTGTTCAGATATGACTAGGACCTTTTTCTTTAAAAGTGTATCTGATGAACACCGTAAAATTTACGAATTAGTGCAAAAGGCTAATGAAGAGGCAATTAAGAGTATTAAGCCCGGTCTAGCACTGAAAGATATTGATAAAGTTGCTAGAGATATTATTACTAAAGCAGGTTACGGTCCGTATTTTACCCATCGACTAGGGCATTTTATCGGTATGGATGTACATGAATATGGTGATGTTTCCTCTACAAATGATAATCGAGTGGAAGAAGGTATGATTTTTTCTATTGAACCTGGAATTTATCTCAATGGTGATATCGGAGTCAGAATTGAAGACCTTGTGCTTGTAACCGGTGACGGGTGCATTCGATTGAATAATTATCAAAAAGATCTTACGATTTTATAGATGTAGAGTGTAAATAATGAAAGGGTAGTTAAATGAATCCGTATGCAATAATTAAGATGAATAGTGGAAAACAAATTATAATAGAGTTATTACCTGAATCAGCTCCAAATACTGTGAATAGTTTTATACATGGAGTAAAAGCAGGCGTCTATGATCAATCTCCTATTGAACGTATTGTTCCGGGGTCATGGGTAGATATTAGTTATACAGCTTTTGGAAAAAAAGAGGCAAAGTATCTTATTCCTTATGAGAGTGACTTGCATCCTGACTTAAGTCCCTTAGCGTCCGATCTAGGATCTGTTTGTATGGGTGGTTATGATGAATTGGGCTTATCAGGTTGTGAGTTTTTCTTACCCCTAAGACCATGTCCGGAGCACCTAGGTAAATATCCGGTCTTTGGAAAAGTAGTGGAAGGTATTGAAGAGATAGTACGTATAGGAAATGAACCAGTAATACCTGTTACCAATTTTCCTTATGCAGATATTGAAATCAATCGGCCGATAAATCCTCAAATTATTGAAAGTATCGACTTAAAATTGCACAAGTATATTCCACAAGAACCAATTTTAAAGGAAAAACAATTGTTACCTGAATGTTGGAAGATATAATTGAACCTATTAGCTAAATATTGGAAGATATAGAAAGTGAGATGAAAAAAATGGAACAGGAAGTTCATGTTAAAATAAAAAAAATCAGAAAGCAAAAAAAGATGACTTTAAAAGATGTTAGTGAAAAAACAGGATTTTCTATTAGTTTTTTATCTCAAATGGAAAGAGGTATATCGCCAATAACTATGGTGTCACTGAAAAAAATATCTTCAGCACTTGATATACAAATGAAAACTCTTTTTGATGAAGAACAAAATACAAGAGAGTATTATAGACGTGATAATGACGCGGCACTACTTGGATTACAACGTAATTATAAGCACTTTAAAATTCTTAGCGGACGTTTTGATAAGCGAAAATTAGACAGTTTCCTTCTTGTAATGGAACCCAAATCTACAGGTTTTGAAGCGGGTAGTCATGATGGAGAAGAGTTCTTTTATGTTTTAAAAGGTATTGGGACTTTTATTGTTGATGGTGAAGAATTCACTATAAAATCAGGTGAATCCATTCACTATCCATCAACTAAACCACATACGGTATATAATCATGAAGACGAAGAACTTGAGATGCTTTGTGTATTAACACCACCACTTTTTTAATGGATTAAAACAAGATAAAAAGTATATAATGATTATTAAAGGCATGTTGATTTAAATTTAATTAACATGTCTTTTGAGTCAAGGCAATATTAAAAATGATAGAGAATGGATTTGAACAAGATGCAATTTTAGGCATTAGAGACCTTATGAACTAGTTTAGAATTGATTTATATGGTTGTATAATTTTTTATTATAATATAAAATATAGAGTAGAAGACGTTGAGGGATGTCGTGTTTTATAAAGATTAGAGGGTAATTAATTTGAAACTTAAAAGATGTTTAGTAAATGATTATATATATTATGATTAATAGAGACATACTAATTTGAAAGTGATTAGTATGTCTTTTAGTGTTTGTAGAGGTAATTGCGGTTTTAATACTGTAATTGGTTTGTTTCCGCAATGCGGAAACATGAGAGTTATTATGAAAGAATCAATTTCTGTTTCGGTTGATTAGGAGTTTTTACTGAACTTGACTTTAAGGAGAACTATAATGCTTGAAACAATAGTTTTGTTAGTAATAGGAATAATAATAGGTGCATACCATGATAGATTCAGAATCAAATATCTAAGTATTCCATGGATTTTTTATATCTTTCTCATTGGAACTGGCATTGCATTCCATATTATAGGTGACCGTATATTGCTAGATGTTTATCCTGACTATTTTACTTCACAATGGTATTTTGATCAATACGATGGACATCATAGGAATATGTTTAGAGAGTTAATTGGGGACACTATAGGATTGACTTTATATTTGGTACTATTAGCATCAAGTGGAGGTACAGTGTACTTAAAATGGAAATTTAAACTACGTAATTCAAGAAGAAGAAAGTAGAATGAAGATTTCGATATACTTTGAAAGTAGTCAATTGATTCCATCACATAACATACGATTTCCAACACTGCAATCGCTGACCGAGTCAGGACTGCATTAGGGCGTCGAGCAAGCTCTCAATCCATGAGCAGACCTTGTAAGCTCCTTGCGTCGTAAACCGAAGACCGTTACGGGACCGTTATGTGAAATTCAGTTACTTTATTTGATTGGAGAAGAATATGATTTTAATAACCATAATTTCAATTTTAGTTAGCCTTTCACTATTAATGAAAGACGTTGATGTTCATAGAGATCAATTGTTTTTTATAAGATCTTTTAAAGTATTGTTTTGTATAGTTATTTCGATATTTATACCTAAATTGGTAATATCACAATATTCACAAGAAATACAAACTCATGGTCTTGTTTTAAAAATTTTTATTTATTTTGGGACAATTATATTTGTATTAGGTTTGGAATTAATAATATATGACAAATTTAGAGAATGGAATAGCAATTATTCATAAGACAGGCGTAATAGAACGTCAGATAACATACGATTCAGCGACACTCCCTTCGTTAACCGAGTCACCTCTGCATTAGGCCACCCAAAGGGTTCCGGCCATGAGCAGAGGCTGTAAGTTCAGGGGCGTCGTGAACCGACCACCGTTATCAGATAGTTCCTACTGCGAACTGAAATTAAGGAGACTAAATGAATATGAAAAATTTTGAGAAGACTTTAGTATCAATGTCAGAGAAGAAAATTGCAAATCTTTTTGTGTTGGATATTTATAATGAACATGGTTGCGTTCCACTAATATTTGATGCAGGTGCTGGTATAACTGTCATTAATCAGAGTACAGCCAAGTTATTTAACGCAAAGAAGCTTGATGAAAGTATACGTGGTGCAGGTAACGCAGGGGTTGTACAGGAGATGAATTTATATATAGTAGAAGAACTAAAAATTGGTTCTTTAATAATTACATCATTAAAAGTAGTTGTAGTTGATGACGAAGTTTTAGATTTTGGTATTGATGAAGAAGGTAATAAATTAGTAGTTTCTGGATTTCTAGGATGGGATGTCATCAGTCAGTTTAAGTGGAGTTATAATACTAATAGAAATACTATGTTGATAGAAGATGTAAGAAATGTAGAAGTCTTTGAAGATCAGAATATGTTAGATTGGAATAATATGCCTCTCTTTTGGATTACTATTAATGGTGAGAATAAACTCGCAGGTCTTGATACTGGCAACACGGAAAGTATTCTTGGAAATGTGATGTACAAGCTTATTGAGTCAGACATTGTAGATGATGAGTTTCAAGGAATTGACGGTAATGTGAGTGAGCAAGTAAAAGTATATAATGAGCTTGTCATCTCAATATTTGAAACCGAAGTTACATTGTATAATATACCTTGTGTTGATCGTCCTGTATTTCCAATAGATGACAATGAGGTTGCTGGTTTAATTGGTGCTGATATTTTAGCTGGGATGAATTGGAGTATTGATTATAAGAACAGAACTTTTTGGTTAAAGAAGTAATGATAAGAAGGGGACGTAGGAACAATCTTATAACACACTAGTTCCATATATTCCATAGACTAACCGAGTCGCACTTGCATTAGCAAGCATTGTAAGTCTATGAAACATTGTAACTTGTTAATCGTTATGTGCCATAAAACTTTCGAAAATCAATAAAAGGGGGTAATTATTTTGATTATTAAACACTTAAGTAAAAGAGCACAAATTGATGAAACGACTTATGTAGCTCCCAATGCCACTATATGTGGGGATGTAAAAATCGGAAAGAATTGTAGAATTATGCATGGAACAGCACTAATTGCTGAAGGTGGAAAGATTGAGATTGGAGATTCATGCATCATATTTGAGAACGCAGTCATTCGAAGTACTCCAAAACATTCAGCAAGAATAGGGAGCAATGTAGTAATTGGTCCAGGAGCGCATGTTGTGGGATGTATAATTCATGATAATGTGTTTGTAGCTACGCATGCATCGATATTTCATGGTGCAGAGTTAAAAAGCGGAAGTGAAGTAAGAATTAATGGTGTTGTACATCTGAAAACAATACTTGATGAGAATGAAACGGTTCCAATAGGATGGATAGCAGTTGGTAATCCAGCTCAGATATTACCACCAGATAAACATGAAGAAATTTGGGCAATTCAAAAGGAATTAAATTTTACTGATACTGTCTATGGTGTTTCAAGAGATACTGGAGATTCAACTATGCCACAGATAACCAAGATGTTATCAGAGTATCTAGGAGATCATTTTGATGACAAAGTAATTGAGGATTAACATATGATTATTGAGGTAGGTCAAGTTTTACGGCACATAACACAACAATTCCGGTTCAGTACATCAGCTAACAGAGTGTTGATGATATGACAAGAACAAGGATGTATGTCACGTCGACAACACCGAAGACCGATAGGTGCCATAGCAGACTAGTTAAAAGCGGAAAAAGAAGCAGCATAAAATATAAAGTGTAATATTATAATAGAGTTTGCATATAAAGTTAGAAAGATGAGGAGAAATGAATGAATAATATACTATTTGTTGCAGGATCAAATTCTATATATTCGCAAATTAGATCAAAACCAGCAGGATTCTTAGCTGGTATATGGCATGGACTTATATTACCTATAACTTTTGTTATTAGTTTGTTCAATCATGGCGTTGGAATATATGAAACAAATAATAACGGCGGATGGTACAATCTAGGATTTATTTTTGGATTATCTAGTGTTTTTGGAGGCAGTGGTTCTCAGATAAATTGAACCAAAATGTATTGTAATGTTCAAGAGGATCAAATAGGATGAAGCCATCAGACGGTCAAGGAAAGCCATCAGATAATATACGATTCAACGACACTCAACCCGCTAACCGAGTCGGGGTCGCATCAGCGGTTCAGCTAAAGCTTCACGCGTATGAGCTCACCTTGTAAGCGCGTTGGCGTCGTCAACATGCGGGACGTTAGAGGACATTGTATACTGAGTTAAGGAGAGGATTTTATGAGAATTAAATTGATAGTCAGACAGAATTTATGGATAGAGAAAATGGTGAGGGGATATTATCCAGTGAAGATTTCAAGAATATCATTGCTGAAGATAATAAAGATGATAGAAGTTTGTTTTTAGTAGCTGAAGTTGAAGGAAGAATAGTTGGCTTTGCAAGATGTATTGGGAAGAAACTTAGGCGGTTTAGGCATCAGGCTGATTTTGGAATATGTATTGATCGTGACTATTGGGGCTATGTGAAACAAACGGAACCAATATATTAATTGATTCTTCTAAATTCGAATATTTTGATTCTTTTTATGGGAAAAGAACAATTACTACTTCAGAGGGTTTGATTTTCTACATATATGAGGCATTTGTTGTAAGGTATGATGTGAATAATAAAGGAAGTGAAATAATTGATTCTGCTACATACCCTTATGAATTATTCGATGCTGGCACGGAAATAGTATTTAAAATTGCTTATGATGCTGATCCTGTCTTTGCCATAGTAAGTAAGGAAGAAGATAGGTACTCTAGTCAAAAAACTGATTATATACTATTGGTAACATATGATCATGGACCTATTGGCTTCTCTGTTTATGATGTGATAAACAAAAAAATCTATCCAGGATTCATGGCAAGGGATATTGAATATAAGTTAACACTAAAAGGAATAGAATATAGATATAACGATAATGACTCTAGTGATGAGAGTGAATGGAAACTGTTTGAGTTAAGAGAAGGATACTCAATTGTTGAAAGCCGTTCTATTAAGGACTAAGCGAAAATAAAGATGGTATATTGGAATAGAATAGGAGATAAAGAGATATGAAATATTATATTATTACTGGAACTTCGAGAGGATTAGGTGAAGCTTTTGCAAGGGAACTTATGACACAGGACTGTGTATTGTTTTGCATTTCAAGAAATAAGAATGAATTTTTAATTAAGTTGGCAAAAGAGACAAAAACAAGACTATTTTATTATTCTTATGATTTAACCTGTGTTGATGGATTGGAAGACTTATTTAAAAAGATATTTGAAGAAATTGACTTTAGTAAATGTCAAGAAATTTGCCTGATTAATAATGCCGGAGTCGTAGCTCCTGTTATGCCTGCTGAGAAATGTAAAGGTGATTCAATTGTAAATAATATAACTTTAAATCAAATAGCACCAATGATACTCAGTTCATTTTTTATATCTCAAACTAGTAAATTTACTAAGAAAAAAAGTATTATAAACATTTCATCCGGAGCGGGTAGAAAACCTTATTATGGGTGGAGTAGCTATTGTACATCAAAGGCCGGTTTAGATATGTTTTCCAGAGTATTAGGAGTTGAAGAGACAGGAAAGGTTAACCCGGTAAAGGTAATGTCAATTGCACCAGGAATCATCGATACTGAGATGCAAGAAGAGATAAGGAACTCAAGTGTTGAAGATTTTCCGCTATTGGATAACTTTATTGACTACAAAGAAAAAGGTGTTTTATCAGATGCAAGTGAAGTTGCAAAGGCGATATTAAAAGTAATAGAGAATGGATTTGAACAAGGTGCAATTTTAGATATTAGAGACTTTATGAACTAGCTTAGAGCAGTTTTAATATTGTTATGTGGAAATAACAATATCGCTTTCGGAAAAGGGTTGTTCAATGAAAGGATTATATTTATGGCAATCAAATTTATCAAAGGGTTAGAACTAAATAAAGGGTTTTATTTCGATGTTGTTAAGCCAATTATTGATGATAATTTTGTAGATTTGAAGTATTCTGCTGGACTAATAGGTTATGGTTCAGATGTTTTAGGCTTCGATACGCATATATCAATGGACCATAATTGGGGACCGAGATTAATTATATTTCTCGAAGACAATTGTTTTTTAAAGTTTAAGGACGAGATTAATAAGTTGTTTCAAGATAAATTACCAGTTGAGTATCAAGGATTTTCAACTAACTATACTGATAAGGGTTCGGATTTTACTCAAAGAATGATTTCAGTTGAAAATAGGCCTATTAATCATTTAATTGAGATTACGACAGTGAGAACATTTATTATGAATACGATTGGATTTGATATAGATAGTAAGCTAACAATTTATGATTGGCTTTCTTTTCCTGAACAAGGATTAATAGAGATAACAGAAGGTAAGATATTTTATGATAGTATTGGTGACGTTACATATTTTAGGAGTGAATTCATGAAATTCCCAGTTGATATCAAGAGAATTAAGATAGCTTCACTGTGGAAACTGATTTCGAATGAAGTTGCATTTGTTGGTAGGAGTATAGATAACAATGATGAATTGGGAAGTAGGTTGATTGCATCCCGGATTGTAAACATAATGATGAAGATTTGCTTTTATTTAGAGGATAAGTATATTCCGTATAGTAAGTGGTTTGGGGTAGCATTTGGTAAATTATCAATTTCGAGTGATGTATCACCAGTATTTCACAAGATATTAGCTGTTGAAGAGATTGAGAAAATTGAAGAATATTTATGTGTTGCATATAAAAAATTGCTGGATTATCAGAATGCGAAAGGACTATGCGAATTTATTGACTTAGATATAGAGTACTATTATGGACGACCATATAAAGTAATATTTGCTGACAAGATTATTGAAGCGCTTATTAATGCAATTGAAGATGATGAATTAAGACAATTTAATTATGAACTTGTAGGTATTGAGCAAAAAATAGATGGTATGGATTTTACCAATAATAAAGAGATACTAAAGTTAATAGCTTTAAAGTAGAAAAAAGGAAGTCTATCTAAGACAGTCAAGCGGATACTGCATATAACAAACGATTTCTAACACTCAATTCGCTAACCGAGTCACGGTCGCATCAGCCCACCCAAAGGGTTCCGGGCATGAGCGAAGGTTGTGTACTCATCGGCGTTGTAAACTGAAGACCGTTTGGCGAAACCATAAACCTGTGTAAAGGAGCATTTATATGAATGGAAGTTGGGAAAGAATATATACGGAGCAAGGTAGAGTTCAAATAGATTTATTGGACACAGCAATTGCAGCGAGGGATATATTCCTCAGAGAAGGATGTAAGAATATACTTGATTTAGGATGTGGAACTGGTAGACATACTTTGATGCTTGCAGATAAAGGATTCAGTGTTCATGCATGTGATATTTCTCAAGCGGGAATAGATATTACAAGGAAGTTGATAGACGATGTTGGTCTTATGAACGTGAGTTACAGTATACAAGACATGTATGATTTAAACCTTCAGAATGAGATGTTTGATGGTATACTTTGTATTTGGGTTCAAGGACATGGTATTCGTGAGGACGTTCAACAAGGGATTCTTGAGGCACATCGTATTCTTAAGAATGGTGGAATTTTTTATACGGATTTTGTCATCAAGGATGATATAACATATGGAATTGGAGAAGAAATCGCCCCAGATACATTTGTTGGAGGTAGACCAGGTGAAGAAGGGATTCCTCACTATTATA
This sequence comes from Vallitaleaceae bacterium, assembly GCA_963677625.2. Classification (GTDB taxonomy): domain Bacteria; phylum Bacillota; class Clostridia; order Lachnospirales; family Vallitaleaceae; genus UBA1351. Next base: position 368,618 of record CAXXSW010000012.1, read on the forward strand.
CAACTATCGATGAGTTATATGAATTCTTTGGAATATTTACTGAAGTTGAAATTGAAAGGAAGACCTATAGATTCAACGATGATCAAGGTAATGAGCATGTGATTGAAGCTGCCGTTGTGGTTTCAAGGAAGTAATACTAAAGGGGATGGTGAATAGCATCGCATAATAACGAAATCTTGTTTTGGTTTTAGTTGTCAAAACATTAAAAATATGTTAAAATTAACTATGCGCAAAACACAACTTTAACGAAAAGATAATGCATGATTTTTAGCATTATAAGTATAACCCTAGTTTTTAGAACTAATACATTCTAAAGAGTTTACATTTATTACATTATGTAAACTTAATGTTTTTAACTATTTTATTCTCTAACATATATTTATATCAGGATTCATAAAATTTCTACCTAAGTTTACTTATTGCTTAGATGTTAATATTTTACTACTAGGTCTTGCTTTCTTTCAAGTGCAATAAAGTACTACTGATTTGAACAATAGATCTGTGATTCATAAAATATAATTTCACACCTATTATTACCCTTAGGATTATATCAAGGACAAAAATAAAATAGCTTAAATCGTCGATTAGAGCTTTACTATTTTAAGGAGATATTAAAATGCCAGCTAATGATTATCATGAAGATCAAAACAAGATTAATACATTAAAAATGCGACACGTTATCCAAGATCTCCCAATTTTTAGTCATGATTTTTTTCGCGGTATTGAACATCGAACTAGCTCAAAAACACGTATTGCATATGCCTATGATTTAAGAATATTTTTCAATTTTCTAATTTCAGAAATACAACTTTTTAAAAAAAAAACTATCTATGACATTTCACTCAATGATCTAGAAAAAATTACTCCGGATATGATTGAAATTTATCTTGAATATCTATCTTATTATCATTCAAATAACGATAGTTCATCAATTGAACATGTTAATAAAGAAAAAGGTAAATCACGAAAATTGGCATCTTTACGTACCTTTTATAACTATTTTTATAAAAAAGAAAAAATTACTTACAATCCTGTTATTCTTGTGGATTTACCTAAGATCCATGATAAACATATTATACGTTTAGAAGCTAATGAAGTTGCCGACATGTTGGATCTTATTGAATCGGGTAATCTCTTAACCGAAAAAGAAAAAGAATATCATAAAAAAACAAAAGATAGAGATTTAGCTCTAGTTACCCTACTTCTCGGTACCGGCATTCGTGTTAGTGAGTGTGTTGGATTAAATATACAGGATGTTGATTTTGCTACCAACGGCATTAGAATTCTTCGAAAAGGTGGTAACGAAGTTATTGTCTATTTTGGTGAAGAAGTCCGTACTGCCCTTATTCAATATATGGAAAAAAGAAAGCATATAATTCCTGCTACAGGATCTGAAGACGCCTTATTTCTATCAATGCAACATAAGAGACTTAGTGTAAGAAGCATTCAGAACCTTGTAAAGAAATATGCTAAAAAGATAACAAGTTTGAAGAATATATCTCCTCATAAGCTTAGAAGTACCTATGGTACAGCGCTTTATAAAGAAACTGGTGATATATATCTAGTTGCAGATGTTCTTGGCCATAAAGATGTCAATACTACAAAAAAACACTATGCAGAAATTGAGGACGAACGTCGTCGACGTGCTGCAAAAGCTGTAAAATTAAGAGACACAGAAAATTAGTATCTACTAATCATGATACATAAAATAGCTCGAAGCAATATAAGTTCTCTGTATCACTTCAAGCTTCTTTTAATTAATTATTCTATTATCGTTGCCTTAATCCTTCTTACACCTGCAGACGAACTTTGTTCTTTAATAATTTTAAACTGTCCTAATTCAAGTGTATTTTTTGCATGGGGTCCTCCACAGATTTCCATAGAGTATTTTCCAATTGTATAAACTTTAACCATATGATCGTACTTTTCATCAAATACACCAATTGCCCCTTTCTCTTTGGCTTCGTCGAGAGTCATTTCCATCATCTCAATATCGAGGCCTTTGACTATTACTTCATTTACATATGCTTCAAGACTTAAGATTTCATCTTCTGTTAATTTCCTAGTGAAAGAAAAATCAAACCTTAGTCGTTCTGAGTTAATATGACTTCCCTTTTGGGAAATGTTTTCACCAAGTACATGCCTTAAAGCGGCATTTAAGAGATGAGTAGCAGTATGGAGTCTAATACTTCTTTGATTGTTTTCTGCTAATCCTCCCTTAAACATACTACCGACACCTTTTCTTGATTTTTCTTGATGCTCAATGAAGCATTTATTAAAGCCATCTACATCAACTGTTTTTCCTTGCTCTTTTGCTAATTCAATTGTTAGCTCTAAAGGAAAACCATAGGTGTCATATAGTCTAAATGCATCCTTACCTGTTAATACTTCATCTATTCTTAGTTCCCCAATAATATTATCAGCAATTTTAAGACCAGTTTTTAATGTCTTGTTAAATTTGTCATATTCTTTAGTTAACTCTTTCTTTATATGTTCTTTCCGCTCTTCAACTTCAGGATAGGCTTCACGATAAGAACTAATTACAGCTTCAGCAAGATCCGGCAATATATTTTCTGATACATCTAATTGTATTATTTTTCTAATGGTTCTTCGTATTAACCGTCTAAGAATGTATCCATGTTCTGAATTAGAAGGTTCTATCATTGCCGGATCAGCTAATATAAAGACTGATGCTCTTATATGTTCTGCAATAATTCGAAAATTCTTTTGTGTTGACTTATCATACTTATTTCTTGTTAATCTTTCTAATTCACTGATGATTGATGTAAATAAATCTGTTTCATAAACATGATTAAGTCCATTTGCTAGAATAAGTAACCTTTCAAATCCTAGACCCACATCAATGTTTTTATGGTCTAATTCAGTCAGAACACCGTCTTTCTCTTTATTATAAGTCATAAAAACATTGTTGCCTAACTCAACGTATTTTCCGCAATTACAGGCTGGTCCACAAGTTTCGCTACAATTTGGCACATCATTGATGTAAAACATTTCAGAGTCTGGTCCACAAGGTCCTGTTTCTCCTGTTGGTCCCCACCAGTTCTCTTCATCACCATAATGGAAAATTCTATTCTTATCAATGCCTAGTTTCAACCATGTTTTTTCAGCTTCAGTGTCCATAGGCACCTTATCATTACCTTTATGAACAGTGACGGCAAGCTTACTAGACGGTATACCAAGCGTCGATAACGTATAATAGATTTCGCAAATTCATAAATTAAAAGGACATGGGTCCGAGCTGTTTGGTAGAATTAAGTTACCACAACAAAACCTATCAAAGGAGGCTAAGAACCATGTCCGATAACATTATACAACTGAACGAACAAATAATCAAAACCGAAATCAAGGATCTTGTGAGAACCAGCGTCGAGGAGACCTTAAACAATCTTCTCGATCAGGAAGCGAATGAACTTCTAAATGCTTCCAAATATGAGCGAACCAAGGAACGCCAAGGTTATCGTTCAGGTCACTACAAACGGAATCTCACCACCACATCTGGAGATGTGACTCTGAAGGTGCCAAAGTTGAAGGGAATCCCATTCGAAACAGCCATTATTGAAAGATATCGCCGTCGTGAGTGTTCAGTCGAAGAAGCTCTCATTGAAATGTATCTTGCTGGTGTTTCAGTTCGCCGTGTCGAAGATATCACCGAAGCCCTTTGGGGTACTAAGGTCTCTCCAGGTACGATTAGCAACCTCAACAAGAAGGCTTATGAGCATATCGAAGCATGGCGTAATCGTCCATTAAACGGTGGTGAGTATCCTTACGTATATGTTGATGGTATCTACATGAAACGTTCCTGGGGTGGTGAGTACGAGAACGTTGCCATCCTCATTGCCATCGGTGTGAACAAAGATGGATACCGTGAAATATTAGGTGCAGCCGAAGGTATGAAGGAAGACAAAGAAAGCTGGAAATCTTTCTTATTATGGCTCAAGGAACGTGGCTTGTCTGGTGTTAAACTGATTACTGGTGACAAGAGCCTTGGAATGCTTGAATCCATACCAGAGGTCTTTCCTGAAGCTAAATATCAACGTTGTACAGTTCACTTCTATCGAAACGTGTTCTCTGCAACACCAAGATCCAAGATGAAACTGGTCTCCAAGATGCTAAAGGCCATCCATGCAAGCGAGAGCAAAGCTGCTGCCCGTGAGAAAGCTAAACAGGTCGCTGAAGATCTCAAGGCCATGAAGCTGCAGAAGGCTGCCAAGAAAATTGAGGATGGCATTGAAGAGACCATAACATATATGAGTTTCCCATATGAGCACTGGAATCGAATCAGAACAAACAACAGTATAGAACGTCTGAATCGAGAAATCAGGCGACGAACCAAGGTTGTGGGAACTTTTCCAGATGGTAATTCGGCACTGATGCTAGTATGCGCTAGGCTACGACATGTAGCCGGAACGCAATGGAGCTCAAAACGATACCTCAACATGAAACACTTCAACACAATGGATCAAATGGACATCGAATCCATTGTCAACTAGTGGGCGTCAACCAGACGGCTAATTTTAAATTTGCGAAAAAATCTTGACGGTACCCAAGCGTCTCAGTTAAAAAAGAAAAACTCATATATATTGCTTCCTCTTTGAAGTAATCTCCTAATGACCAATTCCCTAGCATTTCAAAAACTGTTAAATGATAATCATCTCCTACTTCTTCAATATCTCCTGTTCGTACACATCTTTGAATATTCACTAATCGATTCCCTATGGGATGCTTTTTGCCTAGTAAATAAGGAATCAACGGTTGCATTCCAGCTGCTGTAAATAAGACGCTTACATCATTTTTAGGTATTAGTGAAGCTGCGGCAGTAGTCTTATGTCTCCTTTCTGTGTAATATGATAGATAAAGTCTTCTTAGCTCATTTGCTGTCATCGTTTTCTTCCTTTCATATAATTTTTTGTATTAAAAAAACCCTAAGCTGTTAATAGCTTAGGGCGAATAAACATCCGTGGTACCACCTAATTTCAGAGAATCTCTGCACTCATCATGTACAGGTAAAACCGATACACTATCCTATAATAACGGTGGATTTCCGTTGAAGCCTACTATTATTTCGGTTCACAGCTCCAAGACTGCTTCAATATAAACACTGTGAAGATTTCCACCAACCATCTTCTCTCTGAACAGCATAATATATTTACTATTTCTCTTCTTAGCCTTTAAAATATTGATGTAATATTAACACTAATTATTCATTTTGTCAAAAGTTTTAGACTAGAGACCTGCCTTATCTGATAAATTATGTAACAAGGCAAATTTACCGTTCTTCAATGTTTTTATAACTGCTGGACACCAACCACTGCTTAATTCAACCTCAATGATGCCGTTTTTAACACGATATACATAATTATTATCTCCACGATAGACATGACCTTCACTTAAGTCTTCAAAAGTATATGGATAATTTTTTCTACAATTAACGCAACCCATATAAATCTCCTTTCTATAAGATTTGAAATCTAGCCTTTCTTTTACTATATCACAAAGTGATTTGCTGTCAAATTTATTTATGAGATCATCTTTGTAGGTAAAGCAATTATAAGCTTATGATATCAAGTCATTTTTTGCATTAAAATACGGTTAACCAGGGCAGTTAACCGTATTAATAGGGAAAATATCAACTTGTGAGAGATTGATATTTCTAGCAAAGTATATACCTCATATACAAATAATGAGGGTTAATTATTATTAACCAATTGATCATCAACTTTATCAATAAACAACGGCAGATTTAGTCGTTGTCCTGGAAGAATCTTGTCTGATGACATACCGTTTATAAGAATTACTGTATCAATGTATTCGTCTATGTCATAGTAATCGTAATTAATAAACTCTTTAGCAAGATCCCATAAAGTATCATTTTCTTTAACTTGAACTGAAATATATTTCACTTCATAATCTTTGGAACCAATGACTGAATTTGATGATAATTGAAAAAAGAACAGGATCGCTACAAGCATCGCTATAGTAGCCAATAATACTGTTATCTGGAATTGTTGTCTTCTACGTCTTCTTCTTGTACTCATATAATCACCCCGAACGTTTGTTTGTATATTCATTATATACGAACAGTTGTTTGGTGTCAATAGCTTTTTGCAAAAAAACGAACAAATGTTTGATTCTCTAAAAGCCTTGTGATATACTAGATATAGAACATATATTCTACTAAGGGGTGAAAAAATGGCTGATGCATTAAGTGAAAAACAACAACGTATACTCGACTTTATAAGAAATGAACAACTCAATAAGGGCTATCCGCCATCTGTGAGAGAAATTTGCGAAGCTGTAGGTCTCAAGTCTACTTCCACTGTTCATGGACATCTTGAACGTTTGGAGAAAAAAGGTTTTATTAGACGTGATCCTACTAAACCAAGGGCAATTGAAATTATTGAAGAAGGATTTACTCCAGTTCGTCATGAGATGTTAAATATACCGATTGTCGGTAAAGTTGCGGCTGGTGAACCCTTACTTGCAGCACAGAATATTGAAGATTACTTCCCTATTCCTATGGACTATGTTAAGACTAGTAATAATGCTATTTTTATGGTACAGGTTCAGGGTGAGAGTATGATCAATGCTGGAATATTTAATGGTGATTTTCTCATTGTTGAACAACAATCTACTGCAAGTGATAAGGATATAGTCGTTGCTTTGCTTGATGATTCTGTAACAGTCAAGACTTTTTATAAAGAAGCGAACATTGTTCGCTTGCAGCCTGAAAATGATACAATGGCTCCTATATATACTTCGGATGTTTCTATTTTAGGAAAAGTAATTGGTTTATATCGCAATTATTAAGATGTTTAAGAACACAGGAAAAGGCGAACAATATGTTCGCCTTTTCCTGTGTTCTTATTTATGCGCATGTTATTTCTTGTCTAAGATAGTTCGTTTCTGACGTCAATGAATGCTTGTACGACTTTATCAATATCGTCTTTTGTATGTTGTGCTGAAAGCTGAGTTCGAATTCTAGCTTGGCCTTTAGGAACGACAGGATATGAAAAACCGATAACATAAATTCCCTTATCAAGGAGTTTATCTGCCATTTTTGTAGCAAGAACAGCATCATAGAGCATTACAGGTACAATCGGGTGAACTCCATCAGGTACATTAAAACCAGCATGTTTCATTTTTTCCCTAAAATACAAGGTGTTTTCTTCAAGTATATCCCTATATTTGGTCGTACTTGCTAAAGTCTTTAATATATATAATGACGTATAGGCAATAGCTGGTGCAAGCGTATTGCTAAATAGATATGGGCGTGAACGCTGTCTAAGTAAATCAATAATTTCTTTTTTGCCCGTTGTAAAACCACCTGAAGCTCCACCTAAGGCTTTTCCTAACGTACTAGTAACTATGTCCACTCGGTCCATTACACCATTGTATTCGCCACTTCCGCGCCCTGTAGGTCCAATAAAACCTGTTGCATGGGAATCATCAACCATAACCATGGCCCCATACTTATCGGCTAAATCACATATACCCTTTAAATTTGCAATGATACCATCCATGGAAAAAACACCATCAGTTGCAATCATCTTAATGTTTGAACCATTAGCCTCTGCCTCTTTTAACTTTTCTTCTAAACTTTCCATATTATTATTATCGTAGCGATAGCGTCTTGCCTTACAGAGTCTAACACCATCTATAATGCTAGCATGATTCAAGCTATCGCTGATAATGGCATCTTCTGGGCCCAATAGGGTCTCAAATAAGCCACCGTTGGCATCATAACAAGATGAATAAAGAATGGTATCTTCGGTTTTTAAAAAATTAGATATTTCTTTTTCTAGTTCTTTATGGACTTCAAGAGTGCCGACAATAAATCGAACACTAGACATTCCATATCCCCATTTATTATAACTTTCTTGCGCAACTGCAACAACTTCAGGTTTTGATGCAAGCCCTAAGTAATTGTTAGCACAAAAATTGAGCAGGTGTGAATTAGCTGTTGTATCAATGATACTAGCCTGAGGTGTCTTAACAATTCGTTCCTCTTTCCATAGACCTTGTTCTTTAATGTCCCTAAGTATATTTTGGTAGTGTTCTTGGTAATCCTTATACATATTAGTCTCTCCTTAATCCCAAGAAAGTACAACTTTCCCGCTATTTCCACTTGCCATAACTTCAAAACCTTTTTCGAAATCACTATAATGAAATCTATGGGTTATGATTGGTGATATATTTAAACCGGATTGAATCATGCTGGTCATTTTATACCAAGTTTCATACATTTCACGACCATAGATTCCTTTAATCGTTATACCATTAAAAATGACTTTATTCCAATCTATCTTAGAATTTTTGTCTTGAATTCCTAAAAGAGCAATTTTACCACCATGTTCCATATTAGTAAGCATATCGTTGAAGGCATGTTCATTGCCACTCATCTCTAGACCAACATCAAATCCTTCTTTCATACCTAAGGATTCCATAGCAGCTTCTATCGTATCATTTCTAACATCTACGGTTACTGAAGCACCCATTTTTTTGGCAAGTTCAAGTCTGTAGGGATTCAAATCTGATACAACAATATGTCTGGCTCCTACATGCCTTGCTATAGCTGTTGCCATTATTCCAATAGGTCCGGCACCGGTTATTAAGACATCTTCACCGACAAGATCAAAACTAAGGGCAGTATGAGCTGCATTACCTAAAGGATCAAAAGAACTAAGTATATCTTGGTCTATATTAGGGTCAGCCAACCAGACATTGGATGATGGGATAACCAAGTATTCAGCAAAGGCACCAGATCGGCTAACACCTACACCTTCTGTGTTAATACATAAATGCCTGCGCCCGGCTAGACAGTTTCTACAATGACCACAGACAATGTGTCCTTCACCGGATACTAGGTCTCCTATTTTGTAACCTTTAACATTGCTGCCTACATCTGAAATAGTCCCTACAAATTCATGTCCAATTGTCATAGGAACAGGAATTGTTTCTTGTGACCACCTGTCCCAATTGTAAATATGTAAATCAGTACCGCAAATAGATGTTTTCTTAATTTTAATTTTAACATCATTAATACCACATTCTGGTTCTGGAACATCTTCTAACCAAAGTCCTTTTCTAGGAAATTTCTTCACTAAAGCTTTCATTTGACCATAACTCCTTTATTAAAATATAGTCATACAAAAAATATTATACCCTAATTAAACACGAGATATGTCCGTATGTCAAGGAAAAGGACATGTGTGTTCTTGTGGAAAACACATGTTAGATAAAATAAAAAATGCCCCAACAATCTAAGGACATTCTTCTTAAAAATATATTATAATGAATCTGCTTAATCTTCTTTTGTTTCAAAAATAACTGGTTTGCCATCAACCCAAAGTCTTTCTAGATCATAGAAAAGACGTTCTTCTTTACCAAATACATGAATAATGGTTTGACCATAATCCATAAGCATCCACCCACCGTTTTTGACTCCTTCAATATTTTTAGGTTCAAAACCAGCTTTACTAAGTTTTTCATCTAGATTATCAACGATGGCGCCGATTTGCGGTGTGTTGTTACCATGTACAATAATAAAATAGTCAGCTAAAACACTGATTTCACTTATATCAATAACCTTAATGTCATTTCCATGTTTCTCCTCAATAGCCTTAATAGCAATTTCTAAAAATTCGTTCATCATTTCCTCCAAGTATTCTTTAAATTTATATGTTTGACTCCGGATGTTCTTTGGCGTACAGTCTATAATAATATTCATAAGCCATTTCAGTTCCAGGATCAATAATTCTTCCTTTGTCAACAACATGATTTATCGTCATCATTAAGATTTTGATCATAGTCAGATTTATATCTATATAGGCAAGCTCTCTAGCTTTTTCCAAGCCCGGAAAAGCTTTCCTGCCAGGTTCAATAAAGTCGGCAATATAGATGATTTTTTCAGTTAAAGACATGCCGGGCCTACCGGTTGTATGGAATTTTATTCCATTTAGAATATCTATATCATCAATATTGAACTTTTTTGCAGCTATTACACTTCCTAATTTTGCATGGACTAAATCAATATTAGCTTTTTCTGATTGGTTGAGTTGGATATTATATTTATAGACTAATCTCAGCTTTTTATCATCATCATAATTTTTTGCATTATCATGTAACAGAGCTGCAATACTTGCTTTTTGACAATCACCCCTATAATGGTTGGCTAATTTGATTGCCTCTGATTCAACCCGTAGGGTGTGTTGAAATCTTTTGTCAGATAGCTTTTTCTTTATGCGCTTTAGTATTGCAAGTCTCAGCTGTTCATAGTCCTTCATTGAGATTCTCCTTATAAAGATTGTGCTTTTTTATGTAGTCGTTCACTTCTAAAGGACAGTAGCCATATATAGACTTACCTTCCTTAATCCGTTCCCTAATATCGGATGAGGATATCTGAATATCCGGCATAGTTACTTCTAATATCTCTGTATCATAGGTTTCTTTGATATTTTTGATTGATTCTAAAGCATGGCCAGGATCATACCCACCACGATTCAAAACAACTAGGCCAAACTCCCTCAGTAATTTATCTGCATGCTTCCATGATTGGATACTACTTAGATTATCATAACCAATGGACCAGTAAAATTTCGTATCTGGTTCGATCCTCTGAAGTGCCGTAAGTGACTTGTAGGTATATGAGGGATTATCATTAGATGCTTCAATCCGACTTATCTTTGCAAAAACCAATTGTTTCAATACTAATTCAACCATGTTAAAACGATGGTGCATCGTCTCAGTAGATTCCATTTTAAAGGGCGAATATCCCGCTGGTATTAAGAGTATTTTATGAAAAAGATTTGAATCCTTTAAAGCTTGCAAGGCAATAATATGTCCGTTATGTATGGGATTAAATGTACCTCCATAGATGGCTACTCTTTTCATATCCCCTCCTAGATAGTTATTCATAGACGATGAAGTCCTCGATTTTGTATAATAAATGTAACTTATTATTATCTTTGCAGATTTGATATAAATCATCGTAGCTATAAATGGGATAGTAGTCTCGATATTTTATAATAGCATTTACAAAACTTAATGTTACGTCATTATGCAGTAAAAGTAATTCTTCCTTGCTTGCCGTATTAATGTTCGTATATAACTGTAAGGCATAACCCTTATCAGTATCTATAAAAGGTATATTGGATGGTAAGCTATATTCAGACGGTCCATATAAAAATCTTGTACGTTCATAGTCTGTAAGATCAAAAGTATTGATAATAGCTTCTTTTTCAACAGTATTAATATTTATTTTTATACTTGAGTCAGAAGCTTTTCCGTTAATGACAATAAAAGGTTCTAAATTTTCATATATAGATACACCTAGAAAAGTTTTGACTTTATCAAAAGAGTAAAAAGGTCTATTGTAAATGATTCTCTTGCTAAGTTGTTCTATATAAGAACTGGACATATCAAATTGAGAGAATAAAGATTGGATTTCAATCTCGGAAGCCAAATTTAGATCAGTTACAAGGGACAACTCATCTTTATAGGTGTCAACCAGTAAATTTTCCATAGGAAATCCAGGTTTCGCCAGTTCTTCATAGCTATAAAATCCATGATAATATTTTTCCCTGAAATCCACAATTTTTTCGGAAACAGCATTACTCAAACCACCTATTTCCATTAATTCATTTTGTGAAGCTGTATTTATATTTACTTTAGCTTTATTCTCTTCAATAAGTAAATTTTCATTTTGATGTACATCTATAAACAATTCAATATTATCAAAAAATGGTTTTATTACCTTGATTTCTTTTAACTGGTCTGTTGATGAGATTTCATTAAAAGTTCTTACTTTATCTAGCTCATATGCCTTATCAAAATTATCGGATACATTGAATAAAGAGGCGAGTTCATAATTTGATGCCGTATTAACATCAGTTGTATAATGAATACCGCCCCTAAAAGCTAAGATGTTTTCACGACTAAAAAAACTAGAAACGTAGCCTAATTCAAGGCTGTTGTTTATTGGATTGTTGATTCGATAGTTCATGATTTGCCTAGCAATATCGTAATCTATATCAAAATGTTCCATTAACATACTAGAAGGAGCTGTGTTAATGTTAAGAATATTTGGGGGTGTTTCACTGGTCTTGTATATGCCTATATCCTGCCTCTTAGCAACGTTATTCGCAACTACAAGGTCATTATAATACATAGAGTCTTCTTCTTCACCATCAAGTTCCCCATAGCCAAATCTCAATAGGGTTTCATTAAATGACTCATTGGTCTGTAAAAAAACATAAGCTTTAGTAAAACCAGGTTCAAGGGCAAGTCCACTATCCCTCATGACGAAAATTGATTTGCCAAGAAGCTGCTGCTTAGTATAGCTAAACGCTATATCGCTTCCTCCAGTATCAACGCCTGATAAAAGAATAAGATCCACTTCAGGAATAGATGCACTTGTTTTTAAATACATAACACGAAGTGCATTACCATCAATTACATCAATAACAATAGCGATTCTAGGCTCATCTACCTCTGGAATAATAGCCTTTGCTTCCACAGGCAGTATAGTCACTAGATAAATAAATAGAACAAGAATTGAACCTTTAACCAGCTTCAAAATCTACACCCCTTTTCTCAAGTCTTATTTCTTAGGTATTTCTATAGTTTTATTGTCCTTAGATTCTCTATATAGGGTTATTCGTCTTCCCATCACTTGTACAAGTAATGAACGCGTTCTTTCTGCGAGCATAACACCTATTTCTTTAGGATCCTCAAAACAATTTTTTAGAAGATTTACTTTAATGAGTTCACGTTTTTCAACAGCTTCATCAACAGCCTTTATTATTTCAGGAGTTAAACCATTTTTTCCTATATGTAGTACTGGCTCTATAGGATGAGCTAAACTTCTTAAGTAGGCCCTTTGTTTCGAATTAATATTTATCATTCAAATTCCTTTCTATTTATAATAATCAAATTCTAAGTTGTATAAGGCAACAGTATCGCCCTCTTCAATGCCCAGTTCTTCTAGTTGATCCAAGATCTTATTTTCCTTAAGGAAGTTTTGAAAGAACATAAAGCCTTTTTCGTCATCTAGGTTAGTATAACCCAACATACGTTCAACTTTTGGTCCTTCAACTCGATAAAGACCCTCGTCATCAATGAATACACTAATAGATTCTTCGTATTCTATTGTTTCAGTCAGGTTAAATTCCGGCTCATATACATAGGTTTCTTTAGGCAAGTTTTCTAATGTATGATAAATTTCTGTTAAGAGCTCTTTAACGCCTTGTCCAGTAACTCCAGATATAGGAAAAACTTTAATCCCTCTAGGTTCAAAAGTTTCCTTGAGTTCTTCTAAAAAACGCTCATCATACATGGCATCCATTTTATTTGCTGCAATAAGCTGGGGTTTGACAAGTAGATTCTCATTATATGAACCTAACTCATTTATTATCAGCTCTATATCATCCTTAGGATTTCGTCCCTCAACACTAGCGGCATCAACAACATGTAAAAGAATCTTTGTACGTTCAATATGCTTGAGAAACTCATGACCAAGTCCTACACCCTCTGCTGCCCCTTCAATGATACCGGGAATATCAGCAATGACAAAACTGTCATTATACATTTCGACAACTCCTAGATTTGGATTAAGGGTAGTAAAGTGATAATTGGCGATTTTAGGTTTTGCATTGGATACTCGTGATAAAAACGTTGACTTACCAACATTAGGGAAGCCGACTAAACCTACATCCGCAATAGATTTTAATTCTAGAGTAATCCACAATTCTTTCGCTTTTTGACCTGGCTGAGCATACTTTGGAATTTGCATAGTTGGGGTAGCAAAGTGTTGATTACCACGACCACCACGACCACCTTTTAAGATGGTAAAACTAGCGTCATCACTAGCCATATCATAAATAACCTGACCAGTTTCTGCTTCTTTGATAACTGTACCTTTTGGTACCTTTAAGATAAGGTCGCTACCATCTTTACCATGACAGTTGCTCCCCATTCCTGGCTGCCCGTTAGTTGCCTTAAATTTTTTGGCATGTCTATAATCATAGAGGGTATTAGCATTGGTATCGACAACAAAGATAACGTCACCACCACGACCACCATCACCACCATCAGGGCCTCCATTTGGTACGTATTTTTCACGACGGAAACTGACGCATCCATCGCCGCCTTTTCCGCTTTTTATATATATTTTTACCTGATCGACAAAAATCATAATTTATAAACTTACATCAATCGGTAAAAGCCCTATTGATGCTATCTCCTTTCAAATAAGATATACTTTTAATCTGCTAAAAGTATATCCTAAAAATAAAAAAGTTTCAAATGAGAGACTCACTTGAAACTTTTAATCATCATCTTTAGACTATTGTGCTTTTGGGTAAACAGAACATTGTTTCTTGTCTTTTCCTTTTCTTTCGAAACGGACAACACCGTCAATCAATGCGAACAAGGTATCATCGCCACCGCGACCTACGTTGTTACCTGGGTGGATTTTTGTTCCACGTTGTCTGTATAAGATATTACCAGCTTTTACGAACTGTCCATCAGCACGTTTCGCACCTAATCTTTTGGATTCTGAATCTCTACCGTTCTTTGTTGAACCAACACCCTTTTTATGAGCGAACAATTGAAGGTTCATTCTTAACATGGTCTACACCTCCTTGAACTTAATATTTATAAATTCATTCTTATCATCTGCGTTCTTATAATCATGATATATAGCATCAATGCTTAAATAAAATGATTGCATAAGTACCTTTCCCATATCGTCAATATCGCCATTGGCTAATACTTTTAGATAACCGTCCCTGTTCTGAGTAATCGTAACATCATTAGAAGTTAACTCACTAAGACCATTGGCGGTATGAAGGGATAGTACGGATATACTGGCACATACCAGATCTTCGCCGTGATCTGCGTAACCTGCATGACCTTCCAGTTCATACCCAACAAGTTTACCTTGAACGTCTATCTTATTATTAGATACTGTGATTTCAGGTTTTATCTTGTCTCTGTAATATATTATGACATTAATCATAACTAAGCGTTAATCTTGTCGATTACAACTTCTGTATAAGGTTGTCTATGACCTTGTTTCTTTGAGTAACCTTTTTTTGGTTTGTATTTGAAAACGATAACTTTCTTACCTTTTCCATTTGCTTTAACAGAACCAGTTACACTTGCAGATGCAACGTCTTTACCAGCTTTAACTTCACCTTCATTTGAGATTAAAACAACCTTGTCAAAAGTAACAGCTTCGCCAGCTTCTAAACCTAATTTTTCAACTCGGATAGCATCACCTTCTGATACTTTGTATTGCTTTCCGCCTGTTTCGATAATTGCGTACATTCTTGGCACCTCCTCTTTCTAAGACTCGCCGATAACGGTGGCCACTAGGGCACTTAAACCTACTCGCGCGGTATACCACCAGAATACTTTATCACAGGTAATTATATGTGTCAAGCAGTTTTTGAGAATAATAAGTGATTTTTGTCATGAATCATCTGCATATCCATGGGCTTAGGTATGTAGTCATCCATTCCGCATAAATAGCATCTCTGGCGTTGTTCATCAGAAACGGAAGCTGTAAGGGCTATTATGACAGGACTGTTCTTCTTCATATCCTTATAGTGGGATTTAATGATTTCAGTAGCCTTATATCCGTCCATTACTGGCATCTGACAGTCCATAAATATTAAGTCATAGTCAGACTTCATAACCTTGGAGACCGCATCATTACCGTTATATGCCATGTCAGGTCTAATACCTGCTAATTCCAGAATTTCTTCCATCAAATCACGGTTTAGTTCGTTATCTTCGACAATTAGGACATGAAGATTGGTATAGGACTTACTATCCTCAGTTAAAGACACTTGATCCTTCCTAATTGGCATAGGGATATGAGTTGAGGTTTCATCAGCTTCTGCTAAAGCGAAATACACATAAAAAGAAAAAACCGACCCAACACCTACTTGACTTTCAACCTTAATATCTCCGTTCATCATTCTAGCTAAACGCCTGGCTATGGAAAGTCCAAGACCGGTCCCACCAAATTTTCTGGTAGTAGACGCATCTTCTTGAGAGAAAACATCGAATATTCGCTCTTGGTTATCAGCTTGAATACCTATACCTGTGTCGGAGACGTCACAAGTAAATTTTAAGTCTTGCCCAACCACTTCATCATCTAGCTGAATATCTATAACTTGGCTTTCGAAGTTAATATCAACTGATCCTTCATCCGTAAACTTAATAGCATTGCTAACTAGATTGTTGACAATTTGTTTAAAACGTTCTATATCACCGACAACTTTAAAATCAAAAAACTCATCTGTATTGATATGAAGTTCAATACCCTTATGAACTGCTTTTTCTACGTGTAGTTCAATAGCACCTTCTATTGCCTTTTTCAGGGAAAAAACTTCATCATAAAGTTCAATATTATCATATTGAATCTTAGAGTAGTCAAGAATCTCGCTTATCAAATGCAAAAGACTTTTAGAGGCATTATCGATTTTATTTAAGTAAGTCATCTTTCTAGGATCAGATTCGTATAATCGAAGAAGTTCTGTATAACCAAGAATGCCATTAAGAGGTGTTCGCATTTCATGGGACATATTAGCAAGGAACATGGATTTGGCCCTATTAGCATCATCTAGCTCATGAATAGCCGTGTTGAGGTCCATCGTTCTACTATTAATGATATTCTCTAGATAGGTATAAGACATGGTATTATAGAGAACCATGGAAATATATGGGACAATAGATGTAAAAGTTTCTATAATCACTTCCATATCATAAAGCTTACTGACATCAAAAAGAAGCAATGTACCCAAATAATTTTCTTTATGTCTAATAGGAATTAAAATTGTATGCTTGTATTTACTTAAGCTGGAAAGCTCTGAATGAAAACCCTGAACACCAATGGTTACACTATATTTTTTCAGTTCATCTGAAATAGAGAATATATCAAAAAGAAGTTGCTTTCTGTTACGAATATCCGGCGAATACTCAATAGTTGTATGTTTACTATTATCCGCGAGAAAATTATTCTGTATAAAAGCCACAAGACGGCAACCCAAAAGGTCTCTGATTTTTTCAGTCAAAGCAATTCTAAGCATGTACGGATCATCCGAATACATGATAATAGTTTGAATAATATCAAGAGATATAACTTTTTTAGAAACGAGTTGAGATGACATAAAGGTACCTCAGCTTTCTTGGTTAAGCACGTCTATACTGATTGATATTCTACTATATTGTATCGTAAAATAATATAAGTTAATAGACCCAAGATAACTAAAGTTTAGATAATTTGTCTAAGAGACTTATTTCTGTACGTTTTCTTGTAATTTCCATAAGTCCTAAAACCGTTATGTCGTGGATGGTCACTTTTATGAAGTCTTGTAAGGCTAGACTTTGGGTATACTTAATTAGTTCCTCCCTATCATCATCTTCTGCCATATCAATAAAATCAATGATAATGATACCGGATATATTGGCCAATCGAATGTATTTAAGGGATGCTTTAGCAGCTTCTTTGTTAATACGAAGTGTATTCCTACGCTCAGTAGACTTTCTTGCATTTTTCCCTGAATTGACATCAATAACTGTCATAGCCTCTGTTTTGTCAATAATAATTGAACCACCAGAACTTAGCCATTGTTTTCTTTGTATTCCCTTTTTTATTTTAGCTTCAAGATCTACTTGGTAAAAAAGATTTTTCACATAATTAACCGTAATGCTATTATGTAAACTTGACCATTCTTCTTCTAAATCTGCATCTAGAATAATTTTGGAATCGTAGCGTTTGTTCATTTCATGAACTTTATCCATCCAAGTTTTTCCCCTTGAATATAACTTGGAATATGGAGGTCTAAATGGAAAATCCTTTGTAATTTTTTCATACTCTTGAGTCAAAGCAATTAGCTCATCTTTCAATAATTGATTATTGGTATTATAAGCAAGTGTTCTAACGATAATACCAAGTTCTTCTCTTTTTATCTTCTTAAGCATAGCTTTTATAGACTTAGTCCTACTATCTTCTGGAAGTTTTGAGGAGAATAGCATGTCAGAAGTATCATCTATAAGTACCATATAGTCTCCGGCTATCTGTATATGAGTACTCAATTTGGCCCCTTTTTCTTCATATGAATCTTTTCGAATTTGAACCATAAGAAATTGCCCTATAGATAGTTTGTTACCGCCATCCTTTATGGATAGAAAACCATTTTTCTTGTGACCATAGTCGACGAAATATCCACCTACTCCCTTTATCTTGTTCTTAATGATGCCAACGTAAATGTTTCCAACATCAGAGTCTAAATTAGGGGCAAATGGATAACATTCTAAAAGATGGTTATCTTCATCAAATAAGTTGACATATATGGTGTTATCACTACTAGCAATTATAATACTATACATATATTATTCCTTTAAGATTTCAATCAAGTTTTTCCTAGGTTCCATAAGCGTATATATATCTAGTCGATGGATATCATAATAATGAGTGGTTGACATTTTATATGTGTAACCAGCCCACGAAAAATATCCATTTAGAAGTAAGTCAGGTTTAATATTTAATGATGAACCGGTTGCCAATGTAATATGCAATACATTATCATGCAACCTATATTCATATATGCCAGGCTTTAAATCAAGATCATTAATTTTACCTTTTTTGTTCTTTTTTTGAACGATTATCTCATCCTGAGCCAAAAAATCTTTGAGGCTTTTTAATGACGTCATATCTTCTTTTAGGGCTTGAGAAAAAGTAATCATATAGGAAGCACCGGTACAAGCAGCCATTCCAGCCGTCTGCTTGCCTACAAGTTCAGCTGCATCAATTACATGAACGCCCTGAGGGCAGGCGACATTAATCTGTTTCACCAAAAGATTCAAGTCATATTGATCTACTTTCAACTTTAAGTCCAAGTATTCACCGACACTGGTGACACCTACAGCCAAAGGTGCGGCTATTGAGAAAACCTGGTGGGGATTAAAGCCCTCTGAGTAGGCAATTGGTATACCTGATTGCCTAAATATCTTTTGCCATGCTCTCATAAAATCCAGGTGTCCAATATATTGCATTAAGCCTTCTTTAGTAAATTTAATTCTTATCTTCATAGCAAATGCCTCCCTTAAAGCATGTTGCACCGCAAGCCATGCAGTTTTCCATACAGTTTGGCGTAACAATTTCTTCCATACTGTTTAAGTATTCCTTCTGTAGAAAAGTCTTTTTAACTCCAATATCAATAAAATCCCATGGGAGCACTTCATCAAAGGACCGCTGTCTGGAAGCATAAAAACCAGGATCAATATTTAGGTTTTTAAAGGCCCTTTCCCAATTTTCAAAAATAAAATGTTCACTCCATGCGTCAAATGTTGATCCGGCATTAAAGACATATTCAAGAACATCAGCAACTCTTCTATCCCCTCTCGCTAGAACGCCTTCTAACATACTTGTTTTTGCATCATGTGAATTATATTTAATACGTTTCTTGTTTATCTTACTATTAAGGAATTTTTGTTTTTCCATAAAGACTTCATAAGTATCTTGGCCAACCCACTGAAAGGGTGTAAAAGGTTTTGGTACAAAAAAAGATGTTGATACAACTAGTTGTACACTTCCTTTGGGACGTTCAGGTTTAGGGATAGAGAAGAATTCTCCAACAATACTATCAGCAAGGTCTGAGATGGCTTGAATATCTTCATAGTTTTCTCCAGGTAAACCTAACATAAAGTACAACTTCACCCTATTCCAGCCTCCTTGAAAAGCTGCTTTTGATCCCTTTAAAATGTCTTCTTCTTGAATCCCTTTATTAATAACGTCCCGCATCCGCTGAGAACCTGCTTCTGGGGCAAAAGTCAGACTGGATTTTCTAACATCCTGCACCTTATTCATAAGATCAAGAGAAAATGAATCAATACGTAGTGAGGGCAAAGACAAATTAACCTTGTGCTCTGTCGTAATATCATCTATTAAATAATCACATAAAGGAGAAAGGTTAGAATAATCACTGGAAGATAAGGAAATAAGTGAAATCTCATCATGTCCAGTTTGATTAGACAAGTGCTTGGCCTGATCCTTTAGGGTTTCCAAACTTTTTTCTCGAACAGGACGGTATATAAAACCAGCCTGACAAAAACGACAACCTCTAGAACAGCCTCTAAAAAGTTCAAGAACAATTCGGTCATGAACCGGTTGAAGATAGGGCACTATTGGTTTATCTGCATAAGCCATTTCATCCAGGTTTACGACAATCCTTTTCAAGATAGACGCTTTTGCGTTAGGATGATTAGGTGTCATAGAGTTTATGGTACCATCTTCATTATAAGTAATATCGTAGTACTTTGGAATGTAGATACCTTCTATATTAAGTAGCTCTTCTAGAAAAACATCTTTAAGCTCTGACCTATTCACTGTTTTTTTTAGTTTTTTATATAGGTCCATGACCTCACCGAGACTTGCTTCACCTTCTCCAATATAAAAAAAGTCAATAAAAGGAGCAATAGGTTCTGGATTATATACACAAGGACCTCCAGCACATACAATGGGATCACTTGCCGTCCTATCACTGGCCCTTAAAGCAAGTTTACTCAGTTTTAATATATTTAATATGTTAGTATATGACATTTCATATTGTACGGTAAAGCCAAGAAAATCCGACTTATTCACTGGTTTTTGTGATTCAAGTGTGAATAAATCAATGTTTTCATGGATTAAAATTTCCTCCATATCTTTCATTGGAGAAAAAACTCGTTCACAATAGACATCGTCTCTTCTATTTAATTGATTATATAAAATAGACAGACCAAGGTGACTCATACCTATTTCATAAAGATCAGGAAAACACAACGCAAAACGAATGTCTATTTGGTCATAATCCTTTTGAACGGCATTAATTTCATTTCCTATATATTGAGCTGGTTTTTGGACCGATAACAATAATTGTTTTGGAACTCTAAGTTGTTTCAATTTTCTTCCTCCAATGTAAGACGGATACTAGTGTGCACTTTATCATAAACCATGGTTGCAAACTTGTCAATTAAGGGCTTAGTCTTGTATTTGATTTCTTTGTATGGTATAAATATAGTTAGGTTATTTTCATGATTTAAAGTCATGAAATACAAACAGGAGGATATGAGATGCAAAACGCATTTGAAGTTTTAAAAGAACGAGGTTTTATTGAACAACTAACCCACGAAAAAGAAATTACAGAACTCTTTGAATCCGGTAAGCCGATTACCTTTTATATCGGTTTTGACCCTACTGCCGACTCCTTGACGGCCGGTCATTTCTTGACTGTTATGGCCATGGCTCATCTTCAAAGAGCTGGTCACAAACCTATTGCTCTAGTAGGTGGTGGTACTGTTCGTGTTGGTGACCCTACGGGCAAAACTGATATGAGAAGAATGCTTGGTGATGAACAAATTGATGCAAATGCAGGTAAATTTAAAGAGCAGTTATCAAAATTTATTGACTTTTCAGATGATAAGGCTATTATGGTTGACAACTCAGAATGGTTACTCAATCTTAACTACCTTTCCTTCTTAAGAGACATTGGTGTTCATTTCAGTGTAAACCGTATGCTGACAGCTGAAGCATATAAATCAAGAATGGAAAAAGGATTAACTTTCCTTGAATTTAACTATATGTTGATGCAATCCTACGACTTCCTTGAACTCAATAAGAAATATGGATGTATTATGCAGCTTGGAGGAAACGATCAATGGTCTAATATCCTTGGCGGCGTTGAACTTATCCGTCGTAAAGAACAAAAAGAAGCATATGGTATGACTTTTAAACTTTTAACCACCAGTGAAGGTAAAAAAATGGGTAAAACGGAAAAAGGTGCTGTATGGCTTGATCCGGATAAAACAAGTCCATATGAGTTTTTCCAGTATTGGAGAAATATTGAAGATGTAAAAGTTGAAGAGTGCTTAGGACTGCTTACTTTCCTTCCAATGGATGAGGTTAAACGTCTTGGCAAGCTTGAAGGCGCAGAGATAAATAAAGCTAAGGAAGTTCTTGCCTATGAACTTACTAAAATTGTACATGGTGAAGAGGAATCTAAAAAAGCATTAGAAGCTTCCAAAGCCTTATTTGCAGGTGGTAAAAAGACTGGTTCTATTCCATCAACTAAACTTGAAAAAGCCCTCTTTCAAGAAGGGATTGACCCAATTAGCCTTATGATTAAAGTCAATATTATTCCCTCAAGAAGCGAAGGCCGCCGAATTATTCAACAAGGTGGATTTCGTCTCAATGGTGAAAAAATAAGCGATCTTGATTACACCATTACTCTAAAAGATTTCAAAGATGATGAGATCATGATTCAGAAAGGTAAAAAAGTTTACCATCAAGTTGTCATTAAGGAATAAAATACGTTATAATGAATGTACAATTGGTTATATGGGGACATGACAAATAAGGAGTTGACTAATGCTAGAATTTACATGGGATGAAAGCTATTCTGTTGAAAACGATGAAATAGATGGACATCATAAGAAATTAATTGCTCTTTTTAATGAAGTCGGGAAACTTGTAGAACAAGATAAAAACGCCCCACTCTTCTCTTCAATACGTGTTATCAGTGAGCTTAACGTTTATGCTGTTTTTCATTTTAAAGAAGAAGAAAGCCTTATGGCTAAGGGAGGTTATCCTGATTTAGAATTTCATAAGAAATTACACAATAATTTTATCGCTCAAATCGAGAAATTTAAAGATAACTACCTCAACAATGACCCTTTAGTTAATTATGAGTTATTTAGTTTCTTAAGTGACTGGATAATCAAACATATTATTCATGAAGATTCTAAATACGTGCCTTACATTTAAATAGAACCTATAAAACCCCCTCTACTTAGACTAGAGGGGGTTTTTATCTTATAGGAAAGCGGAATGAGACGAAGTCTCTTTATTCGATTATAGTTCTGCCAAAAGATCACATAGGAATTCATAGGTACGTTGGATACTAGAAATACTTACCCATTCGTCAGGTGAATGAACAGCTTGCATATCAGGTCCTAAGCTGATTGCTTCGATATCATCTCTCTTCTCAAGAAAAACACCAGGTTCTACTCCTGCATGAAGGGATTTAACAATAGGCTCTTTACCAGTTTTTTTCTTATAAAGTGCAATTGCTTGATCAAGTAAAATGGAATCTTTTTTCAAAGGCCATTCTGGATATTCTGCTGTTTTTATAAACTCAGCCTTAGTATAAGAGGCAAACATTTCTAATATATTGGTAATGTGATATTTTATGCTTCTAACACCACTTCTAATTGCAAAGAGATAAACGATGTGATCATCTTCTACTGCGATTTTACCTATATTAAGTGATGATTCAACAAATCCTTCAAGTTCTGCACTCATGGTTTGAATACCATTGGGAAGCCCCATTAATAAGAATATTGCTGATTCCATATCTTCTTCGTCAATGACATCAACTGTCTCTTCAGAATCAAGTGTATCACTGACAATTTCTATATCAGGATCAGAGGTTCTATATTCGTTAGAAATCTCTTTACCAAGGCTGTCTAGTGTTTCATTAAAATTATCTTCTTCTGATTCAGGTATAACAACTTGGAAAAAAGTTTCTCTTGGTATAACATTATCCTTTTTACCACCATAAATATCAACTAAATGAATATCAACTTTTTCATCAAGTTTACATAATATTCTTCCGGTTAACTTGATCGCATTAGCTCTACACTTATCGATTTCAACTCCTGAATGACCACCAATCAGCTTCCGAAGAGCAACTTCTTTAAGTAGCATACCGGACATGTTTATAGGTTTTTTCTGAACAGGAAGATTGATGATAGCTTTTAGTCCTCCAGCACAAGAAATGACAAACTCACCCTCTTCTTCTGAATCCAGATTAAGGAAATACTTCCCCTTTAATAAACTAGAGTCAAAATTCAAGGCTCCTGTCATACCTACTTCCTCATCGGTAGTAACTAAAACTTCCAATTCAGGATGTTCCAGTGTCTGATCGTCAAGAATAGCTAAACTCATAGCAACGGCTATTCCATTATCAGCACCAAGGGTTGTGCCATCAGCTGTTAAATGATCGTCTTCAACAAGCATTGAAATAGGGTCTTTTGTAAAGTCATGGACTGTATCTGCATTCTTTTCACAAACCATGTCCATATGACCTTGCAAAATAAATCCTGGCTTATTCTCATAACCTTTAGTGGCTGGTTTACGAATAAGTACATTTAAAGATTTATCCTGTATAACTTCTAAATCTCTTTCCTTGGCAAATGCTACAAGGAAATCACTAATTGCTTGTTCGTTACCTGATTCTCTCGGAATTTGATTAATGTCATAAAATTGTTTCAAGACATTTTTAGGTTCCAGTTCAAAATATGTAGTCATGTGCATACCTCATTTCTCGAAGTTTTGTTAAATTTACTTCAATTAGTTTTTGAAGCTGTGTATGGGAGCGGGAATTCTTCCCTTTCGGTTAATGAATTCAGAACAAGAAAAGTTATTAACCGGCATAATTGGCGCGTAACCAAGTAAACCTCCAAATTCAACCATTTCTCCAACTTTTTTTCCTTCAACAGGAATAATACGTACAGCTGTTGTTTTTTGATTTATCATACCGATAGCCATTTCATCTGCAATGATACCAGATATAGTTGAAGCACTGGTATCTCCGGGAATAGCTATCATATCAAGACCTACGGAACATACACAGGTCATTGCTTCTAATTTTTCAAGACTAAGAGCGCCCTTGGTAACCGCTCTAATCATTCCCTGATCTTCACTGACTGGGATAAAGGCACCACTAAGACCACCTACATATGAAGAGGCCATTGCACCACCCTTTTTAACTTGATCATTGAGCATAGCAAGTGCTGCAGTTGTACCTGGTGCACCTACATACTCAAGTCCCATCGCTTCTAAAATCTCTGCAATAGAATCACCTACCGCAGGCGTTGGTGCTAATGAAAGGTCGATAATACCAAAAGGAACATTAAGACGTTTGGACGCCTCTTTAGCAACCAGTTGACCAACTCGGGTAATTTTAAAGGCAGTTTTCTTTATGGTTTCACATAGTTGTTCAAAGTCTGAACCTTTACAAGATTCTAGAGCCTTATTAACTACGCCAGGTCCACTAACCCCTACATTAATGACTTTATCATATTCGCTGACGCCATGGAAGGCACCAGCCATGAAAGGATTATCATCTGGAGCATTGGTAAAAACAACAAATTTAGCACAACCAATAGAGTCATTTTCTCTCGTCAAATAGGCTGTTTTCTTTATCATTTGACCAATAGTTCTTACAGCATCCATATTGATGCCTGTTTTTGTAGAACCAACATTAATTGATGAACAAACATGGTCTGTAACAGCTAAAGCCTCTGGAATGGAATCCATCAAAACGATATCACTTGGTGTTGAACCCTTTTGTACCAAGGCTGAAAAACCGCCAATAAAGTTAACACCAACTTCTTTTGCAGCTCGGTCTAAAGTTTCAGCAATACTGACATAAGAACTTGCTCCAGTAGATGCCGCCGCTATTGCAATAGGCGTCACACTAATTCGTTTGTTAACGATAGGAATACCATATTCTTTAGAAATATCTTCGCCAACTTTGACAAGATTTTCAGCACTGGATGTAATCTTGTCATATATTTTTTGATTAAAGGTCTTAAGATCACTAGCGCCACAATCCAAAAGGCTGATGCCCATCGTTATGGTCCTAACATCTAGGTTGTCTTCCATTATCATTTGATTCGTTTCAACAACTTCATTTATATGAATCATTTTTACACCGCCTGTCTATATTCTGTGCATATTGTTAAAAATATCTTCACGCTGGAATTGAATACGAACACCAATGGTCTCACCAATGGCTTCCAGTGCATCAATGATTTCATTAACATCTACAGAAGCACGGCTGTAGTCTACAATCATCATCATATTAAACATATCCTGAACAATGGTCTGTGATATATCAAGAATATTAATATCATGTTCAGCTAAATAGGTACATACTTTGGCAATGATACCAACAGTATCTTTACCTAAAACGGTTATAATTCCTCTTTTCATCTTCTTCCTCCATGTGGGTATTGGTTTAAACTGAAGTGTTCATTTCTATTTAAGGATGACAGGTTGGGAATGTATATCTCTTTTGGCAACGACAAGCTTAATCTCTATCTTCCGCTCTTTAAATATGCGTTTTAGCAGATGTTCTACTTCCAGATAAGCAATATCAGGGTGATTATTTTCTTTACTCAAATGCGCAAGTACAACTGTATCAAGTTCTTCATGAACAAGATCTTCAATAAGGTTAGAAGATAATTCATTAGACAAATGACCTACATCACTTAAAATGCGTCGTTTCAAGTAATAAGGATATGATCCTGCTTCCAACATCTTTATATCATGATTGGCTTCCACATACAGGACATGGCAGCCTTTCAAATGATCAATAATATACTGGTCATAGTTACCTAAATCGGTTACCAAACCTATTTTTTTGTTCTCGTGAGTAAATGTGTAACACACAGAATCAACTGCATCATGTAAGGTTTTAAAAGGCATTACATCTATTGATCCAATGGCAATCTGTCTATCAATATCAACATACCTAATGAGCTCAGGATCAACTTGACCAATGGTCTTATAGTCCTTTAAGGTATCCCATGTTTTTTTTGTTACATAAATGGGCATATGATATCGTCTAGCCATAATTCCTAGGCCTTGAATATGATCTGCATGTTCATGGGTAACTAAAATACCGTCAAGCATTCTGGGGTCCACGTTAATGGCATCCATTCCTGCTTTAATTCGCTTACCGCTTATCCCGGCATCAATAAGTAAGTGTGTATCTTCATTACCAACGTAAATACAGTTCCCGCTACTTCCGCTGGCTATGCTACAAAGTTGTATCATCTTGTCTCCTATACTACTTTTTCCAGATTAAATGAATCAATGGTAATGTTACCACGACCATGTTGCTTAGAATAGTACATGGCATTGTCAGCTCTCAAAAGAAGTTTCTCTCCACTTGAGGCTAATTCAGGATATGAAGATATCCCAATACTAACATTGATATGGACTTCTATATTTTCATGGAATAAGGGTTCGTTTTTAATATTTTGATGCAGTTCAGCAACAATTGTACTAGCATCTTCTAAGCTAGTCTGAGGCAATAAAAGAACAAATTCTTCACCACCATACCTAAAAGCCATACCACCATACTTTTTAGCAATATGCAAGGTCGTTGCTGCAGTAAATTTAATCGCTTCATCTCCAAACATATGACCATAACGATCATTTACAGTTTTAAACTTATCAATATCAAAGAGGGCGACTACCAATGAAGAATGGTCTTTATCTGCTTTTTTAACATACTGTTCTATATTATCTTGAAGATATTTACGGTTATAAAGACCTGTGAGACCGTCTTTGATAGCCATATCTTCCATTAATGCATACATATTGGCATTATTAATAGCAATAGTAATTTGAGTTGCTATACCAGTGAAAAATTGTAGATTACTTTCTGTAAACATATCAATATTAGTATGTTCGGCTATAATTAAACCATAAGTTAAAGAATCTCTAAGCAAAGGTATAATAGCAAGACTACCAACAGGTCTACCACTAATAAAGGGATACTTTTTTGCAACAACCCGATTGTTAAGATGTATCTTACCATCTTCAAAGTAGGTTTGTAAACAGCCATTTT
Source organism: Vallitaleaceae bacterium (assembly GCA_963677625.2). Lineage (GTDB taxonomy): Bacteria > Bacillota > Clostridia > Lachnospirales > Vallitaleaceae > UBA1351. The sequence continues at coordinate 396,331 of CAXXSW010000012.1, forward strand.
CTACTTTTTCCTTTAATTCCTTAAGATAATCACCAGGATGATTGGACTTTAGACTATACAAATATTCATCGTTGCGTTCATCAAAGAGGATTACAGCACATGTATCGACACCAATCGTACCTACCATTGCATCAGACACAACTTCTAAAAGTTCCATAATATCAAGAACTGATGAGATATATCTAAGTAATTCATTTTGAGTAAAAATCTCGGCTGTCATCTTATTTAATTTCTTGTTAGCGGACAAGAGTTCCATTTTCTGATTGGCAATTTCATTGTGGATCTTCTTAAACTCGTTTTGGGACAGTCTGAGTTCCTCGTTGGTTTTGGCAGCTTCTTTAAAAAGTCTTGCTTGAAGTTTAACCTTGGCCATCATATCTTCTCTGAATTCTTTTAGAATCAGATAAAAAGAATAAATAAATATCAAAACAATCAAAGACCTTATAGTTACATTAAATGAACCATTACCTCTTGAAATCTCAATGAAGCAAATTAAACCTAGAGTAGCAACTATCAAAGAAAAAAGTCCTTTTAGTAATGCCTTGTTTTTATTAACGACACCAATATAAAGTTCTACTATGACCATAAGTAAAAAAAGAGTAAAGGAAAATCTTATAAGTCCTGAAGCTAAGCTACTAATATATCCAAGACTTATTAATGTAAATATTTTGAGAATCATATAAACTTCCCATTTCTCATAATACTTCCTATAAAAAAAGAAAATATTTATTAGTAACACTGCGACATAAGAAATTGTGTTAAGCAAGACCTCTTGAGCGTGTGTTTGAGAAATATCATAAATAAGTAAAATAATCGTTAACATAATTATTTGGATATAAAATCTGTTAATTTTTTTTTGAAGAAATAATATCGTTTTCATGTTAGCCCCTTAAGTATATATTATTTCGTGTTCCAGTATATCTCTAATTGATCGCCTTCATCAACCTTATCCATATATGAACATTTAGTATTATTTATTTTCGTTATCAAGCTTCCTTTTGCACTCCTTCTATCAAAATCAATATAATCAAATATATCTATGAATTTAAACTCTGCCTTTCCCTTCATGTGAATCATTTCACCATTAACAAGTAAATGAATGCCACCAACCGGCTCGGATACTTCTTCCTCTTTGTCTAATGATTTTACGTTTTCTTCGTTTTTTTCTTCTTTATGAAGGTCAGAGTTTCCAAGTAATACTTGTTCATCTTTAAAAGTTACAATTTGATCACCAAACTCATACTTCGAATGACTGGATGCTTCTTTTTCATTAATGAAGATATGTGTAAATGTTTCATTTCTGTCATGTAACAAATCCTCAAGGGAAGGTTTATGAACTTCTATAACATCCTGGTCTGTAATGCGTTTGAGGAGACTTGATTTTTGCTTGTTACAAAGAATGGTCGTTTCAATAATTACCTTCTGACCATTAATCATTATATAGGGATTTCCTATGATATCTTTAATGTAGATTTCAGGTTCTTTACCATCAACCGCAGGTATAATATTAATATAATCGTGCATACTAATAGGTGTAGAAAGATCGGCTTCTTTCTGATTCACATATATCTTAGCTGCCTGTCCAATATTACCTTTTACCTCTTTTTTCTTGCCATTAAGTTCATAAGACAAACTTTTACCATATTTACTAATAAAAGTTTTTGGGTCAATCCCCTTAAGAGCAACTACATCCATTACCTTAAGTCGATTAGTATTAAATATTCTAATCGTTTCATCATTTAGAAAAACTTCAACAAAATCATGAGCATTATTATTGATCCCCGTTAAGCAGATACCAACAGGTGTAACATATTCAGGTAATTTCTTGAAATCTTTATCAAAGACTTCCACCTGACTTAGAACATCCTTACCACGAAGAGCAACCCGCTCAAAAGGTAGTTCGATTTCTTTAGCTAAAAGTTTATCAAATCCTTTAATTCTTCCACCACCACCAACAACAAAAACTGCGTTCGTAGGATGTCCACCGTTTAATTCAGTAACTTTTTCAGCAATTTTTCTTGCTAATGTTTCGTTCGCCGTACTCATGATTTGCCTAACATGTTCAAGTTCAACCGTTTGTTTAAGACCTATAGCATCTTTAAAGGTAACCGTTTTAGCTCTTCCAGATGCTTTGATTTTAAGTTTTTCTGCTGTTTTGAAATCTACTAGGTATTCATGGACAATACTTTCCGTTACCTCATCACCTGCATAAGGAATCATACCATATGCAATAATACTGCCATTTTTGGTAATGGCAATATCACTGGTCCCTGCCCCTATATCAATTAGAGCAATATTCAAAAGACGATAGTTCTCTGGGATTGCCACCTCAATAGCAGCAATAGGCTCTAAGGTAAGTGAATAGACTTCCAAACCGGATTTTTCAACCACCTTGTATAGACTTCCTACAACTTCAGAGGGCAAAAAGGTACTTAGAACTTCAGCTGCCATTGTTGAGCCTTTATGACCTTCTAAATTTTTCATCATAAAATCATTTAGATAATAATTAGTTACTGAATAACCAACACAATAAAAAGGTAGTGTATCGTCGGCATCAACATAGTTAATTTGATGCATAGCCTTTTCCATTCCCTGCAGTTCAAGGGACAAGACCATATCCCGATTGATTTCTACCTTGTCATCAATTTCAACTTCAATACGTGTCTCTAAAGTTTTGAGAACACGACCTGCAGCAGCAATACATACCTTTTTCAGTTTCTTATTAAGTTTTTTCTCAAGAATTTCTTTTACTTCTGTAATAGTTTTTGCAACTTGATCAATGTCATGAATCTGTCCATCTAACATAGACCTTGTCTCATGAAGCTTGACATGAGAAGCAAGAATTTTGAATCCGGATTTTTCCTTAATACCAACGATACCAACAATACTTCTAGTACCAATATCCAGACCAAATATCATATTATCACTAATATATTCCATATTAACACCTACCTGTACTATACTATAACATAATTCCTGTCAATATTCACGAGGTGATTCAAGGAAAATCACCTGACAGGTTTAAAGGACCTAAAATCATAATACTGGTTAAAAAAAGTTGGACTTGGTTCCCCATTCACCTGATTATGAACAAAAAAACCATTTTCAAGATAACCTAAGGGTATGATTGGTAATTCATCACTGACTAAACGGGTAATATTCTCAAGCTGACGATAAAATTGTTCATCCTGTAGGACTTTAAAGTAAGTATTTATCAATCCATCAATATTAGGACTGGAAAAACCTCCATAATTTAGTTGACCCTCTGAATCAAATAGAGAAGCAAGATCCGGAAGTATACCAGTTCTTATACTGGCAATATAAAGGTCAAAATCTTTAGATTCCAACCTCTCCAGGTATGTATCAGGAGGCAATCCAAGGAAATTAAACCGAATATAGTCGTCCTCCATATGTTCTTTTAGTATACTTGCTATCTGACTTTGATACCAATCGGCCTCATTATAAATAATATTGAAAACAGGTTTTTGATACTCAAAATGTACATAGCTATCTCTTAGATTTTTTAGGTACTCTACTCTATCTACCCGTTCATATTTGTTTGAGTAATAAGATAAGCCATCATTAATACCATAATATTTATCCATACCTTTTATAAAGATATGATTTGAAGGTATAGGCAATACAACGGAATTAAGATGTCCTAAAAAACAATTTTCGTTAATAAGCTCATATGGTATAGATGCAGCCAACAAACGTCTGTAATTACTATCTTGCAAGTACCTATGCTCATGATTGAATCCAATATAATAATAATATGGACTGTCATAGCCGAACTGTCCAATCCTCCTATCGTCAGAAAATTTTGTCCAATCAGTCTTTGTAGGTGCATAAAGGTCAATTCTTTTACTTAAGAACATAGAATACTCATCTTCAAACTGTCTAACTATATTTATATTAATATAGTCAGCTGAAGCATCTGATGAACGAGGACTGTTATTACGAAGCTTCAAAAAAAGCATCTCTTGAAAATCATAGAAAGCATAATCACCCGTTCCAATAGGTAACATGGCATCATAATCTTCGCTCTCGACATAATCACTAGATATAATAGGAAAAGTTAAACTATATAAATTATAATAATTAATAGATTTAAACTTAACGTCAAAAGTCTTATCATCTCTAATACTTATCATATCAATATAATCCAGAATATATCGATATCCAGAATTCTCATGGTCTTTTATATAATTGAAGCTATAAAGAATATCATCAGCCTTAAGTGGGTTACCATTGTGAAAAAGTACATCCTCTAAAGAAAATCGAAATATCTTCTCACTGATTTTCTCATAGGATTTAAGGGTAGCATTAACTAAGGCATAATTTTCATCAACATAAAAGATAGGCTCATAGACAAGTTTAAGAGCCTGATCCACACTATAGGAAACTCCATCAAGAGGGTTTAGAGAGCTAGGATTTTCCATGGATAATTCAATAGTATCCTTGATATATTCTGATTCCGGTAGTGAAATGATTTCTTCAGTATTCACTTCTTTTTCTTCATATAATCGTTCCAGATTGTAGTTAGCAATTTGTTCTATAGCAGAGCAGCCGGAGAATAAAAACAAACTTAGGACAATTATAAGATACACATTTTTAACTTTCATGCTTTTTTAACTTTCTAATGATGTCTAGAATATGGTCATGGGTTTTATTATCTACTTTTTCCGTATTGATGGTCATATTCGAATGTTTTTTGAAATAATCGTCATCATATTGAACATTAATCAATTTTCTAGCTGCTTCTTTTGTCATGCCTCTACCATCGATTAAACGTTTTAGGCGAACCGGTTCAGATGCTTCAAAATAAAAAATATAATCACTAATTTCCCCCAAACCTATCTCAATTAGGGCGGCACCTTCCAGAATAACATATCCACCATTTTGAGCGTTTATTATGGACTTGACCTTATTGAATATCCAAGGGTGGGTAATGGTATTAAGTTTAATAAGTTCGTCTTTAGATGAAAAGACAATCTCACCTAATTTCTTTCGGTTGATCTTATTATTTTCATCGAATACTTGTTTTGGAAATGCTTCTCCTATAGAAGACTTGACTTCTTCATCTACTAAACATTGATGACCAATAGTATCCACTTCAATAACCATCGCCTTTAAATCCTGGTTTTGAAGTATTCTTAAAAATGTTTTAAGTATTGTTGTTTTTCCACTTCCTGCCTTACCAATAACAGATATGACAATCGGTCTATTACTAGCATTTTTAGTCATTACCCTTTTACCTCATACCAATTATCTGCGGTGTGAGCATCTACTGTCAATGGTACCAATAAGGAAACAGCGGTTTCCATTTCTTCAATCAGAACTTCAAGGGCTCTGTCTTTTTCCTCCAAAGGAGATTCAATAATCAATTCATCATGAACCTGCAAGATTAATTTGGAAGCCATGTTTTCTTTTTTTAGCCTATTATAGACCTTAACCATGGCAATCTTAATAATATCAGCCGCTGAACCTTGAATAGGTGTGTTCATAGCTATTCTTTCGCCACCTTGCTTCTGCATATAGTTACTTGAGCTCAGTTCAGGAATGACACGCTTACGATTATACATGGTCGTTACAAACCCATCCTCATAGGCTTTAGCAACTGTTAAGTCGAGAAATGCCTTTACCTTAGGATATTTTTCGAAATACGTTTGAATGTATTCTCTAGACTCTGCAATAGGTATATTAAGATCACGGCTTAAACCATAATCACTAATACCATAGACAATACCAAAGTTAACAGCTTTAGCTGTTCTTCTCATTAAGGAATCAACTTGATCGAAGGGTACATGAAAAACCTGAGAAGCCGTCATTGAATGAATATCCAAATTCTTCTGATAAGCCTCTATAAATGTATCATCCTCCGAAATATGTGCCAAAACCCTTAACTCAATTTGAGAATAGTCTGCATCTATAAAAACATTTCCCTCCGCAGGAACAAAAGCTTTTCGAATCAAGCGTCCTTGTTCCAAACGAATAGGAATATTCTGTAAGTTAGGATCTGTAGAACTTAATCTCCCTGTACTCGCAATAGTTTGATTGAAGGTTGTGTGAATTTTACCGTCTTCCATAACAAAGGGAAATAAACCGTCGGCATAAGTGGATTTCAGTTTGGTTAACTGTCTATAATGAAGAATCTGATTTATAATTGGATTTTTGTTTTTTAATTTATCAAGAACTTCCGCGTTTGTCGAATAACCAGTTTTAGTTTTTTTAACAACAGGTAGTCCCATAACATCAAACAAAATATGACCTAGTTGTTTAGGTGAATTGATATTAAAGGTCTCTCCTGCCAATTCATAGATACTAGTTTCTAAAATCTGTATATCTTGGCCTAATTGATTACTCAAGTCTGTTAGTACTTTTGTATTGACATGAATCCCTTCTTTTTCCATAGAATACAAAACTTTTAATAAGGGCCTTTCCAAGGTGTTGTAAAGTCCCATAACATTGTCTTCTAAGAGGGCTTCACTTACCGGTTTAAAGGAATCAAAAATAATAGATACTGCCTGAGCCATATAATTATGGCGCTCTTCTTCTTTTAAAGAAGCAAAGGCAATTTTTTTCTTTCCTTTACCTAGAAGTTCTTCCAAATTATGAAGTGTTATGTCGGTATAAGCTAGCCCCAAGTCAAGCAAGGGATATGCGCCTTTGTTTGGCTTTGCTAAATAATACATTAAATGTAGGTCATCAATATTTGAGGGTACGGCTTCCTCATCAATTGAAAAATCATGAAGAAACCGTTTAAAATCATAGAAATAGGTCTTATCTGATTCCTTTACTATGGCCAGTATTTCTTTATCAAAAGGCATCACATTCATGATCATATCTTGCTCAAATACATAGCATTTATATTCCTTTTTTATGTAACCTGCAATAGAAAATATCTTATAGTTATCTTCTAAATAATGGTAAAAGGCAACTTGATTATCTTTAGCTAAAGCCTTACTTTTTGTAAAAAATTCTTTAAAATCAGTAAAACAAGTATATTCAATGTTTTTAGCACTTTCTGTTTCTTCAATTTCTGAAAAATCAAAGCGTGAAAGTAATCGGGTGAAATTTAATTCCTTAAAAAGCTCAAATGTATCTTGATTTAGATAGTTGTCAAGAACCATATCCTCGGCATCAATTGGAATTTCACAATCCCGCTTAATAGTAGCTAAGTCCCTACTCATAAAAGCAAGGTCTTTATTCTCAGCAACCTTAATTTTTGTTTTACCAGGCAACTCATCAACATGTTCATAGAGTCCTTCTAGACTCTGATATTTAATGATGAATTTATGGGCTGTCTTTTCACCAACACCTGGTATGCCGGGTATATTATCCGAAGAGTCTCCCATCATGCCTTTTACATCAATGAACTGACTAGGAGTAAATCCATATGTATTTACAAACTCTTTAAAATCGTAGTGTTCTGTAGTTGTTTGACCGCCTTTAGTTCTTGGTATAGAGACTTTTGTCTTATCGCTTGCCAACTGAAGGAGGTCTCGATCTCCCGATAGAACAGTAACCTGACCAAATTGTTCAAATTTTAAACTAAGCGTTCCGAGAATATCATCGGCTTCAATGCCATCTTCTTGATACTGACTAATCCCCATAATCTTGAGTACATCTTTAACCAAAGGCATTTGCTCTTTTAGTTCCTCGGGCATACCCTTTCGGTTACCCTTATATTCCTTATATTCTAAATGTCTGAAAGTTGGTGCTTTTGAATCAAAGGCTATAAGAACATGAGATGGTTTTTCTACATCAATCGTTCTAAGTAATATATTTATAAAACCAAAAACAGCATTCGTGTACCGACCTTTCGCATCTGTCAATAAAGGCAGACCATAGAAAGTTCTGTTCATAATGCTGTTCCCATCAATGAGTAATAATTTTTCCATAAAAAACTCCTTTTAGCAGAGAATAATAAATTTATATTATTATCCTGTTTGTTTATCATTATAACAAACTTCCTGCTAAAAGGATACTCTTAATGCTTTAATTATTTCTTACGAAGCCAATAAATTAGGATACTTCCTCCAAGGAAAAGACCAAGTCCTCCTAATAGCCATTTGATTATATTAGATGATGCTTGCTTCTTGCCGTTTCCATTTAAGTTAATGGGTTCCTTTGCCTTTATAGAAACTTCATCATTTTTATCTTCAGCCCCTGATTGATCTGACGAATCAATACTTACTCCATAATTAGTAGCTTCCGAACCGGAATTTTCATCTTGAACCTTTGCGTTCTCCTTTACAATGGCGCCGTCACTTTCAACTAAAGATTCACTAGTGCTTGCAGCGGTATTTAAAGTTTCAGAGGCTGTATCTTGACTTGAACCTTCCTGATACTCCTCATCCCTTAGTTCAATTCCTTCTTCTACCTCTTGTGTTTCTGTTGAGTCTATGTCAATAGCTGGCTTTTCGATCTCTTCATCAATCGAATCATCTGTAGGTTGTGCTTCAGACATATGCATCTTAACTGATTCATTGTCACTTACAGTCTCTTCAGTTATCATTTCGTCTTGAGATTCTTCTGAAATCATATTCATTTCACCACTGTCATCGGCTACTCCGCCTGCTGTTGCACCTTCTGAATTTGCTTCGTCTTTAGCTACATAGGAGGATTCAAACCACTCATTGCCTTTTGTAAGTCCGATAACACTTAAAAGAATTACAAATACAAGCATAGCCGCAACATTCATATAAGATCTATTACGAATATAAAAGGCTTGTTTTTTAGGAATCTGAGTCTGATTATCTTCAGTTTCTAATCTTTCCATCATGTTTTCATGGAAACCGACAGGCAGTTCAATATCTTCAAGTTTAAATGCATCGGCCATTGTGGCATACAAATCAAATTCTTCTTTACAACTTTCACATGTTTTTATATGTTCTTCAATTGCTTGCTTTTCAGAATTAGTACAGTTTCCATCATGATATAAAGGAATTAATTCTTGTATTCTTTCATTATTGCATTTCATGGTTTACCTCCTTTCTACTTATTAGACGTATCAAATTAAGTTTTGTTCCCTAAATGTCAGCAAAACATTTTTTAAAGCCTTTCGAGCTCTAGCCAATCGAGACTTAACAGTTCCAAGACCGATATCTAGTTCTTCTGCAATCTCTTCATAAGATTTACCTTCTATATCCTTCATGACAATAATATTCTTCTGCTTGTCTTTAAGTTCATTTAAGGCTTGCCAAACAAGGGTTACCTGCTCTTGCCTAAGGACGGACTGTTCAGGTGTATCACTTGAATCTTTAATTTCAATCTTGATAGTTTCATCTTCATGAATGGATTTATCTGACGACATCTCATGATTCATACGCCGTTTCATCTTTCTGTACTCATCAATGGCGGTATTTGTAGCCAATCGATATAGCCAAGTGGAAAAAGCCGAGTCAAATTGAAACTGGTGTAATTTATGATAAACCTTAATACAAATTTCCTGAGCTACATCATAAGCATCTTGTTCATTCTTGAAAACCTTAAACCCGATAGCATAAATCTTCTTTTCGTATTTTAAAATTAAATGTTCAAAAGCCTGATGATCGCCTGAGATTGCTTTCTCTATTAACTTTTTCTCCAGCTGATCCAAGTGTGCACCCCCTTCCTTCTGATTTTAAATCTAAGTAATTATAGCATATTATCTAATATGTTGCATTATTTTCATATTCTTATCTTACATCTAGGATATTATTGATTTAAGATAAACTGAGATACATGGCCCCTGATTGAGGGAAAGGAGCTTGTCCCTGACCAAGTATATTTACTCTCAAAATTGAGGAACAAAGAGGATGTTTTACATCCTCTTTGTTCCAACTGCCGACGGAAAGTCCTATGGAGGACTTTCCTAGTAAGCAAAAAAAGTTGCACCAACAAAAGTCGGTACAACTCTTCGCTTCAACAAGCTGCGGATAGTGGGAGTCGAACCCACACGATGTCACCACCGCAGGATTTTGAATCCTGTGCGTCTGCCAATTCCGCCATATCCGCCTGTAAATATGAAAGACCCCTGCCAGGTGACTGTGACAGGTATTAAACATGCGAGTCTAGCTCGCAAAACAATAATATTACTTCAAGTAATGCGGATAGTGGGAGTCGAACCCACACGATGTCACCACCGCAGGATTTTGAATCCTGTGCGTCTGCCAATTCCGCCATATCCGCATTTGAAGCTTTTATATAATAACATACGAATTTTTAAAAAGCAACACTAAATTCTTACTTTCTTAACTATCTACTTAAAGAACAAAGCGACCTTGTTCGTTTTCCTAGTGAATAAAAAAAGACCGCAATTTGCGGTCTGATTTTTTACATGTACTTTTTATTTCCCCACATGTTGCATTTCTTAAGTTCTAGATAGTCATTATAGGCTTGTTCCAGAATCTGTTTTTCATTTGGGAATTTAAGTAAGTGGTATGCCTCATGGTACTTATAGTACCCAGAGTCCACGAAATATTCCTCTTTTTGTGGCTTGCTATAGTAATTATAGGCTTTCATAAGATACCAGTGTACGTATTTAACAACAGTATCGTTGGCAACCCTAAAGGAATACTGACTTTTGCCAATATATTTAATTATATTACCTTTGACACCTGACTCTTCTTGTACTTCTCTAAGAGCAGTGTCTTTATACTCTTCTCCTTCTTCGACAGTTCCTTTTGGAAGGACCCAGCCTTCATATCTGCCTTTATAGTTTTTATAGAGTAATAAAATTTTTCCTCTATGGATCACCACCCCGCCACAACTTACAGCTTCTTGCATAATGTATGCCTCCTTGTAATGGGTGCTAATCTTGTAAGATTTCTTAACTAAGAGTATACATTCTTTTAGTCGGGAATACAACAGTTATTTATCGTTCAAATAATAATCAAACAGGTCCTTAGCGATAGGAACACTATTAGAACTGCTTGAGCCAGCATTTTCGACAATAATCGAGACCACTATTTGAGGATTGTCGTAAGGAGCAAATCCTACAAACCAAGCATGGGTATCTCCAAAAGGATTTTCAGCAGCACCTGTTTTACCAGCAGCTGTATACTGTTCACTAATTAAACCTTTACCTGTGCCCTCTTCAACCACAGCAAGAAGATATTCTTTTAACATAGCTGTATCTTCTGAATCGAATATTGTCTCACCAATGGTTGGTAACATTTTTTTTACTTGATCACCATATGGATTCCTGATTTCTTCAACCAGATAAGGCTTCATCAATACCCCACCATTAGCTATAGCTGAAAAAACCAACATATTATGTAGGGGCGTAATTAAGGTTTCCCCTTGGCCAATAACAGTTTCAGCTCTAAGTTCAGGGCTTACCGTTTCAGGAAGTAGGAATGAAGATGTCTGGTGATAATAATCATACGGAAGTTCTTTGTTAAATAAGACCGAATTAGCCAATGCTTCCAGTTTCCTCATATCAATTGATTCACCCATAGTTGCAAAAGCTGTATTACATGACTGAGCCAAAGCATCTTTTGCATTTACCCTTCCATGGGCTGTGTCTCCATAACAAGAAAAGAACTTATTTCCAAATATATCCCTTCCTTTACAAAAATAATTAAATTCTTCTCCGTTTTCATGGATATATTCTAATAAAGTCAGGATTTTAAAAGTTGAACCAGGAGGGTATAAACCTTGTGTTGTTCGATTTAACAATACACCTTCATCGCTCTGAATCAATTCTTCGTATTCACTAAGAATTGTATTTGGATTATAATCAGGTTTTGAAACCATAGCTAAAATCCTACCGGTCGAAGGTTCCATAGCAAGAATCGCTCCTTTTCTATCGCCCAAAGCTTCATATGCTATTTCTTGAAGGCCGTGATCAAGGCTAATGTAAACATCACTTCCCTTATCCCCTTGCCCTGATAGGGTCCACTTAAACTGTTCTAAGAAACTAAAATGGGGATTAAGTAAGTCAACGTTATGATTAGCCTCGATACCTGTTTTACCGATTTGAGAATAGCCAATTGCGTGTGCATACATTGCCGCAAATGGATAATATCGAACTATCTCATCTCCGTCATATGAAGAATAGGCAAGTGTTCTACCAGTGGAATCATAAATACTTCCACGTAGGATATTCTCTTCAATTTGATCTAGGCGGCTGTTATAGGTATTCAACTGTAATTGATCGCTGTTGAAAATCAAGAAATACATTAAATATATAGCAAGTGCACTGTATAAAAAGAACATAATTCCCTTAATAGTAACTATTGTATGAGCCCTGTATTCACGTTCTTTCAAATGATGCTTAGCCTTAGTTATCGCCTCAATAATACCTATGGATAAAATTGTTGCAATAAGAGAAGTCCCTCCATAGGATACAAAGGGCAAGGTCACACCAGTCAAGGGAATCAACTTGATAACACCGCCTATAATAAGAAAACCTTGGAAGCCAAACATAACAACAAGACCTACTCCGACATAGGCATTAAAAAGACTATAGGTCTTTTGACATTGACTAAGTAAGGTAATGATAAGGATGAGATACAAAAATATAAGTAAGATAGCAAAAATCGAACCGAATTCCTCTCCGATTGCAGCGTATATAAAATCTGTTGTTACGACTGGAATTTTAGTTGGTTGTCCAAGAGTTAAGCCGGTCCCCATCCACTTACCTGAAGCAAAGGCAAAAAGTCCCTGAGTCACCTGATAGCCTTCATTGTCTATATAGGCCCACGGATCTTGCCAAGCATATATACGGGTCCTTACATGTGCAAACAGTGTATATGAGAGATATGCACCTACACTAAAGGCTCCCAATTGTGCAAAAGACATCCAACGTTTACGAGAATACATATAGGACAAAACCATATATAAAGAAAAGAATAAAAGGGCACTTCCAAGGTCACGCTGATATACAAGAATTAAGACAATGACAGCACTGACAACTGATCCTATTAGAAGTTGAATGAACTCATATTCTTTTTTAAAAGCAGAGGCCAAATAGAAGGCAAAAACTATTTTCACAAACTCTGATGGTTGAAAAGAAAAGTTGCCATATGAAAACCAGTTTGTGGCTCCATAGGTGGTTGAGTTTACTATGAGAAGAAGGCCTATTGCCACGGCCATGTATAGATAGGTCATTTTACTGAAGAAAGCTATCTTATTGACAATAAAGCCTACTAAAAGCATCAAAGCAAAACCTAGCAGGGCAAGTATATTATGCTTAAGAGCTAGCTCAGGAGATAGTCTATGGAGCATAATTGATCCAATTAAGTGAAGCATAGCGATTATATGCCAAATAACAGGTTCAAGAAAATGGATATAATGACTAATCAACATAAAGCAGAATAAGACCATAGCGTTAAAGGCTACAATCCTATACCCCGTTTCTGTGTATCCAACATTTGCAATAATAGTCCCATGCCCTATGATAGCCATAGCGATTAGGATAACTTTTGATATAACAAGGGACCCTCCATTATTACTTGAAGATAAACGATACTTAACTAATATATGAATCATAAAAAAAAATAATAATAATACCATGACGTAATTCAAATTAATAAACTCTTCCATGTCTTCACCTATAAGACACCACGATTGTAATGCCCCCTCGTATGTAAGCTCTGGTCAAAATCCTTAGAAATGAAGTTCTTATGTTCATTAAGTATTTTTTTCATTTCCTCTGTACTTTCTGTAGTAAACTCTAGTCGTAGAAAACCTGCGCTGATTTTTTCGTCCAAAAGATATGTAGCTTTTGAGTTATAAATAGTATTGTAACAAAAGTCACAATGACAAAATACTTCCTGTTTTTCTCCCTTACGGTCTTCAAGTATCAATTGATGGCCGTAAGAAGTCTTCTGGCATTTCTTATGTCTAGTCTGATACAAACAGTTAGCGGAATTCATTAATGGACTTTTCCCATATATAACTACTTCAAGGTTAGTATGATCACGTCCAATTTGCCTAATAGCCTGTCGATTAAGTTCTAAGCTTGCTGTGACTTTTGATGCCTTCATTTTATTGTAAAAACTAGCACCAGCTCCATTAAAGACATGTAAACTATAATCAGTGCTAAAAGCCTTGTTAAAATACTCAGCAATTTTAATTTGTCCAAGCGTTCTAATAAGAAAGCCGTCATAAAGGATTGTATCAATATCTTTCAGTCTTTTCATTAGAATTTCATTATATTGATTAAAAAGCACATGCGGTAAAACCAAGTTAAGCTTAAGTTCTGGCAGCTCATTTTTAAGTTCTTGACAATTTTCTAAAATTCTTTGTAAATCTTGTTTAGATAAGTCTGTAATGTCAATATATATAGTGGCTATATCGCTTCTAATCATACTTAAATGGTCATGTATCCATGTATCTAAGGTTATCCAATGATCCACTGTTTTGATTAGATATGAAAACTTTCTATTATTATGCTTTATATCTTTTTTTTCCATTGTCTGTTCTTTAGGATCAGTATTTCCTTCAAGAATTTCTTGACATCCCCATTCTTTTATACTTTTTCCTGGTCTATGATAGTTGTCAACAATCATTTTCTTAATTTCAGTGCTTGCTTGCCTTCGTAATTGATTTAGTTCACTAACAGGTATAAAGATTTCTTTATCACCGAATATGGTTAGTTCACCAAGTATAAAAGGAGTATCCCCTAACTTTGCTAATTGCTTAGATATAGCGTCTTTATCAGTTGGTCTTTTCAGCGCTGACTCCACCTTACTTCCATTTATAGTCACGGTATATTTATCCATATAGCTTCCAATAAGTTGAATAGATTCGCCTATATAAGCCTTCAAGGTAAGGTCTAAACTTAACTTAGGGTCTTCATAGCTTTTATATTTTTTTAGGAGGTCCTGATCTCTAATCCTATAAACAATTAGACCCGGATGGTCTTTAATAAAGGCCGAATTAATAAAGGCTCCTTTTGTAGTAAAAAGATGCTTGCTTCTATAAATATCCTGGGCATCATAGTCTAATTGGAAGGCATATGTCGTCAATGATTCTGGTACATGAATTTCTAACAAGTCGTCTTTGGAAACAGGTTGATCAAGTTCGATAACCACTCCTTTATTATAAGTGATTTTACCAATTTCTAAACCTAAGTTCTTTCCATGGTCATAGGAAATCATAGTATCTGAATTGTGTCTTTTATAATATCCTTCAGTAAAATGACCTCGATTAAAAATCTGGTTTAAATCTATAATGTCTTGCCTAGAAACTTCGTAATCATTAATATGGTTGTCTTCCATCAAGGTGAGTGCAAGGTCACGATATTTCTTATAAATACTGACGCATGCGAAAACGTACTCAGGGCTTTTCATACGTCCTTCTATTTTAAGTGAATCTATACCCGCTTCAATAAGTTCAGGTAATATACCTAAAGTCATTTGATCTTTAGGACTCAAAAAATATGCTTTCTCACCTTCAATCGTATAGGGCATTCTACAAGGTTGGGCACATTTACCCCGGTTACCACTTCGTCCCCCATATAAACTTGACATAAGACAACCACCAGAATAAGAGTAGCAGAGAGCTCCATGTACAAAAGCTTCAATTTCTATATCTACTTGATCTTTAATCTTCTTAATATCATTAAGATTACATTCCCTACTTAAAACCACCCGATCAAAGCCTAGTTTTTTGATTAAGCTTACATCTTCAAGAGAATGGAGATTCATTTGAGTAGAACCATGTATAACTAAATCCGGTGCATGTTTTCGAATGAGTTCATATACACCCATATCTTGAATAATAACTGCATCAATTTTTATCTTTACTAAGTTTTTAAGGACAAGTATTAATTCCTGAACTTCAATATCCTTAACCAGGGTATTAAGAGTGTAATAAATATTTACATTAAAAAGATGAGCATAGTCAACCATATCCGTCAATTCCTCCATGGAAAAATTGTTGGCATAAGCCCTTGCTCCAAAATCTTTTCCACCTAAATATAAAGCGTCACAGCCTGCGGCTATGGCGCTATAGAATGCTTCCTTAGAACCAACCGGTGCTAGGATTTCAGGTCTTACTTTTTTAGCCATGTTAAATGGTGTTTTGCTCAAACAACTCAATATATTCGTCCAGTTCTTTCTTATAATGTTTAATATCGTTTTCCAATTGATCAATGACTTGATTTTTCTGATCAAGGTCAGATTTTAACTTGTCTATCTCAAGACGCAAAGTGGCCATCTCATCATTGAGTTTTTCTTCCAGATTTTCATTTTCTTCTGTCTGTGTCTTCATCTTAAAATAATCATCAGCAATGTTTATCGCTAATAAAACTGATTGAAGTCTAGTATTAAGCTTCTTTCCGTTATCCGACCCTCTAACCTCATCCATTTTCTTATTCATGTATAAGGCAACACGTTGTAGGTACTCTTCGCTCTCATCACCGCTGAGTGTATATACATTACCGCCAATGAGAACCTTCGATTCATTTTTCAACCTGTAATCCCCCTTACTTATTGGACTTATTCTCAATTAATATTATTATAGCATAACCTTTTACCCTAATCTATCTTAATAATTAAGATGTCATATACTTGTAATTAAGATAAAAGATTTTTATAGTTCAGAGTTTCTAGATTTATTTCAGGCTCCATTGTCCAACCAACGACCATTGAATAATCATTACGCCCATCTACAATAACTTGGTCTCTCTCCTCTGTATCCAATTCATTATATAAGGTATAATCAACCTTATTTTTTCTTGATATTTCAAAGAAGCACATTTTAACAAGTCTAACTAGTTCGTCGGTCTCTCCTTGTACAATAAAATTAGTCTTGCCTTGGTCTACCAGTTCAGCAAGGTTTTGTTTAAAGGTTGACCTAACAGATGCAATGGTATCAAAACATTCGGAAATATGCTCTACATGAAGAGTATTCTTATATTCCTTTCCCTTATTGGTCAAAACATAATCAACCTTTCTTGCTGTATGCTTAACAACCTTAAGGATGCCTTCATCTTCAAAAGTCTGGATCATATTATTAACTGTACCAAGACTTACCTCCAAAAGTTTAGACAATTGTCGTTGGCTGTAGTCTGATTGTTCAGTCAATAGATTCAAAAGCTTTAATTCTTTTGTCATCCTTCCGCCTCCTTATATATGCCAAAGTGCTTGTAGCAAAAATCAGTAACTACCCGGCCCCTGGGTGTTCGATTTATAAGTCCCAACTGGATTAAATAGGGTTCGTATACTTCTTCAACAGTATCTGATTCTTCTCCTATTGTCGCAGCTAGCGTATCCACTCCAACAGGACCACCACCATACTTGTCAATCATAGCCATTAACATCTTACGGTCACTTTTATCAAGACCCAATGGATCAACGTCAAGAAGATCCAAGGAGACTTTTGCCACCTCTTCATTAATTATCCCATCATATTTAACTTGGGCAAAATCTCTAACGCGTTTAAGCAATCGATTACTTAGCCTTGGCGTTCCTCTTGACCGAAGGGCAATTTCATGTGCCCCACGTTCATCAATTTCAACACCTAGAACCTGAGCGCTTCTTTTTATGATTGTTGCCAATTCATCAGGTGTATAGAATTCTAATTTATTAATAACACCAAATCTGTCCCTAAGAGGTGAACTTAAAAGTCCAATTCTTGTGGTTGCTCCTACTAAGGTGAATTTAGGTAAATCAAGACGTATAGACTTAGCAGCAGGACCCTTTCCAATCATTATATCGATGACAAAATCTTCCATAGCAGGATATAAGACTTCCTCAACTTGTCTATTTAAACGGTGTATTTCATCAACAAAAAGAAGGTCGCCTTCTTGAAGATTATTAAGTATAGCTGCCATATCACCAGGTCTTTCAATTGCTGGACCCGATGTTATTTTTAGATTAACATCCATCTCATGTCCAATAATTGAAGCCATGGTTGTTTTTCCAAGTCCTGGAGGACCATACAAGAGAACATGGTCCAAAGGTTCTTTTCTTATCTTTGCAGCTTCAATAAAAACCTTAATGTTCTCTTTTGCTTTTTTTTGACCTATATAATCCTCTATTCGTTGTGGCCGTAGAGAGGTTTCTATATGTATATCTTCTTCAGTCATTTGATTGGTAATCAATCTTTTTTTCATGTCAGCTCCTTTAGTTATTCTCTAGCCAGATTACCAAGGGCTTCCCTAATAATCTGCTCTGTAGATTCGTGTTTACGGACATGTTTTACTGCATTGAGGCTTTCAGTTTGTGAATAACCCAAAGCAGTAAGCGCCATCATAGCTTCTTGTACATATGAAGACGTTGATTCAACAGGAAGGTCATTATCAACTAAGGTATCCAAATCAAAAGCTTTCAGTTTATCTTTAAGCTCTAAGACTAATTTTTGGGCTGTTTTCTTTCCAATTCCCTTTGCCTGGCTTATAGCTGCTACGTTCTCGGTAAGAACAGCCAACCTAAGGGCATCCGGTGTCATACTAGATAAAATGCCCAAAGCCCCTTTAGGTCCGATTCCAGAAACGCTAATCAGTTTTTTGAAAACATCGATATCCTCCTCGCTGATAAATCCGAATAGCTTTAATATATCTTCTCTAACATATAATTCAGTATGAATCTTCACCTCATTACCTGTTGATGGAAGTTCACTAAGTACCGATAACGGAACAAATATTTCGTAGCCTATGTGATTACACTCAACCACAATGGAATCTTCTTTTTTTGATATTAAGGTTCCCCTAATATAACTAATCATCACATACCTCTAATCTTTAATAGTCATTACTATTATTATATAATACGTTCATTTTTTATACAACACTTATTGACAATATTCTTAAAAACAGTATAATGAAAAGAAGGTATAGAAAAATCTATAGCTTTGGTATTGCACATTTATTTAGATGAAATACAAGGAGAATAATATGCACTCACACGAACATGAACATAAAGGATGCGGTTGCACAAGTTCACATGATGAACAAGGATGCGGTTGCGAAACTAAAGATACAAAAAATGACGGATGCGGTTGTGGTGAACATGATGGTTGCGGTTGCGATCATGACCATGAACATCATCATCAAAGTGTTACTTTAACACTTGAAGATGATACTGAAATTGAATGTCCAATTATCGATGCTTTTGATGTTAATGGACAAGGATACATTGCCCTCCTGCACCCATTAGAACAAACAGCTCTCTTATATCGTTATGACAGTAATGATGATGACAGCATCAACATCACCAACATTGAAACTGATGAAGAATTCGAATTAGTATCAAAGACTTTTCTTGCTCTGCAAGATCAAGAATAGAATAAATTGACTCAAATAAACAGCCGGTTTTACCGGCTGTTTATTTATGTATTTTTTCAAACTAATTGCTTTATTTTCTTTTATCTAATTTCTTTTTTGTTCCATCTGGATATTGTATAGTTGTATGATTAAGGGTCCCGCGAAGGTTTTTACGAACTAAGGCAATATATTCGTCCCTAAGTTTTTTTTGTTCTGCCTTTTCCTCTGGTGTTAAACCCTCACTTTTGTCTTTTCTAGCAAGTTCATTAATACGATCTAATTTATTTTGTTCCATTTAATTCTCCATTCTCTTCTTTTCCCGTCTGCTTCTATATACGAGAATCGACATCAAAATAAGTAAATAAATCAGTATACCAAAGAAAGAAATATAATAATGCTTTGTTGTTCCTTTTGAGTAACTGATTGCCGGTTGACTAAGGAGAATCATCAATGGAATACCAAGAGGAGCCGCAACTGCTGATCCCAAGACCAAATTAGAGGCAACATCCGTATCTAATTCTGGGTCAACACCTCGAAGAAGGGCTAACCCTGTTGATGCAGTCCCTGTCATCATACCGAACATGGCTAAAATATAATACCACGGATGTCGATTAAATGCAATTTTACCAAATAGTACCACGAAAAGTAGAACGCCAAATGTACCACCTATAGAAACGACAAGTAAAACTTCCCAATATTCTTTAATAGTATAAATACTAATGGCCATAACAGAAGCCGCTATCATTATATGAAATGCCAATGATGCGATACTTTGCATAAGGTATGGATCTACTAATTCTTTGGTTCGATGTCCCCTTTTTTTCAAGAAGAAGATAATCTGTCTAAAAAGAATAGCAAAGAGAATACCAAAAAGATAATTAAAGCCATTTATAAGGCCAGCTACAGTAACCCCTGTATGGCCTAATGTTTTAAGAAATCCGGACACTAAATACATAGTATTTAGTGAGAGAAAATATATAATCCCTATCCAAGTTACTTGAGTTGTTAACATATCAAAAAAGTTAATTTCCTTAACACTTGATAAAGTCAACTCCTTAAACTGAAGACCACTTAATTGCTTCAGCCTTTTTACATTAATCTTTTCTTTTCTGACTACTATATTAAGTAGTAGGATACCAACCAGACCCCCAACCAAGAAACCTACAGTTGCTAAGGTCAGCCCATATTGACCTGCATATCCGATTCCAAGTGTCTCATCCCATGTCGTTCCAATGCTGTAAGCGAATCCCGGCCCTTGTCCAAAGGCCAATGGCAAAATCAAACCGAGACCTATAAAGAGATCAGGCTTGATAAGACAGCTTAAAACAACCACTAGCAACATACCAATCACACCTTGGAAACAATAATTAGAAAGAATAAAAAGCCCTGAAGTCACCGAGTCCCTTCCCTGTTTACTATCTCCACCAGTTAAAGTGAGTGCAATAAAACCTATTCCTAGACAATGGTAAACTACTGAAGCATATAATGTTTTATCAAAAGAAATAATACCAAGAAGTTCTTCACCAAATAAGAGCCCTAGAAAGCCAGCTAAAAGCGAAGTTGGTACAATTATTGACCGAAAGATACCAAGTTTTTCTTTAATAAATTTGGCAATGAACATAAATATAAATATATATGTAATACTAATCACACTGACCCAACTTGAATCCATTTTAAACCTCCTTTGGTAAAGATATGCAATCATAAAGAAATTTTACCGAAAGATTACATCCATCTAATAATTCTAAATTATAGCCAAGATTATGATAAGAAAATTGAATAACTCGATTAAAAGTTATTGAATAATTTTTTATATCAGAAAATTTAATTATTAGCTTGCTATCTTTATGAACTAATTGATAAAGGTCAAATGACCATTTGCCCTCTATTTTTTTGCCTGATACCATAACGACCATCTTTTGAATTTCCAAGGGAAAGCCTTCCAAGTGCGTGTTGGATTCTAATATATGCCTAAGTTTTTCTCTTTGATGGTTATTCCAACTTGGTATCTGGTATTTATACAAATCACCTTCAGTTTTAATATCGCCATATAAGTTATAAGTATAGGCATTACCGCAACTTTTACAGTAAAACCGATTGCTTCTGGAGGCTATTTGGTTGAATTTATGACATTCAGGACAATAGTATAGAAGTTTTTCTATATTTTCAGCCAAATGACTTCCTCTAAAGGGAATCCTTGCTTTTTTTTGCCATTCAAATTCATTATAAGTGATGGACTTGACTAACCTCTCATGGATTTCTTCAAGAGAAAAAGTATTTAGTTGTTCTTTGGTAAACATAAGGTAAGTATCCATTGTCACTTGCCCTTTTCTTGTTACCTTAGACCATCTAGGTTTAGACAGATAGGCTCCATGATATACAACACCATACACAGGTACATTCATCAGCTTAAGCAATTTGGAAGTTGAAGCTATAGGAGGTTCACTACAACCGTCCCAGCTTGCTCCACCTTCAGGGTAAATTCCAATGGCCTGTCCCTTGTTTAAGCGTCGCTTAATCTGCCTAATAGATTTAAAATCCGCTGAGTTTTTTGAAAAAGATATCATATCCAATTGCTTTAAGATAAAACTTCTAACCTTTAGATTATCATTTGCGTCTGCATAAAGGAAACGGATTAATCGTTTAGAAAAGGCGTTGATAATAATTGCATCAAAGGCGCTAACATGATGTCCGACCAAAATGAAAGCTTGACCTTCTTCTGGTAAGACATATTTCCCTTCAATCACATTGAATTTTTTATAAAAAACCGTTTTAGCAAGCTTTTTCAATACCTTATACTTAACTTCAGCATTGATCCCCATAAATAGCCTCCATAAACTTATTCAGTCATTATTTTCTCTTTAAGTATGAGTTATATATTTATTGTAACATGATTAATTATTGAAAAAAAGTTAATTTCATGTAAGTAGGCTTACCTTTCAAGTCTATAAAGCCAATAAAAAAACCTTCACATATAATGCATGTGAAGGGTTTTATTATTTAAATATTCTTTTTAAAAATAGTACCAATAACTTCTCCATCTTTTATTCGTTGAATTACATAAGGTGTATTTGAATTTGCAATAATCATATCAATACCTTCTTTGGTTACCATATCAGCCGCCATTAACTTAGTCAACATACCACCGGTTCCCACTTTTGATTTAGAAACACCAGCCATTTTATAAATATCATCATCTAAGGTATCAACAAAATGAATCACTTGGGCATCCTTATGAATTTTAGGATCCATATCATAGAGCCCGTCAATATCTGAAAGAAGTATAAGTAGGTCCGCTTCTGACAGAATAGCTACTGTAGCAGATAACCTATCGTTGTCTCCAAATTCAATCTCCTCTGTTGATACGGTATCATTTTCATTAACAATAGGTATAACATGCATTTGAAGGAGAGATTGCATTGTGTTCTTAGTGTTATTGAAGCGTTCTTCGTTATCCACAACATCCTTAGTGATCAAGATTTGACCAACTTGATGGTTATATTCCCTAAATAGCTTCTGATAAATCATCATTAAAGAAGCTTGACCAACTGCAGCTACAGCCTGCTTTTCCGCCAACAAATCCGGTTTACCACTTAGGTTAAGTGCACTGATGCCTACAGCTTGAGCGCCAGAGGTAACAATAATAACCTCTTTACCGGCGTTCTTCAAATCAGCAACCTGTCTGACAAAATGTTCAAGCTTTTGAATACTGATATGACCCGTGCTTTCGTGGGTTATTGACGAAGAACCAATTTTAATTACAATACGGTTTATATCGCTAAGATGAATTCTGTTTTCCATATCATGCCTTCCTTGTAATGTATATTACACAAACTTTTGTACTATAATACACCAAAATAGACAAGGGGGCAATTAAATCTTATATTTATTTACTTTTAGATTTAGAATAAACATCAAATGCTACAGCAAAAAGCAGGACCAACCCTTTCACTATCTGTTGCCAAAAAACAGATATTCCCATGATTGACATACCATTATTAAGAATTCCCATAATGAGTCCACCAATAATGGCACCAATAACGGTTCCTACACCACCAGTTGCACTAGCACCACCAATGAAACAAGAGGCTATTGCATCAAGTTCAAAGCCATCACCTGCTAGAGGTGAAGCTGAATTCAGACGTCCGGCAAATACGATGCCTGCCACCGCACCAAGTAGTCCCATGTTAGCATACACCCCAAAAAGGACCTTTTTTGTTTTAATACCAGATAAGGCTGCTGCCTTTGAATTACCTCCCAGGGCATAAATATGCCTACCTGCTACAGTTTTTAACGTAATGAAACTATATACAGCAATAAGTACAGCTAAGATGATAATAATATATAAAAGACCATTTGCCATCGCTAACCATAGGAAAAAAAGATTAATAACAACAAACATAATGCCATGTTGGATGATAAAGAATCCCATGCTGGCAACCTCAAATTTATAAGATATCTTAGTTTGTCTATTCTTCAATTGACCAAATACATATACTAAGGAAACCAATACACCAATAACGATAGTTGTTATATGAAGATCACTATCTTGTCCTCCAATAAAATCTGGAATTGAACCGGATGCAATAGTAATATAAAGTTGGGGCAAGGCTATTGTTTCACCTTCAAGAATCAAGTTGTTAATGCCCCTAAAAACCAACATACCAGCCAGTGTTACGATAAAGGCCGGAATATGAACGTAAGCAATCCAATATCCTTGCCACATACCTACCAAGAGACCTAATAGTAGGGAAAGAAGAATTGATATAAGTACAGGTATATGGAACTCAACACTAAAAAGAGCGCTAGAAGCACTGACCACAGCAACGATAGAACCTACTGATAAGTCAATGTTACCCCCTGTTAGTATACAAAGAACCATACCTATAGCAAGTATTAATATATAGGAGTTTTGTTGAATTAATCTTGACACATTAATAGGTCGAAGTAAAATTCCTCCTGTTAACACTTGAAATAATAAAACAATAGCAATAAGAGCAATCAGCATTGCGTATTGACGCATATTATTTTTTACAATAGATTTTATATTTTCCATAACTAATCCTCTCTATGATACCGTAATTTCTTCATGGTTGTGATGACTTCTGATAATACAGGACATAATGCTTTCCTGACTCGCTTCCTCTATTGGCATTTCGCCGACAAACTCCCCTTCGTTCATGATATACACCCTATCTGATATACCTAATATTTCAGGTAATTCAGAAGATATAACCACAACACATTTTCCATCACGTGCCAATTGATTGATAATGGTATAGATTTCATATTTAGCTCCGACATCAATTCCCCTGGTTGGCTCATCTAAAAAAAGGACATCTGGTTCAGAAAAAAGCCATTTGGCTACACATACCTTCTGTTGATTGCCACCAGATAGGTTGCCTGCTTTTTGGTAAATACTTGAAGACTTGATTCGAAGCTTGTTACGAAAGTCTCCTGCTATCTGTACTTCTTCATGCATATTTACGACACCCTTATTGCTTATCCTACCTAAATTAGATAATGTAATATTTCGCCTGATGTCATCGATTAAGACAAGACCTGCATTCTTTCTATCTTCTGTAAGATAGGCTAGTCCATTGTTTATTGCATCACTAACAGAGTTTAAAACAAGGGGTTTACCGTCTTTAATGATTTGACCTGAAATGTTATGGCCATATGCTTTTCCAAAAATACTCATAGCAAGCTCAGTTCTCCCAGCCCCCATTAAGCCAGCAATACCGATTATTTCTCCTTTTTTTACATTGAAGCTTACTTTGTTAATTCTAACCTTATCGTCATGGAGAGGGTCATAAACCGTCCAATCCCTGACTTCAAAAGCAATCTCTCCAATTTCTTTTTCCCTCTTTGGATAACGATCAGTTAATTCCCTACCTACCATACCTTTTATAATCCGGTTTTCACTTATATCATCCTGATCCTTAACTAAGGTTTCAATAGTCATTCCATCACGAATCACTGTTATCTCATCAGATATTTTAGTAATCTCATTGAGTTTATGTGAAATGATAATACAGGTTATATTCTTAGTCCTGTTTAGCTCCATAAGAAGTTCAAGTAAATTATCCGAATCTTCATCATTAAGAGCTGCAGTCGGTTCATCAAGAATTAAAAGTTTAACTTCCTTAGCTAGGGCCTTTGCGATCTCTACTAATTGTTGATGTCCAACTCCAATATCCTTGATCAAGTCATTATAATCAATATTAAGTCCAACTAGCTTCATAAGTTCTTTTGCTTTTTCTATAGTTACATGCCAATTAATGACCCCGGTTTTTTGCTGTTCGTTTCCAAGAAAGATATTTTCTGCGACAGTCATGTAGGGACTGAGTGCTAGTTCTTGATGGATAATGACGATACCAAGTTCTTCGCTGGACTTAATATCTCCAAACTGGCAGACTTCATTTTCATAGATAATATCACCAGTATATGACCCATATGGATATATGCCACTTAGCACATTCATCAGGGTGGATTTTCCGGCTCCATTTTCTCCTACTAAAGCATGGATTTGTCCTTTTTTCACTTGTAGATTTACCCTATCAAGGGCTTTGACACCTGGAAACTCTTTGGTGATATTACGCATTTCCAATATATTGTTTGACATAAACCTACTCCTTCTACTTTGATTCCAATAACTTAACATATGCTGCAGCCATAGCCACAGCATATGAAATCAGAAGTATTATTTTAACTGTTCTTCTGTATAGTAGCCGGAATCAATAAGGATTTCTTTATAGTTATCAATGTTGGCAAAGACAGGTTTAGCTAGGTAAGATGGAACAACAAAGACACCATTATCATAAGTAGTTGTGTCATTAACCGGAACCTCTTCACCTTTCATAATTGCATCAGTCATTTCAACTACAATAGAAGCTAACGTTCTGGTATCTTTAAAGATTGACATGGATTGTTTACCTGCAATAATCAATTTAACATTAGTTGTATCACAGTCTTGGCCTGTAAGTACTGGGTATGGTTTGTCAGCGCTACCATAACCAGCTGCTTTTAAAGATGCAACAATACCTTGAGCCAATGAATCATTTGGTGAAAGAACTACATCAAGTATTTTGTCTGAATAAAAAGCTGTCAACAAATTATCCATTCTCGCCTGTGCTCCTTCTGGCGCCCAGCTTTGGATAGCAATTTCAGACATATCAAGTTGTCCTGAATTAACGACTAACTGTCCATTGTCAATATATGGTTGAAGAACATTCATTGCACCTTCGTTAAATTTAAAGGCGTTGTTATCATCAGGAGACCCACCAAAGACTTCCATGTTAAATGGTCCATTACCATCTTTAAGTCCTAGTTCTTTTTCAATAAATTCACCTTGAATCGTTCCAACTAGAACATTATCGAAAGTTGCATAGTATGCGATATTAGGTGTTTCTCTTATTAAACGGTCATATGCAATTACTTCTATATCTTCTTTCGCCGCTTCAGCTAGTACACCTTTTAAGGCAACACCATCTATTGATGCGATAATAATAACCTTGCAACCCTGTGTAATCATATTTTCAATTTGAGTT
The DNA here is from genome assembly GCA_963677625.2 of Vallitaleaceae bacterium. Lineage (GTDB taxonomy): Bacteria > Bacillota > Clostridia > Lachnospirales > Vallitaleaceae > UBA1351. The sequence continues at coordinate 423,085 of CAXXSW010000012.1, forward strand.
ACTTGTGTTTCCACCTTATTTTCCGCGTATTCAAGTATTACTTCATAACCAGCATCTTCCAACTGTTTTTTCATATTGGCACCATCTTGGTTCCAACGTTGAAGAGATTTTGTAGGCATTGCTACACCAATAAGCTTCCCTTTACCACTCGCACTGCTATTATCTTCATCATTTGCACATCCTGAGAACAATGATACTACCAGTACTGCCATTAACAATAGCGCTGTTAATTTTTTCATCTATTAAACCCTCCTTAAAATATGTGTTTCGTTACAAAAGGATTATAAACAAAAAAACAAGATGTCCCCATAGATATATATATGAACATCTTGACTTTTTTAAGAGCTTTTATTAAGTTGTGTTTTCCTGCAAACATTTTTAAGGTGAATTATATTCAGAGAATTTTTTAAGGTGAATTATGTCCAGTGAGAATCTCATCCTCCAATAATGCAGTTAATCATCCTGATTGTCTCGATATATATCATCTTCACGATGAAAAAGATCTTTAATGACCGTTTCGTTCATATTGTCAGCTCGAACAGATATAACATCAAATTTATAATAAGGAACTTCTTTGAGGCCATTTGATATACTTTTGTCAGCTGGTAATTGTCTATTATTCAAGATATCTACAACTAAATCTACACTACCCTCTGCTAGATTTTTAATGGGTTTATAAACAGTCATTAGTTGCTTGCCCTCAACAATTCTCTGACAGGCACTAACATCCGCATCGTGTCCTACTACGGGTATAGTTCCGACCAATCCATATTCACTAAGAACACTAATGGCACCTTCTGCCAGACGATCATTAGCACCAATAATCGCATTGATTTCTATTCCTTGATCAAGAAGTTCCAAGACTGCTTGAGTGCCATATTCCTCTCTCCAATTATCTGACCAAACTTCCTTTATAATCTTAATATCACCAGACTCTATATAGGGTTCTAGAACCTTGTAAAAACCATCATTAAACATAAAGGAATTATTATCTTTAGGTGAACCATTAATGATGACATAGTTACCATTTGGGACCTCTTCTACTAATGCCTGAGCCATTTTCACTCCAACATCTACATTATCAAAAGACACATAAGCATCTATATCAGCATCATTGATTAAACGATCGTATGCTATAACAATGACATCCTTATCTTTAGCATAGTCAATAGCTTCACTTAAGCCATCTTTATTATATGGCAGTATAAAAATAGCAAGAGCACCCTCATCAACTAGGGCTTTGATTTGCTGACTTTGATTATCAGCATTTTCGTATGCATTGGCTACCTCTAGAAGAAAACCATATTCTTCTGCCTTTGATGTTAAAACGTTTATATCCTTTTGCCATCTTTCTATAACCATACCGTCAATGGAAAATCCAATCATAGGCTTATTGTCTTCGGTATAATGTTTTGATACACTTTCTCTTGTGCGCATGATTCGTATGGAATTAATCCATATACCTGCTATAACCACGCAGGTGAAAATTACGACTATTAACATGGCTTTTTGAAAATTGAATTTCCCCATAATACCTCCATATAAACCTATTGAAACTCAGTTGGTGATATACCTTCCACTTTTTTAAAAAGACGACTAAAATAATTGGGATCCTTGTAGCCGATTTTGTAACAGATTTCTTTAATAGATAAATCTCTTTCTCTAAGCATTCTCTTAGCTTCATCCATACGTACAGTGGTCAGATAATCAATAAAATTCACCCCTAATTCATCTTTAAATATCTTAGAAAAATACTGTGGACTGATACTGACAATTTCAGCAACGTCTTTTAAGCGAATATCCTGATCATGATTTTCTTTTATATAGTTCATTGCTTCACCAATAACAGCCGATACCTTATTTTCTTTTTCTTTTCTGATCCACTTAGTAATATCTAATATATATCTAGAACACCATGATTTCATATTAAAAAATGAGCTCATTCCTCTTAGGGTATCCAAATCGACCATAATGGAATCATCTTGACTATACACCCCATTTCGAAATGCAGAAGCATTCACAAGGACCATAAACTCACTGCATATCTTTCTAACAATATCCATGGAATCTTCATAATCCCTGCCTAGTTTAGTAAAAAAAGTTTCCAATTTTTTTTCAACTTCGTTTATATTACCCTCTTCAATTTTAGTCAGAAGATAATCCTCATCACTTTTGATTTTTGTGAAACTATACTGACGTTCTTTGTCAATATTATTCTTGGCATCCTTAATATGGAGTACATGTTCATCTGTCATCTTACTGATAGCAGAAACAGCCTCATTATAAGATAAATTCAAGCGATGATGTCTATAACAAGTGCCAATGCCTATATATACCGCTGAATCTGTTATCTTTCTTAACTGTTTTTCAATAGACTGGGCTAGCTCAACCGCCTTAACCCTTTGAGGGTATTCAACTTCAGGCATATCCTCATATACTAAGACAATTATACGATTGACCATGAGGGGACCAACGATTGACCCTACCTTATATTTAATCGTATGACGGATCTTCTGATACTGCATATTATTTTTGACACCAGCTCCGATTTTATTTTCTAATTCTAAAGGACTATCTCCCTCACCAAAGTCGATGACCATTATATAGCCATATTCTTTATGAATGCTCAGCAAGGAATGATAATCTATATTTTCTTTTTCAAAAGAGTTGTTCATAAGTATAGAGTATATATAGCCATATTCCAGAACCGGTAGGACTTTGTCTAGTTTTTCTTGGATTTCCAGTTCCTTTTGTTTATTGGTAATTTCCCTTTGTATTTTTCCTATGACAGAAGTTAATACGTCAACAAGTTTCTGTCGATTAATAGGTTTAAGGATATAATCATCAACACCAAGTGAAACAGCTTGCTTTGCGTATTCAAATTGTTCATAGGCTGAAATAATAATAAATTTAACTCTTTTATCTACATCCTGTATGGCTTCAATGGCTTCAATACCATTAATTCCAGGCATATGTATGTCCATTAAAATAATGTCTGGATGACAAATACTATATTTTTCAATGGCTTCTCTACCACTTTTAGCACTTGCTGCTATTTCCAGCTGATCAGCAAAATGTTTATCAAGTATAAAACTTATACCGTCTCGAACGATTTTCTCATCATCCACTATCATAACTTTTAGCATTTACTTACCCCTATTCTATTCCAAACTCCTTATGTTCACGTATATTAGGAACGTTAATGGTTACCTTTGTGCCACTTCCATTATATCCCTTTATAGTCAATAAATTTTTCTCTTGGTAAAAAAGTTCCAGGCGCTCCATTACATTAGACATACCTATACCATTGCTTTGATTGACTTTAATTTCTCGTTTTTCCTTACTATCTTTGCCCATAATTCGAGCAATATCTGATTCAGAAATACCACACCCATTATCCTCAATAACAATCGTTGTTCGTTTATCATAATTAAGAATATGAATATCTATAATACCACCTTCTTCTTTCTTGCTCAGCCCATGTATGTATGCATTCTCAACAATGGGTTGAAGGGTCAAGGGAGGAATAAGGAAATCCATAGCACTAAAATCTAAGGTAAAATTAAAGCGTATTTGGTCACCAAAGCGAACCTTAAGAAGATCGTAATAGTCTTTAACATTGTCTATTTCTTCCTTCATTGTTACAGGCTTATCTAACTTCTTGATATTATATCTTAAAAGCCTAGACATACTTTCAAGGAATTCACCTGTCCTAGGTGCATCTTCCATCATAGATAACTGAACTCCGGCATTAATCGTGTTAAACAGAAAATGTGGATTCATCTGAGATTGAAGGGCAAAAAATCTTGTATTATCAAGAAGTGACTGAATCTTAAGATTTTCTACTTCCTTATCTTTTAGTAGAGCCTCAGTTTTTGCCTTTTCCTTTAGTTCTTCAATATATCTATGAATAGATTTTTTCATCTTATTAAAGGCTCTAGCCAAGATTTCTAACTCATCATTTGTATCTACATGTATAGATTTAATTTCAAATTCACCAGCAGCAATAGCCTCAGCAGAATGACTTAATCTGATAATAGGATTAATCATACTTGATGTCATCTGAAATACGATAATTAGTGAAAACATGATCAAAACGCCAATAAGTCCCCCATTAAGCAATCTTGCCGTAGCAATCTGATCACTCATATAAAGATAGGTATCAGCATTTGTATCTAATTGTCTAATATTTAGTTCATTAATTAAATCATCAATATATTCTTTTATGGTTTGGGCATTGTGATACTCTTCTCTATAGGCCGATACATCATTCTTACGTTTTTCCTCTACAGCAAGATTACCGATGTTCCCATAGTTCTTAATCATATTCTGTATATCAAGGACCATAAGATCTTCCTCAGTATATAATTTGACTTGTTCTACCGTTTCATAGGTAATATCCTCTAACTCCGATAGAAACAACATATAGTTATTAAGGTTCTGAGAATTTTTGGTCAAAAGGAATATCAGCAATTCCTTATTAACCTCATCTAATTTACCAGATATTTGTTTAAGGGCTATATTTCTTTCAAACATATCATCAATTCTGGACTTATAAACACCTGTAATGGAAAGAGAATAAAAGCTCAGTACTGTCATAAAAAATATGATGACAAATGTATATCCAAGCATTTTACCCTTAATGGTTGATGTGGCTTTTGAGTTCTTAATCATCCGATTCGTCCCCCTCATCAAGATATAGATGAACATTATCCCCATCAACAATATTGACTTTAATATCCTTATATTGTGACACAAATTGTCCCTTATTATGTTCTACTAAATTTACAATACCATCATATCCTAAGCGTTCATTGTCTGTTACTATAGTTGCAGGTATGGTATTCCTACCTATGAATTCTAAAATTTCAGGATTATCATCATTACCAATAACAGCTATATCATTAATAAGGTTTCTGTTAATTAGGGCTTGTATAACCACTAAAGTTTCATCACCATTGGACGTTACAATTGCTACTAAATCCTCATACTTGCTTAAAATTTGATCGGTTTGACCTTCTGCATTTAAGGCATTATCACCTATACCTTCATTAATTTCAGGAATAACTTCAAAAGCCTCTGAGATTTTTTGTTGTATGCCTGAACCTATGTATTTTCCATCTTCCAGTTTATCTTGCATAATAACAATTGTACCCTTCTTAACCTGGTCTTCTTCAAATACCTTTTCAAGTAGTACTCCAATTCTATTTCCGATGGCATAATCATTATAAGATATAAAGGTTACTTTTTCCTGTGACGGTACATCCTTGTTTACTGTAACGACTGGAATCTCTCTTTCATTACTTTTAGCTAGTAGAGCATCAAATCTATCATCATTAAATGCTTGTAAAACAATACCATCAACACCTGATTCTATAGCAATATCAAATTGTTTTATAATATCATCTTCTTTATCTCCACCTTCAAATCCCCATATTTCATAAGCCACCTGATAGTCGCCAGCAGCTTTTGACACACCTTCCTCAAATTCTTTGGCATAGCTTTTATCAGAACTATCTAATATGACCATAAACCTATAGATGGGTTGCTGATCAACGGAAAAAGGGCTATTTGTTGACAGTTCTTGGCTTAATTTACTAAAATTAAGGGCTACAAGAACAGCCAAAACAGCCAACATGAAACTTAATATAATTGTCATAACATTTATAAAATATTTGACCATACCGTCATCCTTTTATTTATACCAGAAGTATTAACCGTCTAAACCTTTTATTCAACTAGTCTACGTATGTAATCTTATCTAGAATTAATTATAACATCTGTATATATGAAAAAAAAGTGGAGTCAACTCCACTTTTTTAAGCATCTATAGCATTATTCCTCTTTATGACTGTCTTCTACATCCTCACTATTCTTATTATTCTCGTTTATATTTACTGGCTTGTTATTTTTTAGATCATTTGTACTTTGACTTTTGTTAATTTTTCTTTTTTCCTTATTCAAATTTCGTTTTACTATACGATACACGAGATAAACGATCAAGCCTAAAAGAATAAGCACAGGACTGTTTGTCGTCAAGAACAGAATCAAGTTAGCAAAGAAATCTACAAGCCGATCTATACTATCCATAAATCCTTTACTCATTTTTTCAAAGAATGTTTCAGGTTCTTCTTCAAAAATTGTTGGTTCTTTTACTTCTTGAATTTCAACGTAAACTGTTGAATAATTGATTTGATCATTAAGATGTCTAAAACTTGAGGAATAGGACTCAATCTGGTATCGAACATCAGATAGCTCTCTTTCTAGTTCAATAATATATTCCAGGTTGTCAGCTTCTTCAAGAATAGCTAAAAGTCTTTCTTCTTGAATTTCCAGTGTTTTTATCCTAGCTTCAGTGTCATAATACTGGCCAGTTACATCTTCAGTAAAACGACTCTTATTTACAATATTGCCTATACCACCCAATCCTTTTGTAAAGGTGTCAACCTTTTCTTTGGGTATCCTAATAGTATATGAAGCCCTTCTTCTTCTATAGGTATCTGTTGCGCTGCCACCTTCTGATTCACTGGATTCAAAAAAACCAAATTGCATTTCTACCATCTGTTCTAGTTCTTGAATGGTTTTTTCGTATTCAAGAGTTTCCAGATAAAATCTAAAGGTAAGAATATACTTACGGTTATCAACCTTACTTTTAAGATCCGAATCTACTTGTGGAGCTTCCTGTTCTTCATCAGCAATATTGTTATAGTCCTCCATAACTGCATTTCCAGCTATAGCTTCACCATAATCTTGATTCGTCTCTTCTTTAGCCCCATAATCAATAGCTGTACTAGTATCAGTATCAATGGTCATCTCATCATTCGATGAACCACATCCTGCTAGTATACTTATGATAATTAAAAATAACCCACTTACCTTCAATACTTTTTTCATATTTCCACCCTTTCTTTATTCATTATTTTATGATTTAAGCACCTTCTATCTTTAGACGTATTATATCATAAAAAGTTCCCATCCCATCAATCTTAAGTAGATTGCTAGATACAAGTAGAAGATAATTCGTTTTTATAAAGATATAGATATAATATATTTTCTTTTTTGTCTTCTTCTGTTAAAATGAGAGTAAGGATTTGAAAGGAGACACATATGACACTACAAAAATATATGGAACAACTAAATGCATTAGATGTAAGAATGGCCTCACTAACCTATATGGAAGCTTTATTTGAATGGGATTCCATGACCTTAGCTTCAAAAAAGGGGTTAGACCAGAGAAGTATCGTTATCGGTAACATGAGCGAACTACACTTTACAACACTCATTAATGAAGAAACTAAAGAATGTTTAGAATTTCTCATAGACCATAAGGAAATGCTTGATGAGACGACTTATGCTAAAGTTAAGCTCTATTATAAGGAATATAATCGTATAGCAAAAATCCCAAAAGAAGAATATGGTGCTTACAATGCCTTAATTGCGAAATCTAGCCACGCTTGGGAAGAGGCCCGTGAAAAAGATGATTTTACCATCTTTGCTCCATATCTGAAGGAAGTTATTAATTATCTTAAGAAATTTATTGACTATCGCGGTTACCAAGGCCATCCCTATAATACCTTGTTAGACGATTATGAACCCGGATTAACCGTAGAGGAATGCGATACTTTCTTTGAAAATTTAAGAGAAAAAATAGTACCCCTAGTACAAAAAATTGGTCAATGTCCAGAAGTTGATAATTCTTTTACATCATTATCCTATGATATAGAAAAACAAGCGGCATACACAGACTATATTTCTGAAGCCATATGTTTTGACAAAGAAGCTGGTTCCATTGCAGAAAGCGCCCATCCATTCACCGTAAACCTAAGTCGTGGAGATGTGCGTATCACTACAAAGTATCATGAAAACGATATCCTAAGCGCTGTATCGTCAACCATACATGAAACCGGTCATGCCCTATACGAACAAAATATTAACGAAGAGTTTGGTGTTAGCGCATTAACTACAGGGGTTTCCATGGGAATTCACGAATCTCAATCCAGAATCTATGAGAATAATTTCGGTCGTTCCTTATCTTTCTGGAAAAAACACTATCCAAAATTACAGAATATGTATCCTAAACAATTGGGCTCTATTGATGTGAAAACTTTCCAACAATCTATGAACACTGTGAAACCGTCACTTATTCGTATAGAGGCTGATGAAGTTACGTATCCACTTCACATTATGGTTCGCTACGAAATGGAAAAACTAATCATGTCAGAGGATATTAATGTTATGGAACTTCCAAAACTATGGAATGATAGATACGAAGAATACCTAGGTATACGTCCTTCTAATGATAAAGAAGGTATCCTCCAAGATGTCCACTGGTCAGAGGGCTTAATTGGCTACTTCCCATCTTATGCACTTGGTTCTGCATATGCAGCTCAATTTGAGTATTATATGAGAAAAGATTTGGATGTAGATAGCTTATTGGAAAATGGAGATATGGAACCTATACTTAACTGGTTATCAGATAAAATTCATAAGTTTGGCTCTTCCAAAGAACCAGCAGATATTATTCAATACGCTACAGGTCAGTCCTTTGACGCCACCTACTTCACTGACTATCTAAAGAATAAGTACTCAGAAATTTACAATCTTTAAAGGAAGAACAAAGAGGATGTTTTACATCCTCGGTTTTGCCGAAGGCAAATTGTTCCAACTGCCGACGGAAAGTTTCCTTAACAATTTATGAGATGTTTCTACTCGTAAAATTCAAATAAAGAACTTTCCTATCGAATAAAAAAAGCTCTATTGTCGCCTAATCAGGCGCAATAGAGCTTTTTAACTTGAATACTAATAGGCAAGTCAAATCATATATCACTATTGAGATCGACAATAATTTGTTCAGCCACCTTCATACCATCAATAGCGGCCGACATAATTCCACCTGCATATCCCGCTCCTTCACCACAAGGATAAATACCCGGCATAGAGGAAAGGAAATTTTCATCACGAAGGATACGTATAGGTGATGATGTTCTTGTTTCAACACCTATCATACGAGTTTTAGGATGGTCAAAACCTTTTATCTTGCGTCCGAAAGCTTCCATCCCTTCAATAATTGCTTCAGAAACCTCAATGGGTAAACATTTTTTTAAGTCCCATTCTAATAAGGGACTTCGACAACTTGTTTTAATCTCATTAACCTGAAAAAAAGATTCATTCATATAAGATTTTTCATGTAGAGGCTTGCCCATAACAGATTCATAGAATTCACCATATGATTGAGTGATTAATTGATGATTATTTCCTATATCAAAAGCTTTTTTCTCATATTTTTCTTGAAAGTAAACCCCTGCTAAAGGATCATCTTGTCCAAAATCATCGGGTTTTACTGTAACAATAATTGCTGAATTAGCATTATGGTTATCTCTAGCAAATAAACTCATACCATTGCAAGCACATTCACCATAGGTAGATGAAGCATTGACAACTTCACCACCTGGACACATGCAAAAAGAGTAAACGCCCCTTCCTTTGTTTGTCTGATGGGTTAGTTTATACTCTGCAGCAGGTAACCTGTTGTCATTATAGTACTTATCTCCATACTGACTCTTGTTTATCCATGTCTGGGGATGCTCTACCCTTACCCCAATAGCAAAAGGTTTAGGTTCAATAGATAATTCTTTCTCCTTTAACATCCTAAAAGTATCTCTAGCACTATGACCAATAGCAAGGACAATGTACCTTGTCTCAAAGATTATATGACTATCTTTTTCAAGATTACGTACCTTTAGAGCATAGGTTGTAGATGGGTCATTGTCAGTTCCCTCATTGTCAGCTTCAATATCTTCAAGTAGATGATTAAAATATACACTTCCTCCAAGATCAATAATCTCTTTTCTAATACCAGCAACAATATCTACAAGATAATCTGTTCCCACATGGGGCTTGGCCATATATAAGACACTTTTATCAGCACCATGGTCAACTAAAGTTCTTAAAATAAACTCTTTTCTTTTAAACTTATCCTTTACACCAGAATTTAATTTTCCATCAGAAAAAGTACCCGCCCCTCCTTCTCCAAAAGTAACATTGGAATGGATGTTTAAGTCACCTGTTGCATAAAAGTTCTCAATAGATGCCTTTCTAGAATATGCATCCTGACCGCGTTCAATAATAATAGGCCTAGCTCCCGACCTAGCTAAAACTAATCCACAATAAAGTCCTGCTGGGCCAGCACCTACAATAACTGGTCTATCCATAGTCGGTTTAGATTTAAGTTCAGGAATCTTGTATTTTACTTCCTTATATTCAATAGCTCCTGATTTTTTTATATATTTATAATTTACACTTGAACTAGTTTCAACAATAAGGGTGTAAACATAGTAAATTTCAGGTTTTCTTCTGGCATCAATAGACTTTCTCTTAATCCTAATATCTGTAATCAAATCAAAGCTAAGACTCAATTTGCTTGCTACCTCTTTTTTTAAGTCGAGATCACTATGATCAAATGACAGCTTAATATTTGGTACTTGTAAAAGCATATAATCCTCAATTCTACTTATCTAAAATATATGAGTCTGAAATAGACCTTGCACATAAGACACTCGAAGTAATAGCCCATTGCAGGTTATAACCTCCACAATCGCCGTCTATATCCATGACTTCACCAATAAAGTACAAGCCTTTTTGAAGGGTTGATTCCATTGTAAGTGAACTAATTTCTTTACAACTGACTCCGCCCTTTGTAACCTGTGCCTGGTTCCAAATATATGTTCCGCTAACACCCTGTCTAAAATCTTTTAGGGTCTTAGCTAGACAACTTCTCTCCTTTTTAGTCACATCTCCAGCCTTTTTATTTGCAGAAACCTCGGCACTTTTTAAGATAGGACCTATTAGCCGACTGTTAAGAATACCAATAAAAGCCTCACTGACACTTCTAGACGAAAATCGGTGAAAACGGTCCATAAGAAAGACATCTAGTTCTTCTTCACTATATTCTTCCATAAAATCCAATGATAACCAATAAGACTTTCCATGAGTAAGCCCTGGTTGAACCATAGTAGAAAGTTGAAGAATAGCTGGTCCAGAAAGTCCATAATCAGTAAATAGAATTTCACCTTGATCGTCACGGACTAGTTGAAATTTGTCATCTAAAAGTTTGGCTTTCACCTTGACTTTTAAGCCCTTGAGCATCTTATTGTAGGATGAATCTGTTCGTAGTTGGACAATTGATGGATATGTTTCGGTCACATGATGTCCAAATTCTTTAGCCATAAGATAACCATCTCCAGATGAACCTGAGTCAGCATAGCTTTTTCCTCCAGTGGCAAGAATCAGTTTCTCACCGTAATAATTCTTGCCATCAAGACTTATCTTGAACTTATTACTATACTCTATCTTTTTAATCCGTGCATCATATATAAGCTGGATATTCTTATGATTCAATTCCATGAGAAGGGCTTGAACTACACTGGAAGCTTGAAGACTTCTTGGGTATAGTTTACCTTCATCACCTTCTATAAAATCGAGACCAAGCTCATGAAAAAGTTCCTTTGTCTCTTTAACTCCAATGTACTCAAGGGGAATCTTTGTAAAATTATCTGTCATAGAATGATATCTGTTTGGTCCGACATTAACATTACTTATATTGCACCTGCCGTTTCCTGTAGCTAATAACTTTTTTCCGATTTTCTTATTTCTTTCAAATAAAGTTACTTTATAACCCTGTCTTGCTAAAAGAATGCTTACAAGCGACCCAGCCATACCAGCACCTACTACTATAATTTTTTTTGCCATGACTTTTCCTTTCATTCAATTATACAAAACGTTTCAATTTACTTCCCATGGGAAGACTTACAATTTCTTCCTCAGTAAATGCTTTTAACCTAAATAAGGCAATGGCATAAGTTAATATTGCTATAGGTAGAACGAGAATTGTTGACAGATCTCCACCTAACTTAAGGTTAAAAAGAGTGTATCCTGCTATGGTTACTCCTCCCATAATCAAGGATGCTAACACCGGGGCAAAAATGGTCCTGTAAAGGTTCACTTCTAAGCCGATATATTTACGAACAGACCTGAAATTTAAAAAGGCTGAAGTACCGGCAAAGATTATATTAGTTGCTACTGCTCCATATAAGTGCAGATTAAAAACAAAAAGTAGTAATATATTAAATAAGACCTTAACCACTAATGAAATTAATGAATGTACAAGAGGTAGATTTAATTTATCAAGACCTTGTAGCAAACCAATCGATATTGTTGACATAGCAAAAAGTGGGACAGACAAGGTTCCTAATTTTAAGATTTCAGTCGTCAACTCCAAATTATCAAGGTTGGTAAATATTAAAGTTAATATGGGTTCGGCTAATACATAAAGGCCTACCATAGCAGGAAATGCAACAATTAATACACTTCGAATAGCCAAGTCAACCTTTTTTTTGATGAGACGCTTATCTTTAAGAACCAAAGATCTAGTAACACTTGGAATAGAAGCAGTCGCCATTGCTGTTGCTATGGATACAGGAAGTGTTATTAGTATCTTGTATTTCCCTTCCAAAATACCATAGGCAACATTAATCCGACTAGATGAATAGCCATGATAGGCTAAAGCTTTATTAAACATAATCATATCCAAAAAGTTGGCAAGATGAAAGGTAGACGTTCCGATTATAATTGGAAGGGCCGTAAGAGCTAGGAGTTTCCAGTAATACATAATACTCCCATTATCAAGTGTATGCAAATCATCCTTACACTTTTTATGAATAAGAGGACGCATCATATAGTAAACAAATAGGAGAAATAACATACTGGCAAAGGCTCCCGATGCTGTACCAAGACTTGATCCGACTGCCCCATACTCTATACCCTTTCTTAATAGGTAGTGAGCCAGTATGAGACTAAAGGCTGCATTAAAAATCTGCTCCACAATCTGCGAAATAGCCGTTGGAATCATCGTATTCATACCTTGGAAATAGCCTCTAAAAACACTCATAAAAGAAAAGATAAAAAGAGCAGGTGCTAGACCCTGTAGGGCTAGTTTAGCACTAGGCATCTCTACGAAAGCCGTAAACCATTCTGCACCAAAATATAAAATACTGGAGGACAAAAGACCAATAGCAGTTGCCAAAACAAGGGTTGTCTTAAATATTGTATGAGCTTCTTTATATTTATTTTTTGCCAATCGAGCGGATACCATTTTTGAGACTGCTGCTGGAAAACCATATGAAGAAACAACCAACATATAAGAGTAGACAGTATATGCTGCTGCATACATACCGCTACCATCATCACCTAGCATGTTAATTAACGGAATACGGTATAACATACCAATAAGCCTCACAAAAAGTGAGGCTATTGCTAATATGGATCCTTGCAGAACTAAGTTATTTTTTTCTGATTTTGACATGTTCTCCCTCTATTATTTCTTGTTTGGTATTTCATTGTCAAATACATAGGGTAACATTTCTTTTACTGAAGATTCTATAATGTTACCTTCCTTATCCTCCATGTAAATTTTTCCTGCTGGCATATGCTCACTCATAACTTGACGGCAAATACCACATGGATATGTTCTGTCTCCAGCTGAACTAACAATAGCGATGGATTCAAACTCCCTTTCTCCTTCGCTAATAGCTTTGAACAAGGCTGTTCTTTCAGCGCAGTTGGTAGCACCAAAAGAAGAGTTCTCGATATTGCACCCCTTATAGACCTTGCCTGATTTTCCAAGAAGGGCTGCACCTACACTAAAACCTGAATATGGTACATAGGCATTTTTCATTGCTTCCTTCGCTTGTTCAATTAGTTCTTTTTCTGTCATATAAATCACTCCAATACAATATTTTCTATTCTATGCTTAGGGTATATACTGACGAATGTCTTACCCTTATTTAGTACAAGTGGTGTGCCGTCTTCATAAAAATAATATGTAGGAGCATAATGGTTTTCTTTTGACCACGTAATAGGAACCACCTTACCATTGGTCAAATATAAGCCTTCACCATTTGTAATTAAATTCATATCAATACAACCCTTGGGATCATCCTTAATCCACCATGTTGTAACATACTGAACAATAATATTTTTAAACTTAAGTTGTTCACCGTTAGCCGCATCTATATGTTCTGTGTCAAACTGGTATCGATAATACAGCCCATCTTCTTCGTTATAATCAAGATGAGGGTTGGTATGGTACATACCCGAATAATCAAGTGAAA